>NZ_CP091421.1:850000-2947500 GCF_021729365.1 Bacillus sp. R45 | reverse complement strand
CTGAAAATCCGTGTGTCGGCGGTTCGATTCCGTCCCGAGCCACCATTTAATTTAATATTGTTTTGGCGGTTGTGGCGAAGTGGTTAACGCACCAGATTGTGGCTCTGGCACTCGTGGGTTCGATTCCCATCAATCGCCCCAAACAACATGCGGGTGTAGTTTAGTGGTAAAACCTCAGCCTTCCAAGCTGATGTCGTGGGTTCGATTCCCATCACCCGCTCCATTTTTATATTGTCATGGGCCTGTAGCTCAGCTGGTTAGAGCGCACGCCTGATAAGCGTGAGGTCGGTGGTTCGAGTCCACTCAGGCCCACCATGATGATTTTTCCACAGTAGCTCAGTGGTAGAGCTATCGGCTGTTAACCGATCGGTCGCAGGTTCGAATCCTGCCTGTGGAGCCATACGGAGAAGTACTCAAGTGGCTGAAGAGGCGCCCCTGCTAAGGGTGTAGGTCGTGTAAGCGGCGCGAGGGTTCAAATCCCTCCTTCTCCGCCATAAGGCCCGTTGGTCAAGCGGTTAAGACACCGCCCTTTCACGGCGGTAACACGGGTTCGAATCCCGTACGGGTCATTAAAAAAACCTTGCATAGTATGCAAGGTTTTTTATTATGCGTTCATAGCGTAAATGGTAAAAGACAGGTATGTGGCAAAAGCGCTCCATAATAAATAAGGAACCAGAAGCCAGGCTGAAGCTTTACTGTATTTACCGGCAATGAGCAACAGAATGAGTGTTGTCACAGCCACAAGCAGGCAATCGATAGATGCAGCAAGCAAATTTTTCTGTGTGAATTGAAAATAGCTGAATCCTTGATTCACGATATAATTGATGAGGAGCATCACCCAAAAAGCTTTGGATTCTTTACATGAAAACTTTGCATATATTAAGGCTGCTGAGAGCGAAATAAGCGCAAACAAAACCGCCCATATGATGCCTATCACTGATCCGCCCGGCGTCCAGTCAGGTTTTTGCAGCGCGTCGTACCATTCCCGGTCGATGGGAAAGAGAAACCCTGCTAAAGAAAACAAGACATATGTAATGATAAATACAATAATCGCACCGATATACTTCTTTTTCATTTGTTCCCTCCGTCATTCAATGTCAATACGTTAGTTCCCTTTCTTGGAAAGATTAAACCGTTCAAAAGGTTCATGCACCATTAAGTGTATGAGTTTTCGGTGTGAAAATGCAGCAAACCAATTATTTGTATTCAAAAACCCCGGCCTGCCGGGGTTTTAATCAGCATGAAGGTCGCCAAAGGTCGTCATAATTCCTTCTTCGTCCAGTTCCTGCTCATATTTTTCGTGTGCCTTGCTTGGATACACGGAAATGTTTTTTCCGGTAATATCTGTCGCGATAAAGTTTTCATAATCCTCAGCATAGCCGATGTTTTCTTCTGAGTTCATTGTCATATCACCATAGCTGAGCGGCGGATCTTCTAAATCCTGAGGCGTTTCTGAGTTTCCGTATTCCTCAACATCCTGATAAGCATCTTCACTATCGTAAGCCGCCCGGATTGATTCATCATCATCAAATTCAAACTGTCCGAACGGTGTTTCCTCTTCAATCGGCCTGTCTTTGGAAACGGCATCCTGCGAGGAATATTCCGCCAATGTCGTAGCCGTCGGCAGAGCTTCGAGTCTGTCATAAGGAATGTCCTTGCCGCTGACTTCACAAGTGCCGTATGTGCCGTTCTCAATTTGTTTCAGAGAGTAATCAATATCGCGAAGGTGCTCCCTTTCATGGTCGAGCAGAGCCAGGTCTTTTTCCCGCTCGTATAATTCGGTCGCCTGATCGCCGGGATGATTGTCATAGGAAGACAATTCGCCGGATGATTGATACGGGAATTCATCAGTTAACTGAAATTGATCATTTTCTTTAAAGCGGCTTAAAATATCATCTCTGGCTTCTTCCAATTCTT
This sequence comes from Bacillus sp. R45, assembly GCF_021729365.1. Taxonomy (NCBI): domain Bacteria; kingdom Bacillati; phylum Bacillota; class Bacilli; order Caryophanales; family Bacillaceae; genus Bacillus; species Bacillus sp. R45. The sequence goes on along the minus strand of NZ_CP091421.1, from coordinate 2,945,583 downwards.
TTTTTAAGTGTGTGATCTGTTCGTTTGTAAGCACATCAATCCCTCGTTTCTATGTGATGCTTACTGTTAGTATGAACGTTTTTACGCAGAAAAATGGTGGATAAAAATAGTCATTTTCCCACGAGGAAGTAAAAGGATACAGTGATTGCCGAGAGTGGGGAAAGAAAATTCAAGTTTGTTTCTTTATTCATTTGCGCAAAAAGGTTTATAATAAGAAATGCAGGCATTTTGTCGTGCTCAAATCTGTGTGTTTGACACAAATTCATCACAGGTGTATTGTATTAAAAGCATTTAACGGATTATGGAGGAATGTCTCATGGTGACAACGGTGCAGCATACGTTCCGAGAGGAAGCAGATCATGCATTACATAAAGCCAAACAAGTCAACCATGCTGTCTTATTGAGCTATTCAAGACGTATTGCGTCTTTAGACCCTCTATCATTTTTCAAAGACGGAGCAAAAAAATATAAAGGCAAACGATTTTTTTGGTCAGAACCCGGTAGTGAATTAACAATAGTCGGTCTTGGCACAGAAGCGCTGTTCCAATCGAATGAAAAAAATGGAAAACGTTATCACGACGTTTTTGAACAATGGGAGCGCTTTAAAAAGACGGCTTTTCATATTCATGAAGAAGAAGAGGCGGCGCATACCGCGGTCGGCCCTGTCTTATTCGGCGGTTTTTCATTTAATCCCGCTGAAGAGAGAGGAGACGAATGGAACGGGTTTGAAGAAGGACTGTTCTTTATCCCTTCACTCATGCTGACAAAGACGGCAGATGGCGATTATTTAACCGTCAATCAATGGGCGGCAGACGGTAATCAGGCAGAAGATACGCTGAAACGTCTGAAATCTTTTTCAGAAGCTTTTGCAGTTTCTTCAATTGAGTATGAAGAATATCCTGTTTTAACAAAAGCGGAAGAACTTGATGTGGAAAACTGGCTTGAAGCCATTAAAACAGCAACAAATGATATGAAGGCAAATCAATATGATAAAGTCGTGCTGGCAAGGGAAGTCGTTTTGTCATATGATGGGCCTATTCCGGCGGAGAGCGTTGTCCGCAAGCTTTTGACGGACCAAACGACAAGCTATGTTTTTGCGATTGAGCAGGGAGATAAATGCTTTGTCGGCGCTTCACCGGAACGGCTGATCAAAAAATCAGGCAAAGACGTTATGTCCACCTGTCTGGCAGGTTCAATTAAGCGCGGAGAAAATCAACAAGAAGATGACCGTCTCGGCAAAGAGCTGCTGCATGACGAAAAAAATCTCGCGGAACATGATTTTGTGGTTAAGATGATACACGATTCTTTCTTGTCGAGCTGCAGTGATGTGAAAAAGCCTGCAGGCCCGCAATTATATAAAACAAAAAGTGTTCAGCATCTATATACGCCGATCACAGGCCATCTGAAAACGTCCGCTTCGCTGTTTGATTTAATTGAAAAGCTGCATCCCACTCCGGCATTGGGAGGAGCTCCTCAGCAGAAAGCTGTTGAAGTTATCGCTGATATTGAACCGATGACACGCGGATGGTATGCGGCTCCGATCGGCTGGATGGACGGCAGGGAAAACGGAGAATTTGTCGTGGCTATCCGATCAGGGCTGATTGAAGGCAAAAGTGCGCGGCTTTTCGCAGGCTGCGGCATTGTTGAAGATTCAGATCCGCAATCAGAATATGAAGAAACACAAATTAAACTAAAGCCGATGATCTCTGCTTTAGGAGGTGAAAGGCTTTGACAAACCCGATTACACATTATATCGGAAGCTTTATTGATGAATTCGCGCTATCGGGTGTCACCGACGCGGTTGTTTGCCCGGGATCGAGGTCAACTCCCCTGGCGGTTTTGGCGGCGGCCCACCCGGATATTCAAGTCCATATACAGATTGATGAACGATCTGCAGGTTTTTTCGCACTCGGTCTTGCAAAAGCCCGCCAGCGTCCGGTCATGCTGATTTGTACGTCAGGAACGGCAGCGGCTAACTTCTATCCGGCCGTGATTGAAGCTCATTATTCAAGAGTGCCTCTTATTGTCCTGACTGCTGATCGGCCTCATGAATTAAGGGAAGTGGGGGCGCCTCAGGCGATTAACCAGCATTTTCTGTTCGGTAACTTTGTTAAGTTTTTCACAGACTCAGCTCTTCCTGAGGAAAAACCTCAAATGCTGAGCTATATCAGAACATTGGCCGGCAGAGCCGTAAGTGAAGCCGGGAAGCGCCCGATGGGGCCAGTCCATATCAATGTGCCGCTCAGAGAGCCTTTGATGCCGGATTTATCAGCCGGACCTTTTGAAAGAATGAGAAAGGGGAAGCACGTCTCAGTCACAACAGGGATTCAGTCAGCTGATCAAGACTCTCTCTGTCATATTACAGAGCGTCTCGCGGGTACCGAAAGAGGTATGATCGTCTGCGGCGAAATTCACGGTGAAGCAGAAAAGCAGCAAATCATCGCGCTTGCCGAGATGCTTCAGTTCCCGATTTTGGCTGATCCGCTTTCAAACCTCCGAAACGGGGAGCATGATAAGACGCTGATTATTGATGCTTATGACTCGTTCTTAAAAGATGAAGAAATAAAAGAGGCGCTGCGCCCTGACGCTGTGATCCGCTTCGGTCCGATGCCGGTTTCCAAACCGCTCTTTTTATGGCTCAGAGACGATCCTGCCATTGAGCAGTTTATCGTCGATGAAGACGGAGGATGGAGAGATCCCACCCAGGCCGGCGCGCATATGATTCATTGCCATCCGTCTGTGTTTTTGGAAGCGGTCCGTTCAGCTGAAACCGGAAAACGGCCGTCCGGATGGCTTGAGAAATGGCAATTTGTCAATGACCGGTTCCGGAGTCATTTACAGGCCGCGAGCATGGATGATTTATCATTTGAAGGAAATGTATATCGTCAGCTTCAGCACCTTGTCCCTGAAGGCAGTTCGATTTTTGTCGGCAACAGCATGCCGATCCGCGACGTGGATACTTTCTTTGAAAAACAAGATCGTTCCTTCCGTGTTTATGCCAACCGCGGCGCTAACGGCATTGACGGAGTTGTCTCCTCGGCTATGGGACTGTGTGAAGGTACAAAAGCTCCTGTCACGCTTGTCATTGGAGATTTATCGTTTTATCATGATTTAAACGGGCTGTTAGCGGCTAAAAAACTTGGAATTCCGCTTACGGTTATTTTAATAAACAATGATGGCGGCGGGATTTTCTCGTTTTTGCCGCAGGCATCTGATAAGACTCATTTTGAAGAACTGTTCGGTACGCCGACGGGTCTTGATTTCCGGCATGCCGCCGCACTGTACGGCGGGACGTATACTTGTCCTGAGACATGGGAAGCATTTAAGGATGCGTATCAGCCGCAGGCGGACAAGCCCGGACTTCATATAATCGAGCTGAAAACAGATCGGACATCAAGAGTTCAATTCCATCGCGATCTGCTGCAGGCCGCAGTGCGGGAAGTGAAAAAAGAATGGAAACTGTAACAGTTAAAACGGCCGACGGCGTATGCTATCGTGCTGCTGATAGCGGACACGGACACGAATCGTCTGAAGCTATTGTTTGTCTGCATGGATTTACGGGCAGCAAAGAATCATGGATGTTTTTACGCGGCATGTTTCCCGGCGAGCGAATGGTGATGATTGACTGCCTGGGTCACGGGGAGACAGACGCGCCTGTGCAAGCGGCAAGGTATAGTGCGAGCCGGCAGGTTGCGGACCTTGCCGCCGTTTTTGATCAATTAAAACTTCACAAAGTGAAACTTATTGGTTATTCTATGGGGGGAAGACTTGCGTATTCCTTTGCACAGGCATTTCCGCATCGGGTGTCAGCGCTTGTTTTGGAAAGTACAACCCCGGGCCTCAGCACGCTTCAGGAACGCAAAAAACGGATTCAGTCAGATCGGAAGCTTGCTGACTTTATATTGCGGGAAGGTATAACATCGTTTGTTGATTATTGGGAGAGCATTCCGTTGTTTGCCACGCAGCTTTCTCTGCCGGACAGCGTAAAGGCGTCCATCCGTGCCGGCAGGCTGAAGAATAATCCGTCCGGACTTGCAGGAAGCCTGCTCGGAATGGGGACAGGCTCACAGCCTTCCTGGTGGGAGGCATTACACCGCATCAAGGCGCCCGTCCTGCTCATATGCGGTGAATGGGATGAAAAGTTTTGCGCTATTAATCAAAAGGTGCATAACCTGCTCCCATCAAGTAAAATAGAGGTTGTCAAACAGGCGGGGCACACGGTACATGTGGAACAGCCGCGAATTTTTGGTAAGATAGTAAGTGAGTTTTTATACGGCTTGTAAAGCATAAAGAAAATAGCTTTTCGGCCGGACTCAGGCAAAAATGAAGGAGGTCATATCAATGGCTGCAGAATGGAAAAGTGAACGTCAGTACGATGAAATCCTGTACGAGACGTATAACGGTATTGCAAAAATAACAATTAACCGCCCGGAGGTACATAACGCATTTACTCCTAAGACGGTATCAGAAATGATTGACGCGTTTGCTTGTGCGCGTGATGACTCCAATATTGGTGTCATCATTCTTGCGGGAGCGGGAGATAAAGCATTCTGTTCAGGCGGAGACCAAAAAGTCCGCGGTCACGGCGGATATGTCGGAGACGATCAGATCCCGCGTCTGAATGTGCTTGATCTTCAGCGTTTGATCCGTGTGATTCCTAAACCGGTCGTAGCGATGGTATCAGGCTATGCCATCGGCGGAGGCCATGTGCTTCATATCGTCTGTGATTTAACGATTGCGGCCGATAACGCGATTTTCGGTCAAACCGGCCCGAAAGTGGGAAGCTTTGATGCCGGTTACGGCTCAGGTTACCTGGCGCGTATCGTCGGACATAAGAAAGCCCGTGAAATCTGGTACCTGTGCCGTCAATACAACGCGCAGGAAGCGCTCGACATGGGGCTTGTCAATACGGTTGTCCCATTAGAGAAACTTGAAGAGGAAACAATTAAATGGTGTGAAGAAATGCTTGAGAAAAGCCCTACAGCCCTTCGTTTCCTTAAAGCGGCATTTAACGCTGATACAGACGGCCTCGCCGGAATTCAGCAATTTGCAGGAGATGCAACGCTTCTTTATTACACGACTGACGAAGCGAAAGAAGGCCGTGATTCCTTTAAAGAGAAACGCAGTCCCGATTTCGGTCAATTCCCTCGTTTTCCGTGATCAGATGACACTACGAAACAGCTTGAGCCGCTCTGGTCCAAGCTGTTTTCTTTTCAAAAACAGTACTTTTACCTCGGAGATGATAACATGCTGACAGAACAGCCGAATTGGCTCACTCAAAGGGCTCAGCTGACACCGGAGAGAATCGCTCTCATATTTGAAAACAAACAGATGACATTCAGAGAATTATATCATGCTTCTAAACAAATGGCCGCGCGGCTGTCCAAATACTGCTCGCTTAAAAAAGGAGACAGGGCCGCGATTTTGCTTTCTAACAGACCGGAAATGGTTTATGCCGTTCACGCCTGCTTCTTATTAGGGGCGGAAGCTGTGCTGTTGAATACGAAGCTCTCAAAACAGGAACGGTTGTTTCAGCTCGAAGATTCACAGGCAAAGCTTTTATTGACGGAGGACGGTTTTTGCCGCGAAGAATATGAATCTGCGGTCGCCACCGCAGATGTGGACGAGCTGCAGGCTGAAGAGGCGGGTGACATGGAGCCGGAAGCTTATGTAACGCTTGATGATACGGCGACTCTTATGTATACGTCAGGAACAACAGGAAGGCCGAAAGGGGTGCAGCAGACTTTCGGTAATCATTATTCCAGCGCTGTATCGTCTGCGCTGAATCTGGGGGTCACGGAGCGGGACCGCTGGCTTATTGCGCTGCCGCTGTTTCATATCAGCGGTCTGTCTGCGCTGTTTAAGTCGGTCATTTACGGCATGCCCGTCGTGCTTCATCAAAAATTCTCTGTCACTGATGTGCTGGACAGCATCAGCTCCCATCAGGTCACGATCATTTCAGCGGTGCAGACCATGCTCTCGGGCCTGCTTGCGGAAACTGAACAATGTCCTGAATCACTGCGCTGCATTCTGCTTGGCGGGGGTCCGGCACCGCTGCCGCTCCTTGAAGAATGCCGCAGGAAACAATTTCCGGTATTCCAATCTTACGGCTTGACTGAAACCTGCTCACAGATTGTCACACTTTCTCCGGAATTCAGCATGGACAAGCTCGGCTCTGCCGGTAAACCGCTGTTTTCATGCGAAATTAGAATTGAAAAAGACGGAAACCCTTGTGCGCCGTTTGAACATGGTGAAATTACGGTGAAAGGCCCGAATGTAATGAAAGGGTATTATCATCGTGACGACGCGAACCAGGCCGCTTTTCATAATGGATGGTTTAAAACGGGCGATCTTGGCTATTTGGATGATGAAGGGTTTTTATACGTGCTGGACAGGCGGTCGGACCTCATCATTTCAGGCGGAGAGAACATCTACCCCGCAGAAGTGGAAGCGGCGCTGCTTGCCCATCCGGCTGTAGCGGAGGCCGGTGTTTCGGGAGCCGAAGATCCGAAGTGGGGGAAAGTGCCACATGCTTTTCTCGTGCTGACTTCTTCTGTCAGTTCTAAGGAGCTGACCGCCTTTTGCCGTGAGCGGCTTGCAAAATATAAAATACCGGCTGCTTTTTTCAAGGTTGACGGGCTCCCGCGGAACGCGTCCAATAAACTGATGAGGCATCGGCTGAATGAGCTTCGTAAAGGAGAATTGTCATGATTAAGATTGAAAAAATCACCCTTTATCATGTAAGTATGAGGCTGAAAAAACCGTTTAAAACAAGTATTGAAACGCTGCAGGATCGTAAATTTTTGATCGTGGAAGCGATCGATGAAACCGGGAGAACCGGCTGGGGGGAGGTATCCGCGTTTTCTTCTCCGTGGTATACAGAAGAAACGATTCAGACATGCGCGCATATGCTGAGAGATTTTTTCATCCCAAATGTCGTAGGCCGCGCGTTTTTCCATCCGTCAGAAGTGCCTGACAGTCTCGCGCGTTTCAAAGGAAACCGCATGGCAAAAGCGGGGCTTGAATCAGCCGTGTGGGATCTATATGCCAAGAAAAAGGGGATATCTCTCGCAGAAGCCTTAGGGGGCAAAAGAGATAAAGTGCCCGCCGGCGTGGCGGTGGGTCTGGCTTCGGCTGATGAGATGCTTCGGGAAATTGAGCAATACGTAAAAGAAGGTTATCAACGTATAAAAATAAAAATTCAGCCCGGCCATGACGTTGATCTGGTCAGAGCCATCCGCAGCCGTTTTCCGAACGTGCCGCTGATGGCGGATGCCAACTCGGCTTATGAACTGAAAGACATCAGCAGGCTGAAAGAGTTGGATGAATTCCAGCTCATGATGATAGAACAGCCGCTTCAGGCAGATGATATTGTCGATCACCGCCACCTGCAGAAACACTTAAGAACCGCGGTATGCCTTGATGAAAGCATATGCTCTTATGATGACGCAAGGCGGGCGATTGAGCTTGGGAGCTGTAAAATCATTAACATAAAACCGGCGCGTGTAGGAGGCCTGACAGAGGCATTAAAAATACATGACTTATGCAGAGAGCATCACATGCCGGTTTGGTGCGGCGGAATGTTTGAAACCGGCATTTCGAGAGCGCAGACAGTCGCGCTTGCTTCGCTGCCGCAATTTACGATACCGGGTGATATTTCCTCATCAGACCGATACTGGGAGGAGGATATTGTCACTCCCGACATCCGTATCGAAGAGGGATTCATCTCTGTCCCGGACGGTCCCGGACTAGGTGTTGAAGTCAATCAGGAAATAATGAGAAAATACGTCACCCAAATGGACGTTTTTACGACAAACAACTGATAAAAAGACATTTCAGCGAGTTGAGCTGCCTGTATGCTGCTGTTATATTGAAGCTGTTCATTATCACCCCTTCCCCCGTTTGAACCGGCTGTATCAGCCGGTTTTTTTAATAGGCGGATGCGATGATTTTTTTATTCTTCAAACAGTGCTGGCTTTACAACGCAGGTGCTGCTTTCCGGCTGGGGCAAACATGTACATCTTGATAAAAAATTCTGAGCTTGTCATGAATGCGATACTGATTGTACCGTCTGCCGCCTATATTTGCCGCCGAACCGCCTTTTTGCCATGCTTCTCATCCGCGCGGTTTTCTCCGGCTCAGGGAGGCTTGCGGCGGAAATGAAAAAGAGCTGTATAAAACAGCTCTTTTCTTTTATAAATCTTGCGGTTTAAAGGTTTTGCAATCCGTTTCTTCACTTTTTTCAGCGGTTTCGCCTGTATGGCTGACCACATAAATAGCGTCGGCCGTGCATTTGTTTCCTCTGCCCCAATATGAACAGTTATTGACTTCACACAGAATTTTTTGGTCCATGCTGGCTCCCCTCCAAGATAAAAGGTACGCCATTAGTATGAGCCGCCCTGATTTTTGTTATTCCTCCTGGCGGATATAACGTCTGTCTTTCATAAAGAGCTTCCAGAAGAAATAAAACCCGGGGAACAAAATGATGAAAGCGACGATATACGTCATAAACAGCGCCCTGAAGGTTGCCGGCTCCGTAAATCCTGACATGACCGTAATATCCGGATAAATCATATAAGGAAGATGAGCCCGTCCGTATGCATAGCTTGCCAAAAAGTATTGAAGCGCAATGGCGATCATGGCGATTCTCGGTTTGCCGAGGTTGCGGCCGAAGCGCTTATTCGGCAAAAACAGAGCCACGCCGGCAATGATAAATGTAATGACAGACAGAATGAGCCATGTCTTGTCTTTCATCATCCCCGTATACAGCCAGCCGGCTTCAGAGCGTAACGTCAGCATAATGAAGAAGGCAAACAGAAGCGACAGCGGCCCTGTTATTAAAGAGCTCCGTCTGTAGATGCGGTACGCATGCTCCTCTTCCGCAACATTTGAAAAATCGGCCAGAAGCAGTGAAGATAAAAATAAAGTGCTTAAAATGGCAAAGCCGATAAACGCATACGCATTAAGGCTTGTAAAGACATTTGCCAAATTCAGTTGATACACTCCGCCCGTCTTCTCAATAAACCCTCCGTGTGTGACCGGAAGGACCAAAATCAGCACAGCGGGAATAATGAAGCCTGAAATTCCGGAGATATATCTCATGATTTTTCTTTCCTTCGCCGTATTGGAGAAGACGAGAAAGCCGCTGCGGATGGCTAAGAGCAGCAAAATAATACTTCCCGGGATCAATAAAACGGTTCCCAGCACGAAGGTTGCCCCGGGAAAGAAGCTGAATAGGGCGACAACGATCGCGACGATAAAGACGTTGGTCACTTCCCATGTCGGGGACAAATAACGGTTGGCGATGTTTGTCGCCTTTGTTTGTTCTTTATTTAAATATATCATCGACCAAAAGCCGGCTCCGAAGTCCATCGTTGCCATGACCGCGTAGATAAACACGAAGCCCCATACGATTGATATCGCAATGAGAGCATCCATGGTAATGTCCATTTCAATTCAGCCCTTTCTATTGTTAGGATTCCGCCGCTTTTACATCCTCCTCAACAGGATGTTTGCGGAAATAATAAAGCAGCACATAAATGACTGCGGCTGCCAAAATGGCGTAAACCACTGTGAACAGGATGAACAGCAAACCGATTGAACCGGTTGTCGTGACGACATCAGACGTTTTCAGGAGATGGTAAATCACCCATGGCTGCCGCCCCGTACAAGCGAATATCCACCCGAATTCAATTCCGATCAGACTGAGCGGTCCTGCGGTTAAAAATAAAATCAAAAGCCAAGTCGGAAAGCTGTCTTTCTTTAAAATTTTTCTCCACACGATGCCGATGATGGAGTACAAAATGAGCAGCATCCCGATGCCGACCATTCCGTTAAACAGTGTATGGATGAATAAAGGCGGCCATTCGTCTTTAGGAAACGCGTTCAATCCTTTGACGACGGTATCAAAGCTGTTTGCGGCCAAAAAGCTTAAAGCCCACGGCACTTCTATCGCCCATTTTACTTTTTCTTCTTTTGCATCAGTAAAACCCCCGATCGCAAGCGGAGCGTGTGATCTAGTTTCAAACAGCCCTTCTGCGCCCGCAAGCTTCTCAGGCTGGTATTCGTAAAGAAGCTGGGCTGACTCGTGACCGTTTAAAGAAGCAATAATAGAGAATATCCCGCCGATCGTTAAAGCGAGCAGCAGCGCTTTTCGGTGAAAGCGGTATACCTGCTCCTGTTTTCTCGTTCTCAGCATTTTATAAGCCGCAACTGACGCGACGATAAATGCACCGGTCATGAAAGCCGTCAGTACGACATGGCCCGCGGTGGTGAAAAAGCTTGGATTAAAAAACGCTGCCCACGGTTCGACGTCAGTGATTTTGCCGTTTAAAATTTTAAAGCCGGCCGGCGTTCCTTCAAATGCGTGAACATTTGTGATTAAGACGGCGGATGCCGCGGCGCCGATCAAAACGAAAATAACGGCAATGATGCGCATCGCCGGGGTCAGCCGGTCAGCGGCGTAGACATAAATGGACATAAACAGCGCTTCAATAAAGAAAGCATAAATTTCAATCTGAAACGGAAGTGACATCACCCTGCCGATGACCTCCATGAATCCGGGCCACAAAAGGGCAAGCTGTGTACCCGCGATCGTTCCGGTCGGTATCGCCACGCCGAGCAGAACAGCCTGCGCCTTCGTCCACCTTTTCGCCATAATGGCATAATGCGGATCTTTTGTTTTTTGATAAATCAATTCGGCCATTAAAATCATCAGAGGCAAGCCGACACCAAGCGTCGCAAAAATAATATGAAAGCCCATGGTTGTCCCGAACAGACTTCTGGCTAATACTAAATCATCCACGATCATAAACCGCCTTTCTAAATTACCGTTTTATGTAATGTGGTTATATTATTTGCTGAAGCGATTAGATTATTCTTCCGATTCCATATATGTGCAGGGTTTAGAAATCAAGGGATCAGGGCATATATGATTGACAAGCGCCTATTTAAGGTTTAGAATAAAACGTAATTATTACGATTTGAGAAAGGGAGATCACCATGAAAAAAGATATTCATCCGGATAACCACCAAGTGATTTTTCAAGATGTGAACAGCGGCTACCGCTTTTTAAGCCATTCTACGAAAACGTCAGAGGAAACGGCAGAGTGGGAAGACGGAAAAACATACCCGCTGATTAAAGTGGAAGTCAGCTCAGATACGCATCCGTTTTATACGGGCCGCCAAAAATTCAACGAAAAAGGCGGGAGAGTCGAACAGTTCAACAAAAAATACAATATGGGGAAATAAGACAAGCCCAATAGGGTTTGTCTTATTTATTGAGCACTTTATCATCTCGTGCGGGGAGTGACGAAATGCTCCGCCTTATGTTATATTGTGAATAAAAAAGCAGAAAGGAAACACCAAGATGAGTCTTCTAAACGATATCATGCAATTTAATGAGCAGTTCACTAAAAACAAAGATTATGAAAAATACCAAACATCTAAATTCCCGGATAAAAAGATGGCGATTTTGTCCTGTATGGACACACGTCTTGTAGAATTGCTTCCGCATGCGATGAACATGCGAAACGGCGATGTGAAAATTATTAAAAGTGCCGGCGCGCTTGTCGCCCACCCGTTCGGAAGCATCATGCGCAGCCTTTTAGTGGCCGTATACGAATTAAACGCTGATGAAGTCTGCGTTATCGGCCACCATGATTGCGGCATGAGCAAAATCAACAGCGAGGATATGCTTGATAAAATTATCGACCGCGGTATTCCGAAAGAGCGGATTGACATGCTGAAGCACTCAGGTGTTGATCTTGATCAATGGCTGAAAAGCTTTGATTCAGTAGAAGCGAGTGTTACAGACAGCGTAAACGTCATTAAACACCATCCGCTATTCCCTGACAATGTCCCGGTGCACGGTCTGGTGATTGATCCTGAAACCGGTAAACTTGATCTGGTGATCGACGGCTACCAGCATATGGACTAATGTTTTTGTTTTTTGTCCGGTACGGGATCAACACCGCCCGGATGAAAAGGGTGGCACTTTAAAATCCGCTTCAGTGTCAGCCATCCGCCTTTTAATGCGCCGTGAGTCTTGACGGCTTCGATTCCGTACTGCGAACACGTCGGATAAAAGCGGCATGACGGCGGCGTCAGCGGAGAGATGAACTTCTGGTATCCGCGGATGAGCGCAATCATTATGGTTTTCATTAAAAAACCACCTTTCTGATGCTAGTATAGAAAAAAAATTTCAGATTGAAAAGCTTCCGCCACAATTCTTATCGGAAAACTGTGTTATAATGGATGCATATTCTGAAAAAAAGGGAGTGCCATTATGCCTTCAGTAGAAAGTTTTGAGCTAGACCATAATGCGGTTGTGGCTCCGTATGTAAGACATTGCGGAGTGCATAAAGTCGGAACAGACGGCGTCGTGAATAAGTTTGACATTCGCTTCTGCCAGCCGAACAAACAGGCGATGAAGCCGGATACGATTCATACGCTTGAGCACTTGCTTGCGTTTACGATTCGCACACATTCTGAGAAATACGATCACTTCGACATCATAGATATCTCACCGATGGGCTGCCAGACAGGCTATTATCTTGTTGTCAGCGGCGAGCCGACAGCGGAAGAAATTGTAGACCTGCTTGACGCTACGCTGAAAGAAGCCATCGATATTACGGAGATTCCGGCGGCCAACGAAAAACAGTGCGGCCAGGCGAAACTTCATGATTTAGAAGGCGCGAAACGGCTGATGCGTTTCTGGCTGTCACAAGATAAAGAAGATTTGCTGAAAGTGTTCGGATAAAAAACAGGCCTTTTTGCTGACATGCAAAAAGGCTTTTTTACATATTTCTAAAAAATGTCACACCTTATGTGTAAGCGTTTGCTAAAATAGAAGCAAACATGAAGGAGTGATGGGATGAAACGGGCTGTATTGGCAGGTATGTGCGGTATGGTATTTCTATTATCTTCCTGCGGGGGCAATTCGGACAAAACCGCCGCGGATGAGGAGCCTAAAGCGCTTGAGGTCAAGCTTACAGGACCGGAAAAGGCAGCATTGCATGAAAAAACGGAATACAAGGCGGAGGTTTTTTACGGCGGCAAGCGTGTCACGGATGCGGATGAAGTCATGTTTGAAGTATGGAAAGAAGGAAAAAAAGGCAGCAGCAAAACAAGCAAGGCCAAGGAGGAAAAAGGGGCGTATCACCTGCGGACTGAATTTGATGAAGAGGGTGTGTATACCGTTCAATCCCACGTAACGGCAAAACAGCAGCATAATATGCCGACTGTAAAAGTGCGTGTCGGGGATGCTGAAGCTGCCGATGATTCCTCCGGCCATGAGGAACAGACGCATCATCATTAAGGATTGTTTTTATCCGTCAAGCCTTTTGATGCGTCCTCCGGCGGGTCAATCGTATGTTTTACGTTATAAGCTCTTACAGTCGACCAGATGGATAAAAGCAGCACGGCGAGCACGATAAGAAAGCCGAAGCTCAGAAGAAGCAGCATGAAATCCCTCCTTTTTAACAAATCATAACATATTTTCCATCCGTAAAATCAAGGGCTAAAAATTTATGTTTTAACACACGATATATAGGGTATATCAATAGTAAATCAAAGGAGGAAGATAGGCATGTCAGAAAAACTATTGGAAGCGGTCAATAAACAAGTTGCAAACTGGACGGTCATGTATGTGAAATTACATAACTATCATTGGTACGTCAAAGGGAAGGACTTTTTCACATTGCACGAAAAGTTCGAGGAGCTGTATAACGAAACGGCTACATATATTGACGATCTGGCAGAACGTCTGCTGGCATTGAACGGCAAGCCGATCGGCACAATGACGGAATCATTGAAGACTGCTTCTATAAAAGAAGCGGAAGGCAATGAGAGCGCAGAACAAATGGTACAGAACATTTATGATGATTTCACTGTCATTGCGGAAGAGCTGAAAAGCGGCATGGATCTCGCAGATGAGGTCGGAGACGAAACGACCGGAGATATGCTGCTTGCCATTCACCAGAATATCGAAAAACATAATTGGATGCTGAAAGCGTATTTAGGATAATCAACAAGGGAAGACCGGGGCTATAAAGCACTCGGTCTTTTATTTGGCTGCCGAAGAGAGGTGTTGTCCATTTTTCTGAAAAATCCAGTCCGTTCCATTCACTTTTCATAGAATAATGTAAGGCCGTTTCTGTGAAAGGATGTTGGATCAAGTGGGCAAAGACTTTGGCATCTTTTCGTTTTTTGCAGTGATCGTGTCGGCAGCGGGGTTTTTCTTTGGCGGTTTTCAGTATTCGTTTCTGATTTTGCTATCGGTCATGGCGATTGAGTTTATCAGTACAAGCTTAAAAGAATCTCTTTTGCAGCAGCTGAGCGCAAGAAAGCTTTTTGCGCGGCTGGTCAAAAAAATCGTGACCCTGGCATTAGTCTCAGTTTGCCATTTTTTTGATCAGCTGCTTCATTCAGAAGGCGCTATCCGTAATTTGGCTATTATGTTTTATATCTTATACGAATCGGTTCAGATCGTGATAACGGCAAGCTCGCTGGGCATCCCGGTTCCGCAGGTGCTCGTCGACCTATTGGATACCCTGAAAAATAAATTCAAGCGCAAACCGTAACATTTGCTTCAAAGGAGGCTATACTAGCGGGTATGATGGTTTTCCTCTGAATTTTTGATAAAGGGCTTCCGAACAAACGCAACTGTGGTATGATGTATGGAAGATATGAAGGAACGGATTAGAGGGATAAACATGTACGAGTTTAAAGACTATTATCAGAATACTGTTCAGCTCTCCTTTGAACACCAGCCTTTTTCAGACAGCCCGAAGCATGTATGGGTCATATGCCGATACGGAGATAAGTGGCTTTTGACTGAGCACGAAGACCGGGGGTTTGAATTTCCGGGCGGAAAAGTGGAGCCGATGGAATGTGCGGAGGAAGCGGCCCTGCGCGAGGTGAAAGAAGAAACCGGCGCCGCGGTAAGACATCTGAAGTACGTCGGACAGTATAAAGTTCTCGGCAGGGAAAAGGTAATCGTGAAGAATATTTATTTTGCCGATATTGAAAAGCTTGAAAAACAGGCTGACTATTTTGAAACAAAAGGGCCGGTGCTGTTCAGCGAACTGCCGGAAAATCTCCCCCGAAATAAAAAATTCAGTTTCATTATGAAAGATTCGGTGCTTCCGATCAGTCTGAAAAAGCTGAAAGAGGACGGCGTATTTCAATCATAAAAAACGGAGACCCGGCGCTTACGCACGGGTCTTTTTTATATTTTTCCTTTCGTCCATTTTCTTTCTAACAGTTCGACTCCCTGATACATCAATGTCGCAAAAATCGCGATGATCAGAAGGCTTAAGAACACAAGAGTGAAATTGAAGACCTGGAATCCGTAAATGATCATGTAGCCCAGACCTTTTTCGGAAACGAGAAACTCGCCGACGATGACACCGACCCAGGATAAACCGACGTTCACTTTAAGCGCGGAAATAATCGCGGGGGCGCATGCCGGCAGAATGACTTCTTTAAACATGATGCTTCTTTTCGCTCCGAATGTTTTCATCACCTTAATATAGCTTTCATCCACTTCCTGAAAAGCCGTAAAGACGACGATTGTCGTGATAATGACACTGATGACTGCTCCCATGGCGACAATGCTTGTGAAATTCGGTCCGAGTGCCACGATGAGAATCGGTCCGAGTGCGACCTTCGGCATCGCGTTTAAAATGACGAGGTACGGGTCTAAAACCCGGGCGAGCCGGTTTGACCACCATAACAGAGCGGCGAGGCATGTGCCGAGAAGTGTGCCGAGCAAAAAGCCGAGAACGGTTTCTCCTAAGGTTACGCCGATGTGCGCCGCAAGGGATCCGTCCGCAATCTTTTCAACTAAAAGCCTGCAAACGGCGGAGGGTGAGCTGAAGATTAACGGATCGATCCAGCCCGCCCTGCTCGATATTTCCCACCCGGCAAAAAATACGATGAAAATGGCGGCCTGATACGCACGGATCCGGAGCTTTTCTTTTTGGTGTCTTTTCTTAAACTGCTGATGAAGCTGTTCAATCGTGCCGCTGCTGTTTTTCAAGGGAATTCAGCTCCTTCCATATGGTTTGAAACAGCGGCTGAAAGGCCGGATCCTGACGCGCGTCAAACGGATCTAAAGCCGCGAGCTCCTTAGGCACGGTGAATATTTGGTGGATGGTGCCCGGCTGATTCGAAAATAAATAGATCGTATCGCTCATGGCGATGGCTTCACCGATATCGTGGGTGACGAGCACGGCGGTTTTTTGAAAATCCTTTAATGTTCTGAAGACAAGGTTTTCCAAAGAAAGCTTCGTTTGAAAGTCCAGCGCGGAAAACGGTTCATCAAGGAGCAGCAGTCCAGGGTCCGGCGCAAGAGTTCTGGCAAGTGCCGCCCGCTGCCGCATTCCGCCTGAGAGCTCTTTCGGATATTTCTTTTCAACGCCGATTAATCCGAGCTTAGGCAGAAGGCTGAGAACTTCAGCTCTTTTTTCTTCTGTTAATGTTTTTGAAATGTGTAAACCGAGCAGCACGTTTTCCTCAATTGATTTCCAAGGAAATAAATAATCCTGCTGAAGCATATAACCAATTTGGTGTTCTTTATGGTTCGGCACGCTTCCTTCGATCAGCACCCGGCCTTGCGCAGGGGTGATAAGGCCGGCCAGAATGGACAGGAGTGTTGTTTTTCCGCATCCGCTCGGCCCGAGAAAGGAGATGAAATCCCCTTTTTCAATCTGAAAATGTATATCTTTCACGGCGGTTGTCTTTTCTTTAAGCGAGAAATAAGTATGTGTTACATGATCCACATGTAAAAAAGACATTCATGTTCCTCCTATTGTTCTGAGGTGACTTTTTTGGCGATTTTTGTGTTGACGAGTTTGCTGTACGGAATGTGTTTCGGGAGCTCTCCGGCTTCATCCATAATAGATTGAAGCAGTTCCCATTCATCCTTTTGCAGAGCTGGGTCTGCAGAGAATGACTTTTGTTTTTTATAGCGCTCTATCGATGTTTCGATAATGGCCGGGTCTGTATCGGCAAATTCCTTCTGAATCGTTTTTGCGATGTCTTTGGCCGGATGGCTTTCCACCCATTGCTGGGCGCGATAGATGGCGCGGGTGAATTTTTCCGCCGTCTTTTCATTGTTTTTCAAATAACTTTCTTTTGCCATAAAGGTTGTGTATGGCACTTGGCCGGAAGCTTCTCCGAAGGATGCGACGATATGACCGATGCCTTCTTTTTCAAATTGGGATGCCGTCGGTTCAAACAGCTGCACATAATCACCCGTTCCGGATGCGAATGCGTTGGAAATATTGGCGAAATCAATGTTTTGAACGAGGTTAATGTCTTTTTTCGGCTCTATGTGATTCTTTTTCAGGACGTACTCACCGGCCATTTGGGGCATGCCGCCTTTTCGCTGGCCGAGAAATGTTTTTCCTTTTAAATCGTTCCATTTGAATGATTTCTCATCCTTCCGCGACACGAGAAATGTGCCGTCCGTCTGCGTCAGCTGCGCGAAATTGATGACCGGATCTTTTGCTCCCTGCGCCTCCACGTAAATGGATGTTTCAGAACCGACCAGCGCGATGTCTGACCCGTTTGACAAAAGCGATGTCATCGTTTTGTCTCCGCCCCATGTTGTTTGAAGTGACACTTGGAGCCCTTCTTTTTTAAAGAAACCTTTTGCTTCAGCGACATACAGAGGCGTATAGAAGATGGAGTGTGTGACTTCCGCCACCTTTACCTTCGTCAGACTTTCTTCCTGTCTGCAAGCCGGAAGAATGAGCAGGAAAAAGGCGCATATGACAAAAACGCAGCCCGCTTTGAGCCATTTGTTCACGGTGTAACCTCCTTGTTTTAAGCGTTAAAATAACCTTTTCTGCTTTACATATCGTATGATGGGTATAAAAAATGTGTGAGTGCCCATATTCACGTTGGGAAAGAATAAAAAAACTGATGATCTAAGGAGGCGCATTGTTTTGCTGGTAGAAAAGAAAAGGTTCCCGTCTCCGAGTCCGCATGTCCGCCTCTTTGCGGTATGCTATGAGTCAGAAGGGCTGAAGGTAAAGGGGCTCCTTGCCGAGCCTGCGGCGCCGGGAACATATGACGGTTTTTTATATTTGCGCGGCGGCATAAAAAATGTCGGCATGGTACGCCCCGGGAGAATCGTTCAATTCGCTTCCCAAGGCTTTGTCGTGTTTGCGCCTTATTACAGAGGCAACCAGGGCGGCGAGGGAAATGAAGATTTTGCGGGAGAGGACAGAGAGGACGCGTTTTCCGCTTTCCGCCTGCTTCGGGAGCATCCGAACGTCAGGGAAGGGCGGGTGCATATTTTCGGTTTTTCCCGGGGCGGAATCATGGGGCTTTTGACCGCGATTGAAATGGGGCATCAAGCGGCTTCACTCGTTTCATGGGGCGGTGTGAGCGATATGGTGCTGACTTATGAAGAGCGGAAGGATATGCGGCGGATGATGAAGCGGGTGATCGGCGGCACGCCGAAAAAGGTGCCGGATGAATACAGATGGCGTTCGCCGTTTGAAAAAGCAGACCGCATTCAGGCCCCTGTGCTGCTCATCCATGGAGAGAATGATGAAAATGTTTCGATCGAACACGCCCGGATGATCGAGGACAAGCTGAAAGAGGCGGGGAAACCGGTGGAAACTTGGTATTACAGCGGTTTTACGCATTATTTTCCGCCGCAGGAAAACAGACGCATTGTCCGGCGGCTGGCGGAATGGATGAAGACACGGTAAGATGTCTGATTTATGATATGATAATAAAGAATAAGAGAATGAAAGGGGATTTTCATTTTGGGAATGCCTGTTGAATTTAATACCATGATTGTGACAAAAGGCAATGAAAAACGGATAGAGGAAAATATCTTTTTATTGGAGAAAGAGGGCTACCGCGTCTATCCTCTTGATATTCCGATGGACGTGCGCAAAACGAAAACCGGAGAGAAATCCGGCACCGGCGAGGTCCAAAAGCTCGAATGGGCGAACGGCCGGACAAGCATTACATACAGACTCACTTCGCTTCATTCGACAAACTGAAAAAACAAAAGCCGAGGGCATAAACGCCCTTGGCTTTTTTGATTACACGAGAGGTCCGCCGGTTTTGGCAATCGAGTCTGCATGGGAAAACTTTTTAAAGTTTTCTTTAAACTCATTGGCTAAAAACAGCGCTTTTTCGTTGTATGCTTGTTTATCGCTCCATGTGTTTTCAGGCTGAAGAACTTCATCCGGCACGCCCGGAACATGAACGGGACTGTGCAGGCCGAAAATGCTGTCTGCCGTCATGTCAGTCTGGTTCAGTCTGCCGTCAATAGCGGCCTTGACCATCGCTCTTGTATACGAAAGTTTCATCCGTTCTCCGACTCCGTACCCTCCGCCGGTCCAGCCTGTGTTGACCAGGAAGACTTGAACGCCGTGTTCGTCGATTTTATGCCCGAGCATTTCGGCATATACATGCGCCGGAAGCGGAAGGAACGGTGAACCGAAGCACGTCGAGAAAGTCGTTTGCGGAGATGTCACGCCGCGTTCGGTTCCTGCGAGTTTACTGGTGTATCCGCTTAAGAAGTGATACATCGCCTGTTCCTTCGTCAGTTTGCTGATCGGAGGAAGCACGCCGAATGCGTCCGCCGTTAGAAAGACGATCGCCTGCGGATGGCCGGCAATGCTCGGCTGCACGATATTGCCGATCATCTCAATCGGATATGCGGCTCTTGTGTTTTCCGTGTAGAAGGAATTGTCGTAATCCGCTTCACCCGTTTTTTCATCAAGCACGACATTCTCAAGAACAGACCCGAAGCGGATCGCACGAAAAATCTGCGGTTCTTTTTCCTCGCTCAGATTGATACATTTAGCGTAACATCCGCCTTCAATGTTGAAAACGCCGGAATCTGACCAGCCGTGCTCGTCATCTCCGATCAGTTTGCGGTCCGCATCGGCTGAAAGCGTCGTTTTCCCTGTGCCGGAAAGGCCGAAAAACAGGGCGACATCGCCTTTTTCACCGACGTTGGCTGAGCAGTGCATCGGCAGTATATCCTGCTGCGGAAGCAGGAAGTTCATAATGGAGAATATTGATTTTTTCATTTCTCCGGCGTATTCGGTACCGCCGATTAAAATGACGCGCTTTTCG
The DNA here is from genome assembly GCF_021729365.1 of Bacillus sp. R45. Classification (NCBI taxonomy): domain Bacteria; kingdom Bacillati; phylum Bacillota; class Bacilli; order Caryophanales; family Bacillaceae; genus Bacillus; species Bacillus sp. R45. Next base: position 2,925,468 of record NZ_CP091421.1, on the reverse strand, counting down.
AAAGAGACAATGATAAATGTTTCCGAATGCGTGCCGTCCGTCTCCGGGTCTGCTTTAAAATGCGGAGCTGAGAGAATGGTGAAAGGCTGCGCTTGCGGGTCTCTTTCATCCGTTTCCGGTCTGATAAACAGCTGGCGCGCGAATAAATTGTGCCACGCAAATTCATTTACGACCGTAATCGGCAGTCTGTATTTTTCATCCGCTCCCGCGAATCCTTCAAACACAAACAGTTCATCCCGCTGTTTTAAGTAGCTGACGACTTTGGCGTACAGCTTTTCAAACGCCTCTTCAGAAATGGGCTGATTCACCGCGCCCCAATCAATTTGATTTTCTGTGCTTTGTTCACGGACGATAAATTTATCTTTAGGTGACCGGCCTGTATATGCGCCGGTAGTGGCGCGTACGGCGCCCGTTGATGTCAGCGTTCCTTCATTTCGGCTGATCACTTTTTCGGTAAGTTTTGGAGCCGATAAATTATGATGCACATTCGGACTTGCAAGTAATGCTTGAAGATCTGCGGTTAAATCAACTAATTTCATAAAAACCTTCCTTTGCCGGTTTATTTGTATTTCGCTGAATGTGGAATTAGTATAACATATATCTGAAAATAGTCTATACTATTTACGGTTTTTTGTTTGTGTTTTTCCATTGCTTCCCGAAATAAAGGCGCGCAATCGCTTTAATTCATATTGACACTTTCCGCCCTTTTACGATAAGATATTTCATTGAGCGGATACTCTTATCCCGAGCTGGCGGAGGGACAGGCCCGATGAAGCCCAGCAACCGGTTTCTCTGTAAAAAAGCAGGTGAAAACACTGTGGGAAACCAAGGTGCTAACCTGATGCAAGGTTTAATATTTTCCTTGAGCGATAAGAGTGAAAGGCACACAGACCAAACCCTTTCCTCGAGTGGAAAAGGTTTTTTTATTTCATAAAATATGCCAATTAACATTCTCTGATATAGTATGACATTGTATTAAGAGGGAGCGAGTTCCGTATCATATGAGAAGGTCTTGCAAAAGATCTTTTTTCAGGAGGAAAAGTGAATGAGTAAAAACCGTCGACTATTTACATCTGAATCTGTTACTGAGGGTCATCCGGACAAAATCTGTGACCAAATTTCTGACAGTATCTTAGATGAGATTTTAAAAAATGACCCGAACGCGCGCGTGGCCTGCGAAACATCTGTAACGACAGGACTTGTGCTGGTAAGCGGAGAGATTACTACGTCAACATACGTTGACATTCCGAAAACAGTCCGTGAAACGATTAAAGAAATCGGCTACACACGCGCCAAATACGGATTTGATGCGGAGACTTGCGCTGTTTTAACATCAATTGATGAACAGTCTGCGGATATCGCAATGGGTGTCGATCAGGCACTTGAAGCGCGTGAAGGCACAATGAGCGATGCTGAAATCGAAGCAATCGGAGCGGGAGACCAAGGCCTGATGTTTGGTTATGCGTGTAACGAAACGAAAGAGCTTATGCCGCTTCCGATCTCTTTGGCGCATAAACTAGCCCGCCGTTTGAGCGAAGTCCGCAAAGAAGACATTCTTCCGTACCTTCGCCCTGACGGCAAAACGCAAGTTACCGTTGAATATGATGAAAACAACAAGCCGGTCCGCATCGACGCGATCGTTATTTCAACTCAGCACCACCCGGAAATTACGCTTGAGCAGATTCAGCGCAATCTGAAAGAGCATGTCATTAACCCTGTCGTGCCTGAGGAACTGATCGATGAAGAAACAAAATACTTCATCAACCCTACGGGACGTTTCGTAATCGGCGGGCCTCAAGGTGATGCGGGTCTGACCGGCCGTAAAATCATCGTTGACACATACGGCGGATATGCACGTCACGGCGGCGGCGCATTCTCCGGTAAGGATGCGACGAAGGTAGACCGTTCTGCGGCATACGCTGCGAGATACGTAGCGAAAAACATCGTGGCAGCAGGTCTTGCTGATTCTTGTGAAGTGCAGCTTGCATACGCAATCGGCGTGGCACAGCCTGTTTCTATTTCCATCAATACATTTGATACTGGAAAAGCTTCTGAAGAAAAACTGATCGAAGTCGTACGGAATAACTTCGACCTGAGACCTGCCGGCATTATTAAAATGCTTGACCTGCGCCGCCCGATCTATAAGCAGACAGCTGCTTACGGCCACTTCGGACGGCATGATGTGGATCTTCCTTGGGAGCGTACTGACAAGGCGGATGCGCTTCGCAAAGAAGCACTAGGAGAATAATTTTATAGCCGCTTACTTAAGCGGCTTTCCCTTTTTGTAGATGCTGCCATGCTTATTTTTTACATAGCGTGAAACCAATGGCGTAACAAAGCGTCTATAAAAAGGGGGTCTAATTAGAAAATTACACTTATGGAGGCTATACTATGTGTGGATTTGTCGGTGTTTTTAATAAGCATCCATTAACTCAAACCGCAGATCAAGAAGAGCTAATCAAACAAATGAACCAAATGATCGTTCACCGCGGTCCTGACAGCGATGGGTATTATCATGACGAGCACGTCGGATTCGGCTTCAGACGGCTCAGTATTATTGACGTAGAAAACGGCGGACAGCCTTTATCATATGAAGACGAAAAATATTGGATCATTTTTAACGGCGAAATCTATAACTACATTGAATTGAGAGAAGAGCTTGAAGCGAAAGGCTACACTTTCAATACAGATTCCGATACCGAAGTGCTCCTTGCGACATACCGTCATTATAAAGAAGAAGCCGCTTCAAAGCTTCGCGGAATGTTTGCGTTTTTAATCTGGAACAAAGCTGACCGCGTCATGTACGGCGCGAGAGATCCGTTCGGAATTAAACCGCTGTATTACACAACCATCGGGGACAAAGTATATTTTGCATCTGAAAGAAAGAGTTTAATGGCCGCTCAAAACGGTATTGATCTTGATACAGCTTCTTTACAGCAATATATGTCTTTCCAATTCGTTCCTGAACCGAGCACGCTTGACGCTGAAGTGAAAAAAGTCGAACCGGGCAGCCAGTTTACGATCCGCCCGGAAGGCGACATCGCGTTTAAAACATATTTCAAAGCGAACTTCAAGCCTGTTCAGTCTGATGAAGATAAATTGGTGAAAGAAGTCAGAGACGCAATCTTTGACTCTGTCAAAGTTCACATGAGAAGTGACGTTCCTGTCGGTTCGTTTCTATCCGGCGGTATCGACTCTTCTTTTATCGTTTCAGTTGCGAAAGAATTTCACCCGAGCCTTAAAACATTTTCCGTCGGTTTTGAGCAGCAGGGCTTCAGTGAGGTTGACGTAGCGAAGGAAACGGCTGCCGCGCTTGGTATTGAAAATATCAGCAAAGTCATTTCTCCTGAGGAGTATATGAACGAGCTTCCGAAAATCGTCTGGCACTTTGATGACCCGCTTGCAGATCCGGCGGCGATTCCTTTGTACTTTGTCGCGAAAGAAGCGAAAAAGCATGTAACGGTCGCGTTATCCGGGGAAGGCGCGGACGAGCTGTTCGGCGGGTACAATATTTACCGCGAACCGCTTTCGCTTAAACCGTTTGAACGCATTCCGTCCGGTCTGAAAAAAATGCTTCTTCATGTGGCGTCCGTCATGCCTGAAGGAATGAGAGGGAAAAGCCTCTTAGTCCGCGGCTGCACACCGCTTGAGGAGCGCTATATCGGTAATGCGAAGATTTTTGAAGAGCCCGTGAAAAAACAGCTGCTCAAACATTACAATCCAGAGCTTTCATACCGTGATGTCACGAAGCCGTACTTTACGGAAAGCCGTTCATACAGCGACATTAATAAAATGCAGTATGTTGACATCCATACGTGGATGCGCGGCGACATCCTGTTAAAGGCTGACAAAATGACGATGGCCAACTCATTGGAACTGCGCGTGCCGTTCCTTGATAAAGTCGTGTTTGACGTAGCTTCAAAAATTCCGGATGAATTGAAAACGAAAAACGGCACGACGAAATACCTTCTGCGCAAAGCTGCTGAAGGGGTAGTGCCTGATCATGTGCTTAACCGCAAAAAACTCGGCTTCCCTGTGCCGATCCGCCACTGGCTGAAAAATGAAATGAACGAATGGGTTCGCAACATCATTCGCGAAAGTGAAACAGACGCTTATATTGAAAAGGATTATGTCCTTCAGCTTCTGGAAGATCATTGTGCCGACAGAGCGGACAACAGCCGCAAAATCTGGACCGTGCTGATCTTCATGATCTGGCACAGCATCAATGTCGAAAAAAGACTGGTGCCGGAAGAGCTGAATCATCAGCCGAAAGAAGTCATTTTCGTTTAATCCAAAAGGCTTTCGAGTTATCGAAAGCCTTTTTTCTATTGTTTTTTGTAAACCGTCTATTCCGCTCTGTTTTCGACAAAGTATTACGCAATATTCAGAAAAAGGTTATAATAGGACTAATCGGGTAGATTCCTGAAAAAGTTTTCTGGCTATTTCGTCTCGGTTTGTTGTTTCTTTGTCAAAATCAGGGGGAGGGAGAGTTATGCAAAACAAAGAAAAAACGCTTCACCGCGGCTTGGAAGAGCGGCATATCTCGCTTATGTCGTTGGGCGCCGCGATTGGAGTCGGGCTGTTTCTCGGGTCTGCTTCTGCCATAAAGCTTGCCGGGCCGGGGATTTTAGCCGCTTACGCCTGCAGCGGACTGATTATGTTTTTTATTATGCGGGCATTGGGGGAAATGGCGATTCAAAAGCCTGTAGCCGGTTCATTCAGCCGGTATGCCAGAGATTATATCGGCCCGCTTGCCGGGTTTTTAACAGGCTGGAATTATTGGTTTTTATGGGTCGTTACCTGCATGGCGGAAATCACCGCGGTCGGCATTTATATGGGCTACTGGTTCCCTGACGTGCCGTCATGGATCTGGGCGCTTTGTGCACTCGTCATTATGACGGCTGTCAACTTTCTGGCGGTCAAAGCGTACGGTGAGCTTGAATTCTGGTTTGCGCTCATTAAAGTCTTGGCGATTCTGTCAATGATCGCGATCGGTCTGGTGATGATCGTATTCGGTCTCGGAAACGGAGGCGTTGCGCTCGGAATCAGCAATTTATGGAGCCACGGCGGCTTTTTCCCGAATGGGATTAAAGGGGTGCTGCTGTCGCTTCAGATGGTCATGTTTGCTTATCTCGGGATTGAGCTGATCGGTGTCACAGCCGGTGAGGTCAAAAATCCGGAAAAATCACTGGCGCGGGCCATAGATACTGTTTTTTGGCGCATTCTCATTTTTTACGTCGGAGCTTTGTTTGTCATTATGTCAATTTATCCGTGGCAGGAAATCGGTTCAGGCGGAAGCCCGTTTGTTTTGACATTTGAAAAAATCGGAATACCCGCTGCAGCCGGAATCATTAATTTTGTCGTATTGACGGCGGCTCTTTCTTCCTGCAACAGCGGGATCTTCAGCACGGGGCGTATGCTGTTCAATCTGGCGGAGCAAAATGAAGCGCCTAAAGCATACGGTACGGTCACAAAAGGCGGTGTGCCGGGAAAAGCGGTATTGGTTTCAGCGGGTGCGTTATGCATCGGCGTTTTGCTGAACTACGTGGTGCCGGCGAAAGTGTTTACGTGGGTGACGAGCATTGCGACGTTCGGAGCAATTTGGACATGGTCGATTATTTTGCTTTCCCAAATGAAATACCGTAAAAGCTTACAGCCGGAAGAACGGAAAAAACTCAAATATAAAATGCCTTTATACCCCTTTTCCTCATATATCTCGCTGGCATTTCTGGCTTTTGTCGTTGTGCTGATGGCTTTTGATGCAGAGACCAGGGTGGCCGTCATCATCGGTCCTGTCTGGTTCGGCATATTATTAGCCGCCTATTACGGCAAAGGTTTCCATAAAAGAAAAGACATAGATCTGGAAAACGGACAGACATTCGCCGAAAAAGCGTAAAAAAAGAGCCCGCTGAAATGGGCTCTTTTTTCATAGGATCGGGTAAAAGGGGGAAGAATAAAACAAATTCCTGAACATTTTGCTTCTGTTTCCTGACAATCGGGAGAATGCAAATGGTTTTTACTTAAATAATATTTTGAAAAATGGTACAGTAGTAAAACAAAGCTGATCTTTTTTATTTCTCTTGCATTGTTTTATAGTATCGGCCTTTTTCAACATATTTCGTTCTGATTCTTTCCATGTCCCGTATGTCTTCTTCTGTCAGCCGGCGGATAACCTTTGCGGGCCGGCCGAACGCAAGACAGCCGGGAGGAATGGTTTTGCCCGGAGGAACGAGACTTCCGGCGCCGATAAACGCGCCTTCTCCGATTTCCGCCCCGTCAAGAATGACGGAGCCCATACCGATTAAAGCATTCTTTCTGATGATTGCGCTGTGCAGTGTAACCTGATGGCCAATCGTGACGTCATCTTCAATAAGAAGCGGGCGGTTCGGGCTTTGATGCAGACAGCTCAAGTCTTGTATGCTGACTCTTTTTCCGATCCTTGTCGGCGCAACATCCCCCCGGATGACTGCCGAGAACCAAATGCTCGATTGTTCTCCGATCACGACGTCGCCCGTTATGACGGCGTTATCCGCAATGAACGCTTCAGGATGTACGTCAGGCGTAAATTGTTTATAAGGGTAGATTATCATGTCTCATCCTTCTTTCTCTAAATTTATGTAAGAGGTGAACTGCATGTGGACTTGGAAAGCAGACAGGCCCGTCGGTACCATTGTCATTATCCACGGGGCGAGCGAATACCACGGGCGTTATAAATGGCTCGTTGAAATGTGGAGATCTTCCGGATATAACGTGGTGATGGGCGATTTGCCCGGTCAGGGAACGTCGACCCGCGCCCGAGGGCATATTCGCTCTTTCCAAGAATACATTGATGAAGTAGATATATGGATTGATAAAGCGAGAACGCTTGAAGCGCCCGTTTTCCTTTTGGGCCACAGCATGGGCGGACTGATTGCGATAGAATGGTTTAAGCAGCAGAGAAATCCCCGCATTACGGCACTCATTTTATCATCACCTTGTCTGGGTCTGCAAATAAAAGTCAATAAAGTCCTTGATTTTGCGTCTAAAGGACTGAACGTCCTCGCTCCGTCCCTCAGAGTGGATTCCGGCTTATCACCTGATATGGCAACGAGGAATGCGGATATGATTGAAGCGGATCAAAACGATTCTTTATATGTCACGAAGGTATCCGTAAGATGGTACAGAGAGCTTTTAAAAACCATTGATGCCGCTATGGTGCCGACTGATGCGTTTTTAAAGGTGCCGCTTTTGCTTATGCAGGGCGGTGATGACAAAATCGTCGATAAAATGAAAGTCCGCAAATGGTTTTCCGGTGTGGCTTCCCATAATAAATCGTACCGGGAATGGGAAGGGCTTTATCATGAAATATTTAATGAACCTGAAAGAGAAACTGTGTTTAAGGCGGCAAAAGCCTTTACAGATCAGTATATTTGAATTCGCTGGGGGTGCATATGTTGACAGTACCGGAACATCCTTTTAACCTTATGGCAAAAGTGTATCGGGAAATTTTTCCGCTCGTTCATCAGGAATTGAACATGTGGCGGGAAAAATCAGATTCCATTAAAAATACCGAACTGCGGCAGCAGGCGGCCGCAAGTATCCGCGATAAGTCGTTTCATTGTGAAGGAGGCGGCATTTTAGCCCTGCTTTCGGGAGAGCAGAAACAGAAATGCGTGCAATTTATCATCGCGTATCAGACAATCAGTGATTATCTGGACAATCTGTGCGACCGCAGCACCTCGCTTGATCCGGAGGACTTCCGCATGCTTCATCTTTCCATGCGTGACGCGCTGACGGTCGGTGCCGAGGTGCGGCCGTACTATCAGTACAGAGAGGAGCGGGATGACGGCGGTTATCTTCATGAGCTGGTCAGAACATGCCAGCGGGTGCTCGGGTCAATAGAACATTACGGTATCATTAAACCTTATTTGCTTGAGCTGTGTGATTACTATTGCGATCTTCAGGTTCATAAGCATGTCGTTGAGCATGAACGCGTTCCGAGGCTTAAAGCCTGGTTTGAGCAGTACCGGTCACAGCTTCCGGAAATGGAGTGGTTTGAGTTCTCGGCCTGCGCCGGATCGACGTTAGGCATTTTCTGTCTCGTTGCTTACTCATTTCAGCCTGATTTTAACGAACATACCGCTGAGAAAATCCGCAGCAGTTATTTTCCGTACATACAAGGGCTGCACATACTGCTCGATTATTTAATTGACCAGGAAGAGGATCTGCTTGAAGGCGATCTGAATTTCTGTACGTATTATCAGTCTCATGAAGAAATGATGCAGAGACTGCAGCATTTTATTGAAAAAGCGGATGAACATTTGCAAGGCATTCCGCATGAAAATTTTCACCGGCTGATCAACAGGGGGCTGCTCGGCGTCTATTTATCCGATGACAAAGTCGCCGGCCAAAAAGAAATGGGCCGCCTCGCGCGAAAGCTGATCAGGGCAAGCGGAAAAACGTCATTTTTCTTTTATATCAACGGAAGAGCCTACCGCAAATTTCAGAAGATGGCTTGGACGAAAAGTTCGTAATGGGTGAACTGCGCCTCTCGTGTACATCATGACGGCGCAGTTTTTTATTTATGATGTGAAGAATGAAACATTGTGTGCGCCTGCAGAATATGATACTTTAATTTTATGAAAAAATTAAAGTATTTAGCGGTCATAGCATTACTTTCCATTTCCGGAGGCTGCTCCGTCACCCATGCTTCCGCCGGCTATCATCCTGTCTTGATAGCGCACAGGGGCTCTTCTGCGATTGAGCCGGAACATACCGCTTTGTCTTATGCACGTGCGATTAAAGACAAAGCAGATTATATTGAGATAGACTTACGGGAGACGAAGGACGGCCGTCTGATTGCAATTCACGATAAAACGGTAGATCGGACAACAGATGGTAAAGGGATGACAGATGATCTGTCTTTGGCTCAGATTAAGAAACTGAATGCGGGAAAAGGAGAAAAGATTTTAACATTAGAAGAAATCATACAGAAATTCGGACAAACTGCCAATTACTATATTGAGACAAGAGAAAGCAACGGCAGCCTGGTGATGGAAAAGAAACTGATTGACATATTACAAAAACATAAGCTGATTTCCGGCCATAAAGCAGTCATTGAGTCTTTTAGCGGGAAGAGCTTAAAGAAAGTTCGTTCTATGAATAAAAAAGTTCCTCTTGTTCGATTATTAAAAGATAACGAGGCTGAGGAGATAAATGATAAGCAGCTGCAAACCATCAGAACGTATGCTGATACAGTCGGGATCAACGCCAAATTGGCAAATGAAGCAGTCGTGAAGCGCATTCATCACAATAAGATGAAAGTGCACGTGTTTTTTGATAAGGAAGACGAGCATACGCTGACGCCTATTATGCTGAAACAAAAAGCAGATGGTGTCTTTACGAACAATCCCGCTTATACACGCAGCGTGCTGCAAAACAGTGAATAAAAAGAGACATGCGCATTTTACGCTGTCTCTTTTTTTAACGGTTTCTTTTTTGCCGCAAGGTGCATTGCGAATTTGCCGATCAGCCCGATGACAAAAAATGCAGCAAACCACCAGTAATAGGTTTTCGCGAACTCAAATCCTAAATGTCTTGATAAAATGATGACAAACATTACATAGGGAACACTTGAAAATATGATGCGAAGAATATTCAAACTGCCGCTCCTCTCAGATGTTACGCTTAAAAGATGAACTTTTTTCCATTTTTTCATAGTAATTGATTTTTCTTGAAAAGTAAACACAAAAAGAATCGGCCCGCTTATGACGGGCCGATTCTTTATTTGCCGGCAGATTTCTTTTCAATCGCTATAATAAACGGCGGGTCGTTTTGCTGGTTGAGAAAGCCGTAGCTCAGCACGCGGGCTTTTTCCTGATCAAGATTGCTGCAGTATTCCAGTAATGCACTTTTTTCCGTCTTGCCTTCAGGATGCCCGTGGTACACAACGAGAACGATCAGCCCGTTCTCCTTCAGCAGTTCAAGGAGCTGTTCGATCGCGGAAATGGTTGAGCGGCCGTTTGTCGTAATGCTTTTATCGCCGCCTGGCAGATAGCCGAGATTAAAGACGGCGCAAGCCACACGACCGTGCGCATCTTCAGGCAGCGATGCCTTTATTTGATCATGGCTTTTATGGTGAAGCGTGACGCGCGGGCCGAAGTCGGCACCGAGCCGCTCCTTCGTTTTAGCGAGTGCGTCCGCTTGAATATCAAAGGCATGGACATGTCCTGTCTCACCGACAAGGCCGGCCAGAAAATATGTATCATGTCCGTTGCCCATCGTCGCGTCAACCGTGATATCACCTTCCTGTGCGGCGGACTTCAGCAATTCTTTACTGAAAGGGAGGATGTGCATCAAGGTCATAGGGCGGTCTCCTCCCCGGTCTTTCTGAAGAGCTTTCCTTGATAGCTTCCCCGTGTTTCCAGCTCTTTTTGAATGGCGCCCAGTACTTCCCACTTATTGACGCTCCACATCGGCCCGACCATTAATTCGATCGGCCCGTCTCCCGTAATGCGGTGAACGATCATTTCCGGGGGAATGATTTCGAGCTGATCACATACAAGACTTACATATTCTTCTTGAGAAAGGAACTCCAGCTTTCCTTTTTCATATTGCTTCACCATCGGTGTGCCTTTTAATAAGTGAAGCAGGTGAATTTTAATGCCTTGCACATCCAAATCAGCGACGGCTTTGGCCGTCTCCATCATCATGTCCCTGTTTTCAAGCGGAAGCCCGTTAATGATATGGGAACAAACGCGGATGCCGTGTTTTCTCAGTTTATTGACACCCTCAACATAGCAGTCAAAATCATGGGCGCGGTTGATCAGGAGTGCGGTCCGTTCATGCACGGTCTGCAGCCCGAGTTCAACCCACAAATAGGTCCGCTCATTCAGTTCTGCCAAATATTCCACGACATCGTCCGGCAGGCAGTCCGGACGGGTCGCGATAGACATGCCGACAACGCCGTCAAGCTTGAGGACGGATTCAAATTTTTCACGCAGCTCCTCTACCGGGGCATGCGTATTCGTGAACGCCTGGAAATATGCGATATATTTGCCGTCTTTCCACTTTTCGTGCATACGGTTTTTGATATCGTGAAATTGCGTGAGTAAGTCATCGGCCCGGTTGCCGGCAAAATCGCCGGAGCCCGCCGCGCTGCAGAATGTGCAGCCGCCGTGTGCAACCGTGCCGTCCCGATTCGGGCAGTCAAAACCGCCGTCAAGCGCGACTTTAAACACTTTATGCCCGAAATGCTCCCGCAGATGATAATTTAATGTATGGTACCGTTTTTCCGTATTTGAATAAGGAAAAGGGTTATTCTCGTTCAATGTTCAAAAAGCCTCCCTCACATCAGATGCATCCTAAAATTGTAGCATGAATGATGGGGGTTCACAATCTGAAAACAGGATGGGGCTTTCTTTTGTTTATTATGACTCCAGGCAGGATTCTCATTCTTTTAGCTAAAACGCGGAAAATTTGGTTCTCTTTCCTGCAACCTTCGGGTGTTATTATTTTTGGTCCGCTCAAACTAAGTTTGATTTCCCATTCACTGAGGAGGGGTTTCGTTGGCAACAAGACAATCAGTAGATGAACATCTCCAAAGAAGCGAACAGGCGTATGAATTTGCGAATGAGCAATTTATGACCGCTTCAAAACAAGAGCATTATAATGATAATGAGTACAGTGAAGCGCAAATGATGCTTGAAAACGCGGTGAATGAATTAAACAAGCTGTCATTATCTGCGAATGATCAGCAAAGAGAGCAGCTTTACCGAATGAGATTGCAGTTGCAGACCTTGCAAAACAACATGATTTTGCAGCGTAATTTTGATTACTGACCGCGCCGTTTCAAATGGTTCAGCAAACCTGCCGGAATCCCGGCGGGTTTTTTTGTATTTCTTTTAAAAAAGAATTGACAATAGGCCTGAGTGTGTTTATTGTATTACGTGTACTACTTGATGTAATACACATAAAACACTCAAAAAATGAATCGACATATAAATGTTAAGCATAGGGAAGGGGAACTTTCATGAAAAACAAAAGATCCGTAAAACAAGATGTGCCTCTTATTATCGCCGCTTCGGTTTTAGCCAGCAGTCTGTTTGTCGTTCTTGTCGTCATCGGTTTTCAATGGCAGAACATTTAAAGAAAGAGAGCAGCTCGTAAAAGAAAGAAGGGAAGTAAATGATTCAAATCGATCCGAGAAGCTCAACTCCGATTTATGAGCAGATCATACAGCAATTGAAAGAGCTTTGTTTAAAAGGGATCATGAAGCCGGGGGATAAACTTCCTTCTGTCAGGGAATTGGCAACGATTATTATCGCCAATCCGAACACAGTCAGCAAAGCGTACAAGGAGCTCGAACGCGATGGTGTCATTGAAACGCTGAGGGGAAGAGGAACGTATATATCGGAGAATGCAAAAACGACATTGGTTGAAGGGAAGATGACGATGATAAAAGAGCAATTGAAACAGCTCATCATCGATGCCCATTACGCGGGAGTTGAGCTGGAGAAGCTGCAGGAATGGATAAAGGAAATCAGCGCTGATGTGAAAGGAGGCAAGGATCATGATTGAATTGCGGAATCTCTCAAAAACGATAGACGGTAAAGAAGTGCTCAAAGATATTTCGCTCACCATCGGAAAAGGTGAAATTTTCGGGCTGCTCGGGCGGAACGGATCAGGGAAAACAACACTGCTCCGGCTCATTCAGCAGATTCTGCTGCCGGATCAAGGGACGGTTTTATTTAATCAGGTGGAAATAAAGCGTCATCCGAAAGTCAAACAGAACATTATTTATATGCCTGTTGAAAATCCTTTTTATGACAAGTATACATATAAACAGCTTGTTGCGATTGTAAGCAGAATCTATCCGAATTTTGATGTGACTTACGCCAATGAGCTGATGAACAGGTACGGCATTCCGGAAACGAAGAAATATCGTGAATTATCCACAGGCCTGAAAAAACAGCTTGCGCTCGTCCTTGCCTTTGCTTCACGCCCGGCTCTTATCCTTTTGGATGAACCGACGGACGGAATTGACGCCGTAACGCGTCATGACGTGCTTCAGCTTATGGTGGATGAAGTAGCTGAACGGGAAACGAGCATTCTGATTACCTCACACCGTTTAGAAGATATTGAGCGAATGTGCAACCGGATCGGGTTTTTGGAAGGAAACCAGCTGACGAATGTGATGGACTTGGATGATATGAAGGAAGAGTACATGAAAATTCAAATGGCATTTGAAGAGGACGTCGCCTTGAAGATCAGAGAACAAAATATACCGATTCTCGACCATGCCGGTGTGTTTTATACGGTGCTGATTCAAAAGAACGATGAGAAGAAAAAGAACTTTCTGCAAGAGCTGCAGCCGAAAGTATGGAACGAACTTCCTGTGAACTTAGAAGAAGTCTTCATCGCGAAGTTTGGAGGGAACCGGAGATGGTAGACAGGGGATTGCTGTACAGGGAATGGGTGCAGAATCGAACTGTTCTTGTGATGGTCGGCATTTTTTTAGCGGCGGTCAATCCATTTGAAGTGTTAAATACCTATCTGGTTTATCAAGGCTGTCTGGACACCCACGAAGCATATTGTAAGTTTTATGTGAATTCTTTGGATAGCGGAATGCTGAACTTAAACTGGGCGCCCGCTGTGATTTTGGCGGTTTGCTTATTCGGACTGGAACGTACGAAAGGAACGATTGATGCGCTTTTCAGTCTGCCTTATTCCCGCGCTCAGGTGTTCCACACTAAATTTTGGCTCGGAGCGGCGGTCATTACCGGCGCTCAGGTGATCGGCTACGGGCTGGCTGAGCTGCTCATTCTTCTGTTAAAGCCTGAGCGCGTATATTTCTTCCACCATTACAGCGTCGGAGAGATTATTGTGAGTGTTTTGGCTTTTACATTGGTTGCGAGCGCGGGCTGCTTAACGGGGAATACGTTCGCCCAACTGTTAACGGCGTTTGCCGTGTCGATAGCGCCTTACCTGATTATTACGTTGCCGCTGACAAATGCGGAAGTTATCTTCAGGGTCGGCATGAATGAGCTGATGCCATCAGTCAATGCTTACCTAAACGATTCGTTTCAATATCTGATTCCGATCATGTATGTTAATACGGACTGGGTATCTGCCAGCAAGTATATATTAATCATTCCGGCAGTGATGAGCATTGTATTTTATGCCATCGGGTACTTTTGCTATGTCAGGCAGCCGGTGGAACGGAACGGCCATTTTTTTCTCTGGAGACAGCTTGACCGGCCCATTCAGATTGTGGTGATCATCATCGCCGTTCTCGGTTTTGGCCTGGCGGGGTACTCGACGGGACATACGATGACAGGGTATGTGGCCGGGATGCTGGTCGGAGGAGCGATCGGATTTTTGGTCAGTTATTTTGTGATTTATAAAAAAACGAAGCATGTGTAAGAGAGGAGGACCGGAATGATACCGCGGGGATTGTTGTACACAGAATGGAAAAAAAATCAGTGGTTGTTTTTATGCAGCGGCATTCTTTTAATGGCGGCAAACCCTTTTATGGTTTATAACAACTACTCAACATATCAAGAATGTTTGAATAACCCAGCTCTTCAAGATTGTGAATTTGTTGTCAATTATACGAATGGGTCGCCTCTTTCCTTCAGCTGGGTTGTGAGTGTCATCATTGCTGTCTTCTTATTAGGCTTGGAACGGACAAAGGGAACGATGGATGCTTTGTTAAGCATGCCTTACAGCAGAGGCCAAATCTTTCAGACGAAATTCTGGCTCGGCGGGGCAGTCATTGTTGTTCCTCAGGCGATAGGCTATGGAGCGGCGTCATTGCTGATATCTTTGTTGAAACCGAGCCATACGTACGATTTTGATCATTTTTCAATCGGAATGATTGTCATCAGCTTTATGGCTTACGCCTTGTTAATGGCATCCGGAGCAATAACGGGACATTTATTCGCCCAGCTGTTAACGGCGTTTACCGTAACGGTTCTGCCTTTTTTACTCATCGGTCTGCCGGCCGCGAATTTGGAGGTCGTTTTCGATTTTAGTGTCGGAGATCAATTTTCTTTTATCAGCAGTTATATCGAATCCCGTCTTTTTATATTTATAACCCCTATTGGATATGTGTTTAACGACTGGATCAGAGAAAGAGATTTGATTTTAATCATTCCGATTGTGATGAGCCTTGTCTTTTATCTGATCGGTTACGTCAGCTTTCTGAAACATCCGAATGAACGGAACGGCAGATTCTTTCTTTGGAGAAAATTGGACCGGCCGGTGCAGATCTTGGTGATTGCCTTTGCCGTTATGGGTTTCGGCGTTTTCGGATATGGGGTCACAGACACGATGTTCGGCTATTTAGCCGGCATTATCTTCGGCGCGATTATCGGATTTTTCATCAGTTATTTTACGGTTTACAGGAAGTCAAAGCATATGTAGATCTGTTTGAGAATGAACAGTTTGGAGGAAAGCAAGGTGCCGATTAGCGGTTTGCTTTATAAAGAATGGAAGCAGCGGCAGACGCTGCTGCTGCTTACAGCGGGGTTCTTATCTATCTTAGGCCCTTTGGCAATTATAAATGAGTATTTTCACTATAAGGATTGTTTACGTGCACTTCAGCTGTACCCGGGGTCAGTTTGTACATTCAGCATCGATTACATCAATTATCGGAATTTGATTGGGCTTCATTTCATTCCGCCGGTTGTTATGGGGCTTTTTCTGATAAGAGCAGGCCGGGCTGAAAGGATGTTTACACTGAGTCTTCCGTATTCGAGAAGCCGGATATTTCATACGAAGTTTTTCTTGGGAGCAGCCGTGTTAGCCGGCTCACAGTTTGTTTCTTACGGAGTATCCGACATATTGTTCCTAGCGCTTAAACCTGACGCTGTCCATCATTTTCAATCATTCAGCGCAGGGATGCTGGTCATCAGCTTGATGATTTACGCATTAGTGACAGCTGCCGGCACGATAACGGGCAATTTAGCGGCGCAGCTGATCACAGCGTTCACGGTTTCCGTCTTTCCGATCGTGGTTATGACGATTTACCTGTTAAACGCTGAGTTCCTTTTTGGCAGGCAGGCTGTGCCGGATATTGATTTCCCTTGGAGCGGGTTTCTGATCTATTTCATGCCTGCCGCTTACATCCATACATCATGGATGTATTACATGAAACACGCATTGTTCATCTCCGCAATAATGGGATTTTGTTTCTATCTATTCGGCTATGTGAATTTCCTGAAAATGCCGAATGAACGAAGCGGACATTTTATCCTGAGCAAACACATTGAACGCATCATTCAAGTGCTCGTCATGTCGCTCAGTATGCTGGGAAGTGCGGGGGTATGCGGATATGCTTATAACCGTTCGTATACCGGCTACATATTCGGCATGCTCATCGGTGCGGTTATCGGGTTTTTCATTAATTATTACTTCATCTATAAAAAAACGAAACAGATATAAGGGGGAGTGGTGTACGTGATAGAGGTACAGCATATCGATCATTCATTTAAAATCGGCAGGAAAGGCAGAGAGAGTGAGGTTCCGGTACTGAAGGATGTCTCTTTGACCGTTGAAAAAGGGGAAATTGCCTGTATCGTCGGGCGGAGCGGTTCCGGAAAATCAACGCTTCTGAATTTAATTTCGGGATACATAGCGCCGACAAAGGGCCGTATCGTCATTAACGGCACTGATGTGACGGGTTTCAATGAAAAAGAGTGGGCGCAGTTCCGCCTCGGGCATTTCGGCTTTATTTTTCAAAGCTTTCAGCTCATTCCGAGTCTGACAACCTATGAAAATGTTGAAATGCCGCTTGCCTTAAAAGGCGTCAAACCGTCTGAACGCAAGCAGAAAGTCGCAGATATGCTGAAACGGGTCGGACTTGAGAATCATGCGAATCATTATCCGAATGAGCTGTCAGGCGGCCAGCAGCAGCGTGTCAGTATCGCAAGAGCCCTCATTTTAAATCCGTCAATTATTTTAGCCGATGAGCCGACGGGAAGCCTCGATTCAGAAACGGAACTTGAGGTGCTTGCATTAATTCAGCAGCTGAACCGGGAGCGCGGGATTACATTTGTCATCATTACGCATGACGATGAAGTCGCTTCGATCGCGCATTCAAAATTCCAGCTGCATGACGGTGTATTAAAAGGGGGCGTTACTGTTGAGATTTAAGGATCAGATTCACTTTATCAGAAGAAATATGAAGAAAAACCGGCTGCGTGTTTTCATGACGGTGCTGGCGACGACAATGGCGTGCGCGTTTTTAGTGGTGCTGGCTTCCGTCGGATTCGGCATCCAAAAAACGATTACAGACATTACGATGAGCCAGCAGATTGTTACGGAAATCAATGTGCTCGGCCAAGAAAACGGAAAAGCCGTGAAGAAATCAGACTTGGAAAAGTATAAAAATGTCAAGTCTGTCGTTGAGAGAACACAAGTGTATGAACCGAACAAAGCGTCATTGGGAAACCGAACAAATGAAGATTCAGCCATTGTGCTGACAAACATGAAAGATGAAGTCAAAGCCAATATGGAGCTTGATCAGGGAAGAGTCGCCCGTACAGAGAATGAAATCGTGGTCGGCTATGATTTTGCGAAGAACCTATTGACGAAAAAAGAGGCTGACGCTTACGACAAAGAGTTAAAGGATCACCAAGGCGACATGTCGGAGGTGAAAAAACCAAAAGGCTATACGAAAGACCTGCTTAATAAAACGATACAGCTGAGCATCTCCAAAACAAACAAAGACGGAGACGTTGAAAAAACGAAAACGTACGACTTCAAAGTAGTCGGAATTACAAAAAAACCGTCCCAAGATTGGATGGAGGATACAAATATTTTTGTGAGTGATCAATTCAAGAAAGACTTCTCGACATTCTTGGATCTGAAGAATGGAAATGCGGAAAAAAGCATCAATGTGTATGCGGACAAATTCGATCATGTCGATCAGCTTACTCATGACCTCACGGATGACGGCTTTTATGTCAGATCTGTCACAACCGAGCTGAAGGGCGTCAACACCTTTTTCCTCGTCTTTAAAATCGGTCTGATCTTTGTCGGCTTTATCGCCGTCGTGATTTCAGCCATCGGTATTTTCAATACGATGACGATGGCGGTGACGGAACGAACGCAGGAAATCGGGATTATGAAAGCGATCGGCGCAAGCCCGTCCATCATCCGCAGAATGTTCCTGATGGAAAGCGCCTATATCGGGATATTAGGTTCTGTCATCGGGATTATCATTTCTTACGGAGTGAGTTTTGCCGTCAATCTGGCTGTGCCGGTTATCTTGAAAGCGGTAGGGGGAAATACCGGAGCTGAAGATCTTCATTATACCTTCTCCTACATCCCGCTCAGCCTCGTTGTGATCGCAGTTGTCATTTGTGCGGGGGTCGCGGTGATTTCCGGTATGAATCCGGCCCGCAAAGCGACAAAAACCAACGTTCTGACCGCATTAAGAAGAGAACTGTAAAGGAAAAAAGCCGGCTGGACATCAGCCGGTTTTTCCTCTATCTATCAGAAAAGGGCGGATACCATGTTTCACATTTTGTTAATAGAAGATGATAACACTTTGTTTCACGAGATGAAGGAGAGATTAACGGGCTGGTCATTTGCGGTGCACGGAATAAAGGATTTCAGCCGGGTCATCCGGGAGTTTACCGAAATTAAGCCTGATTTGGTGATCATTGATGTACAGCTGCCGAAATTTGACGGCTTTCATTGGTGCAGAATGATACGCTCCCAATCAAACGTGCCGATTCTCTTTTTGTCCTCGCGCGATCATCCTGCGGATATGGTCATGTCGATGCAGCTCGGGGCAGATGATTTTATTCAGAAGCCTTTTCACTTTGATGTGTTAATCGCGAAAATACAGGCGGTGTTCCGCCGTGTGCACCAATACGGCACAGAACCGGCGCTGATGAAAAGATGGTGCGGGGCGGTCATTGACACAGAAACCAACACGGTCAGCCGTAAAAACGGTTCGGTCGAACTGACCAAAAACGAAATGCTGATCTTAAAACTGCTGGCTGAGCAGAAAAATAAAATCGTCAGCCGGGAAGAACTCATCAGAAGCCTATGGAATGATGAGCGTTTCGTCAGTGATAATACGCTGACGGTGAATGTCAACCGGCTGCGGAAAAAACTCGATCAATTAGGCATCGGGAAAATGATTGAAACCAAGGTGGGACAGGGATACATCGCAAAGGAAGAAGACGGTCTTTATGATTAAATCATTTCTGCTCGAAAGAAAAAGCTGGATCGCGATGTTTCTTTTGCAGCAGGCTGTGCTCCTTTTTGCGGCATATATTGATCCGTCTATTCCGTTTTTTTCGGTGCTGTATTTTGTTTACCTGTCGCTTCTTGTGTTTCTTGTATTTCTCTTGTTCCGCTATCGTAAAGAGACCGCCTATTATAAAAGCTTAAGAGAGTGGGACGCCAATTTAGACATGTCTTATCTTAAAGCGCCTGACAGTCCGTTTGAGTCTATCGTTGAAGAAAGCATTGAAGGGCAGACAGAGCAATTACGAAAAAGCTCACTTGATCTTCAGGCGGCGTCAGAGCATGAAAAGGATGATCTGATGTCATGGATTCACGAGGTCAAAACACCGCTGACAGCGATGCATCTCATGATCGAACGCCTTGATGAACAGCCGCTGAAAGCCCCTTTGCTGTATGAATGGCTGCGGATTCACCATCTCCTGGACCAGCAGCTTCATCAGAAACGATTGTCCTTTATTGAAAATGATTTATCATTCCAGCGCATTCAGCTCAGACCGCTCGTTTTCAAAGAAATTAAAAACCTGCAATCATGGTGCATACAAAAAGGGATCGGGTTTGACATTCAGCTTGATTCGCCGGACGTTCACAGTGACGGAAAATGGCTTTCCTTCATCATCAGGCAGCTGTTAAGCAATGCCGTCAAATACAGTGAAGCGGATGACATTACCGTAAAAAGCTATGAACAAAACGGCCGGGTGCATGTCGATATCGAAGACCGCGGCATCGGCATCGAGCCCAAAGATCTTCCGCGCATTTTTGAAAAAGGATTTACCTCGACGCGAATGAGGCGAGATCACGCGTCAACGGGGATGGGCCTGTATTTGGCTCGAAAAGCCGCGGCTCCGCTTCTCATCCAGATCAGCGTGCGCTCTGAGCCGGAAAGCGGCACGATTTTTACCTTGGTGTTTCCAAAACAGAACGATGCCGTCAGCATGTTCAGCGTGTGACAAAAGTGTCACATGCTTTTCTCTTTTGTTCGCTTAATCAAACGAAAAAAAC
This sequence comes from Bacillus sp. R45, assembly GCF_021729365.1. Lineage (NCBI taxonomy): Bacteria > Bacillati > Bacillota > Bacilli > Caryophanales > Bacillaceae > Bacillus > Bacillus sp. R45. The sequence continues at coordinate 2,905,224 of NZ_CP091421.1, read as the reverse complement.
GGCTTCTGTTTTTAAAATAAAGATAACCAATGTAAAAGGAGAATCATAACGTGATGATTTTAGAAGCAGGCAATATCCAAAAAAGCTACGGAAACAAGCTGAATAAACAAGAGGTGCTGAAAGGAATTGATCTTCAGATTCACAAAGGGGAATTCGTCAGCATTATGGGCCCGTCAGGATCAGGGAAAACGACCCTTTTGAATGTGCTTTCCTCCATTGATAAAGTGAGCTCGGGCACCATTAAACTGAACGAGACGGAGATTACATCCATGAAAGAAAAACAGCTTGCCGAATTCAGAAAACGGCATCTCGGCTTTATTTTTCAGGATTATAATTTATTGGACACGCTGACCGTGAAGGAAAACATACTCCTGCCGTTATCCATTACGAAAATGTCTAAGAAAGAGGCGGACCTGCGATTTGCCGAGACGGCAGAGGAGCTTGGGATCTATGATTTGAGACATAAGTATCCGAGTGAAATTTCCGGCGGACAAAAACAGCGGACGTCTGCCGCAAGAGCTGTTATTCACGAGCCGGGCATTATTTTTGCTGATGAGCCGACCGGAGCGCTCGATTCAAAGGCTGCCACGGATTTATTGAATAAACTCAGCCGCCTGAATCAAAAACGCCGCGCCACCATTGTGATGGTGACGCATGATCCGGTTGCCGCCAGCTATTCCGGACGTGTGGTTTTCATTAAAGACGGCCGTGTGTATACGCAGCTGAATAAAGGCGGTCAGGACAGACCGGACTTTTTTCAGGATATTATGAAAACGCAAAGTGTATTGGGCGGGGTTCAGGCATGAGTATTCATCATTTGATCTTCCAGAACCTGAAAAAGAATATGAAAAACTATTATCTTTACGTTTTTGCGCTGGTGTTCAGCGCCGCCCTTTATTTCGCGTTTGTCACGATGCAATACGATCCTGCGCTTGATGAAATGAAAAGCTCCATAAAAGGAGCGGCGGCAATCCGGGCCGCCTCTGTACTGCTTGTGGCGATCGTGTCGGTATTTCTTTTATACGCCAACACCATTTTTATTAAACGGCGCGGCCGGGAAATCGGCTTATTCCGATTAATCGGCATGACGAAAATGCACATTTTCCGCATACTCAGCGCAGAAAATTTCATTTTGTATTTCGGATCGATTTGGATCGGTATTTTTGCCGGCTTTTCCCTCTCGAAATTATGTATGATGATGCTGTTTCATACAGTCGGTGTGAAAGCCTCTGTATCACTGTTTTTTTCAAGCAAGGCGCTCGTTCAGACGTTAATTGTGTTCGGGGCAATTTACGTGCTGATTATGATGATGAATTACTTATTTATTAAACGGCAAAGCATTTTGTCTTTATTTAAAACCGCGTCATCGTCAGAAAGCGGCATAAGACGGCTTTCTTGGGTGCAGATGTTGATCGGCGTTGTCGGTATTGCGGCCATTATCGCCGGCTATGCTGTGTCCGCGGATTTATTCGGAGGCAGTTTTACGAGCATGAATGAACTGTTTTCGGCCATGGTGTTTATTCTCGGCTCGGTCATTATCGGAACCTATCTGTTTTATAAAGGTTCGGTCAGCTTTCTGGCAAATCTCATCCGGAAATCAAAAGGCGGGTATCTGAATGTCAGTGAAGTGCTGTCTTTGTCATCCATCATGTTCCGGATGAAGTCAAACGCCGTATTGCTGACGATTATTACGACTCTTTCGGCGCTGGCAATCGGTTTGCTGTCTTTAAGCTATATCTCGTACTACTCCGCGGAAAAATCGGCTGAGCAAAATACAGCCGCGGACTTTGCGTTTGATAACCAAAAGGAGACTGACTCTTTTACCGCTTTATTGAAGAAAAACGGAATTGAACACAAAGTAAAAACAATCAAGACCATTCAAGCCGGTGTCAATATGAAGAACATTATAAACGGCGACATGAAAAGCTTTCAACAAGACCCGTCCAGCTTGGCGCTGCCGATTATAAGCGAGAAAGACGCAGAAGGGACGGAGCTTTCTGACGGAGAAGCCGTGTTTACCGGATATAATGATATGATGAAAAGATTTCTCGACCTGAAAACGTCGGGTTCCATTGATATAAACGGCAAAACGGATAAAATACCGCTGGCGTATAAGGGCTTGAAGAACGACTTCCTCCTGTCATATACATTTACAAGCGGAGGGCTGCCGACCGTTATCGTCACGCAGCAGGTATTCGACCGGATCGAGAAAGATATCGACCCGTCCATCCAGGGAAAATCAAATCGTTTTTTCGGCATTACACTCAAACGAGAAGAGGACATCCAAAAAGCTGATGGTCTGTTTCAGGCGCAGCACTATTCAGACGGTGCGCTTTCACAATTTGAAACGGCTGACACGCAAAAGAAAAACATGGGGCTGATCATGTTTATTGTCGGCTTTTTGGGATTAACCTTTTTGATCACCTCAGGCTGTATCCTTTATTTTAAACAAATGGGCGAGTGTGAGGATGAGAAGGCTGATTATACGATATTGCGGAAGCTCGGCTTCACAACGGGAGATCTGCTGAAAGGCATCCGCCGGAAGCAGGCGTATCATTTCGGGATTCCGCTCGTTCTCGGGCTGTTCCACAGCTATTTTGCCGTTCAGTCAGGATGGTTTTTATTCGGAACGGAAGTGTGGACGCCGATGATCATCGTCATGGCGCTGTATACGCTGCTGTACTCCATCTTCGGCATGCTGTCGGTGCTGTATTATAAAAAGGTCATTCAATCCGCCTTGTAAAACAATTGAGGAGCCTCCGCATAAGCGGAGGCTTTTTTTGTATGAATAGAAGAAAGCGATTTTTAAAAGAATAGACATACGTCATTTTTTCGCGCGGGGGAGCCTTATGCAGAAGTATTTTCAATTGAAATCTGAAACAGGGGCCTTTCATCTTTTTTCCAAGGAACACATTTTCACATTGTTGATCATCGGATTGCTGGGGGCGGGCGTGATCGTATTCCGGAAAAAGCTCAACCAGAGCCGTATGATCCGCTATGTACTATTCATTCTCCTTGCCGTGTCGCAGATCAGCTATCATATATGGCTGCTTTGTCATCATGCCTGGTCGCTGAAAACAGCTCTGCCGCTGCAGCTGAGCGACCTTTCCGTCTATTTGGCGATGCTGATGGTCATGACAAAAAGCAAAAAGCTATTCGCCTTCCTCTATTTTGCCGGTTTGGGCAGCGCCGTACAGGCGATGGCAACACCTGATTTAGGGGCGTATTCTTTCCCGCATTTTCGATACATCGTGTTTTTCGTCTCCCACGGCTGTGTTTTTCTTACCTGTCTATTCATGGCCGCTTCAGAAAGGTACAGGCCGTCGGCGCGCGGGCTGTGGGTGTCGGTGCTGATCGTAAATCTGTACGGGGCGTGTGTCTTTTTTATTGATCGTGTGCTGAATGCAAATTATCTATATTTAATGAAAAAACCGAAGACCGCTTCGCTTCTGAATGTTTTCGGACCTTGGCCGTGGTATCTTCTATCAATGGAAGCGGCGGTGATATTGAGCTTTTTCATTCTGTATATGCCGTTTTGGCTGCTGAGGAAAAGAGCATGAAGCCGGGCTGTTTTTGCGAATCCAATCATTTGTAATTTTTTCAACATTCCGGCATTATTTTTTTCAGATTCTGATGTTGAAAAAAGACGTCCGCGGCGATAGAATGAATGTGCTATGATAACGTGATCGATACGGAGCCGCGGCTTGCGGTTTCCGTTTTTTCATGGGGTTTTTTATAGAGAGAGGGGGATCGGTATGCCGCGCGCTTTGAAGATATTAATCATCGGAATGTTTATCAATGTGACGGGCGCATCTTTTTTGTGGCCGCTGAATACGATCTATATTCATAATCATTTAGGGAAATCGCTGACTGTTGCGGGGATTGTTCTGATGCTGAATTCCGGGGCCAGTGTGGCGGGGAATTTATGCGGCGGATTTTTGTTTGATAAAATCGGCGGATTCAAATCCATTATGCTAGGCATTATGATCACATTGGCAAGTCTTCTCGGACTCGTTCTGTTTCACCAATGGCCCGTTTATATTTGGCTGCTCATCATTGTCGGCTTCGGTTCCGGTATCGTGTTTCCGGCCAGTTACGCCATGGCGGGAGCGGTATGGAAAGAAGGCGGGCGGAGAGCTTTTAATGCGATTTATGTAGCTCAGAACGCAGGTGTCGCCGTGGGCTCGGCACTCGGCGGGATGGTTGCGGCGTACTCGTTTACGTACGTGTTTTTAGCCAATGCTTTGCTGTATGTGCTGTTTTTCCTTATCGTATTTTTCGGGTTTCGAAATATCAAAACCGGAAATGCGAGCCAGGTTTCTGTTCTGGACTACGAGCCTGTCAGCAGCAGAACGAAATTTACGGCGCTTCTCATATTGAGCGGCGGGTATGTTCTCGGGTGGATTGCCTATTCGCAGTGGTCCACAACCGTTGCGTCACATACTCAAAGCATCGGTATGCCGCTTTCATTATACAGTGTGCTCTGGACCGTAAACGGAATATTAATTGTCGCCGGACAGCCTCTCATAGGAGCTGTTCTGAAAAAATGGTCCGGCGCGTTAAAAACGCAGATGGTCATCGGCTTTTGTATTTTTATCGTTTCGTTCGGCGTGCTTCTTAGCGCCAAGCAATTTCCGATGTACCTCACCGCAATGGTGATTTTAACCGTCGGAGAAATGCTTGTCTGGCCTGCCGTTCCTACCATTGCCAATCAGCTTGCGCCTAAGGGGAAAGAAGGGTTTTACCAAGGATTCGTCAACAGTGCGGCGACGGGCGGCAGAATGATCGGGCCGCTCCTTGGCGGCGTGCTGGTTGATCAGTACGGCATGAGCGTGCTGCTGTTGATCCTGATGGTGCTTCTTGTTGTCAGCATCGCAGCGACGGTGCTGTACGACAAACGCCTGAAAACCGTTAATAAACAAAACGTCCAAGTGCGATGACGACATAAAAAATCCCGCTGTTTCGGCGGGATTTTTTTGTTTATACGACCGGAAGCACGTTGACGGCGTCCTTAACGTTTAAATACGTCTTTAATGAAGAAAAGCTGGCATCAAGCTGATTCATTCTCATGGCGAGGGAAGGCTTGATCCCGGTGATAATCAGTTCTGTGCCGATTAATTTAAGCAGGTGGTGCAATTTGAAAATCTGGTCTGCCGTCTGTTCGTTTACCTCGGCCAAACCTGATAAGTCTATAATTAAGTAATCATCTTTAGATGCGGTTAATATGTCCGTCAAAGTTGTCACAATTGAATCAAATCGTTCTTCCGTTAAGTTTCCCACTAACGGCAAGGCGGAGATGCCGTTTCGGATCGGAACAATCGGTGTTGACAGCGTCGTGATTTCTGTGAGGGAATCCTCCAGGAGCTTTTCGTATTCTTTCTGCTCTGTAATGTCTTTTTGAAAACCGACAAAATAGAGCTTGTCTTCAACATACAGAGGATCAATGTTGAGTTCATTCCAAAACGGGGTGCCGTCTTTTTTGACATTTTTCAGCCGCACCGTGATCTTTTCTTTCTGGTTTAAGCTCTTTCTTATTTTCGCGACTTGTTGACGGTCGGTTTCTTTGCTTTGCAGAAATCTGCAGTTCTTACCTAATATCTCTTCGGAAGCGTAGCCTGTCATATCCATAAATCCCTGATTTGTATATATGATGGGATTGTCCTCAAGAGAGGGGTCTGTAATCACCACGCCGATGCGTGCGTGATCAAGCGCCTTTTTGATAAGCTCCAGCTGCTCCAGTTTTCCGGATACATTTGAGTCAGCCATGTAAAACCCCCTTTTGGCCGTAAAGCTGCACGCTTTTTTCAGCCGTTGTTTCTCCCCTTTTTAAATGAATCTACAGTAACCGTAGCATAACATATGTTCTGATTCAAGCAGCCGAAGTTTGCAATTTGTCATTCGGGCTTGTCCTCATATACACTGAATATATAAGGGGAAGGCACATCATCGCTAAGTAAGTGACTAGGTCATTGTCACTGGGTGAAAAATGAATCTAATGCATCAAGCTTACCGATCATGTGTTCACATATAATGGAAGAAACAAGCTTTTTACTTTCCTGCTCAATCGCCGGTATGTAGATATCGAAAATCATCGTATTCGTAAGGGGGCTGGATGGCCTGAAGTCGCTTTACTAAATAAGGGCTTTAGGAAGGTGATGAAGATGCTGCATCAGGTAATAATTGCTTGTGTAATTGGAGGCATCATGGGGGTTCTCGGTCATGTGAAAAAGAGAGGCAGGCTGGAGAAACCCAGAATGACAAAGCGGTTTATCTATCTCGGTTTTTTGGAAGATGGTTTTATCGGAATGGCTGCTTCCATCTTACTTGTCTTATCCGCTGACCCCGATTCAGGAATTCAACTCGTCATCTTATCCATAATCGCAGGCTACGGCGGAGAAGCTGTTCTCAGGAGCTTTGATTTTGTCAGAGAACAAAACAGTGATTCGGCCGAAGCAAAACCACACCAGCAAAAAAATCCTCCATCAAAATAATATCCCCGCTCACGACCCGTTCCGGGTACATTCCCATTGTATACAAACCTGCTTGCACTTATGAACAGAATTCTATAAAATACAGGTAAGATTACGGTAGCGATAAGAACAGTGAAGAGGAGCAGTAAGAAGCAGATTTCGCACTCAGAGAATTGACGGCCGGTGCAAGTCAATCAAGTCTGTTTCCGAACTCGCCTCAGAGTTGCAGCGGCAAAACCGCTGACGCATAACTGCGTTAAAAGTATCAAGTGAGTGCGGCTTAAAACCGCGCTAACGAGGGTGGTACCGCGGGAAACAAAAATCTCTCGTCCCTTTTAGGGATGAGGGAGTTTTTTTTAGTTTTAGAATAATCTGAATATAATCTTCCTCATCCCGTCAATACTTGGACTACATACGCCGTATTCAATCAGAAGGAGGTTTTTACGTTGAGTTTTCAGCACGAAAAAATAGAAAAGAAATGGCAGAATTACTGGTTGGATCATAAAACGTTCGCCGTCAGTGAAGAGAATGACAAGCCGAAGTTTTACGCGCTTGACATGTTTCCGTATCCTTCAGGAGCCGGCCTTCATGTCGGACATCCGGAAGGCTATACGGCAACCGATATCCTTTCTCGCATGAGACGCATGCAAGGGTACAATGTGCTTCATCCGATGGGATGGGACGCGTTCGGGCTTCCTGCCGAGCAATACGCGCTTGACACGGGGAATGATCCGGCTGAGTTCACAAAACAAAATATAGATAATTTCCGCCGCCAGATCCAATCACTCGGATTTTCTTATGATTGGGGTCGTGAAATCAATACGACTGATCCGGACTATTACAAGTGGACGCAGTGGATCTTCACCAAGCTGTACGAAAAAGGGCTCGCATACGTAGACGAAGTGCCGGTCAACTGGTGCCCGGCGCTCGGAACGGTGCTTGCGAACGAAGAAGTCATTGACGGCAAAAGCGAGCGGGGCGGCCATCCGGTTGAACGCCGCCCGATGAGACAATGGATGCTGAAAATCACCGCTTATGCGGACAGGCTTCTTGAAGATTTAGAAGAACTTGACTGGCCGGAAAGCATTAAAGACATGCAGCGCAACTGGATCGGACGCTCAGAAGGCGCAAACGTGCATTTCGCGATCGACGGCACTGATGACACGTTTACGGTGTTTACGACAAGACCGGACACGCTGTTCGGCGCGGCTTATGCCGTACTGGCTCCTGAGCATGAGCTTGTGGAGGCCATCACGACGCCTGAACAAAAAGAAGCGGTAGACGCTTATGTTAAAGAAGTTCAGGCGAAAAGTGACCTGGAACGGACGGATCTTGCGAAAACAAAAACGGGCGTCTTCACAGGTGCATATGCCGTAAACCCTGCAAACGGGGAAAAGCTGCCGATCTGGATAGCGGATTATGTCCTCGCCTCTTACGGAACGGGCGCTGTAATGGCCGTGCCGGCGCATGACGAACGTGATTTTGAATTCGCCAAAGTGTTCAGCCTGCCTGTCAAAGAAGTCGTAAAAGGCGGAAACACGGAAGAAGAAGCGTACACGGGAGACGGAGAACATGTCAATTCCGGCTTTCTGAACGGACTGAATAAAGCGGAAGCGATTGAAAAAATGATCGCCTGGCTTGAAGAAACGAAAAACGGTGAGAAAAAAGTGACATACCGTCTGCGTGATTGGCTGTTCAGCCGCCAGCGCTATTGGGGCGAGCCGATTCCGGTCATTCATTGGGAAGACGGCACGTCAACAGCCGTTCCGGCGGAAGAGCTGCCGCTGATTCTGCCGAAAACCGATGAGATCAAACCGAGCGGAACAGGTGAATCACCGCTTGCCAACATTAAAGAGTGGGTGGAAGTCACTGATCCTGAAACGGGCAGAAAAGGCAGAAGAGAAACGAACACGATGCCGCAATGGGCGGGAAGCTGCTGGTATTTCCTCCGCTTTATCGACCCGAAAAATCCGGATCAGCTCGCTTCACCTGAGAAACTGGATAAATGGCTGCCCGTTGATATTTACATCGGAGGAGCGGAGCATGCCGTGCTTCACCTTCTGTACGCTCGTTTCTGGCATAAATTCCTCTATGATATCGGTGTCGTGCCGACGAAAGAACCGTTCCAAAAGCTGTATAACCAAGGGATGATTCTCGGGGAAAACAATGAAAAAATGAGTAAATCCCGCGGAAACGTCGTCAATCCGGATGAAATTGTGGCGTCTCACGGAGCAGATACGCTTCGCCTGTACGAAATGTTTATGGGGCCGCTTGACGCATCTATCGCCTGGTCTGAATCAGGCCTTGACGGAGCGCGCCGCTTCCTTGACCGCGTATGGCGTTTGTTTATCGAGGAAAACGGCGAGCTGACGGGCAAAGTGACAGAAGGCGCGGGCGAAACTCTTGAGCGCGTCTATCATGAAACGGTCATGAAAGTGACAGAAAACTTCGAAGCCCTTCGTTTTAACACGGGCATTTCTCAGCTGATGGTGTTCATTAATGAAGCTTACAAAGCGAATGAACTGCCGAGAGAATATATCGAAGGTTTTGTGAAGCTGCTTTCTCCTGTTGCGCCGCATTTGGCGGAAGAACTGTGGGAAAAACTCGGCCACGAAGGTTCGATTGCATACGAGGCTTGGCCTGCTTATGACGAATCAAAACTGGTGGACGATGAAGTGGAAATCGTCGTCCAGCTGAACGGAAAAGTAAAAGCGAAATTAATGGTTCCGGCTGATGCTGATAAAGCAGCGTTAGAACAGCTCGCACAAGCTGACGAAAAAGTAAAAGAGCAGCTTGAAGGAAAAACGATCCGAAAAATTATTGCCGTACCGGGCAAGCTTGTCAATATCGTGGCAAACTGACCGGACGAAGCCCCTCTCCTACAGAGAGGGGCTTTTTTATCAGGCCTCTATCATAGAAATTGCACCGCGGGCTTTGGTATACTTAACACCATAAAGATGAATGGGAGTGTCACGCATTGAAAATAAATGAAATCAGCACAGCCGCACTGGAAGAAAAATTAAAAGCGGGAGAAGAGCTGTATCTGATTGATGTCAGAGAAGACGAAGAAGTTGCCGAAGGAATGATTCCGGAGGCCGTTCATATCCGCATGGGGGACATCCCTGAGAAGATGGATGCGTTAGACAAGGACAAGGAATATGTATTTATCTGCCGTTCCGGAAAAAGAAGCATGAACGTTTGTATGTATTTACATGAGCAGGGCTTCCGTACAGTTAATGTTGAAGGCGGCATGCTGGAGTGGGAAGGCGAAACAAAGCCGAAGAAATAACGCTTTGAAGTGAAAGAAGAAAAGGGACGTGCGTCTTTTTCTTCTTTTTTTATAAAAAAACGGGAGGCGAATCAGGTGAAACCGATGATCCGCGCGATGAAAACAAACGATATCAAACAGGTCCGGCAAGTCGCAGAACGCAGCTGGCATCATACGTATGAAGGGATTATTCCCAGACACATTCAGGATCAGTTTCTCGAATCCGCCTATCAGGATGAGATGATGGAACGCCGGCTCTTGCATTCTTTATTCTTTGTGGCGGAAGAAGAGGGGCGAGTGCTCGGTTTTGCAAATGCCACCCCGGTTCAAAAAGACGGAAATGCGGAGCTGACCGCCATCTATATTGATCCGGATTGCCAGGGAAGCGGGATAGGCACGGCACTTCTTAAAGAATGCATCAGGCAGTCCGGCGGGGTAAAAAAGCTTTATGTCCATGCAGAAAAAGAGAACCGTATCGCCTTATCCTTTTATCAAGCGAAAGGGTTTCAAAGGGTATGTGAATTTGAAGAGGATTTTAAAGGACACACCTTACAGACGGTCAAACTGGTGCTGAACATATAAAGCGATCCAGCCCGCCCGGGACCGGATCGCGAATGATCAGTGATAAGCCGGAAGCCGGTCTTTGTGCGCTTCAAATAAGTCATCGCACAAAGAGATGATGTCATTCATGGAAAGCTCGGCGCTCGTATGCGGATCAAGCATGGCCGCTTGATATACGGCTTCCTTTTTTAATGTAACGGCCGCTTCGATGGTTAAAAGCTGTGTGTTGATGTTTGTTCTGTTGAGCGCCGCGAGCTGCTCCGGAAGTTCGCCGGAATAGCACGGCATAATTTGGTTTTTAACGGCGGCGCACGGCACTTCAACGACCGCTTTCGCCGGCAGATTCGGTATCAGCCCGGTATTCAGCACATTGCCGCCGAATGTGAACGGACGGCCCGTCTCCATCGCTTCTATAATTCTCGAACCGTATTCTTTCGAGCGTTCATGCGTCAGGTTTTGGTTGTTGATGATCCCGTCTCTCATCGTTTCCCAGTTTTTGATTTGTTCCGCGCATCTCCTCGGATATTCATCAAGCGGAATTTGGAGTTCATCTATCAGCTCCGGATACCGGCTTTTTATAAAATACGGGTGATATTCGGCATTATGCTCAGATGATTCCGTCACGTAGCAGCCGAATTTATCCATCAGCTCAAACCGCACCATGTCCTTATGTTTCGTCTTTTGTTTTTCGCGTGCCCGTCTTTTAATTTCCGGATATAAATCAATTCCGTCTTTTTTAATCTCCAAAAGCCAAGCCATATGGTTGATGCCGGCAATGCGTTCTTCCGTACCTTCGTGATCCATGCCGAGTGAGTCGAACAGATCTTTGGTACAGACCTGGACGCTGTGGCACAGGCCGACCGTTTTGACATTTGTATGTCTGAGCATCGCTCCGGTCAGAGAGGCCATCGGATTTGTATAGTTTAACAGCCACGCATCCGGGCAGACCTCTTCCATGTCTTTTGCAATGTCAAATAAAACGGGGATGGTGCGGAGGGAACGGAAAATGCCGCCTATTCCGACGGTATCGGCAATCGTCTGGCGGAGACCGTACCGCTTCGGGATGTCAAAGTCAATGACCGTCGCGGGTTTATAGCCTCCGACCTGAATGGCGTTTATCACATAGCCGGCGTGTGTAAGCGCCTGTTTTCGGTCATCGTAGGAGATGATGGATATACTCGGATTGTAGCGGTCTCTCATGTTTTCCAGCATGAGCTGAGATTCTTTCAGCCGTACAGCGTCAATATCATAAAGCGCGAATTCAAATCCGTTTAATGCTTCAGTCAGTAAACAGTCCCCCAATACATTTTTTGCGAAAATCGTGCTCCCCGCTCCGATAAACGTAATTTTCTTCAACAGAAATTCCTCCCTTTTCTTCTCAGCCTTTGACCGCCCCGGAGGACAGCCCTGAGATAAAATATTTTTGAAGCGCCAAAAACAATACGACCATCGGCAGCATCGCCATAATTGCGGCTGCGGCGACTAAGTGAAGATTGTTCGCGTTTTCGCCGAAGAACCCCGCCATGGCCACGGTCAATGTCTGCACCTTTTGATCTTGTAAAAAGAAAATCGCAAATTGGTAATCGTTCCAGATAAACACGCAGGAAATAATGCAGACCGTTGCGGTAATCGGTTTCAACAAAGGAAACACGATTGTATAAAAAGTCCTGATCAATCCCGCGCCGTCCATCTTGGCGGCTTCCTCAAGTTCTTTCGGAATGGAAGAGCGGATAAACCCTGAATATAAGAAAACGGTCAGCGGCATATATGCAGCCGTATTAATGAGAATGGCTGCGGCATGCGTATTGACCAGCCCCGCATCAGCGACCATCTTGTATAAAGGAACCATGGAAGTCAAAGGCGGGATAATCATGATGGAAATCAAAAGGCCGAAGACGATTTTGTTCAGCTTTGTATTTCTTCTAGCGAGCGGGTATGCGGCAAGCGAACCCATGAAAATTAGCAAGGCGGCGGAAACGGCTGTAATAATGATCGTGTTCAGAAAGGATTGCCCGAGAGAGGCACGCTCCCATGCTTCACGAAAATTCTGAAATGAAAAGGCGGATGGCAGCGACCATTTTGAACTGTAGTCTCCTTTTGCTTTTAATGACGTGGTCAGCAAAATATAAAAGGGGACAATATGAACGCACGAGATAACGGCAGCCAACAGCGTAAAAATCCGCATTCGGGCTGTTTTCATGACATTTCCGTCTCCTTTCGCTTGAAATACACGAGAGCCGAAAAGCTGATGACAAGAATAATAACGGACATAAACACGCCTTGGGCGGCGGCATATCCCGCATCCTGCCGTTTAAAATATAAATCATACATAAACGTCGACATCGATTGAGAGGAATTGCCCGGCCCGCCTGCGGTCAGAGCGAAAATGACATCAAACAGCTTCAGCCCGCCGATGATATTGATGACCATGTTGATGGTGACAGCCGGCATCAATAATGGCAGGGTGATGGTGAAAAACGGCTGAAGACCTCCCGCGCCATCCATTTTTGCAGCTTCATAATAATCTTTCGGAATGCTTTGCAGCCCCGCCAAATATACAATCATCGCAATGCCTGCGTATTGATACGTGTTAATCATGACGATAATCCACGGGTTTGCCGCAGGGCTTGCCAAGGCGTTGACAGGTCCGATTCCCAGTGCGCCCAGTACATCATTCAGCGCACCCCCGTCATATGAGAAAATAAAATACCAAATGTATCCCATAATCAGCGGACTGATAATGACGGGCAGGTAGACGATCGTTCTTGTGAGCGCCTTCATTTTTAAGCTCTGATTCAAAAGCAGCGCATATAAAAGTCCGAGCATATTCTGAAAAAAAGTGCTTCCGATGCCGTAAAGCAAAGTGTTTTTCACAATAAGCCACGTGTCCGGATCTGTAAAAAGCCTTTTATATTGAGTGACCCCCACCCATTGATACGTCTGTGAGAAGCCGTTCCAGTTTGTGAATGTGATAAAAGCGCCTTTGACAAAGGGAAAAATCATGAAAATAAAAACCGTGGCAAGAGCGGGAACGTACATCCACCACAGTGACGCGGGTTTTACCGGCTTTTGATGCTGAAATCCTTGGGTTTCTCTTGCAAGATCACTCATTCTTTGTCAGCTCCTTGTGAATCAGATTGAAGACGGAGCCGCTTATATTCCCTGCCGAGTTTCGCCGAAACTTCCGCGGGGGTTAAGATATCGGCCGTCAGCTCCTGCCCGGCTGTCCCCATCACATCCCACATTCCGTTCGGCAAATAAAGGCGGTCAAAATAAGGCTGCACCTTAATATGCTGATAGCGCTTATAGTCATTTGCGTAGAAAATGTCCGTTTGCACATTCACTAATCCGGCCGGAAGCGAGGTCGCTTCGGCAATTGATTTCGCATGCTCGGGACGGGCCATAAATGCGATGAACTGTTTCGCTTCTTCAAGCCGCGGGGAATCCTTGAATGCCGCCAGCGTGTAACGTTCGCCTCCGATCCAAACCGGCGCGTCTCCCTTGTGGACGGCCGGGGTCGGTATGATGCCGACTTTTACCTTCGGATTGATTTGAGCGACGTCTTGGCCGAGGGTGCCGCCCTGCAGCGTAAAGGCGATTTTGTTTTGCGCCATCAGTTCAATGAGCTGGGACCGTTTTGCCGTCACGGCATCTATATTGAGCAGGCTTTCCTTTTGCATCTCTTTCAGTTTGTCAGATAAATAGGTGAAGTGTGTCCAGCGGAAGGTTCCGTTTAACAGCTGTTTTTTGTAACGGTGTGCGGGATCTGTGATGAGAAGCGGTGCGGCGAATTGATCGTAATATTGGGCAAATGAGCTTTTCTCATAGCCGGCAAACCAGAAGGGGGTGACTGTTCCGCCGCTTTTTTCTTTAATCTGTCTCAGTGCCTTCATAAAATCATCCATTGTTTCCGGCGGTTTGATTCTGTATTTTTCCAACATTGTGCGGTTGTAGGCCAGTCCGTCCTTTGCCTGATTCAGAGGGAAGGCGTATATTCTGCCTTTGGCGTCTTTGAGCATGCTGTTTAAATTCGGATCGAGCCGCTTCGTCCAAGACATGCCGCTGAGGTCGGCGGTATATTCTCCGTAGCGGATTTTAGCCCAGCCGTGTGTGTCGAAAAGATCGGGCATGTCACCGGCTGCCATTCTGACCCTCATCATATTTTCGTAGTCATTGCCTGGGAAATGAACGTTTACTTGAATGTCCGGATGTTCTTTTTGGAATGAATCAGCCAACTTTCTGAATACGGCGCGTTCGCTGTCTGAGGATATTGTGGAATAGACTGTCAATGTTTTCTGCTTTTCTCCGGCGCCGCTCTGTTCTGCCGAGCAGCCGGGTAGTATCATGCAAGTAAAAGAAAGAAACAAAGCCAGTAAGCGTTTCATCTTTTCCTCCTTTAAATATGATATAAACGCTGCGGGACATGTCACCTCCTTTCTTGTGAGCCGCAGCTTTGTCTGACAATCAATGAAGTGGGGAGCGTCACGGCCAGCGGGACGGTTCTGCCGTTTAAACGGTCGAGAAGCAATTTGACACCCGTCCGGCCCATCTCTTCCGTGTATACTTTTACCGTTGATAACGGCGTGCTGGCGTATTCTGCCTCATCAATTCCGTTGAAGCTGACAATTGCCGTATCGCGCGGGACTTGAAGGCCGGCTTCCTGCAAGGCTTTTAAAGCGCCGACAGCCATCGAATCACTTGCGATAAAAAAGGCATCGGGGAGACTTCCGCCTTTGATGGCTTCATTCATCAGCCGGAACCCTTCGTGCATGCTGTATTCGCCGATCAGTACATGCTCCGGCCCGGCTCCGGCCATTTGTAAGAAAGCGGTCAGACGCTTATCCTCAATCGTTTTATTGCTGTTTACACCGTCTATGACGGTATGCTCCCGTTCCCGGCCGCCGATATAACCGAGCCGCTGGTAACCGAGCGACAGAAGATGTTCGATCGCCTTTTGCGCTGCGGCATAAAAATCCACGCTGACAGAATCGTAGCGGGCGGGATCGGGGGTGCCGTTAACAAATACCGCGTGCCTGAAAGCGGCGCTGATATTCGTAAGCGCCTCGTCTTGCAGGCTGCCGATTACGATCACGCCGTCCAGATCGTGAAACATATGCTCTTGAAAAGACCCGAGATGGATAGAAGATGTGATAAAAACTTTTTGCCGAAAGCATTCTTCCTCAATGCCTTTTCGGATCGCTGAAAAATAAGGATCCTGCCGTTCTTCTTCCGGTGACAGGCAGCTGACAACGCCGATCAGGGGGGCTGAATCGCTGCGGCTGCGGTTCTTCCGTTTTTTTGCCGACGGCTGATAGCCCAGCTCATCGGCGATCCTCAGAACTTTTTCTCTTGTTTCATCAGTCACGGCCAAAGAGTCATCCTTATTCAAAATTCTCGATACTGTCGCGCTGGATACAGATGCCTGTAAGGCAATATCTTTGAGACGGACCATTTCGTATCTCCTTTTTACTAAATATTTACTAAACAGAAATGACCTGGTTATTGTTAAAATGATATTATCATATATTAGTAAGCGTTTTCAATAACTATTTTTGGTTACTTTTAGTAAAAATCAGTAAAAAAGAAAATCTGTTTTTCTCTATCATATTTCAATTGAACCGGAATAAATTGATAGAGAAAGGAGAGGGTGATGTGCTGAAGATAGCTGTTTTTGATGAGGAGCATGAAAAGGATCTGCAGACTGAAGTCAATACATTTTTAAAGGGGATTTCTGATGAACAGCTCGTTGATATTAAATATACGGTAGCGGCGGCCTGTGATCCTGAAGGTGAGCAGCTTTATTGTTTTTCCGCTCTCATTTTATACCGAAAATAAAAAAGCCCGGATGAAATACCGGGCTTTTTTATGCATTATGCTTTTTTGACGCGGGGACTTCTCGGTTTTTGGTATTTCTCCGCTTGTTTGATTCCTTTTCTTTCGCTCGCTAATGACTTGTACAGAGACACGATCATCAGAAGGATCACGACTGAAAACGGAACCGCGGCGAGAATGGCCGTGTTTTGCAGTGCGGCCAGACCGCCGGAATATAATAATACAGCTGCCACGGCGGACTGGATGACGCCCCAGATGATTTTCACCCGGTTTGACGGGTCCAAAGAGCCGTAAGACGTTTGCATTCCAAGCACAAATGTCGCTGAATCCGCTGATGTAATAAAGAATACAGCAATCAGAATAAGCGTTAATACGGATGTCACCATTGTCAGCGGATAGTGGCTGAGTGCGCCGAACAGCATCGTATCCGTTGACATTCCCGCGACATTGAATACGCCTTTCTGCTGAAGATCCATCGCGGATACACCGAAAATCGCAAACCATAAGAAAGCCAATATACAAGGTGTCACCAACACCCCGATTAAAAATTCCCGGATCGTCCGGCCCCTTGATACACGGGCGATAAAAATGCCGACAAACGGCGACCAGGATATCCACCAGGCCCAATAGAAAATGGTCCAGCTGTTAATCCATTCGCGTTTTTGGGGATCATTCGGAGACAAGCGAAAGCTCATCTGCACGATATTTTGGATGTATTGGCCGATAGAATCGGTAAATGAGTTCATAATCAGCACTGTCGGGCCTGCAATGAGCATAAAGATCATTAAAATACCCGCGAGCGCCATGTTGGTATTGCTTAAGTATTTAATCCCTTTGCCGATTCCGCTCCACGCAGAAATCAAAAATAACACGGTCACGACAGCGATCAGGATCAGCTGAATGGAAAATGTTTTCGGAATGCCGAATAAATAATGCAGACCGCCGTTGATCTGAGTCGCTCCGAGCCCTAAGCTTGTCGACACACCGACAACGGTCGCAAACACCGCGATACAGTCAATTGCTTTGCCGATCGGGCCGTTTACTTTATCGCCCAAAAGCGGTGTCAGAGTGCTGCTGATCAAACCGGGCGCGTCTTTTCTGAATTGAAAATAAGCGATACATAAAGCGACGACCGCATAGATGGCCCAAGCGTGCAGTCCCCAGTGGAAAAACGTGTACCGGAGCGCATCACGAAATGCTTGGGGTGTTTCTGTTTCACCTGAGGGAGAGCTGATGGCGTAATGGCTGATCGGTTCCGCAGCCCCGTAAAATACCAAACCGATTCCCATGCCCGCGCTGAAAAGCATGGCAAACCATGATAATAAGCCGAATTCCGGTTTTTCCCCGGGTTTTCCGAGTTTTATTGTGCCGATCGGACTCACAATGAGAAAGAGACAGAAACCGACAAATATAGAAACGACCAGCAGATAATACCAGCCGAAAGAATCCGTAATAAATTTTTGTGCCGTATCAGTGACTTGCTGCAGGCTGTCAGGAGAAATGGCCCCCCATAAAACCGCAGCTGCTGTGATGACAATCACAATCCAAAAAACACTGGAGATGTTCTTCTTCAAACGTTCTCACCCTCTGACTATTTTTTTCAATACGCCATTTTTTAGTATGGTCGCACAATTGCAGATCATTCCTTTCTTCCTGTTCCCTCAATCAGGTGAAACAAAACGCAGAAAACTGTATCATGTTTTTGGTCAATTATCAACGGGGACGCTCAGGTAAATGCGCTTTAAACCATTTACAGCGAGCGTGAGAAACGTCCTGCATTCAAACCGGCGAGACGCCCCGTGACAAAGGCTGAAGTGATATTGTAGCCCCCGGTATAACCGTGAATGTCGAGTATTTCTCCGCAAAAATATAAGCCTTCCATTTTTTTAGACGCCATTTGTTTCGGCTCAATCTCTTTTACGGAAACACCTCCGCCTGTGACAAACGCTTTGTCCAAAGAAAGCGTTCCGTCAGCGGCAACCGTAAATTGTTTGCAGTCTTTGACAAAAGCCCTGAATTGATCCTTCGGCAGTTCCGTAAAGCTTGTCTGCGGATCAAGACCGTTCCGTTCCAGAAGAAAAAGCAGATACCGTTCCTGCATCCACGGCTTCAGTGCGTTTTTGAGCGCTTTTTTCGGTGCGTCTTTCAGTTCCTTGTGCATCTTTTGAAATAACTCTTCCTCGTTGATGCCGGGAAACAGATCGATGCGTAATTTGACATCGGGCTGCTTTTTCAGTTCTTTGACGACAAACTGGCTGCAGCGGAGAATGGCGGGGCCTGACAAGCCGAAATGGGTAAACAGCATGTCCATCACGTGTGTGACAATAGGTTTGCCTTTTTTATTCAGGACGCTGACGGCCGCGTTTCTAAGGGACAGCCCCTGAAGTGTTTTTTGTTTAATAAACGGTTCTGACGACGTAACCGGCACTTCCGTCGGAAAGAGTTCGGTCACGGTATGACCGGCCGCTTCTGCCCATGCATAGCCGTCTCCGGTGCTGCCGGTATGCGGGACTGATTTTCCGCCGACCGCGATAATGACGGCGTCTGCGTTAATGTGTTCGTCATTGTTTGTCGTAATGCCCGCTGTCCTGCCGTTCTCGTACCGCACCTCTTTGATTTTTTCATTTGTGCGGATGGTGACATTCAGTTGTTTTAATCGGTTCAAAAGCGCATCGACAACGCTTTGGGCTTTGTCCGTCACCGGGAACATGCGCCCGTGGTCTTCTTCTTTCAGCTGAATGCCGAGTTTTTCAAAAAAGGCGATGATATCTTCATTATTAAATTCGGAAAACGCGCTGTATAAAAAGCGGCCGTTGCCGGGGATGTGTTTAATGATCTCTTCAACAGGGAGGCGGTTGGTCACGTTGCAGCGCCCGCCGCCGGAAATCGCCAGCTTCCGTCCCAGCTTGTTTCCTTTATCGATTAATAATACGTCCGCCCCTTCTTCGCCTGCCGCAATCGCAGCCATTAAACCGGACGGGCCGCCGCCGATCACAATTACGTCATAATGTTTCATATTTCATCAACAACTTTCTTTTTCACGTATAATAGGCGGAAATGTCCGCTTCCTGCTATTATAGCGAAAGAAGGGGATTCCTTAAACGTATTTTGTTTTTAAGAGCTTTCCCAAAAAGTTTCCCGCTGTAATTATTACCGTCTAATTGCCCAGTTGTGTTAAAATAGAAAAGTTGAATCTTCGTAGAAAATGGTGATGAGGAAACATGTCAAGCAAATTGTTAAGGGGCACGTTCGTGCTGACGCTCGGCACCTATATATCGCGGATTTTAGGGATGATTTATCTGATCCCGTTCGGAGCGATGGTCGGAGCGACGGGCGGAGCTTTGTTTCAATACGGATATAATCAATATACACTGTTTTTAAACATTGCCACGATGGGATTTCCCGCCGCGGTTTCAAAATTTGTCTCGAAATATAACTCCAAAGGAGACTATGAGACGAGCAGGCGGATGCTGAGAGCGGGAATGTCGGTTATGCTCGTAACCGGGATGATCGCTTTTTCAATTCTTTATATTTCGGCGCCGTTTTTTGCGGAAACATCTCTCGGCGGCACGAGTAACAACGGACTTACGATTGACCACGTCGTTTATGTCATCCGGATGGTCAGTCTGGCACTTTTGGTCGTGCCGATTATGAGCCTTGTGCGCGGTTTTTTCCAAGGTCATCAGATGATGGGGCCCACAGCCGTTTCACAGGTTGTGGAGCAGCTTGCCCGGATCATCTTTTTATTGGGCGCAACGTATTTGATTTTAAGAGTGATCAACGGCGGCCTTGTCATCGCAGTCGGATACGCGACTTTCGCGGCGCTGATCGGATCATTCGGAGGGCTTGTCGTCCTTTATATTTACTGGAATAAGCGGAAGGGCGATCTTCTGGCGATGAAGCCGAATCTCGTCCCGTCTGCGAACTTAAGTTATAAAAAAATGTTCATTGAGCTTTTCAGTTATGCCGCTCCTTACGTATTTGTCGGACTGGCGATTCCTTTGTATTCATATATCGATACGAATACGTTTAATAAAGCGATGATTGCGGCGGGCCATAAGGATATCAGCCAGGACATGCTTGCGATTGTCACCCTTTATGTGCCGAAGCTTGTGATGATCCCGGTTTCTCTGGCGACCGCTTTCGGTCTGACGCTGATTCCGACGATTACTGAATCGTTTACGAGCAGGAATTATAAGCTTTTGAATCAGCAGATTAACCAGACGATGCAAATTATTCTGTTTTTGGTTATTCCCGCCGTTGTCGGGATGTCCGTGTTATCGGGTCCGGCCTATACGTTCTTCTACGGCTCTGAAAGTCTTCGCCCGGATATCGGACAGGATATATTGTTCTGGTACGCGCCTGTCGCGATTCTGTTTTCTCTGTTTACCGTAAACGCCGCGATCCTGCAAGGGATTAATAAGCAGAAATTTGCTGTCGTGAGCCTTTTCATCGGCGTCATTATAAAAGTGGTGCTGAACGTGCCGCTGATCAAGCTGTTTCAGGGAGACGGGGCCATCTTGGCAACGGCGCTCGGTTATATCGCTTCTCTTCTGTACGGTTTTATCATGATTAAGCGCCATGCGGGCTATTCGTATACGGTACTTATAAAACGGGTCATTTTAATCGCAGTCCTGTCCGTCGTGATGGGAGTCGCGGTCAAGCTGACTCAATGGCTGCTCAGTTTCTTTGTAACATACCAAAGCGGCCAGGTGCATGCGGCGATTGTCGTCTTTGTCTGCGCCGCTGTCGGCGGTGCGGTGTACATGTTTGCCGCGTACCGAATCGGATTTTTACAGAAAATGTTTGGAAACCGTCTGCCCCGCGTTTTGAGGAGAGGCAGGCATTCCGCCCATTGAGAAATAATGAATAGTCCGCTTATCGCGGGCTTTTCTTTTTAAAGGAGAGGATCAGGATGAGACTTGATAAGCTGCTTGCCAACAGCGGATTCGGCTCAAGAAAAGATGTGAAAAAAATCGTCAAGGCCGGGGCTGTCATGATTGACGGAGAGCCGGCGAAAGATGTGAAAACCCATGTCGATCCGGAAAAACAGGACATCACGGTATACGGAGAGCCGGCAGACTATCGTGAATTTATTTATGTCATGATGAATAAGCCGCAAGGAGTGCTGTCCGCTACAGAAGACAGCCGCCAGCAAACGGTGGTTGATCTGCTGACGCCTGAAGAACAGCGATTTGAACCGTTTCCGGCGGGACGTCTTGATAAGGATACGGAAGGCTTTTTGCTTCTCACCAATGACGGGCAGCTCGCTCATCGCCTGCTTTCTCCGAAAAAGCATGTGCCTAAAACATATGAGGTCCGGTTAACTTCACCTCTGGCATCGGAAGACATCGTTCATCTGGAAAGAGGCGTCGTCATTGAAGGAGGCTATAAGACGAAGCCGGCAGCCGTTGAAATCATTACAGAAAACCCGGATGAAACGGTGATTCACTTGACCATTACAGAAGGCAAATATCATCAGGTGAAGCTGATGGCAAAGGCTGTCGGAAATGAAGTGGCTTATTTGAAGCGGCTTTCGATGGGGGCTGTTTCTCTTGACCCGGATCTTAAACCGGGAGAATTCCGCGAGCTGACTGAAGAGGAGCTCGAAACGCTGAGAGGCGCTGAAGTGTAATCGATATCAGAAAAGCCCAAAACAGATTTGTTTTGGGCTTTTTATATAGAGGAACAAAAAACAAGGCAAAGACGCTGCTTTGCCTTGCAGCATGTCAGGCCGAAAAGGGCCTTATGTAATTGTTCGCTTAAGATGTAATTTTCACTTTTTTTCGTGTTGTCTCCCACTTGCCTCGGCTAGGACTATGAACAAGATCATTGTATGCTAACACATTTAAGTCTCGCTGAATGGTTCTAGGTGTAATGCCGAATTCATCAACCAGTTCCTGTGTTGTCACAAGGCCTTTTTCCTGGATGAACATGTAAACTGATTTAATCCGAGTCAGCATACGATTTGTTGAAGGTTTCAAAAAACCACTCCCTATCATAAGATCGGATGGACTTGATATACCACAACTTTCGACTCTAAAACTTCGTACGAATAAGCAACAAAGGATGACATTCTGTTTTTTTTCTCTTTTAACTGCCTCCATTATACACGATATGGACGACATGAATCTAGGAATAAGCGCAGATAATTTTTTCCAAATGGGTGCAGCCTTGGTGCATTACTATGTCCGGACCGCTTTTAATATTATGGAAACTGAAACTTTTTTTATACATGTCCGTATGAAAGCGGGGGAGTGAGAAGTTTGGGAGAATTATTGAATGCAAACATTGTCTGCGCCGGTTATGCTGACAGGCCGAAGGTGATTTCCGATGTATCTCTGTCAGTCAACGCTGGTGAAATTGCCGGTTTAATCGGAGCGAACGGCGCGGGGAAAAGTACAGTGATAAAGGCGGTTCTCGGGCTGTCCCGGGATATTGAAGGCGGTATTGAGTGGAATGATTCATCTTATGCTTACATACCGGAGCGGCCGAGTTTTTACGATGAACTGACGCTTTGGGAGCACCTCGAGCTGACCGGGTCATTGCGGGGTATAGAAGGGGAAGAGTGCCGTGAGCGGGCAGGGCGGCTGCTTGAAGAGTTTTCGCTGACGTCTGTAAAACATGATTTGCCTTCCGGTTTTTCAAAAGGGATGCAGCAAAAGATGATGCTTATACAGGCATTTTTGGCGAAGCCGGATATTTACATCATTGATGAGCCTTTTATCGGACTTGATCCGATCTCAACGAAGCTGTTTACCGACATGCTGATTGCTGAGAAAGAAAGGGGCGCGGGAATTTTGATGTGCACGCATGTTCTGGATACGGCGGAAAAAATCTGCGACCGGTTTTATTTGCTGGATCAGGGCGCTCTGCTTCTTCAAGGCACGTTAGAGGAGCTTCAGGAAAAAACGGGGAGCCGTTCACTGCTGGATTGCTTTTATTCAGCGGTTCGGAGCAGTCAGCGATGACCGGGCGGGCTTTGTTTTTTCAAAGGCTGTTTCATTATTGGCGGTATCAATGGAAGGTGTTTCAGACGGTCATTGATTGGACGGTCGCGCTGTACATCGTTCTTCCCGCTGCCGCATTTGCCGTTTATCAATATGCTGAATGGCTGAACGGCAGGGGGCTTCTTAATGGAGCGGCAGGAGTATTAGGATGGGGCTGGCTGTATGTATTCAGTGCCTTGCTGTTGTGCACGGGTTTTATTCATACCTTTTTGCTGGAAGCGGATCACGTGTTTTTGGTGCATGCAAAACATCTGATGCAAAAGCTGAAACGGTACGCGCTTTTGTATTCGATGTTCCTTTCCCTTATCAAATGGGGTGCGCTTGCCGTATTGTTATTTCCCTTATGGCGCCAGTACGGTGACTGTACCTTACCGGCATATTCAGGTATGTTTTGCTGTCTGTTCGGCTTCCATACCGCGATATTAGCGGTGCACCGGCACAGAAAAAACAGCAGGCGGACATTCGGGAATCAGGCGGCGGGCTGGCTGAAAGTGATGGTTCTGACGGCGGGTGCGTTTTTTATGATCACCTTTGCCGCCGAATGGTATTGGCTTTGGCCGGCGGGATGTATATTGTTCATCTGTTCCGCTTTTTTGACTTGGAAAGGGACGGAGACATTATCAGCCTTTGAGGAAGAAGTGCTTGAGGAGAACAGGCGGAAGCTTTCACTCGCCGCCTCAGTTTTGATGCTCAGCCATGATGTGCAGCTCCCGAATGGTAAAAATAAAGGGCGGAGCAAGCCGTTTTTATATCCCGGCTCAAAGCACATCTTTACAAAACGGTCGGCGTATACGGCGTGGAAAGAATTGTTTTTTAAAGTGCTGATCCGAAACGGCGGGTATCTCCGGCAGCTTTACCTTTTAACCGCGGCTTTTACGGCTCTTATTCTCGTTCTTCCGCTCTTAGTGAAGCCGGCAGTCCTTATTTTATTTGCGATCGTCAGCCGCTATGCCGCGTCACTTTTATTTGACCGGATCACGGATAAACCGGTTTTAAGCGGTATCAAGAGAGACAGTGATGACTATTTCCGGGCGCGAAACAGTGCATTAACCGTCATTCAAATCATCTGTTCCGCCTGGTGTCTCATTGCCGCGATTCTTTCCGTTCTTTATATGTAAAAATCCCTTTCCGAAAAGGAAAGGGATTTTTCTTAATGTCCGTTCAAAATAAAAAGCTGAATAAAAAACAGCACGGCGAAGATGAGGACTAGAGGATGGATTTCGCGCCATTTTTTCTTAGCTGCTTTAACAAGCGGATATGAAATGAAGCCGAGTGCGATTCCGGTTGAAATACTGGACGTTAAAGGCATCGCCAAAATGACGAGAAAGGCCGGGAACGCTTCGTCAAGCTCATTCCAGCGGATATTCGACACAGCACCCATCATCAGGCTGCCGACAATAATCAGAGCCGGTGACGTAATCGCGGACACTTCCGATAAGACGCTGACAAGCGGGCTGAAAAACATGGAAACGGCAAACATAACGGCAATCGTCAGCGCCGTCAGACCTGTTCTTCCGCCGGCGGCCACACCTGCTGAAGATTCAACGAACGCGGTCGTCGGGCTGGTGCCGAAGATGCTTCCCACCGTCGTAGCCGTTGAATCAGCCAACAGCGCTCTTCTGGCATTCGGCAGCTGATTGTTTTTGATCAATCCCGCTTGTTCAGCGACACCGATCATGGTGCCGGTCGTGTCAAAAATCGTAACGAGAAGAAAAGAAAACACAACGGCGTACAGACCGTGATGCACGACATCCCCGAGGGCACCGAACGGATTTGTGATTAAAAGCCCCTCCGGCAGGCGCGGAAATGAAATGAACCCTTTCGCAAAATGGATCTGTCCGGTCAAAAAGGCAATGACGGCGGTCAGCGCCATTCCGATGAACAGAGCGCCGTTTACATTCAGCACCATCAGCACGATACTGATGATAAGTCCGATAAGCGTTAAAATGACGGCGGGCGAATGAAGATCGCCGAGTGCGACCAGATTGGATTTATCAGCCGTGATGATTCCGGATTGGCGTAAGCCGATAAAAGCGATAAATAAGCCGATGCCGGTCGTAATTCCGTATTTTAAATTGTCCGGAATCGCTTCTATAAGTTGTTTTCTTAAAGGCGTTAACGATAAAATAATAAAGATGACTCCCGCGATAAAAACGGCGCTGAAAGCCGTCTGATACGTAATGCCGCTGCCTGTGCCGACAACGTGAAAGGCGAGATACGCGTTTAAGCCCATGCCGGGGGCAATGGCGATCGGAAAATTCGCAGCGAGAGCCATCCATAAAGTTCCGACAATGGAAGCGATAATCGTCGCGGTGAACACCTGGTCAAACGGAATTCCCGCATTGGAAAGGATCACCGGATTGACGACAATGATATACACCATTGTGAAAAAGGTGGTCAATCCCGCGGTAATTTCTCTTTTTATTGTCGTTTGATGCTTGTCGAGATGAAACATAAGTACCTCCAATGACGAACATTTTTTCAAAACATCATCTATATTATTCGTTTTATCGACATTTTGCAAGTCTTTATCAAGAAAGGGGATTTGTGATGAACTGGGAAGTTGAAGTCATCAGAAACAAAGAAGATCTGATCCGTGACACGCAGAAGTTTTTGCAGATCAACAGCGTAATGGACGAATCAACAGCCGGTCCCGGCCGGCCGTTTGGAGAAGGCGTCAATGCCAGCCTGGCGTCACTGCTGGAATTCGGTAAAAAAGAAGGCTTCACCGTAAAGAATCTTGACGGCTATGCGGGCCATATTGAATGGGGAACGGGTGACGAAATCGTCGGTGTTTTGTGCCACGTCGATGTCGTTCCGCCCGGAGACGGCTGGACGAGCGATCCGTTTTCAGCCGATATCAGGGACGGCCGGATATATGCCAGAGGCGCCATTGATGATAAAGGGCCGACAATGGCGGCGTTTTATGCGCTGAAAATCGTCAAAGACATGCAGCTTCCTTTATCCAAACGCGTGAGAATCATCATCGGAACGGATGAAGAAAGTGATTGGAGATGCGTGGATCACTACTTCAAACACGAAAAAATGCCTGACATCGGCTTTGCTCCTGACGCAGATTTTCCGATCATTAACGCGGAAAAAGGAATTATAGATGCGTCACTGCGCATTGTAAAAAACGCTTCTGACAAAGACGCAAAAAACGTGCTTCTGTCATTCCGTTCAGGACTGCGCTTGAACATGGTGCCGGATGCGGCTGAAGCGGTTATTGAAGGGAACGGTATTGATGCCGTGCACGCATATTTCAGCAAATGGCTTGAGCAGTCAAAAACACAAGGTGAAGCAGTTTCGGAAAATGGAAAACTGACGCTTCGGGTATACGGGAAATCATGCCACGCGATGGAACCGGATAATGGTATCAATGCCGGCTTAAAGCTTGCTGAATGCCTTAACGGAACAGAGCTGGATGGAGCCGGAAAGCACTTTGTCAAAACCGTCAGTGACTATTTTTTAAATGATACACGAGGCAAAAAGCTGAAAATTGATTGCAGGGATGACATCAGCGGAGAGCTTACATTGAATGTCGGCACCTTTACATACAGAAAGGGTGAGGATGGAGAACTCGGCATCAACATCCGTTATCCCGTCACTTCAGACAGCAAAGTCATCCGTGATGCTTTTACGTCTGCTGAAGAATTCCGGCTTGAAGAATTTAAAGACAGCAAACCGCACCACGTTTCTGCCGATCATCCGCTCGTAAAGACGCTTCAAAAGGTTTACGAAGGACAGACGGGAAAGAAAGCGGATCTGATTTCAATCGGCGGAGGAACGTATGCGAGATCCCTTTCGGCGGGCGTCGCGTTCGGTCCGCTGTTCCCCGGCCGGCCTGACAGCGCGCATCAAAAGGATGAGTACATTGAAATCGATGACCTTCTCAGGTCAACGGCTTTATATGCCGAAGCCATTTATGAACTTGCCAAGTGATAATAAAAAGGGACGCCGAAAGCGGCATCCCTTTTTATCATTCAAATGACCATAAATCCGTGGATAAATAACGTTCTCCCGTATCGGCCGTCATACAGATGACGATCTGTTCGGGAGGGAGGCGTTTGGCGGTTTCAATGGCGGCGAAGCAGGCGGCGCCTGAAGACGGGCCGACGAGTATGCCTTCTTCCCGGGCCAGACGACGTGTTGTCGTATACGCATCTTCATCAGATATTTTCATGATTTCATCGTAAACGTCCTGATTCAGTATGCCGGGAATAAATCCGGGGCTTGTCCCGACAAGCTTATGAGCGCCGGGTTTTCCGCCAGACAGGACGGGAGATCCCGCAGGCTCGGCGACATGAACAATCATATCCGGGAAAAGCTCTTTCAGCGTTTCTCCGGTTCCGGTAATGGTCCCGCCCGTTCCCGCCGTTGCCACAAAAGCACCGAGCGGTCTGTTGAGCTGCTGAACGGCCTGATAGATTTCAATGGCGGTCGTTTTTCGGTGGGCATCTGGATTTGCGCCGTTATCGAATTGCATCGGGATAAAACTTCCCGGAATCTGTTCGGCGAGTTCTTT
The DNA here is from genome assembly GCF_021729365.1 of Bacillus sp. R45. Lineage (NCBI taxonomy): Bacteria > Bacillati > Bacillota > Bacilli > Caryophanales > Bacillaceae > Bacillus > Bacillus sp. R45. Next base: position 2,877,558 of record NZ_CP091421.1, on the reverse strand, counting down.
CGCTTTTTTGATGCTGCCGGGCATTCTTTCCGCCCCCGGTGTTAACACAACCTCCGCGCCGTACGCTTTCAGGAGGTTGATGCGTTCTTTCGTCATCGTGTCAGGCATGACGAGGATTGCCTTGTAGCCGCGCGCCGCCGCGTTCATCGCCAGGCCGATGCCTGTGTTGCCGCTTGTCGGTTCGATGATGACAGAGCCGGGTTTTAAATGCCCGCTGTTTTCCGCTTCAATGATCATATTGTAAGCCGCTCTGTCTTTGACACTGCCGCTCGGGTTAAACGATTCTAATTTTAAATAGACCTGTGCTGCATGTTCTGGCTGAAGGCGATTGAGCTTTACGATCGGTGTGCCGCCGATCAGCTCCGCCGTGCTGTTTACGATTTTCAAGGCCGGCTCATTCCTTTCTGTATAAAACGTTCGGTACATAATATCCTATCATAATGAGCGGACAGGGTTCTCCTCTCCGCTTATCCGTTTTATAATAACACCATAACCAAAGAGGGGGAGATCCTCGTATGAAAGCTTCATTGCCGCATTATTTTATCGGCATTCCGATTCCGGCTGACATTGCTGAACCGATTTGGGAAGCAGCCAAAAAGGAGCCGGCGTTATCATTCAAAAAATGGGTGCACCCGCATGACTATCATATTACGCTCATTTTTCTCGGAGCCGCGGATGAAGAACGGCTTGCGAAATTATCGTCTCTGCTCGCAGATGCTGCGTCGGCAGCGCAGCCGTTTACCGTACAGTTTCAGCATCTGGATATTTTCGGCGACCGCAGACAGCCGAGAGTGCTTCACCTTGAGCCCGAACGGAATGAACTGCTCTTTGATTTGCGGGAAAAAACAAAACAGGCTGTTTTGAAAGCCGGTTTTCAAGTGGAAAAACGGCCGTATCACCCTCATATGACGATGGCGCGGAAGTGGGCGGGAGACCGGCCGTTTTCTGACGATGTGCCGTTTGAAAGCGGCAGGGTGCAAAGTGCCGTCAGCAGGTTTTCCCTGTTTCAGACCCATCTTGACCGGTCGCCTAAATACGAAGAAATCGCACAGTTTCAATTGACATAAACAAATATTCGGAGTGGAGAAATCACATGGCACAGATCATCAAAATTCACGACTGCATATCCAGATATGAACTTGATCCATACCATTATATGAACCAGTTTATCCGGCTGAAGAAAGAACGCTGGGAGGCGCTTCTTGAAGCGTTTGACCGGATAACGGAAGAAACGGAAACGGCTGCCGGCGGGGAAACCGATCAAGCGCCGGCCAGGAAAAAATTTTCCTTAAAAAAGAGAAAAGAAGAAAATACGGCCGATATAAATGAAAAGAGGCACCAATGGTTTGATGAACCGGAGGGAGAAGAGGCGCTGTTCGGGAATCTTCCGTCTCAAAAGTCTGAGCTCGCGCCTTTTTTCAAAGATCAGCTGTATGACTTTCAATTAAAATGGGCGAGCTCCACGCTTTCTCAAAAGTCTGAGCTTTCGCAGGCGGTCAAAAGGGACAGGATGTTAAAAATGCTGGCTCAAAAACTGCCCGATTCCTATTTTGTGATGTATCATCCGGTTCTGCAAATTCAGCAGGCGTCCGTCGAACTGAGCATTATCATCATCTCGCCGCTGGAGATTTTCTGCGCCGCTTTTATGGAAGCGGAAGAGGACAGTGTATATATCGGATCAAAACACCGTTTTTGGGAAGAAAGAGGCTCCGGCAGCACGCGCCAAGTATTGAATCCGTCTCTCAGCCTGCACCGGACGGGCTCGGTCGTTTCGCAAATCGTAAAAGAAAAGCAGGCCGACATTCCCGTGCGGAAGCTTTTGCTCAGCAGAACGTCTTATATTGATTACCCGGAGCCGCCGTACGGGCTGGAAATAGCTGATAAACGGACTGCGGCAGGGTGGCTGGAAAAGCAGCAGAAAAATACGGCGCCGATCAAGCACCACCAGCTGAAGGCGGCGAAGGCTCTTTTGTCTTACGGCTTGAGCGATTCAAGCCGGAGACAGGAATGGCTTGATTAAAGCGGACGTTTGCCGGCTGTCTCTTCATCTATGAAGCAGGTGAAAACAAACGATGAGTCAATGGTTTTTTATTATTAATCCGGTCTCAGGAGGCGGGCGGGGCCGGCGTGTCTGGAAATCAGTTCAAAAAGAGCTGACCAGGCGCGGGGTCAGCCACCGCTCTTTTTTGACCGGGCATCCCGGACATGCGGAGGTGCTGGCAAGACAGATTTCAATGATGCAGGATCATAAGCTTAAGCGGCTGTTCGTCATCGGCGGTGACGGGACGATGCATGAAGTCATTAACGGACTGAAAGGAACGGATCAGATTGAGCTGACCTTTGTGCCCGCCGGTTCGTACAATGACTTTTCCAAAGGGCTCGGTATTAAGAAGTCGGCGCTCCTCCAAGAAATCAAAAGTCTGCACCGCCCGCTCACACGGAAATTTTTTGCGGGAAACATCAACTTTTTTCATGACAAAGCGCAATCACTCTATTTTATTAACCACCTGTCTGTCGGCTTCGATGCCTCAGTTTTGAAGGCAGCCGCGAATTTTCCGTTTTCGCGCGTTCTTCGGTTTTTGCGTCTCGGCTTTGTGATTTACCCGCTCGCGCATTTACATACGGCCTCGGGGTTTCAGCCGTTCAGATTTGTTTGCACGGCAGACGGCCAGAGACGTGAATTCCGCAATGTCTGGTTTGTTATTGCGGCTAATCACCCTTATTACGGAGGCGGCATGAAAGCGGCGCCTTCAGCAAATCCCCGTCAAAACTATTTTGATATTGTCATTGCAGAAAACCTGTCCTTTTTTTCGCTGTATCGTTTTTTATGGGCGATGAGCTTCGGCCGGCATATCAAAATGGACGGAGTGACGATGATAAAGGGGAAGGAATTCGTTTTTGAAACAGATGGGAAAATTCCGTTTCACGCTGACGGCGAGCTGATCGGAACGACGCCGTTTCGGCTTATGCCGGGCGGTGCGCCATTGAAAATAAAAACATAATAAACAAATGAAACCCGTCAATTGTTTCACGGCAACAGAGCGGTTCGCGGCATAAATCTTCAGAATTCACAGGTGTTCTTGCTAGTTTTGCTTGACGAAGTTTGTGCTGTAGCGCTAAAATTTATAGGACGGCTATTGATTAGCATATGAGACTCTCAATAGCTGTCTTTTTTATTCTCATGAAATTGTTTATGACAGGCCGCTCCGCCAATAGAGAAAGGCTGGAGGCCTATTCTAAAATATTTTAAGAAATGATGGGTTGAACATTGATATGAACTGGTTGGGACAATTACTAGGTAGCGATTGGGAGATCTTCCCCGCCGGAGGAGCTACAGGAGATGCATATTATGCGAAACATAACGGCCAACAGCTTTTTTTAAAACGTAATAGCTCGCCCTTTTTAGCCGTGTTATCCGCCGAAGGCATTGTTCCGAAGCTGGTTTGGACAAAACGGATGGAAAACGGAGACGTCATTACGGCTCAGCATTGGATGGCGGGCAGGGAGCTGAAGGCAAAGGATATGAGCGGACGCCCGGTGGCTGAGCTGCTCCGCAAAATCCACACATCAAAAGCTTTGCTCGACATGCTGAAAAGATTGGGAAAAGAACCGCTTGATCCGGGCGCCCTTTTGTCGCAGCTGAAGCAGGCCGTCTTTGCCGTGCGGCAATTTTCGCCGCTTATTCAGGAAGGCCTTGCTTATTTGGAAGCTCATGTGGATCAGGTGCAATTCGGTGAAAAAGTCGTTTGCCATTGTGATGTGAATCATAATAACTGGCTTCTGTCTGAAGACAACCAGCTGTATTTAATAGATTGGGACGGCGCCATGATAGCCGATCCGGCCATGGATCTCGGCCCTTTATTGTATCATTACGTCGAAGAGCCAGCGTGGGACAGCTGGCTTGGGATGTACGGCATGAAGCTCACGGAAGGGCTTCGGCTGCGGATGGCATGGTACATGTTATCGGAGACCATCACCTTCATCGCCTGGCACAAATCAAAAGGAAACGACAAAGCGTATCATGATGCCATGGAAGAGCTTCATGCCCTGATGAAGCGGATTGTCAAGTAGTCAGGAGTACGAATCCATCTGCTCCACCCATTGGGACAAATGGTTTTGGTGCTCCTGAATATGCGTGTCGATGGAATCGGCCGTGATGCCGGACTGGCTGTAGCGATAGACATCCTCGAGCACGTTTTTTATATTTGAATCAAGCCCGGTGTTGGCCATCAGTGATTTGATGACGCGCTCCAGCTGTTCATACTCGGCAACCGTGCCGCAGCAATCCAATTGATGGTCGGCCAATATGTCCTTTAATAACCGGACCTGATGTTCGCTTGTTAAGCCCATGATTCATATACACATCCTTTCTGTGTCATACATTGTGCAAAGCGGTGCGGTTTTATGCATCACATGAGTGTTCCGGACCGGGGAGCCTCTTTTTTTATGCGGCCGGCGCCTTTAAAAGGCGCTTGCGGCTCTTTATGTTTCATGGTATGTTGTTACTCGAAATTATAGATAGAGGTGTCAATCATATGAGAATGCGCCATAAACCTTGGGCGAATGATTTTCTGGCAGAAAACGCTGACATCGCCATCAGTGATCCGGCCCAGTATAAAGGGCGGTGGAATACGGTCTTTGGCAATGACAACCCGATCCATATTGAAGTCGGTACGGGAAAAGGGCAGTTCATTTCAGGAATGGCCAAGCAGAATCCGGATATCAACTATATCGGAATTGAGCTGTTTAAAAGCGTCATCGTCACTGCCGTCCAAAAAGTAAAGGACAGCGGGGCTCATAATGTCCGTTTGTTAAATATAGACGCGGAAACACTGAATGACGTATTTGAACGGGGAGAAATCAAGCGCGTTTATTTAAACTTTTCTGACCCGTGGCCGAAAAACCGTCACGAAAAGCGCCGTTTAACATTTAAAACGTTCTTGAAAAAATACGAAGAAGTGATGGGCGAAACAGGTGAGATTCATTTCAAAACCGATAACCGCGGTTTATTCGAATACTCTCTGAAAAGCTTTTCCGAATACGGCCTGCTTCTGACAGAAGTCAGCCTAGATCTGCACAACAGCGATCCGAAGGGCAATATTATGACAGAATACGAAGAAAAATTCTCCGCACTCGGCCAGCCGATTTACCGGGCCGAAGTTGAATGGAGAACAAAAGACAGACTCTGATGCGGGAGTCTGTTTTTTTATGCCGCCATTTGCTACCATTATATCAGGAGGGATCAAGATGGAGACATTGAATATTGGGAATATTTCATTAACATGGCTGGACGGCGGTGTAACGCATATGGACGGCGGAGCGATGTTCGGCGTTGTCCCGAAGCCTTTATGGTCGAGAAAATACCCCGTAAATGACAAAAACCAGATTGAATTAAGAACAGACCCGATTCTGATCAGAACAAACGGCCTGAATATATTGGTTGACGCGGGTATCGGCAGAGGGAAATTTTCTGATAAACAAAAAAGGAATTACGGTGTAACACAGGAATCCAATTTAAAACACTCTCTTCGTGAACTCGGGCTTTCCTGTGAGGACATTCATATTGCGGCGATGACCCATCTTCATTTTGACCATGCATGCGGCTTGACGGAATACAGCGGAGAGGAGCTTGTCTCTGTTTTCCCGAATGCCCGCATTATCACTTCTGCAACAGAGTGGCGCGAAATGAGAAACCCTAATATCAGATCGAAAAATACATATTGGAGAGAAAATTGGGAGGCGGTACAAGATCAGGTCGAAACCTTTGAGAACGAGTATCAGCTGACAGAAGGCATTACGATGCACCACACCGGCGGCCACAGCGACGGCCACAGTGTCATCGTCTTAGAAGACGGCGGGGAGACGGCTGTGCATTTTGCCGACCTGATGCCGACGAATGCGCATAAAAATCCGTTATGGGTGCTGGCATATGATGATTATCCGATGACCTCCATTCCGCAAAAGCAGAAATGGCAGACGTTCGCGGCAGAAAAAGGCGCCTGGCTGATTTTCTATCACGACGCGATTTACAGAGCGGTAAAATGGGGAGAAGACGGCGAAGTGGCTGCATCTGTCAAACGGGAGAGAAAATAAGCGGATCGATGATTTACCTGTATGAATTTCGGGAATAAAAGCAAACCTAAGACAAATTGCTTTGAAAGGAAGAGACAGGTGAATCAATTTCAAGTGACGAAAGATGGAGAAATCAAAACAACTCTGCGCGGATTAGAAGTGCTTTCTACGCCTTTTTTAAATAAAGGGGTGGCCTTTACACAGGAGGAAAGAAAGGAACTCGGGCTCGAGGGATTTCTGCCGCCGAAAGTATTGACAATCGAAGAGCAGGCGAGGCGGGCCTACGAACAATTCAGTTCGCAGCCTGATGAGCTGAGCAAAAATGTGTACTTGACCGCTCTCCATGATCGGAATGAAACATTATTTTACAGGCTGTTAAATGATCATTTAGGCGAAATGCTGCCGATCGTATATACGCCGACCGTCGGCACCGCGATCCAGCGTTACAGCCACGAGTACAGAAAACCCCGCGGTCTGTATTTGTCAATAGATGATCCAGAAGGAATGCGCGCCGCATTTCAGCAGTTCGGAAAAAATGAAAACATTGACTTGATCGTTGCGACAGATGCGGAGGGCATTCTGGGAATCGGTGACTGGGGCGTCGGCGGCATCGCCATTTCTGTCGGAAAACTCGCGGTGTATACGGCGGCCGCCGGAATTGATCCGTCACGAGTGCTTGCGGTCGTTTTGGACGCGGGGACAAATCAAGAAAGCCTCTTAAATGACCCGCTGTATGTCGGAAACCAGCATTCAAGAGTGCGCGGCGAGAAATATGACCGCTTTATTGATGAGTATGTCTCGCTTGCCCGGGAAACATTCCCGAATGCGCTGCTTCATTGGGAGGATTTCGGCACGGCTAACGCCCGCGGCATATTAAAACGGTATAAAGATAAAGTCTGTACGTTTAACGATGACATTCAAGGAACAGGCGCGGTGTCGCTTGCAGCTGTTTTAGCGTGTGCGAAAGCATCAAAAGTGCCTTTAAAAGAGCATAAAGTCGTCGTCTTCGGCGCGGGAACGGCCGGTATCGGAATTGCTGAGCAGCTGCGCGAAGCTATGGTGCATAACGGATTAAGCGAAGAAGAATCATACAGCCGCTTTTGGTGTATCGACAGAAACGGATTGTTGACGGATGATATGAAGGACTTGCGTGATTTTCAGGTTCCGTACGCCCGCCCTGCTGATGAAGTGAAAGAGTACGGCCGCAGCGGTGAAGGCGGATCAATTGATCTGGCGGAGACGGTGCGTCAGGCCAAGCCGACGATCCTGATCGGCACATCCACCGTCTCAGGCGCATTTACGGAAGAAATCGTCAAAGAAATGGCCTCACATGTCAAACGGCCGGCTATTTTGCCTATGTCAAATCCGACGACATTATCAGAAGCAAAACCTGAAGATTTAATTAAATGGACGGAAGGCCGCGCGCTTGTCACAACGGGAAGTCCGTTCCCGCCTGTTGCGTATAACGGCGTTACCTACCATATCGGACAGGCGAACAACGCGCTCGTATTCCCTGGACTCGGGCTCGGCACGATTGTGACAAAAGCAAGGCTCATTACGGACAATATGTTCGTTGCCTGCGCGAATGCCATCGCCGGTATGGTGGACGTCGGCAAGCCGGGCGCGCCGATGCTTCCGAAAGTGGAGGATCTCAGGACGGTATCGGCAACCGTGGCGGTAGCTGTAGCTAAAGCTGCGATTCAGGACGGTGTAGCGGAAACGGAACCTGAGGATCTGATCCAAGCGGTTCAGGACGCGATGTGGAACCCCGTATATAAACGAATTCGGCCGATGTAACCGAATAAAGCCCAAAACGCTGATGGTTTTGGGCTTTATTTTTTGCTTGTCCGAATTATGAGGCGACAGAATCAATGACATCGACAATCTGGCCTGTTTTTGCATTGACCATAACTTCATATTGCTCCAGTTCGCCGAATGCCGAACGTGTCACGCCGGTTTTGTATACCTGGATGGTTTCTCCGTTTACCTGGTAGGGCTCCGGCTCTGTGTAAATCCATGATCCGTCTATCGGCCCGCGCTGTTTAAAAGCCGCTTTCACGATACGGAGCGCTTTTTCTGAAGAGATATAAGGTTTCATCGCATACTTTTTCACTGCGATGGCAGCGCATAATCCGACTCCTGCACCTAAGAGAAAATGACGTAATTTCAATATGAAGCACCTCCAATTATGTCGTAGTTTTTATTATACAGAAGATGCCAGACGGTGTTAAGTAAAGCGGCGGTTTTACAGCCCATTCAATCTGAGCGCTTGGAAAACGGTTGTTTTTCTAATAAAATAAAAGCATTACATAGAAATGAGGGGAAAATATGAATGAGGAAACGAAAACGCTTTTCCGGACGCTGACGCAGCTTCCCGGCGCACCGGGAAATGAACATCAGGTCCGCTCTTTTATGAAACGGGAGCTTGCGAAATATGCGGATGACATCGTGCAGGACAGACTCGGAAGTGTTTTCGGAGTAAGGCGCGGCGCTGAAGATGCGCCGACCGTTATGGTAGCCGGGCATATGGACGAAGTCGGGTTTATGGTGACACAGATTACGGATAACGGCATGCTGAGATTTCAGACGCTCGGCGGCTGGTGGAGTCAGGTGCTGCTTGCCCAGCGCGTCGAGGTGCAGACGGATAACGGACCGATTATCGGCGTCATCTCAAGCATCCCGCCCCACATTTTAACGGATGCCCAGCGCGCAAAGCCGATGGAGATCAAAAATATGATGATTGATATCGGTGCCGATGACAGAGAGGACGCGGCCAAAATGGGGATCAGACCGGGACAGCAGGTCGTGCCGGTCTGCCCGTTCACCCCGATGGCCAACGAGAAGAAAATATTGTCCAAAGCGTGGGATAACCGCTACGGCTGCGGGTTAAGCATTGAACTATTAAAAGAGCTGCACGGAAAAGACCTGCCGAACAATCTGTACGCCGGGGCCACCGTTCAGGAGGAAGTCGGCTTGAGAGGGGCGCAGACAGCGGCCAACATGATTCAGCCTGATCTCTTCTTCGCGCTTGATGCCAGCCCGGCAAATGATATGAGCGGCGATAAGGAGCTGTTCGGCCGTCTCGGCGAAGGGGTGCTGCTTCGCATTCTCGACAGAACGACGGTCATGCACCGCGGGATGAGAGAGTTCGTCCTTGATATGGCGGAAACGCACAATATCCCTTATCAATATTTCGCTTCAGGCGGAGGAACGGATGCCGGACGGGTCCACATATCAAACAGCGGGGTTCCGTCTGCCGTCATCGGCATTTGTTCAAGATACATTCATACAAATGCCGCTATCATCCATGTCGATGATTATGCCGCGGCGAAAGAAATGCTCATTAAGCTGGTCATGGCGAGTGACAAACAGACGGTCGAAACGATCAGAGAAAATGTGTAAAAAAAATAAGCAGTCAATAAGTCCCTTTGAATACTTATTGACTGCTGTTTTTACATTCTGTTTTAAGCCGCATGATCGAGACAGTTCTTTGTTGTGAATATAAGTGTAAAGCGTATTGTAAATAGAATTAGGTAACACATATTATTTTTCAATATTATTATCAAAATGGTTCCGATCCAGATAAACAACCTTCCAACCTTTATTGCAATGATAAACGTTTTTAAATCAAAAACATGCTGCAAGCATTGAGATGAGCAGCGATTTCACAAAGTCGAGTCATTTGCATTTTTATTTGTTCTGCAAGAAGGTATGATTATGACAAAAAAGACAAATATAAACTTTCCACTTGAACTGATTAATACTGAAGTGGTGAGTGTAGGTAAGCAGGACCGCAAAAAGCGGCCTGCTTATTCTGTTTCAAATAAATAAGAGAGTGCTTTCATCGCTTGATTTACGGTTTCGACCGTGATATTCGCTTTTCCGGAAAGCTCTTTCAGCGGATGATGAAGTTCTTTCGGACGGATGAGAATGAGCGGCTTTCCTTTTGCGATGGCATAAGAAGCATCCATCGCGGTATTCCACTGTTTATATTTCTCGCCAAACAGGGCGATCACAAAATCGGCTTTTTCCATCAGCACCTCTGTACGGAAATTGTTGATATCAGAAGCTCTGGCGTCTTTTAAAACAGAATCGGGCTGCACGCCCATAATCTCTTCTCCGATATTGTCTGAGCGTTCATGGTTTTCCATCGGACCGACAAACGTAATCGGCAGGTTCAGCGCTTTTGCTTTTTGTTTGATTTCATCCCGCCAATCACTGTGGATTTCACCCGCTAAATACACGACAAACTGCATCTTTTGCCCCTCCTTATGTACATATTCAGATTTTCGTACGGCTACAAGCAAAATGGTAAACGAAACTTGCTTGATAATGCAAATGAAATATGATAATGATATTGCATATAGTTGGTCTTGCCGTAAACAGTCTGGTATGATCCAATTGGACAAACATCAGCATATAAAAAACTCATAATCCAGATGGAGGAATGACAATGAAAAAGATTGAAAGCACGGAAGAATTGCAAAAAGCGGTACAAGACGATTGGGCGGTATTTATGTTTTCAGCGGATTGGTGCCCGGACTGCCGCTTTGTGGAGCCGTTTCTCCCTGAGCTGGAAGCGGACTTTCCTGAATTCACTTATTACTACGTAGACCGCGATCAATTTATTGATACATGCGCGGAATGGGAAATTTACGGCATTCCGAGCTTTGTTGTGTTTAACGGAGGAAAAGAAGTGAACCGCTTCGTCAGCAAAGACCGTAAAACAAAAGAAGAAATTGAGCAATTTTTAACCGATTCCCTTGCTAAAGCATAAAGGAGGCCACGGGCTTTGAAAATGACGTCAAGGAAGCTGGCGGATTTATTAAAACAGCGCCTGCAGCACGAGAACCGATCCTTCTTTTTTGACAGAGAAAAAGACACCCTCCGTGTTGAGGATCAAACGACCAAAAAAGGCATCACATTGGAGCTCCCGCCGATCATTGCGAAGTGGGAGACGAAAAAAGAAGAAGCGATCGACGAAATCGTCTACTATGTGTCAGAAGCGATGGAGGCGATGGAAGGAAGCGGACAGGAGATGTCCGGAAAGGAAGCCGGAATCTATCCGGTCATCCGCTCCACGTCATTTCCCGATCAAACGAGCGACGGCATTCCGCTCGTGTATGATGACCATACGGCCGAAACGAGAATCTACTACGCGCTTGACCTCGGCAAGACGTACCGCCTAATTGACAGCCGTATGCTCGAGAAAGAAAACTGGACAAAAGAACGGATCAGGGAGACGGCGTCATTCAATCTCCGCTCTCTTCCTTCGGTCGTGAAACAGGATACGGTTGCGGATAATTATTTTTATTTTTTCAGGGCGAATGACGGCTATGACGCCAGCCGGATTCTCAATGATTCGATTCTTCATGAATATAAGCAGGCCGCTGAAGGCGAATTGGCGATTTCCGTCCCGCATCAGGATGTATTAATACTTGCTGACATTCGAAATGAATCGGGTTATGATATTTTAGGGCAAATGTCCATGAGCTTCTTTGCAAGCGGCACGGTGCCGATTACGGCCCTTTCATTTCTGTATAATGAAGGCAGACTGGAACCTGTGTTTATCATGGCGAAAAGCCGGCCGAAAAAGGATTAGAAAGGATTTTTCTTATGAACGCTTTTTACAATAAAGAAGGTGTGGGAGATACGCTTCTGATCTCTCTTAAAGATGCAGCACGCGAAGAAATCGGCTATGAAAGAGAAGGCGATGTCGTCAGAATCTTTAACAAAGAAACAAAAGAAACGACGGGCTTTAACATTTTTAACGTGTCTTCTTACTTACAGATTGAAGACAACGGCCCCGTCGCTTTGTCTGAGACTTTCGTACAGGATGTGAATGAAATACTGAACAGAAACGGCGTTTCAGAAACGCTGACGGTTGACCTTTCTCCGAAATTTGTTGTCGGTCACGTTGAATCGAAAGAAAAACATCCGAATGCGGATAAACTGAATATCTGCCAAGTGAATGTCGGAGAGGAAACCCTTCAAATCGTTTGCGGCGCGCCGAACGTGGACAAAGGGCAAAAAGTCGTCGTCGCTAAAGTCGGTGCGGTAATGCCGAGCGGACTTGTGATTAAAGACGCTGAATTAAGAGGCGTTCCGTCAAGCGGCATGATCTGCTCCGCGAAAGAACTCGCTTTGCCGGATGCGCCGGCGGAAAAAGGGATTCTTGTTCTTGAAGACAGCCGCGAGGCCGGCGAAGCATTTCAATTCTAACTCCCATAAATAAGCGCACAGAATCGAATGATGTGAGAGAAAGCCGTTAAGCAGGCCTGCTTAACGGCTTTCTTCAGTTGGGAGCTTAATCTTTTCTGAGCCGCCCGGCAATGGTATACTAAATATCGTCCCAGACTACTAAAAAGGGAGTTAGAGAGTGATTAAACATGAGTTGGCTGAATAAATTTTTTGACTTATTTTTAGGTGAAAAAGAAGAAGAGCATGAACGTGAACCGAACACGCATGCCCAAATCCAGAAACAGCACATACCGGATCAGCCAGAAGGCAAATTAACGCGCATGGAAGATCCTAAAATATATTACGAATATCCGAAAGGGAATTTCCGCTTCCCGGTCGTTCCGGACGGCTATAAGCGAACGGAGCAAAACCAAAGACAGCGGGAAAGGCACGAACGCCGCCAGCCGTCCCGGGGTTATGCCGCCGGGAAGGAGCAAACGGAGCGGAAACAGCATACACATAAAGAGCCTGATACGGTGAAAAAGCCCTTTAAACCGTCATCCATTCCTTCACCGGTTTACGGCTTTCAATCTCAGCACAGCATCAAAAAAGCGCCTATTTCCGAAAAGCGGCGTGAAGAGAACGTAACATTGCTGTCAGAGGAGCAATTTGTTCCGCCAAAATCCGGTCAGGAAACGGAAAAAGAGCCCGTCTTCACAACATCCGGTATAACAAAACAGACGAATGACCGGCCAGAACCGTTTGCGAAACAAGAAACGGAAGAAATTCCGGCCGTTAAAAAAGAGGAGCTTCACACGGAGGCTGAGAATGCAAAAGAGCAAGTGTTTGCAGCACCAGAACCGCAGCAGGCTGAAGAGCTGGAGCACACCGAAAGCGCGGAGTCTTCCGGCTTTACAGAAGAACAAGAGCATGAACAAACCCGCCCGCAGCCTATAAGAGAGCCTGAGTCTGAAGCATCCCGAACGGCTGAAAACACAGAGGAACAAGCGGCGCCGGAGGGGGAACATCAGGAGCCTGAGCCGGAAAAAGCACCGCCTTTTGAAACCGCAGAAGAACCGGTGTATACATACACAGAACCCGGATACGAGGAAATTCAGCCGCAGTCTGAAGACAAGCCCGAATCAGCTGAACCCGACGCGAAACAGGAAGCAGACTCTCAGCCTGAGTACAATGAAGCAGAGCGGCATTCAGACCCCGAGCCTGAACCTGTAAGCATTGAGACGACCGATGCCCCATCCCGGCCTGCCGAAGAAAAAACGGAGCATCACGGACAGCCTCAGACTGTGAGAAAAGCGGAGCAGCCGAAAGAGCGCAATGTTCCGTTTAACGTCATGATGCTTAAAAGCGATAAACACAAGCAGACGAAGACGCCAGAGGGCGGAGCGAGCTATGTCTTTCCGAATCTGTCGCTTCTGGACGTACCGCCGGCGCAAAGACATGACGACCAATCGTGGATTGAAGAACAGCGCGAGCTTTTAAACGTTACACTGAAAAACTTTAATGTGCGCGCCCAAGTCGTTCATGTCACACAAGGCCCGTCCGTCACACGTTTTGAAGTGCATCCTGAGCCCGGAGTGAAAGTAAACAAAATTACAAACTTAGCAGATGATATTAAACTGAGCCTGTCTGCCAAGGATATTCGGATTGAGGCGCCGATCCCCGGTAAAAACACGATCGGCATTGAAGTTCCGAACCGCGTAAGCAAAGTCGTCGATTTAAGGCAGATGATCAGAAGCGCCGCTTTCAGGACGAATCCGTCTCCGCTTACAGCCGCGCTCGGTGTCGATATTTCTGGAAACCCGGTCGTCATTGATTTGAAAAAGATGCCGCACGGGTTGATAGCGGGTGCGACAGGATCGGGAAAAAGCGTCTGCATCAATACCATTTTGGTCAGTCTGCTTTATAAGGCGGATCCGAGTGATGTCAAAATGCTTCTGATTGATCCGAAAATGGTCGAGCTTGCGCCTTATAACCAAATTCCGCATTTGGTCAGCCCCGTCATCACGGACGCCAAAGCCGCGACCGCCGCGTTAAAATGGGTTGTGGAAGAGATGGAACGGCGGTATGAACTGTTTGCCCATTCGGGTGTGAGAGATATCGGACGCTTTAATGAATTAACGGCCGATCATAAGACAGGCGAAAAGCTCCCTTACCTCGTAGTGGTCATTGATGAGCTTGCCGATTTAATGATGGTCGCGCCGAACGATGTGGAAGAAAGCATCGCCAGAATCGCGCAGAAAGCGAGAGCCTGCGGCATTCATCTGCTTGTCGCGACACAGCGTCCGTCTGTAGATGTCATTACCGGAATGATCAAGGCGAACATACCGACGAGGATTGCATTCTCCGTCTCAAGCCAGGTAGATTCCAGAACGATCATCGACATGGCGGGAGCGGAAAAGCTGCTCGGAAAAGGCGACATGCTGTACTGGGAAAACGGTACCGGAAAACCGGTGCGCCTGCAGGGCAACTTTGTATCCGACAGAGAGATTGACCGCGTCGTCTCTCATGTCAGAAAGCAGCTGCCGCCTTCTTATTTGTTTGAACAGGAAGAACTGATCAGGCAGGGAACCGCCCTTAAGGAAGAAGACGAACTGTTTCCTGAGGCGTGCCAATTCGTCGTGGAGCAAAACAGCGCCAGCACCTCAAGCCTTCAAAGAAGGTTCAGAATCGGTTATAACCGCGCCGCGAGGCTGATTGACATGATGGAAGCCGAAGGCATGATCTCAGAAGCGAAGGGCAGCAAACCGCGTGAAGTGCTGATTACGGCCGCTGACATTTCTCAAGAATAAGAATATCGTTCATTTTTCTCACAAACATGGTATGATAGTGGATGGACCATCAAAACTGCATCACTGTCACGCGCTGAAATATCATGCGGCAGGTTTAATCAAATAGAAAGTTACAGATACTGACGATAACGTAAAAATAAATGGAAGCGCCGCTGTGCGGGCTTTTCGCCCGCTGCGGTCGCAAAATGAAATGAGCGTCATATACTGGGGAACAGATAGACGTTTGTTGGAGGTACGATTATGACTGTTTATCATTTTGTTGGAATAAAAGGGACAGGTATGAGCCCGCTTGCTCAAATCCTGCATGATACGGGGTATCAGGTGCAGGGATCGGATATCGAGAAGCAGATTTTCACTCAGGCTGCCCTTGAAAAAAGAAACATCCCGATCTATCCGTTCAGCGCCGATAACATCAAACCCGGCTTAACGGTAATCGCCGGAAACGCATTCCCTGATTCTCATCCGGAAATTGCAAAGGCGCTCGATGAAGGGATTCCTGTCATCAGATATCATAAATTTTTAGCTGAATATATGAAAAAATACACAAGTGTCGCGGTAACGGGCGCACACGGCAAGACGTCCACAACGGGCCTCTTGGCACACGTGATGCAGCAGGCGAAGCCGACTTCGTTTCTTATCGGGGACGGAACGGGCAGAGGAAATGAAAGCAGCGAATACTTTGTATTTGAAGCTTGCGAGTACCGCCGTCATTTCTTAAGCTATCAGCCTGATTATGCGATTATGACGAATATTGATTTTGACCACCCTGATTATTTCGCCAACATTGACGATGTGTTTGATGCTTTCCAAAACATGGCGCTTCAAGTCAACAAAGGCATCATTGCCTGCGGTGATGACGAGTACCTGCCGAAAATTCACGCCAATGTGCCTGTCGTTTATTACGGCACGGGAGAAGAAAACGATTTTCAAGCGAGAAACATCGTAAAAAATACGGAAGGCACGACATTTGACGTCTTTGTCCGCAATACGTTTTACGATACGTTCTACATCCCGGCATACGGCCATCACAATGTCCTCAATTCCTTAGCGGTCATTGCGCTCTGCCACTATGAAGAGATAGACGTGAACATGATTAAGCTCGGACTTGAATCATTCGGCGGCGTCAAACGCAGATTCAATGAAAAAGTGATCGGCAGCCAGGTACTGATCGACGACTACGCCCACCATCCGACTGAAATCAAAGTCACGATTGAGGCTGCGCGCCAAAAATATCCCGAACGTGAAATCATCGCGGTATTTCAGCCGCATACGTTTACACGGACGCAATCATTCCTGGATGAATTCGCAGAAAGCTTAAGCGCGGCCGACCGCGTGTATCTGTGCGACATTTTCGGCTCTGCCCGTGAGAACGTCGGCAAGCTCACGATCACGGATCTTCAGGAAAAAATCGATAACGCAGAACTCATTGAAGAAAATGACACTTCCGTGTTAAAAGCGCATGAAGGCGCAGTACTGATCTTCATGGGCGCCGGAGACATTCAAAAATATATGAGGGCCTATGAAAACGTCATAGCGTAACGAAAAAGCAGTGGGGCTCTCACTGCTTTTTTGCGCGTGCTGCAAAGGGATTTACCGATAAACGGAGAAATAGTATACATACAGACCTTTCATATATGTTTATCATTTTAAGAATTGGGTATATACCACTATATCCTGCATTAAGGAGGTATTAGATGATCATCATTCTTTACTTAAGCGTCGCACTCATTGCCGTTGCATTTCTCATCCTCGTCATCTATCTGTCCAAAACATTAAAGTCCGTGCAGATGACTTTAACAAACGTAGCCTCGACTTTAGACGGCCTTGAAGGGCAGATGAAAGGCATTACCGCAGAGACAGCCGAGCTGTTACATAAGACAAACCGTCTCGCGGAAGACATTCAGGAAAAATCAGAGAAATTAAATACGGTTGTCCATGCTGTCCAGGAAGTGGGAACTTCCGTCCAGCAGTTTAATACATCCATAAAGCAGGCAGCAGGTTCTGTTACGGCCTCTGTAAGAGAGAATCAGGATAAAATCAGTCAGGTTGTCACCTGGAGCCAGGCCGCTATGGAAATATGGGACAAGTGGAAGCAAAAGAAAAAAACATCGCTTTAATCATAAGAAAAATCCACTAAGGAGGAATCATAATGAGCAAAGATGGAATCAATAGTAAGGATTTTTTAATCGGAACACTGATCGGGGGAATTATCGGCGCGACAACGGCGCTGTTTCTGGCGCCTAAATCAGGTAAGGAGCTGCGCGACGATCTCGGCAGTCAGGCTTCTGCGTTAAAGGATAAGACGGACAGAATGACGGCCGACGCGAAAGAAAAAGGCTCTCAATATGTCAGCATCGCCAAGGACAAAACATCTAATATCACTCAGCTGGTAGCTGATCAGTCAGGTCAGATTATGAATAAAGTGAAGGATTTAAAAGACCGTTCTAAGAGCACACTAACCGAGAAAGCCGAAGAGACGAGAAGCGAAATGCAGGACACGGCCCAAAGCATCAAGGCCGAAGCGGAAGACGCCGGGGAAAAAGCCGGTCAGGCAAATCGCTGATCTTCAATAAGGAGAGATAACCGACATGACAAAACAGCTGATATCGTCTGAAGAAGAGTTCAAAAATGCCGCTGAGAAAGAAAACACGCTCGTGTTTTTAAAACACAGCACAACCTGCCCGATCAGCCAAGCCGCGTTTCAGGAGTTTGACGCCTTTGCATCGGAGCATTCAGAAGTACCTTCTTATTACCTGCATGTGCAGGACAGCCGGCCGCTTTCAAACTATATCGCCGAGGCATACGGCGTGAAACATGAAAGCCCGCAAGTATTCGTTATTACAAACGGCGAAGTGAAATGGCACGCGTCTCATTCACAAATCACAAAAAACGCAATAGAGCAGCACCTTTCATAATTGCTGGCCGCCGGTTGATACCGGCGGTTTTTTTTTGAAAAAAACTATTGATCATTTCAGCCGGATCATGTAGGATATCAATATATACTGCTTCAACGCATAAAAGCTTAAAAGCGTTTTTGTGATAAAGTCGAATGTGAAAAAATTTATTATTTCATATTCCTATTTTCGCATAACTGTAGTAAGATGCATGTTAACCATTAAAATAAAACATAGCATAGAAGGGATGAAAAAGATGAGCAACAAGGAATTAGAGAGTCTAAGACAGCAGGCAGACGCACTAAACTTAGAAATCCTTAAATTAATCAATGAACGCGGAGCCGTTGTAAAAGAAATCGGTAAAGCAAAGGAAGCACAGGGTGTCAACCGATTTGACCCTGTCAGAGAGCGTACAATGCTTAACCGCATTATTGAAAGCAATGACGGCCCATTTGAAAACTCAACGATCCAGCATATTTTCAAAGAAATTTTCAAAGCCGGACTTGAACTTCAAGAAGAGGATCACAGCAAAGCGTTGCTCGTCTCCCGGAAGAAAAAAGCAGAAGATACGATCGTTGACATTAAAGGTGAAAAAATCGGTGACGGCGATCAGAGATTCATCGTCGGACCTTGTGCCGTAGAAAGCTATGAGCAGGTTGCCGAAGTCGCGGCCGCAGCGAAAAAACAAGGCATTAAAATCCTGCGCGGGGGCGCGTTTAAACCCCGCACAAGTCCGTATGATTTCCAAGGTCTCGGCGTAGAAGGCCTGCAAATTCTTAAACGCGTCGCTGATGAATATGACCTCGCGGTGATCAGTGAAATCGTAACGCCCGCCCACATTGAGCAAGCGATTGATTACATTGACGTCATTCAGATCGGCGCGCGGAACATGCAAAACTTTGAATTGCTGAAAGCCGCCGGTTCCGTTAAAAAGCCGGTATTGTTAAAACGCGGTCTTGCCGCAACAATTTCAGAGTTCATCAATGCAGCTGAATACATCATGTCACAAGGAAACGACCAAATCATTCTTTGTGAGCGCGGAATCAGAACGTACGAAACGGCAACGAGAAACACACTCGACATTTCTGCCGTGCCGATTTTGAAACAGGAAACTCACTTGCCGGTGTTTGTTGACGTCACACACTCAACAGGCCGCCGCGATCTCCTGCTTCCGACAGCAAAAGCGGCGCTTGCGATCGGCGCTGACGGCGTGATGGCCGAAGTACACCCTGATCCTTCCGTTGCCCTTTCAGACTCTGCGCAGCAGATGGATATCCCTGAATTCGAGAAATGGCTGAACGAATTAAAGCCGATGCTGAAAGTAAAAGCATAATACAACGTTCCGCTCTTTAAAGGCCGCCTCGCGCGGCTTTTTTTTCGTATCTTCATTTTATTTAATTATAAAATGAAAGTGAACGTTTTCATCATTGGGAAAAACGTGTATAATTTCATGAGAGATATTTAAATTTGATGAATAATGAAAAATAATGTACACTACTGACTTACGCTTACAATCATAAACGACAGAATGCGAAATCGTACGACATTTCTTTACATAAAGTGTTTATGCTATAGATAAGGATAAGTGTATCCAGTAAAAGGAGTGGTTTCAGTGAGCAACATTACGATATACGATGTGGCCAGAGAAGCAAATGTCAGTATGGCGACTGTTTCCCGCGTCGTGAACGGCAACCCGAATGTAAAACCGACGACCAGAAAAAAAGTATTGGAAGCCATTGACCGGCTCGGCTACCGCCCGAACGCGGTGGCAAGAGGGCTTGCAAGCAAAAAAACGACAACGGTCGGCGTCATCATCCCTGATATCTCAAGCATTTTCTACTCGGAACTTGCGCGTGGAATTGAAGATATCGCGACGATGTACAAATATAATATTATCTTAAGCAACTCGGATCAAAATCTTGAGAAAGAACTGCATCTGTTAAATACGATGCTCGGCAAACAAGTGGACGGTATCGTATTTATGGGCGGCAACATTACGGACGAGCATGTCGAAGAATTTAAGCGCTCTCCTGTGCCGATCGTCTTGGCTGCATCAGTGGAAGAACAGGGCGAGACGCCTTCTGTCGCCATTGATTATGAACAGGCGATTTATGATGCCGTTAAGCTTTTCATTGATAAAGGGCATCGCGATATTGCATTCGTCTCCGGACCGATGCAAGAGCCGATCAACCGTTCGAAAAAACTGCAAGGGTACAAACGGGCGCTTGAAGAAGCGGCGATTCCGTTTAACGAGCAATTCGTAGCGGAAGGCGATTACACTTATGATTCCGGTATGGAGGCGCTTCAAAGCTTGATGGGCCTTGACCGGAAACCGACGGCGATTCTTTCTGCGACGGATGAAATGGCCCTCGGCATTATCCATGCGGCCCAAGATCAAGGTCTTTCGATACCTGATGATCTTGATATTATCGGTTTTGACAATACGAGATTGAGCCTGATGGTCCGCCCTCAGCTTTCAACAGTCGTGCAGCCTACGTACGATATCGGCGCCGTGGCGATGAGACTTTTGACAAAACTGATGAACAAAGAGCCGGTTGAAGAGCATATCGTCGAATTGCCTCACCGCATCGAATTAAGACAATCAACCAAGTCATAAAAAAACGGAAAAGCAAGCTTCACTCTGAGGGGTGGAATCTTGCTTTTTTACTTGAGTAAGGAGAAGATATGAAACGTTTTGATTATCTGACGCCCGTTGGCTTTATGTTAGGCTGTATTATTGTCGCAATCGGTATTCTGTCAGGGACGGGACTGGCGGGAATCAGTTCATTTTTGGATCTGACTTCTTTTTTAATCGTCACAGGCGGCCTTGCCGCGGCGGTCTTTATCAGCTTTCCGCCGAGGGATTTAAAGAAAACCCCTTCTGTTCTGAAACAGGTATTCTCCCGTCAGGATGACAATGTGAAAGAGCTTGTCAGAGTATTTGTCAGCCTTTCGGAGCAGGCGCGCAGGCAGGGGCTGCTGTCTCTGGATGACCAGGCGCGGGAGATCAAGGATCCGTTTTTAAAAAAAGGGCTTTTGCTTGCGATTGACGGCTGGGACGAGGAAACGATCCGGCTGGTGATGGATTCTGAGATCGCCGCAATGGAAGAAAGACACAGAAAAGGAAGACGCGTTTTTGAAAAAGCTGGTGATTTCGCACCCGCCTGGGGAATGATCGGGACGCTCGTCGGACTCGTTCTCATGCTCAAAAACTTAAATGACCCGCATACCCTCGGACCGAACATGGCCGTTGCGCTATTGACGACGCTGTACGGAGCGCTGCTTGCCAATTTGGTGTTTATCCCAATCGCGGCAAAGCTTGAAGAAAAAACGGAAAGTGAAATTTTCATCAAACAGGTCATGATCGAAGGGGTTGTCGGCATCCAATCGGGCAAAAATCCCCGCAACCTCGAAAGTCAGCTCGTCGTCTTCAGCTCAAGAGAAGACTGGCGTAAAGGACAGCCTGCGAACAAGAAAAAGGGCGCTGTCCATGAAGCTTAGAAAAGAGCGTTTTGAAAGAAGAAACAAACCGGAACATTCCGGCGGTTCACCGAGATGGATGGTGACGTTCGCTGACTTGATCACGCTCATTCTCGTGTTCTTTATCTTGCTTTTTTCGATGTCGCAAATAGACGCGGAAAAATTTCAATCTGCCGTTTCATCGATTCATACAAACGGCAGCGGAGGTGAACCGGCGTCATCAGACAAAGCAAACGAAAATAAAGAACAGGATTTGCTGTTACAAAACGTGAAGACATACATAAAAGCGCATCATTTGAGTTCCAAATTGACGGCGAAGCGCGATGAGCGCGGAGTGGTTCTTGTGCTGCAGGAGGCCGTTCTGTTTCAGACGGGAAAAGCGGATGTGCTGAAAAACGCCGAGCCGGTTCTGCATCAGATCGCGGTGCTTTTAAAAACAATTCCGAATGACATACAGGTAGAAGGCCATACGGACAGCCGCCGGATTTCCACCTATCAATTCCCGTCGAACTGGGAGCTGTCGTCTGCAAGAGCGGCGAGTGTGATCCAGTATTTTACCGCGAATGAAGACTTTTCCGCCAAACGGTTTATCTCTGCCGGGTATGCGGATACGAAACCTGTGAAGGACAACAAAAGTCCCGGACATATGAAAGAAAACCGCCGTGTAGAAATCGTGATCAAAAAAACGACCTCCTCATAAGGTCGTTTTTTATTTTGTTTTATACCGCTGCTCAGACCGGATGGCAAAAAGTGCTTTTTCCACGGTTTGGGCATTTTTTTCTGAAATTTCTTCTTTGCGTGGAATCGGAGGATATAATTGTTCAGGATCACTCCAAAAAGCGGGCAGCGTGCAGGGGGAATGCTTCTGCCATTTATCAATCCATTTCTGCGGTATGCGCTCCCCGGGATCAATCCCTTTCATCTCAAGCCAAATGCGGCTCCATGCTCTCGGGACGACTCTCCAAATATCGTATCCGCCGCCGCCGACCGCGATCCATCTGCCGCTGCAATATTGATGGGCTAATGAATGAGCGAGCCGCGGGATCTCCTGATAAATGGAGATTGTATTGGACAGGTGTGTCAATGGGTCGTAATAATGGGCGTCCGCACCGTTTTGGGTAAGAATCACATCCGGCTTAAAAAAAGCCGCAATTTCAGAGGCGGCCGTTTTGTAAGCGTGGAGAAAGGAATCGTCCTCTGTAAAAGCGTCCAGCGGAATGTTAAAAGAATAGCCGTAGCCTTGCCCGCTTCCTTTTTCCAGTACTTGTCCCGTCCCGGGAAATAAATAACGCCCGGTCTCGTGAAAAGAAACAGTGCAGACATCAGACCTGTCGTAAAACGTAAATTGAACGCCGTCGCCGTGGTGGGCGTCTGTATCAATGTATAACACTTTTGCCCCGTAGTTCTTCTGGATGTATTGGATGGCCACGGCGCTGTCATTATAGATACAAAAGCCTGACGCCCTGCCGCGGAAGCCGTGGTGAAGGCCTCCTCCTAAATTGCAGGCATGCCTGGCTTGTCCCGTCATGACATAATCTGCCGCCGTTAAGGTGCCGCCCACCAGAAGCGACGCAGCTTCATGCATGCCGGCAAAAACGGGGGTGTCTTCCGTTCCGAGACCGTAGCTTTCTCCTTCTGCGGCAGGGAGCCGGCCCGCACCAGCAAGTTCCACCGCCTGTATATAATCCTCCGTATGAACGAGAGCCAGCTCTTCTTTAGTGGCCGTGCGCGGTTTGACGATGTCTCCATCGTCAAACGCGTCCGCCGCCTGAAGCAGATCGTATGTTAAAAGCACGCGCTGCTGATTGAACGGATGATCCTGATGAAATTGATACGTCTGATAAGAAGGCGAGTAAACAAAAACGCTGTCTCTCATGGCTGATCCCTCAAATGTTTCGGCCATAAGACATTGTATCCGGCTTCATGAACGGCACGGATAAAAGGGAGCGGATTCATCGTCTTCACCCGGAAGACGAGAATGTTCGACCCGGCGGAATCATGGGGATAGACGAGCACACTCAGGATTTGCAGCTGAAGATCACGGCACATGCAGCTGAGATCAGCAAGGCTTTTTGTCATATCCGTCACCAGGATTTCCACCTGTGATCCCGGCTGGGCCGCGCCTGTCAGGCTGACGAAAGTCCGTAGCACGTCGGTTTTCGTTAAAATGCCCGTCAGCTTATGATTTACCGTAATCGGCAGACAGCCGATGCCGTGCTCATAAAAGGAAGCGGATATTTCTTCCACAAAGTCAAGCGGATGGGCGCAGATGACATTCCGCTTCATAATGGTCTCCACTTTGTTTGTCAGAAACGCGCCGCGTTCCTTTTGTTCGAAGCTGCCGGGGCCGGCCTGTTTAATGTCTCTGTCTGTGACAATACCGGTGACGTGCAGCTCGTCGTCGATGACAGGGAGATGGCGGATATGATATACCTTCATTTTACGGACGGCTGTTTCAATGGAGTCGTGTTTTGAGACGGTGATGACGTCCCGTTTCATGATTTGTTCTGCAATCATCTTTTTATCCCCTTTGTATGTCAGTCAATACATAAACCGCTGATAAAAACGAAGCCTGTCGAACTGTTCAATTGACTCCTGACTGACGTGCCTGCCGATGCGGGCCATCAGACAATTGGCCGGATGAGAGCTGATTTCCGGTTCATCCGTTGCAAACCAGACAAGACCCCCGGCATTCATCATCTTTTCCATGATCTTTCTGTAT
Organism: Bacillus sp. R45; assembly: GCF_021729365.1. Taxonomy (NCBI): domain Bacteria; kingdom Bacillati; phylum Bacillota; class Bacilli; order Caryophanales; family Bacillaceae; genus Bacillus; species Bacillus sp. R45. The sequence continues at coordinate 2,853,400 of NZ_CP091421.1, read as the reverse complement.
TCCCACACATCTTTTTTCATTCCTTTTAAATCCCAATGCCAGTAATATTCCGTCGTCATGATGATGTAGCGTTCCATCTGTTCATCCATCATGCTGACTGTCAGCAACGTTTTTCCGACAGAACAGCCCCTGTAGCCGGGAGCGACCTCGATCGCCCCGAGCTCAAGGAGATCTTCCATATTGCCGTCAGACCACCGTTCAAGCGGATCAGGATATAAATACGTCACATAGCCGATAATCGTCTGTCCGTCCCTGGCGATAATGATCCGACCTTCAGGAAGCCCGGCGATCTCGATTAACGCTTTGTGCTGTTCATGAGGAAGGCGAAAGGCTGTCAGGCCTTCATGAAACTCATACTGTGCTAGGTCCTTTGGAGGAACGGGCCCTTCTACCAATAGAGGGCCGGCTGCTGTCTGAATTGATGAAGAATGGTACGTTTTATGATGTTTCACTGATTCACCGCCTGTCGGTTCTTAATAAAAACACATCTCTCTTAAGCATAACAAAATATAAAGCGTTTTCAATAGTGTTGTAATTTATATTTTAAAAATTGAGAAAACTGTGAACATCTACTATAATTAGTCTATAGATAAGCAAAGGGGGATGTTGCATGAATTTGAAAGCGTTGCCGGCGGAAAAGGGGAATTATCATCTGCGAAATTATGAGGAAACGTACCGCAGCTTCGATTGGAAAGAGGTCGAAGCGGAGTTTTCCTGGCATCAGACGGGGAAGCTGAATGCGGCGTACGAAGCAATTGACCGTCATGCCGAATCATTTCGAAAAAACAAAGTAGCGCTGTATTACAAGGACGCAAATCGGAATGAAAAATACACATTTAAAGAAATGATGGAGGAATCGAACCGGGCGGGAAATGTACTGAGACGGTATGGAAACGTGGAAAAAGGGGACCGCGTTTTTATTTTCATGCCGCGTTCGCCGGAGCTGTACTTTATCATGCTCGGCGCAATTAAAATCGGTGCGATCGCCGGCCCTTTATTTGAAGCGTTTATGGAAGGCGCCGTCAAAGACCGCCTGTTGAACAGCCAGGCAAAGGTTGTCGTGACGACACCTGAACTGGCCGAACGGATTCCGGCGGACAGCCTGCCCGACCTCGAGCATATTTTCATTGTCGGCGGCAGCAAAGAAGCGGGAGATAAAATCATTCATTATGATAAAGCGGCTGAGGGAGAAAGCACGAGACTTGATATTGAATGGATGGACAGAAGAGACGGCTACCTGCTTCACTACACATCAGGATCTACCGGAACGCCCAAAGGTGTGCTCCACGTTCATGAAGCCATGATTCAGCAATACCAGACCGGCAAGTGGGTGCTTGATCTTAAAGAAGACGATATTTATTGGTGCACTGCGGACCCGGGCTGGGTGACCGGGACGGTGTACGGGATATTTGCGCCGTGGCTGAACGGAGCGGCGAATGTGATCGTCGGCGGCAGATTCAGTCCGGAAAACTGGTACGGCACGATTGAGAAGCTCGGTGTCAGTGTCTGGTACAGCGCTCCGACGGCTTTCAGAATGCTTATGGGCGCCGGAGATGAAATGGCATCCAAATTTGACCTTACTTCACTTCGTCACGTCCTGAGTGTCGGAGAACCTTTGAACCCCGAGGTCATCAAGTGGGGACATAAAGTATTCGGCAAGCGCATCCACGACACGTGGTGGATGACAGAAACGGGCGGACAGCTCATCTGCAATTATCCTTGCATGGAGATCAAGCCGGGCTCAATGGGGAAACCGATTCCGGGAGTGGAAGCGGCGATCGTTGACAATCAGGGAAATGAGCTTCCGCCGTACCGAATGGGAAATCTCGCCATTAAAAAGGGCTGGCCGTCGATGATGGATTCCATTTGGAACAACAAAGAGAAATATGATTCTTATTTTATGCCGGGCGGCTGGTATGTTTCCGGAGATTCTGCTTATATGGATGAAGACGGTTATTTTTGGTTCCAAGGCAGAGTCGATGATGTCATCATGACATCCGGCGAGCGCGTCGGCCCGTTTGAAGTCGAAAGCAAACTTGTTGAACATCCGGCGATTGCCGAAGCCGGCGTCATCGGAAAGCCGGACCCTGTCCGGGGAGAAATTATTAAAGCGTTTATCGCGCTCAGAGAAGGGCATGAGCCATCCGATCAGCTGAAGGAGGACATTCGCCTCTTTGTAAAACAGGGGCTTGCCGCGCATGCCGCACCGCGGGAAATTGAATTCAAAGATAAACTTCCGAAAACACGGAGCGGAAAAATCATGAGACGTGTGCTGAAGGCATGGGAGCTGAACCTGCCGGCAGGCGACCTGTCAACAATGGAAGATTAAAGACGGCGTTGACATCGTATTTTATTTATGTTAAAAATGAGTAAGCTTCATACGAAAAGGTTTTGATTGAGACAAGTAGGATATCTGATTGTTCCAGAGAGCTGATGGCCGGTGAAAATCAGCACATAAGATATGCCGAATACACTCATGAACCGCTTTTGCGAACAAAGCTATTCCAAGGCTTTCAGTAGTGAAAGAACGGACACGGTCCGTTATCAAAAAGAGTGATAAAAGCTTTTTTATGTTTTTATTAGTAGGGTGGTACCGCGATTATATCGTCCCTTCGTTTTAAACGAAGGGGCGTTTTTTATTTTCATAAACAAAGGAGCAGACAAAATGACTAACTTATTAGAGGATTTATCATTCCGCGGCTTAATCCAGCAAATGACGGATGAAGAAGGACTGAATAAACAGCTGAGCGAAGAAAAAATCCGTTTATACTCAGGGTTTGACCCGACGGCTGACAGCCTGCACATCGGACACCTTCTGCCGATATTGACACTGCGCCGTTTCCAGCTTGCAGGCCACCATCCGATTGCGCTTGTAGGCGGCGCGACGGGACTGATCGGCGATCCGAGCGGAAAAAAAGCGGAGCGTACGTTAAACACTCAGGATATCGTTGTCGAATGGTCGCAAAAAATTAAAAATCAGCTTTCCCGATTTTTAGATTTCGAGGCGGGAGAAAACCCCGCTGTCATAGCGAACAACTTTGATTGGATCGGAAAGCTGAGCATCATTGAATTTCTCCGCGACGTCGGAAAGAACTTCGGAATTAACTACATGCTTGCGAAAGATACTGTAAGCTCAAGAATTGAAACCGGAATTTCTTACACGGAATTCAGCTACATGATCCTGCAATCCTACGATTTTCTGAATCTGTACAGAGAAAAGAACTGTAAACTCCAAATCGGAGGCAGTGACCAGTGGGGCAACATCACGGCCGGTCTTGAACTGATCAGAAAATCAGAAGAAGAAGGGGCGAAAGCTTTCGGTCTTACCATTCCGCTCGTCACAAAAGCTGACGGCACGAAATTCGGCAAAACGGAAGGCGGCGCCATTTGGCTTGATAAAGAAAAAACATCGCCGTACGAATTCTACCAGTTCTGGATCAATACTGATGACCGCGACGTCGTCAAATACTTAAAATACTTTACTTTCTTGTCAAAAGAGGAAATCGAAGCTTATGCTGAAAAAACGGAGACGGCTCCTGAGAAAAGAGAAGCGCAGAAACGTCTCGCTGAAGAGGTGACGGTTCTTGTACACGGTCGTGAAGCGCTTGAGCAGGCCGTTCATATCTCCCAGGCGCTGTTCAGCGGCAATATTAAAGAGCTTTCCGCTCAAGACGTCAAGGTAGGATTTAAAGATGTACCTTCGTTTGAAAAAGACCGCTCTGAAGAACTGTCTTTAGTAGACGTGCTAGTGGAATCTAAATTGTCGCCTTCAAAACGGCAGGCCCGCGAAGACATTCAAAACGGAGCTGTTTACATTAACGGCGAGCGCCAGACGGACATCGGGCATCTTCTGACTGCGGAAGACCGCATTGAAGATCAATTTACCGTACTGCGCCGCGGAAAGAAAAAATACTTCCTGATCACGTACTGAAAATAAAAAGCAGTCCGGCCGCTCCATGCGGCAGGCTGCTTTTTTATGTTTTGTGAATACTGCACGGGGAAATGAGTACAGTACATAGTAAAAGCAAAACAGGGAAGGGGTGCTGCGCCGTGAATTTCATGTTTACCATCGCCAAAGAAAGATTGCAGCGGGATCATTGGGAACAGCAGCAAAGCATAAACGCCGAAGCCGAGGAATCAGAGACGGAAGAAGAAAATCCGACATCATAAAGGTAAAGCCTCCATTCTATGGAATGGAGGCTTTTGATTGTCACCATATCAGCCTGACGGCGGCCATCAGCACGACTCCCGTGATGACCGTGATGGATAAGCTTTTTGTCAGCATCGCGCAAAGCAATGTCGGGATGAGAACGATCATTGCTTTCCAATCAAAGGTCAAAGCGCTGTTTGTTTTCACAATCATGCTTTCCGTTACCAGAGCCGTCAAAATGCAAAGCGGAATAAAGGAGAGCCATTTTAAAGCCAATTCAGGCATCTGAATGTTCCGGACAAATATAAACGGAACAATGCGCGGCACAAGTGTAACAATCATGCAGCCGAGTATAATCCAGATCATTTGTGTGCTGATGCTCATTTGTCCGTCACCACCCCGATCGTTGCCACAATCACGGTTGAGACGATGACCGCGATGTGTGACGGGACGAAATACGATAACAAGACCATAAAAATGATCATATAGAGAATTAAGGAGAGGCTGTGCTTCAGCTTTTCCGAAGCGGACGACTGCAATTGCAGCACAAGCAGCGCCGCAAACATAGCGGGCAAAGCAAAGTCCAGGCCGAGAGCGTAAGGATCAGATATCCATTGTCCGAGAAGCCCGCCCATCACGCAGGAAATAACCCAGCACATGTAAGCGGTTATATTGAGGCCGTTCATCCACTTATCGTATAACCTGCCGTTCTGAGCCGCTTTGTTCACCGCTACTCCGAAAGATTCGTCAGTAAGCAGAGCCCCGAAGCCGATATTTTTCGCCAGAGAGTATTTCGTGAAATACGGCGCGATAGTCAGGCTCAGCAGAAGGTGCCGCAGATTGACGATAAACGTCGTTAAAATAATGGCGGAAATCGGACTCCCGGAAACAAGGAGCGAGCAAATAATAAATTGGGCGGCGCCGGCATAGACACACAAGGATAACAAACAGATTTCAAGAATGCTTAGATGAGAGGCAACCCCGACGATGCCGAAAGCAAAACCGATGCTCATATAGCCCAGCAGCGTAGGCACACAATCCCGCACCCCCTGTAAAAACGTATCGTTCATTTCCCGGGAAACGGCGGTTTTTTGCACTTCTGTGTTAATCATTTTTTATACTCCTTTCATAGAGATTATAATGATAACGACTAATGAAAAAATCAAAGAAAATACGGTTCACATTTATATGAACCGATTTCCGGTGACGACATGAAATAACGAATGGTTTTGTTTCATCAGGCCTTCAACTTTTTCAGCCCCGACTTCTTTCACAAGCTCCGCGAACATCAGATCGTGCCTCATATATTCCATGGCCACGAGAACGAGAGCGGGGTCTTCTGATTTAATGGCCCAGGCATTCGTCTGCGGAGAAAAATTGGCGATTAAGACTTCTTTATTATCTCGGGCAGCTATCGTTAATCTTCCGCCCATCCGTTTCTCCGCCACTTCAGGAGACATATTATGATTTGTCGTATTTCCGAGCTTCACTTCCGGAGGGCCGAACACAATCGAAAAGACGGGCAATTGTTCGGCGGCGCGTTTATTAGCGGCTTCTTGAATAAAGGGAATCTGCTGTTCCCAGACAGACAGCCACAACTCTTCCTCGGCTTTTTCAATCATTTCCTTCATCTCATTGATGACATGATCATTCGTGCTGATGCGGCGGATGACATTCATCTCCTGCTCGCTTTCCAGCGCCAATAACTTTTCCTCAAGGTAGCCGAATGAGCTCTCGAAATCGTGCCGGAGCCGGTCGATTAATTCCTTTCCGGCCAGCGGGGCATATGTAACCGGATCAGACGGCACAATATGGACAGCGCCTTTATCAACTAATTTCCCCAATACCTCATAGATCATTGAGCGGGGGACGCCTGACCTTTTGCTGATTTCATATCCGGTAACAGGCGAGTGTTTCAACAAGCCGATATATGCTTTACATTCATATTGAGAAAATCCAAACTTCTGTAATTCTTTCAGAACATCATCCATAAACATCCTCCGTAGTGGTTATTCATGAAACTACTATAATGTAAGCGGTTATATCTTGTCAATGGGACTTGAGTGCTGAAAGAAAGGTTCGCCTGTTTTGTCGCTTTCCAACTTAGTTTATAGTGAGTTACATGTATGGCTTTTGTGAAAAACGTTGCCGTAGACCCACACGAATGCCGTTTGATACGATAAATACAAGAAGTCAAAAAGAGGAGGATCACGGTGGAAAACACCTCTAAAATCGCTTTTTTATCGGTTATAAGCAATTCCCTGGTTGTCATGCTCAAAATAGTGGTGGGGATAATAACCGGATCTGTCGCGATACTTTCAGAAGCCATTCATTCTTTTTTAGATTTGATCGCCGCCTTCATCGCCTTTATCTCCGTCAGGATTTCAAAAAAGCCGGCTGATACAGGGCATCCGTACGGTCATGGAAAAGTCGAGAATCTGTCGGGGACCATCGAGACGATGCTGATTTTTGCGGCAGGGATTTGGATGATATATGAATGCGTTCAAAAACTGGTCAACCCGGCTCCGGTTCATCTGCCCGTATTGGGAATCGTTGTGATGCTTGCGGGGGCTCTCATTAATTTGATCGTTTCGAAGTTCGTAAAAAGAGAAGCCGAAAAGGTTAATTCCGTGGCAATGAAATCGAATGCCCTGCATTTACTGACTGACGTGTACACATCATTAGGCGTAGCGGCAAGCCTTTTGGTCGTTACCTTAACGGAGTGGTACATACTTGATCCCATTATAGGTATGGTGCTGGCGGTGTATATCATATATGAAGCGTTTAAGTTAATGAAAGAAGCATTCCCGCCGCTGATTGATACCCGTTTGTCGGAAGAGGAAGAAAAAACAATTTTAAAGATTATCGAAACATTTCAACAGGAATTTATTGAAATTCACGATTTTCGTACAAGACGCTCCGGCCCCCAGGAGTATATTGATTTTCACCTGGTCGTAGCCTCTCACGTGGCGATTAAAGACGTGCACGACCTGTGTGACCGCATTGAAAGAGATATTACGAATGAATTCAAACAAGCACAGGTAATGATTCACCCCGAGCCGGAGAGCGAGAGGAAGAAATAATCGATCTTAAGTTTGCGTTTGTTCCCGGCAAAATGCCTGCAAAAGGCCCGTTTCCACGGGTCTTTTTGTTGTATAAATGACTATTTCTCGCTCATATGAGAGAGAAGCTTATACACGTGAGGGGTACATTTCATACGTTATGTTGTAAAGAAAAAGGGAGGTGAACAGAATTGAACGCTATTTCTGTTAAAGAAATTGAACATGGAGTTGCCGTTGCGGAAAGAGAAGGTTTAGGGGAGTATTTATACCAAGAACCGGTTTCCAAAAAATGTTCGCGCCGTTCCCGCAGCAGAAAACGGACACACCGTTCCCGCAGCAGAAGACGGACGCATCACCGGACACACCGCTCCCGCAGCAGAAGACGGACGCATCACCGGACACACCGTTCCCGCAGCAGAAGACGGACGCATCACCGGACACACCGTTCCCGCAGCAGAAGACGGACGCATCGCCGGACACACCGTTCCCGCAGCAGACGGTCACATCAAAAACGTACCCGCAAGCGCTGTTTTAAATGCTGAAGCAGACTCTATTACAAGTAATGGAGATCTGCTATAATGGCAAGAGAACTGCATAAAAGATCCGGTATCATCATCTGCGGACACTGAACTGACAACATGGCGCTGTTTGTTCGTGTCCGTTTTTTATGTCAAAAAAGATGCCGGAGGATAAAAAGGAAGGGATGACGCCGAATGAAGCTGAATGAGGAATTTTATGACTCTGAAGGAAAGACAGTCTCTTCGCAAAACATAAGCAGCAAGCTTTTGCATATCACGGACAGCGGGCATATCAGCATTGACTTCATCAGCATAAGCAGGCTGCGGAAGGCTTCAAAAATCGCGATCTTAGGTGACAGCGTCGCCCGGGGGCTGCGCGCGGAATACGGCTTTGGTGACATTCTGAAAGACCGGACAGACGCTGAAATAACCAATCTGTCTGTCAGCGGCGTTAATATGAGCAACCACGGAAGCGATAACATTTATCAGCAAGCGCTTAAAACAAAGGGACATGATGTCATCATTGTCCAGGGAACAGATGATGATTGGTGCAACCACATTCCCATCGGCACAGATGAAAAGGATATCACCACATTTTACGGAGGCTTCTGTCAAGTGATTCAGCAGCTGCGAAGCGGAAATAAAGGCGCGAGCATCATTGTGGTGACCCCAACGAGACAAGCAAAAATATCAAAAGGAAAAATCGTCCGCCGTGATACTGATAAAAATAAACTGGGCCTGAAGCTGGCTGACTATGTGAAAGCCCAAAAAGAAGCCTGCACACTCCTCTCTGTACCGTATGCCGACCTGTTTGATACAGATCTCATCGACCCGTATAATCCCGCTTTCCGCAGCATGTGCATGTCAGAAGGTCTTCATCCGAACGAGAAAGGGCATCAAATCATTTTTCAGGAAATCTGCCGGAATTATTATTACTATTACGGGTAACACAGCGCTGCATGATTATTTTCGGCCTTGCTTTTCTAAAAGCTCAATTATTCTTTGAGATGCGTGTTTTTGCGCTCTCAAAAGCGAAATGATATTACCGGTAAAACCGATTAAAATGATCAGCAGCAAAATGATCATCCACATAAGTGAACCTCCCGTCGAGTGTTGAAAAACCCACTCTTTATTTTACTTATTATGGATGGGGAAGAGAATAGGTCTAACTATTGGTGTTTCTTTATCAATCCATAAAAAAATGCACAGACTGAACGGGTCTGTGCATTTTTATTCGCTTATTTCAGCAGGTTCAATGATTCACGATTAAAGGCTTCCAAATCGTCAGGCGTTCTGCTCGTTACGATGTTATGGCTCACGACGACTTCTTCATCTTTATAATGTGCGCCGGCATTGATTAAGTCTTTGCGGATGCTGCGGAATCCCGTGATATCTTTTCCTTTAAGAAGGTCGGTATCAATCAGCAGCTGCGGGCCGTGGCAGATCGCGAAAACGGGTTTCTGATTTTCCACGAATGATTTAGTGAATTCACCCGGGCGGTCATCTCCCCGCAGAAGATCTGGTGAAAAGCCTCCGGGAATCAATAACGCATCGAATTCCTTGGGGTCTGCGTCTGAGATCGCTTGATCGATCTTTACTTTCTCACCGTGCTTGCCCGTCACTTCTTTCCCTGCTTCTAAATCTATTGTCACCACACTGTGGCCCGCTTCTTTAAATGCTTCCGCCGGGCTTGTATATTCAATATCCTCAAATTGATCTGTCATCAGAACTGCGATTTTTTTGCTCATCATCATGCCTCCTGTGAATTTGTATATGACAAGAATATCAGGCGGATTGCCGCCTCACAACGTATTTGCTTGAAGATACGGCATGAAAAAAGACCCCTCTGAAAAAGAGGAGCCAAAAGGTACGGAGGTCTGCTGAGGCAAGAAATCGAACCAATTACTTTTTGCGTCTTTTTTTATCCTTTTTACACCCGCATTTCCCCGGATCGCCCGGATCAATGACTTCGTGAATTGTTTCTTCCTGATAAACGTGGCGGGGAACATAACGGATATGTTCTCTGTTAATGTGTTTGATGGGATGGACGTAAACCACTTCTTTGTCAGTATACTTGTCAGTCACAATATACTTAGGGTCACAGTAATACACTTTCGATTTTTTACCCATTCATCTCACCTCCCGTACTTTATTAAATGCTGAAAAGGAGGATTTTGCATCGGACAAGTACACTATGGAAAGTCCACAATTTTCCAGCTGTAATTTCGTTTTTCTGGTTTTTCCTGAATCCGTCTCAAATTGGAATGGCTAACCCTTTTTGAACGGGGAAATCTATAAAAAAGAATTCAAAAACGATTCTTTTCTCAGGTCAATCGAGATGCATACATCTTTAGGGGGATTTCAGAATGCTCGATGAAAAAACGATTGAAATCATTAAAAGCACAGTGCCGGTCTTAGAAGAGCATGGTGAAGAAATCACAGGCCGATTTTATGACCTGCTTTTTCAGCATCACCCTGAGCTGCTGAATATCTTTAATCAGACGAATCAAAAGAAAAAAACACAGCGTACGGCCTTGTCGAATGCTGTGATTGCGGCCGCAGCCAATATTGACCGGCTGGAAAACATAGTCCCCGTCGTTAAACAAATCAGCCATAAGCACCGGAGTATCGGTGTTAAGCCCGAGCATTATCCAATCGTTGGAAAGTACTTGTTAATCGCGATAAAGGATGTGCTAAAAGACGGGGCTGCTCCTGAGGTCATTCAGGCATGGGAAAAAGCATACGGCGTCATTGCAGACGCTTTTATCGGAATTGAGAAGGACATGTATAAACAAGCGGAAACGCAAAAAGGCGGCTGGAAAGACGATAAGGCGTTTAAAATTGATAAAAAGGTAAAAGAAAGCAAAGAGATAACGTCGTTTTATTTAAAACCGGAAGACGGACAAGTTCTCCCCGAATTCAAAGCGGGACAGTATATCAGTGTAAAAGTATACATTCCGGACACGGGTTATACGCATATCCGCCAGTACAGTTTGTCGGATGTATCCGGTAAGGATTATTACCGGATTTCCGTGAAAAAAGACGGAATTGTTTCTTCATATCTGCATGACCAATTACACGAAAAGGATTCAATTGAGATCAGCGCTCCGGCCGGGGATTTCGTATTAGACCCTGATTCCAAAAAGAATCTGGTTCTCATCAGTGCCGGTGTCGGAATTACCCCGATGATCAGCATGTTAAAGACGGTTGCCAAAACCCAGCCGCAGCGAAACGTTCTCTTTATCCATGCGGCAAGGAGCGGAGAGTATCATGCGCTGCGGCATGAAGCTGAAGAAGCCGCGGAACACTCATCCGCTGACACCGTCTTTATTTACAGCGAACCGTCCGAACAAGACCGTTCAGAAAACATTCGTTTTCGGGAAGGCCGGATTGACAAACAGCTGTTAGAAGAAGTGATGACAGATAAAGATGCTGATTTTTACCTGTGCGGATCCCCGTCGTTCATTAAAGAAATGAAAAAGCTGATTTCTGAATTCAATATAACGCCGGAATCCATTCACTATGAATTATTTGAACCGCAGCTGAGTATGGTGTGATGTAACAACATCTTAGACAGTCTGTTTAACAGACTGTCTTTATATGTTTAATACGAAAGGTTTTCCCCATAACATAGAATTTTCAAGCAGGTAAATCATATTCAAAGTCGTATTATCCTAAAAAGACAAAGTTTTTTATGTCCCAACATACTTCAGTAGCCGGATGGAAAGGTTCTCTTCCTGATACTTCAACTGGAACATTGGCTCCTGCTCTTGTGAATAAAATAGCAATGCTCTAATAATAAGAGGTGGCTCAATGGCAGTTTTTGTTGAAAAAACGCTCCAAGGTCTAAAAGAATTAATTGATGAAAAAGGCCGCTTGAACATTTTAGGGAATGAAGGAACGCTTTTAGAAACAGAATGTACTTTCTTTAAAGGTGCAACAGATCTGGAGATTGAGAGTTTTGAGAAGAAAATAAAAGTCTCACTTCCTGAAGATTATAAAACCTTTTTAAAATTGCATAACGGAGCCAGAATATTTGATTTGTTGATTTACGGTGAGAATGTAGGTGGGGGTTTGCATATTCTTGATTTAGAAGAGATTGAAAAGTATATGCAAAATGGTTTTTTAGAGCCTCAGTTTATTCCTGTCGCACATCTGTTAGACGGATGTTATTTGTTAATTGACAAAACCAAAATTTCTACAGATCCAAACTATTTATGGTTCCGCGGATTTATTGAGTATGAACCAATGAAACTTAATTTTGAGATATTTTTAGATCGGTATATTTTGTGTCAAGGAGCAAATTTTTGGGAGTGGAATATCTATACCGCTGAAAATTATTATAGGACTCACCAGGGTGATAAGGATTAACCTTTCCTACAGTTGGGTTGGTTCATTTTTGCGGTTAGACTTCGATTTGAACTTTTAAAAATAGGTTTAATTTGGGAGACGAACCGATTAATTGGTGTATAGATGATTTATAAAAAGCGCAGATACTCTGCGCTTTTTTATTTAAGTATTTTCCGGATCATTCGCAGCCCGTTTTTGGAAGAAGGATAACGGAAAGCGAGGTCGAAGCGGTTCGTTTGTTTGACGACGCTTTTTTTGTGCGTAAATGCGTTAAAGCTGTTAAATCCGTGATAGCTGCCGATGCCGCTTTCTCCGACGCCGCCGAATGGCAAATACGGTGTCGCGACGTGCATTAACGTATCATTGACACAGCCGCCGCCAAATGACAGATTCTCTAAAACAGTTCGCTCGATTCCTTTGTTTGTTGTGAAGACATAAAGAGCGAGCGGCTTTGGGCGTGATTGGACTTTCTCGATGACTTCATCGATATCGCCGTATGTAAACAGCGGAAGAATCGGCCCGAAAATCTCCTCCTGCATTACTGGAGAGTCATCCTTCACTTGATCTAGAATCGTCGGCGCTATTTTGTGGTGTTCAGGATTAAATTGTCCGCCTGTAAGCGGGACGCCATCATTCAGAAAGCTGAGCAGCCGCTGATAGTGGCGTTCACTGACGATTTTGCCGTACTGCGGATTTTGTTCAGGCTGAGGGCCGTAAAATTCACTGATCGCATGCTTCATTTCTTCTATGAGCTTCGTTTTGATATCTTGGTGGACAACTAAATAATCCGGTGCGATGCAGGTTTGCCCTGCATTTGTAAATTTCCCGAAGACGATGCGTTTGGCGGCAAGCTGTATATCAGCATCCTTATGGACAATGCAGGGACTTTTGCCGCCGAGCTCCAAGGTAACGGGAATTAATTGTTTGGAGGCGGCCTCCATAACGATTTTTCCCACGGCAACGCTTCCTGTGAAGAAAATATAGTCAAAGGGCTGCTGTAATAAAACAGTGCTGACGTCGGGCCCGCCCTCCGCCATAGCGACATAATCACTCGGAAAAACGCTGCTGATAAGTTTAGAAAGAACAGCGGAAACCGCAGGCGTATATTCTGACGGTTTGAGAACGACTGTGTTTCCGGCCGCAATGGCTCCAATCAAGGGTGAAAGCGCCAGCTGCAAGGGATAATTCCAAGGCGCAATCACCAAAACGATTCCATATGGCTCAGGGATAATCATGCTTTTCGAGCCCAGGTGAGTCAGAGGCGTTTTGACTCGCTTCGGTTTGACCCATTTTCTCAGCCGCTTCATCACAAAACTGATTTCTTCCAGAACAATTCCGATTTCTGTCGTGTACGCCTCCTGTTCGGATTTGTGGAGATCCTGATAGAGAGCGGCTGCTATATCGGCTTCTTGTGTTTTGATGGCTTGTTTCAGCTTTTGCAATATGTTCAGCCTTGATTCTAGCGGTCTCGTATGCCCCGCCGCAAAATAGGCTTTGTGCTTGCTGACGATAGAGGGGATGCTGTTCATTCCGTCTCTCCTTTTTGTAAGTATGATGATTCATTATGTAAAAAATCGCTTCTGCCTGTCAAATGATTAAGGTGAGTCAGAAAAAATAACAAACTCATTTCTGCGTTTCGGCAGGAATTTGATGAAAAAGAGAATTCTTTTTGCGGCATTATCTGTTGCAGGCATTATGGGGTTTTCTAATGTACATGTAGTTGAAAAGCCGGTTGGCACATAAAAAAAAGCCCCGGACAGGGGCTTTTTTAATAAAGAGAGGGAACAGCCCAAAAGAAAAACCCCGGAAACATTGTCATCACAACATGTCCGGGGTTTAATCCAATGCTCTTTAAAGAGCGTTTTACTTAACGGGAGTAGAACTCAACGATAAGCGCTTCGTTAATTTCCGGAGCAAGCTCAGAGCGCTCTGGAAGACGAGTGAATGTACCTTCAAGCTTTTCAGCGTCGAAAGTAAGGTACTCAGGAACGAAGTTGTTTACTTCTACAGATTCTTTGATGATAGAAAGGTTTCTTGATTTTTCGCGAACACCGATTGTTTGACCAGGTTTTACTTGGTAAGACGGAATGTCAACGCGGCTTCCGTCAACAAGGATGTGACCGTGGTTAACTAATTGGCGAGCTTGACGGCGAGTGCGTGCAAGACCGAGCTTGTACACAACGTTATCAAGACGTGCATCTAAAAGAATCATGAAGTTTTCGCCGTGTTTACCAGTCATTTTTGCCGCTTTGTCAAACAATGTGCGGAATTGACGTTCGTTTACACCGTACATGTGACGAAGTTTTTGCTTTTCTTGCAATTGCAAACCGTATTCTGATAGTTTTTTACGCTGTCCCGGACCGTGGGGACCTGGTGCGTAAGGGCGTTTTTCTAATTCTTTACCTGTACCGCTAAGAGAGATTCCTAAACGGCGGGACAGTTTCCAAGATGGACCTGTATAGCGAGCCATAATGTGACTCCTCCTTTGGTTTTATTTTGTGGAAAATAAAAACCGTCTGTTCGATCCGACCGTGCACATTTTGTTTTCATGTATCCTCGCTCCAGCAGCAGAGAGTTACACGATACACCTTACAGCTAAGGAACAAAATGCAAACACAGAAGCTGAACAAAAAGGCTGCAATATTTCACACAAAGAACATTATATGATTTTTCCCCGCCGCCGTCAACCATTTCTCCATGAAGAGTGCCGGTTTATGATATAATGTACAAAAATGAGTAGTACATGTTTAGGTGATAAAAATGAAAAAACAAACAATTGATGAAGTGACGGCCTTTCATCAGAAAATGCTTTCTTTTTTCTTAACGAAATCTGAATCCGTCTCATTATCCGACTCGCTGTTATGGCTGGCCTCAGCTCTAGAATCCTGCTTTACATCTCTTTCATTGACCCTTTCACCGGCAGAATCAACACGTTTCACCATAAAAACAGAAGATGAACCGCATTATGCTCCGCTGAAAGAGAGTGACGGCCGTTTTATGATCAGGAATCAGACGTCCGGCAGATCCTTTTATCTGCGCTCGGAAGGCGGGCTGCCGATCCCGGAATCATTGCCTGAGATCGTTACTCAGTTTATCAATCAATCTGTGAGACAAAGCGGGCTGTTTGACAAAACGAAGCATCAGCGGAAAATTCACAGAATGACAGAAATGTTCCATTCGCTTTTGGATCAAAATGAGGTTTTGGAAAAACTGCAGGCAAGTTTGAGTACGGCTTTCCGGTCTTTCCGCTTTTCACTGTTTATCACGCAGGATCAGGATACGGACAGACAGCTTCCCGCAAAAGAATTACATATGGATGGAAAAGATGCCGATCCGTCTGCCCTGAAGGTTTATTTATCGGGGAGA
The DNA here is from genome assembly GCF_021729365.1 of Bacillus sp. R45. Lineage (NCBI taxonomy): Bacteria > Bacillati > Bacillota > Bacilli > Caryophanales > Bacillaceae > Bacillus > Bacillus sp. R45. The sequence continues at coordinate 2,837,954 of NZ_CP091421.1, read as the reverse complement.
CTGCTCAGAAAAGGCAGGTCATCTGCTTACCTGCCGATCAAAGGCCAGCAGGGGACTTACGGGGTTCTGAAGACGGAGGGGCTGCAGGATGCCGTTCTTTCGTGCAGTACTCTCAGTGAAATGCTGCTGCTTGCGGGCGCGGCGGGAAAAGCATTTGAAAATGCGCAGCTCTATGAGCAATCGAAAAAAAGCATTGCGAATCTGGAGCTCATTAATGAAACATCGCGCCAGCTGAATCAGCGCCTCAGACTCACTGACACGATGCGGGAACTCGCCGCCATTATGACCCAATCATTTCATGCGGAAGAAGTGGCTTTTTTTCATATTGATCATTTTGAGACGCAAAATCTGCTTCCGGGACATACCGCTTTTTTTAAGACAGAACGTGCGAACCCCTATATCAGCATTGTGAAAGAAAAGCTGTTCGAGGGAGAAAAGGGCGTGTTTATCGGCAGCGGAAAGACTGTATTCGGCGAAAACGGCTTCGGCTCGCTGATGGCGGTGCCGATGATCGAAAATGACACCGTCTTCGGGTTCGCGATTTTATTGAAAAAGGATTTGTATGCTTTTACGTTTGAAATGTATAAGCTTTTTCAAGCGCTCATTCACCATGCGACATTGGCGGTCACGAACTCCATGCTGCGCGACAGGCTTGAGCATCTTGTTCAGACAGACCAGCTGACGGAGCTGTATTCAAGAACCTATTTGGATGAGAAAATTCAATACAGCATGAAAATTCATAAACGGGGTGTATTCATCCTCGTTGATATCGATAATTTCAAAACCATTAATGATACATACGGTCATCAAACGGGAGATTCGATCCTGATTCAGGTGGCCTCCGTTATGAAAAACCATATTCGTGAGCATGATGTCGCTGCAAGGTGGGGGGGCGAGGAGCTGGCTGTCTATCTGCCGAATATCAACGTGTCATCCGGAGAACGCATCGCTAAAAGGCTGGTTCGCGCCATCCGGGAAAACACCGAGCCGCGCGTGACGATTTCCTGCGGCGTTTCCTGCTGGTCAAAGACAGGCCCGATGCCGTTGAAAATGCTCGTTCAGCAAGCGGACGAGGCGCTTTATATCGCCAAACGGAACGGCAAAAACCGGCTGATCATCCACCAAAACAGCACGACGACATAAAAAAGGAGCCGGCCTGCCGGCCGGGCTCCTTTTTTTATCCTAATCGTTTTTCAAGCGTTTCAACAAACTTTGCTAAATAGGCTTCGTCCGTTTCATCAAAACGGTTTTTCACAGGGCTGTCAATGTCCAGCACACCGATCACTTCACCGTTTACGCGGATCGGGAGGACGATTTCTGACTGGGAAGCCGCGTCACAGGCGATATGTCCCGGGAACGCATTCACATCGGCAATCCGCTGCACGGCGCCGTTAGAGTAGGCAGTGCCGCATACGCCTCTGCCGAACGGGATGCGCACACAGGCAGGAAGTCCTTGAAACGGTCCGAGCACGAGCTCGCCCTCTTTAGCGAAGTAAAACCCCGCCCAGTTGACTTCATGTAATGAATGGTATAAAAGCGCTGATGCATTCGCGTAATTTGCGATCGCATCCGTTTCATCTTCTGTCATGGCTTCGAGCTGTTTAAGCAGAAGCTGATAACTTTTTTCTTTATCTCCGGATTGTTTTTCGACATGAAACATGGAAAACCCTCACTTTTTCTATAATATCAAACAAAGTTCCGGCCGTTCTGCCGGCATTTGTCGAGAAGTTCTTACAGGAACGGCGCCTTTCTGCTTGAATTGTTACACATAAAGGGGTGAGCCGTATGAAAGTAAGCACCAAAGACAAAATTATTAACGCCGCTGTCCAGCTGTTTAACCAAAAAGGTTATTCCGGCACGTCCGTCCGTGAAATCGCAAAGTCAGCTGATGTAAATGTTGCGCACATCTCCTACTATTTTAAAGGGAAAGGCGGATTAATGGAACATTTAGTTTCCGAGTTTTACGAAGGCTATACTGAAGCGCTGGAAAAAGCCGCCGTCAGTATGAACGGTGAAGACGCGCAGGAACGCATCCTGCGGGTGATTTTCGATATTTTATCCTATCAGCACGATAACCGTCAATTAACGCGGTTTGTGTACCGGGAAGTGACGATTGATTCCGTGCTTATCAGGGAAATTATGTCTACTTACTTAATGAAAGAAAAATATATTTTCCAGCTGGTGATTGAAGAAGGGCAGTCACGCCACAGACGGCTGACGCTGCCCGTGCCGCATTTTATTCTGCAATTGAAATCCCTCTTGATGATGCCGTATCTTCAGCCTCAATACATTACAGAGGTGCTCTATATGCAGCCTCATGAACCGTACTTTTATAAAAGGTATTTTGAAGAGGTGAAGATCTGGATCGAAAGCGTGTTCCGACGGCCTGATGCGGCGCTTATGAAGTAATGATGCTTTTGTACGTTTCATAGGAACTGCCGACATCTTCCGCTTGATGGGCGTCCGACCCGAATATGAGCGGGATTTTTTTTTGCTTCGCCGTCTCAGCCATCCAATCCTCCATGTATACTTCCCCGGCAAACTTCTTTCTGAGCCCGGATGTATTCACATCCAGCTCCATTCCGTGTTCTTTCACGGCGTCAAGACAGCGGGCCGCAAGCTCTCTTATTTGAGGTGACATGCTGTAAGGGAAAAGGCGCGCGAATTTTTTGACGAGCGTGATATGGCCGACCCGTTTTGGCTTAAAGGGGCCGAGCGGTGTTACAATGGAAGAATACACAGTTTCATAGTATTGTTCATATACGGCTTCAACGCTTCCGAAGTGCGCGGCGAGCTGCTGAAAGGCGTGCTCGTCAAAATCGAGGCAGATATAAGACGGACCGGTCTTCAAAAAATGAACGGATAAAATGCCGTCATCCAGTGAGGGGCCGTACGTGTTCAGAAACGCCGCGGTTTCCTCTTCATACCCTGTGATAAAATCAGTTTCTAGCCCGGTCAGAATGCTGATTTGTCCATCGTATTCCTTTTTCAGCTGTGACAGCCGCTCCAAATAAACCTCCATCTGTCTGAGATCCATCGCGCTGTCCTGAAGCGGTACGGGATCTTGAAATGACGGAGGAAGGGGGGCGTGCTCTGTAAATGTGATCGAGTCAAAGCCTCTTTCCAGGGCCTTTTCGACATATTCTTTCAGCGCATCCTTCGAGCCGTGAGGGCAAAAAGGCGTGTGGATATGAGCGTCTCGTTTTTCCATTTGTGTCACTCCATTAAAAAATTGCAGAATCCTGCCGAAATTATGCAAAAAGTTTTTGATTTCTGGTCAAAAAATGTTGGTTACATGGTATCATAATAACAATGAAAACGACAGATTTTCTCAATACATATATTGAAATCTTTCTGAATACATAAAACACCCTGACAGATTAAGAGAACAACAAGGGGGCTCATTATGGAGTTAGTCATCGGATTATTGGTTATACTGCTCGCGCTCTTTGCGGCGGGCTACTTTTTCAGGAAAAAAATTTATACGGAAATTGACCGGCTGGAGTCATGGAAGATTGAAATTTTAAACCGTTCGATAGTGGAAGAAATGTCCAAGATCAAACATCTGAAAATGACCGGAGAGACGGAAGAGTTCTTTGAAAGATGGCGCGAAGAGTGGGATGAAATTGTCACAGCCCATCTGCCGAAAGTAGAAGAGCTCCTTTATGATGCCGAAGAGAACGCCGACAAATACCGGTTTAAAAAAGCGAATCAGGTGCTTGTCCACATCGACGACCTCCTCACTGCAGCCGAATCAAATATAGAAGGCATACTGCGTGAGATCAGCGATCTTGTGACGAGCGAGGAAAAAAGCCGCGGAGAGATTGAACAGGTGCGTGAGCGGTATTCAAAAGCGCGAAAAAACCTTCTGGCGTACAGCCATCTCTACGGAGAGCTATATAACAGTCTGGAGACGGATCTCGACGAAATCTGGAGCGGCATAAAAAAGTTCGAAGAAGAGACGGAAAGCGGCAATTACATCAAAGCGAGAAAAGTGCTGCTTGAACAGGACCGCAGACTGGATCAGCTTCAAACATACATAGATGACGTTCCGAAACTGCTCGCTGACTGTAAACAGACCGTGCCTAACCAAATTGCCAAGCTGAAAGACGGCTACCGGGAAATGACGGAAAAAGGCTACAAATTGGAGCATATTCAAATCGAAAAAGAGCTGGAGACACTCACCAATCAATTGAAACGGGCCGAAAGCGCGCTTTTGGAAGAATTAGATGTCGACGAAGCGTCCGCCATTCTTCAGCTGATTGATGAAACCATTCAATCGATGTATGAACAGCTGGAAGGCGAAGTGGAAGCCGGACAGTCCGTATTAAGCAAAATGCCTGAGCTGATCATCGCGTATGAGAATCTTGAGGAAGAAAAAGACCGCACAAAAACCGAAACGGAGCTCGTCAAGGAAAGCTATCAGCTGACGGCGGGAGAAATCGGCAGACAGCATGCTTTCGAAAAACAGCTGGAAACGATCGGCCGGCTCCTTGAGCAGGCGAGAGAAAAGCTTGACGGTGAGCATGTCGCTTACTCTCTGCTGATTGAAGAAGTCGAGGCCATCGAAAAGCAGATGGAAGAAGCTCAGAAAGAACATGCCGAATACCGTGAAAATCTGCAGGCGCTCAGAAAAGAAGAACTGCAGGCGCGGGAAACGCTGATGAATCTTCGGAAAACCATTTCTGACACGGCCCGAATGCTGCAAAAAAGCAACGTGCCGGGAATTCCTGAACAAGTCAAGGACAAGCTCGAGACGGCAAATCATCATATAGAAGAGACCGTCAGCCAATTGGAAGAGCTGCCGTTAAACATGGAGGAAGCCGCCAAACATCTGACCGAAGCTGAAAAGGTGGTTGCGGAAGTCAGCGAAGAGGCGGAACAACTTGTGATTCAGGTGAAGCTGATTGAGCGGATCATCCAGTACGGCAACCGTTTCCGAAGCCAGAATCATATTTTATCCGAACAGCTGAAAGAAGCGGAACGGCTGTTTTACGCTTACAGCTATAATGAAGCTTATGAGATGGCGGCAGATGCTGTTGAAAAAGCAGCTCCCGGCGCCGTGAAAAAAATTAAAGCTGATCAATCTGCTTCATAGACGCACAAGCAAAAACTGCACCCTGATGGAAATCAGAGGTGCAGTTTTTTTGTTTCTCACGGAATATAAAAAGCGCCTATGGCTGATATACATCAAACCGCAGGCGCTGAATGTTACGATTTTGCTTTATTTAATTCGATAGGCGGGCTGATAAAAAACGTGATGATGCAGCCGATGATCGCTCCGGCAATGCCCGGAAGCACCCAGCCGATTCCCATGCTGTAAAGCGGAAGATTTGCGTTTAAGAATGAATCTAATGATCCGAGCGGAATGCCGGCTGCCTTCAAACCGTCCAGGATACTGAACAGCCCCGTTCCGATCAGGCAGGCGATATAGACTTCGCGTCTTTCCTTAAAGATTTTATCAATAAAGGAAAGGACGATAATGACAATCGCCAGCGGGTAAATGGCTGATAAAATAGGAACTGAAAATGCAATAATCTCAGCAAGTCCGAAATTTGAAATCGCCAGACTGAACAGCGTGACAATCGTAACCACCATTTTGTATGATAAAGCGGGAATCAATTTTGAAAAATATTCGCCGCAAGATGTGACAAGCCCGATGCTTGTCGTTAAACACGCAACGGTGATGGCGGCACCGAGAACGATGTTTCCCAGTGAACCGAACAGGTAATCAGATGAAGCTGATAAAATCTTTGCGCCTTCGCCGAGCGGCCCGACAGCGTCCGTGCTTGTCGCTCCCAAATAGGCCAAAGATAAATAAATGAATGTCAAACCCGCCGCTGCAATCAGACCCGCTTTAATACAAGCGGCCGCGAGCGCTTTACGCTGGGTGACGCCCCTGCTTTTAACAGCGTTGACGACAACGACGCCGAAGACGATTGAGGCGAGTGCATCCATTGTTTTATAGCCTTCCAAAAATCCTTTGAACACCGGCGTTCCGGAATATGCCTGATGTACGGCGCCCAGCCCGCCCATCGGAGTGACGATGGCTTTTACGACAATGATTAAAATGATACCGAATTTAATGGGAGTCAAAATCTTTCCGACTCTGTCCACGATTTTGGACGGGTTAAGAGCTAAATAATACGTAATAGAAAAAAAGATCAACGTGAAAACAAATAAAGATAATCTTTCCGGAATGCCGCTTAAAAACGGAACTGCACCGATTTCATATGAAACGGTTCCGGTTCTCGGAATCGCGAAAAGCGGCCCGATTGATAAATAAAGCACAACGGTGAAAATAGTGCCGAATACCGGGTGAGCCTTATCGGCAAGTCCTTTCGCGTCTTTGCCCGTTAATGCGATGGCGATAATACCTAAAAGCGGCAGTCCTACGCCGGTCAGTAAGAAACCGCCCATCGCTTTCCAGACATTATGCCCCGCCGCTTGCCCAAGCTCCGGCGGATATATCATATTTCCTGCCCCGAAAAAAAGTGCGAAGAGCATGAAACCGATAATAACGGTATCTTTGACAGGTAGTGAGTGTTTCATAAAAGTCCTCCTAAATACTATGTTGAAATATTCTGTCAATTAATTGTCAGATAATATAACAAAACGAACATTACTTATTATATGGCAATGTACAGAGAAGTCAATACTCGATTTATTGCGAATTTCTATTTACTTTTGTTATGGTAGCATAAATATCATACGATGTACCGTTTTCATAAAAGGAGTAAAAAAAATGATATATTTAGACAACAGCTCAACGACCGAGCCGTATGAAGAGGTTTTGGAAGTGTATAAACAGACGAGCAGCCGTTATTTCGGCAATCCTTCGTCTCTGCACCAGTTAGGAACTGAGACGGAGCAGCTCCTTGAAGCGGCCGCTCAGCAAATAAAAAGAACCTTACGTTTAAAAAATTATGATATTGTATTTACATCAGGCGCGACTGAAGCGAATAACGCTGCGTTAAAGGGAGCGGCCTGGGCAAACATGAGTAAAGGAAGACATATCATTGCTTCGGCGATTGAGCATCCTTCTGTGACGGAGACGCTTGATCAGCTGACAGAGCTGTTCGGCTTTGAAGTCACATATCTTCCGGCCGATCAAAACGGCTTCGTTTCTTTGAAAGACGTCAAATCTGCTATCAGGCCGGATACGATAATCGTCAGCGTCATGCATGTCAATAACGAAGTCGGCTCCATTCAGCCCGTAAAGGAAATCGGCGGGTTTTTGAAGCAGCACCGGAATATTCTGTTTCATGTTGATCATGTGCAGGGCATTCATAAAGTTCCTCTGTCTATAGAAGAAGCGGGCATTGACCTTTGCACTGTTTCAGGGCATAAGTTTCACGGCTTAAAAGGGACCGGAGCGCTTATCGTCAAAAAAGGAACGCGGCTCATTCCGCTTATAACGGGCGGCTCGCAGCAAAAAGGCGTCCGGGCCGGAACAGAACATACGGCAGGCGCCGTTTCCCTTGCGAAAGCGATCAATCTTTCCTCGCGTGACATGAATGAGCGGCTTTCTTCCGTGGAGGCTGCCAAGAATGCGCTCATGGAAAGGCTGAGCGGGGCGGACGGGGTCGTCATCAACACTCCCGCCGAAAACAGCGCTCCGCATATCATTAATTTTTCCGTTCCGGGCGTGAAGGCCGAAGTGCTGCTGCACATGCTTGAGGAAAAAGGAATATATGTCTCCACAACCGCGGCATGTTCGGCAAGAGAGCATAAACCGAGCCGTGTTCTTCTGCAAATGAATAAAGGCGAACAGATTGCATCAAGCAGCATCAGAGTCAGCCTGAACTTCAGCCATACGGCTGACATCACGGAGCCGTTTATGGCCGCGCTGGTGCCGGCTGTTCAAAAACTAAAAAAAATGATGAGGTAGCATATGAATTACGATCATATTTTAATCCGTTTTGGTGAAATATCCACAAAAGGAAAAAACAGACGCAGTTTTATTGAAAGATTAAAACAAAATATCCGCCTGGTATTAAAGGATTATAAAAAAGTAAAATACTTTTCAAACCGGGACCGGATGTCAATTACACTTAATGGAGAAAACCCGGAGGAAATTTGTTCCTTATTAAAGAATATATTCGGCATTCAAAGTTTCAGTCTCGCAATTAAATGCGAAAGCAAGCTGGAAGACATTAAAAAAACGGCTTTAGCCGCGATAGAAGACGAATATAAACCGGGGAATACGTTTAAGGTCGAGACCAAACGGGCTTACAAGCAGTTTGAATTAGATACGAATGCGATGAACGCTGAAATCGGCGGCCATATTTTGAAAAACACGGATGGATTAACCGTCGATGTGAAAAATCCCGATATTCCGCTTCGGATTGAAATCAGGGAGGAAGCGACATTCCTGACCATTCGTAACGAAAAAGGCGCCGGAGGCCTTCCTGTCGGTTCCGCGGGTAAAGCGATGCTGATGCTTTCCGGCGGTTTTGACAGTCCGGTCGCCGGTTTTTACGCGATGAAACGGGGATTATCAGTTGAAGCCGTACATTTCTTCAGTCCGCCGTATACGAGCGAACGGGCAAAGCAGAAAGTCATGGATCTCGCGGGATGCCTCGCGAAGTTCGGCGGCAGTATGACGCTTCATATCGTGCCGTTTACAAAGACGCAGGAACTCATCCAAAAACAAATCCCGGAAAACTATACGATGACGGCGACGCGGCGTCTTATGCTGCAAATCGCGGACAGAATCAGAGAAGAACGAAAAGCGCTCGCGATCATTACGGGGGAAAGCCTCGGGCAGGTAGCGAGCCAGACGCTTGAAAGCATGTATGCGATCAATGCCGTGACGGCAACGCCGGTTTTGCGCCCTTTAATCGGAATGGACAAAACAGAAATCATCGAGAAATCAAAAGAAATCGGCACTTATGAAACAAGCATTCAGCCGTTTGAGGATTGCTGCACCATCTTTACGCCGCCAAGTCCGAAAACACGTCCGAAAAAAGAAAAAATCGAGCACTTCGAAAGCTTCGTTGATTTTGAACCGCTGATTGCAGAGGCCGCTGCCGGTATCGAAACCATCACTGTTTACTCAGAGCAGGAAGCTCACGATAAGTTTGCCGGCCTGTTTTAAAACTGTATACAATTACCAAAGTTTTTTTGAATGAAGACATGTGTTTTATCACATTCTATACTCACAAGGAGGTGATACACATGTCACAACAATCAAACAGCGGAAACAGCAACCAGCTTTTAGTGCCAGGCGCTGCTCAAGCTATCGACCAAATGAAGTATGAAATCGCTTCTGAATTCGGTGTAAACCTTGGACCGGAAACAACTTCTCGCGCCAACGGTTCTGTCGGTGGAGAAATCACAAAACGTCTTGTCTCTTTTGCTCAGCAAAGCATGGGCGGAAGCAGCCAGCAGCAGTTTTAATCACAACTTCACATAATGGCTAAGAGAGCGGGGAATTCCCCGCTCTTTTTTCATGAGTATAGATAGAAGGCTGGAAGCAATTTATGCATATTTTTATTGTAATGGCCTATGTTTATGTATAATGGGGAAAGAAAGTGAGGAGTTGTTCGTGTTAAAACGAGAAGATTTAATCGCCCCAAAGAACTATAACCTTGTAAATGAAATCGAAAAGTTCAGCCGTTCCAAAGAGAAGAACGCGCTTATTTGGGAAGATCAAACAGGCGGCAAGAAAGTCTGGACGTATGAAAAATTGATGGAAGAAACGAATAAAATCGGAGCCCGCCTGAAAGGTCTCGGATTTGAAAAAGGCGATAAGCTGATTGTCATGGTTCCGAGAGTGCTTGAAGCGTATGCCGTTTATTTAGCGATCTTAAAAGCGGGGATGGTCGTCATTCCTTGCTCGGAAATGCTGCGCGCCAAAGACCTTGAATACCGGATCAAACACGCCGAAGTGAAAGGCGCTATCGTTTATCCTTCATTTATAAACGCATTTGACGAGGTGAATACCGAGCAGCTGGTGACATTGTCAATCGGTGAAAATGATGCAGGCTGGAAAAACCTCTTAACGATTGAAGCGGACGGAAACAGTTTTCAAACAGCTGATACAACAAGAGAGGACATGGCGTTTTTGTCCTATACTTCAGGCACGACCGGCCAGCCTAAAGGCGTTGTACATACACACGGCTGGGCCTTTGCCCATTTAAAAACTTCAGCCGGTGCATGGCTGGATATTTCCGAAGACGATACAGTGTGGGCCACCGCGGCGCCCGGCTGGCAGAAATGGGTGTGGAGCCCGCTGCTCGCCGTTCTGGGAAGCGGCGCGACAGGATTCATTTATCACGGCAGATTCAACGCCAAGACGTATTTAGAGCTGCTGGAGCGCCATCAAGTAAATGTCTTCTGCTGTACCCCGACGGAATACCGCCTGATGGCAAAAGTGGAGGAGTTGGACAAATATGATCTTTCTGCCCTTCACAGCGCAGTTTCTGCGGGTGAGCCATTAAACCGGGAAGTCATTGACGTATTCCGGAAGCATTTCGGTATTAAAGTGAGAGACGGATACGGCCAAACGGAGAGCACCCTGTTAGTCGGCGTCCTGAAGGATATGGATATTAAGCCGGGAAGCATGGGCAAACCGACCCCCGGAAATCAAGTAGAGATTATAAACGATAAGGGCGAAATATGCGAAACAGGCGAAACGGGCGATATCGCCGTGCATTTGAGCACACCGGCCTTATTCAAGGAATATTATAAAGATCCCGAAAGAACGAAAAAGCAGATTCGCGGAGATTACTTTCTTACAGGAGACCGCGCGAAAAAAGACGAGGACGGCTACTTTTGGTTTGAGAGCCGCAATGATGACATTATCGTCAGCTCCGGATATACAATCGGGCCTTTTGAAGTAGAGGACGCGCTCGTGAAGCATCCGGAAGTGAAAGAATGTGCAGTCGTGGCAAGCCCGGATGAAATCAGAGGTTCAATCGTAAAAGCTTATGTCGTTTTACAAGACGATGAAAAGCGCAGTGGCGAACTTGTCAAAGAACTGCAAAACCACGTAAAAACGATTACGGCGCCTTACAAATATCCGAGAGAAATTGAATTTGTCGAAAGCCTGCCGAAAACGGCGTCCGCAAAAATCAGACGTGTGGAACTGAGACAGCGTGAAGAACGGCTGAAGGCTGATAAAAAAGCATAATACAGGATAAAGGGTGAGCGGGGATGAAAGCGATTTGGCACGGCGGCACCATCTATACAATGCTTGACAAGAATCATGTCACTGAATCCGTTTATACCGAAGAAGGCGTCGTCAGGCAGACGGGCAGCTATCGGGAGCTCCAAGGAACATACGGTTCGCCTGATACGGAGGAAATCGATTTACATGGAGCTGTCATGTTCCCGGGGTTTACGGACAGTCATATGCATTTAATCGGACATGGGGAAAAACAGCTTCGCCTCGATTTGTCGCAGCTGACGTCAAAAGAAGCGATCCTGCGGGCCGCAAAAGAAGCAGAGCGTGAATTGGAAGATGGCGAATGGCTGATCGGCGAAGGCTGGGATGAAAACCTGTTTGAACGGCCGGATTACGTCACGAAGCATGACCTTGACCCGCTCTTTCCCGACCGCCCCGTCCTGCTGAAGCGGGTATGCCGGCACGCCGTTGCGGTTAATTCAGCCGCATTGCGCGCGGCGGGGATTACAAACGAAACACCTGATCCAAACGGCGGGATTATCGTCCGGGACGGCACCGGTCCGACAGGCCTTCTGCTGGATAAAGCCCAAGAGCTTGTGACACAGGCCCTGCCGCCCGTCTCACTTCACTATGTCAAACGCGCGCTTCAAACGGCGATTACGGACTGCTGGTCAAAAGGCCTGACAGGCGGGCATTCAGAAGATCTGGCATACTACGGAGACCCGTCCGTTCCCGTTGCCGCGTACGAGTCTTTAACCGGCAGCGGCCTTTATCCTTTTCGCGCCCATCTGCTCGTTCATCACGAAGCCGTCGACAGCTGGAGCGCTCTGGATAAATCGACCGGACCTTACCTGGAATACGGAGCGATGAAAATTTTTGCTGACGGCGCGCTCGGAGGCAGAACCGCTCTGTTGAAAAAGCCTTATCATGATGATCCGTCAGTTTCCGGCGTTCAGGTGCACGATGACGAGACCCTTGCCGCTCTTGTTTATAAAGCGAGAGAGAAAGGGATGGAGATCGCCGTGCACGCGATTGGCGACCTTGCATTTGAAAAGGTGCTCGATGTTATCGAAAGATACCCGGCAAAGCCCGGACAGCTAGACAGGCTCATTCATGCGCAAGTATTAGATGCCGGATTGATTGAAAGAGCCGCCCGGCTGCCGATCGGACTTGATCTTCAGCCGCATTTTGTGGCCAGTGACTTTCCGTGGGTGATTGACCGGCTCGGAGAAGAGCGGATGAAAACGGCTTTCGCCTGGAAAACACTGCTGTCAAAAGGGCTGCTGTGCGCCGGAGGCTCAGACGCCCCGATTGAGCCGGCCGATCCGCTTCTGGGCATTCAATCGGCTGTGCTCCGTACAAGCAAGCAGCATCCGGAAGGTCCGGCCTATTATGAAAAAGAGTGCCTGACCGTGTACGAAGCCATTCAGCTTTACACGGAGGGAAGCGCGGCCATCATCCATAAAGAACATAGCCGCGGACGGATCGCCCCCGGCTATGATGCCGACTTTACCGTACTCAGCGGTGATCCGTTCGGGACGGATCCGAAAAAGCTTCATGAATTGGAAGCTGTCAAAACCGTCGTCGGCGGCCGTATCGTATATGAAAAAGAGGACAGGCAGTGATGCCCGTCCTCTTTTTTTATGATAAAAATGATCGCTTTACTTTTTCCCAGAAAGAGTTGTCTTTCAGTTTCACCGTTTTGATTTTTTTATCGGATAGTGTAATCTCAACCTTTTTGACATTCCGCGTGCTGAGCGCTTCATTATCAAGCCCGATAATCGGATGCTCATTGCCGTCCTGGACCACCTGCAGTGTCAGCTTCCGGTTTGAGCTTAAAATAAACGGAGATCCGAGTGTACGGTATGTGTTGTTGTTCAACGACGCCAGTTCGGATACCTGCATGCAGGAAATCAAAGGATCAACAACGGCGCCTGAGACAGACTTATTGTAGGCGGTGCTGCCCGTCGGGGTGGAAATGATCATCCCGTCTCCTCTGAACGTCTCAAAATGAAGATCATCAATTAACACATCCATCACAAACGTTTTAATAATGCTTGAACGGATGGAAACCTCGTTTAAACAGTGAAAATGATTGCTGCCGTCCACCGTTACATGAATGAGCGGGTATTTTCTGACCTCAAGCTGTTCCGCGGTCATGCTGGCCGCCATTTTTTCAGGCTCATCGCTGTGAAAATCACAGTACAAATGGGCTTTCCCTTTTTTAGCGATGCCGACATACAGGCAGTCATCACGGAATCCGGTTTTTCTGACGGCTTGCAGAAATGAGCCGTCGCTGCCGATGCTGGCGATAATACCGGCATCCTCCGGGTGAGCCGCAACTGTAAAACCGTGCGATTCAGCAAGCTGCTTCAAAGAGCTGACTTGTTCTTTTGTTTCGTTGTTTTGTTTGTGAAAAAAATAAACATTGCGGCGAAGATCGGTCATATCCCCATTCCCCTTTGCTGTCATATTTACGTTTTTCTCCCAGCAGGTATTGTGTTAAAATACCTGTGGCAATAGTGTAACATGTTTCCTGTTTATCCGTTAAGAGAAAGCGCTTCATGAAAAAAATGAATCTTTTTTTACGGGGGAACGTACGAATATTGACAGAAAAGGAGGAGAACAAATGAATGCAAAAAGATGGATTGCGCTCGTCATCGCGCTCGGCATTTTCGGCGTATCGGTCATTGCAAGTGTGACCGTCGGGGTGCTGAAGAATATCGGAGATACAGGGTCTGACTTTGCATCACTGACAGATGACACAGAGGAAGTGACGCTGGATAAGGGCAGCCCCGGCAGTAAAATCGCCGTGCTTGAAGTGGACGGCACGATTGAGGATAACGGCGGGTCCGCTGGCCTGCTCAGCTCAGGCGGGTATGATCACAGATCATTTTTAAAACAGGTTGAGCGTGCGAAAGAAGATAAAAGCGTCAAAGGAATTGTACTGAAAATCAATTCCCCGGGCGGAGGCGTGTACGAAAGCGCGGAAATACATAAAAAACTGGAAGAACTAAAGAAAGAAACGAAGAAACCGATTTATGTATCCATGGGCTCCATGGCGGCATCGGGAGGCTACTATATTTCAACGGCCGCCGATAAAATCTATGCTTCACCGGAAACGCTCACGGGTTCACTGGGCGTCATCATGGAAAGCGTCAATTATTCCAAGCTCGCCGATGAACTCGGCATCAAGTTTGAAACCATTAAAAGCGGCGCGCATAAAGACATCATGTCCCCGACCCGCGACATGACGAAGGAAGAAAGAAAGATCATGCAGACAATGGTCAACGATTCTTATGAAGGATTTGTCAATGTCATTTCAAAAGGCCGGCACATGTCAAAAGCGGATGTGAAAAAAATTGCCGACGGCCGTGTTTACGACGGCAGACAAGCGAAAAAAATCGGCCTCGTTGATGAGCTCGGTTTTTACGATGATACGATCAGCGCGATGAAAAAGGACCATAAAAATATGAAAAACGCTTCAGTCATCACATACGAGGAAGGATTCGGATTAGGCTCGCTCTTTTCCATGAGCGCAGCGAAAATGTTTAAAAGCGAAATTGATTTTCTGAATATGAAAGAACTCATTTCGCAATCCGGTTCGCCGCGGATGATGTATCTCTATGCAAAGTAGGGGGGAAGAAAGAATGGACGCGACTTACGAAGGCTTTCACGGCAAAAAAGAGGAAGCCGAACAACAGAGGGCGCCCGAGCAGGCATATGCGGGCTTTTGGATCAGGTTTTGGGCGTTTCTTCTTGATTGGCTGGTGGTCTGGGGACTTAACCATCTCATCGTTTCACCGATTTTCACGCTGATGAAGCTCCCGGCAACAAGCGGAATGTTTACAATCTCAGCTTATTCCGTCACAACCCTGATCGTCTACCTCGCCTATTTTGTGTTCATGACGAAATGGTTTCATCAGACACTCGGCAAGATGGTCTTCGGGTTAAAGGTCACTTCTTTGACGCCCGGAAAGCCGCTGACTTGGAGCACCGTCATTTTCAGAGAAGCGGTGGGGCGTTATATCGATAAAATCTGGATTCTCTATATCGTCATTGCGTTTACGCCCAAAAAGCAGGGCATTCACGATCTGATCGCCGACACAACGGTGATTCACGAAGCGCTGTACCGCAAATAAATGCAGTAAACCCGGATTAACGTCCGGGTTTATTTTTTTTGGTTTTGGCGATAATGCTGCTAAGGAAGTGAAGCCTATGGGATATGCCGCAGCAGCTGTAATTCTCATTCTCATTTTAGTCTGGCTGCTCATGAGGATGAAAATCCATCTGACTTTCGAATATCTTCACGATAAAGATAACGACAAACTGACGTTTAAACTCTCGGCCTTATACGGGCTGGTCCGTTTTAAAAAAACGCTGCCCGTCATTAAAGTAAACAGCGAAGACGCGTCTATTGATGTCAAACAGGACACGAAATCAGAAATGAAAGGTCAGAAAAAAGAGAAGAAAAAAATCACATATGAAGATGTCAAACAGAGCATTCACAGAATAGAAATGATTCTGCACCAAGTCTTGCAGATGCGCCAAATCGCCGCCTCATTTCTTGCGGGAGTCCGTGTTACGAAGTTTGAATGGGTGACGGTTATCGGAATAAAGGACGCCGCCGTTACGGGAATCGCCGCTGGCGGATTGTGGGCCGTAAAGGGAGGCCTTACGGCGATGCTGTATGATCATCTGCGTTTCATACATAAACCGGTGTGCGAAGTCATTCCGTCTTTTCAAGTGCCTGCATCCAAGACGCATTTGCAGTGTATATTCTTTTTTCGTTTTGGACATCTTATAGGTGCAGCTTTCAAATTGCTCAAATACGGGCGGAACGGACTTTCTATCATACGAAAGAAACAGCCGGTTCCGGTTGCTTCAAAGAATGATTCATCAGTTTAAGGAGGAGCGCATATGGCAGACCACCCCATTCAAGGTTTAATGAAAACCGCTATGGAAAATTTAAAAGAAATGATTGACGTGAATACAATCATCGGCGACCCTGTTGAAACGCCTGACGGCAGCGTAATCTTAACGGTTTCAAAGGTCGGATTCGGATTTGCGGCGGGCGGAAGCGAGTTTGGAGGAAAGCCGGCTGAAAAAAGAACCGATGATGATGAAAGAAAAGAGCAGAAGCTCCCGTTCGGCGGCGGAAGCGGCGGCGGAGTATCCATTACGCCGATTGCGTTTCTGATTGTCGGAACAAACGGCGTGCGTATGCTTCATTTAGACGAAAACACCCATCTGATTGATAAACTGTTAGACTCCGCGCCTCAAACGATTGAACGCATCCAGCATATGTTTAAAAAGAATGAAAAAGGCCGGAACCAAAAAAGAACGGATATCGATTTATAACAGAAAAGTTAACTGCCGCCCGCAGTTAGCTTTTTTTACGATGCGGCATAACCTTTGCAGTTTGCATAAAACTCGACTATGATAGAGCTATACATAGATAAAGGGAGGAATCAGAATGGCTGAAATTACATTTAAAGGCGGAGCCGTGACGCTGATCGGACAAGAAGTGAAACCGGGTGACCAAGCTCCTGACTTCACGGTTTTGACAAACGGATTAGAAGAGAAGACATTAGCAGATATGAAAGGGAAAGTAACGATCATATCCGTTATTCCTTCCATTGACACAGGCGTATGTGACGCGCAGACACGCCGCTTCAACGAAGAAGCCGCAAAACTCGGTGATGTGAACGTTTATACAATCAGCGCCGACCTTCCGTTTGCACAAGCGCGCTGGTGCGGAGCGAACGGAATTGATAAAGTGGAAACATTATCGGATCATAAAGAGATGTCATTTGGTGAAGCATTCGGTGTTTACATCAAAGAACTTCGTCTTTTGGCACGTTCCGTATTTGTCCTTGATCAGGACGGAAAAGTCGTTTACGCGGAATACGTAAGCGAAGCGACAAACCACCCGAATTATGAAAAGCCTATCGACGCTGCAAAAGCGTTAATCAAGTAAAGAGAGAAAAAGAGCTCCGGGTGCTGCCGCGGAGCTCTTTTCATGGCAAGGAGGAAACAGCATGCAACACGATCATGTCGGTCAGATTTATGAACTTTTAGATGAAGCCGCCCAAGTGATAGCAGAAGGCCTTGAGATTTCTTATATTGAGGGGCTTGCGGAGGCGGGAGAGATGTATTTTCTTGAAACGACGGACCAGCTTCCGCTTCAGGAAAAACAAACCGGCGAGCTTAAAAGCCTGCTTGCGAAAGCAGACTTCAGAAAATGGGAGCATGAATGGATCCGCAAGGCGTTCCAGCTCGCCATTTTAAAAGGACTGAAAGATAAGTCCCATCCGAACAGACAGATGACGCCTGATACGATCGGCCTTTTCATCAGTTACCTCGTGAATAAATTTACGGGCGGCCGAAAAGGCCTGACGTTGCTGGACCCCGCCTGCGGCACCGGAAATCTTCTGCTGACCGCGGCAAACCAGCTTTCTGACAAAGCGGGAAAAAGCTTCGGCATTGAAATCGACGATGTCCTTCTGAAGATCGCATATGCGCAGGCGAATCTGCAGGAAAAAGAAATGGAGCTGTTCTGCCAGGACAGTCTTCAGCCGTTATTTATCGAACCGGCCGATGCGGTTATCTGCGATTTGCCGGTCGGCTACTATCCCAATGACGAAGGCGCTGAAGCGTTTGAGCTGAAAGCGGATGAAGGCCACTCATTTGCCCACCACTTATTTATTGAGCAGAGCGTCAAACATACAAAACCGGGCGGATACTTATTTTTTATGATTCCGAACCATCTGTTTGACAGCGCGCAAAGCGATAAACTGAAGCGGTTTTTTGCGGAAAAAGTATATATCAACGCCCTGCTTCAGCTGCCGGCTACTATGTTTAAAGATGAAGCGCAGGCAAAGAGCATTTTAATCCTGCAGAAAAAAGGCGAAGACGCAAAGCCGCCGAAACAAGCGCTTTTGGCGAATCTTCCTTCTTTTGCGAACCAGCAGGCGATGCGGGAGATGATGGCAAAATTGGATCAGTGGATTCAAAAAGAAAAATAATGGCGAAAAAGCAGTGTGAGACGCAAAATTCCGCGCTGCTTTTCGCTTTTTAAAATGAATGGAAATCAGGGCGAAAACACAAATTAAGGAAAGAAAATAACATTCCGTAAGGCCGTGCCGTCCATTTGGCACAAATGAGATTTATCAGAAAATATCGACTTCATATTGTAAACGGTACCAATGTGGATGTTGACTTGAAATGCTGAGTTGACAATGTTTAAATGGAAAAGTCAGATATTTTTTGGACCGCAGTTATGGTCTGGGAAAAAAGAACGAACAAACGAAGAAGAATTTTGATAGGAGCGTCATTTATGTCTAAAATTATTGCAATTAACGCAGGAAGCTCATCTTTAAAATTTCAGTTATTCGAAATGCCTTCAGAAAAGGTGCTAACAAAAGGTTTAGTAGAACGGATCGGTATCGCCGACAGCGTTTTCACTATCTCTGTTAACGGCGAAAAAAATACAGAAGTGACAGATATTCCGGATCATGCGGTTGCGGTGAAGATGCTGCTTCACAAGCTGACTGAATTCGGTATTATAAAGGATTTAAACGAAATTGACGGAATCGGCCACCGTGTGGTTCACGGCGGAGAAAAATTCAGCGATTCTGTTTTGCTTACGGATGAAACAATCCGTGAGATTGAAGAGATTTCAGAACTTGCGCCGCTTCATAACCCGGCTAACATCGTCGGCATTAAAGCCTTTAAAGAAGTGCTTCCGGATGTGCCTGCGGTTGCAGTGTTTGATACGGCGTTCCACCAAACGATGCCTGAGCAATCTTACCTGTACAGCCTTCCGTACGAATACTACGAGAAATACGGCATCCGCAAATACGGTTTCCACGGCACTTCTCATAAATACGTGACACAGCGCGCAGCTGAGCTTCTCGGCCGCCCGCTTGAAGATTTGCGTCTGATTTCCTGCCACCTCGGTAACGGCGCAAGTATCGCGGCCGTAGAAGGCGGAAAATCCATTGATACGTCAATGGGCTTCACACCGCTTGCGGGTGTTGCGATGGGAACACGTTCAGGAAACATCGACCCTGCATTGATCCCGTACATTATGGAAAAAACGGATCAGACGGCAGATGAAGTATTAAATACATTAAATAAAAAGAGCGGACTGCTTGGCATATCCGGTTTCTCAAGCGACCTCCGCGATATCGTAGAAGCTTCAAAAGAAGGAAACGAAAGAGCGGAAACGGCTCTTGAAGTGTTTGCAAGCAGAATCCATAAATACATCGGTTCTTACGCTGCGAGAATGAGCGGCGTTGACGCGATTATTTTCACTGCGGGTATCGGTGAAAACAGCGTTGAAGTCAGAGAACGCGTGCTTCGCGGCTTAGAATTCATGGGTGTATATTGGGATCCTGCGCTGAACAACGTGCGCGGCGAGGAAGCGTTTATCAGCTACCCTCACTCTCCTGTCAAAGTCATCATCATTCCGACTGACGAAGAGGTCATGATCGCACGTGACGTCGTCCGTCTTGCACAGTAATGAGCGAAAAAAGCACATCCTTTAGGGTGTGCTTTTTTATTGAATGCCCCAGAATCAAACGTTACGATATGTTTAATACATAAACGATGAGGTGAAGCAATGAGTGTGCATGAACATAAACAAGAAGCCCCGTCAGCCGTGCGCTGCAAGGTGATAACAGTCAGCGACACGAGAACGAAAGAAACCGACAAAAGCGGGCGCGTCATGATGGATTTCATCAGAGAAGCTGGATTTGAAACGGTCGCTTATGACATTGTAAAAGATGAAAAAGATGAATTGCAGAAAGCCGTTTTATCCGGCTGTATGGATGAATATACAGATGCGGTGCTGTTAAACGGAGGGACGGGCATTGCCGAAAGGGATGTCACAATTGAAGCGGTCACGCCGCTGTTTTCAAAAGAACTCCCGGGGTTCGGCGAGCTGTTCCGCATGCTGAGCTATACGGAGGACATCGGCTCCGCCGCCATTTTGTCCAGAGCGGCAGCGGGTGTGATCCGAAATACCGCAGTCTTCTGCACGCCCGGCTCCTCAGGCGCCGTAAAGCTTGCAATGAGTAAACTGATTATTCCTGAACTGCCTCATGTGCTCCGGGAAATCCGAAAAGATTTATAAATGTATAAAAAGGCTCCGCTCCGCTCAAAAAATTGGGTGGGGTTTTTTTTATAAAAGGCTTGAAAAAACAGAATTTACTTGTTACAGTGTATACATACAAAATGCATTTTTATTAATTAAAACTAATTTTTATACAAAGGGAGCTTTTAACATGGCAGAACAAAAAAAGGTTGTATTGGCATACTCAGGAGGTCTTGATACTTCTGTAGCGATAAAATGGCTGCAAGAACAGGGATACGATGTTGTTGCCTGCTGCTTAGATGTTGGGGAAGGAAAGGATTTGGCATTCGTTCAGCAAAAAGCGCTGGAAGTTGGCGCCGTAAATTCCTATGTGATTGATGCGAAAGAAGAATTCGCCCGGGAGTACGCGCTCATTTCTATGCAGGCCCATACAATGTATGAAGGCAAGTATCCGCTCGTATCTGCACTATCCCGTCCGTTAATCGCGAAAAAACTCGTGGAAGTGGCGGAAAAGGAAAACGCGGTGGCCGTAGCGCACGGCTGCACGGGAAAAGGAAACGATCAGGTTCGTTTCGAAGTATCCATTAAATCATTAAATCCTGATCTGGAGGTCATTGCTCCGGTCCGTGAGTGGCAATGGTCGCGTGAAGAAGAAATTGAATACGCCGCAAGCCGCGGCATACCGATTCCGATCAATCTTGACAGCCCGTATTCCATCGACCAGAACCTATGGGGACGCGCTAATGAATGCGGTATACTAGAAGATCCGTGGGCGGCGCCGCCTGAAGGGGCATATGACCTGACAGCATCTCTTGAAAACACGCCGGACGTTCCGGAAATCATCGAAATCGCATTTGAAGCCGGTGTTCCGGTTTCAATCGACGGCGTAACCTACCCGCTCGCTGATTTAATTCTCAAGCTGAACGAGACTGCCGGAAAACACGGCATCGGCCGGATTGACCATGTGGAAAACCGCCTGGTCGGCATTAAGTCCCGTGAAGTTTATGAGTGCCCGGGCGCCATGACTTTGATTACGGCTCACAAAGAGCTTGAGGATCTGACTTTAGTGAAAGAAGTGGCCCATTTCAAACCGGCAATTGAACAAAAACTGTCTGAAATCATCTATAACGGTTTATGGTTCTCGCCGTTAAAAGACGCGCTGCTTGCATTCCTGAAAGAAACCCAAAAACACGTCACCGGCGTCGTGCGCGTCAAGCTGTTTAAAGGCCATGCCATTGTAGAAGGACGTAAGTCGGAATATTCTCTCTACGACGAAAAACTTGCGACATATACAAAAGACGATGCGTTTGACCATCACGCGGCAATCGGCTTTATCGAGCTTTGGGGACTGCCGACAAAAGTAAACAGCATTGTGAAAAAAAAGGAGCAGATTGAAGCATGAAGAAGCTTTGGGGAGGCCGTTTTCAAAAAACACCGGAAAAGTGGGTCGATGAGTTCGGCGCATCCATCACATTCGACCAAAACTTAGTCAAAGAGGATATTACAGGGTCTCTCGCTCATGCGGCAATGCTGAAAAAATGCGGCATTCTGACGGAAGAAGAAGAAGGTGCCATCCGTCAAGGGCTGCAGACTCTCCTGCAAAAAGCTGAGGAAGGAACGCTTGAATTCTCTGTTGATTATGAAGATATTCATTTGAACATTGAAAAAATGCTGATTGAAGAAATCGGACCGCTAGGCGGAAAGCTCCATACAGGCAGAAGCCGGAATGACCAGGTGGCGACCGACATGCATCTATATTTGAAAGATCATGTCTCGCATATCATCGTGCTGATTGAACAGTTCCAAAAAGCGCTGATCGAAAAAGCGGAGGCCAATGTCGAGACCATTCTGCCGGGGTACACCCATTTGCAGCGGGCCCAGCCGATTTCTTTCGCCCACCATCTGCTTGCTTATTTTTGGATGCTTGAACGGGATAAAGAGCGTTTTCGGGATGCTATGAAGCGGATTAACATATCGCCGCTCGGATGCGGGGCGCTTGCCGGAACTACGTTTCCGATAGACCGTAACTATTCGGCGGAGCTGCTCGGTTTTGACTCCATTTACGAGAACAGTCTTGACGGAGTCAGTGACAGAGATTTTATTCTCGAGTTTTTAAGCGGCAGCAGCATGCTGATGATGCATCTTTCACGTTTATCAGAAGAAATCATTCTATGGTGCTCGCAGGAATTCAGATTCATTGAACTGGATGATACGTACGCCACGGGAAGCAGCATGATGCCGCAGAAGAAAAACCCCGACATGGCGGAGCTGATCCGCGGTAAAACCGGACGCGTATACGGTGATATGATGGGTCTTTTCACAATTATGAAAGGACTCCCGCTCGCTTACAACAAAGACCTGCAGGAAGATAAAGAAGGCATGTTTGACACGGTGAAAACCGTTGAAGGAAGCCTTCAGATTTTCACGGGCATGATTGAAACGATGAAAGTAAACAAAGACATCATGAAACAAGCGACAAAACAAGATTTTTCAAACGCGACGGAACTTGCCGATTATTTAGCAAAAAAAGGCATGCCGTTCAGAGAAGCGCATGAAGTGGTCGGCAAGCTTGTGTACAGCTGTATTGAAAAAGGAATCTATTTAAGTGACATGGCATTTGAAGAATTCCTTCAAGCCAGCAGTCTCTTTGAAGAAGATATCTATACCGTGCTCGATCCGCATCATGCGGTTGAAAAAAGAATGAGCGCCGGCGGAACGGGTTTTCAGCAGGTAGAACAGGCGCTCGTAAAAGCAAAAGCCTGCGCCGGCATTTAATTTGCTGAAATTTCCTTCATATTTTCCCGTCATATCAGACACCCTACATCTATAAAAGATGGGAGGTAGAAGGAATGCGCAAAGAACAAGACCGTTACATCTATGATGAAAAAGAAAGTGAAGAAACGGCCAGGCTTATCTCAGAGGCATACCAAAGCGGTTATGTCGGCATGGAGGAAGCCTCTGCTCCTTCAGAAAATTAAGCTGTCTGTAAAGACGGCTTTTTTTTCGTGCGGACGAAGTGCAAAAAAGTGATATTGCCGTTTGTTTATAGTAAAGTAGAGGGAGAAACGTCTTGATTTTATTGAAGCGGCTACGTTGCCTGGGGAGGGTATTCAATGTGCGACATGCTCTAATCACTGCCGGTACAAAGGGATTGGGCCGAAAAGTGACTGAAATGCTTCTGGAAAAAGGCTTTTCTGTCACAGTGAATTACAGACAGGACGAAGAAGCGGTCGCTTGTCTGAAGGCGGATTATCCCGGGTGCCATGACAGATTGCAATTCGTTAAGGGCGATGTAACCCGGAAAGAAGATCTCATGCGGATCGCCGATGCAGCCCTTCAGCGGTTTGGAAGGATTGACATACTGATTAACAATGCCGGGCCGTACATATTTGAGCGCAAAAAGCTTGCCGATTACTCCGATGACGAATGGTATGGCATGCTTGAAGGGAATTTAAGCGCCGTTTTCCATCTGTTTAAAGCGGTTATCCCGGTCATGAGACAGCAGCGCTTCGGCCGGATTATTACATACGGTTTTCAAGGAGCGGACCATGCCCCCGGCTGGCTTCACCGTTCCGCTTTCGGAGCGGCTAAAGTCGGATTGGCTTCGTTAACGAAAACCATTGCGATTGAAGAAGCCGAATCAGGCATTACAGCCAATATGGTCTGCCCGGGTGATATTGTAGGAGATATGAAAGAAGCGTCTATAGAGGAAGCAAGACGGAAAATCGGCAAAGAAAAGACGCCGATCGGCAGGTCCGGAACCGGAGAGGATATTGCGAGAATCATCGCGTTTTTATGTGAAGAAGATTCCGATCTTGTAACCGGAACGGTCATTGAAGCAACAGGCGGGCTGAATGTGATTAACAGGCATCAATCCCTGTAAGTTTTTTCGTTTGTCAAAAAGGGAACTTGATAAATATTAATTTTTTATGAGGTGAAAACGATGAAAGTGACTTATCACGGACATTCTGTCATTCAAGTGGAAACGAAAACCCATAACATTATTTTTGATCCGTTTCTGACCGGAAACAGTCTGACAAATTTGAAACCGGAAGAAGTGAAAGCGGATGTCATCCTGCTTACTCACGGACACAATGACCATGTCGGAGATACAGAGCAGATCGCCAAACAAAACGATGCGCTCGTCATTGCGCCGAACGAGCTGGCCGTTTATCTCGGCTTTAAAGGTTTAAAGGTCCACCCGATGCATATCGGCGGGGCGCACCAATTTGATTTCGGCAAAGTAAAACTGACACAGGCGTTCCACGGATCGGCGGTCACTGATGAAGAAAACAAAACCATCACATACACCGGGATGCCGGCCGGGATTTTATTAACGATTGACGGCAAAACGATTTTCCACGCCGGCGATACGGCGCTGTTCTCAGATATGAAACTGATCGGGGAACTGAATCACATTGACCTGGCGTTTCTGCCGATCGGTGATAACTTCACCATGGGGCCTGAAGATGCGAAACTCGCGGCTGAATGGCTGAGAGCGAAACAGGTCGTCCCCGTTCATTACAATACATTCCCCGTCATTGAACAGGACCCTGACGCTTTCGCAGAAAGTCTGCCCGGAGGCGTCGGCAAAGTCATGGCGGTCGGCGAGACCATTGAGCTTGCCTGACATATGTGTCGAAGACCTTCTGAATCAAGCATTCAGAAGGTCTTTTTTGTGATGCCGCCTTTTTTCGGGCGTCTCATTGCGAATGAATCCCCCGTACCCTTATAATAAAAGCAGAAGACTGTCCTTAGAGGTGAAACGCTTGGCAACAAAGCATGAACAAATCCTATCATACATAGATTCGCTTCCTGTCGGTGAAAAAATTTCGGTCAGAAGAATTGCGAAAGAAATGAAAGTCAGTGAAGGAACGGCTTACAGAGCCATTAAGGAAGCCGAAAACAAAGGATTCGTTTCCACTATTGAACGTGTGGGGACCATCCGGATTGAACAGAAGAAAAAAGAAAATATTGAAAAGCTGACATACGCTGAGGTCGTCAATGTGATCGACGGCCAGGTGCTCGGCGGAAAAGCGGGTCTGCATAAAACGTTGAATAAGTTTGTGATCGGGGCGATGGAGCTTGACGCGATGATGCGTTATACGGCCGCGGGGAACCTGTTAATCGTCGGGAACCGAATCAACGCCCACCGCCAGGCGCTTGAAGCGGGCGCGGCCGTTTTGGTAACAGGAGGGTTTAATACCGACGACAGCATTATCGAGCTGGCCGATATGCTTGAGCTTCCGATTCTCTCCACGAGCTACGATACCTTTACGGTAGCCGCGATGATCAACCGGGCGATCTATGATCAGCTCATAAAAAAAGAGATTGTGCTCGTGGAAGATATTTTGACGCCCGCAGATCGGACAGTGACGCTGTTCCCTAAGGATAAACTGGAGAAATGGTACGAAAAGAACTATGAAACCGGACACGGCCGCTTTCCGGTTATCGATCAGCAGATGAAAATCCACGGAATCCTCACACCGAAAGATATCGCGGGGCATGACCGGTCAGTTCCCATTGAAAAAGTAATGACCAAAAACCCTGTCACGGTGATCGGAAAAACATCTGTCGCCTCAGCGGCTCAAATGATGGTTTGGGAAGGAATTGAAGTGCTTCCGGTGACAGACGGGCATCACAAACTGATCGGAATGATCAGCCGCCAGGATGTCTTAAAAGCGCTTCAAATGGTTCAAAAGCAGCCTCAGGTCGGGGAAAAGCTGGATGATATTGTTTCAAGGGGATTTAAAGAAGAGGAAGATAACAAAACGCCGGCCGTTTATCAATATGAAGTCACGCCGCAAATGACCAATCAGCTCGGCACGATTTCTTACGGGGTGTTTACAACGATTTTAACCCAGGCCGCCAGCCGATTTTTACGCTCCCGCAAACGCGGCGAGCTGGTCATTGAAAGCATTACGATTTTCTTCCTGAAGCCCGTACAGATGGAGTCGGTCATAGAAGTGAAACCGCGCATTTTAGAGGCGGGCCGGAAATTCGGGAAAATGGAAGTGGAAGTGTCAAGCCAAAGCGGCATCGTTTCAAAAGCGATGCTCATGGTGCAGCTGATGGAGAGAAGTTAAGGGACACACCCGGGTCCCTTGGCATTCATTATGCGTGGTCCCTCTCCGCTTCCTTTGCATGGATGGGCTCATAATGCTTATAGGCTTTATACCCGGCCCATGCGCTGCCTGCTCCGATTAAAATGAAGACGCCGCCGATGACCAGGGTCAGGACGGAGTGGAACAGAATCATTTGGTTTACTCCGTACAAAAGCACCAGCGCGCCTAATGCCATACTTGATTTAGCCGAAAAACATTCCTTCTCCAGCGCCCGTTTCGTCTGGATTCCTTTTACTTTGTAATACACGTAAAAGCAGGCAGAAAGCCCGATGAGAAAAACAAAAACCAGCATAAATGAAATCCTCCATTATATGAGTTTGCAAAACCGTTTATACCGTTGCTGAAAGATTTTCCTTTTCCATGGATAAAGAGTATGATTAAATGAATAAAAACGAAAAGGAGAAAACGATGAAATCCGAACTGATCAGAACCATATCATTATATGACACCATTATCTTACATAGACATGTGAGGCCTGACCCGGACGCCTACGGTTCACAGTGCGGCCTTACGGAAATCCTGCGGGAAACGTATCCCGAAAAAAATATTTTTGCCGTCGGACAGCCTGAACCGTCCTTGTCTTTTTTATATTCCCTCGATGAGGTGGATGACGAAACCTATAAAGATGCTCTTGTCATCGTGTGCGACACCGCAAACCAAGGCAGGGTCGACGATCAGCGCTACCATTCCGGCGCAAAGCTCATGAAAATAGACCACCATCCAAATGAAGATCCGTATGGCGATCTGTTATGGGTCGATACGAATGCAAGCTCCGTAAGCGAAATGATCTATGAGCTGTACCTGGAAGGAAAGCAGCACGGCTGGAAACTGAATACGAAAGCAGCTGAGCTGATCTACGCTGGTATCGTCGGTGATACGGGGCGCTTCTTATTCCCGAACACCACAAAAAAGACATTAAAATACGCGGGAGAGCTCATTGAGTTCCCATTTTCATCGTCAGAGCTGTTCAATCAATTGTATGAAACAAAATTAAATGTGGTGAAGCTTAACGGCTTTATTTATCAAAATGTGTCACTGTCTGAAAACGGCGTCGCTTCCGTTTTCATTAAAAAAGACATTTTGGAGACATATGGAACCACCGCTTCTGAAGCGTCGCAGCTTGTCGGAACACTCGGAAATATTTCGGGTATCCGCGCTTGGGTGTTTTTCGTAGAAGAAGACGATCAAATCAGAGTCCGGTTCCGTTCAAAAGGTCCGGTCATCAACGGAATTGCCCGGAAATACAATGGCGGCGGACATCCGCTTGCGGCCGGCGCATCCATCTTCAGCTGGGATGAAACCGATCAGATTCTTGCTGATCTGGAAGAGGTATGTAACGAACACAAGTAGAGGGGAGACCCTCTTTCTTAGTGTTCATCTGTCACGGGGATGAACCAGCAGCCGAATTCAGTCAGGTCTTCGTAGACGCGGAGATTACAGATTTGGAGTTCTTTTTTTATGAGGGAAGCGAGTGTGTCTGTTTCTGCATATGCGGAATAGCCTTGTCTGATTCGGGCTGCATGATCTTTTGCCAAGCGGCGTTCACTAAAAACCTCCATTTTCCCTTCCTCCCTTCAGAATCGTTGAAAATGTCTCATCTACAGTTTATAAAAAAGCGGAGAAAAAAGCGACAGATCTATGGAAAATTTTTAAAAATGACATAATTACGTCGCAAAAGAAATATGAATTTCGACAGACAATCTCGTATAAATCGTCAGTTCCTTTACTTCAGCTTTAAATTCCTTCTCATTTATGGTGTATATTTTGTTTTCAATCGTCCGTTTTAAAAGCTCCTTTGTTTTATACACGCTTTCAATATCCTTTGTGATGACTTCAGAAATATTATCTTTCACCTGTTCCTCAAATTTCATCTTGTCAGGCTGGGCGATTCTGTATTTTTCCCAATTAATCAGCTTCACATCAACACTTTGGATGAGAAGTCTTTGCTTATTATCCTCATTTAATTTATGAAGATCTTTCTGATAGATGGAGATTTGGTTTTTTAAATCCCGCGCGTGCTCCCGCTGCTTTTCAATTAACGTCACCTGTTCTTCCTGAAACGTTCCGTATGTAAACAGAAAGAACAGCCAGCTGATGATGGCTCCGCACATCATTCCCGCAAAAAAACGCTGCCATCCCGGTTTTTTATAATACTCGGGAATTCTCATGATGACATATTCTCCTGGGTCAGCCATGAAATAATCAACCAGCCGGTCTGCGCGCCGCCCATTGCTGAAATAATTAAAAGAAGCTGTTTGAAGATGTCGCGCGTGTTGCCTTCAAACAGCCCCCGCTCGAAACTGTATACCGCGTCAAATGTTCCCCCGATGGCCGCGACAAGCGCCCAGATCTTCAGCCTGTTCGCCAATTTTGTGATCGCCGTCAGCGGAGGCTCGCCTGATAAATAAGCTCCGAGGCCGCCGATCAGCGCGCCGCCGAGCAACACACCGAGGGCGATAAAATAACTGCTGATGAAATTCGCCATAAAGCCGGCTTCCTGATCCATATATACACCACCTCACTTTTCTATCATATTGAGCGAAACGGACAAGTATGATGATGAGTCAAAAAAGAACATTTGTTTCTTAAGAAAACCCGTCTTATAATGTAGAAAGGCAAAATGAACGTATGGGAAAGGAGTGGCGGCATTGTCTTTTGTTCACCTGCAAGTACATAGCGGCTACAGCCTGTTAAACAGCGCCGCTTCTGTAAAAGAGCTTGTTACACAAGCGAAGGAACTCGGATATTCATCATTGGCGCTGACGGACGAAAATGTGATGTACGGCGCCATTGAGTTTTATAAAGCATGCAAATCAAACGGAATTAAGCCGATTATCGGTCTGACGGCTTCTATATACACGGACGATACGGAGCTTGAAGCACACCCGCTCATTCTTTTAGCGGAGACAAACACCGGTTATCAGAACCTGGTGAAAATCTCAAGTGCGCTGCAATCCATGGCAAAGGGCGGCATGAAGCGAAAATGGATGAAGAGCTATCATGAGGGGCTGATCGCCATTACGCCCGGTGAAAACGGGTACATTGAAAGCCTGCTTCAAGCCGGGAAGTTTGAAGAAGCGGTCCGGGCTGCCGAAGGATTCCGGGAGCTGTTCGGAGACGGCCGTTTTTATTTAGGGTACCAGCCGTTTAAAGGACATGAGACGTTATCAGAAGAGATTCTCCGCCTGTCAGCCGAGACGGAAATCGCTGTCTGCGCTGCGGGAGATGTCCGCTATATCAAGAAAGAAGATCAAGATGCGTACCGCTGTCTGTGCGCTATTAAAGCCGGAGAGAAATGGGAGGATCAGAGCGGGAATCTGCCGGACTTATACTTGAGGACGCCTGAAGAAATGGCAGAGCTTTACACGCGGCATCCGGAGGCGGTTGAAGCAGCCGCCCGTATCGCCCGGCAATGCCGGGTCGATGTCAGCCTCGGACAGACACAGCTTCCGTCTTTTCCGGCGCCGGACGGCAAATCAGCCGATGACTATTTGGCGGAGATCTGTCATGAGGGGCTGCGTCTCCGTTTCGGCACTCCTGATGAGCGGGCTGTCCGCCGGCTTGAATATGAGCTGGACGTCATCAGGCGCATGAAATTCAGTGATTATTTTCTCATCGTATGGGACTTTATGAAGTACGCGCATGAAAAGGGCATTGTGACAGGCCCGGGAAGGGGGTCCGCGGCAGGCTCGCTTGTCGCTTACTCGCTTTTCATTACCGACGTGGATCCGCTTAAACATTCTCTGCTGTTTGAGAGATTTCTTAATCCCGAGCGGATCAGCATGCCGGATATTGATATCGATTTCCCTGATACGAGAAGGGATGAGGTCATTCAGTATGTGCAAAATAAGTACGGGGCCATGCACGTCGCCCAGATTATCACCTTCGGGACATTGGCCGCAAAGGCGGCGTTAAGGGATACCGGGAGAGTGTTCGGAATCAGCCCGAAAGAAGCCGACCAGCTTGCCCGCCTGATCCCGTCGAAACCGGGAATGACGCTTGAGGAGGCAAGGCGGCAGTCCGCTCAGCTGAACAGGCGGCTGTCCGAATCCGCCGTTCTTCATAAAGTGTTTCAGATCGCAAGGAAAATCGAAGGTCTTCCGAGACACACGTCAACACACGCGGCCGGGGTCGTTCTCAGTAAAGAGCCGCTTTCGGAAGTTGTCCCTCTTCAAGAAGGGCATGACGGCGTGTATTTAACGCAGTATGCGATGGATCACCTGGAAGATCTCGGTCTTTTGAAAATGGACTTTTTAGGTTTGCGCAACCTGACGCTTATTGAATCCATTAAAACGATGATTGAAAAAGAGACGAATACGAAAATTGATTTTTCCGAGATTTCTTATCAGGATGAAAAAACGTTCTCGCTATTGTCAAACGGTGATACGACGGGTATTTTCCAGCTGGAATCATCAGGAATGAGAAACGTGCTGAAGCGCCTGAAGCCGTCAAGACTGGAAGACATTGTCGCGGTTAACGCGCTTTACAGGCCGGGACCGATGGAAAATATTCCGTTATTTATCGATCGGAAGCACGGACGGGCGCGTGTGGAAGTGCCGCACGAGGACGTAAGAAATATTCTCAGTGACACTTACGGCGTCATCGTCTATCAAGAACAGATAATGATGATCGCCTCGCGCATGGCAGGGTTTTCATTAGGTGAAGCGGATCTGCTCAGACGGGCTGTCAGCAAAAAGCAAAAGGACATTCTGGACAGAGAGCGAAGCCATTTTGTTGAAGGGTGCTTAAAAAAGGAGTATTCTGTAGTCACTGCAAACGAGGTCTACGATCTGATTGTAAAATTCGCTAACTACGGATTCAACAGAAGCCATGCTGTCGCATACAGCATGATCGGCTATCAGCTCGCCTATTTAAAGGCGCATTATCCGCTATATTTTATGTGCGGGCTGTTGACGAGCGTCATCGGCAATGAGGACAAAATATCGCAATATCTGCATGAAGCGAAGGGGAGCGGGATTCAAGTCCTTCCGCCGTCAATAAACAAAAGCGGTTTTCCGTTTGCGCCGGAAAACGGAGCCGTCAGATACAGTTTGCGGGCCGTTAAAAACGTAGGCGTCTCGGCAGTGAAAGATATTTATAAAGCAAGAACACATAAACCGTTCGAGGATCTTTTCGATTTCTGCTTTCGCGTACCTGCAAAAAGCGTGAATCGGAAAACCATCGAAGCCCTTATATTTTCTGGCGCCATGGACGAATTCAATCAAAATCGCGCCGCCTTGCTGGCCTCCGTTGATGTGGCTTTAGAGCACGCTGAACTTTTTCGTGCAGACGATGACCAAATGGGATTGTTTTTGGAAGAATCGTTTTCCATTAAGCCAAAATATGTAGAGGCTGAGGAATTTCCGCTCGTGGACAAGCTTCGGTTCGAAAAAGAAGCTCTCGGTGTTTATTTCTCAAGCCATCCTTTGTCTGCTTTCAGGGATCTCCTGAAAAAACGGGGGGCGCAAACGATCACAGCAGCGCGGCAGATGCCGAAGGGACAGCTGTCAATCGGCGCTTTGCTCGCGGGCATTAAAACGATTCGGACAAAGACAGGTCAGCATATGGCGTTTCTCACATTAAGCGATGAAACGGGAGAAATGGAAGCCGTCGTGTTTCCTGACCAATATAGAAGGCTGTCTCCGCTGTTAAAAGAAGGCGCGCTTTTATTCGCCGCCGGAAAAATGGAAGAGCGTCAGGAGAAGACACAATTCATCATGTCATCCGCCTCTCTTCTTGAACAGACGGAGACAGACAGAGCGCCGTCTGTTTACATCAAAATCGAAGGCAGCCGGCACAATCAGGAGTTTTTGGAAAAGATGAAGCGTATTTTACTGGAGCATAAAGGGGAAACCGGCGTTTATCTATATTATGAAAAAGACAAGCAGACGATCAGGCTGCCGGATACTTTTCATATTGAGGCGGACCATCAGGCGTTATACCGTTTAAAAGAGCTGCTGGGCCGCGAAAACGTCGTGTTAAAATAGTGGTAACAATAATCGTTTTGTTATACAATTGAAACAATTGTGCTATCTTATTTAAAGATTCTGAAATTTTTCACCTCCAGCGATTGTACCAGTCTATGCGGCAGAATATGTAACAAAGTACTTAAAAGGAGTGTTTAGAATGTCATTAAGAGAAGAAGCGTTACATTTACACAAAGTAAATCAAGGAAAGCTGGAATCAAAAGCAAAGGTAGAAGTCAGAAACGCGGACGACTTAAGCCTTGCCTACTCTCCCGGAGTAGCTGAGCCTTGTAAAGAGATTTATGACGATAAAAATAAAGTATATGATTATACAATGAAGGGGAACATGGTAGCAGTCGTAACAGACGGATCAGCCGTTCTCGGTCTCGGTAATATCGGGCCTGAAGCTTCACTTCCGGTCATGGAAGGGAAAGCGGTGCTGTTTAAAAGTTTCGCGGGCGTGGATGCATTCCCGATCGCGCTTGACACAAACGATGTGGACAAAATCATTGACACTGTGAAGCTGCTTGAACCGACATTCGGAGGTGTCAACCTTGAAGATATTGCGGCGCCGAACTGCTTCATTATCGAAGAGCGCCTGAAAAAAGAAACAAACATTCCGGTTTTCCACGATGATCAGCACGGCACTGCCATCGTAACCGTTGCCGGACTTGTAAACGCGCTGAAATTATCAGGAAAATCCATGTCATCCATTAAAGTTGTGGCAAACGGAGCGGGAGCGGCAGGCATCGCGATCATTAAGCTTCTTTACCATTTCGGCGTACGCGACATCGTGATGTGCGACTCTAAAGGAGCGATTTACGAAGGACGTCCGGCCGGCATGAACGCGGTGAAAAACGAAGTGGCCAAGTTTACAAACCAAGACCGCAACGACGGTTCGCTGCAGGATGTCATTAAAGATGCAGACGTCTTTATCGGCGTATCAGTCGAAGGCGCGCTGACGAAAGAAATGGTGGAGAGCATGGCGAAAGATCCGATTATCTTCGCAATGGCCAACCCGAATCCGGAAATCATGCCTGAAGACGCGCGCGCAGCCGGCGCTAGCGTAATCGGAACAGGCCGTTCTGATTTCCCGAACCAGGTTAACAACGTGCTGGCATTCCCTGGAATTTTCCGCGGGGCGCTTGACGTTCGCGCGACTCACATCAACGAAGAAATGAAAATTGCTGCGGTTGAAGCGATTGCTTCCCTTGTTTCAGAGGAAGAATTAAGCGCTGATTATGTCATCCCGGCTCCGTTTGACAAACGCGTGGCTCCTGCCGTTGCGAAAGCTGTTGCGAAAGCAGCGATGGAAACGGGCGTCGCCAGAATTACGGTCGATCCTGAAGAAGTGGCTGAAAAAACAAGACAGCTCACAGTCATCGGGGAATAATAACACAAAAATGAAATGGCAGCGCGTTGGAAAAAACAACGCGCTGCTGTTCAATATACGGACTGCTGGCATTTTTTTAAGGGCAGGTCTTAAAAAAATTTCAGCAGAATCCTTATTTCTTTTGAAAACGCTGACAGATAAGGCTGAACAACGCTTTTTACGGTATGAAATCCGTCCGTTTCCGTCTGTTTTGCAGCAAAAAATGTCGAATGGAGGATGACACCGTTTGACAAAAAAAGTACAATAGTTTCGGTAAAGTTATTATTAAGTCTATCTAATCGGAAGACATGCAGTGAAGAGAACCCTTCACAAAAGGGAGGTAATCATTTGTTAAAGGATATATTCACAAAAAAGAAAAAATATGCTTCCGTGCCGTCTGAGCAGGCAAAACATGATGTTCCGGAAGGCATTATGACAAAGTGCCCCAAATGTAAAAAAATCATGCTCACAAAAGAGTTAGATAAAAACCTGCGCGTCTGCATGAACTGCGGGCACCATTTCCCGATGAATGCAAAGCAGCGCATTGAAAGCCTCCTGGATGAAGATTCATTCGAAGAATTCAACCAGGGAATGATATCTGAAAACCCGCTCGGTTTCCCGGAATACTTAGAAAAAATCGAAAAAGACCGTGAGAAAACATCGCTGAATGAAGCGGTGGTTACCGGCAAAGGAACCATCAGCGGATTCCCTGCCGTGATCGCGATCATGGATTCAACATTCCGAATGGGCAGCATGGGTTCGGTTGTCGGCGAAAAAATCACGCTTGCAATTGAAAAAGCAAAAGAGGAAAAAGTCCCGTTTATCATCTTTACCGCTTCCGGCGGCGCACGTATGCAGGAAGGGGTCTTAAGTCTTATGCAAATGGCAAAGACAAGCTCTGCATTAAAACTGTTCAGTGAGGAGCAGGGACTGATTATTTCTGTCATGACCCACCCGACGACAGGCGGCGTATCGGCCAGTTTCGCGTCTCTCGGTGATTATAATTTCGCTGAACCGGGCGCCTTGATCGGATTTGCAGGAAGACGTATTATTGAACAGACGATCGGGGAAAAACTGCCGGAAGATTTCCAGACGGCGGAATTTTTATTAAAGCACGGCCAGCTTGATGCGGTGATTCACCGAAACGACATGAAAGACAAACTCGCATTTCTGCTGGACATGCACCAAACAGGAGGTGAGCATGAGTGGCTGCAAGATTAGAATTTGAAAAACCGGTGATTGAACTGCAGACGAAAATTGCCGAACTGAAAAAATTCACCCAAGATTCGGAGATGGATTTAAGCGCTGAAATCGCAAGGCTTGAAGACCGGCTCAGCAAGCTCCAGGATGAGATTTATAAAAACCTGAAGCCGTGGGACAGAGTGCAGATCGCACGCCTTCCCGACCGGCCGACGACGCTTGATTACATTCAATACCTGTTTACCGACTTTTTTGAGTGCCACGGAGACAGAACATACGGAGATGATGCTGCGATTGTCGGCGGAGTCGCCAAATATCACGGCATGCCGGTCACCGTCATCGGACATCAGCGCGGAAAAGACACGAAAGAAAACCTTGTCCGCAATTTCGGGATGCCTCACCCTGAGGGCTACCGCAAAGCGCTTCGTCTCATGAAGCAGGCGGATAAGTTCAACCGCCCGATTATCTGCTTCATCGACACGAAAGGAGCGTACCCGGGTAAAGCGGCGGAGGAACGGGGACAAAGTGAAGCCATCGCCAAGAACCTGTTCGAGATGGCCGGCCTGACAGTGCCTGTCGTTTGTATCGTCATCGGGGAAGGCGGCAGCGGAGGCGCGCTTGCGTTAGGTGTGGGCAACCGCATGCTGATGCTTGAGAACTCGACGTATTCCGTTATTTCTCCTGAAGGAGCCGCGTCCATTTTGTGGAAAGACTCCAGCCTTGCGAAAAAAGCGGCCGAAACCATGAAGATTACTGCGCCCGATTTATTAGAATTAGGAATTATTGATGATATGATTAAAGAAGTGAAGGGCGGAGCTCACCATGATATCAAGCAGCAGGCGGGCTACATTGACGGTATTCTTAAAGAAACGTTAAAATCTCTTCTTCGATTGAACGCCGAAGAGTTGATCTCACAGCGCTATGAAAAATATAAAGCAATCGGGAAAGTTTCGGTTGAGGATCAATATATCGGGGTAAACTGAATAGACGTGAAGCCTATGGCTCACGTTTATTTTTTGTGATTTTTGTGATATTCCTTAAATTTTATTTAAAAACAATTTATTTAATTGTATAATAGGTAAGGTTTCATGGGAGCTCAGGCGTCCCTTTTCATTGTTTTAGGGCAATGATCATGATATGTTTAACATATATAGTTGCTGAGGTGAATAGGAAATGAAGCGTATAGGAGTTTTAACGAGCGGCGGGGATTCCCCGGGTATGAACGCTGCGGTGCGCGCGGTTGTGCGGAAAGCTATCTACCACGACGTCGAAGTGTACGGAATTTATAACGGTTATTCAGGATTAATCAGCGGAAAAATAGAAAAACTGGAGCTGGGTTCGGTCGGTGACATCATCCACCGCGGCGGAACAAAGCTGTATACGGCCAGATGTCCTGAATTCAAAACAGTTGAAGGCCGTGAAAAAGGAATCGAAAATTTAAAGAAACTCGGCATTGAAGGTCTTGTCGTCATCGGCGGAGACGGTTCATACATGGGTGCGAAAAAATTAACGGAACACGGGTTTCCGTGTGTAGGTGTACCGGGTACGATAGATAATGACATCCCGGGAACTGATTTTACGATCGGATTTGATACGGCGTTAAACACCGTAATTGATGCGATTGATAAAATCCGTGACACCGCTACGTCTCATGAGCGTACATACGTTATTGAAGTGATGGGGCGCCATGCGGGCGACATTGCTTTATGGGCAGGTCTTGCAGGCGGAGCGGAATCAATTTTAATTCCTGAAGCGGACTACGATATGGAGGAAATTATCGGCCGTTTGAAGAGAGGGCACGACCGCGGCAAAAAACACAGTATCATCATCGTTGCAGAAGGGGTAGGCAGCGGGGTTGAATTCGGAAAACGCATCGAAGAAGAAACGAACCTTGAAACACGGGTATCCGTTTTAGGGCACATCCAGCGCGGCGGATCTCCAAGCGCTTCTGACCGGGTTCTTGCAAGCCGCCTCGGCGCTTACGCGGTTGAGCTTCTGCTTAAAGGAAAAGGCGGACGCTGCGTAGGTATACAAAACAACAAGCTTGTAGACCATGATATTATAGAAATTTTAGAATCAAAACATACTGTTGAACCAAACATGTATCAGCTTTCAAAAGAACTGTCTATTTAAGGCGGAAGAAGCTGAAGATTTCAGAAGGAAGTGAACGAGTTGAAAAAAACAAAAATCGTTTGTACAATCGGTCCGGCCAGTGAAAGTGTAGAAATGCTGACAAAATTGATGGAAGCGGGTATGAACGTTGCTCGTCTGAATTTTTCACACGGTGATTTCGAAGAGCACGGCGCAAGAATCAAAAACATCAGAGAAGCCAGCAAAAAGCTCGGCAAAAACGTGGGGATTCTCCTCGATACGAAAGGTCCGGAAATCCGCACGCACGATATGGAAAACGGCGCGCTTGAGCTTCAGGCGGGAAATGAAATTATCGTTTCTACGAAACAGGTGCTGGGAACGCTTGAAAAATTCTCAGTTTCTTATGAAGGCCTGGCAGACGACGTGTCAGCAGGGTCTATCATCCTGCTGGATGACGGTTTAATCGGATTGGAAGTGCTGGAATCAAATCCGGAAAAACACGAAATCAAAACAAAAATCTTAAACAGCGGCACGCTGAAAAATAAAAAAGGCGTAAACGTTCCCGGCGTCAGCGTCAACCTTCCCGGAATTACTGAAAAAGACGCCAAAGACATCATATTCGGTATCGAGCAAGGCGTTGATTTCATCGCTGCGTCATTTGTACGCCGTTCTACGGATGTCCTGGAAATCCGCGAACTGCTTGAAGAGCATAACGCGTCTGACATTCAAATCATTCCTAAGATCGAGAACCAGGAAGGCGTGGACAACCTGGATGCGATCCTGGAAGTATCTGACGGCCTAATGGTAGCGCGCGGAGACCTCGGCGTAGAGATTCCGGCCGAAGAAGTGCCGCTCGTGCAAAAAGAAATGATCAAAAAATGCAACGCGCTGGGCAAACCGGTTATTACTGCGACACAAATGCTAGACAGCATGCAGCGCAACCCTCGTCCGACACGTGCTGAAGCAAGTGACGTTGCCAACGCCATTTTCGACGGCACAGATGCGATCATGCTTTCCGGTGAGACGGCTGCGGGACAATATCCTGTTGAGGCGGTTCAAACAATGTTTAACATCGCCACACGCACGGAAGAATCTCTGAACTATAAAGAAATTCTGTCTAAACGCAGAGATCAGGTCGGCATGACGATTACCGATGCGATCGGCCAATCAGTTGCGCACACGGCGATCAATCTGAGTGCGGCAGCTATCGTGACGCCTACAGAAAGCGGCCATACGGCGCGTATGATCGCGAAATACCGTCCGCAGGCTCCGATTGTAGCCGTTACGGTTAATGAGTCTGTATCACGCAAACTCGGCCTTGTATTCGGTGTATTCCCGTCAAGCGGCCAAAACGCGAATTCTACAGATGAAATGCTTGAAGACGCGGTTCAAAAATCACTTGACAGCGGCATCGTGAAACGCGGTGATCTGATTGTCATTACAGCAGGTTCTGTCGGTGAATCAGGCACGACGAATCTGATGAAAGTCCACACTGTCGGCAGCATTATCGCGAAAGGGCAAGGCATCGGACGCAAATCTGCATTCGGTCCGGTCGTTGTTGCAAAAAATGCGAAAGAAGCTGAACAAAAAATGACAGACGGCGCAGTATTGGTTGCTTCAAGCACTGACCGCGACATGATCGCTTCACTTGAAAAAGCATCAGCGCTCATCACTGAAGAAGGCGGTCTGACAAGCCATGCAGCCGTTGTCGGTTTAAGCTTGGGCATTCCGGTTATCGTCGGCCTTGAGAACGCAACTTCAGTTTTAACAGAAGGACAGGTTATCACAGTTGACGCTGCCCGCGGCGCTGTGTATGAAGGCCGCGCAAGCGTTCTTTAAACAGCTTTAAAAAAGAGAGGGGGGTTCTCCCTTCTCTTTTGTCTTTAGGTTGATTTTCCTATTCCCATGCGGGCGGTGACGCGCTTTTAGAAGGGCAGGAGGGCAGAAAAATGAGAGTGTTATTCTTACTGTTTATCGTATGTCCGGCAATTGAAATCGGTTTGTTTCTGCTGGCGGGAAAATGGCTCGGTATTTTTCCGACCTTCCTTCTCATCATTTTGACAGGCGTGTTAGGCGCTTTGGTGGCAAAAAGACAGGGAACCGATGTGTATCATCGGGTGATGCGCGACCTGCAGCACGGCAAAATGCCGGGGGAAGCGCTTCTTGACGGAATATGCGTCTTTTTCGGAGGCCTGCTTTTGATGCTTCCGGGTTTTCTGTCCGATATTGCAGGGGCCTGTCTTCTGATTCCGTTCACTCGGAACCGCATGAAGCCGCTTTTGTTCAAATGGCTGAGAGGGATGTCAAAAAACAAGCGGATCATTATCAAATAAAAAACGGCAGCCTTCTTACAGGGCTGCTGTTTTTATTTGGATTGAACAGTAATATAGGCCCATATTTCTTTTAGAGCGCCCGTTGTGATAAAGGCCTGAATGAAAACGAGCAGCGCGGGCCCGGCAGCCAGTCCTAAAATTCCGAACAATTTAAAGCCGGCAAACAGGGCGATTAAGGTCGCAAGCGGATCAAGTCCGATTGACTTGCTTAAAATTTTCGGCTCCGTCAGCTGGCGCTGAATGAGAACCACAATATATAAAACACCGAGACCGATCGCTTGAGGAAGCTGACCGGCAATGGCCAAATACATAATCCAGGGAACAAAGACCGACCCGGCGCCGAGATACGGGAGCAGATCAACCAGGCCGATAAAAAAGGCGATGGTTGCCGCATGCTCAATCCCTAAAAGAAAAAGTCCGATAAAGACAATGATCATCGTGAAAAGTATGAGCACGGCCTGCGCCTTAATGAAACCTGCCATCGCTTTTTTCAGCTCTCCCGATACGGCCTTGGCGTTTGCCGAAACCCGTTCCGGAAAAATGGAATAAAGCAGCGCCTTCAGCTTATGCCAGTCCTTTGTCATAAAAAAAGTCGCCAGCATTGCGAAAATGAAGACGGCAGCTGTATTGGGAAGGAAGGCAATCCATTTCGGCACCAGCTCCAAAAGATGTGAAAGCATGAGCCCCGCATTTTTAGCGGCTGTATCACC
Source organism: Bacillus sp. R45 (assembly GCF_021729365.1). Classification (NCBI taxonomy): domain Bacteria; kingdom Bacillati; phylum Bacillota; class Bacilli; order Caryophanales; family Bacillaceae; genus Bacillus; species Bacillus sp. R45. The sequence continues at coordinate 2,797,926 of NZ_CP091421.1, read as the reverse complement.
GAGGGTCTGAATATGCGTCACGATGGAAGCCTGCTGATTGGTTTCCAGCCCGTTAAATAGGACGGTCAGCTCGTGGTACAATGGCTGAATGCGGGAAGTGAACAGCTCTTCGCAATACGTCATAAAGGCGCTGATATGGGGAGGGAGCGTTTTGGCCAGATAGGCGGTTCCCGAAATGATTTCCGCAACGAGAAATGTTGCCGCGCCGAGAAGAATAAGCAAAAAGAAGACCAGGACAATGACTGTATTGACTGACCGGGGCAGCCCCGTCAGTTTGTCCAGCCAGTCAACAACGGGAATGATCGCTGATGACAGAATAAGGGCGATCAGAAACGGATAAGTTAACGGAAATGAGGCGTAACCGGCCGCTAAAGCGCCGCCGGCCGCAGCGAGTACAAACAGCGCGCGGAAAAAAACAGTTGCATAGTGCGGATTCACATCGATCCTCCTCTCGGTCGGCACGTCCTATTACATTAGTTTATTCGTCAAAAAAAAGGATATGATTACAGATATGATGAAAGAGGGTGCTTTCAGGATGTTTACACAGGCGAATTTATTTTTACTATTATTGCTGGCCATCGCATTGGTAGCCAAAAATCAGTCATTGCTTTTTGCCGTCGGCTTTCTCATTGTGATAAAAGCTGTCGGTCTTGATCAGAAACTATTTCCGGTTATTCAGTCAAAAGGCATCAACTGGGGGGTCACCGTCATTACAATCGCCGTTTTAGTGCCGATTGCCACAGGTGATATCGGTTTTAAACAGCTCGGAGAAGCGATGAAATCATATTATGCGTGGATCGCTCTCGGTGCCGGGATCGCGGTTGCCTTAATCGCCAAAAACGGTCTCACCTTATTGGAAAACGACCCTCATATTACAACGGCGCTGGTCATCGGCACGATACTTGCCGTCGCGCTTTTCGGAGGCGTCGCCGTCGGCCCGTTAATCGGCGCCGGAATCGCCTACTTGGCCATGCAAATCGTTAAAATATTCACTTCATAAAGTAAAAAAGCGGCGTAAAGCTGCTTTTTTTTGCGGGTGAAAATAAGAGTTTGCAGCGCATTTTGTAGTTCAGACAAATGCCATTTGCATTATTCCGAGGAATGAAGTGGCTTACCATGTAACAAAGAACTTCGGAATCGCCGGCGCATATTGTGCGATGACAGCGGATGCAGTAAGGCGGTTCCAATTGATGAATGGATTAAAAGCTGATGGGATTTATGCACTTGAACCAAATCAAAACTTGAAGTGTTGTTAAAATAAGCGGAGACCCTTTCCTTCAATTTGAAAGTTTGTTAAATTTATAATGAGAATGAAAAAACACAATTCGGTTGGTAGTCCGGATGCATTATTTAAAATGTCAGTAACCTTCCCCTCCTCGGGATGTCCATCATTCTTCAGTAAATTTAGGAGGAGGGAATCGTTATGAAATTAACGGTTTACTACGATGGTCAGTTTTGGGTAGGAGTCATTGAAGTTGTGAATGATGGGAAATTAAGAGCAGTTCGACATTTGTTTGGAAAAGAGCCCAAGGATTCAGAAATCATGCATTTTGTTCATAATCAACTTTTACAGACTCTCTCCCGCACTGAACAAGCAGGGGTTTGTGTTAAAGCAAAATCTAAGAAGTTAAACCCAAAAAGATTACAACGGCAAGCTTCTAAAGAGATGAAAAATATCGGGATATCAACTAAGGCGCAAAAAGCGATAAAACAGGAGCTTGAAGCAAGAAAAGAAAAGAGAAAACAACTGAACAGAAAACAAAGAGAAAAAATAAAGGAACAAAAATATTTAATCAGAAAACAAAAAGCAAAAGAAAAGCATAGGGGCAAATAATTGGAGAACCCGATGAAGCCCTTCGATTGAAAAGTTGAGCGGCATCAGTTTTTTCTTCAGACTGATTTAGAAAAAAGAAGCAGAAATCGAGCCCTTCTCGAGATGAGGAGGGTTTTTCTGCATTTATTTAACTTCACCTACATCAGTAAATGAGTCAGTTTCAATTGATGAACGGTTTGATGAGGATATTTACGGCCCGAAAACAGCGCAAATGCAGTCAAACGATTCCAGTCCATGTACGGGGAGCCAACTAAAACCAAGACATGGATTTCCGAAGCTGATCCGAACATTGATTCAGTCGAGTAAACAAAATCCCCCCTTCTCCGGTAAAGAAGGAGGGATTTGCGGTGAAGTTGTTGCGCCTGTCCTTTTAAAGTTTCCCCAAAGCTCCCCCCAAATGAAAACATGAGAATACATGGTTTTACAAAGCATCTGAAAGCAAGCGATTAAATTTATCAACGCCAAGCCTTGATATATAGGGCTTTTAAAACATTTTTAGTTAAAAGTCTACAAATTAATCAGATTATTGTTTATAATAAGAATAGGCTTAAACTTAAATAAGCTTATAAGAATTTGTTATGTTCCTCTATAAGCATACCGGTTATGTAACCGCAACCAGTGAAATGTAAGCATTTTCTTAAAGGGGAAAGGGATTGTTTGCATGACTCATTTTAAGTAAGCCGTATGTTTTATATACTCTTTAAAGGGGAATTTTGATTGAAAAGGAGAGGTTGAATATGACAGCAACACGCGGTCTTGAAGGGGTTGTAGCAACAACATCATCTGTAAGCTCTATTATCGACGATACCCTTACATATGTAGGGTACGATATTGACGACTTGACAGAGAATGCAAGTTTTGAAGAAATCATTTATTTGCTGTGGCATCTGCGCCTGCCGAATAAAACGGAACTTGCTGAACTGAAAAAACAGCTTGCGAAAGAAGCTGCCGTTCCACAAGAAATCATTGAGCACTTCAAATCCTATCCCCTCAATAACGTACATCCAATGGCTGCGCTCCGGACGGCGATTTCATTACTCGGTCTGACTGACAGTGAAGCCGATGTCATGAATCCGGAAGCGAACTACAGAAAAGCCATCCGTCTGCAGGCGAAAGTGCCGGGCATTGTCGCCGCTTTCTCAAGAATCCGCAAAGGACTTGATCCTGTTGAACCGAAGGAAGAGTACGGAATCGCGGAGAACTTCCTTTACACCTTAAACGGTGAAGAGCCTTCTCCGATCGAAGTGGAAGCGTTTAACAAAGCGCTCATTCTTCATGCGGATCATGAGCTGAATGCATCAACATTTACGGCGAGAGTATGTGTCGCCACCTTATCTGATATTTACTCAGGCATCACTGCCGCAATCGGCGCTTTAAAAGGACCGCTTCACGGCGGAGCCAATGAAGCCGTCATGAAAATGCTGACAGAAATCGGCGAAGTGGAAAACGCCGAGCCTTATATCCGCAGCAAAATGGAGAAAAAGGAAAAAGTAATGGGCTTCGGACACCGTGTGTATAAGCATGGAGACCCGCGCGCCAAACACTTAAAAGAAATGAGCAAACGCCTGACCAATCTGACGGGTGAAAGCAAATGGTACGAGATGTCAATCCGTGTCGAAGAAATCGTGACGTCGGAGAAAAAACTTCCGCCTAACGTTGATTTCTATTCCGCATCTGTATACCACAGTCTCGGCATTGATCACGATCTGTTCACGCCGATCTTTGCGGTCAGCAGAATGTCAGGATGGATCGCCCATATTCTTGAACAATACGATAACAACCGCCTCATCCGCCCGCGCGCTGATTACACGGGTCCGGATAAGCAGACTTTTGTTCCGCTTGATGAAAGAGCCTGATCAAACGGGAGGCTGGTGATTTTCATGTCGTTAGCCTCTTGTTAATCAAGCCCGGATTGGTTTACAATTTTGATAGAATCTTGAGAAAAGTCATTTTATTTTTTATACAAGAAAAATAAAATGTTTTCTAAATATGAATTACATACTGGGAGGTAATATTGTGTCACAAGGTGAAAAAATTACAGTCTCTAATGGAGTATTAAACGTACCAAATAATCCGATTATCCCGTTTATTGAAGGCGACGGCACAGGCCCTGATATTTGGAATGCCGCTTCTAAAGTATTGGAAGCCGCTGTTGAAAAAGCATATAAAGGCGAGAAAAAAATCACGTGGAAAGAAGTTTATGCCGGTGAAAAGGCTTATAATAAAACAGGTGAGTGGCTTCCTGCCGAAACACTGGAAGACATCAGAGAGTACTTCATCGCCATCAAAGGTCCTCTGACGACGCCGGTCGGCGGCGGTATCCGTTCTCTGAACGTGGCGCTGAGACAGGAGCTTGATTTGTTTACGTGCCTGCGCCCTGTCAGATATTTCACGGGAGTGCCTTCTCCGGTCAAACGTCCTGAAGATACGGATATGGTCATTTTCCGCGAGAATACGGAAGATATTTACGCCGGAATTGAGTATGCGAAAGGTTCTGAAGAAGTTGAAAAGCTGATCAGCTTCCTGCAAAATGAAATGGGCGTTAACAAAATCCGTTTCCCTGAAACGTCAGGAATCGGGATCAAGCCTGTTTCTGAAGAAGGCACAAGCCGCTTAGTCAGAGCTGCCATTGAGTATGCGATCGAAAACGGCCGTAAGTCTGTCACGCTTGTCCACAAAGGAAACATCATGAAGTTCACTGAAGGGGCATTTAAAAACTGGGGCTACGAGCTTGCCGAAAGAGAATACGGAGATAAAGTATTCACTTGGGCTGAATATGACCGCATTGTCGAAAAAGACGGAAAAGAAGCGGCTGATAAAGCGCAGAGCGAAGCGGAAGCGGCAGGAAAAATCATCGTCAAAGACAGCATCGCTGATATTTTCCTTCAGCAGATCTTGACCCGTCCGAGCGAATTCGACGTCGTGGCGACAATGAACTTAAACGGAGACTATATCTCTGATGCGCTTGCCGCTCAGGTAGGCGGAATCGGAATCGCGCCGGGAGCGAACATCAACTATGAAACAGGGCATGCGATTTTCGAAGCGACTCACGGAACGGCTCCTAAATATGCCGGCCTTGACAAGGTCAACCCGTCATCCGTCATCCTTTCAGGAGTGCTTCTTCTTGAACACCTGAACTGGAATGAGGCTGCTGACTTGATCATTAAATCTATGGAAAAAACGATTGCTTCAAAAGTAGTAACGTACGATTTTGCTAGATTAATGGACGGTGCAACTGAAGTGAAATGTTCAGAGTTCGGTGAAGAGCTCATCAAAAACATGGACTGAACCTAAAGCAGACTTCTAATGAAGCCAAAAAAGGAGAAGAGAATCATGGGAAAAACACGCAGTAAAGTTTCTGTTATCGGAGCAGGATTTACGGGAGCGACAACAGCCTTTCTTACAGCTCAAAAAGAGCTTGCGGACGTTGTGCTCGTTGATATTCCGCAATTAGAAAACCCGACAAAAGGAAAAGCGCTAGACATGCTCGAAGCAAGTCCGGTTCAAGGATTTGACGCGAAAATCACAGGCACGTCCAACTACGAGGACACAGCCGGTTCTGATATCGTCGTCATCACAGCCGGAATTGCGAGAAAACCAGGCATGAGCCGTGATGATCTCGTATCTACAAACGAAAAAATCATGAGAAGCGTCACACGTGAGATCGTGAAATATTCTCCTGACTGCATTATCGTTGTATTGACAAACCCTGTTGATGCGATGACATATGCGGTGTACAAAGAATCAGGCTTCCCGAAAGAACGCGTCATCGGACAATCCGGAGTGCTTGACACTGCGCGATTCAGAACATTCGTCGCTGAAGAATTAAACCTGTCTGTAAAAGATGTGACCGGTTTTGTTCTTGGCGGACACGGTGACGACATGGTTCCTCTCGTCCGTTATTCCTATGCGGGCGGCATTCCGCTTGAAACGCTTATCCCGAAAGACCGTCTTGATGCGATTGTAGAACGCACAAGAAAAGGCGGCGGGGAAATCGTCAACCTTCTCGGAAACGGAAGCGCCTACTACGCGCCTGCTGCATCACTGACTGAAATGGTAGAAGCCATTTTGAAAGATCAGCGCCGCGTGCTTCCGACCATCGCTTACTTAGAAGGCGAATACGGTCATGAAGGCATTTACTTAGGCGTACCGACGATTATCGGAGGAAACGGCCTGGAGCAAATCATCGAGCTTGAACTGACAGACTATGAAAAAGCGCAGCTGAGTAAATCAGTTGAATCTGTCAAAAACGTGATGAAAGTATTGTCATAAGAAAAAAGGGAAGGCTTCCGAATCAGAAGCCTTCCTCTTTTTACAATTAATGAAAGCGTTTTCTTTTTCCCTGAGCGATCCTTTCTCTGAAAATGATCAAAAAGGCGAATTGTCTGAACGGGCAGTATTGGATAAAATGAAATCATAAAGTGATATGCAGCACATAAAATAGAGAAAATTGGATGTCGGGGAAAATAGACAGCGGAGGGCGCAGCATGAACAAAAAAATTTTAATTGTAGATGATGAACAATCTATCGTTACTCTTTTACAGTATAATCTGGAACGGTCCGGCTATGATGTCATAACCGCATCAGACGGCGAAGAGGCTCTGGAGCTGGCAGAGAATGAAAATCCGGATTTAATCGTACTGGATGTCATGCTGCCGAAAGTGGACGGAATCGACGTCTGTAAACAGCTCAGACAGCAGAAAATGATGGTTCCGATCTTGATGCTGACAGCAAAAGATGAGGAATTTGATAAGGTGCTGGGACTGGAGCTCGGAGCGGATGATTACATGACAAAGCCGTTCAGTCCGCGGGAAGTCACTGCGCGGGTGAAAGCCATTTTAAGAAGGGCTGACATTTCTTCGCTGTCACAAGGCAGAGAAGAGGAAAAGGACGGGCAGATCCTCATCGGCGAGCTGAAAATTCTTCCGGAGCATTACGAAGCGTACTTCAAGTCAGAACAGCTGGAATTGACGCCTAAAGAATTTGAACTGCTTCTGTATTTGGGAAAACACAAGGGAAGAGTGCTGACGAGAGATCTTCTGCTGAGCGCGGTCTGGAACTATGATTTTGCCGGGGATACCCGGATTGTTGACGTTCATATCAGCCATCTGCGCGACAAAATCGAATCAAATACCAAAAAACCCATCTATATTAAAACAATCAGAGGTTTGGGGTATAAACTGGAGGAGCCAAAAATGAATGAATAAAGTCCGTGTGCGTCTGTTCGCTTTACTCGTTGTATGTATCATATTGGTTTTCAGTGTTCTCGGCCTTTTTTTACAGCAGCTTATTTCTTCATCCGCTGAAGAAAGAACGGCGGATCAGCTGAAAAAGGAATCGGTATACATAGCGGGCCTTCTTGACACCGGCCGAATCGGCAATAAAAGCAATGAAACGGTAATCCGTGACGCCGGCCGCACCCTCGGTATAAACGTCTCCTTGCTCAACGAGAAGGGTGACGCCGTATATCATTCCGGCAGTCGTGCTGATGATTCAACCGTAAAGGAGTTCATTTCTCACAATAAAAGCGAGGAAGCCGTACAGTCGAAAAGCAGAGTCATCCGCGGCACTGCCGTAAAAAATGACGCCGGGAAAATTGCGGGGTATGTACTCGTTTCCTCGGATATCAACGGCGGTTCAAGCGTTACCGGAGAAATGTGGGGCATGCTGGCAGCAAGTCTTTGTACCGCTTTTATCATTATCGTTTTCTTTTATACAAACATGACGTCGCGTTACAAAAAATCAATCGACGCCGCGACAAAGGTGGCGACGGAGCTGTCCAAAGGGAATTACGACGCCCGCTCCTACAGCGGTTACGCAAGGCGGTCGGACCGTCTCGGGCGTGCGATGAACAGCCTGGCGGTCGATTTAATGGAAATGACAAGAACGCAGGATATGCAGCGCGATCGTCTGTTAACCGTCATTGAAAATATCGGATCCGGTTTGATTTTAATAGACGGGAGAGGTTTTATCAATCTCGTGAACCGGTCATACACGAAGCAGTTTCATACAAAGCCTGAACGTCTGCTTCGGCGCCTTTACCACGATGCGTTTGAACATGAGGAGATCATTCGGCTTGTCGAAGACATTTTTATGACGGAGACGAAAAAATGCCAGCTGCTCAGACTTCCCATCAACATTGAGCGGCGCTACTTTGAAGTTGACGGCGTTCCGATCATGGGCCCTGATGATGAATGGAAGGGCATCGTCCTCGTTTTTCACGATATGACGGAAATTAAAAAATTGGAGCAGATGAGAAAGGACTTCGTCGCCAATGTCTCCCATGAACTGAAAACACCGATCACCTCGATTAAAGGATTTACGGAAACACTGTTAGACGGAGCGATGAAAGACGAAAAGGCGCTTTCAGACTTTCTGTCTATCATTCTGAAAGAAAGTGAGCGGCTCCAATCTCTCGTGCAGGATTTATTGGATTTATCCAAGATGGAGCAGCAAAACTTTACGATGCGCGTAGAGTCCTTTGATGCTGCAAAAATTCTGCATGAAATTGAGGCGCTTTTGCAGCATAAGGCTGAGGAAAAAGGCATCAGCTTTCAGCTCGATCTCCCGGAAGAGCCGATTTTTGTGACGGGTGATGCGCACAGGCTGAAGCAGGTATTTTTGAATCTGGCGAACAATGCCCTGACCTACACGCCTGAAAAAGGGACGGTGGGGATTTCGGTACATGTGAAAGAAACCGTTGTCGATATCAAAGTGTCCGATACGGGAATCGGCATTCAGAAAGAAGAGATCCCGCGGATATTTGAGAGATTCTACCGCGTGGATAAAGACAGAAGCCGCAACTCGGGAGGAACCGGCCTCGGCCTCGCCATCGTGAAGCACTTAATAGAAGCCCATGAAGGTAAAATCGAGGTCACAAGCGAGCCTGGACAGGGAACTGTGTTCACTGTGACGCTGAAGCGGCCGCCGGCAGCGTGATCAGCTTTACAAAGGATTAACAATTTCTTCATGACCTGTTAAACCTATCTTGTTAGGATATAACAGAACCCCTTCATCCAAGGAGCCAATTTTGACGGCGGGAACGCGTTTTCTTGTTCCCGTCCTTTTTTGCGTTTTCACGGGGTCCGCTCATTTTCCTTTCAAATTGAACTTTGTTAAAATAAGAGAAGCTGTGAGATTAAAAAACAGAGGAATGACGAGCTTTTGCTCTTAGGAGGATATTGAATGACGGAACGAAAAAAATTAGTGCTTGTCGACGGAAACAGTCTGGCGTACCGGGCGTTTTTTGCATTGCCGCTTTTAAGCAATGAAAAAGGCATTCATACAAATGCCGTATACGGGTTTGCGATGATTTTAATGAAAATGCTGGAGGATGAAAAACCGACCCATATGCTGGTGGCTTTTGATGCGGGGAAAACCACTTTCCGCCACAGCACGTTTAAAGAATATAAAGGCGGAAGACAAAAAACGCCGCCGGAGCTTTCAGAACAGATGCCGTTCATCCGTGAGCTCCTCGATGCCTACAACATCAGCCGCTACGAGCTTCCTGAATATGAAGCGGACGATATTATCGGCACGCTTGCCGTATCTGCTGAAAAAGACGGCTTTGAAGTGAAGGTCGTTTCGGGGGACAAGGACTTAACCCAGCTTGCAACCGGGAAAACGACCGTTGCCATTACGAGAAAAGGCATTACCGACGTAGAAGATTACACGCCGGAGCACGTGCGGGAAAAGTACGGTCTGACTCCTTTGCAAATCATTGATATGAAGGGATTAATGGGGGATTCATCCGATAACATACCGGGCGTCCCCGGCGTCGGAGAAAAAACCGCGATTAAGCTCTTAAAGCAGTTCCATTCGGTTGAGAAACTGCTTGATTCCATTGATGAAGTCAGCGGAAAAAAATTAAAAGAAAAGCTTGAAGAATATAAGGAACAAGCCCTGATGAGCAAAGAGCTGGCGACGATTATGACAAATGCGCCGATTGAAGTCAAGCCCGAAGATTTAGATTACCAAGGGTTTGACCGTGAACAAGTTGTTGCCATTTTTAAAGACCTCGGTTTTAATACGCTTCTTGAGCGGCTCGGTGAAGAAAGCGGGGAAACGGCGGAAGAAAATTTTGAAGACATCAATGTCGAAACGGCAGAAGAAATCACCGAAGATATGCTTGTTTCGCCGTCCGCTTTGGTCGTCGAACAAATCGGTGATAACTATCACGAAGAACCGATCCTCGGCTTTTCCATCGTGAATGAAACAGGTCTTTATTATATTCCGAAAGAAATCGCCATTCAGTCTGAAGCTTTTAAATCTTGGGCTGAAGATGAATCGATGAAAAAGTGGGTGTTCGACAGCAAACGTTCCGTCGTCGCTTTGCGCTGGCAGGGAATTGAGCTGAAGGGAACGGAATTTGACGCGCTTCTTGCTGCCTACATTATAAACCCGGGCAATTCGTACGACGATGTCGCGAGCGTAGCGAAAGAATACGGGCTGAATATCGTTTCAAAAGATGAAGCAGTATACGGAAAAGGCGCAAAACGCGCCGTTCCCGCTGAAAAAGAGCTTGCCGATCATCTCGCGCGGAAAGCGTCTGCCGTTAACAGCCTCCGTGACAAACTGCTTGACGCTTTGGAAGAAAATAATCAGCTTGAGCTTTATGAAGATCTTGAACTCCCGCTTGCGCTAATTCTCGGAGAAATGGAATCAATGGGCGTCAAAGTGGATGTGGAAAGACTGAAGCGAATGGGAGAAGAGCTCAAGGCAAAACTGAAAGAATATGAAGAAAAAATCCATGACATCGCCGGTGAGCCGTTTAACATCAATTCACCAAAACAGCTCGGCGTCATTCTGTTTGAAAAACTCGGTCTGCCGCCAGTAAAGAAAACAAAAACAGGCTATTCCACTTCAGCTGATGTGCTTGAGAAGCTCGCAGACAAACATGATATCGTCGCATACATTCTGCAATACAGACAAATTGGCAAACTCCAATCGACTTATATTGAAGGGCTGCTGAAAGTCACGCGCAAGGGTTCTCATAAGGTGCATACACGATTCAATCAGGCATTGACGCAAACCGGACGCCTCAGCTCAACGGATCCGAACCTGCAAAATATTCCGATCCGGCTGGAGGAAGGGCGGAAAATCCGTCAGGCTTTCGTACCGTCCGAACCGGACTGGCTTATTTTCGCCGCCGATTATTCACAAATTGAATTAAGGGTGCTTGCGCATATTTCAAAAGATGAAAATCTGATCGAAGCGTTTACGAATGACATGGACATTCACACAAAAACCGCCATGGACGTGTTTCATGTCAGTGAAGATGAAGTGACACAAGCGATGCGCCGCCAGGCAAAGGCCGTCAATTTCGGCATCGTTTACGGCATCAGTGATTACGGGCTGTCGCAAAACCTCGGCATCACCCGGAAAGAAGCGGGCGCTTTTATTGACCGCTATTTGGAGAGCTTCCCGGGCGTCAAGGCGTATATGGAAGAATCGGTGCAGGAAGCGAAACAAAAAGGATATGTGACGACACTTATGCAGCGCCGCCGCTATATCCCTGAGCTGACCAGCCGCAACTTCAACCTGCGGAGCTTTGCGGAACGGACGGCCATGAATACGCCGATTCAGGGAAGCGCCGCCGATATTATTAAAAAAGCCATGATTGACATGGCAGCTGAGCTGAAAGAAAAAAACCTGAAGGCGCGGCTGTTGCTTCAGGTGCACGATGAATTGATTTTTGAAGCGCCTAAGGAAGAAATTGAAATATTAGAGAAGCTGGTTCCTGAAGTAATGGAGCATGCTTTGGCATTAGACGTGCCGCTGAAGGCGGATTATGCTTCAGGGCCGTCTTGGTACGATGCAAAATAAACAGAAAAAAAGGAAGTGATGATTGTGCCGGAATTACCAGAAGTTGAAACGGTCCGGCGCACTCTGACCGGTCTTGTGAAGGGGAAAACGATTGAATCGGCGGATATCAGATGGCCGAATATCATCAAAAAACCCGCTGAGCCGGAGGAATTCGCGCGGCAGATTGCAGGAGAAACGATCCGATCCATCGGAAGAAGGGGAAAGTTTTTGCTTTTCCATTTGGATCATTATGTCATGGTGTCACACCTGCGTATGGAGGGGAAATACGGTCTTCATCAGGCCGATGAGCCTGACGATAAACATGTGCACGTCGTGTTTCACATGACGGACGGAACACAGCTCCGCTACCGGGATGTCCGGAAATTCGGCACGATGCATTTGTTTGCGCCGGGAGAGGAACGGAATGCATTACCGCTTTCACAGCTCGGGCCCGAACCCGATGATGAAGCATTTACCGCCGCTTATTTAAAAGAGCGGCTTGCAAAAACGAACCGCGCGGTAAAAACCGCCCTGCTCGACCAAAAAGCGGTCGTCGGCCTCGGCAATATTTATGTCGATGAAGCTTTATTCCGGGCGCGTATTCATCCTGAAACAAAAGCGAACAGTCTGTCGGACGGGCAGATAAAAACGCTTCATACAGAAATTAAAGACACCCTTCAGGAAGCGATTGACGCGGGCGGGAGCACCGTCCGGTCTTATATCAATTCTCAAGGGGAGATCGGAATGTTTCAGCTCAAACATTACGTATACGGCAAAAAGGATGAACCGTGCAAAACGTGCGGCACGATGATTTCTAAAATCGTGGTCGGCGGAAGGGGCACTCATTTTTGCGCCCGCTGCCAAAAAAAATCATAAACTGAAGCTGTTCAAGCAGGCGGCAGCAGAATGACTTTTTTCTAACACAGTTGATGACCTTTCTCCATATATATATTGTGATTCACCCAATAGGCATATGTCACAATTGCCGATCAAGAGAAAGGGAGAAACGGATATGGAGATTGTTTCTTTGCTGCTTTTGGCTTTTGCTGTCAGCTTGGACAGTTTTTCAGTCGGGTTTACGTACGGTTTGAGAAAAATGAAAATCCCGTTCAAAGCGATTGCCGTGATCGCCTGCTGTTCAGCCTCTGTGATGTTTATATCCATGCTGATCGGCCATTTTCTGACAAAGATTTTTCCCGTATCCGTCACGGAGAAACTGGGCGGGCTGATCTTAATCGGAATAGGGGCATGGGTCATCTGGCAATTTTTTAAACCGGCTAAAGAGCCGGATTACTTATTGCATGAAAAAACGCTGCTTAATCTTGAAGTGAAATCGCTCGGCATCGTCATTCATATTTTGAAAAAACCGACCAGCGCCGATATTGATCAATCCGGAACCATTAACGGAGTCGAGGCGCTTCTGCTCGGTATCGCCTTATCCATTGACGCGTTTGGCGCCGGGCTGGGAGCGGCCATTCTCGGCTTTTCTCCGGTTATGATGAGCGTGACTGTCGGGGTGATGAGCTCGCTGTTTGTTTCACTCGGCATAAACGCGGGGCATTTGCTTTCAAGGTGGAATTGGATAGATAAAATGACATTTTTGCCGGGAGTCCTGCTGATTATCATCGGGATTTGGAAAATGTAAGAAGGAGTGGGCTTTTTGAGCTTGGTCATCGGTTTAACGGGAGGCATCGCAAGCGGCAAAAGCACGGTAGCGCGTATGCTGATCGACAAAAAAATAACAGTCATTGATGCGGATGTCATCGCGAAACAGGCGGTGGAAAAAGGAATGCCGGCTTACGGACAAATTGTGGAAGCATTCGGAAAAGACATCCTGCTGGAAAATGACGATATTGACAGAAAAAAACTCGGTTCTATCGTTTTCACTGACGAACAGAAGCGTCTGAAGCTGAATCAGATCGTTCATCCGGCAGTGCGTGCGGAAATGCTGAAACAGCGGGATGAAGCCATTGCGAGAAAAGAGCAGTTCGTCGTTTTGGATATACCGCTTTTGTATGAAAGCGGGCTTGATTATCTTGTCGGCAAAGTGCTCGTCGTCACCGTACCGGCAGACATTCAGCTCAAACGGCTGATGGAGCGGAATTCCCTGACAGAAGAAGAAGCAATGAGCCGGATAACGTCGCAAATGCCTTTAGCGGACAAAACAAAAAAAGCTGACGCCGTCATTGATAACAGCGGCAGTCTTGAACATACAAAGCACCAGCTTGAGGAAGTATTGAGCGGCTGGGCATAAACAAACACCGTTCGGAAAGCCGAACGGTGTTTTTCTGGTTAAAAATCAAAATTGTCAGGGTCCGGACCGACACGGAGATTTTCGTTCAGATCATCAATCCGCTTCATATCGTCAGCTGACAGTTCGAAATCAAAGACATTTGCATTTTCTTCAATACGGTGTTTTTTAGTTGATTTCGGAATGGTGATGACACCGTTTTGCAAATCCCAGCGCAAAATCACTTGAGCGGCTGATTTGCCGTATTTCTCAGCAATCTCCTGTAATACGGGGTGATCAAGCAGCTGCCCTTGCATCAATGGCGACCACGCTTCAAGCTGAATGCCTTGTTCAGTGCAGAAAGCAAGCAGTTCTTTCTGTGTCAGGCGCGGGTGGTACTCCACCTGGTTGATCATCGGCTTGATTTCCGTTTCTTTCATGAGATGTTTCAGGTGGTGAATTTGGAAATTGCTGACCCCGATCGCCTTAATGCGTCCATCCCGGTAGAGGGTTTCGAGCGCCCGCCACGCATCGATGTACTTTCCTTCGACAGGCCAATGGATCAAATATAAATCTAAATAATCTAAACCGAGTTTTTCTAAGCTTGTGTCAAACGCTTTTAACGTTTCTTCATATCCTAAATCGGCATTCCATACTTTTGACGTGACAAAAATGTCTTCACGTTTTAATCCCGCTTCTTGCAGCCCTTGGCGGATCCCTTCGCCGACACCTTCTTCATTTCCGTAAATCGCGGCGGTATCAACGCTGCGATAGCCGTGCACCAATGCCGTTTTCACCGCGTTGACGAGTTCCGCGCCTTCCTCTACTTTGAAAACTCCGATGCCGAACCAAGGCATCTCTACTCCGTTATGCAATGTTGCTTTTGCTTGTAAATGTGTTGTCATGTATATATTCCTCCTATTATTTGTCTGTCGAAAAAATCAAAATGCGCTGAAGAAAAACTCACCTCCTTTCAAGGGCAGTGCGATCCCGCTTTTCCAGCTTCCTGCTCCATCCGGTTAATACGACCGCGCTGAGCACCATCAGCGCCCCGATCCAAGCGGTATGAATGATTCCGATTGAGTCTGTAATGATTCCGCCGGCAAACGAGCCGATCGCGATTCCGGCATTAAATGCCGCGATATTTAAGGCTGATGCTGTATCAACGGCGCTTGGCGCAAAACGTTCACTCAGCATCACGACATATACCTGAAGCCCCGGCACATTCATAAACGCCAACAGCCCCATGAAAATAATGGTGATCAGCCCGGCTGTTTTAAACGGCGCGGTAAAAGTCAGGACAAACAGCACAGCAGCCTGGACAATGAACATATAAAACAAGGCTTTCAGCGGATTCCGGTTTGATAAACGGCCGCCAATCATGTTTCCGATGGCAATCGCAATTCCGTAAATGAGCAGGATGGCCGCGACGGTTTCTTTCTGAAAACCGGTTACCTCCTGAAGAAGCGGAGATAAATACGTAAACACGACAAACGTTCCGCCGTAGCCTAACGCTGTAATAATAAATAAAAGCAATAACCGGCCGTTTGTGACGAGTTTGAGCTGCTCGGAAAATGCGGTTTTCGTCCCTTTGCGCAAATGAGACGGAACGAGAAGCGCGTTTGTGAGGAATGCGATGATTCCTACCGCCACAATCACGGCAAATGCGATTCTCCATCCGAATTGCTGGCCGAGATAGGTGCCGAACGGAACGCCGGTCACCGTAGCCACCGTCAGCCCCGTGAACATAATGGAAATCGCGCTTGCTCTTTTATGCTCCGGCACGATATTGGCGGCGATCGTTGCCCCGATTGACATGAAAATGCCGTGGGAAAAAGCCGAAATGACCCGTGCCGCCAGTAAGACGCCGATTGAGGAAGCGCTCGCTGCGAGTGTATTTCCGGCGATAAAAATCAACATCACCCAGAGCAGCAGTGTTTTCCGCGACATGCCGGATGTGAGAGACGTTAAAACCGGCGCGCCGAATGTCACGCCCAGAGCATACATGGAAACGGTAAGTCCCGCCGTTGTCACAGGTATATGCAGATCTTGAGATATAAGCGGCAGCAGTCCGACGCTGATAAATTCGGTTGTGCCGATCGCAAAAGCGCTGACGGCTAATGCCAGCAGCGCTGGTAAATAGCTTTGGCGATGTGAAGACATCTGTTTTCCTCCTTAAACGATAATGTATGGTTGAAATGATGCCGGGTAAACGATATAAGTATAAGAGTACATTCCTTTTCAGCCGGCAAATGTCATTATGATTGATAGAAGTGTCATTGAAAAGAACGTACTTTTAAGTGCCATAGGCACTTTTTAGTTCCTATAGATGAGGAGGAATTACCGTTGCTGAAGAAAAAATACAATATATCCGTAGAGGCGGCGCTTGAAGTGATCGGCGGAAAATGGAAGTGTGTGATCCTCTGCCACCTCATGCGCGGGAAAAAACGGACAAGCGAATTGAAGCGGCTTATGCCGGACATCACCCAGAAGATGCTGACACAGCAATTGCGGGAGCTGGAAGCTGACGGCGTCATCAACCGGATCGTGTACAATCAGGTGCCGCCGAAAGTGGAATACGAGCTGAGTGAATACGGGCACAGTCTGGAAAGAATTTTAAATGCGCTGTGTGACTGGGGCGCGATGCATATTGCTAAACGGTACGGCGAGGTGTCTTCCGTTTTAGAGGACAGCATTTTAAATGACAAATTTAAAGAACCGGGACAAATATAAGAAAAAAGCAGGCAGCCTGAGACGCTGATCCTGCTTTTTTTATGGAAGAAAGATCATTTTATATGCAAAAAAACCGATTGAACAACATATTGATCGGTATAAGGGTGGATTTTTATCAAGTTGTACTGGCGGATTTCTTTTAATGTGTTATACTATATATAAATAAAGGTAAATTAGAGTGGCATATTAAAAAGGGGTGACCTGAGCATGAAGGTAAAAGTAGCAATAAACGGGTTTGGAAGAATCGGAAGAATGGTGTTCAGAAAAGCAATGGAAGATGATCAAATTCAAATAACAGCCATTAATGCAAGCTATCCCCCGGAAACGCTTGCTCATTTGATAAAGTATGACACAATTCACGGCAAATACCATCAAGAAGTTGAGACCGCCGACGACAGCCTGATCGTCAACGGAAAACATATTATGCTGTTCAATCGCCGGGACCCGAGAGAGCTTCCGTGGAAAGAATGCGGAATAGACATCGTCGTAGAGGCAACGGGGAAATTTAATTCAAAAGAAAAAGCGATGAGCCATATTGAAGCAGGGGCGAAAAAAGTCATTTTAACGGCTCCGGGCAAAAATGAAGACGTTACCATTGTCATGGGAGTAAATGAAGAGCAGTTCAATCCCGATGAACATGTCATTATTTCAAATGCATCCTGCACGACAAACTGTCTTGCGCCGGTCGTCAAAGTGCTTGATCAGGAATTCGGGATTGAAAGCGGGCTGATGACGACTGTTCACGCTTACACGAATGATCAAAAAAATATCGACAATCCGCATAAAGATCTGCGGAGGGCGAGAGCGTGCGGAGAATCCATCATTCCGACTTCTACAGGCGCCGCTAAAGCGCTGTCGCTCGTGCTGCCTCATTTGAAAGGAAAACTTCACGGTCTCGCTTTGCGTGTTCCCGTTCCGAATGTGTCATTAGTGGACCTTGTCTGCGATCTGAAAACAGATGTGTCGGCCGAGCAAGTGAACGCCGCTTTCCAAAGAGCCTCAAAAACGTCGATGTACGGAATTCTTGATTATTCGGATGAGCCGCTCGTTTCTTCAGATTATAATACGAATTCACACTCTGCGATCATCGACGGACTGACAACGATGGTGATGGAAGACCGAAAAGTAAAGGTGCTCGCCTGGTATGACAATGAATGGGGATATTCCTGCCGGGTCGTTGATCTTATCCGTCACGTCGCCGCGCGAATGAAACACCCGTCAGCTGTGTAGACTAAAGTTCATGGACATTTGTTAGAAAAAAACCCTTAACGGCATATTCGCAAAAAACACACCTTGCAAAATAAACTTAAACACAGTATACTATCTTTCGTGAACTTCTTGCTCGTGACTGCTTCGGAATTACTTAAAGGGTTAGGACCTCTCCGGACTAACTTTCCCCCGTGGTAAATGGCCGGGTCAGTTCTCGGAAATTCACTTTTTTAATTCTTGTTAAGGGGGGTCCATGATTATGGAAACAATGGGGCGTCACGTCATCTCCGAGCTGTGGGGATGCGATTTTGATAAGCTCAATGACATGGATTTTATTGAAAAAACGTTTGTAAATGCTGCTTTGAAATCAGGAGCTGAAGTGCGCGAGGTCGCATTTCACAAATTTGCACCGCAAGGCGTAAGCGGAGTCGTTATTATCTCTGAGTCACATTTAACGATTCACAGTTTTCCTGAACACGGATATGCAAGCATTGATGTTTATACTTGTGGAGACCTGGATCCTAATGTGGCTGCGGATTACATTGCGGACGCATTACATGCAGATACAAGAGAAAACATTGAAATACCGAGAGGAATGGGGCCTGTACAGATTAAACAGGCACAAGCGAAAGTACTGTAATTTTCAAAACGCAAACACAAGGGAGCTAAGCTGAAAAAGCCATTACGCGCTTTGAAGCTGATGCTCCTTTTCTAATGTAAAAAAACAGCATTGCTTTTTCTTTAAGCATTTTTTTTGTAAAATAGAAGAGATAAGGCCGGTCTATCGGCTCTCCCAACAAATAGGCTCATCCTAGAAACGTTGGCGGGCATTTACCGGAAGCTTGCGAACCGCATTACAGCAACGAAACAGATGGGAGCTGATCCAATTTGAAATGTCCTTCATGCCAGCATAACGGTTCCCGCGTACTTGATTCACGGCCTGCGGACGAAGGGAAATCAATCCGCAGAAGGCGGGAATGCGAAGCCTGCCATTACCGCTTCACTACATTTGAGAAGTTTGAAGAGATGCCTCTGATCGTCGTGAAAAAAGAAGGCGTCCGGGAAGAATTCAGCCGTGAAAAAATGCTGCGCGGGTTAATTAAAGCTTGTGAAAAAAGGCCCGTTCCTTTGAAAACATTGGAAGACATGTGCTTTGACATTGAAAAAGAGCTGAGAAACCAAGGCGTATCTGAAGTCAAAAGCGAACTTGTCGGAGAAATGGTAATGGACCGCCTGGCGAAAATCGATGAGGTGTCTTATGTCCGCTTTGCCTCCGTCTACCGGCAGTTTAAGGATATAAACGTGTTTATCGATGAATTGAAAGATTTAATAAAGAAAGAACGCTGAGAGAGCTAAGAGATTGTGTCTGGCTCTTTTCTCATGAGCAAAATTGGCATTTGATAGATCGCAGAAACGGTGTAAAATGAGAGTAGAAACATATCGGAAGGTTTGAGAATCATGGCTGACTATTGGAATGACGTATTGCCTGTAGATCCTTATACGGTCAAAAGCCGTTCGCTTCTTCAGGATGTCGACAGACAGGTTTTGACACATCTGTACCAGCCGCTGATCGGTTCTTTTGCATTCTCCCTTTATATGACCTTGTGGGGGGAGCTTGAGCAGAACCGCTTGTGGGGAGCGGAATCCACGCACAGGCAGCTGATGGGCATGATGCAGTCAAATTTAAAAAAGATTCATCATGAACAGGGAAAGCTTGAAGGAATCGGACTGCTGAAAGTGTATATCCGGGAGTCCGAGCAAAAAGAGCGGATGTTTATTTATGAGCTGCTGCCCCCGCTCAGGCCGAATGATTTTTTTGAAGACGGCATGCTGAATGTCTTTCTTTATAACAGAGTCGGTAAAACGAAATACCAGCAGCTGAGACAATTTTACACGCACCCTTCCGTCGGCGCGGGCGCAAGGGAAATTACCCGTCCGTTTAATCACGCTTTTGCCTCTTTTCAGCCGAGTGAATGGAAAATGACGCCTGATATGGAAGAGGCGATGAAGCTCCCCGAGGACTATGAGACGGCGTCTGTCGGACAAGCGCCATCCTATACGGTGACGGAGGAAGTGTTTGATTTTGAGCTGTTTTTGGCGGGGTTATCAGAAACGATGATACCGCGCAAATCAATCACACAGGATGTGCGGGAGAGCATTAAAAAGCTTTCATATTTATACGGAATAGATCCTATCTCCATGCAGCACGTCGTCATGACCGCAATTAATGAACAGGATACGATAACGGCCGAAGCGCTGAGGAAAGCGGCCAGCGACTGGTACCAAATTGAAAGAAGCGGCAAGCTTCCCGAACTGATTGATAAAACACAGCCTGTCACCTTGAGAGAAAATCGGACGGAAAAGGACGATTCATTGAACGGCGAACTCATCGCACAGCTTGAGACCATATCACCGAGAAAGCTTCTTCAGGACATTGCGGACGGGACCGAGCCGTCAAAAGCCGACCTGCAGATTATCGCCGATATTATGTTCGAACAAAAGCTTGAGCCCGGCGTCACCAATGTGCTGATTTATTATGTCATGCTGAAAACGGATATGAAGCTGTCCAAAAACTATATCCAAAAAATCGCCGCCCACTGGGCCAGAAAGAAAGTCAAAACGGTACGGGAAGCAATGAAGCTCGCAATCGAAGAGCACAGGCAATATCTTGATTGGGCGGACGGCAAAACAAACGGCGCGGCGCGCGGCAAAAAAACCGTCCGGGAAGAAAAGCGCCCTGATTGGATGAAAGAAGAAGAAACCGGGAAGAAACAAGAACAGACGGCTCTTTCCGCACAGGATCTTGAAGAACAGAAGAAAAAAATGATGGAAGAAATGAAAAAACTGAAAAAATACTCTGCCTATTGAGACAGAGAAGCGGGGTGATATTGAATGGAACCGATCAGCCGATCCTTAGAAGGCGTGACGAAAAGACCTGACTTTCAAAAACGCCTGGAACGAATGCAGCAGCAAGTTATGGCCGACGAAGACGTCCAGGCTTTTTTGAAGGAACAGAAAGATGTTATCAATCAAAGCATGATTGACAGAGGGTTAAATAAACTGTACGAATTCGTTCAGCAAAGCAAACAGTGCGCCTTCTGTTCGAAAGACAGCCGGACGAACAGCCTGCTTGAAGGCTACCATCCGAAGCTTGTGATCAACGGGCGTTCCATTGATATTGAATATTACGAATGTCCGGAAAAGAGAAAGCTCGACCGCCAGAAAAGGCAAAAGTCCCTGATGAAGAGCATGTATATCCAGCAGGATCTTCTCGGCGCGACGTTTCAGCAGATCGACATTACCGATCCGAGCAGACTCGGCATTTTCCAGCATGTGACGGATTTTCTGAAGAGCTATAATGAAACGGGAAAAGGCAAAGGGCTGTATCTGTACGGAAAATTCGGAATCGGAAAGACATTTATTTTAGCCGCCATTGCCAACGAACTGGCGGAAAAAGAGTATTCATCAATGATCGTATATGTTCCCGAATTTGTCAGAGAGCTGAAAAACTCGCTTCAGGATCAGTCGCTGGAGGCGAAACTGAATATGGTGAAAACGACGCCCGTACTGATGCTTGATGACATCGGAGCGGAGTCAATGACAAGCTGGGTCAGGGATGAAGTCATCGGCACCGTGCTTCAGCACAGAATGAGCCAGCAGCTTCCCACTTTCTTCTCGTCTAATTTTTCACCAGACGAGCTGAAGCATCATTTTACGTATTCACAGCGGGGAGAAAAGGAAGAAGTAAAAGCGGCAAGACTGATGGAGCGGATTTTATATTTGGCTTCGCCCGTCCGTCTTGACGGGGAAAACCGCCGCCGTTCATGATGCCGGCGTCCAATGGGAAGGATTTGAGGGAATGAGGAATAAGAAGGCTGTCACTTGGGCTGCGGCTGCGGCGGGAGCGGGTCTTTTGCTGTGGGCAAACCGCAAATATCTGAATCTGTCGCCTAAGGAGATCCGGCTGTGGGTGTTATCGTTCGGTGTTTTTGCGCCGCTTGTGTTTATCGGAATTTCCATCGTCAGGCCTTTTGTGCTGTTTCCCGTATCAATCGTTTCCGTCGCCGGAGGATTGGCGTTCGGCCCGTTTTTCGGCACCATGTATACGCTGGCGGGCTCAATGGGCGCTGCCGCCGCGTCTTTTTTTGCGGCGGGGCTGTTTGCCTTTAATGAGAAAAGCCGTCATGGAAAAATGGAAGCCATTCAAAAGCAGATGAAAACCAATGGCTTCTTTTATATTTTTATCCTGCGCATTCTGCCTGTTAACTTTGATGTGATCAGCTATGCCGCGGGCCTATCGAAAGTCAGGCCGGTAACGTATTTTTTGGCGACCGCAGCGGGCATCATTCCGGGGACGATCGTCCTGAATGTGCTCGGCGCGAGCTTTATGTCCGGCAATGTGCTGGCCGTACTCTGCGTGATCTGTCTTTACGTCGTATTTTTATCGCTTCCCGTTATATTTAAAAAGAAGGTGCGTCATTTGTTCGGCGGTGAAAGCTAACCTTTACGTCTATTTTAAAAACATCCCCCATATACTTGTAACAGATGCCGTAAGGGGGGACAAATATGCTTGAAGTGATCTTTGAAGATGACCACGATACCGCCGCTTTTTTACATCTCATTCAGCAATCGGACGACCGGAGACATTTTATTGTCCGTGAAGGCATAAAAAAAGTCGGAATCGCAAGGTCTGAAACGGCTTTTTGCGTTCAGCGCTTTATTGAGCCGATACTTGTCAGGTTTTTTTTGGAATGCAAAGAAGACGAGCATATGCTTTCGCTTATTGAGGACGCATACTGCTTCACCGATCAGGATGAACAGCAGCAAATCCTTCAGCTTGCACACAGCATTATGGAAGGAGAGCTTGAGGATCATCCGTTTGAGCCGAAGAAAGAGCCGCGCACACAGTTTATTTCAGATGCGCTCCGGACGATTTCACTTGATGCGGGTGTTTTTTCCGTGCGTTCGTTTCAGACGTTCCGGCTCGGCAGGTATTATGAGAGGCTCAGAGAATATACGGAGGCCGCGATAGATGAATACCGGATGGAACAGGAATATCAAAACTTTATCCAGTCTCTGAGAGATTATGTGACATCCAATCCGCCGCGGATGAAGAAAGTCCGCATCGTACATGACCGGGCTTTTACGCTGTGGGAGCTGCGCTATGTGTCTGAACGGGAACAGAAAAAATACATAGACAGACGGTTTGTGCGGGAGCACCCGATGTATATAGATTCCCATCTCCTTGCGCCGCTGATCTCCATTGCGCCTGAGACGGTCGAACTGTATACGGACAAACCGGAACATATGATGTCAAGAACCATTCAAAACGTGTTTCAGGAGAGGGTGCGCCTTTTTCCGCTGGGCGCGTTTGCAGCCGAGAAGACGGAAGGATAGCCGCACGGACGGCCTTGTGTAAGCGGCGGGGCTGTCTGTGCGAAATCAGACGGAAAACCGAGTTGCATTTTTCTCACAGACATTTTATAATACATAAAAGATTAATGATTGCTACACGTATTGATAAGGACATGAAGCATTGATACCGGCTTTATAAGAGAGGAGAGCCCAGGCTGAAAGCTTTCCAGCTATGGATCATTGTCTTTACCGCCTTTGAACTTCAGCTGTGAACGCCGGAATAAGCGCCAGTAATAGCTGACGGGAACTCCCGTTACAGAGCTTAGAGCCGCAGTGCCGAAGCAATCGGCCGCGCGGAAAAAAGGGTGGAACCACGATTCCGTTTATTTAACCTCGTCCCTTTCATAGGGGGCGGGGTTTTTGATTTGCATAAAAAAAGGAGTGACGAAGATGTCAGATATGATCAACATCACATTTCCGGACGGAGCGGTAAAGGAATTTCCGAAAGGAACAACAACAGAAGATATCGCGGCATCCATCAGTCCGGGATTAAAGAAAAAGTCTTTAGCCGGAAAACTGAACGGACAGGAAATTGATTTAAGAACGCCGATTCAAGAGGACGGTGCCGTAGAAATCATTACAGAAGGCACAGAAGAAGGTTTGAACATCATGCGGCACAGCACGGCGCATTTATTGGCCCAGGCGATTAAACGCATTTATAAAGATGTGAAATTCGGAGTCGGCCCCGTCATTGAAAACGGGTTCTATTATGACGTTGAAATGGAGCAGGCGCTGACGCCGGATGACCTTCCGAAGATTGAAAAAGAAATGAAACGCATCATCGGTGAAAATCTGCCGATCATCCGAAAAGAAGTGAGCCGTGATGAAGCAAAAGCCATGTTTGCGGAAATCGGCGATAATCTGAAGCTTGAACTGCTGGATGCGATTCCAGAAGACGAAACGGTCTCTATTTATGAGCAGGGCGAATTTTTTGACCTGTGCCGCGGCGTGCACGTGCCGTCTACAGGCAAAATTAAAGAATTTAAGCTGCTGAGCCTTGCGGGCGCATACTGGCGCGGCGACAGCAAAAACCAAATGCTTCAGCGGATTTACGGCACGGCTTTCTTTAAAAAGGATGACTTGAAAGAGCATTTGCGCATGCTTGAAGAAGCGAAAGAGCGTGACCACCGAAAACTGGGCAAAGAATTAAAATTGTTTGCCAACTCTCAAAAAGTCGGACAAGGTCTGCCGCTCTGGCTGCCGAAAGGCGCGACCATCCGCCGCGTGATCGAGCGCTACATTGTGGATAAAGAGCTGAGCCTCGGTTATGAGCACGTGTATACGCCTGTCCTCGGAAGCAAAGACCTGTACGAAACATCAGGGCACTGGGATCATTATCAGGATACAATGTTCCCTCCGATGGAAATGGACAATGAAACACTTGTGCTCCGTCCGATGAACTGTCCTCATCATATGATGATTTACAAACAGGACATTCACAGCTACCGCGAGCTTCCGATCCGCATCGCCGAGCTCGGAACGATGCATCGTTATGAAATGTC
The DNA here is from genome assembly GCF_021729365.1 of Bacillus sp. R45. Taxonomy (NCBI): domain Bacteria; kingdom Bacillati; phylum Bacillota; class Bacilli; order Caryophanales; family Bacillaceae; genus Bacillus; species Bacillus sp. R45. The sequence continues at coordinate 2,773,199 of NZ_CP091421.1, read as the reverse complement.
CGGGGCGCTTTCAGGTCTTCAGCGCGTACGCGGCATGACGTTAAATGACGCGCACATTTTCGTCCGCCCTGATCAGATTAAAGAAGAATTCATCCGCACCGTCCGTTTGATTCAAGACGTATACGAAGACTTCGGACTGAGTGATTACACATTCCGCCTGTCTTACCGCGATCCTGAAGATACGGAAAAATATTTTGATGATGATGAGATGTGGAACAAAGCGCAATCCATGCTGAAGGCGGCAATGGATGAGATGGGGCACGACTATTATGAAGCGGAAGGCGAAGCGGCGTTTTACGGCCCTAAACTTGACGTGCAGGTGAAAACGGCGATCGGCAAAGAAGAGACATTGTCAACTGTACAGCTTGACTTCCTTCTTCCGGAACGCTTTGATCTCACTTACGTCGGAGAAGACGGCAAACAGCACCGCCCTGTCGTTATTCACCGCGGCGTCGTATCAACGATGGAGCGTTTCGTTGCTTTCTTAATCGAAGAGCACAAAGGCGCCCTTCCGACATGGCTTGCGCCGGTGCAATTCCAAGTCATTCCTGTATCACCGTCCGTGCATCTTGACTACGCGAAAAAAGTGCAGGAGCGCCTGCAGCGCGAAGGCCTGCGTGTCGAGCTTGACAGCCGGGACGAAAAAATCGGCTATAAAATCCGTGAAGCGCAAATGCAAAAAATCCCGTACATGCTTGTGGTCGGTGACCAAGAAGCGGAAAACGGCGCGGTAAACGTCCGGAAATACGGCGAGCAGAAATCAGAAACCGTCTCATTGGACGATTTTGTGAAAAAGGCTGTAGCCGAAGCGAAAAAATAACCGGAAATACAAAAAACCCCGTTCATTCAGAATGGGGTTTTTTAGCGTATAAAATTATCTTTCTTTTTGTTTCTCTATAATCGCAAACAGCTCGTGAAGACCGCTGATCACGTAATCAGGCGCAATGTCCGTATCATTTTTCTTTTGCGTCCGGTTTATCCAGACTGTCGTAATACCTGCCCGTTTCGCTCCCAATATATCAGTATTGAGGTTATCTCCGACCATAATGGCGTCTTCTTTTTTCAGGTTCAGGAGGCCGAGGCAATGTTCGAATATGGAGGCATCGGGTTTCCCTTTTCCGAAAGCGCCTGAGATGACGATTTCATTAAAATAAGGCGCGAGCTCAGGAACGCCGGCTAGTTTTTCTTTCTGCAGGCTGGGATCGCCGTTTGTCAGCAGAAGCAATTCATAAACACCTTTCAGCTTATCAAGCACCGCAAACGTTTCATCATACACATACGGGCGCTGTCTGCGTTCCGCCGCGAAAAACTCCGCCAAATATTCGCCGTAAGCCGCATCGTCTATACCGACGCTTTTTAAGCCGTTCGTCCAGGCGTTTCGTCTGTATTCCGGCGCAATCCGATTCAGCTGTTTAAATCCTTCGCTGACCGGCTCGGAAAAATTCGCCCATAATCCTTCAAACGGATTAATGCCGATCATGACCGTATAAGGATAGGTTTCGTATGACATATACAATTCCCGTGCCGCTTTCCGTACCGCCTCTTCAAATGTTTGCGGGTCAAGGCCATATTTTTTTTCCGCTTGTAAACATGTTTCCCTGAATGTTGTTCTGACGCTTTTTTCATCCCATAACAGTGTATCGTCCAAATCAAAAAATACGGCTTTCATGATCTTCTCCTCTTTGTTATATTCTGAAACTCTCTGCCGCAAGGCTCCCGTTTATTCTACAATAGATACATAGACTGTGAAAGATTTGTTTTCAGATGATTTGAAAAAAACAGGCAGGTTTGTGTCAGATTCTGTCTCAGGCTCTAAAACGTGATAAAATAAAATTTGAAAGAACAGGTGAAAAGTATGCTGCATTTGATCATCATGATGCTGGAAAGAGTCGGAATTATCGTCATATTGGGATTTGTTCTGGCTCATACCAGATTGTTCAGACAGGCGCTCCAGCAGCCTGAGAGCTATAAAGGCAAAGCGGTGCTGATTTCAATTTTCTCGCTGTTCAGTATCATCAGCAACTATACGGGAATAGAAATTCAGCGGAATACAATCATGAATAATGACTGGGTGTTTCAAATTAATCCGTCCGGTTCAATTGCCAATACAAGAATTATGGGCGTTGAAATCGGCGGACTCTTAGGCGGTCCGTATGTGGGGATCGGCGTCGGCATACTGGCCGGCCTGCATCGTTTATCACTCGGCGGCGCGACCGCAGTCAGCTGTGCCGTCTCATCCGTTTTAGCGGGCATTTTGTCCGGCTGGATCGGACGGTATTTCAGAAAACGCTACAGGATGCCGACACCGCGGGTGGCCGCGCTTGTCGGACTCGGAATGGAATCGCTGCAAATGCTGCTCATCCTCTTGATGGCCAAGCCGTTTTCTGATGCTTGGACGCTTGTGAGCATCATCGGCATCCCGATGATATTGGTAAACGGGTCAGGGACTTTTATTTTTCTTTCGATCATTCAGTCGATTATCCGGAAGGAAGAACGGGCGAGAGCCCTTGAAACCCACAGGGTGCTGATGATTGCCGATCAGACGCTTCCGTATTTCCGCCAGGGGCTGAATGAAAGCTCATGCAAAAGCGTCGCCGCCATCATTCACAGGCAAACAGGAACGGACGCGGTATCGCTTACGGATAACGAAAAGATTTTGGCGCACGTCGGCGCGGGTGCCGACCATCATATTCCGTCTGAAAGCCTGATTACCGGATTGTCAAAGCGCGTTATTAAAACGGGTCATATTATGAAAGCGACATCAAAGGAAGAAATTGAATGCACGCACGATCCCTGTCCGCTGCATGCGGCGATTGTATTGCCGCTGACGTCAAACGGCAAAACGATCGGGACGCTGAAAATGTACTTTAAAAGCCCGTCAGGTTTAAGCCGGGTTGAAGAAGAGCTTGCAGAAGGACTCGCCATGCTGTTTTCCACACAGCTTGAACTCGGCGAGGCGGAACTGCAGAGCAAATTGCTGAAAGACGCAGAAATAAAAGCGCTTCAAGCACAGGTCAATCCGCATTTTCTGTTTAATGCGATCAATACGATTTCTGCTCTTTGCCGTACGGATGTGGAAAAAACCCGAAAGCTTCTGCTGCAGCTCAGCGTCTATTTCCGTTCCAATCTCCAGGGGGCAAGGCAGCTGCTCATCCCGCTTTCTAAAGAACTGAACCATCTGCAGGCGTATTTATCATTGGAGCAGGCCCGTTTTCCCGGGAAATATAAAATCAGTCTTGAAATCGAACGCGGTTTGGAGGACATCGAAATTCCTCCTTTTGTGCTGCAGATTCTCGTCGAAAATGCGCTTCGCCATGCATTTTCAAGAAAGCAGGACAGCTGTGCCGTCAGTGTGAGCGTGGTATCCGCCGGTCAGTCGGTTTTAATGCGGGTTGGAGATAACGGGCGGGGAATTGATCCGGAATTGCTGTCCGTGCTCGGAAACCGTCCGCTCCCGTCTAAAGAAGGGACGGGAACTGCGCTTTACAATTTAAATCAGCGGCTGATCGGGCTGTTCGGCCCCAAGGCAGCCCTGCGATTGGAAAGTGAGACCGGCAAAGGTACGGACGTATCATTTGAGCTGCCTTTGAAACTGATGACTAAAGGAGAAGAACATGCTGAAGGTGTTAATCGTTGATGATGAAATGCTGGCAAGAGATGAATTAGCTTATTTGCTGAAACGGACGAATGAAGTAAGTGACATAAACGAAGCTGAAAATATTGAATCCGCTTTTGACAGTATGATGGATCAAAAACCGGATCTGCTGTTTTTGGACGTTGATTTGTCAGGAGAAAACGGATTTGATATTGCCAAACGGCTGAAAAACATGAAAAATCCGCCGGCCGTCGTTTTTGCGACGGCGTATGACCAATTTGCTTTAAAAGCTTTTGAAGTCGACGCACTCGATTATTTAACGAAGCCTTTTGATGAAGAAAGAGTGCGCCAGACGATCAGAAAGTTTAAAAGAGTGAAGCAGGACAGGGCAGGAGCCGTCTCGGAGCAGCCGTCCGCAGCCGGAGCGCATAAACTGGCTGTATCAGCCGGTGAATCTATTGTCATTTTAGATACGAAGGACATTATTTACGCCGGCATGGAGGACGGACACGTTTCCGTCAAAACGTTTGCCGCGTCTTATTCCGTTCATGAAACTTTGGCGGTCATTGAGAAAAAACTGCCTGATACGGGTTTCTTGAGAGTGCACCGCGCGTTCATCGTGAATACGGAGCATATTACGGAAATTCATCCGTGGTTTAATTCGACTTACAATCTGATCTTAAAAGACGGCTCTAAAATTCCCGTCAGCCGTACATACGCAAAGGACTTAAAAAAGCTGCTTCATATTATATGAGGCGGCTTTTGCATTTCAGCAGCCGTTTTTTGCATTTCAGAATGAATATTCAGCCGTTTGTTATGAAAGCGCTTTAAAAATCGATTTCTCTTTTATAATGGACCTAACAAAGAGAAAGAGGTGAAGAAAATGAGTGCGAAAAAAGTGTACGGATTTCTGACACAAGCATTTATTTTTGCCGTAATTATGCTCATATCTAATGGGATTGCAGCGATTGTCCCCATTCCTATACCCGCTTCCGTAGTAGGTTTGGTGTTATTATTTGTCCTCTTATGCCTGAAAGTGATTAAGCTTGAACAAGTAGAAACGCTGGGAACATCATTAACGTCACTGATCGGATTTTTATTTGTCCCGTCGGGCATCTCCGTGATGAATTCACTTGGCGTCATGCAGCAGTACGGCGTGCAGATCGCACTCGTCATCTTACTCGCCACCATCATTCTGTTAGGGGCGACGGGCCTTTTTTCTCAGCTGATCTTGTCTGTCAGCCAAAAACGTCAGAAGGCTGCTCCGGCTGATAAACAAACGGTGCGCCGTTCCAATCAGGAAAACGAACTTGTGCAGCATTAGGAGGGAAAACGGATGAGTCCATATTTCGGTATTGTCGTTTCACTTGCGGCCTTTGGCATCGGCACGTATTTATTTAAAAAAACGAGAGGCTTTTTCCTCTTCACCCCGCTGTTTGTCGCGATGGTGCTTGGAATCCTTTTTCTGAAGCTCGGCGGTTTTTCATATGAAGATTATAAAAGCGGAGGAGACATTATTAAATTCTTCCTGGAGCCCGCGACGATCGCTTTTGCCATCCCTTTATACAAACAGCGTGCCAAGCTGAAAAAATACTGGTGGCAGATCATGTCTTCCATCATTGTCGGCTCTATCTGCTCAGTCACGATTGTCTATTTGATCGCAAAAGGCATTCATCTCGACGCGGCCGTTATGAAAAGCATGCTTCCGCAGGCGGCGACAACGGCAATTGCCCTTCCGCTGTCAAAAGGGATCGGCGGCATCACCGACATCACCGCTTTCGCCGTTATTTTCAACGCCGTTATCGTCTATGCTCTTGGCGCTTTATTCTTAAAACTGTTTAAAGTAAAGCACCCAATCTCTAAGGGACTGGCTCTCGGCACATCCGGACACGCACTCGGTGTTGCGGTCGGCATTGAGATGGGGGAAGTAGAAGCGGCAATGGCAAGTATCGCGGTTGTCGTTGTAGGAGTGGTGACGGTGCTGGTCATTCCGGTATTCGTTCAGCTCATCGGAGGATAAACCCGGGTCATAGACCCGGGTTTTTTATTGTGTTGGCACGTCCGCGGGCGGCAAAGAACGAAATTTCACATTTTTCCTTGCGCTCACCCCGGCATCGTGTTAAAATGAAAAAGTTGATCCGGAGAAGTCATTCTTGACTAATGATCCGGTATTGTGTAGAATAGTTATTGAATTGAATATAAATCACAAGCAGAGGCACCCGCTTCTCACCTGATTGACACATTCATGTAGTTGGCAGGTTGACCGTACATTTTTATTTATGCAGATGTTCGTAGTGTGGGTGTGTTGTCATGCCCGCACTTTTTGTTTGCCTGCAGAATGCAGTCAAAAAGCGTTGTGAATCAATTCGAAGAAACTATGGAGGTGGCTCATTATTAGCAAAGATCAATTGGTTAATGAGGGTATCCGTGCACGTGAAGTTCGTCTGATCGGACAAAATGGCGATCAGCTCGGCATCAAGTCCCGTCAGGAAGCACTTGAAATCGCCGGCCGCGCAAATCTTGACCTTGTGTTAGTTGCAGCAAATGCAAAACCGCCTGTCTGCCGCATCATGGACTACGGTAAGTTCCGATTCGAGCAGCAGAAAAAGGACAAAGAAGCACGCAAAAATCAAAAAATCATTAACTTAAAAGAAGTTAGATTAAGTCCGACGATCGATGAGCATGACTTTAACACGAAATTGCGCAATGCGATTAAATTCCTTGAAAAAGGCGATAAAGTGAAAGCTTCTATCCGCTTTAAAGGGCGCGCAATCACTCATAAAGAAATCGGCCAGCGCGTATTGGACCGTTTCTCTGAAGCATGTGCGGAAGTTGCGACAGTCGAAACAAAACCAAAAATGGACGGCCGCAGCATGTTCTTAATGCTCGCGCCGAAAAACGAAAAGCAATAAGGAGGAAATCCCATGCCAAAAATGAAAACTCACCGCGGATCTGCTAAACGTTTTAAAAAGACAGGTTCTGGGAAGTTAAAACGTTCTCATGCATACACAAGTCACTTATTCGCCAACAAATCCCAAAAGCAAAAGCGTAAGCTTCGCAAGGGTGCTATTGTGAGCGCAGGAGACTTCAAACGCATCAAACAACAGCTTGCCAACATCAAGTAATCGGACAAGGAACAATTAGGAGGGAAATCTAATGCCAAGAGTAAAAGGCGGAACTGTTACACGTAAGCGTCGTAAAAAGGTTCTTAAATTAGCAAAAGGTTATTTCGGTTCAAAACATACATTATACAAAGTAGCAAACCAGCAGGTCATGAAATCAGGAAACTATGCATTCCGTGACCGCCGTCAGAAAAAACGTGATTTCCGTAAGCTTTGGATCACTCGTATCAACGCTGCTGCACGTATGAACGGTCTTTCTTACAGCCGTTTAATGCACGGTCTTAAGCTTTCAGGCATCGAAGTAAACCGCAAAATGCTTGCTGATCTTGCTGTAAACGATCTTACTGCTTTCAATCAGCTTGCTGATGCTGCTAAAGCTCAGTTAGACAAGTAAGTTGAAAAAGCCGCTCTCTTTCCGGGAGCGGTTTTTTTACGTAAAGGGTGACAATCAATGGCTCTCTTCATTTACGCCGTAGTGATAAACGGATACGGCTTTTGGATCATGGGCGCTGATAAAAGAAGAGCAAAGGCGCACAGGTGGAGAATATCAGAGAAACGAATATGGCTCACAGCCGCCATGTTCGGCTCACTCGGCGTATGGATCGGCATGCGCACCTTCAGGCATAAGACGAAACACAAATCCTTTTTATACGGGGTGCCGCTGCTTTTTCTCACTGAAGCCGCCCTTGTGCTCATGTATTTGATGTATAAAAAATAAAAAGCAGGAGAGCTTATCGCTCGCCTGCTTTTTTCGCTTTTTTGATGGGCTGGTCCCAATCAATCTTGCAATTCGGGTACCGCTCCAATACCTTTTTTTCGACTTCTTCAAAATCATCTGCAGAAAAGCGGTTCAGCTTTTCCGGATTTTCGGTCCATACAAATATTGTATGGATAAACAGCGGATGATCTTTGGAAGGGATATGCTTTTCTCCTTCAAAGAGCACTCCTTTATAAGTAAGCTGGAGATTTTTTCGCGTGTTTTTCTGTTCGTCAATAAAATAAAAATTCTCTTTTGATTGCGCCAGTCTGAGCCTTCTTTTCGGGTTTGCGTAAAATTTGACGCACATGTAAATAAAATAAATAAGAAGTGCAAGCAAGACAATCCTCAATACTGTAATGGCCATATGTGTGAAGGCACCTCCTCACCTTTGTCATGATCTGATGTAATACGAAAAACAAAACAAAAAGTTTCATTTTTTTAAAAGAAATAGATAAAAACATTTACCCGTTTTTCAGGCGAATTAATCGTATGCTTCAGCATTGGTTTTGTATAATAAGAAGGGTAGTGAAAAAAAGGAGGTTTATTGATGACAAAATTAGATGAAACGCTCACCATGCTGAAAGCGTTAACGGATGCAAAAGGGATACCGGGAAATGAGAGAGAAGTAAGACAAGTGATGAAATCATACATAGAACCATTTGCCGATGATGTCACAACAGACCGGCTGGGAAGTTTAATCGCCAAAAAAACCGGCAAAGAAAACGGTCCGAAAATCATGATCTCAGGGCATTTAGACGAAGTCGGTTTTATGGTGACGCAAATCACTGATAAAGGCTTTCTCCGCTTTCAAACCGTCGGCGGCTGGTGGTCTCAGGTCATGCTGGCCCAGCGCGTCACCGTCGTGACAAAAAAAGGGGACATCACGGGGATCATCGGTTCGAAACCGCCTCACATTCTGCCTCCTGACGCCAGAAAAAAAGCCGCTGATATTAAAGAGATGTTCATCGATATCGGGGCGTCCAGCCGTGAAGAAGCAATGGAATGGGGCGTTCTTCCGGGTGATCAGATTGTGCCGTATTTTGAATTTACAGTGATGAACAATGAAAAGCATTTATTGGCGAAAGCGTGGGACAACCGTATCGGCTGTGCGATTGCCATCGATGTATTAAAAAATCTGAAAAACAGTGATCACCCGAATGAAGTATACGGGGTCGGAACGGTTCAAGAAGAAGTCGGGCTGCGCGGGGCGAAAACAGCGGCACATACGATCCAGCCTGATATCGCGTTCGGCGTGGATGTCGGAATTGCCGGAGATACACCGGGAATTTCTGAAAAAGAGGCGCAAAGCAAAATCGGCGAAGGGCCGCAAATTATTCTGTATGACGCGTCAATGGTATCTCACAAAGGGCTGCGCGACCTTGTCGTGAACACGGCGGAAGAAGCGGGAATTCCGTATCAATTCGATTCCATTGCCGGAGGGGGCACGGATTCAGGTTCCATTCATTTAACCGCAAACGGAGTGCCGGCGCTGTCCATTACGATCGCGACGCGCTACATTCACACTCATGCCGCTATTTTGCATCGGGATGATTATGAGAATACGGTAAAATTGATCACAGAAGTGATTAAAAAATTAGACCGGGAAACGGTTGACCGTATTACTTATCAATAAAGATACGGAAGAATCTGCTTTTTTAAGCAGATTCTTTTTTTTGTCTGTACAAATATGAGCCTTGCGTCTACAATAAGAAAAGACATAGAAAAATCTGACAACATGTTTTTTTGAAAGCGCTTTAAAAAAGGGAGGTTTACAAATGAAAAACAGATTCAGACGCATGATCCGCTTTTCATGCGCAGCCGTTACAGCCGGTCTGCTTCTGATGTCTTCATCTCCGGCATCTGCCGCGTTTTGGGGGGCATCAAATGAATTGCTTCATGATCCGACAATGGCGAAGGAAGGAAACACGTGGTACGCTTTCGGAACCGGTTTGGAAGGGGAGAGGGGGCTTCGCGTCTTAAAGGCGGGCAGCGGCGGCGTATGGACCGTTCAGAAATCAATCTTTACTTCCCCGCTGTCATGGTGGGGCAATTATGTGCCGAATTACGGGCTGAATCAATGGGCCCCCGATGTTCAATATTTTAACGGAAAGTATTGGCTGTATTATGCCGTTTCTTCATTCGGCAAAAATACCTCCGCGATCGGTCTTGCATCATCTACAAGCCTCAGTTCGGGAAACTGGAAGGACGAAGGGCTTGTCATCCGTTCGACAAGCGCCAATAACTACAATGCAATTGATCCGGAGCTGACAATTGATAAAGACGGAAACCCTTGGCTTGCCTTCGGTTCTTTTTGGAGCGGCATTAAGCTGACAAAGCTTGATAAAAATACAATGAAACCGACGGGGTCACTTTATTCCATCGCTGCCAGACCGAATAACGGCGGAGCTTTGGAAGCGCCGGCCATCACCTACCAGAACGGCTACTATTACTTAATGGTGTCGTTTGATAAATGCTGTTCAGGGGTGAATAGTACGTACAAAATCGCTTATGGAAGATCCAAAAGCATCACCGGCCCATATCTCGATAAAAGCGGGAAAAGCATGTCTGAAGGCGGAGGGACGATTCTTGATTCCGGCAATGACCGCTGGAAAGGCCCGGGCGGTCAAGACATTGTGAACGGGAATATTTTAGTGCGTCATGCGTATGATGCCGAAAACAGCGGAATTCCGAAGATGCTCATCAATGATATCGATTGGAGTTCAGGCTGGCCTTCCTATTAATTGATCAGCCGGGCATGTGTGTCCGGCTTTTTTACTTGCAATAAAAGATTGACAGTTTGATTCCTCCTTAACTATAATAAAGTTGTTCGTACAAATAAAAGAATAAAAGTTTTATTATTTACATTCGTACGTATATTTATTTAAAAATGCAAGCGCTTTATTTTGATGGGAAGGGGAAATGAATGTGCTTCAGAACAAAGAATATGAATTTTGGTTTGTAACGGGAAGCCAGCACTTATACGGAGAGGAAACGCTGCAGCTTGTCGATAAACACGCAAAGGGAATATGTGACGGTCTCAGCGGGGTGTCATCAAGATACAAGATCAGGCATAAACCGGTTGTCACGTCATCTGAAACGATCAGAGAGGTTTTGCGGGAAGCGCAGTATCAAGAAAACTGTGCCGGGGTCGTGACGTGGATGCATACATTTTCCCCTGCGAAAATGTGGATTGAAGGTCTTTCCGCTTTTCAAAAGCCGATGCTTCATCTGCATACCCAGTATCATCGCGACATCCCGTGGGAAACGATTGATATGGACTTTATGAACAGCAACCAATCCGCTCACGGAGACCGGGAGTACGGATATATCCAGTCAAGAATGGGGCAGACGAGAAAAGTCATCGCAGGCTATTGGGATGATGAGGAAGTCAAACATGACATTTCGCAATGGATGAACACGGCTGCCGCTTGGAATGAAAGCAGGAATATTAAAGTAGCCCGGTTCGGCGACAATATGCGGAATGTGGCGGTTACTGACGGAGACAAAGTCGGCGCCCACATTCAATTCGGCTGGCAGGTTGACGGGTACGGAATCGGCGATCTTACCGAGGTGATGAACAATGTCACCGACGCAGAAATTGAGGCGCTTTATGAGGAATACGACAAATTGTATGTCATCAGCGACGAAACGAAGCGGGATGAAGCAAAAGTTGCTTCCATTAAAGAACAGGCGAAAATTGAACTCGGATTAACGGCCTTTCTCGAACGGGGCGGATATACAGCGTTTTCGACCTCCTTTGAAGTTTTGCACGGAATGAAGCAGCTTCCGGGTCTTGCCGTTCAGCGTCTCATGGAAAAAGGGTACGGATTTGCCGGCGAAGGCGATTGGAAAACGGCTGCCCTTGTGCGAATGATGAAAATAATGGCGGACGGAGAACAAACCTCCTTCATGGAAGATTATACGTACCATTTTGAACCGGGTCGTGCGATGATTCTCGGATCACATATGCTTGAAGTATGTCCGACGATCGCCCTTGATCAGCCGAAAATCGAAGTCTACCCTCTCTCAATCGGAGGGAAGGAAGATCCGGCCCGGCTGGTTTTTAACGGAATCGGCGGTTCAGCCATCATCGCCAGCATCATTGATATCGGCGGGCGGTTCCGTCTCATTCTGAATGAAGCGGAAGGCAGGGAAATTGATCATGATATGCCGAATCTCCCTGTGGCGCGGGTGCTGTGGAAGCCGGAGCCATCGCTGAAAACAGCTGCGGAAGCGTGGATTTTGGCGGGAGGCGCCCACCATACCTGTATGTCCTTCCGGCTTACGGCTGAACAGATGCTTGACTGGGCTGAGATGGCAGGCATTGAAAGCATCTTTATTTCCCGCAATACCGAAATACATGAGCTGAAAAAAGAGCTGAAATGGAATGACGTATTATACCGGCTGGGAGGGAATTGATATGGCGTATACGATTGGTGTTGATTTCGGCACATTGTCCGGCCGGGCGGTGCTTGTCAATGTCCGCACGGGTGAAGAAATCGCGTCTGCGGTAAAAGAATACACTCATGCCGTCATCGACCGCACGCTGCCGAAGACGGGTGAAAAACTCCCTCGGGACTGGGCGCTTCAGCATCCTGCCGATTATATCGAAGTTCTGGAAACGGCGATTCCGAACCTGCTTGAGCAGGCGGGCGCTGATCCAAAAGACGTGATCGGCATAGGAATTGATTTTACCGCCTGCACGATTTTACCGATAGACGGCGCGGGGCAGCCGCTTTGTATGCTGCCGGAATTTGAACGGGAGCCCCACAGTTATGTGAAGCTGTGGAAGCATCATGCGGCTCAAAAACATGCAGACCGTTTGAACACGATTGCCGAAGACACAAAAGAAACATTCCTTAAAAGATACGGCGGTAAAATTTCTTCTGAATGGATGATCCCGAAAATCATGCAAATCGCGGAAGAAGCGCCGCATATATACAAGGCGGCAGATCGGATTGTGGAAGCGGCAGACTGGATCGTCTATCAATTGTGCGGTTCATTGAAGCGAAGCAACTGCACGGCCGGCTACAAAGCAATCTGGAATGAGGAGACGGGGTATCCGCCGGATCATTTTTTCGAAAAGCTCAACCCGTTAATGAAAACGATTACACAGGATAAATTAAGCGGCGCGATTTATTCAGTCGGGGAAAAAGCAGGAGGTTTGACCGAAAAAATGGCGGAGCTGACCGGGCTTCTGCCGGGGACGGCCGTTGCCGTCGCCAATGTCGACGCTCATGTGTCAGTGCCCGCGGTCGGTATTACAGAGCCGGGGAAAATGCTGATGATCATGGGAACGTCTACCTGCCATGTGCTGCTCGGCGAGGAAGAACATATCGTCCCCGGTATGTGCGGGGTCGTCAATAACGGCATTTTGCCCGGATATGCGGGATATGAAGCGGGGCAGTCCTGTGTCGGCGACCACTTTGAATGGTTCGTCAAAACGTGCGTTCCGAGAGACTATGAGAAGGAAGCTGAGGATAAACACATAGACATTCACGAGCTGCTCAGCAAAAAAGCAGCAGAACTTGTTCCCGGGGAAAGCGGCCTTCTCGCGCTTGACTGGTGGAACGGAAACCGGTCAACCTTGGTGGACGCCGATTTGACGGGCATGATGCTCGGCATGACGCTGCACACGAAGCCCGAAGAAATCTACAGGGCATTGATTGAAGCGACGGCGTTCGGAACAAGGATGATTATCGAAACGTTCCGGGAAAACGGCGTTCCGGTCGAAGAGCTTTACGCAGCCGGAGGAATCGCCGAAAAAAATCCGTTTATCATGCAGATTTACGCAGACGTCACAAATATGGACATTCAATTATCCGGATCTCCGCAGGCACCTGCACTGGGCTCCGCGATTTTCGGAGCGCTCGCCGCGGGACGGGAAAACGGAGGATTCTCCAATATTGCTGAAGCATGTGCGCATATGGGGAAATTAAAAGACGGCTTTTATGCCCCGAACCGGGAAAGAGCTGAGATTTATGACAGCTTATATGCGGAATATAAAGAGCTCGTACACTACTTCGGCAAAGAAAACAATGTCATGAAACGCCTGAAAGCCATTAAAAACCGTGATTTTGCGAAAGGGGGGAGCCGCCATGCTTGAAGCGTTAAAAGAAGAAGTGCTCGCCGCCAATCTGAAGCTTGAGGAACATAACCTTGTCACGTTTACATGGGGGAATGTCAGCGGCATTGACAGAGAGAGCGGGAGAATCGTCATTAAACCGAGCGGTGTCGATTACAGTGAGCTGACCGCTGACAAACTGGTCGTCCTGAATGAGGACGGAGACATTTTGGAAGGCTCGCTGAAACCGTCTTCTGACACGCCGACCCATCTTTATCTGTATAAAGCGTTTCCGGCTATCGGCGGAATCGTTCATACTCACTCCCGCTGGGCGACGAGCTGGGCGCAGTCCGGAAGAGACATACCCGCTCTCGGAACGACTCACGCGGATTACTTTGAAAGCGCTATACCCTGCACGAGGGAAATGTATGAAGAAGAAATTGTGAAAGATTACGAGTATCATACAGGCAAAGTTATAGCCGAAACCTTTCAAAACGAACCGTATGAACAAAATCCGGGTGTCCTCGTCCACAGCCACGGCCCGTTCTGCTGGGGGACGGACGCGCTGAATGCCCTGCATAACGCCGTTGTGCTCGAAACGGTAGCGGAAATGGCCTACCATTCGCTTATGCTGAACAAACAGCTCAGTCCGATCGACAGAGTGCTGCATGATAAGCATTTTTACAGAAAACACGGGGCGAATGCTTATTATGGCCAAACTTGACGCAGCCGGGTTTCTGATTGATTTAGACGGAACCGTATTCAGGGGGCGGGAGCTGATTGACGGCGCAAAAGAAGCCGTTCATACCCTTCAGTCACTGGGCAAAGCCGTTGTCTTTTTAAGCAACCGCGGCAATCTATCAAGAGCAATGTGCCGAAAGAAACTGCTGGGTGCCGGTATCCGCACGGATGAACGGAGCATCGTGCTGTCCTCCAGTGTGACGGCATCATTTTTAAAGAAGCATTATCCTTTGTCAAAGGTCTGGGTGTTAGGAGAGAAAGGGCTGACTGATGAACTCGCTTTAGCGGGTGTCGTCCTGGCGCAAAACCCGCAGGCGGCAGACTGGCTTGTCATCTCCCTGCATGAAACCGTCACCTATAAGGATCTGAATCTCGCTTTTAAGGCGGCTTCCTCCGGCGCGCGCATCATCGCCACGAACAAAGACCGCTCCTTTCCGAATGAAGGCGGTCATGCCATGGATGTCGCGGGAATGATCGGGGCCATTGAAGCATCCGCCGGAGCAAAAACGGAGCTTGTCATCGGCAAACCGTCTTGGCTGATGGCTGAGGCGGCATGTGAAGCGCTCGGACTTCCCCCTGAGGAATGCGCCATAATCGGAGACAGCCTCGAATCTGATATCGCAATGGGCAGGCTGTACGGAATGAAAAGCATATTGGTTCTGACGGGGTCGGCCAAACTTGGGGAGCCCCGTCTATATGAACCTGACATCGTCCTTGATTCTATTAAAGACCTGACAGAATTAGCGAAGGAGGGAATCCTTTTATGAAACGTTCTCCTGAGGACATTCAATCCGAGTTTGACAAGGAAGGGGGCAGCCGCTCACCGATTCAAATAGAAGATATCGTGATCGAGGCGAATGCAAAAGAAGAGCTTCTCAGATTTCTGCAAAAAAAATGCTGGAATCATCCGGTCATCGTCTGTGACCGGAACACGTACGAGGCGGCGGGACGTCTGCTTGCGGACGAATTAAGGGCAGGCGGAATCAAAGCGTCAAAAGTCATCATTCCGGAGCATGAAGCCGGGGCCGCCGCGGCTGATGAGAGGACACTGGTCTATACGCTGATCAATCTCGCGGAAGAGACGGATGTTATCATTGCGGCAGGTTCAGGAACGATTCACGACATTACGCGGTTTGCCGCTTATCAGCGCGGATTGCCGTTTATCTCATTCCCCACCGCTCCGTCAGTCGACGGTTTTACATCGGCGGGAGCGCCGCTCATATTAAATGGAATCAAAACGACGATTCAAACGAAAGCGCCCATCGCCTTATTTGCCGATACGAATGTATTAAAAGAAGCGCCCCGTTCAATGACAGCCGCGGGCTTCGGTGACATGCTCGGCAAAATAACATCGCTGGCTGATTGGGAGATTTCCCGCAGCCTTGCGGGTGAGCCGTACTCAGAAGCCGGGGCGAAGCTTGTGAAAGACGCGCTTTGGCAGTGCATTGATCACCGCGCTGACATTGCCATGGGAACGGAGGCCGGCATTCAGATACTGATGGAAGCGCTGATCGTTTCGGGTCTTGTCATGCTTGCTCTTGACCACTCCCGCCCCGCCTCAGGAGGAGAGCATCACATCTCGCATTGGATTGAGATGGAAATGCTGAAGGCAAAACAGCCTCCGATTCTCCACGGTACGAAGGTCGGCTGTGCGTGCGCGGTGCTGAGTGATATTTACAAAGAACTGGCTTGTCACGAAAAGCTTGCTGAACTGCCGCCGCACTTTCGCGAGGCGATTCAGTCCGCATATGAAGGGCTTCCCGACGGCAAAACAATTGCCGGGTGGCTCTCATCTGCGGGAGGTCCCGCCTGTTTCGATGAGATCGGTGTAAAAAAGGACCTTGTCAGCGATGCGCTTAAGCATGCGCACACACTGCGAGACCGTTATACCGGTTTAACCATCATAAATGAAAATGCAGCGCTCTTTGCACATCATTTGCATCAATAGCCGCACGGCCTAAAGTGGAAGGGGTAATGACATGAAAAAAACGACCGCTGTATGTTTGGTGCTGATGATGCTCTTCTTGTTTACCGCCGGCTGTTCACAAGAACGGACTGCCGGCCGGCCGGGAGAAACGGAGCTGACGTTTTGGACGTTTAACGGTCTGCACGAACAGTTTTATCAGGAAATGGTCAAAGAATGGAATCAGAAATATCCAAATCGCAAAATCAAGCTGAATACCGTTGTTTATCCTTATGGACAAATGCATGATAATTTATCGGTTTCGCTGATCGCGGGTGAGGGGCTTCCCGATATAGCCGACGTGGAATTAAGCCGGTTCTCGAACTTTCTGAAGGGGAAGGATATCCCGCTTGCCGATCTGACGCCGCTGATTGAAAAAGACCGCGATAAGTTTGTGGAAGCGCGTCTGGCCTTATACAGCAAAAACGGAAAATTGTACGGCCTTGATACACATGTGGGGACGACCGTCATGTTTTACAACATGGATATCATGAAAAAAGCGGGCGTTGATCCCGCCTCCATTAAGACATGGGAAGATTACCGGCGGGCAGGAAAAAAAGTGCGTGAAGCCGCTGGGAAACCGATGGGAACGGTTGAAACAAACGACTCCGCCACATTCCTATCCATGATTTCGCAGCAAGGGTCAGGCTACTACAGCAAAAACGGAAAATTGATTCTGAACAGCAAGACGAATACAGATACACTGAATGATGTAAAGGACATGGTAAATGATAAAACCCTTCTGCCGGCTCCCGGCGGCGGCCATCACAGCGAAGAATATTACGGTTTTATGAATCAGGGCGGGGCAGCCTCAGTGCTGATGCCCATTTGGTACATGGGACGGTTTATCGATTATATGCCTGATTTAAAAGGGAAAATGGCGATTTACCCTATGCCGGCCTGGAAAGAAGGCGGTGACAGATCAGCGGGTTTAGGCGGAACAGCCACCGTCGTGCCGAAGCAGGCTGAACATCTGGAGCTCGCGAAAGAATTTCTCGGATTTGCGAAAGGTTCAAAGGAAGGGAACATAAAGCTGTGGACGGTGCTCGGCTTTGACCCGCTCCGCTGGGACGTGTGGGATTCAAAAGAATTGAAGGAGAAAAACAAGTACACGGATTTCTTCCGGAACGGTACGTCAATTTTTTCCTCGCTCCTTGAAATAAAAGATGAGATCAATCCGATTTATCTGCATGAAGACTTCTCTAAAGCGGCTGATCTCGTTGTCAGACAGGTGCTGTTCGATGCGCTGAAGACGCAGGAAAAAACACCTGAGGAAGCCTTGGACGAGGCGGCAGAGCAATTAGAAAAATAGGAGAAGCCGCCCTATTTAACAGTGAAAGCGGGGGAGCTTTTATGAGACCTGTAAAGACAGAGACAGCGCAAACCGTTTCTGCAGTCCGGAAGAAGCCGCGCCGGCGCAATGTGCTGTATTCAAAAAAAGCGGCGCCTTATCTTTTTACGGCGCCATTTATCATTTCGTTTCTCGTTTTCTTTTTGTATCCGATCATCAGCGTGTTTATCATGAGCTTTCAGCGGATACTGCCGGGAGAAATTACATTTGTCGGGTTTTCCAATTATACCGCTCTTCTTAATCCAACCTTTTATACGGCATTATTTAACACATTGGAATATACCTTCTGGACGCTGATCGTGCTGATTCCGGTGCCGCTTCTTTTAGCGGTGATTCTGAATTCAAAGCTCGTCAGGTTCAGAAATGTGTTTAAATCGGCTCTGTTTGTACCGGCTTTAACATCGACGATCGTAGCGGGGATTATTTTCCGGCTGATGTTCGGAGAAATGAATACGTCGCTTGCAAACGAGCTGATGATGAAGCTTGGCGCATCACCCCAAAACTGGCTCAACAACAAAGGTACCGGCATGTTTTTAATGGTGCTGCTTGCGTCATGGAGGTGGATGGGGATTAACATTCTTTACTTTCTGGCGGGTTTGCAAAATGTGCCGAAAGAATTGTATGAGGCGGCTGAAATTGACGGGGCGAGTACGTGGAAAAAGTTCCGGCATATCACCCTTCCATTTTTAAAGCCGGTGTCCGTTTATGTGTTAACGATCAGTATGATCGGCGGTTTCAGAATGTTTGAGGAAAGCTATGTGCTTTGGCAGAATAATTCCCCGGGCAATATCGGCCTCACGCTTGTCGGTTATTTATATCAGCAGGGGCTTGCATACAACGAAATGGGGTACGGGGCAGCAATCGGAATTGTCCTTTTGCTTGTCATCTTACTAGTCAGCCTTGTTTCACTGAAACTGTCCGGTTCGTTTAAAGGGGAGGGATAAGCGTTGCGTAACAATCACATGTTTTCCGTGTACAGAGTCGCGTTTACCTTGTTTTTTATCATGCTGAGCCTGTTGTATATCTTTCCGATGATCTGTCTATTGCTCGGTTCATTAAAGCCGTCATCTGAGCTGATGCGCATCGGGCTGAATCTGCGTCTTGATCCGGATGTGATGAGCCTTGATAACTACACCTATTTGTTCAACGGGGGGAGCATTTATTTTAAATGGTTTTTTAACAGCCTGCTGCTCGGCGTCCTCACCACGGTTCTCACGCTGTTTTTTTCCTCTTTGATCGGCTACGGACTCGGTGTCTACGAGTTTAAAGGCAGAAATATTATTTTCGTTCTTGTGCTGATCATTATGATGGTGCCTCTTGAAGTGATGATGCTCCCGTTGTTCAAATTGACGGTGGGTCTTCATTTAATCGATTCTTATACGGGGGTGATTCTGCCGTTTATTGTGTCGCCTGTCGCCGTGTTCTTTTTCCGGCAATATGCGCTCGGACTTCCGAAAGATCTGCTTGATTCAGCGAGAATGGACGGCTGCACCGAATTCGGCATTTTCTTCAGAATTATGGCGCCGCTCATGAAACCGGCATTCGGAGCAATGATCATTCTTCAATCTTTAAACAGCTGGAATAACTTTTTATGGCCGCTGATCGTGCTTCGGTCGAAAGAAATGTTTACGCTTCCAATCGGACTTTCAGGGCTGCTGAGTCCGTACGGCAACAACTATGACATGCTGATTTCCGGGTCCGTTTTTGCGATACTGCCGGTGATCATCATATTCTTGTTTTTTCAAAAATACTTCATTTCCGGCCTCACAGTAGGCGGAGTGAAGGGATAGAGAGAGGGAGGAAATGTAATGAAAAAAGCGGGGATTACAGCAGATAAAGAATATATCATCGGTGAAGTGGACAAACGGATGTACGGATCTTTTATAGAACATATGGGCCGGGCGGTGTATGAAGGCATTTATGAGCCCGGACACCCGAAAGCCGACAAGGACGGTTTCAGAACAGACGTGCAGGAGTTAATCAAGGAATTGCAAGTGCCGTTCATCCGCTATCCGGGAGGGAATTTTCTCTCAGGCTACAATTGGGAGGACGGCGTCGGGCCGGTGAAGAACCGCCCGCGGAGGCTTGATTTGGCATGGCAGACGACAGAAACGAACGAAGTGGGGACGAATGAATTTTTAACGTGGGCGAAAAAAGTGAACGCCGAAGTGAATATGGCGGTCAATCTCGGGACGAGAGGAATCGATGCCGCCCGGAACCTCGTCGAATACTGCAACCATCCTGAAGGGTCATACTGGAGCGACTTACGAAAATCGCACGGATATGAAAAACCTTACGGCATCAAAACATGGTGCTTAGGAAATGAGATGGACGGCCCTTGGCAGATCGGTCATAAAACGGCGCATGAATACGGACGGCTTGCCGCTGAAACAGCAAAGGTGATGAAATGGACGGACCCGACGATCGAATTGGTGGCTTGCGGAAGCTCAAACAGCGGCATGCCGTCCTTCATCGAGTGGGAGGCCGAGGTGCTTGAGCATACGTACGAGCATGTGGATTACATTTCACTGCATACGTATTACGGCAACCATGAAAATGATCTTGAGAACTATTTGGCGAAGTCTATGGATTTAGACCATTTTATTAAATCCGTCACAGCCGTATGTGATTATATGAAAGCGAAAAAACGCAGCAAAAAAACGATTCACCTTTCTTTAGATGAATGGAATGTGTGGTATCACTCAAATGAAGCGGATAAAAAAGTGGAGCCATGGATTACGGCCCGGCCGATTCTCGAAGACATCTACAATTTTGAAGATGCGCTGTTGATCGGTTCACTGCTGATTACGATGCTGCAGCATGCGGACAGACTGAAGATCGCCTGTCTCGCCCAGCTTGTCAACGTGATTGCGCCTATCATGACTGAAAAGGGCGGAGAAGCATGGAGGCAGCCGATCTTTTACCCTTACATGCACGCCTCAGTCTACGGGAGAGGGACTTCGATGAAGCTGCTGATCACCTCCCCGAAATACGACTCGGCGGACTTTACGGATGTGCCGTATGTTGATGCCGCGGCCGTTTACCATGAAGAGGATGAAGCACTGACCATTTTTGCCGTCAACAAAAGCAAGGAACCGATGGAAACGGAGATCAAACTGAGGGGGTTTGAAGATTACCGCATCATTGAGCATATCGTGCTGGAGCATCAGGATATGAAAGCAACCAATCAAAAAAACAGAAAAGAAGTCATTCCTCACTCCAACGGAACGTCTTCGGCAAACGCTGAAGGGATAACGGCACATTTTACTCCGCTGTCCTGGAATGTCATCCGTTTATCAGGAAAATAATGTTCCGAAAAGCCGGGCTGCCGCTGCCGGCTTTTTTTTACGCAAAAATCATCTCCTGTTATCTGATAATTATGATAATATTTAGAAAAAGAGAAAAGGGGCTGGGATTAAATGAATGCGATTACAATCGTCATAGCGTCTATATGTATTTTGGCGATCGCCTATCGGCTTTACGGTACCTTTATGATGGTCAAAGTATTAAAAATCAATGATCAGACACCGACTCCGGCCCATGTGCTTGAGGATGGGAAAGATTATGTGCCCACGAATAAGTGGGTGTCATTCGGCCACCACTTCGCGGCAATCGCCGCTGCCGGCCCGCTTGTCGGACCGATTCTGGCAGCTCAGTTTGGCTATCTGCCCGGGCTTTTATGGCTGTTAATCGGAGCAGTGATCGGGGGAGCCGTGCACGATATTGTCGTATTGTTTGCATCAATGCGGAAAAACGGGAAAACGCTTTCTGAAGTCGCCAAAGAAGAGCTCGGCCCGGTGGCGGGCTTTTGCACCGGTCTTTCCATGCTGTTTATCATTACGATCACGATGGCGGGTCTGTCCATGGTTGTGCTGCACGCGCTTGAGAAAAACCCGTGGGGAACGTTTGCGGTGGGGATTACGATTCCGATCGCGATGGGGGTCGGCCTCTACTATAAAAAAACGGTCAATCTCAAACTCGCATCAACTGTCGGGTTTCTTTTGTTAATGGCCGGTGTTGTAATCGGGCCGCGGCTGCAGACAACGGCTCTCGGGGACATGCTGACACTTGACGCGAAAACGCTTGCAGTGGCGCTTCCCGTCTATGCGTTTTTCGCCGCGGCGCTTCCGGTTTGGCTTTTGCTGGCTCCGCGTGACTATTTAAGCAGTTTTATGAAAATCGGGGTTTTTGCCGCTTTGATCGCAGGCGTCTTTTTCGTCAATCCCGCCATTAAATTCCCGGCCGTAACGGAGTTTATTCACGGCGGAGGGCCGGTGATCGCGGGTCCTGTCTGGCCGTTTATTTCAATAACGATTGCCTGCGGCGCCATTTCGGGCTTTCATGCATTTGTCGGTTCTGGCACAACGCCGAAAATGCTGGATAAATGGAGTGATATAAAACCGGTTGCTTTCGGAGCGATGCTTGTGGAATGTCTCGTCGGAATTATGGCGCTCATTGCAGCTGCCGCTCTTGAGCCCGCCGACTATTTTGCCATTAACAGCACGCCTGAAATATTCCGCGCCCTCGGGATGAATGTCGTCCATCTGCCTGAATTGAGTAAAGAAATCGGGCTCAGTCTGGAAGGAAGAACGGGCGGAGCCGTTACGCTTGCCGTCGGAATGACGTATATCTTTACGGAGATTCCGTTTTTCAGTCATTTGGCTTCGTACTTTTTTCAATTCGTCATTATGTTTGAAGCGGTGTTTATTTTAACGGCGATTGATGCGGGAACCCGTGTCGCCCGGTACTTGATTCAAGAGTTTTTCGGAGAAGTCTATAAGCCGCTGAAAAAAACAGACTGGCTGCCGGGCTCGATTTTCTCAAGCGCGCTCGCCTGCCTGCTGTGGGGCTATCTTCTGTATTCGGGCGACATCAGTTCCATTTGGGCGCTGTTCGGCGTATCCAATCAGCTTATGGCATCTGTCGGCTTAATCATCGGTGCGACCGTCGTATTAAAAATAGCGGATAAGCGGCGCTATATGCTGACATGTCTGATTCCTCTCGCTTATTTGTACGTGACCGTCAACTATGCGGGTTATTGGATGGTGCGGTATGTGTATTTGAACCCCGAAGCGGCGGGATACAGCGTGCTGAATGGCGTTTTATCCATTATCATGCTGATTCTCGGGCTTGTGATTATCATTGCGGCTGTGAAAAAATGGGCGAATGTATGGCGTGATCCGAGTGCCAGACTGGAAGCTTCAATACCCGGATAAATCCGCGGCCGATCCGAACATTGCAGCATCATAAAAGCAGAGAGCCGATCGGTCTCTCTGCTTTCGGCTTATGACAAATCCGCCGCTTCCAAAAGGTAATCCGCCAAATGAACCGCGCGGACACGGTCTGTTAATCCTTCGCGTAAAATGCCGAGCTGCATTTGCAGAAGGCATCCGGGATTGGCTGTCACGATGACGGCCGCCTCCGTTTTTCCGGCGGCTTTCATCTTGCTGTCTAATATTTTCATAGACATTTCTGACTCTGTTATATTATAAATTCCCGCCGACCCGCAGCAGCTGTCGGCCTTTTCCATTTCTCTGTACTCAGCCCCTTTAATGCTTTTCAAAAGCGTGCGCGGTTCCTCTGACGTATGCATCACATTGCGGAGATGGCAGGAGTCCTGATATGTGACGATATGAGGAGACTGCGCCCGCAGGTTTTTTTGATGGAACTTCAGATCAACCAGTACGGATGAAAAGTCTTTGAGCTTCCGGACGAATTGTTCGGCACGTTCCGCCCATCCAGGTTCATCTTTCAGTAAATGCGGATATTCCTGAAGAAAGGCGCCGCATCCGCCGGCGTTTGTAATGATATAATCAGCGTCAAGCGCCTCAAAAGCGGCGATATTCCGCTTGGCCAGTTCTTTTCCCATCTCTTTTTCTCCGCTGTGCCCGTGAAGCGCGCCGCAGCACGCCTGGCCGTCCGGAACCGCGATTTCACACCCGGCCGCCTGTAAAAGCGCCGTTGTCGCATGATTTGTTGCTAAAAACATCGTATCCATTAAGCAGCCCGAGAAAAAAGCGGCCCGTTTTTGGACGGGACCCGCGGCAGGAAGAAAACGCGGCCTTTCCTTCATGTCTTTCCGTTTCGGGGCGGGCGGGAGCACTTGTTCCATTGTGCGCAGATGTTCAGGCAAAACGCGCAGCATACCGGTTTTTCTGATGGCGGTCTGCAGTCCCGATCTTTGGTATATTCCGAGAAGATTCACGGCTGCCTGCATGCGGTTTTGATGAGGGAAAAGCCCGGTGAAGGCGGCTTTCCGCAAGAGGCGCACGCCGGGCTTATGTTTTTTATTTTGATGAATGATATCCCTCGCTTCTTCAAGCAGCTGTCCGTAATTGACCCCTGCCGGACAAACGGGCTCGCATGCCCGGCATCCGAGACACAGCGAAAGTGAGCGCTCGACATCTTCATCCGGTTCGATCAGTCCGTCTGTGACGGCTTTCATCAGGGCGATCCGGCCGCGCGGCGAATGGGATTCTTGAAATCCTGATTCGATATAGGTCGGACAGGAAGGAAGGCAGAAGCCGCAGCGCATACAGTTCAGCAATTCACCTTCATCCATGCGGTTTTTGAATTCTGTTTGAATGTGTTGCTTCTCTTTAGCCGTTGTCATTTCATCATCACCACGCGTTTCTTTGATGAATTGGCGAATATTTTTCCCGGATTCAGCAGATTTTGGGGATCAAGCGCTTGTTTGATCGCTTTCATGGCGGTAATGCCTTCTGTTTTCAGCTTCATTTCTAAATACGGCGCTTTTACGATGCCGACCCCGTGTTCACCCGTTATCGTCCCGCCCAGCTCAATCGCTTTTTCAAAAATGGCGGCAAAAGCTTTTTCGACACGTTCCATCTCCTCTGTATTTCGGATATCGGTGGTGCACGTCGGATGGAGGTTGCCGTCTCCGGCATGGCCGAATGTGCAGATGGACAGGCCGTATGTTTCTGCAATCTCGTTAATGGCTTTGACCATGCCGGCAATTTGTGATCTCGGCACGGTCGCGTCTTCCAGAATCGTCGTCGGTTTCAGCCGGGCAAGGGCTGATAATGCGGACCGTCTGGCCTCTGTAAGCGCGAATGCCTCTTCCTCGGTTTCGGCCGTTTGGACGGATACGGCTGCTCCGTTTTTACAGATGGCTTCGATTTTTTCCATATCTCGTCTGACCGTTTCGATGTCACCGTCCTGTTCGATCAGCAGCACCGCTTTTGCATCGGTCGGAAGCCCGATCTTGGCGTAATCTTCAATGACCTGCAGTGTCGGCTGATCCAGAAATTCGAGTGTCGCCGGAATGATTTTTTCAGCGATGATGGCAGAAACAGATTCCGCAGCCGCTTCAATATGTTCATAGAGTGCAAGCAGCGTTTTTTTCGTTTCCGGCTTTGGAACCAGCTTTAAAGTCGCTTCCGTCACAACGCCGAGCGTACCTTCTGATCCGACGAAAAGCCGGGTCAGATCATAACCGGCGACATCCTTTGTCAGCTTCCCTCCTGTGCGGATGATATCGCCTGAAGCCAAGACGGCTTCAAGGCCGAGGACATAATCCCGGGTGACGCCGTACTTCAAACCGCGCAGCCCGCCGGAATTTTCATTAATATTCCCGCCGATCGTCGATATTTTCATGCTGCTCGGATCAGGCGGATAAAATAACCCTTTCCGTTCAACCGCATGAATCATATCTTGCGTGATCACGCCCGGCTGGACGGTTGCCGTCAAATTTTCTTCATCGATTTCAAGAATGCGGTTCATATGTTTGAATAAAAGCACAAGCCCGCCTTCAGACGGACATGTGCCGCCGCATAAGTTTGTGCCTGAACCCCTCGGCACGATCGGAATGTCATGCCTGCTGCAAATCGTTAATATACGGGACACGTCATCCGCGCTGCGGGGAGCGATTACCGCATCCGGCATGGCTTGCAGCTGAGGAGCCGCATCGTAAGAATACACAAGACGGCCAGCCGCCGAATCATCATAATTCTCCTTCCCGACCGTCCGGATGAACGCTTCTTTTGCCTCTCGTGAAATCATGTTCTCCAACCTCCCTGATAAGAAAAGCGTTTTCATTTAATTGTAAAGAAAAACGATTCTTCACACTATGGAGAAACATATGAAAAATGATGATATGATTACGTGCTTTTTGTATGTTGATCTAAAAAGCGGAGCGCCAAATAAAAAGCCGTTATGTCTTCGGGGCGGTCAAGCTTCATATTTGTCAGTGATTCCAGTTTGGAAAGACGGTAGCGCAATGTATTGATATGAATATGCATGTCGTCTGCGGTGCGCTTTAACGATAATTGCCGGTCGAAAAAGGCGCGCAGCGTATCCAGAAGTTCTTCCCGGCCGAGTACATGCTCGAGAACCCGCCGTGAAAATTCCGACCTCGTGCCGGGCGCGATATCGGCAATACACATATCCAGTTTTAAATCTTCTTCAAAGACGGCCTGCTTGTCACCGATTCCGGCTGAAAGTGCTTTATCCGCCTGTTCGTATGATTCCGCGAGGCGCTCTCCCGGAACGATCCGTCCGATGCCGGCGGTGACAGGCTGCCCAAAAACGGCGCCGATCTTTTTGATGAGCTGTGTTTTGGAAGCCGAATTTGCTTCATGGTTAATGAGAATGCGTTCATTTCCCCAGCGGACAAACAGGTCTTCAGGGCATTCGTTCTGCCAGAGCCGCCCGAGCTCCTCCGCTTTATATTGCTCATAACGTCCTTGAATGAGTATGATCCGGCGGTATGCGTGAAGGTCTGCGCCGATGAGCTTTGCTTTTTCTAAAAAGCCCGGAGACCATTCTTTCAGCTGCAGCCAATCAACCATAAAGGATTCAAGCATTCTCGCACGCCACTGCGCTTCTTCCATATGGCGCGTTTCTTTAATAAACAGCTCCGTCATTTTCCTGAGCAATTCTCCGAAAGGCAGGATATCGTCAGGGTCTCCTGTCAGACCGAACACTCCGATTACCTCATGGCCTGAAAAAACGGGGAGGTTCAGTCCTGCTTTTACGCCCTGGAGGCGTTTTTCATCTTCTTTCGTAATGATGACATTCCGTTTTTCGCGGGCGCAGATCAGTGCGCCTTCATGAAACCATCCGGCGCGCGCCTCATTGGTGCCCGCGATGATCATCCCTTTTGTATCGGCAATAATCACTTCGCGGCTGTACATATGTTTGACTTCGGCAATCAATTTCTTTGCCAGTTCCGGCTGTAACTGCATGGCGATCCCCCTCGCCATTATTATACAAAAAAAACCGGGTGTGCCATCACCCGGTTCATGCTTATTGCGCAGGTTTTAATCCGCCTTCAAGTGTTTTGAGCATTTCATTTTTTTCTGAGTCTGACGCATGCTGCCAAAGAACTTCGAATAAGACGCCGAGGCCCGGAAGCATTTTTTCTTCACCGCTTTGGATGGCGTCAACGATAGTATGCTCCAGCTGATCCTGGTTATTGCCGGTTACATTGGCAATAACGGCGTTGCGTAAATTAAGATCCATTACAACCGCTCCTTTTTCCTGAATGTGATACGCATATTCTTACCGCGCACGCGGTTTATTATGTGCTGTTCTTGAGATATAATAACAACATGCATGAAAAAAGGAGAGCACAGACATAAAGTGAAACGAATCGACTCTGCAAAAAACCAAAAAGTGAAGGACTGGAAAAAACTTCACACAAAAAAAGAGAGACTTAAAACGAATACATTTCTGATAGAAGGAGAGCATCTGGCAGAAGAAGCGCTCAAATCAAAGGGAACGGTAAAAGAAATTCTCGTAAACGATGAGAGCGCCATTCCGGCCGATCTGGATATGAGCATTCCGTGCTACGTGCTGAGCGAAGACGCGTTTTCAGCCGTGACGGAAACGGAAACGCCGCAGCGGATCGCCGCGGTCTGCCATATGCCGGATAAGCGGCCTGATCAGCTGAAGCGGCTGCTTCTGATTGATGCCGTACAGGACCCGGGGAATTTAGGAACAATGATCAGAACGGCAGATGCGGCGGGAATCGACGCCGTTGTCCTTGGTGAGGGAACGGCAGACCCGTACAACGGAAAAACGCTGCGTTCAGCGCAAGGATCTCATTTTCATATTCCCATTTTAAAACGTCCGCTTGATGAGTTTACCGCCGAGCTGAAATCACAAGGCGTCGCGATCTACGGCACGGCGCTTGAAAACGGTGCGGCTTATCAAAGCGTGAAGCCTGAAGAATCGTTCGCGTTAATCGTCGGGAACGAGGGGGCGGGAGTGGACGCCGGCCTTCTGCAAAAAACCGATCTCAATCTGTACGTTCCGCTGTACGGACAGGCGGAATCGCTGAATGTGGCGGTAGCGGCCGCCATCCTCGTTTATCATCTCAGAGGATAGGTTGCGAAAAACCTTGGATTTCACTATAATAGATAGCAATAATGTAAAAACCGTGACAGAGGACGTCAATTTTTGCACACGCTGCCTTCCAGGGAGAAAATGCCGCTGACTGAGAGCATTTTTATCGCAGCACAGAAATTGATTTTCACCTCTCGAGTTGTCACCGGGACCGCGCCAAACGCGCGTAAAGGTGAACCGGAACGATCGTTTCCGTTATGTCAATGAAGCTGTCGGCAGATGAAGTCTGCCTTAAAAAGGGTGGTACCGCGGCCACAACTCGTCCCTTCTCTCAAGGGGCGGGTTTTTTTGTTTTCTGAAAAAGGCATAGAACGGTTTGGTTTACATAAAAGGAGGATGCATGATGGAAGAGAAGCTTAAACAGCTCGAACTGGAAGCTGCAGAAAAAGTAGAAGCGGCGGGTTCATTAAAAGAAGTTAACGACATTCGGGTGCAATATCTCGGAAAAAAAGGGCCGATTACAGAAGTTCTCCGCGGCATGGGCAAACTGTCCGCCGAAGAGCGCCCGAAAATGGGAGCGCTCGCCAATGAAGTGAGAGAGCGCATTGCAGCAGCCATTACGGCGAAAAATGAACAGCTTGAACAAGAAGAGATGAATAAAAAACTCAGCAGCCAGACGATTGACGTCACGTTGCCGGGCAGCCAGGTAAACATCGGCGGACGCCATCCGCTGACGGTCGTTATTGAAGAAATTGAAGATTTATTTATCGGCATGGGATATACCGTCGAAGAAGGCCCTGAAGTGGAAACGGATTATTACAACTTTGAGGCGCTGAACCTGCCGAAGGAACATCCGGCCCGCGACATGCAGGACAGCTTTTACATTACAGAAGAAATGCTGATGAGAACGCAGACGTCACCGGTGCAGACGCGAACGATGGAAAAGCATAAAGGAAAAGGCCCCGTCAAAATCATTTGTCCCGGTAAAGTGTATCGCCGCGACAACGATGACGCGACACATTCCCATCAGTTCATGCAGATCGAGGGTCTCGTCGTGAACCGCAAAATCAGCATGAGCGACCTGAAAGGCACGCTTGAATTGGTCGCCAAAAAAATGTTCGGCCAAGACCGTGAAATCAGGCTCCGTCCGAGCTTTTTCCCGTTCACAGAGCCTTCTGTCGAGGTGGATGTGACCTGCTTTAAGTGCGGCGGACAAGGCTGCTCCGTCTGCAAAAAAACAGGCTGGATCGAAATTCTCGGCGCCGGCATGGTTCACCCGAACGTGCTGAAGATGGCCGGATTCAATCCTGAGGAATACCAGGGTTTTGCTTTCGGAATGGGTGTGGAACGTATCGCGATGCTGAAATACGGCATTGAAGATATCCGCCATTTCTATACCAATGATGTCAGATTCATTTCGCAGTTTAAACAGGCGTAAGAGGAGGATACACATGTTTGTTTCATATAAATGGTTAGAAGATTACGTTGACTTGCAGGGAATCGACCCGGCCGTGCTTGCAGAAAAAATTACGAGAGCCGGTATTGAAGTTGAGGGTATCGAGTATAAAGGGGAGGGCGTAAAAGGCGTTGTCATCGGACACGTGCTTGAGCGTGAACAGCATCCGAATGCCGACAAACTCAACAAATGCCTTGTTGATATCGGTGCGGAGGAACCCGTGCAGATTATCTGCGGCGCCCCGAATGTTGATAAAGGACAGAAGGTTGCCGTTGCAACGGTCGGAGCCGTGCTTCCCGGCAATTTCAAAATTAAAAAAGCCAAGCTGCGCGGCGAAGCGTCTCACGGCATGATCTGTTCCCTTCAGGAGCTCGGTATTGAAAGCAAGCTCGTGGCGAAAGAATATGCGGAAGGCATTTTCGTTTTTCCGAATGATGCTGAAACGGGAGCTGACGCAATGGCGGCCCTTCAGCTTGATGATGCGATTTTAGAATTGGGCTTAACGCCGAACCGCGCCGACGCGATGAACATGCTTGGCGTGGCTTATGAAGTGGCGGCTATCCTCGGCGCAGAGGTAAAGCTTCCGGAGGCTTCATATGAAAAAGCGGCAGAAAAAGCGGCGGATGCTGTTTCCGTCAAGATTGAAGATACGCAGGCCAATCCGCATTATGCCGCAAAAATCATTAAAAACGTCAAAATCGGCCCGTCACCGCTTTGGATGCAGACGAAGCTGATGAATGCAGGCATCCGCCCGCATAATAACGTCGTGGACATTACAAACTTCGTCCTCCTTGAGTACGGACAGCCGCTTCACGCTTTCGATTACGACCGGTTCGGTTCAAAAGAGGTCGTCGTCAGAAAAGCGGCGGAAAACGAAACCATCGTGACGCTGGATGAACAAGAGCGCAAGCTGTCAAGCAGCCATTTGGTCATCACAAACGGAAAAAAAGCGCAAGCCGTTGCGGGAGTCATGGGCGGAGCCGAGTCTGAAGTCCGTGAAGACACCACTGCGATTTTACTGGAAGCCGCTTATTTCGACGGACAGACCGTCCGCAAAGCGTCGAGAGACCTCGGACTGAGAAGCGAAGCGAGCGCCAGATATGAAAAAGGCATTGATCCGGCCCGCGTTTTGCTGGCGGCTGAACGGGCCTGCAGTCTCATTCAGGCATATGCCGGCGGAGAAGTGCTCTCAGGCACGGTTGAAGAAAACCATCTGAAAATCGAAGCAAACAACATTCACGTGTCTGTTGAAAAAGTGAACGCCGTGCTTGGCATGGCAATCGCTAAAGAAGAAATCATCAGCATTTACAAGCGCCTCGGGTTTGCAGTCGGTGAAGCTGAAGACGTTCTCGTCGTAACAGTGCCGTCCCGCCGCGGAGATATTAGAATAGAAGAAGACCTGATTGAAGAAGCGGCGAGATTGTACGGGTATGACAATATTCCGTCCACGCTTCCGGAAACGGCCGGCACGACAGGCGGCTTGACACCGTATCAGGCAAAACGCCGGAAAGTGAGACGTTTCCTTGAAGGAGCGGGTCTTTCACAAGCGACCACTTATTCATTAACGAATGATAAAAAAGCGGCCGCTTTTGCGATCGAAAAATCATTCAACACGATGCTTGCTCTGCCGATGAGCGAAGAAAGAAGCATTCTCAGACACAGTCTCGTGCCGAATCTTCTTGAAGCCGTTTCATACAATCTGGCCAGACAGACTGATTCCGTTGCTTTATATGAAACGGGTTCTGTATTTCTGACGAAAGAAGAAAACACAAAACCGGTTGAAAAAGAACGGGTTGCCGGAGCTGTAACCGGATTGTGGCGTAAAAATTTATGGCAGGGTGAGAAAAAGCCGGTTGATTTCTTCGTCGCCAAAGGAATCGTTGAAGGCCTGCTGCATCAATTGAATGTGTCAGACCGGGTTGAATTTGTCCAGTCAGAACGCAAAAACATGCATCCCGGCCGGACGGCAAACATTCTATTGAACGGTTCGCTTGCCGGATTTATCGGCCAGGTGCATCCGGCAATGGAAAAAGAGCTGGATATCAAAGAAACGTATGTGTTCGAGCTTGATCTGCACGCGCTTCTGACCGAGGAAACAGAACCTGTCGTGTATACGCCGATTCCGAAGTACCCGTCCGTCACGCGCGACATTGCGCTTGTGGCAGATAAAACCGTTACAAGCGGACAGCTCGAAGCCGTGATCAAAGAAGCCGGCGGCGCGCTGCTGAAAGAAGTCACCGTATTTGATGTGTACGAAGGTGAGCATATGGAAGAGGGCAAAAAATCCGTCGCCTTCTCGCTCCAATATGTTAACCCTGAACAAACATTGACAGAAGAAGAAGTGACAAAAGTACATGAAAACGTGCTGAAAGCGCTGGAAGAAACGTATCAGGCGGTATTAAGAGGATAAAGAAAAAGCTTGCAGATCATTCTGCAAGCTTTTTTTATTATGACCGTTTCCGTTCTACAAGGCGTTTCGCTTTTTGCGTATTGGCAAAATGAAGTTTGGTGAACGTTCTGAGCGCACCTTCTCCCTTATTGATGATCAGCTTGGCGGCAGCTTCATCGACGTGCGGCCCCGCGCCTTTTGGAATCGTCATCCCAGCCTCACGGGAAAGCTTATCCATTTCAATTAAGAAAGAATATCGCGCAATGATAGAGGCTGCGGCGACGGAAAGATGTATGCTTTCCGCTTTCGTGCTGAAAAACGTTTTTTCTTTTACGATATCCCGTCCGGAAAGATGCTTAAAATAAATGCCGGGCTCTGCGAATTGGTCAATCAGAATCGCTTCCGGTTTAACGCCGTTCATTTTTCTCAGCAGATTGGAAATCGCCTGATTATGAAGGAGCGCCTTCATTTTTCCTTGGCTCATGCCTTTTTCCTGCATCTGATTGTATTTTTCGTTTTTCAACACAAGCAGGCTGTAAGGAATGGTTTTAATTAACAGTTTGGCGATTTCAATAATCTGCGGATCTTTTAAATCCTTCGAATCCTTCACACCGAGTTCTTTCATTAAAGAAAGCTTTGTTTTGTCGGCGTAAGCGCAGGCAACCGTTATCGGCCCGAAGTAATCGCCTGTTCCGACTTCATCAGAGCCGATCACTGACATGGAGGCAATGCCCGCCGGGGGAGCGTAAAGCGGATCGGCCGCTTTTTTGACGGTTTTCTTTGCCTTCGGCGCCTCAGCCGTTCCCCAGCGGGCCGCTTCTGTGCCGGCGTTTTTTCCCTGAAAGAGAACCTTGCCCGAGCGGTAGGCTGTAATGGTACAGCCCGGGGGCTTGGCCTGGAAGACGGCGCCCTGCGGAACGGCGGGAGTAAGGGAGCCGGCATAGGATTGTTTCATTTGTTCCATAGCGGAAGCGGATACTTTTATAACAGAATGGGACACGATATAATCTCCTTTTTTGGCACTTTTCACTGTATATACCAGTGTATCATAACAGCCCGAGGCTCGTCTTTCCATTCAAACGATAATCGTGGTATGATAGGAACTAGGATTCTCGCGGAATGGAGGAGAAACGTTGTCTGACGGCAAAAAAACCAAAACGACAGTAAACATTTACGGCCAGCACTTCACCATTATCGGGGAAGAAAGCAAAGCGCACATGCGCCATGTGGCCGGAATAGTTGATGATAAAATGAGAGAAATCAACGAGAAAAATCCATATCTTGATATAAATAAGCTCGCTGTATTGACTGCGGTCAATGTCGTGCATGATTATATGAAACTGCAAGAAAAATATGAAATACTGGAGCGGCAGCTTAAAGAAAAGGAATGAACACCATATGATAGATATCATCATCTTAGTTCTGCTCTTAATGGGCACATTGCTTGGATTAAAAAGAGGATTTATCCTCCAATTTATATACTTGACGAGTTTCATCCTCTCGATTGCGTTTGCGGCGCTTTTTTACAAAAACCTGGCCCCGCATCTGAGCTTTATACCCGCCCCTGATTTTTCCGGCGGGCAGGCGGCTCTGTCTTTTATTAAAGGAAACGTGGAGACGGCTTATTACAACGCGATCGCGTTTGTCATTTTGTTTATCATCGCAAAGATCCTGCTCCGGATTATCGGAGCGGCGCTTAATATCATCGCCGGCATTCCGGTCATTAAACAGATCAACAAACTGCTGGGCGGGGTGCTTGGATTTCTGGAAGTCTATTTATTTGCGTTTATCCTGTTATACGTCGCATCCGTACTGCCGGTAAGCGCGCTTCAGGATATGCTCGCACAATCGACGCTTGCAAATATCATCACACATCATACGCCGTATCTGTCGGGGCTCCTGCAAGAACTGTGGGCCCAGTACGGGGCATAAAAAACTTCTCTTGACCGGAGAAGTTTTTTTCAAGCTCTGCGTCAGTTGTGCCGGAAGAGAAAAATTTGTATGATGAAAAGCAGGAAACGACTGGGGGTTAACAGTATGCATAAAAAAGATATCATCAGGCTGCTTGAAACGATTGCGGTCTATATGGAACTGAAAGGGGACAACCCGTTTAAAATATCAGCCTTCCGAAAAGCGGCGGCGGCGCTTGAGCAGGATGACCGCAGCCTGTCGGAAATCGACGACATGATGTCTTTATCCGGAATCGGAAAAGGCACCTACGGCGTCATTCGTGAATATATGCAGGAAGGTGTGTCCGGCACGCTTCTCCAATTGCAGAAAGAAGTCCCGGAAGGCTTGGTTCCTCTTTTGAAGCTTCCGGGCCTCGGCGGCAAAAAAATCGCCAAGCTGTACCAGGAGCTTGGCGTTCATGACGCGGAATCGCTGAAAGAAGCATGCGAGCAGCAAAAAGTACAGGGGCTCGCCGGTTTCGGCA
The DNA here is from genome assembly GCF_021729365.1 of Bacillus sp. R45. Taxonomy (NCBI): domain Bacteria; kingdom Bacillati; phylum Bacillota; class Bacilli; order Caryophanales; family Bacillaceae; genus Bacillus; species Bacillus sp. R45. The sequence goes on along the minus strand of NZ_CP091421.1, from coordinate 2,739,016 downwards.
AAAAAACGGAGGAGAAAATCCTTCAGGCTCTCGGAGAAGCCGGAAAACAGCCGGAACGGTTTCCGATCGGCTATGCGCTCAGCATTGCTTCAGTCATTGAAGAACATTTGGCCCGGCTGACGGATATTCAGAAATATTCCCGGGCCGGCAGTCTCAGAAGAGCGCGGGAAACCGTAAAAGATCTGGATTACATTATCGCTACAGATCGTCCGGAGGCTGTCAGAGAACAGCTTCTTTCCCTCCCGAACGTAAAAGACGTGATAGCGGGCGGGGATACAAAAGTATCGGTTATCCTGACCTTTGAATACGAGACGAGTGTGGATTTCCGGCTTGTGACAGAGGAACAGTTTGCCACCACACTGCATCATTTTACCGGTTCTAAAGATCACAACATTAAAATGCGTCAGCTGGCGAAAGAGCGCGGTGAACGGATCAGTGAATACGGAGTAGAAACCATAGAAACGGGAGACGTCAAAACATTCCCGAGCGAAGAAGCGTTTTACGCCCACTTCGGTCTGCCGTTTATTCCTCCTGAGCTCAGAGAAAGCGGGCAGGAGGTCGACACGTACCGGGAAGAAACGGACCTTGTGGAGCATAAAGCGATAAAAGGCGATCTCCACATGCACTCAGCCTGGAGTGACGGCGCTTTTTCCATCAGAGAAATGGCAGAAGCATGTATGGCAAAAGGCTACCAGTACATGGCGATCACCGACCATTCCCAATATTTAAAGGTAGCCAACGGGTTAACGGCCGAACGGCTCAGAAAACAGGCGGAAGAAATTGACGCGTTAAACGCTGAATTTGAAAATTTTCATATTTTTAAAGGCGTAGAAATGGACATTCTCCCCGACGGTTCGCTTGATTATGATGACAGCGTTCTGTCTGAAATGGATCTTGTCATCGCATCTATTCATTCAAGCTTCAGCCAGCCGGAGCATGTCATTATGAAACGGCTTGAACAGGCGCTGACGAATAAGCACGTGGACATTATCGCCCACCCGACGGGACGCCTGATCGGCAGACGGGCCGGATATGAAGTCGACATCGACATGCTGATTGAGCTCGCAGCCAAAACAAATACGGCGCTTGAATTGAATGCAAACCCCGCGCGCCTCGATTTACGGACTGAGCATCTGATCAAAGCAAATGAAAAAGGTGTGACTTTGGTCATTAATACCGATGCCCATAATATCGAGATGCTCGATGATATGAAAACGGGCGTGACCGCTGCGCGCAAAGGCTGGACGGAGACAAAACATGTGTTAAACGCCCGGCCGTTACATGAGGTCAAAGCATTTCTGACGCGCAATGATTAAGTAAGGAGGACCATAAAACCGTGCAGCAAAAAGTGTTATCATCACTTGAATTTCATAAAGTAAAAGAACAGATTACCGCACATGCCGCCTCATCGCTCGGCAGGGAGAAGCTTCTGCAGCTGAAACCTTTGACGGATCTCGCCGACATCCAAAAACAGCTGGATGAAGTCGAAGAAGCATCCGCGGTTATGCGCTTGAGAGGCCATGCTCCGTTCGGCGGCCTGACCGACATAAGATCCGCTTTACGGCGGGCGGAAATCGGCAGTGTGCTGACGCCGGCGGAATTCACCGAATTGTCCGGGCTGCTGTATGCCGTTAAACAAATGAAGCATTTTATCAGCCAAATGACAGAAGACGGCGTCGGCATTCCGCTGATACAGGCCCATGCAGAAGAGCTGATTACATTAGGCGATTTGGAAAGGGAGATTAACTCCTGCATTGATGACCATGGTGAAGTGCTTGATCATGCGTCTCCCGCTTTAAGGGGAATCCGCACGCAGCTCAGGACGCTTGAATCAAGAGTCAGAGACCGGCTTGAATCGATGCTGCGTTCATCTTCCGCTTCTAAAATGCTGTCTGACACCATCGTTACGATTCGGAATGACCGCTTTGTCATCCCGGTCAAACAGGAATACAGATCAAGCTACGGCGGAATTGTCCACGATACATCTTCATCCGGTGCGACACTGTTTATTGAACCGCAGGCGATCGTAGATATGAACAACTCGCTTCAGCAGGCGAAAGTAAAAGAAAAACAGGAAATCGAACGGATTCTCCGGATGCTGACGGAGCATACGGCTGAACACACACAAGAAATCGCTCAAAATGTGGAAGTGCTGCAGACACTGGATTTCATTTTCGCCAAGGCGAGATACGCAAAAGCAATGAAGGCGACAAAACCATTCATGAACGGAGACGGCTTTATCCGTCTGAAAAAAGCGCGCCATCCGCTGCTGCCCCAAGATCAAGTCGTGGCCAACGATATTGAACTGGGCGGAGATTATTCAACGATCGTCATCACGGGACCGAATACGGGCGGTAAAACCGTTACGTTAAAAACACTCGGGCTGCTGACGATAATGGCGCAGGCAGGATTGCACATACCGGCTGACGAGGGCTCGGAAGCAGCCGTATTTGACAATGTGTTTGCCGATATCGGCGATGAACAGTCGATCGAACAAAGTCTGAGTACGTTCTCATCTCACATGGTCAATATCGTCAATATTTTAAAAGACGTGTCTGAAAACAGTCTTGTGCTGTTTGACGAACTCGGTGCCGGAACAGATCCGCAGGAAGGGGCGGCGCTTGCCATGAGCATCCTTGACGAAGTTCACCGGACAAACGCCAGAGTGCTTGCGACAACCCATTATCCGGAACTGAAAGCATACGGATATAACAGACAAGGCGTCATGAATGCCAGCGTTGAATTTGACATTGAAACGCTTTCGCCTACCTATAAACTTCTGATCGGAGTGCCGGGCCGAAGCAACGCATTTGAAATCTCAAGACGCCTTGGGCTTCCGGAGCATATCATCGGCCAGGCGAAGTCAGAAATGACCGCCGAACATAACGAAGTCGATCTGATGATCGCATCGCTTGAAAAAAGCAAAAAAAGAGCGGATGAAGAGCTTTCTGAAACCGAATCACTCAGAAAAGAAGCAGAAAAACTGCACAAAGAGCTTCAGCAGCAAATCATTGAACTGAACGCCCAAAAAGATAAAATGATGGAAGAAGCCGAGCGGAAAGCTGCGGAAAAACTGGAAGCCGCCGCAAATGAAGCCGAACAGATTATCCGCGAGCTCAGGTCCATCAAGCAAGAACACAGATCCTTTAAGGAACACGAGCTGATTGACGCCAAAAAACGTCTCGGAGACGCGATGCCGGCTTTTGAAAAATCAAAGCAGCCGGAAAGAAAAACAGAGAAAAAACGCGAGCTGAAGCCGGGCGACGAAGTAAAGGTGCTCACATTCGGACAAAAAGGGGCGCTGCTTGAAAAAACCGGTGAGAAAGAATGGAACGTCCAAATCGGCATCCTTAAAATGAAGGTGAAGGAAAAAGATCTTGAGTTTCTCAAATCGGCTCCTGAACCGAAAAAAGAAAAAGCAATCACCGCCGTAAAAGGGAAGGATTATCACGTATCCCTTGAACTTGACCTCAGGGGAGAGCGTTACGAAAACGCCCTCAGCCGCGTCGAAAAATATTTAGATGACGCGGTGCTCGCCGGCTATCCGAGAGTGTCCATCATTCACGGAAAAGGCACGGGCGCCCTCCGAAAAGGGGTGCAGGATCTTCTGAAAAACCACCGCAGCGTGAAAAGCTCGCGGTTCGGGGAAGCGGGAGAAGGAGGATCAGGCGTAACGATTGTCGAACTAAAATAAAAAGGGAGAAAACGTCATGAATGCTTTTTGGGAAAATGAGCTTGTTGAAATCGCGGCTTATTACAGTGTTGCCGTCTTGTGTCTCGTCATTTTTCTGACCGTGTTTGAATTGGTAACATCCTATAAAAACTGGGTGGAAATCCAAAAAGGCAATCTTGCGGTGGCAATGGCGACCGGAGGGAAAATTCTCGGTATCGCAAATGTCTTTCAGCACAGCATCGCCCAACATAATTCGCTTTTGCAAATGATCGGCTGGGGCGTATACGGATTTATTATGCTTTTAATCAGCTATTTTATCTTTGAATTTCTGACGCCCCGGTTTAAAATTGATAAAGAAATTGAAAAAGATAACAGAGCTGTCGGCTTTATTTCATTTGTCATCTCAGTCGGCCTGTCATTTGTGGTGGCCGCCGGGATTTAAGGGGACGGGGAAAAATGGAGAAGCTTGCGAAAGTGCTGCTGTCGGCAGCGGGGATTTTTCTGTTCATCGGACTTATTTATCTGGTCATGACATCTTAATACTGAAAAAAGGCTGCCGAACTCAAATCGGCGGCCTTTTTTATTGAGAATACCAGTTTATGCAGGCCGTATCAGAGCAAATGACGGACTCCCAATTCATGGCGCGGACGACAGACTGAATGTCTTGTTCTTCCATGAGAAAGAGTGTCGTAAAAGAATCATATATGCTCATAAAAGCGGCGCGCCGTTTTTTCATCGGCAATGATCATGTCAGCCCGCAGCAGTCCGCATACATCCGAAGCCGCCGTTTGATTGAGTGAAAATAGGCCTTTCTCTTCGACAGGCTCATAATAAGTGCAGCGCTTTATGCCTTTTGAACGGAACACATCCAAAAGTCCCGGAATCAAAAATGGCGAAGTGACATCATCGCTCGGCAAGTACAGATCGGGATGATGGAGCCGATTTAACCGCTCGGCGGATTCAGGATGTGCATATTCCTCCCGCAATGCCGTGACAGCAGTCATAAGCGCAAGCGCCGTTTCTTTTTCAGAACGCAGGCCGCAAATGCTCATGACGGTTTGCCAGGAAACGGGTCTGCCCATCGCGATGATCTCCTCATCACTCGGATACATATGTTCATAAGGCCGTTTGCGCTTTTGCTCTTCCCGACCATCCGGCATCCGGACAAAGGGATGGAGCAAAAAGGCGGCCGACGTAATCGGCTTCGGCAGCTGGCGCAGGATAGGAACTCCCTCTTCAAAATGCAGCGTTTCCAGCAAACTCAACACCTCATGAAACTCGAAATTTCACATGAAACGCTTTCCCATTCCAATCACCCTTCTGCTATAATAATAGCGTATAGGAAAACAGAAGGGAGAGGTATTATGCAGTCTGAAAAGCCATGGCTTTCTCAATATCCCGAAGAGATTCCGCATGAGCTTGAATTTACCGATCAAACCCTGCCATCCAATCTGACAAACTCCGCAGCTCAATTCCCGAACCATACCGCCATTTATTTTCTAGGAAAAAAACTCACATTCCAAGACGTTCTCACAGATTCATTAAAGCTTGCCGCTTTTTTACGCAAAACAGGCCTGAAAAAAGGTGACAGAGCCGCCATTATGCTGCCCAATTGTCCGCAGTCGGTCATCGCTTTTTACGGCGTATTGTTTGCCGGCGGCATTGTCGTTCAGACCAATCCTCTCTACACGGAACACGAGCTTGAGTATCAGCTGAAAGACAGTGCGCCGCGCGTGATCATCACCCTCGATATGCTGTTTCCGAAAGTGATAAAAATGAAAACGTTATCACTCGTCGAACGCATTATTACAACAAGTATAAAAGACTTTTTGCCGTTTCCGAAAAATATGCTTTATACGCTCACGCAAAAGCAACAGGTGCATATTGATTATGACGGCTGCGAACAAATTCACAAATTAGCGGATATTTTAAAAAACGAAAAAGCGGAGGAAGCAGAGCCATTTGATATTGACCCTGCGCATGACATCGCCGTGCTTCAATACACGGGCGGAACAACCGGCTATCCGAAAGGCGTCATGCTCACACACCGAAACATTCAGGCCAATACAGAAATGTGCGCCGCCTGGATGTACAAAATGAAAAAGGGAGCCGAAAAGGTGCTCGGCATCGTGCCTTTTTTTCATGTGTACGGATTGACCGCCGTGCTCAATTTTTCCATTATGCAGGGATGTGAAATGATCCTTCTTCCTAAATTCAATCCTTTGGATACACTGAAAACAATCGACAGGCTGAAGCCGACGGTTTTCCCCGGGGCGCCGACGATTTACATCGGGCTGCTGCATCACCCGGAGCTGAATAAGTATGATCTGTCCTCCATTGAAAGCTGTCCGAGCGGTTCAGCGGCACTGCCGGTTGAGGTCAAACAGAAATTTGAAAAAGTGACCGGAGGAAAGCTTGTGGAAGGCTACGGATTATCCGAAGCATCACCGGTTACCCATTCAAACTTCATCTGGGGAAAAAATAAACCCGGCAGCATCGGCTGTCCCTGGCCCAATACCGATGCGGGAATCTATTCAGAAGAAAAAGGCGGGCTTGCGGAGCCGTATGAACACGGCGAGCTGATCGTAAAAGGCCCTCAGGTCATGAAAGGCTATTGGAATAAGCAGGAGGAGACGGCGCGTGTCATCAGAGACGGCTGGCTGTTTACCGGAGATATGGGATATATGGATGAGGAAGGATTTTTCTACATCGCCGACAGGAAAAAAGACATCATCATTGCCGGCGGATATAACATTTACCCCCGGGAGGTGGAGGAGGCGCTTTATGAGCATGAAGCCGTTCAGGAAATCGTCGTAGCGGGCGTCCCTGATTCCTACAGAGGGGAGACGGTGAAAGCATTTATCGTTTTGAAAAAAGGCGCCGAGGCAGATGCCGATGAGCTTGATGCGTTTGCAAGAGAGCGGCTTGCGCCGTACAAAGTCCCGAAGCTGTACGAATTCAGAAAAGAGCTTCCGAAAACGGCCGTCGGAAAAATATTAAGAAGGCGTTTAGTCGAAGAGGAAGATGCTTCCCATGAAAACAAGGTGCCTTAAAAGAAAAACTTGACAAAATCCGGATTCCTTTTTATCATGAAGTTATGAATGAATAGTCATTCATTTATCGAAGGAAGGAACGATGACATTGAACCAAAAACGGCCAAAGTATATGCAGATTATTGATGCAGCAGTAGAAGTCATAGCGGAAAACGGCTATCACCAATCACAGGTGTCCAAAATCGCCAAGCAGGCCGGCGTTGCGGACGGCACCATCTATTTATATTTCAAAAACAAAGAGGATATACTCATTTCTCTTTTTAAAGAAAAGATGGGCCAGTTCATTGAACGCATGGAAGAAGAAGTGAAAGAAAAAACGACGGCAAAAGAAAAACTCGCTCTCGTTATTAAGCAGCATTTCACACTGCTCGGCAATGACCGCCACCTCGCGATTGTGACCCAGCTTGAGCTCAGACAGTCGAATATCAAGCTGCGTCTGAAAATCAATGATATTTTAAAAGGTTATTTAAACATGCTGGACACCATTTTGACCGAAGGAATCGAGTCGGGCGAATGGAAAGATAATCTCGACGTCCGCCTCGCCCGGCAGATGATATTCGGGACGATAGATGAAACAGTGACAACATGGGTGATGAACGATCAGAAATATGATCTTCCGGATTTGTCAGACAAGGTATTGGAGCTGTTGGTGTCAGGGATTCATCAAAACTAAAGGGGGTTGACGGATGAACAGCCTTTCGATGGCGGTAGAACAATCTGTTGCGGTGATCACCATTAATCATCAGCCGGCCAACGCACTGTCCGGCGCGGTTTTAGATGAGTTGTCCGGTCTGTTCGACCGCTGTGAAACAGATGACAGCGTCAGAAGCATCATTATTCGCGGTGAGGGGAAATTTTTCTCGGCGGGCGCTGATATTAAGGAATTTACGTCGCTTGAAAATCTTGAGCAATCTTCTGCCATGGCGGATAAAGGCCAGCAGCTGATGGAAAGAATTGAAGGGTTTCCGAAGCCCGTTATCGCGGCGATTCACGGCGCTGCGCTCGGCGGCGGCCTTGAGCTTGCCATGGCCTGCCATATCAGAATCGCTACATTAGATGCAAAGCTCGGCCTGCCCGAGCTGAATCTCGGCATTATTCCGGGCTTTGCCGGGACGCAGCGGCTTCCCCGGTACGTCGGTACGGCGAAAGCGCTTGAAATGATCGGCACTTCAGAACCTGTAACCGGAGAAGAAGCGCTCAGCCTCGGTCTTGTCACGATAGGCGCCGAACATGAAGAAGAGCTGCTGCAAAAAGCGAAAACGCTCGCGGGCAAGTTTGCGGAAAAAAGCCCGCAGTCGATGGCTTCTCTGCTTGAGCTCCTTTATTCAAACAAGGTCTATTCTTATGACGGCGGCTTAAAGCTTGAAGCAAAGCGCTTTGGGGAAGCATTTGCATCAGATGACGCAAAAGAAGGCATTCAGGCATTTCTCGAAAAAAGAAAGCCTCAATTCGGTGGGCGAAGATAAAGGGGATAAGAATATGAATCTATTTGTACTGATGAAACGGACGTTTGACACAGAAGAGAAAATCGTCATTGAAGCAGGAAAGATTCAGGAGGACGGGGCCGAATTTATCATTAATCCGTATGATGAATACGCCATTGAAGAAGCCATTCAGCTGAAGGAAGAGCACGGCGGAACCGTGACCGCCGTAACCGTCGGCGGAGAAGATGCGGAGAAAGAACTGAGAACCGCCCTTGCGATGGGCTGTGACCAGGCGGTGTTAATCAATATTGAAGATGATCTGAGCGATCCTGACCAATACTCCGTTTCAACTATCTTATATCATTATTTCAAGGACCGGGAATATGATCTGATTCTCGGCGGAAATGTCGCGATTGACGGCGGTTCCGGCCAAGTGGCTCCAAGGCTTGCCGAACTGCTGAACACTCCTTGCGTCACAACGATTACAAAACTGACAATCAGCGGCGATGAAGCTGCGGCAGAGAAAGACAACGAAGGGGATACCGAAATCATTAAAACCTCACTTCCTTTAGTCATCACGGCACAGCAAGGCTTAAACGAGCCGCGCTATCCGTCGCTTCCGGGCATTATGAAGGCGAAGAAAAAACCGCTGGAAGAACTTGAGCTCGATGATCTCGGCATTGATGAAGATGATGCCGCACCGAAGCTCAAAACGATCGAACGTTTTCTGCCGCCGCAAAAAGAAGCGGGCAGACTGATCGAAGGAGAAGCCGCTGAGCAGGCGAAGGAGCTTGTATCACTGCTGAGAAAAGAAGCCAAAGTCATATAAACTGATATTAAAGAAACTGGGGGATGTCAGAATGGGAAAAAAAGTGATCGTACTCGGAGAAATTCGTGACGGCGCCTTACGGAACGTCACCTTTGAAGCCATAGCCGCAGGCAAAACCATTTCCGGCGGAGGAGATGTCATCGGCGTGCTGATGGGAAAGGGCGCGGCTGATGCAGCATCAGAACTCATTCAGTACGGCGCCGACAAAGTATTTACGGCCGATTCGCCGGGGCTTTCTCAGTATACGGCGGACGGATATGCCGCAATTCTCGGGGATTTGATCGAAAATGAAAAGCCTGATGCGGTCATTTTCGGCCACACTTCTATGGGAAAAGATTTGTCACCTAAGCTTGCGGCCCGGTTTGAAACGGGGCTGATTTCAGACAGCACGGATGTAAGCGTTACCGGAGATAACATCGTTTTTACAAGACCGATCTATTCCGGCAAAGCCTTTGAACAGGTGATTTCAACCGATCCTTTCATTCTGGCGACAATTCGTCCGAATAATATTCAGGCATTAGAAAAAGACGCGAACCGGACGGGGGATATTGAAGAGCTTGCGGCGCCTCCGGCAGATTTGCGGACGGTCATTGAAGAAGTAGTCAAAAAAACGGCGGACGGCGTGGATTTATCAGAAGCGAAAATTATCGTAGCAGGCGGCCGCGGTGTAAAAAGCAAAGATGGATTTGAACCGTTAAAAGAACTTGCCGAGGTGCTCGGAGCAGCGGTGGGCGCTTCGCGCGGCGCGTGTGACGCGGACTACTGCGACTATTCTCTTCAAATCGGCCAGACGGGAAAAGTCGTCACGCCGGATTTGTATATCGCCTGCGGCATTTCCGGAGCGATTCAGCATTTGGCGGGCATGTCAAACAGTAAGGTCATCGTTGCCATTAACAAAGACCCGGAAGCGGAAATATTTAAAATAGCGGACTACGGAATTGTCGGCGATTTGTTCGAAGTGGTTCCGCTTCTGACTCAGGAATTTAAAAATGCCAATATTCATTCATAATCAAAACCCTCTGGCTTATTTGTCAGAGGGTTTTGGTTTGTGTTAATTAGTTCGTACAAATTATAGATTAATAAAACAACAGATTGACATGTACGAACCAATGTAATAAGCTTTTGTAAAGCGCTTACAAACTTATCCATACAGCATACATCCCAGATAGATCGGCTGTAGTGCTTTCATTCTTATTAAGGGGAAGGAATGATCAAGTTTGTCTCACAATACGGCAGTCATTCAAACTGATATCACACGGGGAACCATTAATAAAAACATATACGGACATTTCGCGGAACACCTGGGAAGAGGCATATATGAGGGCATCTGGGTCGGAAAAGATTCCGATATTCCGAATACCGGAGGGGTCAGGACGGATGTCGCCGCCGCCCTCAAGCAGCTTCAGATTCCCGTCCTCAGATGGCCGGGCGGCTGTTTTGCTGATGAATACCATTGGGCAAACGGCGTAGGGAAACGCAAAACAATGCTGAATACCCATTGGGGCGGGACGATTGATTTTAATGAATTCGGCACGCACGAGTTTATGATGCTTTGTGAACTGCTCGGATGCGAACCGTACATCGCCGGAAACGTCGGCAGCGGAACGGTTAAAGAAATGGCTGATTGGATTGAATACATGACGTTTGAAGCGGGCACGCCGATGTCCGACTGGAGAAAAGAAAACGGGCGGGAAAAACCGTGGAAGCTGAAATATTTCGGAATAGGAAATGAGAACTGGGGCTGCGGCGGAAACATGCATCCTGAGTATTATGCTGACCTTTACAGAAACTTCCAAACCTATGTCCGTAATTACAGCGGTAATGAAATCTATAAAATTGCCGGCGGCGCGAATGTCGACGATTACCGCTGGACTGAAACTTTAATGAAAAAAGCCGCGGATCTCATGGACGGACTGAGCCTGCATTATTACACAATACCGGGCGACTTCTGGAAGGGGAAAGGATCAGCGACGGAGTTTACGGAAGATGAATGGTTCATCACGATGAAAAAAGCGGCGCATATGGATGAATTGATCACAAGGCACAGCGCCATCATGGATCAGTACGATCCCGAAAAAAGAGTCGGGCTGATCATTGATGAATGGGGCACGTGGCTTGATCCTGAGCCGGGCACAAATCCGGGCTTTCTGTATCAGCAGAATACGATCCGCGACGCCCTTGTCGCCGCCGTGCATTTTCACATTTTTCATCAGCACGCAGACCGCGTACAGATGGCCAATATCGCGCAAACCGTCAACGTGCTTCAGGCAATGATCCTGACAGAAGGGAAAGAAATGCTGTTGACGCCGACGTATCATGTGTTCGATATGTTTAAGGTGCACCAGGACGCATCTCTTTTGGCGGCAGAAACAAATGCAGCCGGGTACGAATGGAATGACGGCCGGCTCCCGCAAGTCAGCATTTCAGCGTCCAAACAGCAGAACGGAGACATACATATCAGCATTTGCAATATCGATCATCTGCACAAAGCTGACGTGAAGATTGAACTGCGGGGCATGAAAAAGACAGGGACGCCTTCGGGAACGATTCTGCACGCGGAAAAAATGAATGCCCACAATACATTCAGCAGTCCGGAAAACGTCAAACCGAAGCCGTTTTCCGGGTTTGCTCAAAAGGGAGGAAAACTTGAGGCAGAGCTTCCTCCGATGGCGATTGTATTAATCACGCTGCCTGCAGGTCCATCTTAAGTTTTGAACGCCCGCCGCCCGGTTATAATACACTGTATAAATAAGATTATTTCCGGCGGGTTCGGGAGAAAATAATATAAGCATTAAATTAGCATGAACGAATGGGAGATGCTATACTAAAAATCATCATTTGACAATTGGAGGAATAACAAATGGCTATCGTAAAAGCAACTGATCAATCGTTCTCAGCTGAAACAAGTGAAGGTGTCGTATTGGCTGATTTCTGGGCTCCTTGGTGCGGACCTTGTAAAATGATCGCGCCCGTTCTTGAAGAGCTTGATCAAGAAATGGGAGACAAACTGAAAATCGTCAAAATCGACGTGGATGAAAACCAAGAAACTGCCGGTAAATACGGCGTCATGAGCATCCCGACACTTCTCGTGCTAAAAGACGGAGAAGTCGTTGAAACATCTGTCGGCTTCAAACCGAAAGAAGCTCTTGAAGAGCTTGTAAACAAACATCTGTAAGCCGAAAGCTTCCGTTACGGCAGGGCGATTCCTTTGAAAGGGAATCGCCTTTTTTGATCTTCCAAAAGCTGAGAATGGAGAAAAACAAATGTTCGTGATACACTGAATGGACACGAGAAATGAATGTAAGGAAGGGTAACGTATGAATAAACAACTGAAAGAAAAGCTGGCCCTCCTTCCCGATCAGCCGGGCTGTTATTTAATGAAAGACCGTCAAAAAACAGTCATCTACGTGGGGAAAGCGAAAGTCTTGAAAAACAGGGTGCGGTCTTATTTCACCGGTTCTCACGACGCGAAAACCCAACGGCTTGTGACGGAGATTGAGGACTTTGAATATATCGTGACTTCCTCCAATCTTGAAGCGCTTATTTTGGAAATGAATCTGATTAAAAAATACGATCCGAAATACAATGTCATGCTGAAAGATGATAAAACCTATCCCTTTATTAAAATCACCCATGAACGTCATCCTCGGCTGATTGTCACCCGGAATGTCAAAAAAGACAAGGGACGCTATTTCGGCCCGTATCCGAATGTGCAGGCGGCGCGGGAAACGAAAAAACTGCTGGACCGCCTTTACCCGCTCAGGAAATGCTCAAAGCTTCCGGACCGCGTCTGTCTTTATTATCATCTCGGCCAATGCCTCGCCCCATGTGTAAAGGATATATCTGAGGAGACAAACCGCGAGATTGTTGAAGACATCACCCGTTTTTTAAAGGGAGGGCATAACGAAATCAAAAAAGAGCTTGAAGCGAAAATGGCAGAAGCGGCCGAAAAGCTTGAATTTGAACGGGCTAAAGAATTCCGCGACCAGCTTGCTCACATCGAATCGACGATGGAGAAGCAGAAAATGACCATGAATGACCTTCTGGACCGCGATGTGTTTGCATATGCCTACGATAAAGGCTGGATGTGCGTCCAAGTCTTTTTTATACGCCAAGGAAAACTGATCGAACGCGATGTCAGCATGTTTCCGATGTATCAGGAAGCGGATGAAGAGTTTCTGACCTTCATCGGCCAGTTCTATTCCAAAAACAATCACTTTCTGCCTAAGGAAATTCTGGTGCCTGACAGCGTTGACAGGGACATGATCGGCGAGCTGTTGGAAACCGCCGTGCATCAGCCGAAAAAAGGTCCGAAAAAAGAGCTGCTTTTGCTTGCGCACAAAAATGCGAAAATCGCCCTGCGGGAAAAATTCTCGTTAATCGAGCGGGATGAGGAACGGTCAATCGGTGCAGCCGAACGGCTCGGCGACGCACTGAATATTTACACCCCGCATCGGATTGAAGCGTTTGACAACTCCAATATTCAAGGCACAAACCCCGTATCGGCCATGATTGTCTTTATAGACGGAAAACCGAATAAAAAGGAATATCGCAAATATAAAATTAAAACCGTAACAGGGCCGGACGATTACGGCTCAATGAGGGAAGTCGTCAGAAGAAGATACACGAGGGTGCTCCGCGAAAATCTTCCGCTGCCGGATTTAATCATCATTGACGGCGGAAAAGGGCAGATTAACGCGGCGCGCGACGTGCTCGAGAATGAGCTCGGCCTTGATGTCCCGGTAGCGGGATTGGCGAAAGATGATAAGCACCGGACATCGAACCTTTTGATCGGCGACCCGCTTGAACCGGTGTTTCTGGAGCGGAACAGCCAAGAGTTTTACCTGCTTCAGCGCATTCAGGACGAAGTTCACCGTTTTGCGATCAGCTTTCACAGACAGATCCGGGGAAAAAGCGTCTTTCAATCCGTTCTGGATGATATCCCCGGAATCGGCGAAAAACGAAAAAAAATGCTCTTAAAACATTTCGGATCTGTCAAAAAGATGAAGGAAGCAAGCCTTGACGATATCAAAAAAGCCGGTGTGCCGGCCGCGGCGGCCCAGCTGCTGTTTGAAAAATTAAAAAAATAGTATTGTGCTTTTCTGAAAAATCTGCTAGAATGTGAACTAATTTCATAAGATCGTGTTATATGGTGAAGATAGAGGTGCGAACTTCAATAGTAAGCCTTTGGAGAATGATGGATTCTGCGAAAAAGGCTGAAAGGGGAGCGTCGCCGAAGTGTATCACATCCCATCGGTGTGATTTGCTGGCCTTGCATTAAATAAATGTAAGGCTGTCAAGAATTCATTTTCTTGGAGGGCTATCTCGTTGTTCATAATCAATCGTACTGATATGAAAAAGCAATGAGAGCTATTCCTCTCATTGCTTTTTTTATTGTGGACAAAACGCTCTTTTCTCCTCACCCGCACGAACCAAAATGTAAAGGGTGGTCTAGTATGGGTCTTATCGTACAAAAATTCGGAGGCACTTCCGTCGGCTCTGCCGAAAAAATTCAAAATGCCGCAAATCGCGCCATTGCTGAAAAGCAAAAAGGCCATGATGTCGTAGTCGTCGTTTCGGCAATGGGAAAATCAACCGACGCGCTCGTTAACCTCGCGGCTGAAATCACATCTGAACCAAGCAGACGCGAGATGGATATGCTTTTGTCTACGGGGGAGCAGGTCACGATTTCGCTTTTGGCCATGGCGCTTCAGGAAAAAGGATATGACGCCGTCTCTTATACGGGCTGGCAGGCGGGTGTCCGCACGGAAGCCGTTCACGGCAATGCGAGAATTACGGATATTGATATCACGGCGATTCGTTCGCAGCTTGCAGAAGGCAAAATTACAGTCGTTGCCGGTTTTCAGGGCGTAACGGAAGACGGCGGCATCACGACGCTCGGACGGGGCGGTTCCGATACGACGGCGGTCGCTCTTGCAGCAGCGCTGGAAGCGGATAAATGCGACATTTATACAGATGTTCCGGGCGTATTTACGACAGATCCGCGGTATGTCCGGTCAGCGAGAAAACTGGCGGGGATTTCTTATGATGAAATGCTGGAACTTGCAAATCTCGGAGCGGGTGTTCTTCACCCGCGGGCGGTTGAGTTCGCGAAAAACTACCAAGTGCCTTTAGAAGTGCGGTCAAGCACGGAACATGAAGCCGGAACATTAATTGAGGAGGAATCATCAATGGAGCAGAATTTAATCGTCAGAGGAATTGCATTTGAAGACCAGATCACAAGGGTGTCCGTCACGGGCCTTGCAAGCGGACTGACAACACTTTCAACAATCTTCACCGCGCTGGCAAAACGAAACATCAACGTTGACATCATTATTCAGACACAGTCGGATGATGGGGAAGCGGATATTTCTTTCTCAGTGAAAACGGAAGATGCCGCCCAAACGGTCGCCGTGCTTGAAGAATATAAAAACGCGCTTAACTATGAAAAAATTGAAACCGAAAGAAAACTGGCGAAAGTCTCCATTGTCGGGTCGGGCATGGTTTCAAATCCCGGCGTCGCCGCGGACATGTTTGCCGTACTGGCGGAAAAAAATGTACAAGTCAAAATGGTAAGCACATCCGAAATAAAAGTATCAGCGGTTGTCAGCGAAAATGATATGGTGAAAGCGGTCGAAGCGCTTCATGATGCGTTTGAGCTGTCTAAACAGCCGTCTGCCGTATAAACGGGCAGGCAAAAAGGCGGGACTTTTGAGTCACCGCCTTTTTCAATTATACAGGGTCCTTCATATCCCATTTTACAGTCAGGACGACTTTATCCGCTCTCTTTTTTACCTGTTCATAAGATTCTGCAATCTGATCGTTCATCAATTGAATCTGTTCGGCTATAAAACCGGCTTCAAGCTGGAAACAAGGCTCTTTCTGATGTTTGAGCCTGCTGGATACGAGCGGTCCTTCCAGTTCAAATTCCAGTTCTTGTTTTTTCGATCCTGCGTTTGTCAAAGTTCCCCAGCCGGCTTTTTCAAAAAAGGCGGGGATTTCTTCCCACGATTGAAGAGGAAATTTGCGGGCGAGGCGTTTTCCCGCCCAATACATCATCGATGAATGATCCGGACCGAGGATATCCGGAAGCACGATTTCCCGGATTAATTCGTAGCCGTATGCGCTGACGTCGAGTTCAGTTAAAGGTTCTAAAGCTGCTTCATAATTATTCTTCATATTATGTATTCCCCTCTCTCCTTCGTTTATTATAGCTTAAACAGGGGGGAGGATTACAGGATGATCCTATAAAACACGCGAAAAAATGTGAGAAAGATATCGCAGGAAAATAAAATTTTCCCTCCAGATAATCAATTCCGAAAATTATAATTTATGTACACGTTTTCTTGACGCCCTTTTGAGGGAGGAGTAAAATGAAATTGTCAATAAATTTTAATAAAGTGCTTACAATTGAAACGAAGTGGGGGCAGAGATTTTAGTACATTTCGCACTTAAATCAAACAGGGGGTAAAGTAATGTCTGGGAACAGAGAGTTTTATTTTCGAAGATTGCATTCCTTGCTCGGTGTTATTCCGGTCGGCATCTTTTTGATCCAGCATTTAGTCGTCAACCAATTTGCCGCAAGGGGAGCGGATGCGTTTAACAAGGCGGCCGGCTTTATGGACAGTCTGCCGTTCAGGTATGCGTTAGAAATTTTTATTATTTTCTTACCTTTAATTTATCATGCGGTTTACGGTGTGTACATAGCATTTACTGCGAAAAACAACGCTGGCCACTACAGTTATTTCAGAAACTGGATGTTTGTGCTTCAGCGTGTCACTGGTATTCTCACCCTTATTTTCGTCAGCTGGCATGTGTGGCAGACGCGGATTGCCGCGCAGATGGGCGCTGAAGTCAACTTCGATATGATGGCGAATATTCTGAGCTCGCCGTTTATGCTCGGTTTTTACATTGTAGGCGTTTTATCGGTCATTTTCCACTTTTCAAACGGCTTATGGTCTTTTGCGGTCACATGGGGGATCACGGTTACGCCGCGTTCTCAAAGAATTTCGACTTACGTGACGCTGATTATATTTTTAGCGCTTTCATACGTAGGTTTAAAAGCGATTTTTGCGTTTGTGTAAGAGAACTAGATTACTAGAGGGAGAGGGGCTATCATGAGTCAATCAAGCATTATCGTAGTCGGCGGGGGTCTAGCCGGCCTCATGGCGACAATTAAAGCAGCGGAATCAGGCACGGCCGTTAAATTGTTTTCCATCGTTCCGGTCAAACGCTCTCACTCGGTCTGCGCGCAGGGCGGGATAAACGGAGCTGTCAACACAAAAGGGGAAGGAGACTCTCCGTTTGAGCATTTTGATGACACGGTATACGGAGGCGACTTTTTGGCAAACCAGCCTCCTGTAAAAGCGATGTGTGAAGCGGCGCCGTCCATTATCCACTTATTGGACCGCATGGGGGTTATGTTTAACAGAACGCCGGAAGGGCTCTTGGACTTCCGCCGTTTCGGGGGTACACAGCATCACAGAACCGCTTATGCGGGAGCGACGACGGGTCAGCAGCTTCTTTACGCACTGGACGAGCAGGTGCGCAGATATGAAGTGGCGGGTCTCGTCACAAAATACGAAGGCTGGGAATTCCTCGGCGCCGTTCTTGACGATGAGCGCACGTGCCGCGGTATCGTAGCCCAAAATCTGACCAATATGCAAATCGAGTCATTCCGTTCTGACGCCGTTATTATGGCGACGGGAGGACCCGGAATCGTATTCGGAAAATCAACAAACAGCATGATCAATACGGGATCTGCCGCATCAATCGTCTATCAGCAGGGCGCTTATTATGCAAACGGCGAATTTATCCAAATTCACCCGACAGCAATCCCGGGGGACGATAAACTGCGTCTGATGAGT
Organism: Bacillus sp. R45; assembly: GCF_021729365.1. Lineage (NCBI taxonomy): Bacteria > Bacillati > Bacillota > Bacilli > Caryophanales > Bacillaceae > Bacillus > Bacillus sp. R45. The sequence continues at coordinate 2,721,170 of NZ_CP091421.1, read as the reverse complement.
GAATCGGCGCGCGGCGAGGGCGGTAGAGTCTGGACGTACAAAGACGGAAAACCTTGGTACTTCCTCGAGGAAAAATATCCGGCTTACGGAAACCTCGTGCCGCGGGATATTGCGACACGTGAAATCTTTGACGTGTGCGTGAATCAGAAACTCGGCATCAACGGAGAAAACATGGTGTATCTCGATCTGTCGCACAAAGATCCGAAAGAGCTTGACGTTAAGCTTGGCGGCATTATCGAAATCTATGAAAAATTCATGGGCGATGACCCGCGCAAGCTTCCGATGAAAATTTTCCCTGCCGTTCACTATTCGATGGGCGGACTGTGGGTTGATTATGATCAGATGACAAGCATCCGCGGACTGTTCGCAGCGGGTGAATGTGACTATTCAATGCACGGAGGAAACCGTTTAGGGGCGAACTCTCTGCTTTCCGCCATCTACGGAGGAATGGTGGCCGGACCGAATGCGGTGAAATATGTTTCCGGACTTGAAACATCAGCGGAAGACCTGTCTTCTTCATTATTTGATTCCTATGTGAAAAAAGAAGAAGAAAAATGGGCCGATATCATGAAGATGGACGGCGACGAAAATGCCTACGTGCTTCACCGTGAGCTCGGAGAATGGATGACGGCCAACGTCACGGTGGTCCGCCACAACGACAAGCTTTTGAAAACGGATGACAAAATCCAAGAGCTGATGGAACGCTTTAAGAAAATCAATATCAACGATACGACAAAATGGAGCAACCAAGGGGCGATGTTTACCCGCCAGTTCTCCAATATGCTTCAGCTTGCCAGAGTCATCACGCTCGGCGCATATAACCGAAATGAAAGCCGGGGAGCGCACTATAAACCGGATTTCCCTGAAAGAAATGACGATGAGTGGCTCAAAACGACGATGGCTAAACATGCCGGTCCGTTTGAAGCTCCAGAATTTGAATATCAGGATGTCGATGTATCACTGATTGCGCCCCGTAAACGCGACTACTCGAAGAAGAAGGTGGCGAAATAATCATGAGTGAGAAAAAGATACGGTTTATCATTACACGCCAGGATACGCCCGAAAGCGCGCCATACGATGAAGAATTCGAAATCAATTACCGCCCGAATCTGAACGTGATTTCCGCCCTGATGGAAATCCGCAGAAATCCCGTGAATGCAAAAGGAGAGAAAACCACTCCGGTCGCATGGGACATGAACTGTCTTGAAGAAGTATGCGGCGCCTGCTCCATGGTCATCAACGGAAGACCGCGCCAGTCGTGTACGGCGCTGATTGATAAGCTGGAACAGCCGATCCGTCTGAAGCCGATGAAAACATTCCCGGTTGTCCGTGACCTTCAGGTTGACCGCAGCAGAATGTTTGATTCACTGAAAAAAGTGAAAGCATGGGTGCCGATTGACGGAACTTACGATTTGGGGCCGGGGCCGAGAATGCCGGAAAAACGCCGCCAGTGGGCATATGAATTGTCTAAATGCATGACATGCGGCGTCTGCCTTGAAGCCTGCCCGAACGTCAACAGCAAGTCGAAATTCATGGGGCCTGCCCCGATGTCACAAGTGCGTCTGTTTAATGCCCATCCGACGGGCGCGATGAACAAAGCAGAACGTTTAGAAGCTTTAATGACAGACGGCGGCCTCGGAGATTGCGGGAATTCACAAAACTGTGTTCAATCCTGCCCGAAAGGCATTCCGCTTACGACTTCAATCGCTGCTTTGAACAGAGATACCAATTTACAAGCATTCCGTAATTTCTTCGGAAGCGACAGAGTATAAGAAAGAGAAAAAGAGCCTCTTCCGCACGGGAGAGGTTTTTTTATAAGGAGCTGAAGGTGATGAAACAACCGCAATATATTGATATCCCGTTTGAAGAATGGAGACAGTCGTTTTCTTTCTTTACTGAAGTATCGGTTCGTTTTTCAGAAACGGATATGTTCGGCCATATGAATAATGTAACCCCTTTCATCTATTTTGAAGAAGCACGGATCGCTTATTTTAAACAGCGGGGCATGACGGCGCAAAACTCGGAAACGATGACGGTCGTCGCAAGCCAGCAGTGCGACTATATGCGTCAGGTGATGCCGTATGAAAATCTGCGGATTTATGTGAAAGCAAGCGCTGCCGGAAATGCGTCCGTCACCCTTCATTACCTTGGAGAAAATGAGTCGGGCCTGCCGTGCTTTACAGGTTCCGTCGTTATGGTTCAAGTGTCGAAAAAAAGCGGCAAAGCGGTCAGCTGGACGGAGCGGGAGAAAGGCATTCTGCTCGCCTGAACGGATAACTATTTCTCTAAGAGACGTCACCTCCGAAGCGCCCTTTACATATGATATCTTGACTATATAAACCCATTCGTTTCAGATTCGCTCTCACCTTAGCAAGGAGGGTTACAATACTTGAAGGAGAAAGATTTTCAATCAAAGCCGCTGCTGACCAAAAGAGAAAGAGAAGTATTCGAATTGCTCGTTCAAGACAAGACAACAAAGGAAATTGCAAGCGAGCTATTTATCAGTGAAAAAACTGTACGGAATCACATTTCAAATGCCATGCAGAAGTTAGGTGTGAAAGGGCGTTCGCAAGCTGTTGTCGAGCTTCTTAGAATGGGTGAGCTAGAGCTCTGATTCTTGCCGGTTTTCCTTCTTTACGAGAAGGAGCCGGTTATTTGCGTTGGCGCCCGGGCTGATGGGCATGCGGTGAAAATCCCGGTTTTTCCTTTTTCTCCGTCAGTCTTGCATTTTCTTAAAAAAAGAAGGAAAATAGACACGGAGCGCATAGCCCAGAAAGATCCTTGAGTGAGGGATGGACAAATGACATCAAAATCTGTAGAGCATGTTGCGGATATCGAAAAATCACTCCGCCATATCGCTGCGATCATTAAACAAAAAGGAAGAGAAATCCTTAACCAATATGCAATTACACCGCCGCAATTCGTGGGGCTTCAATGGCTTTATGAATTGGGGGATATGACAATAGGCGAATTATCAGGCAAAATGTATTTGGCTTGCAGCACGACGACGGATCTGATAGACCGCATGGAAAAAAATAAGCTTGTCGAGCGGGTCAAAGACCCGGCTGACAGACGGGTCGTCAGAATTCATCTTCTCGCTGAAGGAGAGCGCATTATCCAAGAAGTGATTTTGAAAAGACAGGCTTATTTGCGGGATATGTTTGCGACATTTTCCGAAGAAGAAACAGCCGCTTTCGAAAAATCATTATTGAAACTACAGCATGAAATGAAAAGAAAATGAGGCGATTTTGTTGGAACAGCCGATAGGAGTCATTGATTCCGGGGTTGGCGGGTTAACCGTTGCTAAGGAAATCATGAGACAGCTACCGAAGGAAAATATCATCTATGTGGGAGATACAAAACGCTGCCCGTACGGCCCGCGTCCTGAAGAAGAAGTTCTTCAATACACGTGGGAAATGACCGATTACCTGCTGGAAAACCACCATATCAAAATGCTCGTGATCGCCTGTAATACGGCCACGGCCATTGCCTTGGAGGATATTCAGCGCAAAACGGATATTCCGGTTGTCGGCGTCATTCAGCCGGGTGCGAGAACGGCGATAAAGGTCACGAAAAACCAGCATATCGGCGTCATCGGCACGGTCAATACCATTAAAAGCAGAGCGTATGAGCAGGCGCTGCTCGGGTTAAACGCAGAACTTCAAGTTGAGAACACGGCTTGTCCGCTGCTCGTGCCGTTTGTGGAAAGCGGACGGTTTCTTCAGGAATCAGCGGAGGAAGCGGTTGAAGCATCGCTTGAACCTTTAAAAGGTACATCAATTGACACCTTGATTTTAGGATGTACGCATTATCCGATCTTAAAAGACCCGATTCAGAATTATATGGGAGAGCATGTGAAAATCATTTCCTCCGGAGACGAGACGGCGAGAGAAGTGAGCACCATCTTGTCTTATAAAGGTTTGTTAAACCAATCGAAACATGCACCGGAGCATCAATTTCTTACAACGGGAGAGCGGAACGGCTTCGCAAAAATTGCCGAAGACTGGTTCGGTCACGAAATCGGCCATGTCGAGTGCATCTCCCTTCAAGAGCCGGTCAGAAAATAAATCAAAAAAACCCCGCTGTTTACAGCGGGTTTTTTTGCGCTTCCCGGTCTATTTCCCGGACAGGGCTCGTATACATCATAGTACAAACAGCCTTAGGAGGGAAAAGTATGCTGAAAAAAGGACCTGCAGTCATTGCTGCAACATGTCTTACTTCGGCTTTTGTATTATCTGGATGCGGTTTATTTCAATCCGATAAAACAGCCGGGGAAATTGACCCGCCTCAAGACATTTCATATGTAAAGGATGAAGCGGGAATTCAGGCAAAACCAAAGCAGTCAGAGAAAAACGGCACTTCTAAAGCCGACCAGCCGGCCAATACAGTCATGCGAGAACTGTATCTGATTGATAAAAACGGCTATGTCGCAGCACAGACACTGCCTCTTCCAAACAGTGAGGGAACCGCAAAGCAGGCCCTTGAGTACTTGGTTCAGGGAGGGCCTGTATCAGAAATCCTGCCGAACGGCTTCAGAGCGGTGCTCCCTGCGGATACGACGGTAAATGTCGATATTAAAAAAGACGGCACTGCCGTCGCTGATTTTTCGAAGGAATTTAAAAACTATAAAAAAGAAGACGAACAAAAAATCCTGCAATCGATTACGTGGACGCTTACCCAATTCAGCTCAATAGATAAAGTCAAAATCAGAATCAACGGGCACGAACTGAAAGAAATGCCTGTGGGCGGCACGCCGATTACGGGCGACTTAAGCAGAAAAGACGGGATTAATATTGAAACGGCCGGAGTGAATGATCTGACAGACACCCATCCGCTGACTGTATATTATCTGGCGGAAACAGAGACAAGCGAATACTACGTGCCTGTTACAAAGCGGATTGACAATTCGGAAACAAATGACATCACCGCTGCCGTTGAACAGCTCACCGACGGACCGGGCAAAGCAAGCGGGCTTTTGACGGACTTTAATAACGATGTTAAGCTTCTCAGCAAGCCGAAAGTGAAAGACGGCCAGGTTACACTGGACTTTAACAGCTCTATTTACGGAAGCGCCGACGAAAAAACAAAAATGGTGTCATCGGGCGTACTGGACAGCATCGTTCTCACGTTAACCGAACAGCCGTCGATTAAAAGTGTTTCTATAAAAGTAAACGGAAAATCAGAACTGGTGAATGAAAAAGGAGAATCCCTTTCAAAACCTGTTTCGAGGCCGGCACAAGTGAATACGGGTAGTTTTTAATTTGCGATTTTTGATATACTAGTAAAAAAGAGGTTAGCGTTCCGGCTGCCTCTTTCTTTATTCGCAATCCGGAACAAAAGGTTTATGTACATATAATCGGAGGTAAAATATGAGACACGACGGAAGACAGCACGATGAGCTGCGCCCTATCACATTTGATTTGGATTTTATCACTCACCCGGAAGGCTCTGTTTTAATTACAGCGGGAAATACAAAGGTCATCTGTAATGCGTCTGTGGAAGACCGGGTGCCGCCATTTTTACGCGGCGGAGGAAAAGGCTGGATCACAGCGGAATACAGCATGCTTCCCCGCGCGACGAATCAAAGAACGATAAGAGAATCTTCAAAAGGAAAGGTCTCCGGCAGAACGATGGAAATTCAGCGGCTGATCGGGCGCGCGCTCCGGGCCGTCGTTGATTTGGAGAAGCTCGGCGAACGGACGATTTGGATCGACTGTGACGTCATTCAAGCTGACGGCGGAACAAGAACGGCTTCCATTACCGGCGCATTCTTGGCAATGGCCATTGCGACCGGCAAACTCGTAAAAAGCGGCGTTATCAAAACCTCTCCCGTGACAGATTATCTCGCGGCCATTTCTGTCGGGATGGATAAAGAAGAAGGCCTTCTTTTAGATCTGAATTATGAAGAGGATTCGGCGGCTGAAGTCGACATGAATATCATCATGACGGGAAGCGGACGTTTTGTAGAGCTTCAAGGGACGGGCGAAGAAGCCACATTCTCCCGTGAAGATTTAAACGGACTGTTAAGCCTTGCCGAAAAAGGAATCCAGACGCTTATTCAAAAGCAAAAAGAAGTGCTGGGAGAAACATTGCCTGAACTGAAATAAGAAAGAGAGGCCTGATCAGCGTGAAAGAAGTCATTATTGCGACACACAATCAGGGAAAAGTGAAAGAATTCAAGGAAATACTCGAACCGAAAGGCTACAGCGTCTCTTCTTTGGCGGAAATCGGATTTACGGAAGAAATTGAGGAAACCGGACATACCTTTGAAGAAAACGCCATCTTAAAAGCGGAAGCCGTGGCAAAAGCCGTCAACAAAATGGTCATTGCAGACGACTCCGGTTTATCAGTGGACAACCTTGGAGGCAGACCGGGCGTTTATTCAGCCCGTTATGCCGGAGAAGCAAAAGATGATAAGGCGAATATGGACAAGGTGCTGTCAGAATTAAAAGGCATCGAAAAAGAGCAGCGCACGGCCCGTTTCCGCTGCGCCCTTGCCGTCAGCATGCCGGGGCAGGAAACAAAAACGGTCGAAGGTCATGTTGAAGGGTATATTGCGGAAGGACCCGAAGGAGATAACGGGTTCGGCTATGATCCCATTTTTATTGTAAAAGATAAAGATAAAACCATGGCCCAGCTGACAAGCGCTGAGAAAAACAAAATCAGCCACAGGGCTGAGGCGCTCAAGAAACTGTCAAAGCTGCTTGATTCATAAGGGGGAGCGTATGCAATGAAAGTGCTGATAATAAGTGACAGTCACGACCTTGAAGACGAGCTGGAGACGATTGCAAAGCGGCACGAAGACGAAGCGGATCTGATGATTCATTGCGGTGATTCAGAGCTTGACGCCGCACATCCGGCACTCACGCCGTATCACAAGGTGAAAGGCAATTGCGACTTTGGCGGCGGGTTTCAGGATGAACTCCTTCTGGATGCCGGTTCAAAGAAAATTCTGGCCGTTCACGGGCATCTTCACGGCATTAAACAGTCACTTTTAACTGTTTTTTACCGGGCGGAAGAGCTTGGGGCGGATATCGTCTGCTTCGGCCATTCACATATTGCGGGGAGTGAAGTGCTTCGGGGCAAGCTTTTGATTAATCCGGGCAGCATCCGTCTTCCGAGAGTCCGCAATGTGAAAAGCTATGCCATTCTTACTCTTACAGAAAGAGAAGGCGCCGTGACATTTTACGACGAAACGGGTCGGGAATTGAAGGACTTGGGGAATACAATCAGTTTTTAACAAGTGATGGGGGAGATTTCATTCTTCCCCATCAAAAGTTTTTAAAAAAATATTGACTTATGATTTGAACCTGTATATAATAAATCTTGTCGCTGATACATAAAGCAAAAGCTGTCCCAGTAGCTCAGCTGGATAGAGCAACGGCCTTCTAAGCCGTCGGTCGGGAGTTCGAATCTCTCCTGGGACGTACAAAAAAAGAGCTGGTGACATCAGAGTGAAAACTGATGCCGCTGGCCTTTTTTATCGGATGACTATATTGTCAATTCACTGATATCATGGTAAAATAATCAGCAGATATTTGTTTTTCATGTCCCAGTAGCTCAGCCGGATAGAGCAACGGCCTTCTAAGCCGTCGGTCGGGAGTTCGAATCTCTCCTGGGACGTATAAAAAACCTCAAGCCCTGACAATGGGTTTGAGGTTTTTTTGTATTTTATTTTTAGTTTTACGAAACAAAAGTTCCGTATTTGATGAAAATTGTAAAGTAATTTTAATGTAAATGAAACTTAATGTAATATTTACCGTAATAAATATATGTATAAAGATACTTAAGGCGCCCTTGAGTGATAAATTATCTGATTTCTATCATACGTTTTGTTGATGATTGATAGAAAGACAGCAGGAGGAATTAGCTTTTGAAGTACGCATTTGCATATAAAAATCACAATATAGAAACGATCTTTTGCGGAAAAGACGAGCTGTTTGAGGAACTGAAACAATTTTTAATCACTCAATGCGGTTTAATCATTGTTGAGGTTTCAAGGGCTGATTACTATACGGAGCAGGAAATGAATCAGTGGAATGAACGTTATACTCTGTGAATAAGAAAAGAAACCGGCCGTGTGAGACCGGTTTTTGTATCATCTGAATCCGCTCGGAGCGCTGAAGCCCCCGGCATGGCCGCTGAAACCGCCACCGAGCGCGCCGGGATGTGCCCCGGCGCCGAGGCTTCCGCCGACGTCACTGAAGGTTTGGCCGTAGTACCCGGATGTATAAGGGTACGGAACGAATTGCTGTCCGGCGAATGACAGTGTGCTTTGCGGGGTCTGCTGTCCGTATCCGGATGGCGGAAATCCCTGCTGAAAAGAAGGGCCGCCTTGATATGGTGCTGTATGCATCGGGGCCGGAGGATAGTAAGACTGCGGCGGTAAGACCGGTAAAGGCGGAAATCCAGGAGGCAGGCCCTGCATGCCTGATAACATCTTATTCATGACATCACTCATTTCTTACGAGATAAGAACAGTGTATGCGTATGTCTGTATAAAGAGCCTGTTCAATCGAACGGAATATCTGACAAGCATGCCGGAAGGACAGAGAAAAATCGCGTAATAAAATGTGACATATTCGTATATGAACGGAAAAATTTCATGTAATCTTGAGAGATTAATAAAAAAAATATAAAAACTTTTAACATTTGCCGATCCTTTTATATCAGTAATGAAAGCGTATACAAAATAGATTGATTAATCTAAATTGTCTAATAATTATAAAAATGCTGTTGACACTGTCTGCAAACGGGCGTAATATGAGTTCAAACAAAAATAAATAAATGATTCACGCTAAAAAGAAAAATCATAAAACACTGAAAAAACAAACAAATGAAGGTTCTTTTTTAATAAAAGAGCTGCCATAATAAAAAGCGCAGAAGAGGATAAGTAGCTTTGCTGAAGTTTTTCACAGAGAGCCGGTAACGCTGAGAGCCGGTAAAACAAATCAAAGTGAACTCCCCTCAGAGTGCCGGTCTGAAATGTAAAGAGTAGGACTCGGCCGAGTGAACGCAATGTTTACTCGTTATCAAAACGGATAATCATTATCCATGAGACGGTCTGCATATGACCGTAAACAAGGGTGGTACCGCGGAGAGCAAAGCCTTTTCGCCCCTTTTGGCTATCGCATGAAATGCTTGGCTGAATGTGGGTGGGAAGGCTTTTTTATTTGCGTCAGCCGGCGCTGCGTTTTATGAATTGGATTTTAGAAGGGAACATTGAAAAGGAGGAACTGAAAATGGGCACAAATGTACAGGCGGATTCTTTGTCTGCCGATTGTACAAAAACAATGAACGGGGCTCTGATGCTGATTGAATCATTAAAGAAAGAAAATGTCGAGATGATCTTCGGCTATCCGGGGGGAGCCGTCCTTCCGATTTACGATAAACTGTATCAATCAGGATTGGTTCACATCCTGCCCCGCCACGAGCAAGGCGCGATTCATGCGGCAGAAGGGTATGCGAGAGTCTCCGGAAAGCCGGGGGTTGTGATTGCTACCTCCGGACCCGGAGCGACAAATTTAGTTACCGGTCTTGCGGATGCGATGATTGATTCACTGCCGCTCGTAGTGTTTACCGGTCAGGTCGCCACTTCGGTCATCGGCAGCGACGCTTTCCAGGAAGCCGACATTTTAGGAATTACGATGCCGATTACGAAACACAGCTACCAAGTCCGCCGTCCGGAAGATCTCCCCCGTGTGATTAAAGAGGCGTTCCATATTGCCACGACGGGAAGACCGGGCCCGGTATTAATTGATATACCGAAGGATGTCGCAGCATTTGAAGGAGAATTCAGATATGATCACGAGATCAGCCTTCCGGGTTATCAGCCGGTAAAAGAGCCTAACTATCTGCAGATCCGAAAGCTCGTGGAAGCTGTCAGCAGTGCGAAAAAGCCGATTATTTTAGCCGGAGCGGGTGTTTTGCACGGTAAAGCTTCAGAAGATTTAAAAAATTATGCCGAACAGCAGCAAATTCCGGTAGCGCACACGCTTCTCGGTCTGGGCGGTTTCCCGGCAGACCATCCTCTTTTTCTGGGAATGGCGGGGATGCACGGCACATACACAGCGAATATGGCGCTTTACCACTGTGACTTGCTGATCAGCATCGGAGCGCGGTTCGATGATCGCGTGACCGGAAATCTGAAGCATTTTGCAAAATCGGCCAAAGTAGCGCATATCGATATTGATCCTGCTGAAATCGGAAAAATTATCGAAACGCAGATTCCGGTGGTCGGCGACAGTAAAATCGTCCTTCAGGAATTATTGAAGCAAAACGGAAAACAGGGACAGACAGAGGAATGGAAACAGCAGCTTTCAGAATGGAAAGAAGAATATCCGCTTTGGTATACAGACGACAGAGAAGAGGGCTTGAAACCCCAAAAGCTGATTGAGTATATTCACCAATTCACAAACGGTGAGGCGATTGTGGCGACGGATGTCGGCCAGCACCAGATGTGGGCGGCTCAGTTTTATCCTTTCCGAAAGGCTGATAAGTGGGTGACCTCGGGGGGGCTCGGCACAATGGGCTTCGGCCTTCCGGCGGCCATCGGAGCGCAGCTGGCCGATCGTAACGCCACGGTCGTTGCCATCCTCGGAGACGGCGGTTTTCAGATGACCCTTCAGGAATTAGATGTCATCCGGCAGCTGAATCTTCCTGTCAAAGTGGTTATCTTGAACAACGAATGTCTGGGCATGGTCAGACAGTGGCAGGAAATCTTCTATGAAGAACGCTATTCTGAATCCAAATTCTCGGCGCAGCCTGACTTTGTCAAATTGTCAGAAGCCTACGGCATTAAAGGCGTTCGGATTTCATCGGAAGAAGAGGCGGAAGAAGAGCTTAAAAAGGCGCTTTCATCAAAAGAACCGGCCGTTATTGACGTCCGGGTCGCCAAAAGCGAGAAAGTATTCCCGATGATTGCGCCGGGTAAAGGACTTCATGAAATGGTGGGGGTGAAACCTTGAAACGCATTATCACATTAACGGTGGTCAACCGCTCGGGGGTATTAAACCGGATCACCGGCCTGTTTACAAAAAGACACTATAATATCGAAAGCATCACTGTAGGCCACACGGAAACAAGCGGTGTTTCAAGGATTACATTTGTCGTCCATGTGGAAGGCGAAAATGACGTAGAGCAGCTGACAAAGCAGCTTAACAAACAAATTGACGTCCTGAAAGTGACGGATATTACAAACCAATCGATTGTACAGCGTGAGCTGGCATTAATCAAAGTTGTTTCCGCACCGTCGGCCAGAACGGAAATCAATGGAATCATTGAGCCGTTCAGAGCTTCCGTCGTTGATGTCTCAAGAGACAGCATCGTCGTTCAGGTTACCGGCGAATCTAATAAAATCGAAGCGCTCATAGAGCTTCTCAAACCTTACGGAATTAAAGAAATCGCGAGAACGGGCACAACGGCTTTTGCGAGGGGAACCCAGCAGAAGGCGTCATCCAATAAAACAATTTCAATTGTATAACACAAAAAAGGGAGAGATTAAAATGGTAAAAGTATATTATAACGGTGATATCAAAGAGAACGTATTGGCAGGTAAAAAAGTAGCGATTATCGGTTACGGTTCACAAGGTCATGCACACGCGCTGAACTTAAAAGAAAGCGGAATTGATGTCATTGTCGGCGTCAGACAAGGCAAATCATTTACACAGGCCCAAGAAGACGGTCATAAAGTCTTTTCGGTAAGAGAAGCGGCTGCCCAGGCTGATATCATTATGGTTCTTCTTCCGGATGAGCAGCAGCAAAAAGTATATGAAGCTGAAATCAAAGATGAATTGACGGCGGGCAAGTCATTGGTATTCGCACACGGATTTAACGTCCATTTCCATCAGATCGTGCCTCCTGCTGATGTGGATGTATTCCTTGTCGCCCCTAAAGGACCTGGACACCTTGTCAGAAGAACATATGAACAAGGCGCGGGCGTACCGGCATTGTTTGCCATCTACCAGGATGTATCAGGCGAAGCGAAAGATACGGCTCTTGCTTATGCAAAAGGAATCGGCGGAGCGCGTGCGGGGGTTCTTGAAACAACATTTAAGGAAGAAACGGAAACGGATTTGTTCGGTGAGCAGGCTGTTCTGTGCGGAGGTTTAACGGCGCTTGTCAAAGCGGGTTTTGAAACGCTGACAGAAGCCGGCTACCAGCCTGAACTCGCATACTTCGAGTGTCTGCACGAACTGAAGCTGATCGTAGACTTGATGTATGAAGAAGGATTGGCGGGCATGAGATACTCTATCTCCGATACGGCTCAATGGGGAGACTTTGTATCAGGACCGCGCGTAGTCGATGCGAAGGTAAAAGAATCGATGAAACAAGTATTAACGGATATTCAAAACGGTACATTCGCAAAAGAATGGATCGTGGAAAACCAAGTGAACCGTCCTCGTTTCAATGCGATCAATGCAAGCGAAAACGAGCATCAGATTGAAAAGGTCGGCAGACAGCTTCGTGAAATGATGCCGTTTGTCAAACAAGGCAAAAAGAAGGAAGCGGTGGTCTCCGTTGCGCAAAATTAATGTTTTCGACACGACCCTTCGTGACGGTGAACAATCTCCCGGGGTCAACCTCAATTCCCGGGAGAAACTGGCGATAGCCAAGCAGCTTGAAAGACTCGGGGTGGACATTATTGAAGCGGGATTTCCCGCTTCATCCCGAGGTGATTTTTTAGCCGTGCAGGAAATCGCAAGAACGATTAAAAATTGTTCGGTAACAGGGCTTGCCCGATCTGTCAAAGGTGACATTGACGCAGCCTGGGAAGCGCTGAAAGACGGGGTCAGCCCGCGCATTCACATCTTTATCGCCACCTCTGACATTCATCTGAAGCATAAGCTGAAAATGACGCGGGAAGAGGTTAAGGAAAAAGCGGTTGAAATGGTGAAGTATGCAAAAGAACGCTTTCCGATCGTTCAATGGTCGGCAGAAGACGCATGCCGCACCGAACTTCCGTTTCTGGCTGAAATCGTAGAAAAAGTGATTGATGCCGGCGCGAGCGTCATCAACCTGCCGGACACTGTAGGTTACCTGACGCCTGCTGAATACGGAAACATCTTTAAATATATGAAGGAACACGTTCCGAATATCAGCCGGGTAAAGCTCTCTGCCCATTGCCACGATGATCTCGGAATGGCGGTTGCCAACTCACTTTCGGCAATTGAGAACGGCGCTGATCAAATTGAATGCGCCATTAACGGCATAGGAGAAAGAGCCGGGAACGCCGCGCTAGAGGAAATCGCCGTTGCGCTTCATGTCAGAAATGACGCGCATCAAGCTGATTCATCTCTCAATCTTCATGAATTGAAGCGGACGAGTGATCTTGTCAGCAAACTGACGGGCATGGCCGTTCCCCGCAATAAAGCAATCGTCGGAGATAACGCTTTCGCACATGAATCCGGCATTCACCAAGACGGTTTCCTGAAAGAAAAATCAACATATGAAATCATTTCACCGGAACTTGTCGGCGTGACTGCTGATGCGCTCGTACTCGGAAAGCATTCCGGACGCCATGCGTTCAAAGACCGCCTGAATGCGCTTGGATTCCAGTTTGATAGTGAGGAAATCAATAAATTTTTTACGATGTTTAAAGAACTGACCGAAAAGAAAAAAGAAATCACCGATGATGACTTGATTTCTCTTATTTTAGAAGAAAAAGTGACGGACAAAAAAATCGGCTATGAATTTCTGTCTCTGCAAGTGCATTACGGAACGTCTCAGGTGCCGACTGCAACAGTCTCTTTGAAAAATCAGGAAAACGAACAGCTGATTCAAGAGGCGGCAACGGGGGCGGGCAGCGTAGAAGCCGTTTATAATACGCTCGGGCGCTGCATCGATAAAAATATTGAACTGACAGACTACCGCATCCAATCCAACCGGAAAGGCGAAGACGCGCTGGCTCAAGTTTATGTCAGAGTGACCGTGAACGGAAAAGAAACATCAGGACGGGGAATCGCGCAGGATGTTCTGGAAGCTTCTGCAAAAGCTTATCTGAACGCCGTGAACCGGCAGTTGGTGCTGGATTGCAATATAGACGGATTAAAGAGACGGACTGCGGTCGGCTCGTAATAGAAAGGAGAACGTTTGATTTGAAAAAACGCATTGCTTTGCTTCCAGGTGACGGAATCGGACCGGAAGTGGCGGAATCAGCGGCAGATGTATTGAAAAGAGTTGCCGAACAATTCGGACATGAATTTGAATTTGAAAACGGGCTGATCGGGGGAGCGGCGATTGACGCCCATCAAAACCCCCTTCCTGAGGAGACGGTGGCTCTTTGTGAAAGATCCGACGCCATCCTGCTCGGGGCAGTCGGCGGGCCGAAATGGGACCAAAACCCTCCGGAGCTCAGACCGGAAAAAGGCCTGCTCGGCATCAGAAAAAAGCTCGGCCTGTTTGCCAATCTGCGTCCTGTGACCGTATTTGAAAGCCTGTCTGAGGCGTCTCCGCTGAAAAAAGAATATATCAGCGGCGTCGACTTTGTAATCGTCAGGGAACTGACGGGCGGCCTCTACTTCGGAGAACCGAGCAGACAGTATGTCAATGAAGCGGGAGAAAAGGAAGCGGTCGATACCCTTTTTTATAAGAAAGAAGAAATCGCACGCGTTGTCAGAGAAGCCTTTAAGATGGCTGCCGGCAGAAAAGGAAAAGTGACGTCCGTTGATAAGGCGAATGTGCTTTCTTCAAGCAGACTGTGGCGTGAAACGGCAGATGAAATCGCAAAAGAATTTCCTGATGTGACGCTTGAACATATGCTTGTCGATAATGCCGCGATGCAGCTCATCTACGCTCCGAGCCAGTTTGACGTCATCGTAACTGAAAATATGTTCGGCGATATTTTAAGCGATGAAGCCTCCATGCTGACAGGCTCGCTCGGCATGCTGCCGTCAGCCAGTTTATCAAGTTCAGGTCTTCACTTGTTTGAACCCGTGCATGGATCTGCGCCTGACATCGCCGGTAAAGGGATGGCCAATCCGTTTGCGGCGATTTTATCAGCGGCGATGCTTTTGAGAACATCTTTCGGACTTGAAAACGAAGCGCAGGCGGTGGAAAAGGCGGTCGCAAAGGTGCTTGCAGACGGCAGCCGTACACGTGATATCGCCCGGGACGGCCAATATGCCGGAACGCATGACATTACTGAAAAAGTAAAAGCCGCATTAGCCGGCTCGAATACAAAATCTATAGTATGACGCTTTAAAGAAAGCGGTCTTAGTTCAATAGGTAGAGGGAGGAAACAAAGATGATGCCTCGAACAATCATCGAAAAGATTTGGGATCGGCATGTTGTAAAAAGCGGTGAAGGAAAACCCGACCTTCTCTATATTGATCTGCACCTCATTCATGAGGTGACGTCTCCTCAGGCGTTTGAAGGGTTAAGGCAGAAGGGAAGAAAGGTCAGACGGCCGCAGAACACATTCGCGACGATGGACCACAATATTCCGACCGTCAACCGTTTTGACATTAAAGATGAAGTCGCAAAGCGCCAAGTAACCGCGCTTGAACGGAATTGCGAGGAGTTCGGCGTCCGTCTTGCGGATCTTCACAGCGCAGACCAGGGAATCGTTCACGTGGTCGGGCCTGAGCTTGGTCTGACACTTCCGGGAAAAACGATCGTTTGCGGAGACAGCCATACATCGACTCACGGCGCGTTCGGAGCGCTTGCCTTCGGTATCGGCACAAGTGAGGTGGAACATGTTCTTTCCACACAGACATTATGGCAGCAGCGGCCGAAAACGCTTGAAATCCGCGTTGACGGAACGCTCCAAAAAGGAGTGACAGCGAAGGATGTCATCTTGTCGGTCATCGGAAAATACGGGGTGAAATTCGGTACCGGATATGTCATTGAATACACCGGGGAAGTATTCAGAAACATGTCTATGGACGAACGCATGACTGTCTGCAATATGTCAATAGAAGCGGGAGCCCGTGCGGGACTGATCGCTCCTGATGACACGACGATTGAATACTGTAAAAACCGTAAATACGCGCCAAAAAGCGAGGAATTTGAAAAAGCCGCCGCAGAATGGAAAGCGTTAAAAACCGATCCGGGCGCCGTATACGATCATTCCATCGTGTTAGACGGCAGCGAGATTTCTCCAATGGTAACATGGGGTGTCAATCCCGGCATGGTTCTTCCGGTCGATGCCCAAATACCTGCGCCGGAAACGATTGATTCTGAAGACGGTAAAAAAGAAGCCATCCGCGCTTACGAATACATGGGGATCGCGCCGAATCAAAAAATTGAAGATATTAAAGTCGAGCATGTGTTTATCGGCTCCTGTACAAATTCACGGATGACCGATCTTCGCCAGGCTGCGGATATGATCAAAGGCCGAAAAGTCGCCGACAGCGTCAGAGCCATTGTGGTGCCGGGTTCTCAAAGCGTGAAACAGCAGGCCGAGGAAGAAGGGCTGCACCGCGTGTTTCTCGAGGCCGGCTTTGAATGGAGGGAATCAGGCTGCAGCATGTGCCTCAGTATGAACAATGATGTCGTGCCTGAAGGGGAACGATGCGCTTCCACTTCCAACCGCAACTTCGAAGGCAGACAGGGAAAAGGCGCGAGAACACACCTTGTCAGTCCGGCGATGGCGGCAATGGCGGCCATTCACGGGCATTTCGTCGATGTAAGAAAGTTTTATCAAGAAAAAACAGTTGTGTAAGGAGTGCGCGAAAAGATGGAACCTTTAAAAACGCATACGGGAAAAGCGGCCGTCTTAAACCGGATCAACGTCGATACGGACCAGATTATTCCGAAACAGTTTTTGAAAAGAATTGAAAGAACCGGATACGGCAGATTCGCGTTTTTTGATTGGAGATACCTTGAGAACGGTGAGCCTGATCCTGAATTTGAATTAAACCGCAAAGTCTATGAAGGCGCGTCCATATTAATTGCCGGAGAGAATTTCGGCTGCGGATCATCCCGTGAGCACGCTCCTTGGGCGCTGGATGATTACGGCTTCAAAATCATCATTGCTCCGTCATTTGCCGATATTTTTCATCAGAACTGTTTTAAAAACGGTATGCTTCCCATCCGTATGCCGTATGATCAGTGGAAAAAACTCGCCGGTCAATATGAAAATCAGTCTCTAAATATGACGGTTGATTTGGAAAACCAGCTCATTCACGACAGTGAAGGAAAAGAGATTTCATTTGAAGTCGATCCGCACTGGAAGGAAATGCTGATTAACGGTTATGATGAAATTTCATTAACGCTTCTGCTGGAGGACGACATTCAGCAGTTTGAATCGAAAAGAAGTTCATGGCTTCAAGCCTGAAAAAAGCCGCCCGGCATCTGTCCGGCGGCTTTTTTTACCGTGTGCATCATCCTTTCTTGTGTTTCATGACGCGTGTTGATACACTTGAACAAAATAAGCGCCTGAAAGGAAATAAAGTATGACGCATGACAAGAAAAAAGCTGATATCATTCCTTTCCCCCGTCTGAAAGAACGCTTGGTTGATAAAGGGATGGCCGCCATGAAGGATAAACAGTATGAGGAGGCCCTCGAACTGTTTTCAGAGGCGGTAAGCCACGGCGATACCGAGTCCGACGTACATTTAGGCATGGCGATTTGTTTTCTGGAACTCGGGGAATTGGAAGAAGCAAAACAAGTTTGCGAGAAAATGCTGAATGAAGGGTACGGCCATTATTTCACCGTATTGCAGGTGTACATGACCATTTTAATTCAGCTGAAACAATATGAAGAAGTCAAAAGCACAATTGAAGCTGTGCTGGAAGAAAACCAGCTGCCCGCAGAAAGTGCGGAGCAATTCTACCGGCTGCTCGAATTCAGCCGCAAAATGACCGATCCCGATCAGCAGGAGGAGGCGTGGGAGGAGGAATACGAGGACATTCTTGATACGGAAAAAGTGCTGAACAGCCCCGCTGAACAAATGAATCTGATTCATTCTCTTAAAGACCGCAATATTGCAAAATACACGGGTCTCTTAAAAACGATTCTTCAAGATCCGGGCGCGCATCCTCTTATTAAGACAATGATTTTGACGCTGATGGCCGAGCACGACTACAGTAAACCGGTCCATATTACAAAATTCGGCGATTCAATGACCGCGATACCGAGTGAAACGGTCCAGCCTGATGCGGCTCCGATTTTGCATCGCGTTCTCCGGGTGCTTGATGAAACGCTGGGCAATGAAAACCCTACATTATATGCTGCCGTCGAGGAGCTGTGGAGAAGACATCTGTACGTCCTGCACCCTTTTATGCCGAAGTTTTTGAACGCGGATTTATGGGCGGCGGCGCTTCATAAGGTCGGTTACGAGATGCACGGCATTGACATTGAGCCGGAGGAACTTCATATGATGTACGAGTTTGACAGCCGCGAACTCGAAGAAGCCTGCACGATGATTAAGGATATTGAAGAAATTTCTTATTTGTAAATCACACCATATAGTTGAAAGCGGTAGGCGTTATGTTATAATATAGTGGTTGTATTTATGTATAGCGGTTTAACTGAAATGAGAATTACGGTTGGACAGGCTGCCAGTTCATTACATAATGATTCTGATTCAAAGCGGTTTTTTCTTTGACAAAGCCGCGGATTGCTTTAGAATGGAAGACCGACACAACCTGAATAGATTTTTGGAGGGAAACACATGTCTGTAAAATGGGAAAAACAAGAAGGCAACGAAGGCGTATTAACGGTTGAAGTTGATGCGGATACGTTCAAAACAGCTCTTGATGATGCATTTAAAAAAGTAGTAAAACAGGTTTCTATTCCTGGATTCCGCAAAGGGAAAGTTCCCCGCGGTTTATTCGAACAGCGTTTCGGCGTTGAAGCTCTTTACCAGGATGCTTTAGATATTTTACTTCCTGTAGAATACCCTAAAGCGGTTGAAGAAGCCGGCATTGAGCCTGTAGACCGCCCTGAAATCGATGTTGAAAAAATCGAAAAAGGCGAAAGCTTAATTTTCACTGCAAAAGTGACTGTAAAACCGGAAGTGAAACTTGGCGATTACAAAGGCTTAGGAATCGAAAAAGATGACACTGCCGTTACTGACGAAGATGTACAAAACGAACTTAAAGCGCTTCAAGAGCGTCAGGCTGAGCTTGTCGTGAAAGAAGAAGGCGCTGTTGAAAACGGCGATACAGTCGTTCTTGACTTCGAAGGTTTCGTTGACGGCGAAGCGTTTGAAGGCGGAAAAGCTGAGAACTACTCACTTGAAGTAGGATCAGGTTCATTCATCCCGGGCTTCGAAGAGCAGTTAACAGGCCTTGAAGCAGGCGCTGAAAAGGATGTTGAAGTAACATTCCCTGAAGAGTACCACGCTGAAGAGCTTGCCGGAAAACCAGCTGTTTTCAAAGTGAAAATTCATGAAATCAAAGCGAAAGAGCTTCCTGAGCTTAACGACGAATTCGCAAAAGACATTGACGAAGAAGTTGAAACGCTTGCTGAATTAACCGAGAAAACAAAAAAACGCCTTGAAGAAGCAAAAGAAAACGAAGCTGACGCTAAATTGCGTGAAGAGCTTGTTCTGAAAGCATCTGAAAACGCTGAAGCTGATGTTCCTCAAGCGATGATCGACACTGAGCTTGACCGCATGCTGAAAGAATTCGAACAGCGTCTGCAAATGCAAGGCATGAACCTTGAGCTTTACACTCAATTCTCAGGCCAAGACGAAAACGCGTTAAAAGAGCAAATGAAAGAAGATGCCGCAAAACGCGTAAAATCAAACCTGACTCTTGAAGCGATCGCTCAAGCAGAAAACCTTGAAGTAACGGACGAAGAAGTTGAAGCAGAGCTGACTAAAATGGCTGAAGCTTACAACATGCCGGTTGAAAACATCAAGCAGGCAATCGGTTCAACTGACGCGATGAAAGAAGATTTAAAAGTTCGAAAAGCAATTGATTTTCTTGTAGAAAACCGTTAATATGGTTCATAATAATAGACATAATAAAACAGGGCGCGATTAATTCGTGCCTTGTTTTGTACAATTATGATATAACTCTTTTTCTTGGGGCAAGATAGTCATTGCCGGGCTGTTTTTCGTCATACATATAGAATGTGCAAGTGCGAAACACATTGTTACCGTCTTACTGGAAAGTATGGTAAAATGCAATACATACTCGATCGTAGCAAGAACCGTTTTCTTTTGCCCTTCAGGTAAAAGAAAAAGTGAGACAAGATTAAGGGGTGAAAGAATGTTTAAATTCAACGAGGAAAAAGGACAATTGAAATGCTCGTTCTGCGGAAAAACGCAAGATCAGGTTCGTAAGCTGGTTGCAGGACCGGGTGTATATATATGCGACGAATGTATTGAGCTCTGTACAGAAATCGTAGAGGAAGAGCTTGGTACGGAAGAAGAAGTCGAATTTAAAGACGTTCCGAAGCCGCAGGAAATCCGTGAGATTCTGAATGAATATGTCATCGGACAGGATCAGGCGAAGAAATCACTTGCGGTTGCGGTATACAACCATTACAAACGCATCAATTCCAACAGTAAAGTGGATGATGTTGAGCTTTCTAAAAGTAATATTTCTTTAATCGGACCGACTGGAAGCGGGAAAACACTTCTTGCCCAGACGCTTGCGCGTATTCTGAACGTTCCGTTTGCGATCGCGGACGCTACATCTCTGACTGAAGCCGGATATGTCGGTGAGGACGTAGAAAACATCCTCCTCAAGCTGATTCAGGCAGCAGACTATGATGTGGAAAAAGCAGAAAAAGGCATTATCTATATCGATGAAATCGATAAAGTAGCGCGAAAATCTGAAAACCCGTCCATTACACGCGATGTATCAGGCGAAGGCGTTCAGCAGGCGCTGCTGAAAATTCTTGAAGGAACGGTTGCAAGCGTGCCGCCTCAAGGAGGACGCAAACATCCTCATCAGGAATTCATCCAGATCGATACGACGAACATTCTGTTCATTTGCGGCGGTGCATTTGATGGCATCGAACAAATCATCAAACGCCGTCTCGGACAAAAAGTCATCGGCTTCGGCTCTGATAATAAAGCGGCAGACCTGGAAAAAGAAGAACTGCTTTCTAAAGTTCTTCCGGAAGACCTGCTCCGTTTCGGTCTGATTCCTGAATTCATCGGCCGTCTTCCTGTCATTGCAAGCCTTGAGCAGCTTGACGAAACGGCACTGGTTGAAATTCTGACTAAACCGAAAAACGCACTCGTCAAACAATACAAGAAAATGTTAGAACTTGATGATGTCGAGCTTGAATTTGAAGGCGAGGCATTATCTGAAATTGCGAAAAAAGCGATCGAGCGTAAAACAGGCGCACGCGGCCTGCGTTCTATCATTGAAGGCATCATGCTTGACGTCATGTTTGATCTGCCGTCCCGCGATGATATTGAAAAATGTGTCATTACCGGAGCGACAGTCGCAGACGGTGAAGCGCCGCGTCTTGTATTAAAAGACGGCACTGTTGTCGGCCAAGATAAAACATCAGCATAACACGACAAAACCTCCTGACCCGAATTAATCAGGAGGTTTTTTTCTTGTCCTGACCCTTCTGAAAATGTTTATTCCGGGCTTTGCTGGGAGATACTAGCGGACAGAGGAATGAATTGGATACATAAATCGTTTTTTCAGGAGGGACCAGCATGAGTTGGACAGGGATCGCATTATTTGTACAGCTGTTTTTCGGGATAGTCATCGGACTATATTTTTGGAATCTGCTCAAAAACCAGCGAACACAAAAAGTGACGATAGATAAAGAATCAAAAAAGGAAATGGAACAGCTGCGCAAAATGCGCGCCATCAGTTTATCAGAACCTTTATCAGAAAAGGTGCGGCCGAAAAGCTTTCAGGACATTGTCGGCCAGGAAGACGGAATTAAAGCGTTAAAAGCAGCGCTTTGCGGACCGAACCCGCAGCACGTCATTATTTACGGTCCTCCGGGAGTCGGTAAAACGGCTGCGGCGCGGTTGGTATTGGAAGAAGCGAAAAAGCATAAACAGTCACCGTTTCAAAAGCAGGCTGTTTTTGTTGAACTTGATGCGACGACCGCGCGATTTGATGAACGGGGGATTGCCGATCCGCTTATCGGTTCAGTGCATGATCCGATTTATCAGGGAGCGGGTGCGATGGGCCAAGCAGGCATTCCGCAGCCGAAACAGGGGGCTGTGACCCATGCTCACGGCGGGGTATTGTTTATTGATGAAATCGGCGAGCTTCACCCGATTCAGATGAATAAAATGCTGAAGGTGCTTGAAGACCGAAAAGTATTTTTAGACAGTGCGTATTACAGTGAAGAAAATACGCAAATACCGAATCACATCCATGATATTTTTCAAAATGGGCTTCCGGCGGATTTCCGTTTGATCGGAGCGACAACGAGAATGCCGACTGAAATTCCTCCGGCCATCCGTTCGCGCTGTCTTGAAGTATTTTTCCGCGAGCTGGAAAAGGATGAACTTAAAATCGTTGCGAAAAAAGCAGCCGACAAAATTCAGAAAGAGATTTCTGACGAAGCTCTCAGCGTGCTGACCGCATATACGAGAAACGGACGTGAAGCCGTCAATATGATCCAGATCGCTGCCGGCATGGCGGTGACTGAGGACAGAAAAGAAATCACGACTGAAGATATAGAATGGGTTGTTCATTCCAGTCAGCTCACACCTAAAAATGAGCAGAAAATCGCCGATGAACCGCAAGTCGGCATCGTGAACGGACTTGCCGTCTACGGGCCGAACAGCGGCGCATTGCTGGAAATCGAAGTGAATGTCACACCTGCGCAGGACAAAGGAAGCCTGAATATCACGGGAATTGCAGAGGAAGAAAGCATCGGCAGCCAATCGAAGTCGATCCGCCGCAAAAGCATGGCGAAGGGATCTGTGGAAAATGTGCTGACGGTTCTCCGCACAATGGGCATCAAACCTTCAGACTATGACATTCACGTCAATTTTCCGGGCGGAGGCCCGATTGACGGACCTTCAGCAGGTATCGCGATGGCCGCGGGGATTTTTTCCGCGATTCACCGCATCCCGATCGACCATACGGTGGCGATGACGGGAGAAATCAGCCTGACGGGGCTTGTCAAACCGATCGGCGGCGTCATTCCGAAAATTAAAGCCGCAAAACAGGCCGGAGCAAAAACGGTCATTATCCCA
This sequence comes from Bacillus sp. R45, assembly GCF_021729365.1. Lineage (NCBI taxonomy): Bacteria > Bacillati > Bacillota > Bacilli > Caryophanales > Bacillaceae > Bacillus > Bacillus sp. R45. Next base: position 2,698,086 of record NZ_CP091421.1, on the reverse strand, counting down.
TATGAAAATCAGCAGTCCATTCTGAAACGAATAGACGGAATCACCATTAAAGCGGTAAAAACGTTCCAGGAAGTGCTTGACGTCATATTGGTTGACCCTCCTTCAGAACAAAAACCGTTTGATATCCAAATGAATAAAGAATCCGTATAAACCCCATTTTTATAATGGGGTTTTTTTATGGAGGACATCTTTTCCTTTTTCAGAACAGAAAGAAAGGGTATACTACGAAGAGACTGTTTTATATACAGGGCAGGCGGATAAGCCGATTAAAGCCCGATCCCGGAATTGTACAACGATGAAAAAGTTGTATTATAATGGTTCATACTAAAGTCACGGAGGTGTCAGTCACATGGCAGAAGATACAAAACGCAGCATCCCGCTCCTCCCTTTAAGAGGCTTATTGGTATACCCGACAATGGTTTTACATTTAGATGTAGGCCGTGACAAGTCGGTTCAGGCTCTTGAACAGGCAATGATGCATGATCATATGATTTTTTTAGCCACTCAGCAGGATATTTCGATAGACGAACCGGGTGAAGAGGATATTTTCGCCGTCGGCACTTATACAAAAATTAAACAGATGCTGAAGCTGCCCAACGGTACGATCAGAGTGCTTGTAGAAGGAATTCAGCGGGCGCAGATCCTTGAATACACCGAACTCGAAGATTATACTTCGGTCGATATACAGCTGATGCATGAGGATGATTCAAAAGACGTGGAAGACGAAGCGCTTATGCGGACGCTGCTGGACCATTTTGACCAGTACATAAAAATTTCTAAAAAAATTTCCGCAGAAACGTATGCGGCTGTGACTGATATTGAAGAGCCCGGCAGAATGGCGGATATCGTCGCTTCTCATCTCCCGCTGAAATTAAAGGACAAGCAGGACATTTTAGAAACGGCGGATATTAAAGAACGTCTGAATAAGGTCATTCGTTCCATTCATAATGAAAAAGAAGTGCTGGAGATTGAGAAAAAAATCGGTCAGCGCGTCAAACGTTCGATGGAACGCACTCAAAAGGAATATTATTTGCGCGAACAGATGAAAGCCATTCAGAAGGAGCTTGGCGACAAAGAAGGAAAAACCGGCGAAGTTCAGTCGCTCACGGAAAAGATAGAAGAAGCAGGCATGCCTGAGCGTGTCAAAGAAACGGCGCTTAAGGAATTAAGCCGTTACGAAAAAGTGCCGTCAAGCTCAGCGGAAAGCTCTGTTATCCGCAACTATATTGACTGGCTCATCGCCCTTCCGTGGTCGGATGAAACAGAAGATAAACTTGATATTAAAAAAGCCGGGGAAATCTTAGATAAAGAGCATCACGGCTTAGAGAAAGTGAAAGAGCGGATTTTGGAGTATTTGGCCGTGAAACAGCTGACGAAAACGCTGAAAGGGCCGATTCTTTGTCTGGCCGGACCTCCGGGAGTCGGTAAAACATCTCTTGCAAAATCAATCAGTAAGAGCATGGGGCGCACTTTTGTGAGAATTTCACTGGGCGGAGTGCGCGATGAGTCTGAAATCCGCGGGCACCGGCGCACATACGTCGGGGCGATGCCGGGCCGTATTATACAGGGGATGAAAAAAGCCGGCAAACAAAATCCGGTCTTTCTCCTCGACGAGATCGACAAAATGTCGTCTGATTTCAGAGGCGATCCGTCTTCGGCGATGCTTGAGGTGCTGGATCCGGAACAAAACAGCACATTCAGCGACCACTATATTGAAGAGACGTTCGATTTATCGAAAGTACTGTTTATCGCGACTGCGAATAACCTTGCTTCCATCCCTGGCCCTCTCAGAGACAGAATGGAGATTATCAGCCTGTCAGGCTACACTGAAAACGAAAAGCTGGAGATCGTGAAAGATCACCTGCTTCCGAAACAAATTAAAGAGCACGGGCTCACAAAGAGCAACCTGCAGATTCGGGATCAGGCGATTACGGACATCATCCGCTACTACACGAGGGAAGCCGGCGTGAGAACGCTTGAACGCCAGATTGCCGCCATTTGCCGAAAGGCTGCGAAAGCCATTGTGTCTGAGGAGAGAAAACGCATTACCGTTACAGAGAAAAATCTGGCCGACTATCTCGGAAAACGGATATTCAGATACGGACAGGCGGAAACCGAAGATCAAATCGGGGTTGTCACGGGGCTCGCGTATACGACGGTCGGCGGAGATACGCTGTCAATCGAAGTGTCATTGTCACCGGGAAAAGGAAAGCTGGTTCTGACAGGGAAGCTTGGAGATGTCATGCGGGAATCAGCGCAGGCCGCTTTCAGTTATGTCCGTTCGAAAGCGGAACAGTTCGGAATCGACCCGAAATTCCATGAGAAGTATGACATTCATATCCATGTCCCTGAAGGAGCGGTGCCGAAAGACGGCCCTTCTGCCGGAATTACGATGGCTACGGCGCTCGTTTCAGCATTAACGGACCGTGCGGTAAAACGCGAAGTCGGTATGACGGGAGAAATCACGCTGCGGGGGCGCGTGCTTCCGATCGGCGGACTGAAAGAAAAGGCGCTCGGCGCGCACAGAGCGGGCCTGACCACTATTATTGCGCCTAAAGATAACGAAAAAGATATAGAGGATATTCCAGAAAGCGTCAGAGAAGGACTGAAGTTTATATTCGTTTCTCACCTGGATGACGTTTTGGAACATGCCTTAGTAGGAGAGAAGAAATGAAAGTCACAAAGTCAGAAATCGTGATCAGCGCGGTCAAACCCGAACAGTACCCTGATGGGGGGCTTCCGGAAATCGCGCTGGCGGGCAGATCAAATGTAGGAAAGTCATCTTTTATCAATTCATTAATCAATCGGAAAAACTTGGCCAGAACGTCATCAAAACCGGGGAAAACACAGACTTTAAACTTTTACATCATCAATGATGAATTGCATTTTGTCGACGTTCCCGGGTACGGATTTGCGAAAGTTTCCAAAAGCGAGCGGGAAGCATGGGGGAGAATGATTGAAACCTATATGACGACCCGCGAAGAGCTGAAAGCCTGCGTGCAGATTGTCGACCTCAGACACGCGCCGTCTGCTGAAGACGTGAACATGTATGAATTCCTGAAGTATTACGGCATTCCCGTCATCGTCATTGCGACAAAAGCGGATAAGATTCCAAAAGGAAAATGGGACAAGCACTTAAAGGTTGTCAAACAGACGCTTGATATGGATCCTGAAGATGAGCTGATTTTATTTTCCTCTGAAACGAAAAAAGGCAAAGATGAAGCATGGGGAGCCATTAAAAAAATGATCAGCCGGTAATGAAAAACCCAAAACGCAGTGCGTTTTGGGTTTTATCGTATAGTTTTGTTCCGCTTGATAAACAATAATAAAAGGCTGATTCCGATGAAAACATACGGCCAGTATGTTTTGAAGTGTTCCGTCGGAATATGGACGGACTCCAGCCACGCCGTAATTTGTTTAAAGAAGTATAAAAAGAGGGAAAAACCAATCATGGCAGCCGCTTCGTATACATATTCTTTTCTGGCAGCCGCAAATAAGGAGAATCCGAAGACGAAGAGAATCATTTCAAAATCTCCCGGCCACCATGAGAGCTCAGGTTTGGCGAAAAAGTGTAAACCTATGCCGAAAAGAAGCATGCCGATCAGGACGTGAGGCCCGGCCGCTTCCTTTTTGCCCTGATACAAGAGCACGGCCCCCAAGAGCATAAGGAGCACCGGCCATTCCCCCTGATTCGCAAACAGGTGAACCTGTCCGCTCTGAAGCCATGCGAATAATGAAGCGGCAAGCAGAAGTCCCGGTAATAAAATTGATGTTTTTTTCATCCTGTCACCTACCCGCAGTAAAGGATTTTTAGTATGATGATTACAGTGGGAACGAGCTTTTTATACTATAGCATAACATTTTTGAAATCTGTTCACATTTTCCCGAAGAAACTATGTTATAATTATTATAAATAATAAATTCTATGTTAGAATGATTATAAATAAATTGCGATGTACGGGGGTGCATGAAAGCGATGCATATTCTTGTTGTGGGAGTAGATTATAAATCCGCCCCTATTGAAATACGCGAAAAAATAAGTTTTCAGCCGGATGAGCTTGCAGAAGCGATGCTCCGCTTAAAAGAAGAAAAAAGCGTTCTAGAAAACATTATCGTGTCAACCTGCAACCGCACCGAAATATATGCGGTGGTCGACCAGCTTCATACCGGCCGTTATTATATAAAGACATTTTTATCCGAATGGTTCTCGCTGCCGAAAGAAGAGCTGTCTCCGTTTCTGAAATTTTATGAGAGCGACGCGGCGATCGAGCATTTATTCCGTGTGGCATGCGGTTTGGATTCCATGGTCATCGGAGAGACGCAAATACTCGGCCAGGTCCGCTCGAGCTTTAAAACGGCGCAGGCAGAAAAGACGATCGGCACCATTTTCAATGAGCTGTTTAAACAGGCGGTGACCGTCGGCAAACGCACGCATGCCGAAACCGATATCGGCTCCAATGCCGTTTCCGTCAGTTACGCCGCCGTTGAACTCGCGAAAAAAATCTTCGGCTCATTGTCAAATAAGCACATTTTGATTCTCGGTGCGGGAAAAATGGGCGAGCTCGCCGCAGAAAACCTGCACGGTCAGGGTATCGGCAAAGTAACGGTCATCAACAGAACGTTTTTGAAGGCAAAAGCGCTTGCTGACCGTTTCTCCGGAGAAGCGCGCAGCTTAAACCAGCTTGAACATGCACTTGCTGAAGCTGATATTTTAATCAGTTCGACAGGCGCAAGTGATTTCGTCGTGTCTAAAGAAATGATGGAGAGAGCGGGCAGACAGCGGAAAGGCCGTCCGTTATTTATGGTGGATATCGCTGTGCCGAGAGACCTCGATCCGGCGCTTAACGATCTTGAAGGTGTTTTTCTGTACGATATTGATGACCTTGAAGGAATCGTTGAAGCCAACTTACAAGAACGCCGCGAAACCGCTGAAAAAGTCGAGCTGTTTATTGAAGCGGCAATTGTTGAGTTTAAGCAGTGGCTTAATACACTCGGCGTCGTGCCGGTTATTTCGGCGCTGCGTGAAAAGGCGCTGTCCATCCAGTCCGATACGATGCAGAGCATTGAGCGCAAGCTGCCTCATCTGACGGTAAGAGAGAAAAAACTTCTCAGCAAACATACGAAAAGCATCATTAACCAAATGCTGCGCGACCCGATTCTGAAAGCGAAAGAGCTTGCGGCTGAAGCGGATTCAGATGAAAAGCTGAAGCTGTTTATGCAGATTTTCGATATTGAGGAAGAGGCCGGCCGCCAGCTGGACAAAAGCCTGGATAACCGCCAGACGGTTCATTCGTTTCAAAAGGCAGAAGCAAAAACGGGCTTACGTCCGCTTGTAAGTGAGTGAGGGCTGTATGATTGATACAGCAATGGCAAGACTTAATGAAGCGACAATTGTTATTTATGCAGTAAGCGTCCTTTTTTACTTTATAGATTTTCTTCAACACAACCGGAAGGCTGGAAAAATAGCCTTCTGGTTGCTTTCTATTGTCTGGACTCTGCAAACTGTCTATCTTTCTTATTTCATGTGGCAGACGGGCAGATTTCCGGTCTTGAATATTACAGAGGCCCTTTACTTTTATGCGTGGGTGCTTGTCACGCTTTCACTTGTGGTCACGCAGATTCTGCGGGTTGATTTTATCGTGTTTTTCACGAATGTCATCGGTTTCTCGATGATTGCGATCCATACGTTTTCACCGACGGATCAGCATTCGGCCGCCTTTTCCGGCCAGCTGGTCTCAGAGCTTTTGGTCATTCATATTACAATGGCGATTCTGTCTTACGGCGCTTTTTCCCTTTCTTTTGTCTTTTCGCTTCTTTATCAGTTTCAATATTCTTTATTAAAGAAGAAAAAATGGGGAAAATGGCTGTTGAGAATTGAAGATTTGTCAAAACTTGATTATATGGCTTACGTTTTAAATGTCATCGGGGTTCCGATGCTGCTGTTGAGCCTGATATTAGGCGTGATCTGGGCGTATGTGTCGCTGGAAACGCTGTACTGGTTTGATTCAAAAGTGCTCGGCTCGTTTATTGTGCTGCTTTTATACAGCTACTATTTATATATCAGAATGATTAAGGAACTGCAGGGGAAAGTGGCGGCGTTATGGAATTCAGCATGTTTTCTCGTGCTGATGATTAATTACTTCCTGCTCGGAAGCCTGTCACAATTCCATTGGTTCAGTTAACGCACGCGCCCAAACAGATTCGGGAGGAAAGAAAATGAGAACGATTAAGGTAGGTTCCAGACGGAGCAAACTGGCTATGACCCAGACAAAATGGGTGATTAACAAACTGAAGGAATTGAATCCTTCCTATGACTTTGAAATCCGGGAGATTGTCACAAAAGGCGACCGCATCCTCGATGTTACACTGTCAAAAGTGGGCGGCAAAGGTTTGTTTGTCAAAGAGATTGAACAGGCGCTGCTGCATCAGGAGATTGATATGGCGGTTCACAGCATGAAAGACATGCCCGCCGTTTTGCCTGAGGGTCTTGTCATAGGCTGCATACCGAAACGTGAGGATCCGCGTGATGCGCTCATTTCAAAAGGGCATCAAAAGCTGGACGGCATAAAAGAAGGGGGCATCATCGGCACCAGCAGTTTAAGAAGAAGCGCCCAGATTCTTGCTGAACGCCCTGATCTTACAATTAAGTGGATCAGAGGCAATATCGATACGAGACTTCAAAAGCTTGAAACGGAAGATTACGATGCTATTATTTTAGCGGCTGCGGGGCTTTCGAGAATGGGCTGGAAAGATGATGTCGTATCGGAATTCCTCGAACCGGACCGCTGTCTGCCTGCGGTCGGCCAAGGCGCTCTTGCCATTGAATGCAGAGAGTCGGATGAAGAGCTTTTGAAGCTGTTTGCGCAATTTACCGATGAGTATACGCAGCGCACGGTGGCAGCCGAACGGGCTTTCTTACACGCGATGGAAGGCGGCTGCCAAGTGCCGATAGCCGGGTATGCGTCTGTCAATGACCGGGATGAGGTTGAATTGGTCGGTCTTGTCGCGTCTCCGGACGGAAAGACGATTTATAAAGAAACAGCGGCGGGACATGATCCGGAAGAAATCGGGAAACGCTGTGCGGCGATGATGTCTGAAAAAGGAGCCAAAGCACTAATCGACAGCGTGAAACAGGAGCTCGAACAGGATGGCAAATGACCTTCCTTTACAAGGAAAGACCGTGCTCGTCACCCGGAACAAAAGACAGGCAGCACCGTTCCGAAAAAAAGTGGAGGCGCTCGGCGGAACGGCTGTTTCCGCCTCTCTGATCGCTTTTCAGGAAGCGCTCCCGGATGAATGTGCGGACAGTCTGCAGGAAGACCTTTCTGAACCGGGCTGGCTTGTGTTTACAAGCGTAAACGGTGTCCGGTTCTTTTTTTCCTACCTTGATCAGCATGGCCTTGCGCTTCCGGAACGGAAAAAAATTGCAGCCGTCGGTGAAAAGACAGCGCGCGCCCTGAAAGAGCGGGGAGCCCGGACGGATGCGATGCCTGACGAGTATGTGGCGGAATGTCTGGCTGATACTTTAAAACGGCACGCATCAGCTGCCGAACCCGTTTCATTGATAAAGGGCAATTTATCACGCGATGTCATAAAAGCGGAGCTTGAGCCGCTTGGCTATCAAATAAGGGAATGGGTGTTATACAATACCATTCAGGATGAAAAAGGCATGGACGAGCTGAGACGGGCTGCATCCCGCTCTCATTTTGATTTTATTACGTTTACCAGTTCATCGGCGGTGCATACGTTTATGCACGCGGTCGGAGACGGAGAAAAAGCGTGGGAAAACAGCGGTGCGAGCTATATCAGCATCGGCCCTTTGACAGAGAAAGCGCTCTTGGAATACGGGATCTCATCCCATGTGCCTGACACCTATACGATTGAAGGCATGCTGGACGTCATGTGCAGCATGTCGGGAAAGGATAGATAATGATGAATCAAACATTTAACAGACACCGCCGTTTGCGCGCGAACGCTGCGATGAGAGATCTAGTAAAAGAAACACGTCTTCACCCTTCAGATTTTATTTACCCGTTATTTGTCGTTGAAGGACTCGAAGGAAAAAAAGAAGTTCCTTCCATGCCGGGGGTTTATCATGTATCACTCGATTTGTTAAAGGATGAAATGGCTGAGCTGATATCGCTCGGCATTAAGTCGGTCATCGTTTTCGGCGTGCCGGAAGAAAAAGACGCCTGCGGAACCCAGGCTTTTCACGATCATGGCATTGTGCAGAAAGGGATTGCTGAAATTAAAAAGCATTATCCTGAAATGATCGTCATCGCTGATACATGTCTCTGTGAATACACGGATCACGGCCATTGCGGGGTCGTGAAAGACGGAGTAATCCTCAATGACGAGTCGCTTGAGCTGCTGGCGCAGACAGCCGTCAGCCAGGCTAAAGCCGGCGCTGACATCATCGCTCCTTCAAATATGATGGACGGTTTTGTCACAGTGATCAGGGAAGCGCTCGACAAAGAAGGATTCACGAATATTCCGATTATGTCTTATGCCGTGAAATATTCAAGTGAATTTTACGGCCCGTTCCGCGACGCGGCTGACAGCACGCCGCAGTTCGGTGACCGAAAAACATACCAGATGGATCCGGCCAACCGCCTGGAAGCGCTACGTGAGGCTGAATCAGACGTGGCAGAAGGCGCTGACTTTTTAATCGTCAAACCGTCTATGTCATACTTAGATATTATGCGTGATGTGAAAAACCGCCATCACCTGCCGCTGGTCGCATATAATGTGAGCGGGGAGTATTCCATGGTGAAAGCGGCAGCCCAAAACGGCTGGATTAAAGAAAAAGAAATGGTGCTGGAAATTTTAACGGGCATGAAACGTGCAGGAGCCGATCTGATTATGACGTATCATGCAAAAGACGCAGCGAAATGGCTTGCTGAGTAACGATTTCATTTGACGGGAGCTGAGGCAGATGAGAAGCTATGAAAAATCAAAAGCCGCTTTTAAAGAAGCGCAGAAACTGATGCCGGGCGGAGTGAACAGCCCGGTGCGCGCGTTTAAATCAGTTGATATGGACCCGATCTTTATGCAGCGCGGCAAAGGATCGAAAATTTTTGATATTGACGGCAATGAATATATCGACTATGTGCTGAGCTGGGGGCCGCTCATTTTGGGCCACACGAACGACAGGGTCGTTGAAAGCCTGAAAAAAGTAGCCGAGAACGGGACAAGTTTCGGGGCATCTACTGAAGTGGAAAACGAACTGGCCAAATTGGTCATTGACCGTGTGCCGTCTGTTGAAATCGTGCGGATGGTCAGCTCCGGCACAGAGGCGACAATGAGCGCCCTGCGTCTGGCAAGAGGATACACCGGCCGCAACAAAATTTTGAAATTTGAAGGCTGTTACCACGGCCATGGTGATTCGCTGCTGATCAAAGCGGGATCCGGAGTGGCGACACTCGGCCTTCCGGACAGCCCGGGCGTGCCGGAAGGAATAGCAATGAATACGATTACCGTTCCATACAACGACTTGGAAAGCGTTGCACTCGCATTCCGGGAGTACGGTGAAGATATTGCCGGGGTCATTGTTGAACCGGTAGCAGGCAATATGGGCGTTGTTCCGCCGCAGGAAGGCTTTTTACAAGGACTTCGCGACATTACGGAACAGTATGGCGCGCTGCTCATTTTTGATGAGGTCATGACCGGTTTTCGCGTGGATTATAACTGTGCGCAAGGGTATTTCGGCGTGACGCCTGACTTAACGTGTCTCGGCAAAGTCATCGGCGGAGGTCTTCCTGTCGGTGCGTATGGCGGCAAAGCTGACATTATGGAACGAATCGCGCCGAGCGGTCCGATCTACCAGGCGGGAACATTGTCTGGAAATCCGCTTGCCATGACAGCGGGACTTGAGACGTTACAGCAGCTCACACCTGAATCATACCAAGAATTTGTGAAAAAAGGCGATATGCTTGAAGAAGGCATTTCAAAAGCAGCTGCAGCACACGGCATTCCGCACACGTTTAACCGGGCGGGGTCAATGATCGGCTTCTTTTTCACCAATGAGCCTGTCATTAACTATGAAGCAGCCAAATCTTCTGATTTAAAGCTGTTCGCCAAGTATTATAAAGGGATGGCCGACGCAGGCGTATTTCTGCCGCCGTCTCAATTTGAAGGATTGTTTCTCTCCACTGCGCATACAATGGAGGATATTGAAAATACCATTCAAGCCGCTGAGAAAGTGTTCCAGGCGATCAGCCGCTGATACCGAAAAGCCGATGCAAGCAAGACTTGTATCGGCTTTTTTCAATGCCTCCATTATCATATTTTCCCGGATTGCGGCATACACCTTTAGTGACATCTAATTGTATGGATTAGATGAAAGGAGGATATGAACTTGCCGCATAATCACCGATTGCAATTTTCTGTTGAAGAATCAATCTGTTTCCAAAAAGGACAGGAAGTTTCTGAATTACTTTCGATTTCATTAGACCCTGACATCAGGGTGCAGGAAGTAAATGATTATGTCTCAATTAAAGGATCATTAGAACTTACTGGCGAGTACAACATAGATCACAGCAGTCATTTTGAAGAGCTTGATAGGGAGCTGAGGCATGTAGAGGAAGTGAGGGCGAGGGAGGATGGCACGGCCGAGCTCATTCATTGTTTCCCGGTGGACATCACGATTCCGAAAAATAAAGTGAGCCACCTCAATGATGTTTTCGTATTTATTGATGCCTTTGATTATCAGCTGACGGATTCAAGGATCTTAACCATTCAAGCTGATTTGGCAATTGAAGGGCTGCTTGAGGAATCCGAGCCGAAAGAGCCGGAGATCCCTTTGTACGTGGCGCCTGAATTTGCCAGAGAAGAAATGATCAATCTTGCCGGACATCATTCTGAGGACGAAAATGAACCAGAATTAATGATACGCCATGAGCCTGAAATACCTTTGACTGTATCAGAAGAAGCAGCACAAGAAACAGAGAAGAACGAGGAAGAAATCCCGCCTTTACTCAGGCAGGAGGAAGAAGAGCAGGAAACAGCCCCGATTCTGAGGGAGCCGGAAGAAGAAAAGCAGGAAACAGCCCCGATTCTGAGGGAGCAGGAAGAAGAGCAGGAAGCAGCTCCGATTTTGAGGGAGCGGGAAGAAGAAGAGCAGGAAGCAGCCCCGATTCTGAGGGAGCAGGAAGAAGAGCAGGAAGCAGCCCCGCTTCTGAGAGAGCAGGAAGAAGAGCAGGAAGCAGCTCCGATTCTGAGGGAGCGGGAAGAAGAAGAGCAGGAAGCAGCCCCGATTTTGAGGGAGCAGGAAGAAGAGCAGGAAGCAGCTCCGATTTTGAGGGAGCGGGAAGAAGAAGAGCAGGAAGCAGCCCCGGTTTTGAGGGAGCAAGAAGAAGAAGAGCAGGAAGCAGCCCCGATTTTGAGGGAGCGGGAAGAAGAGCAGGAAGCAGCCCCGGTTTTGAGGGAGCAAGAAGAGGTGCCGAAACCTGTTTCCTTTACTGAGCCTCCTCCTCCCGTTTCCTTCCAGCACGAAGAAGAGCCGGAAGAAGCTGAGGAGCCTGCAATCATGTCAGCTGTGAGGAATGAACCCGTATTTGAGGATGATTCAGCAGAAGTGCAGGAAGAGCCGAAAGATGATATCGAACCGGTTTTCCCTGCTTTCACTCTGACTCCGCATGCAGAAAAACCAAAAATTGCGGAACAGCCCTTCCTTCAAAAAGAAGAGCAGCCAGAGGCCGAGCCGCTTCTCCGTCAGAGCGATCATAAGGCGGCAGAAGACGAAGATGAGCCTGCGGTTTTTCAAGAGGAGCAGGCGCCCGTTTATCGCGAGTTCGTTCCGGAACGGCAGGAAGAGGAGTTTTACAGCGCTCCTAAGCTGCTTGAAGAAGAGGATCATGGTGAAGATGGGTTTGAAATTGAGGTAAGGAAGATGGCGCCGCCGGAGGAGGAAACCGGGAAGCCTCTCGATTTGTCTTTTCAGTTTTCCAAACTGCCGCCTGAGGAGCCGGCGCAAGCTGAACAGCCTGAGCCGCTTAAGCCTGAAAGAAAGAATGAAGAAGCGGCACCGGGAACCGAGCAGAAGGAAAATGACAACTCTCATTACTTGACAAAATTATTTACAAGGGAAGAAGAAAAGTTTTCAAGAATGAAAATTTGTATCGTGCAGCAGCAAGATACAATCGACCGGGTGTGTGAACGATATGACATTACATCCCAGCAGCTCATCCGAACGAATGCTTTATCGTTTGATGACGAGCTTGAGGAAGGTCAGCTTCTGTATATACCTGAATATAATAACAGCCATGTGTAAGCACAAAGAGGCCGTAAAAATGTGGTGAATGGAATGGAAGCAGTCCAATCAGTGCTTCAGGAATACGGGCTGGCGGCTGAGTATATTGAGCCTGTCAGCCCGCATGTTTGGAAGGTCTACTCAAACTACGGCATTTTTGCTTTGAAACAGCTCAAGCCGGCCCGCAGCAGTGAATTTACGGATCTTATGATTGAGATTGAGGAGAAAGGCTACCGATCATTTGTGCCGATCTGCCGCACGTATGCCGGCGATTTTTTTGCGGGAAGACAGACGGAGAATTCTTATTATTTAATGCCTTGGCTTCAGTACGATCAGGAGGAAGAACGGGACCAAAAACATGTTTACCTTTTTAAAGAGGTCGCGAAGCTCCATTCTGCGACTGTGCGGGACATCCAAATCCGGACTGAAGATATCAGCGGCTTTTATGAAGCAACGAAAAGAGATTGGGAAAATGATAAGCTTGTCTATGAACAATTCGCCGACCGGGCGGAAAAAGAGTGGTACCTTTCACCTTTTGAACTGCAGGCCGTTACGTATCTTACAGAAACGGTTTCCGCCGTCAATTTTGCTCTGGAACGTCTGGAAGAATGGTTTGACGCAGCAAAGGATCATGACAAGACGAGAGCGGTGATCAACCACGGCAGTTTATCGAGCCGCCACTTTCTGTATAATGATGCGGGATCGGGCTTTTTCACGAATTTCGAGAAAGCTGCACTGGGCCCTCCGCAAAATGACCTGCTCGGCTTTTACTCCAGAATGTTCAGAAGCTATCCGAAAGCATGTCCGGAATGTCTGGACTGGTTTTATACGTATCACAAATCATTCCCGCTCCGTGAAGCGGAAATCAGTCTGTTTCTCAGCTATATGGCTTATCCGTCCGCCATGTACAAAGTGCTGAAACGGTATCAGACCGGCCAAAGGGGCTCTGAAAAAGAAGAGTGCACGCAATTATTAAGAGCGTTTTGGCAGATGAAAAACGTTGAGCCTTTTCTCATGAAGGTTCATCAGATTGAACGGGAGAAAAAAATAAAAGCGGAAAACGAGTCCTCTTCATAACGGGACTCGTTTTTTTATATCCATTCCAAATGCAGGGCGCACGCTAAAAACAGCAGGATGGCAAGCAGCAGGACATCAAAAGTCGTCGGAAAGAAAATCGTCCTGATCCCCTGAAAGATCGTAATCGGGATAATGACTTGCACGGATACAAGGCGGACCTGTCTGGCCCACTGGGGGAGCGAATAAGAATTGAATTTTTTTCTCACGGGCAATTCCTCCTCACATTCGCCTTTCTATGTATCGTATGTAAGGGGAAGAGCGGGGTGCATGCCCATTTATGTATGACGGCAGCGGTTTTTGGAAAAGATGATTGACGAATCAAAAACACTTTTACTATAATAAAGAACATAATAAATAAGATCATGAGCTGATATAAATACACCTGCTTTGAACGGGAAGAGTACAAGAAAGACGCATGAAGAGAGAGAAGCTACTGTGCTGAAAGGCTTCTTATGCCGTCTCATTGGAAGGTCGCCCGGGAGCATAATTTCTTGAACATACAGTAGAGAAATTCGGGCCGCACCCGTTATCCGTTTAAGTGCATGAACAAATCTGTTCATGAAAAAAGGTGGTACCGCGAAAGAGCTTTTCGTCCTTTATCAGGATGAAGGCTCTTTTTTAGTTGCTCAGCCATTTCTAAACATGCTGGAGGGTTATCATGGATACAAACGAACAAACAATACCGACAAAATATGATCCGTCTGCGATTGAAAAAGGCCGCTATGATTTTTGGCTGAAAGGAAAATATTTTGAAGCGGGCGGCGATCAAACGAAACAGCCGTATTCTGTCGTCATTCCGCCGCCGAATGTGACGGGCAGGCTGCACCTCGGACATGCGTGGGATACGACGCTGCAAGATATCGTTACGCGTATGAAACGCATGCAGGGCTATGACGTGCTCTGGCTTCCGGGCATGGACCACGCCGGCATCGCCACTCAGGCAAAAGTCGAAGCGAAACTCCGCGAACAGGGCACAAGCCGTTATGACCTCGGCCGTGAAAAGTTTTTAGAAGAAACGTGGAAGTGGAAAGAAGAGTATGCTGATTTCATCCGCAGCCAATGGGCCAAGATGGGACTCGGACTCGATTATTCACGTGAACGTTTTACTCTTGATGAAGGGCTGAACAAAGCCGTGCGTGAAGTCTTCGTCAAGTTGTACGAGAAAGGCTTGATTTACAGAGGCGAATATATCATCAACTGGGACCCTGCCACAAAAACGGCTTTATCCGATATTGAAGTGATTTACAAAGACGTACAGGGCGCGTTTTATCATTTGCGCTACCCGTTAGCAGACGGTTCAGGCTCAATTGAAATCGCGACCACCCGTCCGGAAACGATGCTTGGCGACACGGCTGTCGCGGTTCATCCTGAAGATGAGCGCTACAAGCACTTAATCGGCAAAACGGTGATTCTGCCGATTACAAACCGCGAAATTCCGATTGTCGGCGATGATTATGTTGATATGGAATTCGGGTCAGGCGCCGTTAAAATCACGCCTGCCCATGACCCGAATGACTTTGAACTCGGAAACCGCCACAATTTAGAGCGGATTCTCGTCATGAATGAAGACGGAACAATGAATGAAAAAGCGCTGCAATATAACGGCATGGATCGGTTTGAATGCCGCAAAAAACTCGTCAAAGATCTTCAGGAATCCGGCGTTCTCTTTAAAATCGAAGACCATATGCATTCTGTCGGCCACAGTGAGAGAAGCGGCGCCGTTGTTGAGCCGTACCTGTCCACACAATGGTTTGTCAAAATGCAGCCGCTGGCCGATGCTGCGGTTGACCTTCAGGCAAAAGAAGAGAAAGTTCACTTCGTTCCTGACCGTTTCGAGAAAACGTACCTGCACTGGATGGAAAACATCCGTGATTGGTGTATTTCCCGTCAGCTGTGGTGGGGCCACCGCATCCCGGCTTGGTATCATAAAGAAACAAAAGAAGTGTACGTCGGCCTTGAGGCGCCTGAGGACAGCGAAAATTGGGAGCAGGATTCAGACGTGCTTGATACATGGTTCAGCTCCGCGCTTTGGCCGTTTTCTACAATGGGCTGGCCTGATGAAAACGCTGAAGACTTTAAGCGGTATTACTCAACCGATGTACTTGTAACGGGATATGACATCATTTTCTTCTGGGTATCCCGGATGATTTTCCAAGGTCTTGAGTTTACCGGCGAGCGTCCGTTCAAAGACGTGCTGATTCACGGCTTAATCCGTGACGAGCAGGGCAGAAAAATGAGTAAATCCCTTGGGAACGGCGTGGACCCGATGGATGTCATCGACAAGTACGGAGCGGATTCCCTGCGCTACTTCCTGGCAACCGGAAGTTCACCGGGACAGGATCTCCGTTTCAGCTATGAAAAAGTGGAATCCACATGGAACTTCGCAAATAAAATTTGGAACGCCTCCCGTTTTGCATTAATGAACATGGACGGCATGACGTATGACGAGCTTGATCTGTCCGGTGAAAAATCAGTTGCTGATAAGTGGATCCTCACAAGACTGAATGAAACGATAGAAGACGTGACACAGCTTGCGGATCGTTATGAATTCGGTGAAGTCGGACGCCACCTGTACAACTTTATCTGGGACGATGTGTGCGACTGGTATATCGAAATGGCGAAGCTTCCGCTGTACGGGGAAGATGAAGCGGCGAAGAAAACAACCCGGTCTGTTCTGGCATACGTGCTTGACCAGACGATGCGTCTTCTTCACCCGTTTATGCCATTCTTAACGGAAGAAATCTGGCAGCACCTTCCTCATGAAGGCGAGTCAATCACGATCAGCTCTTGGCCGGTTCCGGTGCCGGAACATACGGATAAAGAGGCAGCGGCGGATATGAAACTGCTCGTTGAATTAATCCGTTCTGTCCGCAATATCCGGAGCGAAGTCAACACGCCGATGAGCAAGCAGGTTGAACTTTACATTAAAACATCTACCGAAGACATTGCCGGCCGCCTTGAGAAGAACCGTTCTTACGTTGAACGCTTTACGAATCCGAGCACGCTGAAAATCGGGACGGATATCGCTGCGGCAGACAAAGCGATGACAGCTGTCGTCACCGGAGCGGAAGTCATTCTGCCGCTTGAAGGGCTGATTAACATTGATGAGGAGATCGCCCGTCTGCAAAAAGAATTCGACAAGCTGACAAAAGAAGTCGAACGCGTTCAGAAAAAACTCGGCAACGAAGGATTCATTAAAAAAGCTCCTGAGCATGTCATTGAAGAAGAACGCGGAAAAGAGAAAGACTACACGGCAAAACGCGAAGCTGTCCGGCAGCGGATTGCAGAGCTGAAAGGCTGATAAAACAGCGGGGCGGTTTCCTAAGAAACCGCCTTGTCGTATAAAAGAGGGGATTTCATTGTTTAATACGTACAAAGAAGCGATCAGCTGGATTCACGGCAGACTCAAGTTCGGCGTTAAGCCGGGCCTTCTCCGTATGGAAAAGCTGATGGAAAAACTGGAACACCCGGAAAAGAACATTCGCGCCATTCATGTGGCGGGCACAAACGGCAAAGGATCAACCGTTTCTTTTATCCGTTCCGTCCTTCAAGAAGCCGGTTATACGGTCGGCACGTTCACATCGCCTTACATGATTACGTTTAATGAGCGAATCAGCGTCAACGGCACGCCGATTACCGATGAGGAATGGAGAACGCTCGTTAATGACATAAAACCGATAGTCGATGAGCTTGATAAGACCGATGCCGGAACGGTGACGGAATTTGAAATCATTACAGCGTGTGCATTTTTATATTTTGCGAAGCGGGCTGATATCGATTTTGTCATTTTTGAAGCGGGGCTCGGCGGCACATTTGATTCAACCAATATTGTGAAACCGCTTCTGTCGGTCATTACAAGTATCGGACATGACCATATGGCCATTTTAGGCAATACCATCGAGGAGATCGCCGGGCAGAAAGCCGGTATTATTAAAAATTCCATTCCGGTCATTACGGGCGTCAATCAGCCGGAAGCACTCGGCGTTATTGAAGCGGAAGCCGAAAAAAAGCAGGCTCCGTATCAGTCACTTTATAAAACGTGCAGACTGTTTAATGAAGCGGCGCTTCCGTCCGGCGAAAGCTTTTCGCTGGAAACAGAAACGAAATGCTATGAAGACATTCAAACGTCGCTGATCGGCATTCACCAAAGGCAGAATGCGGCATTGGCGATATTGGCCGCTGAATGGCTGAACCGCCTGGAAGCCGCAGTCATTTCAGAAGAAGCGATGCGAAACGGCCTGAAAAAAGCTTCCTGGCCGGGCCGGTTTGAACGTCTTCAAAGCCGCCCTTTAGTGTTTGCGGACGGCGCCCATAACGAAGAGGGTGTTGAAACGCTGACAGAAACGATCCGGCAGCGCTTTGCCGGTAAAAACGTCCATGTCGTATTCAGCGCATTAAAAGACAAACCGTATCAGGAAATGATTAAAAAGCTTGAAACCGAAGCGGATTCCATTCACTTTGTATCATTTGACTTTCCGCGTGCTTCAAGCGCCGAAGCCCTTTACAATGCAAGCAGTCTTGCATCTAAGAGCTTCGATGAGAACCCGGACAGTGTGAAAGAATGGATAGAACAAAAAGACGGGGCGGATGATGTCATCATCATTACCGGCTCCTTATATTTTATTTCAGAGATGAGAAAGCGGCTTATCTGACAGCCCCTCGGATGCCCGGCAGACCATTTTCCGGTTTTGCCGGGTGTTTTTATGCTGAAAATATATTTTCAGCCATTTCAGTCATGGTGTTTTTCTTTGCTATAATCTGAGCCAGATTGATAGTAAAGGTGTGGTCTGAGTGCTTTTAATTCTGTTTTTTCTCGGCTTGATTTTCGGTTCTTTTTTTTATACAGCAGCGTGCCGTATCCCGCTGCGAATCTCGGTTATTTCGCCGCGTTCATCCTGTTCGTTTTGCCGCTTGCCGCTCTCCTGGGGGGAGCTTGTGCCCGTCGTCTCCTATATTCTGCAAAGAGGCAGATGCAGAAACTGCCGTGCGAAGCTGTCGGTTATGTATCCGGCGGCGGAATGCTGGACGGCGTGTTTATTCACGGCTGCAGGCATTCATTTCGGTTTCTCAAAAGAACTGTTAGTCGCGCTGTTATTTCTGTCTCTCCTCATGATTGTTACTATGACGGATCTGCAATATATGCTGATTCCTGACAAAGTTCTGCTGTTTTTTCTTCCGCTTTTCATCGCCGGCCGTATGTTTTCTCCGCTGGATTCATGGTATGCGGGGTTTGCCGGAGCCGTTTGCGGATTTTTTCTGCTTGTTTTTATCATGTTTGTCAGTAAAGGAGGCATCGGCGCAGGTGATGTGAAACTGTTTGGGGTGATCGGCCTGACGCTCGGCGTGAAGCTCGTGCTCATTGCATTCTTTCTTTCCGTTATGATCGGAGCGGTATACGGTATGTGCGCCGCAGCCCGGGGCAGTCTTGGTAAAAAGCAGCCATTTCCGTTTGCGCCGGCCATCTCAGCCGGGAGCGCTTTGAGTTATTTATACGGTGATGAGCTGTTTTCGTTTTACATCAAGCTCGCTTCAGGCGGGGCTTGAAAAATTTGGCGAACGTTTTTTGGACAAGACGACAAAAGTCTTGTTCTTTTTTTTTTCGCCTATGCTAAAGTGTGAACCATGATCAGTTCAAGGTACGGCCAAGACGAATGCAAGGGGGAAGAGACGTTGAAAAAAAGGAAGAGCAAAAAGCACAGCAAAGCTAAAAACAATGCCCTTAAAGTAACCATTAACGGACAAGAAGAAACGATGTATGGACAAGAAGATGTGAATGAAGGCGGGGAGAAGACCGTCACATTTTCCAATTGGGAAGAAACAAAAAAGGCGGAACAGGAGACCGCCGCATCCCATGAAGATCCGAAAGAAGAAGATTTCAATTGGGATCATGAGAAGAATTCTGAGGTATTTGAAGATGACCCGAAAGTCGTTCCGCCATACCAGAAGAAAAAAAACGGCCCTCATTTTCCGAAAAAAAAGCAGCCGTCGTCTCCAGTTAAAAAGGCGGTCACGACAATTGCCGTTGCGGCTGTTTTAGGCACCGGGCTCGGCCTTGTCGCATTAAATATGTCGGGAAGTAAAGAAGCCTCCGCTCCGGCATCAGCTGACAAAGGTTCACAAGGGCAGACGGTGAAAGCGGGAGATGTTTCTAAAGGCAAATCTGAAACAGCCGGCACAGGAGATGCGGAATCTTCAGCGGGAAACTATAAAACATATGCGGTGCAGGCCGGAAAATTTTCATCAGAAAAAGGAGCGCAAACGCTTGTTGACCAGCTGACTGAAAAAGGATACTCGGCCGTCTCTCTGGCAAAAGAAGACGGATACACATACGTGATCGCCGGGCTTGCAGCGGAAAAAAGCTTATCACAGCAATTGGGTCAGACACTGATAGACCATGATTTTGAGGCTTGGGGCGGAAAGGAGCTCAGCTTTGCGGTCGATTCAGGGCTGGAAGACTCTTTTAAACAGGCATCTGAGCTCTCCGCCAAAGCGATTACCGGCAAAAATCTTTCAAAAACGGAAGTGGCTGAAGCGGCAAAAGCGGCAGACGGCGCAGACGCCGCTGACAAAAAGCAGAAAGAGGCCGTGCTTCAAGCGCTGAAAGAACTGGAAACGTCGGGTTCGGAATCCGGCTGGAAAGCCCAAAAAGAGCTTTTAAGTGTTGTAAAATAGTATCTCATTTCCCGTCATCCGGCGGGATTTTTTATTTTGTCATCAAAAAGTTATTTTTCTGAAATTGTGGTTGCCCGTTTGATTTGGTAGGATAGACAAGTATCTTTTTTTCTTAAGCAAACCCTGAAAGGATGACAACCATGACAAAACGCTTAATACTCGCATCACAATCTCCGCGAAGAAAAGAACTCCTTAATCTTCTTCAGATTCCTTACAGCATTATTGCGAGCCGCACAGAAGAAAAATTAAATCGAAACCTTTCGCCGGAAGAAAACGTCCAATGTTTGGCCGAGCAAAAAGCTAGTGCTGTATTGGCCGAAAATCCCGATGCAGTCGTTATCGGGGCTGACACGATGGTGTGCACAGACGGCGAGTGCCTCGGCAAACCGCGTGACAGGGAAGAAGCGGCACAGATGCTGCGGAGGCTTTCCGGCCGAAGCCATCAAGTCATTACGGCGGTCAGCATTCAGACGCATGACCGGAAAGAAACATTCTGTGACACGACGGAAGTGACGTTTTGGCCGCTCAGTGAAGACGACATACAGCTCTACATTGAAACAAAAGAACCGATGGATAAAGCAGGTGCATACGGCATCCAAGGAAAAGGCGCGCTTTTAGTGAAAAAAATAGACGGTGATTTTTATTCTGTCGTCGGGCTTCCTGTCGCTAAAACAATGAGAGCCTTGAAAGAATTTAATATAAAAGCTTGATGTTCAAACCGGGAAGGGGAACAAGGAGGGGTTGATCATCCGTGATCTGCCGTTAAAATTAAGAGATTTCCCCGAAAAAGAAAAACCGAGAGAGCGGCTTCTGCACTTCGGAGCCGAACATCTCTCTAACAATGAATTGCTCGCCATCCTGCTGCGGACGGGAACGAAACATGAGTCCGTCATGAACCTCGCTCACCGGCTGCTGCGGACGTTTGACGGGCTGCGCCTGTTAAAAGGCGCCTCTGCCCAGGAGCTTTCCAGCATTCCGGGAATCGGAACGGTGAAGGCCGTTCAGATTCTTGCCGCAATTGAGCTGGGGAGCCGCATTCATAAGACATCCGCCGGGGAGCATTGCGTCATCCGCTCTCCGGAAGACGGGGCGAAGTATGTGATGGAGGATATGCGCTTTTTAACCCAGGAGCATTTTGTCTGTTTATATTTAAATACCAAAAATCAAGTCATTCATAAACGCACCGTTTTTATCGGAAGTCTGAATTCATCTATTGTCCACCCGCGGGAGGTGTTTAAAGAAGCTTTCAAACGATCCGCCGCGTCCTTCATTTGCGTTCACAATCATCCTTCAGGAGATCCTACACCGAGCAGGGAAGATATAGAGGTAACCAGGCGGCTTTTTGAGTGCGGAAATTTAATCGGCATCGAGCTGCTGGATCATTTGGTCATTGGTGATAAAAAATTTGTGAGTTTAAAGGAAAAAGGATATTTGTAACACTTTTTTTTTCGTTGATTTAAGATATAATAGATTTTATGAGTTTTTCCCTTTAGGGTATTTTTGCTTTAAGAAAGGAAGATACATACATATGTTCGGAATTGGTACAAGAGACCTTGGTATAGATTTGGGAACCGCGAATACGCTTGTGTTTGTTAAAGGTAAAGGAATCGTAGTGAGAGAGCCGTCTGTCGTTGCTCTGCAAACGGATACGAAGTCAATCGTTGCGGTCGGTAACGATGCGAAAAACATGATCGGAAGAACTCCGGGCAACGTGGTTGCGCTCCGTCCGATGAAAGACGGCGTTATCGCTGACTATGAAACAACTGCGACAATGATGAAATACTACATTAATCAGGCTGTGAAAAATAAAGGATTGTTTGCGAGAAAGCCATACGTTATGGTGTGTGTGCCGTCAGGTATTACGGCCGTTGAAGAACGGGCGGTCATCGACGCGACAAGACAAGCGGGCGCACGTGACGCTTATCCGATTGAAGAACCGTTTGCGGCAGCAATCGGCGCGAATCTTCCGGTATGGGAGCCGACGGGCAGCATGGTCGTTGATATCGGCGGCGGAACAACTGAAGTGGCGATCATTTCTTTAGGCGGCATTGTCACGTCTCAGTCAATCCGCGTAGCCGGTGACGAAATGGACGACTCAATCATCAGCTATATCAGAAAAACATATAATCTGATGATCGGTGACCGTACGGCGGAAGCCATTAAAATGGAAATCGGTTCAGCAGAAACCGGTGAAGAAAATGCGTCAATGGAAATCCGCGGCCGCGACCTTCTGACAGGTCTGCCGAAAACGATCGAAATCACGGGAACGGAAATTGCAAATGCACTGCGTGATACAGTTCTCTCAATCGTTGATGCGGTGAAGAGCACGCTTGAAAAAACACCGCCTGAGCTGGCCGCTGACATTATGGACAGAGGTATTGTATTAACAGGGGGAGGCGCCCTGCTCCGCAATCTCGACAAAGTCATCAGTGACGAAACGAAAATGCCTGTTCTTATCGCTGAAGATCCGCTGGATTGTGTTGCGATCGGCACTGGAAAAGCACTGGAGCACATCCATCTTTTCAAAGGAAAAACAAGATAATCAGGAGTTAAATAGAAGAGGTGTATCACGATGCCGAACAAACGGTTAATGCTATTACTTCTGTGTATTATCATATTGGTGGCTATGATTGGATTCTCGCTGAAGAACGGCCGTAATACCACCTGGCCTGAAAAGCTGATCGGTGATACGACGGGAGTATTTCAAAACATTTTTCACACGCCTGCCGAATATTTTGCAGGGTTCTTCGGGGACATAAAAGACCTGAAAAACACGTACAAAGAAAACGAACGCTTAAGACAAAAGCTGGACGGACAGACACAATATGAAGCGAAGCTCCAAGAACTCAAAGATGAAAACAAGAAGCTGCGTGATGAACTCGGGCATGTCAAATCAATTTCCGACTATGATCCGATTTTAGCGACCGTTATCGCCAGAAACCCTGATCAATGGTACAAGCAGATCATGATCAATAAGGGAACGAAGCACAAAGTGGCCAAAGACATGGCTGTCACGAACGAAAAGGGTGCGCTGGTCGGGAAGATCAAAAGCAGCGGACTCAACAGTTTCACATCCGCCGTTCAGCTGCTGAGCGATGTTGACCGCAATAACAGAGTGGCCACCAAAATCTCCGGCAAAAAGGGAAGCAAAGGCTACGGTTTAATTGAAGGGTATGATAAAAAGAAACAGACCCTGAAAATGACCATCCTTGAACCGGATGAAAAACGTGAAGTGAAAAAAGGCGACCTCGTGGAAACCTCCGGAACGGGCGGCGTATTTCCTCAAGGGCTGACGGTCGGCGAAGTGACCGATGTAGAATCAGATGCTTACGGCCTGACGAAAATCGCTTATGTGAAACCGGCTGCCGACTTGTACGATCTTGACCATGTCATCGTCGTGAACCGAAGCGTAGCAACAGGGGAGGAAGGATCGTGAAACGTTTCCTTCTCCCTTTGATTATGATTTTGGTCTTTTGTGCGGAAAGCATCTATACCGATCTGGTGCGTTTTCCTTTCGTTTCCGTCGAGCAGCAGGTCGTTCCGCATTTTCTTTTGCTTGCGCTGATTTTTATGTCGGCTTATATCAACCAAAAGCATGCGGTGATCTACGGTTTCATTTTCGGATTTCTTTATGACATCAATTATACGGGTGTTTTAGGCGTTTATATGTTTGGTTTTGCCGGATTATGCTATCTGGCGGCCAAAGCGTTTAAAGTGCTGCAGACAAACGCCCTGATGGTCATTCTGGTCGCGGTGCTGAGCGTATGTGTGCTTGAATTTTACGTCTACGGCATTCAGACGTTAATCCGCAGCGGCACTATGACGTTTAACGATTTTGTCATTCAGCGGTTCTTGCCGACCGCTTTGCTGAATATCGCGGGAGCCGTTATATTAGTCCTGCCCTTCAGGCTGTTTTATATAAGTCTGAAGAAAGAATTAAGAGATGAGTAAAAAGGATTTTATCTTTTTTTGACGAAAAGAGTGTTGTTGAGGTGAACATTGATGAAGACCAAAAAGCAGCAATATGTAACAATAAAAGGAACAAAAAACGGCTTAACATTGCATCTGGATGATGCGTGTTCTTTTGATGAGCTCCTCGATGGTCTTCAAAACATGCTGTCGATTGAACAATATACTGATGGCAAAGGCCAAAAAATCAGTGTTCATATTAAACTCGGGCATCGGTATCTGTATCAGGAACAGGCAGAGCAGCTGACTGATCTGATCGCGTCAAAGAAAGATTTAGTCGTGCATTCAATTGACAGTGAAGTCATCGCCAAAGAAGAAGCGCAGCGGATGAAAGAGGAGCAGGAAATTGTTTCGGTTTCCAAAATCGTCCGTTCGGGCCAGGTGCTTCACGTGACGGGAGATTTGCTTTTAATCGGAGATGTGAATCCCGGCGGTACGATCAGAGCCGGAGGAAATATATTTGTTCTCGGTTCATTAAAAGGGATTGCCCACGCGGGTTATAACGGAAATAACCGGGCTGTGATCGCCGCATCCGAAATGATGCCGACACAATTGAGGATCAATCACGTGTTAAATCGCTCCCCAGACCACATTCAGAAAGGGAACGACATGGAATGTGCTTATTTAGATACTGACGGAAATATGGTCATTGAACGCCTTCAGCAATTGGCTCATTTAAGACCTGATCTAACAAGGCTTGAGGGAGGAATGTGAAATTGGGTGAGGCTATCGTAATAACTTCGGGAAAAGGCGGAGTAGGTAAAACAACAACATCTGCAAACCTCGGTACCGCCTTAGCCATTTTAGGGAAGCGCGTCTGTTTGGTAGACACAGATATCGGACTGCGCAACCTTGATGTCGTAATGGGTCTTGAAAACAGAATTATTTACGACTTAGTAGATGTAATTGAAGGCCGATGCAAGACGCATCAGGCGCTTGTCAAAGACAAACGTTTTGATGATCTGCTTCATTTAATGCCGGCTGCCCAGACAAGCGACAAGACGGCTGTTGTCCCTGAGCAGATCAAATCGCTTGTGCAGGAGCTTAAGCAGGAATTTGATTATGTCATTATTGATTGTCCGGCGGGAATTGAACAAGGCTATAAAAATGCCGTCTCCGGAGCTGATAAGGCGATTGTTGTGACGACGCCGGAAATATCAGCGGTGCGGGACGCTGACCGCATTATCGGAC
Source organism: Bacillus sp. R45 (assembly GCF_021729365.1). Classification (NCBI taxonomy): domain Bacteria; kingdom Bacillati; phylum Bacillota; class Bacilli; order Caryophanales; family Bacillaceae; genus Bacillus; species Bacillus sp. R45. The sequence goes on along the minus strand of NZ_CP091421.1, from coordinate 2,672,927 downwards.
TTTTGGAGCAGGAAGATATCGAACCGCCGCGCCTTATCGTGAACCGTATCAGAAATCACCTGGTGAAAAACGGTGACACGATGGATGTGGATGAAGTTGTTCATCATCTGTCTATTGATCTCCTCGGAATCGTTGCTGACGATGATGAAGTGATCAGGGCTTCAAATATCGGCGAACCGATTGCCATGAATTCCAAAAACCGCGCCAGCATTGCGTACCGCAATATCGCCCGGCGCATTTTAGGAGAATCCGTTCCTTTGCAGGTGCTTGAAGAGCAGCAAAAAGGGATGATGGCGAAAATCAAGTCATTTTTCGGCGTGCGTTCATAATATATACCAGAATACAAAGATCTGATGAAGCCCAGCTTATCAGGTCTTTTTTGTTTTTTAAGAGCGCATATTTGCAATGGACAAGACATAGGATGTACAAACCCAACGATTGCAAAGGATGATGGCGATGAGTCACAGAGCTGATGAAATTAGAAAAAGACTGGCCAAAAGAAGAAAACAGCGGCCTGAATCAAAACGGACTTTCGTTCAAAACGCTCAAACGCAGAATTTTCCCGCGTGGCAGACGGTCAAGGAGCAGGAAAAGCACAAGCTTCTTCCGGACTACGAATATCAAACGGAACACCCGCCCGAATTTAACGGGCGGCATCCATTGATCAGCGCTCATTCTATTATTTTAAAATGCCTGCTGGCCGCCTGTCTCGTACTAATCTCCGCTATTGCCTATAAAACTGACAAACAGCCGCTGAGTCAGATCAAACCGGCAATCGCACAAACCTTTCAAAAAGAATTTCAGTTTGCTGCCGTAAGCAATTGGTTCGTATCTTCCTTCGGAAACCCGCTCGCTTTTCTTACGCCGGGAACTAAAAAGAAGGACGGTCAGGTGGCGGTCAGTCAGGATATGGCCGTTCCTGCCGCGGGGAAAATCCAGCAGGACTTTCAAAATAACGGAGAGGGCGTCGTCGTCGAAACCGCCAGTGAAGCCATTGACAGCGTAAAAGAAGGCTACATTATGGAAGTGAGCAAAGATAAAAAAACAGGGCTGACGGTGAAGGTGCAGCACGCCGACAATACAAGCAGCATTTACGGCCGGCTGAAAGATGTTAACGTTTCATTGTACGACTTTGTCGATAAAGGGAAAAAGATCGGTTCGATCAAGCTCAACGATAAAAGTAAAGGCCAGTACTATTTCGCGATCCAGGATGGCGATAAATTCATAGATCCGATCCAGGTGATCACATTTGATGAATAAATGGCTCATCCTCCTTTTTAAAATTCATGTCCATCCTTTTCTTTGGATTATTATGGGGCTCGGTCTTATGACGGGGCACATCAAAGCGCTGCTGTGTCTTTTGCTGGTCGTATCCGTTCATGAGCTGGGGCATGCTGCTCTGGCTGTGTTTTTTTCGTGGCGCATTAAACGAATCTTTCTGCTCCCTTTCGGCGGGACGGTTGAGGTGGAGGAGCACGGAAACCGGCCGCTTAAAGAGGAATTCGCGGTCATTTTGGCGGGCCCGCTTCAGCATGTGTGGCTTCAGGCGGCAGCCTGGCTCTTTTTCATGTCAGGCTTTGCAAGTGAGCAGACATTTGAGATGTTTACCTTTTATAATCTCTCCATTCTTTTCATCAATCTTTTGCCGATCTGGCCGCTTGACGGCGGCAAGTTCGTGTTTTTATACTTCTCTAAACAAATGGCTTTTCAAAAAGCGCATCTCCTCAGCCTGCAGACATCGGCCGTTTCCGCGCTTTTGCTCTGCTGCTGGATTGTGCTGGCCGTCCCCCTTCAGGTCAGCGCATGGGTGCTGTTCGTCTTTCTCGCCGCTTCTTTATGGGATGAATACCGGAAGCGGCATTATATTCAGCTGAGGTTTCTTTTGGAGAGATACTACGGCAAAAACCGCGATGTCGCCATGCTGCATCCTTTGACGGTCGCGGCCGATGCCAAAGTAAAGCATGTCATGGCCGAATTCAAACGGGGATGCAAGCATCCCATTATCATTGAAAAAGCCGGCGAAAAGCTCAGCCAGCTCGATGAAAATGAAGTGCTTCATGCGTATTTTGCCGATAAACGGACAGATTCCTCTATGGAAGACCTGCTGCTGCCTTACTAGAAATAGATTGACATATCCTTTTGGTTCTGATATATTTTTTAATGTTATGGATGTAGCACCAATGCTACAACCGCTCGGGACAGGTGATAAGAGCTTTAAAGCCCCCTGTTGCTGGCGAGTCTTAGTCTAATAGGAGGTGCAGAGAATGTACGCAATCATTAAAACAGGCGGAAAACAAATCAAAGTTGAAGAAGGTCAAACTGTTTACATCGAAAAACTTGCTGCTGAAGCAGGTGAAACAGTGACGTTTGAAGACGTATTGTTTGTTGGCGGAGACAGCGTGAAAGTCGGCAACCCAACAGTTGCAGGCGCGACAGTTACAGCTAAAGTTGAAAAACAAGGCCGTGCGAAAAAAATCACTGTTTTCCGTTACAAGCCAAAGAAAAATGTTCATAAAAAACAAGGTCATCGTCAGCCTTATACTAAATTGACAATCGAAAAAATCAACGCGTAAGCATGATTGAGGCAACAATTCGAAGATCCCGGAATGACGGGGGCATTTTGTCCTTTGAAATGACGGGACATGCCGATTTTGCTGAACATGGACGAGATCTCGTTTGCGCCGGGGTCACGGCTGTCGTTTTCGGAGCGGTCAATGCGGTTATCGCGCTGGCTCCTCTCGAACCGATTCTTGATATAGGCGAGGACGGGGGTTATTTCTACTTTGAATTCCCTGAAGCCGCAGATCAGGAAGCTTTGCAAAAAGCGCAGCTGCTGATTGAAGGCATGATTGTTTCTCTTGAAACGATCGAGCGGGATTACAGTGAACACTTACGGTTGACTGCAAACCAAATATAGGAGGTGAGTTACATGCTTAGATTAGATCTTCAGTTTTTCGCTTCTAAAAAAGGTGTAGGTTCTACAAAGAACGGACGTGACTCTGAATCTAAACGTTTAGGCGCTAAACGTGCAGACGGTCAATTCGTAACAGGCGGATCTATCCTTTACCGTCAACGCGGAACGAAAATCTACCCAGGTGAAAACGTGGGCCGCGGAGGAGATGACACTCTTTTTGCTAAAATCGACGGAACTGTTAAATTCGAACGTTTCGGCCGTGACCGCAAAAAAGTGAGCGTATATCCTGTAGCTCAATAATGACACAAAAAACTCCGGTCGTTGACTGGAGTTTTTTTTGCAGTAAGCGGAGTAACATCAAGAATGAAAAGCAGAGGATGCGTGAGTGAACCCCGCCTTGAATGAGGACATCAGCTTCTCATACCCACTGGATATGTTCCCCAAGCAGTGATACCAAAAATGTTTCTGCCTGGCATCCGCATTGTATGCGATCCGAAAAAGGAACATGATGAACCAGGAAAAACAAGTGTTTTTTTAACAAAGCCTTCTCTGTTATAATTCATAGTACACACTTATCAAGACTCCTAAAAAGAAATTAAACGATTGGGAGTGCGAAAATGAAGGATGTATCGAAGAAACAAGAAGAATCTGTAAGCGATGCGGCTCTGATCAATGAACTGATCCAATTAATGGGCCATTTCCGTCATGATTGGATGAATAAGCTGCAGCTGATAAAAGGAAACTTAAGTTTGCAGAAGTATGACAGGGTCGTTGAAATAATCGACGAAATGGTCATAGATGCAAAGCACGAGTCAAAGCTCTCAAACCTGAAAACCCCGCACTTGGCGTTTGACTTTCTGACATTTAATTGGAAGTCCCGTTATATGAGGCTCGAATACGAAGTGCTCGGAGAAATTAAAGATTTATCGGCATATGATCAAAAGCTGTCGAACCTGATGAGAAAACTGTTTCATCTGTTCGGTCTGGCGGTAAGCAATGAAAGTGAAAATCATCTGACCGTATCGCTGCAGACGGATCACCCTGACAGACAGCTTATTGTATATCTCGATTTTCATGGAACGATTGCAAATGCAGATGTGTTTGATGAATTTCGCAAATCGCGGTATGAGGACTTTGATGTCATGCAATTTGAGCTGACCGGCCATGAATGTGTGGCCGAAATTGGAATGAACTAGCGGTTTTTTACGGTTTAGAACGGAGGATATTATGTTTGTAGATCAGGTGAAAGTATATGTAAAAGGCGGCGACGGCGGTAACGGAATGGTTGCGTTCCGCCGTGAAAAATATGTGCCGAAAGGCGGGCCTGCCGGCGGTGACGGAGGTAATGGAGGCGACGTCGTTTTTGAGGTTGATGAAGGACTGCGCACGCTCATGGACTTCCGGTACCAGCGCCATTTCAAAGCGATACGCGGCGAGCACGGCATGTCTAAAAACCAGCACGGCAGAAATGCGGACGATATGGTTGTTAAAGTTCCGCCCGGCACAGTCGTAACGGATGACGATACAAAACAGGTCATTGCCGATCTGACAGAGCACGGGCAGCGCGCCGTCATCGCAAAAGGCGGACGCGGCGGACGCGGAAATACCCGCTTTGCGACCCCGGCCAACCCGGCGCCGCAGCTGTCAGAGCACGGAGAGCCCGGAAAAGAGCGCTATATCGTGCTTGAACTGAAAGTGCTTGCAGACGTAGGTCTCGTCGGCTTCCCGAGCGTCGGAAAATCTACGCTTCTGTCTGTCGTTTCATCAGCAAAGCCGAAAATCGCCGATTATCATTTTACGACGCTTGTTCCGAATCTGGGCATGGTGGAAACGGATGACGGAAGAAGCTTCGTCATGGCGGACCTGCCCGGTTTGATTGAAGGAGCGCACGAAGGAGTCGGCTTAGGCCACCAATTTCTCCGCCATATCGAACGGACGCGTGTCATCGTTCACGTCATTGACATGTCAGCGATGGAAGGCCGTGATCCGTATGAGGATTATGTGACCATTAATCAGGAGCTCAGTGAATATAATCTGCGGCTGACGGAGCGTCCGCAAATTATCGTTGCGAATAAAATGGACATGCCCGAAGCGGCTGAAAATCTAAAAACGTTTAAAGAAAAGCTTCAGGATGACCATCCTGTCTTCCCGATCAGCGCGGTGACGAGAGAAGGACTCCGCGATCTTCTGTTTGAAGTCGCCAACCAGCTGGAAACAACGCCTGAATTCCCGCTGTATGATGAAGAAGAACTGGCGGAAAACCGTGTAATGTACACGATGGAAGATGAAGAAATTCCATTTGACATTACCCGTGATCCGGACGGCGCGTTTGTGCTTTCAGGTGACAGTCTGGAACGTCTCTTTAAAATGACTGACTTCTCCCGTGACGAATCCGTCAAGCGTTTTGCAAGACAGATGCGCGGTATGGGCGTTGATGAAGCGCTCAGAGAACGCGGTGCTAAAGACGGCGATATCATCCGGCTGCTGGAATTTGAATTTGAATTTATTGATTAAAAAGACGGAGAGCTTGCAATGCAGGCTCTCTGATGTAAAAGGGAGGGGTGCAGGTGAAAGAAGAGACATTTTATTTAGTGCGTGAAGACGTTCTGCCTGATGCGATGCGGAAAACCCTTGAAGTCAAAAAGCTGCTCGACAGAAAAAAGGCTGAATCGGTTGCAGATGCCGTGCAGAAAGTTGATTTAAGCAGAAGCGCTTTTTACAAATACCGAGATGCGGTTTTCCCTTTTTACACGATGGTTAAAGAACAAATAATCACACTTTTCTTTCATTTGGAGGATCGGTCAGGCGCGTTATCCCAGCTTTTGCAGGCGGTGGCTGACTCAGGAAGCAACGTGCTTTCCATTCACCAGACGATTCCGCTTCAGGGCAGGGCGAATGTCACGCTCTCAATCAGTACGTCCGCAATGGAAGAAAACATTCATACGTTAATGAATAAACTGAGAAAATTTGATTTTATAGAAAAAGTTGAGATCTTAGGGTCAGGCGCGTAAGGAGAGAAGAGACATGAAAGTCGGTTATTTAGGGCCAGAAGCCACATTTACACATCTAGCAGTCAGTTCCTGCTTTCAAAACAGCGTGACACAAGCACCTTATCAAACAATACCGGCATGCATGGATGCGGCGGTTGCGGGAGAAGTTGATCTTGCATTTGTTCCTTTGGAAAACGCGCTGGAAGGCTCGGTTAACTTAACGATTGACTACTTGATTCATGAGCAGCCTCTTGCGATCGTGGGGGAAATGACGCTGCCGATTCACCAGCATCTGCTCGTTCACCCTTCGAGAGAAAATGAGTGGAAAAAGCTTGAGAAAATTTATTCTCATTCCCATGCGATTGCGCAATGCCACAAATTTCTTCACCGGCATTTTTCGTCCGTTCCTTATGAGTATGCGAAGTCAACAGGTGCGGCTGCCAAGTATGTCAGTGAGCATTCGGACCTTCCGATCGGCGTGATTGCAAATGAAATGGCGGCCGCTACATACGGATTGAGCATCGTGAAGCGGGATATTCAGGATTATCAGGACAACCACACGAGATTTGTCATTCTTTCGCCTGAAAAAGACGTCTCATTCGAAGTGAATGCGAAACTGTCTTCACGGCCGAAAACGACGATGATGGTAACGCTTCCCCAAGATGACCAATCAGGCGCGCTGCACAGGGTGCTGTCCGCTTTTTCATGGAGAAACCTGAATTTATCAAAGATCGAATCGCGCCCGACCAAAACGGGTCTCGGCAACTATTTCTTTATTATTGATATTGAACAGGCGATGGATCAGGTTCTCATTCCCGGTGCCGTTCAAGAGATGGAAGCCCTCGGCTGCCGGGTCAAGCTTCTGGGAACATATCAATCCTATTCGATATAAAAAAAGCTCCCCTTCAGGGGGCTTTTTTTTTAATCTTTTATTAAAATACCCGCGTCGTCCAGCGCTTGGCAGGCTTGGTCAATCCGCTCTTTTGTCGGGGCGCTTAATGTATGGAGATGCACGCCTCCGGTCAGCTGTGAAAGGTAAGCGGCATTTGTCGAGTTAATGTGATCCATGAATTGTTTGACTTCTTTCCGTGTGCTGACTCTTATGGCGGCGGTTAAATCGCCGTATACGGGGTGTTCAATAATGACGTCCTTTATGGTGACGCCTTCATCGACAATGAGTTCAAGCTCTTCTTCCGTCCGCTCCGGGCCGTGCAGACAGGCGACAATCCGTTCGGCGTTTTTTTCGCCGCCGGCATTCATGCTGATGTATAAATAGCCTTGGCTCGTCGCGATAATCGGTTCGCTTTTTGCTTTCAAGAGCGATATGTCCTGCACGATCACCTGTCTTGAAACATTTGCTTTTTTGGCCAATTCGCCTCCTGTTAATGGCGAGCCGGCTTCTTTCAGCCAATGAAGCAGCATGTCGCGTCTTTTCGCCCCAGTAAGCTTCGTTCCTTCTGTCAAATTGCTGATTCTCCTTTCTTTTGCTCCCATAGCGCTGTAAATGTATGTATCAGCATATCGAGCTGTTCACATGTTGTTTCGTTTCCGAATGAGATCCGGAAAAACTGCCGCGCTTCCCGTTCGGTTTTTCTCAGCGCCTTCATAGCTGAAGAAGGGCCGTGGCTGCCGGCGGAACATGCGCTCCCGGTTGAGATGCAAATATCGTTACGATTACATTCTAACATAATATATTGTCCTTCAAAGGAGTGAAAAAAACACCCGACAATGTGGGGCAGGCATTCACCGCCGGTTTCTTTCTCTGAAAATGAAATGGGGAGGCCTTGACGCCTAATTTGGTCATACAAATAATTCCTCAGCCTGTCAGCATGCTCACGGTGTTCCTCCATATGTTTCACTGCATACTCCGCAGCAGCGGTAAAAGCGCCGATGGCCGGCACATTCACCGTACCGGGCCTGAACCCGTTTTCATGCACGGTATGCGGATAAACCGGATTCCAGCTGACACCGGGCCGAATGTAAACAGCCCCGGTGCCTTTCGGGCCGTATACTTTATGACCGGAGACGGAAAGGGCGTCGATTCCCGCCTGATCCGCATCAATCGGCAGTTTGCCGAAACTTTGAACACAATCGCAATGCAGTAAAATGTTTCTCTGGTGAAGAAAAGCGGCCAGACGATTCACAGGCTGGATGAGGCCGGTTTCTGAATTGGCGTGCTGTATGGAAACGAGCCCCGTGTCAGGACGGATATGAGCCGCCAGTATGTCCTCGGTTATAAGGCCGTTTTCGTCGGGATATATGATGGTGACATCAATTCCCCGGTCAGCTAAAAACGCCGCGGCATTATGGATCGAGTGGTGTTCCAGTGCGGTCGTAATAAAATGTTTTTTATGATCGGGCAGACCGTACAGCAATGATTGGACGGCCAAGATGTTCGCTTCCGTTCCGCCGCTTGTAAAGTGAATGCCGTCTGCCGCTCCGCCGATCAATTTTCCTGCAGAATGTCTGCAATATTCCAGCACGTCCGCCGCTCTTCCTCCGGCGTCATGAAGGCTGCTAGCATTGCCGTATACCTCTGTGCTGAGATGCTGAAAGACTTTTGCGGCTTCTTTGCTTAAAGGCGTTCCCGCCGCGTAATCAAGATAAATCATACAGCCCGTCTCCTATCCGTTTATGTTAAAAAAAGCTTGAGTTTATTTTATCGTTGTGTAAATATAGGTGTCAAGACAGGTGTAAATATAATGGGAGGGTGATGTATGTCTGAAAAAACAATTATCGTCATTGGTACGGGGACGGCGGCCCTTGCCTGTGCTTCCTCATTTCCTCCGTCATACCAAGTAACCGTCATCACAAAGAGAAACGTAACGAACAGCAATTCGTATTATGCTCAAGGCGGGATTGCTGTTTCATACGCAAAAGATGACTCGATAGAATCCCATGTGAACGATACACTGTATGCGGGATGCGGACACAATGACGTGACAGCCGTGCGGCATTTGCTGCAAAGCGGACAGAGCATGATAAACAGGCTGATAGAAGGCCTTTTCCCTTTTGATACGAAGTCGGATGGAACGTTTTGTCTCGGCAGGGAAGGCGCTCATTCCAAAAGGAGGATTCTGCACGCCGGGGGAGATGCGACCGGACGGATGCTGGTTGAGTTTCTGGTTCGGCAGCTGAGGGACGGCATTCGGATCATTGAACACGAGACGGTTGTTGATCTGCTGATTGAACACGGGCGATGCGCAGGCGTTGCCGTAAAGGATGCTTCAGGCGCCGTTTCTTACAGAAGAGCGGATTGTGTAGTGCTTGCTTCAGGCGGCTGCGGCAGTCTGTACCAATATCACACAAATGATTCCGCCATAACGGGAGACGGCATCGCTCTTGCCTTCCGCGCGGGAGCTGAGATCACGGATATGGAGTTCACCCAGTTCCACCCGACCCTCCTTGTGAAAAACGGGACTGTTTACGGTCTGATTTCTGAAGCAGTGAGAGGAGAAGGCGGATATTTAGCGGATCGCTTCGGGCGCAGGATCATGGCTGGCAGACACGCGCTTGAGGATTTGGCGCCCCGGGATGTGGTTTCACGGGCGATTTATGAAGAAATGATGAAAGAAAATCCTGTTTTTATAAATTGCAGCCGAATAGCCGATTTTAACAAACGTTTTCCGACCATAACAGAAATTTGTCAAACAGCCGGCGTTGATCTTGAAAGCGGGATCCCCATAGCACCCGGAATGCATTTTTTAATGGGCGGAGTAAAAGCCGATACATGGGGGAAAACGTCCGTGCCTGATTTGTACGCCATAGGCGAGACCGCCTGCACAGGCTTGCACGGGGCGAACCGCCTTGCGAGCAACTCACTGCTGGAAGCGCTGGCAAGCGGGCAACGATGTGCTGAACATATCATTCAAACACCGTTAAACGGAAGATATAAAAAAACCCCGAAGAAAACTGATGTCATCTTACAAGTGCCGGACACAACGCTTCATGTGCTTCAAGCCAAAATGACAACCGGAGTGGGCATCGTCAGGGAAAAAGAAAACCTGCAGGCGCTGGCATCCTGGCTTAACAACGTATCTGTGCGTCATATAAATGTGAAGGATATCACAATGGAACAAGCCGAGCTATCCTGCCTATGGAAGACTGCGCAATTTGTTGTCACCTCAGCCCTTATTCGGGAAGAAAGCAGAGGCGCTCATTTTCGCACTGATTTTCCTGGGACGGAGAAAGATTGGCACGGAAAACAAATCATTCATTCAACATCTGGAACGGTTATCAGAAAAAACGAAAGGATTGGGGAACTATGGACATTCTGCAGCTGAAACAAATGCTGACTCATTTTTTTCAGGAAGATATCGGAACGGGTGATGCGACGTCACAAGCGATTTTTTCTGATCAGCAATGTAAAGCGCGGATCATCGCAAAAACAGACGGCGTGTTTGCCGGAGAAGACGTTATCCGTGAAGGATGGAAGCTTTTACACGATGATATCCGCATCCGCCCTCTGAAAAAAGACGGAGAACGGATGAAAAAAGGAGACGTGCTCGCTGAAATGGAAGGCCGGGCGGCAGCTCTTCTTACGGGAGAGCGGGTCATTCTGAATCTCATACAAAGAATGTCAGGCATTGCGACAATGACGGACGAGGCTAAAAGGCGTCTTGATGATCCGTCCATCAAGCTTTGTGATACGAGAAAAACGACACCGGGGCTCAGAATGCTGGAAAAATACGCCGTTCGGGTCGGAGGCGGCTTTAATCATCGCTTCGGCTTATATGACGGCATCATGATTAAAGATAATCATATTGCCGCCTGCGGATCGATAAAGGCGGCCGTGGAGCGGGCAAGAAAAACGGCAGGGCAGATGCTTGCGGTGGAAGTCGAGATCGAATCCGAACAGCAGCTGCTCGAGGCAATTGAAGCGAGCGCAGACATTATTATGTTTGACAACTGTCCGCCTGAGTCCGTCCGGCGTTTTGCAGGCATGACACCGGGCCATATCAAAACGGAAGCATCCGGAGGCATAACGCTCGACACATTGCCCGCTTATAAAGGGACGGGCGTCCAATATATTTCACTCGGATTTCTGACTCATTCAGTAAAAAGCGCCGACATCAGCATGGATGTTGAGGCTGCGGAACAGGGGGATTTTTAAGATGTCTATTTTTGACGTGTTAACTGCATCAGCCGAAATGATGCCGAGCCATTATAAAGACATGAGCACCGGAGAAATGGAAAAGCGTGTCGCCGCCATTAAACGGGATTTCGGAAAGCGCCTGTTCATTCCGGGGCATCACTATCAAAAAGACGAAGTGATACAATTCGCCGATACGGCAGGTGACTCCCTGCAGCTTGCTCAAGTGGCAGAAAAAAATAAAGAGGCGGAATATATTGTGTTTTGCGGCGTGCATTTTATGGCGGAAACCGCTGATATGCTGACTGATGATAACCAAACCGTCATATTGCCCGACATGCGCGCCGGATGCTCGATGGCTGATATGGCAGATATTCAGCAGACGGACAAAGCATGGCAAGAGCTTCAAGAACTGTACGGTAACACCATCATTCCGTTAACATATGTTAACTCGACGGCGGAAATTAAAGCATTCGTCGGTCGGCACGGAGGAGCGACCGTCACCTCTTCGAATGCCCGGAGTGTGCTGAAATGGGCTTTTAAACAAAAAGAAAGAATTTTATTTTTGCCGGATCAGCATTTAGGCAGAAATACAGCCTATGACCTCGGCATTCCGCTGACAGAAATGGCTGTATGGGACCCGGGGCAGAATCGATTGCTTACTGACCATCCGGAAAACATTAAAGTCATCCTTTGGAAAGGACATTGCTCCGTACACGAAAAGTTTACAGCGGAAAATATTTCTCAGCTGCGGCAGCGGGATTCCGGCATCCGCATTATCGTTCATCCGGAATGTTCGCGGGAAGTGGTCTCGCTCAGTGACGACAGCGGGTCTACCAAATATATTATTGATACGATTGAACAGGCTGAACCGGGAAGCAAGTGGGCGATCGGCACGGAAATGAATCTTGTTCAGCGCCTCATTCACTCGCACCCGGATAAACAGATTGAATCATTGAATCCCGATATGTGTCCGTGTCTGACAATGAACAGAATCGACCTGCCGCATTTATTGTGGTCGCTTGAGCAGCTTGAAAAAGGCGAGCCGAAGGGTGTCATTAAAGTTCCGGAAGCGGTTCGGACAGAAGCGCTTCGTGCTTTGAACAGAATGCTGAGTCATACGTAATCATAAAAATTTCCCCTCCTTCCCAAATTTTTTATCATCATGCCCAGTCCACCGGCATATAGTGTGAAGAAACGTATTGTAATGACAAATGTACCGTTCACGTTTTGTGCATAGGAGGGGAAAACGTTGAAAATTCATATCGTTCAAAAAGGCGATTCGCTCTGGAAAATAGCTGAAAAATACGGAGTTGATCTTGAAGAGTTAAAAAAACTGAATCATCAGCTTAGCAATCCAGACTTAATTATGCCTGGAATGAAGATAAAGGTGCCTTCAGAAGCCGTTCCGGTCAGAAAAGAACCCAAGGCCGGCTTCGGAACGTCTGCGCATAAGCATGAGCATCCATATGCCAAAGAAAAACCGAAATCAGTTGTGGACATTGAAGACACCATACCGGAAGAACCGAAGCCGTCAATTCCGTATGTGCCGCCAATCCCTGAAAAGCATGAAAATGTGCTGCCGGAAGCTGATATGAACCAATATTATCCGTCCAATCAGCTGTTTCAGCCGTGGTCGCCTCCTAAGCCGGAGGAACCGGTGACACATTTTGTCGAGCCGAAAGAAAAAGAGCATGACAATAACATTCCACAACAGGAGGAAATGATCAACATGGAAAACGCGAATTACCCGAATATGCCGAAGGCGCCTGAAGCCGGAAAGATGGAAGAAGAAAACGCCGCTTATCATCTGCCGAACATGCCAAACATTCCGAATGTCCCGTTTCCGAATATGCCGGCCGTTGAACCGCCTTTTATGCATTACCCGATGCCGTGCATGCCTTGTCCTTGTCCGGTTCCGGTGACACCGATGCTGCCGGGTTCGGGACTATGCCATCCGTGCTTCCCGGTAGGCGGAGGTTTCGGCGGTTTTGGAGGAGGTTATGGAGGCTTTCCGGTAATGCCGATGCCGTTACCGTACGGATTCCATCATCACGGATTCCATCATCCGGGATTTGGGCCGCAAGCGGGTTACGGTGAATATGAAAACCAGGCCCATGAAAATGCAGAGCATTATGATGGTGCATCCGGTTTCGGCGGTGCTCCGTACGGTCAAATGCCGTATTACGGCGGATATTCGTCACATTACGCAAACGCGCCTCATCATGATGGGAAATTTAAGGATGATGATTGCGGCTGCCATGATTCACATCACCACCACCATCATCACCACGGTTCACATCACCATCACGCAAATATGCCTGTGCAGCCGTATCCGAATATGGGTGCAAACGCCGGATATTTTATGCCTTACGGCGGAGCAAATCCTAATGCCGCACCGAATCAGCCGAGTCCAAATCAAGTATTCGGACGGCCGGAGGAAGAAGAAGATTAATGTTTCGGGACGATGTATGTCGTTCCTTTTTTTTATGTCCAACTGAGGAATGGACATAACTGACAAGCTTAAACCCGCCGTCGGCCGCACATCCTAAACATGAGCGGAAAACGCTCAAACAGCGATGAATCCACGGGGGGTTTTTCCATTGGGTAAAAAACTGATGACGATCGCAGGCGTTTTAGCCGTGACGGCAAGCTTAACGGCATGCGGAGCAAATAATGCCATGAATGACGGACGCTACAATCAGTCAACACGTCCGGTCGGATATTATTCGAATGATAATGATAACGGCAGACGCCAGTACGGAATGGACCATCAAGGACCCGTTTCTGAAATGATGGAAAACCGAAACGGCCGTCATAATACGACAAACGTGTCTGACCAGTATGCGCCTAATGACGGGGTTCCGTTAACGACGGACGGCACATATAACGGCCGAAATGTCAATACGCCGCCGGCAGCTATGTCTTATAATGGGTATGACAACGCCGAAAACATCAGGCTGGCGGCAAAAGTTGCAAACCGCGTGAAAAAAGTAAAAGGCGTACAGGATAGTCAGGTCATCGTGACTGACACGAGAGTCGTCATTGCCGTCAGAACAAATCATCCTTTTACGAAAAATGATGATAAACATGTCAAACATGCGGCCAAAAGATTTGCGGACGGCCGTACAATTCAAGTGTTTACCGACAACGCTACTTTTACAAAGCTGCAAGACATGAACAGAAACAGCCGTTAAACGGGACTGCCGGATGATTTCATCCGGCAGTATTTTTATGGATAAAGCTTCATCATTTCTTTACATATTCTTAAAACGCTCTTTATGTTGCGGTGTTAACATAAAAGTAATAAAACGTAACGGAGGGGCCGGAATGAAAAAAACGGAGCATGACAAAAGCCTCGGAGAAAAAACTGTGTATCTGACCGTAAGGGGATACCGGCTCAAACTGACGTCCGGACAAATGAAACTGATTTCAGCCGGCCGGACATAATCATCGGGGCAGCCTTCATGTAGAGGCTGCTTTTTTTTGGCTGAAACAGACAAATGAAAGAAAACGGTTAAGCACCGGCATCTTTGGTCAAACTAGCATCAAGAGTTTGATTGAATAAAGAGGTGTTATTGGTGAAACGAATTTGCGGTGCTCGTCTATTGTTTATGCTTATCTTATCGGCTGCAGTCCTGATTTGCGGAGGAAAAGGCGCATACGGGGCGGAGGTTGAGCATTACGGGCCGCTTCGGGTGCACGTCCAGCTGGAAAAGGTCTATCTGGACGGTGATGTCGGCATCGAACATACGGATGAAACCGTTTTGGCGATGGAGGATTTTTGGGCCGCATATGCGGGTTGGACGCTCGTTGAGCAGAAAAAAGGCTTCGTTCTTTTCCGTAAGCATGTTGATGACATTTCTCCGCTCAGTAAGGTTAACGGTTATATCGGCGTCACGGACGGAGGCGTCATCTCCACTTTTCACGGCCGTCCCGGATCGCTGGCCGAGCCGATCCAATCTTTCTTCCAGATTGATATAGAAAGGCTGGAAAGCCGATTGCAAAAGCACTTGGAACACGGCATACCGTACAGGACAAAAGCGGAGTTTGAGAGCGTGATCGATCATATTAAGACTTACAGCGGATGACTTTGACGCAAGACATGTGACACATGTCTTTTTTTTCTGAATGGAAGATGTCAAAGCGAACATACGTTAACTTTTCTATAAGACTTTGGCTGTTTTTGTGTTACAATGATAAGCAGTCAAAGAGGTGAATAGGTGTGATTGAATTCGTGAAGGGGACGATTGATTATGTATCTCCCCAATACATCGTGATTGAAAACGGCGGAATCGGCTATCAGGTCTTCACTCCGAACCCGTTTATTTATAAGGTAAGCAATCAAGAGACCATTTTTACGTATCATCATATAAAAGAAGACGCCTTTTCTTTGTACGGTTTTTCAACCCGGGAAGAAAAAGCGCTTTTCACAAAGCTGCTGAACGTCACCGGCATCGGGCCGAAAGGGGCGCTCGCCATCCTCGGTTCCGGTGACCCCGGAGCCGTCATCGAAGCGATCGAACAGGAAGATGAAGCCTTTTTGGTGAAATTTCCGGGTGTGGGCAAAAAAACGGCGCGGCAGATTATTCTTGATTTGAAAGGCAAACTGGCCGACGTCGTGCCTGAAATGATTGACAACCTGTTCAATCATGAAGCGCGCATTGAAAAACAAGAGGCTGAAACGGCGCTTGACGAGGCGCTTGAAGCGCTTAGGGTTCTCGGCTACGCCGAAAAAGAAATTAAAAAAGTGCTTCCTCACTTAAAAGAGGAAACGGCGCTTTCAACAGATCAATATGTGAAAAAAGCATTGCAAAAATTATTAAAGTAAGGTGATGTTCATGGATGAACGGCTCGTTTCAAGTGAAGCAGACAGCCATGAATCAATAATCGAGCAAAGCCTCAGGCCGCAGAATCTCGCCCAGTATATCGGCCAAAAGAAGGTGAAAGAAAATCTGCGCGTGTTTATCGATGCGGCGAAAATGAGGCAGGAAACGCTGGACCACGTTCTTTTATACGGGCCTCCGGGTCTCGGGAAAACAACGCTTGCGTCTATCGTGGCCAATGAGATGGGGGTGGAGATGCGGACGACGTCAGGTCCCGCCATCGAAAGACCGGGAGATTTGGCAGCCATCTTGACGGCGCTCGAACCAGGGGATGTGCTGTTTATAGACGAAATTCACAGGCTGAACCGCTCGATTGAGGAAGTGCTGTACCCGGCGATGGAGGATTTCTGCCTTGATATCGTCATTGGAAAAGGCCCGTCCGCCCGCTCCGTCCGTCTCGACCTTCCCCCTTTTACGCTTGTAGGAGCGACGACAAGGGTCGGATTATTGACCGCACCGCTCAGAGACCGGTTCGGGGTGCTGTCGCGTCTTGAATACTATACGCAGGAAGAGCTGACAGATATCGTGTCAAGAACGGCTGACGTTTTTGAAGTGGATATCGAAGAAGCTCCGGCTCTGGAGATCGCCAGACGGTCAAGGGGAACGCCGCGGGTTGCAAACCGGCTTCTCAGAAGGGTGAGGGATTTTGCCCAGGTGCTCGGCGACAGCCGCATCACGGAAGAAATCGCTCACGACGCGCTCGAACGTCTTCAAGTCGATGCGCTCGGCCTTGACCATATCGACCATAAGCTGCTGATGGGCATGATCGAAAAATTCAGCGGCGGTCCCGTCGGCCTTGATACGATTTCCGCGACAATCGGCGAAGAACCGCATACAATAGAGGATGTGTACGAACCGTATCTGCTGCAGATCGGATTTCTCCAGAGGACGCCGAGGGGACGGGTCGTGACTCCGGCTGTGTATGAACATTTTCGATTGGAGGCGCCCGCCCGTGACTGACTTTCCGAAGGTTCTCATGTTTCTCGGTGCCGTTTTGCTTATGGCCGGCGCAGTCTGGCACTTTGTCGGAAGGCTGCCCGGAGATATTTTCGTTAAGAAGGGAAATGTTACATTTTTCTTTCCCGTTGTCACTTGTATTGTGATCAGTGTGATACTATCCATTCTGCTTAATTTTTTCGGCAGAATGAAATAACAATAGACAGAATAAAGGTGAAATGATGAAAGTCGATTTATTTGATTTTGAACTGCCTGAACGCCTCATTGCCCAAGTGCCGCTGAAAGAACGTGACGCATCGCGGCTGATGGTGCTCGACAAACAGACGGGCGGGCTGACGGACAGTTCATTTAAAGAGATTGTAAGCTTTTTTAATGAAGGGGATTGTCTCGTCTTGAACAATACCCGTGTGCTGCCTGCAAGATTATTCGGCACAAAAGAAGATACGGGAGCGAAAGTGGAGCTTCTGTTATTAAAACAGGAAGAAAATGATACATGGGAAACGCTCGTAAAGCCGGCGAAACGCGTAAAAAAAGGAACGGTCCTGACATTTGGCGACGGCCGGCTGACAGCGGTCTGCACGGAGGAGCTTGATCACGGAGGCAGAAAAATAGAATTCCGGTATGACGGGATTTTTTACGAAGTGCTTGAATCACTCGGTGAAATGCCGCTGCCTCCTTATATTAAAGAGCAGCTTGATGATAAAGAACGGTATCAGACCGTCTTTTCAAAAGAAATCGGATCTGCCGCAGCTCCGACGGCCGGACTTCATTTTACGGAAGAGATTCTGGACGAGCTGAAGCAAAAGGGTGTGCGGATTGAATTTATCACACTTCATGTGGGACTCGGCACATTCCGCCCGGTCAGTGCGGATGATGTGGAAGAGCATAACATGCACGCGGAATTTTATGAAATGACGGAAGAAACCGCCGCCTCTTTAAACGAGGTCAGAAAGGCGGGAGGGCGCATCGTGTCGGTCGGGACGACATCAACGCGCACCCTGGAAACCATTGCCGGCGAGCATGACGGCGTATTTACCGCTTCAAGCGGCTGGACGTCCATCTTCATTTATCCGGGATATGAATTTAAAGCGATTGACGGCATGATCACCAATTTTCATCTGCCGAAATCTTCCCTTATCATGCTCGTTTCTGCGCTTGCCGGCAGAGAGCATGTTCTTTCCGCCTACCGTCATGCGGTAGAGGAGGAATACCGTTTCTTCAGCTTTGGCGACGCCATGCTGATTATCTAATTTGAATGACAGGAGGCCTCATACAAAGTGGCTGAACAACCGATACGTTATGAATTTATAAAGGAATGCAAACAAACGGGAGCGCGGCTGGGCAGAGTTCATACGCCCCACGGCTCCTTTGAGACGCCTGTATTTATGCCGGTCGGCACGCTTGCTACGGTAAAGACGATGTCTCCGGATGAGCTGAAATCTATGGATGCGGGCATTATTTTAAGCAATACGTACCATTTATGGCTCCGCCCGGGACACGACATTGTAAAAGAAGCGGGCGGGCTTCATAAGTTTATGAACTGGGACCGCGCGATTTTAACAGATTCCGGCGGTTTTCAGGTCTTTTCATTGAGCAAGTTTCGTAATATAGAAGAAGAAGGTGTTCATTTCCGCAATCACTTAAACGGAGACAAGCTGTTTTTATCTCCGGAAAAAGCGATGGAAATTCAAAACGCCCTCGGCTCTGATATCATGATGGCGTTTGATGAGTGTCCGCCGTATCCGGCAGAGTATGATTACATGAAACGCTCTGTGGAACGGACCAGCCGCTGGGCGGAACGCTGCCTGGAGGCGCACGGGCGCTCAGATGAGCAGGGGCTGTTCGGAATCGTACAGGGCGGAGAATACGAAGACCTGCGGACACAAAGTGCAAAAGACTTGGTTTCGCTTGATTTTCCGGGGTATGCCATAGGCGGATTATCTGTCGGCGAGCCGAAGCACGTCATGAACCGAGTGCTTGAGTTTACAACCCCGCTTTTACCGAAGGACAAGCCGAGATATTTAATGGGTGTGGGTTCACCGGATGCCTTAATTGACGGCGCCATCCGCGGCGTGGATATGTTTGACTGCGTACTGCCGACCCGGATTGCCCGAAACGGCACGGTGTTTACGAATGAAGGGCGTCTGAATATGAAAAACGCCAAATATGAGCGTGATTTCCGTCCGATTGACGAAGAGTGCAGCTGCCATACATGCCAAAATTACTCCCGCGCTTACATCAGACATTTGATCCGCTGTAATGAAACGTTTGGAATTCGATTAACAACTTACCATAACCTTCATTTTCTGTTACACTTAATGGAGCAGGTCAGACAAGCCATCCGGGAGGATCGTCTTGGTGATTTCCGAGAAGAGTTCTTTGAGCGTTACGGCTATAATAAGCCAAATGCGAAAAGCTTCTAAATAAAACCATTCATGAAAGGAGGGAAACAGATGGGTACTTTAGGCACAATCGTTCCTATTATTTTAATGTTTGCAGTGCTTTATTTCCTGCTCATCCGTCCGCAGCAAAAGCAGCAGAAGGCCGTCCGCCAGATGCAGGAAGAGCTGAAAAAAGGGGATTCAGTGGTGACAATCGGAGGATTGCACGGCACTGTTGATTCAATTGATGAAAGCAAGGTCGTCATTAAAACAGGTGATAACACCCGTTTAACATTTGACCGCCGCGCAATCAGAGAAGCTTCCGCTGAATAACAGCGAAGCTCATACATACAAAAAAAGAGCGGAGAATCCGCTCTTTTTTTATTACGCTGATCTGCTTCCTTTCAAATTCACTCCGAAAATGCCGCCCAGCATACTGACTCCCAAAAAGCCGAGATGAAACAAAAGCTGACCGGATGTAAACGTTTTTCCGAACCCTAAATATTGAAAAAGCAAGATGATTAATGAAAAACAGACGGCGGTTAACGCTCCGATCATCCAGCCTTTTTCCTTCGCTTTGCCGCCCGATATAAAACCTCCCGCAAATAAAGAAAGAAAAGAAAGCGCGGTGATCAGCCAGCTGAAAGATGATTCTTCCATTGAGGTGACTGTCAGTAAAAGCGAAATCGCCAAACTCGTAAGAAGCATCACCGCAAAAATAGCCACTAAGCCGTACAAGACGCCTCTTCCCACTTGTTTCGTTTCTTCCATTTTTATCTCCTCTCCGCTCTGCGGCCTGATATATGACAAGCCGGAGCCCGTCTTTTTCTAAATGTATTCTCTGAATGTTCGAATTAGACGTAAATGCATGATGTTCAGCCCGTTTCTTACATAATTCAGAGCCGATGGCAAATGCTATGACCGTTGGAGGTGCGATATGGAAGATATTTTCATTATTACGTTTCGTACGATTGTGCTTTATTTTATCATTCTTGTGATTTTCAGACTGATGGGAAAACGGGAAATCGGAGAACTGAGCATTTTAGACCTTGTCGTCTCCATTATGATTGCCGAGATTGCCGTATTGGCAATTGAAAATGTAAAAGATAAGCTTTTGCATACAATTGTGCCGATTGTCGTTTTAATGATTATTCAAGTAAGCCTTGCTTTTATTTCTCTCAAAAGCCAAAAAATACGGCAGCTGCTTGACGGAAAACCCACCATTATTATAAAACAGGGAAAAATTGATGAACGGGCGATGAGATCGCAGCGCTACAATTTTGACGATCTTCTTATGCAGCTGAGGGAGAATAACATCGATAGAATCTCTGACGTGTCGTACGCCATTTTGGAGTCTTCGGGCAAACTGTCAATCGTCAAAAAGAAAAACAATAAGGATAAGCAGATGGAAACATCGCTTATCGTTGACGGGGTCATTCAGAATGAGCATCTGGACAGAATCGGGAAAGATAAACACTGGCTTGAAAAAAATTTAGCAAAAAGAGGATATCGCGATCTTTCGGTTATATCATTCTGCACGTTTACGGACGGCGCTTTTTTTATTGATCTCAAAGATGAAAAAGGGGAGCCATAAATCGGCTTCACCGCGTCACGAACTTGCCGATGACCGGAATCCGGATCAGCTCTTCCCTTTTAATCAGCCTGAATAACAGAAGCAGCGCAATGTACAAAATCGCGGTCATTGCAATCCAGCCTGTGAGATTAACAGCCTCTGATCCTGAAAAATGAACGGTGTGCTTGATGATGCGGCTGACATAACCGCAAATGAATATGACGGCAAAACAGAGCGCGTATTCTTTTATTTTAATGCTGATCGGAAGCACCTTGCTTACGGTGGCCGCATGCAGCAGGGTGACAAGGACCATCCCCGTTACAATCGCAAGTGCGGCGCCCATGATGCCTAAGGAAGGCCTGGTCGCCAAAACAAAAATTAGGCCGGTTTTGACAGCGGCGCCGATAAAACTGTTCATCATGGCGGCCCCGGCTAAATTGAGAGCCTGCAGCACCGCCTGAAGAGGCCCCTGAAAATAGTAAAGCAGAAAAAACGGCGCCATCACTTTAACAAATACCGCCGCATTAGTTGATCCGTACATGACGGACATCAGTTCATCAGCGAAAGAGAATAAAATAACCACCGAAATGCCTCCGCTTAAAAGACACAGCCTCATCGCCTGTTCCAGACGGTATTCGACAACTTGCAGCTTTTTTTGCTCCATTCCTTCACTGATCGCAGGAACAAGCGCCGTTGACAGAGAATAGGTTATAAAGCTGGGCAGCGTCAAAACCGTCATGGCAAATCCGGTCAGCTCCCCGTACTGGCTGGTGGCGGCAGCGGTGGCCACTCCTGCAATCGCAAGGCTCTGCGCGACGACAATAGGTTCAAAAAACCAAGATAAATTTCCGATGAAGCGGCTTCCGGTTGTCGGGAGCGACACGCTCATCAGCTGGCGGAAGGTTTCTTTTCCATTTGCAATCGACTTGAAAAATTGTTTTCTGATTCTGATTGTTTTATTTGCTTTAAAACAAATGAATAAATAAATAAGAGAGGCAAGCTCCCCGATGACAGACGAAATCATGGCTCCTGCTGCGGCATATTCAATTCCGTACGGCAGAAACACCGTCGTGCAGACTGCGACAAGTGAAATCCGCACGATCTGCTCAAGCACTTGGGAAAACGCCAGCGGGTTCATATTCTGCCTGCCCTGAAAGTAACCGCGCAGCACGCTGGATATCGCGATAATCGGCACGACGGGCGTAATCGCCAGAAGCGGGTAAACCGTGCGCTGATCCGTCAGCATCGTTTCTGACATAATCGGCGCAAAGCATAAAAACAGCGGCGTGAAGATGAGACTTAATATCCCGGTGACGGTAAGCGCCATCACTAAAATGTGTTTCATTTTCTGCCGGTCCCCCCGCGCGCTTGCTTCAGCGACAAGTTTGCTGATGGCAACGGGGAGGCCGAATTGAGTCAAAGTGGTGGCCAAGAAAAATGTCGGGGCAGCCATCATGTATAAACCGACCCCTTCTTCACCGATAAACCGGGCGATAACCACCCGGTTGACAAAGCCGAGCATTCTCGTAATCATCCCGGCTGCAATGAGAATAAGAGTGCCCCTTAAAAAAGTCTGTTTTCCCATTTTATAAACCCCTGCCTTCTCAAACTACCTGGAATCATATACAAT
This sequence comes from Bacillus sp. R45, assembly GCF_021729365.1. Lineage (NCBI taxonomy): Bacteria > Bacillati > Bacillota > Bacilli > Caryophanales > Bacillaceae > Bacillus > Bacillus sp. R45. The sequence continues at coordinate 2,650,504 of NZ_CP091421.1, read as the reverse complement.
AAAGATATGCGCCGATGTCGTCCGAGCATGACAAGTCTTCGAGAAAAATGGAAAAAGGAGCGAGCGCCCAGTGGAGAAACATCCCGCCGAAATGTACAAAGATCATTTGCGGCCTTTCTTGTACAGTAAACTTGAAGAGTTCAAAATCCTCGGATACGATGATGTTGAGCACGAGAGTTTATGGTCATACTTAATACATAAAAAGTGGAAACAGAAAAAGGAACTGCCGCTGCATGAATTGGCCGGTAATATTTTATCAGTTAAAATTGGCGATTTTATGAACTATGCAACCGTTGAAGCTTTTAAGTCGTCTAATTGGCTGGAAAGCGATGAGGGTCAGGAAGCTTTGGATGAACTGCTGAGATAATGATTTGACGGCATAGGTTTAAGGAGGAAATACATAATGAAAAAAGGACGCTTGATTGCGTTTTTCCTGATCGTATTATTGATCGGCACAGGGCTGGGGTATTTTACAAAACCGGCTGCCAATAATATTACGTTAGGATTGGATTTACGCGGCGGGTTTGAAGTTCTGTACGATGTGCAGCCCGTCAAAAAAGGCGATAAAATCACAAAAGACGTGCTCGTCAGCACGGTGCAGGCGCTGAACCGCCGGGCTAACGTTCTCGGCGTAAGCGAGCCGAACATTCAGATTGAAGGAAATAACCGCATACGCGTTCAGCTGGCGGGCGTCACGAATCAGAACAGGGCGCGCGAAATTCTGTCAACGGAAGCGCAGCTCTCGTTCAGGGATACGAATGATAAAGAGCTGTTAAACGGCTCTGATCTCGTGGAAAACGGCGCGAAGCAAACCTTTGATCCGACGACGAACGAACCGATTGTCAGCGTTAAGCTGAAGGATGCGGATAAGTTCGGAGAAGTGACGAAAAAAGTCAAGAAAATGGCCCCTAATAATCAGCTTGTGATCTGGCTTGATTACCAAAAGGGCGATTCATTTAAAAAAGAAGTCGGCAAAAAACATCCGAAATATGTATCCGCTCCGAATGTGAGCCAGGAATTAAACACGAAGGATGTCACGATTGAAGGTCAGTTCACCGTTCAAAAAGCGAAGGACTTGGCCAATATTTTAAACGCGGGTGCGCTGCCTGTGAAACTGACCGAAAAATACTCTACTTCAGTAGGGGCGCAATTCGGACAGCAGGCTTTGCATGATACGGTAGAGGCCGGCATCATCGGTATTGCAATTGTTTTCTTATTTATGCTGCTTTATTACAGACTGCCTGGACTCATAGCGGTCATTACGCTTTCTGTATACGTGTATATTACGCTTCAAGTGTTTGACTGGATGCAGGCGGTGCTGACGCTTCCGGGTATTGCGGCGCTCATTTTGGGTGTCGGGATGGCGGTTGACGCCAACATCATCACCTATGAACGGATAAAAGAAGAACTGAAACTCGGCAAATCCGTCCGCTCAGCTTTCCGTTCAGGGAACAGACGGTCATTTGCGACGATCTTTGATGCGAACATCACAACGATCATCGCAGCGGTCGTGCTCTTTATTTTCGGGACAAGCTCTGTAAAAGGGTTTGCGACGATGCTGATTTTGTCAATACTGACAAGCTTTATTACAGCTGTCTTCCTTTCAAGATTCCTGCTCGCCCTTCTTGTGGAAAGCAGATGGCTTGACCGGAAAAAAAGCTGGTTCGGCGTCAAGAAAAAACATATTATGGACATTCAAAAAACAGATGAAAATACTGAACCGCATACGGCATTCCAGAAATGGGATTTCACGAGCAAACGAAAATATTTCTTTATTTTCTCAAGCGCTGTAACCATTGCGGGAATTATCATCTTACTGGTCTTTAAACTCAACCTGGGAATCGATTTTGCAAGCGGTGCGCGGATTGATGTGCAGAGCAATCATGCATTGACGGCGCAGCAGGTTGAAAAAGACTTTGACTCTCTCGGCATGGATCCGGAAAACATCGTGCTCTCGGGTAAAGAGAACCATGTTGCCGCGGCCCGTTTTGTCGGAGAGCCATCTAAAGAAAAAATCGCTGAAATCAAAACGTACTTTAAGGACAAATACGGATCTGAACCGAACGTCAGCACGGTATCGCCGACAGTCGGAAAAGAACTGGCCCGTAATGCTTTATATGCCGTGGCAATTGCATCAATCGGCATCATTATTTACGTGTCAATCCGTTTCGAGTACAGAATGGCAATCGCCGCGATTGTATCCCTGCTGTATGACGCTTTCTTTATCGTCGCGTTTTTCAGCATTACAAGGCTGGAGGTTGACGTAACCTTTATCGCCGCTATTCTCACCATAATCGGTTACTCGATAAATGATACGATCGTTACATTTGACCGGATACGCGAGCAGATGAAAAAACGCAAGCCGAAGTCATTTGCCGATCTGGAACATATCGTGAATCTGAGCTTGCAGCAAACCTTTACACGTTCGATCAATACGGTCTTGACCGTTGTGATTGTGGTCGTCGTGCTGCTCATTTTGGGCTCATCGTCAATTACAAACTTCTCCGTCGCTTTATTGGTCGGTTTATTGACGGGCGTTTATTCCTCTCTTTACATCGCCGCGCAGCTGTGGCTTGTATGGAAAGGAAAAGAATTTAAAGGGAAAAAATCAATCGAAGAGTAAAAGGAAACAGGCTGTCTTCCGGAAGGCAGCCTGTTTTTTTTAGGCCGCATTGAACTTAAAACCTGCATTTGCTATAATGACATACGCTTACATAATCAATCATCATTGTAAAAACATGTAGGGGGGTTCTTATGAACGTTCGTGAGTCGGAGCTTCCGGGCATCGGCCAGAAAGTAGAAGTCATTACGAAAAATCACGATAAAATCAGTATTATTCTTCATGATGACGGCAGAAAAGAGCTCTATTACTTCGATGAGAATGATTATGACGAATGCTTGGCATCTGTTGAATTTAACGACGAAGAGGCGAGGCAGATTTCCGCTATTTTAGGCGGGATGACGTATAAGCCGAAAGCGCTGGAATCTGTGGAAGTCGCGCTTGATGACCTCGTCATTGAGTGGTTTAAAGCCGAATCTCATGCACCGGCTGTCAGCCGCACAATCGGAGATTTGGAGATCAAGAAACATTACAACGTCCAGCTTATTGCGATCGTGAAGAAAAACCGGCAAAAACAGCTGAGCCCCGGCATTGATACCGTAATTGAAGAAGGGGACACCCTCGTTATATCGGGAGAAAGAAGCGGACTGAAAAAGCTGGTCCGCGAGCAATTAACGGCCCGGATTTCCTGAGACCGGGGTTTACTCCCGGGAAAATGGGGGAAAAGATAAGAATCAATAATTGGGGGCAGACGCATGAATAAACAATGGACTATTATATTCGCTTTACTATTTACTCTGATTGTCGCCATCTTTGCAGTCATTAACGTGCGGGCGGTTGAGGTTGATTATCTGTTCGGAACCGCTGAATGGCCGCTGATTTTAGTCATTTTAGGCTCTGTGTTAATGGGAGCGCTGATCGTGTTTTCAGCCGGTATATTTCAAGTGATGAAACTGAAGCGCGAAATTAAAATGCTGCGGAAAGAAAACAGATCCGCAGGTGAATTGACGGCTGATTCGGACGGCAAAAAAACAGCCGCGCCGCCGGAAGAAATGCTTGAAGAGAAAAAAGGATCAGAATAACATTTGAAACCCCTCAGTCCGCTCTAGTATAATAGGGTGGTTGAGGGGTGAATTTATGTTAGCGTCAAAAATGCGCTGGGAAATCCAGCAGCCGGATCAGGAAAAAGTCAAATCACTCACAGAACAATTGGACATAACACCTCTTGTGGCATCACTGCTTGTAAAAAGAGGTTTTGATACTGCCGAAAGCGCAAGGCTGTTTTTACATACAAAGGATGCAGACTTTTATGACCCGTATGAATTAAAGGGAATGCGGGAAGCAGTTGATCGGATAAAACTGGCGGTTTCTCAAGGGGAACCGATTATGATTTACGGAGATTACGATGCAGACGGCGTTACAAGCACGTCAGTGATGCTGACGGCACTCAGACAGCTGTCGGCGGACGTTGACTTTTATATTCCCGACCGTTTTACAGAAGGCTACGGCCCGAATGAACAAGCTTTCCGTTCCATAAAAGAGCGGGGATTTTCGCTGATCATTACAGTGGATACGGGAATCGCCGCCGTCCATGAAGCTGAAGTCGCAAAAGAGCTGGGCTTAGACGTCATTATTACCGACCACCATGAGCCGGGACCCGAGCTTCCTGACGTATTTGCGATCATCCACCCGAAGCAGCCGGGATGCGGCTATCCGTTTAAAGAATTGGCCGGCGTCGGTGTGGCGTTTAAGCTTGCCCACGCGCTTACGGGTTCTTTGCCGGAAGCTATGCTGGACTTGGCGGCAATCGGTACGGTTGCAGATCTGGTGCCTCTTCATGATGAAAACAGATTAATTGCGTCACTCGGAATTGAAAGGCTTCGTACGACAAATCGGCCGGGCCTCAAAGCTCTGATTAAGCTTTCCGGCGGAGATATCGGACAAGCTGATGAGGAAACGATTGGATTTCAGGTCGCACCGAGGCTTAATGCCGTCGGAAGAATAGAACAGGCCGATCCCGCTGTGCACCTGCTGATGACCGAAGATCAGTTTGAAGCGGAGGAACTGGCTTCGGATATTGACCGGCTGAATAAAGAGCGGCAGAAAATGGTGAAAACCATGACCGAAGAGGCTGTTGAAATGGTACAGCAGCAAGGCGGAAACCCGTCTGCCATTGTAGTGGCAAAAGCCGGCTGGAATCCGGGCGTCGTCGGTATTGTCGCATCGAAGCTGGCTGAACGTTTTTACCGGCCCGCTGTTGTGCTTGGGATAGATGAGGAGCAGGGAATCGCCAAAGGGTCGGCGCGAAGCATCAGAGGTTTCAACCTTTTTACGAGCCTTTCACAGTGCAGAGACATTCTTCCTCATTTCGGCGGGCATCCGATGGCGGCCGGAATGACGCTGAAGGCTGAAGATGTGGCGGAATTAAGGGACAGGCTGAATCAAATGGCTGAAGAAACCCTTACGGAAGAGGATTTTATTCCCGTTCAGGAGGTTGATCTTGTCTGCGGCGTTGAAGACATAACCGTTGAAAGCATTACAGAATTGAATATGCTGTCGCCGTTCGGCATGCTTAACCCTAAACCGCATGTGATGGTGAAAAATGCCGTGCTTGATGATGTGCGCCTGATCGGAGCGAATAAAAACCACGTGAAAATGACGGTGAAAAGTGATTCCGCCGTCCTTGACTGCATCGGCTTTAACAAAGGAGAGCTGGAAGCCGGAGTTGTTCCCGGATCAACGATTTCCATTGTCGGCGAGATGTCCATTAATGAATGGAACAACAGAAAGAAGCCCCAGCTGATGATTAAAGATGCTGCGGTGCCGGAATGGCAGCTTTTTGATATTCGAGGCAAGCGGACGTGGGAAGATACGGTCACCGCACTGCCGAAGGAAAAACGGGTGCTCATCAGCTTTAACGAAAAAACCGCTCAGAAGCTCCGTGAAAAAGAGCTGACGGGCGAGCTTGCCGAGATCACTTCGGAATCCGAGGCGGAAGCTCTCCAGCTTGACGGAAAATATGCCGTTTTTCTGGATGTGCCGCCGTCAGCGGATCGCCTGCAGCATTTGCTTGACGGAAAGAAGCCGGAACGGATTTATTTTGTTTTTATCAATCATGAAGAACATTTCCTGTCCTCATTTCCATCGCGGAATGATTTCAAGTGGTTTTACGCATTTCTCTTGAAAAGGGGCGCTTTTGACTTCGGCAAGCATGGTTCAGAGCTTGCGAGACACAGAGGATGGTCAATTGACACAATCAATTTCATGACAAAGGTGTTTTTTGATCTCGGTTTTGTTAAAATAGAAGATGGTGTGCTGTCTGTCGTGAGCGGTGCGAAAAAACGCGACCTGGCAGATTCGCAAACCTATCAGGTAAAACAGCAGCTGATGGAATTAGACCAGAAGCTCAATTATTCCGCAGCCCATGAGCTGAAGGAATGGCTGAATAAGCTGATGAACCAAGGTTCAGAGGCTTATGAAAGTACGAGGAGGACATAGAACAGATGGATCTTAAAAAATACGTAACAATTGTGCCCGATTACCCGAAAGAAGGCGTACAATTTAAAGATATTACGACATTGATGGACAAAGGCGACGTATACCGTTACGCCACTGACCAAATTGTTGAATATGCAAAAGAAAAAGAAATTGATTTAGTTGTCGGGCCTGAAGCGCGCGGCTTTATTATCGGCTGTCCGGTTGCATACGCACTCGGAGTCGGCTTTGCGCCGGTTCGGAAAGAAGGAAAACTTCCGCGTGAGGTCATTAAAGTCGATTACGGTTTGGAGTACGGAAAAGACGTACTGACGATTCATAAAGATGCGATCCTGCCGGGACAGCGTGTGCTGATTACTGATGACTTGCTTGCAACAGGCGGCACGATCGAAGCAACGATTAAGCTGGTCGAAGAACTGGGCGGCGTCGTAGCCGGTATTGCATTCTTAATCGAGCTTTCTTACCTTGACGGCAGAGACAAGCTTGACGATTATGATATTTTAACATTAATGAAATATTAACCGCATATGGAAAAAAGCACTCGTGTCAGGGTGCTTTTTTCCTATTATTTCATCATCCTGACAGATTCTTTAGGTGTTTTGAACTTCTGCCCTTTACATCTCTCGTTTTTTTCTTGATAATAAACTAATACAGTTTACATTTAAAAAAGGTGATTCCATGGCGAACGAACAAGTATTGACTGCCGAGCAAGTAATAGATAAAGCGCGCACTTATCTGCCGGAGGAGCAGATTGCGTTTGTTGAGAAAGCTTACCTGTATGCGCAAAACGCGCATCGCGAACAGTACCGCAAATCAGGTGAGCCGTACATCATTCATCCGATTCAGGTGGCGGGGATCCTCGTCGATCTGGAAATGGACCCTTCCACAATTGCGGGCGGATTTCTGCATGATGTGGTGGAGGACACGGATGTCACCCTCGACGACCTGAAGGAAGCATTTTCTGAAGAAGTGGCGATGCTTGTCGACGGCGTGACGAAGCTCGGTAAAATTAAGTATAAATCTCAAGAGGAGCAGCAGGCGGAAAACCATCGAAAAATGTTTGTCGCTATGGCTCAGGATATCAGAGTCATATTGATCAAGCTGGCGGATCGCCTTCACAATATGCGGACGTTAAAGCATCTTCCGCAGGAAAAGCAGCGGAGAATTTCAAATGAGACGCTGGAGATTTTCGCTCCGCTGGCACATCGGCTCGGGATTTCTAAGATCAAATGGGAGCTGGAAGACACCGCTCTCCGTTATTTGAATCCTCAGCAATATTACAGAATCGTCAACCTCATGAAGAAAAAGCGCGCGGAACGCGAACTTTATGTCGAAGAGGTTGTCAATGAAGTGAAAAAACGCGTTGAAGAAGTGAATATTAAAGCGGACTTTTCAGGGCGTCCGAAACACATCTACAGCATTTACCGCAAGATGGCGCTGCAAAATAAACAGTTCAATGAAATATATGATCTGCTCGCCGTCCGTATTCTTGTCGGAAGCATTAAAGACTGCTACGCCGTACTCGGCATTATTCATACGTGCTGGAAGCCGATGCCTGGCAGATTCAAAGATTATATTGCGATGCCTAAGCCGAATATGTATCAGTCTCTGCATACGACCGTAATCGGGCCTAAAGGCGATCCGCTGGAAGTGCAGATCAGAACGTTTGAGATGCATGAGATCGCTGAATACGGGGTGGCCGCACACTGGGCTTATAAAGAAGGCAAGGCTGCAAACGAAGAAGCGACATTTGAGAAAAAACTGTCCTGGTTCCGTGAAATTTTGGAATTCCAAAACGAGTCTACGGATGCGGAAGAATTTATGGAATCGCTGAAAATCGATCTGTTTTCTGACATGGTATACGTATTTACGCCAAAAGGCGATGTCATTGAACTGCCGTCAGGCTCTGTGCCGATTGATTTTTCCTACAGGATCCACTCAGAGATCGGCAACAAAACAATCGGGGCGAAAGTGAACGGAAAAATGGTGACGCTTGACCATAAGCTCCGGACGGGCGACATCGTCGAGATTCTGACGTCCAAGCATTCTTACGGTCCGAGCCAAGACTGGGTCAAACTGGCGCAGACGTCCCAGGCGAAACACAAAATACGCCAATTCTTTAAGAAACAGCGCCGTGAAGAAAATGTCGAAAAAGGCCGTGAGCTTGTCGAGAAAGAAATTAAAAATCTTGATTTTGAAGTGAAAGATGTTTTAACGCTCGAAAATCTTCAAAAAGTTGCCGACAAGTTCAATTTCTCAAATGAAGAGGATATGTACGCGGCGGTCGGATATAACGGCATTACCGCTCTTCAGGTGGCCAACAGGCTCACCGAAAAAGAACGGAAGCTGCGTGACCAGGAAGAGCAGGAAAAAATCGTTCAGGAAGTCACTTCCGAGCCGAAACATTATCCTCAAGGGAGAAAACGGGAAGCGGGTGTGCGCGTAAAAGGCATTGACAACCTTCTCGTCCGCTTGTCGAAATGCTGCAACCCGGTGCCGGGCGACCATATCGTCGGTTTTATTACAAAAGGGCGCGGTGTATCCGTTCACCGGGATGACTGTCCGAACGTCAAAACGAATGAAGCGCAGGAACGTCTGATTCCCGTTGAATGGGAGCATGAATCACAGGTTCAAAGACGCAAAGAATATAACGTTGAGATTGAGATTTTGGGGTATGACCGTCTCGGGCTTTTAAATGAGGTGCTCCAAGCCGTAAATGAAACGAAAACCAACATCTCCTCTGTCTCCGGCAAATCCGACCGCAATAAAGTCGCTACGATTCATATGGCGATTTTTATTCAAAACATTAACCATCTGCACAAAGTGGTCGAGCGGATTAAGCAGATCAGAGACATCTATTCAGTCCGGCGGGTAATGAACTAAAAGGAGCTTGCTATGAAATTAGTTGTTCAGCGTGTAACAGAAGCGAGTGTGACGGTTGACGGCGCTGTCGCCGGCCGGATCGGACCCGGTATTATGGCGCTTGTCGGCATCACTCATGAAGATACAGAAGAAGATGCCGCTTACTTGGCGGATAAAATCGTGAATCTTCGGATATTTGATGATGAAAGCGGCAAGATGAATTTATCGCTTTTGGATACGGGCGGGGAGATTTTATCCGTTTCCCAGTTTACGCTTTACGGCGAAACAAAGAAAGGGAGACGCCCGAATTTTATGAATGCGGCTAAACCGGATCAGGCTGTGCTCCTTTATGAAAAGTGGAACGAACTCCTTCGGGAAAAAGGAGTCAAAGTGAAAACCGGAATATTCGGAGCCATGATGGATGTTCAGCTGACGAATTCCGGGCCGATTACATTGATTATGGATTCTAAACAATAAAAAAGCTGCCGTTCGGCAGCTTTTTTTTATGATTGAAAATAATGTTCCAATCCGCTTTCAATTCCGTCTGTCACTTTTTCCTGATAAGAGCCGCTATGTATGATTGTTTCTTCTTGCGGTTGACTGAGATAGCCGAGCTCATACAGCATGGCAGGCCGTTTATTTTCCCTCAGGACGTAATAATCGCCAAACAGAACGCCGCGATCAGGAATAGGGGAACGCTTCACTACTTCAGAATGGACGTCTGAGGCAAGCTGGCGGTCCTTAGACGGACTGTAATAATAAGCCGTGCTTCCCCGCGTTGACGTATCGGCATAACTGTCATAGTGAATGCTGATAAAGGCATCCGCATTCCGGTAATGAGAGGTTGAAACCCTGGCCTGCAGGCTGATAAATGTATCATCCTGTCTGGTGATATACACGTTTGCACCGGCCGCTCTCAATTTTCCGGCTAACAGCTTAGCGGTTTTAATCGTTACGTTTTTTTCAAACTTTCCGGAGTAGCCGATCGTTCCGCTGTCTTTTCCTCCGTGTCCGGGATCAACGACGATCGTTTTGTTTTTAAGTGAGCCGCTGCCGCCTGACGTGTTGGGAGAAGGTGCTTCGCCTGTTTCCTCACCGCTTTTTGACGTTTGTACGACCCAGTCTGCCACATATGCGGTTTGTCCGTTTTCAAGCCGGACTTCATACCATTTGCCGCTTGAGCCGACAATCGGGTAGGCTGCGCCTTTATCTGCTCTTTTTACGATAGAAGCGGAAGTCGAGGCCGAGCTCCTTAAGTTGGTGCCGCCGTAAACAATATACGCTTTTTTCGAGGAGCCTGAGCCCGCAGAACCGTCTCCTGAGCCGGATGCGCTGCCCGATGAGTCAGAATCCTTTATGATGTAGTGGCTTGCTGCCCAGCCTTTTTGACCGTTTGCTTCAATTTTCAGCCAGCCGTGGTCTTCACTTAAGATGGAAACCTTTGTTCCGCGTGATAATTTAGTCATAATCGCTGAATCATGTGACGCTGCACTTCTGACATTCAATGAAGAAACGCCGACCGTTCCGCTTTTTGACCCGCTTCGGGCCGAAGTTGCTTTCGTATCCGATCCGCCGCTGTCCGCGGTGACGTATTCGGAAGAAACCCACCCGGTTGTGCCTTGATAAGAAATGTTCACCCATCCGCTGTTCTTGTCCAGCACGGATGCATGCGCGCCTTGCGGAAGTTTGCCGATGACTTCATACGATGTCCCCGGGCCTTTTCTGATGCGGAGGTCAGGATCAGTGGAAGTGACCGTTCCGCTTGTTGCGGATGAATTGTCTGCTCCCCCGGCTGTTTTTGATATCAGCCAGGAAACGACCCATCCGGTTTTACCGGGGCTCAGCTGAAGCTGTACCCAGTCTCCCTCTTCTTTAACGATCGGGTATCTTTCCCCTTTTTTTACTTCAGCCTTTATTCCGTAGCTCAGGCCGGGACCGCCTCTGACATTGATCTTGTCTGTCGCGATGACCGCTTCTCCCTCTGCGGCGATTGCGGTGTGAAATGACGGAAGAAGCGCTGTGATGATGACGCCGCATAAAATAAGAGCAAGAGTTCTCTTCTTCATGGCTGTCCTCCTTTCTGAACTAACTAAAATACATTCTTGTATAATATCGTATTTTCCTTGCTGAATGTTAAATAAAAATAAAATGGTTTGTTTATACTAGTCATAAATACAGCGAAAAGGTGTGCAAATCATGAAATATCAACCAAAAATGGGGCGCGCGCTGCACGATGCGGAAGGAAATCTGCATTTCAGTGATCAGAGCGATAGAGAAAAGGCGGGTTTTCTTGAAGAGACGGCGACGGAGTTCGGTCTCTTATCGAAAGAAGCGGTCGCAAGGAAAAACAGACGGAATAAAACTTGACAGGGGAGTGCAATCCCATTATTATAATAGAAATTGATGTACATAACTCATGATAACGATTTTGAACCGATAATGGAGAAGAGTAGGTCAGAATGCATGGAAAAGAGAGGAACCGTCCCGGGCTGAAAGCGGATCCGCACTGCATCTTTCTCGAAACAACACTCCGGAGGTTCCCTGCTGAACGCTTTTGCAAGTCATTAGGCAGCGGACGTGAACCTGCGTTAAAGGTCAGAGCGGGGATGCTTCGGCATTCCAACTAGGGTGGCACCACGGGTATAACTCTCGTCCCTACTATACATGTATAGTAGGAGCGGGAGTTTTTTTATTTGAAGAAAGACATTAAGGAGGCCTGTAACATGGCATATCACATTCCAAGAGGCACACAGGACATACTGCCGGGTGAATCAGACAGATGGCAGTTCGTCGAACAAATTATGAGGGAGACGTGCCGCACTTATCAATATAAAGAAATCCGCACGCCGATCTTCGAACATACGGAATTATTCGCAAGAGGCGTCGGTGAGTCTACAGATATCGTGCAGAAAGAAATGTACACGTTTGAAGACCGCAAAGGGAGAAGCTTGACGCTTCGGCCGGAAGGAACAGCCGCCGCAGTCCGCGCGTTCAATGAAAATAAATTATTTGCGAACCCGGTGCAGCCGACGAAGCTTTATTATGTCGGACCGATGTTCCGTTACGAACGTCCGCAGACAGGGCGTTTCCGCCAATTTTATCAATTCGGAATTGAAGCGATCGGCTCCAAAGATCCGGCCGTGGATGCAGAAGTCATTGCGCTTGCGATGAGTATTTACCGTAAAGCCGGTTTGAAACATGTCAAGCTTGTGCTGAACAGCCTTGGTGACCAGGAGAGCCGCAAATCCTACCGGGAAGCGCTCGTCAAACATTTTGAACCGCGCATCGGAGAATTTTGCTCAGACTGCCAATCGCGTCTGCACACAAACCCGCTCAGAATTCTTGACTGCAAGAAAGACAGAGAGCATGAACTGATGAAAACGGCTCCGTCCATTCTTGATTACTTAAATGAAGAATCAGCCGCTTATTTTGAGAAAGTAAAACAATACTTAAACGGTCTCGGCATCCCGTTCGAAATAGATCCGAACCTTGTCAGAGGGCTTGATTATTATAACCATACCGCTTTTGAAATTATGAGCAATGCCGAAGGATTCGGAGCGATTACAACCCTTGCCGGCGGGGGCCGCTATGACGGGCTTGTTGAACAGATCGGCGGACCTGAAGCGCCGGGTATCGGATTTGCGATGAGCATCGAACGACTGCTGGCAGCCATTGACGCTGAGAAAACAGACCTTCCCGTCAATCAGGGGATCGACTGCTACATCGTGACGCTCGGAGAAAAAGCGAAGGATTATTCCGTTTCCCTCGTGTACAAACTGAGAGAAGCGGGCATCTCAAGTGAAATCGATTATGAAAATAAAAAGATGAAGGGCCAATTCAAAACGGCTGACCGTCTCGGCGCACGTTTTATTGCGATTTTAGGGGAAGATGAGCTTGCCCAAAATAAAATCAATGTAAAAGATGCGGAAACAGGAGAGCAGCGTGAAGTGGTGTTAGACGAGCTGATACAAGTGTTAAAGGCAGATCAAAAGCAGTGAAGGAGAGGAACGCTATGTTTGGAAGAACATATTATTGTGGCGAGATAACTGAAAAAGCGATTGGCGAAACCGTCAAACTGAAAGGGTGGGTGCAGAAGCGGCGCGATCTCGGCGGCTTGATTTTCATTGATTTGCGTGACCGCTCGGGTATTGTGCAAGTCGTGTTCAACCCTGACGTATCGAAGGAAGCCCTTGCCGCAGCGGAAGCAATCAGAAACGAATATGTGCTTGATATCGAAGGCACGGTTTCTGCCCGTGAAGAAGGCACGGTGAATCCCAACCTGAAAACCGGTAAAATTGAAATCAAAGCTGAAGCGGTGACGGTGCTCAGTACGGCGAAAACGCCTCCGTTTCCGATCAGTGACCAGGCGGCTGACGTTTCTGAAGACGTCCGGTTAAAACACCGCTATTTGGATTTGCGCCGCCCGGCGATGTTTCAAACATTGCAAATGCGGCATCAAGTCACAAAATCCATCCGCCATTTCTTGGATGAAAACGGATTTCTTGATATTGAAACACCGATTTTAACAAAAAGTTCTCCCGAAGGCGCCCGTGATTACTTAGTGCCGAGCCGGGTGCATGAAGGGGAATTTTACGCCCTTCCGCAATCGCCGCAGATTTTTAAACAGCTTCTGATGGTGTCGGGCTTTGAACGGTATTATCAAGTGGCCCGCTGCTTCCGCGATGAAGACTTGCGTGCCGACCGCCAGCCGGAATTTACGCAGATTGATATTGAAATGTCCTTTATGAGTCAAGAGGACATCATGGCTCTGGCGGAAGAGATGATGGCGAAAGTCATGCTCGAAACAAAAGGCGTTGAAGTATCGCTTCCGCTTCCGCAAATGACATATGAAGAAGCGATGAACAGCTACGGTTCCGACAAACCCGATACCCGCTTCGGCATGCTGCTGACGGACGTGTCAGACATAGTGAGAGATACTGAATTTAAGGTGTTCTCATCAGCCGTGGCAAACGGCGGCGTTGTAAAAGCGATCAATGTCAAAGGCGCTGCCGGCGACTATTCCAGAAAAGATATCGATGCGCTCGGCGTTTTTGCCGGAAATTACGGCGCGAAAGGTCTCGCTTGGGTGAAAGTAGAAGCTGACGGCGTAAAAGGCCCGATTGCGAAATTCTTTGATGAAGAGAAGCAGGCAAAACTGGCTGAAGCGCTTGATGCTTCTGAAGGCGATCTGCTCCTGTTCGGCGCTGATAAGTTTGAGGTTGTGGCTCAATCCCTCGGCGCGCTTCGCTTAAAGCTCGGCAAAGAACGCGGCCTGATTGACGAAAGCCTCTTCAACTTCCTGTGGGTTGTGGACTGGCCGTTATTGGAGCATGACGAGGAAGAAGGCCGTTTCTATGCGGCTCACCATCCGTTTACAATGCCTGTCCGTGAAGATCTTGACCGGATTGAAACGGCGCCTGAAGATATGAAAGCGCAGGCTTACGACCTCGTCTTAAACGGCTATGAACTCGGCGGAGGCTCAATCCGTATTTTTGAAAAAGACGTTCAGGAAAAAATGTTCGGGCTTCTCGGCTTTACAAAAGAAGAAGCGGAGCAGGAGTTCGGATACCTTCTTGAAGCCTTTGAATACGGCGCCCCTCCGCACGGCGGAATCGCGCTCGGCTTAGACCGGTTGGTTATGCTTCTTGCAGGCCGCACTAACTTAAGAGATACGATCGCTTTCCCGAAAACGGCAAGCGCAAGCTGCCTTCTTACGGAAGCGCCCGGCGAAGTGAGCGACGCCCAGCTTGAAGAACTTCACCTTTCTGTCAAAAGAAAAGTGAAACAGTAAAGATCGGCAGTTTGTTTCTTGAAAATCAAAATCTGCTGTGATATGATTTTGACAAGTTAAATAAAGTCCTGATGTGTTAGTTGTACACCTAGTTTTGACCGAACATTTTTTTGATTTGGGAGCCCGCATTTTTAAATGGCGTACATGCCTCTTTTCATTCGCTAAAGAGGACTTACAAGATTTAAAAAAGGGCACCCACCTGCTGAGAGCGGGTTCAAAACGAAGGAAAGCTGCAACGGCACAATTGGGACTTTATTTTTTGTGCGCTAAAACCAGCGGCTTTTTGACAAGCCGAGTTTATAAAACCAGAATGTGGAGTGAGGTTCTTGTTACATCAGTTTTCCAGAAATGAGCTAGCGATTGGAAAAGAAGGGTTGGACACGTTAAAAAACAGCACGGTGGCCGTTCTCGGCGTCGGCGGAGTCGGTTCATTCGCAGCCGAAGCATTGGCGAGGTCCGGAGTGGGGCGGATCGTGCTTGTCGATAAAGATGATGTTGATATTACAAATGTAAACCGCCAGCTGCATGCGCTCTTGTCGACGGTGGGACAGCCGAAAACAGAATTGATGAAAGAGCGGATCGCTGATATTAATCCGGATTGTGACGTCGTCGCCTTAAAAATGTTTTATACAGAAGAGACGTATGAGCAGTTCTTTGAGTATCCGCTCGATTACGTCATTGACGCGTCGGATACGATTCATTATAAAATTCATCTGATGAAAGAATGTCTGAAACGGAATGTTCCGCTGATTTCAAGCATGGGAGCGGCGAATAAAACAGACCCGACACGCTTTCAGATTGCTGATATTTCAAAAACCCATACTGATCCGATTGCCAAAGTCGTCCGCACAAGGCTTCGTAAAGAGGGCATTAAAAAAGGCGTACAGGTCATTTTTTCTGATGAAAGCCCGATCGTCATCCGTGAAGACGTCAGAAAAGAAGTCGGGAATGATGAAGCGAAAATCCGCAAAGCGCAAATGCCGCCGTCTTCCAACGCCTGGGTTCCGTCAGTGGCCGGTCTGATTATGGGCGGACATGTTGTCATGGAGCTCTTAAAGGACATCGACATTAAACGGGTTAAAGATAAGTAAAAAGAAAAACAGCCTTCTTCAGGAAAGGCTGTTTTTTTATTTGAATCCGCCGTTTACACGAAAGATCTTGTCCGGTTATTTTTTCTGCTTCATCAGTTTTTCATACACTTGCTTTATGGCGGCTTCAAATTTCCCCGTTTGTTTCGGTTTATAGTATTGCTTGTTTTTTAACGGATCGGGCAAATATTGCTGTTCGACCCATCCGTTCTCGAAATCGTGGGGATATTGATAGCCGATCCCGCGTCCGAGCTCTTGGGCCCCTTTATAGTGGGCGTCTTTTAAATGTTTCGGCACATCGCCGATTTTACCCGTCCTGATGTCTTTGAGCGCCTCATCAACGGCTGAAATGGCGGAGTTTGATTTCGGCGAGAGGCATAATTCGATTACCGCATTGGCCAGCGGAATTCTCGCTTCCGGAAAGCCGATCCGTTCTGCGGTCTGAATCGCGCTCAGCACCCGGGGGCCTGCCTGCGGGCTTGCGAGGCCGATATCTTCATAGGCGATCACGAGAAGCCTTCTTGATATGCTTTCAAGGTCTCCGGCTTCGATCAGACGGGCCAGATAATGAAGGGCGGCGTTTGCGTCCGAGCCCCGGATCGATTTTTGGAACGCGGATAAGACGTCATAATGCGCATCGCCGTTTTTATCATGGGTATAGCTTTTTTTCTGCAGACATTCTTCCGCCGTTTCCCGTGTAATCCGGATCGTCCCGTCGCTTGATTCCTTTGTGGAGAGCACGGCAAGCTCCAGTGCGTTCAAAGCGGAGCGGACGTCTCCTCCGCACCCTTGTGCGAAATGATCCATCGCGTCGTCGTCCACCGAAACGCTGTAGGAACCGAGTCCCCGGTGTTCATCTGTGAGCGCTCTTTTCAATGCCTGCCTGATCAGATCGGGTGTTAACGGTTCAAGCTCAAATATCTGGGTCCGGCTTCTGATGGCCGGGTTAATGGCATGATAAGGGTTGGCGGTCGTCGCGCCGATTAAAATAATCATGCCGTTTTCTAAATAGGGCAGCAGAAAATCCTGCTTTCCCTTATCAAGTCTGTGCACTTCATCAAGGATTAAAATGACCTGGCCTGACATTTTCGCTTCCTGTACGACAATCTCCATGTCTTTTTTATTATGAATGACGGCATTCAATTTCCTGAATGCGATGCTTGTCGATCCTGCGATCGCTGTGGCGATGGACGTTTTTCCGATGCCCGGCGGTCCGTACAGGATCATGGATGATAAGTGCTTCGCACGCACCATTCTGCCGATGATTTTATCTTCTTTGACCAAATGTTCCTGACCGATAATGTCTTCGATATTGGCAGGCCGCATCCGATACGCCAATGGTTTCATGAACATCTCTCCTTACATATACAGGGTAACGGAAAACGGACGATTAGAAAAGCGAATTGCGGCGGGCCCCGTGTTTCAATGAAAATTAGGATAAGTTATGTTATAATAACAGTTGGTCTATAAGATACTAAACAGATTATTCATATCCATTTACTTGTATAAATTAACAATTAGAATTGACTGGGGTGTTCATATTGAAAATATCGACAAAGGGAAGATACGGGCTCACCATTATGATTGAATTGGCGAAAAAGCACGGAGACGGTCCGACGTCGCTCAAAAGCATCGCCCAAACAAACAGCCTTTCTGAGCATTACTTGGAACAGCTTGTATCACCGCTCAGAAACGCCGGACTCGTAAAAAGCATCAGAGGCGCTTACGGGGGTTACGTGCTCGGGGGCCAGCCTGAAGAGATAACGGCCGGAGATATTATCAGAGTGCTGGAAGGGCCGATCAGCCCGGTAGAAGTGCTTGAGGATGAAGAGCCTGCCAAGCGGGAGTTATGGATCCGCATCCGCGACGCTGTAAAAGACGTGCTGGACAGCACGACGTTAGAAGACCTTGCGAGCTACACGGACGGCGAGCAGGAAGCTTATATGTTCTATATTTAAACCAGAGGTGTAAAGACAATGGAACGGATTTATTTAGATCATGCCGCGACTTCCCCCATGGATGAACGTGTGCTCGAAGAAATGAAGCCCCATTTCTTCGGCAGTTTCGGCAACCCGTCAAGCATTCATTCATTCGGGAGAGAATCCCGGAAATGGGTCGATGAAGCGAGAGCGGACATCGCGCGCGAAATCAGTGCGAAAGAACAGGAAATTATTTTCACAAGCGGCGGTACGGAGGCTGATAATTTAGCCATTTTCGGAACGGCTGCCGCCCGGAAGAATGAAGGAAAGCATATCATTACGACCGCTGTTGAGCATCATGCTGTATTGCACGCCTGCGAAAAGCTGGAAGAAGACGGCTTTGAGGTGACATACCTCATGCCCGGCCCTTCAGGACGGATCAGTGCAAATCAGGTGAAAGAAGCGCTCCGTGATGATACAATCCTTGTTACCGTCATGTATGGCAATAACGAAGTCGGAACCATTCAGCCGATTGACGAAATCGGAGAGCTGTTAAGCGGGCATCAGGCCTATTTTCACACAGATGCCGTCCAGGCATTCGGTTATATGCCGATTGATGTGAAAAAAAGCAGAATTGACATGCTGTCTGTTTCCGGTCACAAGCTTAACGGGCCTAAAGGGACAGGCTTTTTATATGTAAATCAAGAGGTGAAGCTGTCACCGATTCTTCTTGGGGGAGAGCAGGAACGAAAGCGCCGCGCGGGGACGGAAAATGTACCGGGCATCGCCGGCTTAAAAGAAGCGGTCGTCCTTTCAAACCGTGAGAGGGAAGAGAAAACAGCGAAGTATAAGGAGTTTAAGAACATCATCATGAGCACGCTGGAAGAAGCTGGCGTTACAGCGGAGGTGAACGGAGATGCCGAGAAATGCCTGCCTCATATTTTAAACCTTTACTTTCCCGGTGTGCCGGTGGAAGCGCTGCTGGTCAATCTTGACATGGAAGGCATTGCCGTATCCAGCGGATCTGCTTGTACAGCGGGATCCGTTCTTCCGTCCCATGTGCTTACGGCCATGTTCGGAAGTGAGAGCGGCAGGCTGACTTCGTCAATCCGCCTCAGCTTCGGCCTCGGCAATACGGCGGAACAAATCGAAACAGCCGCCGAAAAGCTTGCCGCCGTCGTTAAACGGCTTGCTTAAAACGGCGGACTTACGTTTTTAATGGAGTGAATGCAAATGGAAAAACGGCCGGAGGATACAAGAGTCGTAGTCGGCATGTCCGGCGGCGTGGACTCTTCCGTGGCGGCCCTTCTGCTGAAGGAGCAGGGCTACGATGTAATCGGAATCTTTATGAAAAACTGGGATGATACGGACGAAAACGGTTTTTGCACGGCGACGGAAGATTATGAAGACGTCATCCGGGTCTGCAACCAGATCGGAATTCCGTATTATGCCGTCAATTTTGAGAAGCAATATTGGGAAAAGGTATTTCAATATTTCCTTGATGAATATAAAGCCGGAAGAACCCCCAATCCGGATGTCATGTGCAATAAAGAAATTAAGTTTAAGGCTTTCTTGGATCATGCTCTGTCACTCGGCGCGGATTATCTTGCGACGGGCCATTACGCCCGCGTGGACAGAAGCGCAGGTACAGTGCGCATGCTCCGCGGTCTGGATGAAAACAAGGACCAGACTTATTTTCTGAATCAGCTCAATCAGGAACAGCTCAGTAAAGTCATGTTCCCGATCGGTGATCTGCAAAAAAGCCGCGTGCGGGAAATTGCCAAAGAAGCAGAACTTGCGACAGCTGCGAAAAAAGACAGCACGGGAATCTGCTTTATCGGCGAACGCAACTTCAAAACGTTTCTCAGCCAATATCTCCCCGCTCAGCCGGGCGATATGATGACAATGGACGGAGAAATAAAAGGGCGTCATGACGGTCTGATGTATTATACAATCGGACAGCGCCACGGTCTTGGAATCGGCGGAAGCGGCGAGCCGTGGTTCGCCGTCGGTAAAGATCTTGAAAAAAACATTCTGTATGTTGATCAAGGATTCCATAATCCGCTTCTGTATTCCGATAAGATCACGGCGACAAATGTCAGCTGGACGCGTCCCGGTCTGATGGACGGCGGCGAAATGACATGCACGGCGAAATTCCGCTACCGTCAGGAAGATCACAAAGTAACGGTGAAAATGACGGGTGATGATGAAGCGGAAATCATTTTTGACGGGCAGGTACGCGCCGTTACGCCGGGACAAGCCGTCGTTTTTTATGACGGAGAAGAGTGCCTCGGCGGCGGAACGATAGATGACGTTTATAAAGACGGAACAAAACTGTGGTACGTATAACACATGTAAAAAACCTCAACTCGCATGTTGGGGTTTTTTAGCGAAAGGAAGTTAAAAATGGATTATAATAAAATCGGGATTGACGCCATGCAGGAGGGCGATTTTGAAAAAGCGGCAGAGGCTTTTACGAAAGCGATTGAGGAAAACGGCCAAGACCCGGTGCCGTACATCAACTTCGCAAATCTGCTTTCTTCTGTGAACGAACTCGAACGGGCGCTTGCATTCTATAACAGAGCGCTTGAATTGGACAATTCGGCGGCAGCCGCTTATTACGGTGCGGGAAACGTATATGTGATGAAAGAATCGTTTTCCGAAGCGAAGGATATGTTTGAAAAAGCGCTTCGTTCCGGAATGGAAAACGGAGATTTGTTTTATATGCTGGGGACCGTTCTCGTTAAATTAGAGCGGCCGAAGCTTGCACTGCCGTATCTGCAGCGTGCCGTTGAATTAAACGAAAATGACACGGAAGCGCGCTTCCAGTTCGGAATGTGTCTTGCAAATGAAGAAATGCTGGATGAAGCTCTTGCGCAGTTTGAGACGGTGATCGAGCAGGATCCAGGCCACGCGGACGCATTTTATAATGCCGGGGTCGCTTACGCATACAAAGAAAATCGTGAAAAGGCGCTTGAGATGCTGGAAGGCGCAATCGGCATACAGCCTGATCATATGCTTGCGCTTCATGCGAAACAGCTTATCACCCAGTCATAACAAAAGGAGGGAAGGCTCGTGGATCAGCTGAACATCGAAGAACAGCCGTATGTAAAAGGCGTCATTCATACGGTCATTTATCATAATGACACCAACCTGTATACAGTGCTGAAAGTCAAGGTTGCAGAAACGTCTGAGGCGATCGAAGACAAGGTCGTATCCGTAACGGGCTACTTCCCTCTGCTGCAAGAAGATGAGACCTATACATTTTACGGAAAAACTGCCACGCATCCTAAGTTCGGCCTGCAATTTCAGGCTGAACACTTTAAAAAAGAAATTCCGACCACAAAAGAAGGAATCATTCACTATTTATCAAGTGATCTGTTTGAAGGAATCGGAAAAAAAACGGCGGAAGAAATCGTCAAAAAGCTTGGAGACGGCGCGCTCAATAAAATTCTGGCTGATGCGTCGGTGCTTTATGATGTGCCGAAAATGTCAAAAAAGAAAGCGGACAAACTGGCGGGAGAGCTGCAGCGGCATCAGGGGCTTGAACAGATTATGATCTCTCTGAACCAATACGGTTTCGGGCCCCAGCTATCCATGAAAATATATCAGGCCTACGAAACGGAAACCTTGGAGAAAATTCAGGAAAATCCTTATCAGCTTGTAAAAGACGTTGAAGGCATCGGCTTTGTGAAAGCTGACGAGCTGGGCGGAAAAATGGGTCTGTCAGGAAACCACCCGGAGCGGATCAAAGCGGCAATCTTATATACGATTGAATCGACCTGTCTTTCAGAGGGCCATACGTACATAGAGACAAAGCAGCTGATTATCAATACGCAAACGCTCCTGAATCAGTCAGCTGAAGGCGGCCGCGTCACGGAAATGGATGCGGCTGACGGCATCATCGCCCTCGGGGAGAGTAAGGATATCGTCATCGAAGGAGAGCGCTGCTATTTTCCGTCCTTGTTTTACGCGGAACAAAACGTCGCAAAACGCGTGCTCGACATTGCGGCTCAGACGGAGTATGCCGATCAATTTCCTGAATCGGAATTTCTGCTTGCACTCGGTGAACTGGAAGAACGGATGAATGTTCAATACGCACCAAGCCAAAAGGATGCCATTCAAAAAGCGCTGTCTTCACCGATGCTTTTACTGACCGGGGGACCTGGAACGGGGAAAACGACCGTTATTAAAGGAATCGTGGAATTATACAGTGAACTGCACGGCGTATCCCTTGACCCCGGTGATTATAAAAAAGACGAGGCGTTTCCGGTGCTGCTTGCCGCGCCGACCGGAAGAGCCGCAAAACGGATGAGCGAATCTACGGGTCTGCCGGCTGTTACGATTCACAGGCTGCTCGGCTGGAATGGCGCTGAAGGCTTTACCTACAACGAAGATCAGCCGATTGAAGGGAAACTGATCATTATAGACGAAGCGAGTATGCTCGATATCTGGCTCGCCAGCCATTTGTTTAAGGCGCTTCCTAAGCACATTCAGCTCATTGTTGTCGGTGATGAAGACCAGCTTCCTTCAGTAGGACCGGGGCAGGTGCTCAGAGATCTTTTGGCTTCTGAAGTGCTGCCGACCGTGCGCCTGACAGATATTTACCGTCAGGCTGAAGGATCATCCATTGTGGAACTTGCCCATGATATGAAAAAAGGACTGCTTCCAAAGGGGCTGACCGCGCCGACAAAGGACCGCTCATTTATCCGCTGTAATTCTTCACAGATTAAAGAAGTCGTGGATCAGGTCGTCTCGAACGCGTTAAAAAAGGGGTATACCTCCAGAGATATTCAAGTGCTTGCCCCGATGTACAGGGGAAAAGCGGGAATTAACGAGCTGAATATGCTTCTTCAGGACATCATGAATCCGCCGAAAGAAAAAAGGCGGGAGCTGAAATTCGGAGATGTCGTCTACAGGACGGGCGATAAAATATTGCAGCTTGTCAACCAGCCGGAAAACAATGTGTTTAACGGCGATATCGGCGAAATCGTGTCCATTTTTTATGCCAAAGAAAATACAGAAAAAGAAGACATGGTCGTCGTCTCGTTTGACGGCAACGAAATCACCTTTACGAAAAAGGATTTCAGCCAGTTTACCCACGCTTACTGCTGTTCCATTCATAAGTCGCAGGGGAGCGAATTCCCGATTGTCGTCCTGCCTGTCGTCAAAGGCTACTATCGAATGCTCAGGAGAAATCTGCTTTATACCGCCATTACAAGAGCCAAAAAATTCCTGATTCTTTGCGGAGAAGAAGAAGCGCTTGAATGGGGCGTTAAAAACAATGATGCCACCGTCAGACAGACGTCGCTTAAAGACAGGCTCACAGAGCAGACTGAAGAGATGGATGCAGAACTGGCCGCCCTGCAAAAAGAGCTGCCGTTCAGTGTATATGATGCGAACATCGGAATGGAAGGCATCACGCCTTTTGACTTTATGGAAGAAAAAGCGTAAATAAAACCCGGCACATGTTCATGCGCCGGGTTTTCGCCTGTGGAAGTCATTTCAAAGTATGCTACCCGGCTTCTTGGCAAAACCTATACGTGTTCAACAAAAGGTGGTTGATCACACTTTGAGAACATGCCATGCAGCTGAAGGACGAACAGTATATGACGAAAACACCGGGCGCAGTCTCGGGATGATATCGGATGTATGTTTCTCTCTGGACGGCCGGTTTCTCGGTTTCGTGCTGGAGCAGAAACGCCTGTTTCACAACCGTCATCTTTTTTTAGGGGCAAGTGATATAAAAGAGATGGATCAAGAAGCCGTAGCTGCCGGTCATGCTCATTTGCAGCCTTTGCCGAAGAGCTGTTTCACCTTTGAACAGATTAAAATGCAGCCGGTGAAATCGCCTGATGGTGAAATGTTCGGTTTGCTGGAAGATGTATACTTTTGTTTGGACAAGGGCATAATCGTAGCATATGAACTCTCGGACGGCTTCTTTTCAGATCTGGCTGGCAGACGCCAAGTGCGCCGCGCCGCCGATATGCTTATTGAAGCGGGGAAAGAAGGCATCGTCCTGAACGGATAAGAGGTGTAGTCTGTGCTTGTATGTCCGAACTGCAAAAGTAAAGATATCGGCAAAATCGGCGTAAACCAATACTATTGCTGGGGCTGCTTCATTGAGCTGACGGTGGCCAAAGGCAAAATTGCGACACATCAAGTAGAGGAAGACGGCACGTTAAGCAGTCTTGATGATTTGTTTTCTGAAGACGAACGCAGTATCAATTTTTAAAGTTGAAAGGAGATACGCGCGATGGGCAGAACAATGACCTCTCTGTTGGCTTTAGGAGCTGGAGCCGTTATGTATCGTATGGCTTCTCAGTCCGATATGCTGAATAAAAAAGGTATGAAACGGATGAGAAGACGAGTCATGAAAATGTTTTAAGCGGAAAAAAGGATACTTCTCCGGAAGTATCCTTTTTACGTTTGTCTCGCTTCCAGCCGTCTGGCAGCGAGAGACAGGCTGTAATTGACCGCGAAATACATCAGGGCCGCCAGCAGAAAGATCGGGAAAAAATACCCCCCGTCAGCGCTTTGTCCGTTTAAAATCTGCGCGTTATGAATCAGTTCGGGCAGAGCGATGACGACCGCAAGTGACGTATCCTTTAATAAGGAGATAAACTGGCTCACAATCGGAGGAACCATACGCCTGAGCGCCTGCGGCATGACGACGAGAAAAAGAGTCTGCGTGTACGTCAGTCCTGAAGAACGCGCCGCTTCAATCTGTCCTTTGTCAACGGATTGCAAACCGCTTCTGATGATTTCTGACAGCATGGCCGATTCAAAAATCGTCAGCGCCGTGATGGCGGCCGCGGTAATTTCCAGTTTGATCCCGATTTCCGGAAGGGCAAAAAACGTAAAGAAAATGATTAATAAGAGCGGCAGGTTGCGGATGGTTTCCACAATGGCCGCTATAATGCCCGAGACGATAGGAATGTTCGCATAGCGCAAAGTGCCGGCGGCAAGCCCGAACATAAAACTCAGGACAATGGAGATCAGCGCAACATAAAGTGTGACCAAAAAGCCGTCCCATAAAAACAGCAGATGGTCAGGTGTATAGGCGCCGCTAAAATCCATGTTATTCACTCTCCTTCTCTAATAACTTTTTCCGAGACGTCTTTCCAAATAGTGAACCCCGATGCTGAGCGGGATCGTTAATATCAAATAAAAAAGCGCGACGAAAATATAGACATCAAACACGACAAGAGTGCTCGAGGACACGAGATCCGCCTGATACATCAAATCGAGTCCCGCCACCACTCCGAGTATTGATGAGTTTTTGACAAGGTTGAGAAATTGGTTTCCGAGCGGGGGAATGACGATTTTTACGGCCTGAGGAAGAATGATATATCTCATCGCCTGACTGTAGGTGAAGCCTGACGATCTGGCCGCTTCCATCTGCCCTTTGGGGACAGTCTGAATTCCGGCTCTGATGGCTTCTGCGATAAAGGCGGACGTGTAAATCGTAAGCGCAATCGTTCCCGCCTGAAAGCCGTCCAGTCTCAGCCCGGCGTTCGGAAGTCCGAAATAAAAAACGAATGTGATGAGGAGAAGCGGGATGTTACGGATAAATTCCACATACGCAGTGCCGATCCATTGAAGGGGTTTGAAAGCCGTGATTCTCATGACTGCGATCAGAACGCCCAGCGCAAAGCTGCCTGCCAGCGCGATGAAGCTCGCAAGCAATGTGTGCAGGAAACCGTCCATATACATATCGAAGTTTTCCGTTAAAATTGAAAAGTTCATCTATGTCACTCCTTATAAAACGGGGATGAGCATGCATGCTCATCCCGCGGTCCGTCCTATTTTGCCGGTTCTTCTTTTATCCATTTTTTATAGATTTTTTCGTACCTGCCGTCGGCTTTCATTTTTTTCAAAGAGGCGTTGATTTCTTTGACAAGGCCGGATTGGCCTTTTTTGACGGCGATTCCGTAAGGTTCATCGGTAAAGGTTTCGCCCGTCAGCTGATATTGTTTATTTTCATCGGCCATGCCGTATAAAATCGCATTATCGGTTGTGAGCGCATCTCCCTGTCCCGCTTTAAGCGCAGTGAACGCTTCGGCGTAATTTTCAAATTCCAGCACTGAGGCGTCAGGCGCTTTTTCTCTGATGTTCTGTGAGGAAGTGGAGCCTTTTACCGCCAATACTTTTGAGCCTTTTCCCAGGTCTTCGGTGCTTTTGATGCTGCTTCCTTTTTTGACGAGCAGGGATTGCCCGGCTTCAAAATAAACATCTGAGAAATCAACTTCTTTTTTCCGCTCATCCGTTATCGTCATCGTGGCGGTGATGGCGTCGATATCGCCGTTTTGCAGCATCGGAATCCTCGTTTTTGACGTCACTTCTTTAAATTCCGCTTTCTTCTCATCCCCCAGAATATCTTTTGCGAGCTGTTTTGAGATATCAATATCGAAGCCTTCAATATCACCAGAGCTTGGGTTTTTCAGCCCGAATAACCTCGTATCGGTTTTGACGCCGAAGATGATTTTGTCTCTGTCTTTAATAGAGGCTAACGTGTCTTTTCCCGTTCCTTTTGAATCCCCGGACGTTTCTTTCCCTCCGCAGGCTGCCAGCATAAAGACGGCCAGCAGTGATATCAATCCGAATGACAACCATTTTGTTGCGCGTGACATAAGCGCTCCTCCGTTTCTTTTCAGTGATTTAAAATACGGCTTAAGAATAAACGCGCCCTCTCTTCACGGGGGCTTTCGTAAAATTCAGCCGGTGCAGCTTCTTCTAAGATGGATCCGCCGTCGATAAACACGATGCGGTCCGCCACTTCTTTTGCGAATCCCATTTCATGTGTGACGACTGCCATGGTCATGCCTTCCTTTGCGAGTGTTTTCATGACATCCAGCACTTCCCCGATCATTTCCGGATCAAGCGCGGATGTGGGTTCATCAAACAGCATAATTTCGGGCTTCATCGCAAGCCCCCTGGCGATGGCGACACGCTGCTGCTGGCCGCCGGAAAGCTGTGAAGGATAAGCGTCCGCTTTGTCCGGTATACCGACTTTTTTCAAATAGTATAAGGCCGTTTCCTTTGCTTCTTCTTTTGATTGCTTGAGCACTTTGATCGGTGCGAGCATGATATTTTGCAGAACGGTTTTGTGCGGGTACAGATGAAAATGCTGAAACACCATGCCGATATTCCGGCGGACCTGATTTATATCCGTTTTCTTGTCACGGATGGAGACGCCGTTTACCGTTAAGGCGCCTCCATCAACTGTTTCCAGCTGATTAATGCAGCGGAGAAGCGTGCTTTTTCCCGATCCTGAAGGTCCGATGATAACGACGACTTCCCCTTTTTTAATGTGCAGATTAATGTTTTTCAGCACGTGGAAATGTCCGTAGTGCTTATTTACATCCTGAAATGAAATCATGGCCATCCTCCTTAAAAAAACATGAGTCATATTGACTGGACAGTTTTGAAATCCTTTAACACATTACGATGGTTATACAGACTTTTACGAATATTATTTAGATTATTTCGTAATTTCTGATAATTATTCCCGTCAAGAGATCTGCGTCATAAGGCGGAGTTTATGAAACGAGAATAATTCCGGCTTTCTGTCAAAAGATAAAGCAAGAGGTGAAACGTCATGCTTCAAAAACCGCTGCAGCTCTTACTGTGGACGGCTGTATGTCTGCTCGTTTTGTTAACAGTGTATGTCTTTTGCATGCTCGATATGTTATGGTCTCCCATTTGGCTTGTTATAAAATCTCTCTTTATTCCTATATTCATCGCAGTATTTATTGCTTATCTTTTACTTCCGATTACTGAATGGCTTCATAGAAAAGGGATGCCTAGAACTTTAAGCCTGCTTCTGATTTATTGCCTGTTTTTCGGCGGAATCGGCTGGGGGGTTTATAAAGGGGTTCCTGTTTTAATTGAACAGCTGCAGGATCTGTCTGAGAGCATTCCCGGTCTTGCCGAAAACTACAACAGCATGCTGAGGCATCTGCATAATCACACGGATCATTGGCCTGACGGCATGCACCATCGGATGGACAAAATGATTCAGCAGACAGAAACGTTTCTTGCCGGCACGATTGAAAGCACGATCAGAAGCATCCGTTTCGTGCTTGATTATATCCTGATCGCGGCGACGATTCCTTTTCTCGTGTTCTATATGGTGAAGGATATAGGCGTCATGAAAAAGACGGTCTGGTATTTGACGCCGAAGTCCTGGAGAAAAAGGGGGAGTGAATTTCTGCGGGATGTGGACGACTCTCTCGGTGATTACATCCGCGGTCAGCTTCTCGTTTGTTTTTTGCTCGGGTTAATAGCCGGTGTTTCATTTTGGCTGTTCGGGCTTCCTTACCCGCTGATTTTGGGCCTTGCCATCGGGATTACGAATGTTATCCCGTATTTCGGTCCGTTTATCGGCGCTGTGCCGGCGCTGCTCCTTTCGCTGGCGATTTCCTCCAAGGCTGTGATCATCGTAATCGTCACGATTTTTATTCTTCAATTTATAGAAGGAAACATTTTGAGCCCGCTCATTGTCGGGCGAAGTCTCAAAATGCACCCCGTCGTGATCATGCTTGCGCTTCTTGCCGGAGGAGAGCTCGCGGGCATTCCCGGCATGATTCTCGCTGTTCCGGCGGCAGCCGTTTTAAAAGTGACGGCCATTCACTTTTTGCGGATCAGGACGGAACATTGACATTCGGGTTCTGCTTGTCTATAATTTCGAGTAGAATACATACGAATCTCGAGTGACGGATAAGAGTACGCCGAAGCCCTGTTTAAGAGAGAAGCTCCGATACGCTGAGAGGAGCTTCAGCAGAAGATCGGCCGAAGCTAATCCTGAGTGCAGTTAAAGGCTGCCGCAATCCTGCGTTACGGGATGAAAGGTGACAGGCCTTTTTCGGCCTGTAATCAGGGTGGTACCGCGAGACAGCTCTCGTCCCTGTGTGAACGCATGGTTTGCATAGGGAGAGAGCTTTTTTGCTGTCGCAAAAGAGAATTTCGGGTAGTGATAAGGAGGAATATAGATGAAACACTTAACTTCTGCTGAAGTACGTCAAATGTTTTTAGATTTCTTTAAAGAAAAAGGTCATGCCGTTGAACCGAGCGCCTCATTGGTTCCGCATGAAGATCCGTCTTTACTGTGGATCAACAGCGGCGTTGCGACGCTGAAAAAGTACTTTGACGGCCGCGTTGTGCCGGAGAATCCGAGAATTGTAAACGCGCAAAAATCAATCCGCACAAATGATATTGAAAATGTGGGGAAAACGGCGCGCCACCACACGTTCTTTGAGATGCTCGGAAACTTTTCCATCGGTGATTATTTTAAAGAAGAAGCCATCACGTGGGCATGGGAGTTTTTAACGAGCGAAAAGTGGATCGGCTTTGATCCGGAGCTGCTGTCTGTAACGGTTCACCCTGAGGATGAAGAAGCTTATACGCTATGGGCGGAAAAAATCGGCGTTCCGGAAGAAAGAATCATCCGTCTGGAAGGGAACTTCTGGGATATCGGCGAAGGCCCGAGCGGACCGAATACGGAAATTTTCTATGACCGCGGCGAGAAATACGGCAATGACCCGTCAGATTCTGAATTGTATCCGGGC
This sequence comes from Bacillus sp. R45, assembly GCF_021729365.1. Taxonomy (NCBI): domain Bacteria; kingdom Bacillati; phylum Bacillota; class Bacilli; order Caryophanales; family Bacillaceae; genus Bacillus; species Bacillus sp. R45. The sequence continues at coordinate 2,621,219 of NZ_CP091421.1, read as the reverse complement.
GGCGAAAATGACCGCTATCTTGAAGTATGGAACCTGGTATTCTCAGAGTTCAACCACAACCCGGACGGCACGTACACACCGCTTCCGAAGAAAAACATTGATACGGGCATGGGGCTTGAACGGATGGTCTCCGTGATTCAGGACGTCCCGACAAACTTTGACACTGATTTGTTTATGCCGATTATTGAAGCAACAGAGCGCATTTCCGGAGATGCTTACGGAAAGGACGCAGTGAAGGATACGGCCTTTAAAGTGATCGCCGATCATATCAGAACGGTCGCATTTGCGGTAAGCGACGGAGCTCTGCCGTCAAATGAAGGGCGCGGGTATGTACTGAGACGCCTCTTGCGCCGGGCGGTGCGATACGCGAAAACCATCGGTATCAGCCGTCCGTTTATGTACGAGCTGGTACCGACTGTTGCAGGAATTATGGACGCTTTCTATCCGGAGGTGAAAGAAAAGCAAGAGTTTATCGCCAAAGTCATCAAAACGGAGGAAGAGCGCTTCCACGAAACATTAAACGAAGGTCTGGCTATTTTATCTGACGTGATAAAGAAAGAGAAGGAAAAAGGCAGCGGCATCATCTCCGGAAAAGACGTATTCAAACTGTACGATACGTACGGATTCCCGGTTGAATTGACGGAGGAATACGCGGAAGATGAACAAATGAAGGTTGACCATAAAGGCTTTGAAGCCGAAATGGAAAAACAGCGTGAACGGGCGAGAAATGCGCGCCAAGATGTAGGAAGCATGCAGGTGCAGGGCGGCGCATTGCGCGACATTACCGCAGAAAGCACATTTGTCGGCTACAGTGCCGTAAAAGCTGAAGCGAAGGTGATCGAGCTTCTTCATGACGGGCAATTAATCAGCGAGGCGCATGAAGGGGATACCGTCCAAATTCTTCTTGACAAAACGCCTTTCTATGCTGAAAGCGGCGGACAGATCGGTGACAGAGGAGTGCTGAGAAGCGAGCAGGCTGTCGTAACCATTAAAGACGTGAAAAAAGCTCCGAACGGTCAGCATGTACACGAAGGCACGGTGGATAGCGGCACGATTCAAAAAGGCGCAAGCGTGACGGCTGAAGTTGAAGATCAAATGAGAAGCGGTGTGGTGAAAAACCATACAGCAACCCACCTTCTGCACCAGGCGCTGAAAGACGTTCTCGGCACACATGTCAACCAAGCGGGTTCACTCGTTACCGAAAATCGTCTGCGTTTTGACTTCTCTCATTTCGGTCAAGTGACGAAAGAAGAACTTGAACGCATTGAAGGAATCGTCAACGAAAAAATCTGGGAGAGCATTCCGGTAGCGATTGATTTGAAACCGATCAATGAAGCGAAAGAAATGGGCGCGATGGCCCTGTTCGGCGAGAAATACGGCGATATCGTCCGCGTCGTACAAGTCGGAGATTACAGCCTGGAGCTTTGCGGCGGATGCCATGTCACGAATACGGCTGAAATCGGCCTGTTTAAAATCGTATCCGAATCAGGGATCGGCGCAGGTACGCGAAGAATCGAAGCCGTAACAGGAAAAGGCGCTTATCAGGAAATGAACAGCCAGCTCAGCCTTCTGCAGCACGCTGCGGATGAGCTGAAATCAAACGTAAAAGACGTACCGAAGCGAATTCAGTCTCTTCAAGCGGAGCTGAAGGAAGCGCAAAGAGAAAATGAATCATTGCTCAGCAAACTTGGCAATGTGGAAGCCGGAGCCATTCTGTCTAAAGTAAAAGACATCGGCGGCGTAAAAGTGCTGGCTGAAAAAGTAAATGCGAAAGACATGAACCACCTTCGCACTATGGTGGATGATCTGAAAGCGAAGCTCGGTTCTGCGGTCATCATTCTCGGCGCCGTGCAAAACGAGAAAGTCAACCTTTCAGCAGGCGTAACAAAAGACCTGATTGAAAAAGGCCTTCACGCCGGCAAAATGGTCAAACAAGCGGCTGAAGTCTGCGGAGGCGGAGGCGGAGGCCGTCCGGACATGGCGCAGGCCGGCGGAAAGCAGCCTGAAAAATTGGAAGAGGCGCTCGCATCTGCGGAAGATTGGATAAAATCCGTTTTATAATCCTTTCAACTAGTGTAGAATGATGATAAGATGAGGACCTCAGGCTGAACTTTGCCTGCGAATTTGGGAAAGAGGTGCAAAACGGTGAGCTCGTTTGATAAAACGATGAAATTTAATTTCTCCGATGATTCTGCTGAAACAAACGTCGAAGAAGTGCTGATTACGGTATATGATGCGCTTCAGGAAAAGGGGTACAATCCTATCAACCAGATTGTCGGATACTTGCTGTCTGGAGATCCTGCATACATTCCTAGGCATCGCGACGCCCGGAACTTAATTCGCAAACTGGAACGTGACGAATTAATCGAGGAATTGGTAAAATCCTATCTAGAACAGCATAAAGAGGCGTAAATACATTCATGAGAATATTGGGACTTGATCTTGGAACGAAAACACTCGGCGTAGCTTTAAGCGATGAAATGGGCTGGACCGCTCAGGGCATTGAGACGATAAAAATAAACGAGGCTGAAGGAGATTACGGTCTGGACCGTTTATCCGAGCTGATGAAAGACTATAATGTAGAGAAGATCGTGCTCGGTTTTCCGAAAAACATGAACGGGACGATCGGTCCGAGAGGCGAAGCCAGCCAAACATTTGCGAAACTGCTTGAAACAGCGTACAATGTCCCTGTTGTGCTGTGGGACGAGCGTCTGACGACGATGGCGGCTGAAAAAATGCTGATCGCGGCTGACGTCAGCAGGCAAAAACGAAAAAAAGTCATTGATAAAATGGCGGCTGTCATGATCCTTCAAGGATATCTGGACAGTTTAAACTAAGAGGTGAAAGAAATGGAACACGGCGAAAAACATATTACAATTGTCGATGATCAAGGCAACGAACAGCTTTGCGAAGTGCTGTTCACATTTGAAAACGACACATTCAACAAATCTTACGTACTTTATTATCCGATTGATGCTCAAGACGATGATGAAATCGAAATTCACGCTTCAAGCTTCGAACCGAACGAAAACGGTGAAGACGGCGAACTGATGCCGATTGAAACCGATGAAGAGTGGGAAATGATCGAAGAAACGCTGAACACGTTTTTAGCGGAAGAAGACGAAGAATAAAATGAACGGAAAAAGCCGGAGCGCATATGCGCTTCGGCTTTTTTTTGTAATAAATTGCCGAATGCACATGAATCATGTAGTATAAGAGCTGTTGGGAGGAAAATACTTGTATGAATATCAATCAGACTAAAAATTCATTTCCGCGTAAAAACAAAAAAACAACGATAATACTGTCCTCCGTGATTGCTCTGCTTATCATCATTTGCGGTGCTTTTTTCTATGGAAAATCTCTGCTGTCCCCGGTTGACAAAGGCAGCAAAACGGCAGTCAATATTAATATTCCGAGCGGTTCTTCCGTTTCGGCAATCGCTGAAATTCTTGAGGATCAGCATGTCATCAAAAGCAAAAAAGCATTTCAGCTGTATGTGAAGTATAAAGGCGCTTCCGGGTTTCAGGCGGGATTTTACCACCTGAATAAAGGAATGGATGCGGATGCGATTATCAAAAAACTGACCGCGGGATCAACGGGATATGCCTTTCAGATCTCCGTTCCTGAAGGAAAACAGCTTACACAGATTGCGGATGCGATCGCAAAAGAAACATCATATTCAAAAGAAGAGATCATGGCAAAACTGGATGACAAAACATTCATCGGCAAACTGAAAAAACAGTTTCCTGATACAATAACGGACGCACTTTCAAACAAGAAGCTCAAGCATCCGCTCGAAGGCTATCTGTATCCGGCCACATATCCGTTTAATGATCCGGATGCATCGCTTGACACGATTTTGACGGCAATGGTTCAGGAAACAAATACCCGTATCGAAACGTATAAATCTGAACTGGAAAAAAAGAAACTTTCCGTCCATAACGCGCTGACGATGGCATCGCTTATTGAAGAAGAAGCCACCGCCAAAGCCGACCGTCACAAAATCGCCAGCGTTTTTTACAACAGGCTTGCAGAAAAAATGCCGCTGCAGACTGACCCGACGGTATTATATGCGGCCGGTAAGCATAAAAGCCGGGTCTACTACAAAGACCTGAAAATTGATTCTCCGTTTAATACGTATAAACATAAGGGGCTGCCGCCGGGACCGATTGCAAATGCCGGTGATTCATCATGGGAAGCGGCTCTCCGCCCTGACAAAACGGATTATCTCTATTTCCTTGCAAAACCAAACGGCGAGGTCGTTTTCACCAAAACATTAAAAGACCATAATAAAGCGAAGGAAAAGTATATTTCCAAAAAAGACAGCGAATAAAAGGAGGGCAAAAGCTCTCCTTTTATTCCATTCTGAAAGGTTTTATGATAAAATATATCGGGTTGTTTACTTATGGATAAAGAAGTGTCTTAAGAGAGTGTCCCCGCGGATTCGTCAGGGGCACTCCTTTTTAGAACGGAGGCTGTTTGCCGTGAATGATCGGTATGAACAAATAAACGAGTATATAAACGCGATGCTGAAGCCTCGGCCTGATAAAGTGAAAAAGCTTGAAGCCTATGCAAAAGAGCACCATGTTCCGATTATGGAAGAAGCGGGCATTGAAGTGCTGCTTCAAATGCTGTCGATTCAACAGGCGAAAAACATTTTGGAAATCGGCGCGGCAATCGGATATTCCGCCATACGGATGGCGCTTGAGCTTCCGGATGCGAATATTTACACGATTGAACGGGACGACAAACGCTATGAAGAAGCTGTGAACAATATAAAAGACTTTGAAATGGAAAACCGGGTTCACGTAATGCACGGGGATGCGCTGGAACTTTCTGAGTCTGTCCGTGTCACGGCTCCTTATGATGCCATTTTTATCGACGCGGCCAAAGGCCAGTACACGAACTTTTTTGAGCTCTATGAACCGATGCTTGCGCCGGATGGAGTCATTTTTACAGACAATGTTCTGTTTAAAGGACTGGTGGCACAAAATCACTCGGACATTGAGCCGAAAAGAAGACGGAAGCTTGTTGAAAAAATTGATCAATATAACCAATGGCTGATGAACCGGCCTGACTATCAAACGGTCATACTGCCGGTCGGAGACGGCATCGCCATCAGTAAAAAGAAGAGGTGAATGATCATGAAAAAACCTGAACTTTTGGTGACTCCGACTTCTGTACAGGATATTCTTCCGCTCATTCAAGCGGGCGCAACGGCCCTGTTAGTCGGAGAACAGAGATACGGCCTGAGACTGGCCGGTGAATTTTCAAGAGAAGATATAAAAGAAGCCGTAAAGACAGCTCATCAGGAAGGCGCGAAAGTGTACGCCGCCGTCAATGCTATTTTTCACAACGAAAAAGTGGACGAGCTGAACGGCTATCTTGCCTTTTTGCAGGAGGCCGGCGTTGATGCGGCTGTTTTCGGTGATCCGGCCGTTTTAATGGCGGCGCGTGAAGCGGCTCCCGATCTTAAACTGCACTGGAGCACGGAAACAACGGGTACCAACTACTATTCCTGCAATTACTGGGGACGCAAAGGCGCACGGCGGGCAGTGCTGGCTAAGGAATTAAATATGGACAGCATCATTGACATAAAAGAAAACGCCGAAGTTGAAATTGAAATTCAAATCCACGGCATGACGTGCATGTTCCAATCAAAGCGTTCTTTAGTGGGCCATTACTTCGAATACCAGGGAAAAGTCATGGACATCGAACAGAAGAAAAAAGAAGCGGGAATGTTTCTGCATGACAAGGAACGGGGCAATAAATACCCGATTTTTGAAGATGAAAACGGCACGCACATCATGAGCCCGAACGATGTGTGCATGATTGATGAATTAGAGGACCTGATGGACGCCGGCATCGATTCTTTCAAAATCGACGGAGTTTTGAAGTCTCCTGAATACTTAACTGAAGTGACCCGCATGTACAGAGAAGCAATCGATCTGTGCTTCGAAAGCCGAGAGACATACGAAGAGAAAAAAGAGAGCTGGATAGAGCGGATTGAAAGCATTCAGCCTGTGAACAGAAGCATCGACACAGGATTCTTCTTTAAAGAAACGGTCTATTAAAAAGGAGGGTGCAACGGATGACAGCCGTAAATCAAACCATTTCCAAAGTCGTAAACGGAAAACGCGTCATTACGAAAAAACCTGAACTCCTTGCTCCGGCAGGAAACCTTGAAAAATTAAAAATTGCCGTTCATTACGGAGCGGACGCGGTTTTTATCGGAGGACAGGAATACGGACTCCGCTCAAATGCGGATAACTTCTCAATAGAAGAAATCGCAGAGGGCGTAGAATTTGCCAAAAAATACGGGGCAAAAATATATGTGACAACAAACATTTTCGCCCATAATGAAAATATGGACGGTCTGGAAGAATACTTAAAAGCGTTGGGAGACGCAAAAGTTGCCGGAATTATCGTCGCTGATCCGCTGATTATTGAAACATGCCGGAGAGTGGCCCCGGACGTAGAAATTCACCTCAGCACACAGCAGTCCCTTTCCAACTGGAAAGCGGTGCAGTTCTGGAAAGAAGAAGGGCTTGACCGCGTGGTGCTTGCCCGTGAAACGAGCGGACTGGAAATTAAAGAAATGAAGGAAAAGGTGGACATTGAAATCGAAACCTTTATCCACGGCGCCATGTGTATCGCTTATTCAGGACGATGCGTGCTGAGCAATCACATGACAGCCCGGGATTCCAACCGCGGCGGCTGCTGTCAGTCCTGCCGCTGGGATTATGACCTGTATCAGACAGACGGTGCAAACGCGGTCGCGCTTTATGACGAAGAAGACGCTCCGTTTGCGATGAGCCCGAAAGATTTAAAATTGATTGAATCCATTCCGCAAATGATTGAGATGGGTATCGACAGCCTGAAAATTGAAGGCCGGATGAAATCGATTCATTACGTTGCGACGGTTGTCAGCGTGTATCGCAAAGTCATCGACGCATACTGCGCTGATCCTGAAAACTTTGTCATTCAAAAAGAATGGCTGGATGAGCTGGACAAATGTGCAAACCGGGATACCGCGCCTGCTTTCTTTGAAGGCACGCCCGGGTATGAAGAGCAGATGTTCGGCGAACACGGAAAGAAAACAACATTTGATTTTGCCGGTCTCGTGCTCGCGTATGACGAGGAAACTCAAATGGTGACGCTCCAGCAGCGCAATTTCTTTAAACAAGGTGACGAAGTGGAATTTTTCGGTCCTGAAATCGACAATTTCACATTCACAATCGGCACTATTTGGGACGAAGACGGAAACGAGCTTGATGCTGCCCGCCATCCCCTGCAAATCGTTAGATTTAAAGTAGACAAAAAGATTTATCCGAGCAACATGATGAGAAAGGGGAAGTAATCACCAATGGGTAAGAGTCCTGTAGTTATAGGCATCGCAGGAGGTTCCGGATCAGGAAAAACAAGCGTCACCCGTTCCATCTATGAACAGTTTAAAGGACACTCGATTTTAATGATCCAGCAAGACCTTTATTATAAAGACCAAAGCCATCTTCCGTTTGAAGAAAGGCTGAACACAAACTATGATCACCCGCTCGCATTTGATAATGACTATTTAATCGAGCATATTCAAGAGCTTTTGAATTACCGGCCGATAGAAAAGCCGATTTATGATTATAAACTGCATACGCGTTCTGAGGAAACCATTCCGGTTGAGCCGAAGGATGTCATTATTCTGGAAGGCATTCTCGTTCTCGAAGATAAAAGACTTCGCGACCTCATGGATATGAAACTTTATGTCGACACGGACGCGGATCTCCGTATCATCAGACGGATTATGAGAGATATTAACGAAAGAGGCCGTTCAATCGATTCTGTCATTGAGCAGTATGTGTCCGTCGTCAGACCGATGCACAATCAGTTTGTTGAACCGACGAAACGCTACGCGGACATCATTATTCCGGAAGGCGGACAAAACCACGTCGCAATTGATCTGATGGTCACGAAGATTCAAACGATCCTTGAACAAAATGCAATTTTGTAATACCATAGCATAGACATAAATAACTCAGACCATATTATGTATAGGCTGGAAGGGAATGAGACAGTTCCCTTCTTTCCCTGTTTATAAACCGAAACATTTGCAGAAAACACACATTCAGTTTAAGATAAACAGTACCTATATGGGAGAGAAGAACGAGGACTGCCCTGTGTTCTCATTCTTGATTTTTTCGTTTATGCTCTCATACATAATCACACGTTATTGTTGAGGGACAACCACCAAGGAGTGAAGGAACATGGCACAAGAAAAAGTTTTTCCGATGACTCACGAAGGAAAACAAAAACTTGAACAAGAATTAGAGCAATTGAAAACGGTTAAACGTAAAGAAGTAGTAGAGCGCATTAAAATCGCAAGAAGCTTCGGAGATCTGTCAGAGAACTCTGAGTATGATTCCGCAAAAGAAGAACAGGCATTTGTGGAAGGGCGCATCACGACGCTTGAAAACATGATCCGCAATGCGAAAATCATCGAGGACGACGGCGGTTCAAATGTAGTCGGTTTGGGAAAAACCGTATCATTCATCGAATTGCCCGACGGTGAAGAAGAATCTTACACGATTGTCGGAAGCGCTGAAGCTGATCCGTTTGAAGGAAAAATCTCAAACGACTCGCCAATCGCAAAAAGCCTGCTCGGCAGAAAAGTGGACGAAGAAGTGACAGTTCAGACGCCGGGCGGAGAAATGCTCGTGAAAATTGTGAAAATTTCATAAGATCCGTTTAACAATGAAACACCTCGTCCAAAATGTGGATGAGGTGTTTTTTATGATCGTATCAAAAAGGCTGAAAACGGCCGTGATTTGTTTTCTGCTCGTGTTTTTCTTTCTGCTTGCAAGGCTGGCTGAAATTCAGCTGTTTTTTACAGAATCTTTTTCAAAATCCAATATTAATCTGATTCAGGAAAGCGTCAAGCAGCGGACGGAAGAAGTCCTTATTTCAGACGGCCGCGGCTCTTTTCTTGATCGGAACGGCAAAGAACTGACCGGAAAAAAGCAGCCTGCCGTCATACTGTTTCCCTTTCTCGTGACGCAGGATTGGCCGGTTGACCGGGTATCAGACATTCTCGGAATGAAACAGGGGGAGCTCAGGCAGCTGCTGACGGAAGCAAAAAAACCGGTGATCCTGAACAGCAGAAAAATAAAACATTTGACGAAACAATCCGTGGCAAATATCAATTCTTTGAAATATCCCGGCATTTACGGCGTATATATGAAAGACAGCAAAGAAACAAACATAGCCGCTCATCTGTTGGGCGCGACAAACCAGGACCCTGAGCTTTTGAAAAAGAAATACCCCGGCAGGAAGGAACTGCCGATCACGGCAAAAATCGGGACAAGCGGGATGGAGCGGACGTTTGATGAGTTTTTACTGGCGGATCAGGACACAAAACTTTTGTATCATGTCGACGGAAGGGGAAACCCTTTATTCGGAATGGACGTCAAATATACGGCTGAAGCAAACGCGTTTTATCCGCTGCAAGTCAAAACCTCCATCGACCGCAATATTCAAAAAGCAATGGAAGATGTATTGAAAGACCGCGGGTTAAAAAAGGGGGGAGCCGTCCTTTTAGACATTGAAAAAAGCAGTGTGCTCGGAATGGTATCAAAGCCTGACGCCGACATGTCAAAGCAGCAGACACTGCAAAATTACATGCTGACGCCGATTTATCCGGGATCAGTGTTTAAAACGGTGATCGCCGCAGCCGCAATAGAACAAAACGAAGTGAAGCCGGGCACATCCTTTAACTGCAATCTCAACCTGTACGGAGAGCCGGGGGATGACAAAGGCACGCTCAGTTTTGGAGAAAGCTTTGCCCAAAGCTGCAATTATACGTTTACAAGTCTTGCGGAAAAATTGATCAAAAAAGATGATTCCGTTATTGAAAACATGGCGGAGAAACTAGGTCTCACACAGCGGGCGGGCTGGGAAGGCAAGCTGTACCGGGAAGACGGATTCAGGCAGCTGTATAATGAAAAAAGCGGGGTCATTTGGGGAGATGACAAAGACAAAACCGTAAAAAAAGCCGTCGCACAGACGGCGATCGGGCAAAAAAACGTGAAAGTCACGCCTCTTGAAGTCGCCAATATGATGGCGGCGATCGCGCGCGGCGGTGAGAAAAAACAAGTCAAAATCGCGGACAAAATTGAATACAAAAACAAAACGACGATGGCGTCATTCAAAGATCAGCCGTTAAAAGGGGAAAACATCGACAAATATACGGCGCAGCAGCTTCAAAAAATTCTCAGAGAAGTCGTCACCTCACCGAAAGGAACCGGCCGAAGGTTTCAGGATCTGCCGTATGAGATAGCAGGCAAATCGGGAACGGCCCAGACGGGAATGTTCACAAAAGAAAAACAGACGCTTTACCACAAATGGTTTGCGGGATACTTTCCCGCGGACAAGCCGAAATACGCTCTCGTGGTGCTGCACATGGACACGCCGGGGGATAAGGCTCTGACAAATACAGTGTTTTATGATATTGTTAAAAAGGTACATGAAAATGAAACAAATCAGACATAGAACAACCGCTCAGCCCATGTTAAAATATATGCTGAGCAAGAGGGATAAAGGAGTGCAGAATGATTGAGCAATAAACAATCTCGTTTTGAAAACCGTGATAAGCGCAGAAAAGCAAATATGGTGCTTAACATTTTAATTGCTATCGTATCTATTCTTATTGTCGTCGTTGCAGTCAGCCTCTTCATCAACAGTCCGTCGAGCGACGTGAGCGAAAAAGCGGACACGAGCCAGAAGCAGGAAACACCTGCATCAGGCAAGACGAAGCAGACATCGGATGAAGACATAAAAGACAGCAAAAAAGATACGGCATCAGACGATGACAAAAAAGATAAACAGGATAAGGACACATCTGATTCATCTTCAGACTCTGACAGCAAAAAAGACGATGATTCATCGAAAAGTGATGACAGCAGCAAAAAAGACTCTGATTCAAGCGATCCTTTTAAAGGCGCAAAAATAACAGAGGGCGGCTCATCAAGCGATGTTGAGAAAACAATTGTTAACCCAAAATGGAAAGCGGTCGGAACAAAGCAGACGGGAGAACATGCGGCGACGTATGACTCAAGCTCTGAAGACTGGTCCGAAATGCTTGACGCCATCTCTTACGCAACAGGCGTGTCAAAAGATCACATGACAGTGCTGTGGCTCGGAAACAATGGAAGCCCGCAAGATGCGAAGGGTAAAGTTTTAGACAAAACGAACGGCAAAAAGTATCAGGTCACCATCACTTGGAAAGACAAAAAAGGCTGGAAGCCGACAAAAGTAGAAACGTTAAAATAACCGCAAAAAAGCAGCTGATTATTCAGCTGCTTTTTTCTGTCATACGTCAGCTGAAAAATGCACCGACGCGCTGTAAAGGATTCTGCCGTCAACGGCCGTCACCTGATGGGATACAGAACGGACGCGAAGCATAATCGCCTGGTTGTTTTCAACCTGAACGTTTATTTTCTTTTCAAGCTCCTGCAAAGATGCCGCTTCGAAAAATTCTACTTTATCTTTGATTAAATCCAATTGAAAATTCATCAGTACAGATCCTCCTGATTTTTCTTCTGAGTCAATGAAAGTATAAGCCTTTCTGCCGTAATTGCGCAATAATCCCAAAGTATTTTAGTACCCTTCCATTCTTTTTTGTGATAGGATAGGAACTGTTCCACGATTAATCCATACTATACTCATAGGAATTATAAATTATGGAGAGTGAAAAATATGGGCCGTGAATTTATTCCATTATTTGAAGATTGGGCAGCGACTTATGATGCCACAGTGCACGGGGCAGACAAACAATACGCTGATGTTTTTAAAGGGTATGACAATATTCTTGACAGCATCGTCGCACTTTCGGGTTCTAACGTTTTAGAGTTCGGACCGGGCACAGGGAATTTAACGGCGAAATTAGCCGCCGCGAACAAAAAGGTGTTTGGTGTAGAACCGTCTCCGTCAATGAGAAAACTGGCGGCTGACAAGCTTTCTGACAAAGCCGTGTTCAGTGACGGAGATTTTCTGGAGTTTCCCGCTCCGCCTTTTCAAATAGATACCATCGTCAGCTCGTACGCCTTTCATCATTTAACCGATGAAGAAAAGCAAGCGGCTGTAAAGCAATATGGCACAATCCTTCAGAAGCATGATAAAATAGTGTTTGCCGATACCGTCTTTAAAGATCATGAAGCTTATGATGAAACAATTAAAAAAGCAATCCGAAACGGCTATCATCAATTAGCGGACGATTTAAAGACGGAACATTATCCGACACTCGGGACAATGAAAAACATCTTTTCAGAAGAGGGATTTGCCGCGCGGTTTACGCAGCAAAATGACTTTGTCTGGATAATGGAGGCGATTAAACGGTAAATCGAAGGGATTGTGTATAAATGAAACTGGCAGTCATCGGAGCAATGGAAGAGGAAGTTACGATTTTAAGAAGCAAACTGAAAGACGCAAAACAAGAGATGATCGCTCACTGTGAGTTTACGACGGGCAGCTATGAAGGCGTCGAAGTTATCTTGCTGAAATCGGGGATCGGAAAAGTCAACGCCGCGATCAGCACGACGCTTCTGCTTGACCGTTTCAAACCTGATTATGTGATTAACACAGGCTCAGCGGGCGGTTTTCATCATACATTGAATGTAGGCGACGTCGTCATCTCAACAGATGTCCGCCATCATGACGTGGATGTGACGGCGTTTGACTATGAATACGGACAGGTGCCGGGTCTTCCGGCAGCATACAAAGCTGATGAAAAGCTGATCAGTATTACTGAGGAAGCGGTTTCTGAACTGAACGGCATTCAAGTCGCCAAAGGCACAATCGCTACGGGAGATTCTTTTATGAATGATCCGAAGCGGGTTGAAGACGTACGCGCCAAATTTGCGGATTTGTACGCGGTTGAAATGGAAGCTGCGGCTGTCGCACAGGTGTGCCACCAGTTCAAAACGCCTTTTGTTGTCATCAGAGCTTTATCTGATATTGCCGGAAAAGAATCTGACGTTTCATTTGATAAATTTTTAGAACAGGCTGCCGTTCATTCAACTGAGCTTGTCCTGAATGTCATCAAACGAATTCACTAAGCGGGGGATTCTCGTTCTCCTCCGCTTTTCCAGGAGGAGGACATATATTGAACGTGATAACAGATATTACAGAACTGATCGGAAATACACCGCTGCTCCGTCTCAAGCATTTTGATATACCGGAGGGAACAGCGGTTTATGCTAAACTTGAGATGATGAATCCGGGCGGAAGCATTAAAGACAGGCTGGGCGGAATGCTCATTGAAGATGCGCTACGCACGGGAAAGGTGAAACCGGGCGGTGTTATCATCGAAGCGACTGCCGGAAACACCGGGATCGGACTCGCTCTGTGCGCCAGAAAGCATCAGCTTCGCGCCGTTTTTTGCGTCCCGGAGCATTTCAGCAGAGAAAAGCAGCAAATTATGAAAGCTCTCGGAGCGGACATCGTGCATACGCCGAGAGAAGAAGGTATGCAGGGAGCCATTCGAAAAGCGCTTGAACTGGAGAGAGAGATTAATAATTCTTATGCCGTTCTGCAATTTAAAAACCGAGTAAATCCATTGACTTACTATAAAACGATCGGACCTGAAATATGGAACGCGCTCGGCGGGGATATCCACACCTTTGTCGCAGGAGCGGGTTCCGGCGGCACCTTTGCCGGTACGGCAGCTTATTTAAAGGAGAAAAATCCTGCCGTCAAAACGGTGATCGTTGAACCGGAAGGCTCGATCCTGAACGGAGGAGAGCCGCATGCCCATAAAACGGAAGGCATCGGCATGGAGTTTATCCCTGATTATATGGACGAGAACCATTTTGACGCCATTTACACAGTGGAAGACGATACGGCGTTTTCGCTTGTCAGAGAAGCGGCCGAGAAAGAAGGCCTCTTAATCGGAAGCTCTTCAGGGGCGGCTCTTTATGCAGCGCTTGAAGAAGCGAAAAAAGCGCCCGCCGGATCAAATATCGTCACTATTTTCCCTGACGGCAGCGATCGATATATAAGCAAAAACATTTTTCAAGGAGGTCAGTAAGATGAAGAAAAAAACGCTGATGGTGCACGGAGGAATTACGGGAGATGAAAAAACAGGAGCGGTTTCCGTACCGATTTATCAAGTAAGCACGTACCGGCAGCCGAAAGCGGGCGAGCATACGGGTTATGAATATTCAAGAACGGCCAATCCGACGCGGACGGCGCTTGAAAGCTTAATTGCGGAGCTTGAAGGCGGCGCGGCGGGATATGCGTTCGGCTCAGGCATGGCTGCGATTACTGCCGTCATGATGCTGTTTGACAGCGGCGATCATGTTATTTTGACGGATGATGTATACGGCGGCACTTACCGGGTGATGACAGGTGTGCTGAACCGCTTCGGTATTGAAGCGGACTTTGTTGATACGAGCAGTGAAGAAAAAGTCAAAAAGGCCATTCGCCCGAATACGAAAGCCATTTATATCGAAACACCGACAAACCCGCTATTGAAAGTGACTGACCTCAAACTGATGTCTGACATCGCAAAAGAAGCGGGCGTATTGCTTATCGTCGATAATACGTTTTACACGCCGTATTTCCAGCAGCCGCTCAGCTTCGGCGCGGACATCGTGCTGCACAGCGCGACAAAATATCTCGGCGGCCACAGCGATGTCGTCGGCGGCTTAGTCGTCACGGCTGATAAAGAGCTCGGTGAAAAGCTTCATTATGTGCAAAACTCAACAGGCGGCGTTTTAGGACCGCAGGATTCATGGCTTTTAATGAGAGGCATTAAAACACTGGGACTCAGAATGGATGCCATCAATCACAGCGCCGGGAAAATCGCCGAGCTGCTTGAAGCGCATGATGCCGTTCAGACGCTCTACTATCCGGGATCAGCGAAACATCCGGGCCATGAGCTGACAAAAGCGCAAAGCTCCGGTTTCGGCGGAATGATTTCCTTTGATATCGGCAGCAGTGAACGCGTCGACGCGTTTTTAGAAAAATTGAACCTGTTTACAATCGCGGAAAGCTTAGGAGCGGTTGAAAGCTTAATCTCCGTGCCGTCCAGAATGACGCACGCTTCGATCCCGCGCGACCGCCGTCTTGCGCTTGGCATTACCGACGGGCTCGTACGGATCTCAGTCGGTATTGAGGATACTGAGGATTTAACGGCGGATGTGAAACAGGCGCTTGATTCACTTTTATAAAGAATGGATAGATTTACATTCTCTGTCGGCTGTCAGCTTGTATTATAATGTTGGTAGACTATAAAACTGGCAGGTGACCTTATATGGAGAAGAAAAGACTGAAATCATTAATAGAAGATTTTAAGCATTACGCATTTATTCTGCTTGCAGTCAGCACCTTCATTTATATTGGCGCGGTTCTTCCCGGACAAGGGCTGACTGCGGGCCAGAAAATGCTGATGTTTGTAACGGATTGTGCATTTTTAGCGGGCGCTTATTTCTGCGTTGACCGTTCACTTATTTATAAAAAGAGGCTGGAAGAGGCCGAAGAATAAAAAAAAGCCATTGTCTTTTGACAATGGCTTTTTCATTTCTTATTCAGAAGGGGTTTCGCGTAATTCTTTTCCCATTCCTTTTAAAAACTGCAGCCCGAAGCCGAGCGCGCGGTTAATATCAGGATCACCGACGGCTTTCATCAGTTCAAACATACTGACTTTCCTGTCCTCTTTTAAAAATCTTTGCGCCTGATCCGTCCCGGCCATGGCGCTTTCTAAAAGTCTGCCCATAAATTCGGGATCAGCTTTTGACAGCGCGCCTCCCGCGGCCATCATCGTATTCAGGAGATTGGTGACAGGTTCCCGGGAAATCTGTCCGAGTGCGATTTTGGCAATCTCCTCTTTTGCCTGGAGCATATAGCCGGCGGCATCAAAAATGCCCAAGCCATTCAGCTCTGCCATAATGGACATCGTTTTCGCGACGGCTTCTTCATTTTCTGCGAGAAGCGTCTTCAGTTCTTCCAGTTTTTCAGCTTTCAGCTGTTCCTCTGTTTTCGTTTCTTTTTGAATTTCAGTAATTGGGCTTGCCATTATGTTTCCTCCTTTCCTTAATCAGTTAGGTGCACATAGCCCGGACGGTTCCATTTTCGCTGAGCTTCCACACCGTTTTGCGGATGACGTTTTTTGTTCCGCGGATTCGTTTTCGGAAGCGGCGGTGTATCACAGGAACCGAGCACTTCCATGCGGACTTTTGTCTGTTTATAGGCAGGTGTATGTGTCCGTGAATCATACGCAGGCCCGGTCAGGAAATTAATCGCAGAATCTTTATCTGTAGAGTTCATCGGCAGATAAAGCTCATTTGCGCGGACACGGTCTGTCACAAGCGCATTCAATTTAACCGCCCCAAAAGGAGAGACGAGCCGGATCATTGTTCCGTCGCAAATTCCGCGTTCAGCCGCGAGCTCCGGCGATACTTCAACAAATACATCCGGCACTTTAGACTGAATGCCCTTCGATTTGTTTGTCATGTTTCCTTCGTGGAAATGTTCAAGCATCCGTCCGTTGTTAATATGCAGGTCATATTCTTCAGGGAATACGGCAGGCTCCACCCAATCGCTCAGCGCAAAACGGGCTTTTTTGTCCGGGAAGTTAAAGCCGTCTTCATAAAGAAGCGGAGTGCTCTCTCCCGTAAAGCTTCCCCACAGGAAGCTGTTCCAGCCGCTAAGAACGTCGTAGCTTGCTTTTCCGAACAGAGGAGAAAGGCTCGCCATTTCTGAGAAAATGTCGCTTGGATGCGTGTAATTCCAATCAGCGCCTAAACGATTGGCAACCTCCTGAATAATCCACCAGTCGGGTTTGGCATCGCCGAGTGTCGGAAGCGCCTGATACAATCTTTGTACACGACGCTCTGTGTTTGTAAATGTTCCGTCTTTTTCAAGAGATGGAACCGCAGGCAGGATGACATCCGCGTATTGCGCCGTTCTTGAAAGGAAAATATCCTGTACAACAAAGAAATCAAGGCTGGATAAAATGTCATGAACATGGTTGGCGTTTGAATCGACGAGCGCCATATCTTCACCGACGAGATACATGGCTTTCATGTTTCCTTCTTCAATCGCATGGAGCATTTCAATATTATCAAGACCCGGCTTGCCGTCAATTTCAACACCGTAAGCTTTTTCGAATTTAGCGCGTGCCGCATCATCGGTAATATGCTGATACCCCGGAAGCCAGCCTGGAAGAGTTCCCATATCGCAAGCGCCTTGAACGTTGTTATGTCCCCGCAGCGGATAAGCTCCGGCGCCCGGACGGCGGTAGTTTCCTGTGGCAAGCAGCAGGTTGGAAATCGCCGCTGATGTATCAGAGCCGCCTGTATTCTGGGTAACGCCCATGCCCCAAAGAACACAAGTGCCGTCTGCATCACGAATCATTTCGGCAATGCGGATGATCGTATCCTGAGAAAGTCCGGTGATGCGCTCCGCATATTCTAATGTATACTTTTTCAGCGTTTCTTTATAATCTTCAAAGTAGTTGACATTCTCATCAATAAACGCTTGATCGTGCCAGCCTTGGTCAATCATATATTTTGTCACTGCCATGAGCCAGACTTGGTCAGTCCCTTGTTTCGGGCTGATAAAGAGGTCGGACCGTTCAGCCATTTCATTTCTGCGCAGATCGGCAACAATTAATTTTTGTCCGTGCAGCTTATGGGCGCGTTTCACGCGTGTGGCCAGAACCGGATGTCCTTCCGCCGGATTGGCGCCGACGATAAGCACGAGGCCCGCTTTTGCGATATCTTTAATTGTGCCGGCATCACCGCCCATACCGACTGTGCGGAATAAGCCGTCCGTTGCCGGTGACTGGCAGTAGCGTGAACAGTTATCCACGTTGTTGGTTTCAAATACTTGACGCGCTAATTTTTGAATAACGTAGTTGTCTTCATTCGTAATTTTAGAAGAAGAAATAAAGCCGACAGAACCATTTCCGTGTTCGGCCTTGATCGAACCGAGTCTTGAAGCGACAAGATCAAGAGCTTCTTCCCATGACGATTCAACAAATGCGCCGTTTTTCCGGATAAGCGGTTTTGTAATCCGTTCTTCCGAATTTACGAAGTCCCAGCCGAATTTCCCTTTCACACAAGTGGAAATCGCGTTAACCGGAGCATCGGAAACAGGCTGAATTTTAAGGATGTCACGGCCTTTTGTCCATACTTCAAAAGAGCATCCGACGCCGCAGAACGTGCAGACTGTTTTTGTTTTTTTCGTCCGTTTATCGCGCATAGCCGCTTCCACTTCTGACACGGCGAAGATGCTTGTATAGTCGGGTTCAACATTTTTCACTAAATCAATCATCGGTTCCATGACATCTTCTTTTATTCCTGTCATAAATCCGGCTTGGCCAAGCATTGATTTTTCCATCAGTGCGTTACAAGGGCAGACAGTGACACATTGGCCGCAGCTGACGCAGGATGATTCATTAATGGCGACGCCTTCATCCCAAATGACCCGCGGGCGGTCGCGCTCCCAATCAATTGAAAGGGTCTCATTCACCTGAAGGTTTTGACACACTTCCACACATTGGCCGCAGGCAATGCATTGGTTCGGATCATAGCGGTAAAACGGGTGAGACATATCAACCGCGCACTTTGAATCATCTTTCGGCGTATACGGATATTTCTGATGCTCAATTCCCATCATTTCCGCTGTATTATGCAGTGTGCAGTTGCCGTTGTTGTTATCGCATACCGTACAGTAAAGCAGGTGATTCTCGAGCAGGCGGTCCATGGCCTCTGTCTGAGCCTCTTTTACCCTTCCCGACGTAAGCGAGATGGACATCCCGTTTTCTGCAGCCGTGGAACAAGAGCGCTGCAATTTCCCGTTTACTTCAACAATACAGGTGTCACATGTTTGAATCGGATCTACTTCCGGTACATGGCATATTTGCGGAATCTCAATTCCGTTTTGATTTAAAATATCT
Source organism: Bacillus sp. R45 (assembly GCF_021729365.1). NCBI lineage: Bacteria > Bacillati > Bacillota > Bacilli > Caryophanales > Bacillaceae > Bacillus > Bacillus sp. R45. The sequence continues at coordinate 2,602,273 of NZ_CP091421.1, read as the reverse complement.
AAAATCTTAGACCCCTCTGGTGCTTCATACTCCGTGCCGTCAATTTTGACACGGATAGACTGAACGTCTGTCACTTCCAATTCCCCTCCATCTTTTAAACTCGAAAAAAAGCCATGCACATAGATACCGGCCTCCTGTCCGGAGAACGGTATAAATACGCATGGCGGAATAGTTCACTAGCAAGTCTTACTAACAGACCAATCCTATTTGTATAAAACGATAGACTCATAACACGTTTCCTATTACAAATCCATCTTCACTGCTTTTATTATAAGGTGATATTTATTATAATACAATACGAAAGGAAAACTTTAACCAGGTGAAATGTCACAAAGGGGAACCGGGAATGTCTTTCATAGGCTAAAATCGGAGGGGACAATATGTCTAAAAAAATTCATGAATTTAACGATATTATCCGGAAATTGCGCAAAGAATTATTTGGAAAGGGGCCGGAACGAATTCACACCGTTTTTGTGGATAACATGGCGGTATCAACGCTTTACGGCAATCTAAGCGCAAGTGAGCAGTTTATCGCACGCACGCCTGAAGGAAGAGAAATGGTTCATGCGGCGCGGACCAGCTTAATTCAGGAACTGTATTCAAAACAAACGCCTGACGGAATGGAAGAGCTCATCGGAGCAAAGCTCGTGCATCTGTTTTCAGACATCAAGATCGAAGAGAATATTGCGGTGTCTGTATTTGTCTTTGACCGAACAATTGAAGAGCGCCGTGAAGAAATCAAAAGCTGAAAAAAATTCAATTGACACGAAATTGTCACATTTGATATGATATGAACTGCCTGCAGTGGCTTAAGGACGAATTTTATGGAATGTGTGCATGATCTGTACATTTTCTATAGCTGATATTTTCATTCTGCTTGATATTGTTGTATGGGTATGCATACAAGTTAGGCAGCATTCAAACCCGTTTTAGACGGGCTGTTTGAATGCTGCCTTTTTTGTTAGGCGTCTTTGGAAACTGCGGGGCTGAAATGATAAATGGAGGGGTTATTATGGCTTTTCGTAAACCGGACGAAATAGCGGAGCTTGCGGTCGAATCAGGGGTAAAAAAGGTGCATTCACCGCTTTCAGCACTGATTGTATTAGGATTTTTGGGAGGAGCGTTTATCGCACTCGGTTATTTGCTTGATATCCGTGTCATCGGCGACCTTCCGAAAGAATGGGGAAGCCTGTCGAGTTTAATCGGGGCGTCCGTGTTTCCCATCGGATTGGTGCTCGTCGTTCTTGCCGGCGCGGAGCTGATTACGGGTAATATGATGTCGGTATCTATGGCGCTTTTTTCCAGAAGAATATCCGCCGGTGCATTAGTGAAAAATTGGGTGATCGTGACGTTGATGAATCTTGTCGGCGCACTGTTTGTCGCTTACTTTTTCGGACATGTTGTCGGATTAACCGAAACAGGACCTTACTTGGAAAAAACGATTGCGGTCGCACAAGGCAAATTGGATATGCCGTTTGGAAAAGTTATTGTTTCGGCGATCGGCTGTAACTGGCTTGTCTGTTTGGCCGTCTGGCTTTCTTTCGGCGCAGAAGACGGTGCCGGAAAAATCGCGGGTATATGGTTTCCGATTATGGCGTTTGTCGCGATTGGTTTTCAGCACGTTGTAGCCAATATGTTTATCATCCCGGCTGCGATTTTTGCAGGTTCTTTTTCGTGGGGTGATCTGATTGGCAATCTCATTCCGGCCTTTATCGGGAATGTAATCGGCGGGGCAGTGTTTGTCGGCCTTATTTATTTTATTGCATATTCAAAAAAAGATCAGAAAAAGCAAGGGATGAAAAGAGTTTCCTGAGGTAAGAAAGATGCCGGAAAACACGGACAATTGAAGCGGAATGCCAGCACATTTTCCGTCCAAATCTTGAAAAAAATGTTTACAAAATGGAAGCTGATGGATATACTTACAAAGTAAGAAAAAAGCAAAGGGAGGTTGAATCACATGACGACGTTAAACGGCAATCAAAATTTACAATTGAACCGATTCAGCCTGTGGAAGAGTTCGTGTCCTTCCTTAACCTCTGCCCGTCAAGCACGTTAATTTCGGAGTATCAGGACATTCGCAGCTCCCCGCAGGGAAAGAAGCACGTCTTCTTTTGTCTGCGGATTTAGTCTGCCCGCAGCGCATATGAAGTTTGCTGCGGGTTATTTTCGCTTGTGCGGATATTGAAAGGGGGTGAGCGATAATGACCATTAATCTTTTCTTTTTAACACTGACCATTTCAAAGCGTTTTAAAAGTGCGGAAGAGTATGAACGAGAACAGCAGGTCGAAGAGTTTTATAATGAAGCGAAAGAACGCCAGCTGAAACACTTTTATATGAACTGAACGGACACGAAGGGCCAAAACGGAGGAGAAGGAGGAGATCATCATGTTCAGAATTGAACTGCTGAATCATTACACAATGGAGAAGGACCAGGTTTAGCGAGGATGTTGCTGTCACGTCGCAGACGGCCTGCATACCATGGTAAAGAAAGAAAAATTGGTAAGCGGGTGATAGCATGCAAGGCGGTCAGAACAGAATTCCATCCATCGGGCACGGGTATGCGTCAATGCCCCATTCATTTAAACACGGCTACGGCAACCCGTATCGCCGGCAGAGAATGGCGGCGCTTTCCCGGCAGACAAGATATATAGCACCGTATTATTGGTACTAGAGCAGGCGGAAAACCTACGTTTTCCGTCTTTTTTTTATGAAAACAAATATAAATTTCAAATAAATCGAAACGTTCATGAAGAGAAGTGCGTCTAGTTAGTACCTCATACTAATACGAGGTAATATTATTTCTGAATAATAAATCACAGGAATGGAAAAGCGGGTGTTATACAATGTTGCAACATACATCTTCAGCATTAAAACGAATGCGCGCGAAATACTTTGCTGCATCAGAACCGGCAGAGTCAGTCATTCAGCAAATCTTGATGGACATACAGGAATACGACCGCATTTTGGAAATCGGGACCGGAAACGGCTCAATGTTTAAACAAATCATCGGACAGCTTGAAAAGGGCAGTCTTAAAAGCATAGAAACATCGAAACGTAAAATACGGAAAACACAGCGCGCAAACCGTTCGGTTATAAAAGCCGGGCGCGGAAACATTCAGCAGGGGAGGCCTGAAAGCTTACCGTTCCGCGATCGCAGCTTTCATAAAGTTTTCTCATTACATACTGCTGAAACAGTCATCGATTACAGGACAGCATGTAAAGAAGTGTACCGCGTTCTTCAAATTGACGGGTGTTTCTATATGGTTTTGAAACCTTCGCGGATGAGTGAGAAGGATGTGATTGAGGTGCTCTATGATCAGCATTTCAGAGACATTTCAGTTGTCAGCAGAGATTCGTTCCATTTTATTACTGCCATTAAATAGAATATTTCTTGGGAAATAAAAAGAGCTGCTTAAGTCACTGCAGCTCTTTTTGTGAAATTGGGCATATTTCCTTATTTTTGGTTATTTCACATCTATTTTATATTAAAAAAAGTTTTTTTCTTATACAATGGTAATCAGATGACCGTACATTTTAAATATTTTGAACAAACGGAATGAATATTCATTCCGCATCTGGAAAGGGGGATGAAATGACAGCTTCAAACAAGGTTGAACTCATTATGAAAGCGTCGCTTACTTTGTTTACAGATAGAGGATTTGACGCAACGACGATTCCGATGATTGCCGCTCAGGCCGATGTCGGAACCGGCACAATCTACCGTTACTTTGACAGTAAAGAGACACTTGTGAACGTACTGTATCAGGAAAGTGCGCAGCGTTTTATGAAAAAAGTCAAAACGGACTTTCAGGGTATCTCTGTAAGAGAAGGGTTTCATCACCTGTTTTATTGTCTGATTGATTTTACGAAGGAAAGTGAGTATGCATTGTTTTTTCTTGAAACGAATAAGGACGCCTACTTTCTGAATGAAACGAGCCGTAAGCTTCTTGATGAAATAACACAGATGCTTGACGTCTTTTTTCAGCGCGGCAAGTCTGAAGGTGTGCTCCGCAATCTGCCGTCCAATGTGCTGATGGCGCTGCTGCTCGGGGCATATCTCAAACTCTATCAGCTTATCCGGACGGGAAGCGTCGAAATAACAAAACCGTTTCTGAAAGAATTGGAACAATGTTCTTGGGATGCCATCAGAACTCATTAACTATTCGCCGAAGGAAGGAAGATCGATATGAAACAGCTAAGCGCTATACCGCAGCCGAAAACATACGGACCTCTGAAAAATCTCCCTCACTTGGAAAAAGAAAAACTGTCACAATCGCTCTGGAAAATTGCCGAAGAATACGGCCCGATCTTTCGTTTCGAATTTCCGAGCTCTGTCGGGGTCTTCGTCTCAGGCCGCGAGCTCGCGGCAGAAGTCTGTGATGAAAAGCGATTTGATAAAAACCTCAGCAAAGCCTTGCTGAAAGTCCGTGAGTTTGGCGGTGACGGACTATTTACGAGCTGGACTCACGAAAAGAATTGGCAGAAAGCGCATCGGATTTTATTGCCGAGCTTCAGCCAGAAGGCGATGAAAGGCTATCATTCAATGATGCTTGATATTGCCATGCAGCTCGTGCAGAAGTGGAGCAGATTAAATCCGAATGAAGAAATTGACGTTGCCGAAGATATGACGCGCCTGACGCTAGATACAATCGGCCTGTGCGGATTTCATTACCGCTTTAACAGCTTTTACCGCGACACACAGCATCCTTTTATCACAAGTATGCTTCGCGCGCTGCAGGAGGCAATGCGCCAATCGCAGAGACACAGCCTGCAGGACAAGCTGATGATCAAAACGAGACATCAGTTCCAGCAGGATATTGAAGTGATGAATGAACTCGTAGACCGGATCATAGCTGAGCGGAGGGAAAATCCGGATGAGAATCTGTCTGACCTTTTAGCATTGATGCTTGAAGCGAAAGATCCTGTAACGGGTGAAAGGCTGGATGATGAAAATATCCGTTATCAAATCATTACCTTTTTGATCGCGGGGCATGAAACCACAAGCGGACTGCTTTCATTCGCGATTTACTGCCTGCTGAAAAATAAAGATAAATTGAAAAAAGCCGTTCAGGAAGCCGAGCGGGTGCTGACGGGAGAGACACCTGAATATAAGCAGATTCAGCAGCTGACATATATCCGCATGGTGTTAAACGAGACTTTGCGGCTGTATCCGACTGCCCCGGCATTTTCCCTGTACGCGAAAGAAGATACGGTTCTCGGCGGGAAATATCCGATTGCGAAAGGACAGCCGGTGACGATTCTGACTCCGCAGCTTCACCGGGATAAAAGCGCGTGGGGAGAAGATGCCGAGCTATTCCGTCCGGAAAGGTTCAGCGATCCCGCGGCAATTCCGGCTGATGCCTATAAGCCGTTCGGAAACGGACAGCGCGCATGCATCGGGATGCAGTTTGCCCTGCAGGAAGCGACAATGGTGCTCGGCCTTGTCCTTAAACACTTTGAACTGATTGATCATACTGATTATGAGCTTACGATTAAAGAAGCTTTAACCATTAAGCCCGGTGATTTTAAAATCCGTGTAAAAAACAAGGACGTGTCCAATCATCAGCCCGTACAAAACCATAAAGCTGAAGGCGGCGGTCACAAAGAAGAAATGAAAGAAATCCCGTCCCACGGAACGCCGCTTCTCATTCTTTACGGTTCAAATTTGGGAACTGCGGAAGGAATCGCGGAAGAGCTGGCTGACATCGGCAGAAGCAAAGGATTTTCAACTGAAACCGGCCCGCTTGATGATTATGCCGGGAAACTGCCTGTAAAAGGCGCAGTCGTTATTGTGACGGCTTCTTATAACGGGGCGCCGCCTGATAATGCGGCGGGTTTTGTGAAATGGACGGAAACCCTTGAGGATCAGGAATTAAAGGGTGTTTCTTACGCCGTCTTCGGCTGCGGAGACCGCAACTGGGCCGCCACTTACCAGAGAATCCCCCGCCTGATAGACAAAGTGCTTGAAGAAAAAGGGGCAAAACGGCTGACTTCTATCGGGGAGGGCGACAATGCCGATGATTTTGAGTACAGTCAGGAAGCCTGGGAAGACTCATTCTGGAAGGACATCATGAAGGCTTTTCATATAGAGGCCGCTCCAAAACAGGCAAACAAATCACAGTTATCAATCGAATACGTAAGTGAAGCAGCCGAGACGCCGATTGCCAAAACGTACAAAGCATTTGAGGCGGAAGTCATCACAAACAAAGAGCTTCATACCGAAAGCAGCAAGCGTTCAGTCCGGCATATTGAGCTGCGTCTCCCGAAGACCGAAACGTATCGGGAAGGAGACCATCTCGGGGTGCTTCCGCAAAACAGCGGGGAACTGATCAGCCGTGTCATTCGCCGATTCGGTCTCGACCCAAATCAGCACTTTAAGATCAAGGGCCGGCAGCTGCCTCATCTGCCGATGGACCGGCCGGTTAATGCGCCTGAGCTTTTGGCGTCATATGTAGAGCTGCAGGAACCGGCAACGAGAGCCCAGCTTCGCGAACTTGCCGCCCATACCGTGTGCCCGCCGCACCAAAAAGAATTGGAGCATCTTTATTCTGACGATGCGGCATATAAAGAAAACGTGCTGAAAAAACGAATGACCATGCTGGACCTGCTGGAAGATTATCCGGCTTGTGAACTGCCGTTTGAGCGCTTTTTAGAACTTCTGCCGTCCTTAAAGGCGCGCTATTATTCAATCTCAAGCTCACCGAAGGCAAACAAAAGGGAGCTCAGTATCACGGTCGGCGTTGTGACGGCTCCGGCGTGGAGCGGCCGGGGAGAATACAAGGGCGTGGCTTCGAACTATTTAGCCGGATTACAAAATGGCGATTCTGCCGTCTGTTTCATCCGCTCGCCGCAGTCGGGTTTCGAATTGCCCGAAAATACGAAAACGCCTCTCATTATGATCGGAGCAGGCACCGGAATTGCACCGTTCAGGGGATTTATCCAGGCGCGGGCTGCAGAAAAAATGTCCGGTAACAGCCTGGGCGAAGCTCATTTATACTTCGGCTGCAGACACCCTGAAGAAGACGATCTGTACAAAGATGAATTCGACCATGCGGAGAAAAACGGCCTTGTCACCGTGCATCGGGCGTATTCCAGATTAGATCAGGACTGTAAAGTTTACGTACAGGATGTCCTGCTTCGCGAGGCTGCACAGATTATTGCGCTTCTTGACCAAGGCGGCCATCTCTATATATGCGGAGACGGAAGCAAAATGGCTCCGGCTGTCGAAAATGTACTGCTTCAGGCGTATGAAAAGGTGCATAACACTGATTCAAAAGTTTCCTCGAATTGGCTTGAACAGCTGCAGGTGGAAGGAAGATATGCGAAAGATGTTTGGGCAGGTGTGTAACAGAAGCGTAAGGCAATTGAAGATTGTGTTTTAATTGAAGAAAGCCGGCACGATATTTGAAATCTACTGAATCAAAAGGAATAGTTATAGGGAGTATCGTGCCGGCCTTATCTTTAGTATCGGACAAAAGACACAAATCTTTAATGTTTTTATTGATTTACATGCAGGCGGCTATGTCCCTTTTTTCTGAATTCCGCCACAAATAAAATTGGATAAGACAGCAATAGCAAAACCGAAATAAATGAAATGATACCGATCCAATGAAAATGCGTCCAAAAGAAACCGCCGCAAGACCCGGCCGCGCTTGACCCGATATAGTATGCAAGCAGATATAATGAAGAAGCTTGCGCGCGCTGATCACCGGCTGCTCGGCCGACCCAGGCGCTTGCAATTGAATGTGCGCCGAAAAAGCCGAAGGTAAACACGGCAATGCCCGCAATTTTAAGGGCAAGCTGGGGCAAAAGTGTCACCGCTGCGCCGGCAAGCATAACAAAAATCGCAATCTTAATCATTTTTGCACTTCCGAAAAGATCTGCTTTTTTCCCCATATAGACAGAGCTGAACGTTCCCGCGAGATAGACAATAAAAATAAAACCGATTACAGTCTGTGACAAATGATAAGGAGCCGCCATTAAATGAAAGCCGATATAATTATATAATGTCACAAAACTCCCCATTAATATAAATCCCAGAGATATTAACAAAAGCAGCCGTTTGCGGTGTAGAACCGCTCCGTATTCCTTACATGCCGCTTTTACGCCCGCATGCCGCTGAGATGAATGGCGCGGAGCCGGAAGAAAACGCCAAAACAAATAGCTTAATATAATAGAAAGAATGCCGATAATGGCAAGCGCCGGCCGCCAGCCGAATACATCAGTCAGAAGCCCCGTTAACAGCCTGCCGCTCATTCCCCCGATGCTTGTGCCGCTGATATACAGGCCCATCATTTTCCCGAGGCCCTTCGGATCAAACTCCTCGCCTACATATGTCATAGCGACAGCAGGAACGCCTGCCAGAAAAATACCGAGCAGCCCCCTCATCGCCAAAAGCGCCGGAAAAGCCGGACTGAACGCTGTTAATAGACCTAAAACAGAAGTGGCTGTTAACGACAGCACCATTAATTTTTTTCTGCCGAATCCGTCAGACAACGAAGCAGCGGCCAATAATGAAAATGCCAAAACGGCTGTTGAGATGGATAAAGTTAAGCTGGCAGCCGCAGCGGAAATATGAAACTCTTCCGAAAACAAAGGCATAAGCGGCTGTGTCGTGTAAAGCGTGGCGAATGTCACAAAGCCGCTGATAAACAGAGCCAAGCTGGCCTTTCTGTAAGCCTTTGTATGAGGCTGAATAAACGTCATGAATGTCCCTCTTTTCTCACTGTTGGTTATATATGTATCGTACGCTTTTCATTTCAATGTGTCTAATTTATAATAACTATAGAATTAATGCGTGTAGGTTATGAGGAAAGGAGAGAAGGAGAAAATGGAGCTTCATCAAATTGACAACTTCATTGCGGCGGCAACTCATCAGCATTTCACAAATGCGGCAAAAGAAAGAATGATTTCTCAGCCGGCATTAAGCCGATCGATTATCAGGCTCGAAGAAGAATTAGGCGCGCCGTTATTTTACAGAGAGACAAAAGCCGTCCGGCTGACAAGGCACGGAGAGCAGTTCTTAATAAAAGCAAAACAAGCGAGACGAGCTTTAAATGAAGGCGTTGAACAAGTGAAAAAAAATATGAGCCTGGAACACGGCGAAATATCTGTATCTTTTCTTCATACGCTCGGGCTGCGCTTGATGCCTCAGCTGATTGCCGAATTTAAAAAGCTATACCCAAACGTGACCTTCCGGCTTTATCAAGGCGCAAATGAAACGCTTCGCAAAATGGTGGAAACGGGAGATGCGGATATCTGTCTCAGCTCCCCGCCGCTTCCCAGCGAGCTTTTACAATGGACAGTGCTGGAGAAAGAGCCTCTTTATGCGGTGCTTCCTGAGAACCACCCGCTTGCAGGAAATAAAAGCATTCAAATGAAAGAGATGCAGGACGAGGATTTTGTCGGATTTAAACCGGGATACGGGCTGAGATATATGTTTGATCTGATGTGCCGGGATTTGAATATACACCCGCATCTCGCATTTGAAGGAGAGGAAGTGTCAACCATATTAGGGCTGACCGCCGCGGGTCTGGGGGCTGCAGTGCTGCCGAAAACCGCGGAGCATTCATACTTTCCGGTCGTTTTTCTCCCGGTTGCAGATTACCAATGCGAACGCACCATAGCGTTAGCCCAGTTAAAAAACCATGCTCTCTCTCCCGCTGCTGAGCGTTTTAAACAGTTTGCACTTGATTATTACAAAGCACGCAACTGAGCGGTCATTTTATTAAAATCGAAGTTGAAAATAAAGCAGAAAGAAATACAGAAAACGGAGGAAAACCATGGCGAAAAAAACAGTGAAAACAAATGCTGTCCGTATCATTGAGCAGCAAAACATTCCCTATGAGCTATTAGGTTACAAAACAGAAGGGGAACAGCCCGCAGACGGTCTTTCCGTTTCACAAAAAATCGGATACTCTGCCGAATATGTTTATAAAACCTTAGTGGCATCTGCAGGAACTGATCGTTATTACGTCTTTGTCGTTCCCGTTGCAAAAGAACTGAATCTGAAAAAGGCTGCGAAGGCGGCAGGTGAGAAGAAAATAGAAATGATTGCAATGAAGGACCTTTTGGGAGTGACCGGCTATATACGCGGCGGCTGCTCTCCGATCGGAATGAAAAAAAGGTTTCCTACTTTTATTGATAGATCCGCTGAAACACTGGCGTTTATGATTGTCAGTGCGGGGAAAATCGGAATGCAGCTAAAAGTAGCGCCTCATGATTTAGCCGAAGCAAGCGGGGCGGTATTTACAGACATTGTATAAATGTCCGGTGGATCTAATGGAATACACGTTTCAAGGGAGAATGATAATGAAAAAAAGATATGAAAACTTGAATGGCGTGAAGAATGAACATGGATTCATGGACATGTGGAAATGGATGAAAGAACGAAGAGAAAAAAGTAAAGATTTAAGCGAGAATATTCCGAAAGCGGTCACAAGGGATGTCCGTGATGTTGCCGTCAATCGGACGGAAACCGCCATAACATGGATCGGCCATTCTTCATTTCTGATCCAAATACAGGGGCTTAACATAATGACCGACCCTGTATGGGCGCGGAGGATGGGTTTTCAAAAACGGCTGACAGAGCCGGGATATGAATTGAGCGAACTGCCTGACATTGATGCCGTGCTCATCTCACATGGGCATTATGACCATCTTGATTTTCCGAGTATAAAAAAACTGAGAGGAAACCCGGATTTTTACGTGCCTGCGGGATTGAAAAAGCTGTTCATCAAAAAAGGCCGCAAAAAGGTTCATGAAATGAATTGGTGGGATCGTTTTGAGATGCGGGGGGTGAATATATCATTTGTTCCGGCCCAGCACTGGACCCGGAGAACGCTTTGGGATACCGATACTTCTCATTGGGGAGGCTGGGTCATAGAAAGCGAAAACGGCGAGTCCATCTATTTTGCAGGAGATACAGGCTATTTTGAAGGCTTTAAAGAAATCGGAGAGAGGTTTCGTATTAAGGCGGCTCTGATGCCGATCGGAGCATACGAACCCGAATGGTTTATGAAAGTGTCACATATCAATCCGGAAGACGCCGTGAAAGCTTTTTTAGAGCTGAAGGCTGACAGTTTCATTCCCATGCATTACGGGGCATTCCGGCTTGCTGATGATACAGGCCCGGAAGCATTAAGCAGACTGCACGGCGAGTGGGCCCGGCGTGCATTACCTCCTGAAAACCTGAAAGCATTAGCGCTTGGCGAAACATTTTGGCTGTAACAGCAGGTTTTCGCTGCCGACACCAATCGTTTAAAAACGGTTGGTGTTTTGTTGTCAACCAAAGGTGAACAGCCTCAGTATAAAACATGATTTTTCCGGAATCTGCGGTAAAAAACAAAACTTTTTACTCTTTTGTTTCACTATACAATGAAAACGGTTTCGTATGCGCGGTATATTTAACCTATCACAATTGCTCCAGCAGAAACGGACAGGAAGGATAGAAAAACAGATGAAATACATGAATTCAAGACAGAAAAAGATTTTGTATCTGTTGTTATCTGAACCTGATGACTACTTAGTTGTGCAAGATTTCGCAGACAGGGTCCGCTGTTCTGAAAAAACGATCAGGAATGATTTGAAAACGATTGAAGATTTCCTGAATGAACATGCTCAAGCTCAGCTGATCCGCAAACCGGGATTAGGCGTCTATTTACATATATCTGAACAGGAAAGGTCACGGTTAAGCCGGCATATTTATAATGAGCACTTTACATGCAGGCACAAGACCGATGAAGAAAGAATACTTCACATCGCTTATGATTTATTAATGAATTCAAAGCCCGTTTCCGCAAAAGAAATTGCCGCACAGCATTTTGTAAACAGAGCTTCCATTAAAAAGGATATCAGTGCGGTTGAAGAGTGGCTGAAGCGATTTGATCTCACACTGGTTTCTAAACAGCGGCTCGGCTTAAAGATTGAAGGGGACGAAAAAAACAAAAGAAAAGCATTGGCGCGAATTTCAGATTTGATTGATAATGCGGAGTTTACAAGCCAATTTATAAAAAGTAAGTTTTTAAGTCATGAAGCGGACTTTGTGAGAAAAGAAATCAAGTTATTACAAAAAAACCATTCTATCTATTTTACGGATGAAACATTTGAAAGTTTGCTGCTGCATACATTGCTGACCATCCGCCGTATCAAAATGAAACAGCCGGTCGCCATCTCTGCAAGGCAGCTGGAGGCGGTAAAAAAGAAGAAAGAATATGAATGGACACTGGCTTGTTTAAAACGGCTTGAGCCGGTATTTGCCATCCGGTTTCCCGAGGAAGAAGCCGTCTATTTAACTTTACATATAATAGGCGGGAAAGTCCGCTATCCATTGCAGCAAGAAAAGAAGCTTGATCTTGAAGGTTCTGAGCTTTCCAAAGTCGTCAGGCATTTGATCAATCGTGTTTCAGAACTGAAAATGCTGGATTTTCACAAAGACCAGGAATTGATCAACGGATTGAACATTCATCTCGATCCGGTGTTGAAGCGGCTGAGCTATGATCTCTCTGTTTCAAACCCCATGCTCCACGACATCAAAAAAATGTATCCTTATTTGTTTCATCTTATCATTGACGTTTTAGAAGACATCAATCAAACATTTGATCTTTATATTCCTGAAGAAGAGGCGGCCTATTTGACCCTGCATTTTCAGGCAGCGATCGAACGGCTGCGCCGAAGCAGTCATAACCCTAAAAGGACGATCATCGTCTGCCATATGGGCATTGGCATGTCGCAATTGCTGCAGACTAAAATTGAACGCAAATTTCACCACATTACGATAAAAGACTGTATCGCAAAAGCGGAGCTGACAGAGTATATCAAAAAGCATAAAGATATAGATTTCGTCATTTCTACGATAGGGCTTGGAAATGTAACGATCCCTCATATCGTCGTATCACCGCTTTTGGAACCTGCTGATGAAAAGAAGCTCAGCGCATTTATGCAACAGCTTGATACATCACACCGCCGGGAGCAAAAAACGTTTAAAATGCTGAATGATACGACTCCGTTTCTCGTTTTTTTACAGCAAGAGACAGAGCACCGTTATCAGGTTATTGAACAGCTGGCGCAGGCTTTGTATGAAAAAGGCTATGTAGAAAAAGAGTATGGCATTCATGCAGTAATGAGAGAAAAAATGTCGGCGACAAATATCGGGGCGGGTATTGCCATCCCTCACGCGAACTCTAAATATATCAAACAATCAGCCATTGCAATCGCCACCTTAAAAGAGCCCATTGAGTGGGGAACGGAAAAGGTGTCGCTTGTATTTATGCTTGCCGTCAAACACGAAGATCAAAACAAGGTAAAGCAATTATTCAGTGAGCTTTCCTATCTTAGCGAGCAGCCGGCATTTATTCAAAAACTGACGGAAGAAAAAAATGTGATGACGTTTTTATCGTATTTAAACTATTAAAAGCAGGGAATGGCTCCCTGCTTTTTTTCTGTTTATAGGGAAAAATGCCGTTATTTCCGGAACTTATGGTAAAAAAACACGCTTATCACAGGCTGATTTCAGTATAAAGTTGAGACAAGATCTTGAAATTCAGACTGCAAAGGAGGATTTATATGAAACTGTTAGCGATTACATCATGTCCGAACGGCATTGCCCATACGTATATGGCTGCTGAAAATTTACAAAAAGCAGCCGGCAGATTAGGCGTTGAGATCAAAGTGGAAACCCAGGGCGGAATCGGGGTGGAAAATAGGCTGACCGAAGAGGAAATCCGGGAAGCAGACGCAATCATTATCGCGGCGGACCGTTCGGTGAACAAAGACCGATTCGCGGGAAAAAAGCTGCTGGCCGTCGGGGTTCAGGAAGGCATCCGCAAACCGGAAGAATTAATTCAAAAAGCGCTTAGCGGTGAAGTGCCGGTCTATCAATCTGCTTCAAAAGCTCAAACCGCAAGTCAGCAGGGCAAAAAACAAAACCCGATTTACCGTCATTTAATGAACGGCGTTTCTTTTATGGTTCCTTTCATTGTCGTCGGCGGATTATTGATAGCGGTTGCATTGACGCTTGGAGGAGAAAAAACACCAAAGGGATTAGTCATTCCGGATGCGTCTTTTTGGAAAACGATTGAACAGATCGGCAGCGCTTCTTTTTCATTCATGATCCCGATTTTAGCCGGGTACATCGCGTTCAGCATCGCCGATAAGCCGGGTCTTGTCCCCGGAATGATCGGCGGATATATTGCGGCATCCGGCAGCTTTTACGACAGTGCAAGCGGCGCAGGATTTCTTGGAGGAATCATTGCGGGATTTTTGGCGGGATATGCGGCGCTTGGAATCAAAAAATGTAAAGTTCCTAAAGCAATACAGCCGATTATGCCGATCATTATTATTCCGGTGTTTGCCTCACTGATCGTCGGTTTGGCGTTTGTATTTCTGATCGGCGCCCCCGTCGCTCATATTTTCGCATCATTAACGGTTTGGCTTGCGGGAATGAAAGGCTCGAGCTCAATTCTCCTGGCATTGATTTTAGGAGCGATGATCTCCTTTGATATGGGAGGACCCGTAAACAAGGTGGCCTTTCTATTCGGATCGGCAATGATCGGAGAAGGAAATTATGAAATTATGGGCCCGATTGCCGTTTCCATTTGTATACCGCCGATAGGGCTTGGGATTGCGACGTTTTTAGGAAAAAGAAAATTCGCCGCCGCAGAAAGAGAAATGGGAAAAGCGTCATTTACGATGGGCCTTTTCGGTATCACGGAAGGAGCCATTCCATTTGCGGCCCAAGATCCCCTTCGTGTGATCCCGAGTATTATGGCGGGTTCTATGACCGGCTCGGTGATAGCGATGATCGGCCATGTGGGGGACAGAGTGGCACACGGCGGCCCCATCGTTGCTGTACTTGGAGCAGTAGATCATGTATTGATGTTTTTTATCGCTGTAACAGCAGGCTCTCTTGTCACCGCTCTGTTGGTTAATGTACTGAAGAAAGATATGGCGAAATCCCCCGCGCCCGGTGAGGTGCTGCCGTCTGCCGCACCAAATGAAGCTGCAGCGGCAAAAGAAACAAAGGAACCATCTCAGGCTGACAGCCGAAAAGCCGGGATGACCGAAATCAAAAAACTGACTGACATTATCAGCACGGACTTGATTGAACCGCATTTATCCGGCGAAACGAGGGATGACATTATCGATGAAATGATCGAGAAATTGTCCCGTAAAGGTATGCTTCTGTCTGACAGCGGATTTAAACAGGCCATTTTGAGCCGTGAACAGCAGGGAACCACGGCGATAGGTATGAATATCGCCATTCCGCACGGAAAGTCTGATGCCGTCAGAACGCCGGGTGTCGCATTCGGAATAAGACGTTCGGGTGTTGACTGGAACAGCCTTGATGGTTCTGATGCAAAACTGATTTTTATGATTGCCGTACCGAAGGAAAGCGGCGGAAATCAGCATCTGAAAATATTGCAGATGTTATCCCGAAAACTGATGGATGACAGCTATCGGGAAAGGCTGCTCTCCGTTCAGACAAAAGAAGAGGCGTATGGGCTTCTGGAAGAAATCGAATAAAGCGGGGGATGATCATGTCTACTGAACCGATATTTTTCAATCCGGTTTTCAAAGAAAGAATTTGGGGAGGCGCCGCCCTGCGTGATTTCCACTATAATATTCCGTCCGAGCGGACAGGGGAGTGCTGGGCCTTTGCCGCTCATCAAAATGGACAGAGCACAGTTCGAAACGGCATGTATAAAGGATGTACGCTCGGTGAATTGTGGGAGCATCACAGAGATTTATTCGGAAACCTTGAAGGAGACCGTTTTCCTCTTCTTACAAAAATTTTGGATGCGGACCAAGATCTGTCCGTTCAGGTGCATCCGGATGATGACTTTGCCAAAATGCATGAAAACGGGGAACTTGGAAAAACCGAATGCTGGTATATCATTGATTGTGAAAAAGATGCGGAGATCATTTTCGGCCACAACGCAACAACAAAAGAAGAACTGATATCCATGATTGAGCGCGGAGAATGGGACGGACTTCTGAACAGAGTTAAGGTAAAGCCGGGAGATTTCTTCTTTGTCCCAAGCGGCACCGTTCACGCGATTGGAAAGGGCACACTTATTTTAGAGACGCAGCAAAATTCAGATACGACTTACAGATTGTATGATTACGGAAGAAAAGATGCGGACGGCAGGCTGCGCGAGCTCCATTTGGAAAAAAGTATAGAAGTGACAGACGTTCCATCTGTCCGTGAACGGCCGACCGTTCAATATAAACAAACAGATGATCTGCTGGCAGCTGTTTTAATAGAATGCCCTTATTTTTCAGTCGAAAAGTGGGATGTAAAAGGTGAAGCAAATTTATTCCAGAATCATCCCTTCCTTCTTGTCAGCGTGATCGAAGGAGACGGAATAATAATTGCAGGCGGGCATGAACATCCCTTTAGAAAAGGAGATCACATTCTCCTGCCTTCCGGTTTGGGAGAATATAAACTGGCGGGCCATGCAAAGTGTATTGTGTCTCATCTGTGATCTTCAAAACCCTTCTCTGGCAGCAGAGAAGGGTTTCTCGTTACTTTTACAAAAAGGCCGAAATTTCCGTGGTCCGTTCCTGAATTTAATCTCTCAATTTGTATATCTCCCGAGCCATTGATTCAAGTATGTACATAGCGGGGATTTGGGTGGTGATATTCGCATTTTCAACCCATTCTTCCGTCACGTAATATGAAATATTCACATCGGACATTTTGGCAATGGTTGAATGTTTATGATTTGTAATACTGATGACCCGGCTTCCTTCTTGTTTCAGCTGATTCAGATGAGTCACCGTAGAATCTCCTTCACCTGAAACCGATAATGCGATCGTGATGCTGTTATGGCGGAAATGGGAATGGGCCGGAAAGTAAGGATCTTTAATATACATTGAAAGTTTCTCTAAGCACGAAAAATATCTGGCTCCGTATTCGGCGAGAATTCCTGAACTACCCACTCCGATAAAAATGACGCTTTCTGCATCGGCTGCAAGGGCTGCTGCTTCCTTCAGCTTTTCTTCCATCCCTCCGCTTACTGTTCTTTCAAAAAACTCGGCAACGGAATGATGGGGACTCTTTAAAATCGTTTTTTTATTTGCCTCCGCATACATTTTCAGCTTCACCTTAAACTCCGAAAACCCTTCACAGTTTATTTTTTTGCAGAAACGTAAAATAGAAGCCGTAGATACATGGGTTTCATTTGCCAATTCACGGATTCGCATATAGACGACTTTCTCGCTGTTTTGGGAGATGTAGTTGTATAAAGAAGTTTCAAGCTCGTTAAATGAAGCAATCATTTCGTGTGTGAACATGCAGGGGGATTCTCCTTTTTATGAGAATGGTGAATGTACATCTCATCGTAACATATCATTTTTAAAAGAAACATAGTGTTATTTTTATGTGACAAATCACTTTTTGTGTCATTCAAAACAAGACGTCAGCCAATGATTTACGGTGCAAAACAACTGCGGATATAATTCGTTCATACGCTTATGCATGATCTCTTCAAGGGTCTCTGACAAAAGCGGCCGAAAAAAGGAGGACAATATGAGTATCAAACTGATAGCGGTTGATATGGACGGAACGTTTTTGAATGATGAAATGGCATATAACAAAGAGCGTTTTATGAATCAGTATCGTGAATTAAAAGCGCGGGGAATTAAATTTGCCGTAGCAAGCGGAAACCAATATGCGCAGCTTACATCCTTCTTTCCGGAAATCAAAAGTGAAATCGCTTTCGTTGCCGAGAATGGCGCTTTCGTCGTGAATGCCGGAGAAGAATTATTCGCGGGTAACATGTCTGAAGACACTATAAAAGAAGTGATCCGTGCTTTAGAGCAGTATGAGGTGAAAAACGTCATTGTCTGCGGAAAAAAAAGCGCGTATATTCATGAAAATGCCAGTGAAGATGAATATCTGCATGCCAGTAAGTATTATTATGTGTTAAAAAGGGTGCCGCATTTTGAAAACATCGATGATGACATTTTAAAATTTTCCATCAGTTTTCCCGCCGAACATTGTTCCGCACTTCTGAGGCATTTAAAAGACGCCATCGGGTCTTTCGTCACGCCTGTATCAAGCGGGCACGGTGACATAGATCTGATCATACCGGGGCTTCATAAAGCAAGCGGGATTAGGCTTCTCCAGAAACAATGGGGGATAAATGATGAAGAATGCGCGGCCTTCGGAGACAGCGGCAATGATTTGGAGATGGTGTCTGCCGTGAAATACGGAGTCGCTATGGATAATGCGCAGGAAAGCATTAAACAGGCCGCGGCGCATATCGCGCAATCAAACAATGAGGAAGGGGTCTTAAACGCGATTGATTCCATTCTCAAATGTGAAAAACCCTTTGTCTGAAAAAAGACATTTTAACTGCGGAGGTGCTGAACGATGATTAAATTAGTGATTACGGATTTAGACGGCACATTTTTAAATAATCAAGGCGATTTTGACAGAACGTTATTTGAAAAGACAAAACGAGTAATGGAGGAACAGCATGTCGCTTTCGCCATCTGCACCGGGAAACAGTGTGAAAGGGTGGAAGCCTTATTCGGAGAAGACGCGAAAGATTTTTGGATTTTAGGAGACAGTGCCGCACGTATGAAAAAGAACGGCAAATTCGTATATGAATCTTTGATCAGCAATAAAGCCGGACTGTCAATTATAGGCGCTTTAGAAAAAATCAGCTGCGGGCACACCATTATCGCGTGCACAAAAAAAGGCGCGATCGTAAAAGAAAATCTGTCTGAAAGTGAAATGAAATATGTAAATGCCTCTTATGCACATGTAACGAAAATAACTGATTTTACTAAGATAAAAGACGATTTTATCAAGATTACGGTTCATGACCCCGACGCCAACTGTCCGGAAACGAGAGAAAAGCTGCATGAATTTTTTCACCAATTATATATCGTAGCATCAGAAGATACCTGGATGGACATATCAAATATCGGAATACATAAAGGATCAACAGTACAAGAACTGCAGCGATTATTAGGGGTTTCGGCTGATGAAACAATGGCATTCGGAGACGGCCGCAATGACAAAGAATTGATGGAAGCGGCATCCTACAGCTTTGCGGTTAAGAACGCCGTTGATGAAATAAAAGATGCGGCGCACTTTGTCATCAAATCAAATGACGAAAGCAGCGTCATGCACACGATTATGAGAATATTAGCGCTGCAAAAACAATGAGAAAGCAGATCGGCTAAAGCCAATGCGGCAGGGCTTACTAGGAAAAGAAAAAGCGGGCTATCCTCCGACTTTAAATCACTCCTGATTTTCCGAAAATATGTTAAAAATGAATAAATATCTATATTTGACCCAATTGTATTGGTATAATATGTATAAAATGAATGAAACGGCGTAATATCAAGATGAAATAAATCACTTCATATCATTTGATATCAGACAAAAAGTAGGAACTTCCTCGTTTTGAAATTGGGAGGTGTTTGTATTAGCCCGCTGTTGAGTCCCGCGTATATCATTCTCATTTTTCTTCCAACAGCTTCTTTTCTGTTAGGGATTTTAGGATATTTCATCTTCAAAAAAGTATGGATGATGGTTGTTATTGTATTCATTTTGTCCTTGATATTTATGTTTATTGTAATAGGTGCCGAACCGACATTTTTCATTTGGGTGGCTATGATGACGGGGAGCTGTTTTATCTCCGGTTCAATCACTAAGACGGTATGGACTTTTGTAAAGCGAAAATATTAGACACTGAAGAATCCTGTTTGAACAGCTATCCTTTTTTGCCGATTGAAGAAAAGGAAGTATAGAGTGATCTGTTTGTTCTTATATTTTGTCTGTTATTGTATTGTCTGTCTATCGTTTTGTTCTTTTTTAACTAAACGGAGCACTATAATTGAACTGCAGATACATAGAAATACAAAAAAGGATAAGGAGGATTTTTATGTTTCAAACCTTAGACCATTTTTTGAAATCTTGGGAATTCGAAGCCGATGCGACACAAAAACTGCTGAATCATCTGACTGATGAATCACTTAAACAAGAAATCACTTCACAACATTGGACTTTAGGCCGTATTGCATGGCATACTGTCGCGGCCATTCATATCATTACCTCGAACACAGATTTAACGTTCCACGCTCCGGCTGAAGATTATCCTGTTCCTGCATCGGCGCGGTTTATTGCTGAGAGTTATCATCAAGCCAGTAATGCATTTGTGCAGGCGTTAAAAACGCAATGGACTGACGATACACTTCAAGAATGTGTCAACTTTATTGGTCAGCAATTGCCGAATGGTTCACTTTTGATGTTTTTAATTCAACATCAAAACCATCATCGAGGACAAATGACTGTCCTTATGAGACAAGCAGGTTTACCTGTTCCGGGTATTTATGGTCCGGCAAAAGAGGAATGGACAACATTTGGTTTGGAAGCTCCGAAATAGGATGTTGTTGTAAGGGCTCGAACGAATAGATGATACCAATCGATGTTGGTATCTTTTTTGTTTTAGTCTTCGTGACATGCAGACGAATCAACAGTTCAAAAGGTGTAAAGTGAGTTCAATAACTGCAGAAAGGCGATTATGATGATAACTAAAATGACTCAATTCAATATGAAAGACTTCTATAAACCAAACGAACCTTTCGTTGTTTCAGGGAGAATCATCCCTTCATTTGAAAACAATGTTTGGACATATACAGAGGAGAAATTTGCTGAACCTTATGTCAAAAAATATGACGATGAAGACATTGATGTCAGTTATATTGAAGAAGCGGATAAAGTTGTCTTTTTTTATTACGCAGAGAACGACTGTGTCGGCCGGAGTAAGCTTCGTTCTAATTGGAATGGATACGCACTGATTGAAGACATTGCCGTTGCAAAAGATTATAGAAAAAATGGTGTCGGGACGGCTTTATTACATAAAGCGATTGAGTGGGCAAAGGAGAATCATTTATGCGGTCTTATGCTTGAAACACAAGATATTAATGTTTCAGCTTGTCATTTTTATGCCAAAAATAACTTTGTCATAGGAGCGATCGATACAATGCTTTATTCCAATTTTTCAACAGCAAATGAAATTGCGGTTTTTTGGTACTGTAAATTTTAAATATAACAGTATTTGATGTTTCGTCATTTAGCGGGTGTGTGCCGCAAAGTATTCAAAACATCGGCTTGAGGATTTATAATAAGGTATATCAATCAATGCAGGGGGAGTTATGTATGAAGTGCAAAAAAATGAACAGGGTACAATTAAAAGAGGGAAGCGTATCAATGGCCCTATAAACTGCGTCTGCCCTCATTAATGGAGGGAAATTTGTGAATACGCCTTATTCACAGTCAGCTTTACGGCACAACCAAGTGTTCATTTGGCTTTGTGTTCTGTCATTTTTCAGCGTATTAAATGAAATGGTTTTGAACGTCTCGCTACCTGATATCGCCAACGATTTTCATAAACTGCCAGCGAGTGCAAACTGGGTGAACACGGCCTTTATGTTAACCTTTTCCATCGGAACTGCTCTGTATGGGAAGTTATCAGATCAGCTGGGCATCAAAAAACTGCTCCTATTTGGAATTATGGTAAATGGCTTCGGGTCGATCATTGGATTTGTCGGACACTCTTTCTTTCCTGTACTCATTCTGGCCCGATTTATTCAAGGGGCTGGTGCAGCCGCATTCCCGGCTCTTGTGATGGTTGCAGTAGTACGCTATATTCCGAAAGAAAACAGGGGTAAAGCATTTGGTCTGATCGGGTCGCTGGTGGCAATGGGGGAAGGTGTCGGACCAGCTATTGGCGGAATGATCGCTCATTATATTCACTGGTCATATTTGCTGCTTATTCCGACAGCAACAGTTATCACCGTTCCATTCCTGATGAAACTGCTGGAAAAGGAAGAAAGAATCAGCGGGCGCTTTGATATGACGGGGATTATATTAATGTCTGCAGGCACCGTATTTTTTCTGCTGTTTACAACGTCATATAGAATGTCTTTTCTGATCATCAGTATTCTGGCTTTCCTGATATTTGTGAAACATATTAGGAAAACTCAAGATCCCTTTGTTGACCCTGCACTGGGGAAAAATGTTTTGTTTATGACGGGCGTCCTTAGCGGAGGCCTGATATTCGGCACTGCTGCAGGATTTGTGTCTATGGTTCCTTATATGATGAAAGATGTTCACCATTTAAGTACTGCGGCAATTGGAAGCGGGATTATGTTCCCCGGGACGATGAGCGTCATCATCTTCGGTTACATTGGAGGATTGCTTGTTGATCGGAAAGGTTCTTTGTATGTGCTGACCATTGGGATTGTATTGATGTCTTCCAGCTTTTTAATCGCTGCCTTTTTCATAGATGCGGCACCTTGGCTTATGACCGTCATAATCGTTTTTGTTTTTGGGGGGCTCTCCTTCACAAAAACGGTTATATCTACAATTGTGTCTGGCAGTTTGAAACAAAAGGAAGCCGGCGCCGGAATGAGTCTGCTTAATTTTACGAGCTTTTTATCAGAGGGAACGGGTATTTCGATTGCAGGCGGTTTATTATCGATCAGCTTGCTGAATCAAAGGCTGCTGCCTGTTAACGATGATCATTCCGCTTATTTGTACAGTAATATGCTCATTCTTTTTACAGGAATCGTTGTTATGAGCTGGCTGGTAACCATGAATGTCTATAAACGTTCGCGAAGAAATGACTAAAAAGGGAAAAGGATCAAACTTGATAAAAGTTTTGATCCTTTTTTTAAGGAGCTTCCTTATTACGGAACCTTTTGCCGATCAATGAAAGGGGAGTTAAAGTGAATTACATTTATAAGAAAAAGGAAAAGAAAAATGGAAAATTGTATCATTTCAATCAGAGATAAATGGGAGAATGCACTTATTGGGTCTGAACAAAAAAATAATCAAATTGAGATCGTAATCAATTACCGCAACGAGAAAACAACCAAGTTTTCACTGCCAATCGAGACTTTTGAAAAAGTGTATGAGGATATTAAAATAGGCCGGAGAGAAAGTTAATCACTGTTTGAAAATGACTATGAAGTTCGTAAGCGGTATGGTTTTAACCGCATCTGGATTCCCCTGGCAAAGTAAAGGTTTTTGGGGATTTATGTCAAAATAATAGTAAGTATCTTATGCAACAGGGAGTTTGGTTGCTTCATAAGGAGGGGAAGTATGAAAAATAAGATTCACATATTGGGAGCCTCTGGTGTCGGAACGTCAACATTGGGTGTTGCATTATCAAAGCATTTGCCGCATACGCATCTTGATACTGATGATTACTATTGGACAGATAAATTCACTAAAAAAAGAGAAATCCCTGAAAGAAGAAAGTTGCTTGAAAAAGACTTGACAATAAATGAGAAATGGATTCTTTCTGGCGCAGTGTGCCGCTGGGGCGATGATCTAAAAAGTTATTTTGACCTAGTCATCTTCTTATGGATTCCGCAGGACATACGGCTTGAGAGATTAAGGCATAGGGAATTTCAGCGTTATGGAAACGAAGTGTTAGCCGGCGGCAGTAAATATGAACAATCAAAAACATTTTTAGAGTGGGCTTCTTTATATGATCATTCCGGAATGGAAGTTAGAAGCAAAGCTTTACACGAACATTGGATGGCGGATTTATCTTGTCCATTGTTAAAAATTGAAGGAGATTACTCAGTCAATGAAAGAGTTGATCGTGTCTTGGATTATCTGAATTCTAATTAAACTAACGGATGGAGATAACTGCAAATTGAAAGACAGTTCCGGCCATTTTAACGGAGCTGTTTTTTTATACCGCCTTCAGTTTGTCTGTTGTGAAGTGATTTATTTCCGGAAAGAAGCAGCGGAATTAATAGAAAACTCACTTCGGGAAACCGTGAAGGCAGGAATCAAAACGGGAGACTTGGCGGTCAATCATCAACGTCAGACTTTGGGGAAGAATTGCAGAAATGATCGGACGTTAAGGCGGAAAATAAGAAGTGAGAAGCAGATCATCAAAACGCAATACACCTCAATTTATATTTTCAGTAAGATCGGCTCTGCTCATTAAAAAACTCAATTCGAAGATTAGTGGCATCAATATTGCCGCAGATGGGGTTAGTGACATAAAGAGGAAGGGATAAGACCCCTTCCTTAAAACCTTTAATTCCTCTAATTTCATTGTCAGATATATTCCTTTTTTGAAATGGGTATCCAAATTTCACTTTTAAAAGATGGCGATGTTACATCCTTATGCTCGTTCCACAGGATTTCTGGGCCTTCAATTTGTTCATAATGTGACGATGGAAACCATTCGGAATAAATCCGCCCCCATACTTCCTGCAGTGCATCCGGAAATGATCCGGCTGCTTCGAATACAGCCCATGTTGAGGCAGGGACTTCAAGCTGTGATAGGTGATTTGGGCAATGTTTCGTTGTGGCTGCGCCAATATAGTGATCAAGCTCTCCGTTTTCCTCTGTCCGGCCTTCAGAAAAGTTCGTGGATGCACTGATGAGCCCTGCAGGCGCTGCATTAGAAAGCTCTTTTAGTTGTTTGATTGCTGCTTCATCTAAACTTTCCCACATCGATGCAATGTCAGGATTCACGCCTTTGAACAAAATAGGGACTCTTTTTTTAATGCCGACGATGCGAAATGCCTCTTTTTCTTCAATGCGATAGTTCATTTCATTTCCTCCTTTGATTGATAACTGGAAGGTCATTCGCGGATAAGCTTTAAGTGAATGGCCATTATGTTTAGCTTCTGATGGGTTTATGCCATGCAGATTTTGAAATGCTCGTGCAAAAGAATCTGGTGAGTGATAACCGTATTTTATTGCAAGATCAATCACCTTTACGCTTCTGTCTTTAAGTTCAAAAGCTGCAAGAGTAAGACGTCTGCGGCGAATATATTCCGATAATGAAATACCTGTAAGGAAGGAAAACATCCTTTTAAAATGATATTCAGAGCAGAAAGCAAGCCTTGCTGCTTCTTTGAAATCAATAGCGTTCGTGAGGTTTTCTTCAATATACGTTAATGCGCTGTTCATCCTTTTAAGCGAATCCATTTATTTGACCTCCTTTAACAAAAGAATAACAGGAGCGAAATGTATCTGCCCGACATTTCGTGCACAGTTTTGCAGGATAACTTATATGTAATAAATTAAGTTACTCACCTGTATTTGTACAGATAAAGAAAACATCTAATAACTGGTTGGGTTTCATAAGATGAAAGAAAGTTATCATTGTTTTATATTGAAAAGAAAATAGAAAAAGACGGAGTTTTCTTGCGGGAGGGGTTTACTATCAATCAATTGAAAGCTGCATACGCGGAGGCAGTTAAAAAATTTTAGTTGATGTCGAGAACGATGTTCATCTTCACTGCTTGTTCAATTAGAGGAAGTGATTCTTCCTTAAGGGAGATCACTTTTTTTATTCGACTAAAGCAGCAGTTTAGCGGAAGAAGGAGAAAATCAGTTGACTTACTTGATACTGAATAGGTGGTGAAAAGTGGTTATTCATACGGATTGAAAAAGAAGAACGCGCAGCAGATTCACTTGCTCTTGTTGGGGGGCAAGTGTTGACAACCCTATTAGCTGGTTTAATTAAAGAAGGGGTATAAAACCTGTATCAATAATGTTACTAGATATCTGCGACACAGGTTTTATATTTAGCTAAAATATTCTTATATATTCCACATTGCATTTTTTTATTATGCAATAGTTCACTCTATTTCTGCTTTCAATTTTTCGAACCACTCTAAATTAACCAAGTGATGTGAACGGGAATTTTCATTCATACGGCGAAAGTAATTGATTGTGCCGGGAATTTCTTGAGTGATGGACAGGTATTCATCAAGGAGCTCGATTCGAGTTTTAGTCTGATCGATTTGTGATTGGATCAGATCCAGTAATTTATTTTTGTCGATTTCATCGGCAAAGAGTAACGCCCCATAAAATTGCAGGTTCACATATTCCGATTTGGTGCCGTATTTGATCATTAATTTTTCAAATTCTGCCCTTCCCGAATCTGTGACTTTAAAGTTACGGATTTCACGCCCGCTGGTTGAGGGTTTCTGCTGAATCTGTTCAATCAAACACTTTTCTTCAAGTTGCTGCAGATTGTAATAAAATGAACCTTTCGTAAAGTTAACAATGTATTTGTAATGACGTCTTTCCATTAAGGCCAGAAGGTCATAGCCGTGAGCTCCGGGGTTTTGGATGAGCAAGCCAAGGATAAGTAAGGGAATCATGGTTTCATCACCTTCGCCATCCGCGCCTCAAATTCCGCGTACGTGATTTTACCCGAAGCCAAATCCATACTATGAAGGTAAATCTGTTCTGTTTTAGAATAGTCACCATTCACTTTCAGTGATTGCTCCTCTCCCGAAATGGGTTTCAGGATATGGTGCTTTTTCGAAAAAGCCTCGAAATAGCGGTAACCGAATTTGCGTTGTGAAGCTGCGTCTAAATGAATGCCATCAGGATTCGCAGTCAAACCTGCAGCAGTAACAAAATAACAATTCTGTTGTTCATTAGCAAAACGCAGCAATTGTTCATTAACCTGTCGAAATTCAGTCGCGTGCTGTCCAAAACCGGTCTTCCCAAGAAAGTCACCAAGCCCTCCAATAATCAACGGTACATCATCAAGTTTCAACTCGTTTCTTAGCGTCTCAATGATAAGAGTTAATTTCTCGTAATAAGTTTCATGCAGCAAACGATAACTGTCACTCTCACCTTGGTGCCAAAGGATTCCGCAAATTTGACTGGATTGGAGGGCGAAGCGGGCTTCGGACAAAGCATGCTGAAAAAGGATGCCTTCCGGATGCCAGTCATTCAATGAACTGCCGCCTTCCGCACAAGGGATCAAGCCAATTTCTTCATCGGGATGAGCTTTCGACCAAGCATCTGCAAAAGATGCCGCCAAGCTAACGCCGGAAACCGGACGGTCGTAATTAATCGGCTCTGTCATCATCTGCCACTGTCCATTGCGCAGCATTTTAATTTTTTCATTATAGATAGGGTCTACTTCATTCAAAAATCCACGGCCCGCCATATTCGACTGCCCCAACATTAAAAAAGACTTTATCATCTGATTTTTCACTTCTTTACATCAATATTTTAGTCTAATTAGACTATAGTCAATTCAGCTTGTCTTGTAAAGTTCTAATAAGGTTTTACTTTTATTAGTAGTATGTATGAAAAGCAAACTAACATTGAAAATTTGGTGGATGTATTTGAGAAATAGCAAGTTCTTTTGCTTTAGATCTTGATAAACAATGAAAAACAACAAAAACCCTGTCATGTAAGGGTTCCTATGAGGTTCAAAATCATTTTTCATAGAAAATACATTCAATGATGGGGGTGAGCCCAAATGAAATGGATTGTTAAAAAGGGAGGGCTGTGTTGAAGGGGTTAAATATCAATAAAAAAATTATTGAAAAGGTTAACGATTGTACCAATTCTATTCATTTGTTATGTTTTACTTTTAAATCCTGAAGTTATACTTGAAGAGGAATGTCCTAAAATGCAGAAAAAGCCGGGATGTCAGATCCGGCTTTTCGCTCACTTTCCTTTCTTCTTCCGCTTCTCCTTTTCCGCCCGGTAAAACTCATGAAACATCTTCATCAATGCGCGTTTTTCAATCCGCGACACGTAACTCCTTGAAATGCCGAGCTCCTTTGCGATCTCGCGCTGCGTTTTTTCTTTTTTTAAATCAAGCCCGAAGCGGCCGACGATGACTTCTTTTTCGCGGTCGTCTAAAATATCGATATATTTTTTGACCTTTTCAAGTTCCATGTTGAGCTGAATGGTGTCGATCACATCTTCGCTTTCCGACTTGAGAACATCAATCAGGCTTATTTCATTCCCTTCTTTATCCTGGCCGATCGGGTCATGAAGGGAGACGTCTTTTTTCGTTTTTTTCAATGCGCGCAGATGCATTAAAATCTCATTTTCAATACATCGTGCGGCATATGTGGCAAGCTTCGTGCCTTTTCCGGCTGAGTAGCTTTCAATTCCTTTGATCAGCCCGATTGTACCGATGGAGATCAGATCTTCTGCGTCTTCTCCCGTGTTTTCGAATTTTTTTACAATATGGGCGACTAAACGGAGATTGTGTTCGATCAGCATGTTGCGGGCGTGTTCATCGCCTTCAGCCATAAGGTCTAAGTATTTTTTCTCCTCACTATTTGAGAGCGGTTGTGGAAAGGCATTATTTTTCACGTATGATACTAAAAACACGAGTTCTTTCACAATAAACCCGAGCGCTGCAAAAACACCTGTCACCATCCTCACCTCCACAAAGTTATGTAGGCAAAAGCCTATATGTAACTGTATGTGGCAGTCAGGCTGTTTGTGTCTGTACAGGGAAATTAATCAAAGGCAGGTTTTATTTCTTACAGCCTCTTGATTTTTGCTGATTGAGCCTGTATATTGTTAAAAAAAGTAAGGGTGAAAAGAATATAACGAAAAGCGCTGAAGAGACGAGTAGACAGATATCATTCATGACAGAGAGCTCCGGGAGCTGTGAAGGAGTATGAATGGATGTGTTGAAACAAACCTCTTAGCTTCGCATCGGAATCATGAAAAACGAGGATGATGCGGCGGATACTCCTGTTACCGAGTAAGCTTTGTACCCGGCAAGAGGCCGGCACCAAACCGAATTGAGGTGGCATAGCGGGCTGTTTCCCGTCCTCAAGACTTTATTGTCTTGAGGGCGTTTTTTATTTCTAAGGGAGGGATAAGATGAAAAACCTGAAGTCTTGGCGGTACCCGATGCTTCTGTTAACCGGAATCGGGATAGCAAATATTGGTGAATGGATTTATTTTTTGTCTCTTAATCTTATTGTTTTAAAAGAAACGGGGTCTGCTTTTGCGGTTTCCATCCTTTATTTAATCAGGCCTGCGGCTGTTTTGATGACAAATGGGTGGGCGGGCAGCATCATCGACAGGTGTAACAAACGGAATATGATGATGTCGCTTGATTTCATCCGGGCTGCATTCATTGCCGTTCTGCCGCTGATGTTTACTGTAAGGTCTTTATTTTTCATTTATTGTATCGTGTTTTTGATTCAAATGGCCAATGCGATGTTTCGTCCGTGTTCCATGGCGTATGTGACGATGCTTATTCCGGCTGAAAGGAGAAAACGATTCAATTCACTAAGGGCTTTGTCGGAATCAGGGGCTTTTCTCCTCGGGCCGGCTGCGGCCGGGCTGCTTTTTATCGCCGGCACGCCGATTTTTGCGATTTGGGTGAATGCGGCGGCTTTAGTGCTGTCCGGTTTCATCACGATGATGCTGCCGAACCTTGAAAATGAGCCCCACGTACATTCTCCCGCACGGAAGCTTTCTTTGGCAGTGTACAAAGAAGATTGGAAGCTCGTCTATCGCTTCAGCCGAACGGCGCGAAATGTCATGATCATTTATTTTTTATTCAGTCTGGTCATGACCGTTATGCCATCCGCGCTTGATTCGCTTGAAGCCGCTTTTTCAAAAGAAGTTCTTCAGCTGACTGATGCCGATTACGGTTTTCTTGTCAGTGTCTCAGGGGCAGGCATTATTGCGGGGGCGCTTGTCAATGTAATCTTTAATAAAAAAATGCCGGCTTCTTTATTGATGGGAATGGGCTCTTTATTCACAGCGGCCGGATATATGATTTATGCGTTTTCTGACGTTTTTTGGACGGCTGCTTTCGGATTTTTCCTTCTCGCTTTTTTTCTGGCGTTTGCCAATACAGGCTTTCTGACGTTTTATCAAAAGAATGTTCCGGTGGACATCATGGGGAGAGTGGGGAGCTTTTATTCATTAGTCGAAGCCGTCTTCATTATATTGGTAACGGCGGTTTTCGGAGCGGCGGCTGTCGGTTCTTCCGTCCGCGTCATCGTCATCGCAGGGGCTGCTGTTATGCTGGCGTTGGCAGCCGTTTTATGCTCGTTCTTATTTGCGGCCTCAAAAAGGAGGACTCCCGATGTGTTTCAAGCGGATCAATTTAAAGAAACATAAAGAGACGGCCGTTTCATTTCGTGAGGATGAGTATCTCAGGTGGCTGTCATCCCAAATCTAATGCTCACCCGACAATTTTAAGCTGCTTCTTCATAACGGGCAGCCGATCGGACAGCTTGAAGCTTCCATCAACTTTTACCGCAGCCAAAAAATCGGTTATGTGCACCTTTACTGAGCAGCAAAGAGAACGCGGAACGAAGCTGCATCAATTTAGAATTAAACGGAAAAGTTCTCAGAATGAGAGGAGCCGTACCGCCGGAATAGGAGGCGGTACGCGCTTCATTTTTTCGTTGTTTTTAAAAGACCGGGAAACTTCTTATAAATGACCGCCATTAAGACGAGCATATACATTCCGTAAATCCCGAAAGACAGCAGTTTGTTGCTTGTAAATGAAGCGCCTGCGACGGTCACGATCACAATGTTCGGAATTTTGCCGAGCACCGACGCAGAAAAAAAGATCGGCCATCGTATATTACTCAGCCCGCAGACGGTATTCATGGCAAGCGACGGTATAATCGGAATGAGCCGCCCGAAAAGCACCGCCGTAAACGCGTGCTGATGAAATGAACCTTCATATTGAGCCGCGGCCGGGTAAGCCACCAGTTTTTTTCTGGCCCAGTCTCTGAATCCGTACCGGACGAGAAAAAACAATGCCATTGTTCCGAGCATTGCGCCTGACAATGTAATCCACACTCCGTTTACAATCCCGAAAACCGCTCCGTTTAAGGCCGCGATAATGGCGAATGGAACGATCGGAAAAAATACGTCAGCTGCGACCAGAAGGATACTCATAAGCACGGCGTACATGCCGCCCGCGCGAATCATGCTGAGCCAGACGTCTTTTTGCATAAAGCCGATCATCACGACAGCAATGATGACGGCAAGACTGAATCCCTTTTTTATCATCTGTACGTTCACCTCTTTTCAATTAGTATACAGCACAAATCTATCTCCTTCTATTAAAATAAGCTGTCCGATAAGCGTACTTGTTTATCAGCATTTGCCGTTTGATGAGAAACGGCTGGCAGCCGGGTTTGGACAAAAACATGCGGGAAGCGGGTGATGTGCATCATTTGATGCAGAGAATGATTTTATACAAAAGGGGACACGTTAACAGTAGTGTTTACTGGAGGTGTAAACGTTGAGATGCTTTCGTCTGATCATCATGATATGCGTCCTCACGGGTCTCACTGCCGTGTCCGCCGATGCGAAATCTTTAAAAAGAAGTGACATGGAGAAGACGGGAAACGTGTACTGGGATATAAGGTCTGAAAAAAAGAAGCTATCTTTAACCTTCGATGACGGCCCCCATCCTGTCTATACGGAGGCTGTGTTAGACGTGCTGAAACAGCACAATGTTAAAGCAACCTTTTTTTGTATCGGGAGCCGTATAGACAAATACCCCGTAACGGCAAAACGCATCGTTGAAGAAGGGCATGAAATCGGCAACCATACGATGAACCATGTTTATTTTCACCGTTTAAAACGCAAAGACATTTTACAAGAGCTTCACAGCTCCGCGCATCATATCAGATCGCTGCAGCCGGAAGGGGACAAGTTATTCCGCCCGCCGGGAGGGTCGCTGAATCATACGGCTTTCAAAAGCCTCTTAAAAGAGGGCTATCATATCATCATGTGGTCATGGAACCAAGATCCGAGAGACTGGAAAAGGCCCGGAAAAGGAAAAATCGTCAGGCACGTTGTTTCACATGCCAGAGATGGAGATATCGTTCTTCTGCATGACGGCGGAGGAAACCGGCGCCAGACGGTTGAGGCTTTGAAAGAAATCATTCCCCAGCTGAAAAAGCAGGGCTACACGTTTGTTAAGGTCTCGGATTTGATCGGACAGGATTCCGGTCCTTTTCATATCCAGTAAAGAGAGCGCCGCGTTGAAAGCCGCCAAAGAGATGTGTACCATAGGAGGTAAGGTTTGGGGGGGGAGAAAATGAAGTTTGCTGTTCTTTTTATTACGATAACCTGTCTGTTATCAGGATGCGCTGCGGGCAAAGAGAAAAGTGTTGTCGCGTTCGGCGACAGCAATACGCGCGGTTCCAACTGGGATTATCGTGATTATCCGAAGGCGCAGCAGTGGGTAAACATTTTAAAAACAGCGGAACGCGGCCGTCTTACGGTTATAAATGCGGGAATAGGCGGCCAGACGACTGAGGATGCGCGCCTGCGCTTTCAAAGCGACGTGCTGGAGCGTAAGCCCCAATATTTATTTATCATGTTCGGAACAAATGATGCGGGCATTTTGACGGGAGATCAGCCGCGAGTATCAAAGAAACGGTTTAAAGAAAACCTGACTTATTTCATAAACGAAAGCAGAAATCACGGCATAAAGCCGATTTTAATGACGTGCATCCCGGTTATAGAAGGAAACGGAACGCATCATCTCTATTACTATTCGAGATATAAAGCCTCAGCCTTTAAAGAAAAAGGCGGCGCGAGAACATGGCATAATTCCTATAACGGCGTTACGAGGCAGGTTGCAGCTGAGTTGAAAGTGCCGCTGGTGGATAACTGGAAACACTTTATACGCGCGGACGGCGGCAAAGATACAGACCGGGCGCTGATCCAATCCGGACTGATAGATCCCTCCGGAAATCATATGACGCCAAAAGGCGCAAGAATCTTAATTGAAGGCATAAAAAATGGGCGGGTTTTGGAACGCTGACGCCGTCAGCTGCCTAAACCGTTTTGCTTCTGCTTCATAGGCTGTAGAAAAAACATCTTTTGGAGGCGATTGCTATGAACCGCGGTTTCCCTCCGCAATATCCTGTATGCCCGCCTCCTCGGGTGAATGCGGGGTACTGGTACGCATTTTTTGTTGTGCTGCTCGTCGTCATTCTCGTTCTGGGCGGTCTGTATTGGTTCAATATATAGCAGCCGTTCCTCTTAAACACCTCTATTTTAGGGGTGTTTTTTGTTGAAAGTGGTAGTAATGCGCATAACCGAAGTGATATAATATCAGTCATCTGAGTAAAAAAAGGAAATTCGCCCGGGAATTTTTTCTGTTTAAGAAGAAACGGAAATAATGTGTCCGAGCGATCTTCTTTTGATTTCGTTTTCAATTAACTCGATAAATTCACGGCTCAAATTCATTTCATTGGCTTTGAAATAAGATTCTATTAGTAATTCATCAGAAAGCTTTCTCATGCCGGGGACCCAATTAATGGGAGTGGCACCTCCTTACAATTGTAATCAATCATCAGACGCAAGCATATGATGGAAGGTTGCGTTTCAATCATGGTGAGGTTATCTTTAATCTACCATGAAATACAAATAAGAACAATCGTTCTGTTATCCACACTCGTAAGTGGATAACTTGTTAGTATCTTGTTTATAATCTGGATAAATCCGGATGTAATAAGAGTGGATAATGTGTGTAATTTTATCCACAACTGGTGAAGAAACCCAATTTTTGTCGAAATTTTTTTACTGAGTCCGACTTTGTTTTTAAATCTGACAGGTTTCGACATATAGATGATAGAAAGAAAAGGAAGGGTGCGGGTTTTGTTAAAAAAGTTTTTTTTACCTGACGAATTTGTGAAAAATATATTTCATATCACACCGGAAAAGCTCAAGGAACGCAATGTGAAAGGGATTATTACAGACCTTGACAACACGCTTGTGGAGTGGGACAGACCGAGTGCGACACCTCGATTAATCGAGTGGTTTGAAGAAATGAAGGAGCACGGCATTAAAGTCACGATCGTCTCCAATAATAATGAACGAAGAGTGAAATTATTCTCGGAGCCGCTTGGCATACCGTTTATTTATAAGGCAAGAAAACCGATGGGGCGCGCCTTTAAAAGAGCTGTCAGCAGCATGGAGCTGAAAAAAGAAGACTGTGTGGTCATCGGCGATCAGCTGCTTACTGATGTTCTCGGCGGAAACAGAAACGGGTATCATACGATCCTCGTCGTGCCTGTCGCTTCCTCTGACGGAGTCATGACGCGCTTTAACCGCCGGATTGAACGGAGAATATTGAGTTCTTTGAAACGTAAAGGCCATATTCAGTGGGAGGATTAGGAATGGAAAAGGTTGTTTGCATCGGCTGCGGAGTAACGATCCAGACCGAGGATAAACAAGGTCTCGGATACGCGCCAAAGGCATCGCTCACGAAGGAGAATGTCATTTGTCAGCGCTGCTTCAGACTGAAAAATTACAATGAAATTCAAGATGTTTCATTAACGGATGATGACTTTTTAAATATCTTGCACACAATCGGCGATACTGACTCTCTAATTGTCAAAGTCGTTGATATTTTTGATTTTAACGGAAGCTGGATAAACGGGCTGAACCGCTTTGTCGGCGGTAATCCGATCATTCTTGTCGGTAATAAGGCCGATATCCTGCCGAAATCCGTAAAGCGGGAACGGCTCGTCCAATGGATGAAACGCGAAGCGAAAGAATACGGCTTAAAACCCCTTGATGTCTTTTTAATCAGCGCTTCCCGCGGACAAGGGATGAAGGAAGTCATTGACGCCATTGAACATTACCGCGAAGGGCGCGATGTGTATGTGGTGGGGTGTACCAATGTCGGCAAATCCACATTTATCAACCGGATTATTAAAGAGGTCTCAGGGGAAGAGAATATTATTACCACCTCTCAATTTCCGGGCACGACGCTTGATGCGATTGAAATCCCGCTTGATGACGGATCTGCGCTTTATGATACGCCGGGAATCATTAACCATCACCAGATGGCGCATTACGTGGACAAGCGTGACTTAAAGGTGCTGACACCGAAAAAAGAACTGAAGCCGCGCACTTTTCAGCTGAATGAAAAACAAACGCTTTATTTCGGCGGGCTTGCCCGGTTTGACTATGTATCAGGCGATAAAACGGCGTTTGTATGCTATATGCCGAATGAATTGATGATTCACAGAACAAAGCTTGAAAATGCTGATGCCTTATACGAAAAGCATGCGGGAGAACTGCTTACCCCGCCCGGAAAAGATCATTTGGATGAATTTCCGGAGCTTACGGCCCACACGTTTACGATTAAAGAAGGAAAGACGGATATCGTTTTTTCCGGACTCGGCTGGGTCACGGTGCAGCAAGCAGATAAAAAAATAACGGCATACGCTCCGAAAGGCGTACACGTATTTGTCCGCCGTTCATTAATATAGAGAGAAGGGGAGAGGGAGCATGAAACAATTGTACGGAGTAATCGGAAATCCGATCGGGCATTCAATGTCACCCGATATTCATAACGCGGCTTTGCAAGATAAGAACATCAACGGGCAGTATTTTGCGTTTCAGGTGGAACCTCATCATCTCAAGGACGCCGTTAACGGAATCAAGGCGCTTGGCATCTGCGGAGTGAACGTC
This sequence comes from Bacillus sp. R45, assembly GCF_021729365.1. Lineage (NCBI taxonomy): Bacteria > Bacillati > Bacillota > Bacilli > Caryophanales > Bacillaceae > Bacillus > Bacillus sp. R45. The sequence continues at coordinate 2,567,016 of NZ_CP091421.1, read as the reverse complement.
ACAGTCCCGCATAAAGTCGCGATCATGGAGCATCTGGATGAAATACATGAAAGCGCGAAAGTACTCGGGGCCGTAAATACCGTCAAAAGAGAGGGAGACAGGCTCATCGGGTATAATACTGACGGAGATGGGTTTTATAAATCCTTAGTCAAAGTATTGGACAAACCGATATCAGAGCTCTCCATCCTCATGATTGGGGCGGGAGGGGCGGCAAGAGCGATTTTTACGACGATCGTCCGCAGAGAGCCGAAACAATTTGACGTTTGCAACCGCACGCCGGAAAAAGCGGAAAGTCTGATTGCGGCTGCTCCCTCTTTTCAGCAGAAACGCGCCCTTACTTTAAAAGAAGCTGAAAATCAGCTTGAACAATATGACGTCATTATTCATACAACATCTGTCGGCATGTATCCGAAAACGGATGCCGTGCCGCTCTCATTGGAACGGGCCAAAACGGGCGCCATCGTTTGTGATATCGTATACAACCCGATTCAAACGGCGTTCTTAAAAGAAGCTGAAAAAAGAGGTTTAACAACCCTTGACGGTGTCGGCATGTTTGTGGAACAGGCTGCACTGTCTTTCAAGCTGTGGACGGAACAAGAGCCTGACAGCGGCTTAATGAGAGCAATTGTTGAAGGAAAACTAGGAGGAACACAATGTTAACAGGAAAACAAAAACGGTTTTTGCGTTCAAAAGCGCATCATTTAACGCCTATTTTTCAAGTGGGAAAAGGCGGAGTCAACGAAAACATGGTGAAACAGATTGCCGAGGCTTTAGAAGCAAGAGAGCTGATTAAAGTCAGCGTGCTTCAAAACTGCGAAGACGATAAAAACGATGTCGCAGAAGCCCTTGTGAAAGGCAGCCGCTCACAATTGGTGCAGACGATCGGAAATACGATCGTATTGTATAAGGAATCAAAGGAAAATAAACAAATCGAGCTTCCGTAAGGTGGTTGACATGAAGAAAATCGGAATATTCGGGGGCACATTTGACCCTCCGCACAACGGACATCTTCTGATGGCTAATGAAGTCCTTCATCAGGCGGAGCTCGATGAGATTTGGTTTATGCCCAATAAAATCCCGCCGCATAAGCAGAATGAAGACTTTACAGACAGCCGGCACCGGGTGGAGATGCTGAAGCTTGCCATCAGCTCTAATTCCTTCTTTAAGCTTGAGCTTGCGGAAATGGACCGGAAAGGCCCTTCTTATACCTATGATACCGTCCGTTTACTGAAGGAGCGGCACCCGAACGACAAGCTTTTCTTTATTATCGGGGCGGATATGATTGAATATCTGCCGAAATGGTACAAATTGGACGAACTGCTCACGCTCATTCAATTTATCGGAGTGCGGCGCCCGGGGTATCATATCGAGACCCCGTACCCTCTGCTTTTTGCCGACGTTCCGGAATTTGACGTTTCGTCAACGATGCTTAGAGAACGTCTCAAAGCAAAAAAGCCGACGCAATACTTAATGCCGGATAAAGTGAGGCAGTATATAGAGGAGAATGATTTATATGAATCGTGAGGAAGCACTTGCCTGCGTCAAAGAACAGCTGACCGAGCATCGCTACATCCACACAATCGGCGTGACAGATACGGCGGTTATTCTCGCAGGCCGATTCGGAGCAGATCCGAAAAAAGCGGAAATGGCGGCTATTTTTCATGATTATGCAAAATTCCGGCCGAAAGAAGAAATGAAGCAGATCATCGTGCGGGAAAAAATGCCGGCTGAGCTCTTGGATTACAATGCCGAGCTGTGGCATGCCCCTGTGGGAGCGTATTTGGCTGAGAAAGAAGCGGGGATCACTGATCCCGAGATCTTGGATGCGATCCGCTATCACACGTCAGGGCGTCCCGGAATGACCCTTTTAGACAAAGTCATCTACGTTGCGGATTACATTGAACCCGGCCGCCACTTTCCCGGAGTGGAAGAGGTGCGCCGTCTGGCGGAAACAGATCTGAACGAAGCGCTCATACAAGCGATGAAAAATACAATGATATTTCTGATGAAAAAAAACCAGCCGGTCTTTCCGGAGACGTTTGCAACCTATAACTGGCTGGTGTCTCAAAAACGACAGGAGGAATATGGAAAATGAATCAAGCTTCCGTATTAAAAATCGCGGCAAAAGCATGCGACGATAAACGTGCAGAAGATATTTTAGCGCTGGACATGGAAGGAATCTCACTTGTAGCGGATTACTTTTTAATCTGCCACGGGAATTCTGATAAACAGGTTCAGGCCATTGCGCGCGAAATTAAAGATCAGGCAGAAGAAAACGGCATTGATGTCAAAAAGATGGAAGGGTTTGATGAGGCCCGCTGGGTTTTAGTTGATCTCGGCGACGTCATTGTCCACGTTTTCCATAAAGATGAAAGAAGCTACTATAATCTTGAAAAGCTATGGGGCGACGCGCCGCTCGCAGAGCTTGAACTCGGCTTGAACTCATGATCTACCAAGGCTTCGCCGGTGTATATGACGAGTTAATGTCCCATGCGCCGTATGATGAATGGGCGGGCTGGATCGAAGCGTCTCTTCCGGAAAAGGGAAGGGTGCTTGATCTTGCCTGCGGAACCGGAGAAATATCCATCAGGCTTGCTGAAAAAGGCTGCGAAGTCACGGGGATTGATTTGAGTGAAGATATGCTGAGCTGTGCCCAGCAGAAAAAAACGGGAAAGCCGATTCTTTTTCTCCAGCAGGATATGAGAGAGCTTTCCGGTTTTGAAGAACAGTTTGATGCCGTAGTCATCTGCTGTGATTCCCTAAATTACTTAAAAACGAAAAATGATGTCTTAAGCACCTTCAAAAGTGTTTTTCAAGTTTTGAAGGAGGGCGGCCTGCTTCTGTTTGACGTCCATTCCCCGTATAAAATGACGGAGCTTTTTCCGGACAGCACCCATGCGGATCAGGATGAGCAGATCAGCTATATCTGGCAAAGCTTTGCCGGCGATGAAGAGCTTTCTGTCATCCATGATATGTCCTTTTTCGTATGGAACGGACAATCTTATGACCGCTATGACGAGACGCATGAGCAAAAAACATTTTACATTGAAGAATATAAACAAATGCTTGCAGAGACCGGATTTGAATTGAAGAAAGTGACGGCTGATTTTACAGACCGGCCTCCTTCAACAGAGTCTGAACGTCTTTTCTTTACGGCAGGCAAACCAAAAACCATCGTTTAAACGGAACGATGGTTTTTAAAATGCATTTTTTGCGATTGGCGCGATAAAGCTCTTTATGGCATACTCAGTTACACGTGAAATTGCTTCTTCACTAACGATATATCTTCATCGTATTTGTCATGTGTACGCTGAAAGACACGATTGAACATATCCTGAACGCCGCTTTCGAGAGCCTTCAGTCCTTCTCCGGTGACGCCGCCTTTTACGCATACTTTTTCCTGCAAGGCGGGAAGCGTGTAATGCCCCGTTTCAAGAAGCTTTCCGAGACCGACAAGCATTTCTGTCGACATAATCACGGCTTCTTCTTTGGTGATGTCCGTTTCTTCCACTGCCGCGTCAATAAAGCGCTGAACGAGATAACTCATAAAAGCGGGCCCGCAGCTGACAATGTCTGACGCCGCTCTTGTAATGCCGCTGCTGATTTCCACAGGTTTTGAAATATGAGTGAACAGCGTTTGAATATCCGCTTTTGCAGACTCGCTGCAGCTTTTGCCGAACGTAACAAGCGAGACGCCGGCCAAGGCGCGGTTCGTAATGCTCGGAATGACGCGGGCCGTCTGACACGGAACCGTATGTTCAATCTGATCCGTCTGAACGGGGCTGGTAATGGAGATTAAAATGTGATCTTTCCGTAAATGCGGTGTGAGTTTTTTCAGCAAAGGATATATATCCAGCGGTTTTACACAAATGAATATGATTTCATTATCCTGTACGAGCTTTTCCTGATCCTCGGTGACGTGGATGCCGCTGAAACGTTCTTTTAGTTTTAATGCTTTTTCGATTGTTCTGTTTGTGATGGTGATATGTGAGGGATCGGCAGCGTTTGATTCGATAAACGATTCAATCAGGATCGTTCCCATGTTTCCGGTGCCGATAAAGCCTATTTTCAATGAATTCCCCTCCTTTTTCCCTTAATCCTCTAAACCTTATGCGGGGAGGCAATGCAATATGACGAAAGCGATGATGACGGAGCGGATGCGGCGGAACCTGAAAATTCTGGGCGCTTGTCTTGCGGCAGGGGCAGTTTTTATCTGTATTTGGCTGTTTCGTTCTGAAAAGGAAGAGCCGGTCAAACAGCAGTCCGTGCTCGGTCAAACAGCCTCCGCATCCGTCGCGGACAAAAAAGACACCGCAGACGATAAGATTATGATTGATGTGAAAGGAGCGGTCCGAAATCCCGGCGTGTATGAAATGAAAGCGGGAGACAGAGTGACGCAAGCCATTGAAAAAGCCGGCGGCCTGAAGAAAAAGGCGGATGAATTGAATGTTAATTTAGCAGAGCAGCTGCAGGACGGGACGATTGTTTATATTCCGAGTGAAGGCGAAGAGGGGAATCATCCGAAAACAGCAGTTGGTGAAAAGGAAAATGCAGCTGTCAATATCAATACGGCATCTTTGGACGAACTTCAGGCAATTTCCGGGGTGGGGCAGAAAAAAGCGGAAGCCATTATCGCCTACCGAGAAGAAAACGGACGGTTTCAGACTGCTGAAGATTTGATGAAGGTATCAGGCTTTGGAGAAAAGTCATTTGAGCGGATAAAAACTTCCATTACGGTAAAGTGAATTGACGGTTCTGCTTAAATCTATGTAAACTTAGAAAAGCAACAAGACTTTTTGGAGGGAACACTTGTGGAACGAATCTCATGGAATCAATATTTTATGGCGCAAAGCCATTTGCTGGCGCTGAGAAGCACATGTCCGAGACTGTCAGTCGGGGCAACCGTAGTCAGAGATAAGCGGATGATTGCCGGCGGATACAACGGCTCAATCGCCGGCGGCGTCCATTGCGCTGATGAAGGATGCCTTTTAATAGATAATCATTGCCAGAGGACCATACATGCAGAGATGAATGCGATTCTGCAATGTTCTAAGTTCGGTGTTCCGACGGAGGGCGCCGAAATTTATGTGACACATTATCCTTGTATTCAATGCTGCAAATCAATTATCCAGGCAGGCATCAAAACGGTCTATTATGCCGAAGATTACAAAACACAGCCTTATGCAAAAGAGCTGTTCAGCCAAGCCGGAGTCAAGGTGGAGCAGGTCGAACTTGATGAAATGATCATCGATCTGAAAAACCGCGAAAAATTGTCTTTTGTCGCAGGTCTGATTCAGCAATTATCTGATGCGGGAGTTAAGGCAGATGAACTGAAAAAAATTCATGAACAGGCCAATGAGCTGTTTACCAGTTACGTATAAATGAAATATAAATACCTTCTTCTGCCTCTGGCGGCGGTTTCTGCAACTGCGGGAATTGCCGCCGCTCATGTCTTCTGGGTTCTGCTCCTTTTTCTTCTGTATCTTCTCTTTATTATGATAAAAACAAAGCAGCCTGCTCCGGTTGTTGTCTGCCTCGTTTCTTTTTGTGTTTATTTCTTTCTTTATACGGTTTGTGACGCTGCGAATGTAACGCGGTATCAGGCCGGCAGTTATACTGAACAGGCCGTCATCACTAATATTCCGAAGGTTGACGGAGCGAAAATGTCAGCCGTTATCCGTACACATGACAAGGAAAAATGGGCGGCTTCGTACAAAATCCGGTCTCTTGAGGAAAAGAGACTCATTGAACAGCTTGAACCGGGGATGCGCTGCACGTTTACAGGCTCTCTGGAACAGCCTGCACATGCGACGATTCCCGGGGGTTTTGATTATAAGGATTATCTTTACTCTCAGCAGATTCACTGGTTATTTACCGTGACTTCTATTCAGCAGTGTGAAAAATCCAAACAGCCGCTGTTTAAACTGCTGAGCATCAGAAAAAATTTGATTTCGATCATTCGGAATCACGTGCCTGAATCTTCCGCCGGAATTGTTGAAGCGCTGACCTTAGGTGAAAGATTTTCTATAGAAGACGATATACTGAGTGCATATCAAAATTTGGGAGTCGTTCATTTAATGGCGATTTCCGGAATGCATGTCGGTCTTATTACGGCGGGACTATTTTATGCTCTGATCAGAATCGGGCTGACTAGAGAAAAGGCGGGGATGTTGCTGCTGCTGTTTTTGCCGGTCTATACGCTGCTGAGCGGTGCCGCCCCATCCGTATTGCGCGCATCCCTCATGCTGGGATTTTATATCGCCGGAACTCTTGTTAAACGCGGCATTCATTCCTCTGCTGCATTGTCTCTGTCTTATCTGCTGCTCCTGCTGTTTAATCCTTACCTCCTTTGGCAGGCGGGCTTCCAGCTTTCCTTTGCGGTAAGCGCCTCTTTAATTCTGTCATCCCCCATTTTAAAGAAAGCAGGGAAAAGCAGACTTGCCGGGCTTGCGATGGCCTCATTCATCGCAGAGCTCAGCTCACTTCCGTTTCTTCTCTATCATTTTCAGCAAATTTCACTTGCCAGTTTTCCGATGAATATGGTGATGGTGCCATTTTATACGTTATTTGTCATTCCGGTTTCTGTCATCGGTTTCCTTCTTCTTTTACTTTCAAGGCAGATGGGAGAATGTTTGTTTAATATGTTTGACCTTGTGATGAAGCCTGTGCATGATTTCATTACATATGCGGCATCCATTGATTTATTTACTATGATTGTGTTAAAGCCTGACTTTCTTTCCCTTCTTCTGCTTGCGGTTTCCGTTTTTACGCTTTTTGCGGCTTTAGAAAAGGGAGGTTTTTTAAAACTCAGGAAATCGGCTCTTTTTTTCTGCGCGGTTTTGGCTTATTTAATATGCCGTCCGTATTTCAGCCCATGGGGAGAAGCGGATATGCTTGATATCGGGCAGGGAGACTCGCTGTTTATAAGCGCGCCGCACCGCAAAGGGACCGTAATGGTTGATACAGGGGGAGTGATTGCTTATCCCGGAGAATCATGGAAAGAAAAACGCCACCCGTATTCTATCGGCGAGAAGGTTTTGATTCCGTTTTTAAACGGAAAAGGGGTGAAAAAGCTGGATGCGCTGATTTTAACCCATGCGGATCAGGATCACATCGGGGAAGCCGGAGTGTTAATCAAAAATCATAGAGTCAAACGGTTAATTGTCCCCGTGGGATTCGTAAAAGAACCGAAGGATCAGAACATATTAAATATGGCGAAAGAAAACAACATTCCCGTTGCCGAAGCAAAGCGGGGCGACACCATTACAGCCGGTGATCTTCAGTTTCAGGTGCTGTCTCCGGAGTCGTCTGACGGAAAGAGTAAAAATGATTCGTCACTGGTGCTTTGGACGGTCTTAGGCGGAGTGAGCTGGCTTTTGACGGGAGATTTAGAATCGGACGGCGAAACAGAAGTGCTGAAAACGTATCCGAAACTGAAGGCTGATATATTGAAGGCGGGTCATCATGGCAGCAAAAGCTCAACGAGTGAAGCCTTTTTGAAACAGCTTCAGCCGGAAGCAGCGCTGATTTCAGCAGGAAAAGAGAATCGATACCATCATCCGCACGAAGAAGTGCTGGATCGTTTGAAGGCGTACTCTGTCAATGTGCTTCGCACCGATATCAGCGGAACGATTCAATACAGATTTGAAAAAGGCGCCGGAACGTTTTCCGTCTTCCCTCCATATGATATAGAAGAAACCAGGGCGCAAGAAGTAAAAAAGACTGCCGATTGACAGCAGCCCGGAATGCGGCTAAGAGCCGATAAGATGGATGGCTGTTGCCATCACGAACAAAAAGGCGAAAAATCCGAAGGACACGACAAAACCGACAGCTGAGTCAACAGCATCATTTCGTTTGCTTTGAACGTTTTTTTCAAAATCATTCAATTTCATCCCTCCTGACTTCCCTAAGTATACTGGAATTGTTTTGAAAAATCTAGAAGTGATGGTAACGTTTTCTGTTCTTGTGATTATCGCCTTTTTACAAGCAGACCCGGGAGCTTGTGAATCAGGCGTTTATTATAAATGAGGAAGCTGTCCTTTTTAAAGCTTCCTCTTTACTATTTGCCGAACTCAATTTAGGATAGAAGGGGATCAAGAAAGAGAGGAAGTCATACGATCATGGTATTTGATGTTTGGAAAGCCCTGAAAAAAGGGGATGTCCGCTCCGTTTATTGCTTATACGGAAAAGAAACGTATCTGCTCCAAGAGACTGTCAGCCGGATCAGACAAGCTGTCGTTGATGAGGAGACTAAAGATTTTAACCTGTCTGTTTTTGATCTTGAAGAGGATCCGCTTGACCAGGCCATAACCGATGCGGAAACGTTTCCGTTTATGGGAGAGAAGCGGCTGGTTATCGTAAAAAATCCGTCTTTTTTAACAGGGGAAAAAAAGAAAGAAAAAATAGAGCATAATACAAGCGCTTTGGAGACTTACCTGAAGGAGCCTGCGCCTTATACGGTCTTTGTGATTGTGGCTCCGTATGAAAAGCTGGACGAACGGAAAAAGCTGACGAAAGCGCTGAAGCAAAAAGCCCTTATGATTGAAGCTAAGGAGCTGAATGCAAAGGAGACGACTGATTTTACGATTAATCTGGCGAAATCCGAAAATAAAACGATGGATACAGAAGCTGCCGAGCATTTGGTTCTGCTTGCAAACGGCCATCTGTCTTCCATATATCAGGAAATACAAAAACTCTCCGCCTACACCGGTGACAGACATGAGATCACGCTTGAAGATGTCCGGGAGCTTGTCGCAAGAAGTTTGGAGCAGAATATTTTTGAGCTGATCAACAAAATCGTGAACCGAAAACGGACGGAAAGTCTTCAAATATTTTATGATCTTTTAAAACAAAACGAAGAACCGATCAAAATTATGGCGCTGATCGCCAACCAATTCCGTCTGATTATGCAGACAAAGTATTTTGCGGGACAAGGATACGGCCAAAAGCAAATCGCTTCCAACTTAAAGGTGCACCCCTTCCGGGTAAAGCTGGCGATGGATCAGGCGAGGCTATTTTCTGAAGAAGAGCTGCGGCGTATTATAGAAAGGCTCGCAGTAATGGATTATGAAATGAAAACGGGGAAAAAGGACAAGCAGCTCTTGCTGGAGCTCTTTCTCCTTGAGCTTCTCCGGACTGAATGAAAAAAACGATCCCCGTTAAAGGGATCGTTTTTGTATTATGCAGAAAGTCCGTTCACTTGTTTCGCAAGTCTAGATTTGTATCGAGCTGCGGCATTTTTGTGTACAAGACCTGTTTTCACTGCTTTATCAATGCGTTTCGCTGCTTCAGAAAGAGCAGTTTTCGCTTTATCCGCTTCGTTGTTAGCAACAGAAGCTTCAACTTGTTTGATTGCAGTACGCATAGCAGATTTGATTGTCGCGTTATGAGCGCGGCGTTCGTTGTTTGTTTTTGTACGTTTAATCGCTGATTTAATGTTTGGCATGTGTTTCACCTCCTAAGATACAACCTGTAGCACAGTGTCTTAAGGTTAAATCTTCTTCACAATAGAACAAATTGTATTCTATCAAACAGAACTTTAGATTGCAATATAAATGTAAAGTATTTTTCGTTGATGGGTAAATTCGCATGATTCGTTTTGTAAATGGCCACACTATGTACCACGATGATTGAAGGAGGTCTTTCCTGTGAAAAACAATGAACTGGATGTCAATCAATTTCTGATACGGACGGATTTAGCGGTAGAAACGAAACAGGCGGTAAAAGACGGACAAGCCGGTCAGACAAAAGAAATAAACGGGTTTATTGAAAAAGAACGCGACAAGGGCGGCATTAAAGTCAGAACCGTCGATATTACCAAAGAAGGCGCCGAGCTATCGGGGAAAAAGCAGGGACGCTATGTCACGATCGAGGCTCAAGGGGTTCGGGAACACGACTCTGACATGCAGGAAAAAGTAACGGAAGTGTTTGCCGAGGAATTTTCCGCCTATCTGTCGGCATTAAAGATTCCAAAGGATGCAAGCTGTTTGATCGTCGGTCTCGGCAACTGGAATGTGACGCCGGATGCGCTCGGCCCTCTCGTGACCGAAAACCTTCTTGTGACAAGGCATCTGTTCAGGCTTCAGCCGGAAAACGTACAGGAAGGGTACAGGCCGGTCAGCGCGCTTGCTCCCGGTGTGATGGGATTAACGGGAATTGAAACGAGCGATATTATTCAAGGTGTGATCAAAGAATCAAAGCCGGATTTTGTGATTGCGGTAGACGCTCTTGCGGCAAGAGCCGTTGAAAGGGTGAACACGACCATCCAATTTTCTGATACGGGCATTCACCCGGGATCAGGCGTCGGCAATAAGAGAAAAGAATTAAGCAAGGAGACGCTCGGCATCCCCGTCATCGCAATCGGGGTACCGACTGTCGTTGATGCGGTTACGATCGCGAGCGATACGGTGGATTATATATTAAAGCATTTCGGCAGAGAGATGAAAGATGACAGCCCGTCAAGATCTCTGGTGCCCGCCGGAATGAACTTCGGCAAAAAGAAGGTGCTGACAGACGAAGACCTTCCCGGAGAAAAAGAACGCCAATCCTTTCTCGGTATTGTCGGCACACTGGACGAAAACGAAAAACGCCAGCTGATTCACGAAGTGCTCTCTCCGCTCGGCCATAATCTGATGGTCACGCCGAAGGAGATTGACACCTTTATTGATGATATGGCGAACGTGCTTGCAAACGGGTTAAACACCGCCCTTCATGAAAAAGTGTCACAAGATAACAAAGGTTCTTATAATCATTAAAATGGTTCTACCTCCTCTAGCTTGTTCATAGAGTAATTACTAGACAAGCGCTGGAGGGATTCAAATCATGAGAAAAAAACGCAGAAACCGTCAAATTGTCGTTGCAGTAAACGGTGGAAATGCGCTCAAGGGCATGTTTTTGTTTATGACAAGCCTTATCGTTATTTTCGTATTATCGGGTGTGCTCACATCGCTTCGCCCTGAACTGAGGCTTTCTTCGGATTCTCTTCACGGAATTGCCGGAGAACTTCCGGGTGACGCGTTTGCACACCTCCTCGGTATGGAAAATCATTATTTCGCCTCAGAGCTTCCTGAAAAAGACTCTTTTCAGCTGTCCCGGCTTTCCTTAAAACTGGCGACAAGCATTAATATGGAAGACCCGCGGAGTTTCTTGGGACGTGAGCTGCCGGGATTTGCCCAATACGATACGGAGATCCTTCTGGCGGGGCAGGGGACTGATTATACGAATATGCCTGCTGAATCCCCGCCGCCGTCAAAGGTGATGGAAAAAGAAAAAGAAGTGAACCTGGCAGAAATCGAAAACAAAACGAAAAAAGAAGAAAAGGCGCCGCCGAAACATTCAACAGGCAGCAAAAAAGTCGTTTTTATTTACCACACTCATAATACCGAATCCTATCTTCCTCTGTTAAAGGGGGAAACAAATCCGGATAACGCCCGCCATTCGAAGGCCAATGTCACGCTTGTCGGAGATATGTTCGGAAAAGCGCTTGAAGCGCAAGGTGTAGGAGCGACCGTAGATAAAACCGACATTCAGGCCCGCCTGAACAAAGACGGTTTAAATTATGCGCGAAGCTACGACGAATCAAGGCCAGTCGTAAAAAGCGCGCTCGCCAAAAATAAAAACCTGCAATATACCATAGACATTCACCGGGATTCCCGCCGCAAGAAAAATACGACAGCCGACATCAAAGGAAAAAGCTATGCCAGGGTCGCCATCGTCGTCGGCAAAAAAAGCGCTAATTTTGAAGAAAACTATAAACTCGCAAGTGAACTTCATAAGCTGATGGAGAAAAAATACCCAGGCTTAAGCGTCGGTGTTTTATCAAAAGGCTCTCCGGGAGATAATGGAGTGTACAACCAGGATTTAAACGACCGGTCGCTTCTGCTGGAATTCGGGGGCGTGGATAACAATCTTGAAGAACTGAGGCGCGCATCAGATGCCGTGGCTGATGTATTCAGCGAACTGTACTGGGATGCAGACAAGGTCAGCTCGCAATCAGGAGAGAAGAAAAAACAATAGAAATCAGGTGATGCAAATGATCCGTTTTACCGGCAAATGCCTGCTGATCGCCATTGTCATGTTTGTCGGCGTATTGTTCGGCATGCAGCAGGCAAACAGCGGAATGCTTGATATGAAAGGATACAAAGATCCCTCCTTAAAAGGAGCATTCACGCTCGGCGGCGGAGAAGGACAGGAAAAAGAAGCTTCCATTTTGGGGCAAACCGTTACGGCGAAAGATCTGGAAGAAAAACAAAAACAGCTGGAACAGGCAGAAACCTTCAACCTGTTTTCAAAAGCCGGAGAAACCCTTTCAAATACCGTGACGGACTCGGCACAGGCGATGTATGAGTGGGTTTCGAAACTGAACCGTTAGCATTGATGAAGAGAAAAGCGGATGATTCCTTAAAGGAAGCTTTTCTCTTTCTTGTTTTAATTGAATGTTTACAATCCTATTGATATAATCTAAGCTAGTGTATTTTGCGTTTAATAGTAGGAGTGATAGATTGTGACAGATAAAGAAAAGCGTTTAGAGAGGCAGTCAAGAATCCGGAATTTCTCCATCATCGCCCACATAGACCACGGCAAATCGACCTTGGCGGATCGGATTTTAGAAAAAACATCGGCGATCACCCAGCGGGAAATGAAAGAACAATTGCTTGATTCAATGGACCTTGAACGCGAACGGGGAATTACCATCAAATTAAATTCCGTTCAGCTGAAATACAAAGCAAAAGACGGAGAAGAATATATATTCCATCTCATCGACACGCCCGGACACGTCGACTTTACATATGAAGTTTCGCGAAGCCTGGCTGCCTGTGAAGGCGCGATTCTCGTTGTTGATGCGGCTCAGGGAATAGAAGCGCAGACATTGGCGAACGTCTATCTGGCGCTTGATAATGATCTTGAGATTCTTCCTGTCATTAATAAAATCGATCTTCCGAGCGCAGAGCCAGAACGTGTGCGTCAAGAGGTTGAGGACGTTATCGGCCTTGACGCTTCAGACGCCGTCCTCGCTTCAGCGAAAGCGGGCATCGGCATCGAAGACATTTTAGAACAGATCGTAGAAAAAGTGCCGGCTCCCGCGGGAGATCCGGAAGCTCCGCTGAAAGCGCTCATCTTTGACTCGCTTTATGACGCGTACCGCGGAGTCGTCGCGTATATCAGAGTCGTAGAAGGAACGGTCAAACCGGGCCAGAAAATTAAAATGATGGCAACCGGAAAAGAGTTTGAAGTCATCGAAGTCGGCGTCTTCACGCCGAAAGCGCAGCCGGCTGACGAATTGACAGTCGGTGACGTAGGCTATTTGACAGCCGCAATCAAAAACGTCGGCGACACCCGTGTCGGTGATACGATCACGAGCGCGGTTAAGCCTGCGGCAGAAGCGCTTCCGGGCTACCGCAAACTCAATCCGATGGTATACTGCGGACTTTATCCGATTGACACAGCCAAATATAATGATTTGCGCGAAGCTCTGGAAAAACTTGAATTGAACGATTCATCTCTTCAATACGAGGCAGAGACGTCACAAGCCCTCGGCTTCGGTTTCCGCTGCGGCTTTTTAGGAATGCTTCACATGGAAATCATTCAAGAGCGGATTGAACGGGAATTTAAAATTGACCTTATTACGACCGCGCCGAGCGTTATTTATGACGTTTATATGACGGACGGCGAAAAGATCATCGTGGATAACCCGTCAAACATGCCTGACCCGCAGAAAATAGAGCGGGTGGAAGAACCTTATGTCAAAGCGACGATGATGGTACCGAACGATTACGTCGGAGCGGTTATGGAGCTTTGTCAGGGGAAACGGGGCAACTTTATCGATATGCAGTACTTAGACGCCAACCGAGTCAGCATTGTATATGAGATGCCTCTTGCGGAAATCGTATATGAATTTTTTGATCAGCTGAAATCCAGCACGAAAGGGTACGCCTCTTTCGATTACGAGCTGATCGGCTACAAACCGTCCAAACTCGTCAAAATGGACATTATGCTGAATGCAGAAAAAATTGATGCGCTGTCGTTTATCGTGCACCGCGATTACGCATACGAGCGCGGGAAAGTCATCGTCGAAAAATTGAAAGAATTGATCCCCCGCCAGCAATTCGAAGTGCCCGTGCAGGCAGCGATCGGACAGAAAATCGTGGCCCGCTCAACCATTAAGGCCATGCGGAAAAACGTCCTTGCAAAATGTTACGGAGGAGACATCTCGCGGAAACGGAAGCTTCTTGAAAAACAAAAAGAAGGAAAACGCCGGATGAAGCAGGTCGGCTCGGTAGAAGTGCCGCAGGAAGCGTTTATGGCCGTTCTTAAAATGGATGACAGCCCGAAAAAATAACGGAAGCCGCCGCAGTCCCGCGCTGCGGCTTCTTTCTGTAAAGAAGAAGGTGTTTCAAAATGAAATCAGCTTATATTCATATTCCGTTTTGTGAGCATATCTGCCACTATTGCGATTTCAATAAATATTTTATTCAGAGCCAGCCTGTCGATGAGTACTTAAACTCACTCGAAAAGGAAATGATAAATACAATAGAACGGACGGGACGCCCTGATCTCCGCACGATTTTCATCGGGGGAGGCACGCCGACATCGCTCTCACCCGCCCAGCTGGAAAAATTGATGGATTCCATTCACCGCGTGCTGGAGCCTTCTGACGGACTCGTAGAATTTGCCGCGGAAGCGAATCCGGATGATTTGTCCCCGGAAAAATTAAAAATCATGAAAAATGCCGGTGTCAATCGGCTGAGCTTCGGTGTTCAAACCTTTGAAGGTGAGCTTTTACAAAAAATCGGCAGAGTGCATAAACAAAAGGACGTATTCACTTCCTTTGAACGTGCGAGGGCTCTCGGCTTTGACAACATCAGTCTCGATTTGATGTTCGGCCTGCCGGGTCAGACGCTGGCCGATCTTGACAATTCCGTCAAAACGGCTTTGTCTCTTGATGCGGAGCACTATTCCGTTTACTCGCTGATCGTAGAGCCGAAAACGGTGTTTTATAATTTAATGCAAAAAGGCCGCCTGCATCTCCCGGCGCAAGAACAAGAGGCCGAGATGTATGAAACGGTCATGAGGCAGATGAGTGAAGCGGGCATCCGTCAATATGAAATCAGCAACTTTGCAAAGCCCGGATACGAGTCGCAGCATAATCTGACGTATTGGAGCAATGAAGCGTATTTCGGTTTTGGCGCAGGCGCTCACGGGTATATCAGCGGCACGCGCACCGTCAACGCCGGGCCTGTGAAACATTACATTCAGCTCATCGAAGAAAAGGGACTGCCTTACCGTGACACGCACGAGGTGACACGGGAGGAGCAGATTGAAGAAGAAATGTTCCTCGGTCTCAGAAAAATGTCCGGCGTACAAAAGCAAGCTTTTCTCGATAAATTCGGACGCTCGGTCGACGAACTGTTTCCCGATGTTCTCAAAGATTTAACCGAAAAAGGCCTGATCTGTGACACGGAAGAATCGGTTGCATTAACGCATGAGGGCAAATTATTAGGAAATGAGGTTTTTGGCGCTTTTTTGGGTGAGTTATAATTGACATTTTTCTTTTGGTTTGTTACTTTTGATATAGAATTAGCACTCGCTGACCTTGAGTGCTAACAGGGGTGATGATGATGTTAACAAATCGTCAGCTGTTGATCCTGCAAGTGATTATTAATGATTTTATACAATCAGCGCAGCCTGTAGGATCAAGAACTCTTTCAAAAAAAGACGAGATTACATTCAGCTCTGCAACGATCAGAAACGAGATGGCTGACTTGGAGGAATTGGGCTTTATTGAAAAAACCCATTCATCCTCAGGACGGATTCCGTCGGAAAAAGGGTACAGGTATTATGTCGATCATTTGCTGTCACCCGTCAAGCTGACAAAAACCGATCTGGATTTAATTCACTCGATATTTAAAGAAAAAATCTTCGAGCTGGAAAAAACAGTCCAAAAATCAGCGCAAATCCTGTCCGACCTGACAAACTACACATCGATTGTCCTCGGGCCGACGCTGAGCGAGAACTATCTTAAACAGATTCAAATCGTTCCGATCCAGCCGGATAAGGCGGTCGCCATCCTCGTCACGAACACGGGGCATGTCGAAAACCGCACCATCAATTTCCCGGCTAAAGTGGATTTGGCCGATATTGAAAAACTGGTCAATATATTAAACGATCGATTAGCGGGCGTGCCGATGGACGAACTGAATGAGCGCATTTTCAAAGAGGTTGTCACATATTTAAGGCAGCATATCGCCAACTATGACAGCATACTTGAATCGCTCCGCTCCACATTCCATCCGGCGGCCCACGTTGAGAAATTGTTTTTCGGCGGAAAGATCAACATGCTGAATCAGCCGGAGTTTCACGATATTGAAAGGGTCCGCTCGCTCTTATCTTTAATTGAAAAAGAGCAGGATGTTCTGAAGCTGTTTCAGTCATCAAAAGCCGGGATTTCAATCAAAATCGGGAAAGAAAACGACTACGAAGAAATGGAAAACTGCAGCTTAATCACGGCCACCTATACTGTTGATACGAAGCAGATCGGATCAATCGCCATCATCGGGCCGACGCGCATGAATTATTCAAGAGTCGTCAGCCTGCTGCAGCACGTGACTTCGGACTTGTCAAAAGCATTCACAAGTTTGTATGATGAATAAGGGAATTTTGGCAATCATTTTCAGTCATCTTTTTACAGCATTTGAGGGAGGTGAACACAATGTCAGAAGAAAAACAAACCGCAGAACAGGTCGAAGCAGCAGAACAAGAAGAAGTGACAGAACAGGCAGAACAAGCGGCTTCACAAGAGCAGCATGAAGAAACGGCAGGTCAGGAAGAAGCCCTTCAGCACCAAATTGATGAATTGCAGGGTTTGCTTGATGAAAAAGAAAACAAGCTTTTGCGTGTTCAAGCAGACTTTGAAAACTATAAACGACGCAGCCGCCTTGAAATGGAAGCTGCTCAGAAATACCGTTCTCAAAACGTCGTAACGGAAATCCTTCCGGCTCTCGACAACTTTGAACGGGCGTTACAGGTAGAAGCTGAAAGCGAGCAGACAAAAAGCTTGCTGCAAGGTATGGAAATGGTCCGCCGCCAGCTGATGGACGCACTTGAAAAAGAAGGTGTTGAAGCCATCGAAGCTGTCGGTCAGGAATTTGATCCGAACCTTCACCAAGCCGTCATGCAGGTGGAGGATGAAAACTTCGGCAGCAATATTGTTATCGAAGAACTGCAAAAAGGCTACAAACTGAAGGATCGCGTCATCCGTCCTTCAATGGTAAAAGTGAATCAATAACTACATAGCAGGAGGTAATTCAAAGTGAGTAAAGTAATCGGAATTGACTTGGGTACGACAAACTCATGTGTGGCAGTGCTTGAAGGCGGAGAGCCTACAGTTATCGCCAACGCTGAAGGAAACCGTACGACTCCGTCAGTCGTTGCATTTAAAAACGGCGAGCGCCAAGTAGGGGAAGTGGCGAAACGCCAATCAATCACAAATCCTAACACAATCATGTCTGTCAAACGCCATATGGGTACTGACTATAAAGTGGAAATCGAAGGAAAAGATTACACGCCTCAAGAAGTGTCAGCTATTATCCTTCAGCATCTGAAAGCATACGCTGAAAGCTACCTCGGCGAAACAGTTTCAAAAGCTGTTATCACGGTTCCTGCATACTTCAACGATGCAGAGCGCCAAGCGACAAAAGATGCCGGTAAAATCGCCGGTCTTGAAGTAGAGCGTATTATCAACGAACCGACTGCAGCAGCGCTTGCATACGGACTTGATAAAACAGACGAAGACCAAACGATTCTTGTTTACGACCTTGGCGGCGGTACGTTTGACGTATCTGTTCTTGAACTTGGCGACGGCGTGTTTGAAGTCCGTTCAACTGCCGGTGACAACCGTCTTGGCGGGGACGACTTTGACCAAGTCATCATCGATCATCTCGTAGCAGAATTCAAAAAAGAAAACGGCATTGATCTTTCAAAAGACAAAATGGCGCTTCAGCGTTTGAAAGATGCGGCTGAGAAAGCGAAAAAAGATCTTTCCGGCGTATCATCTACACAAATTTCTTTACCGTTTATCACAGCGGGAGAAGCAGGTCCTCTTCACCTTGAGCTGACACTGACCCGCGCTAAATTCGAAGAGCTTTCCGCTCACCTTGTTGAGCGCACAATGGCTCCTGTCCGTCAGGCTCTTCAAGATGCGGATCTTTCTGCGAGCGAAATCGACAAAGTTATCCTTGTCGGCGGATCAACACGTATACCTGCCGTACAGGAAGCAATCAAAAAAGAAACGGGTAAAGAAGCGCATAAAGGCGTAAACCCTGATGAAGTTGTAGCACTGGGTGCAGCGATTCAAGGCGGCGTCATCACGGGAGACGTAAAAGACGTTGTTCTTCTTGACGTTACACCGCTTTCTCTCGGTATTGAAACAATGGGCGGCGTGTTCACGAAACTGATCGACCGCAACACGACAATTCCGACGAGCAAGTCTCAAGTATTCTCAACTGCAGCTGACAACCAAACGGCTGTTGACATTCACGTGCTTCAAGGTGAGCGCCCGATGTCTGCGGACAACAAAACGCTCGGCCGCTTCCAGCTTACTGATATCCCGCCTGCACCGCGCGGCGTACCGCAAATCGAAGTTTCTTTCGATATTGACAAAAACGGTATCGTAAACGTAAGAGCGAAAGACTTAGGCACAGGAAAAGAACAAAACATTACAATCAAATCTTCTTCAGGTCTTTCTGATGATGAGATCGAACGCATGGTAAAAGAAGCGGAAGAAAACGCTGACGCTGATGCGAAGAGAAAAGAAGAAATCGAAGTCCGCAACGAAGCTGACCAGCTTGTGTTCCAAACGGAAAAAACATTAAAAGATCTGGAAGGCAAAGTGGACGAAGAGCAAGTGAAAAAAGCAAACGACGCGAAAGACGCGCTGAAAGCCGCTATCGAGAAAAACGAAATTGAAGACATCAAAGCGAAAAAAGATGAGCTTCAAACAATCGTTCAAGAGCTTTCTATGAAGCTTTATGAAGAAGCGGCAAAAGCGCAGCAGGCTGAAGGCGCAGCAAACGCTGAAGGCAAAAAAGCGGACGACAACGTTGTCGATGCGGAATACGAAGAAGTAAAAGACGACGAAACGAAAAAATAAGTTCTTTCCCGCATGGCTATAGGCGGAAGAACACACAGCATATTCTGATTCAACAGACAGAAAGTCAAAGTCAGGCATCTCTTGGCTTTGACTTTTTTTCTTGCCCGGGATAAAAGGAATTGAAAAAACATAATTCAAAATGATACAATCTAATTTATGTGAGAAATTCGGGAGAGTGAAGCGAGATGAGTAAGCGTGATTACTATGAAGTGCTTGGGGTAAGTAAGAGCGCTTCAAAGGATGAAATCAAAAAAGCCTATCGGAAGCTTTCAAAAAAATATCATCCTGATATCAATAAAGAATCCGGAGCAGATGAAAAATTCAAAGAGGTAAAAGAAGCGTACGAAGCGCTCTCAGACGACCAAAAACGCGCTCAATATGACCAATTCGGCCATACAGACCCTAACCAGGGATTCGGCGGCGGTTTCGGAGGCGGCGGAGACTTCGGCGGCTTCGGTTTCGATGACATATTCTCAAGCATCTTCGGAGGCGGCACGAGACGCCGTGACCCGAATGCGCCGCGGCAAGGCGCGGATCTGCAGTATACAATGACCCTGTCATTTGAAGACGCGGCTTTCGGAAAAGAAACGATCATTGAAATTCCGCGCGAAGAGAATTGCGAAACATGTAAAGGATCGGGCGCAAAGCCGGGAACAAAGCCGGATACGTGCTCGCACTGCGGAGGTTCAGGCCAGCTGAACGTCGAACAGAACACGCCGTTTGGCAAAGTGGTTAACCGAAGAGTCTGCCACCACTGTGAAGGAACAGGAAAAATCATCAAAAACAAGTGTTCTGACTGCGGCGGCACGGGCAAAGTGAAAAAACGGAAAAAAATCAATGTCACGATTCCTGCCGGTGTGGATGACGGACAGCAGCTGCGCGTTCCGGGTCAAGGTGAACCTGGCGTAAACGGAGGGCCTGCGGGAGATCTGTTTGTCGTATTCCATGTGCGCGCCCACGAGTTCTTTGAACGCGACGGAGACGATATTTATTGCGAAATGCCGTTAACGTTTGCCCAAGCGGCACTCGGAGACGAAGTGGAAGTGCCGACGCTTCACGGAAAAGTGAAATTGAAAATACCTGCCGGCACACAAACCGGCACGAAATTCAGATTAAGAGGCAAAGGCGTTCAGAACGTCCGGGGCTACGGACAAGGCGACCAGCACATTGTCGTCCGCGTCGTCACACCGACGAATCTGACAGACAAACAAAAAGACATCATCCGCGAGTTCGCTGAAGTCAGCGGAAACCTGCCGGATGAACAAGAAATGAGTTTCTTTGACAAAGTAAAACGCGCATTTAAAGGCGAGTAATGATTGGATAGGAGTTGGTAGTTTTGAAATGGTCCGAAATCAGCATTCACACAACACATGAAGCGGTCGAACCCATCTCAAATATTTTGCATGAAGCTGGTGCGAGCGGGGTTGTCATCGAAGATCCGCTTGATTTAATGAAAGAGCGTGAGAATGTTTACGGGGAAATCTACCAGCTCGACCCCAATGATTACCCCGATGAGGGTGTCATTGTCAAAGCGTATCTGCCGATCAACAGTTTCCTAGGCGAAACGGTGGACGGCATTAAAGAGACGATTAATAATCTGCTTTTGTACGACATTGATTTAGGCAGAAACACAATCACCATTTCTGAAGTTAATGAAGAAGAATGGGCGACAGCTTGGAAAAAGTATTATCATCCGGTGAAAATTTCTGAAAAATTCACGATCGTACCCACATGGGAAACGTACAC
This sequence comes from Bacillus sp. R45, assembly GCF_021729365.1. NCBI lineage: Bacteria > Bacillati > Bacillota > Bacilli > Caryophanales > Bacillaceae > Bacillus > Bacillus sp. R45. Next base: position 2,546,123 of record NZ_CP091421.1, on the reverse strand, counting down.
ACCCGTGAATACCGATGAACTGATTATCGAAATGGATCCGGGCATGGCATTCGGAACGGGAACGCATCCGACAACCGTTCTGTGCATTCAGGCGCTTGAGCGTATCGTTCAAAAAGGCGACCGTGTCATTGATGTCGGCACCGGTTCAGGAATTTTAAGCATCGCGGCCGCCATGCTTGAGGCCGAATCGGTTCATGCGTATGACCTTGATCCGGTCGCTGTTGAAAGCGCGCGTCTGAATCTAAAATTGAACAAAGTGAGTGATACGGCCGAAGTGAAGCAGAACAATTTGTTAGACGGCATCACGGGCGAACATGATGTCATTGTCGCAAATATTCTGGCGGAAGTGATTCTCCGCTTTACATCACAGGCGTATGACCTGCTCAAAGACGGAGGCCATTTTATTACTTCAGGCATTATCGGCCAGAAAAAACAGGAAGTAAAAGAAGCGTTGGAAAAAGCCGGCTTTACCATCACAGAAATTCTGTCTATGGAAGATTGGGTCAGCATCATCGCGAAAAAATAACAGTTAGTAGGTGTCACAGCGTATGCAACGATATTTTATCGAGCTCACGAAGCAGGAGATGGACGAAACTCCCGATTTTCAAATTACGGGGGAAGACGTCCACCATATAGCGAACGTCATGAGAATGAGTGCGGGAGACCGGATAATCTGCTGTTCGAAAGACGGCCATGAAGCGTTATGCCTGCTCAAAGCGGTTTCTAAAGATCATATATCATGCAGCATTGCTGAATGGACGGGTGAAAACCGTGAACTGCCGTTAAAAATCAGGATTGCCAGCGGCCTTCCGAAAGGCGATAAGCTTGAATGGATTATCCAAAAAGGGACCGAGCTGGGGGCTAGTATGTTCATCCCCTTTCAGGGCGCCAGATCCGTCGTTAAGCTAGACGACAAAAAGGCAAAGAAAAAGCGGGAGAGATGGGCGAAAATCGCGAAGGAAGCGGCGGAGCAATCGTACCGCAATGAAATTCCCGAAGTGAAAACCGTTCATACGTTCCGGCAGCTGCTTGAAATGGCGGAGAATGTCGATAAATGTGTCGTTGCATACGAGGAGTCATCAAAGCAGGGAGAAACGGGCGCTTTCGCCGCGGAGCTTAAAAGCCTTCCGCAAGGTTCGTCTCTTTTAATCGTATTCGGCCCTGAAGGCGGTCTGACTGAGTCTGAAGTTCATCAGCTTTCAGAAAAAGGCGCCGTCTTATGCGGCCTCGGACCGAGAATTTTACGGACTGAAACTGCGCCTCTTTACGCGTTAAGCGCAGTTTCCTATCATACAGAGTTATTAAGAGGTGATCAGTAATGGCAACTGTTGCTTTTCATACCCTTGGCTGCAAGGTCAATCATTATGAAACAGAAGCAATCTGGCAGCTGTTTAAAGATGCGGGTTATGAACGAAAAGAATTCGAACAGACAGCAGATGTATATGTCATTAATACATGTACGGTAACAAACACGGGAGATAAAAAAAGCCGTCAAGTCATCAGACGGGCGATCCGCCAAAATCCTGACGGCGTCATCTGCGTAACAGGGTGCTATGCGCAAACCTCTCCGGCAGAAATTATGGCCATCCCGGGTGTTGACATCGTCGTCGGCACGCAGGATCGTGAAAAAATGCTCGGTTACATTGAGCAGTACAGGGAAGAGCGTCAGCCGATCAACGGCGTCGGCAATATTATGAAAGCACGCGTGTTTGAAGAGCTGGATGTTCCCGCTTTTACTGACCGCACAAGAGCGTCGTTAAAAATCCAAGAGGGCTGCAACAACTTCTGTACGTTCTGCATTATCCCTTGGGCGCGCGGCCTGCTTCGTTCCCGCGATCCGGAAGAAGTCATTAAACAGGCGCAGCAGCTGGTGGATGCCGGCTATAAAGAAATCGTCCTGACGGGGATTCATACGGGCGGCTACGGCGAAGATATGAAAGATTATAATTTCGCCAAGCTTCTCCGCGAGCTTGATACACGTGTAGAAGGACTGAAGCGGATCAGAATTTCATCTATTGAAGCAAGCCAAATCACTGATGAAGTGATTGAAGTGCTGGATGCGTCTGATAAAATCGTCCGCCACCTTCATATCCCGATTCAGTCAGGATCAAACACCGTTCTGAAACGGATGAGACGCAAATATACGATGGAATTTTTCGCGGACCGTTTAAATAAGCTGAAAGAAGCGCTGCCGGGTCTTGCCGTCACATCTGATGTCATCGTCGGTTTCCCGGGTGAAACGGAAGAAGAATTTATGGAAACATACCGGTTCATTAAAGAACATAAGTTTTCAGAGCTTCACGTATTCCCTTACAGCAAACGCACCGGAACACCTGCGGCCAGAATGGAAGAGCAGGTTGACGAAAACGTGAAAAACGAACGGGTGCATAAGCTGATTGCGCTGTCTGACCAGCTTGCAAAAGAATACGCCTCCGATTATGAAGGGGAGGTTCTGGAAATCATTCCGGAAGAGGCGTTTAAAGAGTCTGATGAGGACGGCATGTTCGTCGGCTATACGGACAATTACATGAAAGTCGTCTTCAAAGGCACGGAAGATGTAATCGGCAAACTTGTCAAAGTCAAAATTCAAAAAGCGGGCTATCCGTATAACGAAGGACAATTCGTCCGCGTCGTTGAGGATGAAATGACCCGAAACATGCGCATGTCTTCATAACAGATAAAAAAACCGGTGCCTTCCCGCATCGGTTTTTTTACGGTTTCGGAGGAATCAGCCTGTCAATCAGCCGGTAAAACAAATGTGTGAACGGCAGAAACAATAAGGCGGTGACTACGTTAAATAACAGGCTGAAATGCGCAATCATCTGCGCGGGATCATCAGACAGGCGCTCCGTAATACCTGCTGATGCAGACAGGAAGGGAAAGACGAGCAGCACGCCGAGAATATTAAACACTACGTGAGCACCGGCGGTCTGTCTGGCGGCATAACCGCCTGAAACAGCAGCCATGACGGCCGTGACGCATGTCCCGATATTAGATCCCAGAACGACGCTGACCGCTTGTTCAATGCCGATCACCCCTTCGTTCATAAAACTCATCAAAATGCCGATGCAGACGGAGCTTGAATGAATGATTGCCGTCAATATCATGCCGATAAAAAGAGCGGACCAGCTCGAATCATTCACATGGCGCAAAACCTCCGCCCCCGCCTTCATTTCTGTCAGCGGAACGGCAAGCCGGCTGAAGCATGTGATGCAAAAAAAGATGATGCCGAGACCGAGGAAGCTTATACCGATCTGCCTGAACGGATATTTACGGATGAGGATAAACACAAGGCCTCCGATAAAAAGCACCCAAATGAGCACATCCATCTTTATGGCTAAAAACTCCGTCGTAAACGTGGAGCCGACATTCGTGCCGAGAATCATCGGAATGGTCCGTTTAAAAGATAAAGCGCCTGCGCTGACAAAGCCGATGACAATGACCATGAAGGCTGAGCTGCTCTGAAGAAAACCGGTGAATACGATGCTTATGAGAAAAGCTTTCAAAGGGTGGTCGGTAAATAAGAGCAGGCTTTTCTCAATTTTTGAATACGTTAATGCGATCAGGCCCTGCCTGAGCAGGCTCATTCCGAGTAAAAAAACCAGGATAAGTGCGGTAAAGAGAATCAGTATTATCAAACGAAACACCCCTTTCCATCATTATATAGACAAGCAGCCTTATTCATGACGGAAAAGTGAGCTCGCTTAGTTGACCTGACTGATGGCTTATATTATAATGTCAAAGTACATGTTTATATATGTATCTTTTTAAAGGTAGTCGATTGGTGTATTCGGAGGGAGGGAAAGAGAATGTCAAAAACGGTCGTTAGAAAAAACGAATCGCTTGAAGATGCTCTTCGTCGCTTCAAACGCAGTGTATCAAAGACAGGTACTTTGCAAGAAGCAAGAAAGCGCGAATTTTATGAAAAACCTAGCGTAAAGCGCAAGAAAAAGTCAGAAGCTGCTAGAAAACGCAAATTCTAAAAGAGGGTGGATTTATGAGTCTTCTTGAGCGACTTAACCAAGATATGAAGCTGTATATGAAAAGCCGTGAGAAAGACAAACTGACTGTCGTTCGAATGGTGAAAGCTTCACTTCAAAACGAAGCAATTAAGCTTAAGAAAGACAGTTTGACCGAGGATGAGGAACTTACTGTCCTATCTCGTGAACTTAAGCAACGTAAAGACTCCCTCCATGAATTTTCAAACGCTGATCGTTTAGATTTAGTAGATAAAGTTCAAAAAGAGCTGGACATTTTAGAAATTTATTTACCGAAGCAGCTTTCTGAAGAAGAGCTGCAGACAATTGTAAATGAAACCATCGCTGAAGTCGGTGCGAGCTCCAAAGCGGACATGGGCAAAGTGATGAGTGCTATTATGCCTAAAGTAAAAGGTAAAGCTGACGGCAGCGTAATTAACAGACTTGTCAGCAGTCAATTATCTTAATTGACAAGAAAAAAGACATCTTTCCTAGAGAGATGTCTTTTTTTATACATAAAAAATGAAACTAAAGTACATTTGTTACGTATATAAAGAAGAACGAAACGGGAAGGAGGGTATATTTGCCTTGTTCCGAAAAAAAAACGGAATTGCTGTTGCTCTATTGGGCTTATTTGTATTATCTTTATTAGGGGTTCAATTGAACGCGAAAGCTGATCACCCATCGGTTTATGTCATCCCGGTTGAGAAAAATGTCGAACAGGGGCTCGCCTCGTTTTTATCGCGTTCTTTCAAAGAAGCGAAGGAGTCCGGCGCGTCACACATTATTCTTGACATCAATACACCGGGAGGCGCCGTTCAATCAGCCTTGGATATTGCGGATATCATCGGCCGCGCGGATGTGCCTGTTACCGCTTACGTTAATAAACGGGCGCTTTCTGCCGGAGCGTATATAGCGCTTCAGGCAGATGAAATCTATATGGCGCCGGGCGGAAAAATGGGTGCCGCAGCCATCATCGACGGAAAAGGAAACGCGGCGGACAAAAAGGCTCAATCACTGTGGCATGCAGAAATGGAGGACGCAGCGGTTAAAAACAACCGAAATCCGAAATACGCCCTGGCCATGGCAGATCCCGCCATCAATGCAAAGGAAGCGGGCGCCCCAAAGGGAAAACTGCTGACACTGACAGCTGAAAAAGCCAAGGAAGTCGGATATTCGGAGGGCACGGTTTCAAACCTTGATGCTTTATATACAAAGCTCGGTTTTGACAAAGCGGATGTTCACCATGCAAAAGAAGGTTTTGTCGGCAAATTGGGCAGATGGCTGACAAATCCGTTTGTTGTCCCCGTCTTATTAACGCTTGCTTTGCTTGGTTTGACCATTGAATTGTTCTCGCCGGGCCTCGGAATACCGGGTGCCGTCGGACTGACGGCCATGCTGCTGTTTTTCACCGGGCATATCGCTGCCGGATTCGCCGGCTATGACAGCGTATTCTTATTTTGCGCGGGCTTGGTTTTTATCCTTTTAGAGATATTTCTGCCCGGAGGCATAATCGGTCTTATCGGTATTGCAGGCGTCATCGCGAGCCTCTTTCTCGCTGCGGGCAGCTTTACCGTAATGGCGGTTTCTCTCTTGATCGCCATTGCTGTGTCTATTACAGCCTTTATCATATTAACAAGGGTGTTGGGGAAACGAATGAAATTCTTTAAAAAATTAATATTAACTGATTCAACAAGCACAGAGAGCGGTTATGTTTCAAATCAGAACCGGACGGAGCTGTTGGGGAAAGTCGGCATTACCGCTACAGCCCTCAGACCGTCAGGCACCGTCATTATTGATGATGAACGTCTGGATGTCGTCTCGGAAGGATCATTCACTGAAAAAGACAGACAGGTGAAAGTAGTGAAAGCGGAAGGCTCACGCATTGTCGTGAGAGAAATATAGATGATAACCTTGAGGAGGAATTAGATGGAACTGTCAAGTTTGGCGATTTTAGCAATAGTTGCAGCTGCCATAATCGTGTTAGCCATATTCTTCACCTTTGTACCGGTGATGCTATGGATTTCGGCGCTTGCGGCAGGAGTCAGAATCAGCATTTTCACTTTGGTCGGAATGAGGCTGCGGCGCGTCATACCAAGCCGCGTTGTCAATCCGTTAATTAAAGCGCACAAAGCCGGCCTATCCGCAACAACAAATCAGCTCGAAAGCCATTATCTGGCCGGTGGTAATGTTGACAGGGTGGTCAATGCCCTGATTGCGGCACAGCGCGCCAATATTGAGCTGACATTTGAACGCTGCGCAGCCATTGACCTGGCCGGGCGTGACGTATTGGAAGCCGTGCAGATGAGCGTCAATCCGAAGGTCATTGAAACACCGTTTATCGCGGGTGTCGCCATGGACGGAATTGAAGTAAAAGCAAAAGCCAGAATCACCGTAAGAGCCAATATCGAGCGCCTTGTCGGAGGAGCGGGAGAAGAGACGGTTGTCGCCCGTGTCGGAGAAGGGATTGTCTCGACAATCGGTTCCTCGGGTAATCATAAAAAAGTGCTTGAAAACCCTGATATGATTTCGCAGACCGTACTTGGCAAAGGGCTGGATTCAGGCACCGCCTTTGAAATTCTTTCGATTGACATCGCCGACGTTGATATCGGCAAAAACATCGGAGCGATTCTTCAAACGGATCAAGCAGAAGCAGACAAAAACATTGCGCAGGCCAAAGCCGAAGAGCGCCGCGCCATGGCGGTCGCCCAAGAGCAGGAAATGCGCGCTCGCGTAGAAGAAATGCGTGCAAAAGTCGTGGAAGCAGAAGCCGAAGTGCCGCTTGCGATGGCAGAAGCGCTGCGTGAAGGAAACATCGGCGTCATGGACTATATGAACATAAAAAATATCGACGCGGATACGGACATGAGGGATTCTATCGGCAAGCTGACGAATGACCAGCAAGATGAAGACCAACAATAACCTCTCTATTAAGGAGGGAGCCGCTATATGCACGAGATTCTGACAAATCCGCTCGTCATTGCCGCCGTCATCGGCATTATATCGGCAATATTCGGCAAGAAAAACAAAGATGAAAAACGGCCGCCGGGTACACGCCCCGAAAATCAGACAAAAAAGCAGGATCAAAAACAGCCGCAGAAAGAGCATAAGCTGGAAGCGGAAGAATTGCCTGCCGTTTCAGAAGAGAACCCTCTTGAGAAAAAAAGAAGGGAAGCTGAAAAGCGCCTAGCGGAGACGGAGCAGATGTTTAACGGGCTTGAACATAAGCTGACATCTCAACGCGCACGAAACGCGTCTCTGAAGAAATCAGCCCTCAAAATAAATAAAGAAACTGCGGTTCAAGGCATTATATTCAGTGAGGTTTTGGGTCCGCCCCGTGCAAAAAAACCGCACCGGACCATGCGGAGCATCGGTAAAAAATAAAGTGTTAGAACCCCTTTTCAAATCATACATATGAGATGAAAGGGGGTTCTTTTTTTATGGGGCAAAGAAAGAATCGTGTAAAGGCATGGCTGACAAGAGCATTGGAAATTCCCCCGGACGTTATGATGGATCTGCCTCGGATTACGATGGTCGGCAGACTTCATATCTACATAGAGAATCACAGAGGCCTCCTGCTGTTCAGCGAAGAAGAAGTCAGGCTGATGCTCAAGCAGGGGCAATGTATCATATCAGGAAAAAACTTGGTCATTAAGGCAATCCTTCCTGAGGAAATTCTTTTGGAAGGCACGATAGATCACGTACGATATGTCGATTCATAAAGCCGGGGGGAAATAATGTGAAAAACAAATGGCTGTCATTTTTTTCGGGTAAAGTCCAAATGGAAGTCAAAGGAAAAGGGATTGAACGGCTGCTGAATGAATGCACGAGAAACGGAATCGCCATCTTTGCGGTGAAAAAAAAGCAAGACTGTGTTCTGCTGATGATTCAGCTTCAAGATGTACATGCTTTCAGAAGAGTCATCAGAAAACATGAATGCAAAGCAAGCTTTACAAAAAGAAAGGGTCTTCCCTTTCTGCTTCTCAAATCAAAATTAAACCTGGGCTTCACTGCGGGGTTTGTGATGTTTTTTGTTATATTGTTTCTTTTGTCCAACATGATTTGGGACATTGATATTAAAGGGGCCAAGCCCGAAACCGAGCATCAGATGGTAAAGCACCTTGAAGAAATCGGTGTGAAAAAAGGACGTTTGCAATTTTTAATGATGACGCCGGAGAAAATTCAAAAATCATTAACAAACGGCATTGATAATATTACGTGGGTCGGTGTGGAATTGAACGGGACAGCCCTTCATATGAAAGTGGTCGAAAAAAACGAACCGACAAAAGAAAAGTACGTGAGCCCCCGCCATATCGTTGCCAAAAAGAAGGCGGTCATCAAAAGGATGTTCGTGCAAAAGGGGCAGCCGATGGCTTTTGTGAACGATCATGTTGACAAAGGACAGCTTCTCGTCTCAGGACTGATCGGAAATGAAGACCGGAAAGTCGCCTCAAAAGCGGAAATTTACGGAGAAACATGGTACAAGTCAGAAGTAACCGTGCCTCTTGAAACATCATTTACGCTATATACGGGTAAAGTAAGGACGAAGCACAAGCTGTCTTTCGGATCATGGGGCGTGCCTTTTTGGGGCTTTGAATTTAATGAGGAGCCGCTGAAACATCCGAAAACAGAGGAAGAAAAGCACCCGTTTCAATTTCTGGGGATGAAGCTTCCGATTTCTTACGTTCAAGAACAGACAAGAGAAAGTGAAACAACCGTGCGGACTTATACGAAAGGCGAAGCGGTTCAGGCCGGTATCAAAATGGGAAGACAAGATGTAGAAAAGCGATTAAACGGCAGCGGAGAGGTGGAAAGTGAAAAAGTTTTGCACCAATCCGTTGAGAATGGTAAAGTAAAGTTGATTATTCTCTACCAAGTTATAGAAGATATCGTTCAAACCACACCTATTGTTCAGGGAGACTAAAGAATGGCAGAACATTTACTTGCGATTAATCACAAACTGAAAAGCCCGGACGAAGCACTTTCTTTGTTCGGCAGCCAAGATGCCTTTTTACATTTAATGGAGAAGGATCTGGGCATTAGCCTCATCACGCGCGGTGAAACCATTTACGTTTCCGGGAATGATGAAACATTTGAGATCGCTGACAGATTATTGGGCTCGCTCCTTACTTTAATTCGCAAGGGGATCGAGATTTCGGAACGTGATGTGCTGTATGCCGTGAAAATGGCAAAAAAAGATGAACTGGACTATTTTGAAAGCATGTATGAAGAGGAAATAACGAAAACGGCAAAAGGCAAACCGATCCGTGTCAAAACCCTCGGCCAAAGAGAATATGTGGCGGCGATGAAGAAAAACGACATGGTGTTCGGCATCGGGCCGGCGGGAACCGGCAAAACTTATTTGGCGGTCGTAAAAGCGGTGCATGCTTTAAAAAACGGCCACATTAAAAAAATCATTTTAACAAGACCCGCTGTGGAAGCCGGCGAGAGCCTCGGCTTTCTGCCCGGAGATTTAAAGGAAAAAGTAGATCCTTATCTGCGCCCGCTGTATGACGCGCTCCATGATGTGCTCGGAAGCGACCATACGGAGCGTCTTATGGAAAGAGGGGTTATTGAAATCGCCCCGCTTGCCTATATGAGAGGGCGGACGCTTGACGACGCGTATGTGATTCTTGATGAAGCCCAGAATACCACTCCCGCTCAAATGAAAATGTTTTTGACGAGATTGGGTTTTGGCTCTAAAATGATCATTACGGGCGACGTAAGCCAAATTGACCTGCCGAAAGGCGTCACATCGGGACTTGCAGTAGCGAAGGATATGCTGAAGGACATAAACGGCATCTCCGTGATTGAACTTGACCAGACAGATGTGGTCAGGCATCCGCTTGTTGCAAAAATTATTGAAGCTTATGATAAGCAAAAGTAATGCAAAAATGACCCGATCTCCCGTTATCGGGTCATTTTTATATGATGTGTTCCTGATGTTTCAGGGAGGAGGTTCTTGTTTTGAAAAAGAAGGAAAAGGGCAAAAGCGCCCGGGAACGGTTCCGCAGTTTCAGACATGCCCGCTCAGCCCATGTGCTGCTGTACCTGCTGCTTTCAGCGATCATGTTTGGTTTGCTCTTTATTCATGTAAAACCTGAATCACTTAATTTGGATTTGTTTTCAGTCAGTGATAAGACGATTTACGCGCCCGCCACAGTGGAAGATCAGCAGGCGACGGAATCGAAAAAACAGGCGGCCGAAGATGCGGTGGAAGATCAATACACCCTGAAAAAAGGCTATACCGACAACCGGCTTGACCTGATCACTTCCATTTTTGACAGCATCGGCGAAGTGAAAAAAGATGCGGAAAAAGACAAAAAGTCACCTTCGGAAAAATCATTGGTCAAATCGGTGAAAAACAAGCTGACACAGGATGTCAATGAATCCGTCTCGGAAGATGCCATTAAATCGCTTCTCCATGCAAACAATGAAGATTTCTCATTTGTGAGGGATTCCGTCATTACCGCGGTGAATACGGTGATGAGCAGTGAAATTCCTTCTGAAAAGCTTGCCGAAGCGAAGGATAAGGTCGCAAAAGAGCTGAAAAGCGCTTCTGTGCCGTCAAAATATTTAGCGGCTGCGACTGAAATCGGAAAATACGCGGTCATTCCGAATTACGTATTTGATCCGAAAGCGACGGATGAAAAACGCCAGGAAGCGTCAGACAGCGTCCAGCCGGTACAGATCAAACAGGGACAGGTTCTCGTGGAAGAGAATGACCTGATCGACCGGGAAGTATACAGGAAGCTTGAACTGACGGGGCTTTTGAATAATTCCAACCTGTTAAAGCCGATCAGCGGTCTGCTTCTGATGATCGGGCTGTTTATCGCCACGCTTGTCTACTATTTTGAGAAACAGCAGCAGGAGCTTAAGCTGAAAAATAAATCTCTTTTGCTGTTTTCTATCATTACAACGCTTATTCTCGTCATTATGGAAGTCGTCAGTCTCTTTCAGAAGATTGAATACACCAATATCGGCTATCTTGTGCCGATCGCCGCCGGCGCGATTTTAATCAGGCTGCTGCTCAATGAAAGGCTCGCCATTTTAGGAAGCATCATTCTGGCGATCTGCGGCAGTATGATGTTTAATCAGGGTGTGACGGGAACATTTAATTACGTCATCGGCATTTACTATTTAATCAGCAGCATTTCAGGCATTCTGTTTTTGGGGAAACACAATGCGAGATCAAAAATATTGCAGGCGGGACTGTTCGTCTCATTTATTAATATGATTATCGTGCTGTCGCTTTTATTAATACAAAATACGGCGCTGTCACCTGTTGAAATCGGAACGCTGATGCTGATGGGGGTCGTCTCGGGACTTGCTTCATCCGTTTTGATTATCGGTCTGATGCCGTTTTTTGAGACGGGATTCGGCATTCTTTCAACGATGAGGCTGATTGAACTGTCTAATCCGAATCATCCCCTGCTTCGAAAGATTTTAACGGAAACACCCGGTACATATCATCACAGCGTCATGGTGGCAAATCTGTCGGAAGCGGCTTGTGAAGCCGTAGGGGCAAACGGTCTTTTAGCACGGGTCGGAGCGTATTATCACGATCTCGGCAAAACGAAACGTCCGCAATATTTTATTGAAAATCAGATGAATATGGATAATCCGCATGACAAGCTGTCTCCTCAGCTCAGCAAAAATATCATTATTGCACATACGACAGACGGTGCGAATATGCTCAGAAGCTATAAGTTTCCGAAAGAGCTTGTGGATATCGCGGAGCAGCATCACGGAACGTCCCTTTTAAAATTCTTTTATTATAAAGCGAAAGAAAAGGGCGACCAGATTACAGAGAAAGAGTTCCGCTACCCGGGGCCGAAGCCGCAATCGAAAGAAGCGGCTATTATCTCAGTGGCCGACAGCGTTGAAGCCGCCGTCCGTTCCATGCATAATCCCAATCCCGAGCGGATCGAAAAACTGGTGCGGGGAATTATATCCGATAAGCTTCAGGACGGACAATTCTCAGAATGTGATCTCACGTTCCGAGAACTGGATACGATCGCCAAAACGCTATGTGCGACTTTAAAAGGAATTTTCCACTCCCGGATTGAATATCCGGAGGCTACGAAGAAGGTGAAATAAATGGGTTTACTCATAGATATTGTTGATGAAACGAACAGCGTCTCAGCTGATGCGCTCCAAGAAGTGGAGAAGCTGCTCCAATTCGCGGCGGAAAAAGAAGGCGTTCAGGATCAGGCTGAAGTATCGGTCACGATTGTGACAAATGAAGAAATCAGAGAAATCAACAGAGACTACCGGGGAAAAGACACGCCGACTGACGTCATTTCGTTTGCGCTTGAAGAAGAAGGCGAAGACGAGGTTGAAATCGTAGGCGCCGACATGCCGCCTGTTTTAGGAGATATTATCATCAGCGCAGACAGAACGAAAGAGCAGGCGGAAGAGTACGGCCATTCGTTTATGAGAGAGCTCGGTTTTCTGGCCGTGCACGGCTTTTTGCATTTGCTTGGCTATGATCACTTGACAAAAGAAGAAGAGGAAGAAATGTTTTCAAAACAAAAGGATTTGCTGGATGAGTATGGACTCACGAGATCATAAAAACGAGTGGAGCAGGTTCCTGAAGAGCTTTGTCCATGCATGGAGGGGAATCTGGAAAACGGCGCGGTCAGAGCGGAATTTTCAATTTCATATTACCGCGGCCTGCGCCGTTATCGTTTGCGGTTTTCTTACCGGGCTGAGCACAGCCGAATGGGCCGTTGTTTTGGTGCTGATCGGAGGGATGCTTGCTTTGGAGCTTTTAAATACGGCGATAGAGCATGTTGTGGATTTAGTTACTGATCAGTATCACCCGCTCGCAAAAGCGGCAAAGGACGCGGCCGCCGGAGCCGTTTGCGTCTTTGCCGTGATATCGTGTATCATTGGTTTACTCATCTTCCTACCGAAGATATGTTAGCAGAAGATTCTTACAATTATTTTACATTGCCAAAAATGGGCGTGAAAAACCGATCGTAATTATGTAAAATAAAAGTGACAGCGGTATCATACAGGATAAAGGTAAGAGAGGAATTAAGTACACATGAACAGACAAGAATTGATTGCAGAAGCATTAAAAGCACGGGACACAGCGTATGTGCCGTATTCAAATTTCAGAGTGGGAGCCGCTCTTCTTACCAAAGACGGAAAAGTGTACAGAGGCTGCAACATTGAAAATGCGGCATACAGCATGTGCAACTGTGCTGAACGCACGGCGATATTCAAAGCTGTTTCCGAGGGGGATACGGAATTTGCGATGCTCGCCGTGGCTGCGGATACTCCGGGACCGGTTTCGCCGTGCGGAGCCTGCAGACAAGTAATTTCCGAGCTGTGCTCAAAGGATATGCTTGTTATTCTGACCAACTTACATGGACAAATAAAAGAAATGACTGCGGAAGAATTATTGCCGGGCGCATTTTCATCGGAGGATTTACATGACGAACGAAAGCTTTAAATCAGGATTTGTATCTATCATCGGAAGACCGAACGTAGGAAAGTCTACCTTTTTAAACAGGGTCATCGGTCAAAAGATCGCCATCATGAGCGACAAACCCCAGACGACAAGAAATAAAGTCCAAGGGGTGCTGACAACCGGCACGTCGCAGACTATTTTTATTGATACACCGGGCATTCACAAACCGAAGCACAAGCTTGGCGACTTTATGATGAAAGTGGCGCAGAATACGCTGAAAGAAGTTGACTTGGTGTTATTTATGATCAACGCCGAAGAAGGGTACGGAAAGGGCGACGAGTTTATCATTGAAAAGCTCGGACAGACGTCCACGCCGGTCTTTCTGATCGTAAACAAAATTGATAAGATCCACCCTGACCAGCTGCTTCTTTTAATTGATGAGTACCGTGCGCGCTATCCGTTTAAAGAAATCGTGCCGATCTCAGCTTTGGAAGGGAACAACGTCGAAACCCTTCTCGCGCAGGTTGAAGCGTATTTACCGGAAGGGCCTCAATTCTATCCGAGCGATCAGGTGACTGACCATCCCGAGCGGTTCATTATTTCTGAACTGATCAGGGAAAAGGTGCTCCATCTGACAAGGGAAGAAGTGCCGCACAGCATCGCTGTCGCTATCGAGTCCATTAAAGGGCAGGAAAACGGCTCCGTCCATGTCGCCGCCACCATTGTAGTTGAGCGGGATTCTCAAAAAGGCATCGTCATCGGGAAAAAAGGAGCGCTTCTGAAAGAAGTCGGCAAAAGAGCGCGGGCTGATATTGAAGCGCTGCTGGGTTCACGCGTTTACCTCGAATTATGGGTGAAAGTGCAGAAGGACTGGCGGAATAAAATGTCTCAGCTGCGTGATTTCGGCTTCAAAGAGGATGAATATTAATTCATCTAAAGCGCATGCCTGATGTGTGGGATTACCTCACAGAAACAGGGCTTCGTTAGCAAAATTTGTTTAACATGAAAAGGAGGACATCAGGTCAAGATAAGGGTAAGAATTTGGATTGGCAAGCTAGTTTAATGATGAAAGGTGGGTTTTTTGTGTTGAATTTTACCTGGAACGTATTTTCTCAAACAGGAAGTGTTGATACGTACCTTCTTTTTAAAGAACTGGAAAAAGAGAACCTGGAAAGACCCGAAGAACCGGAAGATGAGCTAGCCCGAATTGATTTTCCAATTTTGTAAACCTCTTGGCCCCTCCCGTTGTTGGAAGGTGCGGAAATGCTGACTAAATGTGAAGGAATCGTGCTCCGTACGAATGACTACGGGGAGACGAATAAAATCGTGACATTGCTGACGAGGGAACACGGCAAAATCGGCGTCATGGCAAGGGGCGCCAGGAAGTCAGCCAGCCGGCTGTCAGCAGTCAGCCAGCCGTTTTTGTACGGGTCATTTTTAATGCAAAGAACATCCGGACTCGGCACGCTCCAGCAGGGTGAAATGATTCTCAGCATGAGAACGATCAGAGAAGATTTATTTTTGACGGCGTATGCCGCTTTTATCGCTGAACTCACTGACAAAGGAACGGAAGAGAAGAAACCGAACCCCTATTTATTCGAATTGATTCTCGAATCCTTTAAGAGGCTGAATGACGGGACTGACCCGGACGTGATCACATTCATCGTGCAGATGAAAATGCTCGGCGTCATGGGGCTGTATCCGGAGCTGAATCATTGTGTCCACTGCAAAAGCGGGGAAGGGACGTTTCATTTTTCGATAAGAGATAACGGTTTTATCTGCCACCGCTGCTTTGAAAAGGATCCGTACAGAGTTCCGATTTCGCCGCAAACGGCAAGGCTGCTAAGGCTTTTTTATTACTTTGATATCGGAAGGCTCGGCAGCGTCTCGTTAAAACAGGAAACCAAAAACGAAATTAAACAGGTCATTGATCTGTATTACGAGGAATATTCAGGACTTTATTTAAAGTCAAAACGGTTTTTAGACCAGATGGAAAGCATGAAGAACCTTTTGGATGAAAACAAAAGTTGACATTCTGCCCATCTTTTTATATGATCATTTATTATAAAATATGTTGCAGTGACAGAAAGAAGTACTTGCGTCCAACTCATACAAGCGACCTTAGGACAGTGTAAGCTAAGGATGAGCGCGCAACGAAAGGCATTCTCGAGCAACCCTTTAAAAAGAGGCTGAGTGATTCACATCCTCAGCAACTAGGGTGGAACCGCGGGAGAACTCTCGTCCCTATGTTTGCGGCCGGCAAGCATAGAGACGGGAGTTTTTTGGTTGCCGCCGCACTTGTAAAAGAATGGAGAAAGTGGAGGTGCTTGAAATGAACATTCAAGATATGATTTTAACCTTGCAGAAGCACTGGTCGAATGAAGGCTGTGTGCTCATGCAGTCGTATGATGTGGAGAAAGGCGCAGGCACAATGAGCCCGTATACATTTTTACGAAGCATCGGGCCGGAGCCGTGGAGAGTGGCTTACGTTGAGCCGTCCAGACGGCCTGCGGACGGACGGTACGGTGAAAACCCGAACAGGCTTTATCAGCATCACCAATTCCAAGTCATTATCAAGCCGTCGCCTGATAACATTCAAGAGCTTTACCTTGATTCATTGCGTGCGCTCGGCATTGACCCGCTTGAACATGATATCCGTTTCGTAGAAGACAACTGGGAAAACCCGTCTTTAGGCTGTGCAGGTCTCGGCTGGGAAGTATGGCTTGACGGGATGGAAATTACTCAGTTTACATATTTCCAGCAGGTGGGCGGAATTGAATGTAAACCGGTGTCCGTTGAGATCACATATGGTATTGAACGTCTCGCGTCATATATTCAGGATAAAGAAAACGTCTTTGATCTTGAATGGACGTCAGGATTTACTGTGAAAGATTTATTTATGATGGCTGAATATGAGCATTCCGTTTATACTTTCGAAACATCTGACGTGGATATGCTTTTCCATTTGTTCAGCACCTATGAAAAAGAAGCGATCAGACAAATGGATAACGGGCTTGTGCATCCGGCCTATGATTATGTGCTGAAATGCTCTCACACATTTAATCTGCTTGATGCAAAAGGCGCGATCTCTGTGACAGAGCGGACGGGTTATATCGGCCGTGTCCGCAACTTAGCGAGAAAAGTGGCAAAAACGTATTATGAAGAACGGGAAAAATTAGGGTTCCCAATGCTTAAAGAGGAGGGCTCTTCCCATGAGTAAACAAGACTTGCTTTTAGAGATCGGACTCGAGGAAATGCCGGCGCGGTTTTTACATGACAGCATGGTGCAGCTCGGTGAAAAGCTGACCGGCTGGCTTGCTGAAAAAAATATCGCCCACGGCGAAGTGAAACTTTTTAATACGCCGAGACGTCTGGCAGTATATATAAAAGACGTAGCAGAAAAACAGGCTGATATTCAGGAAGAAGCAAAAGGCCCTGCGAAAAAAATCGCTCTGGATGCTGACGGAAACTGGACAAAAGCCGCTATCGGATTTTCAAAAGGCCAAGGCGCCGGAGTGGATGACCTGTATATAAAAGATGTAAACGGCACGGAATATGTCTTCGTTCAAAAATTCCAGGCGGGACAAGAGACGAAGACACTTTTACCGCAGCTGGAAAATTTGATTGCCGGAATGCATTTTCCGAAAAACATGCGCTGGGGCACGCAGGATCTGCGCTATATCCGTCCGATCAAATGGATTGCCGCCCTCTTTGGAAAAGACGTCATTCCGTTTGAAATCACAAATGTCAAGACGGGCCGGAACACGCAGGGACACCGCTTTCTCGGCCAAGAAGTATCTGTTGATGCGCCGTCATCATACGAAAAGCTGCTGAAAGAACAAAGCGTCATTGCTGACCCGAAAGAACGCAAACAAATGATCCAAAGCCAGCTGGATGCGCTTGCGGCCAAGAAGAAATGGAACATTCCGGTCGATGAGGATCTGCTGAACGAAGTCAACCATCTGGTGGAATATCCGACGGCGCTTTACGGATCTTTTGAATCCGAGTTTCTTTCTATCCCTGAAGAAGTGCTTGTGACAACAATGAAAGAGCATCAGCGCTACTTCCCGGTAAAAGATGAAAACGGGAATCTGCTTCCTCATTTTATTACGGTGCGAAACGGGAACAGCCATGCAATTGAAAATGTTGCCCGCGGAAACGAGAAAGTGCTGAGAGCAAGGCTTTCAGATGCTGCGTTCTTCTACAAAGAAGACCAAAAGCTGAACATTGATGAAAACGTGAAGAAATTGGAAAATATCGTTTTCCATGAAGAGCTCGGCTCCCTTGGAGATAAAGTAAGAAGAGCGGTCACCATTGCGGGCAAACTTGCCGTCCGCCTGAAAGCGGATGAACAGACGCAAAAACTTGTGAAGCGCGCCGCAGAGATTTCTAAATTTGACCTGGTTACACATATGATCTATGAGTTCCCTGAGCTTCAAGGCGTGATGGGAGAAAAATATGCGCGCATGCTCGGTGAAGATGATGCCGTCGCTGCCGCTGTCAATGAGCACTATATGCCGAGAGCGGCCGGGGGAGAAGTGCCTTCAACCTTTATCGGCGCGGTCGTGGCGTTAGCTGATAAACTGGACACGATTGCTTCCTTCTTCAGCATTGACGTAATTCCGACAGGTTCTCAGGATCCGTACGGATTGCGCCGTCAGGCAAGCGGCATTGTTTCCATTCTGATCGACCGCAACTGGGGCATTTCTTTTAAAGAACTGCTGTCGTTGACAGAAACGGAAAAAGAGAATGAGCTCCTTGATTTCTTTACACAGCGTCTGAAATACGTCTTAAACGCTGAAGACATCCGTCATGACGTTATTGAAGCCGTTCTGGACAGCACAGAGCTTGAGCCGTATGCAGCCGTTCATAAGGCAAGAGTGCTTGAGAAGCACCTCGGCACACCCGGCTTTAAAGAAACGGCTGAATCACTCGGCCGGGTTATCTCCATCAGTAAAAAAGGCGAGAGCCGCGATATCAAGCCGGATCTGTTTGAAAATGAACAGGAGAAAAAGCTGTTTGACGCTTATGAAAAAACAAAAGACAGTGTCGCGGAAAGCTTTGCCTCCAAAAACTATGAACAGGCGCTTGCCGTGCTCAGCGGATTAAAAGAGCCGATCGAAGATTACTTTAATCACACGATGGTAAATGCGGACGATGAAGCATTAAAAACCAACCGTTTAGCGCAAATGACCGCTCTTGCAGATGTGATCAAGTCTTTTGCTAATATGAATCATCTTATTGTAAAATAAAGAAAAAGACGGTTGCTGTGTGATCGGCAATCGTCTTTTCCCCTTTTACATAAACATCACAGAATGAAAACATAGATAAAGAAACCCTTCCATAAAGGTGGTGAGTACGATCGAATTAAATAAACGGCAAGAACAAATTTTACAGATTGTAAAGGAAAACGGCCCGATTACCGGAGAGCATATCGCAGAACAGCTCAATTTAACGAGGGCCACGCTGCGGCCGGACTTGGCCATACTCACCATGTCAGGCTTCTTAGAGGCCCGTCCGCGGGTCGGTTATTTTTATACGGGGAAAACGGGAAATCAGCTGCTTGCGGATAAATTGAAAAAGCTGCAAGTGAAAGATTTTCAATCGATCCCTGTTGTCATCAATGAAAATGTCTCGGTATACGATGCCATCTGCACCATGTTTTTAGAAGATGTCGGCACGTTATTTGTCGTAGATCGTGATGCTGTCTTAGTCGGTGTGCTGTCACGCAAAGATTTGCTGCGGGCGAGCATCGGCCAGCAGGAACTTGCCTCAATACCGGTTCATATTATCATGACAAGAATGCCGAATATCGCCGTCTGCCGGCGTGATGATTATGTGATGGACATCGCCAAGTATTTAATTGAAAAACAGATCGATGCCCTGCCCGTTATTAAAGATACGGATAAAGGCTTTGAGGTCATCGGCCGGTTTACCAAAACGAATATGACTAAGATACTTGTCAGTTTATCAGAAAATGAAATCATATAAGCTTGAAAACTAACGGGGGGATAACATGGACAATCGCATCATTTATGTAGTATCAGACTCAGTCGGAGAAACCGCCGAACTCGTTGTAAAAGCCTCGCTCAGCCAGTTTAACGGCTCAGCCGATGATACGCATATCAGAAGAATACCTTATGTGGAAGATATCGGCACCATTAATGAAGTCGTGTCTCTCGCCAAAGCGGACGGCGGCATTATTTGTTTTACGCTCGTTGTTCCTGAAATGCGCAAATACCTGGTTGAACAAGCGGAAAAAGCGAATGTGCTGTATTACGATATTATCGGTCCGCTCATCGATAAAATGGAATCGGCTTACGGTTTGACCGCCAAATATGAGCCCGGCCGCGTCCGGCAGCTTGATGAAGATTATTTCAAAAAGGTCGAGGCGATCGAGTTTGCCGTCAAATATGACGATGGCAGGGATCCAAGAGGCATTTTAAAAGCCGATATCATCCTGCTCGGAGTATCCAGAACGTCTAAAACCCCATTATCACAATATCTTGCCCATAAGCGTCTGAAAGTGGCCAATGTGCCGATCGTTCCTGAGGTCGATCCGCCGGAAGAACTGTTCAGTGTTGATCCGAAAAAATGCATCGGCTTAAAAATCAGCCCTGATAAACTGAACCATATACGTAAAGAACGGTTAAAATCTCTCGGCTTAAATGACAAAGCCATTTACGCCAATATCAACAGAATTAAAGAAGAGCTGGAGTATTTTGAGAAAATTGTGGACCGGATCGGCTGCCAAGTCGTTGACGTTTCGAATAAAGCAGTCGAAGAAACAGCGAACATCATTCATCATCTCAAAACAAAGGGCCGATAACTCAGGACGCTTTATCCTGGGTTTTTGGGTATGCAAATAGGGAATAAACAAAAAGGATGGCATCTTCGCGAAGTTTGTATTATAATAAAAAATTGTGATAAAATGTTTATTTTTAGGTTTAAGCTTCGTGTGATACGAATAAACTATTATGGGTAAGATGTCAAGAATAACTCCCGGAAATTTTTCGACAAAGCTCAAAATAGATCCGCAGTCATGGAGCATATGCGATTTCGCTTGTTTTTATGCAGGAGATTGATGGAGGGATGGAGAATTAGTCTTCTAAATGAAAAAGAAAAGACGATTTTTGTCGATGCAGACGCATGCCCCGTAAAAGAGGAAATAATGCTCATTGCATCGCAATTCAGCGTTCGGGTTATTTTCGTCGCATCATTTGAACACTACCAGCTTTCCAGAAGCAAAGACGAGAACTGGGTATACGTTGATCCTCATAAAGAAGCGGCAGATTTATATATCGCAAACCATGTGAGATCGGGAGACGTCGTAGTCACGCAGGATATCGGTTTAGCATCTCTTTTGCTGAACAGAAATATTGCCGTCTTATCGGAAAGGGGCCGTTCTTATACTGAAGACACGATTGACTTCGCTCTGATGAGCCGTCATATGTCAGGCAAAATGAGAAGAAGCGGCATTCATTCCAAAGGACCTAAAAAATTAAATAAAGAAGATCGGAATCGATTTGTTACCCTGCTTAAAAAAATCCTGTCGAATGATGAAGGGATTTCAAATCAAAACATCGAATAATGTACGACGGAGTGTTATAAGATGGGAAACCGCATACCAGATGAAGTAGTTAATCAGGTGCAGCAGTCAGCAGACATTGTTGAAGTCATAGGTGATTATGTCCAATTGAAAAAGCAAGGCCGCAACTACTTTGGGCTCTGTCCGTTTCACGGGGAAAACACGCCCTCGTTTTCCGTCTCCAGCGATAAGCAGATCTTTCATTGCTTCGGATGCGGAGCGGGCGGGAACGTTTTCTCTTTCTTACGGCAGATGGAAGGCTATTCATTTACGGAAGCTGTTTCTCACCTTGCGGATAAATATCAGATTGATTTCCCTGATGATATAACGATTCACTCTGCATCCAGGCCTGAATCTTCCGGAGAGCAGAAGATGGCGGAAGCCCACGAGCTTCTGAAGAAATTTTACCATCATTTGCTAATAAATACAAAGGAAGGCCAGGAAGCGTTAGATTACCTTTTATCAAGGGGTTTTACGAAAGAGCTCATAGATGAGTTTGAAATCGGCTACGCGCTGGATTCCTGGGATTTCATGACGAAATTCTTGAAAAAGCGCGGTTTTGAGGAAGAAATGATGGAAAAAGCGGGTCTGCTGATCAGAAGGGAAGACGGCAGCGGGTATTTTGACCGTTTCAGAAACAGAATTATGTTTCCCATTCATGATCACCACGGAGCCGTGGCGGCTTTTTCAGGAAGGTCGCTCGGAAGCCAGCAGCCGAAGTATATGAACAGCCCGGAAACGCCGCTGTTTCATAAATCTAAGCTGCTGTATAACTTTCATAAGGCGCGCCTGCCGATCAGGAAAGAGGAGAGAGCCGTTCTGTTTGAAGGCTTCGCTGACGTCATATCCGCCGTCAGCTCAGGCGTAAAAGAAAGTATCGCCACAATGGGGACGTCGCTCACCGAAGAGCATGTGAAAATCCTCAGAAGAAATGTTCAGGAGGTCATTCTCTGCTACGATTCGGATAAAGCCGGGTACGAAGCTACGCTGAAAGCGGCCGGCCTGCTCCAGAAAGCCGATTGTAAGGTAAGAGTAAGCATGCTGCCTGACGGGCTTGATCCTGATGATTATATCAGAACCCGGGGCGGAGAAAAATTCCGGACCGATATCATTGATGCAAGCGTTACGGTCATGGCTTTTAAAATGCAATATTTCCGCAAAGGGAAAAACTTATCTGACGAAGGAGACCGGCTCGCTTATATGAAAGAAGTACTGAAAGAAATCAGCGCTCTTTCCGGGTCGCTTGAGCAGGAAATGTATGTGAAGCAGCTCGCCTCAGAATTTTCTCTTTCGGTAGAATCTTTGACGGAACAGCTTTCCATCTACGCCAGACAAAACGCCCCCGGCGACAAAAACGCCGAACCGCAGACAAGACGGGCCCGGGTGACGACTAAAGCGAAACGGCGCCGTCTCCGTCCCGCCTATGAGAACGCGGAAAGACTTCTGCTCGCTCATATGCTGAGAGACCGAAACGTCATCAAGAAAGTGATTGAGCGTGTCGGCTTTGAATTTAACATTGACGGACATCGTGCGCTGGCAGCATACCTGTACGCTGTTTATGAAGAGGGTGCTGACATGACGCCGCAGCATCTTATGGCGAGAATGCAGGATGAGGAAATCAGCCAGCTGCTTTCAGATATAGGGATGCTCCAAGTAAACGAGGAGCTCTCAGAGGCCGAGTTATCCGATTACGTAAAAAAAGTGTTGGATCACCGAAAATGGTCAATGATAAAGGAAAAAGAAGCAGAAAGAGCGGATGCGGAGAGGCAGAAAGACTTCGTGAAAGCTGCGTCTCTGGCTCAAGAAATTGTTGCATTGAACCGATCATTAAAGTAACAACAAATAGAGGCTTGCGTTCTGATTGGCAATGATTCCTTGCGGAGGAGCAAATAGATCGCTTAACCTCATCATGAATTGTCATTATTATCCGCAGCCCTGCATGCTGAAAAAGAGAGAAGGCTTCCGGGTCGGATAAGAAACATACCGCTTTTAGAATTCGTTGCAAGCTTTGGAAGGAGGGATCCATAATGGCTGATAAACAAACCCACGAAACAGAAACAGAACTTACATTAGACCAGGTAAAAGAGCAGCTTACTGAAACTGGAAAAAAACGTGGCGTTTTAACATATGAAGAAATTGCTGAACGCATGTCCAGCTTTGAAATTGAATCAGACCAAATGGATGAGTATTATGAATTTTTAGGAGAACAAGGTGTTGAATTAATTAGTGAAAATGAAGAAACGGAAGATCCTAATATTCAACAGCTTGCCAAAGCCGAAGAAGAATTTGACCTTAATGACCTCAGCGTACCGCCTGGCGTAAAGATCAATGATCCAGTCCGCATGTACCTTAAGGAAATCGGACGGGTAAATCTTCTTTCTGCTAAAGAAGAAATCACCTACGCTCAAAAAATTGAAGAGGGTGACGAGGAATCTAAACGCAGACTGGCTGAAGCAAACCTTCGTTTAGTTGTCAGCATTGCTAAACGGTATGTCGGCCGCGGCATGCTTTTCTTAGACTTGATCCAAGAAGGAAACATGGGTCTCATGAAAGCCGTCGAGAAGTTTGACTACCGTAAAGGATATAAATTCAGTACGTATGCGACTTGGTGGATCAGACAGGCGATTACACGCGCCATCGCTGACCAGGCGAGAACAATCCGTATCCCGGTTCACATGGTGGAAACCATTAATAAATTAATCCGGGTGCAGCGTCAGCTTCTTCAGGATCTTGGCAGAGAGCCGACACCGGAAGAGATTGCTGAAGACATGGATCTTACGCCTGAAAAAGTCCGTGAAATATTAAAAATTGCTCAAGAGCCAGTTTCTTTAGAAACACCGATCGGTGAAGAAGACGACTCACATCTCGGTGATTTTATCGAAGACCAGGAAGCGACATCTCCGTCGGATCATGCGGCATATGAGCTTTTAAAAGAACAGCTGGAAGATGTGCTGGATACGTTGACAGATCGTGAAGAAAACGTGCTGCGTCTCCGTTTCGGTCTGGATGACGGACGCACAAGAACTTTGGAAGAAGTCGGCAAAGTGTTTGGAGTAACGAGAGAGCGTATTCGCCAAATTGAAGCAAAAGCGCTTCGCAAATTGAGACATCCGAGCAGAAGCAAACGTCTGAAGGATTTTCTCGAATAGAATGGAACGGGTCTTTTTGATCCGTTCTTTTTTTATGTATAAGATATATGGATAATATACCTTTATTTTACTGGATAAGCATATGTTTTGCAAATGAGTTTGGAAAAAATGCGGCATGTCCTGAAAGGGGGAAAATGAGACAAGTTTATTTATATTCTTTATTGTAAGCGTATACAATTCATTATACAATAGAATAAAGATAATTTTGTGGTAAGCAAAACAGTTATTTTTGCTTTTTGTATAAATTGTGAAATCATTGAAATTGCTGAGCAAGACCATTTACTTTTTGTAAAAATAAGTTAGAATTAGAAGTGTTTACATAGGGGGAGAATGAAAAAGGGGGATGGAGATATGAAGTGGAATCCGCTGATTCCTTTTTTGCTCATTGCAGTGTTGGGAATAGGGCTGACTTTCTTTTTAGCTGTAAAAGGCAATGGAGATGCGCATCAGATCGCAAGCGGCGGTGAAAGCAAAAATGCCGAGAAGGAAACTGCAAACGCTTCACCTGAAGAGATTTATAAAGCCAACTGCATCACCTGTCACGGAGAAAACTATGAAGGTGTGTCAGGGCCGAACTTAAAAGGCGTCGGCAAAAGAAAAGATGTCGCTGAGATTAAAACAAAAATTGAAAAAGGCGGCAACGGGATGCCTGCGGGCCTTGTGCCGGCCGAAAAGCTGGATGACATGGCAAAATGGGTTTCTGACATTAAATAAAGCTTTACCGGTCCCTATATAAAAGACATATGAAAAACTCTATCCGCCGCTTGGATTCCGGGCGGTTTTTTTATATGATAGTAAAGGAAAAAGAACCTGAGAAAAGTTGTGATATTGTGAATGAAATGAAGTTATCGAAAAGATTGCAGTCTGTGGCGGAATATATCCCTCCGGGTGCCCTGGTTGCTGATATCGGGTCAGACCACGCGTATCTTCCTTGCTATGCCGTTTTGAATCATTTGGCAAGCCGGGCAATCGCCGGTGAAATTACAGACGGACCGTTTCTATCCGCCAAACAGCAGGTGGAAAAACTGGACTTAAGCACTCTTATCTCCGTAAGGAAAGGTGACGGGCTGAGCGTCCTTGAAAAAGGAGAAGCCGGCGCCATTACGATCGCTGGCATGGGCGGAGCGCTGATCGCTCATATTTTGGAGTCGGGAAAAACGAAATTGACAGGGCGTGAACGGCTGATTCTGCAGCCGAATATTCATGCCGTTCATATAAGAGAGTGGTTGTATCAGGAAGGCTATGAACTGCTTGATGAAGTGATTCTCGAAGAAGACGGAAAGTGTTATGAAATCCTCGTTGCGGAAACTGGCGACCGTGATGCGCCTTATCGGGACGTGCCGATGGCTGCCGGAATGCTTGCGGGTCCGTTTTTATTAAAAGAGAGGAATGAAGTGTTTCTTCGGAAATGGAGCCAGGAACTTAAGCATACTGAACAAATTTATGAACAGATCAGCCGCAGCGCAAAGCATGAAAATCATGAAAAATTAGCTGAATTGAAAGAGCGGATTTCTCTGCTGAAGGAGGTAATCGGACATGCCTAAACATGTGAACGGACAGGAAATCATCCAGCTGTTTGAACAATTTTCACCGAAGGCTTATGCGGTGGAAGGAGATAAAATCGGACTGCAGATCGGTACATTGAATAAGCCGGTGAAAAATGTCATGGTGACACTGGATGTTTTGGAACAAACGGTAGATGAAGCCATTGAGAAAAAAGTTGACTTAATTATCGCCCACCATCCGCCGATTTTTCGGCCGCTTAAACAGATCACCACTGATCAGCCGGGCGGAAGACTGATTGAGAAATGTATAAAGCATGATATTGCCGTATATGCAGCTCATACGAATCTTGATGTAGCGGACGGCGGTGTTAACGATCTGCTTGCCGAAGCTCTCGGCCTGACAGACACTGAAGTGCTCGTCCCGACATATTCGGACCCGATGAAAAAACTTGCCGTATATGTTCCGAAAGACTATGAAGAAGCTGTAAGAACCGCACTCGGCAACGCCGGAGCGGGACATATCGGCAATTACAGCCATTGCGCGTTCTCTTCTGAGGGAATCGGGAGCTTTAAGCCGCTGGACGGGGCAGACCCGTTTATCGGACAGACGGGAGAGCTGGAACTCGTCCATGAAGTGAGACTTGAGACCGTTTTTCCGGCAAGTATGGAGAAAACCGTCGTAAAAGCGCTGAAAAAAAGCCATCCGTATGAAGAGGTGGCATATGATATTTATCCGGTGGAGCAGTCTCCGCTTGAAAAAGGCCTCGGCCGGATCGGAAAACTTCAGCAGGACATGACGCTTGAAGAGTTTGCTCTGTTTGTGAAAGAAAAGTTTGACGTTAACGGAGTCCGGATGGTCGGAGAGCGAAACAGCAAGGTGAAAAAGGTCGCGGTTCTTGGCGGCGACGGAAATAAATATATTTATCAGGCAAAGCGGAAAGGTGCAGATGTTTACGTGACGGGCGACCTTTATTTTCATGTAGCGCATGATGCGATGATGATGGGATTAAACGTCGTGGACCCGGGGCATTATGCTGAAAAGATCATGAGAAAAGGCACGGCTGAGAAGCTTACGGCAATGGCCGGAGAGAAAAACTATGACGTGCGCATTTTCGCTTCCGAAACAGATACAAACCCATTTACCTTCTTATAAAAAAACTGAGGCCCCGGGCCTCAGTTTTTTATTTTTACTTTCGGAAGAATTTTTTTGAGCGGCACACTGTGTTCAAGCTGCCATGTCGATTCATCGTTGTGGTCAAACTGCTCTAAAAAGCGGATGACTTCCTTTGTAATCGGTGTCGGTGTTGATGCGCCTGCGGTAACGGCGACGGTATTGACGTCTTTCAGCCATTCGAGCTTCAGTTCACTGATGTCTCCGATTCGGTAGGCTTTTGTTCCGGCGATTTCTTCTGACACTTGAGCCAGCCTGTTGGAGTTATTGCTTTTCGGATCGCCGACAACAATGGTTAAGTCCGCTTTTTTTGCCTGCTCTGATACAGCTTCTTGACGAACCTGTGTGGCCAGGCAGATTTCCTGATGGTATTCCACGTGCGGGTACTTTTCTTTGACTGATTCCATAATATCGTGGACGTCCCACTGGGACATTGTCGTTTGGTTTGTAACGATTAATTTCTCAGCCTGAATATCGAGATTTCTGACGTCTTCTTCTGTTTCAACGAGATGAACGATTTCAGGAGCGACGCCGACGGCTCCTTCAGGCTCGGGGTGGCCTTTTTTGCCGATGTATATGACATGATAGCCTTCAGCTTTTACTTTTCGGATTAAGTCATGTGTTTTCGTGACGTCCGGGCATGTGGCATCAATCGTAACAAGCCCTTTTTCCTCAGCGGCTTTTCTTACTTCCGGAGATACCCCGTGAGCCGTGAAAATAACGGTTCCTTTTTCCACCTGCTTTAAAATCTCCAGACGGTTTGTGCCGTCAAGCGTGTAAATGCCGTCTTCCTCAAACGCATCTGTGACATGCTTATTATGAACAATCATTCCGAGTATATATATAGGTCTTGGCAGTGTTTTATCGAGTGACGCGTTTTTGGCTATGACCATGGCATCAACAACGCCGTAACAGTAGCCGCGCGGCGATATTTTGATAACGTCCAATGTAGATGTCCTCCTATCAAAAGTGAGTGTAGAGGCAATATAAAAAGCCGTAGTTAAACGGCTCAAATCTTGCATTCTTCTGATCTCATTATAGCTAATCTTTCGTGAGATATCAAAGAATGTTAAATATATAATTTCGGCTTTGATCTGCCCGATGTTCTTTTTGGACGCGGCTGTTCCGCTGAGTCTGCCTGTGCGGCGTCTTTTTCTTTTGAAGCGGATGCTTTTTCAGACGTCTTCTTTGATGTGTTGGATGAGGCGTCTGATTTGTTTTCATCTTCTGTTTCATCTGTTTTTTCAGCTTCATCCTTTTTATCCTGTTCGTCTGTTTCTTTTGTCTCGTCAGATTCATTCTCATCATCGCTGCTGCTTAATTGGCTGTAAAGCTTCATCATGGCGGGCAGACTCCGTACTAAAGGACCGTACTGCTGAATCATCGGTGTAACCTGCTGCGCCACGCCGAGCACCTTCTGAACGTTGCCGAGCATGCTCGACAGGGATGCCGGACTTGCCAGGTTCTGTATTCCCTGCAGTCCTGCACCTGCTCCTCCGCTGGCCGCCGCCGGTGCCGACGCGGCAGCGCTTCCTCCTCCTGAACCGGGTAAAAAACGGGAAAGCATCCCTTTTAAGCCCCCTCCGCCGCCCGTGCCTGCGTTTCTCAGGCCCGCTCCGGCAATCTGCTGCTGAGGGAAAAGCTGCCGGCCCTGCTGCATCAGCTGCCGGCCCGGCAATGACGGTCTTCCTCCCATCATCATACGCGGATTCATCAACGGCCGGCCCTGCTGCGCCATATTTCTCATCGGCTGCTGTGGAAACATACTTGTACCTCCTTTCTGTCTCTCTGCTATTACAATATGCATCGGAGGGGGCATTTGCTTTTCTGTCTCGAAAACAGGATTCCCCCAAGACATGGTGTTTTTAAGTAAAATCGGTTATAATGTGATGATGGACACAGAATGTGCCGCTTTAAGGAGCTGGGAAAAATGAAAGAAACTAAATTTGATGGATACAACTTAAAACCGTTTATTATAGATGCAGTTCACCGCCTTGGTTTTTATGAACCGACAGATATTCAAAAGCGGCTGATACCCGCCGTGCTGAAAAACGAAAGCGTGATCGGGCAGTCCCAGACGGGGACGGGGAAAACCCACGCCTATTTATTGCCAATTTTGAATCGGATTGATCCGGGTTCTGATACGGTGCAGGCTGTTATCACGGCGCCGACGAGAGAGCTTGCCAATCAGATTCATCAGGAAGCGCTCAAAATCACACAGGGTGCGGAAGATGAGCCGATCCGGACAAAATGTTTCATCGGAGGGACGGACAAGCAAAAATCAATTGATAAGCTGAAAACACAGCCTCATCTCGTCGTCGGAACGCCGGGCCGGATCGCGGATCTGATTAAGGCGCAGGCATTGAACGTCTATAAAGCGCAGTCTCTCGTCATTGACGAAGCAGATCTGATGCTTGACATGGGCTTTTTAGAAGATGTTGATTATATCGGATCGCGGATGCCGGAAGAACTTCAGATGCTTGTGTTCTCAGCTACGATTCCGGAAAAGCTGAAGCCGTTTTTGAAAAAGTATATGGAAAATCCGAAGTACGCGCATGTTGAGCCGAAAAGAATCACAGCCGAAAAGATTGAACATGTTTTGGTTCCTTCTAAACAGCGTGATAAAGACAAGCTGCTTTTTGATATGATGTCTCATCTGAACCCTTATCTGGGCATTGTGTTTGCCAATACGAAAAACACGGCTGACCATATTGCGAAATACCTGACTGAAAAGGGCATGAGGATCGGTCTTCTGCATGGGGGATTAACGCCGCGTGAGCGTAAGAAGGTAATGAAACAGATTAATGATCTGGAATTCACTTATGTCATTGCGACAGACCTTGCGGCAAGAGGAATTGACATTAAAGGCGTAAGCCACGTCATCAACTATGAGCTTCCGGACGATCTGGATTTTTATGTTCACCGCGTCGGGAGAACCGCACGCGCCGGTTCATCAGGCCAAGCACTGACCATTTATGAGCTTTCTGACGAAGATGCGCTCGTAAGACTCGAAAAGATGGGTATTGTGTTTGACTATGCGGAGCTTGTAAACGGCGAATGGAAGAAAGGCGATGACCGCCATCGCCGCAAAAAACGCAAAAAATCGGAGAATGAGGCCGACCAAATGGCGAAGCGCCTCGTGAAAAAACCGAAAAAAGTGAAGCCGGGCTATAAAAAGAAAATGAGCTACGAAATGGAAAAGATAAAAAGAAAGCAGAGAAGAAACAAATCTAACAAAGGAAAGTAGGGGACTCGGGTTGCTGAAAATAGGTTCACACGTCTCAATGAGCGGAAAACATATGCTCCTTGCCGCAAGCAAGGAAGCTGTTTCGTACGGGGCGAATACATTTATGATCTATACGGGCGCTCCCCAAAACACGCGCCGCAAAAAAATTGAAGACTTGAATATCGAAGCGGGCCGCGCCCATATGAAGGAAAACGGCATCGATGAGATTGTCGTGCATGCGCCGTACATCATTAACATCGGAAATACGACAAATCCGGCAACGTTTGAGCTGGGTGTTGATTTTCTGCGTTCTGAAATTGAAAGAACGGCAGCGATCGGCGCGAAACAGATCGTGCTTCATCCGGGAGCGCATGTCGGAGCCGGGGCTGAGACGGGCATCAAAAAAATCATTGAAGGTTTAAACGAAGTGATTGTTCCCGGTCAAAACGTGCAGATTGCGCTGGAGACAATGGCGGGCAAAGGGTCAGAATGCGGAAGAAGCTTTGAAGAGCTGGCCGAGATCATTTCGGGGGTTACGCATAATGAACATCTATCCGTCTGCTTTGACACTTGCCACACCCATGACGCCGGGTATGATGTCGCCAATGATTTTGACGGTGTTCTTAACGAGTTTGATAAAATCGTCGGCATCGATCGGATAAAAGTCCTTCATGTGAATGACAGTAAAAATATTAAAGGCGCCCGGAAAGACCGCCATGAAAATATCGGGTTCGGAGAGATCGGTTTTGACGCTCTGCAGTACATCGTTCATCACGAGCAGCTTGCCGATATTCCGAAAATCCTCGAAACACCGTATGTAGGCGAAGACAAGAAAAATAAGAAGCCGCCGTACCGTTTTGAAATCGAAATGCTGAAAGAAAAGCAGTTTGATCAGGAGCTTCTTGAAAAAATATCAGCTCAATAAAAAAGGAGGGGGAATTGCCCCCTCCTTTTTTACCCTGAGAATTGATTGAAAAGTTCGTTAACTTTCCGAGCCGTTTCTTTTGAGGTTATCGTTTCCACTTTTTTCAGCAGGCGAAGCCGCTCCTGTTCATCAAAAATATTGATGTTTTTTCCGTGCATCAGAGCCGCTACCTCAGCCGCTTGACTTCTCGTAATGCTGATTCCGTATTGCTTGGAATATTTCAGAAGATCGTCCGCAGTGACTTGATTGAGCCGCTGCAAAATAATTCTTTGTATTAAAATCATCGATACTTTCACCTCTTTAGACATAATGTATTGAGCAAATCATTAAAATGTTACGGCTTTTAATGGTAAAATGAAGTTGCTTACTGTTTAAAATAGTTATTACAGGAAAGGAGATTTTATGACCCCAAATAAACAGCATAAAAGAGAGTCATTTTTACACTTTATCTTCAGGGTCATTATGATTCTGATCGGGGCGGGTTCAGCCGCTGTAAGTATTGAATTGTTTCTGGTCCCTAATAATTTTATCGACGGAGGCATTATCGGTGTTTCATTAATTTTAGACCACCTCTTTATGTCCAATCCCCTCCTCAATTTCGCCTTATTCGTTGTGTTACTCAACATTCCATTTATGATTTTCGGATATAAATATATCGGAAAAACATTTCTCATCTCTACTGTTATCGGAATTGTCGGTTTAGCGCTGATTGAATCCTCCTTGCACCATGTGGAGGCCATTACGACCCAGCCTATTTTGGCGACGGTATTCGGCGGGCTTTTGCTCGGTTTCGGGGTAGGCCTTGTCATCCGAAACGGAGGCTCGATGGACGGTACTGAAATACTCGGTATCCTTCTCACAAAAAAGCTGCCCTTCTCAGTCGGAGAATTCGTTATGCTCATCAATGTGTTTATTTTTATTTGGGCCGGTTTTGTGTTCGGTCCGGAGCAGGCGATGTATTCTTTCATGACTTATTATATTGCCATGAAAACGATTGACGCCGTCATCCAGGGGCTTGATGAAACAAAAGCGGTCATTATTGTGGCAGATCAGTATGCGGAAATTTCAGACGCAATCTTGCATCGGCTTGGAAGGGGAACCACCAAGCTTCAGGGAAAAGGCGGATATACGGATGAATCCAAAGAAGTCATTTACGCGGTCGTGACAAGGCTTGAAGTGACTAAATTGAAATCCATTGTGTTTGAAATTGATAAAAACGCCTTTATTACGATCATGAATACCCATGAAACGAGGGGCGGTAAGTTCAAAACCGCGATTCACTAGGCTTTCATTTACTTTTCATCATTTTATAGGTATAATTTGATACATCATAAGAAAATGGCCTGCTGTTCAGACAGCTGCCATTTTCTTTTTGGAGCGATACCGTGTTGTAAAGGGGAGGTCCTCATGAACGTACAAGAAGCGTTGAACCTGCTGAAAGAAAAAGGGTATAAATATACGAGTAAGCGAGAAGACATGCTGCAGCTTTTTGCTGATTCTGATAAATATCTGACCGCCAAAAACGTGCTTGCCGCATTAAATGACGACTATCCGGGTCTGAGTTTTGATACCATATACCGAAATCTTTCGTTATATGAAGAACTCGGCATTTTGGAAACGACGGAGCTTTCCGGAGAAAAACTGTTCCGTTTTACATGCTCTTATACCCATCATCATCACCATTTTATTTGTTTAACCTGCGGGAAAACGAAGGAAATTGAGTCCTGTCCGATGGATAAGCTGCACGATGATTTGGAAGGGTATGAAATCAGCGGCCATAAGTTTGAAATTTACGGCACCTGTCCGGCGTGCCGATAAAAAACCTCCTGCTATATACAGGAGGTTTTTTTCAGCTTTTAACATGCTGAAAGCTGTGTTTGTTTTTATTAATCCAGGCGACGGCTTCAAGCCAATTATGCACCCTGATAATATTGGAATCGATGGGGAGCTGATTATATGGGGAGTTAAAAAGGATAACCGGAATGCCTGCTTCTTTTGCGATCATTGTCGCGTTGCCGTGGTGATCTTCGAAAAATAAATCAATGCCGTGTTTTTTGACAGCTTCCACTTTGTGATGGCCTCCGACAAGCTCAATGTGATCGTAATGAATGTCCCGGTTTGCAAACCAGTCCAGCGTAACATCTTCTAAGTGGCCGCGTCTTGCCGTAATGTAGATAAGACGGTGCTCTTCTTTCAGTCCGTCCAGTGCCTGCTTGGCAAATTCCGCGAGCTTCGCTTCTTTATATATGGCTGCTTCATGAACGTTCATCCATTCCCAAAATTCCTCGTCTGTAATGTTCAAAAGCTTCGTCAGATCATAATCAGTCATATCATCCAAGGTAATGGAAAGATGAAATGAGCGGTTTAAATAAGGGACAAATGTATCCTGTGCCGTAACTGTGCCGTCAATATCTATACCTAACCGTAACATGTCCACACTCCTATAAATTCATCCCTTCAAGTGTAACATAAACAATTAACAATACCAGAAAAGTTTAGCAAACATGAATCCGTAAAAAACGCGGAAACTAAAAAAGCTCCTTTCATAAAAGAAAAAGGGGGAATTGAAGGTGGCATACGATTACGAAAATCGAAAAGGCAACGACTATTACGTGGATCATGGATCGGAAGGAACCGATATCACGCGTGATGTTTATTCAGAAGAAACAGCGGCCGAAATCTCAGAGCCATATCGTGCTTCTGACCGGGCAGCAGACCGTGATGATAATCGGGACGGAGTAAGTGAAGGCCGGGGGATAGGGTATGCAGCATTGGCTATTTCTATCATTTCCCTGTTTGTGCTCCCTGTTTTATTAGGGGCATGCGGCATTATCGTCGGCTATATCGCCAGAAGAAGAGGAGCAGGCGCTTTAGGCGGATGGGCGATGGGAATCGGTATTGTTTCCCTTGTGCTTGGCATCTTCATTACACCGTTTTTTTAACACAACGCAAAAAAAAGCTTGGCGGAATATCCGTCAAGCTTTTTGTGTTTCTTGTTCTGCTTTTGTTTTTTCCGCTTCAAGCTTTGCATAGTGTTCTTCTGCCAGCTTGTCGATTTCTTTTTTCAGCTCTTCGACCATTGTTTCTTCAGGGACTTTGCGGACGATTTGGCCTTTGCGGAAAAGAAGTCCTTCGCCGCGCGCGCCGGCAATCCCGATATCAGCTTCTCTTGCTTCGCCCGGTCCGTTAACGGCACATCCGAGAACCGCTACTTTAATCGGCGCTTTGACTTTAGAAATGTATTCTTCCACTTCATTTGCGATGCTGATGAGATCAATTTCGATCCGTCCGCATGTCGGGCATGAAATAAGCGTAGCCGCGTTTGAAGCAAGACCGAATGATTTCAGCAGTTCTCTGGCTACTTTTACTTCTTCAACAGGATCGGCGCTCAGAGAGATCCGGAGCGTGTTACCGATTCCTTTGCTTAAAATCGCTCCGAGTCCGGCCGCGCTTTTTACCGTTCCGGCAAACAGCGTGCCCGATTCTGTAATTCCGAGGTGAAGCGGATAATCAAATGCTTTTGACGCTTTTTCGTATGCTTCTATGGCGAGGTTGACGTCAGACGCTTTCATACTGACGATGATGTCATGAAAGTCAAGGTCTTCCAGGATTTTGATATGATGAAGCGCACTCTCAACCATTCCGTCAGCAGTCGGATAGCCGTATTTTTCTAAAATGCGCTTTTCCAAAGATCCCGCGTTTACGCCGATCCGGATCGGAATTCCTTTTTCTTTCGCCGCTTTTACGACGGCTTCCACTTTTTCGCGACGGCCGATGTTTCCCGGATTGATTCTGATTTTGTCGGCCCCGCCCTCAATTGCTTTTAATGCAAGCTTGTAGTCAAAATGAATATCGACAACGAGAGGGATGGAAATTTGTTTTTTGATGTCGGCAATCGCGTTAGCGGCGCGTTCGTCCGGACATGCCACCCGGACAATTTGGCAGCCGGCTTCGGCTAAACGGTTGATTTCCGCAACTGTTGCTTCTACGTCGTGTGTTTTGGTCGTCGTCATACTCTGAATGACGACTTCGTTATTTCCGCCTATTGTTAAAGGTCCCACTTTGACGGGACGCGTTTTTGTACGATGTGTGATTTCACTCACTTGTCAATCGCTCCTTAATTGTAGTTACCGCTTTTGCAGGCTGAGCCTTTTACATGTCAGGCAACTTCTATTTACATGTTATATTGTAACAGTGTATTTGCCGAACTGACAAGAAATTAACGTTTAATTGCGGTAGACGGGGAATTTATAAGCGGTGCCTGCCTGAATGGCGTTTGCTTTTACATTCGGATTCAGCGCTTCAAAATCTTGTGCAATATCATCTGGCGCTTTACGTGCGCCGACTATCGACATCACCGTATCGCCTTTTTTGACCGTAACCGTTCTGTATGAAGCTTCCTGTTGGGCTGGCTGTGCCGCCGCTGCGTATGCTGGAAGGTCTTGAGAAGGGATCGTGCCGATTTTAAGATCGTAAAAGATAATGAATATCACAAATAAACTGCCGAATACAAAAGTAAGCCGCTTCATTCCAACCGCCTCCCGCATACATTTTTACTTCATTGTATGCTTGTCCCATTTTGTTCATGACAAAAAAGAAGACCGCCGGGGGCAGTCTTTGTTACACAGCTGTTTTTCTTGGCGGAATCTCTTTTAAGACGAGGAAAAGGATGATAAAGTTTACAAACCAATTCACTAAAAATTCACTCGGCACCGTAATAACAAGCGCGCGCATGATCGTAAAGAATACGGTCGAAAGTGTAATGGAATAAGCCGAAAGCTTCCAGAGCTGCTGGTAATTCAATGTCTTTCTTTGCGCATTTTTCAATATCAGGCCGATGACGGCGAGAAATGATACTTCAATGAATTTGCCTGCCGCTGTCATGATGAACAGCAAAACGGACAGGACGGTGACGATCATTGTTTTATTTTGGTTTAATGCTGATATGATTTCTTTTTTTGTGATATCGGCAGGCATCAGCGAATAATTCATTTCTGTCGCTTGTCCGTCTACAGCAAGCACCATTTTATTTTTCAAAATGCCGATCGCATTTTGTTTCGCCGCTATTTGTTTCGCGCCGTAAGCATCTGTGGGATCAAAGACGATGACGAACCCGTTCGCTTCCGTTTCCTTAGAGGCGGACGCTTTCGTCTGCAATTCTCCGTTTGAAATGCTGAAATCAGGGAAATCTTTCTTTAACACGGTTTTGAAACCGTTCATTGAGTTTACGGTGCCGGAGCAAAGGTAATAAGCGCTTGGCAGCGTAAAAAGGACAGACAGCAAAAATACATAAAGGATCGCTTTTCCTATCCCCTGAAACCGTGTTTTTGCAATATCTGCCGGAGAGTATGTACTTTTCAATAAAGCCGTAAATATGTTCAACATCTTCACTTCCTAGCCTAAACTGGTATATGTTGCTTATTGTATCGTTCACAGGGGATGAACACAAGTGAGAGTATTTAAAGCGGTGATAAGGAATCATACATATAAGATAAAGCGGGAAGCGGTGATCGCCCGCAAAACAAAGGAGGGTGTTTTTGTCATGAGTGTTTTGTATTGGCTGATTATCATTGCGGTCTTCGTCATTGCTTTTATCGGGCTTGTATATCCGGTGATTCCAAGCGTTATTTTTATTGTGGCCGGTTTTCTTCTCTACGGGTTTATGTTTTCCTTCAGTCCTTATTCCTACCTGTTTTGGCTCATTGAGGCGGTATTTGCGGCCGTTTTATTCGCAGCTGATTATGTGTCAAATTTACTTGGCGTTAAAAGGTACGGAGGAAGCAGGGCGGCAATCTGGGGAAGCACGATCGGATTATTGATCGGGCCCTTCGTTATTCCCGTGGCAGGCATTATATTAGGGCCGTTTATCGGTGCTGTCTGCGCTGAGGTGTTTGTTCATCAAAAGGATATCAAGTCCGCGGCAAAAGTGGGGCTCGGTTCGTTAATCGGTTTTTTAACAAGCGTGGCGGCAAAAGGCGTCATTCAGCTCTTTATGATCGGATATTTCTTATGGACGGTGCTTTAGAAAGGTTTAATTTCGGCAGGGAACGGATAAAGTGTAATATGTCTGCTGGAATCGCCGGATTGTGAGCTTTTTCATTGATTACCATGCTTTCTTTTGTTACATTGAGATTAGAAAAGTTCGCGTTAAGCGGCATTTCAGTACATATATTTAAAGGAGGAAAAAAATTATGGCTTACAAACTTCCAGAATTGCCTTACGCTTATGATGCTTTAGAACCTCATATCGATAAGGAAACGATGACGATTCATCATACGAAGCACCATAACACATACGTGACAAACCTCAACAAAGCGATCGAAGGATCAGCGCTTGCAGAGAAATCTGTAGATGAGCTTGTCGCAGATTTGAACGCAGTGCCGGAGGACATCCGCACAGCTGTCCGCAACAATGGCGGCGGACATGCCAACCACTCTTTATTCTGGACTCTTTTATCTCCGAACGGCGGAGGCGAACCGACTGGTGAGCTTGCTGAAGAGATCAAAAGCACGTTCGGAAGCTTCGATCAATTTAAAGAAAAATTCGCCGCAGCAGCTGCCGGCCGTTTCGGTTCAGGCTGGGCTTGGCTTGTTGTAAACAACGGCAAACTTGAAATTACAAGCACGCCAAACCAAGATTCACCGCTTTCAGAGGGTAAAACACCTGTCCTCGGTCTTGATGTTTGGGAGCATGCGTACTACCTGAACTACCAAAACCGCCGTCCTGATTACATTTCAGCTTTCTGGAATGTTGTGAACTGGGATGAAGTTGCCCGTCTTTACAGCGAAGCAAAATAAATAGTTCGATCAAACAAGGTCTCCCGCGGGAGGCCTTGTTTTTTTATTGACTTTGAATCCTTTTACATATCTCAGTTTGAGTGAGACAAACTAATGTGTAGTAAAGGGGAGTCAATGATGAGCAAAATAAAAAAAATTATCGGCGACATCGAAATAAATAAAGGGCTGCTGCTGTTATTGACGATTGGCGGCCTTTACTCATTGGGCATCGCGCTGTCAAATACATTTGTCAACGTGTATTTGTGGAAGCAGTCGGGAAAATTTATTGATTTGGCCATATACAATTTGTCGGTCGTAACGATGCAGCCGGTTACCTTTCTGCTGGCCGGCCGGCTGGCTAAAAAAATTGACAGGGTGTTTATTCTCAGGTTCGGCGTTATCTTTTTGGCCGCTTTTTATTTAAGTGTGCTGCTTGCCGGAGAAACTGCGGCTTCCCGTCTCGTTTTGATAGGGGCCGTGCTCGGAGTTGGATACGGCTTTTACTGGCTGGCTTTTAATGTGCTGACGTTCGAAATTACGGAACCGGAAACGAGAGATTTTTTTAACGGGTTTTTAGGCATTTTGTCTTCATCGGCGGGCATGATCGGTCCGATTGTGGCCGGATATGTCATTTCAAGACTTGAAAACAATACGGGTTATACAATCATTTTCAGCCTGTCGCTCGGCTTATTTGCCCTTGCCGTGGTCATGAGCTTTTTTCTGAAGCGGAGGGAGTCGAAAGGCCGGTTTATGCTGAAAAAAGTTTTTGATGAGCGCCACACGAATCTGAATTGGCGCCGGATTACCAACGCGCACTTTTTTCAAGGCTTGAGAGAGGGGATTTTTGTTTTTTTAATCAGCGTATTTGTATTCATTGCGACAAACAGTGAGCTGGCGCTCGGAACATTCGGTCTCGTCAATTCCGCGGTTTCTTTTTTTGCCTATTATTTTGCATCAAGGCTCATCAAAAAAAGAGCGCGGAAAAAGGCGATTCTTATCGGCGGATTGATCTTGTACGGCGCCCTGTTTCTTATCATTTTTAAAATGAGCTTCACGACGCTCCTTTTGTACGGAGTGTTTATTGCGATCGGCTATCCAGTTCTGCTCGTGCCGTATGTCTCGCTTACATATGATGTGATAGGCCGGGCGCGGCTTGCCAGAAAAGCCAGAATTGAATACATTGTGCTCAGGGAGTTATTTTTAAATGCGGGCCGGATCGTTTCCATCCTTTGTTTCCTTGTAATCGTTACATTATTCAAGGAAAAAGTGGGAATACCGGCGGCGCTCGTGCTGCTCGGAGCCGGCCATCCTCTGATTTATTACTTTATAAAAGACATCAGACTGGATACGGAAACTTCTGATGAAACAGTAGAAGAAGACCGACAAAAACAGGCGGCGGAACCGAATTTTATAAAAGGAGAAAGATAAAAGGGTTATCTGTAGAAAAATATCGAAAAAACCTTTAGAATGAAAAATGGCACCTGAACAGAAGGTGTCATTTCTTTCTGTAAATAAGAAAAGGTGATGTCATGAGGAGAAATAAAAAGAAAATAGCTGTAAACAAAGAAAAGAAAAAATCACTGCCGATCCGGCTTAATTTTTTGTTTTTGGCCGCGTTTCTTATTTTCACTTGGATTATCGTCGAGCTTGGCATCAAGCAGATCGTTCAGGGTGATGATTATAAAAACGCCGCTAATAAGCAGGAGGAGTCTGATGTCAGCACGGCGGTTCCGAGAGGGAAAATATACGACCGGAACCTAAATCCCATCGTAACGAATAAAGCATTAAATGCGATTACATATACACGTTCAGCCTCAACCACCCAGGCGCAGCGTTTAAAAATCGCAAAAAAACTGTCGGGTATGATTAAGGTAAGCACCAAAAAGGTGACTGAGCGGGATAAAAAAGACTATTGGATGTTAACGAGGCCTGATGAAGCGAAAAAACTGATTACGGCCGAAGAAAAGCAAAAAGCTGAAGACAAAAAACTGTCTGAAGATGATTTATATCAGCTTCAGCTGAAACGTATCACAGACAAACAGCTGAATGAGCTCACTTCAAAAGATATGCAGATCCTTGCGATCAAAAGGCAGATGGATTCAGGCTACTCACTGACGCCTCAATACATCAAAAATGAAGGGGTGTCGGCAAAAGAAATGGCCGTCGTCAGCGAACATTTAGATGAACTGCCGGGAGTTGACGTGACGTCTGACTGGGAACGGTCTTATCCTTATAAAAGCCTGATCCGGACATTGCTCGGCAGTGTATCCAGTGCGAACGAAGGTCTTCCTTCCAATCTGCTGGATCACTATCTGTCACTCGGCTACAGCCGGAATGACAGGGTCGGAAAAAGCTATTTAGAATATCAATATGAAAGCCTGCTGCAGGGTCAAAAAGAGAAAGTGCAGAACTTAACCGACTCATCCGGAAATGTCACGGGCAGCAAAGTGATTTCAAAAGGACAGGCCGGCAAAGACCTTGTTTTATCCATTGATATGGATCTGCAGAAATCCGTTGAAAAAATCATTGAGAAAAATTTAAGATCGGCAAAAGCGAGACCGAGCACGAAGCTTCTTGATCGGGCCTTCGTCGTCATGATGAACCCGAAAAACGGAGAAGTGCTGACGATGGCCGGCAAACAGATTACGAATGATCATGGAAAGTACAAAATTAATGATTATGCCCTCGGCGCAATGACTTCCTCCTACGCAATGGGATCGGCGGTCAAAGGAGCGACGGTGTTGACCGGACTGCAGACGGGCGCGATTAATTTGAACACCGTTTTCCAGGATGAACCTATGTATTTCAAGGGAAGTAAAAACCCGAAAAAATCATGGACGAATTTAGGTCCCGTAGATATCCAAAAAGCGCTTCAGGAATCCTCAAACGTGTTCATGTTCAAAACGGCGATTGCTGTCGGTAAAGGGGAGTACAAAAAAGGCCAGTCCCTGCCGCTTGATATGAAGGCATTCGATACTTTCAGATACTACTTCAATCAGTTCGGACTCGGAGTTAAGACGGGGATTGATCTTCCGAATGAAGCAACCGGGTACCAAGGGACACAGCGAATTTCCGGTCTTCTGTTAGACTTTGCCATCGGGCAGTATGATACGTTTACACCGCTGCAAATGGCGCAGTATGTATCAACGATCGCCAATGGAGGCTATCGTTTGAAACCTCAGCTTGTAAAAGAGGTCAGACAGCCTGATTCGAAAAAAGGAATCGGAGCCGTTGTAGAGTCTGTTCAGCCTCAAGTACTGAACAAGATTGATATGAATCATGCAGACATTAAAGAAGTGCAGGCAGGTTTCAGACGTGTCATGACAAAAGGGACAGCCGCAACTGATTTTGCGACGGCGACATACAGTCCTGCCGGTAAAACGGGTACGGCGCAATCTTTCTATGACGGTCCTGACAAATCAGAGACGGGTGAAGGAACGTATAATACGACTCTTGTCGCGTATGCACCTGCTGATAATCCGGAAGTGGCTATTTCTGTAGTCGTTCCTTGGGCCTATATTAATTACAGCGATCGATATTCGATTACGAATGATATAGGAAGAGCAGCTCTGGACAAATACTTTGAGCTGAAAAAGAAACAAGAAGATAATAATACGAAGCAGAAAAACGAAGATAAAATTCAGGAAGACGCTGAAAACGGCAATACAAGCAACTAACAGAAAAACGCTCACAACCTGTGAGCGTTTTTTTTATACAAAAAAACATCCGGATTTACAAAACCTTAACACTTGATTTATACGCATTTTACAAGAACCCTTTACTCTATACGTGTAGGACAAATTACACATTAAATGCAGGGGGAATTCAGGAAATGAAAAAAAACAAATGGATGCTTATGCTTCTGATGGCTGCTGTTATGATTGTTGCTGCAGCATGCGGAAATGCAAAGGAAAGCGGCAAGACAGACAGTCAATCTGCAAGTGAGGATAAAAAAGCATCAGGTTCTTTAACCATTTCTGGTTCATCAGCCATGCAGCCGTTAGTACTGGCAGCGGCGGAAAAGTTTATGGAAAAACATCCGGATGCTGATGTGCAGGTGCAAGCGGGAGGTTCAGGAACAGGACTTTCGCAAGTGTCTGAAGGGGCAGTGCAAATCGGCAACTCAGATGTCTTCGCTGAAGAAAAAGAAGGCATTGATGCGAAAGCCCTAAAAGACCACCGAGTAGCGGTAGTGGCGATGGCGGCTGCGGTCAACCCCGGTGCGGGCGTAAAGGATATAACCAAAAAACAGCTGACAGACGTCTTTACAGGTAAAATTAAAAACTGGAAAGAGCTTGGCGGTAAAGATCAAAAAATTACACTCGTGAACCGTCCTGATTCATCTGGAACACGCGCTACGTTCGTCAAATATGCTCTTGACGGAGCAGAGCCTGCAGAGGGCATTACAGAGGATTCCTCCAATACAGTCAAAAAAATCATTGCGGAAACGCCGGGAGCAATCGGTTATCTGGCATTCTCTTATATAAACGATGACAAAGTAACGCCTTTATCGATCGGAGGCATCAAACCGGAAGAGAAAAACGTCGTCACAGGCGAGTATCCGATTTGGGCTTACGAGCACTCTTATACGAAAGGTGAAGCGTCAGGCCTTACAAAAACGTTTCTTGACTATATGAACAGCGATGAAGTACAGAAAAGTATCGTAAAAGATCAGGGCTACATTCCGATCTCTGATATGAAAGTCACACGTGACGCAAACGGCAAGCAAAGCTGAGGGGAGGGCGGGCTCCCCGCCTCTTCTTCTTTATAGGAGTGTAAACAAATGATAAATCACAGAGAAAAAGAGTCTGTAAGCGAACGCTTAATAAGCTCAAAACAAAACAGGCAATTGGATGAAGTCCGCGGAAGGGTGATTGTGTCTGTGTGTGCCGCGATTATCATTGCGGCATCAGCGGCGATCACAATTTTTCTCGGCATAAAGGGGCTGCAATCTTTTTTTGTAAACGGTGTAAGCCCGATTGAGTTCTTAACAAGTCTGAATTGGAATCCAACCCAGGCAAAACCTGAGTTCGGCGCGCTGCCTTTTATTTTCGGATCATTTGCGGTCACGATTCTGTCCGCTCTGATCGCAGCGCCCCTCGGTATTGCGGGTGCCGTGTTTATGACGGAAATTGCGCCGACTTGGGGAAAAAAGGTGCTGCAGCCGGTAATTGAGCTGCTTGTCGGCATTCCGTCCGTCGTTTATGGATTCATAGGTCTTACAGTATTGGTTCCGTTTATCGGCTCTTTTAAATCAAGCGGAACGGGTCACAGCCTTCTGGCGGGGACGATCGTACTCTCGGTAATGATTCTGCCGACTGTTACATCGATTTCCGCTGATGCGCTTGCGTCACTTCCGAAACACCTTCGCGACGGTTCATATGCGCTTGGTGCGACGAGGTGGCAGACAATCAGAAAGGTGCTTATCCCGGCGGCGTTTCCGACATTGCTGACCGCTGTCGTGCTCGGGATGGCAAGAGCGTTCGGAGAAGCACTCGCCGTACAGATGGTTATCGGAAATACAAAGCTTCTGCCGGAAAGCCTGCTTGATACGGCGGGAACATTAACGACGATTATCACGTTAAACATGGGCCATACCACATACGGCAGTATTGAAAATAATACGTTATGGTCTATGGGGCTTGTTCTTCTCATCATGTCGTTTCTGTTTATATTGCTCATACGCTACTTGTCATCTAGGAGGAAAGTGTAATGAACCGGAAAATAACGGATAAATTGGCCACCGGTGTATTCGGGTTATGCGCCGCTGTAATCGCGGCGATTTTGGCAGGATTGTTTTTGTACATTCTTATTCACGGCGTCTCTGAAATCTCCTTGCGTTTTCTTACGTCAAAATCGAGCGCCATTGCCTCAGGCGGCGGAATACGGGATCAGCTTTTTAACTCCTTTTACATTCTGTTTATCACCATGCTGATCACGATACCGCTTGGTGTGGGGGGCGGCGTCTTTATGGCTGAATATGCGCCCCAAAATAAAATCACCGATTTTATCAGAACGTGTATTGAGGTGCTGTCTTCGCTTCCGTCCATTGTCATCGGGATGTTCGGCATGCTGATGTTTGTAAACCTGACCGGATGGGGCTACACGATTATCGGGGGCGCGCTCGCATTAACGGTCTTTAACCTTCCCGTTATGGTCCGGGTGACAGAAGGCGCGCTCACTGCAGTCCCTAAGGACCTGAAAGAAGCTTCTCTCGCTTTAGGCGTATCGAGATGGCATACCGTCAAAACGGTG
Organism: Bacillus sp. R45; assembly: GCF_021729365.1. NCBI lineage: Bacteria > Bacillati > Bacillota > Bacilli > Caryophanales > Bacillaceae > Bacillus > Bacillus sp. R45. Next base: position 2,502,130 of record NZ_CP091421.1, on the reverse strand, counting down.
CTGATTCCGAGTGCGATTCCTTCAATTTTAACCGGAGCCATTCTGGCATCAGGAAGAGTATTCGGAGAAGCGGCCGCATTGTTATTTACAGCGGGGCTGACAACGCCGCGGCTGAACTTTACGGATTTGAACCCGTTTTCTGAATCATCTCCTTTCAACATTTTCAGGCCGGCTGAGACGCTGGCGGTTCATATATGGAGTGTCAATACGCAGGGAATCATCCCTGACGCCGAAGCGATTGCAAACGGCGGCTCGGCGGTGCTGGTGATTTCGGTTCTCTTGTTTAACCTTTCTGCGAGATGGCTCGGGTCTGTCATTTATAAAAAGCTTACGGCAAATTAATCGGAAAGAGGCGAAAACATGATTGATCACATCATCAGGGAACAAGCGGAACAAACAAAGCGTTTGCCGGAGTCTTCGATTTTGGAAGTGAAGCATTTATCAATTTATTACGGTGACAAACAAGCGGTAAAAGATGTAAACATGAATATTGAAAAACATGCGGTGACGGCTCTGATCGGTCCGTCCGGCTGCGGGAAATCAACATTTTTGAGACAGATTAACAGAATGAACGATGCCATTGCTTCGGCAAGAAGCGAGGGAGAGATCCTTTATGAAGGGCTGAATATTTTGGGTGAAGCGATTAATGTCGTGTCTCTCAGACGGGAAATCGGTATGGTGTTTCAAAAACCGAATCCGTTCCCGAAATCCATTTACAATAACATCACACATGCGCTGAAGTATGCGGGGGAACGCAGGAAAGCCGTTTTGGATGAGGCGGTCGAGGAAAGCTTAACGAAGGCGGCGCTTTGGGATGAAGTCAAAGACCGGCTTCATTCATCGGCTCTGTCGTTATCAGGCGGCCAGCAGCAGCGCCTTTGTATCGCCCGTACGCTTGCGATGAAACCTGCCGTGCTTCTTTTAGATGAACCGGCTTCAGCTCTGGACCCTATTTCAAACGCCAGAATCGAGACGCTTTTGACAGAACTGAAAAAAGATTATTCGATTATTATCGTTACGCATAACATGCAGCAGGCGCTGAGGGTGTCTGACCGAACGGCTTTCTTTTTAAACGGGGAAGTGGTGGAATACGGGCAGACAGAACAAATTTTCACGAGTCCTAAAGCGCAAAAGACAGATGACTACATTAACGGAAAGTTCGGATAGGGGGAAGGACTGTGAGCCTTGTGAAGGAAGCGGTGCACACACAGAATTTATTTGATATTCACGGCATGAACGTATGGTACGGAGCCCATCAGGCTTTAAAAGACATTACGATCGGTTTTGAGGAGCGGAAGGTAACTGCGATCATCGGTCCGTCCGGCTGCGGGAAATCCACTTTTATTAAAACATTAAACTTAATGCTGCAAATGGCCCCGAATGTCAAAGTGACAGGCGACATGATCTATAACGGGCGCAATCTGCTGAAGGAAAAGACGGATGCGGCAGAATTAAGAAAACAGATCGGTATGGTGTTTCAAAAAGGAAATCCGTTTCCCCAGTCAATATTTGAGAATGTCGTGTACGGTCCGAGAATTCACGGCGAAAAAAATAAAAAGAAACTGCTTGAAATCGCCGAGGAATCTTTAAAAGCAGCTGCGCTCTGGGATGAAGTGAAGGATCGCCTTCACCAACAGGCGCTTTCACTGTCAGGCGGTCAGCAGCAGCGGCTGTGCATCGCAAGAGCGCTCGCCACCAAACCGGACGTCCTTCTGATGGATGAACCGACGTCCGCTCTTGATCCCGTGTCCACGCGGAAAATAGAAGAGCTGATTTTGACATTGAAAGAAAAGTATACAATCGTCATTGTGACTCATAACATGCAGCAGGCTGCGAGGGTCTCTGATCAAACCGCGTTTTTCTATATGGGCGAACTGGTGGAGTGGGGCGATACGGGCAAAATATTTTCTCAGCCAGATCATCAAAAAACACATGATTATATCACCGGAAAATTCGGATGAAAAAAACGGGCCCGGCCATTAACCGGGTCCGTTTTATATGTCTATTAAAAAAGCCTGCCGGCCGTATCCATCTGAATGGACGATGCCTGCAAGCTTTTTTAGCGGGTTAATGTTTTGACGATTTTTTTAAAGCTCATATCTGAATCGACTTTGAAATGGCCGGCGCGGATTTCTTTGTGGTAGCCTGCGTCAATGACGTAATCATTGAAGTCTTTCGCTGAAGGAATAATCCCTTCTTTTTCAAGAATGGATGACACATCAGCAGTGCTCATTCCGTCTTTAATCGTCAGTTTGTATGTTACTTTTTTCTTTTTGGCGTCTGTGTTTTGGTCGTTGTTTAACGATTTTTCTTTAGAATCAAGCAGTTTTTGATAGTCATCCCGGTTGACGGAGACTTTGTGCTGATCGTCGAGGTAGCTGTTTACTTCTTTTTCTGTCAATGCTGTTTTTTCGGTTTTAACGGCGGCTGCCTGGTCATGGTCAGTCAAATAGAAGACAGCGGCGAGAACGGCCGTCGCTAAAATCATGCCTGCTGCAAAAGCCTGAATGCCCCGTTTTGTCATACGAGCACCTTCTCATTATCTTTAATAATGGTATTGACGTCCTCGACAGACACGTGCTCCGCTTTTGCGATGGCTTCCGCAGACATTCCGTTGTTATATTTTGAAATGATTTGTTTGGCGATTTTTTGGTTAATGCCGCTGCTTTTGGCTTTGCGGATCACGAGGTTGGTTTCCAGCAATTCTTCTTCAAGCACCGTCATTTTCTTTTTCAACTTGTAAATTTCCTGCATGGCGGAAAGCTGAAGCGTTTCTAGCTCCTGTTCCACGTCTTTCATCGGATCTCTTTGAGAATATGAGAATGCAATAAGCGCTATACTGACGATAAACAACGCAATAATAGCAATTTCCACGTTTCATCACCTTCTATTATTAATTTGCCCTTCTTTTTTATACCATAAAACGCCGCCATTCTAAAGGAAATAGAGAAAAAAACGGAATTTTGTCGGAAAATCTTTTTTACTCGGGGAGCAAACGGTTATTTCTCTATAGATTTCGTATCAGAAAGCCCTTTTTTGTCCTGTTTCGTCATATTTTTCCTTCTTCTGACGCAAGCTCATTCAGAGGATCAGAAGCGTAAACTGATGTTTTCTGCACTTAAACAACATTTCATGTAAATCAGCTCTAGCATTCCGTCCATTATAGTGGTATTATATATAAGTCTGAATAAGTAAATGATATTTAGTTTGGAGGGAAAATAATGCGCGTTAATATTACTTTGGCTTGCACTGAATGTGGTGAGCGTAACTATATTTCTAAAAAGAACAAACGCAACAATCCGGACCGCGTTGAATTTAAAAAATATTGCCCACGTGATAAAAAATCTACGTTACACCGTGAAACAAAATAAGCTGTTTAACACAGCGGAAAAAGCTGGAGCTTTCAATAAAGTTCTGGCTTTTTTGTCTTTCAGGGAGGTTTGAGAAACGTGAAAGCACAAATCAGAACCCATATAAAAGCAAAGCTTTCTGACATGACAGAAAGTGAATGGGAGAAAAAATGCCGCAGCATGCGTGAAACGCTGTTTTCTTTAAAAGAATGGAGACAGGCCCGCGTGATCGCCGTTACCATCTCGACACGCCTGGAAATTCCGACACGGCCGATTATTGAACAGGCCTGGCAAGAGAAAAAACAAGTCTGTATCCCAAAATGCTTTCCGCAGACGGGAGCAATGGAGTTCCGTACATTTTCTGCGTATGATCAGCTGGAAACCGTATATGCGGGCCTCAGCGAACCGATCGAGAGTCTGACGGAAAAAGCCGCCCAAAATGACATTGACCTTGTGATTGTGCCCGGCGTGGCTTTTGACCGGGAAGGCTTCAGAATCGGATACGGCGGAGGATATTATGATCGGTACCTGTCCGGTTATAAAGGCCGTACCGTGTCGCTTCTCTTTGACTGCCAGCTGACAGACCGCATTCCCCGCATGCCCCACGATATTCCGGTCGATATGATCGTGACTGAATCTGAAACCATCGCTTAATCGCATAAAAAACTTTTTGCACCGGAATAATTCTCGCTGTTTGACAAACGATAGGGGCAGGAGGGATAAGATGAAAAAATTGTTGATCTACTCATTATGCGCCGTATCTGTTTTAGCCGTTTACCAAAACCGCTACCGTCTGATGAACAGCGTGCTCAGCCAGCCGGGGATCAGACGGACATTCATTCATTTCTTTTTAAAAATACCGTTTATCAGAAACAAATTCATTCAGCAGGCATTTTAAACAAATCCCGTTTTTTAAGCGGGATTTTTTGCATAAGAAAACCTGCCGGTAAAAAACGGCAGGTTTTCTCGTATTGTCAGCTTTTTTTCAGGAAACCGAGCAGAATTGAGATTATAGGAGAAATGTACAGGAAAAAGGTAAACGGCAGGTAGTCGACGACGGAAACCCCTAATGCGCTTGCCATAAAAGCGCCGCTTACTCCCCAGGGAATCAGCGGGTTGATCAAAGTTCCGCCGTCCTCAAGCGACCGCGCAAGGTGAATCCGCTTAATGCCGAGCTTGTCATATAAAGGTTTATAAGATTGACCCGGAATTAAGATCGACAAATACTGCTCACCTGTCGCAAGGTTTACGCCTATACTTGAGAAGACGGTCGCCATGACAAGACGTCCTTTCGTATGCACGCCTTTTATCAATCCTTGAAGCAGCGCCGCGATCAGGCCCGTTTTTTCCATCAGGCCGCCGAGCGCAAAGGCGATCATAATCAGAGAGACTGATCCCATCATCGATTGGAGCCCGCCTCTGTTGATAATGCTGGCCACAGCCTGGTCGCCGGTTTTAAACGCCGTCCCGCTTTGCAGGGCGGATATAAATCCTTGAATGCTGCTGTCAGGAATAAAAACAGCAGTCAGAAGCCCTGCGGAAATAATACCGGCGGTAAGCACCGGAATCACGGAAACCCGTCTCACAGCTAAAATGATCACTAACAGAGGTGAAAGAAGCGACCAAGGCGTAACGTGCACGGCCTCTTTTATTCCGGAAATGACCGCCTCAATATTTTGCGTTGAAGCGGCATTTATTGAAACAGATGAACCGAGAATATAAAAAAGAACGATCGTGATCAGCAGTGCCGGAACGGTGGTGCCCATCATATGGCGAATATGCTTAAAAATCGGAATTTCGCCGATTCCGGCGGCAAAATTCGTCGTGTCGGACATCGGTGACATTTTATCACCGAAACAAGCTCCGCAAATAACTGCTCCCGCCGTCCATTCGAGCGGAACTCCCGCCGCGCTTGCTACCCCTAACAGCGCGACGCCGATTGTACTGACAGTTGTCAGACTTGAGCCGACAAGCGTGCTGATAATCATGCAGGAAAATAATGCGGTCAAAAGCAGCTGACTCGGCTGTATAATTGACAAAGCGTAAACGGTGACGGTGGGAATGGCGCCGCTGTACATCCAGGCGCCGATCAGCACGCCGATCAAAGCCAGCACGATAATCGGCTGCACACCGTTTTTCAATCCGCTGACAATTCCTTTTTCAAGACTCTCCCACGAGAAACCGAGCCACAAACCTGCCAGAGACAGAATAATGACGCAAAAGAACAGCGGCATATGCGGCTCTGTATGAAAGAAAAACAGGCAGGAAATAATGACTGCTAACATCAAGACAAATAAACTGATGGCTGAGATGAACGTCAGCCTTTTTTCTTGTTTCAAAACAACACCCCATCAAACTTTAATCCTTTTGTGCTTTTGGGCACGAAAGTATTGTAACAGAAAAACGCATAAATGAGTGTTTTTTTACAATTGTGAATATACAATTTATGAAAATAATACAAGGATATTTTCTCCAATCGTTTTTGCTTGACGCCCGGATCAGTGATGAAATACGCTTATACTAAGAAGAATAGAAATGGTGAAGAAGATGAATTCATTTTATGACGTGCAGCAGCTGTTTAAGTCATTCGGACATATTGTTTATTTCGGTGACAGACAAGCCGAAATTGACTTTATGAAAGATGAATTAAAGGAAATGTACTTGTCAAACGTGATTGAAAGAGATTTATGGCAAAAAGCCGCCGGAGTTCTTCAGAGAGAATCGGAGCGGATCAGAGGCAGTTAACACAGCAGGATTTTAATAAGAAAAGGAGATTATTATGGAAGATACATGGTTTGCGGGGATTGATCTTGGCGGAACAACCATCAAGCTGGCCTTTATCAACATGTACGGTGAAATTCAGCATAAATGGGAAGTTCCGACCGATAAATCAGGAAACACAATTACGGTCACGATCGCCAAAGCGCTTGATCAGAAGCTGGAAGAACTGAACAAGCCGAAACGGATTGTAAAATGGATCGGAATGGGAGCGCCCGGACCTGTGGAAATGACGACGGGAATGGTCTATGAGACGACAAATATGGGGTGGAAAAACTATCCGCTGAAAGACCATCTCGAGGCGGAAACGGGTATTCCGGCCGTCATTGAAAACGATGCCAATATCGCGGCGCTCGGAGAAATGTGGAAGGGTGCAGGTGACGGGGCCAAAGATGTCATTTTAGTGACGCTCGGAACCGGAGTCGGCGGAGGCATCATCGTCAACGGAGAAATCGTTCACGGTAAAAACGGGGCCGGCGGAGAAATCGGTCATATTTGCAGTATTCCGGAAGGAGGAGCTCCGTGCAATTGCGGAAAATCCGGCTGCATCGAAACGATTGCGTCCGCAACCGGCATCGTCCGCATCGCGAAAGAAAAGCTTGCGGCGGTTTCCGACTCTTCGCTCTTACAAGTGCGCGATCTGACGGCACGTGACGTGTTCGAAGCAGCTAAACAGCAGGATAAGACCGCGCTTGAAGTCGTCGATTATGTCGCAAAACATTTAGGCCTCGTGCTCGGAAATCTGGCAAGCGCCATGAATCCGACAAAAATCGTGCTCGGCGGAGGCGTGTCTAAAGCGGGTGAAATCCTGCGGTCAAAAGTGGAAGAGACCTTCAAAATCACCGCGTTCCCGCGTTCTGCGGAAGCGGCCGATATTTCGATTGCGGCACTTGGAAATGACGCCGGAGTCATCGGCGGGGCGTGGATTGCCAAAAATGAATGGCTCAAACATCAAAACTGCTGAAGAAAGTCTGCCTGCCCATATCGCGGGCGGCTTTCTTTTTTTATCTCCCCTGTCATATAGTTTTTAAAAAAGGGGGATGAACATGGCGGGAATTCGTGTCAAACCTGAATTGAAACAGCATATGAAAGATATTGCAAAGGTGCTTTCAATTGATGAAAAACTGTTGAAAGCCGCTGATAAAACGGCGGAAAGCGATGAATTATTTTGTCCCGGCTTTGCCGTGAGCGGGCAGTCAGAGGGTCCGCCGCTTGAGACGCTGAGCGGGCTTTCACGATACATCCGGCACTGTGAAAGCGTTCTTTCCGCTGATCAATGGGTGAAGGAAGAAAAGGTGTACGGCTCCGAATCGGTTTATGAAGAAATTGAGAAAATAACGGATGTCTTTCCGTTTGTCACATGCCGTAAAATCGGCAGTTCCGTATTGGGAAAGCCGCTTTATGAGCTGAAAATAGGTGCGGATACGGCCGAAAGAAAAGTCCATGTAAACGCCTCATTTCATGCCAATGAATGGATCACCACCTCGGTCGCGCTTAAATGGTGTAAAGAATATTGCGCGGCATTATGCGAAAATAAAACCGTTTTCGGGCAGTCTGTGCTTGATATATTCAGCCGGACATCATTGTCATTCGTTCCGCTCGTAAATCCCGACGGTGTTGATCTCGTACTTTACGGATGTGAAGATTTATCAGAAAAAAATGAATTCCTCAACGAATTAAATGAGCGCCGCCCGGATTTCCGCGAATGGAAGGCGAATATAAACGGTGTGGATTTAAATAAACATTTCCCATCCAATTGGGATATTGAACAAAGGCGCAAACCGAAAGCCCCTTCATACCGTGATTTTCCGGGAACGGCGCCGCTCACTGAACCGGAGGCGCAGGCGATGCACCGGCTGATAACGGAACAGCCGCCTGACCGGCTGATCGCGCTTCATACGCAGGGAGAAGAGATTTACTGGGGATACGAAGGATGTGAATCGGAGCAATCATCCCAGATGATTCGGGAGTTTGAAGCGATAAGCGGAAACCGCTATCAAGGCGTTAAAACCATTGACAGCCATGCCGGTTTTAGGGATTGGTTTATACAGCAGTATGGAAAAGAGGGCTATACCATTGAGCTCGGGAAGGGAAAAAACCCTTTGCCTTTTCATCAGTTTGCTGATATTTATCAAGCGACGGAAGGTATTTTGTGGAGGTCGCTTGTTTTTTGAGACATCTGTGAAATTTCTCATTTGTTTACATAAACAAATATGGGACAATAGAAAAGAATGGAGGGAAGGCTGATGAGATACTTGGTTTGTGTTCTGCTGTCCGCATTCGTTCTGTGTTTAGCGGCCTGTGAACCATCTCATCAGCAGCAAGACACAGGCGTTTCGGCAAAATCGGCAGAACAGAAAATCGTTCCGCTCAGTAAAAAGGAAGCGGAAAAAACGGAAGGATGGCTGGATAACAGAACAATTCTGTATACAGCACATCATCAGCTGATGAAATATGATCTTTTCAGCGGAAAATCCGAACGGCTCTATGAAACAAAGGGCAATATTGTCAATGTAAAGATCAGCCGGAAAAAACAGCTGATTCTCGTACAGGTGACAAGCAGCGGTCAGACTGAGCTTGTGCTTATGAACAAGCAGGGGAAAAGACTTTATCACAAAGCCTTTAACTCTTATGAGCTGGAGACGGCTTGGAATCCGTATGACCCGTATCAAATGATGATTACCGTTTTTACTGAAACATGGGACTTCACAGCCTATACGGCCGATATGAACAACGGCATTTTAAAAAAGAGTCCCGTTCAGGCCCCTTTTGTCCATTGGACCTCCACTGATGAATTCCAATATATCAAGCAAGGAAAAACGGAGGAAGAGGGTCCTTTATATTCTTATGACTTGCAGACGAAAAAAGAAAAAAGAGTGCTTCATCACGTCATCTGGACTGATTCCCGCCCGGGCATGACGATTGCCGTCAGACCAACGGATCAATCGGACGGAGACGGCGAGTTCCTTTTCCAAAAGCCGGCATCCGTGACACACCGCTTTCCTCTCCAAAAAAAGTATGAGAGCTTCGCGCCGATGGAATATGATTACGATCAGACACACAAGCGGTTTTACATATTTAAGCCTGAAGGCCGCTCTTACAATCTGATCAGCTTTGACTTAGGAGACGAACGGGAGCGGACGGTGCTCAAAAACACGGAAATGGAGCCGATTCAGATCTCTCCGAACGGGGAATACGCTTTATACGGCTTTACGTATGACCGTCTGATATCACTGAAAACAGGCATGACAGAACCAATCATAACAAATGAAAAAGGAGTTTGAACCAAATGGCAATTGCAGATGTCACAATCATTCCGATCGGAACAAAAACACCGAGCGTCAGTGAGTATGTAGCGGATGTGCAAAACATTTTGGAGGGTTACAAAGCTGCCGGCAAAATCAAATTTCAGCTCACGCCGATGAACACGTTGATTGAAGGTGAGCTGAGCGACTTATTCGCAGTCATTCAGGATATTCACGAAGCCCCGTTCCAAAAAGGGCTGCACAGAGTGGCGACAAATATCCGCATTGATGACAGACGTGATAAAGAAACGACGCTGGAGAGCAAAATCAAAAGTGTCAGCAAACATTTGCAGCAATAAAAAATAAGCCTGTATCCATTGGATACAGGCTTTTAATGTGCAGTCGGATAGCCGCTGGTTACAACGGTCATTACGGTAAACCAGCCAAACACACCCAGGGTGGCGGCGGCTAACAAAAATCCCAGGATATTTCTCTGTCTGACAGCCCGCAGGACTCCTAATACAGCTAATAATGCGACAAGGCCGAAGATTATAACAAGTAACATCATGCTCCTCCTTTGTCATTGGAACCTGAAAATCTTTCCATTTCATTTTAACCGTTTTCATTTTGTTTGTCGATAGCGTTTTCCCGGCCGCATTCATTGAATCTTCCGCAGAAAACCTTCATAATAAGGGCATATACATAAAGAGGTGATGAAAGTGAAATGGAGACGAATGCCGGCCGGGCCGATTCAGGCAAACGCGTATTTTCTTGTCAGTGAGGATCAGTCCTGTCTTATTTTTGATCCGGGCGGGGAAGCGGACAAAATCAACAATTACATAAAAGAAAACAATCTGAAGCCGCTGGCCATCTTACTGACGCACGCCCATTTTGACCATATCGGCGCACTTGACGAAGTAAGAGACAGATGGGATGTTCCCGTCTATCTTCACAAAAAGGAAGAAAAGTGGCTGGAGGACTCTTCCTTAAACGGATCAGGCATACTGCGGGGCATTGCCGTAACGGCACGGCCCGCCGAACGGCTCATCGAAGGCGACGGCATTTTGGACATCGGGCCTTTCCATTTGGAGACATTGTTTACGCCGGGACATTCACCGGGAAGCGTTTCTTATTATGTGAAGGACGCGGATCTGGTGATTTCAGGTGATGTGCTCTTTCAGGGAGGCATCGGCCGAACTGATTTACACGGCGGAAGTCAGGACGTATTGCTTGATTCCATTCATCAAAAACTGCTCACGCTTCCCGGACATACACTTGTATTAAGCGGGCACGGGCCGGAAACGGACATCCAGACAGAGCAGGAGCGAAACCCGTTTATCAATGGTTTTTCACTGTAAATGAAAAAAGACAGACCATAATCGGTCTGTCTTTTTCTGTTCAGTGGGTTCCGCCGCCCGGTGTCATAATAAAAATAGAGTAGTATGTAAATCCGGCGAAAAATACGGTTAAGTAAGCTCCGAAAATATAAATATACATCCGCTCAGTCAGATTCAAATAAGAAAGAAATACGAAAAAGATCGTCTGTCCAAAAAACAAAAGAGAAGCGTCTTTCATGCCCCCTAGAAAAAACATGACTGCAAATATCCCCGTCCAAAATCCTAACACCCGGAACATGCGATTCATTCCTTATCCCCTCCCGAGAGTCTATCTGAAGTTTATTATAATAGATCGGCACTCAAAATGTAAACATTTTCATGATTATATTTATTGTGGAATTTATGTCTTTCCCTGTGTTTTATATCTTATGCCGTTCTCTAAAAAAGATCCGAAAAATCTTTTTGAAATACGTTTAGGGAAAAAAAGTTCAGGGTACTTATGTTAACAAAGAGACGGATTATCCGAGGGAGGAATTTTTAAAAATGAAAGAACTTATTTTTTATTCATACCCGAGCTGCACATCATGCCGAAAAACGAAACATTGGTTAAAAGCCCACAATGTTGACTTTCAAGAGCGACATCTATTCAGGGAGACACCGACAATTGATGAGTTGAAACAGATCTTATCATTAACGACCGAAGGAATTGATGAAATATTGGCGACGAGAAGCCAAACATTTAAAAACCTCAACCTCAACATTGAAGAAATGACTGTAAATGAAGTGCTGAAGCTTTTGACTGAGAAGCCGAAACTGCTGCGGCGTCCGATTCTGATCGATCGCAATAAGCTCGTTATCGGATACAATCCGGGAGAACTGATGAAGCTGACGAAGAAAAAAACGGTACATCAATCTGTATCATAAGAGAAAAACGAAGATCCGCTGATCAAATTTATCAGCTAATCTTCGTTTTTTGCGGTTGCGGGACTGGGCTAGCTGGATTCGAACCAACGATCACGGAGTCAAAGTCCATTGCCTTACCGCTTGGCTATAGCCCATCGGATGTAATTACAGTATGTGCGTCCGGCGCCGATTTATACATACAAAGTAATTTGAATGGAGGAGACCCGTGAAACATTTGAATGAAACATTATCTCGAACCTTAATTGAAGAATCAGGTGAAATCACACGCCAGTGGCTGCTCATACCAAAATCGGGGCGGCCTTCAGATGATCAGAAAGCGGAAATGCAGCACCGTCTGTTAATTGAAATCGTTGCCGGCATTTTATCGGAAAAAGAAGGCGGAGAAGAGGAGCTGACAAAGTGGGCGCTTCAGTTCGCAAGGGACCGGGCCGTCCATGAAGTACCGGTCTATGAAAGCGTCACGAGCTTTAAAGAATTCCGGAGATTGGTCTGGAACCGTATACAGACATGCTGCGAAACGATGTCTGAGAAGCCCGGGGCGAATGCGGTATTCCATTGGGGAGAGAAGCTGAACAAAGCAATTGACCATATGATTGAAGTATTTACAGAGGAATATTATAAAGTGACGGTTACACAATTAAACGCCCAAAAGGAAATGATTAACGAACTGAGCGCGCCGATTATGCCGATTGCCGCCGGTATTGGAATTTTGCCGCTTGTCGGCGAAATTGATACCTACCGGGCAAAAATGATTTTGGAATCGGTGCTTGACCAATGTTCTTCACTCCGGCTTTCTTATTTATTTTTAGATATATCAGGTGTGCCGATTGTGGATACGATGGTCGCTTATCAGATTTTCAAAGTGATTGACAGCACAAAACTTCTCGGCATAGAAACGACAATCTCAGGCATCAGGCCGGAAATCGCGCAGACCGTCGTGAAGCTCGGCATCGATTTTTCTCAGGTGAAAACGGAGCAGAGTCTGGCGAAGGCGCTGGCAAAAAACGGATTTATCGTAAAAGAATCATTAAGATGATAAAAAGCTGAATGGCCGGGAGGGATTTCTCCCTCAGCTATTCAGCTTTGTCAGCTTCAATCGTCATGATATGATGGCTGTCGATTTCTTTTACCGTAAATGTGTAGCCTTCAAAATCAATGGTGCTCCCGGGCTTCGCGTCAATATGCTGAGTAAGAAACCAGCCCCCCAGTGTATCGACTTGATCAGCCGTAATCTCTGTTCCGAGTAAATCATTGACGTCACTGATCAGCAATTTGGCGTTCAGGAGATAGCGGTTCTTCCCAAGCTTTTGAACGGAAGGTATTTCGTCTGTATCAAATTCGTCGCGGATTTCGCCGACGATCTCTTCAATGATATCTTCCGCCGTTACTAACCCCGCGGTTCCGCCGTATTCATCAATGAGAATGGCCATATGGGCGTGTTCCCGCTGCATTTTAACGAACAATTGATAAATCGGAATCGTCTCAATCACATGGATCGCCGGCTGAATGTAAGGGCTGAGTTCGTGTTTTGTAAACGCCGCTCCTTCTGACAGGAATCTGAATAAAACTTCTTTTATATTGATGATGCCGACTACATGATCTTTATCTCCTTTTACGACGGGATACCGGGTATATTTATTTGTTTTGATAATGTCCCGGAGCATATGTCCCGATCCGCTGTCTAACGGCAGGCTCACCATTTCATTCCGGGGCACCATAATTTCTTTGGCAGTGCGCTTATCAAATGTGAAAATGTTATTTACGTAATGCAGCTCACTTTTTTTGATCATGCCGCTTCGATAGCTTTCGGCAAGGAGCACCCGCAATTCCTCTTCCGTATAAGCCATTTCATGTTCGGAAGCAGGCTTTAAGCCGAACAGGGCGGTAATCAGGCGGGCGGAATGATTGAGCAGCCAGATGAACGGAAACATTAACTTATAAAACAAAATCATCGGTCTGGCAGACAAAAGTGTAATCCGCTCGGCTTTTTGGATAGCAAAACTTTTCGGGGCGAGTTCGCCGATGACGACATTCACATATGTAACCAGCAGAAAGGCGATGATCAATGACAGTACTTGGGCAACCGCTTCGTGAACTCCGGTCTTTAAAAATAACGGCTGAAGCATTGCTTTGACTGTCGGTTCACCCAGCCAGCCGATCCCCAAAGCGGTGACGGTGATGCCCAATTGGCACGCCGATAAATATTCATCGAGGTGTGTAATGACATGCTTGGCTGCTTTTGCTCCTTTTACATCTTCCTCAATGAGCTGATTAATACGGGAGCGCCTTGCTTTAACGATTGAAAACTCTATGGCGACAAAACATGCCGTTAATAATATAAATAGTACGATGGCGGATAGTTTGATGATATACAATGTAACGCCTTCCGCGAAGGAAGGCTTGCACCTCCCTTTTTTCGGAATAATACCACTGTAGAAAGCTGCTCAAACATCGAACCTGGTTTAGCCCGCCTCATTTACGGTAATAAAACAAGAAAGCGATACTGGAGGATGACAAGAGATGAAGGTACATTCGGGTGCGGACTGGCTGTGGTACCAGCTCGGTCCGCATGAAAAAACGGAAGCGAAAAAAATGATCCATCACAATCACTGGCCGCAATGCGAAAAGTGGTTTGAACATGAAAATCATATAAACTTTCTGCGCTCAGATACAAATGATCAGAATAATGAAGCGGTTTTCGGATCTTTAATCTATCATCAAGGATTAGATGATGAAAAAAACCATACCGTATTTCACTTTTATATTACGAGAGACTTCTTTTTTACGATTAATTTTGATTTTTCGCTGCTGCGCGGTGTAAAAGAAAAGCATGCCACACAGCAGATTCAAACCTGTGAAAATCCGATTGAAGGCTTTTTTGTTCTGCTGGGAGAGCTGATGAATTCCTATCTGATCGGACTGGATGAATTTGAAGTCAAGCAGCGGACGCTGAAATGGCAGATTCATGATGACAACAGCAAAGGAATCTTGGAAAATGTGCATAAACTGCGCCATGAGCTGTTCATTTGGAAAGGCCTTACACTGGGGGCTAAAAAAGTGGAAATGGCTTTAAAAGAAGCGTTTCTTCCGAAAAATGACAGGCAGAAAGATTACCTCAGAGCTCATCATAAGATGGAAAGAGGGATTACATATATCAATGAGTTTGATCAGGAACTGAGCAATCTGCTGCACGCCGAGGAAGTCATTACCTCCCAAAGAGGAAATGAAATTGTGAAAGCCTTGACGATCTTTACAACTCTCTTTACACCGATGACGGCGCTTGGAGCTCTCTGGGGGATGAACTTTGATAACATGCCGGAGCTTCATTGGAAATATGCGTATATCTGTTCCATCGTGCTCATTATTGTATCAACCCTGCTGATTTATATTTATCTGCGGCAGAAAGGCTGGACAGGGGACATTTTGAGGGAGCATCAAAAAAAATATTTGCGGAAAGAAAAGAAACGCTAAGAAGAGCAGGCATACGCCTGCTTTTTTGATGGCTGATGGCTGAAAATGGCCGAATGGTTCCGGATTTCATTCAGTAAATCAATGTCAGGGGGCTTATTTTTTATTTTTTTGCGTTTTACACAGTGTAAAACGCATAATCTCTCCTTTGTTGGCTTTTGTGTATCTGATTTACAATACGTGCGGAAGGAGGGAAGTCTTGTGAAAAATATTGAAACATACAGCAGGAACATCATAAACGAGGCCTATACGGCAAGGGCTTCAGATATACACATTGTGCCGAGAGAAAAGGATGCTTTCATTCATTTTCGCATCGGCCATGCTCTTGTGAAAAAAAGAGTCTTAAAAAAAGAGGAATGCGTAAGGCTTATTTCTCATTTCAAGTTTTTATCGGCCATGGATATAGGAGAAAGACGTAAGCCGCAAAACGGGTCATTGTCTCTGCCGCTTCCGACGGAAACCGTTCATTTGAGAATGTCAACCTTGCCGACAATGAATGATGAAAGTCTTGTCATCAGGCTTTTGCCTAAGCGGCAGATTCCCCCTCTGGATAAACTGTCCTTATTTCGGGGGGCGGGCGCCGCACTATTGTCCTTTCTGAAGCATTCACACGGCCTGCTTCTGTTTACCGGCCCGACCGGCTCTGGAAAAACGACCACTCTTTACTCGCTTGTCAACTATGCAAAACGGCATTTCAACCGGCGGATTGTCACGCTTGAAGACCCCGTAGAAACAAGAGATGAGGATGTGTTGCAAGTTCAGGTGAATGAAAAAGCCGGAGTCACATATTCCGCCGGTTTAAAAGCGATTTTAAGACATGATCCCGATATGATCATCTTAGGGGAAATCAGAGATGCCGAAACGGCTGAAATCGCAGTCCGCGCGGCCATGACGGGACACCTCGTTCTTTCAAGCCTGCATACAAGAGATGCTAAGGGCGCCATATACAGGCTGCTGGAGTTTGGGGTGAACATGACAGAAATTGAACAAACCGTCATTGCCATTGCCGCTCAGCGTCTGGTTGATTTAACATGTCCGTTCTGCAAAGAGGAAAACTGTTCCGTGTACTGCCGGATGTACAGGCAGACCCGCCGTGCGGGCATTTATGAACTGCTCTACGGGAAAAACCTCACCCAATGCTTTCAGGAAGCAAAGGGAGAGCACGCCAATTTTCAATATCAGACGCTCCGCAGGCTGATCAGAAAAGGAATCGCGCTCGGCTATGTCACAACCGACAATTACGATCGGTGGGTGTATCATGAAGCGGATTAAACGAACCTGGCCGTTGAAGGATCAAGCGGCTTTTTTGAAAAGGCTCGGTGAAATGACGGAAAAAGGATACAGTCTGATTGAAGGGCTCAGACTGCTGAAACTCCAGCTGCATAAACGTCAGCTTGCAGAGCTGACGGACGGAATCCGCCGGCTGAGGGAAGGTGATGCGTTTTACGAAGTGCTTGAGGCACTGTCTTTTCATAAAGAAGCCGTCTCTATCTGCTATTTCGCAGAGAAACACGGAGAATTGCCGGGGGCGATGAAACAAAGCGGCGAATTATTACAGAGAAAGCTCATGCAGACGAATCAAATCAAAAAAATGCTCCGGTATCCGATGTTTTTAATTTCTTCCGTCTGTGTCATGTTTTATATCCTGCAAAGTTTAATTATTCCGCAGTTTTCTGGGATTTATCAATCAATGAATATGAATACATCCGGTGCGACTGCTTTCATCTTTGCATTTTTTCGGCATTTTCATGAAGCCTGCGCACTGGCGCTGTCCGCCGCTTTCTGCTTGTTTTTGTACGTTTGGTTCTTATGTAAGAAAAAATCCCCGCAAGATAAAATGCTCATTGTTGTGAAAATACCCCTCTTGGGAAAAGCGGCCGTTCTTTTTAACAGCTACTTTTTCTCTTTACAGCTCAGCAGTCTTCTGAAATCCGGCCTTTCTATCTATGACAGCTTAACAGCTTTTAAAGAACAATCTTTTCTGCCTTTTTATCGTGAAGAAGCAGAGATGCTCATTACACGTCTGAAAGCCGGAGAAACCATAGAATCCGCTCTTTCCGGGCATCCGTGTTATGAAAAAGATCTTGCGGCTGCAGTCAGCCACGGACAGGCAAACGGCCTGCTTCACCGCGAACTTTATACGTACAGCCAGTTTATGATGGAGCGTCTTGAACAAAACGCGGCGAAGTATACCGGCATTCTCCAGCCTGTCATTTACGGTGTTGTGGCCGGTATGATTTTAATTGTCTACATGTCAATGCTGATGCCGATGTACCAGATGATGAACCAAATGTAAGGGAGTGCTTCGTCTGAAAAATCAAGATGGATTTACTTTAATTGAAATGCTGATCGTTTTATTTATCGTTTCCATTCTGCTTTTAATCACCATTCCTAACGTTACAAAACATAATCAAAGCATTCAGCATAAAGGCTGTGAAGGACTGCAGAATATGGTGAAAGCCCAAGTGACGGCGTACGAAATCGACCATGAAGGTAAAATGCCGGATATGAACGATTTACAATCAGAGGGGTATATCAAAAAGAATACAGCCTGCCCGAATGGTAAACAGATCTTAATTAGTGGCGGAGAAGTTACAGTTGAACAATAACAGGCGGACAGAAAACGGGTTTACCCTTCTTGAAAGCCTGATTGTGTTAAGCCTGGCGTCCGTCCTGCTGACGGTTTTGTTCACGACGGTTCCGCCGGTCTGCACCCACCTTGCCGTGCGGCAAAAAACAGAACAGCTTCAAAAAGATATTCAGCTTGCGCAGGAAACGGCTATCGCAGAACATAAAAGAACAAAAATCACTTTTCTTCCAAGAGAGCATAAATACAAACTGCAGTCAGCCGGAAGGATTGTCGAGCGTTCTTTTGATTCGCTTCACATTACACTTGTGACTTTACCGGAGAGCCTTGAATTTAACGAAAAAGGCCATCCGAATTCGGGAGGAAAGATTCGATTGAAGAGCGCCGGGTTCACCTATGAGATCACAGTTTACTTAGGGAGCGGAAATGTCCATGCTAAACGGAAATAAAGGGTTCTCTACTATTGAAACACTATCAGCAATGGCCATTTGGCTGTTCCTTATGACGTCTATCATTCCGGTCTGGACAGGCATGCTGACAGATGGTCTGAAAATAGAAGATCGCCAGGAAGCGTATCAGCTTCTTCAGAAACATATCAGCACTTATATGATGACCGGAAAAAAGCCGCCGTCTCCCGGTGTGAAGTGGAAGGGGGATGGTGAGTATTACAAAGTGTGTGCGGCTGACCGCGGCGAAAAAGAAATGTGCCTCAGCATTCTCAAAACAGACTGGCTTTACGCTTCTTAATGTTTTGTTCTCCTTGGCAGTCTGTCTTTTCCTATCAGGCACCCTGGGCCCGATTTTACATCTGTTTTTATCAAACCGGACCGATAACGGCGGATTAGACAGCCGGGAGCATCAAATTGCCGTTCAGCAGATCATGAACGAATGTAAACAGGCTGAGACTGTGAAGCCGGCGGACGGCGGATTGGCGTTAGCATGCCGGAAAACAGGGGGCGAAGAAGTGCGTTTTGAAATTTATCATAAGATGATAAGGAAAAGAGTAAACGGAAAAGGCCACGTGCCGATCCTGCAAAACGCGGCATCATTAACGGCTGATGTGAAAAACGGCCTGCTCTTATTAGAGATCTCAAGCGTTACAGGTAAAAAGAATCAGGCGGTCATTCCGGTTTACAGCTCTTTAAAAGGTGATTAAATGTACAAATCTGACGGTTTTATCTATCCCGCGGTTCTGTTTGTTTCTGCCGCAGTTTTACTTGTCATCAGCTATACTTCATCTGATTTCATCACCCGAAAAACATTTGCGAAAGAGGCCGGGGAGTACTGGATCGGAGAGAATCTGCTCCAAAACGGCGCGCTGCTGTCAAGCCGCCATATGACACAGGGACAAAAGGTCCAAACTGGTACACAGCGTTTTCCGTACGGAACTGTTTCCTTCCGCATCACCGGGAGTAATCGCCGGGAAACGGTTCAGGTTACAATTCAGGCCGAAACAGTGTCAGGCACGAGACGGGAGGCTCACCTTTTGTTCGATCAGAAGAAGAAACAGCTGATTCAATGGACGGAAGTATAAAAAAGAGGCGGCGGGACAACACTTCATAGTAAAGACAGCACTATGAGGTGAGAGCCGTGAAAACAAATGATTATGTAAAATATATGACTGAGCAATTCGTTAAATATTTCGATACGCCGAAACAGGAACGGAGAGAGCGAAAAGAAGTGCGGAAAGAAAAGAAAGTGCCGGCTTCTCAGCACTGGTTCGGAATATTGCCGTACAGTTTTAAGCTGTGGATGCAGCGGAAAAAATAAAGCGAATCACACGAAAGGTCCTCCTGTATCAGGAGGGCCTTATTGGTATTCCTCAATGACGGCAATTTTATTTACCTTTTGGCTGTAGGGATTAAAAGAAATCGTAACAAACACACCAAATTCTTTTGCGCCATCCCGCAATGTCAAGTGGTATTGTTTGACTGCTTCGTCCGTTCTTTTCCGGTCCCACACCTTTTGAATAAATAACGTTTGGGCGAGCGGATATCTTTTTTTAGCTTCTTTTTCTGCTAACTTTTCCCATTTTGATTTATGGTGAACAGCATAATAAGGCACCGTTTCCGCCTGAGCTGTTCCTGAAACCCCGAAAACAAGAAGAGAAAGGCAAATCAGACTTTGTGTGATCATCATTCTTCGTCCTTTCGCTGTATATACTTTCCATTTTGTGCTAGGCACCTCGTTATTTTCTCACGTTTTATTAGAAAAAATTCCAAAAAGGTGTGTAATTTGAAGCAAAACGATGTTTTTGAAAGATACCATTCTCAAAAACGAACAAATTGACCGATTTTGACATTTTTCAAGACGATAATCCTTGATTATACTTTGTTCATGAAGTTCTTTAAAAAGAACGATTGTCATATTTATTAACAGTTTTACAGGGGGTAAGGCATGTTCCGATTGTTGCGAATGGAAAAAAAGGGCAAGGTGAGATGGCGGATGATGCTATTTTTACGGCTTTCGTTCATTTTTTGCCTGTCCGTGACGATATGTGCTCAGTTCACAGGTGATACAAGTTCCTCCTTCAATGATGTGAAAAGCTTCAGTCTCCTGGTTCAAACGTGCGGAGATTTTCAATATACGGATGACGATTGCCGTTATGACGAACGCTGGGATCAGAGTGATTTACATATAACAAATCAAACTGATACGTCAGGCACCGTGTGTGCGCCGCTTCAACTCTATGCCGAGCTGGAGAATAAGGGAAAAGAGCGGACTGTTTCTGACTGGAAATGGGAGCTCCATAAAATCGCTTCTCAGCAGCAGCCTTTACGAAACGGCAATGTTGTGGATAAAGGGCTTATTACTGATAAAAAAAGCAAAACGATTTATAAAATTGAGTCAAAGCGGTCTTTGCAGCCGGGCATATACGCATTCAAGATTTACAAGCCTGAAGGGTATCCGGCGGACGAAGAACAATTTGAGTGGTCAAAACCGATGAAACTCGTCAAATGCCGGGAACAGGCAACCGTTTCCGATCTGAAGAAAACGGAGAAAGAGCCGGCTGAGCCGGTAAAAGAAAGCGGGGAAGAACATGAAAAAAACGCTGAAACTGATCAGTAATATTTTGTATGCCGTCATCTTCAGCCTGATTATTGTGCTGACGTTAACGGTGATTTCGACCCGGGCTTCCGGGGGTGAGCCGGCCATCTTCGGCTATACGCTGAAATCCGTGCTGTCGGGTTCAATGGACCCGGAATTTAAGACGGGTTCGCTCATAGCGGTAAAGAAAATTTCTGACGTGAATGACTTAAAAAAAGGGGATGTGATCACCTTTACGCAAGATGACGGAACAGCCGTCACACACAGAATAATCGGGATCACAAAAAAGGACGGGAACCTGCTGTTTGAGACAAAAGGGGACCATAATGCCGCCCCGGATGCCGCCCCCGTTCAAGCTGAAAAAGTGGCGGCCCAGTATACGGGATATCAGCTTCCGTATGCGGGATATGTCATACATTTGGCAAGCCAGCCGATCGGAACGGCGATTCTGTTAATCGTTCCCGGCGTCATGCTTTTGATTTACTCAATAACAGTCATCGTCAGCGCCCTCCGCGATATTGAGCGGAAAACGAAAGCGCTGGAAGAACATGCGAAAAAGGGAACCATCTCCACATGAATACGGTTGCAACCTGGCGACAGGATTTGATAACAAAAAATAAAA
Source organism: Bacillus sp. R45 (assembly GCF_021729365.1). Taxonomy (NCBI): domain Bacteria; kingdom Bacillati; phylum Bacillota; class Bacilli; order Caryophanales; family Bacillaceae; genus Bacillus; species Bacillus sp. R45. The sequence continues at coordinate 2,480,771 of NZ_CP091421.1, read as the reverse complement.
AGTAAGGGGAGTACAAACATGGGTATGAAAAAGAAATTAAGCTTGGGCGTTGCCTCTGCCGCACTCGGTTTAGCATTAGTAGGAGGAGGCACATGGGCCGCATTTAATGATGTGAAGTCGACGGACGCTACATTTGCGTCAGGAACACTTGATTTATCGGCTAAAGAACAATCAGCCAATGTCAATTTGTCAAACTTAAAACCAGGTGATAAATTGACGAAAGATTTTGAATTCAGAAACAACGGTTCACTTGCCATTAAAGAAGTGCTGATGGCTTTGAATTTTACTGACTTTAAAGGAGCAAAGAAAGGCAATGAATCTGCGGAGGATTTCCTCAGCCAGTTTGAAATTACGGTTCTGACAGTCGGTAAAGAAGGGGGCAACGGCTATCCTAAAAATATCATTTTAAAGGCGGCCAGCCTGAAAGACTTATACTTAATGTCAACAAAGCAGGATAAAGCAGCTGCCGAAGCGATCAGCAAGCACATTGATCCGAAATTCCTGAGCGAGAGCGGAAAAGTCAATGTGGCAACCATTAACGGCAAAACAGCTCCTGAGTACGACGGAGTTCCGAAAACGCCTGCTGATTATGACCAGGTGAGAATGGAAATCCAATTTAAAAATGACACCGCAAAAACTGCGGACGGATTAAATGTGCAAAACAAGTTCCAAGGCAATGCGATTTCTCTTCAATTCTCTTTTGAAGCCACGCAATGGAACGGCTTGACCATTAAGAAAGATCATACGGATAAAGACGGTTACGTCAAGGAAAATGAAAAGGCTCACAGTGAGGATAAAAACTAATCCGAAAGTCGGACAGTTAAAAGAGGAGTTGTGCACATATGGCGGCACTACTCCTCTTTTTGCGCTTTTCTCCATTTTTGATAATCTAAAAATTCACGAAATTGTTTTTTTGATACCCCGGATGTCATCGCATCGCGAACTAATTTCTCCCATTCACTATCTAATTGACCATCGTATTCGGTTTCATGTTTTTCATCAAGTAAAGTATGAACCGAGACGTCCAGAACAGCGGAGACTTTTTCGAGAAATTGAATGGAGGGGTTCGTCTGTAAATTTCGTTCTATTGAGCTTAAATAAGACTTCGCTACCCCAGCTTTTTCAGCTAGTTCTGATAGTGAGTAGCCTTTTTCTTTTCGGTATTGTTTAATACGCTGGCCAATCAATGTCATCACCTTCCTTGTGATATTATAGCACATTCAGAAAGGATTTACGGTATGACTTCTGGCTGCCTGGATATGTTGAGAAGACTTTTTATGCGAAAGCAGGTATTTGCGTATTTCTTCTAGGCTGATATTTGCTTTTTGGGCTTCTAATATCAGCTCAACCCATTCCTTATCTAATTGCGAAAATTCCATTTTTGCATTTTTCATGCATTTTCTCCTCCTAAAATACTTGTTTATGTATTTCAGCCAATCCGCCCATGACCTTATCTTTACATGTCTGGAAGTGATTCATCGCATGCGAAACGCCAGAAATTTTTTCTATATACTTTTATTATAATATAGAATTTCCAGAAAAAACGGGAAAGGTGTCGAATGGATAACGCTTATCCAGAAAAATTACTTTGCAGGAAAAATAAACCGCCGTTTTCGATCTGAATGTGAATTTTCGGCTGATATAAGGCTTTCAGCGCTTGTTTTTCCAAATGGTATTCCTCAGGTTTTTCTTCTGTCTGCTCATAAAACTGATCGAGCAGCCTGAGGTCCTTTTTCCATCTGGCGATCGCGCTGTCAGCCCAGTCTGACGGCTCTTTGGCGGCAGCGTCTTTTAAGTAATGCTCCATCCTTTTAATCCCGCTTTCCGGCTTAATCATCGGCGATATGGTAAAGCAATAGTCTGATATTTGCGAGGTCAGCGGAAGCGGTGCAAGCTTCTGCTGAAACCCTTCTATAATTGTTCCAGAAACAAGATGCAGTCCTAAAGACAAAAGTCTGTCTTTTTTCATGTCGGATTGGTATGAAATCACTACATTTAATCCAAGCCAGGGCTGAAGCGGCACTCTGGCTCCGGCTGATACAATTTTCTCATATATTCTTGTAAATCTCCCATTTTGTTTAACTGCTTGAAAGATTTGAAAGAGGCGCGGGGCTCCAAAGTAAATAAACTCGCCGTCCATATCCTCTGGAGCCGTTTCTTTATCAGTGATGAACGTAATCTTCATCGGGTTCGGTTCGCCGCCCGTTTTTTCACGCCAATGCCAATAAAACGGACGGTTCATAATTTGTTTGTCCATCTCGACCGTCAACTGAACCGTCATAAAACCCGGCCCGTGTTCTGTAATCGGGCAGTGGTTCGCTTCAAAAAAGCGCAGTAAAAATTGGTGAACCTCCTGCTGTCTCATGTCGCGCTTCCTCCTTTTTAAGAGCCTTTTTTTCTGGCGGGTTTTTCCGTACCATACGACAGAAAAGAGGTAAGATTGTCCATTTTGATTCTCATTTCCTCCTCTGTCAGCGAATGGCATAAAATATCATGCAAATGGTCTTCAAAATTGCTCACTTTGATTTTTGTTAAAATGTCATCTAATTCTCCGACGACATTTTCAAATAAATGAATTTTGTCATACAGAAGTTTTAAGATATGCTCTTCCACCGTATGTTTTGTCGCCATATTGTAGATATGGACATCTCTTTCCTGACCGAGTCTGTGAATCCTTCCGATTCTTTGTTCAAGCCGCATGGGGTTCCACGGGAGGTCATAATTGATAATATGGTTGCAGAATTGCAGGTTGATCCCTTCGCCTCCGGCTTCTGTAGCGATCAGCACCTGCACTTTGCCGCGGAAGAGATCCTTCATCCAGTCTTTTTTTCCGCGTTTAAATCCGCCTCTGAACGGAACGGAGCTTATGCCGTTCTGCTGAAGGAACCATTGCAGGTAAATCTGTGTCGCCCTGTATTCAGTAAAAATAATGACTTTATCATTAATCTTTTGGATCAAGTCAACAACTTGAATCGCTTTTGAGTTTTGCGTGACTTGATTGATGCGGTCCATTAAATTAGCGATCGTCTGTTCATCGAATGCGGGCGCTTGTTTGTCTTTTTGGTCAAGCATTTTTTTGAGCGTCATATACACGGCTTCTCTGCTTGAACAGCACTCTCTTTGCAGCGTCATAATGGAAAATGCGCTGGCGGGCTTTTCCGTGCCGTTTTTCAGTGCGGCAATGTCATCGTAAAGCGCCTGTTCCGTCGGTGAAAAGGTGATCGGCACTGTTTCCACGTGGCGCTTCGTCCATGTAAGGCCGGTGTCGCTCCGCGTGTTGCGGATCATCACCTTATTGACGAGTTCTTTCAAATGCTCATGAGCGTCAATCCCGTCCTTCTGATTGAAGGTTTCTTGAAATCCGCTTTCATTTCCTAAATGGCCGGGCTTTAACAGTGACACTAAATTGAAGATTTCTTCGATCCGGTTTTGAATCGGCGTCGCCGTCAGAAGCAGGCAGTATTTCTTCACAAGACTTCTCGCAAATTCATAATTTTTCGTTTTGCTGTTTTTGAGCTTGTGCGCCTCGTCAATAATGACGAGATCATACGGAATAGAAAGGACAATGTCTTTGTGAGGGGAGCGTTTGGCCGTATCAATAGAAGAAACGACGATATCGCACTGTTCCCACACATAGCTTTTCTTCTGTTCAACAGCGGGTATTAAAAACTTCTCCTGAAGCTCTTTCACCCACTGGGAAACGAGTGATGCCGGCACAAGAATCAGGATTTTTTTGGCCAGCCCGCGAATCATATATTCTTTTAAAATCAGGCCCGCTTCCACCGTTTTTCCGAGCCCCACTTCATCAGCCAAAATCGCCTTGCCGTTCATTTTTTCAACGACTTTCTGCGCGACCTCAAGCTGATGGGGAAGCGGAGTGAAATCGGGCAGGTATAAAGGAGCTCTCAACCCTTCAAATTCAGGAATGGCAAGGGTCTGCTGGACTTCAGCCGACAGTTTGTACAGCTCCCAATTTGACCAGGGACCGTCCGTTTTCAGCCGCTCAGAAAACTCTCCCGGCCAGTTTGCATCAAATATGATCTCTGCTGTCATATGTAACAAAACCGCCTTTCTTTTAAAAAACTGATTTATCATAATTTTTGTTGCCGGACGTAAATGAGGGTGGTAGGATATAAGTAATGATTTCACTAAAAGATATTGCTTTAGTATGTCCATAAAATTGGTAAATATGAGCGAATGACAGCAAGGGGAGAGACTCGGACGAAAGATGGGCGTCCGGGCGCCGAAGGAGCAAACTGCGGAGTGAATCTCTCAGGCAAAAGAACTCTTGCTCGACGCAACTCTGGAGAGTGTCTGCACTTAGAAGAAGCAGGCCACCAAAGGGGACGTCTTTATGATATGTTCATAAAGTAAACTTTCAGGTGCCGGGACAGAGAAACCTTCATTTTCATGAGGTGTTTCTCTGTCCTTTTTTATATGTTTTTACAATGCGCCAATGACTGAAGGGGGAAGATGATGCTGAAACGAACACTGCTTTATGACGTGTATAAAGAATACGGCGGAAAAACGATTGATTTTGGAGGATGGGAGCTGCCGGTTCAATTTTCTTCTATTAAAGAGGAGCATGAAGCCGTCCGCACAAAAGCGGGCCTGTTTGATGTGTCTCATATGGGGGAAGTTGAAGTATCCGGTAAAGACGCCCTGTCTTTTCTGCAAAAAATGATGACAAATGACGTTGCCGATTTAAAGCCGGGAAACGCGCTTTATACCGCCATGTGTTATCCTGACGGCGGTACGGTCGATGATTTGCTGATCTATCAGAAAAGCGAGAGCTGCTATCTGCTCGTGATAAACGCGTCTAATATTGAAAAAGACATCGCCTGGCTGACGGAACATGCGGAAGGCGACGTCACGCTGACGAATCAGTCTGACCGGATTTCACTGCTTGCCGTTCAGGGGCCGAATGCCCAGACGGTTCTTGCGAAGCTGACTGAATGTGATTTGTCCTCCTTAAAGCCGTTTACATTTATTGACGAGGCGGACGTTGCCGGATGCCAAGTCCTGCTTTCAAGAACGGGCTATACCGGTGAAGACGGGTTTGAGTTATATTGCCGCAATGAAGATGCGGTTCATCTATTTAAGGAGATACTTGCAGCGGGAGAGCATGAAGGCCTCGTTCCGTGCGGCCTCGGCGCCCGTGATACGCTGAGATTTGAAGCGAAGCTTGCTTTATACGGTCAGGAGTTAACGAAAGATATTACACCGATTGAAGCCGGAATCGGATTTGCCGTGAAACACAAGAAAGATTCCGATTTTTTCGGGAAATCTGTATTGCGTGAACAGAAAGAAAAAGGAGCCCCGCGAAAGCTGGTCGGACTTGAGATGATTGAAAAAGGGATTCCGAGACACGGGTACGCCGTGAAAAAAGACGGTGTTCCGATCGGGGAAGTCACGACAGGCACGCAATCTCCGACTTTAAAGAAAAATATCGGCCTTGCCTTAATCAAAACGGAATTCAGTGAAGTCGGAACGGAAGTAGAAGTGGAAATCCGTAAAAAAACGGTAAGAGCGAAGATTGTCCGCACACCGTTTTATAAACGTCCAAAACAGAGCTGAAAAAGGAGAGTCATATGAAGCATCGATATTTGCCCGCGACAGAACAGGATAAAAAAGAAATGCTGAAAGCCATCGGCGCAGAAACAATTGATGAACTGTTTGCCGATATTCCGGAAGATGTGAGGTTTCAAAAAGACTACCAAATTAAAAAAGCAAAATCTGAAACGGAGCTGACGAGAGAGCTGACAAAGCTTGCGGCGAAAAATAAGGACGCTGTTACATATGCGTCTTTTCTGGGCGCAGGAGTGTACGATCACTACCAGCCGGTCATCGTCGATCATGTGATATCCCGATCAGAGTTTTACACGGCATATACGCCTTACCAGCCTGAAATCTCACAAGGGGAGCTGCAGGCGATTTTTGAATTTCAAACGATGATCTGTGAATTAACGGGAATGGATATCGCAAACTCCTCTATGTACGACGGGGGAACGGCGCTTGCGGAAGCGGCGATGCTTGCGTCGGGACATACGAAAAAGAAAAAAATCGTCATTTCCGCAGCCGTTCATCCGGAATCACGGGATGTTTTGAAAACATACGCAAAGGGCCAATATATTGAGGTTGTAGAGGTGCCCGCGAAAAACGGCGTCACAGATCTTGAAGCATTGGAACATGCCGTTTGTGATGAGACGGCCGCCGTGATCGTTCAGTATCCGAACTTCTTCGGACAAATCGAGCCGTTAAAGGACATTGAGCCGCTCGCACATAAAGGAAACAGCCAGCTGATTGTTTCTTCAAACCCGCTCGCGCTCGGTATTTTGACACCGCCCGGGACATACGGAGCTGATATTGTCGTCGGAGACGCGCAGCCTTTCGGCATACCTGCGGCGTTCGGCGGCCCGCACTGCGGCTATTTTGCAGTAACGAAAAAACTGATGAGAAAGGTGCCGGGCCGGCTTGTCGGCCAAACGGAGGATGAAAACGGGCGAAGAGGTTTTGTTCTCACCCTTCAGGCGCGCGAGCAGCATATCAGAAGAGATAAAGCCACGTCTAACATTTGTTCAAATCAGGCGCTGAATGCTTTAGCGGCTTCAGTCGCGATGACGGCGCTCGGAAAAAACGGCGTCAAAGACATGGCCCGCCAAAATATATTGAAAGCTGATTACGCGAGACGCCAAGCGGAAAAAGCCGGCTTGCACGTAGCTTTTGACGGCCCGATATTTAATGAATTTGCCGTCAGGCTGAATCTTCCCGTTAAGGAAGCAAACCGGCGGCTCCTGCAAGACGGCATCATCGGCGGATATGACTTAGGTCTTGCGTATCCGGAACTGGATCAGCATATGCTGATTGCCGTCACAGAGCTGAGAACGAAAGAAGAGATCGATTCGCTTATTGCGGGATTGGGGGATCAACATGAATAATCAAGATCAGGCGCTTATTTTTGAAATGTCCCGCAAAGGGCGTGTCGGTTACAGCCTTCCGGAGCTTGATGTGCCGGAAACAGAGCTTGAAAGCCTTCTTCCCGGTGACTATATCCGCGATGAAGACGCAAAGCTGCCGGAAGTATCAGAGCTCGATATTATGCGGCATTATACCGCTCTTTCCAAGAGGAACCACGGAGTTGATTCAGGCTTTTATCCGCTCGGCTCCTGTACGATGAAATACAATCCGAAATTAAATGAAAAGATTGCCCGGTTCGCAGGTTTTTCCGCTATTCATCCGCTTCAGGACGAGGACACGGTTCAGGGGGCGCTTGAGCTTTTATACGATTTAAGCGGACACTTGGAGGAGATTACGGGCATGGACGAGGTGACGCTGCAGCCTGCGGCGGGCGCTCACGGCGAATGGACCGGCCTGATGATGATCCGCGCCTACCACGAAGCGCGGGGAGACTTCGGACGGACGAAGGTGATTGTCCCTGATTCAGCCCACGGTACGAATCCGGCATCCGCCACGGTCGCCGGTTTTGAAACGATTACCGTTAAGTCAAATGAGCACGGGCTGGTTGACATTGAAGATTTGAAAAGAGCGGTAAACGAAGAAACAGCGGCGCTGATGCTGACGAATCCGAACACCCTCGGGTTATTTGAAGAAAACATTACGGAAATGGCTGAAATCGTCCATCAGGCCGGCGGAAAGCTTTATTATGACGGAGCGAATTTAAATGCCGTTTTAAGTAAAGCAAGACCGGGAGATATGGGATTTGACGTCGTTCACCTTAATCTGCATAAAACATTTACCGGGCCGCACGGCGGGGGAGGACCGGGCTCAGGGCCGGTCGGAGTGAAAAAAGAATTCATTCCGTATCTGCCGAAACCCGTTCTCACGAAAAAAGAGGGCCGTTTGACTTTTGACTATGACCGGCCGCAGTCGATCGGGCGCGTAAAACCTTATTACGGCAACTTCGGCATTAATGTCAGAGCCTACACGTATATCCGTTCCATGGGGCCTGACGGCTTAAAAGCTGTGACCGAAAACGCGGTTTTAAATGCAAATTATATGATGAGAAGACTCGCGCCTTATTATGATCTCCCGTTTGACCGTCATTGCAAGCATGAATTTGTGTTATCGGGAAGAAGGCAGAAAAAGCTCGGCGTAAGAACGCTTGATATTGCCAAACGGCTTTTGGATTTCGGCTATCATCCGCCGACTGTGTATTTTCCTCTCAATGTTGAAGAAAGCATCATGATCGAACCGACGGAAACGGAATCGAAGGAAACGCTTGATGCGTTTATAGATGCCATGATTCAAATTGCGCGGGAAGCGGAGGAATCGCCTGAAATCGTTCAGGAGGCGCCGCATACAACAGTTGTCAAAAGAATGGATGAAACCAAGGCGGCAAGAAAGCCGGTTTTAAAATACGAACGTACACCTGACGTCAGCCGCTGACACGGTATAAAAAAAGAGCTTCCGTATAAAACGGACAGCTCTTTTTTCATGATTAGTTTTTTGCTTTAATTTTTCCGCCCCATTTTTTAAATCCGCCTTTCAGGTTGTAAATATCTTTGCAGCCGTGTTTGCGGAGCGTCTGTGCCGCGCGTCCGCTGCGGACATTGTTTTGGCAGTACAGATAAACGGGTTTATCAGGACGGATTTCACTTTTGCGCTGTTTCAGCTGTGACAGCGGAATGTTGCGCGCGCCGAGAATATGGCCGCCTTCAAATTCATTCGGTTCACGGACGTCAATCAGCTGCGCTTTTCTGTAGCCCGCGCGGAATTCCTCTTCCGTAAGTGTTTTCATTAAACGCTGTTGGTAAAAGTACGAAACGATCATATAAACGATAAACGCCGCAACAATAATTAAAGCAATCATATTAGACAATGCAATTCTACTCCTTTAGCTTATAAAATCAAAACCCTGCTTCCTGAAAACAAGGCTTACCGGACGTTTTGGGACAAATACTATTATAGTAAAGCATGAAGCGATTGTCATCCTTAATGAAACGAAATATTTTTCATTTTCAAGGCAGTTTGTTAAACTGGTTTTATTAAAACGATAAAGAAGGGTTCAGTGTATGGAAAAAGAAACATGGCGGTTTATTGACTCAGGGAATGAAAGCCCGGCATTTAACATGGCGCTGGATGAAGCGCTTTTATATTGGCACAGCCAAAAAAAAATTCCTCCGGTGATCCGTTTTTACGGCTGGAATCCGGCAACTTTGTCTGTCGGGTATTTTCAAAATATTAAGAAGGAAATTAACTTTGACGCAGTACATAAACACGGCCTCGGGTTTGTCAGAAGACCGACAGGCGGACGGGGTGTTCTGCATGATAAAGAATTGACATACAGCGTAATCGTTTCAGAGGATCACCCGGAAATGCCGGCCACGGTGACAGAGGCGTACCGGGTGATTTCAGAAGGTATTCTGCAGGGATTCAGAAACCTTGGACTTGATGCCTGCTTTGCGATTCCGCGAACGGAGAAAGAAAAAGAAAGCTTGAAAAATCCGCGCTCGTCCGTCTGCTTTGATGCCCCTTCGTGGTATGAGCTGGTCGTCGAAGGACGGAAAGTTGCCGGAAGCGCACAGACACGCCAAAAAGGCGTCATTCTTCAGCACGGTTCCATCCTGCTTGACATTGATGAGGATAAGCTGTTTGATCTGTTTTTATATCCGAGCGACAGAGTCCGTGAGCGCATGCAGCGGAATTTCAAAAACAAAGCGGTAGCCATCAACGCCTTAGCGCCGAAACGGGTAACGATGGATGAGGCCAGAATCGCTTTTAAAGCTGGTTTTGAGGAAGGGCTGAACATTCATCTTGAGCCTTATACACTCACGTCTGAAGAGCTTGCATTTGTCAATGAGCTGGCTGAGACGAAATACGCGTCTGATGAATGGAATTATAAGCGCTGATAAGGCTTGACAGACCGGAAGCATCCTTGTTTTTTCATGACCGTTAGTGTAAACTTGTAATGGTTTATAAAGTTAAGGTGCTTTTTGGGAGGGTTACTTATGACAACACCAAGTATGGAAGATTATATTGAACAGATTTATATGCTGATAGAAGAAAAAGGATATGCACGGGTTTCTGATATCGCGGAAGCTTTGGCAGTCCACCCCTCCTCTGTAACGAAAATGGTTCAAAAACTAGATAAAGACGAGTATTTGATTTATGAAAAATATCGCGGGCTCGTATTGACGTCAAAAGGTAAAAAGATCGGCAAACGGCTCGTATACAGACACGAATTGCTTGAGCAGTTTTTAAGAATCATTGGTGTTGATGAAGAGAAGATTTACAATGATGTTGAAGGAATCGAACATCATCTGAGCTGGAACAGCATTGACCGCATCGGCGACCTCGTTCAGTATTTTGAAGATGACGAAAGCCGGAAAAAAGAATTGAAATCCGTACAGAAAAAAACCGAAAATTCCGGTGAATAAAGGGCAGCCCGAAATGGGGCGCCCTTTTTTTAATGTCTTCATTCTTTGGTCTATTTCGCCCAGCCGTTTCTTAAAATAATAATACACCTTGAGATGGAAGGGAGAGGGCGCGCTATGCAGATTGACGGCGTATTTTCGGGCGGGGGGATAAAAGGGGTGGCGCTTGCCGGCGCTTATGAAGCGCTGGAAGAAAAGGGCTTTCGCTTTGAAAGGCTCGCCGGAACAAGCGCCGGCGCGATTATTGCCGCATTTATCGCTGCGGGCTATACGAGCAGAGAGGTTCATTCCATCATAGATGAGGTGGACGGAAGGCAATTGCTTGATCAGAGATACTCATTTCTCCCGCTGAAAATCCTGCAGTGGGTGTCGATATATTGGCGCCTCGGACTATACAGAGGCGATATGCTGGAAAAGTGGATTGCGGATAAATTAAAAGCGAAGGGCATCATCGCGTTCGGCGATTTGAAAAAAGGCTCGCTCCGTCTCATCGCTTCAGATCTGACGAACGGAACGATGATCGTGCTTCCTGACGATCTTCCCCGCTACGGATTAAATCCGGAGATGTTCCCGGTTGCCAGAGCCGTCAGAATGAGCTGCAGCATTCCTTATTTTTTTGAACCGATAAAACTGAAGACCGAAAAAGGCACCTCAACGGTCGTTGACGGCGGCGTGTTAAGCAATTTCCCGATTTGGCTGTATTCAAAAGAACGCAAACGGCCGGTCATCGGAATTTCGCTTTCGCCCAACGAAAAAGAGCGCCCGAAAAAATCAATCCGCAACGCTTTTGAGCTGTTCGGGGCTTTGTTTGAAACGATGAAAGACGCTCATGATGCCAGGCATATCGCGACAAAGTACGAACAGAATATTATTTTTATTCCAGTGGAACATGTGATGGCGACGGAGTTTCATCTCACACCGCAAAAAAAACTAGCTCTCATTGAGCTAGGAAAAAGCAGAACAGAGCAATTTTTGAAGCAATGGAGCTATTAAAAAAGCGCTCTGTTTTTCTTTTTATTCTTTTTGCCTTCTATGACGGTAAGCTGGGTCTGGCTTTTTTTCTTAAGAATCATCGGCTTCGGTCTGCTGCTGCTCGGCACGCTCCGCAAATGGCTGACCCGGCCTCTGTGTCCGGCGCGGTGCTTCGCTTTTTGCTCCTTCATTCGGAGCCGCGATTGTCTGGCCGCTTTTTTGAAAGCGGTTCCGTCACGGCCGGTGCGTCGGTTCAGGACCGTCCTCACGATAAAATAAATAATAATGCCTGCGATAATAACGGTGATTGCTCTTGAAATCATCTGCCCGGGGTTGGTTACCGCCGCATAAATGAAACCGAATGCGCCAAGCGCTATCAATACAGCAAAAAAAGGTTGTACACGATGATTCATAACTGCCCACCTCCAAAATAATAACGGTAACGGTTCAGATTACGTTGTGAGACGGCTTTTCGCTCTGTTCTGAAATGTCTTCCAGTCTGAGAAGCTCGTTAAAGCTTTCTATGGCAACCTCGACCTGGTCATCCGCCGGTTCCTTTGTCGTTAAAAGCTGCAGCCACAGGCCGGGATAACCGAGCACTTTCAAAACGGGGATATTCCGTACTCTGTTCGTCAGCTGGAGCACTTCAAAGGAGATGCCGAGAACGACCGGTATAAGCGCAATCCTGTCTAAAATCCGCACCCAAAGCGGATCTGTCGGAACGAGTAAATAGACGAACATGCCGACAATGATCGTAAATAAAATAAAGCTTGAACCGCAACGGTAATGAAGCCGTGACTGTTTCTGAACATTTTCTATTGTAATTGGCAAATTCTGTTCATAACAGTTTATGACCTTATGTTCGGCTCCATGATATTGAAACACTCTTTTAATTAACGGCGTCATTGATAAAAAATAAATGTATCCGAGAAGCAGAATCAGCTTAAACAGACTTTCGATTCCGATCTGCGCGGCGTCTGAGGAAAATACGGGCCTTACAAGCTCCGCTAAGAAGACCGGGACGAGCGTAAAAACGAATTTGCTGAACAAAAACGACAGAACGCCGATCACCGCCAGGCTGAAAAACATCGATAAGCCGGAACCCTTCTTATCTTCCTGCTCCAGCTTGGCGTCATCCTGAGGATCAAGCCCGTAACGTTCGCTGGAAAAGTTTAAATGCTTTGTGCCGTTGGCGCTCGCCTCAATGATGGCGACGATTCCCCGCAAAAAAGGAATCTTTTTTAAAGCCGAAAGCTTGGCGTTCGGCACTCTCGGAAGCTTGAAAAAATCAATGCTTCCGTCATTCCTGCGGATGGCGGTAACATAATTTTTTCTGCCGCCGAACATTACCCCTTCAACGACAGCCTGCCCGCCGTATGCAGGGGGCGTTTTTTGTTTGGACATTGTTTATCAACCTGCCTGTTTTCTTAGGATTTACTAACCATTTCCTTTCACTCTATTGTACAGGAAACCGCGGTAAACCTCTAGTTAGACAGCCGGAAAATCAATGCTTTTTCTACATGCAGTATACCCCGTTTCTTTAGATTTTACTCATTGAATGAAAATATGGCGCAGCTTTTTATGACTTTTCAATTTTTGGGCAGTCTATGACTGGAGGTGCCATGATGACAAGCGAAAAACATTCAGAACAGGAAGAAAAAAAGAAGCAGGATGATGATCAGCAGCCTGTTTCATTTACCGGCAGAATTTGCGGTATCGGATTTGCCGGCGGTGTATTTTGGAGTTTGATCGGCTATCTCGGGTATGTCTTTCATTTTTCAGAGATCAGCCCCAACATGATTCTTCAGCCGTTTATGATCGGAGAATGGAAAAAACAATGGCTGGGCACGATGGTCAGCATCGTTGTCATCGGATTCATTTCAATTGCCGGGGCGTTTATTTATTTCGTCTGCCTGAAGCGTTTTAAAACCATGTGGCCGGGGATGGTGTACGGCGTCATTTTATGGTGTGCGGTTTTTTTCTTATTCAATCCGATTTTCGAAGATGTGAAATCCGTCACTGAATTGAAATCAGATACAATCGTGACGACGCTTTGCCTTTACATTCTGTACGGTTTGTTTGTCGGCTACTCAATTTCCTTCAACTACAATGAACTTACGTCAGACAAGCTTGCAAGGGCGCTCGGCAACAAGTGAATAAGTGTATAATCCCTGTCCGGTATGGTAAAATGTTCACGAGAAGTGAACATTTTTTATGCTGAAAACCGGGCGGGGATGCTCCCGCGTTGTCAGGCGGCAGTCAAGAATCGGCGAGGAGGAGAAAGGGAATGAAACTTGAGAAATTGCGAAATCTTTTCGGTCAGCTGGATATAGACGGAATGTTGGTGACAAGCTCCGCCAATCTGCAGTACATGACGGGATTTACGGGTTCGTCAGGCCTTGCGGTCATATCGAAAGAACGTGCGGCATTTATCACGGATTTCCGTTACACCGAGCAGGCGAAGACGCAAGTGAAGGGTTTTGACATTATCGAGCACGGCGGAAGCTTAATCCAAACGGCTGCGGATACGATTCTTGAGTACGGCATTAAAAAACTCGGCTTCGAGCAAAACAGCATGACGTACGGAACATATGCATCCTACCAAGCGGTGCTGCAGGAAGCGGAGATGGTTCCCGTCGCGGATTCCGTTGAAAAGTTGCGCTTGATTAAGTCAAGTGAAGAGATTAAGATATTAGAGGAAGCTGCGAAGATTGCGGATGATGCGTTTGAACATATTCTGACGTTTATCAAACCGGGCATCTCAGAGATTTCAGTTGCAAACGAGCTTGAATTTTATATGAGACGTCAAGGAGCAGACGGCTCTTCCTTTGATATGATCGTCGCCTCGGGAGTCAGATCCAGCCTTCCCCACGGAGTGGCAAGCGGCAAATTGATTGAAAAGGGAGACTTGGTCACGCTCGATTTCGGCGCTTATTATAAAGGCTATTGTTCTGATATCACACGCACCGTCGCGGTCGGAGAGCCAAGTGATAAACTGAAAGAGATTTATCAGGTCGTATACGATGCCCAAGCGCTTGGTGTCCTGCATATTAAACCCGGCATGACGGGAAAAGAAGCGGATGCCCTGACGAGGGATCATATCACCGCAAAAGGCTACGGACAGTATTTCGGCCATTCGACAGGACACGGGTTCGGAATGGAAGTCCATGAATCACCGGGGCTGTCTTTCAGGTCATCGGCCGTTCTTGAGCCGGGCATGGCGGTAACGGTTGAGCCGGGCATATACATACCGGAAGTCGGGGGCGCAAGAATCGAAGATGATATCATCATCACTGAGGACGGCAACCGGACAATTACGCATTCCCCTAAAGAATTAATTATTTTGTGATCGGAATATAGGAGGACATCAAACATGATTTCAGTTAACGATTTTCGTACAGGACTAACGATTGAAGTAGACGGCGGCATTTGGCGCGTCGTTGACTTTCAGCACGTAAAACCGGGAAAAGGAGCGGCATTTGTCCGTTCTAAATTGCGTAACCTGCGCACGGGCGCTATTCAGGAGAAAACATTCCGTGCAGGTGAAAAAGTCGCGAAAGCTCAAATCGAAACAAAAACGATGCAGTATCTTTATGCCAACGGCGATCAGCACGTGTTCATGGATACAAGCTCATATGAACAGCTTGAATTGAACGAAAACCAAATCGAAGAAGAATTGAAATACCTTCTGGAAAATATGTCTGTGCATATTATGATGTATCAGTCTGAAACGCTCGGTATTGAACTGCCGAACACAGTTGAACTGAAAGTTGTTGAAACAGAGCCGGGAATTAAAGGCGACACGGCGTCAGGCGGCACGAAACCTGCCAAAACGGAAACAGGCCTTGTCGTAAACGTACCGTTCTTCGTGAACGAAGGCGATACGCTGGTTGTAAATACATCAGACGGTTCTTACGTGTCAAGAGCGTAGTTAAAGAAATTCGGAGTCTGCTCCTTTTACGGGGCAGGCTTTTTTTGCGTTCTGCCTCAGAATCTTTCTTCTATATGAAAATAGTGAGACTACTTCCGTCAGCTAGAGCATATAGTGTAACAAAATGCTTGAAGTTGGGGGATTGCAATGAAATTTTTGTTCGGTTCAATCAATTCTACTGTTTTAACGATGGCCGGTTTACGAGTTTTGTCCTCGCTCATTGAATTATCTGCCGCTATTATCATGCTTTTGACAAACGACATCAGAAAAGCGGTTGTGGTGAATAGTATTTTGGCAATCGTCGGCCCTCTGATCTTTATCATCACAATGACGATCGGCATTTATCAGATTGCCGGACAGCTCTCATATGCAAAATTAATATTGATTTTTGCGGGGGTGGTGCTGATTTTGGCCGGTGTGCATAAATAGAGGGCCGGGGTGTCATAAAGTCTGTCCCGGATCATACATTTTAAAGAAGCCAATCGGTAAAAAGGAGGAGACTCTATTGAATGAAATTACAGAGGTTCTCCCTGAATTATTGAGAGATGCCATCTCCGCCGTGCCCGAAGAAGCGAGGCGGGATACAGAAGAAATCAGAATCCGGGTCGACAGGCCGGTTGAACTGATCCAAAAAGGACAACCTTTGTATTTGTCATATGTGTGTACGGCCGGCGACGCACAGCTGATCCTCAGCCGGCTCAGCAATTACAGTATGTACACGCTGGAAGAAGAGCTGAAAAAAGGATACATCACAATCAGAGGAGGCCACCGTGTGGGGCTGGCCGGAAGAGTCATCGTCGAAAACGGAGCCGTCAAAGGACTCCGGGATATTACTTCTTTTAATATCCGAATCGCCCGGGAGAAGCTGGGGATCGCAGAACCGCTCATTCCTTTCTTATGGAAAGAAAACTGGCTGAACACGCTGATCATCGGTCCTCCGCAAACGGGGAAAACGACCTTGCTTCGTGATTTGGCCCGGCTTTCCAGCACCGGATCAAAACGCATTCCGGCAAAAAAGACAGGTATCGTAGATGAACGGTCGGAAATTGCCGGCTGCCTGCGGGGCATTCCCCAGCACAGTTTCGGCCGCAGAGTCGATGTCCTTGATGCCTGTCCGAAGGCGGAAGGGCTGATGATGATGATCCGCTCTATGAGTCCTGATGTCATAATTGTGGATGAAATCGGGAGAATGGAAGACTCACAAGCGCTGCTGGAGGCGCTCCATGCGGGCGTATCCGTTATCGTCTCTGCGCACGGATGGAATATGAAAGACTTGGTCAAGAGGCCGTCGCTGAAAATGCTTTGGGAGGAAAACGTGTTTGACCGGTATATTGAACTGTCAAGACGCCGCGGTCCGGGAACGATCAGCAGGATGTACGGAAAGGACGGGGAACCTGTTCCGCATGCTGAAAGCGTGATGACATGCTGAAGCTTTTGGGTGCCGTGTTCATTCTGACGGCGACGACATGGACGGGATTTGAGATCGCCAAAATGTATATTGAAAGGCCGAGACAGATCCGTCAGCTGCGCGCGGCGCTCCAATCGCTTGAAGCGGAAATCATGTTCGGGCATACGCCGCTGCACATAGCTTCGGGACAAATCGCCGCACAGCTTTCCAAGCCTGTATCGTCATTGTTTCAAGCTTTCAGCAGGAGGCTTGAGCAGGGAAGCGATTCCGCCAAAACGGCCTGGGAACAGAGCTTGAAACATAACTGGCCCTCCATGGCGATGAAAAAAAGCGAATACGATGTGCTGAAGCAATTCGGAGAGACGCTCGGGCTCCATGACCGTGTTTCTCAGCAGAAACATATCAAGCTTGCGCTTACACATTTGGAAGCGGCGGAAGCGGATGCCGGACGGGCGCAGGCGAAAAATGAAAAAATGGTGAAAAGCTTAGGATTTTTAGCCGGACTGTTACTCATTCTTCTATTGATGTAAACATGAGGGGAGCAAACATAAAATGGGAGTCGACGTAAATGTCATTTTTCAAATCGCCGGAGTCGGTATCGTGGTTGCGTTTCTGCACACCATACTTGACCAAATGGGAAAAAAAGAATACGCCCAATGGGTGACGCTGCTTGGCTTTATCTATATTTTATTTATGGTGGCGACGATTGTCGATGACCTGTTCAAAAAGATCAAAGCTGTGTTTCTATTCCAAGGATAGGGGGGCTTACAGATTGAGATTGTTCAAATTGTAGGTTTAGGCCTGATCGCCACATTTCTCTCCCTGATCGTAAAAGAACAGAAACCGACTTTCGCGTTTATGATTGTCGTCTTCAGCGGCTGCGTGATCTTTCTCTATCTCATCGATCAGATTTACGACATTATCAGAATGATAGAAAAAATAGCCGTCAATGCAAATGTCAATATGGTCTATGTGGAAACCATTTTAAAAATTATCGGCATCGCCTACATCGCTGAATTCGGTGCGCAGCTGACAAAGGATGCGGGCCAGGGAGCGATTGCTTCGAAAATAGAGCTGGCCGGAAAAATTTTGATACTGGTAATGGCCGTGCCGATACTCACCGTCATTATTGAAACGATTCTCGGACTTATTCCTTCTTGATCATCAATAAAATAGAAAGGGGGGCACAAAAAATGAAGCGCTTTCGGTGGGCGGGGGCTTTTTTGTTCATCCTCTTATTTTTTCAGACTGAATGTGTACAAGCTGCCGGAACAGACGGTGCGTCGCAGGAAACCGCAGTTCACCAAGAATCCGCTGATGAAGTGGCGAAAAAGCAGGCCGAAGCGCTGAAAACAGAAGGCATCGGAAAGTTTTGGGACGACATCATGACAGAATACGGCGGTCTTCTGCCTGAAAGCCAAAAGGGAAGCATCATCGACTTTATTAACGGTGAAAAAACGTTCTCGCCGGAGGCATGGCTGAAGGCTTTATTTTCATACTTGTTTCATGAAGTGCTCGCAAACGGAAAGCTTCTGGGAACTTTGATTCTTCTCACCATTTTTTGTGTCATTCTGCAGCTTTTGCAAAATGCGTTTCAGCAGAGCACTGTCAGCAAAGTGGCTTATGCAATCGTCTACATGGTGCTGATTATTCTCGCTTTAAACAGCTTTCATGTTGCCGTCAATTATGCCAGTGAAGCGATCCAGACGATGACAAGTTTCATTCTCGCACTCATCC
Organism: Bacillus sp. R45; assembly: GCF_021729365.1. Taxonomy (NCBI): domain Bacteria; kingdom Bacillati; phylum Bacillota; class Bacilli; order Caryophanales; family Bacillaceae; genus Bacillus; species Bacillus sp. R45. The sequence goes on along the minus strand of NZ_CP091421.1, from coordinate 2,462,329 downwards.
CGCTTTTACTCGCGCTTTTGGCGTCTTCCGGGGGAGCCGTCTCCGCAGCTTTTTTTCACCCCGTTATTTTATTTCTGATGAATACGAGCGGCCTTCTCATTCAAAACATTGTCATGCCGCTTATTTTCCTGTCAGCGATTTTAAGCATCGTCAGCACGATGACGGATCAATATAAAGTCACGCAGCTTGCCAATCTGCTCAGAAATATCGCGATCGGCGCGCTTGCCGTATTTCTCACCGTGTTTCTCGGCGTCATCTCCGTACAGGGGGCTTCGGCTGCCGTGACGGACGGGATTACGCTCAGGACTGCAAAATTTATCACAGGCAATTTTATTCCCGTGCTCGGCCGGATGTTTACGGATGCGACGGATACGGTCATCAGCGCATCGCTCCTATTAAAAAACACCGTGGGAATCCTAGGAGTCGGAATTTTGATCTGCATCTCCGCGTTTCCGGCGATCAAAGTGCTCTCGCTCGCTTTTATTTATAAGCTCGCGGCCGCTATTCTGCAGCCGCTCGGAGGCGGGCCCGTCATTACGTGCCTCGGCGTCATCAGCCGAAGCGTGCTGTATATTTTCGCGGCGCTCGCCATCGTCTCTCTCATGTTTTTCCTCAGTATTACAGTCATTATTACAGCAGGCAACCTCACCATGATGATGAAATAAAGGAGGCCCATTGGATATGAGCTTTTTAACAGAATGGCTGACAAGCATTATTTTGTTTATCTTATTCGCCATCGTCATCGACATGCTGCTGCCCAGCTCCAGTATGCAAAAATACGCCAAGATGGTTGTCAGCCTGCTGTTAATCATTGTCATGCTCAACCCGATCTTCAAACTTTTCAAAACAGACCCGGAAATCATCTTCGATTATTTGACAAAACAAGAGCAATCTCAATCCGCTGATATAAAAAATCAAATCAAATCAGAAAAAAAAGAAATACAAGCATCAAACCGCGCATATGTTTTAGAAGAAATGGCTGTCCAACTAAAAAAGAAAGCGGAGGAGATGTTCAGTCATGACGAATACAAAATAGACGACATCCGCCTTACAGCGGAAGAACAGGTTCGTTCAGAAGAAGATGTAAAAACGATCAGCGTGTATATGGCCCCATCTTCTGAAAAAACCGTGCAAACCGTCGCACCGATCGACATCCGCACAGACCGCAAATACGAACCGGAAGGCGCAGCCGAAAAAAAAGAGGCCGCAGACATCAAAGAAAAACTTGCGGATATATGGGAAATCGGCAGTGAGAAAATTACGGTTTATATGGAAGGCGGGGAGAAAAACGGCCATGAATAAAAACGGACTATGGACCATACTCAAAAAACAGCTGATGATCGGACAGGCGAAAGACGGAGAAAAACCAAAACTGACAAAATATCATTACTTTCTGTTCGTGTTTGTGCTCGGAGTATCTTTTATGCTGGTGAGCCAGCTGTTCTCTTCACCGGAGAAAACCGGGAAGGACCAAGCGGCGCAGACCGTCATGTCCGGCCGAACGGAAGACAAAAGCGGGCAAAAAAGCGCACCCGTTTTTAAGGCATCGAAAGACAGCAGCGCCAAAAACACGATCGATGATTATGAAAGAGACTATGAAAACCAGCTGAAAGAAATCCTTGAAACGATTATCGGCGTGGAGGATGTATCAATTGTCGTGAACGTAGACGCAACATCTTTGAAAGTGTTTGAGAAAAATAAAACGAAAAAAGACACCACCACCGAAGAAACCGATAAAGAAGGCGGCAAAAGAAGCGTAACCGATCAAACCTCTGAAGAACAAATTGTCATGATTCGAAACGGGGATCAGGAAACCCCGGTCGTCGTCCAGACGAAAAAGCCCGATATCCGCGGTGTACTCGTTGTCGCTCAGGGAGTGGACAACGTTCAAATAAAAAAAACCATCATTGATGCCGTCACAAGGGTGCTTGATGTTCCGAGCTACCGTGTAGCGGTTGCCCCTAAAAAAATCAAGGAGGATTCATAAATCATGCTGAAAAAACAAACGGTTTGGCTTTTAACAATGCTCAGTCTCGTCGTGGTATTAAGTGTTTATTATATTATGTCGCCGGAAAGCAAAAATGCCGTGCAGATGAAAAGCGAAAAAAGCAGCGGAGAAGTGGCAACTGAAAAAACGCCGGCTCCTGAAACGAAAGATAAGAACGGAAGCGGCACGGATAAAGAAGACGGAACAAAAGGAACGAAAGATTCTAAAGGCGCAAAAGAGGATAAAGAAACATCAGCCGAAGCATCGGACAAAGACGGATCGGTCGCTACAGAAACAGCTGATGAAAACTTATTTACCGCATACCGCATGGAACTTGAAGACGCAAGAAGCAAAGAAAGGGAACAGTTAAACAGCATTGTTTCAAGCGATGATGCGACCGCAAAGGAAAAAAGCGAAGCCTACGATAAAATGACGGCGCTGAGCAATGCTGAAGGGACGGAAAAACAGCTGGAAACGCTGATTAAAACACAAGGCTACAAAGATGCGCTCGTGGATGCTGAAGGAGACAAAATCAACATTACGGTCATGTCTGACAAACATTCAAACGCAAAAGCTTCCGCTATCATTGACCTGGTGGAAAAAGAAATCAAGACGATGAAAGACGTCGCCGTCACGTTTGAACCGACAAAATAAGAGATCTCCACCGCCCGCACCCGCTGCGGGCTTTTCTGATGTCATTTTAGATCAGTGTTGAATTTACACAAGCGCTCCTGTAAGATAAACATAGTATGTACTTTTAGTAGCAACCCATAAATTTCTATTTTTTATACATAGGAGTGGAAACTGATGTTAAAAATCAACGAAATTCATGAACTGATAAAAAGAATCGATGAATCTTCCATCGACGAATTCGTTTACGAAATCGAAGGCGTAAGCCTCAAACTGAAAAAAAATGAAGCGCCGGCAGTGAATGTAACGGGACAAGCTCAAGCCGTTCCCGCCGCTTACGCACCTGCTCCGCAGGCTGCAAAACCGGAAGCGCATGAAGCCGCTCCTGTTCAGGAAGCGCCGAAACAAGACGAAAACCTACACAAAATTACGTCTCCGATGGTCGGAACGTTTTATGCTTCTTCATCGCCGGAAGCCGGCCCTTACGTAAACCAAGGTTCAAAAGTGAGCGAAAATACAGTTGTTTGTATCGTAGAAGCAATGAAACTCTTTAACGAGATTGAAGCCGAAGTAAAAGGAGAAATCGTTGAAGTGTTAGTTGAAAACGGCCAGCTGGTCGAATACGGACAACCTCTATTTCTTGTAAAAGCTGAGTAAGGAGACCTGCTATTATGATTAAAAAGCTATTGATCGCCAACCGAGGAGAAATCGCCGTCAGAATCATCCGGGCCTGCAAAGAGCTGGGCATTGAAACTGTAGCCGTTTATTCTGAGGCAGATAAAGACGCCCTGCATGTCCAAATGGCCGATGAGGCTTTTTGTATCGGGCCGAAAACATCAAAAGAAAGCTATTTAAATGTAACGAACATCGTCAGCGTCGCAAAGCTGACCGGCACGGATGCGATTCATCCGGGATACGGGTTTTTAGCTGAAAACGCCGACTTTGCCGAGCTGTGCGAGGAATTGAACATAACGTTTGTCGGCCCTACGGCTGACGCCATTTCAAAAATGGGAACAAAAGATATCGCGCGCGACACGATGCAACTGGCGGGCGTGCCGATTGTGCCCGGTTCAAAAGGAATCATAAAAAATACCGAAGAAGCGGTTTCGCTTGCAGGTGAAATTGGGTATCCTGTGATTATAAAAGCCACTGCGGGCGGAGGCGGAAAAGGCATCCGGGTCGCACGCACAGAAGAAGAACTGATCAAAGGCATTGAGATTACCCAGCAGGAAGCCGCTACGGCATTCGGAAATCCGGGTGTGTACATCGAGAAGTACATAGAAGATTTCCGCCATGTTGAAATTCAGGTGCTTGCGGATAATTACGGAAACACGATCCATCTCGGAGAGCGTGACTGTTCTATCCAAAGACGTCTGCAAAAACTTCTTGAAGAGTCACCGTCACCTGCGCTTGATTCTGAAATCAGGGAGCAGATGGGCGAAGCTGCGGTAAAAGCAGCGAAGGCCGTCGGTTACACGGGAGCCGGCACAGTAGAATTCATTTATGACTACAGAGAACAGCGCTACTACTTCATGGAAATGAACACGCGTATTCAAGTAGAGCACCCTGTCACAGAAATGGTGACGGGAACGGATCTGATCAAAGAACAGATCAAAGTGGCATCCGGACAGGAGCTTTCGCTCAGACAGGAAGACGTTGAATTTAACGGCTGGGCGATTGAATGCCGCATCAATGCTGAAAATCCTGCGAAAAACTTCATGCCTTCACCCGGTAAAATTAACATGTACCTGCCGCCGGGCGGACTCGGCGTACGCGTGGATTCAGCCGCATATCCCGGCTATTCGATCCCGCCGTACTATGACAGTATGATTGCTAAAGTCATCACATACGGAACAACGCGTGATGAGGCAGTCGCACGGATGAAACGCGCGCTGAGCGAATTCGTGATTGAAGGTATTGAAACGACGATTCCGTTCCATCTGAAACTGCTTGAACACGAAACATTTGTCAGCGGAGAGTTTAATACAAAGTTTTTAGAAACATATGATGTAATGGGCTCATAATTTTTGCGGGAGGTGAATTGAATGGAAGACAACAGTGTGCTTAAAATGGATCATGACGAGGCTCATTTAGGCAAGGTTGAAATTGCTCCTGAGGTCATTGAAGTCATTGCCGGCATCGCCGCTTCCGAAGTTGAAGGAGTTGCTGAAATGCGCGGCAATTTCGCCACCGGCGTCGTAGAACGCTTCGGCAAAATCAATCACGGTAAAGGCGTAAAGGTCGATTTAGCCGATGACGGGATTACCATCGACGTCTATTGCGTCGTTCAATTCGGGATCTCGATCCCGAAAGTGGCGGCAAGCGTTCAGGAGAATATCCGCCAAACCTTATTAAACATGACGTCTCTGACCATTAATGAAATCAATATTCATATCGTCGGCATTCAATTTGACACGAAAGCCCAAGAAGTCGAAATCGACGAAGAAATGTAATGAGCGTATAAAAACCAAGGGGATGGGCAGCCCTTTGGTTTTTTATACGTTTCCCGTCATTTCAGGCATGAAGAAAGCCGGCTTACAAACGGCAGCCGAGTTTCTTCATGCTGTGAAATCCGAATGAAATTAATACGGTTTGTGAAAATATTCGGCATTAGGGTGAAAAAACCTAAATTTCGACATGCGATTGAGAAAAAAATATGTTATGATCTCTTTAAGCTTAACGACAAGCGGATAAAGCGGATCTGAAGGAGAAAGAAAATGAAAAGAAGAACAGCTAGAGAAAAAGCTTTGCAGGCACTTTTTCAGATTGATGTCAGCGATATTGCACCGAACGAGGCCATTGAGCACGCGCTTGATGGTGAAAAAACAGATGCCTTCTTTGAACAGCTGGTGTACGGAGTGATCGAACATCAGGTTCAGCTTGATGAAATGATTTCCGGCCATCTCGTCAATTGGAAGCTTGACCGGATTGCAAACGTAGACCGCGCGATCCTGCGTCTGGCGGTGTATGAAATGGTTTATACTGACGACATTCCTGCTAACGTGTCATTAAACGAAGCAATCGAGCTGGCAAAACGGTTCGGCGACGATAAAGCTGCAAAATTCGTAAACGGGGTTCTTTCTAACATTAAAACTGATATCGAATCATAGGAGGAAAGAAAATGACTGCAACAATCATCGACGGAAAAGAAACGGCTAAAGAAAAACGCGAACAATTGGCAAAAGAAGTAGAAGAGCTGAAAGCACAAGGCGTAGTGCCCGGTTTGGCGGTCATTTTAATCGGAGACGATCCCGCTTCTGTTTCATATGTGACAGGCAAGAAAAAAGCCGCTGAAACAATGGGAATGAAATTTAAGCTTGACCGCTTTGACTCAAGCTTAACCGAGGCGGAGCTTTTAACAGTGATTGATCAGTATAATCAAAATCCGGAATTCCACGGCATTCTCGTCCAGCTGCCGCTTCCGGATCATATTTCTGAAAAAGCCGTAATCGAGCGGATCTCTCCCGATAAGGATGTTGACGGTTTCCACCCTCTCAACGTCGGGAAAATGCTGCTTGGCGAAGATACATTTCTTCCATGCACGCCGCACGGAATTGTCGAGTTATTGAAAAAGACGAACGTAGATCTTTCCGGCAAAGAAGTTGTTGTAGTCGGACGAAGCAATATTGTCGGTAAACCGGTCGGCCAGCTGCTGCTGAACGAAAACGCGACCGTCACATATTGCCATTCCCGCACGAAAAATATGTCTGAGCATACGAAAAAAGCAGATATTCTTGTGGTAGCGGTCGGTAAAGCGAATTTCATCAAAGCCGATCAAATCAAAGAGGGCGCCATTGTCATTGATGTCGGCGTCAACCGTCTCGAAAGCGGAAAACTCTGCGGAGACGTTCAGTTTGATGAAGCGAAAGAAAAAGCATCTTTCATTACGCCGGTGCCGGGCGGAGTAGGTCCGATGACCATCACAATGCTTGCGCATAATACTGTTAAATCTGCCAGACGTACGTTATCATAGATAACCGGAGACAGTCACAAAAAGTGTGACAATGAGCACGATACCCGCTTCTTAAGGCTCCTTTCAGCCAGAGCGGGTTTTCTTAGTTTAGGGCAAAAAGCCTTTATGAAAGGAGTGCAGGATGTGAGTGAAGCGGCATATGTCACGGTTTCCGCGCTGACCAAATACATTAAACGAAAATTCGATGTGGACCCTCATCTTGAAGACATTTGGATTAAGGGTGAGCTCTCCAATGTTAAAATTCATACGAGAGGCCACATCTATTTTACATTAAAAGATGAGCATGCCCGCATGCAGGCCGTCATGTTTCAAAGACAAAGTTCGAGGCTTGCGTTTAAGCCCGAGGACGGAATGAAGGTCATCGTAAGAGGCGGCATTTCCGTCTATGAACCGAGCGGAAGCTATCAGCTGTACGCGAAAGAAATGCAGCCGGACGGTGTGGGGGCGCTCTACTTAGCATATGAAGAATTAAAGAAAAAACTTGCCGGCGAAGGGTTGTTTGATGACCGGCATAAGCAGGCCATCCCCGCTTTTCCGGCCACGATCGGGGTCGTCACGTCACCGACGGGAGCAGCCGTCAGAGACGTCATTACCACACTCAAAAGAAGATACCCCCTTGTGAAAGTCATTGTGCTTCCCGCGCTCGTTCAAGGTGAAAATGCCAGCAGATCGATTGTGAAGCGCATTGAAGAAGCCAATGCACAAAAAATGTGTGACGTCCTGATCGTCGGAAGGGGAGGGGGCTCGATCGAAGAATTGTGGGCATTTAACGAAGAAATCGTGGCCCGGGCGATTTTTGCTTCCGCCATTCCGATTATATCAGCCGTCGGACATGAAACGGATTTTACAATCAGTGATTTCGTCGCGGATATCCGGGCGGCAACGCCGACAGGAGCGGCAGAAATCGCCGTCCCGCACACGACGGACTTAATGGAACGGACAAAAACGGCGGAAGTCCGGCTGACAAGAGCGATGCAGCAGCATATCAGCAAGAAAAAAGAACGGGTTCAATCGCTCCAGTCATCCTACGCGTTCCGTTTTCCGAAACGATTGTATACCCAAAAGGAACAGCAGTTTGATCTTTTGTATCAGCAGTTCCAATCACAGCTCACAGGGCTTACGGACAGGAAACAAAGGCAGCTGGAGCGGAATACGTACAGATTAACGGCGCTCCACCCTGAAACCCAGCTGAAACAGGCGAAAAAACGGTACGAGGAGCGCTCAAATCAGCTCGCCCGAAGCATGAATGTCCAGCTGAAGCAGCTTCATTCGCAGTTTCAGACGGTTCTTGGTAAACTGAATGCATTAAGTCCCCTTCAGGTGATGGAGAGAGGATACAGTCTGGCCTATAAAGACAAAGAGCTGATCAAAAGCGTTGATCAAGTGGAACAAAATGATACGCTTGAAGTAAAGATGACAGACGGCGTTCTGACGTGTGAAGTATTGCAAAAGAGAGGCGAACGAAAATGACAGAAACCAAAAAAAGTGAAGAGCTGACATTTGAAGAGGCGATGAAAGGCCTTGAAGGTATTGTGGCAAAGCTTGAAGAAGGAGACGTGCCGCTTGAGCAGGCGATTAATTATTTTCAGGAAGGGATGGCCCTTTCAAAAATGTGCCATGAAAAGCTTCAGCATGTCGAAAAGCAAATGGACTTTATTTTAAAAGATAACGGCGAACTTGCACCTTTCAGCGTTCAGGAGGAAGACGAAGGTGACAAATAAACTGGACGCATTTTTAGCATCGCGCAAAAAACTGATTGAACAGCAGCTTTCTTTGTATACGGAACGGCTTGCGATGCCTGAAATCCTCAAAAAATCTATGCTGTATTCTTTGGAAGCGGGCGGAAAGAGGCTGCGCCCCCTCGTCGTCTTAGCCGTTCTGAATGCTTACGGAAAAGATGAAAAAGACGGGATTCCGGTCGGATGCGCTGTCGAAATGATTCATACGTATTCCTTAATCCATGATGATCTTCCTTGCATGGACGATGATGATCTGCGCCGGGGAAAGCCCACAAACCATAAAGTCTTCGGAGAAGCGGCAGCCGTATTGGCCGGAGACGGGCTTCTGACAGAAAGCTTTAAATTGATCACATCCCACGTGTCTGAGGCGGTTTCAGCAGAAAAACGGCTCCGTCTCGTCGATGAGCTGATCAGCGCGGCAGGAACGGAAGGAATGGTCGGCGGGCAGGCTGCCGACATGGAAGCGGAACAAAAGCGGATAACGCTTGAGGAGCTGGAATCCATCCACGAGCGGAAAACGGCCAAGCTCCTCGGTTTTTCTGTGACGGCGGGCGCCATTTTGGCAGATGCGCCGGAGGATGAAGTCGAAAAGCTGCGTCTGTTCAGCAGCCATATCGGCATCGGATTTCAAATCAGAGATGACATCCTTGATATTGAAGGGCATGAGGAGAAGATCGGCAAACCGGTCGGCTCAGACACGTCGAATGAAAAGTCAACGTATCCGTCGCTTTTAACGCTTGAAGGCGCGAAAGAGAAGCTGGCGTATCATATCAGCGAGGCGAAACGGATCATCAGCGGCCTTTCTCTTCAGAAAGAACTGCTGCATGACCTCTGTGATTTAATCGCGGCGAGAGATCATTAAAAACGGTCCTGATTTGAAGGGGCTGCCGCTCCTATGGTAAAATGTAAGCAGTTTCGATGAAAATACAAAGGGAGTCTTTTTCTTTTTTCAAAAAGACATTGTTTAATTTGCAGAAATTCATGCTGAAAGTGAGTTGATCCGCTTTGGATCTTTTATCAATACAGGACCCGTCATTTCTTAAAAAGATGTCAATTGAACAGCTGGAAGAGCTGAGTGAGGAAATCCGCAATTTCCTCATCACATCGCTGTCTGCCTCTGGCGGCCATATCGGGCCGAACCTCGGGGTTGTCGAGCTGACAATTGCGCTTCACAAAGAATTTGACAGTCCGAAAGATAAATTTTTATGGGATGTCGGACATCAGTCCTATGTTCATAAACTGTTAACCGGGCGCGGCAAGGAGTTTGAAACCTTGCGCCAATATAAAGGGCTTTGCGGTTTCCCGAAGCGCAGCGAAAGCGAACATGACGTATGGGAAACAGGCCACAGCTCAACATCGCTCTCAGGCGCTATGGGAATGGCTGCCGCCCGTGATATTAAAGGATCGAAAGAATATATCATCCCGATTATCGGAGACGGCGCTTTAACCGGAGGAATGGCGCTCGAAGCGCTGAACCATATCGGTGATGAGAAAAAAGATATGATCGTCATCCTGAATGATAATGAGATGAGCATTGCGCCGAATGTCGGGGCGATTCATTCTATGCTGGGACGGCTTCGCACGGCCGGCAAATATCAATGGGTAAAAGACGAGCTTGAATATTTATTTAAGCGCATCCCGGCCGTCGGCGGAAAATTGGCCGCCACAGCGGAACGGATAAAAGACAGCTTAAAATATATGCTTGTGTCAGGCATGTTTTTTGAAGAGCTGGGCTTTACGTATTTAGGCCCTGTTGACGGTCATTCCTACCACGAACTGTTTGAAAACCTGCAATACGCCAAAAAAACGAAAGGTCCTGTCCTTTTGCATGTCATTACGAAAAAGGGCAAAGGCTATAAACCGGCTGAGACCGACACAATCGGCACATGGCACGGAACGGGTCCTTATAAAATCAATACGGGTGATTTCGTCAAGCCGAAAGCCGCGGCGCCTTCATGGAGCGGACTTGTCAGCGGCACCGTGCAGGAGCTGGCGCGCGAGGATGACAGAATTGTCGCGATTACACCGGCTATGCCGGTCGGCTCTAAGCTTGAAGGATTTGCGAAAGAATTTCCTGAGCGCATGTTTGACGTCGGAATCGCAGAACAGCATGCAGCGACAATGGCCGCGGGAATGGCGCTTCAGGGTATGAAGCCGTTTCTTGCGATTTATTCGACCTTTTTGCAGCGGGCGTACGATCAGGTCGTCCATGATATCTGCCGTCAAAACGCGAATGTATTTATCGGCATTGACCGCGCCGGTTTGGTCGGCGCTGACGGGGAGACGCATCAAGGCGTCTTTGACATCGCCTTTTTGCGGCATATACCGAACCTCGTTTTAATGATGCCGAAGGATGAAAATGAAGGCCGCCATATGGTCAATACAGCCCTTAATTATGAGGACGGTCCGATTGCGATGCGCTTCCCGCGCGGAAACGGGCTCGGCGTAAAGATGGATAAAGAGCTGAAAACCATCCCGATCGGAACATGGGAAGTGCTCCGTCCCGGAAAAGACGCGGTCATTTTAACATTCGGTACGACCATTGAAATGGCGCTGGAAGCGGCTGAAGAACTGCAAAAAGAAGGCCTGTCCGTGCGTGTCGTGAATGCGAGGTTCATAAAACCGATTGATAAACAAATGATGAAGGCCATTCTTAATGAAGGTCTGCCGATTTTAACGATAGAAGAAGCCGTGCTTGAAGGCGGATTCGGCAGCACGATTCTTGAATACGCTCATGACCTCGGCATGTATCATACACCGATTGACAGAATGGGCATCCCAGACCGGTTTATTGAACACGGCAGCGTAACCGCCCTGCTTGAAGAAATCGGTCTCACGAAGGCTGAGGTTATGAATCGGATAAAACTGCTGATGCCGCCGAAGACACATAAAGGAATTGGATCATGACAGCAAAAAAAGAACGATTAGATGTACTTCTTGTAGAAAAAGGCCTTGCGGAAACGCGGGAAAAAGCGAAACGCGCCATTATGGCGGGCATCGTATACTCAAATGAAAACCGATTGGACAAACCGGGTGAAAAAATCGCCCGGGATCTTCCGTTAACGGTAAAAGGAAACCCTCTTAAATACGTCAGCAGAGGCGGATTAAAACTTGAAAAAGCCTTGGAAGTGTTTCCTGTCTCGGTAAAAGGCAAAACGATGATTGACATCGGCTCGTCTACAGGGGGATTCACGGATTGCGCCCTCCAAAACGGAGCTGAGCGGTCCTACGCAGTGGATGTCGGCTATAATCAGCTTGCTTGGAAGCTCAGACAGGACGAGAGGGTCGTCGTCATGGAACGGACGAATTTCCGCTATTCCGAGCCTTCCGATTTCACAGAGGGTTTGCCGGAATTTGCGACAATCGATGTTTCTTTCATCTCACTCCGCCTCATTCTGCCGGTTTTAAAAACGCTGCTTGTACCGGGGAGCGATTGTATCGCACTGGTGAAGCCGCAATTTGAAGCCGGACGGGAATCCGTCGGAAAAAAAGGCATTGTCAGAGATCCCGGCGTTCATGCTGACGTTCTCCGCCGCATGAATCAATTTGCCGCTTCTGAAGGATATACAGTGAAAGGACTGTCCTTCTCACCGATTACAGGGGGAGACGGCAATATTGAGTTTCTGCTTCATCTGGAATGGGGCGGAGAAGACGGAAACGGCGCTGAACTGCCGGAAGAAGATATTCTCCGTATCGTCCGCGAAGCACATGAGACATTAAAAGCCAAAAAGACAGATGTACCGGAATAATAGGGGGCTATTATTCCTTTTTTCTGCCATCATGTACTTTTTATCAAGAAGCGGTTAACATAATGACAAGAACAGCTTGAAAACAGAGGTGCTTACATGACAAAAGGCCAAAGGCATATAAAAATCAGAGAGCTTATTACAAGCCATGAGATTGAAACGCAGGATGACTTAGTTGACATGCTGAGAGAAGAAGGATATAAGGTAACCCAGGCGACTGTCTCCAGAGACATTAAAGAGCTGCATCTCGTAAAGGTGCCGACGAACAACGGCTCCTACAAATACAGCCTGCCGGCGGATCAGCGGTTCAATCCGCTGTCAAAACTGAAGCGTTCGTTAATGGATGCGTTCGTAAAAATTGACTCAGCAAGCCATATGATCGTATTAAAAACGATGCCGGGGAATGCTCAGGCAATCGGCGCTCTGATGGATAATCTCGAATGGGAAGAAATCATGGGCACGATCTGCGGAGATGACACGATCTTAATCATCTGCAGGACGCCTGAAGATACGGAAGGCGTACAAAGCCGTCTTTTGGAGCTGCTGTAGCGTAATTATCAGATAAAAGGTGGAATGCTGTTTGTTAGCTGAACTATCAATAAAAAACTTTGCCATTATAGAGGAACTGACGATTTCGTTTGAACGGGGGCTCACCGTCCTGACGGGAGAAACAGGGGCCGGCAAGTCAATTATTATAGACGCCGTTTCCCTATTAGTCGGCGGACGCGGCTCGTCTGAATTTGTCCGTTACGGTGAAACAAAGGCCGAGCTTGAAGGACTGTTTCTATTGGACAGCGGTCATCCCGTTTTTGAAGTATGCCGTGAGCAGGGAATAGACGCATCTGACGACATGATTGTCATGAGAAGGGACATCAATGCCGGAGGAAAAAGCGTCTGCCGTGTCAACGGAAAATTAGTGACGATTGCGGCTTTAAGGGAAATCGGCAGACTTTTATTAGATATTCACGGACAGCATGATAACCAGCTGTTAATGGAGGACGACAAACACTTGGAGCTTTTGGATAAATTTGCGGGCGCTGAGGCCGAATCCGCGCTTCAGGCTTACCATGAAGGCTATGAGCGTTATATGAAGCTGCTCAAAAAAGTGAAGAAGCTGTCAGAAAGCGAGCAGGAAATGGCGCATCGGTTAGACCTGATTCAATTTCAGCTTGAAGAAATCGAGTCGGCGAAGCTTGAATTGAATGAAGACGAACTTCTTCAGGAAGAGCGGAAGCAGATATCCAACTTTGAAAAAATTTATGAATCATTGCAAAACGCCTATAATGCGCTCCGCAGCGAGCAGGGGGGGCTTGACTGGGTCGGAATGGCCTCTGCCCAGCTTGAAGATATTTCGGATATCAATGAACCGCTGCAAAAGCTGTCTGAAAGTGTGTCAAGTTCCTATTATCTGCTGGAGGATGCAACCTTTCAAATGCGCAATCTGTTAGATGATCTGGAATATGACCCGGAACGGCTGAATTTTATTGAAACCCGTTTAAATGAGATCAAACAGCTGAAGCGCAAATACGGAGCGACGGTAGAAGACATTTTGGAATACGGCTCCAAAATAGAAGAGGAAATCGATCAAATCGAGAACCGCGACAGCCACCTTGAAGCCCTGAAGAAGGAATTGGAGTCGGTCGGCAAAGATGTGGCCGTAGAAGCCGCCAATTTATCAAAAATCAGAAAAGCATGGGCCAAGAAACTGGCGGAAGCGATTCATCAGGAATTACAAAGTCTGTATATGGGCAAATCAACGTTTGATACGGAATTTCTCGTGAAAACCGATCCGTCAGCCAGTGAAGCACCGGTTGTTAACGGGCAGCCCGTGCAGCTTACCCAAAAGGGGATCGACCTTGTGAAGTTTTTAATTTCAACAAACACCGGTGAGCCTTTAAAACCGCTGTCAAAGGTCGCTTCCGGAGGCGAGCTTTCAAGGGTGATGCTGGCGATGAAGAGTATTTTTTCTTCCCAACAGGATGTCACCTCCATCATCTTTGACGAAGTGGACACCGGTGTAAGCGGGCGGGTTGCCCAAGCCATCGCGGAAAAAATCCATAAAGTATCGACCGGTTCACAGGTGCTCTGCATTACACACCTGCCGCAGGTTGCCGCTATGGCGGATACGCACCTTCTGATCGCAAAAGAATTCAAAGACGGACGGACGACAACGCATGTCACGCCGCTTTCCAAGCAGGATAAGGTAGCGGAAATCGGCCGCATGATTGCGGGTGTTGAAGTGACCGATCTGACAAAACGGCATGCACAAGAGCTTTTAAAACAGGCCGGACAGGTAAAAACGACAGGATAAGCTGCTGATACAGGCAGCTTATTTTTTTGTTCCATTTCTCTAACAGTGTATCCAATGTTTTTCTTCGTATGCCGGTTATAAATCAAGCGCAGGAAGGCAAAAGTATAGATGTAGCAGAAAAAGAAAGTGGTGTGGGATAGGAGCGAGGAGAGTGAAGGAATGAATGCACGATAACATGAGGAAAGCAATAGGTGTAATTCTCCTTGTTTCTTTACTAAGTGTAGGCTTTTTTAAGCCGTTTAAAGAATATTTACTGATACCGTCAGAAATGAGCGTCTTTGAAAACCAGACACAGGCCGTTCCGGTCAATGCATCAATAAGCGCTGAAAAGGGCGAATTATCAGAAGCCTTTACGCTGAAAGAAGAGCACGGTCATGCAAACATAACAGGGCAAACACAAGGCAGGTCAGAAGTAGTATATGATCTTGCCGGATTTCCCATTAAAAAAACGAAAGTGCGTGTCCTTCCTGAATTGAAGGTCATTCCGGGCGGACAGTCCATCGGTGTAAAACTGCATTCAGTCGGTGTTTTGGTCGTCGGTTTTCACCAGGTGATGACAAAGGATGGGAAAAAGTCTCCGGGAGAACAAGCGGGTATTGAATCTGGCGACATCATTATTAAAATGAACGGACATAAAATTGAAAAAATGAGCGACATCGCCCCGTTTATTCAAAAAGCGGGCAAAACCGGTGAATCTCTGGATTTATTGGTGAAACGCGATAAGCAAAAAATCAAAACAAAGCTGATTCCGACAAAGGACGAAGCCGAGGGGAAATATCGAATCGGCCTTTATATCCGTGATTCGGCAGCCGGCATCGGCACCATGACATTTTTTGAACCGAAAACAAAAAAATACGGCGCATTGGGCCACGTCATCTCTGATATGGATACAAAAAAACCGATTGTTGTAGAAGACGGAGAAATCGTCCGTTCTACTGTAACCTCGATTGAAAAAGGAAAAGGCGGCAATCCAGGCGAAAAACTGGCAAGGTTTTCGTCAGAACGGAAAACGATCGGCGATATTAACCGCAACAGCCCGTTCGGCATTTTTGGGACACTGCATCAGCCGATTAAAAACAACATTTCCGACAAAGCGCTTCCGATTGCTTTGTCAAATGAAGTAAAAAAAGGACCTGCGCAAATGCTGACGGTTATCGAAAACGATAAAGTAGAGAAATTTGATATTGAAATCGTCAGCACCACGCCGCAAAAATTCCCGGCGACAAAGGGAATGGTATTGAAAGTGACAGATCCGAAACTGCTGAAAAGAACCGGCGGAATCGTTCAGGGGATGAGCGGGAGCCCGATCATCCAGAACGGAAAGGTCGTCGGAGCCGTAACCCACGTATTTGTCAATGATCCGACAAGCGGCTATGGCGTTCATATCGAATGGATGCTGTCTGAAGCGGGTGTTGATGTTTACGGGAAAGACAAAGCAAGCTGACTGCCGGATGATCCGGCAGTTTTTTTATGTGATGCGTTCTTCACTTCTTTCCGGGATTCATGTAAAATAAGACATGAAGATTTTTCGACAAATTCACGTTTCCTGATTTGTCAAACTTAATTTTTAGTCGAAAAACCTAGAAAATGCTAGAAAAACAAAGATATACCACTATTATTGGTAAATATGGATTTTTTAAAAGGGGAAGTAGTGGTTTTGTCGAATGTAACATATAGCAGTCAAATGGGTTGCGTCCTGTTAATACATTGGGGGAGGAAGAAACGTGGAGAAAATTAAAGTTTGTGTTGCTGATGATAATCGAGAGCTTGTAAGCCTGTTGAGTGAATATATAGAGGGACAGGATGATATGGAAGTGATCGGCGTTGCTTATAACGGACAGGAATGTCTTTCTTTGTTTAAAGATAAGAATCCCGATGTGCTCGTGTTAGACATTATCATGCCGCATCTGGACGGACTTGCGGTTTTGGAGCGTCTGCGTGAATCAGAGCTTGAGAAGCAGCCGAACGTCATCATGCTGACGGCATTCGGTCAGGAAGACGTTACGAAAAAAGCCGTCGATTTAGGCGCATCCTATTTCATCCTGAAGCCGTTTGATATGGAAAACCTTGTCGGCCATATCCGCCAGGTAAGCGGAAATGTCAGCAGTGTCACACACCGTGCGCCGTCTGCGCAAAGCAGCATTATCCGCAGCCAGCCGGAGCCGAAGCGGAAAAATCTCGATGCCAGCATTACAAGCATTATCCATGAGATCGGTGTGCCTGCCCATATCAAAGGCTATCTTTATTTGCGTGAAGCCATTTCCATGGTGTATAACGATATTGAACTCCTCGGCAGCATCACAAAAGTCCTTTATCCCGACATCGCCAAAAAATTCAACACGACCGCAAGCCGTGTAGAACGGGCCATCCGCCACGCCATTGAAGTCGCATGGAGCAGGGGAAATATTGATTCCATTTCTTCACTGTTCGGATATACGGTAAGCATGACAAAAGCAAAACCAACCAACTCAGAGTTCATCGCGATGGTTGCTGACAAGCTGAGATTGGAGCATAAAGCTTCGTAACGCAAGCCTTTGGCTAAATGTCTTTTTGCGCCTTCTATTCCGTGCATGAACGCGGAAGAGAAGGCGTTTTGAGATTTTGCTGACGAAAACAATGGGAACCACTCACGCCGGTACTTGTTCTATACATAAATACGGGAACTGCCGTCTATACGTATAATACCGGAGCTGATATTTTAATGATTTTGCCGTCTCTGAAATAAAAGCGGGGGATGCGGCGGCTTAACACAGACAGGACTTCGTAGCTGATCGTACCGAGCATTTCGGCAATTTCATCAACGGAAATCTCGGCTCCTTGTTGTTTGCCGTAGATGACGACTTCTTCTCCTTGTTTGCCCTCATTCTCACCTAAACTGACCATTATCATATCCATTGTCACTCTCCCCGCCACCGGCACCCGTCTGCCGCGGTGCAGAATAAACCCGCGGTTGGACAGGGCGCGGGAGTAACCGTCAGCATAGCCGATCGGAATCGTCGCGATGATTTCACCCGGTTCGGCGATATATGTGGCGCCATAACTGACGGTCCGGGGATCTGTCACCATAGCTTTCACATAAGCGATACGCGCCTTTAAACTTAGTGCGGGCGTGAGATCCACGAGGTTCAGTTCCTTTATCGAGGCGGACGGATATAAACCATATAACCCAATACCTAAACGGATCATGTCAGCGCTGAATTCCGGGAATGCGATAGCGGCGGCTGTATTGCACATATGCACGGTAGGCAGCGTAATGTCTTGATTTTTTAAAAAGCGGAGAAAGCTGATAAACTTTTCGTGCTGCAGCATCGTCAGCTCAGTGTCCGGTTCATCCGCTGTTGAAAAATGTGTAAAGATGCCATCCCATGACAGGTATGTACTCGACTTGAGCGCTTTCACCACTGCTAAAAGATCTTCTTCTGTGCGCACACCCAGCCGGCCCATTCCGGTATCCACATTGATATGAATGGACAGCCGTTTCGACTCTGCTTCTTTTTCCAATATCCGATTCGCTTTTTTGATCCAGCTGACCTGAAACGCTGATAATGTGATGTTCCAAACGGCAGATTTTTTCACACAGCTGAGAGCTGTGAAGCCGAGCACAAGAATAGGCGCCTTAATTCCCGCTCTCCGTAACACAATTCCCTCTTCGACGCTGGCGACAGCAAGCTCGCTCGCCCCGCTTTCCAGTGCCTGCCGCGCTACTTCCACAGAGCCGTGGCCATAAGCGTTCGCTTTTACGACGGCCATAATTTTAGACGTATTCGGAATATGGCGGCGGATCGCCCGTACGTTCTTTTTTATCGCATCAAGGTCAACTTCAATCCAAACTTCCCGGCAAAGTTTTTTCATCACGATTCCTTCTTTCCTTAATGAGATTCAGTACTCATGCTTTCAATCTGCATTCTATTCATCTTTAACTGAAATCATTCAAAACATGGAAAGGTGATCGTTGATGTTTAATATCAAGTTTTCGGGAAATCATGCGCCTGCTTTATTTATGCAGTAAGGGCAGCATGGCGGCCCTTACAATGACTTTACAATATTCTGATCTGAAAATTGATGTTCAAACATTTTGGACTGGCTTACAGCATTGTTTTGAATGACAATGCCGATATTTCCCCCTCCGGCACCGAAAACGGTTTTTGATGCAGTCAGCGGACTGATGGATATGGCGCCGCCAACATTGACAACTCCGTTTCCTGATACGTTGTTTATCGTAATCGGGCAACCGCTCATTCTATTTTTTCTCCTTTCTCTCACAGTCTACTAACTATATGTACGCTGTGATATGGAATAAGATTAAACAAAACGGCAAAAAGAATCCGGCTGCTGCCAGCCGGAAAGGGAGGGAAATACGGATATCATAATGTTTTCGTTACATTTTGATCAGAGTATTGAGAGTTTGAAGATTGAGATGTGCTGGATTGATTCATTTGCAGGACCATACCTGTATTTCCCCCTCCTGAGCCGTAGACGGTTTTTGATACGGTTAAAGGACTTATCGAAAACGCACCGCCGACATTGACAACCCCGTTTCCGGAAAGACTGTTAATCGTAATAGGGAAACCAGCCATCATATACGGTCTCCTTTCTATTAATCTATTTACTATATGTACGCTGTGTGTTAGAAATAGGAGTAAACAAAGCGGTAAAAACTTGTGAATCAAAAAAACTGCCGGACATCCGGCAGTTTTTTAGTCTACTTTTCAAACGGCACCCAGCCGCCTGTATTCTGAATCATTTCCCATAACGGTTCAGGAAGTCGGTATTTCTCAATTTCAGATGCCTGAATGGCTTTTTCGATTTCCTGTTCGCGGCCTTCTTTGACCAGCACCGCCCATTCGGGGTTAATCAAAATGACACGTCCCAGAGCCACCAGCGGAATTCCGCTTTCTAATACGGCAAGCGCTTCGTCCGCGGTATAGATGGAACCGACGGCCATCAGCGGCACTTTATGGCCGACGCGTTCGTTTAATAAATCCATCCGGGTCCGTGAAGTATCCGCGCCGCGGCGGGCTTTGGAATTGACATCCATCAGTGAAATATGCAGATAATCCAAGTTCTCTTTTGCAAGCGCGTCGGCGAGCATGAATGTTTCTTTCATTGTAAGCCCCGGTGTTTCCGGCTCTTCCGGTGACAGGCGGTAGCCGAGAACGAATGGATTTTCAGCGTGTGTATCAATCGCCTGTTTGACAGCGTCAACGACTGCAAGCGGGAACGCAAGGCGCTTTTCATCGCTTCCGCCCCAGCGGTCTGTGCGCCGGTTTGTTTTCGGTGAATAAAATTGGTGAATCAGGTACCCGTTTGCCCCGTGAATTTCAACACCGTCAAAGCCGGCTTCAATCGCTCTGCGTGTCGCTTCGCCGAATGCTTTCACGATGTGCTCAATTTCTTGTTCTGTGAGAGCACGGGACGTTTGTCTGCCGTCTTCTTCTGAGCCGCTCGGACTGACGACGTCGTTGTTTGGCACGAGTTCAGGAGGGCATTCCAAGCCTCCGTGGTGAATCTGCACAACGGCTTTCGCTCCTTGAGACTGGATCGCCTGAGCGAGTTTTTTCAAGCCGGGAATGTGAGAATCATCATAGATGCCGGGCTGGCCTGGAAACGCTTTGCCGTCCGGCGTTACGTTTGCACATGCCGTAATGACCATGCTCATTTCTTTTGAACGGGGAGTAATGTAGCTTAATTCACGGTCGGAAATCGTTCCGTCATCATTTGATGAATAGTGTGTCATCGGTGCGACTGAAATACGGTTTGGTATAGTGACACCGCTTTCGAACGTAAAAGGTTCAAACAGCGGTTTATAAGTTTGCTTCATCATTTCGCCTTCTTCCTTAGGAGTTTAACTCGTCCGTATTCTAGCTTATGTTTTCATTGTGTGCAATTATTTTGCTTGTTCTTCTTCCTGAGGTTATGACCGGCTGAACCATTTAAACGAATGAAACGGTTTTCTCCGTTCCTTTTCAGGATCTTTATATCCTCCTGAAATTTGATGGCCGATCGAGCTGAATATGACAGCGGCGGCGAAGAGGAGAATGATTTTTTTCATATGCATATCTTCTTTCTTATCTTTTACAAGGTTATTTATAAGCATACGCTTGTGCGAAAAAACCGTCAATTTGTTTATTCTTTTTTCCACTTTCCTGCGGCGAATATCGTTCCGATCTGAATCACAACACTTAACAGAGCGCACACTGCCACAACTGTGTTGCTGTCCATAGAAGACACCCTCCTTTTTGTTAGGTTGATGTATCATATGACAGCTGTCTCTGTTTTGACAAAACCGTAATGCGGTGTTTCATATTTTTCAACACAAAAAGGGCGCTTTTTAAGCGCCTTTACTTTTTTTTCAGCCGGTTCAAAGCGATTTGAACGGCGATGGCGTCATCCAGGTAGCCGATCGGAAACATGTAATCCGGGATAACGTCGGTCGCTAAAATATAATACAGCAGCGCGCTCCCGAGAATCGCGCGGTCTTCAGCCGGTGTTGATTCATCCATATACTGATGATGCATGTTTTTCAAATGATCAATAAAAGGGCCGACGCTTTCTTCATTGTCCATTTTCTTTTGAAACTCATCGCAAATCAGGCGATGGCCCTGCTGGGTTTTGGCGTATTGTTCATATCTGGTCAGTTCGCGCTCAATTTGCTCCCGGGAAAAAGGCTGATCAAACATCTCGGCCATATTCAGCATATCCTGAATCGCGTGCATCGGGTCTTGCGGCGCAGCTTCTTTTTCATGGCCGATGTCTATGCCTGACGCCTCAAGCAATTCCTCCAGCGGGGTGCGGAGGTGTTTTGAAAATTCCTGAAGATGCTTTAAATTGGCCTTCTGTTTGCCGTTGATAATCCGGGAGATAGTGGCCGTATCAATGTTTGTTAAGGCGCCGAGTTTTCTCATGGAGAGCGAGTGCTTATCAAGCAGTGATTTTAAAAGGGGTCCCAGTGTCTTATTTTTATTTTCTGTCAAGGGTGTCACCTCGTTTCCGCCGGAATGATGATCGTCAATCAATAATTTTTGCAGAAAAGGTACCTTTTCTGTGCTGCTGAATAGGATAGTGTAGATTCAACGGCACAACATGTTGAAAAGACATCAAAGAATGGAGAGAAACGAACATGGCTTGGTTATTGGTTTTAGGTTTGGCAGTGTCCTCAAGCATTGATAATTTAGGAGTGGGGATGTCATACGGCATCAGAAAAATCAAAATAGCGCATGCGTCAAATATGATGATCGCTTTTATCTGTTTTGTATTCAGTTATATCGGAATTTATTTCGGCAAATGGATTTCAGCCGTTTTACCGGGCTTTCTTCCTGTATTGCTGGCGGCGTTTATTTTATCTGTCATCGGTATCCGCATCATTCTGCTGGCTGTGCCGAGAAAAACAGCGCGTGTTGGCGCGTCAGGAAAAAAAGGCCGTTTTGCCGGTCTGCTGCAAAATCCGGAGGCAGCGGATGCCGACGGTTCGGGAGAAATCGGTATATTGGAATCCATGGTTCTCGGGGTGGCCGTATCCGCAAATGCGCTGACCAACGGATTAAGCGCGGGGTTGATCGGGCTTTCTCCCGCTGCCATTTCTATTACTGCGGCGGTCGGAAGCTTTCTAACCATATGGATCGGCTGCTCGCTTGGAAAAAAAGCCGCTTCATTGCGCATCGGTTCTTTTCACGTCGGACAGTTCAGCACGGTGCTGAGCGGAGTGATTATTCTCATCATTGCCGCCAATACGCTGCTCTTTTAAGTTGTCCCGTTCATTTTATGAAAAGCTCAAAATAAATATGAATGTTTCTATTCGGGAGAGTGCATGACGCGGCTCTCTTTTTTGCCGATCTGATATTTTTTCAAAATGAACAGAAAGTCGTCCGTTTCCGTTAAATTCTGCATATTCGGCCTTCAGACAGAACCTTTTTCATAGACTGATCAGCTTGTTTTCTTTCTAAGTTCAGGTAAACAGCAGGTCAGATAGCCTTCATTCCAAAGATGGAGAAACGCTGGAGGAATGGAGGCTCCCTTTACAAATCGGCCATTCTGTTCAAAGATAAAGCCGAATGAGAAAACGTGAGGTGATCTGTGTGAAGTCTGCCATACTTCTGATCTTCACCGCATGGCTGTTATCAGGCTGCGAGTATACCGCGGAGGCTGATGCGGCGCCGTCATTTACACAGGAAGGAACATTTATAAAAGCGGCCGGAAACGATACGATCGCGGTCGAAATTGACGGAGAAAGGCAAGAGGTGAAGGTGCCTTTCGCTAAGCGGTTTGAATGTCAGTCTCTGCCTGAACATACGGCGGTGCAAATCACCTATAAAAAAGAGAGCAACGGACAATTACGGCTTGAGAAACTGAAAAAAGAAACAGATATGTGAAAACGGGGAGGAAAAAAAACGTGGGTTTACTGACAAAAAGCGCTGCTGCCTTCGGTGCCGCTCTGCTTCTGCTTGCGCCGTCCGCTTATGCAGCCGAACCTTTGCAAGGGAAAACCATCTATATCGATGCCGGACATGGCGGAGAAGACAGCGGAGCCGGCGGAAATGGACTGCTTGAGAAAAACATCAATTTAGCGGTGTCAAACAAGGTGATCGCCAAATTGGAGACAGAAGGCGCAAAACCTGTAGCTTCAAGGACTGACGATACTTTTTTACGTTTGGACGAGCGGGTGGCGAAAGCGAGCGCCAGCCAATCCGATTTATTCGTCAGCCTCCATACGAATTCAGCCGTATCAACGGCATCGGGCACGGAAACGTATTTTAATTCGACATATGAAGGAGCGGACAGCGAAAGGCTTGCTTCCGACATTCAGCAGCAGCTTGTCACGTCTTTAGGGATGAGGGACAGAGGCGTAAAAGAAGCTCCTTTTTATGTTATTACATATTCAAAGATGCCGAGTGTGCTGGCTGAATTAGGTTTTATCACAAATCCTCAAGATGCGGACAAGCTGAAAAGCGATAACGGACAAGAGCACGCCGCGGACGCCGTTGTAAACGGAATCGAAACCTATTACAGCGGACGGTAATGATAAAATATGTGTAAATAGCGCCCTCCTGATGTGCATAACGATTATAATAGAGAAAACCGATGACAAACATCTGAGGTGACACATATGACGAATATTTTTGCCCACCGGGGGGCGTCGGGCGACTGCCCTGAAAATACGATGCCCGCATTCAAAAAAGCGATTGAGGACGGGGCTGACGGAATTGAACTTGATGTACAGATGACAAAAGACGGCCGGATCGTGGTCATTCACGATGAAACCCTCGACCGCACGACATCTTTGAAAGGATTTGTGAAAGATACGGCGTATGACAAAATCAGAACCGCCGATGCCGCCGGAAAATGGAAAGATTCTTTTAAAGGTGTCGGAATTCCGCTTTTGTCAGATGTGCTGCGTTTTGCGGAACGTGCTGATTTTCTGATAAACATTGAGCTGAAAAACAGTGTATTCCGTTACGAAGGAATGGAAGAAGAAGTGATCAAAAAAGTCAGATATTACGGACTGGAAAAGCGCGTTATTTTTTCTTCATTTAATCATGAGAGTCTCGCGGTGTGCCACGCCCTTGCGCCTGAAATTGAACGGGCGGTGCTGACAATGGATGTGCTGTACCGGCCTGAACGTTATCTTGCCGCCATTCCCGCTTCGGGTTATCACCCGAAGCTCGGCACGCCGGCGGTCAGCGCTGAAGTGATCACACATCTTGCAAAACACCAAGCGGCGCTCCGTCCGTTCACCGTCAATCGTCCTGAGGATATGAAGCGGCTGATGAAAGCGGGGATAGACGCGATTTTTACAGATTATCCAAAGCTGGCTGTTTCTATAAAAGAAGAATGCCGCAGCTGAGAAGACTGGTCAGACAGTCTTCTTTTTTTATGGGCGGGAAAAAGGCGGTGCACTCATAACTCGGTCAGCCGGTTCATATATTGTAACAGGGCGTTTTGTGTAAGCGTTATCTTTTATCTTATTGAAAGTGAGGCAAAATTGTGGGAAAAACGGTTATCGTCAGTGCGGCAAGAACGCCGTTCGGAAAATTCGGCGGCGCATTAAAAGAGGTGAAGGCATCCGAGCTTGGCGGCATTGCCATAAAAGAAGCAATCAAGCGCGCCGCTATCAGTGAAAGCGAAGCGGAAGGAGCGGTGATGGGGATGGTCGTCCAGGCGGGTGCCGGGCAGATTCCGGCACGGCAGGCTGCAAGATATGCCGGGCTTCCGTGGTCTGTTCCGGCTGAAACCATTAATAAAGTCTGTGCATCAGGGCTCAGAGCCGTTACCATCTGTGATCAAATGATCCGGGCGAAAGACGCGGACGTGCTGATTGCAGGCGGAATGGAAAGCATGAGCAACATTCCGTACGCCATTCCGGCCGGCCGCTGGGGTGTGAGGATGGGGGACGGGGTTTTTCAGGATTTAATGGTTCATGACGGGCTGACCTGTGCGTTCGACCAGGTGCATATGGCTGTCCACGGAAGCACTGCGGCCAAAAAGTACGGCATTTCCCGAGATGAACAGGATCATTACGCTCTTTTGAGTCAGAAACGCGCGGCTGAGGCGGCTGATGCGGGCAAATTGCGTGAAGAAATTGTCCCCGTCACCTGGACCGGCAAAAAGGGCAAACAGCATATCGTTGAAGCGGATGAGGGGCTGCGTCCTGATACAAGCCTTGAGCAGCTCGCAGCGCTCAAGCCGATTTTCACAGCCGACGGAACGGTTACAGCCGGAAACGCTCCCGGTGTAAATGACGGGGCCGGAGCATTTGTGCTGATGTCAGAGGAAAAAGCAGCAAAGCAGCATGTCAGGCCGCTCGCAGCGATACTTGGCTTTGCGTCCGTCGGACTGGAAGCGTCCGAGCTGGCAAGCGCGCCGGGAGAGGCCATCAGCCGGCTCTTGAAAAAAACCGGACTGTCCGTTGACGATATTGATTTGTTTGAAGTAAATGAAGCATTTGCGTCCGTCGTGCTCGTGAGTGAAAAAATAGCCGGGTTCAGCCGGGAGAAAGTGAATGTAAACGGAGGGGCAATCGCGTTCGGCCACCCGATCGGCGCAAGCGGAGCGAGAATCGTCATGAGTTTAATATACGAATTAAAGCGTCGCGGAGGGGGGTTAGGCATAGCGGCTATATGCAGCGGAGCGGCTCAAGGAGATGCCGTCCTGCTGGAGGTGTACTGATCAAAGGAGGGAGCGCCGGATGAAGATGAAAACAATCATGGTCGCAGGTGCCGGTCAGATGGGGGCAGGCATCGCTCAGACGGCTGCAGAAGCCGGGTTTGCCGTCAAGTTATACGATTGGGAGCCGGAAACGGTAACAAAAGGTCTTCACCGCATAAAGACAAACCTGGAGAAAGAGCAGGCAAAAGGACGGAAGTCACAGCAGGAGACAGATGCCGTTTTCAGCCGTATTTCCCCGGCGGAGCTCACAGAAGCGGGAGATGCTGATTTTATCATTGAAGCCATTGCCGAAAACAAAAAAGCAAAAGCGGAATTGTTTGACACACTTGATAAAATCTGTCCCCCTCATGCCGTATTGGCAAGCAATACGTCTTCTCTTCCTATTACGGAGCTTGCCGCGGCCACAAAAAGGCCTGAAAAAGTAATCGGCATGCATTTTATGAATCCGGTTCCGGTCATGGAGCTTGTCGAAGTCATCAGAGGACTCGCCACATCGGAAGAAACGGCGGAAACAGTAAAGAAGCTTGCCGTCCGGATGAATAAAACCCCTGTCGAAGTCAATGACTTCCCGGGCTTTATATCTAATCGCATATTAATGCCGATGATTAACGAAGCCGTTTATTGCCTTTACGAAGGAGCAGCTTCAAAGGAAGCGATTGATGAGGTGATGAAGCTCGGCATGCGTCATCCGATGGGTCCTTTAACATTAGCTGACTTCATCGGGCTGGATACGTGCCTTTCCATTATGGAGGTTCTCTACGCGGGGCTCGGAGATCCGAAATACCGCCCATGCCCTCTGCTCAGAAAATATGTCAGCGCCGGCTGGCTCGGCAAAAAAAGCGGGCGCGGTTTTTATGAGTACGGCAGATGACGTAAAGATCATGAGGGGAGACGGCAGCCATGCATTTTACTGAAGAGCACATCATGATGAGGAAAATGGTGCGTGATTTTGCCCGCAAGGAAATCGCACCGATGGTTGAGCTCATGGAATCAACAGATGAATTTCCGGAGCGGCTGATTAAAAAAATGGGCGAAGCGGGATTGATGGGCATTCCCGTCCCGGAAGCTTACGGCGGGGCGGGTGCTGATACAACATCTTACATTTTAGCGATTCATGAAATATCAAAAGTCAGCGCGGCCGTCGGCGTCATTTTGTCCGTCCACACATCGGTAGGGACAATCCCGATTTTGCATTTCGGGACAGAAGCCCAAAAACAAACGTATATTCCGAAGCTGGCAGCGGGCGAATATATTGGAGCTTTTGCGCTTACTGAGACTCACTCCGGATCTGATGCGGGAAGCCTGAAAACAACAGCCGTGCGAAAAGGCGGTTCATATATTCTGAACGGTTCAAAAATCTTTATTACAAACGGCGGAGCGGCAGATCTGTATCTGACATTTGCCGTAACCGATCCGGGTAAAGGGAGAAAGGGAATTTCAGCGTTTATTGTTGAAAAAAACACACCCGGTTTTTCTGTCGGAAAAAAAGAAAAAAAGCTCGGATTGTTAGGTTCCAATACTGCCGAATTGCAGTTTGATCAAGCGGAAATTCCGATTGAAAACCGGCTCGGCGAAGAGGGCGAGGGTTTTTCAATCGCCATGAAAAACCTTGCCGTCGGACGGATCGGCATAGCGGCTCAGGCGCTCGGGATTATCGAAGCGGCGCTCGGCTGCTCGGTGGAGTACGCCAAAACCCGCAGCCAGTTCGGCAGACCCATCTCTTCGAATCAGGCCGTTTCATTTAAATTATCTGACATGGCAACGAATGCGGAAGCTGCCAAATTATTGGTCTATCATGCGGCTGACCTGTATCAGCGAGGGCTTCAGTGCGGAAAAGAAGCATCTATGGCGAAGCAATTCGCGTCCGATGCGGCGATGAAAGCGGCGGTGGAGGCTGTGCAGATTCACGGCGGCTACGGCTATATGAAAGAGTATCCCGCGGAGCGTTTATTTCGGGATGCGAAAGTCACGCAAATCTATGAAGGAACCAATGAGATTCAAAGGCTGATTATTTCTAAGTATCTTCTTCAATAAAAAGTGCGCAAAGGAGCGAAACCATGGAATCTTATTCTCCCGGTTTAGATGGCGTCATTGCGGTGGAAACGGGGATTTCTTTCCTGGATACACAGCAGGGCAGTATTTTAATCAAAGGCCACGATCTGATTGAGCTTTCTAAAACGGCCGGCTATATGGACATTGTTCATCTCTTATTGGAAGACAGACTTCCTGATGCGAAAGAGAAGAAGGCGCTTGAAGAAGACGTTCGGCGCGGCGGACACCTTCCCGAGGAAATCTTGCGTATATGCCGTCTGCTGCCCGAACGTACTCACCCGATGGACGGACTGAGGACAGGTTTGTCCGCGCTTGGAGGCTTTGATAAGGATATTGATAACCGCACCTCTTCTGTAAATCGGCACCGTGTCCGCGGGCTGATAGGCAAAATGCCCAATCTGACCGTCAACAGCTATCGAGTCATCAACGGACTGGAGCCTTTAGCGCCTGTCGGAACCTTATCGTACAGCGCAAACTTTTTATATATGATTACCGGAAAAACGCCGTCCTCCTTGGAAGAAGAAATATTCGACCGGTCGCTTCTTTTATACAGTGAGCATGAATTGCCGAACTCAACGTTTACGGCCCGTGTCATTGCTTCGACGCAATCGGATATTTACGGCGCTCTGACCGGAGCCGTCGCCTCGCTTAAGGGAAACCTTCACGGCGGAGCGAACGAAGCGGTTATGTACATGCTTGAGGAAGCGAAGGATACAGACGGGTTTAAACAATTATTAACTCAAAAACTCGCAAACAAAGAAAAAATCATGGGCTTCGGCCACCGTGTCTACATGAAAAAAATGGACCCGAGGGCGCTCATGATGAAAGAAGCATTGAAAAAACTGTCTGATCTTTCAGGTGATTTCCGTCTTTATCATATGTGTGAAGCAGGAGAAACCATCATGCGGGAGAAAAAAGGCCTTTATCCGAACTTAGATTACTACGCAGCGCCGGTTTATTACATGCTCGGCATCCCGATCCCGCTGTATACGCCTATATTCTTCAGCGCACGGACGGTCGGGCTGTGCGCCCACGTCATTGAACAGCACAGCCGAAACCGGCTTTTCCGCCCGCGTGTCCGCTATACCGGAGCGCGTCTGTAAACAGATGAGAAAGGAAGATGAAAACATGACAGAACCCCGCCGAATGGACGCCGTAATCGAAGAGATTTCTGACTACGTGCTCCATCAGGAGATTGACAGTTCGGAAGCTTTCACTACGGCAGGGCATGTGCTTCTTGATACGATAGGCTGCGGAATTTTGGCGCTCAGCTATCCCGAATGTACAAAGCTGCTCGGCCCGATTGTCCCGGGAACCTCCGTGCCCAACGGCAGCAGAGTCCCGGGCACGCCTTTTGTTTTAGACCCGGTCACGGCTGCCTTTAATATCGGCTGTATCAACAGGTGGCTCGATTATAATGATACGTGGCTTGCGGCCGAATGGGGGCATCCGTCTGACAATCTCGGAGGCATATTGGCTTGTGCGGATTATATATCCAGAGTGCGGATTTCAGAAGGGAAAGAACCGCTTACCGTGCGTGATGTGCTTTGCGCAATGATCAAAGCGCACGAAATTCAAGGAATTCTCGCTTTGGAAAACAGTTTAAACAGAGTCGGGCTTGACCATGTGCTGTTTGTGAAGGTGGCGACTGCGGCTGTTTGCGCACAAATGCTGGGCGGCTCAAGAGAGGAAATCAATAACGCCGTATCTCACGCTTGGATTGATAATTCAAGCCTCAGAACGTATCGTCATGCGCCGAACACCGGATCACGCAAATCATGGGCGGCCGGCGACGCGACGAGCAGAGGCGTATATTTGGCCCTTATGGCGCAAAAAGGTGAGATGGGGTACCCGACGGCTCTGACCGCATCCGGGTGGGGATTTCAAGACGTATTATTTAACCGGCAGGAAATGAAGCTTGCCCGCCCGCTTGGGTCCTATGTGATGGAGAATGTTTTGTTTAAAGTATCCTACCCGGCTGAATTCCACGCCCAGACAGCGGCGGAGTGCGCGGTCCGGCTTCATCCGGAGGTGAAAGACCGCATCGAAGACATTGACAGGATCACGATTATGACCCATGAGTCGGCAATCCGGATTATCGATAAAAAAGGGCCGCTTCACAATCCGGCTGACCGGGATCACTGCCTCCAGTATATTACGGCAATCGGGCTGCTTTTCGGAGATATCACGGCGGATCATTATGAAGAGGAAACGGCGTCTGACCCGCGAATTGATACATTGCGGAGCAAAATGGAGGTGACGGAACATAAAGCGTACTCAAAAGATTACTTAGACCCGAATAAGCGATCCATCTCAAATGCCGTACAGGTGCATTTTACAGACGGCACGGCTACGGGACGGATTGAATGTGAATATCCGCTCGGGCACCGGTTCCGCAGAAAAGAAGCCGTTCCGAAGATTCTTGCCAAGTTTTCAGCAAACATCAGCACTCATTTTTCATTGAAGCAGCAGCGGAAAATCGAAGAGGCCTGTAAAGATAGCGGCCGAATGCAGAAGCTCAGCGTTAGTGAATTTATGGACTTATTTCTCATATAAAATAGGAGGGTGACAAACATGACGTGGATCGTCAGCAAGCAGTCGTCTCAAGAGGAGCTTGCAGAGCGGTTCCGTGCGCTGATGGCAGCGCCGGATCTATTGCAGATTCCCGGCGCTCACGATGCGATGGCCGCTCTTATTGCCAAGAAAACGGGTTTTTCGGCTCTTTATTTATCAGGCGCGGCTTACACGGCGAGCAGAGGGCTGCCCGATTTAGGCATCATCACGTCGGCGGAAATGGCTGAACGGGTTAAAGATCTGGTCCGCTCGTCTGATCTGCCCGTCCTTGTCGATATTGACACGGGTTTCGGAGGCGTGCTGAATGCCGCCCGGACGGCGAAAGAAATGTATGAAGCGCGCGCGGCCGCCGTCCAAATGGAGGATCAGCGCCTGCCGAAAAAATGCGGACATCTGAATGGGAAGCAGCTCGTGCCGATTGAAGAAATGGCGCAAAAAATCCAAGCGGTCAAGCGGGCCGCGCCGACTCTTCTTGTTGTTGCGAGAACAGACGCCAGACAGCAGGAAGGGCTGGAGGGGGCATTAAAAAGGGCGTCCGCTTATATAAAAGCGGGTGCTGACGCTGTTTTTCCGGAAGCGCTCCAATCCGAAAGTGAATTCAGAGCGTTTTCCAAACAAATCAGTGTGCCGATTCTCGCAAATATGACTGAATTCGGACAAACGCCGTATTACAGTGCTGATGAATTTTCCGATATGGGCTGTCAGATGGTCATTTACCCGGTCACGTCACTCAGAACGGCTGCCAAGGCTTTTGAGCGTATTTTCCGCCTTCTGAAAGAAGAAGGCTCTCAAAAAGAGGGGCTTTCGGATATGCAGACGAGAAAAGAATTATATGAAACGATCGCTTACGATGACTATGAAGAACTGGATCAATCCATTGCCAAAACGATACTGCCGGACGACTGAAAAAGCCCTTTTTTGCAAGGGCTTTTTTTACAGCTTTTTTTTCCTGAACCGCGGGCTGACTTGATTGCGTTTCCGATCTCTGTACAAAATAAACCCGGCCAGAACATAAAGGCCGAACAAAAAAAACGCCAATCCGGCCGCCCCCTGAAGAAAAAGGGACGGAAACGGGGAAAACGCATGCCCGAATAATGCATCTCTCATCAGTTTAATGCCGAGCGCCGCGACAGCGCCGGGGAGGACCAGAATCAAAAGCGCAACAAGCCGGCTCATATTCAGAAAACCCCTTTACGATATGATTTCCTTTATTGTCCAATCGAAAAAATATTTTGTCAAGAGATCAAAACGTGGTAACATAGGGGTTGTGCAAATTATTGCAACGGGAAATACAGGTGTGCAAATTTTTTCATATAAAGGGGTATCGGGATGCAGAAGGTGCTGATTATAGGTGCTGGTAAAGGAGGCACGGCGCTCCTACAGATTTTGATGAAAACAAAACTGATCCGGATTATTGCGGTGGTTGATCAAGATCCGGAGGCGCAAGGGCTGCAAGAAGCCCGGAGATATGGAATTGCAACCTCATCAGATTGGAAACCCTACATAACTGAAGATATAGATATTATCATCCATACAACAGGCGATAAAGCGGTCATGGATGAGCTGCTCCATGAGAAAAAAGAACAAACCATCGTCATGCCGGGAAAATTGGCGTACATGGTGTTTCAGCTGATGGAGGAAAAACAGCAGCTTATCCAAATGCTGAAGTCGCAGACGTATAAGCATGACCGGATTTTTAATTCAACGCACGACGGTATGATTTTTATAGACGTCAACGAAACGATCATTTTATTTAATCAGATGGCAGAAAAAATGGTCGGCCGAAAACGGGAGGAAGTCATCGGCCGCCAAATTAAAGATGTAGTGCCGAACACAAAGCTGCCGCGGATTCTGGAAACGAGAGAGCCGGAATATAACCAGAAGCAGCTTCTCGGCAAGCACCTGCAGATTGTCACGACAAGACTGCCGATCATTGATGAAGGCGGAAAACTTCTCGGCGCGTTATGCGTGTTTAAAGACATCACCGACGCAGTTGAACTGGCGGAAGAGGTCACGAACTTAAAACAAATCCGCACCATGCTTGAAGCGATTATTCAATCGTCAGACGAGGCCATTTCCGTCGTTGATGAAAACGGCATCGGAATGTTAATCAACAAAGCGTATACAAAAATGACCGGGCTGTCAGAAAGCGAAGTCATCGGAAAACCCGCTTCCACCGATATCTCGGAAGGGGAAAGCATGCACCTGAAAGTATTGGGGACAAGGCGGCCCGTGCGTGGTGTGAGGATGAAGGTCGGCCCCAATAAAAAGGATGTCATCGTAAATGTTGCCCCCGTTATTGTGGACGGTATTTTAAAAGGCAGCGTCGGCGTCATCCACGACGTGTCAGAAATTAAAACGCTGACTGCTGAGCTGAATCGGGCGCGCCAGATCATCCGCACGCTTGAAGCGAAATACACGTTTGACGACATTATCGGCACGAGTGAACAAATGCTGGTCGCCCTTGAACAGGCGAAGCTCGGGGCGAAAACGCCGGCGACGATTCTGCTGCGGGGAGAATCCGGCACAGGGAAAGAACTTTTCGCCCACGCCATCCATAATGAAAGCGACCGAAAATACAATAAATTCATCCGGGTCAATTGTGCGGCCCTGTCTGAATCCCTGCTTGAATCCGAGCTTTTCGGCTATGAGGAAGGCGCGTTTACGGGCGCGAGGCGCGGGGGCAAAAAAGGACTTTTTGAGGAAGCGAATAACGGCAGCATTTTCTTAGATGAAATCGGAGAGCTGACCCAAAGCACCCAGGCAAAGCTGCTCAGAGTGCTGCAGGAAAAAGAAATTATTAGAGTCGGCGGCGCAAAAGCGATTTCTGTCAATGTCAGAATTATCGCAGCGACAAACGTCAACATCGAAAAGGCCATGGCGGAAGGCGCGTTCCGCGAAGACCTGTATTACCGGATTAACCGCTATCCGATCTCAATCCCGCCGCTTCGGCAGCGCAAAGAAGATATTGAAGCGCTGAGCATTCGGCTCATTGAAAAAATCAATCAGGATTACGGCCGCAATGTAAAGGGGCTCACGCCGAACGCGCTGCGAGCTTTATCAGCCTACAGCTGGCCGGGAAACGTACGGGAGCTTGAAAATGTTCTCGGACGGGCAATGATATTTTTAGAGCCGCATATGGAACGGATCGAACAGCAGCATCTGCCTGTTTTCGAATCAGAGCTGAATGACAAAAACGGCACCCAAAGTGATTTTCCGGATGTAGAAGGGGAAAAGCTGTCTCAGGCTGTTGAAAAATTTGAAGCGCACATCATTCAAAAAACGCTTGAAAAGCATAAATTCAACCGAACCAAAACGGCGAAAGCGCTTGGTGTCAGCATTCGGAATCTGTACTACAAAATGGACAAGTACGGCCTTGCAAATGACGGCATGCAATAAATTGCAGAGAAAGCGCAAACAGCTGCATGTTTTCTTGAAAAAAGCCGGAATAAACCCTTTCGCATATTTGGCACAGAACTTGCATTGTTAAAAGCGGATTCGCACAAGAAAGGTGGTACAAAATGAAGCTGAGAGACCTAGTTGAAAAAGCCGCGGCAAAAAACGCAAAAACCATTGCAGTGGCCCACGCAGCAGATAAAGAAGTGATCCACGCCGTCAAAATGGCGGCAGAACACTTGTCGGCACGATTTTTACTGACGGGTGACAGCGGAAAGCTGAAAGAGCTTCTGGCAAATGAGCCGAAGTTCAATGCTGACATCATCCACGCCGATTCACCAGAAGAATCTGCGGCAAAAGCAGTGCGCGCAGTGCGTGAACAAGAGGCGGACGTTTTAATGAAAGGGAATCTCCCGAGCTCAACTCTTCTGAAATCGGTTTTAAACCGCCAGGAAGGGCTTCGTTCAAAAAGGGTGTTATCACATGTAGCCGTTTTTGAAGTGCCGGACTATGACCGGCTGATGTATGTGACTGATTCAGCGCTGAACATTGCCCCGTCTCTTGAAGAACTCGGGCATATTCTGCAAAATGCGGTTCATGTCGCACATTCAGTAGGGAACCCTATGCCGAAAGCCGCAGTCCTTGCGGCTATTGAAACGGTTAATCCGAAAATGGAGGCGACGCTGAACGCGTCTGCGATCGTCCAGATGTGCAATAGAGGACAGATTACCGGCTGCATTGCGGACGGACCGCTTGCTTTGGATAATGCCGTATCCCAAGCGGCTGCGCTGCAAAAAGGGATTTCCGGAAGCGTAGCGGGCCAGGCGGATATTCTCTTGGTTCCTTCAATCGAGGCCGGAAATATGCTTTATAAGTCAATGATTTATTTTGCGAAAGCAAATGTTGCTGCCGTCATCGCCGGTGCAAAAGCGCCGATTGCATTAACGAGCAGAGCGGATACCGCAGAAAATAAACTGTATTCAATTGCGCTTGCGATTTGCGCATCACAAGAACAGTAGGAGGAACGAACCTATGGAAATTTTTAAATATATGGAGACTTATGATTACGAACAATTGGTATTCTGCCAAGATGAACAATCCGGATTAAAAGCGATCATCGCGATTCATGATACGACGCTCGGCCCTGCACTCGGCGGAACAAGAATGTGGACATATGACAGTGAAGAAGCGGCGATTGAAGATGCACTGAGACTCGCAAAAGGCATGACTTATAAAAATGCGGCTGCCGGTTTAAACTTAGGCGGCGGGAAAACCGTTATTATCGGAGACCCGCGCAAAGATAAAAATGAAGAAATGTTCCGCGCGTTCGGCCGCTACATCCAAGGCTTAAACGGAAGGTATATTACGGCGGAAGACGTCGGCACCACCGTTGAAGATATGGACATCATTCATGATGAAACAGACTATGTAACCGGAATTTCTCCGGCATTCGGTTCATCAGGAAATCCGTCTCCGGTTACGGCGTACGGCGTCTACAAAGGGATGAAAGCCGCAGCGAAAGCGGCGTTTGGCACTGATTCACTGGAAGGTAAAACAATTGCCGTGCAAGGCGTGGGAAATGTGGCTTACAATCTATGCCGCCACCTTCACGAAGAAGGCGCTTCTTTAATCGTAACCGATATCAATAAAGAATCTGTTAAACGTGCCGTTGAGGACTTCGGCGCCCGCGCAGTTGATCCCGGCGACATTTACTCACAGGCGTGCGATATTTATGCCCCGTGTGCTCTCGGCGCCGTCATTAACGATGACACGATTAAA
Source organism: Bacillus sp. R45 (assembly GCF_021729365.1). Taxonomy (NCBI): domain Bacteria; kingdom Bacillati; phylum Bacillota; class Bacilli; order Caryophanales; family Bacillaceae; genus Bacillus; species Bacillus sp. R45. The sequence goes on along the minus strand of NZ_CP091421.1, from coordinate 2,426,979 downwards.
CAGCTGAAGGCGAAAGTCATTGCGGGGGCGGCCAATAACCAGCTGAAAGAAACACGTCACGGCGATACCATTCATGAAATGGGAATCGTGTACGCTCCGGATTATGTCATCAATGCAGGCGGCGTCATCAATGTGGCCGATGAGCTTTACGGCTACAACGCTGAGCGTGCGTTGAAAAAGGTTGAGGGCATCTATGCAAACATTGAGCGGGTGCTCGATATTTCCGCGCGTGACGGCATTCCGACATACTTAGCGGCCGACCGTCTGGCTGAGGAACGAATTGAGCGCATGCGCCGTTCAAGAAGCCAGTTCCTGCAAAACGGCCAAAGTATATTAAGCAGACGATAGGAATTTGATCTGGAGGTATGAAAATGTTCGAACAGGAAAAACGCATTCTCATTCTGAATCCAGGCTCAACATCAACGAAAATCGGTGTCTTTCACAATGAACGCTGTATCTTTGAAAAGACGCTGCGGCATCCCGAAGAAGAGCTGAAAGCATTTAACGGCATTATCGACCAATACGAATTTCGAAAAATAAGCATTCTTGAGTCTTTGCACGAACAGGGCATCAACATTTCAAAGTTTGATGCCGTTTGTGCCAGGGGCGGCCTGCTCAGACCGATTGAGGGCGGCACATATGAAGTGAATGACGCCATGATCACTGATTTGAAAAACGGCTACAACGGGCAGCATGCTTCTAATCTGGGCGGAATTATTGCCAGGGAAATAGCAGACGGATTAAATATCCCCGCGTATATCGTCGATCCGGTCGTGGTGGATGAGATGACTCCGCTCGCTAAAGTATCAGGGATGCCTGAAATCAAGCGGAAAAGCATTTTTCATGCTTTGAACCAAAAAGCTGTTGCCCGTCATGCGGCGGCGTCCCTCGGCAAACGGTATGAACAGATGAAGATGATCGTCACTCATATGGGCGGCGGCATCACAGTCGGGGTCCATGATTGCGGACGGGTGACGGATGTCAACAACGGGCTTCACGGAGAAGGGCCCTTCAGCCCGGAGCGTGCGGGAACCGTTCCTGCGGGTGATTTGGTGGAGATGTGTTTTTCCGGCAAGTATTCAAAAGCCGATATGATGAAAAAACTTGTCGGCACGGGCGGACTCTCCGGCTACCTGGGGACAACTGACGCGGTGAAGGTGGAAAAACGCATTCAGGCCGGAGATGAGCATGCGAGGCTCATTTATGACGCCATGGCTTATCAAGTAGCAAAAGAAATCGGGGCGGCAAGCGCCGTATTAAAAGGAAAAGTAGACATTATCGTCCTGACGGGCGGATTGGCGTACGGGAAAAGTTTCGTATCCGCCATCAGATCGTACATAGATTGGATTTCGGATGTACTGGTGTACCCGGGAGAAAATGAACTGCAATCTCTCGCGCAAGGCGCGCTTCGGGTTTTAGCCGGTGAGGAGCAGTCAAAGCAATATCAGATCGGCGAAGGAGTGAAAACAAATGGCGACTGAATATGATGTGGTCATTCTGGGCGGCGGCACAGGCGGTTATGTAGCGGCCATCAGAGCGGCCCAGCTCGGCTTAAAAACGGCCGTTGTTGAAAAAGAAAAGCTCGGCGGAACATGCCTACATAAAGGATGTATCCCGAGTAAAGCGCTGTTAAGAAGCGCGGAAGTGTACCGAACCGCAAAGGAAGCGGCAGCATTCGGCATTGAAACGGAAGGTGTCTCCCTCCGCTTTGACAGCGTGCAAAAACGAAAGCAGGGAATCGTTGACCGGCTGGCCGGCGGTGTCGCCCACTTGATGAAAAAGGGGAAGATTGATGTATTCAACGGGTACGGACGTATGCTCGGCCCTTCCATCTTCTCACCTCTTCCCGGTACGGTTTCCGTCGAATACGCAAATGGTGAAGAAAACGACATGCTGATACCGAAACAATTGATTATCGCAACCGGTTCAAGGCCGAAAATGCTGCCGGGTTTAGAAGCAGACGGTACATATATTCTGACATCAGATGAAGCGCTTGAGCTTGAGCGTCTGCCCCAATCCATGTTGATCGTCGGCGGCGGTGTCATCGGAATTGAATGGGCATCCATGCTGAACGATTTCGGCGTCAATATCACTGTGATTGAATATGCGGACCGCATTTTGCCGACTGAAGACCGTGATATCTCAAGCGAGATGGAAAAACTGTTAACGAAAAAAGGAATTAAGATTGTAACGGGTGCGAAAGTGCTTCCGGATACATTGGAAAAAGCGGATGGCGTTTCAATTGCCGCTGAAAAGAATGGAAAAAAAGAAACGTATCACGCCGAACAAATGCTTGTTTCCATCGGCCGCCAGCCGAACATTGAAGGGATCGGTCTTGAAAACACGGACATTGCAGCGGAAAACGGTTCTATCATAGTAAATGAAGCCGGACAGACGAAGGAATCGCATATTTATGCGATCGGTGATGTCGTCGGCGGTCTGCAGCTTGCGCATGTGGCCTCCCGTGAAGGCATCATTGCCGTTGAGCATATGGCGGGTCTTAATCCGGCTCCGCTTGATGCCGCTCTTGTGCCGAAATGCATTTATTCAAATCCGGAAGCGGCGAGTGTCGGTCTGACAGAAGAAGAAGCTGCCCGAAAAGGACATGAACTTAAGATCGGAAAGTTTCCGTTCATGGCGATCGGAAAGGCTCTTGTATACGGAGAAAGCGACGGCTTTGTCAAAATTGTCGCCGACCGGAATACAGATGATATTCTCGGTGTTCATATGATCGGCCCGCACGTCACCGATATGATCTCTGAAGCGGGGCTTGCCAAGGTGCTCGACGCGACGCCTTGGGAAATCGGCCAGTCCATACATCCGCATCCGTCGCTTTCAGAAGCGATTGGAGAAGCTGCGTTAGCCGCAGACGGAAACGCGATTCATTTTTAAAAGGAAAGAAGGAGGGGTTTGAATGACTACAAACCGCCATCAAGCATTAGGGCTTTCTGACGAAGAAGCCGTTGAAATGTATAGAACCATGCTGTTAGCCAGAAAAATCGACGAAAGAATGTGGCTCTTAAACCGCTCGGGCAAAATTCCGTTCGTTATTTCATGTCAAGGGCAGGAAGCGGCTCAAGTAGGCGCGGCCTATGCCCTAAACCGCGATACCGACTATGTGCTTCCGTACTACAGAGATATGGGGGTTGTGCTTGCATTCGGTATGACTGCTAAGGATTTGATGATGTCGGGTTTTGCGAAAGCGGCTGATCCGAACTCAGGCGGAAGGCAGATGCCGGGCCACTTCGGGCAAAAGGAAAACAGAATCGTAACGGGCTCATCCCCTGTGACGACGCAGGTTCCCCACGCGGTCGGAATCGCGCTTGCGGGACGCATGGATAAAAAGGATATCGTCTCTTTCGTTACCTTTGGAGAAGGTTCTTCTAACCAGGGAGATTTTCACGAAGGGGCAAACTTTGCCGCCGTGTATAAATTGCCGGTCATTTTCATGTGTGAAAATAATAAGTATGCCATTTCCGTTCCGTATGACAAACAGGTGGCGTGCGAAAATATTTCCGACCGGGCGGCAGGCTACGGCATGCCGGGAGTCACAGTTGACGGAAACGACCTGCTGGAAGTTTACCGGGCCGTGAAAGAAGCGCGCGAACGGGCATCTAAAGGCGAAGGACCTACATTAATAGAAACGGTTTCCTACCGGTTGACGCCGCATTCCAGTGATGACGACGACAGCAGCTACAGAGAACGCGAAGAAGTAGAAGAAGCAAAGAAACAGGATCCGCTTCTTTTATACAAAGCATACTTGCAAGAAGCCGGGCTTCTAGGTGAAGAAGAAGAAAAGACCATGCTGGATGACATCATGGCTATCGTAAACGAAGCGACAGACGAAGCGGAGAAAGCGCCATACGCATCTCCTGAATCAACGCTTGATCACGTTTATGCGAAGTAGGGAGGAATACTTATGTCTGTAATGTCTTATATTGACAGTATTAATGCAGCTATGAAAGAAGAAATGGAAAGAGATCCGCGCGTTTTTGTCCTCGGGGAAGACGTCGGGAGAAAAGGCGGCGTATTTAAAGCCACGGCGGGTCTCTATGAACAGTTCGGAGAAGAGCGGGTGATGGATACGCCGCTTGCGGAATCAGCGATTGCGGGTGTCGGAATCGGCGCCGCGATGTACGGCATGCGCCCGATTGCCGAGATGCAGTTTGCCGATTTCATTCTGCCTGCGGTCAACCAAATCATTTCAGAAGCGGCCAAAATACGCTACCGTTCAAACAATGATTGGAGCTGTCCGATGGTCATCAGAGCGCCTTACGGGGGCGGCGTGCACGGCGCGTTGTATCATTCCCAATCTGTGGAGGCCATTTTTGCCAACCAGCCGGGTCTTAAAATTGTCATGCCTTCAACTCCTTATGACGCAAAAGGGCTGTTGAAAGCCGCAGTCCGTGACGAAGATCCCGTGCTGTTTTTCGAACATAAGAGGGCGTACCGCCTGATTAAAGGAGAAGTCCCTGCTGATGATTACGTCCTTCCGATCGGAAAGGCGGATGTAAAACGCGAAGGCAGCGACATTACTGTCATTACGTACGGATTATGCGTCCATTTCGCTCTGCAGGCTGCCGAGCGTCTTGAAAAAGACGGAATTTCCGCGCACGTATTAGACTTGCGTACGGTTTATCCGTTAGATAAAGAAGCCATCATTGAAGCCGCGTCTAAAACGGGAAAAGTATTGCTGATCACAGAAGATACGAAAGAAGGCGGCATTATGAGCGAGGTCGCCGCTATTATTTCTGAAAACTGCTTATTTGATTTAGACGCGCCGATCAAGCGGCTTGCAGGCCCTGATGTTCCGGCAATGCCTTATGCGCCGACAATGGAAAAATACTTCATGATGAATCCTGACAAAGCGGAAGCCGCGATGAGAGAATTAGCGGAGTTTTAAAGACGTAAGGAGGTTTTTGACATGGCGATTGAACAAATGGCTATGCCTCAGCTCGGAGAGAGCGTGACGGAAGGGACGATCAGCAAATGGCTGGTATCCCCCGGTGATCAAGTGAATAAATATGACCCCATCGCGGAGGTCATGACGGATAAAGTGAATGCGGAGGTGCCGTCTTCTTTTACCGGTACGATTACAGAACTTGTAGGAGAAGAAGGCCAGACTCTTACAGTCGGCGATATCATCTGCAAAATTGAAACGGAAGAAACGGAAACCGAAGAGGCGCCGAAGCGGGAAGAAGAGCAGAATACCCCTTCAGACACCGATGCAAACCGTCAAGGTAAAGACCAGTCAAATAAAGCGCGTTATTCGCCGGCCGTGCTCAGATTAGCGGGAGAACACGGCATTCAGCTTGAAGAAGTTGAAGGAACGGGCGCAGGAGGAAGAATTACGCGAAAAGACATTCAAAAGATCATTGATTCGGGAATGCAGCAGAAGTCGGAAGCACCGGCGCCGGCTGCCGTTCAAACAACGCAACAAGCGCCGAAACAACAGCAAAAACAAGCGCCGGCGCCAGCTCTGTCAGCCGGTGATATTGAAATTCCGGTTACAGGCGTCAGAAAAGCCATCGCCGCCAATATGCATAAAAGCAAAACAGAAATTCCGCACGCCTGGACGATGATGGAAGTCGACGTCACGAACATGACGGCGTACAGAAACAGCATAAAAGACTCATTTAAACAAAAAGAAGGCTTCAATTTAACATTTTTCGCTTTCTTTGTAAAAGCGGCGGCGCAGGCTCTCAAAGAGTTCCCGCAGATGAACAGCATGTGGGCGGGAGACAAAATCGTCCAAAAGAAAGACATCAACATCTCCATTGCCGTTGCCACGGAAGATTCGCTGTTTGTTCCGGTTATTAAGCATGCTGATGAAAAAACGATTAAAGGCATAGCCAGAGAAATAACGGACCTTGCGAAAAAAGTGAGAAACGGAAAACTTACCGCGGAAGATATGCAGGGCGGCACATTTACCGTCAATAACACGGGATCTTTCGGCTCAGTTCAATCTATGGGCATTATCAACCATCCGCAGGCGGCGATTCTTCAGGTAGAATCTATCGTCAAACGTCCGGTTGTCATGAATAACGGGATGATCGCAGTGCGTGATATGGTTAATCTTTGCCTGTCTTTAGATCACAGAGTGCTCGACGGGCTCGTATGCGGCCGTTTCCTCGGACGCGTCAAAGAAATCCTAGAAAACATTGACGAAAATACTTCAGTCTATTAAAAAAAACTCCTTTTGCCCGGGCGGCAAAAGGAGTTTTTTTATTTTCATTGTGAATCCTCGGGAACAAGCATAGTGAGATGATGTGTTTTCACTTCGATCGTACAAGGCGTTGTTCCGTATACCTCGCCATCTGTATCCGCGTCCATTTCACGTCCGGTTTCGATTTCAATCCTGGAGGCCTGAATATAGGACAGCTCCCCTTCGAAATCATCAAACGAACCCTGCTCCATCGTCATCAGCTCCCGCAACGCGGCAAGGCTTGTGTTGCGGCAGATTAACACATCGGCTAAGCCGTCCCGGAGGCTCGCATCAGGCAGGGGAACTCTGTTTGTCCCGATATAATGCCCGTTCATGACAAGCACCATTACGGCTTCGTCTTCTTTCACCTCGCCGTCAATTGTCAATTTGACAGGAAACGGGTTCGCGCTTGTCATCGTCCGCAAGGCGCTCGTGAAGTAGCTGATTTTACCAAGCCATGCTTTTTCAGTTTCATTGATATGGCTCGATGCTTCAGTGATCAATCCGATGCCCCAGAAGTTCAGAAAATAGCCGTCATCCGTTTTACAGACGTCAATCATCCGTTTATGTCCGGCCGCGAGCGCTTCAGCGGCCTTTTGAAGGTTTTGCGGGATGCCGAGCGCCCGTGAGAAATCGTTGCACGTTCCTCCCGGCAAAATGCCGACAGCGGGCCTGTGATCAAGCTTGCTGATGCTGTTGATGCATTGATGCACAGTGCCGTCTCCGCCTAAAATATATAAATGGTCAACTGAACTGTCGAGGTTTTCACAATACTGACGGGCATCATCCTGATGTTTGGTCGGTTTAATCAAAAGTTCGTCAGCTGACTGGGCCAAAATGGGGACGACCGTGCCGAGCGTTTTATCAATCTGTTTTTGACCGGCGTTTCCGTTATAAATTAATACTGCTTTCCGTTGGCTCATACGACTGCTCCTTTATTTCAGACAATCTCTTTAACAAGTTTCCCGTTTTTAAAAGGTCATAAACTTACATCGGGTACATAAAAGGAACAAAAAACAATTTGGATATGAGCGGTGTCATTTGCCGATAGTGAGGTTCCTTGCTATCATAAGAAGAGATGATCAAAAAGGAGAGGTCCCAGTTGAATATGGATTTTAATTTATTTATGAATGATGTCGTGCGTCAAGCCCGTCAGGAAATCACGGCCGCCGGGTATACAGAGCTGAAAACCGCTGAGGAAGTGGACGAGGCGCTTTCAAAAAAAGGAACCACACTCGTCATGGTCAACTCTGTGTGCGGATGCGCAGGCGGTATTGCACGGCCTGCCGCGTACCATTCCGTACATTACGATAAACGCCCGGATCAGCTTGTGACGGTATTTGCCGGACAGGATAAAGAAGCGACAGCCAAAGCGAGAGAATACTTTGAAGGCTATCCGCCGTCCTCTCCGTCATTTGCCATTTTAAAAGACGGGAAAATCATGAAAATGGTGGAACGCCATGAAATTGAAGGCCATGAGCCGATGGCCGTCGTCACAAAACTGCAGGAAGCATTTGAAGAATATTGTGAAGAAGTATAAGTGAAAGAAAAACCCCGGAGCCGAGCGCTTCCGGGGTTTTTTATATGGAATCTGTATAAATATAAATATTTATACACCGGCGTTCAGCTGTCACTAATCGGAAAAACAATGACTATAATAAACAGAGAAAGGAAAATATATTTTTCAAAAATAGTATTGCATCACAATTAAAAAGTGTTTAAAATACAAGTTAACGAATAAATATTCAATTTTAAGAGATCAGTAGATATGGGGGAAATGAATCATGAAGAAATGGCTGTTGGTATTAGCTGCCGCATGTATCACCTTTGCGCTGTCCGCCTGCGGATCAGGCAATTCAGGCTCAGAGGGCGGAAAGAACAAGCTGATTATGGGTACATCGGCTGACTATAAACCATTTGAATATAAAGACGGCGATCAGATCACCGGGTTTGACGTTGATCTGGCAAAAGCTCTGGGCAAAAAGACCGGCTATGACGTTGAGGTGCAGGACATGGACTTCAACAGCCTGATTACAGCCTTGAAGTCCAAGCAGGTAGATATGATTTTATCTGGAATGACACCTACGCCGGAACGGAAAAAGCAAGTTGATTTTTCTGATATTTATTATACTGCTAACAATATGATCGTTACGAAAAAGGGAAGCAGCATTAAATCCCTGAATGATCTGAAAGGAAAAACCGTCGGTGTTCAGCTCGGCTCCATTCAAGAGGAAAAAGGCAAGAAGCTCGCTTCGAAATACGGTTTTCAGCTCGAAGACCGCAACCGGATCTCAGACTTAACGGAAGAGATTAAATCCGGGCGTTTTGATGCCGCGATTATCGAAGACATCGTAGCACAAGGCTATTTCAGTTCAAATAACGATCTGCAGGGCTTTGCGTCAGCAGATGCGAAATCAGACGAATCGGGCTCCGCGATTGCGTTCCGCAAAGACAGTGATCTGACAGCGAAGTTTAACAAAGCGCTGAAAGAAATGGAGAAAAACGGAGAAATCGAAAAACTGAAGAAAAAATGGTTCACCAACGAGAAATAAAAGAAAGCTCAACTTTTCGTTGAGCTTTTTATCTTGAATAAAGACAAAGGAGATCACACGTATGAATTTGGATTTCTCAGCGACAATCCCCCAAATTCCTTTTATATTGGAAGGCCTTGCGGTCACATTAAAAATTGTGCTCGTTTCAGCGGTCATCGGTCTTGTATTAGGAATCGTGCTAAGCTTATTTAAAATCAGCACGATCAGTCCGCTGAAATGGATTGCGGATTTTTATACTTCGATATTCCGCGGCACGCCGCTCGTGCTGCAGCTGATGATCATCTATTTCGGTATGCCGCAGCTTCTCGGCTTTCAGATCGATCAATTTTGGGCGGCGGTCACCGCATTATCGCTCAATTCAGCCGCTTACGTCTCTGAAATTATCAGAGCGGGAATCAACGCAATTGACAAAGGACAAAAAGAGGCTGCCGTCGCTCTCGGCGTGCCGTACGGAAAAATGATGAAAGATCTGCTGCTGCCGCAGGCGTTTAAAAACATTTCTCCGGCTATTATTAACGAATTAATCACCTTGACGAAAGAATCGGCAATCGTCACGGTAATCGGTCTCGGCGATATTATGAGACGGGCCTACCAGTCCGGCGCCGCAACATACAACTATTTAGAACCTCTTATTGTGGCGGGCTTAATCTATTACGTGCTCGTTTTGATCTTAGCATTCATCGGAAAAGGCGTAGAAAGGAAGCTGAAAGCCAATGATTAAGGTCGACAACCTGTCAAAATCATTCGGGAAACATGAAGTACTGAAAAACATTTCAACACAGATCGAAGAAGGGGAAGTCGTCGCCGTCATCGGCCCTTCCGGTTCCGGCAAATCAACGTTTCTGCGCTGCTTAAATCTGCTGGAAACCCCGAGCGGCGGAACGATTGCCATTAAAGAAAACGAAATCACCGCAGCTAAAACGAATAAACTGAAAGTGCGGGAAAATATCGGCATGGTATTTCAGCATTTTCATCTGTTTCCTCATAAAACGGTGCTTGAAAATATCACATACGCGCCGGTCAGCGTGAAGAAAGAGTCTAAAAAGGATGCGGAGGAAAAGGCGTGCGCTCTTCTTGAAAAAGTCGGGCTGCTTGACAAACGGAACGACTATCCGAACCGTTTGTCAGGCGGACAGAAGCAGCGGGTCGCCATCGCGCGGGCGCTTGCCATGAATCCTGACATCATGCTGTTTGATGAACCGACCTCGGCTCTTGACCCGGAAATGGTCAAAGAAGTTCTTGAGGTGATGAAAGAGCTCGCGCAGACGGGCATGACAATGGTGATCGTAACGCACGAAATGGGATTTGCCAAAGAAGTCGCAGACCGCGTATTATTTATGGATGAAGGGACGATCGTGGAAGACGGTCAGCCGGAAGAATTTTTTCTTTCTCCGAAGTCAAAAAGAGCACAGGACTTTTTAGAAAAAATATTATAAAATATAACTGTGAGAAAAGAAGAAGAATGCTCTTCTTCTTTTTTTTGAGAAAGAAACAAACAGAATGGAGCAAGCAATGTTTAAAATCGGTTACCGGACACTAAAGACCGCACTTGGAACGGCGCTGGCCATTTATTTAGCCCAGCTGTTGCATCTGCAAAACTTCGCATCCGCAGGAATCATCACCATATTGTGCATCCAGATTACACAAAAGCGGTCGCTTCAGGCCTCGTGGGCCCGATTTGCCGCCTGTTTATTGGCGATCGTCTTTTCATATGTCTTTTTCGGACTGATCGGCTATTATCCGTTTGCGATCGGAATATTGCTGGTGCTGTTCATTCCGACTACAGTCGTTTTAAAAATAAATGAAGGGATCGTCACCAGCTCAGTAATCATTCTTCATTTATATATGTCCGGCGGCATTACGATGGCGTTTATCTGGAATGAGTTCCAGCTGATCACCGTAGGTATCGGCGTCGCGCTGTTAATGAATCTGTATATGCCGAGCCTCGACAGAAAACTCGCAGCGTACAGGAAAAAAATCGAGGACAACTTTTCCGTCATCTTCGCCGAAATCGAACGGTATTTGTTAACTGGTGAGCAAGATTGGACGGGGAAGGAAATACCGGAGACGCATCAGATGATTCAAGAGGCGAAAAACCTCGCCTATCGGGACGTGCAGAATCATATTTTGCGCCATGAAAATCTCTACTATCATTATTTTAAGATGAGGCAGAAACAATTTGAAATCATTGAACGGCTGCTGCCGAAGATTACCTCTATTTCAATAACGGTGGAGCAGGGAAAAATAATCGCCCATTTCATCCATGAATTAAGGGAAGCCATTCATCCCGGCAATACCGCTCATAAATTTTTAAAAAGACTTGCAGAAATGAGAACGGAATTTGAAGAAATGCCGCTCCCGGCAACGCGTGAGGAGTTTGAAGCGCGGGCGGCTTTGTTCCACCTCCTCGGTGAGATGGAACAATATCTCGTGATTAAAAGTTATTTCAAAGGCATCAAGCTGTAAAAAACATATGGATCAATCGCATGAGTCCTCCTTTCATTGGTCATTCTAATGAAAAAAGGAGGGGAGCCCATGCGATTTTTTTTATTGTCAGCCGTCCTGCTGCTGTCTCCGCTTTGGCCGCTTGGCGCGAACCCTTTGCCGGGTGACCCTTATATTATCGTCAATAAAGCCACAAATGCGCTTGCTGTTGTAAAGGATAACCGAATAGAAGGCATTTATCAGGTGGCGACGGGAAAAACGGATGATTTGACGCCTGAAGGAGAATTTACGGTAACGGTCAAAGCCGTCAATCCGTATTACCGGAAGAAAAATGTAGAGGGAGGCGCGCCGGAAAACCCGCTCGGCGTCCGCTGGATCGGTTTTGATGCGAAAGGCACCGACGGCAGAATATACGGCATTCACGGAACAAACAGAGAAGAGCTGATCGGGGGGTTTGTATCAAACGGCTGCATCCGTATGAAAAACCGGGATGTCATCCGTATTTTCCGGATTATCCCTCCCGGAACGAAAGTATTGATTACAAAAGAAAACCGCTCATTCGAGGACATTGCAATAGAGCGGAAAGCCCTCATAAAAAAGCAGGAAACCCCCTTGCAATGAGGCGCCTGCTTTTTTACTGCAAATACATCATAATGCCTGAGAGGAGGGTTGAAAGTATAAATACGCCCAAAATGACGATGACGGCGCTTTTCATAAATTTTTGAGACATTGTTTCACTCCTTAAGATTACTGTCTACCATTTTAACGTGTTTTGCTTATATGAACAAGCCATATCCTATGGGGGAAAGCAGGTGGCCGCGCTATGAAAAAACTTGATCATGTCGGCATTGCCGTCAGCTCTATTGAAGCCGCGAGAGGATTTTACGAACGGATGCTCGGGCTTACGTATATGGGAGACGAGCTGGTAAACGGCCAAAATGTGAGAGTTGCTTTTTTAGAAGCGGGAGGCACAAAGCTTGAGCTGATTGAGCCGCTGTCGGACGCGTCTCCCGTCAGCTCTTTTTTACAGAAAAGAGGCGAAGGGCTGCATCATTTGGCATTCCGCTGCGCCGATATGAAGGAAACGATCAAGGAGCTTGAATCATGCCGCATGACCTTGCTTCATCATGAACCGCAAAACGGAGCGGGCGGGAAGAAGATCGCATTTCTCTCTCCAAAAGAGGCGAACGGCGTCCTGATTGAGCTTTGTGAAACAATTGAAAAAGGAGAAACTCAAGATGAACATGAGTGATCATATCAGACACTTAAACGAAAGACGTTCCTTTTTAACAAACGGCGGCGGAGCGGAAAAAAATAAAAAACAGCACAAAAAAGGCAAGCTGACGGCAAGAGAAAGAATTGACTATCTATTGGACGAAGACAGTTTTTCAGAGCTGCAGCCGTTTGCCAAAAGCCGCACGCCCGGGTGCCAGAATGCTCCGGGAGACGGCGTTGTTACCGGATACGGCACAATTGACGGACGGCCCGTGTATTTGTTTGCCCATGACTTTACCGTACTCGGCGGGACGCTCGGCGAGACGCATGCGGAAAAAATCGCGGCGGTAATGGATCTGGCGGCGAAAAACAAAAACCCGATCATCGGGCTGAACGACTCAGGTGGTGCGAGAATTCAAGAGGGTGTGGTATCATTAAATGGATACGGTCATATCTTTAGGCGCAACGTCCTTTACTCGGGAGTGATTCCGCAAATTTCTGTCATTCTTGGGCCGTGTGCCGGCGGTGCGGTTTATTCACCCGCTTTGACGGATTTTGTGATTATGGCGGAACATACGTCGCACATGTTTATTACAGGCCCGAAAGTCATTGAACAGGTGACGGGTGAACAGATTGACGCGGAAAGTTTAGGCGGTGCGGGAATACATAATGTGATAAGCGGAAATGCCCACTATTCCGCACGAACGGAAAAAGAGGCACTTTCGGCTGTGAAAACCCTGCTTTCTTATCTCCCGCACGGCGGACAGACGGCGCTACCCGTTAAAAAGGAAGACGCCAGACCGTTATTAAACACCCTCGTTCCCGCGGACAGTTCGAAACCTTACGATGTGTTACAGGTAATAAAAGAGCTGGCGGATGACGGAACGTTTTTTGACATTCAGCCGTATTTTGCCAAAAACATTGCTGTCGGTTTTCTGAAACTCGGACGGCGTACAGTCGGTGTTGTCGCAAACCAGCCGAAACACTTGGCGGGGAGCCTCACGATTGATGCCGCTGACAAAGCGTCGAGATTCATCCGTTTTTGCGACGCGTTTCATATTCCGCTATTGACGATCGCTGATGTTCCGGGATTTCTTCCGGGCCTTCAGCAGGAACATGCAGGAATCATCCGTCACGGAGCAAAATTGCTGTATGCTTTTGCCGAAGCGGCGGTGCCGAAAGTGACGCTCATCATCAGAAAAGCTTACGGAGGCGCCTATGTCGCCATGAATTCGAAAGGGCTCGGAGCAGATCTTGTATTCGCCTGGCCCAATGCGGAAATCGCCGTGATGGGAGCGGAAGGCGCGGCGTCGATTTTATACAGCAGAGACATACAGGCTTCTGGGGACCCGGAGAAAACGAAGCGCGAAAAAAAAGCCATATACGAAAAGGAAAACGCCGGTCCGTATAAAGCGGCTGCCTGCGGTATGGTGGATGATATCATCCGGCCGGAAGACTCGAGGAAAAAATTGATTCAGGCATTTGACATGCTTGCGCATAAGGAAGAGGAAAGACCGAAAAAAAAGCACGGTAATATACCGCTTTAAACGGAGGGAACTGAAAATGGTAAACGAAAAACGTCTGCTTGAAGAATTTCTTGAACTCGTTCAAATTGATTCAGAGACAAAACATGAAGCGGAAATCAGCAAGGTGCTCAAACAAAAATTCACTGATTTAGGATTGAGCATAAAAGAAGATGATACAAAAGAAGTGACGGGGCATGGAGCCGGCAACTTAATCTGTACGTTAAAGGGCACAAAAGATGCGGATACGATTTATTTTACATCCCACATGGACACGGTTGTTCCGGGCAAAGGCGTTAAGCCGATTGTGGAAGACGGCTATGTAAAATCCGACGGCACGACGATTCTCGGCGCTGATGATAAGACGGGTCTTGCCGCAATGTTTGAAGCCATTAAAGTGCTGAAAGAACAAAACATCGAGCACGGCACCATTGAATTCATTATCACGGCCGGAGAAGAATCGGGATTAGTCGGGGCAAAAGCAATGGATCGTTCAGACATTACCGCGAAATACGGTTTTGCGCTTGATTCAGACGGAAAAGTCGGCAACATTATTGTAGCCGCGCCGACACAAGCGAAAGTGAGAGCAACCATTTTCGGGAAAACGGCTCATGCGGGAGTAGAACCGGAAAAAGGCATCTCCGCGATTACAATCGCATCAAAAGCAATCTCTAAAATGCCGCTCGGCCGTATTGATAAAGAAACAACGGCTAATATCGGCCGTTTCGAAGGCGGCACGCAAACCAATATCGTCTGCGACCAGGTTGATATTCTGGCTGAAGCGCGTTCATTAGTGCCTGAAAAAATGGAAGCGCAAGTGCAGAAAATGAAAGAAGCTTTCGAATCTGCTGCAGCTGAGATGGGAGGCCGCGCGGAAGTGGACATCGCGGTCATGTATCCGGGTTTCAAATATCAGGACGGCGATCAGGTTGTGGAAGTCGCGAAAAAAGCGGCGGCAAAAATCGGCCGTCCGAGCGAACTTCAGACAAGCGGCGGCGGAAGTGACGCAAACGTCATTGCCGGCCACGGCATTCCGACAGTCAACCTGTCAGTAGGCTATGAACAAATCCATACGAAAAATGAAAAAATGCCGATTGAAGAGCTCGTCAAAACGGCAGAAATGGTCGTTGCCATTATCGAAACAGCGGCCAACTAAAAACGAAGCACCCAGTTGATTGGGTGCTTTTTTCATTCTTCATGATATTAGGCTTAAAGCTTTGCAGATACAAGAAAAAACCCTGCCGGATAGGTTCCGGCAGGGTTTCAGTATTATGATTTGGCGGGCTCCGCCTGAGCCGCAGCCTGTTTCTTTTTATGATGCGTCTGCTGTAAAAGTACGTTCTGCACTGTCAAAAACAGTCCGCTTGTAAACCAGTAAAGCGGCAGCGCAGCCGGTACGTTAAGCGAAAAAACGGTCATCATGACAGGGAAAATAAAGACCATGATTTTTGCTGACTGCATCGCGGCCGGATTTTGAGCAGCCGGTGAATATTTCTCGTTTAATTTTTGGGAAATATAAGCCTGTAAGAAATACATGGCCCCCGCGCACAGTGATACAAGAATATCAGAATGCCCTAAGCTGAACCACAGAAATGAGTGTGAAGCAATTTCCGGCGTTGAGCGGATGGCGTAATAAAAACCGATCAAAATCGGGAATTGCACCAGCATCGGAAGACATCCCATTGCCATCGGATTCAGATTGTGCTCACGGTAAAGCTTCATCATTTCCATTTGCAGTTCTTTTTGTTTTTCCGCATCTTTCGTTTGTTTCATTTTAGCCTGAATGCTGTCGACCTGCGGTTTGATCACAGCCATTTTTTCCTGGAACACCCGCTGTTTCTTAAATTGGTTCACAAACAAAGGCAATACAACGATCCGGACGATAATCGTCACCAGAATAATCGACAGTCCGTACTCACCGTGGAACAGGCCCGCCACCCCTTTTAAAAGTGCCGAAAACGGCTCGATCAGGTAATCGTGGAAAAAACCGATATTCCCGAGGCCTCCCGTCTGAGTCTGAGTCTGAGATGTCGCCGCAAAAGCCGAGCGGCCTGTGCACAGTACGATAAAAAATAATCCCAATACGATCCACTTTTGATATGTTTTAGACAATTATGTTTCCTCCTTTATATCTTCACTTGCCGTTATAAAAGGAGGAAGCTGACATCTTCATCATCATTCGCCGGTGAATTCATGCGGATGACTTTACGTATCCAAGTTGTAATGCGATGATATATAATAATAAGAAAGTCTGTTCGGTTCAGCTGAACGACTGCTTGATGTTCATCTATTCGTTTCGTTCTCCAATGCTCGCCTGCGCGGCGCTCACGCAAAAGAAAAGCGATGCCGATCGCGGTCAGAGCGGGAAGAATAATTGTGAAAAAATCGACTAAAAATAAAAAGTCATTCATTGACTCAAGAATCATTTTATCACATCCATTCAGCTCTTATTTTACTACATATATATAAGGTTGTCTATGAAAGGAAAGGAGGCGCCGGGAGTGGCCGGAAAAGGGAGAATTATATTTCATATCGATATGAACAGTTTTTATGCCTCCGTAGAAATGGCGTATGATCCGTCTTTAAGAGGAAAACCTATCGCCGTTGCCGGAAACGTGAAGGAACGGAAAGGAATCATCGTCACCTGCAGCTACGAAGCGAGAGCGCGGGGCGTAAAGACCACCATGCCGGTGTGGCGGGCAAAACGCCTCTGTCCGGAACTCATCGTCGTGCCTCCGAATTTTGACCGCTATCGGAGTTCGTCAAAAGAAATGTTCAGCATTCTGAGGGAGTATACGGATTTAGTCGAGCCTGTTTCTATTGATGAAGGATACATGGATATTACGGACACACCGCACAGACACAGGGCGTATGAGACAGCCGCAGACATTCAGGCGAGACTGCAAAAAGAGCTTTTGCTCCCGTCAAGCATCGGCATCGCCCCGAATAAATTTCTCGCTAAAATGGCGTCTGACATGAAAAAACCGCTCGGCATCACCATTTTAAGAAAAAGAGAGCTGCCGGACGTCTTATGGCCTCTTCCGATAGAAGAGATGCACGGTATAGGAACGAAAACTGCGGAAAAAATAAAAACGCTCGGCATCAAAACGATCGGTGATTTGGCAAAAGGAGATGAACATGCGCTGAAAACGCTTCTCGGCATAAACGGCCCGAGGCTGAAGGATAAAGCGAACGGCATCCATCCTGCAGAAGTCAATCCCGAGCGGATTTATGAATTTAAAAGCGTCGGCAACTCATCCACCCTGTCGCATGATTCGGCTGACTGGGATGAATTAACGGGCGTGTTTGACCGGCTTGCGCTGTCTGTGAGCGAACGGCTCCAGCGTAAGGAGGTCATGGCCTGCCGGCTGTTCATCATGATTCGGTATGCGGATTGGAAAACGGTCACAAGAAGCATGACCCTCAGCAATCCGGCTGATCAGAAAAAAGACATCATGGAAGCGGCGATGGAACTGTTTGACAAGCACTGGAACCAAAACCCGGTAAGGCTTCTCGGCATCACCGGGACGGAACTGGTTGAAAAACAGCAGGCGTATAAACAGCTTGATCTGTTTTCATTCAAGGAGGACGCAAAGGATGAGCCGATTTTTCAGATGATGAACGAGCTGAATGAAAAGTACGGCCAAAACCTGATCAGAAAAGGCGCCGTTATAAAAAAAGAAGAAAGCAAAACAAGGGGCACGAGCTTTAACAGAGACTTTTTTCAGGATGAAAAGAAAAGGTGAATAACTTGAAAAAAGGGGTTATGTATGATAATTTCTTTAGTATAAATATCATTTTATTTTAATTTAAATTTTAAAATGGTTAAACGTTTGAAGAAGGGACGTTAGAATATGTCAAAACAACAAATCGGAGTTATCGGTCTTGCGGTAATGGGTAAAAATCTGGCTCTTAACATCGAAAGCCGGGGATTTTCTGTGTCTGTATACAACAGATCAAGCAGCAAAACGGAAGAGTTTTTAGAAGAGGCAAAAGGTAAAAATGTTGTCGGTACATACAGCATTGAGGAGTTTGTCCAGTCTCTTGAAACACCCCGTAAAATTTTATTAATGGTTAAAGCGGGAACTGCAACGGATGCGACGATTCAATCTCTTCTTCCTCATCTGGAAAAAGACGATATTTTGATTGACGGCGGAAATACATACTATAAAGATACACAGCGCCGGAACAAAGAGCTTGCCGAAAGCGGCATTCACTTTATCGGAACGGGTGTATCAGGCGGTGAAGAGGGAGCGCTGAAAGGGCCTTCTATTATGCCGGGCGGCCAAAAGGAAGCGCACGAACTCGTAAAACCGATTTTAGAAGCCATTTCTGCTAAAGTGGACGGGGAAGCTTGTACGACATACATCGGCCCGGACGGAGCGGGACACTATGTGAAAATGGTGCACAACGGTATCGAATACGGTGATATGCAGCTGATCTCTGAGTCATATTTCATTTTGAAACAGGTGCTCGGATTGTCTGCCGAAGAGCTTCACGAAGTATTCGCTGAGTGGAACAAAGGAGAGCTTGACAGCTATCTGATCGAAATCACGGCTGATATTTTCACTAAAAAAGATGAAGAAACGGGCAAACCGCTAGTTGACGTCATCCTTGATAAAGCAGGCCAAAAAGGAACGGGTAAATGGACAAGCCAAAGCGCTCTTGACTTAGGCGTGCCGCTTCCGATTATCACTGAATCTGTTTTTGCGCGTTTCATTTCCGCAATGAAAGAAGAGCGTGTGAAAGCAAGCGGCCTTCTGTCCGGACCAGACGTTAAGCCGGTCACTGAAAATAAAGAAGAGCTGATTGAAGCGGTCAGAAAAGCGCTCTTCATGAGTAAAATCTGTTCTTACGCACAAGGCTTCGCTCAAATGAAAGCCGCGTCTGAAGAATATAACTGGGATCTGAAATACGGTGAAATCGCGATGATCTTCCGCGGCGGCTGTATCATCCGCGCGGCGTTCCTGCAAAAGATCAAAGACGCATATGACCGTGAACCGGAGCTTGACAACCTGCTGTTAGACAGCTACTTCAAAAACATTGCAGAAAGCTACCAAGGCGCTCTTCGCCAAGTGATTTCACTTGCCGTAGCCCAAGGCGTGCCGGTACCTTCGTTCTCAAGCGCACTTGCATATTACGACAGCTACCGTACGGCAGTGCTTCCTGCAAACTTGATTCAAGCGCAGCGTGATTACTTCGGCGCGCATACGTATGAACGCACAGATAAAGAAGGCATTTTCCATACTGAATGGATGAAGTAATGAAGAAGCCCCCGCATTGATTGCGGGGGCTTTTCTGATATTAAAAACCGCGGGCCGTCATGAACGGCGCCGCGGTTTTTAAATTTTTTCTTATATATTCCACCAGTGGAGACCGTCTTTTTCAAGAAGATCGTCCGAAGCTTTCGGTCCCATTGACCCTGCTTCATAATTCGGAGAAAGGGTTTTGTCGGCTGCCCACGTTTCGGAAATCGCATCGACGAAATTCCAGGAAAGCGCCACTTCGTCCCAATGGGCAAAGTTTGTCGCATCACCGAGCAGACAGTCATGGATTAATTTTTCATAGGCTTCCGGTGTGTTCATTTCATCACTGCAGTTGCTGCAGTAGTCCAGCTTAATCGGCTGAGCATGAGCGGCTCCGCCTAATTTTTTAGCGTTCAGATATAGTGTGATGCCTTCATCCGGCTGAATATGGATGACAAGCAGGTTCGGATTTACATTCGTTTCATTGCCGTAATAAAGGTTCATCGGAATGTCTTTAAATTGAACGACGATTTTCGTTGATTTTTCTTTCATCCGTTTCCCTGTGCGGATATAAAACGGAACGCCGGCCCAGCGGAAGTTATCGATTAACAGCTTTCCGGACACGAATGTTTCCGTATTGGAATCCGGTGCTACATTATGCTCATCTGTATAGCTTGGTACAGAGTTTCCGTCAATCGTTCCCGCTTGGTATTGTCCGCGGACGAAGTAGTCACTCACTTCGTTTGGAGCGACAGGGCGGAGAGCTCTCAGCACCTTCACTTTTTCGCTGCGGATTTCTTCCGTGTTCAGTTTAATCGGCGGTTCCATCGCCAAGAGAGCGACCATTTGCAAAATATGGTTTTGGACCATATCACGGAGTGCGCCTGATTTTTCATAATATCTCGCGCGGTCTTCAACGCCGAGATCCTCACTTGACGTAATCTGGATGTTTGAGATGTAGCGGTTATTCCACAGCGGCTCAAACAGCGCATTCGCAAACCGGATGACTTCGATATTTTGAACCATTTGTTTGCCTAAGTAATGGTCGATCCGGTAAATTTGATCTTCCGTGAAAGCTTCGCGTATTTCTTTGTTAAGCTCTTTCGCACTCGGCAGGTCATGGCCGAACGGTTTTTCAATGACGAGACGGGACCAGCCATTTGTCGCTGTGACACCTTCGTTTTTAAGTGATTTTGCGATCGTGCCGAAAAACTCAGGAGCCATCGCCAAGTAAAACATTCTGTTGTTCGGGATTTCATATGTATGTTCAAGCTGATCAAGCAGGACATTCAGCTCCTGATAGGAACCCGGATTCGTTACATCAAACGGATGGTAATAAAAATGAGATGTGAAATCGTCTATGTCTTTTTGCCCGGCAGAAGAAACAGACGTTTTAACCGTTTCCCGGAGGTCCTCGTTTGACCAAGGTCTTCTTCCAACACCTACAACTGCAAACTCTTCACCAATTTGACCATTTTTATATAAACGGTGAATGGATGGGTAAAGTTTTCGTTTTGCCAAATCCCCTGTGGCACCAAATATTACAATTACTGCTTTTGGTTTGTCGTTTGTTTTCACTTAGAGTACCTCACTTTATCTGAAGCATGGTTTAAAACCCCGCATATTTCCTTCATTTTAAATCTAAAATTCATTGAAAGCAAACATTTCAGCCTGTTTTTTGCGGTTTGCGGAAAAAAATTAATCAGGCCGGAGAAGGCCCGGGTGAATTCACATTTTCAGTCTGATCCTGTATCCTTAGTAGTACAAAGATCTAGGAGGAAGCATTGTGGAATTATTATTTTTAGGGACGGGGGCCGGCATGCCGGCAAAGACGAGAAACGTAACGTCCGTCGCGCTGAAGCTTCTTGAAGAAAGGCGTTCCGTATGGCTGTTTGATTGCGGAGAAGCCACTCAGCATCAGATATTACATACAACAATCAAACCGAGGAAAATAGAAAAGATTTTCATCACCCACCTTCATGGCGACCATGTTTACGGTCTTCCGGGTCTGTTGGGGAGCCGTTCATTTCAGGGCGGTGAAGAAGAGCTGACGATTTACGGGCCAAAAGGCATTAAAGCCTTTATCGAAACAAGCCTGAACGTGACGGCGACTCATCTGACGTATCCTCTTACCGTACATGAAATCGAAGAGGGGACGGTTTTTGAAGATGAGCACTTCATTGTTACCGCAGCATCCGTCATTCACGGTGTGGAAGCGTTCGGCTACCGGGTTCAGGAAAAGGATATTCCCGGCGCATTGCAGGCCGGCAGATTGAAAGAAATGAATATCCCGCCCGGACCCGTCTATCAGAAACTCAAAAAAGGCGAAACGGTCACACTTGACGATGGCAGAATCATTAACGGGCGGGATTTTCTGGAATCCCCGAAAAAAGGGAGAATCGTCGCTTTTTCCGGGGATACGAGGGCATCAGAGCGGGTAACGGAGCTTGCGCGCAATGCGGATGTGCTTGTTCATGAAGCGACGTTTGCCAAGGAAGATGCAAAGCTCGCACATAATTATTATCACGCGACGACAGAACAGGCTGCGCAAACGGCAAAAAAAGCAGGCGCCAAACAGCTGATCTTAACTCATATCAGCGCAAGGTATCAGGGTGAATCGCCGATAGAGCGTCTCGAACATGAGGCGAAAGCGGTATTTGAAAACAGTAAGATCGCATTTGACTTCATGGAGGTCACTGTGGAGCGGTCTTAAAAAATAGACGCTTGACATTTTTTTCTGATGAGATATAATAAAACGTAATAATTACGATTTGTATAAGGGGTGAAAATGATGCGTGTGAATGTTACATTGGCCTGTACAGAGACAGGGGACAGAAATTATATCACGACGAAGAACAAACGGACGAATCCGGACCGGTTAGAAATGAAAAAGTATTCACCCCGGTTGAAAAAGTATACTTTGCATCGTGAGACCAAATAGATCACGATAACAAAAGCCATTGTGCCGTTGCACAATGGCTTTTGTTTTATCAGTTTACCGCCTGATAGGCAGGAGCATTCATTTGCTGGCGCACCGCGCACCAAACATCATAAATGGCAAGGTGGACGATGTGCGGTTCATCGTGATGAATGGCATGAGAACTGTTTTTGGCCTGAATCCATCCGCTTTGATAAGAGACATCAAGCATGCTTCTGTGCAGTTTCACCCATTGTTCATGAGCGTGCTTTAAGCGCTCATCCCGCTCTCCCGATGATAAAATCAACAGCGGCATATCGCCGAAGTGAATCTGCTGATGCTTGATCTGCCTAAGGCTCGTTAAAAATTCCGCGTGTGATCCTTCCAATTTGAACTGTTTCAAATAGGCGGCCTTCATTTCTTCGGGAAGAAGCGGAAGCACTTTCGTCTCCTGATCCTCAGAAACCGGATCAAGCAGCACCATCCCGAGAATATCCCGGCGGTTCCGGCTCGCCCAAAGTCTGCTGATAATCGTGCCGTATGAATGCGAGACGACAAGGTAAGGAGGCTTGACGCCGGCCTTCAGAAGAAGAGCGTTTAATTCCTGTACCATATGGTCCGCCGTTCTCTTGTTTCGGCTTCGTCCGCTTTTGCCGATTCCGGCTCTGTCATATGTGAAAACCCCAAATTCTTCATCTATGTCAGCGAGTAATGATGTCCATGTTTCAGAAGAAGTGCCGTAGCCGGCTTCAAAGACGATCGTCACTTCGCCGGCACCTTTACGGTGTTTCGTATAAAACGGACACCCGTCAATCAGATATGTCCTTTCCATCCATGCTGCTTTCATTGGAGTCATCTCCTCTAATTGGTTCTATAGGGAAGACGGAGAAGCTTCGGCAATCGTTTCTCGAAAAATAAAAAAAGAGACAGCCGGATCGAAAAACTCCGGCTGTCATTTCATCACCATGCTCTGTCGTATTGGACCGGTGACGGTATTTCAGTATTCAGCTGCTTCGCTGCACTCCTTGCAAAGTGCGGATCGCGGAGAAGTTCTCTCGCGACAAAAATAAGGTCAGCGCGGTTGTTTTGCAGAATTTCTTCGGCCATTGTTCCCGTCGTTATCAAACCGACGGCGCCTGTTGCAATTTCGGCCTGTTCACGGATTTTCTCCGCGAAGCTCACTTGGTAGCCGGGGAAGACGTTAATATCAGCTTGAACGAGTGCGCCTGAGCTGCAATCAATGAGGTCGACTCCCTGTTCTTTCATCCACTTCGCAAAACCGATATGATCCGCAATGTCCAGCCCTTTGTCTGTATAATCCGATGCAGAAATACGGACAAATAACGGGCCGTCCCAGACTTCCTTGACGGCTTCAATGGTCTCGCCTAAGAAGCGGTAGCGATTTTCATGTGAGCCTCCGTATTCGTCTGTACGGTGATTGGACAGAGGGGACAAAAATTCGTGCATTAAGTAGCCGTGTGCGGCATGAAGTTCAATGATGTCAAAGCCGGCTTCTTTCGCGCGCGCCGCTGCCTGTTTGAATTCCTGAATGGTTTCTTTAATTTGTTCTGTCGTCATTTCAGCCGGTGTTTTGGACTGCTCATCGAACGGAATGGCTGACGGAGCGTAAATGTCTCCCTCAAGCTCAGCTTTACGTCCGGCGTGCGCAAGCTGAATGCCGATTTTAGATCCTTGCGCTTTCACTTGTTCCGTCAGTTTGGCAAAACCTTCGATATGATCATCGCTCCAGATGCCCAAATCCTGATCGGAAATGCGCCCCTGAGGATTAACGGCTGTCGCTTCCACGATAATCAGGCCGACCTGTCCGATTGCACGCGATATGTAGTGCGCCATATGAAAAGGCTGCAGTTTTCCGTCCTTCTCATGTGAGGAATACATACACATCGGTGCCATAACAATACGGTTTTTGATCGTTACATCTTTAACGGTCCATGGTGTGAATAATTTTCTCGCCATTTATTTCGCCTCCCGGAATGTTTTTAGACATTGATTATAACAACTCATGATCATTCAGTCATATAAACTGCTCACAACTGAACAGATCGTTCTTATTGTTCTGGACGGGCATTTTTTTATACACAGCGTGGCCGTATCTTCATAACAGGCATTTACAGCCGATCATATAGCAAATATAGATGAGAAACGCACCGATGACTGCGTGGCCTCCTTTGATCCAGTTTGTCAGGATGAAAATACTGCTGATGAAGATCACTGCGCCGAAGGCACCGAATATTCCGTTTTTTTGAGCGGCTCTGAAATCGTCGGGGCTCATATTTTTCAGCTGCAAGTGAATATTCAGTAACGACATGATCGGCAGCAATGTGATAACGCCTGATAAAAATAAGTATTTCGACTTGCTTAAATACGCGGTGGCCACCATAACGGTGCCGCCGATAAAAAATTGAATGAGAAAACTCATGCTGAAACGCTCACCTTCTGTTTGTTATCAAGTATAATGATGGAGACATTGCCATTTTATTTTTGATTGATGTATAAGTAAACTAAATATAACTAATGCATTGGATAATAAAGAATGATATCTGGGAGATGAAGCCGATTGGATTTAAAGAAGCATTTAGCCTTTATTAAAACGGTAGAAAGCGGCAGCCTGACCCAAGCCGCTGCCATATTGAATTACACACAGCCGAACATCAGCCAAATGATCAGTAAATTAGAGGAAGAGTACGGTTTTCCGCTTTTGATCAGACAGCGGCATGGAGTGAGGCCCACCGCAAATGGCTTGAAAGTGTTACATATTATGAAGGAAATTCAAAAAAACTATGAAAAACTGTCTCAAACCGTTGATAATATTAATGGGTTAGAAAGAGGGGAAGTCCGGCTCGGCACTGTTACGAGCGTGGCGGTAAAATGGCTGCCGAAAATTTTGAGGGAATTTAATGAGCTGTATCCTTCTATTAAGGTGCATTTATTTGATGGAAATTCTACTGAGCTGGAACAATGGCTGAAAGATGACCGGATTGATGCGGCGATTGGGACATCCCACAGCGAGAAGTGGCATTTTTACCCGTTGGCCGAGGACCCGATTGTAGCGGTGATGAGCCCGCAGCATGAATTGACGCAATATGAAACGGTTCCGTTACATGTCATGGAGTCCGTCAAATGTATCGTGCCTTATCCGGAGACACATTTTGATGTGCTGAAAGTGTTAAAGGAAGAAAAGATCACTCCGCGGGTTGCTTATCAAATCAGAGGGGATGAAGCGATTATTGCAATGGTG
This sequence comes from Bacillus sp. R45, assembly GCF_021729365.1. Taxonomy (NCBI): domain Bacteria; kingdom Bacillati; phylum Bacillota; class Bacilli; order Caryophanales; family Bacillaceae; genus Bacillus; species Bacillus sp. R45. The sequence goes on along the minus strand of NZ_CP091421.1, from coordinate 2,401,617 downwards.
CGGAATAATCTGGGGATCAGCATCTTGCCGCAGCTTTTGGTGAATGATGGTGATGTGCTCATCAAACGGTTCGACCGGTATGTCTCCAGGCAGCTCGGCATTTTGACAGCTCGTGCAAAGGAGACGCAGACACCTTCTGTCCAGAAACTGATTCAATGCATACAAGAATGGGTTGCGGTCCATCAGGCTTCTGCCTGAAGAAGCCTGATATGCGTTTAAGCCGGTTCAGGATAATAGACCAGCAATAAATATGTCATCGGTTCCGAGGAATGAAAATAACTGTGCGGCATCGCCCGAAGTCAGCACATGCTTTTCGTCATGAAGCTCAACCGTCAATTCACCGCTCTTGATTAAAATGATTCCCCTAAATGTGATTTTGTCTCATAGGCGCAGCCCGGCTTCAGGTCAACTATGCCTTGAAAACAAAAATTTGACCGTGACGATGGTGAGCGGGGTTATTTTGATGTCGGGCTTTCGTCTGTTTATATAAAAAGGGCATCAACGGCACATGCTGTTGATGCTTTTTTTGAAATGCTAGGGTTTGGAGAGCACTTCAATTCCGACGTTGACCATTTTGTCCAGCCCCATAAAAGACAGGCAGATTTTGGCGCGTCTTTTTCTTTTATCGATTTTTTTAATAATGCCTTCCATTCCTTTAAGAGGCCCTGAGGCAACGGTTACTTTTGAATTTTCAATATAGACTTTTGAATAATCTACAGTGTCTCCTTCTCCGATCAGCCTGATAATAGGGAGGATTTCTTCATCCTTAATTGTCGTGAAATAGGTTTTGCGCTCTTTGGAATAATATGCTCCGTTATTCACGATTCTGCATGAAATGGGGAGTTCTTTGATTTTATGAAATGTCCGCTCTGTCATCTTTGTTTTAAACAGAACATATCCCGGAAACATCTTTTTGAGTGCCTCGTATTTAATTCCGGCTTTTCGTTCTGTGACTTTTTTCTTGGGTATGATTGAGTAGAGAGCCTGCTCATCAAACTGCAGACGCAGAAATTTTTGAACTGCTTCTTCTTTTCCCGACTCTACAAAAAGTGCGTACCATTTCATGACTGGATCCTCCTTAGAATAATAAGAAATTATTATACAAAGAAAGTATTTAATGGATAGTATTTAAAGTGATTAAAAATTTTTCTAATTCGTCTTTTTTTTACATAATATATGAAAATGAAAAATAAGTATAGACCCAATTGACAGAGAGGCGATGAATTTTCTTTGACATGAAAAGGGTTCAGGGAATTATCTGACATTTATCCCGAAACAATTATGCCGACTGTCCACCGAATATAAAACTGTGGAATAAATGTCAGAAAATAACGAAATAAAGCCTTGACATTATTATCTATAAATTGATATTATTCTCTTTAAATAGCAACTATTTGTTAAATTTATTAAATTAAAGTAAAGCACCTATTAAATTTCAATCGCTGTTTCGGCACGTTGAAGAGGAAATAGGGATTATAAAAATGATTGCAGTGTATATATCTACATATACATGATAAGGGAGAAGTGTGCCGTCATGGCTGTTTTCGGGCATATTGGCACTGCAGCTTGTCATGCGAAACATTCAGTAAACAAGCAAGATGTTTTAATATAAATTATGTTAGAAAAGGAAAACACAATGCGTTTGCGATTTTTAAACCTGTGCTGAATCGCAAACGCGTTTGTGTTTTTATTTTTATGGCGGTGTTTATACCAGTCAATATATGAAATAAGAGACGTTTTTGTATGGAGAACCACATGTGATGTACAAAATTGGCGATGGGGAAAGGATGAGGATAAGATGCTTACGTTTGTGTTCCCGGGGCAGGGTTCTCAATTTAAAGGAATGGGAGCCGGGCTGTTTGATGAATTTCAAGATCTGACACGTCAGGCTGATGACATATTAGGCTACTCTATAGAAGAATTGTGCCTGGAGGATCCGAATCATCAGCTGGGGAAAACGCAATTTACCCAGCCGGCGTTATATACGGTAAGTGCACTCAGTTATTTAAAGAAGATTAAAGAGTCCGGCAGAGAGCCCGATTACGCCGCAGGGCACAGTTTAGGAGAATATAATGCGTTATTTGCGGCCGGCTGCTTTGATTTTAAGACCGGTTTGCAGCTTGTGAAAAAAAGAGGGGAGCTCATGAGCAAGGCAGCTCCCGGAGGCATGGCGGCGGTTTTGGGGTTTACGGCTGAACAAGTAAAAGAGGTTCTATCCGATTATCATCTGACCGGCATTGATATCGCTAACCACAATTCACCTTCGCAAATTGTGATCGCCGGAACGAAACAAGACATTCAAAAAGCGGGCCCCGCCTTTGAAAAAGCCGGCGTGAGAATGTATCTTCCTTTAAATGTGAGCGGCGCCTTCCATTCCCGCTATATGAAAGATGCTGAAAAAGAGTTCGCGGATTATTTAGAAGAAACGGCGTTTTTGCCTCTTCGTTTTCCGGTGATCTCAAATCTTCATGCCGCACCTTATAAGAATGATGAAATCAAAACAAATCTGACTTTGCAAATGACCAATCAGGTAAAGTGGACGGACACGATACGCCGTCTGATAGGACTTGAAAATAATGAAATTGCAGAAGTCGGGCCCGGGGAAGTGCTGACAAAACTGACGAGGCAGATTAAAAAAGATGCCGTCCCATTACCTATGCCGAAAGAAGAGTCTGATACTGCTGATGTTAAAGCATCGGCAGCTGATTCCCAAAAAACGGCGGGAATGAGATTAGGGAACGAAGATTTTAAAAAAGATTATAACATCCAATATGCTTACATGACGGGCTCCATGTACAGGGGAATTGCTTCGGAACAGATGGTCATTAAAGCGGCAAAAGCGGGAATGCTGGGCTTTTTCGGAACGGGCGGATTGAGTATCGAACGGATCGGACAGGCCATCGGAACCATCCGGTCTGCACTGCGGCAAGGGGAAACATTCGGAATGAATCTTCTTCATCATATGATGTCACCTGACAAGGAAGTCAGAATGATAGATTTATATTTAAAAAACGGCATTCACCTTATTGAAGCATCGGCATTTATGGGCATAACCCCGGCTCTCGTGATATACAGGGCAAAGGGATTAAGCAGAAATCATGACGGGTCGGTGTCAGTCCAAAACAGAATCATCGCGAAAGTATCCCGGCCTGAAGTCGCTGAGGCCTTTCTGAATCCGGCTCCGGCTCATGTGCTGGAAAGACTTGTGTCTGACAATCGGCTGACAGCCGGGGAAGCGGCGCTTGCAAAAGAAATTCCGATGGCTGATGACATTTGCGTTGAAGCGGATTCAGGAGGGCATACCGACCAAGGGATTCCGTATACATTAATGCCTGCCATGATCAGACTCAGAGACCGCATGATGGAGAAGCACGGTTATGCGAAAAAAGTAAGAATCGGCGCAGCGGGCGGCATCGGCACTCCGGAAGCGGCTGCTGCCGCGTTTCTGCTCGGCGCCGAATTTATCGGAACCGGTTCTATTAATCAATGCACGGTCGAAGCCGGGACAAGTGATTCAGTGAAAGATCTGCTTCAGGAAGCGAACGTGCAGGATACGTCATACGCTCCCGCGGGAGATATGTTTGAAGCGGGAGCAAGGGTGCAGGTGCTGAAAAAAGGCCTGTTTTTCCCGGCAAGAGCCAATAAACTCTTTGACTTGTACAGACAATACAATTCTTTAGATGAAATAGATGAAAAAACGAAAACATTAATTGAAGATAAGTATTTCCAGCGCAGTTTTGAGGAAGTGTATGAGCAGTTGAAACGTGATAAATCTCCTGAACAGATCGCCAAAGCCGAACAGAATCCGAAACACAAAATGGCGATGGTATTTAAATGGTATTTTTCCCATACGACGAGGCTCGCTCTGGAAGGAAAAAGCGAAAGTAAAATAGATTACCAAATTCATTGCGGCCCTGCGCTCGGCGCGTTTAATCAATGGGTGAAAGGAACCCCTCTTGAAAATTGGAGAAACAGGCATGTCGACTTGATCGGCAAACAGCTCATGGAAGAAACAGCCGGCCTTCTTGCGCAAAGGCTGGTATCGATTACAGGCTGAGTATGACCAGACATTACATTTTTTCTGCGGAGGACTACCATGCTGATTGAAAATCATGAATTAACGATGAGCCATGTCGGATTAGGGAATTTGAATGAGTACGCGCTGCTGCTGTTATTCGGCAATGCACACAGTCACCATTTAACGGACGGAACGGGATTCCGGCCTGATCAGATGGCCGATCACCAAGGGCTGATTTTGTATCCGGCTTATTTTATGACACATCTCAAAGTTCCTTCAGATAAGCCTCTTGATCAGTACCGATTATGGGACGAGGTTTCCGTCGGAGTCGATATCTCCCGGTTTGGAGAAACCATATTAGAATCTGATTATTTGTTCGGGCCGAAAGGAGCGGTCAGCTCTGATAAAAGCGAGTGGGACCGGGGACGGTTTCCTTCTATGAAAGCCAATAGTTTAATTGTCGTTGACGTCACACAAACAGAAGGTTCGACGCGCAAAGTCTCAGCGCCGAAGGCTGAATGTATTGCGGAACTTTCTAAGCTAGCCAAGCCGCCTTACGCGCTGATGCGGTCAAAGAAAGTCAGAACGGACGCTTTCGGTATGAAGCCGGGAAACCTCAAAACAGCGGACCCCGTTTCATATCGGGTTCCTGTTGATCAGGATGCTGCGCCGGGGCATGCCATGGTGTTTGCGAAATTCAGCAAGATAATGGATGCGGCGGAATTTGAATGGATGACGCGCCGGTCGAAGCCGGGTTTTCCGGTTTCAATCGCGCGGCATTTATTTTTGCTTGAAAGAGAGACGTATTATTACGGAAATTGTTTTGCAGATGAAGAGCTTGATATTTATATGACGGGACACATTGAAGAATGCGATCCCGACTTTCACGGTGAGTCCCTCGGTATGATCTCAGTGGCGAAAATCAGCTATCAGATTGAAGTCTATATGAAAAGGAATCATACATTGCTGGCCATTTCCAAGGTGGATAAGCTGCTGGCGGTGCCGACCTCTTCACAAGATCATATTCCGGATTATAAACGGGTCATCAGAAGTTTATAAAATGAAGAATGGAGCTGAAAGCAAATGGAACAAACCAAGGAAATGAAGCAGATCATCGCTCAAATTATTCAGGATATTCAAGAACAGCAGTCATATCGGGCCGTCGAAGCGGGAGATGATGTGAGAGTCATAGAGGATCTGGGCTTCTCATCACTGGATATCGCTCAATTAGTCGCACAGATGGAGATGGAAACCGGAGTGGATCCTTTTTCCCAAGGAGAAACGATTTCCAGCATTACAACCGTCGGCAGCATTTGTGATATTTATCAAAAATACATGGACAGTGCTCAATCATGAAAACAGAAAGCAGGGGAGATATCAGCTGGGTGACTGATAAGCTTAGGGAAACGCAGGACAGTGAGTTTCTCATTTTTAAAGGGCAGACTTTTACGTATGATGATTTGCTGACACGAATCAGCTTTTTTCAGAAAGAACTTGAACAAAACGGAATACGTGAAGGAGAATGTGTGGCGCTTATCGGGGATTATTCCCCGAACGCCATTTTTTTGCTGATGGCGCTTTTGTTAAACCGAAATATCGTTGTCCCTCTCAGCAATGAATCAAGGGAAAAGCATCTCGATATGTTTGAAGACGCGAAAGTGAATCAAATCATTGAAATAAATGAAAATGACAGCTGGACGCTTCGTGAAGGTTCTGAAAGCGCCTCTCACCCTCTGCTTGATGACCTGCGCGAGAAAGGGGAGTCAGGCATTATTATTTTCACATCGGGAACCTCCGGCAAAAGCAAAGCATCCGTGTTAAGCGCCGGCCGGCTGCTTGAAAAATACAAAACGGCGAAGAGAAAACCGCTGCGTACGCTCATTTTTCTGAAATTGGATCATATAGGCGGCATTAATACGCTGTTTGCGATTCTGTTTAACGGGGGAACGATCGTCACATCAGACAGCAGAACGCCGGAGTCCGTTTATCAGGCGGTCGACAAATATGCTGTCCAAGTGCTCCCCGCCACCCCTACTTTTTTAAACATGCTGCTGATGTCCAAGGCGGATGCCGGCTATAACCTGTCTTCACTCCAGCTGATCACTTACGGCACAGAACCGATGCCCCAATCAACGCTGCGCGGCATTCACCGGCTGTTTCCGGATGTACGGCTGAAACAAACATACGGATTAACTGAACTGGGTATATTCTCAACGAAATCAAAAGACAGCCAATCCACTTGGATGAAAGTAGGCGGTGCCGGAACAGAGACCAAAATTACCGGAGGCACGCTTTGGGTCCGTTCTGAGTCGGCGATGCTCGGCTATTTAAACGCACCCTCACCTTTCGATGAAGACGGCTGGTACGACACCGGTGACCAGGTGGAAACAGACGGCGAATATATAAGAATTCTCGGAAGAAAGAGTGAAATCATTAATGTGGGCGGAGAGAAAGTGTTTCCGGCAGAGGTGGAAAGCGTCTTTCTGGAGATACCGAATGTCCGGGATGTTCTCATAACGGGCCGAAAAAATCCGATTACGGGCGAGATTGTCGCGGCAGAGGCCGTACTTGAAAAAGAGGAAGATATCAAATCTTTCAGAAAGCGGGCCGTAGCTCATTGCAGACAGAAGCTGCAGCCATATCAGATACCGCAGATCATCTCTGTTACAGATCGGAAACTGTCTAATGACCGATTTAAAAAAATAAGAAACGTGTAAAACAGGAGGCAAATATGAATAACGGAAAAGTAGCGGTCGTCAGCGGAGGTAGCCGGGGGCTCGGAAAAGCGATTGTACAGGCGCTTTTGGATGAGAATTACAAAGTAGCCGCTTTCAGCCGCAGTGAATCTGATTTTATTAACACATTGAGAGAGAGTGAAAAGTACCGTGACCGCTTTTATTGGGAAGCGGCGGATGCGGCGGATGATGCCGCCATGAAACAGTTTGTTCTTCAAGTATACCGCAAGTTTTCCAGAATAGACGGCTTGGTCAATAACGCCGGTTTGAACCTTGATCAGCTGCTGCCCCTGACCAATGATGAAGACATTGACCGCATCCTCAATCTGAATATCGGTTCAGTCATCAAGCTGACCCGAAACGTTTCCCGGGTCATGCTGAAACAAAATTCCGGATCAATCGTTAACATAAGCTCCATTATCGGTTCAAGAGGATTTAAAGGCACTTCAGTCTACAGCGCATCCAAAGCGGCTCTTGACGGCTTGACGCGAAGCCTGGCCAGGGAGCTCGGGTCCAAAGGAATCCGTGTCAATTCACTTGCGCCCGGTTTTGTGGACACCGATATGACGAAAAATATGCCGGAAAAACAAAAATCGCAGATTATCAGAAGGACGCCGATGGGGCGTTTAGGCGAAACAGACGATATGACCGGACTCGTTCGTTTTCTGCTTTCTCCTGAATCGTCCTTTATGACCGGACAGACAATGGCAATAGACGGCGGATTAACTTGTTAAAGCACAGAAAAATTCTTTTGTACAAGGGATGGTATCCTCATGAAATGTATTAACGAATTTTTAAGAACGGTAATAGCGGAAAAGCTGGGTGCCGAGGTGACCGAAGCAGAAGATAAAACCGCTTTTTTTACTCTTGGCGTGACGTCTCTCATCAGTGAAGAAATCATGACCATATTGCATAAAGAATTTACCGGCCTTTCTGAAACGCTGCTGTTTGAATATCCGAACATTGAGAAATTGAGTGAGTTTTTAAGTGCGCAGAAACGAAATCCCGAAAGCGTTCTTGAATTCAAAGAAACGGAGCCTGATACGGGAAGCCGGCAGGAAGAAGAAGTGCTTCCTGTACAGGCGGCTGAAAAGGTGCCTGAACCGGGAACGGACAGGAGTTCTGATATTGCGGTTATCGGAATGAGCGGGATGTTTCCGAAAGCGGAAAACCAGCATGATTTTTGGGACAATTTAATGGAAAATAAAGATTGTGTCTCCGAAATCCCTGAGGACAGATGGGACAGCTCTTATTACTCGGAAGAGAAAACGGCAGAATACGCGTCATACAGTAAATGGGGAGGTTTTATTGATCGTCCGGATCGATTTGACCCGCTGTTTTTTTCTGTTTCCCCGTGGGAAGCTGATTTAATGGACCCTCAGCAAAAATTGTATGTTACGTGCTGCTGGGAAGCGATGGAGGATGCCGGTTACGGGAACCCGGCGGCGAGGCCGACGGATCAAATCGGTGTATTCGCCGGAGTGACCTGGAATGAATATTCATTAATTGCACACGAAGAAGGTTTCCTCAAAGATCAGTATAAAGGCCCCGGCTCCTTATATTGGGGCATTCCGAACCGGGTTTCTTATTTTCTTGATCTCCATGGGCCGAGCATCGCTGTTGATACGGCGTGTTCTTCATCGCTTGTCGCCGTCCATCAGGCTTGTCAGGCCATTATGTCGGGCGACTGTGAAATGGCGCTTGCCGGAGGCGTCAACCTCAGCTTACATCCGCAAAAATACATGTTTTTAAGCCAATCGCATTTTCTGTCTTCTGAAGGAAAATGCCGCAGCTTCGGTGAAGGCGGAGACGGTTACGTGCCCGGTGAAGGCGCGGGAGCCGTTTTGTTAAAACCATTGAAAAAAGCGATTGCGGACAACGACCACATCTACGGTGTCATTAAGGGGTCCGCCACTAATCACGGCGGCAAAACGACCGGGTATACGGTGCCGAATCCGGAAGCGCACCGGGACCTGATTTTATCCGCTATAAACAGAGCCGCGGTAAGTCCGGCGGATATCAGCTACATTGAAGCTCACGGTACCGGCACGGCACTCGGCGATCCGATTGAGATACGCGGTCTGTCTATGGCATTTGAGAAACAGACCGATGAGAAAAATGACTGCGGAATCGGCTCGGTGAAATCCAATATCGGACATTTGGAAGCGGCTGCAGGGATCGCCGGTTTAATCAAGGTGCTTTTAAGCATGAAACATGAAACGCTTCCCGCCAGTCTGCACGCCGAGGAACTGAACCGCAAGATTTCTTTTTCTGATTCGCCATTTTATGTCGTCCGAAACAATCGGCCGTGGCCGGCTGAAGGAGATAAACCGAGAATCGCCGCAATCAGTTCATTCGGCGCAGGAGGCTCTAATGCCCATCTGATCGTAGGTGCTTATCAGCCAAAACGGCAAGCGGACGGGAATACTGAGCAAAAACCGCATGCCGTCGTACTAAGCGCACATTCCGAACAGCAGCTGAAAGAATATGCCGGAAAATTGAGCTCCTTTCTTGCCCGATTGGAAAACTCGCCTTCTGCCGGCGGATACAGCCTGGAAAATATCGCTGCCACCCTATTGTCAGGCAGAGAGCCTTTCTCCTTCCGGCTTGCTGTCATTGCGTCATCCCTTCCCGAGCTGAAACAGCGATTGGACGGTTTTGTGAGCGGTCACAGCGGCGGCAGGCATATTTACTTCGGAAAAGCGTCACCCGGACGGCCGGACGTTTCAGGCCAATCCGTTTCAGATCCTGAAAAATTTGCCGCGCTGTGGGTCAAAGGCCTTCAAGGTTTCAAAAAGCCGGAGACGCCGTATCAGAAAGTTCCGCTTCCTACGTATCCGTTTTTAAAGGAAACGTCCTGGCTGACCGACCAAAAAAAGCGGTATACGAAAAAGCCCCAATCTATCAAAAGGCGTGAAGCGCTGCATCCGCTGCTTGATGAGAATGTTTCATCCGCCCGGAAAGGGACGTTTCAAAAGATATTTTCCAAGGATGAATATTTCTTTAAAGATCATTTAGTGAACGAAAAATATGTGCTCCCCGGAGTCTGTCATCTTGAAATGGCGGCATACGGCGCGGCATTGTGGGGAGAACGCCCGGTCGTCTCTCTTCAAAATGTGTGGTATATGGAGCCGATTGTGACAGGGACAGACCCAAGATCCGTCATGATAGAGTTTGAAGCGGAAAAAGAGCGTATAAGCTATGTCATTAAGGAAAAAGGAGCGGACGGCACTCTCTTTTCGCAAGGAGAAGTGATTTGTAAAGAAAATGGAGCGTCGTTTGAGGCCCCGGTCTTTCAGCTTCCGGCGCCATTTACGCAGAGAACGGAGCCGAAAGACATCTATCACTCGTTCTCTGAGGCGGGAATCGTGCAAAAGGACAGTTTTCAGGTCATCCGCGAATTCTCTTATACAGAAAGGAAAGCACTGGCCAAATTAACGCTCCCGTCACACTTGGAAGCGGATTTTAAACAGTACATCCTGCATCCGTCCTTAATGGATGGCGCTGTTCAAACTGCAATGGCGCATGTGCTGCAATTTCAAAAAGAGCCTGCGCTTATCGTACCGTTTTCCTTCGGAGAAATACAGCTTTTTAAACCGTTAGCGAAAACCGTATTTGTGCATGCGGAGGTAAAAGCGGCCTCCGTTCACCAATTTGACCTGCATATTTGTGATGAGCGCGGCGTGCTGCATGCGGCAGTGAAAGATTTTATCATAAAAGAGGTGCAGGAAAGCGCCGGGTTTAACCAAAAAGCCGGCGTCATGCCGAAGAAAAGCCGTGAAACGGAATTGCTTATGACACCGGTTTGGAACACCGTCACCATTCCGGAAACCGGCATGTCTTTCATGCGTGAAGAAAAAATAATTGTCATCGGGGGCGGGCCGGATTTTCAGCAGGCTTTGAAAGAGATGTATTCCGATGTCCGTTTTCCGGACATCACTTCTTTGGACAGCGCGGAACAAATGGCTGAAACACTGAAAGCGCAAGGCTCTTTTCAACACATGATATGGGCGGCGCCGGATCATCCGATTCCATCCGTTTATGATGCGGATACGGCCGACGGACAGGAGCACGGGGTCATGCAGCTTTTCCGGCTGGTAAAATCGCTTCTGCTTCTGAATTTTGACACGGAACAACTATCATTGACAATCTGCACGTTTCAAGCACAGCCGATTCATGAACATGATGAGGTCAATCCGAGTCATGCAAGCATACACGGATTAGCGGGATCGCTCGCAAAAGAACACAGCAATTGGAGCATCCGGCTTCTTGATTTGGAATCTCAAAGGGGAGACCGGCATCTTCCCGATATCTTCTCTTTACCGGCGGACCCCGAGGGAAATCCGTGGGTCTTTCGTGCAGGTCAGTGGCACCGCCAGCAATTGGCCGTCTGCCAGCCTCATGCAGGTGAGCCTTCATTATACCGGCACGGCGGGGTTTATGTGATTATCGGCGGAGCAGGCGGAATAGGAGAAGTATGGACTGAATACATGATTCAGACCTATCAGGCGAAAATTGCTTGGATCGGGAGACGGAAAAAAGATACACAGATTGAAAGAAAGCTGAAAAGACTTGCGGCTTTAGGTCCCTCACCGCAATATTTCAGCGCGGATGCTGCGGATTATGATTCTCTCAAGCGGGCGTATGACACCATTGTGAAGGAACATGGAAAGGTGCGCGGAATCATTCATTCCGCCATCGTGTTATCAGACCGGAGTTTTGCCAATATGGAAGAGGACCAGTTCCGCGCTTCACTTTCTGCAAAAACTGATGTCAGCTTGCAGATTGCCCGGGTAGCTGAAGAGGAACCGCTGGATTTCTTGCTGTTTTTCTCTTCGATGATGTCGTTTCAAAAAGCGCCGGGACAGAGCAATTATGCCGCCGGGTGCACGTTTAAAGACGCTTTTGCTAAGCGGATCTCACAAAAAGCGCCGTATGCCGTAAAGGTTGTCAATTGGGGCTTTTGGGGAAGTGTCGGCGTTGTCGCTTCAGAACAATACCGGAAACGGATGGAGCGGGACGGAATCGCTTCTATTGAGGCGCCCGAAGCGATGAAAACGCTGGAAACCCTGCTTTCGGGACCTTATGACCAGCTGGCGCTGATCAAAACGACAGATCCGGTTTTTATGAAAGATGATCTGAAAGAACAAGTAACGGTTTATCCGGAAAAGATTCCTTCCGCACTCGGACAATTAGCGGTTAACATCACGCAGAATGACGAAGCTGAGCGGGTAAAAGCATCAAATGTCATGAGCTGCATGAGAGAGATGGAATCCCTCATTGAAAAAATACTTGTATCAACCCTTTATGAGATGGGCGCAAGGCTTGATGAGACTTTGCCGTTATTTCAATCGGCTGCCGGCATAACGGAACAATACAGCAGATGGCTGAAAGAGAGCTTTGTCTTCCTGACTGAATTAGCGCTTGCTCCGGAAAAAACGGATCTAGGGGAGGTGTGGGAGGAATGGGAGCGGAAAAAAGAGACTTGGCTGCGCCGGAAAGACATGAGGGCGCATGTCAGATTGGCAGAAGAGACATTGCGTGTGCTTCCAGACATTTTAACCGGTAAGCTTCCGGCAACGGAAGTGATGTTCCCTGACTCCTCCTTCCGTCTTGTGGAAGGCATTTACCGCAATAATATCATTTCTGATTTTTTCAATGACAAGCTTGCTGACACATTGATTGCAGTTTTGCGGGAGCGTCTGGAAAAAGACCCGCAGGCGAAAATCCGCATTTTAGAAATCGGAGCCGGAACGGGCGGGACGAGCGCCGCGGTCATGAGAAAATTGAAACCGTATGAAGCGCATATTGCCGAATATTGTTTCACAGATATTTCTAAAGTATTTCTTTTACATGCAGAAGACATATTCGGTCCGGAATATCCTTATGTCACTTATAAAATATTCAACGCTGAGCAGCCGGTATCAACAGAAGCGCCGGACATCGGCACGTATGACGCAGTGATCGCGACCAATGTGCTTCATGCGACAAAAAATATCCGCTCTACGCTGCGCCATGCGAAAGCAATGCTGCAAAAAAACGGCCAGCTGTTTATAAATGAGATCAACAGCCGCACCGTATTCAACCATGTGACGTTCGGCCTTCTTGAAGGCTGGTGGCTGTATGAGGATCATGATTTACGGATTCCGGGCTGTCCGGGGGTTGAGCCGGCCGGCTGGTCGGAAGCGCTTTCACTTGAAGGGTTCGTCCATCCTCTGTTTCCGGCTGAAGCCGCACACGACTTAGGCCAGCAGATTATAGCGGCTGAAAGTGACGGAACGGTCAGGCTTGCCCTCCCGCAGGCGTCAGAAGAAAAACCGGAGCGCCGTCCGTATGACGCAGATGGTCTTTCGGATGATACATTGCATTTCAGCTTGAGAGAAAAAAGCGTTGAACTGATGAAGAAGGTAATCGGTGAAGCGCTTAAAGTGCCGGCGCATCGTCTTTTATCCCATGAACCTTTAACCGCATACGGATTGGATTCCATACTGGTCGTCAGACTGACCAACGCGTTAAAAGACGTCTTCGGTTCTGTCAGCAGCACTTTGTTTTTTGAATATCAAACCATTGATGAGCTTGCTGATTACTTTCTGTCTTCCCGTAAAGAAGCGCTCGAGCGGCAATTCGGGAATGGACGGGCTCATTCCGAAAACGCCGGACGGATGCAGGCTCCCGCAGAAAGCGCCGCGCCGATTCCAAACGTAAGGGAACGGGGCATCACATATCTGACGGAATTAATAGGAAAAACGCTAAAGATTCCGAGCAGGAGAATGGATCCGTCGGTTTCCTTAACCGCATACGGTTTGGATTCTATTCTGGTCGTCAGGCTCACAAATGCTTTTCGTAACGTGTTTGACCAAATGACCAGCACCCTCTTTTTTGAATATCAGACGATAGAAGAAATCGCGGATTACCTGCTTCTTTCTCAGCGGAGAGCATTTATGAAAGCGATGGGTGTGCGTGAGGAGCAGCTGTCTGATCACACAGATAACCTGAATGTAATTCCTCAAAACGAGGAAGAAAGCAGGACAAACGGAGATCCCTATATCCAGGATATCGCTGTCATCGGTCTGTCAGGCCGGTATCCGGGCGCCGATCACGTTGATGAGCTGTGGGAAAATGTAAAAGCCGGCAGGCATTCTATTACAGAAGTGCCGAAAGATCGCTGGGACTGGAAAACGTTTTATAACGAGGAACGCGGAAAATGGGGGTCCATTTATTCAAAATGGGGCGGTTTCCTCGATGACATTGATAAATTTGATCCGCTGTTTTTCCGTATATCTCCCGCGGAAGCTGAAAGGATGGATCCGCAGGAAAGGTTGTTTCTGCAGACTGCTTATTCAAGCATTGAAGATGCGGGGTACACCCCGGCCACGCTTTGTGACAGCCGGAAAATCGGAGTCTTTGTCGGTGTGATGAACAGCAATTACCCGACAGTTCCCAGCGACTGGTCTATCGCAAACAGAGTATCGTTTTTGTTCAATTTTCAAGGGCCGAGTATGGCTGTGGATACAGCCTGTTCTTCTTCTTTAACAGCTGTCCATCTCGCTGCAGAAAGCCTGCGGAGCGGAATGAGTGAAACAGCGATTGCCGGCGGAGTCAATCTTATCGTTGATCCGGCTCACTATGAGCGGCTGTCCGCTTTTTCAATGCTGTCTCCCGGTGATAAATGCAAATCTTTCGGAGACAGGGCGGACGGTTTTGTTGACGGTGAAGGAGTAGGGGCGATTGTGTTAAAGCCGCTTGCTCAAGCGGAGAAAGACGGCGATCATATTTACGGCGTTATCAAAGGAAGCATGCTGAACGCAGCAGGCAGGACAAACGCTTATATGGTGCCGAATCCGAAAGCGCAGTTTGATCTGATCGCAGAGACGTTGAAACGGACAGACATTCACCCGAGAACGGTCAGTTACTTGGAAGCCCACGGAACGGGCACTGCGCTCGGTGATCCGATTGAAATCGACGGGTTAACGAAAGCTTTTCGCCTGACAACAGAAGACCGGCAGTTTTGTTCCATCGGTTCAATTAAATCAAATATCGGACATTTAGAAAGCGCTGCCGGGATTGCGGGAATCACCAAACTGCTTCTCCAATTGAAACATAAGAGGATTGCCCCTTCATTGCATGCGGCGGAATTGAATCCGAATATTGAGTTTGAGCACACTCCGTTTTTCGTACAGCAAAAAGAAACGGAATGGAAACGACCTGTCTTGAATATCACGGGTGAAATGAAGGAATATCCGAGAATTGCCGGTATTTCCTCTTTTGGAGCAGGAGGGGCAAACGCGCATATCATCATTCAGGAATATGTGCCGTCTGACAGCCTGAAACCAAGGGAAAACGCGTCTGTTTCTCCGCAAAAACCGGCTGTTATTATTTTATCAGCGCGAAATGAGCAGCAATTGACAGAGCGCGCCCGCCAGCTTCTGGATGATGTCATAAGAAAAAAACGTTCTGACGGGGATTTGGCCAAAATCGCTTACACGCTTCAGGCGGGAAGAGAACCGATGGCTGAGCGGCTTGCATTTACGGCCGAGTCGATAGAAGAACTGAAAATGAAGCTTATGAGTTTCTCAAACGATCATATCGAACATGCTCATATCTGGCGGGGCAGGACAGCCAAACATCATTCATTGGCGGCTTCGCTTACTTCCGATGAAGATATGGCGCTTACCATAAATGCCTGGCTGAAAAAAGGGAAATACGGAAAGCTGCTTGACCTTTGGGTTAAAGGACTTGACGTCGATTGGTCAGCTCTTTATCAGCGCAACCCGGGCCGCATCAGTCTCCCGGCTTACCCTTTTGCCAAAGACCGATATTGGGTCACAAAAGCTGATGTGTCACTTGACAAAACAGGCTCAGCGGAAAGTGAGAAAGCAGGCAGACTTCACCCGCTGCTCCACGCGAATACATCGACCTTTACCGCCCAGCGCTTTACTTCTGTTTTTTCAGGGCGTGAACCGTTTTTTGCCGATCATATCGTCAATGGAAAACCGGTGCTTCCGGGCGCGGCTGCTTTAGAAATGGCCCGGGCCGCCGTTACGCTTGCCGCTGAGGACTTGCCGGGCGGGAAAGCGGGTGTCCGGCTCAAACAGATCGTTTGGCTCCGTCCGGTGACGGCGCTTTCTGAAGGCGTGACGCTTCATGTAAAGCTTCAGCCGGAAGAAAACGGAGACATCGCTTTTGAAGCGTATGCCGAAGGAGAAGAGCCGCTTGTCTTTTTCCAGGGAAAGGCCGTGCTCGAAGAGACGGAGCGTGCTCCTGTACTCGATGTGGAGGCGGTTCAGGCGCGCTGCGGCGGCCGGCGCATGTCAAAGGCTGAGTGTTATGAAGCATTCGACAGCCTCGGCATCACCTACGGACCGTCTCATCAGGCGCTTGACGCCGTCTATGCCGGAAGCGGAGAAGTGCTCGCGAAGCTCACTCTTCCGCCGTCCGCCCGCGAAGAAAAGGAGCCGTTCATCCTGCATCCGAGCATGCTGGACGCCGCCCTTCAGGCTTCTATCGGTCTCGTGCTCTCAGACGGTTCCGCGTCCGGACGGCCGTTTCTGCCGTTTGCCCTCCGGGATATGCAGGTGTTTTCTGCGTGCCGGGAGACGATGTGGGCGGTGCTTTCCTCAGCGGACGGCGCCTATCATATTGAGCTGTGTGATGAAAACGGCGAGGTATGCGTCCGATTGACGGGGCTCACCGCCCGTTTTCTGGAAGAGGAAACGGAGGGAAAACCGCTCTTGCTTCAGCCAAAGTGGCAGGAATCACCGCCGGGTGAAGGCGGCGGACAAGCAGAGTCTTTCAGATACGTGACGCTGTATGGCGGAATGAACGCTGAGGACATAAACGGCGCCGTATGTGCGGCTGACGGGGAAGGTCCCATTGAAGACCGTTATGACGCCTGCGCGGCGGAGCTGTCAGCGATCGTCAAGCGTCTTATCAAAGAAAAACAGAAGGGAAAAACGCTGATCCAGCTTCTTGTCCCCGACAGGGGGGAAGACAATGTATTGGCGGGGCTGGCCGCTTTTCTGAAAACGGCTCACCTTGAACATCCGAAGCTGTACGGCCAAGTCATCCAAGCCGATCCGGACGAGTCAGCATCAGCGCTTCTTGCCAAGCTGAAAGAAAACCGGGCGCACCCTGAACAAGCGGAAATCCGTTATGAAGCCGGCAAACGTCTCGTCAGAAACTGGCGTCACCTGCCTGCGCCTCAAAGCGGCACCGTTCCGTGGAAAGACGAAGGGGTCTACCTCCTCACCGGGGGAGCGGGCGGCATCGGACTGATTTTCGCTGAAGAAATAGCCTCCCGCGTCAAAAACACCGTCCTCATATTAACGGGGAGGGCGGAAGCGCTTGATGAAGACCGCTCCGCCCGCTTACGGCGCTTGGAAGCGTCAGGCGCCCGCGTATTGTATCAACCGGTTGACGTGACAGACAGGACGGCGGTCATCGCCCTCGTCCGCGGCATACAGGAGGAGCACGGAACACTCGATGGGATTATTCACGGCGCAGGCGTGATCGCCGACAACTACATTCTGAACCAGACAGAAAACGAACGGAAGACCGTCATGGCGCCGAAAGTGAAAGGGCTTATCAATCTTGATGAAGCAGCGAAAGATGTACGGCTGGACTTTTTCATTCTGTTTTCTTCCTTGGCGGGAGGCATGGGAAATCCGGGGCAGGCCGGTTATGCGGCAGCCAACGCATTTATGGATGTTTATGCAGCCCGCCGAAATCGTCTCGTGCGGGACAACAAGCGGAGCGGGCAGACCCTGTCCGTCAACTGGCCGCTTTGGGAAGAGGGCGGTATGCGCGTGGACAAAGAGACCGAACGGCTGATGTATGAACAGACCGGAATGAAAGCCATGCGATCGGCTTCAGGCATCCAGGCGCTGTACGCCGCTTTTGCCTCCGGAGCACACCAGGTCATGGTGGCAGAAGGCGACGAGAAACGGATTCGAAAAAACCTGATGCCTGAAGCGCCGGAACCGTCACGCAGCATTCATGTGTCAAGGAAGACCCACGTCCATCTGCCAAATAAAGTACAAGCGGAACTCAAACATATGATATCAGGCATTCTGAAGGTGAAAGAAGAAGAAATAGATGCTGAATCAGAGATGAGAGATTATGGATTTGATTCGGTTTCATTCACGCAGTTTGCAAATGAACTAAATAAAATGTATGGGCTTGAACTGACGCCAGCCGTGTTTTTTGAATATCCGACAGTCTTTAGTTTTGCCCAATACTTGCTGACGGAACATCCGGATACATTCGGCCCACAGGAAGAAACAGAAACGGAGAAACCGGTTGAGCGTAAAAAAATGAAGACGGAGCCATTCTCGATTCCGTCCCGCCTTCCTAAAACAAAAACCGCAGCTGCACCTGAAGAGCCCGTGGCGATAATCGGAATCAGCTGTGCATTTCCAATGGCTGAAAATCCGGAAATGTTTTGGGAGAATTTAGCCGGAGAAAAGGACTGCATTTCTGAAATACCGCCGGAGCGCTGGGACTGGAGACAGTATTACGGAGATCCGCAGAAAGATAAAAATGCGAGCAATGTAAAGTGGGGCGGCTTCATTGATGAAACCGCTCAATTTGATCCATTATTTTTCGGTATTTCTCCGCATGAAGCCGAAATGATGGATCCTCAGCAAAGACTTTTAATGATGCATGTATGGAAAGCGATTGAAGATGCCGGCTGCTCTGCAAAAAGCCTGTCAGGTACAAATACAGGCATTTTTGCAGGCACGACAAACAGCGGTTACGCTCAGGAAGCTTCAAAGTTCCATATAGAGATTGAGGGTTCTTCCGCCGCCGGAACGGTTCCGTCAATCGGTCCGAACCGCATGAGCTATTTTCTGAATATACATGGGCCGAGCGAACCGATTGAAACCGCCTGTTCAAGCTCATTGGTCGCTGTTCACCGTGCGGTCAGGGCAATTCAGGCCGGAGACTGCGGCATCGCGATTGCAGGAGGCGTCAATGCTATTGTGTCGCCGGACATGCATATCAGCTTTAATAAAGCAGGAATGCTCAGTGAAGACGGGCGCTGCAAAACATTTTCCGATCAAGCGGACGGCTATGTCAGAGCTGAAGGTGCCGGCATGATTGTTTTGAAAACATTATCCGATGCGGAACGTGACGGCGACCGTATTTATGCCGTTATCCGCGGAACGGCGGAAAATCATGGCGGAAGGGCGGCTTCCCTTACATCGCCGAATCCGAAAGCGCAGACAGAAGTCATGATAAAAGCGTATCAGCAAGCGAACATCGACCCCCGTACAGTGAGTTATATTGAAGCCCACGGCACGGGAACGGCGCTCGGAGATCCGATAGAAATCAACGGACTCAAAGCGGCTTTTGCAGCGCTTTATCAGAAAGCCGGAGTAACGGCACCCGATCAGCCTCATTGCGGCCTCGGTTCCGTCAAAACGAATATCGGCCACACAGAGCTTGCCGCCGGCATGGCCGGACTTTTAAAAATTATTTTGCAGATGCAGCACAAAACGCTCGTTAAAAGTCTGCATTGTGAAACCGTTAATCCGTATATCAGCCTCGACGGCAGCCCGTTTTATTTCGTCCGTGACACTCAGCCGTGGAAAGCGGCGACTGATGATAGCGGAAATGAACTGCCGCGGAGAGCGGGTGTCAGCTCGTTCGGATTTGGCGGTGTCAATGCTCATGTCGTGCTCGAAGAATATGTTTCTCCTGTTGAAGAGAAACAATGGACGGCCGGTGAACTTCAGCCGTCCTTATTCATTCTCTCGGCAAAGACGGCGGAACAGCTGAAGGAACGTGCGGAACAGCTGCGCAGATATTTGGAAAAGTCACATTCAGCTGACGGAGCTCTTGCGGATATCGCTTATACGCTTCAGCTTGGCCGGGATGAAATGGAAGAGCGCCTTGCCGTCATTGCTGAAACAAAAGAAGAGCTTACGAACGCGCTGAATGATTTCCTCAGCGGCAAGGAGACGGGGCAGAATTTCTTTACAGGCCGGAACAAAGCGATGAAACAGCTGTTTACAGAGATGACGGACAATGCAGAAATGAGCGGGGCCGTAGATCAATGGATTGAAGCAGGAAAGTATGCAATGCTTGCAAAATTATGGGTGCAAGGCTTGCATGTTGATTGGAGTAAATTGTATCAGGACGAAAGACCGAAAAAAGTCAGCCTGCCCGTCTATCCTTTTGCGAAAACACATTGCTGGATACCGCACAGTGCGCAGCATATAAGGCACCGGGAGACTTACGGGACTGATACGTCCCCGCTTGAGACTTATGAGCGCCTGCTTGATGAATTGGAGAAAAACGAAATAAGCATAGAAGCCGCTGTAAAAAGAACGATCGGTTTTTACAGGGATTAGCGTAATGGAGGAAACCATATGAAAGAGTTTCTGCACCGGGTTTTTTCTGACGTCAAAAATAAAAAAATGACAAAACAGGATGCGATCGGCATTTTGCGCGATTATGATATGCGGATGGGACTTCGCCAAGCGGCTTCCCTTCATCCGCTTGCTCAGCAGCATATTTCCGATGAAACGGGACAGGGATTCTCGGCAGCTTTCAGCGGCCGGGAATTTTTTCTCGCTGATGTTTCTTTACAGCATAAAAAGCTTATGCCTGGAGAACTTCTTTTGGAAATGGCGAGAGCTGCGGCTGTTTTGACAGTAAAGGAGACTGCGGCTGTCCGGCTGACGCATATCGTGTGGTCAAAGCCCATTCTGACTGAGGCTGAGCCGTTCCATATCGAAATCAGGCTGATACCCGCAGAGGGTGAAGCCAAAAGGTTTGAGATTTATAATCCATTTTCTGCTGATTCCAGTCATTATGATGTGTACAGCCAAGGGACGATTCAGCCAGTTGATGCTGCGCCCGGCATGCTGGATATCAGCCGCTTGATGGAAAACAGCGGTTCCCTGATGGATCAGCAGCAAATTGAAGCCATCACTCAGAACGATACCGTTCAATACAGTGAGCACATGAAAGGAATTGAGCGTATTTACGCCTCAGCAGGACGGATGCTGGCAGACATATCAATTCCATTGACAAACCAAAAAGAATCCGCCCGATTCGGCCTCCCTCCCTGTGTGATGCAAAGTGTGACAGAGGCATGCGCGCTGCTTGGCGGCAAAGAATATAAAACGCTCGCCCCGGTTTCATTGGACGAGCTTTTGTTTTATGAATCTTGTCCTGACAAGGTATGGGCCGAGATACAAGAGAAGGCGGGGAGCTTTTATATTGATTTATGTGACGGAGAAGGAAAAATATGGGCTTCCCTGTCGGGGTTGAAGCTGCAGCCTGTCATCAAGACGGGCGCTTCCGGAAAAACCAATGCCGAACACCGCAGTGAACGTTTGTATGAACAAACGCTTCTTCAGCTCAAAACGCTTTTTGGCCTGACTGCAAAAATTGCTGTTTCCAACATAGATACTGAAGAGCCGCTGGAAACTTACGGAATCGACTCAGTCACTGTGACGAAATTGAACCGCGAATTGTCTCTGCTTTTCGGTGACCTTTCCAAAACGGTTTTTTACGAATATAAGACACTGGGCTCTTTGGCAGCTCACTTTGTCACGGATTATCCGAATGAATGCCGAAAATGGACAAATGATGATGAGCACCGTTCAGGCATATCAGAACAGGTTTTGGCAAATGAAGATTTTCCGGTGCTTCCGTCGTTTATCAAGCGAAGAAAACGGCCTGCTTTTTCCAATGAGAAACAGACAAAAGAAGGGATTGCGATTATCGGAGTCAGCGGACGTTATCCGCAAGCTGAAACACTTGAAGAGTACTGGGATAACTTAGCGGCCGGAAAAGACTGTGTGACGGAAATTCCCGAAGAGCGCTGGGAAAAGGACAGGTACTACAACCCTGATCCCGAAGCGGCCGTGAAAGCAGGGAAAAGTTACAGTAAGCGGGGCGGGTTTCTGAAAGATGCCGCTTTCTTTGATCCGCTGTTTTTTCAAATTTCACCCCGTGATGCTTTGAATATGGACCCGCAGGAGCGTCTCTTTATTGAAATGTGCTGGCAGGTGCTGGAGGATGCCGGTTATACGAAGGAACAGCTTGAGAATCTGTATAACGGCCGGGTCGGCGTTTTTGCTGGCATTACGAAAAACGGGTACGGAATGTACTGGAAAAACGGCGGCACCCTGCAGCCGAAAACGTCGTTCAGTTCAGCGGCCAACAGAGTTTCCTATTTTCTTAATCTGAAAGGGCCGAGCATGCCGGTCGACACGATGTGCTCGTCTTCGCTAACTGCAATTCATGAAGCGTGTGAAAACATCCTTCGCGGCGCATGTGACATGGCGATTGCCGGCGGTGTGAATGTGTATACGCATCCTTCGGCTTATGCGGAGCTCAGCGCCTATCGAATGCTTTCAAAAGACGGAACGTGCAAAAGTTTCGGTGAAGGCGGGGACGGGTTTGTTCCCGGGGAAGGCGTCGGGGCCGTGCTGTTAAAGCCGCTGTCAAAAGCGATGGCTGATAAGGACCATATTTACGGGGTGATTCGCGGCACTCATATCAATCACGGCGGCAGAACAAACGGGTATACAGTGCCGAGTCCGAGCGCCCAGGCTGACGTGATTTCCGGCGCGCTTGAAAAATCAGGAATACATCCGCGGATGATCAGCTGTATCGAAGCCCACGGCACGGGCACTGAACTCGGAGATCCGATCGAAATTGACGGTTTGACCCGCGCATTTCAAACGAAAACGTCAGATAAAGGCTTTTGCGCCATCAGCTCAGTTAAATCCAATATCGGGCATTTGGAAGCCGCGGCAGGCATTGCCGGTGTAACAAAACTGCTGCTCCAGTTTCAAAAACGAAAGCTGGCCCCTTCATTACATTGCCGAAATTTGAATCCGAATATTGCATTTGACCGGACGCCGTTTGCGGTGCAGCGTGAATTGGCAGACTGGAAACGGCCGGTCATTGAGGAAAACGGAGCGCAGAAAGAGATTCCGAGAATCGCGGGAATCTCTTCTTTTGGCGCGGGCGGGGCAAATGCCCACATATTGATAGAAGAATATATTGAACCTGATAGGGAGATTTCTGAGCCATTCACAGATGAAGATCCCGCAGTCATTTTATTATCCGCCAAACAGGAGGCCAGCCTGAAGCAGCGGGCGCAGCAGCTTCTTCAAGCGATCAGAAAAAATGACGTCACAGACCGCAGCCTCCGGGATGCGGCTTACACCCTTCAAACCGGAAGAGAAGCGATGGAAGAACGTGCGGCGTTTATCGTGACGTCGACAGAGCAGTTAGCGGAAAAACTGCAGCGTTTTATTGACGGCGGGACAGACGGCTGCTTCAGGGGGAAAAGCAAACAGTATAAAGACATTCTAGCCGTTTTTAAGGATGAAGATATGCAGGAAGCCGTCCGTAAATGGATGAAAAGAAAAAAATTCGCGAAGCTTCTGGAACTTTGGGTAAAAGGGCTGAAGATTGATTGGTCAGAGCTTTATAACGGCAGCCTGCCTCATCGCGTCAGCCTTCCCGGTTATCCATTTATAAAGGATCGTTATTGGCCGGACGATGCAGCGCCGGACAATGTTCGCGGTGCTGAAACACATTCTGAAACATTTCGTGAATTCCGCTTTTTACAGAAAAGCTGGGCAGAAAGCAGCCGTGTTCCGGCTAAGGAAGTGCGGGGCGTCATCGGAATAGCCGCTGATCACCAGACAGGAAATTTGGCCGTTGAGCTGTCCCGTTATTTCCCCGAGTCTGAAATCATTGACGCTGCATCACCGGAAATATCCGGGGACGCGGCCCGGTTTGGCGGTCTGATTGATGTGACGGGATGCGGGACGGAAATCAAGCATGATGACGGCTGGATTCATCGTCTGCAGTCTCTCATCGACAACAGAAACCGCGGCCGAAAGCTACAGCTGCTTTGTGTGACAAAGGGGCTTGAACCTTTTGCGAATGAAACGATAAATCTCTCAGGTGCAAAAAAGGCCGGATTGTACCGGATGCTCCAAAGTGAGTATAAGGATATCCGCTCGCGGCATATGGATGCAGAACGGACTGCTGAAGATTCCGAGCTGGCAAACCAGATCGCAGAGGAGTTTTTTCGCGATTCTGCAGACATCGAAGTGTGTTACCGAAACGATGTGCGCTATCACGCGCGGTTAAAGGAAACAAACAGCTTAGCTGAAAAAGAATTTTCATTTCCGAAAGACCATGCGCTCTGGATCACCGGAGGGACCCGGGGACTCGGATATTTATTCGCCCGGCATTTTGCCGAACGTTACGGAGTCACGAAACTCGTGCTTACCGGAAAAGAAACAATGCCTCCGAAAGCGGAGTGGGATGATCATATCAAACGGAATTCCCCGTTTTCCGATAAAGTGAGAAGAATCAGAGAGCTCGAACAAAAAGGTGTCCGAACGGAAGTGCTGTCTGTATCTTCCGGCCCTGAATATGAGCAGGCCGTCAGCCGGGTGAAAGAGAAGATGGGACCGATTGGAGGCGTGATACACGCAGCGGGAGCCGTAGATCTCGATCATCCCGCCTTTATCCGCAAAACAAGAGAACAGATGATGACTGTGCTTGAACCTAAAACTGACGGACTGGACCTTTTGTATCAAGCGCTGCACAAGGAGCCTCTCCGGTTTTTTGCGCTGTTTTCTTCAGTGTCCGGCGTGATGCCGGAATTAGGAGCGGGACAAAGCGATTATGCCATGGCTAACGCCTATATGGATTATTTTGCGGCCGCAAAAGGTTTTCCGGTGCTGAGCATCCAATGGCCGAGCTGGAAAGAAACGGGTATGGGCGAATCAAAAAGCCGGGCCTATCAGAAAAGCGGTTTAAAGAGCATCACTGACAGAGATGGGCTGAGCCTGTTTGATGCCGTTATGGCAGGCGATTGCGGATCTGTTATTATGCCGGCCGTCATTCACCCGGAAAAATGGGAGCCCGACCGTCTGATGCTTTCAACCGGCCTTACCGAAACAAAGCAGCATGTACAGGGTGAGACAGAAAGCGTAGAGGAGTGGCTGACGGGCATTTGCTGCCGGGAATTAAGACTGGAGCCGTCAAGATTTGAATCTGATACACCGTTTCAAGATTACGGAGCCGATTCTATCATGCTTGCCCAAGTGTCCAGAGCGATCGGAAAGAGGATCAAAGCTGACCTTGACCCGGCGGTGCTGTATGAATACCCTACGGTTGCTGCGCTGGCGGGATGGCTTGAAACGGCATATCCGGAAATCAAAGCTGCCGTTTCAAAACCGGTTCAGCCTGTAATCCCGGACGTTCCCAAACAAACAGCAGCCGCTGTCATTCAGCCTTCTGGCGCTGCAGCGGCGCAAGACATCGCTGTTGTCGGAATGTCCTGCCGTTTTCCTGGAGCTGAATCAATTGAAGCTTATTGGAAGCTGCTGTCTGAAGGGTCGTCGGCTATTCAAAGGGTGCCGAAAGAACGCTGGAAAACGGAGAAGGCGGATTATGCGGGCCTTTTAAAAAATGTAACGCATTTTGACCCGGAGTTTTTCCTTATTCCCGAAGAAGACATCAAGGCAATGGATATCCAGTCCTTTCTTATATTAGAAGAGGCGCTTCATCTGTTCAGAGACAGCGGTTACTCTTTACAAGAAATGAAAGGCAGGTCAGCCGGTGTCTATTTAGGAGGACGCGGCGGCAGTATGCCTGACGAAAACCGTCTGAAGCATGCAAAAAATCCGATAGTCGCCGCCGGCCCGAATTACTTGGCGGCCAATCTTTCTCAGTTCTTTGATTTGAAGGGGCCGAGTCTCGTTTTGGATACGGCCTGTTCTTCAGCGCTTGTCGGTATGAATATGGCGATACAGGCGCTTTCTTGCGGTGAAATCGACTCAGCGGTGGTCGGGGGAGTCAGTCTGCTGGAATCCGGTCAAACCCACCGGATGTTCGAACTTCGCAATCTGTTAAGCGAAGAGCCTGCGTTTCATATTTTTGACCGCCGCACCGGAGGCATCGTATTGGGAGAAGGCGTCGGAATGGTGTATTTAAAAACAGCGGCCCAGGCTGTAAAAGACGGGGACCGGATTCATGCGGTCATTAAAGGCATTTCCGTAAACAATGACGGCAGAACCGCGGGGCCTGCCACACCGAATATACAGGCGCAGAAAGAAGTGATGGCCAAGGCGCTTGCCAAAAGCGGCAGAAAAGCGGAGGATATCAGCTACATTGAAGCAAACGGTTCAGGCTCTGAAGTAACCGACCTTTTGGAACTGAGGGCGATTGAAGCGGTGTACCGTATGCAAAACAGCGCGCCTTGCGAATTGGGGTCGATGAAGCCGAATATCGGACACCCGTTATGCGCTGAAGGGATTGCCGGATTCATTAAAACAGTGCTTATGCTCTCGCGCCGAATGCGTGTGCCTTTCCTTTCGGGCAAAGAGCCGATGACGCATTACGATCTGTCCGCCTCGCCGTTTTATTTTTCGCACGTTCTGCGTGAATGGACGGATTCACCGCGGATTGCCGCCGTCAGCAGTTTCGCTGACGGAGGGACGAATGCCCATGTCATAGTGGAAGCCTGGGAGCAGGAGGCGTATACCCCGGTTAGAAAGCCTTTGCCGAGACAGGAATTAAAACGCCGGCCCATCCGTCCGGACAAAGCTGAAAACCTGCATGAAAACGCACATGAATCCCGCCCGAATACGTTTTGGAAACAAATGAAGACTTACTGATTGCGCTGAAAATTGAACGTCGATATGGAGGAAGTTCATATGCAAGAGCAGCTTCTTATTAACAATCAGCATCCCGTTCTGAAACATCATAAAGCCTATGGAAAGGAACTGCTGCCGGGTCTGGCTTATATTGACCTGATCTATCAGACTTTCAGAGAAAACGGTTTTTTTCATGCCGGCCTTGAACTCAGGCACTTATCGATTTTTCACCCTTTAGCTCCTGAACAGGGAGAAACAATCCTGCTTTCCGTTGACTGTACAGAGAACGGCGAAGGGCAGTGGAAGGTAGAGGTGAAAGGGCAAAAACAAGGTGACGAAGCAGCAGAGAAAAAGATATATGCCGCGGCGCAAATGCATTCCGTCAAGCCCGCCGGCTTCCAAGAGAGCGTCCGGATGGATGCCGTAAAACAAACGGCGGCAGAAATACCGCTTGAGGATATTTACGCGGAATGCAGGGATCAAGAACTGGTTCATTCAGGAATGATGAAAGGCTGCGGAAGCGTCTACCAGACTGAAAAAGAGATTTATATTGATCTGTCGGTGCAAAAGGATCAGCTGGACCATGCAGAAGAGGCGATGTTTCATCCTGCATTGATAGATGCGAGCAGCATCGGCTCCAATGTATATCTCGCTCCTTTGACGAGGGAGGATGGGCAATTATTTCTGCCGCTGTTTTATGAATCGTTTTATTGCGCCGAATTGCTGCAGACGACATGTATCACCAAGATAAAAAAAGAATCCCTCACCCGTAAGAAAGATCTCGTTTACGTGACAATGGAGTTTTTCAATGAGGAAGGCAGAAAAGTCGGCGAACTGAAAAACTTCGCCAATAAACGGGTGAGGGACCCGGAACTGATCAATCAGAAACGGCAAAAGAAAGAACCTGACGGGCGGAATGCCGTCCCGGCTCCGCAAGCGGAACCGGCGCCTTCCGAGCCCCGCCGTGCGGAGGCTTCCGCCGGCCTTACTGAACAGTGCATCCTTTATTTAAAAGAATTGCTTGCCGCCCGATTGAACAAACCTGTGAAAGAGATTGACCCGGATATCGGCTACTATGAAATGGGGCTGGATTCTCCGGGGCTGTTGGACATGGTAAAGGAAATTGAACGAAAAATCGGAACGCAGCTTCTGCCGACGCTGTTATTTGAATACACGACAATCGCGGAATTGGCGGGATATTTGTGCGAACATTACGGAGCCGGCTTCGGCCATGCTCAAAGCGGGCATTCAAATGCTGAACCTTTGCACCGGGAAAAAAAGAGGACGACCCAAATCCGCGTGAAAAAATCGGCGTCAGCCGGAACGCAGAATGGAGATATTGCGATCGTCGGGATGGCGGGACGGTACCCCGGCGCCAAAAATCTTCGTGAATTCTGGACAAATTTAAAAAATGGAGAAAACAGCGTAACGGAAGTGCCTCGTTCCCGCTGGGATACGAGGAAATATGAGCATTTGCGATCGCCGTCCGGCAAGCCGATTTCCAAATGGGGCGGTTTTATAGACGATCCGGATTGTTTTGATGCGAAATTTTTCCGGATTTCTCCGCGGGAGGCAGAAGCTAAAGATCCGCAAGAACGATTGTTTTTAGAAACATGCTGGGAAACGATTGAGGATGCGGGCTATACCCCGGAAACAATCGTTCAGCCGAAAGGGCCGAATAAGAGAATGAACGTCGGTGTGTTTGCCGGGGTGATGCATATGGATTATTCTCTCGCCGGCGCTGAAGCTGCGGCCAAAGGGCTGGTCTTTCCTTATCCCTTGAACTATGCGCCGATCGCAAACCGGGTTTCATATTTCTGCAATTTTCACGGGCCGAGCATGGCGGTTGACACGGTGTGTTCGTCATCTCTGACGGCCGTCCATATGGCGGCGGAAAGTCTGAGACGCGGTGAATGTGAAGCAGCTCTTGCCGGAGGCGTCAATTTATCATTGCACCCGACAAAATATATCACATACGGCTTGATGGATATGCATTCGAGTGACGGGCTGTGCCGCACGTTCGGCGAAGGCGGCACAGGCTATGTCTCAGCTGACGGCATCGGGGCCGTGCTGCTGAAGCCGCTTCACAAAGCCGAAGAAGATAAGGATCATATTTATGCGGTGATAAAAGGCAGCGCCGTCAATCACGTGGGAACCGTCAGCGGGATTACCGTGCCGAGCCCAGTGGCGCAGGGGGATATGATAGCTGAATGTCTTGAAAAGACGGGGATCGATCCCAGGACGATTTCTTATGTGGAAGCGCATGGAACCGGAACTTCTTTAGGAGATCCGATTGAAATACAAGGTCTTGTTAAAGCTTACCGCACGTTTACGGAGGATCGGCAATTTTGTGCGATCGGTTCCGTTAAATCGAATATCGGACATGCGGAATCAGCCGCCGGAATCAGCGGGCTTCATAAAACGGTTTTGCAGCTGTTTCACAAAACGCTTGTCCCTTCTTTGCACTCAGAGACGATTAATCCGTATCTCCGTTTAGAGGACTCGCCATTTTACGTGCAGCAAAAAACCGAGTCATGGAAAAAGCCGGCGTATACAGAGAACGGCAGTGAACATTCCTGTCCGAGACGCGCAGGCATCAGTTCATTCGGGGCGACGGGTTCAAACGTTCATCTCATTTTAGAAGAGTACAGGCCCAAAAACCCCGGCATTACGGAGAATCAAGAGAGACCGTATATCGTGCCTCTATCAGCGAAAAATCCGGAGCGGCTGAAGGAATACGCTGCCCGCCTGCTGATGTTTCTCAAAGATAAAGCGCTTGAAGGAAGCGGGCCGCGTCATGACAAAACAGATACAATGCAAAATCAGCTGGAAAATGCGCTGCGCGGTGCTCTGGCCGAAGTTCTGCATGTAGAGGCCGGCTCGGTAGATGGTGAACAGGATTGGAAGGAATTCGGCTTGGATGTCATGCAGCTGACACAGTTTTCTGAGCGGCTGACGGATCAATACGGGCTGGCAATAGACATGACTGATCTCATACAGCATACTTCCGTCCGGACTTTAGCAGAATGTCTGACAAACGATGAGAAACATAAGAATATTCTTTCCGGTCTTTTCGGTCAGTCCGGATTAGAGAAGCAGTCTGATGAACCTTTTTCCCTGCGGTCACTGGCGTATACGCTGCAAACGGGACGGCTGGCAATGGAAGAACGGCTTGTTTTTTTAGTGAACGATCAAGCGAACCTGATCAGGAAATTAACCGAATTTACAGAACGAAAACGGCAGATTGACGGCTGCTTTCAAGGCCGGTCTGATAGCGGAACGGAAATCAGGGGTTTCCTGAATGATGATCAGGATACGGAGGAGCTGATCCGAAAATGGACGGACAGCGGCACTTACAAAAAACTTGCGGAGCTGTGGTCAAAAGGATTTGAGATAGACTGGACGCGGCTGTATCTGGAGGAGAAACCGCGCAGGATGAGTCTGCCGACATATCCGTTTGCGAAGGAACGCTATTGGATACCGGAGCCCGATCATCCCGTCACTTCCGTAAATACAGAAAGCAGGCTTCACCCGCTGCTTCACCGCAATACATCAGATTTGTTAGAACAAAAATTCAGCACGGTACTGAACGGAGATGAATTCTTCTTAGCCGATCATATCGTCCGAAACAAGTGTGTTCTCCCCGGGGCGGCTTATCTTGAAATGGCGAGAGCCGCGGCTGAACTGGCTGCCGCGCCGTTAGCCGCTGAATACACGGCTAAAACCGGCATTTCGCTACGGTATATCAGCTGGATACGCCAGGCCGTTCATAAAAAAGAGCCGCTGCGTATGACGACAGGTCTTTCCTTAGAGGATAACGGCAATGTTTCATTTCAAGTGTACAGCAATGAAAACGATTCAGACATTTATTGTGAAGGCAGTGCTGTGATTGAGCCGCTGTCTGAGGCGCCGGTTTTGCATATTGAACAGCTGAAAGCGCGCTGCCGCAAAAAAGTGCTGTCAAAAGAAGACTGCTATGCGGCATTTGCAAAGGCGGAAATTGTATACGGACCTTCACATCAAGGAATTGATCACATTTATTGCGGGGAAAAAGTAGCCTTGGCTAAATTGGTGCTCCCTGCTTCCGTTTGTGATGAGGCCGAACAGTTTGTGCTCCATCCGAGTCTGATTGATTCCGCTTTTCAGGCGGCCATCGGCGTTATGAATGAGGATAAAGCGGGTTATCCGGAGCAGCCGTTAATGCCTTTTGAATTGCATGAACTGACCGTTTTTCATCCGTGCAGTCCAAACATGTGGGCGGCCGTGTTTGTGACGCATGAAACACCGGCCGTGCGAAGAATGGACATTGATATATGTGATGAACGCGGCAATGTGTGTGTAAGAATAAAAGGATTTTCTGCCCGGATGGCCGAAAGTGCGCCGGCTGAAACGGATGACAAGCAATACGATCTGCCGGGTAACCTTACCGGAGCCGTCAAACTGATGCAGGTATGGGACGCGGAACCGATAGACAACCAAACCGGCTTCCCCATTTCTGAAGCAAAAGCTGTCATCATAGGCGGTACAGACGGGCAGGCGGACGCGGTTTTACGATTGTTTCCTAAAGCTGTGCGATTTGATAGCAGCCAAAGTGCTTCCGTTGAAGTGATATCCGATCGGCTCCGCCGTCTCGGTGAGATTCAGCATATGATCTGGTTTGCCCCTCAGCCGGCTGATTCTTACATTCATGATCAAAAAAGCGGGGTGCTGCAAATTTTCAGAGCGGCCAAAGCTCTTATCGGTCTCGGGTATGGAAAAGAGCAGCTTGGGATGACGGTGATTACGCACCAAGCACAGCCTATCACCCAATATGATGAGGTGCGTCCCGCTCATTCCAGTGTGCACGGTTTCGTCGGGTCTCTCGCAAAAGAACATCCGAGCTGGCACATCCGTCTGGTCGATCTTGAAGACGGGGGGGATTTCCCCGCAGAAGACATATTCAGCCTGCCCCGCGACCGTACGGGTAAAGCATGGGTGCGCAGACATCAGGAATGGCACCGGCCTCAATTGCTTCCGGTCCAAAGCGGGCCGTCTGAAAGTGTTCCTTACCGATATGGAGGCGTATATGTCATCATCGGCGGTGCGGGAGGCATCGGCGAGGTTTGGACAGATTATATGGTGACGGCGTATAAAGCCCGAGTCGTCTGGATCGGGAGGCGGCCGCTGGACAGCCGGATACGCCAAAAAATAGACCGGTACCGGCCATTAGGCCGTGCTCCCGAATATATAGCAGCAGATGCTTCTGATCTTCCATCGCTTCAGCGCGCCTATGAACAGATTAAAAACACATACGGCACCATCAGCGGCGTCGTTCATTCAGCGATGGTATTTGCGAATGAAAGCGTAAAAGATATGGAAGAATCACAGTTTCACGCCGGCCTTGCGGCGAAAGTGGATATTTCCGTCAACATTGCCGAAGTATTTGCGAAAGAGTCTTTGGACTTTATTCTCTTTTTCTCTTCGGTTATTTCATATATTAAGAATCCGAATCAAAGTCATTATGCGGCGGGGTGCGCATTTAAAGACGCATTTGCCCATGAGCTTTCCGGGCGGCTGTCATGCCCGGTCAAAGTGATGAACTGGGGGTATTGGGAGCGGGCTGACAATCACATTTCTGAAGAGTTTGACAGACTGAGTGCAATCGGTCTCGGACTGATCAGCCGGGCGGAAGGGATGCAGGCGCTGGAAACTCTGCTGACGCAGCCGATCTCCCGCATGGGGCTGATGAAGCTGACCAAGCCGATTCCGATCGAGGGAATGAACCCTCATGAATTTGTGACTATCTGATTGCCTGTCAAAATGACGGAGCAAATTTAATTTTCTTAGGAGGATAAGGTTTTGGGTAAGGGAGACAAACAAAAAGACCGTACACAGTTATCCTTAAGAACAGAAATAAGCAATCAAATGAAAGAATTGAATCGGCTTTTGCTGCAAGTGCTGCGGGGGACGCTGCGTTCAATGGGTCTGACCGGCGAAGCGCCGGCGGCTTCCTGTCTGCCTTTATATGAGCGCTGGCTGGAAGAAAGCATCCGCCTTTTAGACCGCGATCTTAAAAGCGGTGAAACGGCCGCGATTTGGGAAGAGTGGCATAAGAAGAAAAACGAATGGCTGAAAGATCCGGATATGAAAGCGCAGGCTCTGCTGGCGGATACCGTCATTCAAGCTTTGCCTGACATTTTAACAGGCAAAATAAAAGCCACTGACGTGATGTTTCCCGATTCTTCAATGGAGCTCGTTGAAGGAATCTATAAGCATAACATTCTCGCTGATTATTACAACGATGTGATGGCAAATGAAGCGTGTATTTATGTGGAAAATGTAATTAAAAACAATCCTGAGGCAAACATCCGTCTGCTGGAGATCGGAGCGGGCACCGGCGGAACGAGCAGCACACTGTTTAAAAAGCTCCGCCCCTATCAAAACCATATTCAGGAATACTGTTATACCGACTTGTCAAAAGCTTTTTTAATGCATGCCGAAAAGGAATACGGCGCGGACAATCCGTATTTGACGTATCAGCTGTTTAATGTGGAGAAGCCTGCGGCGGGCCAGGGATTACATCTGAGAACCTACGATATCGCTATCGCCGCAAACGTGCTGCATGCCACCAAAAATATCCGGAAAACCTTACGGACGGCAAAAGCCGTATTGAAAAAAGACGGTTTGCTGCTCGTTAATGAACTGGGCGGACATACGCCGTTTACACATGTTACATTCGGCTTATTAGAGGGCTGGTGGCTGTACGAAGACGAGGCGCTGCGGATTCCGGGGTGCCCCGGTCTTTATCCGGAAACATGGAAATCGGTTTTAATGGCTGAAGGCTTTCATTCCATTCAATTTCCGGCTGAAAACGAACGTCTGCACACCCAGCAGATTATCACGGCGAAAAGCAACGGAGTCATCAGGCAGAGCAGGGAAGCTTACACCGCGCAAAAGCGCCAATCAAACGTACCGCGAACATCCTCTGATCGTCAGCTCCCCATCAAACAAGCGGGAGAAGGGCTTTCGGAAAAGACAGCTGCTTTTCTGATAAGGGCTGCGGCAAAAGTATTAAAAATGCCGGCAGAAGAGATAAATCCGCTGGCTCCTCTGGATGAATACGGCATTGACTCTATTCTGATCGTTCAGCTGACGAACGAGCTGCGGGATCTCGTCCCTGATATCAGCAGCACGCTGTTTTTTGAACACCGAACGATAGAAGAGCTTGCCGCATACTTGGCTGAAACGAAGGAGCGCGAACTGCTTGCGCGATTTTCTGAAGAAGTCCGTCATACTGAAGCGGTATCATCAGGCTCTTTGCTTGAAAAAAGCACAGAGTATCTGAAACAGATCGTCAGCGTCATCTTAAAGATGCCGATTGAGGACGTTCAAGCCCATACGCCCCTTGAAGAATACGGAATTGATTCCATCTTAATCGTACAGCTGACCAACCGCGTGCGGGAAGACGTCCCTGATATCAGCAGCACATTGTTCTTCGAGTATCCGACAATCGGCGGATTAGCGGAATATCTCGTCAGCTCAAGACAGGAAGATATGGCTGGGATTTTCAAGACAAATAAAGAAGCCGAAAAGGTGCCGCACACTCTACAGAAAAAGCAAAGCCGCAAAAAAAGCGCCGGATTGACGAAGCGCCAAGCGGCATCTTTTTCTGAAAAAGCGCCGCCCGCCTCCGAACCGCCGTCAAAACACCTTGAAGTGGCAATTGTCGGTCTTGCCGGGAAGTATCCCGGAGCTGAAAATGTTAATGAGTTCTGGGAACGGTTAAAAACCGGTGAACACGGAATCACCGAAATTCCGAAAGACCGCTGGGATTGGCGGGACTACTATGATGAGACAAAAGGTAAGGAAGGCCGGATGTATACAAAGTGGGGCGGCTTTTTAACAGACATTGATAAATTTGATCCGCTGTTTTTTAAAATCTCCCCGAAAGAAGCGGAGCGCATGGACCCGCAGGAGAGACTGTTTCTGGAAACCGCTTATGCGGCCCTTGAGGATGCCGGATATACCCCTGATTCACTATGCGCCGGTAAAAAGGTTGGTGTTTTTGCAGGTGTCATGAACGGCAACTATCCGACAGGGGCCCACTACCACTTTATCCCGAACCGCGTATCCTATGTGTTTGATTTTCACGGTCCGAGCATCGCGGTCGATACCGCATGCTCCTCATCCTTAACCGCCATTCATCTCGCCGCAGAAAGCATCAGAACAGGTGCATCTGAATGCGCGATTGCCGGCGGCGTAAACCTGATTACAGATCCGGTTCATTATATCGGACTGTCTTCTATGAGAATGCTGTCGCCGTCAAACGCGTGCAAAGCGTTCGGTGATAAGGCTGACGGGTTTGTTGACGGAGAGGGCGTCGGCTGTATCGTGTTAAAGCCGTTGAAGAAGGCTGTTGAAGATCATGATCATATATACGGTGTCATTAAAGGAAGCGCTCTGAACGCCGGCGGCAAAACGAACGGGTTCACCGTTCCGAACCCGAATGCACAAGGGGAAGTGATCGCAGACGCGATGGAGCGGGCAGGAATTGACCCGAGAGCAATCAGCTATCTGGAAGCCCACGGCACCGGCACTTCCTTGGGAGATCCGATTGAAATCGCGGGGTTAACCAAGGCTTTCCGCCGCTATACGGATGCAAAGCAATTTTGTTCCATCGGTTCTGTTAAATCCAATATCGGACACCTGGAAAGTGCGGCGGGTATTGCTGCCGTCACCAAAATTCTTCTTCAGATGAAACACGGATATCTGGTGCCGTCGCTGCATTCAAAGCAGCTGAACCCGGAAATTGATTTTGAAACTTCTCCTTTTATCGTGCAGCAGGAAATGGCGGAATGGAGACGGCCGGTCATAGAATCTGAAGGAGAAACACGGGAATATCCGAGAATCGCGGGTACATCTTCTTTCGGAGCGGGCGGGGCAAATGCCCACCTGCTGATAGAAGAGTATGAACCGGCTGAAATGACTTCGGCGGACTTCGGCCGTCCGGCGCTTTTTGTTTTATCGGCAAAAGATAAAGACCGCTTGCGCGAGCGGGCTCTGTTGCTGTCGGATGCCGCCGGAAACGGAACAATTACAGATGCAAATCTGCTTGACGCGGCATTTACCCTTCAAGTCGGCAGGGTTCAGATGGAAGAACGGCTGGCGATGACAGCGGACTCTGTTTCTGAATTGGAACAGAAGCTGACTGCTTTTCTGAATAATGCCGGTTCCGTAAGCGGGGTGTTTACGGGCCGGAGTGATAGTGCTGTCACAGAGACGGAAGGCACAGTCGGTGATTGGATGGAAAAACGTCAATTTGGCAGTCTTTTGAATGCCTGGGTCCACGGGGCGCCCGTCGATTGGGCATCTTTATATAAAGGCGCGCTGCCGCATCGTATCAGTCTGCCGTCTTATCCATTTGCAAAAGAAAGCTACTGGATGAAGCGGAATGAACCAAAAACAGGAACAACTGAATATGTGCATCCTTTCCTGCATGAAAATACGTCAACCTTGGCGGAGCAAAGCTATCATACATCTTTTACAGGCCGGGAACACGTTTTCCAGGATGTGAGAGGGGAGCGGGTTCTGTCGGCAGCCGTTTATTTAGAAATGGCGCTTGCGGCTTATCATCATGCGGCAGACAGCTCTGAAGAAAAAGAGATATGGATCCGAACGGCGGCATGGACTGACCCGATTACCGGCGGACATCACGGTGCGGGCGTCAATCTCTCCCTTCTGTCTGAAGACGAGGAAGGCATCCATTATGAAATATACAGTGACGAAGAGAAGCTGCATCATTATGGAATCATCGGTCAAGGGAACATACAGCCATCCCGCATGCTTGATATTGCCTCCTTACAAAAAGACTGCCGCCCGCTGTCATTCGATTATGAAACACCAGGCACATCAGGTGTAACGATCAGTAAGGAGTTCCGCACCATTGAAAAGCTTTATGCGGGAGAAAATGCGATTTGGGCGAAGCTTGCTCTTACAGATGAAAGCGGCCGTAATCCGGGATATCATCTACCGCCGGAATTTCTGGACGCAGCTTTTCATGTCTTGGCAAAAACGGAGCCGTCAGTCCATATCGTGCCTGAAGCGGTTGAAGAACTGCGCGTCATGCGTCCGTGTTCATCCGGCATGTGGATGTATATGAATAAAAAGAATCAAACCGGCTGTGACATTCAATTTTGTGACGAAACCGGCATTGTATGCGCAGAAATCAAAGGGGTGAGAATGAGACAGCCGTCTCAGCAGGATCACGGGCAAGAGGAACACTCCGAGATGATGATATTTGAAGAAAGGTGGACGCAGCAGCCTCTGAAGAAATCCATTCATGAAGAGCTGAAAACGGTCATCTGTTTTCTTACGGGAGAAGCTGCCAGAAAACATGCTTATCGGTCTTTACAATCCCTTTATCCGGGAGCCGGCGTGTTTTTTATTTCACAGGGTGAGGAAACTCAAAAGCTTTCAAACACGCATTATCAAATTAAAATCACTGACGGACAAGCATATCAAGAAACGTTTCGGCATATTGAAACGGCTGCAGGCAAGGCGGATGCCGTTTTGTATGGATGGCCGCTTGAAGATGAAAAGGCCGTGAAAGACTATTCCATTCTGTATCATGTGATCCGCGCAGCTGCTTCTTTGCGTTCTAAACCGAGGCGGATCCTTCTTTCCGCTCAGTGCGGGACCGAAACCGATATCAGTTACGCCGAGTCATGGATCGGGCTGGAACGGTCGCTGAAACTAATCCTGCCGGAGACGGATACGGCCGCGGTTTATTTTGGACAAAAAGGACCGTTTGAAAAGCTGATCCATAATGTATGTGAAGAGCTTCACAGCGGGTCGTTCCGCAGTGTCATGTACAGTGGGGAAATCCGTCACGTCATGGAAATGAAGCAGACGGATATTGCCCCTGTTGAGAAGCGTGTGATAAAAAGCGGAAAAACGTACTTGATTACCGGCGGATGCGGAGGTTTGGGCTTGTTATTTGCCGGATATTTTGCTGAAAAAGGACCGGTTACGCTCATTTTGACGGGGAGATCAGCGGCAGGCGGCCCGGTGCTGCACAAGATAAAGAGATTGGAAGAATCAGGCGCCAAGGTGTTTTACGTGCAGGCGGATGCCGCAGATCAGGCTCAGATGGAGAAAGGTTTGCAAGAAGCGAAAGAGAAAGGATGCGGGCCGATTCACGGTGTCATTCACGCTGCGGGTCTTCAAGGCACTGAAAGCATTCTGGAGAAAGATCTGCAAACCTTTCAGCAAGTCTTATCGCCAAAAGCGGACGGCACCGCGGTGTTAGATCAGGTTCTGTCACGGGAGCCGCTTGACTTCTTCTGTTGTTTCTCTTCTTCTTCAGCGATTTTAGGAGACTTCGGTTCTTGTGACTACGCGATGGGGAACCGCTTCCAAATGGCTTTTGTCCGCCACCGGGATAAACTTGTGAGCCTCGGACTCAGAAGCGGCAAGTCACTTGCAATCAATTGGCCGCTTTGGAAAGAAGGGGGGATGCATGTCGGCACGGCGGAAAGCACCGATATGTATTTAAAATCAAGCGGACAGCGTTATTTATATACAAAGGAAGGACTCGAAGCTTTTGAAACTTTGTTAGTCCAGCCGTCCAGCCAGTATCTCGTCCTGGCCGGTTTTCCGTCGAGGGCCAAACGCTTCCTGCAGATAGATCAAGGCGAACGGCCGATTTCGGGTTCTGTAAATAGGAACATCCCGTTTTCAGGAAGGCGGAGTGAAATGAAAGGCTTTACACTGGAAGAATGCGTAAGCTGGGATGTGAAGGAACTGGCGGCGGGGCTTTTGAAAATAGACAAGAACAGACTGACGGATGCTGACAATCTGGCTGATTTCGGCTTTGATTCTATCAGTTTGGCGGAATTCGCCTCTTCTTTGTCCGCTCACTACGGAATTGAAGTGACCCCGGCCCTGTTTTTCGGACATTCCACACTGGAGAAGGTCGTCCGCTATTTTCTGACGGAACACAAGTCCGTCATGGAGCATGTCTATGAAGAAAAGAAACCTGAATCCGCAGATCAATCTGTCTTTGAAAAGGCAGGAACGGAAAAGCGAAAGAAGCAGAGGGGAAGAAATAAGCTGAACGCCGGAACCGAGGGCAGTCAGGCAGCTGATTCCATTGCCATTATCGGCATGAGCGGCCGCTTTCCTCAGGCGCGCACGGCGGACGAGCTGTGGGACATTCTGTTTCAGGAAAAGGACGTTGTCGCACCGGTCGCAAAAAAAGGCTTCACAAGTTCAAAATGGAAACTCGGCGCTGTACCGGGGGCGGACGAATTCGACCCTTTATTTTTTGAAATATCGCCGAGGGAAGCTGAAACGATGGATCCGAAGCAGCGGCTGCTACTTCAGGAAGCGTGGATGGCCCTTGAGGACGCCGGCTACGGCGCCAGTCACATCAGGCAGCAGACGATCGGTATGTTTGTGGGGGCGGAAGAAGGAGATTATCACCTTTTAACACGGGACAAAGGCAATGTCACGTCTCATCATAACGGTATTTTGGCGGCGCGGCTGGCTTATCACTTGAATTTATCAGGTCCTGTGATGGCGATAAATACAGCATGTTCTTCGGGGCTCGTTTCTGTCCATCAGGCGGTATTAAGCCTGCAGAATAAAGAGTGTACAACAGCTGTTGCGGCCGGGGTGAATATCATGAATACCCCGGACTTTTTTGAAATGATAGATAAAGCCGGAATGCTGTCGGAAAACGGGAAATGCTTCGCGTTTGATAAAAGGGCTGACGGCATGGTTCCCGGGGAAGCGGCTGCGGCGGTTGTTCTTAAGCCGCTGAGAGAGGCGGAAGAAGATGGCGATCCGATTTACGGGGTGATTCGGGCGAGCGGCATCAATTATGACGGGAAAACAAACGGAATTACCGCTCCTAGCGGCGTCGCGCAGACCCGGCTGCTTACTTCCGTTTATGACCGGGGCCGTATCAACCCTGAAGATATCGAATATATCGTCACACACGGCACGGGTACAAAACTCGGTGATCCGGTGGAAATTAACGCGCTTTATGACGCATTTTCTGCCTATACAAACGAAGAAGCATTTTGCGCGCTCACATCAATTAAAACCAATATCGGCCACACGTTTGCCGCGTCAGGCATTGTCAGTTTGATCAGTCTTTTACAGGCATTCTCCCGTGAAATGATTCCCGCCAGTCTGCATTGCAGCGGGGAAAACCGCTATATCAACTGGGAGAAAAGTCCTTTTTATGTGAATAAAACGGCTAAAGCGTGGCCTTCTCTGCCGGGTAAAAACCGAATGGGGGCAGTCAGCGCATTCGGGATGAGCGGAACAAACGCCCATGTCGTTATGGAAAGCTATAAGCGCAGCGCTTCACCTCATCCGGATGCCCCTGCTTATTTACTGACTTTATCAGCAAAAACAAAGGAGGCCCTTCAGGAAAAAATCGAAGATATGATCACTTGGGCGGAAAATGGCGGACTGAAAGAAAATGATCTAGCCCAGC
Source organism: Bacillus sp. R45 (assembly GCF_021729365.1). Taxonomy (NCBI): domain Bacteria; kingdom Bacillati; phylum Bacillota; class Bacilli; order Caryophanales; family Bacillaceae; genus Bacillus; species Bacillus sp. R45. The sequence continues at coordinate 2,361,729 of NZ_CP091421.1, read as the reverse complement.
TCAGCTATACGTTGCTAAAAGGACGGCATCACTTTAACCATCGCGCCGCCATCGTGGTTCAAGATGCTGATGACGCAGTGTATGTATGGAAGCAGGCAAAGCTTAATGAACATCATCCTTATGTGTTTTCGGGAAAAGTACCGCAGCACTTTGCAGGCCGACAGCATATTCAAGAGCACATAATAGAAGTGCTCGGCAAGTGCAGCGCTTCATATTCTGACCATAGAAAATATCAGGAACTGTTATGTGTGCTGGCAGATTTTTATTGTCAAGGTTATGAAATCGAAGGGGACTTGCTTTATGGCGGACCTTTGCCGCGAATCGGCAATCTGCCGGGCTACCCGTTTGCCAGGCAGACGTATTGGGCGTCCGATCGTCTTCAGGGAGAGCTTGAAAGCCGGAATTCAGCTGAACGTGAAAAGCTTCACCCGCTGCTCCACGCGAATACATCGACCTTTACCGCCCAGCGCTTTACTTCTGTTTTTTCAGGGCGTGAACCGTTTTTTGCCGATCACATCGTCAATGGAAAACCGGTGCTTCCGGGCGCGGCTGCTTTAGAAATGGCCCGGGCCGCCGTTACGCTTGCCGCTGAGGACTTGCCGGGCGGGAAAGCGGGTGTCCGGCTCAAACAGATCGTTTGGCTCCGTCCGGTGACGGCGCTTTCTGAAGGCGTGACGCTTCATGTAAAGCTTCAGCCGGAAGAAAACGGAGACATCGCTTTTGAAGCGTATGCCGAAGGAGAAGAGCCGCTTGTCTTTTTCCAGGGAAAGGCCGTGCTCGAAGAGACGGAGCGTGCTCCTGTACTCGATGTGGAGGCGGTTCAGGCGCGCTGCGGCGGCCGGCGCATGTCAAAGGCTGAGTGTTATGAAGCATTCGACAGCCTCGGCATCACCTACGGACCGTCTCATCAGGCGCTTGACGCCGTCTATGCCGGAAGCGGAGAAGTGCTCGCGAAGCTCACTCTTCCGCCGTCCGCCCGCGAGGAAAAGGAGCCGTTCATCCTGCATCCGAGCATGCTGGACGCCGCCCTCCAGGCTTCTATCGGTCTCGTGCACTCAGACGGTTCCGCGTCCGGACGGCCGTTTCTGCCGTTTGCCCTCCAAGATATGCAGGTGTTTTCTGCATGCCGGGAGACGATGTGGGCGGTGCTTTCCTCAGCGGACGGCGCCTATCATATTGAGCTGTGTGATGAAAACGGCGAGGTATGTGTCCGATTGACGGGGCTCACCGCCCGTTTTCTGGAAGAGGAAACGGAGGGAAAACCGCTCTTGCTTCAGCCAAAGTGGCAGGAATCACCGCCGGGTGAAGGCGGCGGACAAGCAGAGTCTTTCAGATACGTGACGCTGTATGGCGGAATGAACGCTGAGGACATAAACGGCGCCGTATGTGCGGCTGACGGGGAAGGTCCCATTGAAGACCGTTATGACGCCTGTGCGGCGGAGCTGTCAGCGATCGTCAAGCGTCTTATCAAAGAAAAACAGAAGGGAAAAACGCTGATCCAGCTTCTTGTCCCCGACAGGGGGGAAGACAATGTATTGGCGGGGCTGGCCGCTTTCCTGAAAACGGCTCACCTTGAACATCCGAAGCTGTACGGCCAAGTCATCCAAGCCGATCCGGACGAGTCAGCATCAGCGCTTCTTGCCAAGCTGAAAGAAAACCGGGCGCACCCTGAACAAGCGGAAATCCGTTATGAAGGCGGCAAACGTTTCGTCAGAAACTGGCGTCACCTTCCGGCCTCTCAAAGCGGCACCGTTCCGTGGAAAGACGAAGGGGTTTACCTCCTCACCGGGGGAGCGGGCGGCATCGGACTGATTTTCGCTGAAGAAATAGCCTCCCGCGTCAAAAACGCCGTCCTCATATTAACGGGAAGGGCGGAAGCGCTTGATGAAGAGCGCTCCGACCGCTTACGGCGCTTGGAAGCGTCGGGTGCCCGCGTATTGTATCAACCGGTTGACGTGACAGACAGGGCGGCGGTTATCGCCCTCGTCCGCGGCATAAAGGAGGAGCACGGAACACTCGACGGGATCATTCACGGCGCCGGCGTGATCGCCGACAACTACATTCTGAACCAGACAGAAAACGAACGGAAGGCCGTCATGGCGCCGAAAGTGAAAGGGCTTATCAATCTTGATGAAGCAGCGAAAGATATGCGGCTGGACTTTTTCATTCTGTTTTCTTCCTTGGCGGGAGGTATGGGAAATCCGGGGCAGGCCGGTTATGCGGCAGCCAACGCATTTATGGACGTATATGCAGCCCGCCGAAATCGTCTCGTGCGGGACAACAAGCGGAGCGGGCAGACCCTGTCCGTCAACTGGCCGCTTTGGGAAGAGGGCGGTATGCGCGTGGACAAAGAGACCGAACGGCTGATGTATGAACAGACCGGAATGAAAGCCATGCGATCGGCTTCAGGCATCCAGGCGCTTTACGCCGCTTTTGCCTCCGGAGAACACCAGATCATGGTGGCAGAAGGAGATGAAAAACGGATTCGCAGCCATATTTTCGATCTGCGTGAAGAACAAAGCGCCGCCGCAAAAGCTCCGGCAGAGACAGATGCAGGAGATCTGAAAGATCGGGTTCAAGAGAAACTAAAGCGTCATGTATCAGATCTTTTAAAGGTAAGCATGAAAGATATTGAGGCTGACAGCGAACTGACGGAATACGGATTTGATTCGATCATCTTCACTGAATTTACAAATCTATTAAATCGGTCTTATCAGCTTGAGCTCAGCCCGACTATCTTCTTTGAATTTCCGACATTGCGCAAACTGAGCGGCCATTTGATATCTGAATGGAAAGAAGCATTCAGCGGCTTAGAAAGAGAGAATTTTAAAACCGCCCCAAAAGCCGGAATAAGAAAAGCTGAAGCTCCGGCGGCCGTTCATGTCAAACGGGAAACGCCCGTATCCGTAAAAGGAAAATCAGAAGAAAAAACCGAACCGATAGCCATTATCGGAATCAGCGGTATTTTTCCGCAAGCGAAAGACATAGATGAATTCTGGACACGTTTATCAAAAGGAGAGCATTGCATCACAGAAATTCCCCGGGATCGCTGGGATTGGCGCGAATATTACGGCGATCCGGCAGCGGATGCAAATAAAACGTCAATTAAATGGGGCGGTTTTATAGATGGAATCGCCGGGTTTGACCCGCTGTTTTTCGGGATATCTCCGAAAGAAGCTGAAATGATGGATCCTCAGCAGCGCCTATTAATGATGTATGTGTGGAAAGCCATTGAAGACGCGGGGTACTCGGCAAAACGGATTGCCGGAACAAAAACCGGCATTTTCACCGGCACATTGGGAAGCGGATATCAAACCTTAATCAATAAGGCGGGTCTTCCTGTCGAGGGGTATACGATGACCGGAATCGTGCCGTCCGTCGGGCCGAACCGAATGAGTTATTTTCTTGATATCCACGGGCCGAGCGAGCCGATAGAAACCGCTTGTTCAAGCTCTTTAGTCGCCATTCACCGCGCGGTAAAAGCCATTGAAACGGGAGATTGTGATATGGCGGTCGCAGGAGGCGTCAACACGATCGTCACGCCAGAAGGGCATATCGGTTTTCAAAAAGCAGGCATGCTCAGTGAAGACGGGCGCTGCAAAACATTTTCTGATCAGGCTGACGGTTATGTCAGAGGAGAGGGTGCCGGCATGATTGTCTTGAAAAAGCTTTCAGAGGCTGAGCATGACAGGGATCACATCTACGGCCTCATCCGCGGTACAGCGGAAAATCACGGCGGACGCTCAGCGTCACTTACCGCGCCGAACCCGCAGGCTCAGACGGATGTGCTGAAAAGCGCTTATCAAAAAGCCGGTATTCAGCCGTCAACGATCACTTATATAGAAGCGCACGGAACAGGTACGGCGCTCGGAGATCCGATTGAAATCAATGCATTGAAAAAAGCTTTCCAAACAGACGGGGCTCCGGGCGGATATTGCGGGATAGGCTCAGTGAAGACAAATATCGGACATTTGGAGCTCGCAGCAGGCATTGTGGGCGTTATCAAAGTATTGATGCAGCTGAAACATCGGACGCTCGCCAAAAGTCTGCATTGCGAGAACATCAATCCCCATATCAAATTGAAGGACAGCCCGTTTTACATTGTGACAGAAACAAAGGAGTGGGAAGCGCTGCGTGATGAAAACGGCCGGGTCCTGCCCCGCCGGGCGGGTGTAAGCTCATTCGGTTTCGGAGGCGTCAATGCGCATATCGTTATTGAAGAATACATGGGTAAAAGTGAGACGGAACAGCCGGAAACCCGTGAGAAAGCGTCATCTCTTTTTGTTTTGTCGGCTAAAAATGAAGAGCGGCTGAAAGAAAGAGCGCGTCTCCTTCGCGATTTTATCCAAAACGGATCATCCCGCCATATCGATCTTGCAGATGTTGCATACACACTGCAGACCGGACGGGACGCAATGGAAGCGAGGCTGGGAATCATTGCAGGCTCCGCAGAGGAAATGACTGAAAAACTGAACGCGTTTCTGACGGGAAAAAACAGCGAAGATATCATCAGCGGCCGTAAAAAACGCGAGAATAACACGATCTCCATGTTCTCAGACGATGAAGACGCAGCTGACCTCGTCAGCGCCTGGATTGAGAAAAAGAAATACAAGAAAGTGCTGCGGCTCTGGGTAAACGGATTTGACACAGATTGGGAGCAGCTGTATACGGACAGTAAGCCGCGCCGCATCAGCCTGCCCTCCTATCCGTTCAGAGCAGACCGCTATTGGGTGCCGAAACGGGAGCAGCTGCCGCTTTCGAACCAAAAAACAGTAGTATTGCAGAAAACATGGGAGCCTTGCGAGGCAGTGTCTTCATCCGAGCCATTCAGCAAAATAGCGCTCATCGTCTCCGAGGATACAAAAGACCTTGCCGCCGAGGTGAAAAAACAGCTGAATGATGCTGACATTGTGCAGGAAAATCAGCTCATCTCTTTCTTACAGGATGCGAATGCGGCCATCTATTCCGGGTTTATTGACTTCACCGGCTGCGGCTCCCGACAAAAGCGGCAGGACATCAGCTGGGTGGCATCGCTGCAGCAGCTGATTGAATACGGCCGCGGAAAAGAAAACATGAAAATGCTTTATCTTACAAAAGGCCTTGAATCCTTCAAAAATAAGGCGGCCGCTATGCATGGTATTGAAAAAGCGGGGCTTTATCGCATGCTGCGGCATGAATACAGCCATATTCTCACCTGTCACGCTGATATTGATCCTGAAGAGCCGCTGGAGCAGACAGCCGCTTTTATTAAACAAGAAATTGAATCAGACTTAACGGAATCTGCTGTTTGCTACAGGGACGGCATGCGCTTCAGCTATGTTCTTCGGCAGACTGATCAGATTGAACCAGAAGCCGTGCAAACAGACCGGACTGTGTTTCCAAAAGACGCCGTCCTCATGATAACCGGAGGAACGCGCGGACTCGGCGCTTTATGCGCCAAGCATTTCGTTTCCGCATACGGTGTGAAGAAACTGCTTCTGACAGGCAGAAAGGAGCTGCCGCCGAAAACAGAGTGGGATCTTGAGCAAACAGACCCTGTCGTTTCGGAAAAAATACAGCTTATCCGAAAGATGGAATCACAGGGCGTAAAAGTGTGCGTCTCAGCAGTTGATCTGACGGATAAGCAGGCCGTCGGACGGCTTATAAAAGAGGTAACCACAACGCTCGGACCTGTCGGAGGCATTCTGCATTGCGCAGGAATTGCGGACCTTGAAAACCCTGCTTTTCTCCGCAAATCCAAAAACAGTATCGCGCGGGTGCTCGCACCGAAAGCAGACGGCCTCCGCGGTCTGTATGAGAGTGTAAAGGATGATGCGCCGGCATTTTTCGTCCTGTTTTCATCTGTCTCGGCAGCCGTCCCGATTCTTGCGGCGGGACAGAGCGATTATGCGATGGCTAATTCTTATATGGACTATTTTGCAGAAAACAATGAGGGCGGCATCATGAGCATACAATGGCCGGCATGGGATGAGACGGGCATGAGCAGGGATACAAAAAGCGGGATGTATCAGCAAACGGGATTGCTGCGTCACTCTGACGCGGAAGGTCTCAAGATGCTTGATTACATTTTAAGAGAAAGACCCGGAACTGTCGTGCTGCCGGCACAAGTGAAAAATGATTGGGACATCAAAGCGCTTGAAAACGCTAAGCCAGCCGCCCATAAAGGAATGAGAACAGCTTCCAAACCTCCTGAAACAAAAAAACGGGTCCATAACCGGACTGATATTCAATCTTGGCTGAAGTCGCTTTTGGCAAAAGAGCTGAGTATCGATGAAACGCATATGGATATCGATGTGCCTTTTCAGGAATACGGAATGGATTCTATCTTTCTGGCGCAAGTGCTGACAAAGATCGATCAAAAACTGCCGTCCGTTTCAATTGATCCGACTGTCCTTCTGGAACACCCTACCATAGAACAGCTCGCGGATTATTTAGCCGCACATTGTCCGGAAGCTTTTTCGGCAGATGCAGCGGTTCCCGCGGAGAAGGTCCCTTTGCAGAAAACGCCGAAACAGAGCAAAAAAACGGCAGATAAGCCCGGGAAACGGGGAAAGGTTGCGATCATCGGCATGGCCTGTCATTTTCCGGAAGCGGGGGATATAAAAGAATTTTGGAAGAATCTCCGCAGCGGAACGGATGCCGTCACTGAAGTTCCGCCGGACAGATGGAACGCCGGGGAACACTATCAGCCGGGTGAATATCAAGAAGGAAAAAGTATCAGTAAATGGGGCGGTTTTATTCATGATATTGATCAATTTGACCCGGAGTATTTTAATATTTCAGAAACGCTGGCACCGATGATAGACCCGCTGCAAAGGCAGTGGCTCGAAGTGAGCGCGGAAGCTTTGGCCGATGCCGGTTATCAAAAAGAGGATCTCTGGGGCCGCCGTATCGGCGTTTTTGCCGGTGCAAGGGCAGGTGCGTTTCATCAGAAATTTCAATATTTGCAAAAAGACGCGATTATTGGCGCGGGGCAAAATTTTATTACCGCACATATGGCGCACATTTATAACTTTACAGGGCCCAACCTGGTCGTAGATACGGCCTGCTCCAGTTCGCTTACGGCAATTCATTTGGCCGTGCAGGCTATTCAAAATGGAGAAGCGGAGGCGGCCTTTGCGGGCGGGGTTGACATTTTGCTTGATGAAAAACCTTTTCTCACAATGAGCGCGGCGAGAATCTTATCGCCAAATGGCCGTTCAAAATCTTTCGATGCCGATGCGGACGGAACAGGAATCGGAGAGGGCTGCGGTGTGCTGATGCTGAAGCCGCTCGAAAAAGCGATAGAAGACGAAGATAAAATATACGGCGTTATTGACGGCTCTGCGATAAATAATGACGGCAGCACAATGGGGGTGACGACGCCGAATCCCCGGGCGCAGCAGGACTTGATTGAGCAGGCGGTTCAATCAGCGGAAATCGAGCCGGACACCATGACATACGTAGAGACGCACGGAACCGGTACATTGATCGGCGACCCGATTGAATTAAAAGGATTAACCAATGTCTTGTCTGCTTATTCCGATGAAAAACAATTTTGCGGTGTAGGGAGCGTCAAAAGCAATATCGGCCACTTGCTGAGTGCGGCGGGCGCGGCGGGAATCATCAAAGTTTTGCTGGCGATTGCCAATGAAGAACTGCCGCCGACTTTGCATTGCCATAAACCGAACCCCCGCTTTCAATTTCATGATTCGCCGCTTTATCCTGTGCTTGAGCTGAAGCGGTGGGACGGAAAAAAAGAGATACTCAGGGCCGGGGTCAGCGCGTTCGGTTTGGGCGGGAATAACGCCCATATCATTGTCAGCAACGAAGGAATTCCGAAAGAACGAAAAGCGACCATGGAACCGAAAGGCGGCCAGACAGTATACCGAAAACAGCGGTATTGGCCTGAAAAAGCACAGTTGTCCGAAGCGGAAGAAAATGAGGCGGGCACAGAAGCAATGTTTGAAATAAGCGAGGTGTGATAGATTGGCAGTTGCCACCGATCAAGTCAAAACGTTCCTGCAGAAAATCAGCCATACGAATTATATCGTCCGGGATCATCGCGTTCACCAAATCCGCGTCCTCCCGGGCGTGACTTTAATAGATATGCTGTATCGGCTCGCCGCCGGGTATCTCGGTGAAAGGCCTATAGAATTAAGACAGATTATTTTTAAGCAGCCTGTTGTAACATCTGAAGAGTTTGATAAACACCTGTATGTCACCTTTACGCCGGCGCGTGACAGCTGGAAAGTTGAGATTACAAGCGAAAAAGCAAAAAACGGCACACCGCTTGGCGGAAAACGGGATGAGAATATGGAATGTCAGCTTTATTTGCAAAAAGACACGCCCCGGGCAAAAGAGCTGAATATTGAAGCATTCATGAAAAACGCAAGCCGAAAATGGGACATGCATGACATTTACGGAATTGCAAGAAGAAGCCATATTGAGCATGGCGAGTTTATGAAAAATGAAGGGGCCGTTTATCAGCTTCAGGATAAAGAAGAATTAATGGAGCTCACTCTGAGTGATTTGGCTGAAGGATTCCGGGAGAAATTTAAGGCGCATCCGGCTTTTTTAGATGCGTCCACCCTTGCCGGCTCTTCCTTTGCATTGTCGGCCCAAAAGCAGAATGACACACCGTATATTCCTTTTATGATTAATCGTTTTTGCATATATCAGCCGTTTCCGAAAACGATTTACACTTATTCTGCGAAAAACAGCCGCACTGAAAGCGGCGCATCAGATAGCGAACCTGATTTTTATTCGGCCGACTTCACGATTTACGACAGGGAAGGGAACGTATTGGCCGAATGTGAGAAACTGACAGTAAAAAGGGTCAGACAAGCGAATATGATTACCCATCTGATAGACAAAGAGAAGCCGCCTCAGCAGAACAGAAACGGCCGTGGAGAGCCCGAAAGTCCTGTGGCCGCAGAAGACGTGTCTGAACAGCAAACGCCGGAACAAAACATGGTGACTTACATAAAGTCGGAAATCGCCAGGCTGATCAATCGTCCGGCACAGGATATTGATGTGCGGAAAGGCTTTTATGATATGGGGCTTGACTCGGCGCATTTGCTGAAGCTTGTAAAGATATTAGAGCAGACTTTTCAGCAGCAGTTTTATCCGACACTGCTTTTTGAATATTCATCTGTCCGCCGCCTTGCGGATTACCTTATCAATGAAGCGGGCTGTGTGCTGAAAGATTCGGCCGAAGAACGGCATACATCAGACGCTGACATTGCTGATGAGGTTCTGTTTTTTGAACCCGCCTGGAAAGATCATCCGCTGGAAACGGCGGTGCAGAACGGGCAAAAACACACCCGTCATCTTATTATCGCTGCCGATGCAGGACCCCGTCTCACCGGTGAACTCGGCACACATTGCCCGGAAGCGGAAGTGATAGAACTGAAAAGGGAGCATGAGGTTGCAGATGAGCAGTTTGGAGCAGATGCCGAGCTTATATTTCGTATGCTTAAACGGGAACTGACAGACCATCCGAAAGAACATACATTGATTCAGCTTGTATGCGCCGTTGAGAATGGAGCGGCATTGTCTTCAGCTCTCGGGGCTATGCTGAAAACGGCACATCTGGAAAATCCGGCTCTTCGCACTCAGGTGATCACCTTCTGTGACAAGAATGAGAGATTGCCAAGTGAGACGGCCGCAATCATTAGAACAGAAGCAGACTGCTCTCATGCAGGCTGCACAGACATTCGGTATAAAGACGATATGCGGCAGATCAGATTGTTCGAACGTATTGAGAAACCGGGCGGACAGACACAGTCTCCTTGGAAACAAAACGGCGTATATGTCATTACAGGAGGTCTCGGCGGTCTTGGATTTCTGCTTGCCCGTCACCTTGCAGAAAAAGAAAAGGTGAAGCTCGCACTCATCGGGCGTTCGCCGGAACAGTCTGAGAAGATCAGCAGACTGAAAGCATTGGGAGCGGAAGTTCTTTACGTTCAAGCGGACATCGGCAGCAAAGCCGAAACAGAGCGGGCATTTGCTCAGATTACAGAAACTTTCGGCCGTCTGACGGGCATTTTTCATTGCGCCGGTGTTTTAAAAGATCAATTTATCATCCAAAAAGACAGTTCTGACTTGAAGAGGGTGTTCCTGCCGAAAATCAGCGGCCTGATTCATGCGGACGAAGCTTCACGGCATGAACCGCTTGAATTTTTCGCCGCATTTTCCTCATTCTCGGCGTTGACCGGAAATGCGGGCCAGACAGATTATGCCGCAGCGAATGCTTTTATGGATGAATATATGAAATATCGCGATTGCAAAGCGGAAAAAGGCGAACGGACCGGGGCTTCTATGACGATCAACTGGCCGCTTTGGGAAGATGGCGGCATGCAGGTTGACAGTTTGATGAAAGAGATCATGAATGATGCAACCGGCACCAGCCCGCTTCCGGCCGGGGAAGGGATGGCTTCACTAGAATATATGCTGCGTCTCGGCAAGCTGCAATCCGTTATTTTATACGGGAAGGAGCCTGCTGTAACTGAAAGCATGGCCCGATTGGTTCCGGTGGCAGACAAGAACCGCTCTTCATTATCCCATGCAGCTGTCAAGAGAAGGAGCCGAAAACAAGAGAGACATACAGAAGAGCACGATATTGCCGTAATCGGATTGGCGGGAAGATATCCGCAGGCGGGAAGCATCGATGAATTTTACCAAAATCTGCGCTCAGGTAAAGACTGTATCACAACAATGCCGAAAGACAGATGGAAAGGTTATCCTTTCTCATATGAAGCAGATCAGTTCTACCGTTACGGAGGATTTTTAGATCGCATAGACAGCTTTGATCCGCTGTTTTTCAATCTGACTCCGCGCCAAGCTGAAATGATGGACCCGCAGGCGCGGCTGTTTTTAGAGACGGCTTGGGAAGCTTGTGAAGATGCCGGTTTTTATCAGGACAGAACGGCGCGCGGGCCATCTTCACAAAAAAGAAAACGCGTCGGGGTATTCGCAGGTGTGTTTTGGAGCCATTATGAGCTGTTCGGCGCTGAAATCACACAGTGGGGCACACCGCTGTCTATGGGCGTGACGCCTGCCTCCGTTCCGAATATCGTGTCTCACTGCCTGAACTTTACAGGGCCGTCAATGGCTGTTGATACGATGTGCTCTTCTTCGCTCACATCCATACATTTGGCATGTGAAAGCATTAAAAGGGGGGAGTGCGAATTCGCCATTGCCGGCGGTGTTAATGCGGTCACACATCCGCATAAATATGCGTTTTTGGCGAATGCCGGATTTCTGTCTTCAGAAGGCGTCTGCAAAAGCTTCGCCGACGGCGGTGACGGCTATGTGCCGGGAGAAGGCGTCGGCGCGGTGTTGCTGACAACCGTTCAAGAAGCGGAAAAGATGGGCTGTCCGATATATGGCGTCATAAAAGGCTCCGCTTTAAACCATGTCGGAAAAACATCCGGTTTGACCGTGCCTGATCCGGCATCACAGGCGGAAGTCATTACAGATTCCTTTCAGAGTGCCGGCATTGATCCGGAGACATTGAGCTATATTGAAGCTCACGGAACGGGTACGTCTCTGGGTGATCCGATTGAAATTGAAGGGCTGAGCCGCGCTTTCCGTAATTGGACAAACAAGAAGCGGTTTTGCGCCATCGGCTCTGCCAAATCAAATATCGGCCATTTAGAAGGAGCCGCCGGAATCGCCGGATTAACAAAGGTGCTTTTGCAGCTGAAGCATGGAGAAATCTTTCCGTCATTGCACGCGGACACGCTGAATCCCCATATTCCATTTCCGGATACGCCGTTTTATGTGGCGGACCGGCTGGAAGAATGGGAACGGCCGTCACATCCTGACCAGCCGAGAAGAGCGGGTTTAAGTTCTTTTGGCGCCAGCGGGAGCAATGCCCATTTTGTCATAGAAGAATATCTGCCGCCGCAGGCTGAAAAGAAATCGCTGAGTATACGGGAAGACGAGCCGGTTCTGTTTCTGCTTTCGGCAAAAAATGAAGAACGGCTATTGGAATATGTCAAACGGTATGACCGCTTTTTACGGGAAAAAGAAGTCAATCTTAATGACCTGGCCTACACGCTTCAAGCGGGCAGAGAAGCGATGCCTGAACGGCTGGCATTGATCGTTACATCCGTTTGCGGCCTGCAAGCGAAACTGAAGGATGTGCTTGAACGGAAAACGGAAATTGAAGGGTGTTTCCGCGGACGTGCTCAAGATGATATTTCAACAAGTGGAATGGCCGAACTTTTGAAAAACAAGCAATATTCCAGATTGCTCACTGAGTGGGCAAAAGGAGCCGCCGTTGACTGGATCCAGTTATACGAAGGAGAGAAGCCGAAACGGGTCAGCCTTCCTGTATATCCGTTCGCGAAGGAGCGGTATTGGGTGCCTGTGCCTGCGGATATCCGGAAACAGACAGACGAACCGGCGGAAAACCAAAAGATCATTCTTCAAAAAGACTGGAAGCAGCAAGATCCGGCGGAGTCTGAAGCATTATCAGGAACAGTAATGATACTTGCAACTGATAAGACGAGCCGATTGGCCGATGCTCTATTTAAAGGAAACGGCCATATTGAAACGATCTGTTTCATCCATCAGGCAAAAGACGGCGCCGATTATTACGCTGCCGCATCGGGGCGAAACCTTTACGGCAGAGTGCGGGAGTCTCTTCAAAACAAACAGATACTCGGGGTCGTCGACATAACCGCATATGATGCGGAATATGAACGGCGGGAAGATATAGAATACGGAAAGCTTGCCTTTTTACAGCAGGTTCTGGAATTATTCCGTCATAGCGGCGCTGTGCTCAGCCAAGTGACACACCGCCTCCAGCCTTTCAAGGAAAGTAAACCTCTGATGCAGGGGGCGAAAACGGCGGGGCTGTACCGGATGCTGGGCGCTGAGTATGCCAACATTCATTCTTTTACGATAGATAGCGATTGTGCGATTGAGCATACAGAAGAATTAAGCAGACAGATTGAAACTGAATTTTTACAGCCGCGGGCCAAAAGCGGCAGTGAATGCTGCTACAGGCTGAATCGCCGTTATGTGCCGTTTCTGAAGCCGGGTACGAATGTGTCTGCGGTGCCTGAGCTTTCCTATTCGTCTGATGATGTGCTGTTAATAACGGGCGGATCGCGCGGGATCGGCGCAATTGCGGCGGAGCATGCCGTTTCACGCGGGTGCAGAAAACTGGTCATCATGGGGCGGGAGCCGCTTCCCGATTCCTCGGAGTGGGAAGACATGAAAAAGGATGGCATTCTCCCGGAAAAAGCCGAGCGGATGCAGAGGTTAGCCGAGCGGGGCGCGGAGATCCGTTATTACAGCGTTTCTCTTACGGATCAAAAGGGGCTCCGGAACATGACGGACAGCATCCGCGGCACAATGGGACCGATTACCGGTGTTTTTCATTGCGCGGGTGCAATGGGAGAACACCCCGCTTTTTATAACAAAACCGAAACTGAAATCGAAAGCGTTTGCACGCCGAAAGTAACAGGGCTTGGCGGTCTCTATGAAGCCGTTCGGAATGAGCCGCTGTCGTTTTTTATTTTGTTCTCATCCGTTTCGGGTCTGATCCCTTCGCTTGCTGCGGGGCAAAGTGACTACGCGATGGCTAATTCATTTATGGACTCTTTTGCAAATCATCAGGCAGGCAAAGGAAACGTGTTTGTTAAAGCCGTTCAATGGCCCGTCTGGAAAGAAACCGGCATGGCTGAAGGCCTGCCGGAAACACCTGCTTATCAAAAATCAGGACTTTCCAGGCTGTCTGCCGAAGACGGACTGAAGTTTTTAGATTACATCATATTAAACGGACAAAGCTGCGGAATTCCTTGTGTTCCCGAAGACAGTAAGGCTGATTTTGGTGATCTTCTGAAGGTGAAGAAAACTGAAGCTCCCATGAAAAAAAGCAGTGCCGGTGACCAAAAGGTGAAGGATATGATTCGTCAATGGGTGCGCACCGTTTTCAGCGAAGAACTGAAAATGACGGATGAGCAGATAAAAGATGATATGCCGTTTGATGAATACGGGATTGACTCAATACTCTTTGCGGAATTGGTTCAATCATTGCAAAAACGGATCAGCATCAAGTTAACACCGTCCTTAATGCTTCAATATCAAACGATTACAGAAATGGTTGACTATTTCGCAGCGCATCATGAAGCCGATTTTGTGACAAAAGAAAATGGTTTCGTTCAAGACGGGGACGTTCAGCCTGATGTAACCGCCGCCGCTGAAGAGAGAACATCCATGAAGCCGAAAGCGGATACCGAAGACGATATTGCCGTCGTCGGCATCTCCTGCCGTTTTCCGGGGGCGGGCGGAACGGATGCTTTTTGGGAGCTGCTGATGAAAGGGAATACTGCCATCCGGCCTGTCCCCGCATCGCGCTGGCATGCAACAGCAAATGCAAAGGATTATGCGGGGTGGATTGATGATATCGACATGTTTGATGCGGGCTTTTTCGGCATCTCTGAAAAAGACGCGGCAATTATGGACCCGCAGGCGCGGATCATATTAGAAGAAGCGGTTCATTCCGTTTATGATGCCGGGTACGGCCAAAAGGATTTGTCGGGCCGGAAAGTCGGCGTGTACATCGGCGGCAGGGCGCAGCCTTCAGCCGGTATGGAACATATCCTGCAGGCGCCTAACCCGATTTTGGGGGCGGGGCAAAACTATTTGGCGGCCAACATTTCACGATTTTTGAATGTCACAGGGCCGAGCCTTGTCGTGGATACAGCATGTTCCTCAGGGCTGATCGGGCTGTCCTTTGCAAAAGACGCCCTTTTGGCCGGAAGGATTGACGCGGCCTTAGTCGGTTCGGTGAGTCTGCTCTTATCTCCGTCCGCGCACCGGTTATTCGGAGCGCGCCATATTTTAAATGAGAACGGCGTGTTTCATATATTCGACCGTGAATCAGCGGGAGAAGTGCTCGGAGAAGGAGCGGGGGCGGTTTTTATCAAGCGATTGAGCGATGCGGTGCGGGACGGAGACCGCATTTACGGCGTCATAAAAGCCGTCTCGGTAAACAATGACGGCCGGACGCTCGGTCCCGGTTCACCGAATATAAGAGCGCAGAGAGACGTCATTCAAACTGCGCTTAATATGGCGGAAAAGTCGCCTGAAGACATTGGATATATAGAAGTGAACGGAGGCGGTTCCCCAATCGTTGATTCGGTGGAGATCAAGGCGCTCTCAGATGTCTATCAGCTGAACCGGAAAACGCTTCTGCCCTGCCGGATCGGATCGGTGAAACCGAATGTAGGGCATTTGCTTCTGTCTTCAGGTCTTGCGGGCTTCATCCGATGTGTGCTGAGCGTCTATCATAAGCGGATTCCGCCTTTCTTATCAGCGCGTGACCCATTTGAACATTATGACTTTGAAGCGTCGCGTATTCATTTTAATCGTGAACCCGTTGATTGGCATTCAGAGAAGAAACCCCGCGTCGCAGCTCAGAGTTCATTTCCTGACGGCGGGACAAATGCTCATATCCTCGTTGAAGAATACAGAGGTGAAAGACAGCGGGAACATCACCGGTCGCCTCAGCCGCCGGAATTCAGAAAAAAACACTACCCGCTTTTGGGCGGCTGGAACAGCACGGAAAGTGAACCGGAAAAAACAAGTAATGAAAAAACGGACATTGCGGATCTTTTAAAGAAATATGAGAAAAAAGCAGAGACAAGCACTGCACCTGCAGACTCGTTCTGGCAGGTGACAACGTGACGTTTTTAAAAGGGGACTAACCATGAAAAAAACAGTGAATCTGCGCCTGACGGCAGAGCATCCCATTATGAAAAACCATCTTGTTCACGGAGAATCTGTCATGCCCGGTCTGGCCTATATTGATATGCTGTATCAGCTGGCAAAGCAAAGCCTTGATCTTTCATTCCGTTCAATCTGTCTGAAACGGGTGACCATTTATCATCCTTTATCAGTGAAGCGGTCAGAGCGGCTTGATGTGAGTGTCATATTCAGTAAAGAAAAGGAGTTCTGGACTGCCTCGATTTGCGGGGCGGATTCCGGGACGGTTTTCTTATCCGCGGAGATGCATGAAGAAGTCTTTTCATCAGACAGGCGTCTTGACGCAGGGGAGAAAAAACAACAAGCCGCACTTCCATCAGTCTCCTTGCATGCGGTTTACGAAGCCGCGAGAAGCCGCGGACTGTCGCATGACGGGCTGATGAAGCCGGAGGGAGAGATCTATGCTTATGAAGAGGCATGTTTCCTTGATATTCGGCAGTCTGGTTCATGCCGGGAAAATCTCCCCGGCACGCTCTTTCATCCCGCGCTGATGGACGGTGCCGCCATGGCCTCCGGCGTATTGCAGACAGCTGCAGGCGCCGAGTTGTTTTTACCGATTTATTTTGAGTCGTTTATTGCCGCTGAGACCGTTACGGAGCGCTGTTACGCGGTGATTTCGAAAAAGTCCGGCACGCCTTCTGAAATGGTGAAAATGGATATTGACTTTTACAACCTCAGCGGTGCGCATATTGCTTCACTGCTCGGCCTGACAGCCAAAAAGGTGCGGACAGACCGGCAGCTGACACCAGGCGTTCAGCAGATGGAGGAAACCTTATACCGCATTTTCTCGACATACGTAGGCCGTCCAGTCACAAGAAATGATGCGCACACCGTGTTTTTTGAATTAGGTCTTGAATCGTCACAGCTTCTGGCCATTATTAAAGACATCGAAGGGGCGTTTGATCTGCGTCTGAATCCGACTCTTTTATTTGAGTGCAGCAGCATGTCCGAACTGCTCGAAGACATAAAAACAAAAGGAACAGATGAATCTTCCGGCCTTGTCGCGGATGCAGCACCGGTCTCTGAAACACAATCAGGCAGTCAGACATTTACTTTCTATGAACATGAAGCATTCCTTCAGGATCATCTGGTTTTCGGCAAACCGGCACTGATGGGCGTAGTGTATCCGTGTCTGGTGCTTGAAGCCTCCGGAGCGTCTCATTCCGGCACGTGTCCCGCCGAGCTGAAAGATATCCGCTTTACGGGCGGGCCCGTCACGCTGGAGCCTGGTGAGGCCGCGCAGATTGACATTTCATTTGCGGCAGAAAAGAGTGCCGAACGCTTTACCGCAAGCTGCACTGTCTCCGGTAAAGAAAGCCGGAAGACATGTGCGGAAGGAGAAATAAGCAGATATACAGAGGCACCCATAAAAAAATCATATGACGTTGAGCAAATGAAGTCGCATGCACAAAAGGTGGCGCCGGATGTCATTTCCCGTCTGTACGATTCGGTTGCCGACTTCACGATAGGCCCGATGCTGAAAACGGTAACGGCGGGATACAAAATGAGTGAGAGCTCCTTTTTATTGCAGCTGGACTTATCAGGAAAAAAAGAAAAAGGCGATCTGCATCACTTTGCATTTGACCCGCTTATTTTGAATTCATGTTATATGTCGCTCGGTGAAGAAGAATTGCAGCTGAAAAAGCGGATTCACGTCCCGCTCATGATTGAGAGGCTGACGCTTTACGGACCTGTCATGTCTGATACCGTCTATGTGGTGAATACAATCAAACATAAAAAAGACGGGTTTCTCTCATTTGATGCCGCAATCCTCAGTCATACCGGGGAACAGCTGGCGGAATTGAAAAATGCGTCTGTGAAAGAAGTGCTTCAGCCAAATCGGCTTGAAAATGCGTCTTTTGCCCCGTCCGGGAATCAAAGCCGTCAGGAAACGAAAGGAAAACCGCTGGATATTGCCGTTGTCGGGATTTCCGGCAAGTATCCGCAGGCCGATGATATCGATGCGTTTTGGGATAATCTCAAACAAGGCAAGGATTGTATTACCGAAATTCCGAAAGACCGCTGGAAATGGGAACATTACTTTTCCGAGGACCGTACGGCGCCGGGAGCGATCTACAGCAAATGGGGCGGGTTCATTGACGGGATCGCCGATTTTGATCCTGAGTTTTTTAAGATTTCCCCCCGGGAAGCGGAACACCTTGATCCCCAGGAGCGGCTGTTTTTAATGCATGCTTGGATGGCCATGGAGGATGCGGGATATACGAGGACATCACCTGAACTGGGGCGTCAGGTAGGCGTGTATGCCGGTGTCATGTATCAGGAATACCCGCTATTCGCGGCTGAAGCGGGAGTGAAAGGACGGCATATCGGGCTCCCCGGCGGGATTTCATCCATTGCTAACCGTGTCTCCTATTTTTGTGACTTTCAAGGGCCAAGCATTTCGGTCGATACGATGTGTTCGGGTTCGCTGACTTCATTGTACATGGCGTGCCGGGATCTGCGGGATCATCGGATTCGCGCGGCGCTTGCCGGCGGAGTGAATCTCACCGTTCATCCTAACAAGTACTTCATGCTGAGCCAGGGGCAGTTCATCTCATCTAAAGGACACTGCGGAAGTTTCGGCGCGGGAGGTGACGGCTATATTCCGGCAGAAGGGGTCGGGGTGCTGCTTCTTAAACGTTTAGAAGACGCCGTACAAGACGGAGATCGGATTTACGGCGTCATTAAAGGAGCTGCCATTAATCACGGCGGGAGAGCGAGCGGTTACACCGTCCCGAACCCCAAGGCGCAAAGCGAAGTCATTTCTCAAGCTTTACAGGAAGCGGGGGTATCTCCGGGCCGGATCAGCTATGTGGAAGCGCACGGGACAGGGACGAAATTAGGCGATCCGATTGAAATCCGGGCTTTAACCGATGCATTCGGTGATGTTCCTGAAACATGTCTTGTCGGGTCTGTCAAATCAAATATCGGACATGGGGAATCGGCAGCAGGCATCGCCGCAGTTACAAAAGTGCTGCTGCAGATGAAGCACAAACAAATCGCCCCATCCTTGCATGCTGATGTTTTAAATCCGAATATTCAATTTGATGGAGGGCCGTTTTCCGTCTGCCGTGAATTAACAGATTGGAAACGGATTTCAGCAGACGGAGAAGAACAGCCGCTCAGGGCGGGAATCAGCAGCTTTGGTGCGGGCGGTTCTAACGCGCATATCATTATTGAAGAATATGAGGCTCCTGTCAAACAAGCAATCAGCAGCCAAGAGCCGGCGGTCATTCTGCTGTCTGCGAAAAATGGCGAGCGTCTGACAGAATATGCGGAGCGCCTTCTTGCTTTTCTTCAAAAGAAGCATATTGATAAGCCGGACTTATTTGATGTCGCGTACACTTTACAAGCGGGGCGCGAAGCGATGGATGAGCGGCTGGCTCTCATTGCGGACTCCCTTAAGGAGCTGGAGGACAAGCTCAGATCGTACTTGGAAAATGAAAACGCACCGCATCTTTACAGGGGACGGGCGAAGCGAAATCACGAGACAGTGGCTGTGTTTGAATCTGATGAAGATTTGCAGGAAGCCATGGTTAAATGGCTGAAAAAGAGAAAGTACGGTCATTTGCTGAAAATGTGGGTGCAAGGAGTTGATGTGGACTGGAACTTGTTATATTCGGGACAAAAACCCCGGAGAATCAGTCTTCCCGCCTATCCGTTTGCAAAAGTCAGATGCTGGATTCAAGATGAAGCCGAGGCGGTTTCAAAAAGGGATGACGGCAAAACGGTGATCCATCCGCTGCTCCATGAAAACACATCCGATCTTTGGGAGCTGAAATTCACCTCTGTTTTTACCGGACGGGAATTCTTTTTCACTGATCACTCAGTCAATGGACAGAAGGTGCTCCCGGGAGCCGCCGTGATCGAAATGGCCAGAGCGGCCGTTGAGCGTGCCGCATACGCTGTGCCGGACGGACGTAAAGGAATGTATTTGAAAGATCTCATATGGATGAGGCCTGTCATTCATAAAGGGACGGATGTAGAAGTCCATATCAGCCTTATTCTTAAGGAAAATGAAGACATTGAATTTACGATTTACAGCCTATCGGAAGAACCTGGGGGAGAACGGATTTTATACAGTAAAGGCACCGCCGTATCGGGAGAGATAGCAGCGGCTCCGTCTGTTCATTTAGAGGGCTGGCTGTCCGGCTGCAGCCAATCGGTTATGACGTCTGATGAGGTTTATCAGGCTTTCCGGCATGCGGGTATGATCTACGGGCCGAGCCATCAAGGCATTGATCAGCTGATGATCGGAGAGAGGGGGGCTGCAGCCCGGCTGTCGCTGCCGGAAACGGCAGACAGTACCGCCGATCAGTTTGTCATCCATCCGAGTCTTCTGGATGCCGCGTTTCAGGCGTCACTGGGTGCCGGTTCAGATACTGCCGGAGACACTCCGATGCTGCCGTTTTCCCTGCGGCAGGCAGAAATATTTCAGCCGACTCAGAAAACGATGTGGGCGCTTGTCCGCAAACAGAGCGATCGGTCAGATAACGGAGCGCTGACGCTGGATATTGATTTATGTGATGAAAACGGCGCTGTTTGTATGAGATTGACGGGCTTCTCCTGCCGGGCTGTCCGGCAGACAAACCAAACCGAAAGCAAACGGCAGGAAGTTCAGACGGCGATGCTTGCCCCTGTTTGGGACAAAACTTTCTTTTCCCTGGAAGAAAATCGAGCGGTTGATCAGGAACAATTGCTGATCATCGGAAAGCCGGGAAATACCATAAAGGCCGCGGCAAAAATGTGGCCCCGCGCCCATCTGGCGGAGACGCCGGATCATTCAAGCGAGCAAACATTACGTGAATTGACAGCCGGTTATCAAGATATCCGCCATTTCTTATGGATTGCGCCGGATCGTTTCGCACCCGCATCCGCCAGTCAGGAAATGCTTGATGAGCAGGAGAATGGGGTGATTCAATGTTTCCGTTTCATCAAAGCGCTGCTGTCACTCGGGTATGGAAACCGAAACATCAGCTTTACGGCGGTCACCCGGCAGACACAGTCCGTGTATCCGGGTGATCTCCCGCAGCCTGAGCATGCAGGCGTACACGGTTTGATCGGTTCATTGGCAAAAGAATATCCGAACTGGGACATCAGGCTGATTGATGCAGAAGAAGGCAGTGATTCGTCTGAGATGAAAAACATCTGGCGCCTTCCTCCAGATCCGGACGGAAATGCTGCCGCGTACCGTAACGGAGCTTGGCACAAGCAAAAAACAGTCCGGGTGCTGACAAGTTCCGCTCCGCGTATGTCGTACAGAGAAGGCGGCGTTTATGCTGTCATCGGCGGAGCGGGCGGCATCGGAGAAGCATGGAGCAAATACATGATCACCCGTTACAAAGCACGGATGATATGGATCGGCAGGCGGCCGAAGGATCAGGAGATTCAGAGCAAAATAGACAGGCTGGCCCTATCAGGCCCCGCGCCGCATTATATACAGGCTGATGCTCAAGATGCCGCAGCGCTTAAAGCGGCCGTCCGTTCCATAAGAGAGCGATACGGCAATATAACGGGAGTCATCCATTCCGCGATAACGCTTGCCGACAAAAGTATGGCGAATATGGATGAAGCTTCTTTCAGAAACGCTTTTTCAGCTAAGGTGAATACGAGCGTCCGAATGATCGAAGCTTTTAAGGGAGAACCGCTTGATTTTGTGCTGTTTTTCTCATCCGTTAATTCTTTCACAAAAAATGCCGGGCAAAGCAACTATGCGGCAGGGTGTACATTTCAAGACGCCTTTGCCCGCCATATCGCTTCCTTGCTTGATTGTGAAGTGAAAGTCATGAATTGGGGATATTGGGGCAGTCTGGGCGTTGTATCAGACCCGTCTTACAGAAAACGGATGGAGGCGTCAGGGATCGGTTCTATTGAACCCGATGAAGCAATGGAGGCGCTGGAAGTCTTACTATCAGAACCGTTCAGCCAAGCGGCATTCATCAAAGCTGCTCCGCACGGCTTAGCCGCACTGACGGATCAAGATGCAATATCGGTTGTATCCGGCCCGGAGCCTTCATTTATGGAAAGCGTCAAGCGGCAAAATCCGGATCGGAATGAACGGCTTGAGACTTTAAAACGAGAAATGGAGTTGCGCATATGAACAGCCTTCTTTGCAAACTGCTCTTTTATCAATTACAGTCAATCGGGTTTTTCAGCGAGCCTGTCACCACACCTGCAGCATCCATGCGGAGCGCCGGCGTGATCGGCACATACGGCAGATGGCTGGAAGAAAGCCTGAATCTATTAAAAGAAAACGGATATATCGCGTATGACGGATACACGATCACTCTTCTCGCGGATCAGCGCCCGGACGGCCGCACAGTCTGGAATGAGTGGAATGCCCATAAACGCCTGCTTCCCAAGGGGGAGCTTGCGCAAGCTGAATTGGCCGAGGCGACGATAAAAGCGATGCCTTCAATTTTAAAAGGAGAACGTCCGGCTACGGATATCGTATTTCCCGATTCATCAATGCGGCTCGTTGAAGGTGTTTATAAGCATAATCCCGTTGCGGATTATTTTAATGAAGTGTTAGCAGATTCCGCGGCCGCTTACCTGAAAGCCTACCTTACAGAACATCCCGATGCCCGTATCAGGCTGATAGAAGTAGGGGCCGGGACGGGCGGAACGAGCGCCATGCTGTTTACAAAACTGAAACCATTTGCAAAACAGATTGCGGAATATTGTTATACGGATGTTTCTAAAGCTTTTTTAATGCATGCCGAACAGGAATACGGACCTGACGTGCCGTATTTGACAACAGCCTTGTTTAATGCAGAGGAGCCTTGCGAATCACAAAATATCAAAACGGGTGTTTACGATATTGTCATCGCCGCCAATGTGCTTCACGCCACAAAAAATATCGGTTTGACGCTGCGCCGTCTGAAAGCGCTCCTGAAATACAACGGGATGATTTTGATAAACGAAATCAGCGATCGTTCTGTTTTTACCCATTTAACCTTCGGGCTGCTTGACGGCTGGTGGTCCTATGAGGATGCTGAGCTTCGGATTCCGGGAAGTCCCGGCCTATATCCAAAATCGTGGGAGCGTGTGCTGCATTCGGAAGGATACAGAGCGGTTTGTTTCCCTGCTGAAACGGCTCATGATTTAGGTCAGCAGATTATCGCAGCTGAGAGTGACGGACTCGTTCGGATGCAAGGGATCAGAGACGGCAGAAAGCCATACGCCGCCCCGGCCGAAGTTTTCCGAAAGCCCGCACAGCCTGTTTCCCGCAGCCGCGCGCCAGAGGAGCATCAAGCTGTTAAGGCTGATGGGGAATCGGTCGCTTCCCATGTCCGCTCTGTCATCAAAACAAGTATTGCCGATGTATTAAAAATGAAAGAAGAGGATATTCAGGAAGAACTGAATTTCTCTGAATACGGCATTGATTCCATTTTGGCCGTCAATGTGATTAACGAGATTAATAAGCGATTGAATCTTACACTGCAGACAACGATTTTATTTGATTACTATCATGTGAAACTGCTGACCGGTTATATCTCGGCAGAATATGAAACCATCATAGCCTCATCTCTGGAGACCGAAAGAGCGAAAATCCGCCCGGCGCTTCAGGAAGAACGGCCTGCTGAAAAACCTTTGAAGACGGAAAGAAAGGAAAACGGTTATCAGAAACCGAAACAAGAACGGATGCCGCTTTCTTTCGCAAAGTCCGATGACTCGGGAATGTTCCGGATTGTGATTGACCGTCCGGGCGGCATTGAAGATCTGACGATTGCCCGCAGTGAAGTGCCCGAGATAAAAGATGACGAAGTTCAAATAGCCGTCCGCGCCTTTTCTTTAAACTTCGGAGACTTGCTTTGTGTCAGAGGGCTGTATCCGACGATGCCGCCTTATCCGTTCACTCCGGGATTCGAAGCAAGCGGCGTCGTGATCAAGACAGGGAGGCATGTAACATCCGTCATTCCGGGTGATGAAGTGATTGTCGGCATGGGAGAGGAATTTGGCTCTCAGGCGAATCTCATCACATGTAAAGAACATCAAGTCTATCATAAACCGGCCCGGCTGACCTTTGAAGAAGCATGCGCTCTTCCTACCGTGGCGGTGACAATGATAGACGCCTTCCGGAAAGCCGGACTTAAAAAAGGCGAAAAAATATTAATTCAGACCGCGACGGGAGGAACGGGGCTGATCGCGGTGCAAATGGCCCGGCATATCGGCGCGGAAATATATGCAACGGCCGGATCACAGAAAAAAATTGAGTATCTGCATTCGCTCGGGATCCACAATACCATTTGCTATTTGGAAGAAGATTTTGAAACGGAAATCATGCGAATGACCGGCGGCCGTGGGGTGGATGTTGTCATTAATACCCTGGCCGGTGATGCCATGCAAAAAGGAATGAATTGCCTGGCGCCGGGCGGAAGATATATCGAAATTGCCATGACTGCGCTGAAATCCGCTAAATCAGTCGACTTGTCCGTCCTTCATAACAATCAATCGTTTCACAGCGTGGATTTGCGGAAGCTCTCCCTTCAAAATCCGGATCAGGTCAAAGACTATCAATTGGAACTGCAGCGGCTGGCGGAAGAGGGAGTCATTCAGCCTGTCATCTCAAAAATCTTTTCCTTTGAAGACATAAAAGAAGCGTATCACTGTCTGGATGACCGCGGAAATATCGGGAAAATCGTCATCAGCGTTTCTGAGCCGTATCAAATGACGTACCGCCCCGAACAAAAGGATCCGGCCGAAACGGTAAAATCAGCAGCTGTGTTACCTGAAAAAGAACCGATCGCGATTATCGGGATGAGCGGGCGGTTTGCTGAATCGGAGAATGTCCATGAGTTTTGGGAAAACTTAGCCGCTGGACGGGATCTGATTAAAAAAGCAGACAGATGGGATGTCTCTGACAGTCAATGCCAGTATGGCAGTTTTATAGAGGGCATTGAATGTTTTGACCCCGTTTTCTTTCATATATCAGGACGTGAAGCGACCTATATGGACCCGCAGCAGAGGCTGTTTCTGGAAGAATCATGGAAAGCGCTTGAAGATGCGGGATATGCGGGAGACTCGGTAAGAGGCCGGGAATGCGGCGTGTATGCCGGCTCCTGCGGCGGAGATTACCAGGCCATTTTTAAACAGCAGGGGCCCGCGCAGGCTTTTTGGGGCAATCATAATTCCGTCACTCCGGCAAGGATCGCCTATCACCTTAATTTACAAGGGCCGGCGATCACTGTTGATACAGCATGTTCCAGTTCGCTGACAGCCATTCATTTGGCATGTCAGGGGCTCTGGACGAAAGAAACGGAAATGGCGGTGGCGGGCGGGGTTTTCATTCAATCCACTCCCGCTTTTTATCAGTCGTCAAATAAGGCGAATATGCTGTCACCGACCGGGCGCTGCCATACGTTTGATCAAAGCGCGGACGGCTTCGTGCCGGGTGAAGGCGTGGGAGCGGTGGTGCTGAAACGTCTTAGCGACGCCGTCAGTGACGGAGATCATGTGTACGGCGTCATAAAAGGCTCTGCAATGAATCAGGACGGCGCTACAAACGGAATAACCGCTCCAAGCGCGCTTTCTCAAGAACGATTGGAACGGCATGTCTATGATACTTTTCACATTAATCCGGAAACCATTCAAATGGTGGAAGCTCACGGAACGGGCACTGCACTGGGCGACCCGATCGAATTCAGCGCCTTAACGCGCGCTTTCCGCCGCTATACGGATAAAAAAGGATATTGCGCCATCGGCTCTGTGAAAACCAATCTCGGACATGCCGCTGCGGCCGCGGGGATGGCCGGATTGTTTAAAATCCTGCTGTCGCTGAAGCATCGGCAGATTCCGGCTTCCCTGCATTTTCATCAAGCCAATCAGCATATTCAATTTGCGGACAGCCCGTTTTTTGTGAATGAAAAGCTGATACCGTGGGAACGGAATCCGGATGCACCGCGCAGAGCCGCGATCAGTTCATTCGGATTCAGCGGAACAAATGCCCATCTTGTTATTGAAGAGGCGCCGCAAACCGTGCGCCGGTCACCGGCAAAACCGGCCTGCCTCATTCCTTTATCTGCGCGGACGGAGCGTCAGCTGGAAATTCAGGCAGAACGCCTGCTGGATTCACTCAGCAAGAACAAAGACAGCGATCTGGGAAATATAAGTTATACGCTCCTGCTCGGCAGAAAGCATCTGCATCACCGGTTTGCCTGTATCGTAAGCAGTGCGGACGAACTGAAGCGGGTATTATCGGAGTGGCTTGTAAAAAGAGAGCTTCCGGGTGTGTTTGTGTCCAATTTGAAGGACCAGAAGCCGGCAGACGAAGCCGGAATGAAAACATTCGGAATGGAATGCATTGAACAGTGCTGCTCGGCGGCTTCACCCGCACAGTACAGAGAAAGCCTGGCACATATCGCTGACCTTTTTTGCAGAGGATATGATCTTCCTTTCACACGGCTTTTTGACGGAGGGCAATATTATAAAACGCCGCTTCCTGCCTATCCGTTTTTAAAAGAAAGGTATTGGGCGGCTGATGTAAACAGTTCTTTACCAGGCCAAGCCATGAAAAAGTCTGAAACGCAAACCGTTCCCCCGTCTCCGCCACAGCCTGAACATGAAGGTCTGATTTCTCTGAGTCCTTTAACTGAGATCGAAATGACAGCGTTTGAACCGGAGACATTGCAAAAACCGATCGTCTTACAGCCTTTGGATTGTACTGTTTCTGTCCAGCAGCCGGAAAACGCCGTTTCCGAAGACAATAGAACATTGCTTGAAGAATTGAGGATAAGCCTGGCAGATATTTTATTTTTGTCGCCGGAAGATATTGATGCTGATGAGCCTTTCATCGACATGGGGCTTGACTCCATTATCGGGGTTGAATGGATACAAACAGTAAATAAAACGTACCACATTGGGATTACTGCCAATAAGGTGTATGAACACCCGACGCTTGAGGAGCTTGCGGAATATATAGCGGGGCAAATAAAGAAACCCGAGTATGCTGAAGCGGAGGAAACAGCGGTACGTCCGCAAATCCCGGAAGCAGAAACTCCCCTTGCCGGCATCTCTGACGGCACTTTGCGCAAAGAGCTTAAAGAAAGCCTTGCGGACATCCTGTTTCTGAAGCCGGAAGATATTGATGAGCATGAGGCATTCATTGACATGGGGCTGGATTCTATTATCGGTGTGGAATGGGTTCAGTCTATTAATAAAACCTATCAAGCGTCTATTACGGCAAATCTGGTCTATGAATATCCGACAATCGCAAAATTAGCCGGGTATCTGACCGGTTCCGTTCAAAAAGACACTGATGAAGTACATGAGGAACATACGAAACAAAACGATATATCAGAAGAGACAGATGATCAAGAACCGCCCGAACTGATCTGTCTTAACCCGGGGGAAAAGGGAAGACCGATTTTCTGGTTTCATTCCGCGCTGGGGGCAGTGGAGCTGTACCAGCCTGTTGCCGAACGGACCGGGCGTCCTTTTTACGGAATTCAGGCAAGAGGATGGATGACAGACCGGGAACCGATCCGCGGCATTAAAAACATGGCGGAATATTACGTTAAGCTCATACGTACCGTGCAGCCCCGGGGGCCTTACGATGTAGGCGGCTATTCATTAGGGGGCATGCTCGCTTATGAAGTCACCCGGCAATTGCAGCTGGCTGGAGAAACCGTTGAGTCAATCGTCATGCTCGACTCCTTTGACTCGGCGGGTGCGCGGGAAATAAACATTCCTGATGAATTATTTGATAAAAATATGATGCTGCAGACGGTGAACATGGCTTTATTTGCACCGATCTATCAACATCCGGAACGCATTTCTGAAACCTTGATTCACCGTGATGAACTAGATGCCGATCTTCATGAAGACATATTTTTAGAGCAATTAATAGCAAAAGCCAAACAGCGGGGGTTAACGAAGACGGACGCGTTGGTGAAAAATCTGATCAGGCAGAATATAAACGTTCAGGACGCTTACGAAATCACTGATTACGAACTCCTGCCGCTTCCGGATCCGAACGGGGTGACATGCTATTATTTCCGAAATAAAAACGGTATTTTCTTGGGTGAGCTTGATCCGTATTTTACGATCAGGGCCGATATTTTATCCGCTGATTTCGTCAACTACTGGAGCCAGTGGCAAGAGCATATGACAAACATCGCCATCATGGATGTGGCGGTATCCAACCATATGACGTTATTGGCTGAAGACAGCGCAGCCGAAACGATTTCTGAATTTTGCGGCGTTTTATATTCGGCAGACGGAATGACAGAACACAGCTTTCTGAAACTGCAGGAAAAGATACTGAACGTGCATGGTGAGATGCTGAAGCAGCCCGCCAAAATAAGACCGTAAATTCACATATCCGCCCGCCGGGTTTACTCGTAAGCTTTGGCGGGTCATTTCAAATCTTGGACACATCTTGGAGGAATGAAAATGACCAGTTTAACAAAAATCAGACAGCAGCAGCCGTACAAGTGGTACCAAACGATGAGAGAAACCTCTCCCGTTCATTACAATGAAAAGGAAGATTGCTGGGAAATCTTCACCTATGATGAAGTGAAGCGGGTGATTTCTGACTACAGTCATTTTTCTTCCGATCATAAATACTTAAGTGCGGACAAGCAGGAAAAAATGATCCGGCATATTAACAAAGACAGCCTTTTGAAAATGGACCCGCCTGAACACACCGTCTTCAGAAAATTGGTCAATCAGCCGTTCATGCCGAAATCGGTTGAGTCTCTTGCACCGCGTATAGCCGCGATCGCTGATGACCTGCTTCAGGCCGTCCGTTCAAAAGGCAGGATGGACATTATTGAAGATTACGCATTTCCGCTTCCGATTATCGTGATCGCAGAGCTTTTAGGATTTCCTCCGAAAGACAGGGATATCTTTAAAAGCTGGGTCGACCAAAGCCAGAATGTAAAAGATGAAAAGAAAATGAATGAAGTGCAAAAGCAGATGATCGGATACTTTATGCAGTTTATTTTACAGCGGAGAAAACAGCCGCAAAATGATTTAATCAGCCATTTAATTTCAGCTGATTTAGACGGAGAGCCGCTGTCAGACAAGCAATTAATCGGTTTTTGCGGCTTGTTGATCGTCGCGGGGCACGTAACGACGGAAAATGTGATCGGAAATTCATTTCTCAGTCTCAAGGAGTTCCCGCATATTCTGCCCCGGCTGCTTGAAAATAAGGCGCTCCTTCCTGACTTTATTGAGGAAGTCATCCGCCTCAGACCTTCCATTCAGCGGGTAACCCGCTACACCGCGGTTGAGAGCGAGATTGGCGGAAAAACGATTCCGGCCGGAGAAAAAGTATATGCGTGGATTGGATCGGCGAACAGAGATGAAAAGAAGTTTGAAAATCCCGATCAGATTGACTTGGGACGAAAGCCGAATCAGCACCTGTCATTCGGTCAGGGCAGCCATTATTGCTTAGGAGCGCCGCTGGCCCGGCTTGAAGCGAAAATCGCGCTTTCCCACTTTTTTGAACAGATGCCCGCATGGCGTTTTACTGAGGATCAAGAGCCGAATCTGGTTCCGAGCCCTGTATTTCACGGCGTTGACAGGCTGCTTGTTGAGTTTTGAACGAAAAAATAAAAGAGGCTTCACGGGAAGCCTCTTTACTCTGGGGGCTTGGAGAAATGAATGTAGGAATCGAAGCAATGAACGTGTTTGGCGGAACCGCGTATGTAGACGTCATGGAGCTTGCGGAACATCGGAACCTGGATAAAAAAAGGTTTGAGAACCTGCTGATGAAAGAAAAAGTGGTGGCGCTTCCGTTTGAAGATCCGATTACGTTCGCCGTAAATGCCGCAAAACCGATTATCGATTCTCTGTCAGATGAGGAACGGAATCAGATTGAAATGGTCATTACCTGTACGGAATCCGGGATTGATTTTGGCAAATCCATCAGTACCTATGTCCATGATTATTTGCAGCTGAAGCGGAATTGCCGGTTATTTGAGGTGAAGCAGGCTTGCTATTCTTTAACGGCCGGGTTTCAAATGGGCGTGAATTTCATCTTGTCGCAAACATCGCCGGGAGCGAAAGCGCTCATCATCGGAACGGATATTTCCCGCTTTTTAGTGGCTGAAGGCGGTGACGCGTTGACGGAGGAATGGTCCTATGCCGAACCGAGTGCGGGGGCGGGAGCTGTCGCGCTTTTAGTCAGCAGCACCCCTCATGTCTTTTTGCTTGATCAAGGTGCAAGCGGGTATTACGGGTATGAAGTCATGGATACCTGCCGCCCGATTCCGGATAGTGAAGCGGGGGATGCTGATCTGTCGCTCATGTCTTATTTGGATTGCTGTGAAAATTCATTTCAGGAATACCGAAAGCGTGTGAGCGGGGCGGATTATAAGAATACATTTCAATACCTTTCTTTTCATACTCCGTTTGGCGGAATGGTAAAAGGAGCGCATCGGACGATGATGAGAAAATTGGCAAAGGCTAAGCCGCAGGACATTGAAGCGGATTTTCAGCAACGCGTGCTGCCTGGGATTCAATACTGTCAGCGCGTCGGCAACATCATGGGGGCCACCGTATTTTTATCTCTTGCCAGCACGATTGATAACGGCTCTTTTGAAACGCCGAAACGCGTCGGCTGTTTTTCATACGGTTCGGGCTGCTGCTCTGAATTTTACAGCGGTGTCGTTATGCCGCAAAGCCGTGCGCGGCAGAATCAATTTCAGATCAGCCGGCATTTGGATGAACGCGTCCGTTTATCAATGACTGATTATGACCGGCTGCTCCAAGACAGCGGCATCGTAAAATTCGGCACAAGAAATGCCGCGCCCGCAGCAGACATCCCGAATGCGCATCAAGGAAAAACGCGATTAGTGCTGACTGAAATAAAAGAGTTTCACAGAAAGTATGAATGGACGACCTAGTATAAGAGCCGGAAAGGCTTGAGTATTTTTAAAGAAACGGAGAATACACATGAATCCAATGATTGATGTACAGGAAACAGAACCGGGCATTGTGCAGGTCACAATGCAGGATACGGCCGGGAAAAACGGGCTGTCAGAAGAGTTTGTAAGAGAGCTGCACCGGGTATTCCAAGACATCAATGCCCATCCGTCCTATAAAACTGTCCTTCTGACGGGTTACGGAAATTATTTCTGCACGGGAGGAACGCAGGAGGGGCTTTTGACCATTCAGAGCGGAAAGCTTCAATTTACAGATTTAAAGCTTCACAGTCTTTTATTGGATTGCAGGATCCCTGTGATTTCCGTCATGCAGGGGCATGCGATCGGAGCCGGCTTTACGATCGGTCTGAGCTCGGATTTCGTCATTTTAAGCAGAGAGAGTTTTTATTCTTGTAATTATATGAAGTACGGATTTACACCGGGAATGGGCGCGACGTATATTGTGCCTGAAAAACTGGGAATTGTCCTCGGGGAAGAAATGCTGTTTACGGCCGCGAATTTCAGCGGCGCCGCTCTGGAAAAACGGGGTGTTCCGTTTGAAGTGCTGCCGAAAAAAGACGCCCTTCAAAGAGGCCGCGAATTGGCCCGGTTGCTGGCGGATAAACCGAGAGCCTCACTGGTTGCGCTGAAAACCAATGTGACCGCACGGATCAAAAGAGAGCTGACAAAAGCGGTTGAGGAAGAGGTAAACATGCACGAAGCCACATTCCATCTTCCTGAAGTAAAAGAGAGAATCAGCCGCTTATACGGCAGTTAAACAGAATGAAAAAAGCATGGGATGCCCCCATGCTTTATGACTGGTCCGTCTTTTGCAGAACGGAGCCTGCGAATTGTTCTTTAATTTCGGCGCTCCGGGCTGCGGTTTTTGCGATGCAGTGCATGATGGCTTCTTCAAAGCGGCGCTCGTCTAATGCGCGAAGGCCTGCTTCAGTCGTGCCGCCCGGGCTTGTGATTTCCTTACGCAGGCGTTCAGGCCGTTTGCTGCTTGTTCTGAGCATTTCCGTCGCCCCGGCCATGGTTTGTAAAATCAGCTCTTTTGCCGTTTCTTCCGGCAGGCCGGCTTGAACGGCGGCCTTTTCCATCGCTTCCACATACCGGTACACATAGGCGGGACCGCTTCCGGCAATGGCTGTGACGGCATCAAGGTGTTTTTCTTCAAAGAGCGTCGCTTCTCCGATTGTTTCCAGAAGCTCTTTTGCCGTCCGGATTTCAGCTTCACTCGCCTCAGAGCTTGCGGAAAAACCGGTCGCCGATTGCTGAATGGCCGCGGATGTATTCGGCATCGCCCGGATGATGGTGAGCTTTCTGCCGAAATATTGCTGAATCGTGTGAATCGTCAGCCCCGCGATGACAGAAATCACAAGCTGATCTTTCACGTATTCGCGAATGTTCTCAATGCTTTCTGCCGCATCTTTCGGTTTAAAGGCGAGAACAATAATGTCGGTATTGCTGAAAAACTCTTCTTTATCCCGGCACGGTTTCACTCCGTACGTTTTTTGGAGCTCTTCAAGCCGGCTGTCATTTGACCGGTTTGTCATATATATATGTCCGGGGGCTGTCATTCCGCTTTGCAGCAGTCCGTTCACCATTGCTTCCGCCATTGATCCGGCCCCGATAAAACCGATTTTCTTCATATAAATCCTCCTTCTTCTAAAACACAAAAAAACCTTCCCGTCAAAAAGGACGAAAAGGTTTCGCGGTACCACCTTACATTAGCACGAATCAGCCGTGCTCAGCTCAAATCCCGTAACGAGGGATACGTTTAGGTTTTCCTAACCGCTCTGAGGGCAGGTTCTGTAAACAAGAGGGCCGCAATGTCTTTCAGCCGGGGACATTGCTCTCTGCTGCCGTTGTTTATATACTAGTTCCTCGTCATCGCGTTCCGTGTTTTCTAGTTTGTTGTTCATTATGCTATGCGAAAGAGCGGGATGTCAATCTTTTTTTCCGATATGCGGCAATAATGACACAGTGAAAAGAAAACGCTAAAATATGATTATTCAGGAATGAAAAGAACGAAGGAGCGTAAACATGGCAGCGAGAAAGATCATTCCGATACGTGTGCCGACTCCGTTTGCAGTCGGCGACGTTATCGTTTATTTAATAAAAGATGAAGCCTTAACCCTTATTGACTGCGGCCCGAATACAAAGGAAGCGGCTGAATCGCTCTCATTTCAGCTTAAGGAACACGGCGTTTCTGCGGCGGATATAGAACAGGTGGTGCTCACTCATCATCACGCAGATCATTCAGGTCTGCTGCACCTTTTTTCCGAGGATACGGAAGTGATCGGGCATCCGCTGAATGACAGGTACATTACTCAGGATCAGTCGTATATCGCCCGGCAGGAGGACTTTTTTCTGTCGCTTATGACTGAAATGGGCGTTCCCCTGACGCCTGAAGACATACATAAAACAGTTAAGCTGTCGTACTTATTTTCTGCAAACCGTCCGTTAACGAAAACAGTGGAAGAAGGCGGGAAAATCGACGGGCTTAACGGCTGGACGGTGCTCGAAATCCCGGGTCATGCCGCTTCTCACATTGCGCTCTACCATGAAAAAAGCGGTGAAATGTTCAGCGGCGATCTGCTTTTGTCCAACAGCTCCACCAATCCGATTCTGGAAGCTCCGGAAAAGGGGGGCGTGCGCGCGGCCCCGATGCTCGACTACTTGAACTCAATGAAGCGGCTGTATGACGTAAACCCGTCCCTTTTATATCCGGGACACGGCGATCTGCTGACGGACGTAAAGCCTGCTTTTGACAGGCGGCTTGAAAAACAGAGAAACCGGTCGGAATATGTGCTGCGCCTGTTGTCAGAGGAAACGCTGACGGCTTTCCAGGTATGCCGGCGGCTGTTTCCGGCTGTGTATGAAAATGAATTGTTTTTAACGATGTCAGAAACGATCGGCCATCTTGACGTACTGGCTGCAAAAGGGGAGGCTGAATCCTTTCAGTCGGGAAAAACTCTGATGTTTAAAGCTGTGAAGGGGTGAAGGAAATGGGCAGATTAACGGATAAGCGGATTTGGATCACCGGAGCATCCGGCGGACTCGGAGAACGGCTTGCATATTCCTGTGCGGCAGAAGGGGCTCATGTTTTTTTATCCGCCAGGCGGGAGGACCGCTTGCAGGAAGTGAAAAAAACGATTACCGCGCGCGGCGGACAGTGTGATGTCATTCCGTTTGACGTCCGGCATGCAGAAGAGGCTGAAAACGTAAGGCGTTTGATCGGTCATGTTGACGTATTAATCAACAACGCCGGCTTCGGTATTTTTGAAACGGCCGCTGATTCATCTTTGGAGGATATGAAGGCGATGTTTGAAGTGAACGTCTTCGGATTAATCGCCTGTACGAAGGCCTGTCTTCCGGTGATGCTTCATGCGAAAAGCGGCCATATTATCAATATCGCCTCACAGGCCGGCAAATTGGCGACGCCGAAATCAAGCCTTTATTCCGCTACGAAACACGCCGTTTTAGGGTATTCCAATGCGCTGCGGCTTGAGCTGGCCGGTACGGGTGTAGCCGTGACAACGGTTAATCCCGGTCCGATCAAAACAGACTTCTTTACAATTGCAGATAAAGAGGGCGGTTATGTGAAAAGCGTCGGCAGATGGATGCTTGATGCCGACCATGTGGCAGAGCGTATTACATCCGTAATTCTGACGGATAAACGGGAAATGAATCTTCCGCGATGGATGAGCCTCGGGACGAAGCTGTATCAGCTTTTCCCTTCGTTTACAGAAAAACTGGCCGGCCGCGCATTAAAGAAAAAGTAACAAGGGGGAGAAAGGAATGTCCGACCTGGATATACACAAGGCATTGATGACAGAGCCTTTAGTCAGGCAAATGGCAGAGGCGCGTGAAGTATTTTGGATCAACCCGCATAAAACCGATGATCCAGTAAAGAATGGCGCTGAATGGAGAAAGGAGATTGCCGAAGCGGAAGAAAGGCTGCGCCGGTTTGCGCCTTATATCGCGTCGGCTTTTCCGGAGACGGAAGCGGCGGGAGGCCTCATTGAGTCTCCGCTTGTCTTCATCAATGAAATGAAAAAGCGTCTGGAACAAAGCGCCGCTCAGGCTTTCCCCGGGCGTCTGCTTTTGAAATGCGACAATGAACTTCCGATTTCCGGTTCTATTAAAGCGCGCGGCGGGATTTATGAAGTGCTGAAGCATGCTGAAGATCTCGCTTTAAAAGCGGGAATGCTCTCAACAGACGATGATTACAGCATATTGACTGAGGAACGGTTTACCGCTTTTTTCTCAAAATACTCTATAGCCGTCGGTTCTACGGGCAATTTAGGTCTGAGTATCGGCATAATCGGCGCGAAGCTCGGCTTTTGTGTGACCGTTCATATGTCCAGTGACGCAAAGCAGTGGAAAAAGGAGCTGCTCCGGGAAAAGGGGGTTCGCGTCATCGAATATGAAGCAGACTACAGTCTGGCTGTCAAAGAGGGGCGCATGCAGGCGAAGCAGGACCCTTATTGTTATTTTATTGATGATGAGCATTCCCGGGATCTGTTTCTGGGGTATGCCGTTGCGGGAAGCCGTGTGAAAAAGCAGCTCGATCAAATGAACATAAAGCCGGGTGCAGATGAACCGCTTTTCGTTTATTTGCCGTGCGGGGTCGGAGGAGGCCCGGGCGGCGTCGCGCTTGCGCTAAAGCTGATCTATGGCGGGCATGTCCATATTTTTTTCGGTGAGCCGACGCATTCACCCTGTATGCTGTTAGGACTGTTTTCCGGCTTGCATGACGGAATCAGCGTGCAGGATATCGGCCTTGATAATCAAACAGCCGCCGACGGACTTGCGGTAGGAAGGCCGTCCGGACTGGCCGGCCCTCTGATGGAGCCTGTACTCAGCGGCTGTTATACCGCTGATGACGGCACGCTTTTTTCACTGCTTTATCAATTAAGAGCGGCCGAGAATAAGAGCCTTGAACCCTCTGCACTCGCCGGTATGGCCGGAGCCGTCAAGTTCGTTCAGACCGAAGCCGGTAACCGTTATATAAAAGAGCGGGGGCTTGAGATGGAAAATGCCGTGCACCTTGTGTGGGGTACCGGCGGAAGCATGGTTCCCAAGGAGGAAATGGAAGAGTACAGCCGGATCGGTTCCTCATTTGTGAAAAAAATGGGCAGACAGTGAGGCGGTTTTCCGTTACAATCTTTGTAAGCGTTTGTTTTTTAATCGGAAAGCCATACAGAGAGATTGGTGTGAATTGTGAAAAGTAAAGAATTGAACTTACATACATTGTATACGCAGCACAGCCGCGAGTCGTGGGCCGGATTCGGCGGCCATCTTTCCATTGCCGTTTCGGAGGAAGAAGCCAAGGCCGTAGAGGGGCTGAATGACTACCTGTCGGTGGAAGAAGTAGAAACGATTTATATTCCGCTTGTGCGACTGCTCCATCTTCATGTCACGTCTGCCGCAAGACGGAATCAGCATGTCAACGTGTTTCTGAAACATCCGCATTCAGCGAAAATCCCGTTTATCATCGGAATCGCGGGCAGCGTCGCCGTCGGCAAAAGCACGACGGCGAGAATTTTGCAAAAGCTTCTTTCCCGTCTGCCGGACAGGCCGAAGGTGAGCCTGGTGACAACCGACGGTTTCTTGTATCCGACGGCGGAATTAAAAAAGAAAAACCTTCTGTCCAGAAAGGGATTCCCGGAAAGCTACGACGTGAAAGCGCTGCTTGAGTTTCTGAACGATATAAAGTCAGGGAAAGAGAGAGTGGAGGCGCCCGTATACTCCCACCTTACCTATGACAGGGAAGAGGGTGCCGTCGAGGTTGTCGAAGGTGCGGATATCGTTATTATCGAAGGAATCAATGTCCTGCAGTCGCCGACCTTAGAGGACGACAGGGAAGATCCGCGGATTTTTGTATCGGATTTCTTTGATTTTTCGATCTATGTGGATGCCGAAGAAAGCCGGATTTTCACGTGGTATTTGGAGCGTTTCCGCCTCTTAAGAGAAACCGCTTTTCAAGATCCGGCTTCTTATTTTCATAAATTTAAGGATTTGTCTGATGCAGAAGCGGATACCATGGCCGCCTCCATCTGGGAGAGCGTCAACCGTCCGAATCTGTATGAAAATATCCTGCCGACAAAATTCAGATCGGATTTGATTTTGAGGAAAGGTGACGGCCATAAAGTTGAAGAGGTGCTGGTAAGGCGGGTGTGATGTGAGGAGGAAGCGAATATTATGATGCATCATATTGAATTGTATGTATCTGACTTGAAAGCCTCCGCCCGGTTTTGGGGATGGTTTTTAGGTGAGCTCGGTTATAGGGAGTTTCAAAATTGGGACGCCGGCATCAGCTGGAAAAACGCAGGATTTTATGTTGTGCTTGTACAGACAGAGGAGCGTTTTTTAACACCGGAGTACCACAGATGCCGGGTCGGGCTGAACCATCTGGCTTTTCATGCTGCGTCAAGAGAGCAGGTTGACGAGATGACGGAAAAGCTGCTTGCCAGAGGATGCCCCGTGCTTTACAGGGACCGCCATCCATATGCAGGCGGAAGCACGCATTACGCCGTATACACGGAGGACCCGGATCGGATAAAGGTGGAGCTGGCTGCGCCTGCTTCTGAATGAACTATAACTTCTCGTTTTTTTCTTCGCGCAGCGCGTCGAGTTTCTTTTCGATTCTGTCCAATTGTATGCGGCGCTGCTTCAAGCTTCTGAATACGTATATCACGGC
Organism: Bacillus sp. R45; assembly: GCF_021729365.1. Lineage (NCBI taxonomy): Bacteria > Bacillati > Bacillota > Bacilli > Caryophanales > Bacillaceae > Bacillus > Bacillus sp. R45. Next base: position 2,324,382 of record NZ_CP091421.1, on the reverse strand, counting down.
AAGCAGGAAAAATGCGGCTGCAATAAATGAAATCAATTGAAAAATGACATCACCGATGTTCATCTTTTTTACCTCCGTGTGCGGCGGGCTTCTTCAGCCCGCCGTTTTTTCATTTTAACCAATGTGAAGACATGGGGGATGAATCATTTCTCTCCTAGCTTTGTTTTTTTCTGAGAATGAATAGTTTCTGCATGTGGCTTATGACCACTTTTGCGGCCGCATATCCCGGAATGGCCAGCAGCATCCCGGCAATTCCTGAGAATTTGCCGGCGGCAAGCAGAAGAAAAATAATGGTCAGCGGGTGAATGTCCAGCTTCCGTCCCATAATTTGCGGGGAAATCAGCTGGCTTTCAAGCTGCTGGACAATGACGACGACCGTAATCACCAGCACCGCCTCGGTCGGTGAATCGAACAATCCGACAATGACTCCGGGAAATGTGCCGATCCAAGGCCCGATAAACGGAATCAGATTTGTCACCATGGCGAACGCGCCCAGAACGAGCGGATAATCGAGCCCGATGATAAAATAGCCGATTGTGACGAGAACGCCGACACAGAAACTGACGAGCAGCTGTCCTTGTATGTATGAACTGAGAGCTTCATCCATGTCCCGAAGGATTTGTTTTCCTTCTTTTTGATGTTTTTCCGGAAGAAGCCGCAGCAGTCGCCGGGGGGCTTTATTTCCTTCTTTTAACATGTAATACAGCGCAAACGGAATAATGGCTGCGGTGATGACGGCATTGGCAGCCGTACCGGCCAGACTGCTGAGAGAATCAGCGATTGAACCGGAATAATTTGCGGCTTTGTCCGCTAATTTTTTAAAGGAATCCCCATGCTGAAGCCTGGAAAACCATTTGCTGTCCTGAAGGTGTCCGATCCAATTTTCAGCTTTTGCGGAAAGCTCCGGAATATGATCTGTGAAGGCTGTAAACTGTTTTTGAACGGCAGGGCCCGCCGTATACAGGAAGAGGACAAAAAGGCCGGCTGTTCCCGCATAAATCGCTAAAATCGCGATTCCTTGGGGCAGCTTTAATTTCGCATGCAGCACTCTGACGAGCGGGCGGCACAAATAGTAAAGGACGCCCGATAATACAATGGGCGGAAACAAGGTTTTAACCGTAATCACAACAGGCTGGAACAAAAAGTCTATTAATGTTCCAAGATAAATGATGAGAAATAACAGAAGAACGGCATAGCCGATCTTGAAATAAGGCCCGACAGGCATATCCTGCACCACGCAATCTTTAAGGGTTTACTCTCGGACGTTTCCCTTATCGCCCGGTGCATAAACGTCCGTGTCAGGAAAACTGCCCCTGATTGGTGACGTAATCATAGATAATATCTTCTACATGGGCATGGAGATCCTCATCGGGTTCTTCATTCCTTCTTTCTTCTAAAGCTTTTTTTAAACTCTGTTTTTCATAGGGGCTCAGCGGATCTGTCGACACATTCCGTCCATACTGGCGGAGGGCTTGTCCCAGCATTTTTTCTATAAATTGATCCATCATATATTCTCCTATTCTTGTCATTCATCTTTATTCTACTAAATATCATGTGATCCTCCCACTCTTCTATCATATTTTCTGTCAGGACGATTTAGGCTTTTATTCCAGTTCAGCCGAGAGAATAAGATGAAACGGCAGCGTTAACGCATCTTCATCGTTTATGATTTTTAAACGTTTTTCGTCATGCCTCACTTGTTTCACCCATCCCCAAAAGCGGCGGGGGCCGCGTGCTGAAGCATAGGTGACCGAGATGGCTCTGTCTTCTTCAATCGACGCCGCAATGATGCGGTTCATGTCGTTCAGTTGCTCTGCGCTCAGTTCCGGAGGCCGGAATTCCCGTTCTTTTCGTTTTTTCGCAAGCAGCTGCTCCCGATGTTCGGGCAGCATCATCCGGCTTGATTCCCACATGACATTATACCCGGGTGTTAATTTGTTCGGATTCATGTATATCACCTCAATTATTTGTAATGCCCGCCGATTTTTTCAGCCCGGTGAAAGGCTTGGCCGGCCTCTGTCAGTGAAGCGGCATGGAGGAGCGACGCAGGGCCGTACCGCTCATGAATATCATCCAATACTTTGCCGAGACTGATCTTTTTTTCCTGAGCATCAAACAGGCTCAGCTGAACATAATCACAGGGCTCCAGCTGGGAAAGGGAGACGCCGGCGCTGCGGACGGGCTCACCGTTCCAATGCTCTTTGAAGAGCTTGACCGCCGCTTTAAAAATATCCATTCCGAAATTAGTCGGAGACACCAGCTTTCTCTGTCTGTGAAAACCTGAAGGGAATTCAAAATCAGCGCCTCTGATGCTGACCGAAACCGTATGGCCGATGTATTGTTTGAAACGGGCGCGGCGGGCCACTTCTTCGCTTAACTCCAACAGCACGACTTTGATATCCTCAAAGCGGCTGTAGTCTCTCGGGAGGGTCATGTTATGGCCGATCGCTTTTTGCCGGCTGTGCGTGTTGACGGTGACCGGAGAGGGATCGATGCCGCGGGCTGTCCGCTGAAGCAATTCGCCGTTAATGCCCCAGCGTTTTTTCAGCAGTTCGGCGGGGTGCCCGGCAAGCCCGCCGATTGTGCTGATGCCCATCCGTCTTAAATGATGCTCCATCCGTTTTCCGATGCCGAATAATTTTCCGACCGGCAGCGGCCACAGATCCTCCCTGATATTTGACATATCCAATCTGTGGATGCCGGATGCGTTTTTTTTGGCAAAATGGTCGCAAGCCATTTTCGCGAGCGCCTTATTCGGCCCGATGCCGACACGGGCATAAATTCCGAATTCACGCATAATCGCTTGCTGAATGCTTTCGGCAATTGTAAAAGGATCACCGAACAGCCGCCTGCTTCCGGTCACGTCGAGAAACTGCTCATCGATGGAGTAGGGTTCTACAAGATCGGTATACCGTTCAAACAGTTCGGTAATCATGACGGATACATCAATATACCGCTGCATCCGCGGACGGACAATAACGGCGTCGGGACATTTGGCCTGCGCTTCCCACAGCCGTTCGGCATTTTTTACGCCGTATCGTTTGGCGAGCGGACAAGCCGCAAGCACGACGCCGCTGCGTCTTTCGGGATCTCCCGAGACAATCACGGGCCGGCTTTTGAGATGAGGCGCTTCCGCTTTTTCCACAGACGCATAAAACGATTGCATATCAACAAGAAGAATATCAGCCATAAAAAAACCTCCGAGAACGTTTGTTCTGTTTTTCATTGTACCCGAACAATGATCACGTTTATACTGGTAAATCATTCCCCGGCTGGAAGACGTGCTGATTCGTTTGCTTGAAAAGAAATCATTTACAATTGCAAACAACCCACATATAATTTTTTATATTCCAATGAGAAGAGCTGACATTCATTTTGCCGGACGAAAAGGAGAGTCAATCGATAATGGATATTCGAACAATTACCTCTGAAGACTATGAAATGGTTACGTCTGTTTTGAATGAATGGTGGGGCGGCAGGCAGATGAAAGACAAACTGCCGCGCTTGTTTTTTGAACATTTTCAGGACACGAGCTTTATCACGTACGGGCCGGAGGGAATGACCGGTTTTTTAATCGGTTTTCAGTCACAATCAGACCCTGAGACAGCCTACATTCATTTTTCCGGTGTGCATCCGGATTTCAGAAAAATGCAAATTGGAAAACAGCTCTACGATCGATTTATGGAGACGGTGAAAAAAAGGGGCTGCACAAAAGTCAATTGCGTGACGGCGCCCGTCAATAAAGTATCAATCGCTTATCATACAAAATTAGGCTTTGAAGTTGAAAAAGGAACCAAAACCGTAAACGGAATCCCTGTTTTTGCGAATTATGACGGTCCGGGAGAAGACCGGATTCTGTTTGTGAAATATATGTAGAGGGGGATGAATATGGGTTTTTTAGCTGACACGCCCAAACCGCCCTATTATGCGGTCATTTTTTCATCAATAAAGGGAAAATATGATGAGGAATATGAGCATACGGCAGAGCGCATGATGAATTTGGCAGGCGGACAGCCGGGCTTTTTAGGCGCGGAAAGCGTTCGGGAGGAAAACGGCTGCGGCATCACGGTTTCCTACTGGGACAGCCTGGAGTCGATTAAAAGGTGGAAAGACCATACTGATCACCGGGCGGCAAAACAAAAAGGAAAAAGCGCCTGGTATGAAGCGTACGCGGTCCGCATTACGAAGACGGAGTCACAGCGGATGTTTGCGTCAAAAGGGGCGGAAGATTGATTACATTTTTACGGCATACACAAGAACAGACGGCGCGGGAAATTGCGGCGGTTCAACGCTGCTCTTATCAAAAAGAAGCCGAGCTGATCGGCTTTTTCGGCATTCCAGCCCTGCATGAAACACCCGGTGACATACAGCGGTCACGGGAGACGTTTGCCGGTTTCAAGGAGAAAGATCAGCTTGCAGGCGTCATTTCGTATGAAAAAAAGGGATATGACCTTGTCATATGCAGGCTGACGGTGCACCCGTCCGGCTTTCGGAAAGGAATCGGACGGGCGCTTATTCAATTTGTGATAGACCAAAACCGGGACGCCCAAAAAATAGAGGCGGCTACCGCCAGTCAAAACGTTCCGGCAGTCTCTCTCTATTTAAAAACCGGCTTTACAGAAGCCGGACAGACAGAGACGCCGGAAGGGCTGACCCTCTCGTTTTTTCATCTTTATCCGAAGAGGAAAGCGGAAGTTGTTCCGTACAAGCCGGAATGGAAAGAGATGTTTGAAAGAGAGAAGGCGGACTTGATCCGAATCTTCGGCCCCGCACTTCATTCTGTCAGCCATATCGGCAGCACCTCCATCCCGGGAATGGCCGCAAAACCCGTTATCGATATACTGGCGGAGGTCAAAGATATTTCAGATGCTGACCGATTCAGCCCGCAGCTGGAAGCACTCGGCTATGAGGCGCAAGGGGAAAACGGGATAGAGGGCCGGCGTTTCTTTCAAAAAGGCGGCAGCAAGCGCACACACCACGTCCACATATACGAAACAGGCCATCCGGATGTGAAGCGCCATCTGCTGTTCCGGGATTACCTCACTGAAAAGCCTGAAAAAGCGGCTCAATACATGGAACTGAAACGGCGGCTCGCTAAGGCATACCCGTACGATACGGCAAAGTATAGTGAAGGGAAAAATGACTGGATCAAGGCGGCTGAACAAGAGGCAAAGGACTGGGAGAGCGGGCTGCTGTAAAGAAAGCAGAAACAATGCATACAGCGGCTCGGTATGCTACAATGGCGAAAATGAAAAACGGAGGATCATCTATGCAAATACATGTGACGGATGCGGCGAAACACACACTTCAGCAGGCGATGGACGCCAACCCGGGGAAAAAAGCGCAGCTCCGCTATGACGCAGAAGGCTGCGGGTGTGCGGTGAGCGGCGTGCCGACCATCTGGCTGGCGGACGAATTAACGGGACAATGCGAAGCCATTGAAACCAACGGACTTCCGCTTTACATCCAGACCTCACAAAAAGTGTTTTTTGACGAGGAAATGACAATCGATTACAATGAAAAGGCAAAAACGCTCGTCTTAAAAAGCCCGGCAGAGATGCTGAGCCCGAGAATGAGCATATTAGTAAAGCAGGGAGAAACGGAAAGTGAATCAAAAGCTGAAAGCCATTAAACAGACGGCACAGCATAAAACGTGGGTATCCTTTCTGAACAACAACCACCCGTACAGTCTGCTGCACTGGTCCATCGGAGGCGCTGAATCCGTTCAGAAGGATGTCTGGCTGCTTCAGGATGAGATGACCTTCAAAGCGCAGGAGTTTACGACAATCGACCTCGCCATTGACTGGATCGGAGAAAATATGGACGGGATTACCGACGTTTTATGACGGGAAAGCGAAAGAACCAGCATACGTTCTTTCGCTTTTTTACGTTTGCGTCATGGTATCTAAAAAGGTTTGAACGGCTTTGCGGTAGCTCTCCGGATTTTTGGTGTACGACATGGCATGCCCGCCCGATTCGGCCAGATAGAGCATCTTCGGGCCGCGTTTTCTGCGGTGCAGCAATTCGGAAGAAGCGGGAGGTATATAATCATCTTCCTTACTGTGAATAAACAGCACGGGCTGCCGGATTCGGCTGATAACCGATAGAGGCGATACATCACGGATACGGTATCCTTCTCTCATCCGCAAAAAGAAATCAGCCAAAGGCAGAAGCGGCCACGGAGGCAGCCGGAACTCCCGCTTCAGTCTGTAGGCGAGCTGATCGCGAAAGCTTGCGAACGGACAGTCCGCAATATAAAAATCAGCGCCTTTTTCATCCTGATGCCCGCCCGCGTATAATAAGGCCGTCACCGCTCCCATCGATTCCCCGTGGATGCCGATTTGACCGCCGTCTCCCGTTTTGTGTCTCACCCAATTCACGGCTTCTTCCAAATCATCTTTTTCAAAATAGCCGTAGCTCGTCGTTCTGCCGCCGCTTTTTCCGTGCCCGCGGTGGTCATATACGAGCACATTCCAGCCTGAATCTAAAAATAAATCCATGTATTTCAATGAATTGAACGAATTTACGGTAACGCCGTGACAAATAATCATGGTGTTTGCAGTATGATGCGGGGCGACGTAAAAGCCTTTGATCTCATACCCGTGGCGTGACAGGATGACGGCCTCTTCTTTTTCCATGGCCTGAAAGGAATCAAATCTATCATGCCCGTCCGCCGTTTCTTTTTTCATGATATCTTCATCCGTCTTTTTCTTCATAAACATAATGAGATTCGTAAAAGCGAATCCGGCAGCCAAAAAGACTGCGCAAGCCGAACCGAACACCGCCAGCCATTTTTTCACACAGGCACCCTCCTTTCATATGAAAAATCCTTCCTCCGGCTTTTTGGGACCGTGAACGTTGCCGGCCGCCGGCGCTCCGTGGTACACTTGCTTCACCATATTCAGATACGGGGGGTGTAATGATGAAAAAGCAGCTGTCTAAAGAAAAACACAGCTTAAAAGACGATCTGGGGGAAGATCTGAAGGCCAGGCTTTTGCAAATGAAAAGTGAGCTGAAGGAAGAAGACGAGAAAAAACAGGCGCAGCAAAAAGCGGAACAAATCAGAAAGCGAAAAGAAAAAGAAAAACATAAAAGCTTTGAAGAGCTGCTGAATGAAAGCAGTCTCGATTGGCACAAATATAAATAAACCGGCATCTGACAAGGTGCCGGTTTTATTGTTTAAGAACGATGGGCTTCGTATACGTCCCGTTTTGTATGGTATTGCAGGGCTTTGATTTCCTGGCTGCTTAAACGCCGGGCCTCTGCAGCCGAACAATTTTCTCTCAGCTGCTCAAGTGAGCTGGCTCCGGTGATGACAGAAGCGACGGCCGGCTGTGACAGTAAGTATTGAAGGGAAAGCTCCGTCATGCTCAAGTCAGGTGCGGCAGCGCCGATCGCTTTTTTGGTTTCTTCCAGTTCTGCAAAAGAATATGTTAAATAGCCGTTCTCTTTTACGCTTGCGGCTGCTTGATCAAGCGGTTTTTCCGTAAGAAGCCCTTTAGCGACAGGCCCTCTGGCGACTACGCTGATTCCGTTCTCCTCTAAAAGGGGAAGCCACTCCTCAGGACGCCGGTCCAGCAGGCTGTATTGCATCATAACGCTTGAGATATTTGATTTTTTTACATATTCTTTAATGACATTCGGACGAATCGAGGAAATGCCGTAATACCGGATGACACCTTCCTGTTTTAAGTCCTCAAACGCTTCGATCGTTTCGTCAATATGATCTTCCATCGTGCCGCCATGCAGCTGATAAAGGTCGATATAGTCCGTTTTCAGCCGGCGCAGACTGTTTTTGACCGCTTCTTTTATGTATCCTTTGGAGGCGTCCCAATGCCAGCCGTCTTTATCATCATTCCAGCGGTTTCCGGCTTTCGTGGCTAAAATGATGTCGTCCCTGCGGTTTTTGACGGCCTCCCCGACAATTTCCTCATTTCTGCCGAAATCATAAAGATCAGCGGTATCTAAATAATTGATTCCGAGCTCGATCGCTTCATCCAAAATAGACAGCGCTTCAGCTTTATCCGTGCCCAGCGACATACAGCCGAGCCCGATTTCGCTTATTTCTAAATCAGAATGTCCCAGTGTGCGTTTTCTCATCGTTTCGCTCCTTTTTATAGTCTTTTATTGACCGTAATATAAAGGCGCGAAGTTTTCAACTGTTAAGGCCCAGTGATCCAATCTCCGACATAGCGGAATGTCCGTCCGTATTCTTTCAGTTTAGCCCGCACTTCCCACGCCTTTCCGACCAATACGATACTTTTATCCTTCCGGTACACCTTCAATCGAAAAGCACCTCCCTCTCATGCATGTATGATAAAATATATGAGGCATAATAGAGAGACAGAACGGGAGATGACATGATGAAACATTTAGAAGAAAAAACACTTGCGAAAAAAAAGCTGTATGACGGGAAAGTCATAGATCTTTACTTAGAGGATGTAGAGCTCCCGAACGGAAAAACAAGCAAGCGGGAAATCGTCAAACATCCGGGAGCGGTGGCCGTACTTGCGGTGACAGAAGAAGGAAAAATCATTTTGGTGAACCAGTTCAGAAAGCCGCTGGAACGGACAATCGTTGAAATTCCGGCCGGGAAGCTTGAAAAGGGGGAAGAGCCGGAACATACGGCGTTAAGAGAGCTCGAGGAAGAAACGGGATATACGGCGGAAACCTTGACGAAAATCACCGCTTTTTATACATCACCCGGGTTTGCTGATGAAATCGTGCATCTCTTTCTTGCGGAAGGGCTTTCGCCGCTGGAAGAAAAACGAGAGCTGGATGAGGATGAATTTGTCGAAGTCATGCAGGTCACGCTTGAAGAGGCCGTGAAGCTGATTGAATCCCGCAGGGTGTATGACGCAAAAACGGCGTACGCGATTCAGTATCTCCAGCTGAAAGAAGCGCTGAAGGAAAAATGATGAAAACCATCTATGCGGATCTGCATATTCATATCGGCCGCACCTATACGGGAAAACCGGTCAAAATCACCGGGGCCAAAACGTTGACGCTGCATCGGATTTTAGAAGAGGCCAGTGAGGGGAAGGGAATTGAACTATTGGGCATCATCGACTGCCATTCCCCGGAAGTCATAGAAGAAATCGAGCGCGGAATTGATGAAGGCAGATACCGTGAGCTGAAAGAAGGCGGCATCCGGTATCGGAATACGACGCTTCTGTTGGGCAGTGAGCTTGAAATCTATGATCACACATGCCGCGGGCCGATTCACGTTCTCGTCTTTATGCCGTCTCTTGCCGAAATGAAGATGTTTTCTGAGTGGCTCGCAAAAAGGCTTAAAAATATCCATCTCAGTTCCCAGCGTATTTATGAAACCGGTTTGAATCTTCAAAGGAAAACAAAGGAATTGGGCGGGCTGTTTATTCCCGCCCATATGTTCACCCCGCATAAAAGCCTGTACGGAAAAGGGGTCATATCTTCTTTGACAGAAGTTTTCGACCCGGCGCTCATTGATGCGGCGGAACTCGGATTAAGCTGCGACACCGACATGGCTTCGCGGGTAACGGAACTTGATCCGTATACATTTTTAACAAATTCTGATGCGCATTCCTTAGGAAAAATCGGCAGAGAATATAATGAAATGCTTCTTAAAGAAGCGAATTTCACGGAATTTTCGCTGGCTTTAAAAGGGAAGGACGGAAGAAAAATCACGGCGAATTACGGGCTGAACCCGAAGCTCGGGAAGTATTACCGGACGGCTTGCGACCGCTGCGGCAGCCCGGTTGAAAAAGGAGCTTCCGCCTGTCCGGAGTGCGGGGGGAAAACAATGACAAAAGGGGTCAGTGAACGGCTGGAGGAACTGAGCGGCCCGAAAAAAAGCCGCGTGCTACGGCCGCCGTATATTCATCAAATCCCGCTGCAGTTCATTCCGGGGGTCGGGCCGAAAACGTTAGACAAACTGAAGCGGGCTTTCGGGACGGAGATGGCGATTCTTCATCAGGCGCAAGAAGAGGAATTGGCGCATGTCGTCCAGCCTAAAATAGCGGCTGTCATTCATAAAGCGCGCACCGGGCAGCTCGTCCTTGAGGCCGGGGGCGGAGGGACGTACGGCAGAATCAAGCCGTAAAAGCCGGATTTTAGCGGAGCTCCTCCTGCACCTTCTTTTTCGTGCGGACAAACGCAATCAATTCGATGATTTCATCCTGATTCAGCGGCTGTCCGTCAACGGTCAGTGTGCCGCGGCCTTGTGCGGCGTTTGTTAATTCGATGGTCTGGGTAAACGGCTCCGCCTTTTTTTCAGCGCGCCCCAGTAAATCGTCGCACGTCGTGTCAAACAGATCGGCAAGCGTGCCCAGCGCCTCGAATGACGGACGCCGGTATCCTGATTCATACCCGGCGTACGTGCTTTTGGCGATGCCGAGACGGTCAGCCGTATATTGAAGAGACCAATTTTTCTTTTTTCTCAGTTCAGTTAAACGATCTAAATTCATATTCAAAACCGCTCCTTTTCACTTGAGCAAATTATATCATATCGATATGCAAAAGTGTACGCGAATTGAATAATAATCACTTGATTAATTTCAATCGTCTGTCTATAATTTGATTAAAAGTATGCGAAAAGCGAATGCTTAACACATCTTGAGAAATGGATGAAGAGGTGCAGGGTATGAAAAAATTATTGCTGTTAACAACCGGAGGAACAATCGCCTCAGTCGAAGGAGAAAACGGGCTTGCACCCGGGGTGAAAGCAGACGAATTGTTAACCTACGTATCAAAACTTGATAACGATTACACGATGGAAACCCATTCGTTAATGAACATCGACAGCACAAATATGCAGCCTGAATACTGGGCCGAAATCGCAAATGCTGTCAAAGAAAAATATGACGCATATGACGGGTTCGTCATTACGCACGGGACAGACACAATGGCGTATACATCAGCGGCACTGTCTTATATGCTTCAGCATGCTGATAAACCGATCGTCATTACGGGTTCGCAAATTCCGATTACATTTCAAAAAACCGATGCCAAAAAAAATATCACGGACGCGATTCGCTTCGCATGTGAAGGGGTGGGCGGCGTATACGTCGTATTTGACGGCAGAGTCATTCAAGGCACACGCGCCATTAAATTAAGAACGAAAAGCTATGATGCATTTGAGAGCATTAACTATCCGTATATCGCGTTTATTACCGAAAACGGAATTGAATACAACAAACAAGTGCACATGCCAAAAGACGATGCCTTTACGGTCAATACCTCACTTTGCACGGACGTGTGCCTGCTCAAGCTCCACCCGGGGCTGAAACCGGAAATGTTTGACGCATTAAAGGGCATGTACAAAGGGATCGTCATTGAAAGCTACGGCAGCGGCGGCGTGCCGTTTGAAGGAAGAGACATTCTCGCCAAAGTCAATGAAATGATTGAAAGCGGCATTGTCGTCGTCATTACGACACAATGTCTTGAAGAAGGAGAGGACATGAGCGTCTATGAAGTCGGCCGAAGAGTCAATCAAGATCTCATTATCCGCTCCAGAAATATGAACACGGAAGCCATCGTGCCGAAATTAATGTGGGCGCTCGGCCAGTCTCACAACTTGGCTGAAGTCAAAAACATTATGGAGACACCGATCGCAGACGACGTTGTACTGTAAAAACATGACTACCACAAAGAGAAAGTAGGGTTTTAGCATGACAAACGCGCAAAAAGAATATCGTCAGGAAAAAGATTTCCTCGGAGAAAAACAAATTGAAGCTGATGTGTATTACGGAATCCAAACGCTGCGCGCGAAAGAAAACTTTCCGATTACCGGCTACCGCATCCACGAAGAGATGATTAATGCGCTCGCCATCGTCAAAAAAGCGGCGGCGCTTGCCAACATGGATGTAAAACGGCTGTATGAAGGAATCGGAAATGCGATTGTCCAGGCCGCAGACGAGATTCTTGAGGGGAAATGGCATGACCAATTCATCGTCGATCCGATCCAAGGGGGAGCCGGAACGTCCATGAACATGAATGCCAACGAAGTAATCGGCAACAGAGCCCTTGAAATCATGGGCCATAAAAAAGGTGAATACATTCACCTCAGCCCGAACACACACGTCAACATGTCCCAATCGACGAACGACGTGTTCCCGACGGCAATCCATATTTCCACCTTAAAACTTTTGGATAAGCTCCTTGATACGATGGCGCATATGCTGAGTGTCTTTAAGGATAAAGCGAAACAATTTGATTCTGTCATTAAAATGGGGCGCACACACCTTCAGGACGCTGTGCCGATCCGTCTCGGACAGGAATTTGAAGCATACAGCCGCGTGCTCGAGCGTGACATAAAGCGAATTAAACAATCCCGCCAGCATCTGTATGAAGTCAACATGGGGGCAACGGCCGTAGGGACGGGGCTTAATGCCGATCCGCGCTACATAGAACAGGTTGTAAAGCACCTGGCTGACATCAGCGGACTGCCGCTTGTCGGCGCCGGCCATTTGGTTGACGCCACACAAAACACTGATGCGTATACGGAAGTTTCAGCCGCGTTGAAAGTATGCATGATGAACATGTCTAAAATCGCCAACGATCTGCGCTTAATGGCTTCAGGTCCGCGCGCGGGACTTGCGGAAATTTCACTGCCCGCCCGTCAGCCGGGATCATCCATTATGCCTGGGAAAGTCAACCCTGTAATGGCAGAGCTGATCAACCAAATCGCCTTCCAGGTCATCGGGAATGACAATACGATCTGCCTCGCTTCAGAAGCGGGCCAGCTGGAGCTTAACGTAATGGAGCCGGTACTCGTATTTAACCTGCTTCAATCCATCAGCATCATGAATAACGGGTTCCGTTCATTTACCGATCATTGTCTGGCGGGAATTGAAGCCAACGAAAAACGTCTGAAGCAATACGTGGAAAAAAGCGTCGGCGTCATTACAGCGGTCAATCCGCACCTCGGCTATGAAGCGGCTGCGCGAATTGCCCGTGAAGCCATCATGACGGGGCAATCTGTAAGAGATCTCTGCCTTCAAAATGATGTACTGACAGAAGAAGAATTGGATATCATTTTGAATCCGTATGAAATGACAAAACCGGGGATTGCCGGAAAAGATCTATTAGAAAAATAAATTTTAAAGCAACAACAGCCGCCTTTTCACGTTTTTCAGTGAATAGGCGGTTGCCATACAAAGGGATGAGGCAGTATAGTATAATTTGTTATATCATTTGATGAAAGCGTTTTAGCTTTTTTCTTCTAGGGGGATTTTCTTGTGAAAGAGGTCAGATTGCCAAATTTATTGGAAATTATTATCTTATTATTCGGGTTTTTAGCACTTGTCTTATCGTTCACAGTGTTTTTAGACCTGCCGATCCAGCTAGCTCTATTAATATCCTGGTTTTTCGCTATTATTCTCGGAGTCAGGCTGGGATATTCATATAAAGACTTGCAGGATTCGATTGTCACCGGGATATCAAACGGTCTTGAAGCGGTGTTGATTCTCGTTTCGGTCGGTGCGCTCATCGGGACATGGATTGCCGGCGGTGTTGTGCCGACGTTAATTTATTATGGTTTAGAGTTTATTAATCCTCATATTTTCCTTCTGGCTACACTGGTTATTTGTTCCGTTATGTCCGTTGCGACCGGAACATCGTGGGGAACCGTGGGAACCGCGGGGATCGCCATGATTGCCATCGGAGAGGGAATGGGTATACCGCTTCCGATCGTAGCGGGAGCCGTTTTGTCCGGCGCTTACTTCGGAGACAAGCTTTCACCGCTGTCTGACAGTACGGTGCTTGCCTCCACGCTTTCTAAGGTGGATGTGCTGTCGCACGTCAGAGCGATGATGTATCTGTCAATTCCGTCCTATATTATTACGGCCATTCTATTTACCGTAACGGGATTTATATACGGCGGAAAAAATATTGATCTCGACAAAGTGGAATTTTTAAAATCTTCATTGCAGAAAACGTTTGATATTCATATATGGATGCTCATTCCGGCTGTTGTCGTCGTTGTCCTTCTGATTTTGAAAAAGCCGTCTATGCCCGTTATTATCATCGGTGCTTTGCTTGGCGCAATCTGGGCTTCCGTCTTTCAGGGAATGAATTTTGCCAGTGCCATCGCGACTGCTTATAATGGTTTTTCTATTAAAACGGACGTCGAATTTTTAAACGGCCTGTTAAACCGCGGAGGCATTACCGGTATGCTGGATACGTTAGTCGTTATCCTGTTCGGTCTCGGTTTTGGAGGAATTCTTGAGAAGCTCGGCGTATTAAAAGTGATTGTCTCAACTTTTGAGAAAAAGCTGACCACACCGGGAAATGTGACGCTTTCGACATTGATCGTCGCCCTTTTAGGAAACATTTTCGGCTGTGCGATGTACGTGTCATTGATCCTGACGCCGAAAATCATGGAGAACAGTTATGATAAACTGAAACTTGACAGAAGAGTTTTATCCCGGAACGCAGAGGTGGGCGGAACGCTTACTTCAGGGATGGTGCCGTGGTCTGATAACGGCATCTATATGGCCGGCATTCTCGGCGTATCCACATTTTCATATCTGCCGTTCATGTGGCTCAGTTTTGTATCTATCGGACTGGCAATATTGTACGGATACACGGGGAAATTCATTTGGTACACGAAAGAAAAATCCTTGCAATCTCAAAAATTGGGTTAGGAGGTTCATTTCATGATTACAAAGCATATGATTCGGACGTTAATGATTGAAACGCCGACTGTTCCCGGAAATCTCGGAAAAGTGGCAACCGCCATCGGAGTGATGGGCGGAGATATCGGGGAAGTTGAAACCGTTAAAGTCGGCCCGAACTACACAATGCGCAACATCACGGTGCAGGCCGAAAATGAGGAGCAGCTGCAGGAAATCATTCAAGCCATTGAAGCTCTCGGTGAAGGCATCCGGCTTCATACAGTCTCAGATGAAGTGCTCTCTGCTCATGAAGGCGGCAAAATTCAAATGAAAAGCAAAATGCCGATCCGGACATTGGCTGAGCTTGGCCGTGTTTATACACCGGGCGTCGCCGATGTGTGCCGACTGATTGAAAACGAGCCTGAAAAAGCGTCCATCTATACGACAATCAGCAATTCTGTCGCCATTGTCACCGACGGCACGGCGATTCTCGGCCTCGGCAATATCGGTTCTGTCGCCGGAATGCCTGTAATGGAAGGGAAAGCCGCGCTTTTTGACCAGCTGGCGGGTATCAGCGGAATTCCGATTTTGCTTGATACCTCTGATCCGGAAGAAATTATTCGCACGGTAAAACATATTTCTCCGGGGTTCAGCGGAATACTGCTTGAAGATATCGGTTCGCCTCACTGCTTTGACATTGAAGACCGCCTGAAAGAAGAACTGGATATTCCGGTTATGCACGATGATCAGCACGGCACGGCGGTCGTCACGCTCGCCGCCGCCATTTCCGCTTGTAAAAGCGCCGGTCTTGATTTAAAAGAAGCGAAGGTCGGACAGATCGGTCTCGGCGCGGCAGGCGTCGCCATCTGCCGGATGTTTATGGCATACGGAGTCAAAGCGGTCTGCGGAACGGACAAGTCAGAAGACGCAATGAACCGCCTCGCTCAGTACGGAGGTCAGCCGCTTGGAAGCATCAAAGATTTAATGGACACGTGTGACATTGTGATCAGCACCACCGGAGTTCCGGGTCTCATTAAAAAAGAGGATGTCAGAAAAGGACATGTCATTCTGGCCTTATCTAATCCGAAGCCGGAGATTGAACCGGAAGACGCATTACAAGCCGGAGCCGCTTATGCAGCCGACGGCCGCTCGGTCAATAATGTTCTCGGCTTCCCGGGGATTTTCCGCGGCGCGCTGAACGCCAAAAGCAAGAAAATCGACCATGAAATGCTTGTGGCGGCCGCAGAAGCCATCGCCTCTTGCACAAAACACGGCGATCTCGTGCCTCAGCCTTTGGATGCGGACGTGCATCAGGCTGTATCAGCAGCCGTAGAACGGGCCGCGGCAGGAAAATAAACAACTCTTACAGTACCGGACATGTGCCGGTGCTGTTTTTTTAGATGAATAGGAAACGGAATTCTTAGGCAGGCTAACAGATAGCAAAAGACGGAATAAAGAGGTGTCAATGTGGATTATTTTCCGCTGATCCATACAAATATTTGGGATGCTGTGATCGGCGTGCCGGTCGTCTTATGCGTTACACAGCTGATCAAAGTGTTCTGCCGGGTTCCGGGCATATTCGTTCCCACGATTGCCCTTGCTGCCGGAAATGTTGTGTCTATCGTTTTCGGTCACCATGAACACGTGTATGCGGGGATTTTCATGGGATTTTTTTACGGATACGCCGCTATGGGGAGCTATTCATCTGCCAAAACGTCTCTGCGCGCTTACCGGTCGAAACATGAGCCGTATTCATGAACACATCGGGATTTTTTTGTTATGATAAAGAAAAGGCAAAAAGGAGCGATTGGCACATGGCGAAGAGCAAAACGAAAAAAATGCGGGAGCATCTCAGAAGAAACGGGATGCGTGACGCAGTCTTGTCAAGGGGGACGGCGCCGCCTTTCAGCACCCATGAAAGAGTGACGAAAACTAAAAAAGACAGGCTTGAAAGAATAAAGCATAAAAAAAGGAACCCCTATGATCACCGGAGTGATGACGGGGGTTCTTTTTTTATGCCCGAATCTCGCGCCTTTCTATGATTTCTCTGTCATGTTTTCTCTTTTCTTTCATACAATCTACTAAATCAAGTCAATAGATTAGCGGGAGGAAAGCGGTATGAGAAAACAATCGTACAAAGAACTGTTTTTTCGCCATGTAAAGGATCATCTGTCACTTTATATATTTGTGTTCGTCTTGTTTTTGATGGGGGTCATTTTCGGGGCGATCATCGTCAACAGCATGACCATCACGCAGAAAGAAGATTTGTATTACTATTTAAGCAAGTTTTTCGGACAGCTGTCTGACGGAAAACATGCCGGCGCTTCAGAAATGTTTTGGCAGGCCGTCTTTCATGATGTAAAATATTTGGGGCTGATGTGGATTCTCGGTATTTCCGTAATCGGTCTTCCGGTTATTTTCATTATGGTGTTTTTAAAAGGAATCGTCGTCGGCTTCACGGTCGGTTTTTTAGTGAATCAAATGGGAATGAACGGGTTTTTCCTGTCATTTATTTCGGTTCTGCCGCAAAACATCGTTCTCATTCCGGCATATCTTATCATGGGGACATGCTCCATCGCTTTTTCACTGAAACTGATCCGGCAGCTGTTTGTCAAACGCAGCCTTCATGACGCGCCGATCCAATGGTTCGGACGCTACGCCTTCGTGCTGATTCTCATCGTTTTCTTCTCGGTCATCGCCTCGCTGCTCGAGGCGTACATGTCTCCGCTGTTTATGGAAAAGCTGTCATCACGCATATTTTAGAATTATTATCACAAAATAATACTTTTATTTATCAGTTTATAATAATTATAGTTGGAACTCTGCGCGTATTTTGTTATAATGAGTCATGGAATGCGGCGTAGGAGGGAAAGACATGGAAAACCGTATTGATCGAATTAAAAAGCAGCTGCACTCGTCAAGCTACAAGCTTACGCCACAGCGGGAAGCAACGGTAAGAGTGCTGCTTGAAAACGAAGAAGACCATTTAAGCGCAGAAGATGTATACCTCCTCGTAAAAGAGAAATCTCCTGAAATTGGTCTCGCTACAGTATACCGTACATTAGAATTATTAACAGAATTAAAAGTCGTTGATAAAATTAACTTCGGGGACGGCGTATCCCGCTACGACCTTCGCAAAGAAGGCGCGGCTCACTTTCATCACCATTTGGTGTGCATGGAGTGCGGAGCCGTCGATGAAATTGAAGAAGATCTGCTTGAAGACGTTGAAGAAGTGATTGAACGTGATTGGAAATTTAAAATTAAAGATCATAGATTGACTTTTCACGGAATCTGCCACCGCTGCCGCGGGGATGAAACAGAGTAAAAGCCTATGAACCTTTTCTGCCAGGAAAGGGTTTTTTGCTGTTTTTATGTATAAAAGCCTTTGAAATTGGCATAAGGTGTACTAACAGCCGCCAAAAGAAAGGGTCGATCGAAAGATGGGCAGATTCCTGAAAACAGCCGCGGATACGATCAAAGTGTTTATTCTGTTCACAGGTTTTACCGCGCTGTTCTATTATGCTATGATATGGGTGAATTCAGAGTATGAAAACTATCATCGGTACGATAAACCGGAAGGCTCCGCCGTCAAAGTGGCCAAAACGGAACATGAGGAGAAAGACGGCTGGTTCGGCCGATTGATCTTTTTTTACCAAAACGGGGAGTAGATCAAGAGTGAAGGATCAAATTAAGGATTTCATCCATTATGTGAGGGTTGAAAGAGGGCTGGCCCAAAATACGATGATGTCCTATGAGCGTGATCTGAAAAGTTATTCTCTCTTCTTAACTGAAACCCTTCAGATCACTTCATGGAATGATGTGACCCGTCTTCATATTATTCAATATTTAAAGCATATAAAGGACTCCGGGAAATCCGGCAAGACGTCTGCCAGGCATTTGGCGTCGATCCGGTCTTTTCATCAATTTCTGTTAAGGGAAAAAGCCGCGGATAAAGATCCTTCGGTACATATTGAAACACAAAAAACAGAGCGGACGCTTCCGAAAGTATTGGCGCTTCACGAAGTTGAGCGGTTATTGGACACGCCTAAGCTTGACAGCCCGTTCGGTCTCAGGGATAAAGCCATGCTTGAACTGCTGTACGCAACCGGCATCCGGGTCAGCGAGATGATCGAGCTGAAATTATCCGACGTCCATTTGACGATGGGATTTGTCCGCTGCTTCGGAAAAGGGCGGAAAGAGCGGATTGTGCCGATTGGTGAAGCCGCTTCCCATGCGATAGAAGCATACATTGAAAAAGCCAGAGGGAAATTATTAAAGAAAAACGTAACCGAAGCGCTTTTTCTGAATCATCACGGCAGGCAGATCAGCCGTCAGGGATTCTGGAAAAACCTGAAAAAAATCGCCCTTGAAGCGGGGATTAAAAAAGAGCTGACACCGCACACGCTCCGGCACTCTTTTGCAACGCACCTGCTCGAAAACGGCGCGGATCTGCGCGCCGTGCAGGAGATGCTCGGACATGCCGATATTTCCACGACACAAATTTATACGCATGTGACGAAAACAAGGCTGAAGGACGTGTACAAACAGTATCATCCGCGCGCTTAGGAGCCGCTGCCAGAGGGGCCGCGGCTTTTTTTGCCGGATTGGCGGAATACAGAGAAGGTTCTAATTATTTGAATCGGCATTGTCAACAAGAATGTAAACGGTTTATACTTGAGTTGTCTGACCTCTGTAAGCTACAATGGACAGATGGAAGAAAAGGAGGCTTTTATGATGTCTGAATACAAATATAACCGGGTATTTTTAATTGTAATGGATTCTGTCGGAATCGGTGAAGCGCCGGACGCCGCCGATTTTAATGATACAGGCGCAAATACGCTCGGACATATCGCAGAGCACATGAACGGCTTACATATGCCCCATATGGCGCAGCTCGGTCTCGGACTGATCGGAGACATTAAGGGCGTGGAAAAAACGGAGCACCCTCTTGCGTACTACGGAAAAATGCAGGAGGCGTCAAACGGGAAAGATACGATGACGGGGCACTGGGAGATTATGGGCCTCTACATTGAAAAACCGTTTAAAGTGTTCCCGGAAGGATTCCCGGATGAACTTCTTCAGGAACTTGAGCGGCGTTCAGGACGGAAAATCATCGGAAATAAGCCGGCTTCAGGCACGGCGATTCTGGACGAGCTCGGAAAAGAACATATGGAAACGGGTGCGCTGATCGTTTACACATCAGCAGATTCCGTGCTGCAGATTGCGGCTCACGAAGATGTCGTTCCGCTGGAAGAGCTGTACAGCATCTGTGAAACGGCCAGAGAACTGACGCTTGATCCGAAGTACATGGTCGGCCGGATTATCGCAAGACCGTTCGTCGGAGAACCGGGCAGCTTCAAACGCACGCCGAACCGTCATGATTATGCGCTCAAACCGTTCGGCCGCACGGTAATGAATGGAATGAAAGACAACGGATTAGACGTCATTTCCATCGGCAAAATTTCTGATATTTATGACGGAGAAGGCATTACATCTTCCCGCCGCACGGTATCTAATATGGATGGCATGGACAAAGTGATTGAAACGCTCGGTGAAGAGTTTACGGGCCTGAGCTTTGCCAACCTCGTTGATTTTGACGCGCTGTACGGACACCGCCGCGATCCGGAAGGGTACGGAAAAGCGCTTGAGGAATTCGACGCGAGGCTTCCGGAAGTGTTTGAAAAAATGAAAGAAGACGATCTTTTGATCATCACTGCGGATCACGGCAATGATCCTGTCCATCATGGCACGGATCACACGCGGGAGTATGTGCCGCTTCTTGTTTACAGCAAAAAGCACAAACACACAGAACAGCTGCCGCTTGCGGATACATTTGCCGATATCGGCGCAACCATTGCCGATAATTTTAAAACGGAAAAGCCGGAATACGGAAAAAGCTTTTTATCAAGATTACAGTAGGGGGACTTTTTTTGAAACAAAAGATCGAACGTGCTGCTGCATTTATTAAAGAACACGTGAAAGAAACACCAAAGATCGGTCTGATTTTAGGGTCAGGGCTCGGCGTATTGGCCGATGAAATTGAAGGAGCCGTCAAGCTTACATATGAAACGATTCCTGATTTTCCGGTCTCAACGGTAGAAGGCCATGCCGGCCAGCTTGTGATGGGAACGCTTGAAGGCGTGCAGGTCATCGCGATGCAGGGCCGCTTTCATTACTATGAAGGCTACTCAATGGATCAGGTCACATTTCCAGTCCGCGTGATGAAAGCGCTCGGCGTTGAATCTCTCGTCGTGACGAATGCAGCCGGCGGTATCAACACTGAATTCCGCGCTGGCGATCTGATGATTATTACAGACCATATCAACTTTACAGGCACCAACCCGTTAATCGGGCCGAACGAAGCTGAATTCGGAGCGAGATTCCCGGACATGTCAGAAGCCTATGACAAAGAGCTGTCAAGCTTGGCTGAAAAAACGGCCGATGAGCTGGGCATTCCAGTTCAAAAAGGTGTGTATACAGCTGTTACGGGGCCGTCTTACGAAACGCCTGCTGAGGTTCGGTTTTTAAGAACGATGGGGTCTGACGCTGTCGGCATGTCGACCGTGCCGGAAGTCATCGTCGCCAACCACGCGGGGATGCGCGTGCTCGGCATCTCATGCATTTCCAACGCGGCGGCGGGTATTCTTGACCAGCCGTTATCTCATGAAGAAGTAATGGAAATGACGGAAAAAGTAAAAGGCGGCTTTTTGAAGCTTGTCAAAGCCGTAGTCGCACGATCTCAAAAATAAGTCAGCATAAGTCAGCTGTTTCTTCGGAAGCAGCTGTTTTTTTGTGCCCTCAACACGAAACATTTTCCAGATGAGGCGTATAAAACCACCGGATTTGGAAAAAATAAAAAGGATTATGAAATGGAGGGCTTTGGAGATGAAACGTCTTATATCCACTTTGTTGATTGGCATTTTATTAACGGCATCAGCACCGTCCGCTTTTGCAAAGCCGGACGGAAAACATACATCGGAGCTCGCTCATGAAGCCAAAAGCGCCGTGCTGATTGAACGCGATACGGGAAGCATTCTTTATAACAAGAACAGCCGGGAGCGTCTGGCGCCGGCAAGCATGACAAAAATCATGACCATGCTTTTAATCATGGAAGCGCTTGACAAAGGGAAAATAAAGATGAGTGATAAAGTCAGGACGAGTGAACACGCCGCGTCGATGGGCGGATCACAGATTTTCCTTGAACCCGGAGAAGAAATGACGGTAAAAGAAATGCTCAAAGGAATTGCGATAGCTTCCGGAAATGACGCATCTGTCGCAATGGCGGAGTATATCGCCGGTTCAGAAGAGGATTTCGTCAGCCGGATGAACAAAAAAGCAAAAGAATTGGGATTGAAAGATACCTCCTTCAAAAACCCGACGGGACTGCCTGAAAAAGACCATTACAGCTCTGCTTATGACATGGCGAAAATGGCGAAGGAATTATTAAAGTACGATAAAATCACTCAATTTACGGGAACGTATGAGGATTATTTAAGAGAAAATACAGACAAAAAGTTCTGGCTCGTCAATACAAACCGGCTGATCAAATTTTACCCGGGTGTAGACGGCGTGAAGACGGGCTTTACAGGCGAAGCGAAGTATTGTTTAACCGCCACCGCTAAAAAAGGGAATATGAGGGTCATCGCTGTCGTTTTCGGAGCCAGCACCCCGAAAGAAAGAAACGCCCAAGTGACCAAAATGCTTGATTACGCCTTCAGCCAGTTCAAAACACACCCGCTGTACAAACGGAATCAAATCGTCGGAACGGTAAAAGTGAAAAAAGGAAAACAGAAACTGATCAAGCTGACCACATCTGAGCAGATTTCTCTTCTGGCCAAAAAGGGAGAGAACATGGACAAAGTAAAAAAAGAAGTGAAAATCAACGGCAATGTAACGGCTCCGGTTAAAAAAGGAGAGGTGCTCGGCAGCCTCGTTCTGAAAAAAGACGGAAAGGTGCTCGTTGAAAGCCCGGTCACGGCAAAAGACGACATGGAAAAAGCGGGTTTTCTCACTTTTCTGAAGCGGACGATGGGAGATTGGACAAAATTTAAATAATCGTGGCGAACGGGCACTAGTTTTGTCATAGTGAAGGAATTGCTTTCCCGAAAATCGAAACACTCATTATCCGATCATATCAAGGAGGAATGAGCATGAGCCTTGGAATTGACTTTCATGTCAAAGAATCCGTGCTTTGTATTCGATTAACAGGTGAACTCGACCATCATACGGCAGAATCATTAAAACAAAAGGTTACTGAATCGCTGGAGGCTGACAGCATCCGTCACATTGTGCTGAACCTTGAAGATCTTACCTTCATGGACAGCTCCGGCCTCGGCGTGATTTTAGGGCGTTATAAACAAATTAAACAGCTCGGCGGAGAAATGGTCGTGTGCGCGATTTCGCCAGCGGTGAGACGTCTGTTTGACATGTCCGGCCTGTTTAAAATCATCAGGTTCGAACAATCGGAACAAAAAGCGCTTTTAACGTTGGGGGTGGCATCATGAAAAACGAGATGCATCTTGAATTTTCAGCCCTCAGTCAGAACGAATCGTTTGCGCGCGTAACGGTTGCTTCTTTTATCGCGCAGCTCGACCCGACGATGGATGAGCTGACGGAAATCAAGACCGTCGTCTCAGAAGCGGTAACAAACGCAATCATCCACGGCTATGAAGAAAACTGCGACGGAAAGGTGTACATCTCCGTTACACTGGAGGATCATGTCGTCTATCTGACCATACGTGACGAAGGCCTCGGGATCACGGATCTTGAGGAAGCGCGCCAGCCGCTCTTTACGACAAAACCCGAGCTTGAGCGCTCCGGAATGGGCTTTACCATTATGGAAAACTTTATGGATGATGTCACGATTGATTCCTCGCCGGAGATGGGAACGACGATACGCTTAACAAAACACCTATCAAAAAGCAAAGCGCTTTGTAATTAAGGAGATTTGTTATGGATGTGGAGGTTAAGAAAAACAGCAAAAACGCGCAGCTCAAGGACCATGAAGTCAAAGAATTAATCAAAAAGAGCCAAGAGGGCGACCAGCAGGCAAGAGACCTCCTCATAGAAAAAAACATGCGTCTTGTGTGGTCCGTCGTTCAAAGGTTTTTAAACAGAGGCTATGAGCCGGACGATCTGTTTCAGATCGGCTGTATCGGATTATTAAAATCCGTTGATAAATTCGATTTGTCCTATGATGTCCGTTTTTCAACTTATGCCGTGCCGATGATTATCGGAGAAATCCAGCGCTTCATCCGTGATGACGGAACCGTCAAAGTATCAAGATCTTTAAAAGAGCTCGGCAATAAAATACGCCGGGCGAAAGATGAACTGTCAAAAACATACGGAAGAGTGCCGACCGTCCAGGAAATCGCGGATCATTTAGAAATTGATGCGGAGGATGTGGTGCTTGCGCAGGAAGCGGTGCGGGCGCCTTCATCCATTCATGAGACCGTGTATGAAAATGACGGAGACCCGATCACCCTGCTTGATCAGATCGCCGATCATTCAGAAGAGAAGTGGTTTGACAAAATCGCCCTCAAGGAAGCGATCAGTGATTTGGAAGAACGTGAAAAACTCATTGTCTATCTGAGATATTATAAAGATCAGACACAGTCGGAAGTAGCCGAACGGCTCGGGATTTCCCAAGTCCAGGTATCGAGGCTGGAGAAAAAAATATTAAAGCAGATTAAAGTGCAGATGGATCATACGGAAAGCTGACCTTTTACGGGCCGGCTTTTTTTATTTGTGCATCGGTGGTAATTTATGGTCTTTTGCCGCTGATGAATGAGAACAAAAGTGAACCACATACTACATATATAACCACCCGAAAGATGGTGATGCAAGATGGAAAGACGAATATTTCTCAGACTTCGCCACCGCGTGAAGGCTCATACCGGAGATATCATCACAGTCGGCGACGCCGCGCAGATTGCGGGACAGCAAAAGCTGAAAAAAAAACTGTCGGCACTGCCGCTGTATAAGGTCACGAAAAAAGACAAAAATATCGTCGTGCTGGACATCATAAAAGTGCTGAAAACCATTCATACCGCTTTTCCCGCGCTTGATGTACAGGCCGTCGGCGGCGCTGAAACGATAGTGGAAATCCATTACCAGAAAAAGCAGCTGTCAGCCGTTTTATTCGTCGGTGTCTGGCTCCTGCTTTTTATCGGTTCATGTCTTGCCATTATGAATTTTCATGAAGATGTCAGTATGAGAGAAGTTCATATCGCCTTATATGAAATCATAACGGGCGAACGGAATGAATACCCGTATCTGCTTCAGATTCCATACAGCATCGGCCTCGGTCTCGGTATGATCGTCTTTTTTAATCACATCTTCAAAAAACGCCTGAATGAAGAGCCAAGCCCGCTGGAAGTCGAGATGTTTAATTATCAGCTTGATCTCGATCATTATGTCGCAATGCACGAAAATGAAGAGACGATGAAAGATCTGCATGATCGTTAGCATTCTTTTCGTTGTATTTGTCGGGCTTGGCGGAGGGCTGACCGTGGGCGCGGGCTTTGTGGCTTTTTTAACCGTTATGGGAATCGTTCCCCGCCTTATGCAGCTGACAAAAACAATGCGCTTTGTACAGGCCTACGAAGGAGCTGTTATTTCAGGAGCTGTGTTCGGCGGCTGGGAAACCTTAAATATGAATCATTTTTTTTTATCTGAATGGCTGGCCGTTCCGGTCGGGCTTTTGGCCGGCATGTTTATCGGCATGCTGGCCGCCGCGCTTACAGAAGTGCTGAATGTGCTTCCCATTCTTGCCAAACGGATCGGCTTCGGCAGCAAAATCATTATATTGCTGATGGCCATTGTGTTCGGCAAAATAGCCGGCTCTTTATTTCATTGGCTGTATTTTATCCATCATTCATAAGGAGGAACCGATGTGACAAACTTAAAAGAAAATTACAAAACAAAAGTGAAAGACTATCAGCCGAAACCGCCATATGTTTGGAATTGCGTCAAAGCCTTTCTGATCGGCGGTTTGATCTGTCTGATCGGGCAGGCTCTTCAAGACTTTTACATCCACTTTTTTAATTTTAATGAAAAAACAGCGGGCAACCCGACGGCCGCCACTCTTATTTTAATTTCCGCCCTTTTGACCGGATTCGGCATTTATGACAGACTCGGGCAGTTTGCCGGAGCGGGTTCAGCCGTGCCGGTGACGGGTTTTGCAAACAGTATGACAAGCGCGGCTCTGGAACACAGAAGTGAAGGACTCGTGCTCGGAGTAGCGACAAACATGTTTAAATTGGCGGGAAACGTCATTGTATTCGGCGTCGTGGCAGCCTATATCGTAGGCTTGATACGGTTTGCTTGTGAAAAACTGTTTTCGTAGGAGGAGAAAAAATGAAATTAACCGGAAAGCAAACCTGGGTGTTTGAAAACCCGTTATTTGTAAATGCGGCGGGGACGGCAGCCGGACCGAAAGAAAAAGACGGCCCGCTCGGTTCGCTGTTTGATAAGACATACGATGAAATGCATTGCAATCAGAAAAACTGGGAAATGGCGGAGCGTCAGTTAATGGAAGATGCCATCAACTCAGCTTTGCAAAAACAGAATTTGAAAAAGAGCGATATTGATTTGTTACTCGCGGGGGATCTTTTAAATCAAAATGTGACCGCCAACTACGTCGCCAGACATCTGAAAATTCCGTTCCTCTGTCTGTTCGGCGCCTGTTCGACATCAATGGAAACGATTGCCGTCGCATCCGCGCTCATTGACGGCGGTTTTGCGAACCGGGCGATCGCAGCCACGAGCAGCCATAACGCGACGGCAGAACGGCAATTCCGCAATCCGACGGAGTATGGCGGGCAAAAACCGGATACCGCCACTTCAACGGTCACGGGGGGCGGGGCGGTCATCATCAGCCAAAACCCTTCTGATATCAAGATTACAAGCGCAACAGTGGGAAAAGTAAGCGACCTCGGGATTACGGACCCGTTCGATATGGGATCCGCCATGGCGCCCGCTGCCGCCGACACAATCAAACAGCACCTGCAGGACTTAAACCGCACGGCGGATGATTATGATCTGATTTTAACGGGAGACCTTTCAGGCGTCGGCTCGCCGATCGTGAAAGATTTGCTCAAAGAAGAAGGCTATCCCGCCGGAACGAAACACGATGACTGCGGTCTTCTCATCTATACGCCGGACCAGCAGGTGTTTGCGGGCGGAAGCGGCTGCGCCTGCTCCGCGCTTGTTACGTACACACATATTTTTAATCAATTAAAATCAGGGGCTCTGAACAGGGTGCTCGTTGTCGCGACAGGAGCGCTTTTAAGTCCGACAATGATCCAGCAGAAAGAAACCATTCCGACCATCGCGCACGGTGTGGTATTTGAGCGGGCGGGAGGTGCATCATAAATGGAATATCTGTTGGCTTTTGTTTGCGGGGGAATCATATGCATTATCGGTCAGCTGCTGCTCGACATTTTTAAACTGACACCCGCCCATGTGATGACAACTTTTGTCGTCATCGGCGCCTTGTTGGATGGGTTCGGAATATATGACAAATTTATCGAATTCGCAGGTGCGGGAGCGACGGTTCCCATCGTCAGCTTCGGTCACAGCTTATTGCACGGCGCCATGCATCAAGCTCACGAGCATGGATTTATCGGGATCGCCATGGGGATTTTTGAACTTACTTCCGCCGGTATATCTTCAGCGATTTTATTCGCATTTCTTGTAGCCATTATTTTTAAACCGAAAGGATAATGCCTGATGACGAAACGGAAGGTCATTCTTGTGACAGACGGGGACGTATACGCCGCCAAAACAATTGAATATGCCGCGGAAAAAGCAGGCGGGCGGTGTATTTCCCAATCAAAGGGCAATCCGTCAACCAGAAGCGGCCCCGAACTTGTTCAGCTGATTAAAGCCGCGCCGAATGACCCGGTGTTTATCATGTTTGACGATTCAGGCCTGCAAGGGGAAGGGCCGGGCGAAACGGCGCTGAAATATGTCGCCTCACATCAGGACATTGAAGTGCTGGGGGTGATTGCGGTCGCTTCTAAGACCCATCAGGCTGAATGGACGAAAGTCGATGTCTCCATTGACCGTGATGGAGAAGTGACGGAGTATGGCGTCGATAAAACCGGAATGAGAGAAATGGACGAGCACAGAATGAACGGAGATACGGTGTATTGTCTGGATAAATTGGACGTTCCTCTCATTGTGGGCATCGGCGACATAGGAAAGATGGGGAGAAAAGATGACATATCCAAAGGCTCGCCGATTACGATGAAGGCGGTCGAATTCATTTTAGAAAGGAGCGAAAGTCATGCCGGAAAAACCGGAAAACATGATCAAGGTATACCGGGATCCTAGAAAAAATGAACAATTTTTTAAAGACCGCGTCGGTATGGGAACGAGCTATGATGTCGGCGTCCGCAAAGTTCGAGTATTAGACCGGGAAGTCCAGATTTACTTTGTCAACGGATTAACCGATACTTTGTTTATCATTCATTTAATGGAACAGCTCGTCGACGTCAATAATTATGATGAGAATGCGGATGAAGCGATTGACGTTGTTGAAAACAGGCTTGTCAATCAGCAGGTCCAAAAAGTCAAAACGCTCGACGAAGCAACAGATCAAGTGCTTTCCGGACTTGTGGCCGTTATCGTTGAAGACGCGGGCTTCGCCTTTATCGTTGACGTCAGAAGTTACCCCGGACGCACACCGGAAGAACCGGATACGGAAAAGGTCGTCCGCGGGGCAAGAGACGGTTTTATCGAAAATATCGTCATTAATACAGCATTGATCAGAAGACGAATCAGGGACGAAAGGCTCCGCGTCAAAATTACGAAAGTCGGCGAGCGCTCTAAGACCGATCTTGCCATTGTGTATATAGAAGACATCGCGGACCCGGACCTTGTCAGCATCGTCGAAAACGAAGTGAATGCGATTGACATTGACGGATTGACGATGTCTGATAAAACAGTGGAAGAATTCATCGTCAAACAGGGCTACAACCCGTTTCCGATGGTCAGATACACGGAGCGGCCGGATGTGGCCGCCAATCACATTTTGGAAGGGCACGTCATCATCGTCGTTGATACGTCGCCGAGCGTGATCATAACGCCGACAACGATTTTTCACCATGTTCAGCATGCGGAAGAATACAGGCAGGCGCCTTCAGTGGGAACATTTTTAAGATGGATCAGGTTCTTCGGTATTATCGCTTCAACGGTTCTGCTTCCGATCTGGTTTCTCTTTGTTCTCGAACCGTCTCTTCTGCCTGAAAGATTGGATTTTATCGGTTTAAATAAAAATACGCACATCCCGATCATTCTGCAAATCTTTTTAGCCGATTTGGGGATTGAGTTTCTCAGGATGGCCGCGATCCATACGCCGACCGCTTTATCCACCGCCATGGGTCTGATTGCGGCGGTGCTGATCGGTCAAATCGCCATAGCGGTGGGGCTGTTTTCAGCAGAAGTGATTCTGTACGTATCGATCGCCGCCATCGGATCATTTACCACGCCGAGCTATGAGCTCAGCCTCGCCAATAAAATGATACGCCTCATCTTAATGGTGCTCGTGGCCATTTTCCAAGTGAAAGGCTTTGTGATAGGCTTTACATTGCTGCTGATCATAATGGCGAATATCCGCTCGTTTCATACGCCGTATTTATGGCCGTTTTTACCGTTTAACGGCAAGGCGCTGTGGCAGGTGCTCGTCCGGACGACAGTGCCGGGAGCGAAAGTCAGACCGAGCATTGTTCACCCGAAAGACCGTCAAAGACAGCCAAGCGGTTCATAATCGCATTGAAACCGACAGAAGATTATGATATTGTATGTCTTAACTTATACGGGACTTGTATAAGGACAGCTCAAAAGAAGCTGTCCTTTTCACCCATAGGCGGATCAGAAAGAGGGAATGAGCATTGTTCTTACATGGCACAAGCAGACAAAACAAACTAGGTCATTTGGAAATCGGAGGTGTGGACGCGCTGTATTTAGCGGAGCATTACGGCACGCCTCTTTATGTTTACGATGTGGCTTTAATACGTGAGCGCGCTAAAAGCTTTAAACAGGCATTCATTGACGCGGATTTAAAGGCGCAGGTCGCGTACGCGAGCAAGGCGTTTTCTTCCGTTGCGATGATACAGCTCGCTGAGCAGGAGGGGCTCTCATTGGACGTTGTATCCGGCGGAGAGCTGTTTACGGCGGTTGCGGCTGGTTTTCCGGCTGACAGGATTCATTTTCACGGCAACAACAAAAGCAAAGAAGAGTTGAAAATGGCGCTCGATCATCAAATCGGCTGCATCGTCGTTGATAATTTTTATGAAATATCCTTACTCGCAGAACTGTGCCGCAAATCAGGGCGCACAATGGATGTGCTTCTCCGGATCACTCCGGGGGTAGAGGCCCATACGCATGATTATATTACAACGGGGCAGGAAGATTCCAAATTCGGTTTTGATCTGCATAACGGGCAAATAGAAAAGGCGATTGAACAAGTATTGCAGTCAGACCATATCCGCCTTCTCGGCGTTCACTGCCACATCGGATCGCAAATTTTTGATACGGCGGGCTTTGTGCTGGCCGCAGAAAAAATCTTTGCAAAACTCAATGAATGGAGAGAATCATTCGGCTTTGTCTCTGAAGTGCTGAATTTAGGGGGCGGCTTCGGCATCCGCTACACGGAAGAGGATGAACCCCTTCATCCCGCCGTTTATGTGGAAAAAATTATCGAAGCGGTAAAAGAAAACGCAGCGCTGCACGCTTTTGACATTCCGGAGATCTGGATTGAACCGGGACGCTCGCTCGTCGGAGATGCCGGAACGACGCTTTATACCATCGGTTCGCAAAAAGAAGTGCCCGGCACCCGTAAATATGCAGCGGTTGACGGGGGCATGAGCGATAATATCCGTCCTGCGCTGTATCAGGCGAAATATGAAGCCGTATCGGCAAACAGAATCGGAGAACACCACGACAAAACGATATCCATCGCGGGTAAGTGCTGTGAAAGCGGGGATATGCTCATTTGGGATATAGACCTTCCGGAAGTGAAAGAAGGCGATCTTCTCGCCGTTTTCTGCACGGGAGCGTACGGATACAGCATGGCTAACAACTACAACCGTATTCCGCGTCCCGCCGTCGTTTTTGTGGAAGACGGCGAAGCGCATCTTGTCATTAGAAGAGAAACTTATGAAGACATTGTAAAACTGGATCTGCCGTTTAAGACGGGGGTCAAACAATAAATAAAAAAGAGACCGGAACAATGGCGTCCGGTCTCTTTTTGCGTTCAGCTGTCAGAACTTGATCCGCTGTCTCCTGTAAATACAGACACGATCGCATTCCAAATCGAAGCGAAGAAATCAATAACTTTTTGAACAAAGCTTTTGCCTTCATCGGATTGAATGAACTTCGTGATTTTGTCTTTTGCCTTATCGAGCTGGCTGCCGACTTGGCCCCAATCAATCTTTGCATTTTTCATTTTATTAAACAATGAAACGAGCTGGTCTTTTTGAGCGTCAGTCAGTGTAATGTTAAGGTTTGAAGCCGCATCATCGACCTTTTTCTCGATTCCTTCTTTTGTATCGGGCACACCGTTTTTCGCGAAATCATCTTTAATGTTTGCGATAAGCGCGGAGGCGTTTTTATCCCCGATTTTATCCCCGAGATTTGAAGTGGTGACAAGCTCTTGGTTGGCGACCTGTTTTACATCTTCTGAAATCGCTTTGTCTGATGAGACTTCATATGCCTTGATGATTCCCGTTAATGCTGCGGTGCCTGATACCTCAAACGGCGCCGTCACGTATACTTTCGCATCTTTCACTCCTGCTGTCATCAGGGCGTTTAAGTACATTTCATCCGTAATGGAATCGATATTGTGGGTCTTAACGTCAAGCCCGGACCCTTTCTTTGCCACCGTAATGGATGACGAAGAGATGGCTCTTGTGCCGATTTGGGCATTCGATATATATTTTCCCAGATATTCATGTTCTTCTTTATTAGTGACCGTCACTTTTGTCGCGTTATCAGGGACATTTAATTCGTCAAGCACTTTCTGACGGTTTTCGTTTGACAGATCCGCCCCCAGTGTGACGATGACATCTCCGACTGCGGCATCGGCCAGGCTGATTTTCGGTATTGTGCACAATACAACGGCCGCCGCCAGCAATCCAATCCACATTTTTTTCAAAGCGGTTAACCTCCTTCTTTTCACAAATGCCGTTTTGAAGCGGTTTGTGAGGACCTGCGTGAAGCAGTTCCGATACATAGACGGCTGTGAAGCTGTTCTGGTTTCATTTTCTTTCTGCGGAAGCGGGGAGATTCGTTTTCCGGCTGAAGGTGTGGTATAATAGCCGCGAAAAGAAGAGCAGAGGCCTCTTCCTTCAAAAGAATATCAAAAAGAAAGCCGGCTTACAATTGAAATTCATATTAAAGAAGGCTTTGACAAAAAACAATACGGAAGTAGGAATGAGAATGAAAACTGGTTACATCGAAATGGAAAACGGCAGCAGAATCGAATTTGAACTTTATCCGAATGAAGCGCCTAATACAGTCGCTAACTTTGAAAATCTGGCGAATACGGGCTTTTATGACGGCGTTATTTTCCACCGCGTGATTCCGGGCTTTGTCAGCCAAGGCGGAGATCCGACTGGGACAGGCATGGGCGGAAGCGGAAAAACGATCAAATGTGAAACAGAAGGCAATCCGCATAAACACGAAGCCGGTTCTTTATCAATGGCGCATGCCGGTAAAGACACGGGTTCAAGCCAATTCTTCATCGTACATGAGCCGCAGCCGCATTTAAACGGCGTTCATACTGTATTCGGAAAAGTGACAAGCGGTTTAGAGCATGCGAAAAACATGTCTAACGGAGACAAAATGAAAGAAATCCGTGTAGAAGGATAATGACGGAAAACCCGCCTTTTTCAGGCGGGTTTTTTTATGTATATGAAAATTCTCATGTGTAAATCATGAAAAAATACATATATGAACATCGGTGATCATTCTGGTATAGTGAAAAAGACCGATTACAACAATGAAAAGAGGTAGAAACGTTGGTTCAATTGGCAACCGTTTTATTTGTCATTATCATTCTTGCACTTATGATTTGGTTCAGGGTGAAAAAGGGAAACAGGCCGATTAAAGGCGGCGGCTTAGGCATCATTCTCCCGCTTTTGATTATCGCCGTCATTTTCACATTCAGTATCAGCCAGCTCATGAATATCCCGGGAAAGCCGTTTCATTTTCCCGCTCTTTGGGAGCTCGCCATCGCCGGACTGTTAGGCGCGGTATTCGGTATCATCATGCTGTCGCAAACCGCCTATGAAATCCGGGAAGACGGCTTTGTCTACTCCAAGCGGAATAAAAACTTTAAATATGTCATTATCGCGATTATTGCGATCCGTATCGCGCTCAGCCAATATTTCAAAAGCATTGACGCGGCGGAATTCGCCGTTTTAACGATGGAGCTTGCTTTTGTGTATTTGTGCATTTGGCGGATCGGAAGCTTCGTGAAATACCGTAAAATCAGCAGATCCGGCTTATAAAATGAAAAAAATGGATGGGGTGCGGGGCTTATTTGCCCTCTGTGCAGGGATTCATGGTAAAATAAAAATGACCATGGCTAATGGGAGGAAATCACTTGAAATCAGAAAAAGAAAAAACTTCTAAAAAAAGCGCCGTACTTGATTGGGCGAAAGCCATTATCATCGCTGTCGTTCTGGCACTGCTCATCCGAAACTTTTTATTTGCCCCTTATCTCGTTGATGGAAGATCAATGGATCCGACGCTGCATGACCGCGAGAGAATCTTTGTCAATATGACGGTCAAATACATAAGCGACTTCAAACGCGGCCAGATCGTCGTGCTGAACGGAGAAAATGAGCACTATGTCAAACGGATTATCGGACTTCCCGGCGACACGGTGCAAATGAAAAACGATCAGCTGTATATCAACGGCAAAAAAGTGTCCGAACCGTATTTAGCGGCAAACAAGCACAAGGCGAAGCAAGACGGCTATGACCGGCTGACAGAAGACTTCGGCCCGGTGAAAGTGCCGGACGACAAATATTTCGTCATGGGTGATAACCGCAGAGAATCTATGGACAGCCGCAACGGCCTCGGTCTTTTTACGAAAAAACAAATAGCGGGCACATCAAAATTCGTCTTCTTCCCGTTTAACGAAATTCGCAAGACGAAATAAACCGTACAGGCAGTTTTCTTCATGAGAAAACTGCTTTTTTTATATAAATTTATCTCTCCACCCTCAAAAACAGAACATAAATTCGTATATCTATTTAATAGATAGAAAGTTTTACAGATACATGAAACATCTTCCCTTTATGAAACGTTATATGAATAACTCACGCAGGGAAGAACGGTTTTCTATTCATGAAAAAAAGGAATATAACATAGTAATGAATAGATTGATACGGGCTGGAGGTAGAAAAATGGGAAGAATTAAAACAAAAGCAGCCATTTTACTTGTACTGCTGCTGTTATTAGCGGGCGGTTATATGGTCATAAACGATATTGAACTGAAAGACGTGCCGACTGCAATCGGACAAACCCTGTCCCAGGAAAAAGAAGAATATACAGTCAAAACATATAAAATTACGAAAATCGAAGGAACTGAGTACCACGGTACGGCAGCGAACGGCACAAAAATTATTTTTAACGGCGACAAGCTGAAGCAGGATCTCTCCGATGTGCAAAAAGGTGATAAGATTAAAGCGTATTTCAGCAAATCAAACCGGATTGACGGCTTATTGAAGGTCGTCAAAGTGAACGAATAAATAAAGACGCCTTTTATGGGAAAAGGGCGCTTTTTATTTTTCTGAATAATGAGGTGCAAATTCATTGCGCCTGCCGCAAAGGATGTTATAATAGCGGATAAGGACAAAAAAATATTGATTGTATCCTTCGGGGCTGGGTGAAAATCCCGACCGGCGGTAATAAGGCGCTTTGCGCTTTACAGCCCGTGACCCGTATGCATCTGTATACGGTGGATTCAGTGAAAAGCTGAAGCCGACAGTGAAAGTCTGGATGGGAGAAGGATGAGAGAAGCTATGCAAAAAATAAACTTACTGTATAGTCTTATTTCCTATGGATTAAAACTGGCAAAGCCCCGAACTGTGTAAACATTCGGGGCTTTTTTGACGCCAAATTGCGTGGAAGAAGGGAGGGATAACAATGGATGAATATTATATGAATACGGCAATAGAACTTGCCAGACGCGGTGAAGGACAGACACAGTCCAATCCTCTTGTCGGCGCTGTCGTCGTCAAAAACGGACAGATCGTCGGAATGGGCGCCCATTTGCAATACGGAGAAGCGCATGCCGAGGTTCACGCGATTAATATGGCCGGCAGACACGCAAAAGGCGCCGATTTGTATGTGACGCTGGAGCCTTGCAGCCATTACGGAAAAACACCGCCATGCGCCGAACTGATAATAAAGTCGGGGATAAAAAGGGTGTTCATTGCTGTGAAAGATCCGAATCCGCTTGTAGCCGGAAAAGGCATCGGAATGCTGGAAGCAGCGGGCATCGAAGTGAAAACCGGACTTCTCAGGCAGCAGGCAGAAGAGCTGAATAAAATGTTTCTTCACTTCATGCGGACCGGACTTCCGTATGTCACCTTGAAAGCGGCCGCGAGCCTTGACGGGAAAACAGCGACCGAAACCGGTGACAGCAAGTGGATTACATCAGAGGCGGCAAGGCTTGATGCCCAGCAATACAGGAAATCGCATCAAAGCATTCTTGTCGGAGCAGGCACAGTCAAAGCCGATAATCCGAGCCTGACCTGCAGGCTTCCTGATGCGGTGAAGCAGCCGGTCAGAGTGATTCTCGATACAAAGCTGACCATTCCTGAAACGGCAAATGTGCTCACTGACGGCGCTGCGCCGACATGGATATTTACGGCCAAAGGTGCAGACGTGCAAAAGCAAGACCGGCTGACCGCACTCGGAATAAAAGTTTTTCCGCTGGAAACAGACCGCATTCACATCCCTGAGGTGCTCAGTATTCTCGCTGAAAACGGAATAATGTCCGTTTATGTGGAAGGCGGAGCATCCGTACACGGAAGTTTTGTCAAGGAAGGCTGTTTCCAAGAGCTTCATTTCTATTTCGCCCCTAAATTAATCGGAGGAACGCTTGCTCCCAGCTTGATCTCCGGTGAAGGTTTTCAATCAATGAAAGATGTCCCCCATTTGCAATTCACACAAATCACCCAAATCGGGCCGGATATAAAACTGACGGCCATACCTAAAGATGGAAAGGATGGTGACGATGTTTACAGGAATCGTTGAAGAAACAGGCACGATCCAAGCAATCAAAAAGACAGGCCTTTCCATGGCATTAACCATCGCCGCTTCAAAAGTGACTAGCGATGTGAAACTTGGCGACAGCATTGCGGTAAACGGCATCTGCCTGACCGTAACCGGATTTTCTGACAATCAATTTACGGTTGATGTCATGCCGGAAACAGTGAAATCCACTTCGCTGAACGGCTTGTCAAAAGGCAGTAAAGTAAACCTGGAAAGAGCGATGTCCGCCAACGGACGGTTCGGCGGCCACTTTGTATCAGGGCATGTGGACGGAACGGCGGAAATTACGCGGATTGAGAAAAAAAGCAACGCGGTCTATTACGATTTAAAACTTTCGCCGGAATTGACAAAAACGCTCGTATTGAAAGGTTCAATTACGGTAGACGGCGTGAGCCTGACGATTTTCGGTCTATCAGATGAAAGCGTGACGGTATCCATCATTCCGCATACCATCTCAGAAACGATTTTTCAGACGAAAACAGTCGGATCGACCGTAAATATTGAGTGTGACATGATCGGCAAATACTTATACCGCTTTTTGCACAAAACAGAACAAACGAAAAGCAATCAAACTATCACGGAAGCCTTTTTAAGCGAGAACGGCTTTTAGAAAGGAAGATCGATATGTTTCATCCGATAGAAGAGGCGTTAGAGGCGCTGAAAAAAGGTGAAGTCATCATTGTTGTCGATGATGAAGACAGAGAAAACGAAGGAGATTTCGTAGCGTTGGCTGAGCATGCCACGCCTGAAGTGGTGAATTTTATGGCGACCCATGGGAGAGGCCTGATCTGCACGCCGCTGTCTGAAGACATCGCCGGCCGGCTGGATCTTCACCCGATGGTCGATCATAATACGGACTCACATGAGACCGCCTTTACGGTCAGTATTGACCACAGGCTGACAAAAACGGGCATCAGCGCTCAAGAACGTTCTATTACCATTCAGGCGCTGTTGAACGAGGAATCTGTGTCTGACGATTTTCAGCGTCCGGGCCACATTTTCCCCTTAATTGCAAAAAAAGGAGGCGTCCTGAAGCGGGCGGGCCATACGGAAGCAGCCGTTGACCTTGCAAAAGCCTGCGGATCTCAGGGAGCGGGCGTCATTTGTGAAATTATGAATGAAGACGGCACAATGGCCAGAGTGCCGGAGTTAGCCGAAATCGCCGAACGCCACCAGCTGAAAATGATTACGATAAAAGACTTAATAGAGTACCGTTACAACATTACGACACTTGTGAACAGAGAAGTTGATATTACGCTGCCGACTGACTTCGGCACGTTTAGAGTTTACGGATATACAAACGAGGTTGACGGAAAAGAACATCTCGCCTTTGTCATGGGGGATGTCCCGTTTAACAGCGAACCCGTTCTTGTCAGAGTGCACTCAGAATGCCTGACGGGTGATGTGTTTGCATCCCATCGCTGTGATTGCGGACCTCAGCTTCATGCCGCGCTTGCGCAAATTGCTGAAGAAGGCCGCGGCGTTCTATTGTATTTGCGTCAGGAAGGCAGAGGAATCGGTTTAATCAATAAGCTGAAGGCGTACCGATTGCAGGAACAAGGATACGACACGGTTGAAGCGAACGAAGCGCTCGGCTTTCTGCCTGATCTGCGCAACTACGGCATCGGCGCCCAGATTCTCCGCGACTTAGGGGTTCAGCATATGAAACTTTTAACCAATAACCCCCGGAAAATCGCCGGCCTCGAAGGATACGGTCTCAGCATTTCGGAACGGGTGCCGCTTCAAATGGAAGCGAGTGAGCATAACAAGCAGTATTTACAGACCAAAATGAAAAAACTTGGACATCTGCTTCATTTCTAAAAACAAATCTCACAAAAAAGGATGGATAACATATGAATATCATACAAGGAAACCTAGTAGGAACAGGACTTAAAATCGGAATCGTCGTCGGCAGATTTAATGAATTTATAACGAGCAAGCTGTTAAGCGGAGCGGAAGACACGCTGCTTCGCCACGGTGTAGAATCAAACGACATTGACGTCGCTTGGGTGCCGGGAGCGTTTGAAATCCCGTTTGCGGCAAAGAAAATGGCGGAAACGAAAAAATACGATGCCGTCATTACGCTCGGCACGGTTATCAGAGGAGCGACAACGCATTATGACTATGTCTGCAATGAAGCGGCAAAAGGCATCGCCCAGGCGGGAACGGCGACGGGCGTCCCGGTTATCTTCGGCATCGTGACGACTGAAACCATTGAGCAGGCCATCGAACGAGCCGGAACAAAAGCCGGAAATAAGGGAGCGGATTGCGCAGTATCTGCCATTGAAATGGCAAATTTAAACCGTTCATTTGAATAATTTGTTGAAAAGCGTTTAAAACCGCGGCGAAAATGATATAATGTGAGAAAACGGATCGCCTTTATGTATCCGTTTGATAGGACATGAATGGACATTTTGGATATAGAGGGGTTTTTATGTTAATTCGTTATAAAAAATCGTTTGAAAAGATTGCGATGGGTCTTCTGTCATTTATGCCGAATGAAAAAGATCTCAAGCAGCTTCAGCAGACAATAAAGGACTATGAAACGGATACTGGCCGCCAGCTCTTTCTTTGGAAAGAGGATGAAGATATCGTCGGAGCGATCGGAGTCGAAAAAAAGGACTCAGAGGTTGAAATCCGGCATATCAGCGTGAATCCTTCTCACCGCCATCAAGGAATCGGAAAGCAAATGATGGACGCCTTAAAACGTCTGTTCAAAACGGAGGCACTCGTTCCGAATGAATTAACGCAAAGCTTTTTTGAACGCTGTCAACATCAAAAAGATCAGGATATCTCATATAATAACTGACAAATGCTCCCGGAATCTTCACGGTTTCGGGAGCTGTTTTGATATAGAAAAAGCAGGGCTGACCGTCAGCCTCTGCTTTTTTTTCTTCTCTCAATTTCCCGTTCGCGTTCCTTAATGACATCCGTCCTGTCCCGCAGGCGGTGTTTATGAATAAGAAAGGTATCTGATACGCCGTCTTGCCCCCATGTATAGCCCTTTCGGCGGCATTCGGCAAGACATGCTTCTTTCAGGGCTTCATCTGTAATCGGAAGCATAACACTTCTGTAAGGCAGGCCCGCTTCTATATCGTCTGACAGCGTTTCTATCAGCTCAATCAGCTTTGGATGGCTGAGACCGAGAGAACAGACCGCCTGCTTTTCAGACCGGAGAATACGTAAGCTGTTGGCAATCAGCCGTTTCGCCCCGGCTTCATTTCCCCTGCGCTGGTGATACAGAGCGACGGCAAGCTGAATCAGGCCGACCCAATGAATGCTCCGCTTTTCAGCCGGGCTTTCTTTCCAATATTCCTCTAACAGTTCATGACACTCAAAATAATCTCTTGATGCGTGAAATTCGGCCAAAAAGCCGATATAAGCTTTAGGATACAAGCCGCTTCCTCCTTTTATGCTAAAACCAGTGTACCACAGCGCTTTGAAAAGGAAAAAAGAGCGGCTTGGTGTCTGAAGCCTGAGGAACTAGCAGATGTAAGATGCTCCTACGACAACGAGCAAAATAAACAGAACGACAATTAATGCAAAACCTCCGCCGAAACAAGCTCCGCTCATGTGAAATCAGCCTCCCTTTGTTTCAAGTTTACACGGCTATCCTATGTGCATCCGCCTTTAAAGGTATAGGCGTATATCTTCTTTTTCAGTATTTTCTAAATAACGGAGGACGTGTATAAAAGTATTGGACGAGAGCATTTCGGTGGATTATACTAAAGGGTAGCCAGTTTTTCCGGCAATGAGAGTGATATTGAAAATGGTGAGATAATGGTAGAATATCAAGTGAAAATTGATACGTTTGAAGGCCCATTGGACCTGCTGCTTCATCTGATTAACCGTCTTGAAATCGACATATATGACATACCCGTGGCAACCATTACTGAACAATATTTATTATATGTACATACAATGCAAGAGCTTGAACTTGATGTCGCCAGTGAATATCTGGTCATGGCGGCGACGCTTCTCAGCATTAAAAGCAGAATGCTGCTTCCGAAACAAGAGGAAGAGCTGTTTGAAGACGAAATGCTTGAAGAAGAAGACCCTCGGGACGAGCTGATTGAAAAGCTGATTGAGTATAGAAAGTATAAAACCGCTGCGAAGGATTTAAAAGAGCGGGAAGAAGAAAGACAAAAGTCATTTACAAAGCCGCCGAGTGATTTAAGTGAGTATGCAAAAGAAATCAAACAGACCGAGCAGAAACTGTCGGTGACCGTTTATGACATGATCGGCGCGTTTCAAAAGGTGCTTCAGCGTAAAAAAATCACGCGGCCGAAAGAAACGACCATTACAAGACAGGAAATACCGATTGAAGACAGAATGAAAGAAATCGTAAAAAGCTTAAAAACGGCGGGGAGAAGAATAAACTTCACGGAGCTTTTTCCTTCTCGGCAAAGGGACCATCTCGTCGTGACGTTTTTAGCAGTCCTGGAACTGATGAAAAATCAGCAGATTATCATTGAACAGGAAGAAAACTTTTCAGATATATACATTACGGGGAGTGAATCCATTCATGGCGTTTGATATCGTGAATTGGAAAGCGATTGTGGAAGCCCTGCTGTATGCGGCGGGTGATGAAGGACTGACCAAAAAGCAATTGGTGACGGTGCTTGAAATAGAAGAAGCGGAACTGGCCGGAATCATGGAAGAAGTGGCCGCTCAGTACAAGGAAGACGACAGAGGCATCGAGCTTACCGAATATGCGGATACGTATATGCTTGGAACGAAAAAAGAATTCGTGCCTTATTTGAAAAAACTAATCGAAGTGCCGTCAAAAGGGCTGTCGCAGGCTTCTTTGGAAGTGTTGGCGATCGTTTCGTACAAGCAGCCGATCACACGGGCGGAAATTGAAGATATCCGGGGCGTGAAGTCTGAGCGGATTCTGCACAGCCTCGTGTCAAAAGCGCTGCTGTGTGAGGTGGGCCGCGCCGACGGTCCCGGCCGGGCGATTTTATACGGCACGACACCGGTATTTCTTGAACAATTCGGCTTAAAAACATTGGAGGAGCTCCCGCCGCTTCCTGAAAATGCGGAGGAAGACGTTCTCCAGGAGGAAGCCGATTTATTCTTTGAAAACTTCAACCAAACTTTTGAGGATATTAAATAATAATCGTTTTTCATCATACGATAGTAGGGAAAGGCCATTGATGAATGACGCAAATGACGACGTACAAGAGAGGAAGGAAACGGACGGAAATGGGAAATTCGATTGTGAGGGCCCATACTGAAGAAACTGGTGAATTTTTAGCCGAGGTTGTCACGATGGTCAGCAGCTATTTAAATCATACAACATTGCCGGAGATGCGGGCTCAAGGAGAGGCGGATGAGGCATACTGCCGCGACGTGCTCAGTGTGCTGAGGAGGATGACCGTCTTTTGCGAAGGCGCCCAGGAAGCCTGCCGGCGGCTCTTAATGCAGGAGCCGTTTCATGAGGTGAGAGCGGAAAAAACGCTGTATAAAGTGTATCATCAGTGCGTGGAAGAATTTTTCATGCCAAAAAAGGATACATGGTACGAAAACAGCCGCGCCGCTTATACAGGCCAAAGCGCGATTGAATTCTACCAGCAAGTGCCGGACTCGCTGCGGAGCCTTCTGCTTTCGCTCAGCAGTGAATTTCTGCGGATGCGGGAAGAATTGGCGCAATATGAAGCATCAGGCTCAAATATGGCATCAGTCAGATAAAAACTCTTCCTTTTGGGAGAGTTTTTTTATGTGAAAGTGATGCAATTGGTATTCATAAGTCATGGACAGGCGCATAAACTTGTACAAACCCACAACAAGGACGTGAGCATTCATGCGCTTTCTCAAAAAAGCTGCCGTATTTCTTTTGACTTTTGTTATTCTTTTTTCCATTACAGACGGCAATACGGCACATGCCCAAATACATGTCAGCGCAAAAAGCGCGATTATTATCGACGGAGCATCTGGCAGGGTGTTATTCGCCAAGGATGAACATCATAAGCGGCGGATTGCAAGCATTACGAAAATCATGACGGCGGTGCTGGCGATTGAATCAGGGAAGATGGAAGAGACCGTGACGGTTTCCCCGAATGCCGTAAAAACGGAAGGCTCAGCCATTTATCTTCAGCCGGGACAAAAAGTAAAGCTGAAAGATCTTGTATACGGGCTTATGCTGAGATCAGGAAATGACGCCGCTGCGGCAATAGCTGAATATGTCGGCGGAAGCCTTGACGGTTTTGTATTTATGA
This sequence comes from Bacillus sp. R45, assembly GCF_021729365.1. Classification (NCBI taxonomy): domain Bacteria; kingdom Bacillati; phylum Bacillota; class Bacilli; order Caryophanales; family Bacillaceae; genus Bacillus; species Bacillus sp. R45. Next base: position 2,282,270 of record NZ_CP091421.1, on the reverse strand, counting down.
TGAACAAAAAAGCCGAGCAAATCGGGATGGAAAATACAAAATTTCAAAATCCGCACGGACTGGACGACCATGAAAATTTATATTCAACGGCGTATGACATGGCGCTTTTGACTAAATACGCAATGAAAATCAAGGAATACCGGACCGTTTCAGGCACAAAAGTGTATAAGGCGGAAACGATGGACCGGGTATGGAAAAATAAAAACAAGCTTCTGACTGGGCTCTACCGTTACAGCACAGGCGGAAAAACGGGTTACACAAAAATCGCGAAACGGACGCTCGTTTCGACGGCTTCAAAAGACGGAACGGATCTCATCGCGGTCACCATAAATGATCCGGATGACTGGGATGACCATATGAATATGTTTAATTATGTCTTTGAACACTATAAAACCTATGTCGTCGCTAAAAAAGGCGGCATTCCGAAGCTGAAAAAGACGTTTTACGGAAAACACGCTTTTATTGCCCGGGATGTCAAATATTTATTAAAAGAGGATGAAATCGACGATGTAAAAATCCGCACAACCTTAATAAAACCGAAAAAAGCCTGGAAAAAGGACGCCTCTCTCATTCCTGATGTCGTCGGCCGGATGACTGTTATGCATGATGGGAAAGTGATCGCCAAGATTCCCGTCTATTATGAAAACGAGCGCCATAAAAAACCGAAAAAGCATTTCATTGAGACGTTTACGAGCCTGTTTATGAGCGCGGCGGGCGGTTCGTCATGGTCAATTTAATCTGGGTATGTCTGACGGTAATCGGACTTGTCTTTGCGATGTTTAACGGTACCTTGCAGGATGTGAATGAAGCTGTTTTTAAAGGAGCAAAAGAAGCGGTTACGATCTCGTTCGGATTAATGAGCGTGCTCGTCTTCTGGCTCGGCCTGATGAAAATAGCCGAGCAGTCCGGCCTTTTGGATATATTCAGCAGAATGTGCCGCCCGTTTATCTCTAAGCTGTTTCCCGATATTCCCCCTGATCATCCGGCCATGGGGTACATCTTATCAAATCTCATGGCAAACTTTTTCGGACTGGGAAATGCGGCGACACCGCTCGGCATTAAAGCCATGGAGCAGATGAAAAAGCTGAATGGAGGTAAGTCTGAGGCCAGCCGTTCCATGATTACCTTTTTGGCGGTAAATACATCGAGTATTACATTGATACCGACAACCGTCATTGCCGTGCGCATGGCTTATTCGGCGAAATCACCGACCGATATCGTCGGGCCGACCATCTTAGCGACTTTAATTTCGGGAATCGGCGCGATTTTCATTGACCGCTACTTCTGGTACCGCCGCAAAAGAAAAGGGAGGTAAGCGAATGGAAATGGTGAATTGGCTGTCTTTAGCCATGATTCCGATTATTATCGCCGGTATATTGATATACGGCACGATCAAAAAAGTGCCGACGTATGAATCATTCGTTGAAGGCGGAAAAGAAGGAATTGAGATTGCGTTTTCCATCATTCCGTATTTGGTCGGGATGCTGGTGGCGATTACCGTATTCCGGGCCTCAGGCGCGCTGGATTTTGTCATGGGGCTGTGCAAGCCTTTCTTTACAGCGCTCGGCATTCCCGCAGAAGTCGTGCCGCTTGCTCTGATCCGCCCGATTTCGGGGACGGCGGCGCTCGGCATGACGACAGATCTGATCGCCGTGTACGGGCCTGATTCATTTATCGGCAGACTGGCCTCGGTCATGCAGGGATCGACTGACACGACGCTGTATGTCCTGACGGTGTATTTCGGGGCGGTCGGCATCAAAAAAATGGGGGATGCTTTAAAGGTCGGTCTTCTTGCTGATCTGATCGGGGTGGTTGCATCAATCATCATAGTTACGTTATTATTTGGAAGCGCCTGAAATCAGGCGCTTTTTATATATCAGAATAACTCTCCTTGAAAAAGCTTGTTTGTTCAAGGGGAAAAAAGTAAGATTATACTTGAGGTGAACGACATGGAAAGACTGCAAAAAGTTATTGCTCATGCCGGCGTGGCATCACGCAGAAAGGCGGAAGAGCTGATAAAAGAAGGAAAAGTAAAGGTGAATGGAAAAGTAATAAAAGAGCTCGGCGTAAAAGTGACCGGTTCTGATCAGATTGAAGTAAACGGATTAAAGGTGGAGCGGGAAGAACCCGTGTACTTTCTGCTTTATAAACCGAGAGGAGTGATCTCAGCAGCTGATGACGACAAAGGGCGGAAAGTGGTGACCGACTTTTTCAAAGAAGTGCCGCAGCGCATTTATCCGATCGGCAGGCTTGATTATGATACGAGCGGACTTTTATTGCTGACAAATGACGGCGAGTTTGCCAACAAACTCATGCATCCGAAATACGAAATTGATAAGACGTACGTCGCCAAAGTGAAGGGGATTCCTTCCAAGGAACTTCTGAGAAAGCTTGAGCGCGGCATTCAGCTTGAAGAAGGCAAGACGGCGCCGGCCAGAGCGAAAATGCTTTCCCTGGACAAAAGAAAGCAGACGAGCATTATTCAGCTGACGATTCATGAAGGCCGAAACAGACAGGTCCGCCGCATGTTTGAGGCGATCGGTCATGACGTGCTGAAACTCAAACGTGAAGAATACGCATTTTTAGATTTAAGAGGTCTGCGCACAGGAGACGCAAGAGAATTGTCGCCGCATGAGGTGAAAAGGCTGCGGGCTTTAGCTGAACACGGTAAAAACGCTTTCTAATTTTCACATAACCTTCAAAAATTACAAAACGTGTAGATGATATAATTGAATGGATTTGCAGACAGGGGAGGGGAGCAGTGTACAATGAACAAAAAACGGCGGCGTTTATTCATTCGGACCGGCATCCTTCTCATCTTACTCTGCGCGCTCGGATATACCATCTATAATGCCGTTTACACAAACGGAGAGCGTATATCTGAGGGGTCCAAAGCCCCGAATTTCGCGCTGAAAGATACAGAGGGCAGACTCATAGAACTGAGTCAGTTAAAAGGGAAAGGTGTTTTTCTGAATTTCTGGGGAACGTGGTGTGAGCCGTGCAAGCAGGAATTTCCCTACATGGAGAATCAATACAAGCATTTTAAAGACCTCGGTGTCGAGGTGGTTGCGGTAAATGTCGGCGAATCAAAAATTGCAGTACATAATTTTATGAAAACATACGGCGTCAATTTCCCGGTTGCGCTCGATACTGACCGGCAAGTGCTGGACGCGTACGGCGTATCACCTATTCCGACGACATTTTTGATCAATCCCGACGGAAAGGTCGTGAAAGTGGTGACCGGCACGATGACAGAACGCATGGTTCATGACTATATGAATTTAATTAAGCCGGAGGCGTCTTCATGAAAAAGGTCAAATGTGAGTGCGGGCACGTGAATCCAGCCGGGACGGTTTTGTGCGAGTCGTGCGGGAAGCCGCTTGATGATCAAAAATCGCCGCTTGCCGATATGCGGTACGACGGCAGCGCAAGGCGTTCGCAAACATATAACAAAACAATCGTAGATAAGGTATGGAACTTCTTTTCTTCCGTAAAAGTCGGAATATGGCTGATCGTCATTACTCTGGCGGCGTCTGCTTTCGGCACGGTTTTTCCGCAGGAAGCTTATCTGCCGCCGGGCGCCCAGCCGGATACATATTATGAACAGCAGTACGGCATAATCGGCCAACTGTATTATTTGCTGGGGTTTCATCACCTGTACGGCTCATGGTGGTATATGCTCCTGATCGCATCCATTGGCATATCACTGGTCATCTGCAGCCTGGATCGGGTGATTCCTTTGTACAGGGCGCTTAAAAATCAAGGAGTTCGGCGGAATCCGGTCTTTTTGAAGAGGCAGCGTCTATACAGCCGGACAGAAACCGAGCTGAGCGGGGATGCGGCTGATAGCCTCAGAACACGATTGAAAAAAAAGCATTATAGAGTGCGAGAACAAGAGGGAAGCATCCTGGCGGAAAAAGGCCGTTTTTCAAGGTGGGGACCCTATGTCAATCATATCGGCCTGATCATTTTTCTGATCGGAGCCATGCTGAGATTTGTACCCGGTATGTATGTCGATGAAACGCTCTGGGTCCGTGAAGGCGAAACCGCCCAGATCCCCGGTACTGACGGCAAATATTACTTAAAAAACAACCGGTTCACGATGCAGACATATAACAAAGACACTGAGAAAAAAGTATTCGCCGACGCCATTGACAGAGCCGGAAACGGCAAAGTCGCCAAATCCTTCACTACGGACGCGGTTCTGTACAAGAGGGAAGGCGACATTGTATTCGGTGAAAAGCCGAAGCTTAAAAGAGTCAAAGAAAACAATATTCGCGTCAATGAACCGCTGCGCTTTGACTCCTATTCTGTGTATCAGGTGGACTATAAAGAAAACCAGCTCGATCAGATGGTATTTCAGCTGATCGACCAAAAAACAAAACAGTCATTCGGCAAACTGAAGATCAATCTTCTTGATCCCGACACGGACTACGATCTTGGTAACGGTTACAAAGTGCAGATCGCCAGTTATCTTCCTGATTTTTATTTTAACCAAGACGGAGAACCGAGCACGAAAACCAAGGTTCCTAACAATCCGGCTTTTGTCTTTAAAATCACGGCTCCCGACAAGCCGAAAGGGGAGAAAAGTTTTGTTGCGATTCAGCAGACTGTTGAAGGTTCCGAAAGTAACAAGTACAAATTAAAATTCGACCATGTGGAAACGAAAAACATTACAGGACTCACCGTCAGAAAAGACTTAACCTTATGGGTGCTTGCCGTCGGCGGCGCGATCTTTATGATCGGCGTCATTCAAGGGATGTACTGGCAGCACAGAAGGATCTGGATCAAAACAGGTGATCATGAAGTGCTTGTGGCGGGACATACGAACAAAAACTGGTTCGGTCTGAAAAAGGATATCGAATTTGTTCTTAGCGGGACCGGGATTCAAGAGCCGGCCGATCAAAAAGAATTGGCCAAAAATCAGGCCTAGTGAAAAAGGAGTGGTGTCATGGCGGAGCTGAGCGCAAATTTTCTTTATGCTGCCTTTTTGATTTATTTAATTGCCGTCCCGGTTTTCGGCGGCGCCATCCGGGGAACAAAAGGTGCGAAGGACGGTAAGGGCCGCTGGTCGGCTATCGGAATCACGTTAACCATTTTCGGATTTCTTTGTCATCTCGGCTACTTCATTGCGAGATGGTCGGCAAGCGGACATGCGCCTGTCAGCAATATGTTTGAATTTACGACGTCATTCGGCATGATGCTTGTTCTCGCTTTTATTATTATTTACTTTATTTACAGACTGCCTTCATTAGGCATGTTCACATTGTCTATCGCGCTTTTGCTTATCGCATATGCAAGCATGTTTCCGACAGACATCACGCCGCTTATTCCGTCACTGCAGAGCAATTGGCTGTACATTCACGTCACGACTGCGGCGCTCGGGCAGGCGATTCTTGCGATCAGTTTTGTAGCCGGCGTCATTTTCCTGTTAAAACATGTCGACCAATCCAGACCGGGCAAAAAAACGTTCTGGCTTGAAGTCATCATGTTTATACTCGTGACGACCGTGGCATTTATCGCCGTCACGTCGGCATTCCGGCTGGCGGACTACAAAGCAGAATTTAATTGGGTGGATAAAAAAGAGGCTAAAAGCGTGATGATATATGATATGCCTGCGCTTGTCGGCCCGCATGACGGAGAACTGCTTACGGAAGGCGCAATGAAGCCGCTTATTGAGCTTCCGGCCATTTTTTCAGGCAGAAAGGTCAATACGGTGATCTGGTCGTTTGGCGCAGGTCTCGTTTTATACGGGGCGCTCAGGCTGATATTCAGAAAGAGAATCAGCGCTCTTATAAGCCCGCTCGTCAAAAATGTGAATCTGGACTTGGTCGATGAAGTCGGCTACCGCGCTGTTTCCATCGGTTTTCCGGTATTCACACTCGGCGCGCTTGTGTTTGCGATGATTTGGGCGCAGCTTGCATGGACGCGTTTTTGGGGCTGGGACCCGAAGGAAGTGTGGGCGCTGATCACTTTTCTATTTTACGCAGCGTATTTGCACTTGCGGCTGTCAAGAGGCTGGCATGGCGAAAAGTCCGCGTGGCTTGCCGTCATCGGCTTCGCCATTATTATGTTTAACTTAATTTTTGTGAATCTTGTGCTTGCCGGACTTCATTCGTACGCATAGATGCAAAAAGCCGATACAGTTCTCAAGCTGCCGCACAGTTTGTTAAAATGAAAGTAACAGAAGGAAAGCAGGGGGAAAACGATGGATCAAACAAATGAAACTAAAATATTAGTAGTAGATGATGAAGCCAGAATTCGACGCCTTTTAAGAATGTACCTTGAACGGGAAAACTATGTGATTGAAGAAGCGGAAAACGGAGACGAGGCCATTAAAATGGGGCTGGCATCAGATTATGATCTGGTGCTCTTGGATTTAATGATGCCGGGAACGGACGGAATAGAAGTATGCCGGCAGCTCAGAGAAAAAAAAGCGACCCCGATTATCATGCTGACGGCAAAAGGGGAAGAAGCCAACCGCGTCCAAGGGTTTGAAGCGGGTACGGACGATTATATCGTCAAGCCTTTCAGCCCGAGAGAAGTGGTGCTTCGGGTAAAGGCGCTTTTAAGAAGGGCTTCCCAAACATCTTATCTGACAGCCAATACCCCGACAAAAAATGTGCTCGTCTTCTCGCATCTATCCATTGATCATGATGCTCACAGGGTGACTGCGGACGGCACGGAGGTGAGCCTGACGCCGAAGGAATATGAACTGCTGTACTTCCTGGCGAAAACACCGGACAAAGTGTACGACAGGGAAAAGCTTTTAAAAGAAGTGTGGCAGTATGAATTTTTCGGAGACCTCAGAACGGTGGATACTCATGTCAAACGGCTCCGTGAAAAATTAAATAAAGTGTCCCCGGGAGCGGCGAAAAAAATCGTCACCGTCTGGGGAGTCGGATACAAATTTGAGGTAGGCGCTGAATGAAGTTTTGGAAAAGCGTAGTAGGAAAGCTTTGGTTTACCATTCTTTCACTCGTGTTAATTGTTTTATTTATTTTAACGGTGCTGCTTCTGGAATTTATAGAAAATTACCACGTTGAAGAAGCGGAAAAAGATTTAACGCAGCTTGCCGATAAAATCGCGGTCATAATAGAAAATCATGAAGACCAGCCGCTTGCCAGATCCATCACGTGGGAACTGGCGGACAATTTAACGAGCATCGCGATCATTCAGGATGATAAGCATGTCTGGTATTCGCCCAATGACGATAATCATTTATCCTCTATTACATTAGAGCAGATTAAACATGACCGGGATCTGCACAAGGCGCTGACAGACCGCAATAAAGTAAGCAAACGCGCGGTCCCCAAAAATGCCGGTTCGGATAACGAACGGCTGATCGTCGGAGTGCCCTATGAAAAAGACGGCAAAAAAGGCATGGTTTTTTTATCCCAATCGCTGCTTGCCGTCAAAGATACGACGAAACATACGACACGCTATATTTTTCTTGCGGCGGGCATTGCCATCGTCTTGACAACGTTTTTCGCATTCTTTTTATCCAGCAGGGTGACATATCCCCTTCGGAAAATGCGGGAAGGCGCCCAAGACTTGGCGAAAGGAAAGTTTGATACAAAAATTCCGATTCTGACCCAAGATGAAATCGGGGAACTGGCCATTGCCTTTAATCAGATGGGACGGCAGCTCAATTTCCATATTAACGCGCTGAATCAGGAAAAAGAACAGCTGTCCAATATTTTAAGCAGTATGGCAGACGGGGTCATCACCATTAATATCGACGGCACCATTTTGGTGACCAACCCGCCGGCCGAACGTTTTCTGCAGGCATGGTATTATGAGCAGAACATGAACATTAAAGAAGGAGACAACCTTCCCCCTGAAGCAAAAGAGCTTTTTCAAAATGCAGTGAACACGGAAAAAGAGCAAATGATTGAAATGACGCTTCAAGGAAGGTCATGGGTTTTATTGATGTCGCCTCTTTATGCGGAATCACACGTCCGCGGCGCCGTGGCCGTGCTCCGTGATATGACCGAAGAGCGCAGGCTGGATAAATTGCGTGAAGACTTCATTGCCAATGTCAGTCATGAGCTCAGAACCCCGATTTCTATGCTGCAAGGATACAGTGAAGCGATAGTGGACGACATTGCAAGCACCGAAGAGGAGAAAAAAGAAATCGCGCAGATCATTTATGATGAATCTCTTCGTATGGGCCGGCTCGTCAATGATTTACTGGATTTGGCCAGAATGGAATCCGGACATACGGGTCTGCGCTATGAAACGGTAAACCTGCATGAATTTCTGGAGAAGATCTCCCGCAAATTTTCCGGTGTAGCGAAGGAAAAAGGCGTTTCGCTCACAGAGGACATCTCGGTGTCTCAGCCGGAGTGTGTCTTTGACGAAGACAAAATGGAACAGGTGTTTACCAACCTTATAGATAATGCGCTGCGCCATACGGAGTCAGGCGGAAACGTTCATATCGCGGCTCATACCGTAAAAGACGGACTGAAAATCGATATCAAAGATTCCGGCTCGGGAATACCGGAAGAGGATCTGCCTTTTATTTTTGAACGTTTTTATAAAGCGGACAAAGCAAGAACAAGAGGCAGGGCAGGGACCGGACTCGGACTCGCCATCGTAAAAAATATCGTGGAAGCCCACGGCGGCTCAATTGCGGTTCACAGCAGCATCGACAAAGGGACGACGTTTACATTTTATATTCCGACAAAAGCGCAGGATGACGTCTGAAATTGACGAACAATCTTGTTCCATACGAAACACCCGCAGAACATGCGGGTGTTTTTTGTTTTTTTCTCCTTTAAAAATTTAAGAATATGTTAATATAAATTCCCTTCCAAATTCCAGTTTCTCGTAATATAGTTGTAATGTAACTTTTCAACGCATTTTTACGACAAAAAAGTGAACGGAGGGGTTTCCCATGGAAGAAACCTTTCAGATATTATACGATGCATACCATCAAGATTTATATCAATTTTTATTTTATATGGTAAAAGATAAGTCGCAGGCTGAAGATTTGACGCAGGAAGTGTATATCCGCGTCTTGAATTCCTATCATACATTTGAAGGAAGAAGCAGTGAAAAAACATGGCTGTTGTCCATCGCACGCCATGTGGCGATTGACTGGTTCCGCAAGCAGCAGACGATCAGACAGCGTATTATGGGTACGTTTGATTGGGATACACAAGATGTCAGAGATCAGCATTTGCTTCCGGACGAACTCGCCGTACAGCATGAAAATGTCCGGGAAATTTATACCGCGCTTGATCATTGCACCATTGATCAAAGAGCTGTTATTATCTTGAGATTTATTCAGGGATATTCCATTCAGGAAACAGCCGCCGCTCTCCGCTTCTCGGAAAGCAAAGTCAAAACGACCCAACACAGAGGGCTCAAAATACTTCGGAAACAGATGGAGCTTTTGAGGGAGGAGCTAATGGATGATGAAGTCATATTGGAACGAAGAAAGAGTAGAGGAGTTGTTAAGACAACTTCCGGCGGTTAGAGATCATCGTTCACCCGAGGCCATTTACCGGAATATTGAAACGGGTAAACCGTACAGGAAAAAACCGGCCCGAAGCTGGATCGGCCCCGCCGCAGCCGGCATCTGCGCACTGTGCATCGCTCTGATTATTTCTCCTCACCTGATGACAAACAAATCTGCCGGTGATCTTACAGCTGACAGCGGTCAAGCTGAAAAAGCCAGTCAGTCAGCTGCTGTCAAGCCGGATCAGAAGACGTTTGTCGTTTCTAACGAAAACAAAAACAATTACATTACTTTGGCGTTTGCCGATTCAGATACATCCGCCGTCATTCCGGTCAGTTTTGAAAAAAAGAAGCCTGACGAATCGGTTTCAGAGGCATTATCTGATGCAGAAAACTTAGAAGTGCCCGAATCTTTCCTTTCTGTGCCGAACCTTTTGGACGGTGTGCAGGTAACGGCGGATAAGAAGGATTTGCTTGTGCAGGTAAACGGACGTCTTTCTATCGAATCAGCTGCCGATGCTGACTTATTGAAAAAGATGCTGAAAGAGACTTTGACATGGAGTCCTTACGAGCGGATTAAATTGAAAAAGGTTCAAAACGGAGCCGGACAGGATTTTTATAAATCTTACGGCATTTCCGCTGAGATGTCCGTACATAAACAGACAAACCGGGCGTATTTTTCTTACAGCGACAGCCTGGGACAAGAGTATCTCATCCCGTCTGAACAAACCTATTATTCAGTATATCAGGCTATTGACGGGATGAAGACAACAGACGGAGGCTCACAGACCGCGAGCATTATAGAAGCAGATGCGATTGCATCGGTATCGGAAAGGGAAGACGGCGAGCAGCTGCGGATCCAATTGTCCGAAAAACATAAAGTTGAAGATTCGCTGGAAGGCATTTTAATGATCGAAGGGCTTTTGTTAACCGCAAAGGAATTCGGTTATTCTGAGGTGCTGTTCACACATGCGCACGCAAAGAAAATCGGTAATTATGATGTGACAAAACCGATTGCTGTGCCTGCCGCGCCTAATCCGCTTCCGACCCATTAAACGTAAAAAAACCCAAAACATATGTTTTGGGTTTTCTGTTGGTTAAGGAAGGTCAATCAGTTTAACGGAAACAATATCCTGAACCGAAGTCAGCTCATTGACGACTTTATCATCTAAATGTTTATCAAAAGAAAGCATCATAATGGCTTCTCCGCCTTTTTCTTTACGGCCCACCTGCATGGTAGCGATATTGATATCGTTATCGCCGAGGATGCGTCCGACGCGTCCGATTACACCAGTCGTATCCTGGTGCTGGATATAAACGAGGTGGCCGGCAGGATTTAAGTCAATATTAAAGCCGTTCAGTTCAACGATTCGTTCACCGAAGTGAGGGATATACGTAGCCGTTAACGTAAATGTGCTCCGGTCTCCGGTTACTTTTACGCTGATGCAGTTATCATATCCTGATTCATTGGAGGAAATCTTCTCGCTGAAGCTGATACCGCGTTCTTTTGCTACACCGCCGGCGTTTACTTCATTGACCGTTGAGTCTACACGCGGTTTTAAGAAACCGGACAGCAGGCTTTTTGTAATAAATGATGTTTCAAGTTTGGCGATGGTGCCTTCATATTGAATCGCAACATCTTTGACGGGTTCCTTCATACATTGTGACACGAGACTTCCGATTTTATCGGCAATTTGGTGATAAGGCTGGATTTTTTTGAATTCATCTTTTGTCATCGCAGGCAGGTTGATCGCTGACATGACAGGCAGACCTTTTGCAAACTGCAGCACTTCTTCAGAAACCTGTGCCGCGACATTCAGCTGTGCTTCTTTCGTTGAAGCGCCTAAGTGAGGTGTGGCGATCACCAGCGGATGGTCGGGAAGCTTTGATTCAACTGGCGGTTCCACTTCAAACACGTCAAGGGCAGCGCCTGCGACATGGCCGCTTTCCAGCGCTTCCAAAAGCGCCGATTCATCAATAATGCCGCCTCTTGCGCAGTTGATAAGACGGACGCCTTTTTTCGTTTTGGCAATGGTTTCTCTGTTAAGCAATCCTTTTGTTTCCTTTGTTAAAGGCGTGTGGACGGTAATGATATCCGCGCTTTCAAGCACTTCTTCGAATGTCCGGCTGTTTACGCCGATTTTGCCGGCTCTCTCTTCGGTTAAGAAAGGATCGAATACATGAACCGTCATACCGAACGCTCTGGCGCGCTGGGCAATCTCGCTTCCGATCCGGCCCAGACCGACAATGCCTAAAGTCTTTCCGTAGAGCTCCGCCCCGACAAAAGCCGTCCGGTTCCATTCTCTTGATTTTACTGAGATATTGGCTTGCGGGATGTGTCTCATTAATGAAGAAATCATCGCGAATGTATGCTCTGCCGTTGAAATGGTGTTTCCATTCGGCGCGTTTATCACGATAACTCCATGTTTTGTGGCCTCATCAATGTCGATGTTGTCTACGCCGACACCGGCTCTGCCGACGATTTTTAAAGAAGTCATCTTTTTAAACAATTCTTCGGTTACTTTTGTGGCACTGCGGACTAACAGGGCATCAAAGGTATGTAATTCATCTTCTGCATCCGTGACGTTTTTTTGAACAATTTCTATAAAGTCTGATTCCATCAGCGGCTTTAAGCCGTCATTGCTCATCTTATCTGAGACCAAAACTCGAAACATTGTTAGATTTCCTCCTAGTTTAGCTGACTAAATATCTGATAATTTATCATATTCTCAATAGAGTGTCAATGTGTATTGACGCAGTAAAGGAGAAAAGGAAACCGCTGAATCAGCTGAAATTGGGCTTCCCCAATATTTTATTTAAATTTGAGCAGTTCTCTATACAATTACAATTTGATCATATATAATGTGAATAAATTCATAAGATCAATCTTCGGGGCAGGGTGAAATTCCCTACCGGCGGTGATGAGCATCACGCTCTAAGCCCGCGAGCTGCTTCGGCGGCAGGATCCGGTGAGATTCCGGAGCCGACAGTATAGTCTGGATGGGAGAAGATGGAGGTTCAGCAGACGTTTTGATGCTTATATCAAACGTTTCTTTGCCAAGCCTTAGTAAGCTCCCGCTTTTTAACAAAAGCGGTTTTTTTATTGGGGCGCAAAAGAACCTTTCCTCTTTTCGAGAGATTTGATCGAAAAGGAGAGAGCATTGTGAAAGTAAAAAAATTAGTTGTCATCAGTATGCTTAGCAGTATTGCGTTTGTGCTTATGCTGTTAAATTTCCCGTTTCCGGGGCTGCCGGATTACTTGAAAATTGATTTCAGTGACGTTCCTGCAATTATCGCTATTTTGGTTTACGGGCCTGCGGCGGGGATTGCGGTTGAAGCGATTAAAAATATTCTGCAGTATATCATTCAAGGAAGCATGGCCGGCGTGCCTGTCGGGCAGGCAGCCAATTTTATCGCGGGGACGCTGTTTATTCTGCCGACGGCGTTTATGTTTAAAAAGCTCAATTCTGCAAAAGGGCTTGCAGTGAGCCTGCTGGCCGGAACCGCGGCGATGACCGTGCTGATGAGTATTTTGAACTATATTCTTATCCTGCCCGCGTATACTTGGTTTTTACATTCACCGGCATTGTCAAACAGCCAGTTGAAAACGGCGGTTGTCGCAGGAATTCTGCCGTTTAACATTGTAAAAGGCATTATCATCACCATCGTCTTTACGTTCATCTTTACGAAGCTGAAACCTTGGATTGAACAAAAACGCAGCATCCAAACACAATAAAGGCTTAAAGCGTCCGCTCTGTGAAGAACAGCCGGACGCTTTTTTTGTTTGTGCTGATCGGCAAAAAAATAAGACTCCGGCCGATAACAGCCGGAGTCTTATTCAGGACGAAAAAGCTCCTCTCACGGGGAGGGCTTTTTTATTCGTATTTCAGCGGGTCGCCTTCGAACGGTTCATCCGCAACTTTGATTGAATCAGTAGGGCATCCTTCAAATGCGTCAATCATATCTTCTTCCAGAACTTCCGGAACTTCGACGACACCTTTATTTTCGTCAAGCGTAACGAACGCAATGCCTTCATCATCATAATCATAAATGTCTGGTGCCGCAGCTCCGCAGGCGCCGCATGCAATACACGTATCTTTATCTACAATTGTGTACTTTGCCATGAATAAAACCTCCCAGATTGTTCGTGTTGGAACAAATGGTTTACCTTATATATTTTTAAATATAACACCTATTCCTCTTACTTATTGTAATGATGTTAGTGTCAAATTTCAACAGAAAAATGATTGAGAATGCTTATCACATAAGGGATTCTCTTTAGCACTTCCCCCTAAAAGATGACTTTAAACGTCAAATTTATATGAAAATCTGTTAAAATAAAAAGAACCAAAAAACGAAACTTGTCACAAAAGAAATGTAGGTGTGTTTAGATTGGCGATAAACTACTTTGATACCGTGGTTCTCGACTGTCTGGACAAAATAGACGGCGAACGGACTCCGAGTGCTGTGTTTCATTTATTAAAAGGAAAAAAGTCGTCTCAAACCATTCAGGATGCCGGCTTATTTCAGATCGCTAAATATTTCGGCATGGCTTCACAGTGTGAACGCGGCGATATTGCGGCTTCTATGCATAGACTCACCGAGAACTCATACATCACAGCCGGAAAAGAAGAGGGAACGCGGAAAGTGACTGCGCGCGGCGTTCAAAGGCTTGAACGGGCGTTTGCTGAGCGGCCTTGGCCGAAGCACTGCCACGGCGCAAATTATCAAACGCCTGCCGTCATCCTGTGGAGGCGGCTTTCCCTGCTCATTCAAGTCCTGTCAAACAAAGAGCATCAATGCAGTCAATATATCCCGGTTACCAACGATGTGCAGACGCTGAGATGGGTCAAATGGTTCATGCGGAAAAACAGAGATGCTAAAGAGCTTTCCGTCCAAATGCACGACGCGCTGTTTCAGCTTCTGCAAGGCGTAAGTGAAAGGCAGGCGCTTATTTTTGTCTATTCTTTAACTTCATTCAACAGAATCGGCAAAACGAATAAGCAGCTCGCTCTCCAGCTGAACGAAGATGAATGGTATGTGTCCGTCCAGTTTTGGGGAGCGGTACATTATGTTATTCAATCGCTTCCGCAATGTGCATATCCCGCTCTGCGCGAGCTGTTGTCCGATCTGCAGGCGGAAAGCGCGCTGACACAGTCTGCCAGAAAAACCTTTGAGCTGTTGGAAAAAGGGTTTCCGATTGAACGGATCGCCGCGGTCAGAAATTTAAAAACCGCCACAATCGAAGATCATATCGTAGAAATATCATTGCATCAGCCTGCATTTTTTATAGAACAGTATCTTTCTGAAGAGGAACAGCGTATGATAACGGCATTTGCAAAACAGCATCAAACAAATAAAATTAAACGGATTCGCGAAGGAATGCAGATGCGCTTCAGCTATTTCCAGATCAGGCTGGCGCTGGCAAAGACGGTGAATCAGCATGACTGAGCTGCATAAAGCTTTATCCAGGTATTTTGGTTTGCATTCCTTTAAAAAAGGGCAGGAAGAGATTATGACTAGCGTGCTCCAAAAAAAGGATACGATCGCTATGCTTCCGACCGGCGGGGGGAAATCATTATGCTATCAGCTCCCGGGTTACATGATGGACGGGCTGGTGCTGATTATTTCACCGCTTCTTTCATTAATGGAAGATCAGGTGCAGCAGCTGAAAGCAAAAGGAGAAAAGCGGGTTGCGGCATTAAACAGCATGCTGAATTCCGCAGAGCGGCATTTTATTCTCAGCAACATCAGCCGGTATAAATTTCTCTATATGTCTCCTGAAGCCCTTTCTTCACCTTATGTACTGAACCGTTTGAAAAACGTTCCGGTCAGTTTATTTGTTATTGATGAAGCTCATTGCATATCGGAATGGGGACATGATTTCAGGCCTGATTATTCGAAGCTCGGGCCTTTCAGACAGGCACTCGGAAAGCCGCCTGTATTGGCGCTGACTGCAACAGCGACAAAAGAAACGCTCAGAGACGTGACGGATGTGCTCGGACTTGAGCATGCGGTGCGTCATCTTTATTCAGTCAACCGGCCGAATATTCTCCTGGCGGCAGAACATTTGGCTGATAATGCCGAAAAAATAAGCAGGCTCACGGAGCTTGCCGAAAAGCTTGAAGGCCCCGGTATCATATATTGTCCGACCAGAAAATGGGCGGAAGAGCTTGCGGCTGAGCTGAATGAAAAAACGGGAAAGCGGACGGATCATTATCACGGCGGAATGGATACAGGGGACAGAATCTTGATCCAGCAGCAATTTATCCATAACCAGCTTGATTGCATCTGCTGTACCAATGCGTTCGGCATGGGTGTGGATAAGTCAGATATCCGCTTTGTCATTCACTTTTATCCTCCCCAAACGGCTGAGGCCTTTATGCAGGAAATCGGCAGAGCGGGACGCGACGGCAGCCCGAGTGTCAGTATTTTGCTGAGGGCGCCCGGCGATACCGAGCTTCAGCAGCAGATTATTCAGACAGAAAGCCTGTCTGATTATGATCTGGAAGGCATTTTGGCCGTCATACGGGATGCCGGTACGGATGATGAGCGAAAGCTTCGGGACGTTCTGATCAATAAAGGCGTCCAGGAAACACAGGCGCGAACGGCCGTCCATCTGTATCTGCAAGGAAAAACCACAAAAGAGCAGCTGCAGGAAGAACTGACATACCGCGTGGAAAAGAAGCTGCGTAAAATGAACCGTTTTTCGGCGTTATTAGAGCGGAAAGAATGTATAAGAAAAGCGCTGCTGTCTTATTTTGATGAATCGTATGAGCCTGAAGGCCAAACCGGACAATGCTGCAGCAGCTGCGGACTTGATCTGGCTCCGTACGAGCAAAAAGGAGAACGGAAAAACATGGAACGGTTTGAAGATTGGAAGCTGGAATTAGGCCGGATTTTCGGTTCAGAGTCTGCGGGTGAGTTCAGCTGAGACGGCAAAGCGAATTGATCCAGCAGCTCTCAGACCGGGAGATTGTGATACAGCTGTATGCCACCCAATTGCTCATATTGGCGGTTTCAGCTGTTATCGGCTTTTTCTTTTTCACCGACATTCACGATTTTTTAAAGCTGTGGCATATACGTGACGATAATATCATATGGTACGGTGTAACTCTTGCCGTCCTTGTCATTTTTGCCGATCTGGCGGTGATGAAGTGGTGTCCTTCACATTTATATGATGACGGCGGCATTAATGTATTGCTTTTTAAGAACAGGCCGGTTCTGCACATTTTGTTTTTGACGCTTCTCATTTCGTTCAGCGAAGAGATTTTGTTCAGAGGCGTTCTGCAGACACATATCGGCTTATGGGCCGCCAGCTTCATTTTTACCGTGCTTCATTTCAGATACTTGGCGAAGTGGCTTCTGTTTATGATGGTTGCGGGCATCAGTCTTTTGCTGGGGCTTATCTATGAATGGACCGGCAATTTATTCGTTCCGGTTACAGCGCATTTTATTATTGATGCGGTATTTGCCTGTCAGATCCGTTTTCAATATGTTAGGAGGGGTTTGCATGACGGAAATGTCAAGAGTTGAAAGAAGAAAAGCTCAGCTGCGTGCCGAGCAGCAGGTTGCCGCGGCCGCGGATGAACAAATTGAATATCTTGAAGACAGCCTCCCGACAAGACAATCTGTAAAAGAGGAGCGTAAAAAAAAGGAAGAGCAGGTGAAGGAAAAAACCAAAACAAAAACGCCGCTGTTCACTTTTCTGACCGTCCTGTTCATTATCGTAACAATCGGTGTCTTTTTCGGTCTTCTTTATATGACGAACAGCAGCAGATTTGACCCGAAGGACTATGAAGATGTCTTCATAGACCACAGTGAAAGCGCGCCTGCCGTTATTCCGAAAGGCGCTCAGAAAGATACGTCAGAAACCGCTCTTTTAGAACAACCGAAAAAAAAGTCTGACGACAAAGATAAGAAAGAAGCGGCTGCATCTGAAAAAACAAAAGAAAAACCAAGTGAAAAAACACCTGAAAAAACGGAAACGTCCTCAGAAAAACAAGTAAAGCCGACAGACACCGAATACGCGGAGACAAAACAGCAGTCTCCGCCGGCTGTCCGTGAAAAAGCGGCTCCGGCTGCCGCAAGTGATCAAGCTGGGACTGTCCCGAAAAAAGTGCGGACCGTACAGCATACTGTACAGCCGAAAGAAACGCTTTACCGCATTTCAATGAAATATTATAAAAGCCGGGCGGGCGAAGAAAAAATCCGCAGCTACAACGGATTAAACGGAAACGACGTGTACACCGGCCAGGTTCTGAACATTCCGCTGTCTGATTAAAATAAATGCATGTTTTCACCGCGTTTTTCATATAGTGTACTAATGAAAACGGACAAGGTGTGAAGCGCATGGATTCTTTATGGAAGCAATTAGACCGATTTGCTGACGGACCGACGAAACAAATGCTTCAGGCGCTGGTGAAACGGAAATTAAAATACGAAAATTATGCCGCACAATGCCGAAGATGGCAGTGGGCGTCCCTCGTTTGTTTTTCCCTGATGTGCATACTGCTGATGTTTAAAAGCTTTAACGCCCCCCAAGCCTCTCCGCAGCTGATTCTGCAGGAAATATTAGGCCATACGGTTTATTTGTGCTGGATTATGGCTTCCGCTTTTGCGTATTGCATTTCTTATTATTTTAAAAAAAAGGAAGAAAAAGCTGAGGGTGAATTTCATAAACTGAGATGTGAAATTATCCAAAAAAGCACGGATTTATGGCCCCAGCCTGAAAAATGGAGGGCGAGAGAATCTGTTTTTCACTTGATGAAACATCGGTATGATATCAATCTTTATTTTGAAAGCAAATAAAATGAGGCGTTTTCCGGAAAGGATAGAAACGTCTTTTTTTGTTTGTCCGTCTAATGTAAGACAATGACAGAATGGAGAGTGCGTTTATGAAGCTAACAGCGGGAATTCTCGGCTCATTGGCGGGAGCGGCTGCGGTTATGGCGGCCGTCATGTACAAAACGGCAAACGGCAGCCATCTGAAAACACATACATTTACGCTTGATAAAATGAAAGGGATGAAGCCGCTCACCATCTTCTTTATATCTGACGTGCACCGCCGTTTAATTGATGAAAAGCTTCTCCGCGAAGCGGCAGTTTATAAGCCGGATGCCGTTTTGCTCGGCGGTGATTTGGCGGAGGGCGGAGTTCCTTACGCCAGAATTGAAGAAAACATCAAACGTCTGACGGCTCTCGCGCCTGTCATTTATGTGTGGGGAAATAATGATTACGAGGTCAGCCAGCAAAAATTGCTCTCACTTTTACGGGCATACAAAGTGATTCCGCTGAGAAATGAATCGGTTCAGTTTGCTTATAAAGGGGAAACCGTTACAATCTGCGGGGTGGATGATATCAGGATGATGATGGATGATTACGAATCTGCAATCAGATATACGGATGCTGACAAAGTAAACCTCCTGCTTTGCCATAACCCCGACATCCATGAGCAGATGAGGGAGTCAGACGGGATTGACGCTGTGTTCAGCGGCCATACGCATGGCGGCCAAATCCGTTTCGGCCGGTTCGGGCCGTACGAATTGGGCGGGACGGGAACGGTAAAAAAAGCGCATTATCTGATCAGCAACGGCTACGGGACGACAAAAGTTCCGCTGAGGCTCGGGGCGAAGCCGGAGACGCATATGATTACGCTGTGCGGACCGGATGAGCCGTTTTCTTGAAACAAATCCGGCCGCGGTGATAAAAAACGGCATTCTGCTTGTCTTCCCGCTGTACACGGTGTAAACTGATAACAAATTAAGAACCTATGACTCATTTATTCATATACTGTGTTATATGATTTGTGTGCAAGAAGAGGCAGGAGGGAACATTATGCGGCTTGAGCGTCTGAACTATAATAAGATTAAAATCTTTTTAACCCTCGACGATCTGACTGATCGGGGACTGACAAAAGAAGACCTCTGGAAGGACTCGTTTAAAGTCCACCAGTTATTTAAAGATATGATGAATGAAGCAAATACAGAGCTCGGCTTTGAAGCGAATGGTCCGATCGCGGTGGAAGTATATTCTCTTCAGGCACAAGGTATGGTTGTGATTGTAACGAAAAATCATGACGCGGACGCAGAAGATGACGAATATGACGATGATTATATCGAGATGCAGGTCAAACTTGACGAAAGCCCGGATATTATTTATCAGTTCCATTCGTTTGAAGATATCATTCAGCTTGCCGGAAGCCTTCACCGAATCGGGATTACCGGCGGCACCGTCTACCATTATGAGAACCAATACTATGTAAGCCTTGAAGACCTCGGCTCCCGTTCCGCCGAAGGCGTCATCGCGGTGCTGGCTGAATACGGACACCCGGCGACAATTACGATTTACAGGCTCCATGAGTACGGAAAACTCATCATGGACGGCAATGCTGTGGAAACCATCCAGAAACATTTTTCATAAAAAAGATTTGAAACGGCAGCTGTTTTCAGCGGCCGTCTTTTTTTAAGCGAAATAATGGAAAAATCATTGTCTTTCTTCTATGCACGGAGATATTGAAGGTGTATACTAGTCACTGAAAGGGAGCATGAGAGAAACAGAAGATTTTAGGAGGTTAACTCAAATGGCAGCCGATCGATTCACCGGTCATAATGAAGAAGACAAACATGATGTATTAAAATCAACCCAAACCGTAATACATAAAGCTCTGGAAAAATTGGGGTATCCAGAAGAAGTGTATGAACTGCTGAAAGAGCCGCTCAGATTATTAACGGTTAAAATTCCTGTTCGGATGGATGACGGGTCTGTGAAAATATTTACAGGCTATCGTGCGCAGCACAATGATTCCGTAGGTCCGACAAAAGGCGGCATTCGTTTTCACCCGAATGTAACTGAAAAAGAGGTGAAAGCACTTTCCATCTGGATGAGTTTAAAATGCGGAATTATTGATCTTCCTTATGGCGGTGGTAAAGGCGGAATTGTTTGTGATCCGAGAAATATGTCATTCAGAGAGCTTGAAAGGCTGAGCAGGGGATATGTAAGAGCAATCAGTCAGATTGTCGGACCGACTAAAGACGTCCCGGCACCTGACGTATTTACAAACTCACAGATTATGGCTTGGATGATGGATGAATATTCAAGAATTGATGAATTTAACTCACCCGGCTTTATTACGGGAAAACCGCTTGTACTCGGCGGATCCCACGGCAGGGAATCAGCGACGGCAAAAGGCGTCACCATCTGCATAAAAGAAGCGGCCAAGAAAAAAGGTCTCGATATTCAGAACGCGCGCGTCGTCGTACAAGGTTTCGGAAATGCGGGCAGCTATCTGGCCAAGTTTATGCATGACGCCGGCGCGAAAGTTGTCGGAATTTCTGACGCGTACGGAGGCCTTTACGATCCGGACGGTCTTGATATTGATTATCTGCTTGACCGCAGAGACAGCTTCGGAACGGTGACGAAGCTTTTCAATGACACCATTACGAATCAGGAGCTGCTTGAGCTGGACTGTGATATACTTGTCCCGGCGGCGATCGAAAACCAAATTACAGAAGAAAACGCTGACCGCATCAAAGCGAAAATCGTGGTAGAAGCGGCAAACGGACCGACGACACTGGAAGGAACGAAAATCCTGACAGACAAAGGAACGCTGCTGGTTCCCGATGTTCTGGCGAGCGCCGGCGGTGTAACGGTTTCTTATTTCGAATGGGTTCAAAACAACCAGGGCTTCTACTGGAGTGAAGAAGAAGTCGAGGAAAAACTGGAAAATATGATGATAAAATCGTTTAATAATATTTATGAAATGTCCCAAAACCGCCGGATTGACATGAGGCTTGCGGCTTACATGGTCGGCGTGCGGAAAATGGCTGAGGCTTCGCGTTTCAGAGGCTGGATATAAACCAATCGTTTGCATAAACAAAAAAAATCTCCTATGATAATATAGGAGATTTTTTATATGAGTGGAAACTTATGATGGAAATGCCAATCGCAGGAGTTGAAGGACATGACAGAAGAAAAAGCAATTATAATAGGCGGAGGTCCTTGCGGATTATCGGCGGCTATACATCTGAAGCAAATTGGCGTGAACGCGCTTGTGATCGAAAAAGGGAATGTCGTAAACAGCATTTATAACTATCCGACCCACCAAACTTTTTTCAGTTCAAGTGAAAAATTGGAGATCGGCGATGTCGCCTTTATTACGGAAAACAGAAAACCGGTCCGAATACAGGCTCTCTCTTACTACAGAGAGGTTGTCAGAAGAAAAGAGCTGCGCGTAAACGCCTTTGAAATGGTGGAGCGCGTAACGAAACAGGAAGACGGCCGTTTTCTTGTAGAAACGTCAAAAGACCGCTACCTCACTCCGTTTTGTATCATTGCGACAGGATATTATGATCATCCGAATTATATGAACATACCGGGTGAAGGGCTTCCTAAGGTATTTCATTACTTTAAAGAAGGCCATCCTTATTTTGATAAAGATGTTGCTGTGATCGGCGGGAAAAACTCAAGTGTGGACGCGGCTTTGGAACTCGTGAAGTCCGGTGCGCGCGTCACGGTGCTCTACAGAGGACATGAGTATTCCCCGAGCATCAAGCCGTGGATTCTGCCTGAGTTTGAGGCCCTTGTCAGAAACGGCACAATCCGGATGGAATTCGGCGCTTGTCTTGAAGAAGTGACGGAAGATGAAATCATTTTCCGCTCCGGCCGAAATGAGACGGTCCGGCTGAAAAACGATTTCGTATTTGCCATGACGGGATACCATCCCGATCACGGTTTCCTCGAAAAAATCGGTGTGCAGATTGATGCTGAATCAGGCCGGCCGTTTTTCCGGGAAGAAACGATGGAAACAAATGTTGACGGTGTTTTTATCGCCGGAGTCATTGCGGCTGGAAATAACGCCAATGAAATTTTTATCGAGAACGGCCGTTTTCACGGCGGCTTGATCGCAAACGAAATATCAAAACGGCTGGGTGCAGAGAGCATATGATCATTCATATGCTCTTTTCTAAAAAAATTGAAAGATGTAAAAATATGAACAACATGGTACCATAGATATAGGAATATAAAGGAAAGAGGTTGCCTGATGTTTGCAATCATCTCTGCAGGAATTGCTCCCGGCATTGCGCTGTTAAGCTATTTTTATTTAAAAGATCAGTATGACAATGAACCTGTACATATGGTGCTGAGGTCTTTTTTTCTCGGGGTTGTCCTTGTGTTTCCGACCATGTTTATCCAATATGTTCTTGAAAAAGAGCATGTGGGGGGAGGAAGCTTTTTCGTTTCGTTTTTGTCTTCGGGATTTTTGGAAGAATCGGTGAAATGGTTCGTTCTGATGATCAGTGTGTACCCGCATGCTCATTTTGATGAGCATTATGACGGAATCGTTTACGGGGCCAGTGTGTCTTTAGGCTTTGCCACGCTTGAAAATATTCTGTATTTATTCGGCCACGGCGTTGAGCATGCTTTTATAAGAGCGCTTCTGCCGGTCTCCTGCCATGCGCTGATCGGAGTGATTATGGGCTTTTATCTCGGAAAAGCCCGCTTTTCGCAGAAAAAAGCCCGTGTCAAATGGCTTGTGATTTCGCTGGCCGTGCCTTCATGTCTGCACGGTTCTTACGATTTTATTCTTACCGCCCTCAATCATTGGGTATATTATATGCTGCCGTTTATGCTGTTTTTATGGTGGTTCGGGCTGCGAAAGGCAAAAAAAGCACGCTCCGTCAATATGATCCAAGTGTGAAGAAACCGCGCATCGCGTGCGGTTTCTTTTTTTATGCCTTGATGAGGGATAAGAAGGAAACGGTGTATAAAAATATCCGCGTGACAGACAATACGGATACACTTTAAATTTTGCAGTAGGAGGCTTGAAGAGATGAAGTGCAAAGGAGCCTTTATGGCATGTCTCATTCTATTTTCTTTCGCCGCCGCTTTCTTCGATCATCATGAAACGGTTCATGCGTTTTCAAATCAAGTGATTCAAAGAGGCGCGACGGGTGATGATGTTATAGAATTGCAGGCCCGTCTTCAATATAACGGATTTTATAACGGGAAAATCGATGGTGTTTACGGCTGGACCACATACTGGGCCGTGAGAAATTTTCAGGAGAAATTCGGCATGAAGCCGGTTGACGGCCTCGTCGGGGCGAAAACCAAACAGGTGCTGATTTCAAAATCAAAATATTACCGTGAATATGTAATGGAGCAGATCCAAAAAGGGAATACGTTCACTCATTATGGCAACGTCCCATTGGAAAACCAAACAAAACCGAGAGCCGGAGCGCAGAAGCCGGCGGGAACGAATAAGCCTGCTCAAAAGCCGCAAAACAATACAGGCGGTCAGTCAAATCAAAAGCAAAATACGACAGCAGCCAATATGCCTGGCGGTTTCTCAAACAACGACATCAATCTTCTGGCGCAGGCTGTGTACGGGGAAGCGCGCGGTGAGCCGTTTGAAGGACAGGTTGCCATTGCCGCGGTTATTTTAAACCGTATTAAAAGCCCGTTATTCCCGAATACGGTGGCCGGCGTCATTTTCGAACCGCTCGCGTTTACCGCCGTTGCCGACGGCCAAATATACATGCAGCCGAATGAAAGAGCAAAAGAAGCGGTTCTTGATGCGATTAACGGATGGGACCCTTCTGAAAACGCGCTTTATTATTTCAATCCTGATACGGCGACAAGCAAATGGATTTGGGGACGTCCGCAGATTAAAAGAATCGGAAAGCACATTTTCTGTGAGTAAAAGTACGCAAAATGAGGTGTTAACATGATTAGAGGAATCATTATCGCTGTTCTCGGTGTCGCGATCGCCGCAACCGGATACTGGGGATATAAAGAGCATCAGGAAAAAGATGCGGTCCTTCTGCACGCGGAAAATAATTATCAGAGGGCTTTTCATGAACTGACGTACCATGTTGATCAGCTTCACGACAAAATCGGGACGACGCTTGCGATGAACAGTAAAAAATCTCTGTCTCCGGCGCTCATTGATGTATGGAGAATTACATCTGAAGCACATAACAATGTGAGCCAGCTGCCCCTGACTCTCATGCCTTTTAATAAGACGGAGGAGTTTTTATCCAATATAGGAGATTTCAGCTATAAAACATCCGTCCGGGATTTAGACCAAAAACCGCTTGATAAGAAAGAATATACAACACTGAACAGCCTGTACAAACAGGCGGAGAACATTCAAAACCAGCTTCGCAGCGTTCAGCATCTCGTCATGAGCAAAAATTTACGGTGGATGGATGTTGAAATGGCGCTCGCCTCTGACAAAAAACAAAGCGATAATACGATCGTCGATAGCTTTAAAACAGTCGAAAAAAATGTAGGCGCTTTTTCTGAAGACAGCATCAGCCCCACATTTACGGGAGCAAATACAGAACGAAAAGGTTTTACGCATCTGAAAGGAAAACAAATTACTGAAAAAGAAGCGGTAAAAATCGCACAACGGTTTGCGCCTGATCATAATTATTCCATTAAAGTGGTCAAAAGCGGCCGGAAGACGAATCGGGATGTATACAGTATCCGCATGAATGACGCGGATCACAAATCTTTTATCTATATGGATATTACCCAAAAAGGGGGACATCCTGTCTATTTGATTCAAAAACGGGCCGTGAAGAAACAAAAGATCAGCCTCAATGAAGCATCTAACCGGGCTGTCGCGTTTTTAAAGAAAAACGGATATGAAACAAAAGGCCTCGAAATTGATGAAAGCGCGCAATATAATAACATCGGCGTCTTTTCTTTTATTCCCGTGGAGAAAAACGTCCGCATTTATCCGGAAGCCATCCGAATGAAAGTGGCGCTGGATGATGGTGAAGTCGTCGGTTTTTCCGCGCGTGATTACCTGGCGGCGCACCGCACGAGAACGATTCCGGCTCCCGCTTTGTCAGCTAATGAAGCGAAAGCGAAGCTGAATAAAAATGTTGAAGTGCGGGAGACCCGGCAGGCGCTGATCACGAATGAACTCGGTCAGGAAGTGCTTTGCTACGAAATGCTCGGGACGATCGGGAAAGACACGTATCAAATGTTCATTAATGCTGACGATGGAAAAGAGGAAAAAATAGAAAAATTAAAAAGTGCAGAGCCTATATATAAAGACCTATAAAAATAAAGGAGGAAAGGGCCAAAAGTCTTTTCCTTTTTTTCATTACATGCTTTAATAAAAGCATAAATAATGAAAGAGTGAAGGCCCATGATAGCTGTCGGAGATTATATTTGGATTGAATACATAGAGAACAATGAGCCCAAAAAAGCGAGGAGTAAAGCAGTAAGCGTTGAAAACGGCGAACTCCACATCTCATATCCCGTCGATCTGGATTCGGGACGGACGGTCTTTTTGCATAAAGGATTGGAAATAACAGCGGAATTTATGGGGAATGGCCAAGTACCGTATCAATTTAAAAGCATAATTAAAGGAAAGAAAAAAGAACCCATCCCGATGATCGGATTGGACATCCCCCCTCAGGAGGAAATGAAGCGGATTCAAAGACGCCGATACGTCCGTGCAGACGCAGTATTGGATGTATCCGTCAAAATGGAAGCGAAAAAAACCGCTTTTCAAACGGTTTCCTCTAATATCAGCGCCGGCGGAATCGCTGTTGTGATGCCTGAGCATATTTCCGCGGAACCAGGTGAAAAGCTGTATGTCTCATTTTCTCTTCCCGGCAAGGAAAATGAGGCGGATATAACGGCCGAGGCTCTTACACAGCGGATTTTTTATGATGAAAAGGCGGATAAACAAAAAATGACGCTTGAATTTACAGAAATCGGCCCCGCAGCGCAGCAGCTTTTACTCCAATATTGTATGCGCGCGCAGCTGCAGCAGAGAAGAAACAGTCTGTCGGAATAAACAGCAGCGCACTTTTCCATACTAATCCTAATGGAGGTGCGCGTGTATGAAAACATTTGAACGTCTGCTGGTCAAATTGGTCTGCATTCAGCTTATAATTTTGGGCGCGGTGCAGTTTTTGCTTCATTATCAGCCTATTGAACCTTATATTTCGAAAGCTGTGAAATATGAGGGAGTTGATAAAATGGAGAAAAAAGAATGGATTGAAACGGTAAAGCGGTAAATCAGCTCAATTTTTTCGCCCCTTTTCCGGCAGTTCATGATACAATCCATAGAGGAGTAAAGAGCAAGGAGAGAGATTATGGACAAGAAATTATCAATTGCGATCGACGGGCCGGCCGCTGCCGGAAAAAGCACCGTTGCTAAAATAGTAGCTGAGAAAAAATCATATGTGTACATTGATACAGGGGCGATGTATCGTGCCATTACATATACGGCACTCAAGCAGAATGCCGATTTAACCGATGAAGCCGCGCTTACAGAGCTTTTGAAGCGTACGGAAATTGAGCTTGTATCCGCTCCGGAAAGACAAATCGTTCTCGTAAACGGAGAAGATGTGACAGAAGAAATCCGAAAAGACGAAGTCAGCAACCAAGTATCCATCGCCGCCAAGCATAAAGGCGTCAGAGAAGAAATGGTCAAAAGACAGCAGCAGCTCGGACAAAAAGGCGGTGTCGTCATGGACGGCCGTGATATCGGTACTCACGTGCTGCCTGATGCCGAAGTGAAAATTTTTCTGCTCGCGTCCGTAGAGGAAAGAGCGAAGCGCCGATATGAAGAGAATAAGAAAAAAGGCTATGACGTGAATTACGAGACGCTCATTGAAGAAATTGCCAGACGCGACAAACTCGATTCAGAGAGGGAAGTTTCCCCGCTGCGCAAAGCGGAAGACGCGATTGAAATCGATACGACGTCACTCAGCATTGCCGAAGTCGCAGGAAAAATTCTGGAGATCGTCGAACAGAAATCACGTTAACTTCGGGCGGAGCGCTTTTTAATTTTTTTCAAAAGACAAGATGTTATTGCTTGACAAACCAGTCCTTTTATTAGAAGTTAATACTAATAAAACTTTTTATTGATCATTCAAAATCTTTTTTGGATGATTCTTTAATACATATTCGGCTGAAAAGCGGACATTCACATGTTCAGCTTTCAAACCGTATTAATTAAGCTGTGTAGGTTTGGACCAAGGAGGTTATTCAAATGACAGAGGAAATGAATCAAATTGATGTTCAAGTGCCAGAGGTTGGAGATGTAGTAAAAGGGATTGTGACAAAGGTAGAGGACAAGCATGTAGATGTCGAAATTGTCAATGTCAAACAGTCCGGAATCATTCCAATCAGTGAATTATCAAGTCTTCATGTAGAGAAAGCATCGGATGTCGTAAAAGTTGACGACGAGCTTGACCTGAAAGTAACAAAAGTGGAAGACGATGCTTTGATTTTATCTAAACGTGCCGTTGATGCTGACCGCGCTTGGGAAGACCTTGAAAAAAAATTCGACACAAAAGAAGTGTTTGAAGCTGAAGTGAAAGATGTGGTGAAAGGCGGTCTCGTCGTTGATATCGGCGTTCGCGGCTTCATTCCCGCATCACTTGTCGAAGCTCATTTCGTCGAGGATTTCACTGACTATAAAGGGAAAACCCTCTCTCTTATCGTCGTTGAACTCGACCGTGATAAAAACCGGGTGATTCTGTCACACCGGGCTGTAGTGGAAAAAGAACAGACAGCCAAAAAGCATGATTTTCTCCAAACGCTTGAGGTTGGAAGCGTGCTTGAAGGAAAAGTGCAGCGTCTGACTGATTTCGGCGCATTTGTCGACATCGGCGGAATTGACGGGCTTGTTCATATTTCGCAGCTGTCTCATTCACACGTCGAAAAACCGTCTGACGTGGTGGAAGAAGGTCAGG
The DNA here is from genome assembly GCF_021729365.1 of Bacillus sp. R45. Lineage (NCBI taxonomy): Bacteria > Bacillati > Bacillota > Bacilli > Caryophanales > Bacillaceae > Bacillus > Bacillus sp. R45. The sequence goes on along the minus strand of NZ_CP091421.1, from coordinate 2,254,077 downwards.
ACGTAAAAGTGAAAGTGCTGTCCGTAGACCGCGATAACGAGCGTATTTCTTTATCTATTAAAGAAACGCTGCCGGGACCTTGGAGCCAGATCGGCGAAAAGGTAAAACAGGGAGATGTGCTTGAAGGAAAAGTGCAGCGCCTTGTAAGCTTCGGCGCCTTCGTTGAAATTCTTCCGGGCGTGGAAGGACTTGTGCACATTTCGCAAATTTCCAATAAACATATCGGAACGCCGCATGAAGTGCTTGAAGAAGGACAGACTGTTAAAGTGAAAGTGCTGGACGTGAACGAAAGCGAAGAGCGCATTTCCTTAAGCATGCGTGAGCTTGAAGAAGCGCCGAAAGCCGATCAGGAGGACTTCCGTCAATACCAGGCGAAAGAAGAGCCGAGCACCGGCTTCCAGCTTGGCGATTTAATCGGAGACAAGCTTAATAAATTAAAATAAATTGGTGATAAAACGTGACACGAGCAGAACGAAAAAGAGAACATATAAATCATGCGCTGTCTACCGGCCAAAACCGGGAAACGGGGCTTGATGATATTACGTTTGTTCATGTCAGCCTACCGAACCTAGCATTGGAAAAAGTGGATATATCAACGAAAATCGGCGGACTCACAAGCAGTTCGCCGATTTTTATCAATGCGATGACAGGCGGCGGCGGACAGCTTACATACGAAATTAACAGATCGCTGGCAAGAGCCGCGCGCAAAGCCGGCATGCCGCTGGCTGTCGGTTCGCAAATGTCGGCTTTAAAAGATCCCTCCGAACGGTATTCTTACGAGATCGTCAGAAAAGAGAATCCGGACGGGCTGATATTTGCCAATTTAGGCAGCGAGGCGGATGCCGAGCAGGCAAAAAGAGCAATTGATATGATTCAAGCGGATGCCCTCCAGATTCATTTAAATGTGATTCAGGAGATCGTCATGCCGGAGGGAGACAGAAGCTTTACCGGCGCTCTCGGCCGTATTGAGCGGATTGCGGCGGAAGCGGGAGTTCCCGTTTTTGTCAAAGAAGTCGGCTTCGGAATGAGCAGGGAGTCGGCACGGCAGTTATTTGATGCCGGTGCGGCAGCAGTTGATGCCGGCGGATACGGCGGTACAAATTTCTCTAAGATTGAAAATATGCGCAGAGAGAAGGCGCTTCAATTTTTTAATACGTGGGGAATTTCCACTGCCGCAAGCTTAGCGGAAATCCACTCGCTCTCCGCTGATCAATCAATTATCGCATCCGGCGGGCTGCAAAGTGCCTTGGATGTCGCCAAATCGATTGCCCTCGGCGCTTCTGGCGCGGGAATGGCCGGCACCTTCCTGAAAGCTCTCACCTCCAAAGGAGAAGAGGGGCTGTTTGACGAGATGACGGCGCTTTTACAAGAGCTGAAAATGATTATGACCGCCCTCGGATGCCAATCGGTTGCCCAATTGCAAAAGGCGCCTTTGGTCATAAAAGGTGACACACATCACTGGCTTTCTGAACGGGGAATTGACACATCCCGTTTCAGCAGACGTTAAAAGGCATGCGAACCCGCATGCCTTTTTCTGTTTTTTACGATTTTCTTTTTCGGAATTCACCGTTTTGCTCAAGGCTTGTCGCTCCTTTATGGTGAATCGAATCATCGCGATCAGATTCCACCCGGCGGGAGGCTTTCAGTTTTTTCTCCTGTCTGTCTTTTCCCATTTTTATCCGCTCCTTTCAGGCATAATTGGTTTAAAAAATGCGTTCCCGCTCCATACTGGTCAGAGGAGGAGCGATTATGGAACCGTTTTATTATTACTGGTCAATGTGGTTTTTATGGATACTTGCGACTTTTATTTTTGCCAAAACAAAAAGCCGTTTTTACGTATCAGTCTTTATTTTGACTAATATGATGGCAAGCATACATCAGATAACGGCTTATTTTACGCTGAACGCGGCATATGTCATGTTTTTTGCTGCGGCATTTGTTTATGCGGGAAGCCTCGGCATGCATAAACGGCTCCGTCATATTGTGATTCATCTGACGGCGGCTGCGGCGTACGGCTTTATTTTTCTTTTTGCATTATATGACCCTGTTTGGTTTATCATAAAACCTGAATGGGCGGCGGTTATACTGCTTACCGTTATTACGCTTTCTGTTGAGGGGCGGTTCCCTGAGAGGCTTTGTCTTTTTGTTCTCGGCATGTGCCAGGGGGAGTTATTGTATGCTGCGGTCATCCGCAACATTGCGGGTGCAGCAGCCGTCGGTGATTATAAATGGCTTTCAGGCTGTTCGGCGGGAGTGATTCTTCTCGTCGGGCTGACTACATATGAACAGCTTGCGGCGCGCATCAGCCAAAAAAGCAAAAAGCAGGGCAAAGGAGCGACAAAAATGTCTTGAAAACAGACGGAGACTGTTACATGAATGCGAAACATTTTGAAGAATACATTGTGATCTCAGTGAAAACTGATATAATAAATGAGTTAAGCCCTTCTGTTTGAAGGGTTCTTTTCATAGCGAAGATGATTTTTAATAACCGGTTGAACAATTTTTTGTGAAAATGTAAGCGGCTGGATTGAAAGGAAGGGTACTATGGGTAAACCTGTCGTAGCCATTGTCGGAAGACCGAATGTGGGAAAATCCACAATCTTTAACCGGATTGCGGGTGAAAGAATTTCAATAGTAGAAGATACCCCCGGAGTGACGCGGGACCGGATATACAGTTCGGCGGAATGGCTGAATTATGATTTTAACCTGATTGATACGGGCGGAATTGATATCGGAGACGAGCCGTTTCTGACACAGATCCGCCAGCAGGCTGAAATCGCCATGGACGAGGCTGATGTGATCATCTTTATGGTGAACGGCCGCGAAGGTGTGACGTCTGCGGATGAAGAAGTGGCAAAAATACTGTACCGGACGAAAAAACCGGTCGTATTAGCCGTTAATAAATTAGATAATACCGAAATGAGAGCGAACATTTATGACTTTTATGCGCTCGGCTTTGGAGAACCGTATCCGATTTCGGGGACACACGGTTTAGGATTGGGAGATTTGCTCGATGCTTGTGCCGAGCATTTTAAAAACATTCCGGAGACGAAGTACAGTGATGATGTCGTTCAATTCTGCCTGATCGGCCGCCCGAATGTCGGAAAATCATCCCTTGTCAATGCGATGCTCGGCGAAGAGCGGGTTATCGTGAGCAACGTAGCCGGAACGACTAGAGACGCTGTGGATACGGCGTTCACTTACAATCAGCAGGAATTTGTAATCGTTGACACGGCGGGAATGAGAAAAAAGGGTAAAGTATATGAAACAACAGAAAAATACAGTGTGCTGCGGGCGTTAAAAGCCATTGACCGCTCAGACGTCGTCGGCGTTGTGCTGAATGCAGAAGAAGGCATCCTTGAGCAGGACAAGCGGATCGCCGGATACGCCCATGAAGCAGGGAAAGCCGTCGTCATTATCGTAAACAAATGGGATGCCGTTGATAAGGACGAGCGCACGATGAAAGAATTTGAACAGAATATTCGGGAGCATTTCCAATTTCTCGATTATGCGCCGGTGCTGTTTATGTCGGCACTGACGACAAAGCGGATTCATACACTCATGCCTGCGATTATTAAAGCGAGTGAAAACCACTCTCTCCGCGTGCAGACAAATGTCTTAAATGATGTCATCATGGATGCGGTCGCCATGAATCCGACTCCGACGCACAACGGCTCCCGTCTGAAAATTTATTATGCGACTCAAGTCGCTGTTAAGCCGCCGAGCTTCGTTGTTTTTGTCAACGATCCGGAACTGATGCATTTTTCTTATGAACGCTTTTTAGAAAACCGAATCCGGGACGCTTTCGGATTTGAAGGTACGCCAATTAAAATATTTGCAAGAGCAAGAAAATAAAAAGGTGTGATACAGAGATGAAAAAAGTGGCAATGCTTGGAGCGGGAAGCTGGGGCACTGCACTTTCTTTAGTGCTGGCTGATAACGGACATCAAGTCATGATGTGGGGACACCGTGCCGAATTGATCGATCAAATCAACGAACTGCATGAAAACAAAGATTACCTGCCGGGTGTGGAGCTATCAAGTTCTATCATCGGGACAGCCGATTTAAGCGAGGCTTTAAAAGGAGCTGACTTCATCATTGTGGCAGTACCGACAAAAGCCATTCGGGAAGTGCTGAAAAAGGCTCTGCCGTACATCCCGAAACAATCGATTTTTGTTCATGTCAGCAAGGGAATTGAGCCGGATTCGCTTCTCCGCATTTCAGAATTAATGGAGGAGGAGCTGCCTGAGGAGTACAGAAAAGACATCGTCGTGCTTTCAGGGCCGAGCCACGCTGAGGAAGTCGGATTAAGACACCCGACGACTGTTACATCATCTTCAAAAAATATCAAGGCTGCAGAAGCGGTTCAGGATTTATTCATGAACCAGCATTTCCGCGTCTATACAAATCCCGATATGATCGGTGTTGAAATAGGGGGAGCGTTAAAAAATATCATCGCTCTTGCAGCGGGGATTACAGACGGATTGGGATACGGAGATAATGCAAAAGCGGCCTTAATCACCCGAGGTCTTGCTGAAATCGCCAGACTCGGCACAAAGATGGGCGGAAATCCGCTCACCTTTTCCGGCCTGACCGGCGTAGGCGATTTAATCGTGACGTGTACAAGCGTTCATTCCCGAAACTGGCGCGCCGGCAACCTGCTCGGCAAAGGATATAAGCTGGAAGCTGTCCTGGATAAGATGGGGATGGTTGTTGAAGGCGTGCGGACGACGAAAGCTGCGTATCAGCTGTCTCAAAAATATCAGGTGAAAATGCCGATCACAGAAGCGCTTCACCAAGTATTATTTAATGGGCAGAAGGTAGAAACTGCCGTAGAATCCTTAATGGCCAGAGTGAAAACCCATGAGATGGAAGACTTGGTCAACACATTCGAAAACCGGGTGAAGTGACAATAACATGCCGTCAGCATATTCTGAAGTGACGAAAGTACAAAACGCAGAACTCTCCGGCTGAAATCGCTTAAAACATTTGCTGATTTAGGCAGAAGAGGATGCAGACGTACGCATCTACGCATACTATAGCATCGAAGTCCAAGAGAGTGTATCTCAGACGTACAGGTGAATATAGTCAACTTGACTGAAGCAAAGTCCCCCTCTTTGCTTCAGTTTTTTTGTTTTTTCAATAGATGGAAAACCTGTTGATCTTTTCAACATTTGTATATTAAAATGAAATATAACGCTTACAATGATGGGATGGGGGGCACGAACTTGAGTGTGGCATTGATGAAAATGTGGTTTGCGCTTGGTGCTATGGGATTAATGTTTGTTGCGGTCGCCTCTATTTATGTCAGCAGGTACAAAGTGAAAAACAAACTGATAAAAGCAGCGGTTTCTTCACTCGCTTATGCCTGCATGGTCATCTCGGGATTGATCGTGTTAATGGTCGTTTTCAGCGGGCCTGTCAATGAATAAAGCCAAAAGGGGGCGCGGAATGCATAAGTTAAAAATGGCCGTCATAACGGCAATGGCGGTGCTTCTGCTGTCGGGCTGTCTGTACCCTGAAGCAAAAAAAACTGAAAATAAAGTATCTTACAAACATCAGCTTCAGCAGGTGCAAGCGGCAGTGGATGAATTTAAAAAGGCGAACGGCGGACTTCTGCCGATTCAGACAAAAGATATGAAAACACCGCTCTATCAAAAATATCCGATAGATTTTAAGCGGCTCGCGCCCAGATACATCGAGGAGCCGCCGGCCTCAGCTTATGAAAGCGGAGGAATGTACCAATACGTGCTTGTCGATGTGGAAAATAAGCCGACCGTCAAGCTGGTCGATCTCCAAATGGCGGAAGCAATCCGCGACATGAAGCTGCGTGTCAAAATGTATCAGGAAAAGCATACATATCCTCCCTATGAGGACGCTGTTTCAAAAGGCCTGTTCACTTTAAATAAAAAAAAGCTCGGCATGAAAGACTCTCCTTCAGTCAAAAGTCCGGTTTCAGGCACGTCTCTGCCGCTTTTAATCGGCGCTGACGGAGAAATCTATGCCGACTATCGCGTCGATCTCGCCCGCTGCTTGAAGGAAAACAAAAAGAAAATCAAACCGGGCGCGGAAATTCAGGATATTTTATGGAAAGAGACTCCTTTCGTCCCGGCCTTTTCAGTCACATACACCGTAAATGAAAAACAGGAACCCGTTTTTTTAGAAAGTCAAACGAAACAGGAATGAACCTTTTTCCCGCGCATACAAATAGGGAGAAAGGTTTTTTTTGATTTTGATAGAAAAGATTGCCTGAAAATTTTCTAAAGATGTCATATTGAAATAGGACAACGTCATACACATATAGTGTCCTGTATTTGATTGGAGAATGGTGAATGAAAAATGATAAGGATAGGAAGTCCGGGAGGGGATCACTTGGAAAAGGTCGATATTTTCAAGGATATCGCTGAACGAACAGGAGGCGATATATACTTAGGAGTCGTTGGCGCTGTCCGTACAGGGAAATCTACATTCATTAAAAAATTTATGGAGCTTGTGGTGCTCCCGAATATCAGCAATGAGGCCGACCGAGCGCGGGCGCAGGATGAGCTTCCGCAAAGCGCAGCAGGAAAAACGATAATGACCACAGAACCAAAATTTGTCCCGAATCAAGCCATGTCCGTTCATGTCGCGGAAGGACTTGATGTCAACATCCGTCTTGTGGATTGTGTGGGATATACGGTTCCCGGGGCGAAGGGATATGAGGATGAAAACGGTCCGAGAATGATCAATACACCTTGGTATGAAGAACCGATTCCCTTTCATGAGGCTGCGGAAATCGGTACGAGAAAAGTCATCCAGGAACACTCCACAATCGGGGTCGTCATTACGACAGACGGCTCAATCGGCGATATTGCGCGGGGCGATTACGTGGAAGCGGAAGAAAGAGTCATCGACGAGCTGAAGGAAGTCGGCAAACCGTTTATTATGGTCATCAACTCGGTAAAACCGTACCACCCGGAAACAGAAGCGCTCAGAGCTGAATTAAGCGCGAAATATGATATTCCCGTCCTCGCCATGAGTGTTGAAAGCATGCGGGAAACAGATGTGTTAAGCGTCCTCAGAGAAGCGCTTTACGAGTTCCCTGTGCTGGAAGTCAATGTCAACCTTCCGAGCTGGGTCATGGTGCTGAAAGAAAATCATTGGCTCAGAGAGAGCTACCAGGAATCAGTGAAAGAAACCGTAAAAGATATTAAACGCCTGCGCGATGTCGACCGGGTTGTCGGCCACTTCAGTGAATTTGAGTTTATTGAAAGCGCCGGATTGGCCGGAATCGAACTTGGCCAGGGTGTCGCAGAAATTGATTTGTATGCGCCGGATCATTTATATGACCAGATTTTAAAAGAAGTGGTCGGCGTTGAAATCCGCGGGAAAGACCACCTGCTTGAATTAATGCAGGACTTCGCCCACGCGAAAAAAGAATATGATCAGGTATCAGATGCGCTGAAAATGGTGAAACAGACCGGCTACGGCATTGCCGCCCCGGCCTTAACCGATATGAGCCTTGATGAACCGGAAATCATCAGGCAGGGATCAAGGTTCGGAGTAAGGCTGAAAGCGGTCGCTCCGTCCATTCATATGATCAAAGTGGATGTGGAAAGTGAATTCGCACCGATCATCGGGACAGAAAAACAAAGTGAAGAGCTTGTCCGCTACTTAATGCAGGACTTTGAAGATGATCCGCTTTCTATCTGGAATTCCGATATTTTCGGCAGATCATTGAGCTCTATCGTAAGAGAAGGAATCTCCGCAAAACTGTCACTCATGCCGGAAAATGCGAGATACAAACTGAAAGAAACGCTGGAGAGAATTATTAACGAAGGCTCAGGCGGCCTGATCGCCATTATTTTGTAAGCTGAAGGACCTCTTCCTGAAACGGGGGGTCTTTTTTTATTCTTTTTAGATACTGGAAATCAATCAAGGATTAGGAGGAAAAAAGCAAAAAAAGGAATATTTGTTCGGTAAAACACGTGAAAACCTTGACGAGCAAGGGATTGAGGCTTTAAAATGCTTGATATGGCTTTTTATATGTGTTACTCTACATACAGAAAATCTTCACTTTGTTGGACAAACATTCCTCAAAGTGTCTGTTTTCTTATGAAAAGCCGTTTACTTGTCTGTTCTTCCCTGCTTTGATTTTTTATCAGACAGGTTTAGAATCAGGCTGAACTGTGAAGAAATGATAATAAACTGCTGATTTGATACCCTTTTGGGAGGAGGTGAAAGGCATGAACAAGACAGAACTAATCAATGCGGTTGCTGAAGCAAGCGAATTGTCTAAAAAAGACGCTACAAAAGCAGTTGATTCTGTTTTTGATACGATTTTAGATGCACTTAAAAACGGTGATAAAATCCAACTGATCGGTTTCGGTAACTTTGAGGTGCGCGAGCGTTCTGCACGTAAAGGACGTAACCCGCAAACGGGTGAAGAAATCGAAATCCCTGCAAGCAAGGTACCTGCTTTCAAACCAGGTAAAGCTCTTAAAGACGCTGTTGCAGGAAAATAATTGTGAATATAGATCGTGTATGCATCTGATACATACACTTTGTTTCTTCACAGAAAAGCCCCTTGATAAAGGGGCTTTTCATATTTAAGCAGCCCCGGTCACCGGGCAGGACTTTCGTTTTGCTTTTGGCGCGGCAAATGTGCTAGAATCGAAATTAAATGTATTCAATGGTGGAGGACACAGACAATGAAAGAAGTTAATAAAGAACAGATTGAACAGGCGGTTCGCCAGATTTTAGAGGCGATTGGAGAAGATCCGGACCGGGAAGGGCTTTTAGATACGCCGAAACGCGTGGCAAAAATGTACGCGGAAGTATTCTCGGGATTAAATGAAGACCCGAAAGAACACTTTAAAACCGTTTTCGGAGAAGACCATGAGGAGCTTGTTCTTGTAAAAGATATCGCGTTTCATTCCATGTGTGAACATCACCTTGTTCCTTTTTACGGAAAAGCGCATATTGCCTACATTCCGCGCGGCGGCAAAGTGACGGGCCTGAGTAAATTGGCGCGGGCGGTGGAAGCCGTCTCAAAACGCCCGCAGCTGCAGGAGCGCATTACTTCAACGATTGCAGAAAGCATCGTAGAGACCTTAGATCCCCATGGCGTCATGGTTGTCGTCGAAGCTGAGCATATGTGCATGACGATGAGGGGCGTAAGAAAGCCTGGCGCAAAAACAGTGACTTCCGCTGTAAGAGGTATTTTTAAAGATGACGCAGCGGCGCGTTCCGAAGTGTTAGAACATATTAAACGTGCGGATTAATAATGATAGAGGGTGCAGATATGAATTCAAAGCATTCAAGTGATTTTGTCGTCATTAAAGCGGTTGAGGACGGCGTGAACGTCATCGGTTTAACGAGAGGAACGGATACGAAATTTCACCATTCCGAAAAACTGGACAAAGGCGAAGTGATTATCGCTCAGTTTACTGAGCATACCTCTGCCATCAAAGTGAGAGGCAACGCCCTCATCCAGACCGCTTACGGAGAAATGAACAGCGAAAAAAAATAAGCCGGCTGTTTCCCGCTTTTGCCAAATGCCCGCAAACGGCGGGAGAATACAGCCAATTTCTTTTTTTTATGCTATAATGATACCTGCGTATAATAATGACGAGTAAATCTCATACATATTAGAATAAATGTGAATTTGGGGACAAGGGTGATATTTTTGCAAGACATCTACGGAACTTTAGCGAATCTAAATACGAAATTAAAACAAAAGCTGTCTCATCCTTATTTAGCGAAACATATTTCCGCGCCTAAAATCGATGAGGATAAGCTTCTTCTTTTTCACGCTTTGTTTGAAGAGGCGGACATTAAGAACAACGACAGAGAAAATTACATAGTAACTGCGATGCTTGTCCAAAGCGCCCTTGATACCCACGATGAAGTGACAACAGCCAGAGCGTTAAAGCGAGACGAAAATAAAAACCGGCAGCTCACCGTGCTTGCCGGCGACTATTTCAGCGGACTGTATTATTCGCTTTTATCTGAAATGAAGGATATCTATATGATTCGGACGCTCGCTACGGCAATTAAAGAAATCAATGAGCATAAAATCCGTCTGTACGATCGGTCTGTCAATGACTTGAATCAATTGATCGAAAGCATGGCGATTGTGGAAGCGGCCTTGTTTCACAGAGTGTCAGACCACTTTAATCTTCCGCGCTGGAAAGAGCTGGCGAGTGATTTTTTTGTATATAAGCGACTGATGAACGGCAATGCTATATTTCTCGATGTCATCGGCAATATTGTACAGTCAGGGAAATCAAAGGCTGACATAATGGAAGATAGCTTCCGAAAGGCAAAGCAAAGCATTGAAACGCTGCTGCCGCTCAATTCACCAATCCAAAACCTCATGCTGAACCGGCTTAAAGCGATCAGCCAGGACAAAACATATCATCAGAAAGTGGAAGAAGGGTAATCAACATGCAGGAGTCAAAAGAACAGCGCGTACACGGCGTGTTTGAAAAAATCTATAAAAATTATGACCAAATGAACTCTGTTATCAGTTTTCAGCAGCATAAAAAATGGCGCGATAAAACGATGCAGATCATGAATGTAAAAGAAGGCGCAAAAGCGCTTGATGTCTGCTGCGGAACGGCTGACTGGACGATTGCCCTCGCAGAAGCGGCCGGAAAAAGCGGCGAAATCAAAGGACTGGATTTCAGCAAAAATATGCTGAGCATCGGCGAGAAAAAAGTGAAAGAGGGCGGTTACAGCCAAATTGAACTTTTGCACGGAAATGCGATGGAGCTTCCTTTCGCTGATGATTCTTTTGATTTTGTCACCATCGGCTTCGGGCTGCGGAACGTTCCCGACTATCTGACCGTGCTGAAAGAAATGCGGCGGGTCGTCAAACCGGGCGGGCAGGTCGTATGTCTGGAAACATCCCAGCCGGAAATGTTCGGATTCAGACAGGCATATTTTCTATATTTTAAATACATCATGCCTTTCTTCGGAAAAATGTTTGCGAAGAGCTATAAAGAATATTCTTGGCTTCAAGAATCGGCAAGAGAATTTCCCGGTATGAAAGAACTTGCGCGTCTGTTTGAAGAAGCGGGCCTGACGAATGTCAAATACCATTCGTTTACCGGCGGAGTGGCCGCTACGCATATCGGTTGGAAATGATGAATATACAGATGTTTGGGTGAATGATATGAAATTTAAAATGGCCTATTCTTTTTTAAATGACGATATTGATGTGATCGAAAGGGAACTTGAGCAAACGGTGCGGTCAGACTATCCCTTGCTGAGTGAAGCCGGGCTCCATCTGCTCCAGGCGGGAGGCAAGCGGATCCGCCCTGTTTTCGTATTGCTTTCCGGCATGTTCGGCGACTATGACATTAATAAAATAAAATATGTTGCGGTGACGCTGGAAATGATTCATATGGCGTCCCTCGTGCATGACGACGTCATTGATGACGCCGAGCTGCGGAGGGGAAAACCGACCATCAAAGCCAAGTGGGACAACCGTATCGCCATGTATACCGGTGATTATATGCTTGCGGGCTCACTGGAGATGATGACGAGATTGGATGAGCCGAAAGCCCACCGGATCCTGTCCAAAACCATCGTAGAAGTATGCCTCGGAGAAATTGAACAGATCAGAGATAAATACAATATGGAACAAAACCTCAGAACCTATTTGCGCCGCATCAAACGGAAAACGGCTCTTCTCATTGCCGTCAGCTGCCAGCTCGGCGCCATCGCTTCGGGAGCTGATGAGAAGATTCACAAAGCATTATATTGGTTCGGCTATTACGTGGGCATGTCCTACCAGATTATTGACGACATTCTTGATTTCACTTCAACGGAAGAGGAACTGGGAAAGCCGGTCGGAGGGGATCTGCTGCAAGGAAATGTCACTCTGCCCGTTTTGTACGCGCTCCGTCAGCCTGAATTGAAAAATCAGCTGAAATTAATTAACAGTGAAACAACACAGGAGCAGCTCGCCCCCATTATTGAAAATATTAAACGCACAGACGCAATTGAAAAATCAATGGCCGTCAGTGACAGGTACTTAAAAAAAGCGTTTGAAAAACTGAATACACTGCCGAGAGGACGGGCGCGCTCATCATTGGCCGCCATCGCCAAATATATCGGCAAACGGAAATTTTAAATTCCTTTTACGAACAAGATGTGAACATTCTCCGCCCTGGATTGATTAATTGTCAGAAAGATGTTACGATTTCGGTGTGCAACTTGAAAGCCTATACATAATGATGGGGTGGAGAATCTTATGGAAAAAACTTTTATCATGGTAAAACCGGACGGCGTACAGCGCCAGCTGATCGGAGAGATTTTATCCAGATTTGAGCGTAAGGGCTTACAATTGGCAGGAGCCAAGCTAATGCAAGTTTCAGAACAGATGGCTGAAAACCATTATGCTGAACATAAAGGGAAGCCGTTTTTCGGCGAGCTTGTGGAATTCATTACATCAGGACCCGTATTTGCAATGGTATGGGAAGGGGAAAATGTAGTAGAGATCACAAGACAGCTGATCGGAAAAACGAACCCGAAAGATGCACTGCCGGGCACGATCCGCGGTGACTACGGCATGTTTGTCGGCAAAAATATCATTCACGGTTCAGACTCCTTAGAAAGCGCTGAGCGGGAAATTGACATTTTCTTCAAACAGGAAGAGCTTGTACCGTATCAAAAATTAATGGCCGACTGGGTGTACTAAGCCGTCAGCCTTTCTTTTTCTCTTGTTATGAAAAGGTTTACATATTTTAAAAAAGACAGAGGCTGCGCTGCCCTGTCTTTTCATTTCTCACAAATCAGCCTGCGGGCTGATTTTTTTATTGAAATCGTACAAATTAGAAAGAAAACAGGCTATACTAGGACAAAAGACAGCGAGATTGGGAGAGAAGCAATGGAGCCTTACGAAATTTTTATCACCAAGTGGAAACAAATAACCGGCGTTGATTTATCTTTATACAAAGAAGCACAGATGAAAAGACGGCTGACGTCCCTTTATGAAAAAAAGGGATTCAAAGATTTTCAGGAATTTGCCGCCGCTTTGGAGAAAGACAAGCTTTTATTAAATGAAACATTGGACAGGATGACGATCAATGTTTCTGAATTTTACCGAAATTATAAACGGTGGGAAGTTCTTGAAACCTCAATTCTTCCGTTAATAAAGCATAACAAACCGTTAAAAATATGGAGTGCGGCCTGTTCAACGGGGGAGGAACCCTATACTTTGGCTATGATTCTCAGTCAGCAGGCGGGTTTGGCCGGATTTGATATATTGGCGACAGATATTGATGAAAAGGCGCTTGGCAAAGCCAAGCGGGGCATCTATCAGGAACGCTCGCTGCAAGAGGTGCCGGCTTCCGTGAAAAGCCGTTATTTCACCAAGCAGGCTGACAACAGTTATCAAGTAAAACAAGAGATTCAAAAAAACATCCGGTTTAAGCGGCACAACCTGCTCGCCGACAGCTATGAACAGGATTTTGATCTGATCGTCTGCCGCAACGTCTTTATTTATTTTACTGAAAAAGCAAAAGAAGAGCTGTATGTAAAAATGGCGGGCAGCCTGAAAAAGAACGGAATTCTGTTTGTCGGAAGCACAGAGCAGATTTTCAGCCCGGAAAAATTCGGCCTTGAGAGCACTGATACATTTTTTTATCAAAAAAGATAGAAGACATTTAATGAAAACTTGTGGTATAGTTTTACTTAAAAGCGTTAATGCGATGAAGGGAGAAGAAAGAAATGAGATACTTAACAGCCGGAGAATCACACGGCCCGCAGCTGACGACAATTATAGAAGGTGTGCCTGCGGGGCTTTATATAACTGAAGAAGACATTAATTTTGAGCTTGCCAGACGTCAAAAAGGGCACGGCCGCGGACGCCGCATGCAGATTGAAACGGACAGAGCGAAGATCACAAGCGGCGTGCGGCATGCCCGGACACTCGGTTCACCCATCGCGCTCGTTGTAGAGAATAAAGATTGGACTCACTGGACAAAAATCATGGGCGCAGCACCGATTACAGAAGAAGAAGAAAGTGAAATGAAACGTCAGATTTCAAGACCGAGACCGGGACACGCAGATTTGAACGGGGCTATTAAGTATAATCACCGCGATATGAGAAATGTGTTAGAACGATCTTCCGCGCGTGAGACAACGGTTCGCGTGGCTGCCGGAGCCGTCGCTAAAAAGATTTTAGCGGAGCTTGGCATTAAAGTCGCCGGACACGTCCTGCAAATCGGCAGCGTAAAAGCAGAGAAAACCGATTACACATCCATTGAGGATCTCAAACGGGTAACGGAAGAATCACCGGTGAGATGCTACGATGAAGAAGCAGGCCGTCAAATGATGGCAGCCATTGATGAAGCGAAGGCAAACGGCGACTCGATCGGCGGAATTGTTGAAGTGATCGTCGAAGGTATGCCGGTCGGTGTCGGAAGCTATGTCCATTATGACCGTAAGCTTGACAGCAAGCTCGCTGCAGCCGTTCTGTCGATTAACGCGTTTAAAGGCGTAGAGTTCGGCATCGGTTTTGAAGCGGCCGGCAAAAACGGCAGTGAAGTTCATGATGAAATCGTATGGGATGAAGAGAAAGGCTATACACGCGCCACAAACAGGCTCGGAGGATTAGAAGGCGGTATGACGACGGGAATGCCGATTGTCGTCCGCGGCGTCATGAAACCGATCCCTACTTTGTATAAGCCGCTGAAAAGCGTCGACATTGAAACGAAAGAACCGTTTACAGCGAGCATTGAACGTTCAGACAGCTGCGCGGTTCCGGCAGCAAGCGTAGTGGCTGAAGCTGCAGTGGCCTGGGAAATCGCAAATGCCGTCGTAGAACAATTCGGGCTTGACCAGATCGACCGCATTAAAGAAAATGTTGAAAACATGAAAAAACTATCGAGGGAATTCTGATGAAAGAGCTTGAGGTTCGGACAGCTTCCTCCGCATATCCCGTGTATATCGGTGAAGGCATAAGGAAACAGGCCGCTGCTCTTTTGTCTTCACTGAACAGGCCGCTGACAAAGATCCTTCTCGTCATCGATGCTGAAGTTGACCGGCTTTACGGCGATGAGATGTTCCGGCTTTTAAACGAAACATGGCCCGTGAAAAAAGTAATCGTTCCAAGCGGAGAAGAAGCGAAGTCTCTAAAAGAGTATGAACGGATTCAAACGGAAGCGATCGCTTTCCATATGGACCGCTCTTCATGTATGATCGCCTTCGGAGGCGGCGTGACGGGTGATTTGGCCGGCTTTTGCGCAGCGACTTTTATGCGCGGAATTGATTTCATCCAAATGCCGACGACACTGCTTGCCCATGACAGCGCGGTCGGCGGCAAGGTGGCCGTCAACCATAAACTCGGAAAGAACTTAATCGGCGCGTTTTATCAGCCGAAAGCGGTGATTTACGATACGGAGCTTCTGAAAACCCTGCCGGAACAAGAGCTGAGATCGGGCATGGCTGAAGTGATCAAACACGCGTTTATCGCCGATCATGCTTTTTTAGAAAAACTTCTCACGTTTGACACGTTGCAAGGACTGACAAGCGCTGAGCTGAATGAAATGATTTATAAAGGAATTTCAATCAAATCGGCCGTCGTGCGTGAGGACGAAAAGGAAGAGGGGATAAGAGCTTTTCTGAATTTCGGCCATACGCTCGGCCATGCCGTTGAGGCGGAATACGGCTACGGCCGGATTACTCATGGCGATGCGGTCGCCCTCGGCATGCAGTTTGCCCTTTACGTGAGTGAACAGGTTGCGGGTTGCAAGATGAACAGGAAAGAACTCACACAATGGCTGATTGGGCTCGGCTACCCGGGAAGTATAAGACAAGATATTGAAACGCCGGTTCTCTCCGCCCGGATGATGAATGATAAAAAAACGCGCGGAGGCATGACACAGTTCATCGTGTTAAAGGAATTAGGCGAAGCGCGGGACTGCATGCTTTCAAAAGATGAGCTCGAAAATTTGCTGAACAAATGGCGAATGGAGGAAACAGCATGATGATACGCGGCATTCGCGGAGCAACAACGGTGGAACAAGACACCGAACAAGAAATTTTAGAAAAAACACAGCAGCTGCTTGAAAAAATCATTGAACAAAATGGATGCAAGCCGGAAGACGTTGTACAGATCCTGTTATCCGCCACGCCTGATATCCATTCCGTATTTCCGGCAAAAGCGGTCCGCCGCCTTTCCGGGTGGCAGTACGTCCCGGTGACGTGCATGCAGGAAATGGATGTCACCGGCGCTCTGCAAAAGTGTATCCGTGTCCTGATGACGGTTCAGACGGATACGCCTCAGGATGAAATCAAGCATGTCTATTTAGAAAAAGCCGTTGTGTTAAGGCCGGATTTATCATTGACAAAAAATACTGACATGTAATACGATAAACAAAGCTTAGAAATACACAAGAGTGTGTATAGAGCTGGTAAGTAAGATATTGAACAGTTGAGTTTAGAATAGGGTAGCAGAGAATGAGTTTAGCTGAGCTGAGATAAACACGTTTTTATTCTGCCCAAAAGAAGCCTTTCTTTTGGGTTTATTTCTTATACGCAAGACTCCTCTCACTCTTCATCTCATTCTCCTTACCGTAAGGAGGAGAATCATGAATTTACAATCGGATGTTTCTTTATTTTTAAAGGACAGTCTGACACACCGCACCATTCCAATCGCAGAGACTTTTACGGTCGACACGATCACACCCATTCAGATGGTTGAAAAACTGGACAGAAACATTACGTATCTTTTAGAAAGCAAGGATGAGTCGTCAAGCTGGTCGAGATACTCTTTTATCGGCCTCGATCCTTTTATCACGATTAAAGAGAGTCATCACACATTCACTGCCGCTGATCCAAACGGGCATACGCTGTTTGAAGCCGGAGAATTAAAAGCCGTGCTTGATTGGATGAATGAAAGCTTCCGCATTAAAACACCCGAGCTTGATATCCCGTTTTCGGGAGGGGCGGTCGGTTATCTGAGCTATGACATGATTCCTTTGATTGAGCCTTCCGTGCCGAGCCACGCGAAAGAAACAGATTTCGAAAAATGCATGCTGTTTGTCTGCCGGAAAATCATCGCGTACGACCACGAAACGAAACAAGTGCATTTCATTCAATATGCGGCGCTTAACGGCCGGGAGACGGAGGAAGAAAAGCGGGCCGTTTTTAAAGAAAATTGCGCGGAGCTTCGTAAGCTTATCGGTATTTTGACAGAACCGAAAGATATGAAAGAGCCGTTTTTTTCTAAAGAATCATTTGAAACGCCAAGTTTTGCCGATGTGACATCCAATTATACAAAAGAAGAGTTTATGGCCGGCGTCGATAAACTGAAAGAATATATAAAAGCCGGAGACATTTTTCAAGGGGTGCTTTCGCAAAAGTTTGACATTCCGGTATCCAGACATTCATTTGAGCTGTACAGGGTGCTCCGCATCGTCAATCCTTCACCTTATATGTACTATATCAAACTGCCTGACAGAGACATTGTCGGGAGTTCGCCTGAACGTCTGATCCGCGTGGATGACAGGCACCTGGAAATTCATCCGATTGCCGGAACGAGAAGAAGGGGCGCCGGAAAAGAAGAGGACGATCGCCTCAAAAAAGAGCTGATGAATGACGAAAAAGAGAAAGCTGAACATTATATGCTCGTCGATCTTGCGCGCAATGACATCGGCAGAGTTGCGGAGTACGGTTCCGTAGCCGTTCCGGAATTCACAAAGGTCGTTTCTTTTTCACATGTGATGCACATCATCTCTGTTGTAACCGGCCGTTTAAAACAGGGCGTCCATCCGGTTGATGCGCTGATGTCGGCATTCCCGGCAGGAACACTCTCGGGCGCTCCGAAAATCCGCGCGATGCAGCTTTTAAATGAATTAGAACCGACTTCCAGAGAAACCTACGGCGGATGTATCGCTTATATCGGATTTGACGGGTCAATTGATTCGTGTATCACCATCCGCACCATGAGTGTCAAAAACGGTACGGCGTCGGTGCAGGCGGGCGCGGGAATAGTCGCTGATTCGGTCCCGGAAGCCGAATATGAAGAGAGCTGTAACAAAGCGGGGGCGCTTTTAAAAACGATTCAAATCGCAGAAGACATCTTTTCTGGCAGGGAGGAGAAGACGGATGAACAAATTTCTGCAATCGTGCGTTAATGGCCGCACGCTGAAAACCGGAGAAGCCGAAAAGCTGATGGAGATGATGATGAACGGGGCCATGTCGCAGTCTGAGATCGGAGGGATTTTATCGGTATTAGCCCACCGGGGTGAAACGGCGGAGGAGCTTGCCGGATTTGTAAAAGTGATGCGGGCGCGGGCACAGACGGCGGGTGGCTTGGCGGATGTCGTTGATACGTGCGGAACAGGCGGAGACGGGATTTCTACGTTTAACATATCCACGGCAGCGGCGATTACAGCTTCTGCCGCCGGAGCTAAAGTTGCCAAGCACGGAAATCGCTCCGTTTCGTCTAAAAGCGGCAGCGCGGATGTGTTGGAAAAGCTGGGGGTTTCCATTCAAGCCACTCCAGAAAGCGTCAAACGCAGCATTGAAATGAAACAAATGGGGTTTTTGTTTGCGCCGCTGTTTCATTCGTCAATGAAGCACGTCGCCGCCGCAAGAAAAGAGCTTGGCTTCCGAACCGTATTTAATCTGCTGGGCCCGCTCAGCAACCCGCTGCAGGTGAAGCGGCAGGTGATCGGCGTCTATTCATTTGATAAAGCGCGCCTGATGGCAAGCGCTTTGGAACAATTTGATGTCAGACACGTCATGCTTGTGTCGGCGCGTGACGGATTAGATGAACTGTCCATCACAGCACCGACAGATATCATTGAGCTGAAAAACGGTGAACGTCTGGAATATTCCGTTTCACCTGAACAATTCGGTTTTGCAGAAGGTTCATTGAAGGATATTCAAGTGAGTTCATCGGAAGAAAGCGCGCTTCTCATTCAGAATATTTTTGCAAATAGAGCTCCGTCATCCGCTCTGCATATTACCGCCTTAAATGCGGGCGCAGCCATTTATACGGCAGGTCTTGCAAACGATCTGAAAGAAGGAACGAAAACAGCCTTAGAAGCGATTCAAAACGGAGATGCCATAAGGCAGCTCGAACGTCTGAAACAGAAAGAGGAAGAAATGTATGCTTGATCAAATCATTCTGCAGAAAAAAGAAGAAATCAAATCCATCGTGCTGCCGGAAACCTGTCAAATTGAACGGAGATCCTTTAAAGAAGCGCTCCTGAACCCGAACCGTTTTATCGGGCTGATTGCCGAAGTGAAAAAAGCTTCGCCGTCTAAAGGATTGATTAAAGAGCATTTTGTTCCGGAAACGATTGCGGCGGATTATGAAGCGGCTAAAGCCGACGCCCTTTCGGTTCTCACGGATATCCGTTTTTTTCAGGGGAGAAATCAATTTCTGACAGATGTTAAACAAACCGTGTCTCTTCCCGTGCTGAGAAAAGATTTTATTATTGATTCCCTTCAGGTGGAGGAATCGTTCAGGATCGGCGCCGATGCCATTTTGCTGATCGGGGAAGCGCTGGAACCTTCAAAGCTTCATGAGCTTTATCTGGAAGCCCGCGGGAAGGGCATGGACGTTCTCGTTGAAGTCCATGATGAAACTGTGCTTGAACGGATTTTACAAGTGTTTCAGCCGGACATTCTCGGCATAAACAACCGGGACTTAAAAACGTTCCGTACTTCTGTTTCGCAAACGGAAAAAATAGCGCAGCTTGTGCCGGACGGCTGCCTGCTGGTCAGCGAAAGCGGCATCGGTTCTTTGGCTGACCTGCAATTCGTCAACAAGCACGGGGCGCAGGCTGTATTGGTCGGAGAATCCTTAATGAGAGAGGATTCGCAGCAAAAGGCGATCCGCGGACTGTTCGGAGAGTGACGATATGAAAAAGCCTGAGTTAAAGTACTGCGGAATACGATCGAAGCGTGATTATGAACTTGCGGCAGCTTCAGAAGCGGATTATCTGGGATTTATTTTTGCCGCAAGCAAACGGAGAGTAACGCCGGATGAGGTCCGGAAATGGAAAGAGCAGGTCCGGACAGACAAGAAACATGTCGGAGTATTTGTAAATGAAACGATAGAAAACATCGCGCAAATCGCATCTGATCTGGCACTTGACGTCATCCAGCTTCACGGTGATGAATCGCCTGAGGATGCCCTTCGCCTCCGTCCGCTTGTGCGCTCGGAAATATGGAAAGCGCTCCATCACGGGGAAGGGACGCTCCGTCAGATGGCTCAATTTACACCTGCTGTCGACGGCTATGTCATTGATTCTTCAGTGACAGGAATGAGAGGCGGGACGGGAATCGCGTTTTCATGGGCCCGTGTCCCCTTGTACCGAAAGCAGGCTCAAAATGCAAGCAAGCGCTGTTTTATTGCGGGCGGTGTTAATCCTGAAACGATTACCGGCTTACTGAGATCGCGTCCGTGCGGTATAGATCTTGCCAGCGGAATTGAAAAAAACGGACACAAGGATCAAACACTGATCCGGCTTTTAGAAGAAAGGATGAACCACTATGTATCCATATCCAAATGAAATCGGAAGATACGGCGAATTCGGCGGCAAATTTGTCCCTGAAACATTGATGCGGCCCCTTGAGGAAATCGAAACGGCTTTCACAGAATTAAAAAATGATCCTGTTTTTCATGCCGAATATAAAAAACTATTGTTTGATTACTCCGGAAGACCGACTGCATTAACGTTCGCAGACAGGGTGTCAGAGTATTTGGGAGGGGCGAAAATCTATCTGAAAAGAGAAGATTTAAACCATACCGGTTCTCATAAAATTAACAACGCGTTAGGCCAGATTCTGCTTGCTAAAAAGATGGGCAAAACGAAAATCATCGCCGAAACCGGTGCGGGACAGCACGGTGTGGCTGCCGCGACAGCCGCCGCAAAATTCGGTTTTAAATGTACGGTTTTTATGGGTGAAGAAGACGTTGCGCGCCAGTCGCTGAACGTATTCCGGATGAAACTGCTCGGCGCGGAAGTGGTGCCGGTCACAAGCGGCAACGGCACGCTGAAAGATGCGACGAATGAGGCAATCAGGTATTGGGTCCAGCATTGTGAAGATCATTTCTATCTTATCGGTTCTGTAGTGGGTCCGCACCCATATCCGTATATCGTTCGCGAATTTCAGAAAATCATCGGCGAGGAAGCGAAAGAACAGCTCCGCCGGGTTGAAGGAACGCTCCCGGACAAGGTTGTTGCATGTGTCGGCGGCGGAAGCAATGCGATGGGCATATTTCAGGCCTTTTTAGACGAAGACATTGAGCTGATCGGCGCCGAGGCGGCCGGAAAAGGGATTGATACGCCGCTGCATGCGGCAACGATCGCAAAAGGGACGCTCGGGGTGATTCACGGATCAATGACCTATTTAATACAAGATGAATACGGGCAGATTATCGAACCGTATTCCATTTCAGCAGGCCTTGATTACCCGGGGATCGGCCCTGAGCACGCCTATCTGCACAAAAGCGGCCGTGTAACGTACGAAAGCGTGACAGACGATGAAGCGATTGCCGCGTTACGTCTGCTTTCTGAAACAGAAGGTATTCTTCCGGCTATTGAATCTGCCCACGCCCTGGCAAAAGCGTTTGAAATGGCAAAGGACATGGATAAAGACAAAATCATTCTCGTCAGTTTGTCGGGAAGAGGAGATAAAGATGTTCATACGCTGATGAATGTTTTGGAAAACGGGGTGGAGACACATGTTTAATCTGCGAGATTCTGAAAAATTGTTTATCCCTTTTATCACAGCGGGCGATCCGCTTCCTGACATTTCTGTTGAACTGGCAATATCATTACAGAATGCAGGCGCTTCTGCCCTTGAAATCGGCGTTCCTTACACAGATCCGCTTGCGGACGGACCCGTCATACAACGGGCTTCAAAACGGGCTCTGGAAAACGGAATGAATATCGTAAAAGCCATTGAACTTGGCGGCAAAATGAAAAAAAACGGCGTTCATATTCCAATTATCCTCTTTACGTATTATAATCCTGTGTTACAATTAGAAAAAGAATACTTTTTCGCTTTACTGCGGGAAAACGACATAGACGGCCTGCTTGTACCCGACCTTCCATTAGAGGAAAGCGCCCTTTTGCAAATGACATGCAAAAAGGAGAACATCGCTTATATCTCGCTGGTTGCGCCGACAAGTGAAGACCGTTTGAAAATAATTACTGAACAGGCCTGCGGCTTTGTGTATTGTGTATCCTCTTTAGGAGTGACGGGCGTACGCAGCGAATTCGATCCGTCTGTATACTCTTTCATTCGTAAGGTGAAAGAATTCAGCTCTGTTCCGGTGGCGGTCGGTTTTGGCATTTCAAACCGCAAACAGGTTGACGGGATGAATGAAATATCTGACGGTGTCGTTGTCGGGAGCGCGCTTGTCAAAAAAGTTGAAGAGCTTAAAACAAAGCTTGTGAATCCCGGCACAAGAGCTGATGCGCTTCTTGAATTTGAAGAATACGCGAAGACGTTCGGACGACTGTACAGTGTAAAATGAGGTGACTGGATTTGCAGATTAAAGAACAGCTGCGGCAGCTGAAACCGTATCAGCCGGGCAAACCAATAGAAGAAGTGAAAATGGAATACGGGCTTGAAAAAGTAGTAAAACTCGCTTCTAACGAAAATCCGTTCGGCTGTTCACAGGCCGCAAAAGATGCGCTGCATCAGGAGATTGAGCAGCTTGCGCTGTATCCCGACGGTTACAGTGCCGCTTTGAGAACGCGGCTCAGTGAGCATCTGCAGGTCAGTGAATCTTCGATCATTTTCGGCAACGGCTCTGATGAGCTAGTGCAGATTATCTGCCGTTCTTTATTAAATGATCAGGCAAACACGATTACCGCCGCCCCGACTTTCCCGCAATACAGACACAATGCGGTGATTGAAGGCGCTGAGGTGCGCGAGGTGCCGCTCCGCAGTGACGGCGCTCATGATTTAGACCGGATGCTGGAAGCAATTGACGGCGAGACGAAAGTCATATGGGTATGCAACCCCAATAATCCGACGGGGACATATACTTCTGAGCAAGAGTTAATTGCCTTTTTAAACAGAGTTCCCGAGCATATACTCGTTGTACTTGATGAAGCGTACTACGAGTATGTTACGGCGGACGATTACCCTGAAAGCATTCCGCTTTTAAAGCAATATCCGAATGTCATGATCCTCCGCACCTTCTCTAAAGCGTACGGACTTGCCGCGCTGCGTGTCGGATACGGCATTGCGGACGAAGCGCTGATCCGCCAGATTGAACCGGCGAGAGAGCCGTTCAATACGAGCAGAATCGGTCAGGCTTCGGCACTGGCAGCGCTTGACGACCACACATTTATTCAGGAATGCGTCGAGAAAAATAAAGCGGGCCTTAAGCAGTATTATGATTTTGCGGAAACTCACGGATTAACTTGTTATCCTTCACAAACCAACTTTGTGCTCATTGATTTTAACCGTCCGGCGGATGAACTGTTCCAAGCCCTGTTGGAAAAAGGATATATCGTCCGTTCAGGACAGGCGCTCGGATTTCCGACAGCGTTAAGGATTACGGTCGGTACGAAAGAGCAGAATGAGGAAATTCTCACAATCTTAGCTGAAATATTATAAGAGGTGATCAAGCATCACCTCTTTGCTCTATTAAAATAGTTGAAAAAGGAAATGAGTGAAATGAAGGATACTATATTGCTTGCGGGGATCGGGCTGATCGGCGGATCGATCGCATTGGCCATCAAAAAGGAGCATCCGCATAAACGGATTATCGGTGTGGATATTTCGGAAGAACAGCTCACTGCCGCGCTGAAGCTCGGAATTATTGACGAGCGGGCCGGCTCATTGACGGAAGGGGCGCAGCAAGCGTCTGTTGTCATTATCGCCACGCCTGTCGCCCAAACGCTGAAAATGCTCGATATGCTGGCCGCATCAGACATCACCCATGAACTCCTGATTACGGATGTGGGCAGCACGAAACAGAAAGTCGTCAGCTACGCCGATAAAGTGCTTCCGGCTCATTATCAATTTGTCGGCGGCCATCCGATGGCGGGGTCTCATAAATCCGGGGCCGCTGCCGCCAAAGAATTTTTATTCGAAAATGCGTTTTACATTTTAACACCCGGAAAATCAACTTCTAAAGAGTCAGTAACGCATCTGAAGGAGCTTTTGAAAGCGGCAAACGCCCACTTTGTGGAGATGACTCCCGAGGAGCATGACGGCGTAACGAGCGTCATCAGCCATTTCCCTCATATCGTTGCTGCAAGCCTCGTCCATCAGGCTCATCATTCTGAAGAAAATTATCCGTTTTTGAAGCGTTTCGCAGCCGGCGGTTTTCGGGACATCACCAGAATCGCCTCAAGCAGTCCGGCGATGTGGAGGGACATACTTCTTCATAACAAAGATAAACTGCTTGACCGCTTCAAAGAATGGAAACGGGAGATTGACACGATCGAATCTTATGTAGAAAATGAAGATGCGGACAGCCTGTTCGGATATTTTAAAAAAGCGAAAGATTATCGCGACGGCCTGCCGCTCCGTCAAAAAGGAGCGATCCCGTCCTTTTATGACCTTTATGTCGATGTTCCCGATCATCCGGGGGTCATTTCGGAAATTACGGCGATACTGGCAGAAGAAAAAATCAGTATCACCAACATCCGCATTATCGAAACAAGAGAAGATATTAACGGAATTCTCAGAATCAGTTTCCAGACTGATGATGACCGGAAGCGCGCGGAAACCTGCATTCAATCCCGCGCCAAATATGACACATTTTACGCTGACTGAGGTGGAAAACATTGAAAAGAGAAAAAGTGACGTCTTTAAACGGTGAAATTCATATTCCGGGGGATAAATCCATCTCCCACCGTTCTGTTATGTTCGGAGCGCTTGCGGAAGGAACGACAACGGTAAAAAACTTTTTGCCCGGAGCCGATTGTCTGAGCACCATTGCCTGCTTCAGAAAAATGGGTGTCTCCATTGAACAAAACGGAAGTGATGTAACGATATACGGAAAGGGCATTGACGCACTTTGTGAGCCTGACAGCCTTCTTGATGTCGGAAATTCCGGCACGACCATCCGCCTGATGCTCGGCATTTTAGCCGGACGCCCATTTCACAGTACGGTAGCGGGTGACGAAAGTATTGCAAAGCGCCCGATGAAGAGGGTGACGGAGCCTTTAAAACAGATGGGAGCCGCGATTGACGGAAGAGCGGACGGAGGGTTTACGCCTTTATCCGTAAGAGGCGGACAATTGAAAGGCATAGATTACGTCTCCCCTGTTGCAAGCGCGCAGATCAAATCTGCCGTGCTGCTTGCCGGATTGCAGGCTGAAGGGACGACGACCGTCACTGAGCCTCATAAATCAAGAGACCATACGGAACGGATGCTGAACGCTTTTGGCGCCGAGCTTGCGGAAACGGAGACGAGCGCTTCCGTAACGGGCGGTCAGAAGCTTCGGGGAGCCGATATTTTCGTGCCCGGCGATATTTCTTCAGCGGCCTTTTTCCTCGCGGCAGGCGCTGTCGTTCCCGGAAGCCGGATTGTGCTGAAAAACGTCGGCCTGAACCCGACACGCACGGGAATGATTGATGTCTTAAAGCAAATGGGGGCTTCACTTGAAGTGATTCCTTCAGAAGCGGACAGTGCGGAGCCTTACGGAGACCTGGTTATTGAAACCTCAGCTCTGAAAGCGGCAGAAATCGGCGGAGAAATCATTCCCCGTTTAATTGACGAGATCCCGATTATCGCCCTTTTGGCAACGCAGGCTGAAGGCACAACTGTCATTAAAGACGCTGCGGAGCTGAAGGTGAAGGAAACGAACCGGATCGACACCGTCGTATCAGAGCTCCGGAAAATCGGCGCAGACATTGAACCGACTGAAGACGGCATGAAAATACACGGCAAAAAAACGCTTGCGGGCGGAGCCGATGTGTCAAGCCACGGCGACCACCGCATCGGCATGATGCTCGGTATCGCTTCATGCCTGACAGAAGAGCCGATCGACATCCGTGATACAGAGGCGATCCATGTCTCATATCCGACATTCTTTGAGCATTTAGATCAATTAGCCAAAAAAGCCTGAAGACGATTCTTCGGGCTTTTTTCTTCATGTGTCATAAAATCTTGGGCTTTGACATAGCTTGTCTTAAACAGAAAACTAAAAGAAAGGGGGAATGCGTTTTCGTTACAGAAACAGCCGGAACAAATTGCGCTGTTTGCGTATAAAGATGCCGTCTCCTTTTTTGCCGTTTTCCTCTTAACCATTTTCTGATAAACTATAATGCCGGGTGAAGCATCTTATTTGCGGGCAGGCCCTGTCTGAATTATGATAAGAATAACCCGAATAAAAACCCTTTTCATTTGGTTGATGAGGTATAGGAAAAGAAAGGACCGGTCTGATTTGAATACATTGATTCAAGAAGCCATAAAATTAGTTGAAGCAGGTGAAACCGAAAAGGGACTCAAAGCGCTTTCAAAAGCTGAAACAGAACTTCATGACGAAGACAAAGCCATTGCAGCCCAGCTCTACTATGAATGGGGAAACGCCGAAAAAGCATTAGCGCTGATCAGTGATCTGCATGACCTCTATCCGGATGAGTCTGAGCTGACGAATTTTTACGCCGAATTGTTAATAGATATTGATGAAGAAGAAAAAGCTCTTGAGGTGCTGGAGACGATTTCTCCGGAAGACCCGTCTTACGCAGAAAGCCTCCTTTTAACGGCTGATCTGTATCAGATGCAGGGCTTATTTGAAGTAAGTGAACAAAAGCTGTTACAGGCGAAAGCGATGTTACAAGATGAACCTGTTATTGATTTCGCTCTGGGGGAATTATACTTCACTCAGGGATCATATGCAAAAGCCGTTCCTTACTATGAAGAGACGGCAAAAGAACGGCACGAAATCGGCGGCGTAAATGTTCATCAGAGGCTGGCTGAGTCATTGAGCGCGGCGGGTGAATTTGAGGAAGCGATTTCATGGTATGAAAAAGCGGCGGCAGAACATACAGAACCGAATACGATTTTCGGGTACGGGTTCACAGCCTATCAGGCGGGAATGGTCAAAACAGCCATCAAGCAGCTGTCTGATTTAAAAGGGCTTGATCCTTCCTATTCATCGCTTTATATGCCGCTTGCAAAAAGCTACGAGGCAGAAGGCATGTATGAAGATGCATTAAAAACCGCTAAAGAAGGTATTACTTACGATGAATACAATAAAGAGCTTTTTCTCTATGCGGCGAAAATGGCGTTAAAGCTCGGCAGCGAAGAGGAAGGCAAAAAGCTTCTTCAGGAAGCGCTGGCGCTCGATCCGGGTTACGTGGAAGCGCTCCACACGCTTTTAGCCGTCTATCATAAAGAAGAAAGCTTTGAAGAGATTATTGATCTGATTCAGGAAGTCCGCGGCTACGGAGAAGAAGATCCGAAATACAATTGGTATTTGGCGGGGGCCTATACAGGCCTGGAGCAATACGCTGAAGCGAAAAAAAGCTTCGAAGCTGCGTATCTCCATTATCAGGATGA
Organism: Bacillus sp. R45; assembly: GCF_021729365.1. NCBI lineage: Bacteria > Bacillati > Bacillota > Bacilli > Caryophanales > Bacillaceae > Bacillus > Bacillus sp. R45. The sequence continues at coordinate 2,226,587 of NZ_CP091421.1, read as the reverse complement.
TCGGGATTTCTTATATGAATACGCTAACTTCTTATTGGAAGAGGGTCTCCAGAAAGAAGCGCTGCCGCTTTTAAAACAAGTGCTTTCAATGGATGGAACAAACGAAGAGCTTGAAGAAACAATCTTACGGATAGAGGATGAATTTTTAAGATAAGCAGGATTTTGGACCATGCTTGCTGAATGTATAAGTGATGTCAGATTATACGATCGATAGAGGAGGGAATTACATGCAGACCCCTGTTTCTGTCAATGAAAAAAAGGATTTTATCCGTTGGTTTTTAAATCATTATCAGCTTAAACGCCGGGAGTGCGTCTGGATTTTAAATTATTTAATGAGTCATGATTCATTAATGGAAAAAGTCCATTTTGTAGAACAAGCCGAATTTTGCCCGAGAGGCATTATCATGTCTACTCATTGCGTTGATGAGGTGCCGTTTAGGTTTTACAAAGAAAATGTCATGACTACGGACGCGGAAAAATCTTTTCACGACATCCGGTTAAATAAACAGCAGGATTTATTTATCCAGCTGAATTTCCGTTCGGCCTACAGCTCACCGGAATATGCCGCTGTTCTTGAATCAAATCCGCATCTGCCGAAAGACCTGTTTGAAAATAAACAGGATCAGGGGATGGCTGAAAAAATATTAGAACATGCCATTTCCACTTTCCAGCGGGAAAAGCTGCTTAAAGATATCGACGAGGCGCTGGACCGCCACGACAAAGAAACATTTGAAAAGCTTTCCCGCCAATTGAATCAGCTCACATAAATGACAGCCTTGCAGAATATGCAAGGCTTGTTGCGTAAAGAGGAGGAACGAGACATGAGATGGAGGGCCGCTGATGCCGATGCCTATTTACAATCTGCGGATTACATTGATACCGCTGTCATTCCGTTAATTTCCATAACGTCTTCAGGAGGCTTAAAAGAGGCCGTTGAACAGGGGGAAAGCACCCAATTGCTTTCTGAAGAGCTTGAGCGCCAATTGAAGGGACGGGTATATTTATTCCCCTCTTATACATATGTTGATATAGACCAATCACAAATCGCCCTGCTTCAAAAACTCAAAGAAGAGGTGATGACCAACTTCAGGCACGCCTTGTTCCTGACGGCAGACGAAAAATGGAAGGATTCTGAAATAGGGTCTGATGTCATATACATACCTGCCGTTCCGTTTGAACATATGAAAGACTCTTTAAAGAGAAAAATTGCGGATGACAAGTGCGGAGAAATTTTGAACGTTTTGTTACAGAAGTGGAACAATTCTTAAAAACTCCAGGCATCCTGCAAAACACCCGTTTTGCCTCTGTTGACCTTGCTGAAAGATTCATATATTATGAGGGTGTCAAATCTCAGAATTATTTTCTATTTTAGTTAATTTTTGGTCAATCTTTAGGGGGGGAAGAGATGGGCGGAAAACAAGATATATCAAGAAGACAATTTTTAAACTATGCGCTCACCGGCGTGGGGGGATTTATGGCCGCCAGTGCGCTTATGCCTATGGTTCGTTTTGCGCTGGATCCGGTATTAAAACCGACGGGAGATCAAAAAATGGTGCAGGTTGTCAGTGTGGATGAGCTGACGAAGGAGCCGAAGCGGTTTGACTTTAAAATTCATCAAGTCGACGCCTGGTACGAATCGGAAGAATCCAGGTCAGCCTGGGTTTACAAGCATGGGGATGAAATTATAGCGCTTTCTCCGATCTGCAAGCATTTGGGCTGCACCGTAAACTGGAACAATGATCCTAAAAATCCGAACAAATTCTTTTGTCCCTGCCATTACGGGCTGTATGAAAAAGACGGCACGAACGTTCCGGGCACGCCGCCGCTCGCGCCTCTTGACCGTTATGAGCAAAAAGTAAAGGACGGCTTTTTGTATCTTGGAAAAGCAAAGCCTAGGGGGGAAGGGTGACATGCTGAATAAAATTTATGACTGGGTGGATGAACGTCTCGATATTACCCCGATGTGGCGGGATATCGCCGACCATGAAGTGCCGGAACATGTAAATCCCGCTCACCATTTCTCGGCTTTTGTCTATTGTTTCGGCGGTTTGACGTTTTTTGTAACCGTTATCCAAGTGCTCTCCGGGATGTTTTTAACGATGTATTATGTGCCGGATATAAAAAACGCGTGGGAATCTGTGTATTATTTGCAGAATGAAGTCGCTTTCGGGCAGATTGTAAGGGGTATGCACCATTGGGGCGCAAGTTTAGTCATCGTGATGATGTTTTTACATACGCTGCGGGTTTTCTTTCAGGGAGCTTATAAAAAGCCTCGGGAATTGAACTGGATCGTCGGTGTTCTGATCTTTTTTGTGATGCTCGGTCTCGGATTTACAGGGTATTTGCTTCCGTGGGATATGAAGGCGCTGTTTGCGACAAAGGTAGGTCTTCAGATTGCCGAGGCGACGCCATTGATCGGAGCGCAGGTGAAAACTCTTCTTGCCGGCCACCACGATATTGTCGGCGCTCAAACGCTGACGAGATTTTTTGCGATTCACGTATTTTTTCTCCCTGCCGCTTTGTTTGCGCTCATGGGCGCCCACTTTGTTATGATCCGCAAGCAGGGAATTTCAGGACCGCTTTAATACAAATCTGATATAAAAGGGAGGGGATGACATGCACCGGGGGAAAGGAATGAAGTTTGTAGGAGATTCAAGGATACCGGCTGAAAAAAAACCGAATATACCGAAAGACTATTCAGAGTATCCTGGAAAGACAGAGGCGTTTTGGCCGAACTTTCTGCTGAAAGAATGGATGGTCGGGGCCGTTTTCCTCGTCGGGTTTCTCGTTTTAACGATTGTGCACGAGCCGCCTTTGGAACGGGTGGCGGATCCTACGGATACAGGGTATATTCCGCTGCCGGATTGGTATTTTCTATTTTTATACCAGCTTTTAAAATATGAATATGCCGCAGGGAGCTACACCGTTATCGGAGCGATGATTATACCGGGGCTTGCCTTCGGGTCGCTGCTTTTGGCTCCGTTTCTCGACAGGGGGTCTGAAAGAAGGCCGTGGAAGCGTCCGGTTGCTGTCGGGATGATGCTTTTGGCGCTTTGCGCTACGGTCTTTTTAACGTGGCAGTCAGTCGCGACACATGACTGGGCAAAGGCGGAGGAGCAAGGGAAAATTAAAAAAGAAGCCGCCATTGATACTGAATCAGACGGTTATAAGGTATTTAAAGAACAAGGCTGTATTTCCTGTCACGGGGATAATCTTCAAGGGGGAGGCGCCGGTCCGTCCCTGGTCGATAACGGGCTGAGCCCGGAAGAAATTAAAAAAATCGCCGTCAAAGGGAAAGGGCAGATGCCAGCCGGTATTTTTAAAGGGAATGACAAACAGCTTGATCAGCTGGCGAAGTTCATTTCTGAAACGACAGCGAAATAACGTATTGTGAAGTAGACAACAGCAGGATATACTTTATGAAAAGAGCTGACCGGATGTCAGCTTTTTTTGCATGATACATACTTTTTACGGACTGAGAGTTGATGGTATGAGGTGGATTTCTTATCTTTTAGGGTTGCGCGGCATGCTTCTGCTTGTTCTTGCCGTTAATTTTATCGGTACGGTGTACGGCTATTATTGGTATGTGCCGCAGCTTGCGGACACGCCGTTCCGATTTCTGATATTTGTGCCTGACAGCCCGACGGCGACGTTTTTCTTCCTGTTTGTGCTTCTGGCATTTCTCATGGGAAGAAACGCGCCGCTGTTTGAAGCGCTGGCTCTTGTAACCCTTGTAAAATACGGGCTGTGGGCGGTCGGAATGAATGTCTTTGTGCTGGTCAAAATGGGGCAGATGCCTTGGGAAGGGTACATGCTGATTGCTTCACATTTTGCCATGGCCGTTCAAGGCGTTTTATACAGCCCGTATTTTCGGTTCCGGTTATGGCATCTTGCCGTTGCTGCTGTTTGGACGCTTCATAATGACGTCATTGATTATCTTTTCGGCATGATGCCCCGCTACTCAATGCTCAATGACTATATGCAAGAGATCGGCTATGCTACATTCTGGCTGAGCATATTTTCACTCGGCCTTGCATACTATTTGGTGATTTCTAAAAGACGGATAAAGCTTGACTTACACTGATAGAATCTTGGTCTAACCTTGTCCCGCTCCTCATATTCTGTAAAGAGAAGGAGTGGGAGGGACCTCTATGAAACGAAAGCTGACGATCTGTCTTTTACTTGCTCTTATGTGTTTCATCACAACTGCCAAAGCTGAAGATGAGGGCGGTCTCAAGGAACTGAACGACCTTTCGGATACCGTTTTCCAAATGACGCGGCATTCGCAGTATGATGAGGCTCTGCAAGTGCTTGGCTACTTTAAGAAAAAAATGACACACGTAAACTCACTGAGCGGCGCCGAAGTCAGGCAGGTGACTCTGGGCTTCAATGATTTAGTGCGCGTCCTGAAACAGGCAGACGCCTCAGATACCGAAAAAATCCGGGCAGCCGCCCAGTTCAGGTTGGTAATGGATGCGATGGAAGACCACTCCGATCCGCTGTGGGGTTCGCTTGAAAGACCGATTATGGCGACATTCAGCGCCTTAAAAGAAGATGTCAGCGGAAACGGAAGTGGAAATTTCAATGAAAAGTGGAATGAATTTATATCATTATATGATTTAATTTATCCCAGCCTGACAATGGATGTGTCGGCCGGCCAGCTTGATACGGTGGCGAAACATATCGAGGTGATTGAGCAGGAAGGGTTTCAGCAGATGACAAAAGGAACAAAGCTTGAGCGTCTGACACTCCTGCAGCAGGATTTAAAGCGGGTTTTTGACAAGGTGGAGCGGGATGACGCTGACCCTTCGCTGCTCTGGGTCATTCTGACAACAGGCGGTATCATTATTACTGCGCTGACATATGTCGGCTACCGAAAATACAGAGCGGAAAAAAAGAAAGAGAAAAAGCGTGAGTATCCTAAGTCTAAATAAACACAAATTGCTGTAAAGGAGCTAAGTCAGTGAAAAAACTCATCCAGCAATTGGCTTCAAAACACCTCCCGCAGCCGATCAGAGGCAGAAAAGGGGCGACTGACGAAGGACCGCGAAACCTCGCGCGTGACTTCCAGAATCCTGACATGCTCGTTCCGCCTTCAACGGATGCAGGAACGGTTCAAAACTTGAAATTCTCATTTTCTGATACGCATATGAGGCTTGAAGACGGCGGATGGTCCAGAGAGGTGACGGTCAGGGAACTGCCGGTATCCAAAAACATCGCGGCGGTGAACATGAGGCTGAAACCGGGAGCTGTGCGGGAGCTTCATTGGCATAAAGAAGCCGAATGGGGATATGTGATTAACGGAGGAGTACGTTTAACTGCGGTCGATCAAAATGGGCGGAATTTTATTGATAACGTAAGTGAAGGGGACCTGTGGTATTTTCCTTCCGGCATTCCTCATTCCATTCAAGGATTAGAGCAGGGAAGTGAGTTTTTGCTCGTCTTTGATGACGGCTCTTTTTCAGAAAACAGCACCTTTTCAGTAACGGACTGGTTTGCCCACACCCCGCGCAGCGTGCTGGAGGCGAACTTCGGTGTTCCGGGCTATGAGCTGGCTTACATTCACAAGAAAGAGCGTTATATGTTCCAGTTGGAACCGCCGCCCCCAATTGAGCGGGCAGCAGTCTCTTCCCCGGAAGGCCCCGTTTTAGAGCCGTTCAGCTACAAGCTTTCCCGGCAGGAGCCTCTTGTTACCAGCGGGGGAAGAGTAAAGATTGTCGATTCAAAAACGTTTAAGGTGTCAAAAACGATTGCTGCAGCTCTTGTGGAGGTCGAACCCGGAGGCATGAGAGAATTGCATTGGCACCCGAATACGGACGAGTGGCAGTATTACCTTTCAGGAGAAGCGAAAATGACGGTGTTTGCGGCGGAGGGAAGAGCGCGGACATTTAACTATCAAGCGGGTGACGTAGGATATGTTCCTGTTGCAATGGGACATTATGTTCAGAATACCGGTGACACCGTGCTGCGCTTTCTGGAAATCTTCAAAAGCGACCGTTTCGAAGATGTCTCCTTAAACCAATGGCTGGCACTGACGCCGCAGCGCTTCGTCGAGCAGACGCTCAATGTCAGTCCGGCATTCGCCCGCCGATTGAAAAAGAAAAAATCACCGGTTGTCAAATGGAAACACGAACAGTAAAGGCGGCAAAAGCCGCCTTTTTATTATCGTCTGATCGGATTTTTATTTTCATCAAGCGTAAATCCTTCGCCCAGCACATCATGGACGTCGCTTACTGCAACAAAGGCATGCGGGTCAACGGAAGTGATGACGCTTTTCAAAAGCACAATTTCGTTTTTCGGAACGACGCAGTAAAGAACGTCCCTGTCTTCTTTTGTATATGATCCCTGTCCTTTTAAAACGGTGACGCCGCGCTCCATCTCTTCAATGATTTTTTGCTGGATCAAATCGTTTTTCGAAGAAATAATCGTTGCCCCTTTTGCAGCATAGCCGCCTTCCTGTATAAAATCAATCAATCTCGCAGCGACAAAAACGGCTACAAGCGTGTACATCGCTTCCTTGTAAGAAAGATACGTAAACAAAGAAAGCAGAATGACACAGGCGTCAAAGGCAAACATCGTCCGGCCCATCGGGATTCCGAAAAATTTGTTGATCAGCCGAGCGATGATATCGACCCCGCCCGTCGTGCCGCCGTATTTAAAAATAATGCCGAGACCCGCGCCGATAAATACACCGGCGAACAAGGCGGCCAGCGCTAAATCATGCGACAGCGGCATATGAATTTCGTAGCGCTGAAAAACACTCAGAAAAACGGAAAGAGAGACGGTGCCGATCAGGGTATAGACAAACATCGTCCGGCCGAGCATACGCCAGCCGATGAAAAAGATAGGAATGTTTAATACCAGGTTGGAAATAGAAGGGCTGATGTGGAATAACGCATATAAAAGCAGCGTAATGCCGGTAAATCCGCCTTCCGCCAAATTGTTCTGCATATTAAAGTGAACCAGTCCGAATGAAAAAACAGCGGCGCCGATTAAAATAAAGCAAATGTTTTTGATTCTGATTTCTCCAAGCATTGCATCAAACCCCTTTTCCTTCCATAAGATTGCGTAAATATTATAGTGGATACAAAAGAAAACAGCAAACTGCCGTTTTTAACATTTGTCAAATGTACTTGAATTAGCTAACATGGAAGAGATGACAGGAGGTATTCGCACAGTGAGTGACAAAACGATGAAAGACTTACAAGCTGAGGTCGATGAATATATCGGCCAATTCAAAGAAGGCTATTTCAGCCCGCTTGCCATGATGGCCCGTCTCACGGAAGAACTGGGCGAACTTGCAAGAGAAGTCAACCATTATTATGGGGAAAAGCCGAAGAAAACGACGGAAAATGAGAAAAGCATGGAAGAGGAAATGGGCGATGTGCTGTTCGTTCTGATCTGCCTCGCCAACTCCCTTGATATTTCATTGGAGGAAGCTCATAACCGCGTCATGCATAAATTTAATACACGTGATAAAGACCGCTGGACTAGAAAAGAAGAAGGAAAGTAGGAGAAACCATGTCAAATGAAACCATTAAAGTCGTCATTGCCGGACCGAGAGGCAGAATGGGCCAGGAGGCCGTAAAACTTGCCGTCCGCACGCCTCATTTTGAGCTTGTCGGCGCCATTGACCATACATACGATCAGCAAACATTACGGGAAGTGATGTCAGCTGATTCAGACGCTCTTATTTATACGGATATCCGCGCATGTTTCCAAGAAACAAAACCGGATGTGCTGATCGATTTGACAACGCCTGAAATCGGCAAAAAACATACGAAAGCCGCTCTTGAACACGGCGTCCGCCCCGTTGTGGGAACGACCGGATTTTCTGAAGCGGATTTAGAAGAGCTTCAAGCCTTGACTGAAGAAAAAGGAATCGGCGCCATCATCGCTCCGAATTTTGCATTGGGCGCGGTGCTGATGATGAAGTTCTCACAAATGGCCGCCAACTATTTTGAAGATGTAGAAATCATTGAGCTTCATCATGATCAAAAGCTGGATGCCCCGAGCGGAACGGCGCTGAAAACAGCGGAAATGATTTCAAGCGTCCGTACAGAAAAGCAGCAGGGCCATCCTGATGAAAAAGAAATTCTGCCGGGCGCCCGCGGTGCTGAATTAAACGGCATCCGCCTTCACAGCGTGCGTCTGCCGGGCCTTATCGCCCACCAGGAAGTCATGTTCGGCATGGACGGCCAAACGCTGAAACTGCGCCATGACTCCTATAACCGGGCTTCCTTTATGTCAGGAGTGAAGCTGTCAGTGGAGCAAGTGATGAAAATCGACCAGCTTGTATACGGACTCGAAAATATTATCGACTGAATCGGCAAGGGGGAGAACATCAAATGAAAATTGCTTTGATTGCTCACGATAAAAAAAAGCAGGATATGGTTCAGTTTACGACCGCATATAAAGATATATTGAGCCATCATGAGTTATACGCGACGGGTACGACAGGCTTAAAAATCCAGGAAGCGACCGGATTGTCCGTTGAACGTTTTCAATCCGGCCCGCTCGGCGGAGATCAGCAAATCGGCGCATTGATTGCGGCAAACGCCCTGGATCTCGTCATTTTTCTGCGCGATCCGTTAACTGCGCAGCCTCACGAACCGGATGTCTCCGCGCTGATCCGGCTGTGTGACGTATACGCGATCCCGCTCGCCACAAATATGGGAACAGCGGAAATCCTCGTCCGGACGCTGGACGGCGGGGCATTTGATTTCCGCAATCTTGTGCGCGGAGGAGAGCCGAATGTCTGAACACGTTGATATCCTGGCGTTCGGCGCCCATAGTGATGATGTCGAGATCGGTATGGGCGGCACGATCGCAAAATTTACGGCTCAAGGAAAAACCGCGGTGATATGCGATTTGACCGAGGCCGAACTATCATCTAACGGAACGGTAGGGATAAGAAAAGAAGAAGCGGCAGAGGCGGCACGAATTCTCGGCGTAAAAGAGAGAATCCAGCTTACGCTTCCCGACCGCGGGCTTTTGAAAAGTGAGGACGGCATCCGCCGGATTGTCAGTGTCATCAGAGCCTGCCGGCCGAAAACCGTTTTCATGCCTTATCCGAAAGACCGCCATCCTGACCACGGCAATGCGGCGGCTTTGGTCGAAGAGGCGGTGTTCTCGGCGGGAATTCATAAATACAGAGATCATCAGGAACTGCCGGCTCATAAGGCTCAGCGCGTATACTATTATATGATCAACGGGTTTCACCGTCCGGACTTTGTAATCGACATAACGGAAACCATCGATCTGAAAAAAGAAAGCCTGCACGCCTATCAAAGCCAGTTTATTCCTACGGCGCAGTCAGTGAACACACCGCTGACCAACGGTTATATCGAAATGGTGGAAGCGCGGGAAAGACTGTATGGCAAAGAAGCCGGGACGGGGTATGCTGAAGGCTTCTTTTCAAAACAGCTTCCCGTTTTGAATGATGATGTTTTTGGGGGCGGACAATGAGACCATTAAAAATAGGGATTACATGCTACCCGAGTGTCGGAGGCTCGGGTATTATTGCGACGGAACTCGGCAAGCTGCTTGCGGAAAAAGGGCACCAGGTTCATTTCATCACATCAAGCATCCCGTTCAGATTAAATACATATCATCCGAATATTCATTTTCATGAGGTGGAAGTCAACCAATACGCGGTATTTAAACATCCGCCTTATGACCTTACGCTGGCGAGCAAAATCGCCGAGGTGGCCGCGAGGGAAAATCTTGATATCATTCACGCGCATTATGCGCTGCCGCATGCGGTATGCGCTTATCTAGCCAAACAGATGCTCAAGCGTGACATCGGGATCGTGACGACGCTTCACGGTACGGACATCACCGTTTTAGGATATGATCCGTCATTAAAAGATTTAATCCGTTTTGCCATCGAAGCGTCCGACAGAGTGACGGCGGTATCAACCGCGCTTGCCGGAGAAACATATGACTTAATCAAGCCGGATAAAAAAATTGAGACCATCTACAACTTTATTGATGAACGTGTTTATCTTAAGAAAAATACAGAGAGTATAAAAGAGAAACATGGTATTTTGCCGGATGAAAAGGTCGTCATCCATGTTTCGAACTTCAGAAAAGTAAAACGTGTTAAAGATGTCATCCGCGTTTTCCGTAATATCGCAGCCAACACAAAGGCGAAGCTCCTGCTTGTCGGTGACGGGCCGGAAAAGTGCGTCGCTTGGCAGCTTGTCGAAAAATACGGACTGCAGGATCAAGTGCTGCTCCTCGGAAATCAGGACAGGGTGGAAGAGCTGTATTCCATCAGCGATCTTAAGCTTCTTCTGTCTGAAAAAGAAAGTTTCGGACTCGTCCTCCTTGAGGCGATGGCCTGCGGCGTGCCGTGCATCGGAACAAATATTGGCGGCATCCCGGAAGTGATTAAAGATCAAGTAAGCGGTTTTCTGGTGGAAGTCGGCGATATTCAGGCGGCATCTGAAAAAGCGCTTGCCGTTTTAGAAGATAAACAGCTCAGCAAACGATTGACTGATCATGCGCTGAAAATGGTGGAGACCTCCTTTTCTTCGCAAAGAATCGTCAGTCAGTATGAACGGATTTATGACGAATTGGCAGGACCGGAGTGATCTTATGGAACAGGAATTTGTCAAAGCCCTCCCCATCCTTCATCATCTGATGAAGGCGGGCCATCAGGCGTACTTTGTCGGGGGAGCCGTCAGAGACAGCTATATGAAACGAAAAATAGGTGATGTGGACATCGCAACCAGCGCTTCGCCGAATGAGGTGGAGCGCCTCTTTAAGCGGACTGTCGATGTAGGAAAAGAGCACGGCACCGTCATCGTCCTGTGGGAAGATGAAACCTATGAAGTCACCACTTTTCGTGCCGAATCAGAATATAAGGACTATCGGCGCCCGGAAGCTGTGCGGTTCATTACTTCTTTATCAGAAGACTTAAAGCGGAGAGACTTAACGATTAATGCGATGGCGATGTCTGCCGAAGGAGAGCTGCTTGATTATTTCGGAGGCGCACATGATATCGGACAAAAGCTGATCCGTACGGTGGGTAACCCTGAAGACCGTTTTCGGGAAGACGCTCTGCGGATGATGAGAGCCGTCCGCTTTATGAGTCAGCTCGGCTTTCTGTTAGAAAAAGAAACAAGAGAGGCCGTCATAAAAGACAGGGAGCTTTTGGCACATGTATCAGTAGAACGAAAGACCGTCGAGTTTGAAAAGCTGATGCAGGGCGCTTTCTCACAAGAAGCGATTCAAACGATGGTGCAGACAGGTCTGATACAAGAGCTGCCCGGCCTTTCCGGTTATGAGCAGCAAATGCTTGAAGCAAGCGGCTTTCCGTTTTCTTCTTTAGATGCACGCGAAGAACGCTGGGCAGCGCTGTTATTGTTTCTCGGTCTTTGTCCGAAAAGTGCCGAGGCGTTTTTAAAACAATGGAAACTGCCGGGAAAGGTCATAAAAAAAGCGGTGCAGATCATAAGCGTTTATCCGGCGCAGCTGGAAGCAGAAGCGATGTACCGAGCGGGAGAGGCGCTGTTTTCAGCCGTTAAAATCGGGATGCTGAAACAGCATAAGACGATTGATGAACAAAAGCTGAAAGAGGTTCAGAGCCTGTATGAGCAGCTGCCGATCAAAAGCCTTCGAGACCTCGACATTTCAGGCGCTGATCTGATGGAGCTCAGAAACCGCCGCGCGGGTAAATGGGTGGCCGAAGAACTTCGCCGGATTGAAGAAGCGGTATTGGCAGGGAAGCTTCCTAACCGAAAACATGACATAAAGGAGTGGCTCGCATCATGGGATCAACATTAAGAACCCGATTAATTGATTTATTTTCTGAGGCGGGTGACGGCTTTATCTCCGGGCAGAAAATAAGTGACGCGCTCGGCTGCTCGAGAACCGCCGTTTGGAAACATATAGAGGAGCTCCGCAAAGAGGGCTATGAGGTTGAGGCGGTCAGACGAAAAGGGTACAGGCTCATTAAAAAACCGGGGAAACTCAGTGAATCCGAAATCCGTTTCGGGCTGAAAACAGAGGTTTTGGGCAAACAGCTTCATTACCGGGACGTCCTGCCGTCCACCCAAAAAACCGCTCATGAACTTGCCAATGACGGCGCGCCGGAAGGGACCCTCGTAGTGGCCGATAAACAAACGGCAGGCAGAGGAAGAATGGCCAGAGTATGGCATTCACAGGAGGGAAACGGGATTTGGATGAGCCTCATTCTGAGACCCGACGTTCCTTTGCAAAAAACGCCGCAGCTCACCCTGTTATCCGCCGTTGCGGTCGTACAGGCCATCGAGGCTTTTACAGGCGTACAGGCCGCCATTAAATGGCCGAATGATTTATTGATTCACGGCAAAAAAGCCGTCGGGATTTTAACTGAGCTGCAGGCGGAAGAGGACCGTGTCCGTTCGGTTATTCTCGGGATCGGCATCAACGTGAACCAGCAGGAAACCGATTTTCCCGGCGAGCTTCAGGACATTGCGACGAGCCTGAGCATGGAAGCCGGTGAAAAAATTGACAGAGCGGGTCTGATACAAGAGATTCTGCTGACTTTTGAAAAACGCTATCAGGATTACTTGAACCACGGCTTTACACCGATCAAGCTGTTATGGGAAAGCTATGCCGTCGGACTGGGGAACGAGCTCAGAGCGAGAACGCTGCAAGGAACGTTTTACGGGAAATCGCTCGGCATTGATAATGAGGGAGTTCTTCTTTTGGAAACGAGAGACGGTATAAAGAAGATCTATTCTGCCGATATTGAGCTCAATTAATCTTAGTTGGTACAAGCCTCGTGAATTTGGTATACTTCCTATGGGCAGTATCATAATGAACTGCACCTGATCAGCAGAACAGAGATTACGAAAAGTCTGCCTTGATCCAAAAAAGGACTGGGACAGAGGGATGACATTCGCCGAACGTTAAACAAGTGGGAATCCTTCTTATTTTACAGAAGGCTTTTTTGCTTGCGAAGAATTGGCGGCTCATCTCCTCACCGTTTAGAGGAGGAGAAACAGAATGAAAACAAAACTGGATTTCATGAAAATGAAGGAAAACGGAGAGCCGATCGTGATGCTGACCGCTTACGATTATCCGCAGGCAAAGCTTGCGGAACAGGCGGGAGTCGACATGATTTTAGTCGGGGATTCGCTCGGAATGGTCGTGCTCGGACTCGATTCAACCGTCGGCGTAACGGTCAGGGACATGATTCACCATACAAAAGCGGTAAAACGCGGTGCGAAAAATACGTTTATCGTAACTGACATGCCGTTTATGTCTTACCACCTTTCAAAAGAGGATACATTGAAAAACGCCGCGGCCATTATTCAGGAAAGCGGCGCGGACGCGTTAAAGCTGGAAGGCGGAGACGGCGTTTTCGAATCCATCCGCGCGCTGACTCTCGGCGGAATTCCCGTCGTCAGCCATTTAGGCCTCACACCGCAGTCTGTCGGCGTATTAGGCGGATATAAAGTGCAGGGAAAAGATGAGCAAAGCGCGAAAAAGCTCATTGAAGACAGCATCAAATGCGAGCAGGCGGGAGCGATGATGCTCGTGCTTGAATGTGTGCCTGCTGAACTGACTGCTAAAATAATAGAAGAAGTATCCATTCCCGTCATCGGAATCGGAGCCGGTTCAAAAGCGGACGGCCAAGTCCTTGTCTATCATGATGTCGTCGGCCACGGCGTGGACAGAACACCGAAGTTCGTGAAGCAATACGCCAACATCGACGGCGCGATTGAGTCGGCCCTCAGCGATTATGTCCGTGATGTGAAAGAACGGGTTTTCCCGGAAGAAAAGCATTCCTTTCAGATAAACCAAACTGTGCTGCAAGGCTTATACGGAGGAAAGTAAGCGATGAAACAACTGACAGAAACTCAACAGCTGAAAGAATTAATTGCACAATACCGCTCAGAAGGCCGGACGATCGGATTCGTCCCGACAATGGGTTTTCTTCATGAAGGACACCTGACCCTGGTTGAAAAAGCAAACAAAGAAAACGATATTGTCGTGATGAGCATCTTTGTCAATCCGACTCAATTCGGACCGGGCGAGGATTACGAAGCATATCCGCGAGATTTAAAGCGCGATGCCCGGCTTGCAGAACAGGCGGGAGCAGATGTTTTGTTTACGCCGTCTCCGAGTGACATGTATAAGGGCGATCAAAATGTTGCCGTGCAAGTGAAAAGGAGAACTGACGTGTTGTGCGGCGCCTCCCGCGTCGGCCATTTTGACGGAGTGGCCACTGTGCTGACGAAGTTTTTCAATCTCGTTAAACCGACCCGCGCCTACTTCGGCCTGAAAGATGCCCAGCAGGCAGCGGTTGTGGACGGATTGATTAAGGATTTCTTTATGGATATCGAATTGGTTGCAGTGGACACGGTCAGAGAAGAAGACGGACTTGCCAAAAGCTCTCGCAACGTCTATCTGACTGAGCAGGAACGCAAAGAAGCGCCGATGATCTATAAAGCATTGCAGCAAGGTGCCGAACTGGTCAGAGACGGTGAAAGAAATCCGGAAACCGTTATAAAAACCGTCACCGGTATCATCGAAAACACAAGCGGCGTCATTGATTATGCCGAACTGTACGCTTATCCGGAGCTGACTCCGCTTAAAACATTAAACGGCAAGGTCATTCTGGCCTGCGCCGTCCAATTTTCTAAAGCCAGACTGATTGATAATATCATTATTGATATTGATGAATGGGAGAGATCATAATATGTACCGCACTATGATGGCCGGAAAACTGCACCGCGCTACCGTGACGGAAGCCAATTTAAACTATGTCGGCAGCATCACGATTGATGAAGATCTTTTAGATGCCGTCGGAATGCTCGCTAATGAAAAAGTTCAGATTGTGAATAATAACAACGGAGCGAGACTTGAAACGTATATTATTCCCGGTAAGCGGGGGAGCGGCGTCATCTGTTTAAACGGAGCTGCCGCCCGTCTCGTCCAAGAAGGAGATAAAGTCATTATTATTTCTTATCAAATGATGTCTGATCAGGAAGCAAAAAGCCATCAGCCGAAGGTGGCCGTTCTGGATGATCAGAATAAAATCGAGCAGATGCTGGGCCAGGAGCCGGCACACACGATTTTGTAAAAGAGCCCCCTTCATGGGGGTTTTCTTTTAAGATTTAGGGGCAAAAGCTGTTTTTCCGCTCCATTTCTCAACAAAACGTGTTACACTTTTCTCGTATGCAAGAATTGAGGTGTCCATTTTAATGAACAAACAACGGTTCGTTGTCATAGATGTCGAAACAACAGGAAATTCGCCGAAAAAGGGCGATAAAATCATTCAAATCGCAGCGGTTGTCATTGAAAATGGACAAATAACTGAGCGGTTTTCAAAATATATCAATCCGAATCAGGCCATCCCGCCGTTTATTGAACAGCTGACCGGAATTTCGTCCGGAATGGTTGAAAATGAACTGCCGTTTGAAGCGGTCGCAGAGGAGATTTTTCATCTGCTTGACGGCGCGTATTTTGTTGCCCACAATATTCATTTCGACCTCGGATTTGTCCGGCATGAACTGAGCGAAGCGGGCTATGAGCTGCCGGATTGTGAAGTGCTTGATACGGTTGAGCTTTCGCGTATTGTTTTCCCGGGGTTTGAAGGATATAAGCTCGGTGAGTTGTGCGCGGAGCTGAATATTGTTCATGACCGCCCTCACCGCGCAGACAGCGATGCGGAGGTTACGGGCCTGGTCTTTTTAGACATTTTACATAAACTGAAACATCTGCCTTTACCGACGTTAAAGCAGCTTAGAAGGCTTTCACAGCATTTTATCAGCGATTTGACGCTGCTTTTGGATTCTTTTATACATGAAAGCAGGCCGGCGGAAGAAAAGAGCTGCATTCCATACGCCTCTTTTTCAATTAAAGAGCCCGATCACATTCCGGTTTCCCGTCCGGTGAATGCAGCCATTGACCTTGAAAAGTGGAACGAAGAAAAAGAACAGATCTTGTCCGGCATCATCCCCCGCTATGAAAAGCGGAAAGGACAGCTTACGATGATGGATGAAGTGCTTGGCGCCTTCCGCAATCGGGAGCATGCGCTGATTGAAGCGGCGCCCGGCATCGGAAAAACGATCGGTTATCTCGTTCCGGCTGTTTTATTTGCCAAAGCGGAACAAACTCCCGTCATTATCAGCACGTACTCTACTCTTTTGCAGCAGCAGATCATGTCTAAAGATCTTCCGCTTTTGGAGCGTATGTTTCCTTGGCCGGTCAAAGCTGCTATTTTAAAAGGGAAATCACATTATCTGTGCCTGCCGAAGTTTGAACATATTCTGCATGAGGAAGATGACAACTATGATGCGGTTTTGACGAAAGCGCAGCTTCTCGTCTGGCTGACGGAGACTGAAACGGGCGACGCCGCTGAGCTGAATCTTCCATCAGGCGGCAGATTGCTGTGGGAGCGCATGGCTTACGATGAGAATTCTTTTATGAAAAAAGGGAAGGACTCGGCTGCCGGGTTTTATGAACGGGCTAAAGAAAAAGCGCAGGCCGCAGATCTGATTATCACAAACCATGCTTTGCTGTTTTCAGATCAAAGCAGTGAAACGAAAAAACTGCCTGCAAGCGGAACGGTCATCATTGATGAAGCGCATCATTTCGAACGCGCCGCCAGCGAGCACCTGGGGAAGAGAGCTTCATACATCGGACTGCACACAAAGCTCAGCCGAATCGGGACCTTAAAGGAACACGGACTGTTAAAGCGGATGAGAAAACTGTTTTATACGTATGAACTGCCGGCGGAAAGTTTTTTTGACGCCGATGAGTGGATGAAGCATATTCAATCGGAAAGCGACGCATTTTTCAGTTCAGTGCATTCTTTTGTCAAACGAAGAAAACCTAAAGACGATCTGAACCGTCTCGTCTATAGTCTCAATCATAAAAGCCAGGATAAAGGGTTTCACATGATAACGGACGGAGCGGAGCGGCTTTGTGCGATGCTGGATCAGCTGCTTGACATGTTTTCCGTACAGGAGAAACTGTTACACCAAAAGCTTGATCAGATGAAAAGCGGAGCGGCTTTTTTAGCGGGCGAATATGTAAAGTGTATCAGGGGGCTGAAAGAATATCGCGATACGTTCAGCAGGCTGCTGTTTGAAAATGATGAGAAAGAAGCCGTTTGGGTTGAAATTGATGCGAAGGGCGCAAAAAATGCCGTCAGCATCTATGCGCAGCCTTTGGAGCCCGGTGAAATGCTGGCA
This sequence comes from Bacillus sp. R45, assembly GCF_021729365.1. NCBI lineage: Bacteria > Bacillati > Bacillota > Bacilli > Caryophanales > Bacillaceae > Bacillus > Bacillus sp. R45. The sequence continues at coordinate 2,209,389 of NZ_CP091421.1, read as the reverse complement.
GACCAGTTTTTCGCCCGCAAAAAAAGCGTTGTGCTCACATCAGCGACCTTAATGGTGGAGCAGTCTTTTCAATTTATGATTGAAAGGCTCGGACTTGCGGATTTTTATCCGCGCACCAAAAGCATCCCGTCTCCTTTTTCTTACGATGATCAGATGAACGTCATCATTCCGAAAGAGATGAAATCCGTTAAATATGACGGGGAGCGGGAAGTCATTGAGCATATTGCCAAGTATGCAGAAATCATGTCAAAGGGAAAACAGCCGAAGATCCTTGTCCTGTTTACCTCTCATGATATGCTGAAAAAAGTGTATCAGGAACTGAAACTCAGTATGGAGATCTCAGGCATTCAGCTTCTCGCCCAAGGTATTTCAGGCGGGAGTCCCGGTAAATTAATGAAAACCTTTAAAACGGCAAGCCGGGCGATTTTGCTCGGGACGAATCATTTCTGGGAAGGCGTTGATTTTCCGGGGGATGAATTGTCAACCGTCATGATCGCAAGACTTCCTTTCAGGGCGCCTGATAATCCGCTTCACGCCGCAAAATGCGAATTTGCCAAGAAGCAGGGGAAAAATCCGTTTCAGACGATTTCCCTGCCTGAGGCCGTGTTAACGTTCAGACAGGGGATCGGGCGCCTGCTCCGTACGGCGGGAGACAAGGGAACGATCGTTCTTTTAGATCAGCGTGTAAAGACGGCGGGATACGGACGGCTGTTTCTTGAAGCGCTCCCGACTTCATCCCTTTTGGAGCTGACGGATGCCGAACTCGGGGCTTATGTCAGCCAAACGGAATAAAAGCCGCATAAACGCGGCTTTCGTGGTGTGGGATGAGGAATTGTTTTTATAGTAAAAGCGGGTTCATGCCGCCTTGTGATTTTATTATGCCGCGGGCGCATCCCGTTATGACTAACAAAATTTGTTCGACCGATGGAGGGTATAAAAATGGAAAGCAAAATTGAAATTCTGTCAACGATTAATGTGGAGCATTCAGATGATTTATATAAAATCGTCGATACATTAAACCGGACTTTGAAACGGGACAACCTGATGTTCGGCCTTGCGCTCGACGAAGAAAATCAAAATGAAGCGGTCTTCACCATTTATCGCACATAGGTGAAAAAGATGAGAAAAAAAGCATTAATATTTACAGTCGTATTTGGTATTATTTTTTTAGCAGTTCTTTTATTTTCGGCCAGCATTTTTAAATCTGCAATGGCTCAAAAAGAAGAAGGCCACGAAACAGCTGCCGCAGCCGCTAAAGAAAAAACGAATCTGACAGACGCTGAGAAAGTGGAGACCTTTGTCGGCAAACAGAAATATTATGTTGTTACCGGAACGGATAAACATGGAAAAGATATGTATGTATGGGTTCCGGCCGACAAAAAAGCAAAAATTCTCTCAAAAAAAGCCAGTGACGGCATTTCAAGCGGCAAGGCTGCCAAGATCGTTCGGGACGAAGGGCTTGTTTCCAAGCTGAATGGCGTTCACCCGGCGAGAGAAAACAATGTTCCGTTATGGGAAGTGACCTATATCAACAAAAGCGGGCAGTATAGCTTTAGCTATGTGGACTTTACAAGCGGCAAGATTCTCAAAAACATCACACCGTGAGACGTATTAGGGGGAGTTCAAGTTGAAATTGGCAAAAAGAGTATCCGCATTAACACCGTCTGCAACACTTGCAATTACCGCAAAAGCGAAAGAGCTGAAAGCGGAAGGCCATGATGTCATCGGCCTCGGAGCAGGAGAACCGGATTTTAATACGCCTCAGCACATTATAGATGCCGCGGTGCGTTCCATGAATGAAGGCCATACGAAATATACGCCTTCAGGCGGTCTGCCGGCCTTGAAAGACAGTATCGCAAAAAAATTCAAAAACGATCAGGGGATTGAATATAAGCCGTCAGAAATCATTGTCTGCACCGGAGCGAAACACGCTCTGTATACATTATTTCAGGTCATTCTCGATGAAGGGGACGAAGTGATTATACCGACTCCTTACTGGGTCAGCTATCCTGAGCAGGTGAAACTGGCAGGGGGGCGTCCCGTCTATGCAGAAGGGCTGGAATCCAATCAGTTTAAAATTTCACCGGAGCAGCTGAAGCAGGCTATCACCGAGAAAACAAAAGCGCTCATTATCAATTCACCGAGCAACCCGACAGGTGTTATGTATACGAAGGAAGAGCTTTCGGAACTCGGAAAAGTGTGTCTGGAGCATGGCATTCTGATCGTTTCTGACGAGATTTATGAGAAGCTTACATACGGAGGAAAAAAACACGTCTCAATCGCACAGCTTTCAGATGAATTGAAAGAGCAGACGATTATCATTAACGGCGTTTCGAAATCTCACAGCATGACGGGCTGGAGGATCGGCTATGCGGCGGGTTCGGAGACGATTATTAAAGCGATGACGAGCCTCGCGAGCCACAGCACATCCAATCCGACGTCCATCGCTCAATACGGCGCCATTGCGGCCTATAACGGGCCGGCTGAGCCGCTTGAAGAGATGAGACAGGCATTTGAGGACAGACTGAATACCATTTACGCTCAGCTCAGTGAGATTCCCGGATTCACCTGTGTCAAACCTGAAGGGGCGTTTTACTTTTTCCCTAACGCCAAAGCGGCCGCAGAAAACTGCGGATTCAAAGATGTCGATGAATACGTCAAGGCGCTTCTGGAAGAAGAAAAAGTCGCCATCGTGCCGGGCTCGGGTTTCGGTTCACCGGACAACGTCCGCTTATCTTACGCAACGTCACTCGATCTTTTAGAAGAAGCGGTCAAGAGAATCCGCCGCTTTACGGAAAAACACAGCTGATTCTGAAAAAGCGGCTTTTAAAGCCGCTTTTCACTTGCATTGACCCCGTTAGAGTAGAACGGGTATAATAAAGTGATGAAAAAAGAGATTCAGGCAGATTCCTGAATGTCTTTCTTGTTCTGGAGGGAAAGAGTTTGAAAACAACAATCAACCAAGTGTATAAACACACAGGCGAGGAAGTAACGATTGGAGCTTGGGTCGCTAATAAACGCTCAAGCGGTAAAATCGCATTTTTACAGCTGAGAGACGGTACCGGCTTCATTCAGGGAGTTGTCGTCAAAGCTGAAGTAGAAGAAGACATCTTCCAAATCGCGAAATCAGTGACGCAGGAAACGTCACTTTATGTAAAAGGAATTGTGAAAGAGGACGAGCGTTCACCGCTTGGCTATGAGCTTGCTGTTACATCCATTGAAGTCATTCACGAAGCGACTGATTATCCGATTACGCCTAAAGAGCACGGTACGGAATTCTTAATGGATCACAGACATTTATGGCTCCGTTCGAAACGCCAGCACGCGATTATGAAAATCCGTAACGAAATCATCCGTGCGACTTATGAATTTTTCAACAAAGAAGGCTTCGTGAAAGTTGATCCGCCGATTTTGACGGGAAGCGCTCCCGAAGGCACGACTGAGCTGTTCGCGACGAAATATTTTGATGAAGACGCCTTCTTGTCTCAAAGCGGCCAGCTGTATATGGAAGCAGCTGCAATGGCGCTCGGAAAAGTATTCTCTTTCGGACCGACGTTCAGAGCGGAAAAATCGAAAACGAAACGCCATCTCATCGAATTCTGGATGATTGAGCCTGAAATGGCATTTGTTGAATTTGAAGAAAACCTTGAAGTTCAGGAGAATTATGTTGCATACATCGTACAAAGTGTGCTGGAACATTGTAAGATCGAGCTGAACACATTAGGAAGAGACACATCGAAGCTTGAACAAATCAAAGCGCCATTCCCGCGCATTACGTACGATAAAGCGATTGAATTCCTGAAAGAAAAAGGCTTTGACGATATTGAGTGGGGAGATGACTTCGGTGCGCCGCATGAAACAGCGATCGCAGAAAGTTATGACAAACCGGTGTTTATCACTCATTACCCGACGTCATTAAAACCGTTCTATATGCAGCCTGCCAAAGATCGTGACGATGTCGTGTTATGTGCCGACTTAATCGCTCCGGAAGGCTACGGGGAAATCATCGGCGGTTCAGAACGCGTTCATGATATGGATTTATTGGAAGAAAGATTAAAAGAACACGGTCTGGATTCAGATGCTTACAAATGGTATGCTGAACTCAGACAATACGGTTCTGTTCCGCACTCCGGCTTCGGCCTCGGACTTGAGCGGACAGTGGCTTGGATCAGCGGAGCGCCTCACGTGCGTGAAACGATTCCGTTCCCGAGACTTCTGAACCGTCTGTATCCGTAATAGTTATGAAAAACGAAGTCTCCTGCAAGGGAGACTTTTTCTAAGTAAAGGGGAAAGCTCCCGGAGATAACCTTTTACAATAAGAGGTGTAAGGATGAAAAAACAGCAATTTATAGATATGCAGGAACTCGGCATTTCAAGCATTCCCAACCTGCTGCTGACACATTACCGGCAGCTCGGGCTGAATGAAACCGAATTGATCCTGCTTTTGAAGATTAAAATGCATTTGGAAAAGGGCTCTTATTTTCCGACGCCGTTTGAACTTCAATCAGGCATGTCCATCTCTGCTGAAGAATGTACAAGCTGCCTGAGAATGTTTATTCAAAAAGGTTTTCTGTTTATTGAAGAATGTGAAGACCATAACGGCATAAAGTTTGAAAAATATTCTCTGCAGCCGTTATGGGCGAAGCTGTATGATTACATGCAGCATTCTCAAAATGAAACGCAGGAAAGAACGTCAGAAAGAGAACAAAAAAGCCTGTATACCATCTTTGAAGAAGAGTTCGGAAGACCGCTGTCGCCGCTTGAATGCGAGACGCTGGCCATATGGCAGGATCAGGATCAGCATGATGCGATTCTGATTAAACACGCCTTAAAAGAAGCCGTTTTATCTGGGAAACTCAGTTTTCGCTATATTGACCGGATTTTATTTGAATGGAAAAAGAACGGTTTCAAAACGGTTGAGCAGGCGAAGGCGCACAGCCAAAAATTCCGGCGTGTTCAAACGAAACAGAATGATCCGCAAAAAGAGTATACGAGGCAGGTGCCTTTTTACAATTGGCTGGAACAATAACATGAGAAGGGGAGAAACGTGTTAAATTTAAAGCAGATTGAATATTGTCTTGAAAAAATCGGCGATATGTTTCCGCACGCAGAATGTGAACTTGTCCATTCAAATCCTTTCGAATTGGTTGTGGCAGTCGCATTATCCGCGCAATGTACGGACGCTCTCGTCAACAGAGTGACAAAAACGCTATTTCAAAAATATAAACGGCCTGAAGATTATCTTGCCGTATCGCTGGAAGAACTCCAGCAGGATATTAAATCAATCGGTCTGTACCGTAATAAAGCTAAAAATATTCAAAAGCTGAGCAAAATGATCATTGAAGAGTACGGCGGAGAAGTGCCGAAAGACCGGGATGAGCTTGTGAAGCTGCCGGGTGTCGGACGGAAAACGGCAAATGTGGTCGTGTCTGTTGCTTTCGGCGTACCTGCGATCGCAGTAGACACTCATGTGGAGCGGGTCTCTAAACGGCTCGGCATCTGCCGCTGGAAGGACTCTGTTTTGGAAGTAGAGAAAACATTAATGAAAAAAGTGCCGAAAGAGGATTGGTCTGTTACGCATCACAGATTAATATTTTTCGGCCGGTATCACTGTAAAGCGCAATCTCCCCGCTGTGCGGAATGTCCTTTGCTTCCGCTATGCAGAGAAGGGCAGAAGCGTGACAAAAAAGGGCTGGTGAAACGGTGACGGCGATTGACATTCTGGCAGGCTATGAAACATACCTGCGCAGCCTTACGGACTTGGAAAGCCTCGAGATCAAAGCGGCGCTGCGCCGCCATCCGCTGTATATGGATTTCAGCGGTCAGCCAACAGTGCAGCCATGGAGGGAAAGGGGCGAATATGTCCCGTTTCTTTTTCAGATTTGGAATGAAACGAAAGAAACGCTGCTTCCCGTTTTTCAAACAAGAAAATCGAGATGTGATCAAAATGACATGCTGAAGGGAATAGCCTGTCTGATTGCCGCTTTTCATTGGACGGCAGGGGAGCGGGTCACATCACTCGACTGGACTGTGCTTGAAACAAAGCATTTTCCCGCGGAACCGATCAATTGGGCGGAGCGAATGGCGTTTATTTTAACAAAACCGACTCAATTTCACTCGTTTATTCAGCTGGATGAATTGATGACGGAGATGAAGAAACAATATCATAAATATGAAGCCATGAACAAATGTTAAAAACCTCCTTTTCCCATAAGGAGGTTTTTTTGTACAAAAAAAATCCTTCACCTGTTTGGGGTGAAGGATTTCGTCCGCTAATGAGCGGGATTTGACTGGATGGTTGACGAATTGGACTGCCCGTTGATAGTTGAAGATGAGTCTTGGTTTTTATCCGTTTGACCGCTGTCAGGTTTATTTGAGCCGTCTGAACCGGAATCGGAATCATTATCAGAGCCGTTATCTTGCTGTCCGTTGTTATCGGTCCCGTTGCCGGGCTGATTCTGATTGTTGTTATCTGTTTGATCCTTATCGGATTGATCCTGATTTTTATCCGGGTCATCAGTTGGTGTTTGATCCGATCCGTCAGACGTATCTGTCTGATCGTCATCTTTGTTTGAATCATCGGTTTGCGTCTTGTCCTTATCTTTATCTTCATCAGTCTTCTGTTCATCGTCAGTCGCTTTATCTTTATCCGCATCGTCTTCTTCATCTTTCGGGACTTTGAAAGATGCTGATGCCGTATCGCTTTTTCCGTCATCGTTTTCCGCTGTCACCTGGAAGCTGTATGTGGAGCCTGGCGTGACATCTGAGACGACGGCTTCTTTTGCCGAACTGTTTTGAATGTCACTGTAGCTTCCGCCGTCAACGGATTGTTTGACATTGAATGTTGCATCACCGTCATAATTCCAGCTTAAGGTTAATGATTTTTTATCTTTGTCGTATTTCACTTGCAATCCTGTCGGTTTATCGGCTTTTTCTTTCGTATACGTTTTAGAAACGGCAGTTGGCTGCGTCCCTTTCACGAAGTACTCCGTCACTTTTTTATCATCCGGCGTGTTCGGTCCGGCTAAAGCGGCAGGATTCGAGCCTTTCTCAACTGTTTCTTTTACGACGCTGTCAGGCTGCTTGAAGCTTCCTTTACCGTCATCAACGTATGAGATCAGCTTTTGGAAAATCCGTTTTGCGACTTGCTGGTCTGCAGAAGACAGTGATTTCTTGCCTGCTTTGTTGCCAGACTCAACTCCGGTCCAAACCGCCGCAGTATATTGAGGGGTGTATCCGACAAACCAGGAATCCGGAACTCCGCCTGGAGCAATGTTATATTTTTGAATATCACCTTTAGTAAAGTTTGTCGTACCCGTTTTACCGGCGACTTCCACGTTCGGTACTTGAGCCAGTCTGCCTGTTCCTGACTGCACGACTGTTTTGAGCATATCGGTAATCATGAATGCCGTGTAATCGCTCATAGCACTTTTCGGTTTCGGTGTTAAATCAAGCTTAGTGCCGTCATTAAATTCAATTGATGTGACCGCATGCGGTTCATTGTACGTTCCGTTATTTCCGAAAGCGCTGTAGGCGCCTGCCATGGTCATAGTAGATACACCGCGATTTTCATCCCCAAAACCGCCGATAGAATAGGGCTCATATACTTGATCTTTGTTTAAACCTAATCCCAGGTCGTTTGCAAAGTCCACGGCATTATCCTTTCCAACTGCTTGGAATGCTTTTAAAGCAGGGATATTACGTGAGTCTGCGAGGGCCTCTCGCATTGATATCTGGCCTCTGTATCTATTGTCATAATCATGGATCGGTGTGCCGTTAGAGTACGTATATGCAGAATCGTCAATCTGCTCATACGTCGACCATTTTTTATTTTCAATGACCGGGCCGTAATCAAGAATCGGTTTTATGGTTGAACCGGGCTGGGTTTTACCTTGTGTTGCATAATTGAATCCGCCTGCAGTTCTGTTCCGTCCTGCTCCGATGGCGCGGATTTCTCCGTTTGTCGTATCAAGGAGCGTGACGCCGCCCTGCATGCCTTCGGTAAATCCGGCTGTATCGCCGTTCATCAATTGATCAAGATAATCTTGTGCTTTCGTATCAAGAGTCGTATAAATTTTCAGTCCGTCAGTTGAAATATCGACGTCTTTCTTTTCTTTTGTCTCAATTTCTTTCATAACTTCTTCGACAAAAGCGCTGTATTTATTTGTGTCCTTTTTATCGTATTCCTTTTGGCTGACGACGCCTTCATCTTTCATGGACACTTTCTTCGCTTTTTGGTATTCAGAGTTTGAAATGAATCCTTGTTTTTCCATTAAGCTGAGAACGATGTTTCGTCGTTTTTCGGAAGCCTTCGGGTTTTTAACCGGGTTATATCCGGTCGGGCTTTGCGGCATTCCGGCAAGCGTCGCCGCCTGTTCAACCGTAAGCTTGCTCAAGTCTTTTACGCCGAAGAATTCTTCAGCCGCTTTTCCGACGCCGTAGGCGCGCGGTGAGAAATAAATTCTGTTTAAATACATTTCTAAGATTTCATCTTTAGAATAATGGCGCTCCAGCTGCAGGGAAAGCCACACTTCCTGTGCTTTCCGTTTAATCGTTTTCTGATGGGTCAAAAGCGAGTTTTTCACAACCTGCTGGGTGATTGTGCTTCCTCCCTCTGAACCGAACCCATCCGTAAAGTTGGCGACCAAAGCGCCTCCGATACGAATCGGGTCTATACCGTGGTGCTTATAAAAACGGGCGTCTTCAGTTGCGATAAATGCTTCTTTCACAACATCGGGTATATCCTTAATCGGGACGTAGGTTCGTTTTTCACCGCCCACTTCCGCGATTTCTTTTCCGTTTTTATCGTAAATCGTTGAAGAGTAAGGCGTTTTCAGCTTGGCTTCGTCCAAAGACGGCGCGCCGGAAACCAAAACGGCAAATGCCGCCGCTCCGCCGACTATGCCAAGGACAAACAGAATAACCAAGGACAGCACAATCTTTTTGAATAAACCGCCTTTACGCTGTTTCTTGCCTTTTTTCGGTGAAGAGGGCTTAGTGCTTTTCGTCTGCCTTGCCTTACGGCGTTCTTCACGGCTCGTAAATTGATCTGACATAACATCTCAACCTTTCGTTTATCAACCTTTCGCTCAGTCTACTGTTCCTGCGAAAAATAAAGCTGTTCAATAATACTAATATAATCAATTCTCGGTGAGTATCCAAGGGAAATCGGAAAGGAAGCATCTTCTAATTCGTCTTTGCGAATTGATTTTCTGCCGTTCTTCTCCTTTCTCTCCCAAAAGACAAACAGCTTGTCGGCTTCGAGGAAATAAACCTTTCCGAAAGCGGATATAATAACAAAACAAATGCCGTCTTGCCTGACCACCTGCTTCATATGCTCAATCTGATGATCATGAAAATTCTGCAGGGGAAATGCCGTTTTGTTTTTTGTTTCTTTTGCCTCGAAATCGATGTAGCGTCCTTTATAAATGCCGTTGTAGTCAGTTGTTGAAGACTGTTTAAAATAAGCTTCCTTAATGACTGCGGCGCTTCTTTTCGGATAGTGGACGTTTACAATCTGGACGGGTGTCGGCTTTTTGTGAATGACAGCAATTTGGTTAGCCAGATAATACTTATTCGTTTCATTCAGGTCGTCTTCGAGGGTCATGCCGCGATTACTGTATGAATGAGACCGTTTCTGGCTGTTTTGGGATGAAACCGTTTTGTTCGGCTGAAAAGTTTTTCCATTCGGGTACCGAATCACTTTTTCCATCCTCCTTATCAAACTAATAGTGACGGAAGTGAATGAACGTGCATAAACGACAGACCGTAACCGCCATTCTTCGCCTGATCGAAAAAGAGACGAAAATAAAAAATGCCGATAATATTTCCCGGACGAATGCCTATAAAGCATATTATGACCGCCATCCTGAGATCAAGTGGCCGCTTTTGGCATCCTTTGTGTCCCGCAATGCGGGCTGGTCGATGACTGATTTAAGAGGCGTCCTTTATCAGGAGGGCCTTGACAGCAGTCAGAAAAACTGGTTTTTCCTTTCGTATGAAAGGGCGAATTGGCTGATTTTTTCTGATGCCTATCCTCAGCTTCTGGTCTACCAGTGGTCAAAACAAATCGGCGAACCTCTTTTCCGTCATCTTCCTTATTTCCGCGTCTCGGCTTTTATGCAGGAAGAATGGTTCCGCTTTTGGCGTGACGGAGATACGGAACGGCTCATGTATGCTCTTATTATAAATGAACAAAACACTATCCAAGCACCTATTATACAAAATCCTTCGTTTAAAAAGAATGTTTTTGGCACGATTCCTTTTTATTTAAGTGATTGGTTTCACTTTAATACGGTGATATTCCCTTCATTTGACGGACATTTATACGGAATTTCCGTCAAACGGTTTTCAAAAACCGAAGAGAGAATTACGCTCGGAAAACAGCTGGCCCGCCTTCTGTTCAGCCCTGATCTTCACGCTTCTTTTTACCGTTTTCTTGATACCGTTCCTCATACCGGTTCACGCTTTGATATGGAGAAAATGATCGGCATCAAAAAAAGAACATCACCGATGCTTAGGACAACCTATCCCATTGTTGCCCACCCATTAGACGGCGAAAGGGCGGATTGGTTTCAAAAAAGGTTAAGAAAAGGGGCTTTCTTACAGGAGAAAATGCCGAAACAGCTTGAACTGACGGACTGGTACTTCCAGAAAAGACGGGAGCTCCATGCGCTCTTCGCGGTTAAAGAGTGGCTGAAGAAATGAAAAAGCCCGAAACCGTTCGCTGGGGTTTCGGGCTGCTGATGTGTTACGTGGAAGGGCGGTTTGGGCCGCCTAATTTTTTATCAAGCGTATCAGTCGTTTTTGCTTCGGTTTTTTGCTGTTTACCTGCATTTTTCGGTCTCGTTTTCATACGGCACCTCCTCAACTGTATCGTTTGCATTAACGTGCCGGTTCATACAAAGTTTGCGGCACTTTTTTGTCGAAAGGCACGCCTTTTAGGATAATCTCTGTTTGTTTGCCGAACTGCTTCTAGTTTTGTCATGTGCAGAGGAGAGCGGTATGAAAACGAGAATTATATTTGAAAGAGATGCAAGTGATAAAAGGGAGGAACATGAATGTCTGTTTACACGAGCAAGGCTGATATTCTCCGTCTGCTTTCTGATATCGAAATCCGGATTTCTGCTGCTGAAAAAACGCTTACCCAAGCAGTCAGATGCTGTCAGGCGGAAGCTGAAGAAATCAGACAGGAGAAACTTTCCCGTCTTGAGGAAGAGGCGCGGGAGCTTCATGTTTGTATTGATGACCTGTTTTTGACTGACCGGCGTAAAAAGGATTTGCCGCGAGTCTGCCGGATAAGCTGATTTTGTGCAAAAACTTTGGTACCATATGTACTGAGGTGAGTCCGTTTGCAGACACAGTCGTTATTGGAGCTGACAGAACAAATGATAGAGGCGGTTCTGGAAGCCGAAAAAAGGTATCAGGATGGAAAAGAGTCAGGCCGTTCATATGATTTTTTTGAGACGATTAAACCCGATGTTGAAAAAAGAGACCGGCTTTGCGCGCTTTGGACAGAAGCAGCGCTTGCGTTTATTCAGGAAAACCGTCCGAAATACGTTCATCATGCACAAATTCAGGCCGTTACAGAAAATTTCGGGGAGCTGATGCTCCAATCATATGTTCATCATATTCATAAAAAAAGATACAGGGATTTAACTGAATCTGTTTTATATACGCTTCGTATATTAAGGGATGAAATTGAAAAAGAAGGCAGCTGAAAACGGCTGCCTTCTTTTATATAAAGGGGTCGGGTATGTTATTCATACGCCGGGTTTTCTGCTCCACTTGCTTCGAGAACCTTCATACTGTTTCGAAATTCGGTTGCGGTGAGATGGCCTTGAATATAGAGGAATTTTGCAAAGTCCATCAGTTTATCTGCACAATCTGTTTCATATTTTTTCACTTCAGCAAAACGCTTTCTTAAGTATGATACGTTCATAATGGTGCATCCCCTCTCATGTATGTTGAGATTATGTTAACATAACGATTCGACTTTTTTCTGTTTTTAAAAAATTAAGACTTTCGACAGCATTTGACAAAGATCAGAATCACCGAAAGCACATAACCAAGGCGGAATTCATACATATATAGCAGAAACTTAGTGAGAGACAAGGGGGAATGTCATATGCAATGGAGAGCGCAGCCATATCAAAATATGTACCAGCAGCCGGCGGGATATTTCTACCCGCAGCAGATACAGCCATTACAGCCGCCGTATCCGCAGCAGATACAGCCATTGCAGCAGCCGCCATATCATCAGCAAGGGCAGTACCCGCAGCAATTTTATCCGAATCAGGAATACGGTCATATACAGCAGCCGTTTGCTCCTGCTCCTCCTCAGGCAGGCATGCCCGGGGGCCAGCCGGGGTTTGTGAATCCTTACCCCGTTCCCAGACCGAATCAGCAGCAGTCTTCCCAATTCTCAGGCATACTCTCCCAGTTTAAAAAAACGAATGGACAGTTTGACTTCAATAAAATGATGGATACAACGGGGCAGATGGTAAGCGCCGTAAATCAGGTCGGATCGCTGGTGAAAGGCTTCACCAGTATCTTCAAATAAAAAGCATGAATGATATCCATCATTCATGCTTATTTTTTAGGGAAAAAGAGGGTAAGCGTCTGTTCATTCCAGGATGTTTCCATATCTTCTTCACTTACCTTATACGGGAGGACAACGGTTCTTGTCATGCTTGAAGACACATGGGATGATTGAGCCTGTTTATGATCGTAGCGGATTGTAACGTGAAGGTAGCACCCTTTCGTTTCCACCAGCATATCCCCGTCACGGAACGTCTCGGGAACGCCGATATCAACCGCGAGCCCCGTCGGCTCTTCTCTGACGTCAATCGTCACTTGCGCTTCAGTAAAAGCCGAATTGACAAGGTGCTGAAAACCCTGCATCAATTCTGCGAAGGGACCTGAGTGAAAAAATTGGTCCATCGCATGGCTGATGATGTCCTCATTACTTTGCGGATCAAGTTTATCGTTTTGGGATTGATCCATATGACCACCGCCTTTTTACAAACAGACTATGCGATGCTATGCCGTATGGTTAAGAATTGAAGGAAAAAAGAAAGTATGGTTAAATAGTGGAGAATAAACTGGTAACGGATTCACATTTAGGAAGGGGAGCACAACACATTGCTGAAAAAATTATTCGGATTGGGAGACAGCCGGAAAAAGCCGGCCGAGGAAGTGATTTTTTCTCCGGCTGACGGAGCGGTGATGGATTTGGCTTCAGTGCCGGATCCTGTATTTTCACAAAAAATGATGGGGGACGGGATCGCCGTCGAGCCTGCAAACGGAGAAATTGTTTCACCGGTTGAGGGAGAAGTGATTCAGCTGTTCCATACAAAACACGCTGTCGGCATCCGCACCCTTTCCGGAGCGGAACTTTTGATACATGTCGGTTTGGATACCGTCAATATGAACGGCGAAGGCTTTGAAGCGCATGTAAAAGAAGGAGACAAAGTGAAAACAGGCGATCTGCTTTTAACGTGCCGGCTGGATTTAATAAAAGAAAAAGCAAGCAGCACCGTCATCCCTATGGTGATTATGAATGGCGATGCCGCAGAACCTTTGCAATTTGCAGGCGCAAATGAAGCGAAAAAAGGACAAACAGAGCTTTTTACGATAAAAATGAAGTAGGCAGGGGCTGATTCCCTGCTTTTTTTCTTGTGCAGGATTTTCATCTAGCCAGGCAAACAAATATTCGGTAAACTGTACCTCATAAAGAGGTGTGAACGATGAAGAAAAAATCACTGAGCGAACTGATTCAGGAATTAAAAAATCATGAAAATATTGTGCATTGGCATGAAGAGGAACCGCGGGAGGCGAAAACCATGCCGATGCCGGAGCAAGTAGATCCGAACATTCGGGCGGCTCTCGAAAAGAGGGGGATCGAGCGGCTTTTTACACATCAATACTCCGCTTTTCAGACGGTTCAAAACGGAGAAAGCATTGTGGCCGTCACACCGACGGCCTCCGGAAAAACACTGTGCTATAATCTTCCGGTTCTTCAGTCTATCGCGGAAGATGCCACAAGCCGCGCACTTTATTTATTTCCGACAAAGGCGCTCGCGCAGGATCAAAAAAGCGAGCTGAATGAAATCATAGACGAGACGGGCATGGATATTAAAAGCTTCACCTATGACGGAGATACGTCTCCGGCTATCAGGCAGAAAGTCAGAAAGGCCGGGCATATTGTGATCACAAATCCCGATATGCTTCATTCAGCCATTCTTCCCCATCATACAAAATGGGTGAGTCTGTTTGAAAACCTGAAATATATCGTCATTGATGAATTACATACGTACCGCGGTGTATTCGGCAGCCATGTGGCGAACGTCATCCGCCGTTTAATGAGAATCTGCGCTTTTTACGGAAGCAAGCCGTCATTTATCTGTACATCCGCCACAATCGCCAATCCGAGGGAGTTGGCGGAGCAGCTGACGGGAAAATCCGTGCGCCTGATTGACGACAACGGTGCCCCGGCAGGAAGAAAGCACTTTGCTTTTTACAATCCTCCGATTGTAAATAAACCGCTGCATATTCGAAAAAGCGCCACCGTGGAAGTGAACGAACTTGCCAAAACTTTTTTAAAAAATAAGATCCAGACGATTGTTTTTGCCAGAAGCCGTGTCCGGGTCGAAATTATTTTAAGCCACATTCAGGAGATCGTAAAAAAAGAAATCGGCGCGAAGTCTGTCAGAGGCTATCGCGGCGGATATCTACCGAAAGAAAGAAGAGAAATAGAGCGGGGGTTAAGAGACGGCAGCATTCTCGGCGTTGTCAGCACAAACGCGCTGGAGCTCGGCGTTGATATCGGCCAGCTTCAGGTCTGCGTGATGACGGGGTACCCGGGCAGTGTCGCGAGCGCATGGCAGCAGGCGGGCCGGGCCGGGCGCCGGCAGGGTGAGGCGCTTATCGTGATGGTGGCGAACTCTGATCCGATTGACCAATATATTGTCCGCCATCCTGATTATTTCTTTAAACGCTCGCCTGAATCTGCAAGGATTAATCCCGATAATCTCATTATATTGGTCGACCACCTGAAATGCGCCGCATATGAGCTGCCTTTCAGAGCCGATGAAACATTCGGAGAAAATGATGCGAGGGACATTCTCGAGTATTTAGAGGAAGAAGGGGTGCTTCACGAAAACCGCGAACGCTATCACTGGGCGAGCGAATCTTTTCCCGCCTCCAATATCAGTCTCCGTTCAGCGTCACAGGAAAACGTGGTCATCGTTGACCGGTCAGAGACGGCTGATGTAAAAATCATCGGAGAAATGGACCGCTTCAGCGCGATGACGCTTCTTCATGATGAAGCGATTTATCTTCATGAAGGGGTGCAGTATCAGGTTGAAAAGCTTGATTGGGACCATAAAAAAGCGTACGTGCGAAAGGTCGATGTCGAATATTATACAGATGCCAATTTAGCGGTGCAGCTGAAAGTGCTGGACATTGACAGAACGGACAGCAGAAAGAAAACGGCCTTACATTTCGGCGACGTCACCGTGAACGCACTTCCGACAATATTTAAAAAAATTAAAATGACGACATTTGAAAATATAGGATCAGGACCGATTCATCTTCCTGAAGAAGAACTGCATACCAGTGCAGCCTGGCTTGAATTAAAAGAAACGGATTCGGAAATCGGCGAAAAAACGCTTGAACAGCTGCTTTTAGGTATTGCCCACGTCCTGCAGCATATCGTGCCTGTATACGTCATGTGCGATCGAAATGACGTGCATGTCGTGCCGCAAATCAAAGCCGCACATACGGGACTTCCGACAATCTTTCTGTATGATCATTATCCGGGCGGAATCGGACTTGCCGATGAAGTATATAAACGATTTGATGAAATCAATGAAGGGGCTGAGCGCCTGATCCGACAATGTCCATGTCAAGACGGGTGTCCTTCCTGCATCGGCTCCGAAATAGAAGGAATAGATGCAAAGAAAGCGATACTCCGGCTCTTGAATTACGTGTAAAAGAAAAGGGGGACGAAAGATGTCCTTGAAAAATAAATTAAAGCGGATGAAAAACCACTTGAATGTGCCGGAAGCTGAAAAAAAGCCGGCAGCTTCACAACTTTCGGTCCCGGATATTCAAGTCCCGTTTAGAGAAGAATGGGAGGCATTCGGAGTGAAGCCTTTCTTTTTTGAGGATGAATACTGTCTTATCCGCGAAACCGTCTATCCGCTTTCGCACCGCCACGGACGGTACAGCTTCAGTGAACTTGATGACGTCATGGCATTATGGAATAAAGGCGGTTTGACACATACTTTATCAGCAGAAGGATACGAAAAAAGCCAGCTGTTCTTCTTTGATACTGAAACGACCGGCCTCGGCGGCGGGGCCGGCAATATGATCTTTTTGCTCGGCCATGCAAGAGTGTATGAAGACCGTGTAGCGGTTAAACAGCATCTGCTCCCTAAACCGGGAAACGAGACGGCTCTTTACAAAAGCTTTTTAAGTGAGGTTGACATTACGTCCCTTGTTACGTATAACGGAAAAGCCTTTGACTGGCCGCAGGTAAAAACCAGGCATACATTGCTGCGGGACAGGCTTCCGAAACTTCCTGACTTCGGGCACTTTGATCTTCTGCACGGGGCGAGACGGCTTTGGAAACATAAATTAGAGCGTGTATCGCTTTCGGCGGTTGAAAATGAAGAGCTTGCTTTTAAAAGGGACGAAGACACCCCTGGTTATTTGGCGCCGATGCTGTATTTTCAATTTTTAAAGGCGGAGGACCCGGCTCTTTTAAAGGGAGTGCTCTCGCATAATGAACAGGATGTGCTTTCCCTCATCGCTCTTTACATCCATATGTCAAAAAAGATTTTTGCATCTTCTGATCAGACGTCAGAACGTCAGGAAGCATACGCCATGGCGAAATGGTTTATCGCTCATAAAGAAACCGATCGCGCCGTTTCACAGCTGGAAGCGCTGCAAGGCAAAGACTTTGAAGATTCGGATCGGGCCCTTTTTGACTTAGCGATGCTTTATAAAAAACAAAACCGCAGGCAAGACGCCGTGCCCCTTTGGGAGAAACTGACGGACTCTGATCTTCACACATGCAGACACCATTCAGCGGTTGAGCTGGCGATCTATTTTGAGCACCATGCAAAAGATTACAAAAAAGCTCTGCAGGCCGCGCAGCAGGCGGCAGAAGACGGGGAAATATCGGAAAAAGAAGCCGAGAAGCTCCATGTGAGAATTGCCCGGCTCAAGAGGAAATATTCCTCTTGAAATATTGCCCGGGAAAGCGCAAAAGCCGAGCTGTTTCGCCAAAAATATTTTTTTCTGAATCCGCATCGATTTTGTTGTAGAATGGTGCCGCATCTTGTAAAATAGCGTTAGTTATTTATAGGGGAGAGTTGGTATGTATAAAGGTGTTTTTTACTTGTTCTTTGTCGTGGTTTTTTTGATTGCGTTTGTATTTTCGAATTTTAAAGACAGTTTGCTGACACACTTTTAAATTGGGTGATTGAATTAGAACATGCACCCTCTTTTCTTCATAACCTAACAGTGTAATAAAAGTTAATGGAGAGGGGATTTAGCATGTTTCATCATCATTGTTGCAGACCAAACGTGATGCCGCCGATTGTCCATCCGACTCATTGCTGTGAACACCATTGCTTTTCTAACACGGTTGTGCCGCATATTCATCCGCAACATACAACTAACGTAAATCACCACAACTTTGAGCACGTTCATTACTATCCGCACACTTTTTCAAATGTTGACCCGACAACTCACCAGCATTTTCAGTGCGGAAGCCCTTGCTGCGATCATTAGTATTGAACGCTTAAGCAAGATCGGTTAGGATATCAGCAAATCAAAATGGGGCCCGATGGGGAGCCCCATTTTTTAAGCAGGTGATCAATTGAAAGTATTAGCCGTAACGGGGTACAAGCCGTTTGAACTCGGGATTTTTAAACAGGATGACCGGGCGCTTGTTTATATAAAAAAGGCGATAGAAACCAGACTCAGAAGATTTATTGACGAAGGCTTGGAATGGATTCTCATATCCGGACAGCTGGGGACTGAGCTTTGGGCGGCAGAAACGGCGTACGATCTCAGAGAAGAGTATCCGGAATTAAAGGTTGCCGTTATCACGCCTTTCTACGGCCAGGAGGAAAAGTGGAAGGAGCCGAATAAAGAAATGTATGAAGCGGTGCTTGCTCAGGCAGATTATGAGGAGAGCCTGACGCATCGGCCGTACGAAAGTCCGCTCCAATTCCGGCAGAAAAACGCGTTCTTTATTGAAAAGTCAGATGCGCTTTTGCTTTTATATGATCCGGAGGTGGAAGGATCGCCGAAATATATGCTGCAGCAGGCAGAAAAACGCCGTGAAACAGACGGATATCCGATTTATTTGATTACGATGGATGATCTCCGTGCCGCCGTTGAGGAAGAAGATTTCTTTACATAACACGTCAGAGAATATTTGACAACGGGACGTGTTTCTGAATAAAATATAACATGATGATTCACGATATGAGGTGAAAAAGATGCTTGCTGATAAAGTAAAGCTTTCTGCGAAAGACATTTTGGAAAAAGAATTTAAAACAGGCGTTAGAGGTTACAGACAAGAAGACGTTGACAAATTTTTAGATATGATTATTAAGGATTATGAAACCTTTCATCAAGAAATTGAAGAACTGCAGCAGGAAAATCTGCAGCTGAAAAAACAGCTTGAAGAAGCAAGCAAAAAACAGCCGGTGCAGTCCAATACGACCAACTTTGATATTCTGAAAAGGCTGTCCAACCTTGAGAAACATGTATTCGGCAGCAAACTTTATGACGAATAAGACAGATGCACTTGTCAAATGAGACAAGTTGCTTTATAATGAACAAGTGTTCTTAACGTTCGGGTAATCGCTGCAGGTCTTTGAATCTGTAGAGGAAAGTCCATGCTCGCACGGTGCTGAGATGCCCGTAGTGTTCGTGCCTAGCGAAGAAATAAGCTAGGGCAGCCTTGATAGGCTGACGGCAGGAAAAAAGCCTACGTCTCCGGATATGGCTGAGTATCCTTGAAAGTGCCACAGTGACGAAGTCTCATCAGAAATGTTGAGAGTGGAACGCGGTAAACCCCTCGAGCGAGAAACCCAAATTTTGGTAGGGGAACCTTCTTGAAGGAACTGAACAGATAGAAGGACAGAATACTTTCTGTAGATAGATGATTGCCGCCTGAGTACGAGGTGATGAGCCGATTGCAGTACGACGGAACAAAACATGGCTTACAGAACGTTAAACATTATTGATATGACAAATTAGAGCTCTCCTTTAAAGGGGAGCTTTTATCTTGAATGAAACGAAAGCTTAAAAGAGACAGGGTGATACGATGAAGAAGTACACACTAATAGCGACGGCGCCGATGGGAATTGAAGCGATCGTCGCCAAAGAAGTGCGTGATTTAGGTTATGAATGCAAAGTAGACAACGGAAAAGTCATTTTTGAAGGAGATGCGCTTGCGATCTGCCGCGCTAACTTATGGCTGCGGACGGCTGACCGCATCAAAGTACAGGTCGCCGAGTTTCAGGCAAAAACGTTTGATGAGCTGTTTGAAAAAACAAAAGCGATTGACTGGCGCGCGTACATTCCGGAAAACGCAAAGTTCCCCGTTATCGGAAAGTCCGTGAAATCAGTGCTTGCCAGTGTGCCTGACTGCCAGCGGATCGTCAAAAAGGCGATAGCGGAAAAGCTGAAACTTCAATCAGGAAAACAAAATGAATGGATTGAAGAAACGGGACCCGAGTATAAGGTGGAGATTTCCCTTTTAAAAGATAAAGCCGTACTTACACTGGATTCATCAGGAACAGGCCTTCACAAACGGGGATACAGGGTTGATCAGGGCGGAGCTCCGATTAAAGAAACGCTCGCTGCCGCGTTAATTCTGTTAACCAACTGGACGCCTGACCGTCCGTTCGTCGATCCGTTCTGCGGTTCCGGCACGATCGCCATCGAAGCCGCTTTAATCGGGCAAAACATTGCTCCGGGTTTTAACCGTGATTTTGCTTCAGAAGACTGGGAATGGATCGGAAAAGAACTGTGGGACAAGGCACGCCTTGAAGTGGAAGAAAAGGCGAACTATGATCAGCCGCTGCAGATCTTTGCCAGTGACGTGGATCACCGGATGGTAAACATCGCCAAAGAAAACGCAGAAGAAGCGGGACTTGGGGACCTGATCGAATGCAAGCAGATGCGAGTGCAGGATTTTACGACGAAACTCGAATTCGGCGTTATCGTCGGAAACCCTCCGTACGGCGAACGGCTCGGCGAAAAAAGGGAAGTCGAGCAGATGTATAAAGAAATGGGCCGGGCATTTGAATCTCTTGATACATGGTCTGTCTACATGTTAACGTCAAATGAACAATTTGAAGAGGTCTACGGAAGAAAAGCAACAAAAAAACGGAAGCTCTTTAACGGTTTTATCAAAACGGATTATTATCAGTACTGGGCTAAAGTGCGGCCGCAGCGGAAAAAGCCGCAACAAAGAGAAGACGCCTGATACAGCGTCTTCTCCGGCATCTTTACGTTTTATTCTGCCATTACCAGCGGTGCGCTTTTGCGTTGCTCCGTAAAATAATGTTGGTCTGGGACATTTCGGTGTGGCCGTTCACCTGCGATTTAGAGCGTTTCGGCCGCGTCCAATTGTGATGAAACAATTCAGAATGCTGATCTAATCGATCTTTATAACTCATGTAACCATCACTCCCGGATAGAATAATTTTGTGAAGATGGATATTCGATCGAATATCTGTTGTAGTTTGTGCAGGTCAGGTGCGGATCATTCAGGATGGCATGTATAGAAAGTGAAGCATCGGCATAGAATGATGATTATTTCTATTTGAGAGGTGATCTTATTTTATGCTGAACAGCGAGCACTTCAGTAAAATACAAAAGGCGTTAGACGCAACTGCTTTCCGGCTGGAGGAAGCCGGAGCGGAGTTCGGTCCTTCCGCCATGACACACGCACAGGAAGAACTTGAAAATGCGGTAAAACATACACATTCAACAGACCATCCGTTCCTATGTACACATATCATTAACCGGAAATGAGTAATGACAAAAACTTGGCGTGGCCAAGTTTTTTTGTTGTATTGAAAAGGGTTAAATGATATTATAGATGGTCTGAATGCCGAATAGTTAGGGGTTGGAGTTGGGTGACAACATCACGTTTGCCTTTTGCTTTAACAAAAGAAAAGAATTTTTACGAAGAATTGAACAATTGGATTGGTGACGTGTTTTACGATATCCTTCCCGAGAAAGGATTTGACCTTCGGGATGAGCAGGTATTTATGGCGTTTCAGCTTGAACGGGCTTTTAAAGAGAAAAAGGTCATGTTCGCTGAGGCAGGAGTCGGTACGGGGAAAACGCTGGTGTATCTGCTGTTTGCCATCAGCTATGCAAGATATACGGGTAAACCGGCCATTATCGCATGCGCCGATGAAACGTTAATTGAACAGCTTGTCAAAAAAGAAGGCGACATTTCCAAGCTGACAGAACATTTGGATCTGCAGATTGATACACGGCTGTCCAAATCCCATGAGCAGTATCTCTGTCTGAAAAAGCTGGAGAAAACGATGCAGCGTTCTGATGATGAAAAGTGGCTGGATCTTTATGAGTCGCTGCCTTCATTCGTACACGAATCACAAGCGATGCAGCGCTTTTATCCGTACGGCGACCGCAAACAGTACGCTGATTTGACAAATGAAGAGTGGGCAGGCGTCAGCTATGATTCCTTCCAAGATTGTTTAACATGTGATATGAGACATAGATGCGGTTTAACACTTTCAAGAGATCATTACAGAAAATCAACGGATCTGATTGTTTGCTCCCATGATTTCTACATGGAGCATGTATGGACGGAAGAATCACGCAAAAGGGAAGGGCAGCTGCCGCTTTTGCCGGATCACAGCGCCGTCGTGTTTGATGAAGGACATCTGCTGGAATTCGCCGCGCAAAAAGCGTTAACGTATCGTGTGAAGCAGTCGACGCTTGAGCTGTTTTTAGAGCGTCTGCTTCAAAATGACATCAGAGAGGAATTCGCCGAACTGATTGAAGATGCCCTTGCCGCAAACGATGAGTTTTTCTATGTGCTGTCAGAGGAATCGAAGGAAATCGCCGGCTCTCACCGATTGGACATCCAAAACGACCAGCGTGTTAAGCGTGCAGCTGACGAACTGTGCCGTCTGCTCGATAAAATCGGCGAGGCGCTCGTATTTGAATCGGAAATGTATACGATTGATAAGTACGAGCTGTCAGTTGTAGAAGAATACGTCGAACAAATGGCATATTCGCTGTCGCTGTATCAAAAGGATGCCATCAGCTGGCTTGAAACGCGGGATACAGACTCAACGTTTGTCGTTATGCCGAGAACTGTAGCCGAAGTTTTGGGAGAAAAGGTCTTTTCTAAAAAGATACCTTATATCTTCTCATCGGCCACTCTTTCTGAGGGTGGTTCATTTGATTATATCGCTGACAGTCTCGGAATCCGTGATCCTTTATCATTTACCGTTGAATCTCCGTACGATTACGAGGAGCAAATGTCTGTTGCGCTTCACGGTGACATGACGTCTGAGCAGAAAACAGCCGAAACGATTGAAACCATTAAGGAGAATGAAGGACGCACCCTCGTTCTTTTCCCTTCCTTTGAAGACATGAAGGAATTTAAAGAACAGGCTGCCGCGTGGGAGCTGCCGTATCCGATTTACTACGAAGGTGACGAAGAGATCAGCAGTCTGGTCGAAAAATTCCAGCGGGATGAAGAATCCGTGCTTTGTTCCGTCCACTTATGGGAAGGTCTTGACATTCCCGGTGACTCGCTCCGGAATGTGACCATTTGGGCATTGCCGTATCCGCCTCATGATCCTGTGTTTACCGCAAAGCGGAACGGAGCGAAAAAAGATCCGTTTGAGGAAGTTGATCTGCCGTACATGCTTTTGAGAGTCCGGCAGGGAATCGGCCGCCTCATCCGTTCTAATCAGGACAGCGGAACCATATCCATTTATGCGGGCGGAGAAAGTGAACGGGTCCTGGCCGAAGTCAAAAAGGTCTTGCCTGTTACACCGAAAATCGTATAAAAACAAGAGCTGCAGGAATCTTATCCTGCGGCTTTTTTTAATCCGGGAAGTTGACTTTATGACGGCGTTCCATTAGCCTGTAATTGATAGTGAAAAGGGAGGGGAACGGATATGGATGTACATACATATGAAAAAGAGTTTTTTGATCTGTTAAAAAGAGTATCCCACTATGAAGAAGCCATTGCGCTCATGCATTGGGACTTAAGAACGGGAGCCCCGAAAAAAGGCTCTGATGACCGGGCGGAAAGCATCGGACAGCTGTCGGCTGACGTTTTTCAAATCCAGACATCCGACCGAATGAAAGAGCTGATCGACATCCTTCTCGTGCATGCAGAAGAGCTCTCTGAAGATACAGTGAAAGCGGCGGAACTTGCGAAAAAAGATTATGATCATAATAAAAAAATTCCTGAAGATGAGTATAAAGAATATGTCATTTTAACATCGAAAGCGGAAACGGCTTGGGAGGATGCAAAGGCGGCCTCTGATTTCTCTATGTTTGCTCCGTACCTTGAGAAGCTGATTGATTTTAATAAGCGGTTTATTTCTTACTGGGGCTATGAAGATCATCCATACAACGCATTGCTCGATATTTTCGAACCGGGTGTTACGGTAAAGGTGCTGGATCAGCTGTTTTCTGAATTGAAGGAAGCGATCATTCCGCTTATCAAAAAAGTGACGGAATCCGGCAATAAACCGGACACTTCCTTTATAACGAAAACGTTTCCGAAAGAACAACAAAGAGACCTCTCCTTGTATTTCTTAAAAGAGTTCGGGTATGATTTTGACGGCGGCCGCCTGGACGAGACGGTGCATCCGTTTGCGACGACAATCAACCGCGGCGATGTGCGGGTGACGACCAGATATGACGAAAACGATTTCCGCACGGCGATTTTCGGAACGATTCATGAATGCGGGCATGCGATCTACGAGCAGAATATTGACGAAGCGCTGAGCGGAACGAACTTATCTGACGGTGCATCCATGGGAATTCATGAATCCCAATCGTTATTTTATGAAAACTTTATCGCCAGAAATCAACATTTCTGGACCGCCTATTATGAAAAAATGGTTGAGGCTTCGCCTGATCAATTTCAAGATGTGAAAAGAGAGGACTTTGTACGCGCCGTAAATGAGGCGAAACCGACCTTTATCCGAATTGAAGCCGATGAGCTGACATATCCGCTTCATATTATTATCCGTTATGAAATTGAAAAAGCGATTTTCAGCAATGAAGTGACAGTGGAAGAACTGCCTGCATTGTGGAATCAAAAATATCATGATTATTTAGGCATTACGCCGCCATCTGACGCAAAAGGCATTTTGCAGGACGTACATTGGGCGGGCGGCGATTTCGGCTATTTCCCTTCCTATGCGCTCGGATATATGTATGCGGCACAGCTGAAGCATACCATGCTTGAGGATCTGCCTGAATTTGATCAATTAATAGAACGGGGCGACTTTGAGCCGATCAAACAATGGCTGACAGAAAAGGTTCATCAGCACGGAAGACGCAAAATGCCGCTTGACATCATAAAAGATGCAACGGGAGAAGAGCTGAACGTTCAATATCTCATTGAGTATCTCGTCGGCAAATATTCAAATTTATATTTATAAACGAAACGCCCGGTATACACCGGGTGTTTTTCTAAAAATTCTAAAAAGACGAATAATCGAAAACTAATTCTTTGTAAAAGTTCGGAAATATTCAAATTTCACTATGCAAAAGAAGTGTATCTTGTTATAATTTGATTAATATCATACGAACACTCATATAATCGCGTGGATATGGCACGCAAGTTTCTACCGGTCACCGTAAATGTCCGACTATGAGTGAGCAATGGAACGGCTTTATTCGGCCGTTACGTGTAGATCATTCGGCATTGCTTGCTCTTTTTTTGGAGAGCGGGCAATGCTTTTTTTATTTTTTATAAGCGGGGGTAATCATTGTGGAAGCATTAAAACGAAAAATAGCAGAAGACGGAATCGTTCTTTCTGATCAAGTGCTGAAAGTGGATTCTTTTTTAAACCATCAAATTGATCCGGTTCTCATGCAGCAGATCGGCCGGGAATTTGCGCGGCGTTTTGAAAAAGACGAGATAACCAAAATCGTCACAATTGAATCTTCGGGCATTGCCCCTGCGGTAATGGCTGGCCTTGAACTCGGCGTTCCCGTCATCTTTGCGAGAAAAAGGAAGTCTCTCACGTTAACGGATGATCTGCTGACGGCGTCCGTCTATTCTTTCACGAAAAAAACAGAAAGTCAGATTGCAATCTCCGGAAATCATCTCTCGAAAGAAGACCGCGTGTTAATCATTGACGATTTTTTAGCGAACGGACAGGCGGCAGAGGGGCTTTTGTCCATCGTAAAACAAGCAGGCGCAGCGGTTTGCGGGATCGGAATCGTCATTGAAAAGTCATTTCAGCCGGGAAGAGACGAGCTGGTGAAAAAAGGATGCCGGGTCGAATCACTGACGAGAATTCAATCGCTTGAAGACGGAAAAGTGACATTTGTACAGGAGGTCCGTTCATGAAAAACGGCTATGCCAAAACACTTTCCCTCGGTATCCAGCATGTGCTTGCCATGTATGCCGGCGCCGTCGTCGTTCCTTTAATTGTAGGAGCGGCATTGGGACTGAACGCAGAACAGCTGACATATCTCGTATCAATTGACATTTTTATGTGCGGGGCGGCTACGCTGCTTCAAGTATGGAGGAATAAATGTTTCGGCATCGGCTTGCCTGTTGTGCTCGGCTGTACGTTCACCGCGGTAGCGCCGATTATTTCCATCGGTAAGGAGTACGGGATTTCAGCCATTTACGGAAGCATTTTGGCATCGGGGCTGCTTGTCATTCTGCTGTCATTTTTCTTCGGCAAGCTCGTATCCTTTTTTCCGCCTGTCGTAACCGGATCTGTCGTGACGATTATCGGGATGACCTTAATGCCGGTCGCGATGAATCATATTGCCGGCGGGGAAGGCAGCAAGGATTTCGGTGATCCGGCTAACCTTGCCCTCGGATTTACGGTGCTCGTCATTATCGTGCTGCTTTATCGGTTTACAAAAGGATTTTTGAAATCCATTTCAATTTTAATCGGCATTGTCATCGGGACGGCCATCGCATATTTTATGGGAAAAGTGCAATTTGACAATGTGGCGAATGCTGACGCCATTCAAATGATTAAACCGTTTTATTTCGGGACGCCGACATTTCATGCGGCACCGATTATTACGATGTCAATCGTTGCCATTGTCAGCCTTGTTGAATCAACCGGCGTCTATTTCGCTCTCGGTGACCTGACAAACAGGCGCCTGTCTGAACGTGATTTAGCAAAAGGCTACCGCGCGGAAGGTCTGGCGGTGTTCATCAGCGGCATTTTCAATGCTTTTCCGTATACGGCCTATTCCCAAAACGTCGGTCTCGTGCAGCTGACGGGGATTAAGAAAAACGCGGTCATCGGTGTCACGGGCGCACTTTTAATGCTATTCGGCCTTTTTCCGAAAATCGCAGCCTTCACGACCATCATCCCGTCTTCAGTACTGGGAGGCGCGATGGTGGCCATGTTCGGCATGGTCATTTCCTACGGCATTAAAATGCTCAGTCAAATTGACTTTAAAAAGCAGGAAAATCTTCTGATCGTCGCGTGTTCGGTCGGATTGGGACTCGGTGTAACCGTCGTTCCCGATATGTTTAAGCACCTGCCGTCTTACTTAAATTTGCTGACCACAAACGGAATCGTCGCCGGAAGCTTTACCGCCGTGCTTTTGAATATTGTTTATAATATGATTCCTAAAACGAAAAAAACCCTTGATGTAACAAGGGTTCAAGAGGGTTAGTGATCCGTTTTTCTTAAAAAAATAACATTTTAATAACATTTCTTTATGAAATCCCGAGATCGAGGATGCTTCCGAAAGTTTGCTGAACTTTTTGCGAGGCATCCTCTTTCATTTTATTTGTAACGTGGGTATAGATTTTCATTGTTGTTTTCACATCATCGTGGCCGACTCTTTTCATCACAGTCGCAATATCGACACCTGCTTCAGCTAACATACTGATATGTGAGTGTCTGAATATGTGAGGAGTCGCATGTTTTTTTATGGATGTTTTTTTTAGAATTCTTTCCATCCGATAAATGATGCTTTTTGGCAGGTAAGGGTACCCGTTTGCTCTTGCGAAAATAAAGTTTTCATTATGGTACTCAGATAATTTTGTTTGTGATTGCAAATGCATCTTTTTCACTTTCGTTTTATATGCTTTCAGCATGGCTATAATTTGATCGTCTATAGCAATTGTTCGAATTGATCCAGGTGTTTTGGGTGGAGTTAATTCATACTCTCTCATGTTATTACTTTCTGAATAAATGGTTTTGGTTATCCGGAGTTCTTTTGTTTCGAAATTGATGTCAGACCATTTGAGGGCACATAACTCGCCGGATCGCATACCGGAAAACGCCAGTAAATAAAATCGTTCCAGATCCATGTGTAAACCATGGTTTTTAACTACTGAAAGAAATTCCTCGATCTCCGATTTTTCAAGGTATTTTTCAGCTATGTTGTTATTTTCGATTTCTTCAACGGTTATACGTTTTTTAGGCACTATAGCGTCTGCAATAGGGTTGCTTTTGATTAGCTTTACTTTAACCGCATACTTGAAAATCATTCCTGCTGTTGTATGTACGCCACTCATCGTGCTTCGTGAATATCCTTGTTCTGATAGATCGTTTAGTATTTTTTGATACTGTCTTAAAGTTATTTTTCCGATATTCGTTTTGGCAATATAGGAGTTTAATATTTTCATTTCTTCTCTTCTAATTCGGACAGTGTTCTTTTTCTTCCCTGTTAACATATACTCTTCTAGCCATTCGGCCGCCACTTGATCAAAAGTCATCTTTTTCACTCTTGATTCATCGATGCCATCTTCATTTAAAGCAGCAATCGCATCACGGACTCTTTGCTCGGCTTCTTTTTTTGTTTTGCCCCGCCGCGGAATTTGCTTTCGTTTGCCGGTGACTGGGTCACGAGGGCCTTCTCCAACTGCTAACCACTTTTTACCCTTGATTAATTCTTTGGTATACATTCTTTCACCTCTTAGATTAAGTATAGGAGTTGTTTTAAATACAAATGAAATTAATAAGTAGGGGAGGAGAGTTGATGCATTTCGGTGAGAGAACCTACGTTCGTGTATTTTGTTTAAAGAAAAGCCCTAAAAGGGCTAATCAAAATTTAAAAACAGGACTTTTCTCAACGACTCGATTTTTACTGATGAGATTCCGTTCAAGTCCGGATCAGTTTCAGATGAGAATAAGATTGAAAACCCTTGAACCATAAGGGATTAGGAACATGGTGAAATTATCCTTTCGGATCGGGTTCATTTGTATTCCGGTTCAAGTTCCGATCTTATTAGTAAACAGAAATAACTTAATAAACAATAAAGAATAATTACTTTTCCTCTTTTTTGTTTTTGAAATTCTCTGCAATCATTTTTTCAATTCCATCAAGTCGCCTTAGAGCATCTGCAAGATATTTATCTTTTTCATCCTCCGTCATCAGTTCCTGTCCTTCGACATTATCAAAACGAACATCATTCTGCTTACGGAGTTCTTTAGCTTTATCTTGGTAGTACTCTTGACCTCTCAGCAAGTAATCTATGGAGACACAAAAAAAATCAGATATTTTAATAAGTGTTTCGTGATCTGGCTCTCTTTTTCCCTGCTCATATGAAGCATAGGTTGTTCTTGCAATTCCTAATTTATCCGCAACTTCTTGCTGTTTTAATCTTTTATCAACTCTAAGGTCTTTAAGTCGATTAGAAAAATTCAAATTTATCGCCTCCCACGTTTTGTGGAACTAACAATATTATAACTCCACAATAAGCGTAGTATATGCTATTACTCAAAATGAGTAATATTTTTTAAAAAAGTATTTACAGGACTCGTAATGAGTAGTATATTTAAAACAACGACACGTTATGAGTATTGGGGGTGAGAGAAATAGCTTCTAAAGTAAATCAAAGAAATTGGTTAAAGCATATACGTTTATCAAAGGGCCTGACACAGAAAGAAGTTGCAAATAAAGCTAATATTGCTCGAACAACGTACGCGTCTATAGAACAAGGTGAAAGAAATGCACGAGTTCCGACAGCAAAAGCTATCGCTAATGTTCTGGATTTTAAATGGACTCTTTTTTTTGATGATTCAGTACGCGTTTTGAGTAGTGATCAAAAATCAAACACAGCATAGGAGGTACCAAATATGTTTACCATGCAATACGACGATAACTTCATTGATCAAATTGCAGCAAAAATTGCTGATAGGGCAACAGATATGTTGGTTGAGCGGCTAGGGGCGTTGAATGAGCTACCTCACATCTTAACCAGAGAAGAAGCGATGAAAGTACTCAGATGCGGTCAAACAAAAATGTCTGAACTCATGTCGCGACCTGATTTCCCGGTAAATGATGAGTTCGGCAAGAAAATTCCAACCCAGCTGCTATTTAAATGGATTGAAAGAAATACCCGTTGGGTGGAGGAAAATACCCAGTATTTCCGTAAGGGGGCAACCGCATGAATCAACTTGTTTTTATTGAAGGCGATCAAGTTGTAACCGATAGCCTGACTGTTGCTGAGGTATTCGGAAAGCGTCATGATCATGTTTTACGTGATATTAAAAAACTTGATTCTAGCAAAGAATTTAATCTCCACAATTTTGGGGAGGTTGAATATAAGGACAATAGGAATCGCACTTATAAAAAATACCTCATCAAGCGTGACGGTCTTACATTCTTAGTTTTTGGTTACACAGGTGCAAAGGCAGCGCTGTTTAAAGAAAAGTATATTTCGGAGTTTAACCGAATGGAAAATGAGCTTCAGAAACTAAAGCAGCCGTCTTATATGATTGATGATCCAGTCAGCCGAGCAAAGCGATGGATCACCGAACAGGAAGAACGGCAACAGCTTGAACAAACATTGAGAATTCAGGAGCCGTTGGTCAGTTTTGCTGAATCGTGCATGGCGTCTGAAAAGTCCCTGCTTGTCAGAGAGGTTGCAAAACTTGCATCCAAACAAGGCATTGTTATTGGTGAGAGGCAGTTGTTTCAGAAATTACGAGATTGGAAGATGATCTTCTCCAACAAAAATGAGCCTTATCAAGAATATGTGAACCGCGGTTACTTTGAAGTAGCACAGGGAGTTCGAGAAGTAAGCGGAAAGTCAAAAACGTGGCTCACAATGAAGATTACACCAAAGGGACAAGCCTACATCATTAACAAGTTGAAAAAGCAACAGGCAAGTTAGTATTTTCATTACTTAAATTTTATCAGTAAAAAACTGAATATATCAGGAGGCAAACATATGGAGAACAACCCATACAATTTGCGAAATTTACCGCAGATTATGCGTGGTGTCCGAAAATCGGCGGGCCTTGCACAGTATCAAATCGGTAATTTAATTGGGGGAAAGGATCAACGATATGTTTCTGATGTGGAAAATGGCTTTAGCAAACTCACTCCTGAACTATGCATTAAGTGGTTTGAAGTATGTGAAGCCTATGAACATATTGATCTCGTGCATTATCTTTTCCGTCTGCACCCAACAGCGGCTGCGCCCATTGATCCTGCATTAAATGAAAGTGCAAGTGCCGCGGTAATCAATATGGTCCATCAGTTGGAAGAGGCGTTGGAAGCAACAAAACACCTAGCCCGTTGGCTGGCAAGTGACAGGCCGGGTAGGAGGGCAGGGGAACTGCCAATGGGTGATATTAAACAGATTTTCGATCTTATCCCGGCAAATAAGACACTCATCTATTCACTAGCCCGCGGACACGGTTTAAAGATACAAGAACTAGCGGATAGGTGGACAAGAAAAGCGCTAGTTGATCAAGTAGCAATGGCAAAACATGAGGAGAGGCAGGCAATTACGATATGAACAACAATCAATTTCTTAAATCAGATTTAGAAGCTGCTAAACGGAAAGTGGATTCAGCAGAAGAATTGGCGATTATGCTAAGTGAGGCCCTGCGTGATGGTGATTACGAGGAAGCCATTAGCTTAGCCGGAAGCATAAAAGTTTTGACGGAGGATATTAACCGGTTAGCAAACAAAGGCCGTTTGTACGATGTAGCTATGAAAATGCAGCAGCGAGGTATTAATTTAACTGTAATAAGCAGGTGCTATCGCAATGAACATTGAAAATCCAATGGTTTTGAACAACTGGCACGATAAAACGTCAGAACCTGAAATAAAAAAGGATTTTTTTGGGGACATCATAATGCCAACAGATGATTATGTAATCGACAGCAGCGAGGTAATTTTGAGGGATAATCTTGAACGGTACTTAAAGGAGCAGCTTGGTTTTGAATTTCAAACATCGCAATAAAAAAGCCCACTCGGCAAAGTGGACTTCGTAAGGCGTTTTGATTATTGATTGGAACCTAATTATATCAAAATGCCTCATAGAAAACAATGGAGGTTTTATAAATGGCAAAATCAATTACAGTGTCATTCAGCGACCGGGCGGACGACCAGGAACGTTTAAGTCAGGTTGGCGGTTCAATTACATTTGATAAGTATGGCCGTCCTGTTTTCAGTTTTCCGTCAATGGATGCATACCGAGAATGGCAGAGGCGCGGCACAAAAGCTTATTTGAGAGAGGTGGCAGCAAAATGAATGGATTGTCTCAGGTAGATTACTCAGATTATATGCCCGCACCTCAACAGGCAACCAACGTGACTACCGAAGCTATGGTCAGTCGTCAAGCTCAAGAGGTACAGGCTGCTATGGTCATTGCTAAGAAATTCCCGCGGGATGTATACGCGGCGTTCGATCGGATTAAGAAAGCATGTGAACGGAGGCTGTTGGCCGAGAACGCGGTGTATGAATATCCCCGAGGCGGCTCAAAAGTATCTGGTCCTTCTATACGTCTTGCTGAAGCGTTGGCGCAGAACTGGGGGAATATTGATTACGGGATTATGGAATTGGAACAGAAGGCAGGAGAATCGTCTGTCATGGCTTATGCCTGGGACCTCGAAACGAATACCCGTCAAACCAAGATTTTCACGGTTAAGCATGAACGGAAAGCGCGCGGTGCTATTACAAAGCTTGATGATCCAAGGGATATTTATGAAATGGTTGCCAATCAAGGTGCGCGGCGGTTGCGTGCCTGCATACTTGGAGTAATTCCAGGCGATATCGTAGATGCTGCGGTTGATATGTGTCAGCAAACATTAATCAGCGGCCATAAAGAACCTTTGGAGGATCGTCTCAGAAACGCTTTATCTCTTTTCAAAAAAGAGTTTGGCGTTACAAAAGAAATGATCCAGGAATACATCGGCAATTCGATCGATGCTTTCACTGAACAAGATTTCTTGAAAATTGGACGCATTTACACGTCCCTTCGTGATGGGATGGCAAAGAAAGAGGATTACTTCAATATCAAGGCCACAGGCGCGACTAAGTCAAAGGCTGAAGAAGAATTTAAAAAGCAAAAAGAGCAAGTTGGGAAGGCAGATGAAAAAAAGAAAAAGGCTGGTGATCCTGCTGATGAGGACGATTCCGGCGCTAAACAAGGAGAATTACTATTCTAACGAGATTGATAGATATTACATGTCAAATTCTCAATATAAGAGCTTTCTGCAATGCGAGGCGGCAACAATGGCCAAGATTAACGGTGAATGGGTGCCCCCGGGTTCAGAGGCTCTCCTCTTCGGTCAATATGTTCATGCCTGGCTTGAAGGGAAACAGGTATTTGATGAATTCAAGAGAAACACGCCATCACTTTTTACACAAAAAGGCCAGCTGTACAAGCAATATCAGTTAGCTGATCTGATGATTGAGGCGATTCAACAGGACGAACTCTGTATGTTCGTTCTGCAAGGAGCAAAGGAAGTTATCGTAACGGCTGAACTTTTCGGTGTTCCGTGGAAAGGCAAGCTGGACGTATACAACCCGGCCGGCAGCCGTTTTGCAGATCTGAAAACAACCCGTTCACTTCGAGAAAAGGTGTGGAATCCGGAAATAGGCTATTGCTCGTTTGTCGAAGCATACGGATACATCGGACAGATGGCGCTCTACGCAGAAATGGAAAAGCGTATGACTGGGCGTAACGAGTGGCTTGAACCTCTTATCGTGGGGGTGTCTAAAGAGGATCCGCCGGATAAAGCAGTCATCAATATCGATAAGGGTCGAATGGAAGTAGAGCTTGAAGAGATTGAGCAGCGCATGGGTCGTATCCTGCAAGTGAAACACGGCGGTGAAAAGCCGGAGCGGTGTGAGAGATGCAAATATTGCCGTGCAACAAATCAGTTAAACAGTATCATTCATTTCTCGGAGCTGATCAGCTGATGGAAAAGGATTTAATTAAGGTTCCGATTCCGCATTGTTATTACTGGCTTGTTAAGACAGTAAGGCGTGATATGAGGAAGGGCTTATATAGACGGTATGTAACGGACTATCTGAAGACAAATGAACCATCTTTAGAATTAACAGATATTGATTTTAAGGCTCTAACAGCAGTGTGTAAAAGGAAGTAGGTGAGCGATATGGATACGCAAGGACTAGGATATGTCATTTTACCACGCCTGCCATTTAAAGATTCACGGGATGAGACAATATACGATCATTTATTCAAACGGGCAGAGTATAGAGCGGATCAGGATTTAGAGCCCGGTCAGACAATCATTAAGCTTGTGGAATTAGCAAAGCGTTTTAATTGGTCATCCGATCAGATCAAATACTCGTTAGACAGAATGGTCAAGCAGGAGTATTTAAAACTGGACAGGCTGCCGCAAAAACGCGGCTTTATTGTTACAGTTCTGAATTACGCGAATTACATACAGCTTGGCAATTACAACAAGAAGAAGGACCTTGTCCAAGTGTCGGAAGAAAGAAAGGAAGTTGATGAAAAAGTGAAAAATGTCTTTGAATTATTCGAGAACAAAGTCGCCCGTACTATCGGACCAATTGAAGCTCAGCGAATTGGTTATATGGTTGAAGATTACGGCGAGGAGAAGGTCATGGAGGCTATGAAACAGGCTTTCAGGAACAAGGGAAGCAAGGTTGGTTTAAATTACATTGAAGCAGTTCTATCAAATCCGTTTACGCAGAAGAGAAAGGAGAAAAAACAGCATGATAGCTCACAAAACACAAAGTACGGACATGGCAATGGCGGGCATTCTCAAAAAACTACGGGACAGGTCAGCTCAATTTTCAGCGGAACAGGCCGTCTCAGAAGAAAAGGCTGAATATGAGTGCCCCGAATGCAAGGATAAGGGCATTATCGTTTACCGGATTCATCAAGATACAGAGCGCCAGTTGAGAAAAGAGCATAAGAAAATGGAAAGCCTGTCCCCCGATCAAATGGTCAGGGAAGAAGATTATCTTGCGGGGAAAGTATGCTTGCCGGATAAGGCCCGGGAATGGAAAACCACATTTTCAAAGCAATGCGAGTGTGTAAAACGAAAAAAGATCGCGCGGCTTATGAAGGCCAGCGGCATTACGGAGGAATTTGAAATGCTTTTATTCGGTAATTTCATTACAGACGGCAAGCCTGCCATGATTAAAGACGCATATGAGTGCGCTATGGAATACTTTAAGGATTTCCAAAAAGTTAAAGGAGAACGTTCGAACAGCATCGCCCTCCTTGGGCAGCCTGGCAGCGGAAAAACGCACCTATTAACGGCAATCATGAACAACCTTATTAAGAAAAAATCTGTTTACTGCATGTATTTCCCTTACGTTGAAGGGATGGGGAATTTAAGAGATAACTTTGATCAACTAGAGTCCAAGCTTGATGCAATGAGAAAAGCGGACGTTCTATTCATCGACGATTTATTTAAACCAGTAAAGGGAGAACCGCGGGCCACAGATTGGCAGGTTGAACAGATCCAGTCGGTCGTTAATTATCGCTACCTGAATCACAAACCCCTGCTGATTTCATCAGAATTAGATACAGCAGCATTATTAGATATAGACGAAGCGCTCGGATCTCGGATACATCAGATGTGCCGTAATTATACGGTAACCATCAAGGGAGACCGAATGCAATTAAATCATAGGTTAGGAGAATGGGAATGAGCTTAAAAACGAACGTTCAAGGATCCGGAGGGATTTATATGTTCGGCCCCGCTGAACAGACAGGCGGACAGGATCTCACACCGGCGATTAGGGTCCTGGAGGAGAAAATAAGGCAAACGGAGCTGGGGAGAAGTGCTTAAAGCAGTTGCTGCGCTGCCAGTCATATTACTGACTGCACCTTACAAGGAAAAGCAGATCGAGCATTGGGAACAGATTGACGGGAGGTAAAAGGCTGTTGAGTTCTATTCAGTTTATTGTTTACGGAGAGCCGATCGCACAAGGACGGCCGCGAGGATCCATTCAAAACGGAAAGGTTAGAATGTACGATCCTGTAAAGTCAAAAAATTTTAAGCAGTATGTGGCACTGGTTGCATCTCAGCATCGGCCGAAGCAGGTTATTACTGGTCCTGTCGCAATGGAAGTCAGAGTATTCAGACCAATGCCGAAAGCTGTATCCGGATCCAAGAGAAAAAAGGAGAACGCTGAAAAAGGACTTTTACGCCCTGTAACAAAGCCGGACGTCGATAACTATGTAAAAGGTGTCAAAGACGCTTTGAATCATCTGATATACAAGGATGATAGTCAGGTAGTCGATTTGAAGGTCAGTAAGTTTTACAGTGAAGCGCCGCGGGTGGAAGTCATTATAACTGAGATTGTGTCATGACAGGTAGCTTTTCTATGGATCCTAAAGCAAATAATCAGGAGGTTAACAACATGCAAGAAAACAACAACAATCCTTACGTACCAGGACCGGTAAAGGAATGGAAGATGACGCCGGAAGAACTGGCAGCATATGTCGAAAAACATCCGATCATTTACCGAGAGGAACTAAAGCCGTCTCCAGCGTTCACAATGAGCGGCTGGGAGAATCCGTACTAAGGGCTAAGGACATAAAAAAACACCGAAGCTTATGCCTCAGTGCTTATGAATCGAATTGGTACTTCTATCATAGCACAGGAGGAGTCTAGGTGTACAACCCCAAAGAAATTAAAAATCATGAAGGAAGTATTCAGCAAAGTATGGAGCCTGGGAAAATCCGTATCATCGTTTTAGATGGTACTGAAGGAACAGCGCATGTATTGGATGTCCCAGAGCACGGAAAGACCATCATCCAAACCTCAAAAGGCAGCTTTGCGCGAGTCGATCACGAAATAGGGTTCAAGGTGAAATAAAACGAATGTAATTATTCAGAAAAGGGGTTTTTGAATTGATGCCATTACAAGTCAAATTACAACGTGTCGTCAAAGCAACGAAAGATGAAGCGATGACCGTCGAACAGGCAGCAGATTATTTGAAAGTTCCCAAACAATATATACCGGTCCTTGTAGCGCGTTCAGATGATTTAAAGATGATTGGTGATGAAACAATCATCGCAAAACGGGATAAAACTAATATTTGGCTGGTCGGGGCATGCGTGGGGCTTTTCTTCTTCGCTGTCTCTGTCCTGCCGGGAATGTTGGGGTGACGGGATGAAAAGTATTGAATTGTTCGCCGACATTGGGGGAATCGCTCTTGCGGCTGAATGGGCCAGCGTTGAGACGGTAGCATTCTGTGAGCGTGAACCTTGTCAAAAGGTATTAAACAAAAATTTCCCGGACGTTCCCATCTTCAGTGATGTATGTACCTTGAATAGACAGTTTTTAGAGGAAGAAAGACGAGCGAAAAAGCAGTATGTCAGGTTGGAGAATACAGTCTCAAGTCTAGAGGGGAAGCGAGTCGGTGGACAGCTGAACTCGACGTGGGTCGAGTGGCTTGTGGGATTCCCGACCGGGTGGACAGAATTAAAGGATTAGGCAACGCGATTGTGCTATAGTAGATTTATCCGATATTTAGATTTTTAAGAGATTTCACAGTTGAAAGACATAATTTCACTTTTTTATGGTTTAATATGAATATAAATTATAAAAGGTGGGTTACTTTTTGGCTGTATCATTAGAAAACTTAGACGACTTAGAATTGACTTTGCTCTATAGTGAGTTACTCAAGGAGTTGAAGCATCGAGGTATAATACGTACGAATAATGTGGTTGGAGAGCTTGGGGAATACTTAGCCATTAATTTTTACAATAAAACTAAAGGGCTACCTAACCTTCAGGCTGCTCCGACAGGCACTCAAAATATCGATGCTTTAAGCATAAAAGGAGATCGATATAGTATTAAAACAACAACCGGAAATGTTACGGGAGTTTTTTATGGTTTGAACGATCCCGAATTAACGGATGCTGATGTTCAAAAATTCGAATATGTAATAATTGTCTTGTTTGATAAAGAGTATGCTTTAAAAGGAATATACGAATTAAGTTGGGATAGTTTTATACAGCATAAGCGTTGGCACAAGAGAATGAGAGCTTGGAATCTATCTATAACTAAATCATTGCTTTCTGATTCAAAAAAAATTTTTTGAAAAAAGATTAGAGCTTAACATAGGATGTGATTGTTAATTGGTTAAAGCAGTAATAAAAAAACTCTTTATGAATAGATTCGTAAACTTTTCCCTTGCTTTTATATTCTCCATGTTACTAACTGTATCAGTAGCATCGTTTTTTGAATCGATAAATAAACCGACGTGGTCATCTAACACTATTGTTATAGGAGTTCACGGATTAATGTATTACTACCTTATATTTGGTCTAATAACCCCTTTAGAACAGATTAAACCACCTAAAAATTTATTTCAATGGTTAGAGAACCCAATAATATATGAACCGAATACATTCTTTAAGAACCTAGAAGAAATAAAAATTGATAAGCAGAACCTCCATAATAACCTTAATAATTTTCGTTTACAGTTATTGATTTATACAAGTCATGATATTACAAAGCTAAGAATGCTTAAAGCTCTTGTTCGTACTAAAATCACTGAGGGTAGCCTAGATACGATAAATCGTACAATAATTACATTACTAGCAGGTCCGTTGTTTCTATACGTTATTAGAAACAATGCCTTTATGGAAAGCATTAAAATTCCATTAAAAGATGCAAACCCGTTATTAATGAATGTTATGAATATTTCTTTAATTTTGATGCTTTTTCTGTCTATTATTATTAATATCGTTTTCCTTTTTTCGGGAAATAAAAAACGTTTAAAGTTTATAGAAGAAATGGCTGATGCCTGTATAGAGGATATTAAAACGAAATAAGTCCAAGACGGAAAGCCTGCGGACACTGATCATTGCACAGAATTACTGTGCTCTGATTGGTGTCCGTTTTTTATTTGTCCAAGGGAACGACATGAAACAGGAATGAAAAAGCCTAATAAAAAACGCATAGGAGTTGTTCTGGACGACTTTTAGCGACGATGAAGGCCCAAAAAAGCAAATATTCGGACGAGGCAAGAACGGACCATTTAAAACAGAAAGAATAAGGGGAGTTTTAGGATGAAATACGGATTCGCTTATAAGCACGGAAAGCTTGTAAATATCTTTTGCGGCAGAGAAGAGCTCTATAACGAGTTGAAAACCTTCTTGGTCAAAACCTTCAACTTAAGAGTTTCAGAGGTATCTAGACGCCAGTATATTGCTGAACAAAAAAATAATAATTGGAACGATACATATTCATTTTGAGGCAAAGGAATGATGAAAAGTGCAAGATTTAATCATTGAATATAAAAGATCGTTAAAAGAAGCAAGAAAGATATACCGGTCATTAACGGAAACACCGGAAGTTGAAATGACGGCTGAACAAAAGAACGATAAGAAGATAATCAGTAGCATAATCAGCGATATTGAATTCACTCTTGAATGGCTGCAGAACGGAAGACAGCCGGGCGCCCGCCGAGGTGCTGACAGAAGAGACGTATATCAAAGGACGATTCTTGCTGATCCGCACTTAATTGATGCGCTGCCGGAAGAATATGCAATCGTTCAAGAAGCTGAGGGAGAGGTAAGTGATTGGGATAAGGAAAGAATCTCTGACGCCCTTTCCGTGCTCACAGAAAGAGAAAAAGACATATTCATGATGCATGCTGTGCAAAACATGTCATTTGAAGAGATAGCGCAGTTATTGGGGATTAAAAAAGGAACTGTGCAGAAGAACATTGAACGTTCCCGTT
The DNA here is from genome assembly GCF_021729365.1 of Bacillus sp. R45. Lineage (NCBI taxonomy): Bacteria > Bacillati > Bacillota > Bacilli > Caryophanales > Bacillaceae > Bacillus > Bacillus sp. R45. The sequence goes on along the minus strand of NZ_CP091421.1, from coordinate 2,170,185 downwards.
TGAAAATGAAAAATAGAGCAGATCACAGCCTATTCTGTTTAGCGTGAATAGGCTCTTTTTTATTGGAGAGATAATAAAAAGTCCATTAAATTACTTGACGTAAGTAAAGTTATGGGGTATAATTAAAGTATAGAAAGGAGGGAAAGAAAGTGGCTGAAATCGCATTGGTACTGGGGATTATCCTCACAACTCTCACAGTTGTTGAAAAAGTCCTCTTCATCAGGGAAAAGCTTAAAACAAAAAAGCCCAAAATCAAAAAACGCCGTCGACCAAGAAAGCGCAGATGATTTTGAGCCGAGGGAGAAGGTAGCGCTTCTCCCTTGCTCCTAGTATAACAAAAATAAAAAATAAAGACATTATTTGAAAGCCAGCCACTTTCAAAAAAATGAAAAGTGTACAGTCTACTACCGATATTGTTGTTCTCCTTGCCCTGGCGTATATGTTGTTCTTCCGTCAGGATGTGGCAGCGGGACCGTTAAAAACGGCTCTCGATATAAGTCTAATCATTTTGTTTGTTGTTTCAATCATTGAAAAAGCATTTTCCCTTTACTTGAAATATCGTGAGAAAAAAGGATGATTCAAAAATGTACAAGCCTAAAGAGCGTGATGCAATTAAGAAATTCTTGAATGAAGAGATACTCAATACAAGCGAAGCGCTTGAGATATTAGGGTTCACCCGTCAGTATCTGAATCAGTTAGTAAAGACCGGCGAATTGGAGCCAGTGAAAGAAATGCCTCGGGACAGGCTTTTTCTGAAAGAGGATATTTTGGATTTTCAAAAGAATAGACGGAAATGAGCATCCGAAAAATAGGGTGCTTTTTTTATGCAATGAACAATATTTATTGGAAAAAAATCAATATTTTTCATATAATTATATTGACGGTGGTAAATGTAAGTGTTATAATTAAAGTATCGAAAGGAGGTGTTAACGAGCATGGAAATCGTTGAATTCATCCTTAGGGATACAGCTTGGTTAGTCGGAATTCTCGTTGGGATTACGACACTGATCAAGAACATCAAAGACCTAAAGGGTGAAAAAAACAAAAAACGACGTTCTCCCGGCAAGAAGAAACGTCGCAATTAACACATGAGGGGAATAACTTCCCCTTCTAATAATATAACATTAAACAAAACCATTGAAAAATTCCATGCTCGGGGATAATGAAAAAAATATTAGACTCAACAACACTGTTATTTTTCGTCTTATTCTGCTTACAATTCGCTCGAATGGATTATAACAACCTTACTGTACTGGACATAATATCAATAGTGCTGGCAGTTATCTGGCTTACGCTGACAATTATAAACGTAGTTATGAAATGGAGGAATTCAAAGGATGGATAAGTTTGTATTTAGTGATGTCGAAGAATTGAGAGAGTTCCTTGATAAAGAAGTCATAACCACCTCGGAAGCGATTGAAATCATCGGGTGCACTCGTCAAAACCTTAAACAGCTAGTTGATCATGGGACATTGAAACCAATCAAAACAACGAATAGAGATCGTCTTTTCTTAAGAAAAGATATTACGGCTTATAAAAAGAAACGTTAATTGCAACTATAATAAAATGATGCTTTTTCGTCTTACGGTTGCCACCTATTTATAAAGGACTTTCGTTCGACAAATTTTGCGAATGGTTCCTTTCTAATGCTCCTTAACCGATAATAAAGTGGGAGGAGCGATGGACATGAATTTCGAATCGAAATATTTAGTTAGATGGGGTATGCCGGGATGGGTATATATGATTTTTGTAACAGCATTCTATGCAATTAATCATCCGGATCAGTTCTTTCAGAAATTGAACTCGGAAGATTTTCCGCTTGTTGGTTTTGTGGCATTCGCTGCTGCTTTTGGAATAATCTTAGGTCATCTTATCCATCAAGTGAGTTTGTTTTTTGGGTTTGTACTTCTCCAGTATACTAAAAAAAATAAAAGATGGCGCCGTTACTTTAGAAAAGAATTCAAGATAGACAAAAGAATTATCGAAGAAGGAGAAATAGGGGCAAAAATTAAAGATATATATAGTTATAGATTAGGGCAACTCCATGCAAGAAGGGGATTGCTTGCAAGTCTAATTCTTTCTTTCATAACCATCATAGTAATGGTGTTATACATTGACACTAGTTATATTAACGATAAGACTTTAATTCTCTCGGCAATTAATGGATTGTTAATAATGATAATGTTGATTAACTATCACTATTTTGATAGGAATCTGGATTACTTCATGACTCGTATAAATGATTTTGAAAATAAGGTAAAACAATAGGCACCCTGCTTGGGTGCTTTTTTATATTCCCTGTAAACTGATTCCGGTAAATCTCAAGGAGACAATTGGCGGCTAACGGCTTGAGTACGGTGTCGGTTTAGAGGGAATGTAAGGAGGTTGCATGCATGGGATTCATAACACAGTATGGAGAGTACAAAGAAAAAGAGACGCAGACATGGAAGGGCGTAGATATGGCGGGACAGAATGAAGGGGTATTGAGGGAATCAATGTATATGAACTTCAATTCTTTTTGGCATTCACACCGAAACAAAGGAATAAGGATATAAGTTCATGCCGCCCAAGCCCCTAAAGGAATGTGCCGCCCGTGGTTGCCGTGCCCTTACTCGGGATAGGTACTGTGATGCACACAAGACACAACAACAAGCAGAAACAAAACATTACAACAAACATTCAAGAAACAAAACAATAACAAGTTTTTATAAATCAACTGAATGGAAACGAACAAGACAACTTGCTTTGATACGAGACAATTATCTCTGTCAGCATTGTTTGAAAGCACACTGCTTCACTCCGGCTGACATGGTGCATCATATAGTGGAAGTAAAGCAAGATTGGTCGAAACGATTGGATATAAAGAACCTTGAAAGCTTGTGTAATGCCTGTCATAACAAGGCTCATGGCAGTAAAGGCAAGTGACCACCCCCCCCTAACAAATCTCTGGAAGGGAAACGAACGGAGAACGGCGATCCCCCTTCTGTAAACAAACACCGCTTTTCAAAGTTCCGGAAACAGCCGAAAGCCCCCTCGGCAAATCAACCGAGAGGGCTTGGTACGACTGGTTTTGTGTTTGATTCCATCGTATCACGATTGATGAAAAAAACAAGCAAAAAAACGTACTTTTTTGAAAGGAATGAGGTGAAAACATGCCGAGACCTGCTAAATCTGCAACACTTCAACTAATTCAAGGTAATCCCAACAAAAAGAATACGGATGAGCTGGCTGCCCGTGCTGAGCACGAAAAAAAGATAAAAATGCGCTCCGACAACATTAAAGCGCCGCCTTGGTTAAATAAAGTGGCGAAAAAAGAATTTAAAAGGGTTGCTGCTTTGTTATCTGAGGTGGAGATTATCACTGAAGCAGATATCAGCATGTTGGCCGCCTATTGTAATGCATACTCTCAGTATATTTCCATTTCAGAAATCATTGAAAAAGATGGGATTATGGTGCATACCGAGGGACAGGATGAGGATGGAAATCCTATTCAGTTGATTGGTGAAGAGCATCCGTTATTGAAGCGGCAAAAGAATTACTATGATCAAATGAAATCAGCTGCGAATGATTTCGGCCTTACGCCATCTGCCCGGGCAAAACTCGCGATTACCCGAACACAGGAGGAACGAGAAAAGACGGCTGCAGAAAAGGAGTTTGGTAATGTATGAAGACAATAAAACAATTTCTTATTGATTACTCACGCGACGTTATATCGGGTGAGATTGTCGCGTGTGAAAAACACGTATGGGCCTGTCAGCGTTTTTTAAATGATATCAGCCGGGAAGGTACCAGAGAGTTTCCGTACGTCTTTGATGATGAGAAAGCGCGTCGATTTCTTTACTGGATGACACAATTCAAGCATACGAAAGGGCCGTTGCAAGGTGAAAATATTGTGCCGGAGCCTATTCAAATATTTATTTTCGGCAATGTGTACGGGTGGGTGCATAAGGATAACGGTTATCGACGATTTAAAAAAGTGTATTGGCAGGTTGGCCGTAAAAACACAAAAACACAAAGCCTGGCATGTGTTGGATCCTATGAGGCAATGGCTAACGACGAATACATGTCCGAGGTTTACATAGGTGCAACAAAAACGGAACAGGCGAAAATCTGTTGGAACGAAATTAAAGCACAGATTATGCAAAGTGACCTTTTGAATAAGCCGGAGAAGAAATACCGAATTGCTTACGGTAAGATTGAACATCCCAAAACACAGTCAAAAATAGAGGCGCTTTCGAAAGATGCAGGTAAAACGGGGGACGGGTTCAACCCGCAATGCGGCATCATCGATGAATATCACGCCCATAAAACTTCAGAGATTTACGATGTACTCGCTTCTGGTATGGCTGCTCGTGCTCAACCGTTAATGATGATTATTACGACAGCAGGGTTTGAGCTAAATAATCCCGCCTATCGTGTGGAATACGATTACGTTTCACGTATACTGGATCCCAATAAAGTTGAGCAAAATGAAAAGTATTTTGTGATGATTAATGAATTAGATAAAGACGATGACATTAAAGATGAGCGCAATTGGATAAAAGCAAACCCTATTGTGGCAGCTAACGAACACGGGCTGAATTATTTGCGTGGAGAATTGGAAGTAGCGCTTGCTGTGCCGGAGAAGATGAGAAATTTCATGACAAAGAATATGAACATTTGGGTTAATATGCGCGAGAATGGTTATATGGATATGCAAGCTTGGGCGGATTGCGGTTCGGATGAATTTCCTGAGCTGAAGAACCGAGAATGTTATGTCGGCATTGACTTGTCAAAAACGATTGATTTAACCGCCGCATCTTTCATCTTCCCGTTAGATGACGGCAGCTTTGCTGTCGATAGTCATGGATTTATGCCGGAGGATACATTCCATGAGCGGATGAACACGGATAAGGTCCCTTATGATGTATGGGAGAAAAAGAACTGGTTAACAACAACAGATGGTGCTGTCGTCGATTACGATTATATCAGAGCGTATATTAAGAAAATGGAGAAGGAACATGGCTGGCGCATCAAGGAAATTGGATACGATCCATATAACGCTACTCAGTTCGCTCAGCAAATGGAGGCAGACGGATATGTAATGGTTGAAATCCGCCAAGGGGTGGCAACTCTCTCAGAGCCGACCAAAGACTTCAGAGCAAAGGTCAAGTCCAAAAAAATCATACACCCGAAAAATGAACTTCTAACTTGGGCAATGGGGAACGCTGTAACAAAAGTTGATGCTCAAGAGAACATCATGCTGGATAAATCAAAATCAACCCAACGGATTGACCCGGCCGCCGCGCTTGTGAATGCGTATGTACGGGCTTCTCAAATCAATAATGAGGTTGATTTAAACGCATATATCAAGTCAGCTTCATTTTCTTTCTAAAGGTGGTGTAGAAGTGAAGAAAATACTGACAGCCATGATGCTTTTTTTAAATGATTTTCTTTTTATCATAGGTGCTGCTTTTATATTGGCAGCTGCATATCGTTTGCACACAGACATCGGTCTTGTTTTGACAGGTGTCTTTTTTATATTTTATGCACTGCTGCTCAGTAAGAAAAGGAGGTGATTAATTGTTTTTGGAAGGGCTGTTTTCTAAGAGATCAAATGATGAAGAGCCTTGGGGCCTCGCAAATCCTCCTGATTGGATTATAGATATGTTCGGCGGCTCAAAAACAGCTAGCGGTGAACGTGTCAGTGAATCAACGGCACTCATCCATCCAGATGTTTTTTCGTGCGTTAATGTTCTGTCTGATGACATTGCAAAGCTTGCCGTCCATACATTCAAAAAAAAGCAAGGAAATATTATAAGCAGTATGGATCATCCTGTTGCCCAATTGCTTTATCTAAAGCCGAATCAATACATGACGGCTTTTACTTGGAAAAAGCTCATGATGACTCATGCTTGTACGTGGGGGAATGCCTATTCTTATATAAAAACAGATCGGAATGGCTTTATTACAGCTCTATTGCCATTAAACCCAGCCAATACGCAAGCCTATGTAAACCCAAAGACAGGTATGCTGTGGTATGAAACGGTCATTAATTCAAAAAGTGTTGAATTGTATGCAGATGAGATCCTGCATTTCAAGGGTATGACAGAAGACGGGATCAACGGTAAGAGTCCTATCGGAGTTATAAGGGAGCATATTGGCGCGCAATCGGCTGCCACAAAATTTAATGCGAAATTATATAAAAATGATGCGACACCACGGGGAATCTTAAAAGTTCCGACTTTAATAGACGAAGATGCAAAACAGCGGGCGAGAGATGAATGGGAAAAGGTAAATGCGGGGCGGAACATTGCGATTATAGATGCCGGTCTTTCTTATGAATCAATATCTATGCCGTTGCAAGAAGCCCAGTTTGTGGAGTCTATGAAATTTAATAAGGCACAAATCGCATCTATTTTTAAAGTGCCATTGCATAAAATCAATGAGCTGGACCGGGCAACATTCAATAATATTGAACACCAATCGATTGAATACGTAAAAAATACGCTGCAGCCGTGGCTGGTTTCTTTTGAACAGGAAATTATAACGAAACTCTTTACTGATGAAGAGATTAAAGACGGATTCTATATCAAATTCAATGTAAACAGCGAGCTGCGCGGTGATGCGAAATCTAGGGCGGAGTATTATGAAATTATGGAACGGATCAGTGCATTAAATATAAATGAAATTCGTGCTTTTGAAGAGAAAAACGCAATTGAACACGGTGATAGGCACCTTGTATCGCTTAACTATACATTCCTTGATTCATTGGAGGAGTATCAAATGAACAAATCAGGTTCCGTTAAGGGAGGTGAGGACATACATGAGCAAGGAAGTTCGCCACCTAACAACGAAGATTGAGTTGCGTTCTGCTGGTGAGGGAGAAGAGAAAAGAGATTTTATTGAGGGTTACGCCTTAAAATTTGAAAAATGGTCTGAGCGTTTAGGTGGATGGTTTAAAGAAATCATCAGCCGGGATGCATTAGCTTCCACGGACCTTTCAAACGTAGTAGCGCTTTTTAATCACCGCCAGGATTATCCGTTAGCGAGAAACACCGTTTCTGGCGATGCTGGGCGGCTTGAATTAGAGACAGATGCTATTGGTCTAAAATTCCGTTTTACCCCCACAGATACGACGTATGCTAAAGATTTAATGGAGAATATTAGAAGCGGAGTCATTAATCAGTGTTCCTTCGCCTTTTCACTGAATTATAACAAGAATGAGCCGGATGAATGGCGTCATAATGATGAAGAAGATGTATATGAACGTCGAATCAATAACATCGAGCGTATTTTTGACATATCACTTGTAACAACACCTGCTTATAACGATACGGAGGCTGTGATCGGTGAACGCAGTTTAGAAAAAGTCGAACAGATTAAAGAAATGCGCGATGCGCCAATAGAAAAACTAAAAATCGAATTGGAACTTTTAGACCTAACGTTATAGGTCTATTTTTTATGTTCAAATCTAAGGAGGATACCCGAATGCCAGTAGCAATGACAAAAAAGGAACGTGAATTAAGACAAAAATTCACACAAAAGAAACAAGAGGCTTCAAATCTTTTGGAGGATGGAAAGCCTGAAGAAGCTCGCAGCATGCTGGAAGAAGCAAAAGAGCTGCAGAGTCAAATTGAATTAATGACAGAGGGCCGCAGTTTAGAACTTCCGGAGATTGGCGAGGAACGAAACTTTTCTGCAGAAATCAAAAGTGAACCGAAGAAAGAGACGGAAGATCGTAATATCTTAACAGCGACGAAAGAATACCGGGAAGCGTGGTTGAAGGTGCTAACCGGCCGCAGCCATGATCTTGAAACAGAAGAACGAAACATGATGGAACGCGTTTTGAAAGAAAACCGTTCATTATCTGCAGGCAGCGATAAAGACGGCGGCTATACAGTGCCGGATGATATTTCAAAAGAAATTTTGAAATCTATCCAGGAACTAAACTCTGTTCGTAATCTGATCCGTGTTGTTCCGAAAACTGCGCCATCCGGAAATTATACGGTTCGTAAAGGCGTTGCCGGAAAACTTTATAACACAGCGGAGAAAGAACAGATTAAAGAACTAAAGAATATGGAATTTGATCAAATTTGGTATAACGTCAAGAAATTCGCCGGAATCATGCCTGTTTCCAGTGAGTTGTTAAATGATTCATTTGTAAATTTTGTTCAAGAGATCGTGGACTGGCTGTCTGAATCAGCCGTTGTAACAGAGAATGATGAAATCTTTTATGGAGACGGCGGAGAGAAAAACGTTGAAGGTATCATTAGCAGCGGCAAATTCAAGTCTATTAAAGCACCGTCACTCATTACGATTAAGTTTTTAAGAAAAGTGAAAAACCAAATTAAGCGCGGTTATCGACGTAACGCTGTTTGGGTGATGAATACTGAAGCGTTTGAAACCCTAGCAAATATCGAAGACAAAAACGGCCGCGGCATTTTAGCGGAGGATCCAAGAAATGAGGATAATTTCTTGCTATTTGGGCGTCCGGTTGAAATCTATGATGAAGTCCTGACGGATGATAAAACACAGAAAACACACATTCTTTTCGGCGACTTTAAACGCGGCTATTTCATGTTTGATCGTCAAAAATTTGAAATCAAATCTACAGATGTTGGCGGAGATGCCTTTCTTACAGATCAGACATATTTCCGCGGTATTGAGCGGTTCGACGGAAAAGTAGTGGATCCAGAAGCTGCAATCATTGTAACTGATCTTGTTGTTGGTGAGGATGCAAAAGTGGAAACACCTGAACAATCTGCTGATCTTGGAAACTAATACTGAAAGGATTGATTAAAAGATGGCAAAACTAAACAACATTCTAAACGAAAGTAACGGTGTGCTAACGTCAGCAAGAGACAACGGGGAAGGAGCGCCTATTACGGATATTTCTGTTGCTGACAATAGCGAAGAAAACCCACTCTTTGTAAAGGGGCTTAAAGGGGATCCGGGTGAACAAGGACCGCAGGGGGAACCTGGTCCTGCTGGTCCGAAAGGTGAAACAGGCGAGCAAGGTCCTAAAGGCGAAAAAGGTGATCCAGCAGTTATTGATGAGGGCAGCATTGTACATGAAATGCTTGCTGACAAATCAGTTCGCAGCAATAACATTGGAACAGGCAGCGTCATGATGGATCATTTGAACAGTGAAGTGAAGGCTGCACTTGATGGTATGCAAAAACAAATTGATGAACTGAAATCCGCCACTCCTGCAGAATGAAAGGCAGATGATGCCAGATGACAGAAGCTGAAAAAATAGAATTAGAAAAAGCGAAAAAATTCCTCCGGGTTGATGGTGACCTGGAGGACGATTTAATTCTCACGTTCATTGCCTCCGCAAAAGAATACATCACTTCGGCAACGGGCCTTGCTTTTCCCAATCAATCAGCCCGGGCCGCTATGTGCGTAAATGCTTTTGTGGCACATTGGTATGAGAACAGGGAAATAGCTGGTACAACATCTAATTTAGACGGTGTGCTGACCTCGTTAATCAATCAGCTGAAATATACATTGCCGGGGAGGGCGTCAGATGCTGAATGATATGCGTTACCGCATTCAATTTCAAAAAAAGAAGCCCGGCGGCCGTCTGCCTGTGGAGGGAAATGATAGCTGGGAAACAGTTATTGAATGCTGGGCAAAGGCGGAGGGCTTAAAGGGCCGGGAATATTATGCTGCAGCGGCCATACAAAAAGAAAAAACAGTTCAATTTACAATCCGGCACCGGGAAGATATCAATGAACATATGCGAATCGTCTTTCAGGGCGATTCATATGAAATTGAGGCTATCTTGCCGAATTATTCGCGGCGGCATTTCATTACGATTAAAGCGAATGTGGTGAGCCGATGAATTTTGAATTGGAATTGAAAGGGTTTAGAGAGCTTGAATCTACTTTCGCTGATCTGGCCCGTAAGGATGAAAAGATTCATAAAGCAGCAGTAAAAGCCGGAGGGGCTGTTTTGGCAGCGGAAATTAATGAGGAAGCTCCGCGCTCTTCCATTGGCGGAAGTCATCCGCACATTGACGATGATATTATAGTCGGCAGCCGTATCAGGCGGGACGAAGACGGAGAGATATACGCAGTTGTAGGCCCTACAAAAGATACAAAATTCCGTGTTCACTTGCCGGAATTCGGCACGCTCCATCAGGCTGCCAATCCATTTATACACCGGAGTATGGTAAAGGCGAATGGCAAGATGCTTGATGCAATGGAAAAAGTCATAAAGGCAGGCTTTAAACTGTGAATCTAGTAGAGAGATCATCACAACTAAAAAATAAAGTATTTGAAGCGCTGGAAAAAGATCCAGCGCTTTTAATGCTGACTGGCCCTGAAAACATCTATGAACTGGCTGTGCCAGAAGGTTTGGAAAGCCAACCACCTTACATTGTGGTTCAAGAATTAGAGTACAGAACGACTGAATGGGCAGACGGGCATCCAATTAAAGATAGCACTTTGTATCAAATTGATGTGTATCACAACCAGTCGTGTGATCCAATTATGGCAGCTATCATGGATGTTATGGGGAAACTGGATTTTCAAACGACAGTTCTTATCAATGAATTTTTACAATCAGAGCGCCTCATTCGAAAAGGTTATCGGTTTGAGGCAAACATTTTATTATAATCGGAGGTTTTAAGATGCCTGAATACAGCTCAATGGTGGGATTAGAAGGCGTTCAATACGCACCATTAAAAAAAGAAAACGGCTTGTGGGTTGCCAGCAAGATTGTCGACTATCCACATGCAATAAATGCAAAGATGGCAACTGATTCATCTACAGAAAAGCAATATGCTGATAACAAGGTAGTTGACCTTGCTGTTTCAACTGGTTCAACGAAATTAGACTTAGAGATGAGAGATGTTCCGCCAGAACACCTTGTCAATTTGTTTGGGATAGAGGAAACCACAGACGGACTGTATTTATTTAAGAAGAATGTTACTCCGCCTTGGATTGCTATGACTTTCTTTGGTGTGAAAGCTAATGGAAAAAGACGATATGTCGGCTTAGTCCAAGGTCGGTTTACGCTGCCTGATGACGACTGGAATACAAAAAAAGAAAAAGTGGACTTTCAAACTTCTAAGTTGTCAGCTGAATTTCTTGAAAGAGACCAGGATGATGTATATAAAGTAATCGCGGATGAAGATGCTCCTAATTTCGATTTAGATAAGTTTTATGAAAAAGTGTATGGCAGTGCCTATACATCATCCACTTCCGATCAAAAAACAAGTACAGATCTAGGTGCTTAACTTAGGGATTAGGGAAGCTTAAGAGCTTCCTTCCCTTTGTATTCGTATAAAAAGGAGGAGTCAACATGGCTCAAAAACATATCTCTATTAAACTATGGTTCGAAGATGAAAAGAAATTTAAAACATTTATTGCACCCCGGACAAATACAAAAACACTTCTTGAAGCATTACGATTAAATGCAGAAGCGGAAAAAACAGCGGATAATTTGGAGAAAAGCATCAAAATCCTCGAAAAACAGCTGCAATTTATTGTTGGGATATTCCGCAATCAATTTACTTATGATCAATTATTTGAGGGGCTGGAATCTTTTGAGGTGGCGAAAGAAGTGAGCCGCATTCTCTCGGAAGTTGCCGGCTATAAAGAAATTGAGGCTGCTGATCAGGATTTTTTGCCGGAACAGACGGAGAAGAATACACCTACGAGCGCGGAATAGAGCAGATAAATGAAATTTACGCCACTCTCCTACAACAAGGGTGGAGTATGAGCGCAATTGACGAGATGGACATATATCACTATTTAGAGATATTGACCGAAACCAATAAACCAGAAGAAGTGAAATTTGAAGATGTCTTCTTTTAGACGGGCTTATAGCCTGTCTTTTTTTGTTGAATCTTTGCCAGGAAAGCGGGGTGGATACATATGGCTCAACCAATAGGAAATATGGTCGTTAAGGTAGGTCTTGACGATACGGGATTTAACCGGGGCATTGAAGGCTTAAAAAGGCAGATGCGATTGGCCAATTCAGAAATGAAGGCAGCCGGAAGCATTTATAAAAATGCCGGCGACCAATCAAAGCTCTTGCAATCACAGATGGAGGGCTTAAGCAATAAGTATAAGATACAAGGCAGATTAGTCCAAGAACACCGTCAACGGTATGAAGAACTGGTCAGGCAGAAAGGAAAAGACAACCGAGAGACACAGATTCAAGCGCGGCGTTTGAATGATGCTATTGCGGTCCATGAGAATCTCGGAAAAGAGCTGAATAAAGTCGGCAAAGAGTTTCAAACCATGTCAGACAGCAGCAGTCGGGCTGCAGGCGTTTTTTCTGTTTTTAAAAAGGATTCAAAGAATGTATCAGAAGAGCTGAACGCTGTTTATAAATCCGCAACAGCCACAGGAAAGGCGTTAGCGGGGATTGGTGCCGCCGGAGCGCTTGGGATTGGTGCAACCGTTAAGGCCGCAGCAAGCTTCGAGAAAGATATGAGCCGTGTCGCCGCATTGGCGAATGCAACGGACGATCAATTGGCATCATTAACAGAAACAGCTAGACATCTCGGCGCTGTTACGCAATATACGGATGGGCAAGTAGCCGAAGGCATGCAGTATTTAGCGATGGCCGGCTATAAGACGAACCAAATTATCGGTGCTATGCCCGGCTTGCTTGCGACGGCTGCCGCCGGCCAAACCGACCTCGGCGTTACGGCTGATATCGTTTCTGACATCTTAACTGAATTTCATATTAAGGCAGAGGACACAAACCGTGTTGCTGATGCAATGACGTATACGTTCACGAACTCCAATGCCACTTTGCAGGAGATTGGTCAAACGATGAAATATGCGGCTCCGGCTGCTAAAACAGCAGGACTCAGTATGGAAGAGTTGGCCGCGGCAACCGGCATTCTGGCAAACAGCGGAATAAAGGCAGACATGGCAGGTACAGCACTTCGATCGACGCTTACCCGTTTAGCGGCTCCGCCTAAACCTGCGGCTTCGGCTATTGAAGAATTAGGTTTAAAAGTGACAGACTCTACCGGAAAGATGCGCCCGCTGGCCGACATCATGGGGCAGATCACAGAGAAAACAAAAAATTATACTGAAACAGAACAGATACGGATCGCTAAACAGCTTGCCGGACAACATGCTATATCTGGATTTATCACGCTCATGCATGCAGGTAAAGATAAGCTTGAAGAATTCACTAAGGAAATAGAAAACAGCGGCGGTATTGCTGAAAAAGTGGCTGACACGCAGATGGACAACCTGGCCGGATCTGTAGAATATCTGAAATCTGCAGCAAACAATGCCGTCATCACCATGGGAAACCAGTTTATACCGATCATCAGAGCTACTACTGACGGTCTGACTTCATTAGTGACGTGGTTCGATGCCTTACCGCACTCCGTCGCAAGCACTATTGCTATTACAGGTGGAGCAGTTACGGTATTTTCTCTTTTGGGCGGGGCTTTTCTGTTGGTACTTGGAGCTTTACCGAGGATCGCCGCAGGCTGGAATATGCTCCGCACGGCTGGAGGATATTTAACCGGTAACGTCAATCGGGCATCTGCAAGTCTCGGCGTTTATACGACTGAAGCTGTTGCGGCAGGTGCTGCATCCCGAACAGCGGCAGCTGGTATTGCGACAACCTCCACTGCGGCAACGGTAGCAGCCACCCGAATGGAAAGGCTCAACCAAACAAACGCCGTGGCAGCGACGCGAGTGGGCCGGCTGGAGCAATCGACAAATAGAAGCTCGAAAGCGATGCGCGGACTTGGCGGCGCTTCCCGTGTGGCCGGTACTGGTCTAACTCTTTTCGGCGGTCCCATCGGAACAATTGCCGGACTCGTTCTTACTTTTGCTCCTGAGCTGTTAAAGTTCGGCGCCGGAATTATCAAAACCGGATTAAATGCCGTAAAAGGGGCCGGCGGATTTATGAAGCTTGCAAAAAGCGGTTTCGGCCTGTTTAACATACTTAAAAAAGGCACTGCTGTTGTCGGTCTTTTACGTGGTGGACTTGGATTGTTAGGCGGACCAGTCGGCGCGTTAATTACGGGTGTGACTCTTTTAGCTGATGCCGGATTTAAGTATTACGACAATTTAAAGAAACGAGTGCTCCCGGCAACAATTGATTTTGGAGACGGTGTATCAAAATCCACAGCAAAAGCCGTCAACGCCTATGAAGACATGAACATTGAGGTTACAGCCAAGCTGAACACTCTGAAAGCGACCAATGCTACCATCACGACTGATATTGCAGATGACATGTCAAAGCGCTTTAAAGACATGGGAGATTCTTTGAAAAACGGATACAAAACCAGCGCGACCAATGCAACTAAAGTGCTGAAAGAATTTTATGCTTCTAATAACGGAATGTCTGAAAAAGAAGAAAATAAAATCATTGGCAAAATTGATGCTTATAACGAGAAAAAACAAAAGAAGATCCAAAAGTATGTTGATCGAGTAGATGAAATTTATAAGACTGCCGCCCGCGAAAATCGAAAAACCACGGAAAAAGAGAATAAAGAAATAGCAAAAATCCAAATTGCAATGCTCTCTGAAATGGAGACTGCGCTCTCACGGAGCAAGGCTGAGCAGATAAAGATATCTAAAAAGTTAAAAGAAGAGACGTCTAATCTTTCTGCTAAACAAGCGGCTGCTGTTATAAAAGACAGTAACAAGGCAAAAGAGAAAACAATTAAAGCAGCTAAGAAACAACGTGATGCCGTTATTGATGCCGCGGATGAGCAACGTTATGTAAAAGGGTCAATTTCTCAAGAAGAACACGATAAAACCGTTGAAAACGCAAGGAGTCAGGCTAAAAAGACAATTAAAGAAGCAAAAGAAACTCATAAAGGTGTCGTAGAAGAGGCAAAAAAACAAGCTGCTGGGCATATTAGCGAAGTTAATACAGAAACTGGAGAGGTACTCGGTGTATGGGACCTATTTAAAGTAGACTTGGCTGAGAGAGTTAATGCTGTTACTGGCTGGATCAATAATATTTTAGAATTTATGCACATGGATACTATCCCAGAGTGGAAGCCTGCTGGATACGATAACCGTCAGCCTTCCTCTATGCAAATCGCACCGGGGGTAGCCTATGCCAAGGGAACAGACTTCCACCCAGGCGGCCGGGCATTAGTCGGCGAAGAAGGATGGGAGCTTGCTCACACGCCCGGCATCGGCACTTACATTGTCGGAATGGGCGGCCCGCAAGTGTGGGATCTTCCGCGCGGCACGTCTGTTCTTCCGCACGCTCAGTCGAAAGAAGCAGCTGCCACAGGACTTCCCGGTTATGCAAATGGGGTCGGAAACTTCTTCAAGAATGCGTTTGAGGGGTCGAAAAAGCTGGTGAAAGGCGCTGTCTCTGTCGGCAAGAATGTCATTGGCAAAACGAAGGACGTCGCTTCTGACGTTATGGATATGATTATCAAAGGGCCGCAAAAGATAATCAGCAGCATTTTCAAAGGAATGATCCCGTTTAAAACAGGAACCGGAATAGACGGGTTAGGGACTGGTATTCTCAAAACGCTAAAAAGCGGTGCCCTTCAATTCTTAAAAGGGGTCTTGCCGGATGTGGGATTTTTTACGGCAGATGCCTATAAAGGAACAACTGGATCTGCCCAGGTCCAAAAATGGGTATCGGAAGCGGTCGGCATTGCTGGTGTCCCGTTTTCATGGGTTCCCGGCTTAATCACGATTGCCATGAAAGAGTCAGGAGGAAATCCGAATGCCATTAACCTTACAGATTCCAATGCAAGAGCAGGAAACCCGTCAAGGGGGTTAATGCAGACCATTCCGAGTACGTTTTCCTCTAACGCATTTCCGGGTCATAACAACATACTTAATCCGGTGGACAACATTCTGGCGGCCATTAATTACATCAAAGGGCGATATGGAGATATATCAAATCATCCCGGCTTGAAATCAATGGCGCGCGGCGGCCCGTATGTGGGATATGCAAAGGGCGGTACTTCTCCGGGGCGCGGCGGCTCCAAGCTCGCCGTCCTCAACGAACGAGGGTACGATGAAACTACCATTACGAAAGATCCAGCATACCGCGAAAGGAATATCGGATTGTGGGCGCGGGTTGGGCGTGAGCTTGGCGTACTGCCTTCACTGCAAGAAGGGATGATCTCAAAGGCTTTGCTATTACTCCAAAAAGCATCCGCAGCACAGCCTGAAAATGATAGAAGCGTCAATATCGATATGACTCGGGTCGTGGAGAATCAAGAAAGGCAAATCAGCATGATGGGGCAGCAGATTGACGCTCTCCAGCAGAACATTCAGCTACTGCAACAGCTGGTCTTAAAAGATAACAACACTTATATTGACGGGGCCCGAGTAGACCAAACGAGCGCTGACCGATATAGAAGAAAACAATATAGAAATGGGGGTAAGCCTGCTTGGTAAAACTATTTTTGGATTTTGATAACGGATTGGGGGAGCAGAGCCTTGACAGCTTGCTCCCTCAATTTGAAGTATTGAGTTTTTTGGCGGAAGCTCCGGCTATCAATCGGGAAACAATTACGATCCCGCGGCGTCATGGTGTTATCTCAGCACAGCATCCACGTGATGTGACCTACTCATCAAGAAAAGTCACTGTAGAAGTATATTTGAATTCAAAAATTCACAACAATTTCTATATACTTAGACATCAGCTCTATGCTTTACTGGTGAAGCCATTTGCCTATTATATTTCTACTGACTTATGGCCGAATCGCCGTTTCCTCGTTATGTGTGATGGGAATTTCAGCATTTCCAAAGAAAAGGAGAAAACACATGCTGTTTTTTCTGTCGAGTTTACCAATATTACCGGAATGGCAGAGTCTAAGCATTCAACCAAAACAGCGCAGAATCAGTCAGGAGAGAACTGGAACATTGGTATGAACCTGCAATCAGATGACAACCTGGTCTATTATTTTAAGAATCAGAAATGTTTCTCTGTCTTTAATTCCGGAGATGTCCAAATCAATCCACTAGATCACGCGTATAACGTCCTGTTGAACGCCAAGGGGAAGAATGTAACGCTAATCAATCATACTAATGGCGAGAAATTAACGATTGAAAAAGAGTTGAAGAAGTCACAGCAGGTATCATTTTTAAAGCAATACGCGCTGCTCAATAATAAACCAATAAAAACATCTGGACGTCTGCCGAATCTCGAAATTGGATGGAATGAGTTTGAAGTTCAGAATGCCGATGATTTTGTCATAGAATTTGACACACGGTTCTACTACTTGTAAGGCAGGCGGTTTATATGGCGAATACAGATTTTATTAAAGAGATTGCCGGCGACGCCCAGCAAATATATAAAAAGCACCGTATTCTCGCATCACTGATCATTGCTCAAGGATGCTTAGAAAGCGCGTGGGGCACAAGTGAATTGGCGACAAAAGGGCATAATCTTTTCGGTATGAAGGGCGAATACAACGGCCAATATGTCATTATGCAGACATGGGAAGTTATCAACGGAGAAAATGTACAAGTTCCGGCTAAATTCAGGAAGTACCCTTCATGGAAAGAATCTATACAAGACCTGGCGAACCTGTACTTGAATGGCCTTAGCTGGGACAAAAACCATTATAAAGCTGTCGTCGGGGAAACAGATTATCAGAAAGCAACTGCGGCTCTCGTCAAAGCCGGGTATGCTACCGACCCAAATTACGCAACAAAATTGAACAGCCTCATTTTCACCTATAAATTAACGAAATATGATACATCAGAAGGAGTACCAGACGAACCGAGTAATCCAGGCACACCAGATCCTGAGCCGGATATACCAAGTAAAGAATATGATGGTAAAGACATTACGCTGAATCAAAACTTGCCAAAAGACGTTTACTTCCCTCAGTTGCATGTTTCCAGCCAAGACGGAAATCAAGTGGTCGAAGTCATTGGAGCCGATCCGGATCTATTAGATGACACCACCGGAAAAAAAGATATTGAGTTTACGATCACTCGGACTGCTGATAATGGCATTGAATATGATTTGCTCATAAATGACAATATCCTTTATTTGGACGAAAAAAAATTCAACCATCAAAAATACTTTATTACGATGGTTGAGGTTGATCAGGAAAAAACACTCAGCAAGAAAGTTTCTGCAAGCCATGTTTTCGTTGCCGTTTTGAACAATCATTATGTAGAAGAGACGATCAGCGGCACACTGACTGTACGAAAAATGCTTGATTTCACATTGAAGGGGACGAAATTCTCTTACATTTTCAAAGACAAGGAAAGTGAATTTAAAAGTGTGGAGCAGGAGAATTTTGGTGATAAGTTCGTGAATGAGCTGATAAGCGAAATTGTGGAAGACTACAGCTTAGAGCTTGATGTGGATAATTACAAGATATACGTTTATAAAAAGATGGGAAAGCGTATCAATCACACTCTCGACTCTCGTTATAATATGCCCGGCATTAAAATTAAAACATCGACAGACGGCTGCTCTACCCGAGCACGGGGGTACGGAGCAATAAAGGAAAACAGCAGCACCGACAGCAAAAAAACGGAGTACGTCTTTGAGCCGGTCCTTTATAAGCACCCTGACGAAAATAAGTTTCTGCTTGATGGTATGCCGCGGTGGGCTGAGCCACTGCGCGACGAGCGTTATAAAAAAGAGTCCAGCATGATGGAGGCGCTTAAAAAATACGTGAATCCTTACCCGAAAATGGAGATCGAGGTGGATTATGAATACATCTATGAGCCAAAGCTTCTTAACATACAAGATGATTTTTGGAAAGGAGACACACTTCATGTGTTGGCTGATACAGTTTATGGCGTAACCTATGAAGACGATGTCCGGCTGCTTTCCATTCAATATAAGCCCTTAAATCCATATGCAAAACCAACATTGAACTTTGCTAATTTCCGTAAAGATATTCAGGATATCCGGATGGAGCAAGAAAAGCGATTAAAAGATCAAAAGCGTTATGTACAAAAACTGAGAATGATGATTTAGAAGCGCTCTTTTTAAGAGTGTTTTTTATTTTGTCTTGAAAGGAGAGTGACACATTGGGATTCAAGTTAATCAAGGATTATGACACCACTAGAAACGCAAGGTATATTGCTGAACAAAGAGCAGATGCTGAGACCGTTGAAAATGGATTGAATAGTCTTGAAAACGAGATAAACAGCCATAAAAAGAGCAATAAAGCCCACTCGTCGGAGCAAATTGACCATGGCGGCTTTTCTTTACGCTCATATATCGATGGTCTATATAACCGGATACGCAACCTGATTTTAAATGCTGATGGAACAAATGTAAAAGAAGTTGTGGATGCGCGGGTTGATGCTGAAGGAAATATAACTCCATTGCTCAAGGAGCGGCTGGATAAAGAGTATAACAAGCTTCTCCAAAAGATTAAACGAACCGTCAATGTAGATGACTTCGGTGCTGATCCAACCGGAGAAACCGATAGTTCAGAAGCGTTTAAAAGAGCAATTGGCACTGGTAAGGTTCGCCTCATGCTATCAGCCGGCACATATGTTGTTAAAGGAGTCAAACTTCCATCTTGGACTTATATGATTGGTCAAGGTATGGGTGTCACTACACTTAAGCTCCATGAAGATACACCGGCCAGCGAGTGGGTTGTTACAAATGCTGATCATACGTTAGGGAACCGGAATATCGTTGTTGAAGGTATGTCTCTTGATTGGAATCCGGAACGTCAAGGCGGTGTAGGAGCGACTGGCGGGATACATTCAAGCTGCTTGACATTTGCGCAAGTCAAGTTCGGTATCATCCGTGAAGTTGAGGGTATTAATCCGGGGTTGCATTGCTTCGATATAACTGCACCGACATATGATATAACTGCTAAAAATTATACCGCAACTGGCAGTAAGTATATTTGGATTGACCGCTGTGTTGGCTCTGGTTATGGTGACGATGGCATTACAACACACTACAGCGAATACGTTTTCATTACACATAATGTTATGACAAACCCTACCGGGAAGGCACATCGTAAAGGCGGGGCCAATTCAAACGGTATTGAAGTAGATGATGGTTCTAAGCATGTCTGGGTGATTGATAACTATACTGAAGGTAACGTCCGCGGGGTAGAAGTTAAGGCCCATGCAGAATGGCCGGCACCTTGTAACGTCCATATTCGAGGTCATGAATCCTTTCGGGACGTCCGATCATTTGATTTGCGACACATTGGGCATCATTTAGCGACGGATCCGTGGAGTGAGACTGCACGTGATGTGACGTTAGTAGACTGCACGTCAAGAGAACCAAGGTTCAATTCGCTTTATGAAGGACTAGCTCCAAAGGCGCTAGTTGTTTCGGCATATCAGAGAGTGAAAATCATTGGTTTTACAGCCATTGGGGATCCGACATACGACTATAAAGGAGATTCAGTTATTGCATTTCAATATAAAAGTCGAAAGATAAACGTTACCAATCTTCAAGTAACTGGATTTAAAACTGCTGAATATGACATTCGGATTGTTGGCGGCGATCAACGAACAGATGATGTCTTCATTTCCGATTTTGTAAGCCATGAATCAGCACCTAACGGGATCGGAATAGGAGGCGGCGTATACAATGTAAATTTAGTTAATGGTTTACTGCACGGCTCGAATGGTATAGCTGGCATTACATCGCCGAATACTCAAACGAACATCCTTGCAGTAAGGGCTTATGGCTATAGAAACGCGGCAGTATTAGGTGACCAAAAGCACTCTGTCGTTCCTAATAACGTTAAAGGTGGTTTCCGCGCAGCAACATCTTCCGGGCATCCACTTACGAATTACAGTGCTATCATTGCAAATACCGGATCAACAATTGCAAAGGGTGAACGAAATCTGATTGCTGGTAACGCAGGTGGAGCCTCCACAGAAGGATCACGAAATGGTGTTATGTTTTCGTACGATTCGCATACGACCGGAGATGGAGCTTCTTCCGGCGTTATGTTTTCAAAGGCTACAAAGAATAGTAAATCTTATTCCCTTGCGATGGGGCACGGTGATGGCAACGCATCAGAAGCGAATAAAAAGATCGAACTTAATGCTAAAAATGGGACTGTTCGAGCTACAGGCGCTATTGAAAGTGTGTCTAATTTAAAGGACTTAGCGGAGTATTTTGAATCTGCCGACGGCTCAAAGATTGAGGCATCTTATCTTGTTGCGTTAGAAGGCGATAAGATTCGTAAAGCTCATGAAGGGGACAAGATTCTTGGCGTTGTTTCAAAAACAGCCGGCGTTGTGCTCGGTGGAGCATCGTTTTATTGGAATGATCGTTATCTCCGCGATGAATTTGGCGGACTGGTTTATCGTGAGGTGAATGATGGAAATGAAATTCTTAAGATCCCTGTTGAAAATCCGAATTATAAGCCTGAAGCGGAATACAAACCAAGAGAGGAAAGGGACGAGTGGCATGTAATTGGTTTGATCGGTCAAGTCTTCGTTAGGATCGACGAAACAGTAACAGTCGGCGATAGTGTTTCTGCCATCAATGGTGTTGCAACAAAGGCGGAAAGCGCCGGATACGGAACTGTTATGAAAATCAAAATTCCGTTCGATGTGAAAAAAGGTTACGGGGTAGCGCAGATGCTAGTTACGCCGCAGCATTAAGGGAGGAATCAAAGATGTATAAAACGGGGAGCGTGTCATTCGATATTAATGCCGGACGGTCAAACGGCCGAACCACTAACATACAATTTATGACGCAAGATACGGGCAGCGCCAAGCTGTCCTTTTCTTTTGTGAAGGATGGCGTACCGTTGCCTTTGTCAGCATTGGATGCAAAAATCGTTCTGCTATATGCTGACGGATCATTTTATAAAAAGAGTCTTACGCTTATAGACAAAGTTAATGGTACAGCTGAATACATTTTGTCTGATGAGGAACTGACGCATTACGGAACCGTTAAGGCCGAAATTAAACTATATTATACAAACGGACAATCCCTGGTAACTTCATTTTTTACCTTTTCTATCGCTAAAACGTTAGAAGATCAGAACATCGTTCCGACAGCTGACTACTACATTGACGACTTTGAAACGCTGAGAGACGGGGTAAACCAAACCGTTGAAGAAATCAGTCAAACCGTTGAGGAATTACGGGAGAAATTTGCCGATCTCGAAGCCGTTGAAACGAAAAAGGGCTCGCAAGAAAAGGCTGACGCTGTTCAGGCGAATCTTGATAAGCATTCAAAGGATAAAAGTAACCCACATGGAGTAACAAAAGCGCAGATAGGGCTATCTGCTGTAACAAATGACGTACAAGCAAAGAAAGAGGATTTTGACAAACACACCTCTGACACTTCAAACCCGCACAAGGTTACTGCGGCACAAGTTGGACTTGATAAAGTCGATAATATCAAACAGGCTGATTACTATGCTTTTCGACAACACGATAACAACGGAGAAAGACATACATCAAAAATTGAAAAGGATAAATGGAATGCAGGACAGCTCTTTAAATTAACGGAAGATAATGGGCTGGCGAAGTATCTAAGCGGTGCTGATTTCAATACGGTAACGGATACAGGCTTATACTATATGAGCAGTGTCACGACAGCATTAAATGCGCCCGTGAATAATAACGGGTATCTATTCGTCCACAACTACGGAACGTATGCATATCAGGAATATACGTCCTATAGCAGCAGCGACTCAACGTCGTCAGGCCGCCGAAAGTTTATGCGTAATAAAATCTCAGGCTCGGATTCTTGGACGTCATGGCGTGAGTTTGAGTCAGTGGAAGGGGCGCAGTCAAAAGTCGATGTTCATGCCGATAAAACGGACATTCACGTAACAAAAACTGAAAAAGACAAGTGGAATGGCGGCCAGATGACGAAGTTGACAAAGGATGACGGAAAACGAACACAATTAGTAAATGAGACAGACATTCTAGCGTTAAGTTCAGGTTATTATTATGCGAATGGCACATCAGTCAAAAACAATCCTGTTGTAAATGATAGTTCTTGGTTCAACTATGATGTTATCGAAGGCGATTCCGGAAGAAAGTCCATCATAGCTTGGCGTAGCCATGATAACACTTTGTGGCATACCACGGTTCATACTAACGGTGTTTTTAAAGGATGGAAACGGCTCATTACAAATAATGATTTTGAAAATCCTGTGTGGCAAAATATTACGCTGAAAAACGGTGCTACCGTGGGGACACGCACGCCAATATATGCAAAATCGGGTTCTTTGTTGTTATTACGAGGTCACGTAAGGGTAGATGCAGAAATTATTTTTGGGTCAATACCAGTTGAGTACACGCCGATAGGAGGGGCTGTCGTTTCGGTTGCTCTAAGCGGAACAGGGGGAACGGCAAATTTGATTGTATACGATGATGGTGACTTAAAGATTAAATATCCAACGCCACTTGATTCAAATAGATTAGATGGTTTTTATATAGATGTATCTGTGCCGCTACAAACAGGAGGAACTGCAACATGATTCAAGCATACAAGTATGGAGAAGATTTTATTTTTATCGGACCTTCTATTATTAGCGAAGTAGATGAGCAAGGAAATTATATTATTCCTGAAAATTGCACGCTAATTCAACCACCTTCATTTTTTAAGGCGAAATTCGATCCTAGCAAACAGGTATGGATAGAATCGGCTACACGAGAAGAAAAGAATTCTATATTAGAGCACGCAAAAAATGTTCAGGGGCCAACGGCTGTTGATATTTTAAAACAGCAGAATGCTGTCATCATGAAGCAACTGGCAGAAGCTCAAAGCGCAGACGAGGAACAGTCAAAAATATTGGCTGACTTGCTTCTTATGTTAGCAGAGGGAGGAAAAGCATAGTGGATTGGTTTTCAAATATAAAGACTATTTATGGCTGGGGCCGAAACTATTATACGAATGCTAATGTCGCCCGTTTTGTTGAATTGAACAGAATTACTGAAGAGCAATATAAACAAATCACTGGTTTAACTTATCCCGCTATAGAACAGCCAATCAGTGTGGATGTGGGCGGGACAGGGAGCTGATAAACACCCTAGAGGTGTTTTATTTTGCCTCGAAGGAGGTGATTAACAATGGAGGGAATACAAGTGATGTTGAACTTTGAAAGCTTACAGATCGCAAGAACATATCTATTCGGGGAGGTGAAATACCTTGATTTACTTTTGATCCTAAGCATCTTGGATGTTATCACAGGCATTATAAAAGCATGGAAAATGAAGCAGCTCCGGAGCCGCAGTGCATGGTTTGGATATGTGCGGAAGATGCTCAGTTTTATGGTGGTCATCGTCGCCAACATTATTGACACGATAACAAATTTGAACGGCGTCCTGACCTTTGGAACCGTTCTTTTTTATATCGCAAACGAAGGACTGTCCATTACGGAGAATTTGGCGCAGATCGGCGTTAAAATCCCGGCCGTCATCACTGACCGGCTACACGTAATTGAAAGCGACAACGATCAGACAAAAGAAAAAGACGATCAGGCGGCTGGTTAATCCGGCTGCTTTTTTGTATTCAAAAACAGAATAGGAGAGATTTTTATGTCAGCATACAGAAACCAATATATTGATATTAACAAATGGACGCGGCCGGGAATCAAAAACAACGGCGTGAAGAAACTGGTGGTGCATTACACGGCAAACCCCGGCGCGCCTGCTGCCAATCATTATAGATACTTTGGTCAAACGCTCCCCGTACAGAACAGAAATCTGTCTGAGAAAAAACAGACGTTTGCATCTGCACATATTTTTGTCGATCGCACAGAGGCTATTTGCATCATTCCGTTGAATGAAGTGGCTTATCACGCGAATGACGTCCAGCAATTCGTTAACGGACAGCCTTACCGGGGTGTCGCGGCGTTGAAACCGAATGCAAATTTCTTATCTATCGGCGTGGAGCTTTGCATTGAAAAGAACGGCACTTTCCATCCGGATACCGTTGCTCGTGCAGAACAAGTTTGTGCCGAGCTGTGCAAAATGTATAAACTCGATCCAATCAATGACATTGTTCGACATTACGATATCACACATAAAATCTGCCCGGCGCCGTGGGTAAGCAACTCTCAAGGGTTTGTCGATTTTAAGACCCGTGTTAAAAAACGAATGCCCGGTGTGGTTGTAACGGTGCCTGATGTATCAAATCCGGATGTTACCCATACAGATACAGGAAGATTCATTAAAAACACGGTAGTTTCAAGTGACGGTCTTGTTCTACGTACACAACGGAGCGCCTCTTCTTCCATGGTGCTTAACCTGCCGAATGGCACGGTTGTAAAATATCAGCTTGGATCAACTGTCAACGGATGGGGATATGTTGAATACACCAATTCAAAAGGCCAGACATTCCACGGATATGTGAATGTCTCCTATATCAAAAGCGATAACGAGCTGAAAAGCGGCGGCAAGAAGAAAGCAACATCGTCAAAGCCTAAATCCACTCAAAAGTCAAAATTCAGCTTGCCTGCGGGTACTTTTAAAGTCACAAACCCGTTAACCCGAGGGGAATCTGTAAAACAGATCCAGACTGCGTTAGCGACTCTTCATTATTATCCAGATAAAAACGCAAAAAATTTTGGTATTGATGGTGCGTATGGACCGAAGACGGCAAATGCAGTGAAACGTTTCCAGTCAATGTATGGGCTTCGTCAAGACGGCATTTACGGACCAGATACAAAGGCGAAACTTGAAGCATTATTGAAGTAGCAGAAAGAATTTTTGGGAGGTTATATGTAGTGATTATTATGAACATCCAACTGTTTAGAGGCCAATATAAATATAAAACGAGGGGATAACGAGATTAGCAGAGGATCTAAATTAGATTAAGATATAAAAAAGAGGCATAAGTTAGAATTTTTATGCCTCTTTTTATATTGATTAGTGTATTAGCTTTTTCTTTTTCATACCCACTTACCGTCGATTGTAACTGTATTGTACATTGATTTCCCGATTTCTAAATCAGTGTCACACCAGCCATTCGTTACTTTATGGTATTTGGTGCTTCCAGCATGAATATATCCTTTAATACTTAAGCGGTATGGATAAGATGATCCAGAAGATGAATAACCATCAGTGATAATCTTACCGCCTGGTTTTACTGTAGTAATAACGTTTGTGCCAGAAAAAATACGAGATTGGCGATGAAGGACTTTAAATGCAATTCCTCCATGGGCAGATGTTCCGAATTTCGCTATATAAGCTTTTGTCAAAAATGAACCAGTGGCAGCACTTGGTTTGACGTAACCTTGTCGCCAACCTGAAGGTGAATAAAAACCGATTGAAACTGCACCATTTGCTTCTGTAAACGTCCCATAAAAAACAAATAATTCATTAGAATTTACTGTTCCGATTTTAGATCCCCATGTAGTTAATCCGTAATTTGAGTAGACCGGAACGCTTGACCCTTTTTTGTTAATGCAAATAGTCATAAAAAAGCTCCTCTCCTTATTGAGTTTCTTGAGTGCTACTATTCTATCCCGCAATTTAAAAATGTAAATGTAAAATTAAAATTCCGTGTATTGATTATGTATCTTATAGCTTAGAGAATTTGGAATAAACTAAGGAAAACGATGAAAAGAAAGAGAAAAATAAAAGATCATTAAATAATTAATGATCTTTGGATTGCAAATAGTTAGCTCAATCGTTTGTAAGGAGATATTTTTCAGAAATTATATTTTGAAGGTGTTTTCGAAGTTTAATAATTCTTTGGTTAGCGGCTTGACGAGAAATTTGATGTTTTGCTGCATATTCTGAAACAGAAAAAGTCTCTCTGTCAAGTATTACTTGAAGTGCGTCTCTATCTTGTGGAGGTGTATTCTCTAGAAGAATTTTAACAAGTTCATTGGATTCAAGATTGCTCAGTGAATAATCAATTGTTGGCAATATGTCAATCATTTTAAGGTCTTTGTTATTTACTAGGGTATCTATAGATAAAATCCCTTTATTTTTATTTTTTAAAGTGTATCTAGAATACGTTACATTACGTACTCCCTTTTTCAATTTGTAATGTAGATATGTTGAGAAACACGTTCCATAATTGAAATCATAACCTTCATATGCTCTCCAAAGTTCAATTTCTAACTCTTGAGAAAAATCTTCCTCATCAATAAAGTTAAAAACAAATTTATTATTAGTTTGTTTTATTGTTTTTTTTATCATCGGCAGAAAATGTTTTCTCGTTTCTTCAAACGTTAATTTTAAGGCTCGTCCATCAGATAGTAAAATTGTTTTCAAACCATCAATCCTCCACAATACAGTAACTAATCTCAACAAATAAAGAACGTATGTTCTCGTTTTATTCTAACATAACTCTAAAAATAGCGAAAGTTGAGAACTTTCGGAGGTCTTGTTTGCTTACACAAGAAATAACTCAGTACCTTGCTGATGGCCCTTCATTACTAAAGACAGAACATGCAGTAAGAATTTTAGATGAGGAATGGCTTAATTTCTGACAGTGTTTATAGGTCATAAACCAGACTTAAGTTTTGATCGATTAAAGACCCCTTCTTAATGCAAGGAGGGTTTTTCTGTAATTATTCTCTTTTTATATGACTATTTCATTAAAATTTCATTTATAGTAATATAATCTAGTGAAAAAATATGAAAAGGGGATAAAATATGTCTCTCGTAAGTCCGGTTTTTTTGTTTAATTCCTTAAATACAAAAAGAGGCGGTATGACCAAAGCAACAATACATAGAGCGAATACACTCGTTTCAGAGTATAAAGAAACTCAATTTCTAACCATTCTTTTTCAAAAGAATCATAAAAGTATCATTCAGAATCTTTATAATGCCAATGAACTCGATGAAAGAGTGAAGGTTTATAATTTATTCAATGATCTAGATCCTTCTAAGAACAATAAAGAAGATCATCGTATAAAAGGGGATCCGAATAAAGAAGAAGAAGGCTTCGTCGTTTTTAAAGCAAACAATGCTTTTCGTTACTTCAAAGATGGTCTGTATGTAAAGTACAAAAAGTTCGATAACAATGGACGGCTTGCATATATTGATTACATGAATGAAGCTAGACACAGGCTTCGCAGAGAAGAATATAACGAGGATGGTTATTTAGTACGTGAACGCCAAATGGATTTGTTCAGCAACAAACCAAAGTTAGATCGTTATTTCGGAAAGGATGGGAAGTGTTATCTCACAACATGGTTAAAGCCTAAAGACGAAGAGATATTCCGCTGCAATCTTTTCTATCCCGAGCCTTTAGAATTTAAGAACCTAGAAGACCTGGCGGCATATTGGATAGCTAATCGAACAAAAGAGATTGAATCACCAATCATCATGTCTGACAACCCTAAAAATTTCAGTTTATTATTGGATAAAAGATTATCTGATGTGAGAAAAGTTGTTGTGTTGCACACTAATCATTACGATTTAAATGAGAAGGGTGAATTTGAATTAAGTCAACAATATAATGCTTTATTCAAGAACCCTGATAAATTTGATCAGATTGTGTTTTTGACTGAGGAACAAAAAAATGACTTTTCAAACGAGTTTGGAGAGCGGTTGAATTATCGCGTTATTCCACATGGAATAAGTAAACCTGACACTGAGAAGGATAATTCTAAGGTTAATCCGCACCTAGCGGTAACTTTGTCCCGCTATCATAAAGAAAAGGGTCTAGAGGAAGCTATAAAGGCATTCAAAAAAGTAGTTGATGTTATTCCAGATGCGAAATACGAAATTTATGGCGTGGGTGAGCATGAAACATACTTTCAAGAACTAATTGAAAAATTAAACTTAACGAAAAATATTGAATTAAAAGGGTTTACAGATAACAAAATTGAGGTTTATCAAAAAGCAGCTTGTTCAATACTCACTTCAAAATCTGAAGGATTTGGACTAACCATTCTTGAAAGCTTAGCCGCAGGTACACCAGTAACATCATATGATATTAAATACGGCCCTAAAGATATGATACAGAACGAGAAAAATGGTTATCTTGTTAAAACCCAAAATGAATTGGCAGACAGGGTAATAAAAATCATGTCTGAAGAAAAGACAAGAAAACGTTTGTCTAAGAGCACAAAGTCTATATTTAAAGGGTTTGGCCAGAAAGTTTATCAGAAAGCATGGTTTGCCTTGTTGAATGAATAAAAAAACAGCTCCTTCTATCAGATGAAGGGGCTGTTTGTTGTATGAGACTCTTTAAGGTTGATCATTGAAAACACATATCTTTAGTTTATTTTATTGCAAAGGTGGTTGGTATGCTTGATCGGCAATAATGAAGTGACTTCCAGATCTTACGTATGAATTTTTTGCGAGGACGGCATTGTCATTTAAGTAGGGAATTTTCCAAAATATGATCAGTTGGTCAACACTTTTTATTTTGTCGCCTATTCGAGCAGCTAGATCTTCGCTATACGTCTGCGTTATTTTTTTTGCTCTTTCGGGAGTATTTTTCAGATTGAATGACAAATGAACTAATGCTATGTATTGCTTTTCTTTATTTTTACTCATATCTTGATTCAATTCAATTTTATCGATAGAGACGTTTTTTAAATTGTTTTCAACTAAATCATTGATTTGATCTTCTTCTGTTTCATTTTCTATAACAGTAGTCGTATCCTCATCTTCATTCTGTTCATCTTCTCGCTTACTAATTAAGCCTGTTTCAGATATAAAATTTAATTCATCATCGTCAAATTCCAGAGTAACTGTTGATCCACTTTCTAACCCATCTTTCCCTGAATAAACGTATTCTTTAGAACCTGCATATAAATTGCTTTCTGATCTAGCTTTCCCGCCAACTATTTTCTTAACTTCCTCATAAGTCATGCCTTCTTTAATTTTATGAAATGTTTGTGGAGTTATAGCTGCTTCATGTTCATCTCCAAATTTAAAAATGAATCTGTTTGCAAGAGACATTAGAAGCAGGATTGACAAACATCCAATCGTAAGTTGAATTCCAAATTTTCTAGTAGACTTTAAAACAAGCAGACACAACCCTATGAATATTCCAACTATCATTAGGGCTGCAAATAGTGAATAAAATAAAGACATAACTTCCTCCTAGATTTAAACGATGATTCCATTTTAAAGGAATTGAGGATGTTTATCTATATTTTTATTTTGCGGAGATATGAATAAAAAATTTTCAATAAAGGAGATTATTTCACGTAAACCTATTGACTGTTGTAAATAGGTTTGGTATAATAAAAGTATCGAAAGGAGGTGCTAAAGTGGACGAGATCAGAAACATAGTTCTTATCATCGCTGGAATCGTAACCATTGTCAAAAATATTTATGATATTTGGCAGAAGGAAAGCGAGAAGCGAGAGAAGAACAGAAAAAAGCGCTCCCGCCGGACAAGCAAGAAGCGCTAAAACATAGTAAGACAAGGGGAGTGATCCCCTTGCTCCTACATTATATCACGTCCACGATGATATGAAAAAATATTTAAAGCACTACAATACATTAGATATGACGACGTTGTTTATTATATTAGTGGGTATTGTTGCAATTGATTTTGAAACAGCTGGAACATTGGGGAAGATTGCAGTTGTCATCTTATATATGGCTGCGTTCGTCACCATACTAAAAGGTTTTATTCTAATTTGGAGAGAGAACAGACATGACAGAAAATGAAAAGATACAGTTCATTCAAAAAGAAGTACTGACTGCAGCGGAAACTGGAGAATTCCTCGGTGTCACGAGGCAGCGTTTAAGCGCTCTCGTGAGCTCTGGGAAATTGAATCCGGTTAAGAAAGTAGGAACAGTGAGTTTATTTCTTCTGAGCCATGTTGAGGCACAAAAAAAAGAACTGGAAGCTGGTCGGAAGAAGTATCGGCCGTATGATGATTAATGATTTATATTTCGAAAAAAATAACACAAAAATAACAAAAATCACATCCAAGGATGAAAATGCGTGAATTCGTTTCTTCTTAAGAAGTGCTCAAAAGCGTGAATTTAAAGGGAAATAACACGTTATGAAAGTGTACGGTAAGTGAACAACTTATTTATAATATGATTCCTAAAACGAAAAAAACCCTTGATGTGACAAGGGTTCAAGAGGGTTAGTGATCCGTTTTCTTTAAAATAACACCTTATTTTATCCAGATCGAGGATGCTTCCGAAAGTTTGCTGAACTTTTTGCGAGGCATCTTCTTTTTTATTAGTTTCATTGTTTGAAAAGAAACAAATTGAGTGATGCGGCATCCGCCTTATTTCGCCGAAAAACCGTCCCGAACTATATATACGTGAACATATGACTGAATGTAAGAAAAAAAGGAGAATGGGGGATCATATCATAAACGAATATCATTGTTCGGACGGTGATGACACGAAACTTGGTTTAGACATGGAATGAAATGCCCGATGCCGAAGTGCAACTGCAGAATGGGCGCTGAGGGGGAGTGTCTTGTGCACCGATCCTTACAAAAGAGAGTAAAAGAAGGGAAAGCCCCTTCTTCTAATTAATCCATCCTTCAAAAGTTGCGCGATAGAACCCTTCGATTATCTCTACTTTCTTAAGGTAATAAGTAACACCATTTTTAACAGTTGTATTTGGGATATCCCATCTATGAAGGTAATCCATTGTAAAAGAATCTTTGGTCGCTTGTGTCGAAATTTTTGTTTGAGTTAAGTCGCTATTTGTATTGCCAGGGCTGGATGCAAAAGCAGGGGAAGCGGAAACGAGTAAAGCGAGAGACAAGGCAGAACCAGTTAAAACTTTTTTCAATTTCATTTTAAACACTCCTTTGTTTTTTCGATACACTTGTATTATTACATGAAATGCAAAAATAACCAAGGGATTATTTGTTAATATTTTGTGAGCGCAGCGTGAATTTTGTTAGGGGAGTAGATGGCAAAGGGGGCAATCCTTTCATCCGCTGTTGAAGCTTATTTCAGGATACTGATATGTATATAGAGAAAAAGAGTTGATTATTGCTGTCCTCTGGTGAGCTGCAGCCTTTGAGTGAGTGTTTGCTTTAGCTATTCCAGCGCTTTTCCAACGGGAAAGGTGTGATATGAAATTTAAAACTGAAACAATTGTACAAAAGTAAAAACTTTATTTAAAATGTTATAAATACTAATTTTCAATATAGGAGGTTATCTGGTGGCAGAAAAGAAAAAAGCTTTAATCATTGTGGATGTACAAAAAGCTTTCGATGATAAAAAATGGGGAGAACGAAATAACGTAAAAGCGGAAAAAAAAATTAGTAAAATACTGAAATTATGGAGAGAAAAAGGATGGACAGTCATATACATACAACATATTTCTGATAAACCTGGTTCTTTATTTTATCCAAAAAATGAGGGGGTTGCTATAAAGGAAATCGTTAAACCTATGGATAAAGAGGTCATTATAACCAAGAAAGTAAACAGCAGCTTTATCGGGACTAATCTAGAAGAGATTTTAAAATCAAATGATATAACAACTGTCGTAATAACTGGTTTGACTACGCCCCATTGTGTTTCAACAACTACAAGAATGAGCGGTAATTTAGGGTTTGATACCTACCTCATTTCAGATGCAACAGCAGCCTTCGGAATGAAAGACCAAAATGATACATATTATGATGCCGAGACTATTCACAATATATCTCTGGCTACATTGCATGACGAATTTGCCACAATATTAACGACTGATCAATTAATCAATGATTTTATAAAAACAAACTGATTAACATTATGGCTAAGGCCGGCGGTGGGTATAGCGGCTGAAAAGCATATTCAGGCGCATACAAGGATCTCGTCTGAAAAAAGGCATCTGCTTCAGATGTTTTTTTGTTTCTTGAAAAACGGGCTGGTAAAAAATGATCGGCGCGGTTAACGGTCTGATTCGGCTTCGGTTTTGAATAACAAAAGGTTTTACTAATCAGCGAATTATTCAAGATTTTTTGGCTTGTGCTGAGTCTGGTGTCTTTTGATTTCCTCGAATAGATTGGCTTGATCATCTTTTTGTGGCTGAGGCTCTTTGTTAAGACTTTTTGGGTCGGTCACATTTTTAAGATCTTTGATGGTTAAAGGCTTACAGTCATCTTTTAATTCGTAGGCTAATTGTCCATTAGCTTCTAAAGTGGCATATTTAATTGAAATGCCAAGAAGCCTTAAACGCATTTCGAGTTGATCTGCTGTCAGTCTCAGCTTCTTTAAGTTTTCTATATTGAGTTGGCCGTCTTCTATAACAAATTTAGATTTTCCGGTTAAAAAAAATTCAATCCAGTTAACTTTTACTTGAAACCATTCCATCAACATTAAAGCACTAAAAGGATAGACGCAGCGATTAATGTTTTTAATAAACTGGTTTCTAAAATGGGATGAACGATAATCGTACCGATTGAAATCATCACCATTGTCTGTGCGATGGTCATTTGTGCAATGGATTTTCTCCCTGAAATTCTCAGTAAAATCATTCCGAATGCAATTATAATTAATTCTTCCCAAGCAAATCTCATGTTATCACCCTGGATTGTGTTTTATCAAAAATGAAAGAGCAAGTAAGAGGTTTCTTAACGTTAGCTGGGGAACTCAGGCGTCGATAAAATGTTCTGGATTGATAGAGTTGAGACTCGGCTTTTGGATAGACACGCGGGAGAGAATTTTAGTTTATGTGTTTTTGCGTCTAAAAGCAGAAACATTACAACTAATAATGATCATCGGATGTAATAAAATTACGCACCTAGGTGCTATATGCTGGATCAATTATAAAATGGAGTGAAACTAAAAAAAGGGGCAAAGCCCCCTTATATTAGCAGCTTTTTAGTTGTTACTTGAGACAATCATTCCGCCGTCATGAAAAATCAGCTTTTGTAGACGGCTGTCCAAGTGCCATCAGCACCATGGAAGGTGATGTTGTCTAAATAATAGGTGATTCCATTCCGGTAAATTGAAGTAGGATAATCAGGGCCATAACCATTAAGTATGAACGTCGCCAAAGCAGATACTTCCTTCGTTTTGCTTTCTGCAGAAGGTGTATCAGCAGGACCTGCGGCAAAAGCAGGGGCGGCAGAACAGAGTAAAGCGAGAGATAGGGCTGAGCCGGCTAAAGCTTTTTTCATTTTCATTGCAAACACTCCTTTTCTTTTTTAATACAATTGTATTATTACATATTATGTTAAACATGTACATGCCTATCTTTGTTAATTTTTTGTGAACAAACAGATAATCTATTTAAACGCAGAGATGTAATAAGTATGATGATGAAGCAATTATCATCTATAAAAATAAGATCAGGAAGCAGATGATTTTCTCGAAAATCATCTGCTCTTGCGAAATGAGGAGTTACATGACATTTACGGAACGGGCGGTAGCCATTATCAAACAGATTCCTGAAGGAAAAGTGATGACGTATGGTCAAATTGCCGGTCTTGCGGGAAGTCCGCGGGGAGCGAGGCAGGTTGTGAGGATTCTTCACTCCATGAGTAAAAAGCATCGTCTTCCTTGGCACAGGGTCATCAATGCAAAGGGTGAAATCGGATTAAGAGATGAAGAGATGTTTTCTGTACAGAAGCTGTCTCTTGAAGCTGAGGGCGTAGCGGTCACGTCAGACGGACGGATCGATCTCAATTTATACGTCCATGATCCGAATATGTAAAAAACCTGCCGTATATATCGGCAGGTTTTTCAGTTATATGCTGCGAGCCGGCCAGAAAGGTTTTGCCGGATATAAGGCCATTCCTCCCGAAGAATGGAGTAGTAGGCGGTATCTCTGAGGCCGCCGTCGACAGCCGGAATATGCGCGCGGCGGATCCCTTCAAATTGGGCACCGATCCGCAAAATCGCAGTTCGTGAGCGCTGGTTGCGAACATCGGTTTTCAGCGTCACCCTGACAGCTTGCCACGCGTCAAACGCATGGGTCAGCAACAGAAGTTTACATTCCGTATTGACACCGGTCCGCTGTACGGCAGAGGCATACCATGTGCTGCCGATCTCACACACTTCCGGGGCTGCGTCCGCCGGCCGCGTAAACACTTCCGCATCCATAAACCGCGTGCTTCCGATGATTCGCTCTGTTTCAAGACTCCGTACTGCAAATGGCAATGCAAGTCCTTTTTCATAATCGGAAAGCGCACGTTCAATATAACGCTTTGTTTCTTCGATTCCGTCAGGAACATGGGTGTAAGCGTAAGTCCTCCTATTTTCTGAAGCAGCTTCACAAAGTGCCTGAGTGTGATCAATCGTCATCGGCTCTAACTGAACGAGTGACCCTTTAAGAATGACGGGCTTCAGCATTCTTATCACAACCTTTTTTTATGAATGGATCAAGTATAGTCGAGCGGCTTATCATTCAAAAGGGCCAATTTTAAATTAAAAGGGCATGTCAGTGAAATCCTCGATTCAAACTTATGCATACATTCAGGAAAAAAGCGGAAACCTTTATGTGAAGAGGTGATGGGCATGGCATATGTGTTATCGGTCGGAACCAGCATTCCGGAATATCATGTCTCGCAAGAAACGGCGGCGGATTTTGCGAGAGGGATGTTTGCCGATTCATTTAAGGATATTGACCGGCTGTTAAAAGCCTTTCAAAACGGCGAAATTGAATCAAGGCAGTTTGTCCGGCCGATTGAATGGTATAAAACGGCGCGGGGTTTTTCAGAAAAGAACCGGCTGTATACGGAAGAAACCGTTAAGCACAGTGCGGATGCGGCACTTGATTGTTTAACAAACCCGGATTGTTTAACAAATCCCTTTCCTTATGAAAAAGTGGATGCGATCTTTTTTATTTCCAGCACCGGGCTTTCGACACCCAGCATTGAAGCGAAAGTGATGAATCAGCTGCCGTTTTCTGCGAAAACAAAACGGATACCGATCTGGGGCTTAGGATGCGCGGGCGGAGCGGCCGGCCTGTCCAGGGCGTACGAATACTGCCGCGCATATCCTGAAGCATACGTGCTTGTCATCGCGGCTGAACTCTGCAGCTTAACGTTTCAGCCGAACGACAAGTCAAAAAGCAACTTAATCGGAACTTCCCTGTTTGCGGACGGCATTGCCGCAGTACTAGTCGGAGGAGAAAAGGCGAACCGAAACGGCGTCAAACAGCCGCTTCTTCCGCGGATATTCGCCACTCAATCGGTGATGATGCCGGATGCGGAAGATGTGATGGGCTGGGAATTCACCGACAGCGGTTTTCAAGTCATTTTTTCAAGAGATATTCCCACCCTGGTTTCACAGTGGCTGAAGGACAATGTTGATGAATTTTTAATAGAATATGGTGTCGGTCCTCACGACATTAAAACCTTTCTTGCCCATCCAGGCGGGAAAAAGATCATTGACGCCTATTTAACGAGTCTTTCAATGGACATCGGTCAGCTGGAGGCATCTCGGAAGGTGCTGCAAAAACATGGGAACATGTCTTCCGCAACTATTTTTCATGTGATAAAAGAACAGTTGCTCCGCGGCCGGCAGAAAGAAAACGAAAAAGGGCTGATCGGCGCTCTCGGGCCGGGATTTTCGTCTGAGCTTTTGCTGTTCAGCTGGGAAAAGGGGGCTTCTTAATGTTTTGGCTGTTTATCATGCTGCTTGCGGCCCAGCGGATTGCGGAGATGATCGTGGCCCGGCGCAATGAGCAGAAGGTGAAAAAGCAAGGCGCAGTCGAATACGGAGAAGGACATTATCCCTTTCTCGTCCTGATGCACGTGCTCTTTTTTGTCTCTCTTACAGCTGAGGTGGCGGCGTTTCAAAAAACGCTTTCTCCAAGGTGGGCCGCCATTATATGTATTATTTTATTTGTACAGGGGATCAGGTATTGGGCTCTATTATCATTAGGGCGGTATTGGAATACGAAAATTCTTGTCGTGCCGGATGCGGAGCTTGTCAGAAAGGGGCCGTACAGGTGGATGAAGCACCCGAACTACGCGGTCGTCATCTTAGAATTTATTTTTCTGCCGCTGTTATACGGAGCGTATTGGACACTGTTTCTCTTTTCGATTCTCAATGCCTGCATGCTCACTGTGAGGATTCGCGCCGAAGAGAAAGCGCTAGAAGAAAACACCGCAAAATAGAGATTGAAAATCATTCTCACTCATGATAAGATGTAAATATGAAAATGATTCTCATTCAAGGTGGTGCCGAAAATGACAATGTTATTTTTATTTGCAGCCGTTTGTACATACAGTGTTTTGATTGGTTTCGTATTGAAAAAAGTTTCGAATAAATCGATGTCTTCTTAAACATCTGCGGTTTTTAATGCCGCGGGTGTTTTTTCTTTATCAGCTGCCGATATCGGCGGCTTTTTTACGTTTCCTGAAGAAAAGTGGGCCATTCTTGTGTAAAATGGGGGAGAGGTTTTTTTCAGAGCTTTCTAAAAATGAAAACGTCATTTGATGCGACAGACACAAAGGGGTTAAGACACATGACAGAAGAAGAACGCCATAACAGGGAGATTTTCAGCAGAACGGGTGCCTTATACGTACAATTATTGGATCACCAGGATGAAAAACGGGCCGATCAGCTCGCGGCCATTATGAAAAAAGCGGCTGATGAAGAGGTTTATATCGCGTTTACCGGGCATTATTCGGCCGGAAAGTCCTCTTTATTAAACACATTGCTCGGTGAAGACATACTGCCGACAAGCCCGATTCCCACAAGCGCCAACCTCGTTGTCATCCGGCACGGTGAAGATAAAGTCGTGCTTCATACGACGGACGGGGCTTATGCAGAAATTAAAGGAAGTTACGATAAAAAACAAGTGCAGCAATTCTGTAAAGACGGTGAGCAAATTGAAACGGTGGAAGTCTATGCCGGCTTTAAGGAGTCAGAGCCTTATGCGGCCTACATTGACACACCGGGAATTGATTCGACGGACGAAGCGCATTTTTTATCTGCCGCTTCGGTTCTCCATCAGGCTGACGCTTTATTTTACGTCGTTCATTATAATCACGTTCATTCAGAAGAAAATATGCTGTTTCTCAGCTCCATCAAAGACCGTATTCCGAATTTGTTTCTGATCGTCAACCAAATTGACAGGCATGATGAAACTGAAACGAAGTTTGAAGAGTACCGCAGGCAGGTGGAAGATATGCTTGAAGGCGCGGGAATACCGAAAGAATCGCTTTTCTTTACGTCTGTCACTGAGCCTGACCATCCTTTAAACGGCATGGAACAGCTGAAAAAACATCTGCAGAAGCTGAAACAGCAGGCAAAAACAAATTTATGGTCCTTAACGGAGAGAAAAGTCGCACACTTAGTCAAAGAGCATACAGAGATGCTCGTAAAAGATGATAAAAACGGAAGCGGAGAGCAGTTTGACAAACAAGAAGCACTTGTCCGTTCTGTTGAAGATGAGCTTAATAAAGCCGTTCAACAGGCTGAAACAGCAGAGAAAGACATCAGAAAAGACGTGCAGAACATATTGCAAAACGCTAATTTGACACCCTTTGAGATGAGGGAGCTTGCATCTGCTTATATTGAATCACAGCAGCCCTCATTTAAAACCGGATTATTCTTTTCAAAAGCGAAAACGGCTCAGGAGAAAGAGAGAAGGCATGCTGAATTTTTTGCCGATATTAAAAAAAGAACGGAAGGGGAAGCGGATTGGCACATTATCGACACATTTACGAAAGCGGCCAAGCGGTATGAAGCGGATTCGGACGAACTGATCAAGAAAATCCAGGCGTACCGCACACCGCTTTCTGATGATATCACCGCTCAGGCCCTTAAGCAGGGAGCGGCCTTTTCATCTGAATACGTATTAACTTATACGAAAGACCTCGCTGAGATGATCAGAAGGGAAGCCAAAAGACAGACAGCGGAACTCATTGAGGAGCTGACCGCTTATGTTCAGGCAAAAAACGGACCGCTCATTGAGAACTTGAAAAACCGGCTCGAAAAAGAAAAGAAGATAAGGGATGAGCTCGCGCAATCGGCAAAAGAAGAACGCAATGCCTTGGAAAAAGCAGCCCGGGTCCGCGCTTTGTGGGAAGAAGAATTGACCTGTGATACGGGAAGCGGCGACTGGTATACGCGAAAAAAACGCCTTGCAAAAGCGCCCGTTCAAAAAGAGAAACCAAAAGAGAATGTACAGTATGAAGTAAACAAACCCGAAAAAAATGCGATGAAGGAACTTCCTATAAAAGAGCAGACTGATCGGTTCTATGAGCTTGCCGGGATTCTTGAATCCTCGAGCATATTAGGAAAACAGGCAGAAGCCTTTCGAAGCAGGATTGAGCGGCTTGAAAACCGCCAGTTTACCTTGGCGTTATTCGGCGGATTCAGTTCCGGTAAATCATCATTTGCAAATGCGCTTGTCGGTGAATACGTGCTTCCGTCATCACCGACGCCCACAACGGCTACGATCAACAAAATAACGAAACCGCAAGCCGGCAAACCGCATAAATCTGCGGAGATCGTTTTTAAGACGGAGGAGGATCTGGACGCTGAAATGCTTCAGCTGACTGAGCTGAAAGACGCTGATGTAAAGGGGCGTTCACTGAAAGAGAGATGGAATTATGCCATTAAAAAGGGAAAAGTTCCGGATGAACTTATCCCGGTGATTCAGACGATGCTGCAGGCGTTTGATACGTATGAAGAACAGATCCGTCAAAGGCTGACACTGACGGTGCCGGTGGAAGATTTAAAACCGTATGCAGCCGAAGAAAAAACGGCCTGCTGCGTAAAAGAAGTCACCGTGTATTATGATTCGCCTCTCACGCAAAAAGGCATCACAATTGTTGATACGCCGGGAGCAAGCAGTATAAACAAGCGCCATACGGAACTTGCCTTTCAATATATAAAAGATGCTGACGCGTTCTTTTATATGACGTACTATCAGCATTCTTTTTCAAAAGGAGACAGGTCTTTTCTGAAGAAACTCGGCCTAGTCAAAGAATCATTCGGCATGGATAAAATGTTTTTTGTCATTAACGCCGCCGATCTGGCCAAAACCGAAAGCGAGCTGGAAACAGTCAAAGACTATGTCCGCTCAGAACTCTCAAAAGAGGGAATTAACCGGCCGAAATTATATCATGTCTCAAGTAAAGAAGAGCTTGCGGGTAAAAAAGCAGCTTTTTATAACAGGTTCTCTGATGTAAGAACCGGACTTGAGCACTTTATTGAGGAAGATGTAATGAGGGCCAGCTGCGCCCAGCTGAAAACAGAGGCGGACAAATTGTGCGATATGGTGGAACAGCTTCACGAATCTCTTCACCAGTCGGCAGGAGAAAAAGAGAAAAAGAAACAGCGTCTGGAGTCTTCCTATGAAAAAGCTCTCGCTGACATTTCAAAGCGCCGTACGTCTGAGGTCATCATTCGAAAGGTGATGAAAGATACGGAAGAACAGCTCTATCACATTAAACATCGCCTGACGTTTTATGCGAATGATATGCTGAAAACCGCCTTCCATCCGGGCCTTCAAAACGGCGATTGGAAACAAAATATAGCAGCGGCGCTGAATGAAGCGCTCAAAGAATTCCGTTTTGAATATATTCAAGAGCTGAAAACGCTCGATATCCGGATGACCGGTTTTATTGAGCGCCATATGACTGAGGAATGGATGGAAAACTGTCAGAAGAAACTTATGGAAGACGGAGATTTCTCCATATATGTGAGCGCCGAAAACGAATTTGCCGTTCAGCTGAAAGAGGTCGCTCCGGTCATTGACGTCTCGGCATTCACACATCACATAAAAGAAGTTAAATCGCCGAAGCAGTTTTTTGAACAGAACGGAAAAAGAGCATTTGTGGAAGGGCTCAGGCTCAGCCTGCAAAAAGTGACGGAAAAGTGGCTTGAGCAGGAGAAAGAAAGCCTTTCAGAGCGATATACTGAGCAGGTGCGCCGTCTGCAAAAAGACATGGCGGATAAAAGCCTGTCCCAGATCCGCGACCAGCGGGACACTTATTTACAAGGTCTTGCGGAAAATACAAGTGCAAGGGAAATTGAACACCTTTACGAAGCCGAAAAAGCATGGAAAAAGAAAGATGAAATGCTGAAAATTTAAAAATCCGGTTGGCGGGCAGATAACAGTCGTGGTAGACTAAAATGAAAAAAGCGAGATGAAACCTTTTATGTCAGAAGTCCATAAAGCAATTTCAGCACATTCCGCAAAACAGCATCAGCACGTCAAAACATTTGTACAGCTTGACTACCAGCGTGAACAGGCCATTGAAGAAGCCATTGTAAAATGCAGACAGAATGAACCGTTCACGACAGATGCCATCAATGGCATTACCGCAAAAATGAACCAGCTGGCGAAAAAGGGCATCGTGCCGCAAAGACGATTCGTAAGTGAAGAGATGGTGAAAGAATTCGTCAGCAGACAGTAATGGATGAACCTGCCGCGTGTGTCATCAGCGCTTGCTGTACATACTATCCGTATCTTCTCTAAGGGGGGATATGACAATGGGCAGAACAAAACTGGGAAACAGAAATGCTCAGCAGAATAACAATGCCAAAAAGAAAAACGGTTTCGGACAGAAATTTGATTCTTATGCCGGCCGTGAAGCTGAAAAGCTGATGGCAAGCAATAAAAGACACGGTGAGTAACGTGACGGCAGCATCTTCCAAATGGGGGGATGCTGTTTTTTTACCGCCTTCTTTGGTAAAATAGGAACATTGAATAAAAAAAGGAGTTTCGATATATGAATAACAAATTACTGCTCGTGGACGGCATGGCGCTTTTGTTCCGCTCGTTTTTCGCGACGGCCGTTCATCGCAATTTTATGATAAATGAAAACGGAATCCCGACAAACGGCGTCAACGGTTTTTTAAAGCATCTCATTACGGCGGTTGATACATTTCAGCCCACACATGTCGTCTGCTGCTGGGATATGGGAAGCAAAACGTACCGCAATGATTTGTTTCAAGATTATAAGGCCAACAGAAGCGAACCGCCGCTTGAGCTGATTCCGCAATTTGATTTAGCGAAAGAAGCAGCGCGAGAGCTCGGTTTTTTAAACATCGGCATAAAAGGCTATGAGGCGGATGACTGTATCGGTACGCTTTCTGCCCTATTTTCCGGAGAAGCGGAAATTACGATTGTAACGGGCGATAAAGATCTGCTTCAATTGCTGAATCATCAAGTTCAAGTAGCGCTGCTGCAAAAGGGTATCGGCAATTATAAGGTATATACAGATGAGATATTCAGAGAAGAAACGGGGGTTCCGCCAAAAGCGCTGATTGACATTAAGGCGCTGATGGGAGACACGAGCGATAACTATCCCGGCGTTAAAGGGATCGGGGAAAAAACGGCGTACAAGCTGATCCGTGAATACGAAAACATAGAACGGTTATTAGAAAGCCTCGCTCTCTTGCCGAAGGGCCAGCAAACGAAAATTCAGCAAAGCTTGAAAGAATTGGAGCTGTCAAGGCAGCTTGCTGAAATACATTGCGAGGTGCCGTTAGTCTGTACGCTTGAAGAAGCGATTTTTTCATTGAAGATGGAAGAAGCATCCTTAATGCTCAGACGCCATCAGATAAAAGGAATTGAAAGAATGCTCGAAAAGCTGAACGCCAGAGAGATCAGCTGATCCCTCTAGCGTTTTGTATTGCTTTTTTTTGCGTTGTTTTCAAGGGCTGATTTCGGGTCTTTATGCGCATTTCCTTCCATATTTCCCTGAGGATTCACGCCCCCGGTCTGCCGGCCTTTATTTTCTTTTCTCATAGCTGTTCACCTCATTTGTAGGATGAACAGTGAAACGCAATTTCATTCCGGTTATTTATTCAGCCGGACCGCTTTTTTTGCGAGCTGATCGGCTGTTTGGTTTTGTCTGCCGGGAATCCACTTA
Organism: Bacillus sp. R45; assembly: GCF_021729365.1. Taxonomy (NCBI): domain Bacteria; kingdom Bacillati; phylum Bacillota; class Bacilli; order Caryophanales; family Bacillaceae; genus Bacillus; species Bacillus sp. R45. The sequence continues at coordinate 2,127,629 of NZ_CP091421.1, read as the reverse complement.
ATGAAAAACAATGGAAATCCGGCCTTTAAGCGGATGATTTCATCCACAAACGGCTGGAAAGCCTTGTTTTTAACCGCTTCAAGTTCCGCGGCCCGCTCCACGATATCTGAATCCGTCCGGAATGACACGGACTCAAATCCGCGGGCGGCACACAGCTTCATTCCTTCAATTAAAGCGAGAAATTCAGCTTCCTGATTTGAATGGTCGCCGATCGGAATTGAGAAAGATTCTGTTTTCCCGTCATGTTTAATAAAAATACCGATACCGGAGGGGCCCGGGTTTCCGGCGCTTGCACCGTCCACGTAAATTTCAGCAGGCATCATCCGTCACTCTCCCTTCGGTGTCATTCGTTTTGCCGCATACGCATAAGGGACAGAAATGAGTGATACCGCAAATTTAATCAGGTAAGTCGAAATAAAGATGCTGAACCATACGCCCGCGGAATAAACGCCGATAAAGGCCACGGCAGTGAAGATAAATGTATCCAGCAGCTGGCTGAGCGCCGTGCTTCCGCTGTTTCTGAGCCAGAGAAGCCTGTCTGAAGGAAAGATTCTCCGAATGGCTGAATATACATAAACATCTATCGTTTGGCTGAAAATAAAAGCCAAGAGGCTTCCGAGTGCAACACGCGGCAGAAAACCGAAAATCGTCTCAAGGGCAGGCTGCGCGATATCTGACGCAGCCGGTTTATATAAAAGAGCCCCCTGCATGGCGCATGTCAAAGCGAGCAAAGTGGAAAAGCCGAGCCAGACGGCTTTGCGCGCTTCTCTGGGACCGTATTTTTCATTCAGCACATCCGTTGCGAAGAAAACGGTGCCGTACATGATATTTCCTAGTGTCGCCGTAAGCCCGAACAGCTCAACTGTTTTGACAACCTGCAAGTTGGCGCACACCGTGGCGAAACCGATCCATACGAATAGGCCCGTTTTGCCAAATCCTTTATAAAACAGAAGAACAATGATAAAATGAATGACCGCAAATAAGATCCATAACACATCGTTAAACAAAACCTGCTGACTTCCTTTCAATTTGAGAATGGTTTGATTATAGCACACGCCCGTCAACTAATGAATGGTAAGGTGATTTCAATGAATCTTAAGCCGTATATCGAAATAGAAGCAAAAGGAACAGGCCCTGTCGCGTTTTTTTCCGAAGATTGGCTGACCGTTCCGAAAGCGCGCATGCTTGCAAGAGAAGTCAGCCGCTTTCCTTATATAAAAGACATTTATTTTGAGGATGAAAAAGGCGCGAGCTGGACGCTTAAAGAATTAGAAAAGCTTACTGAAGAACTTGCGTACGAACCTGACGACATTACAGTGTATTTCGACGGCGGCTTTGACAAAACAAGCGGACGCGCCGGACTCGGAATTGTCGTGTATTATTCTCTCGGCGGCAAGCGGCATCGCATACGGAAAAACAAAAGCTTAACGCTTCAGACGAACAATGAGGCGGAATATGCCGCTTTGTACGAAGCGCTTAAGGAAGTGCAGGAACTTGGCGCAAGCAGAAATTCAATCACGATAAGAGGGGATTCCCTCGTCGTTTTGCATCAGCTTGACGGCAGCTGGCCGTGTTATGATGAAACGCAAAACGAATGGCTGGATAAAATTGAAGCGCTGCTCGAATCCTTAAAGCTGACACCGACATATGAAGCCGTAAACCGAAAGGAAAATCAAGAAGCGGATGACCTTGCCAGAAAAATTCTCTCGGACCGGCAGATTGAAAGCCGCATAACATTAGAAGGTAACGGAGATGACTGATATTGGATAAAAAAAGCATTTATAAAGAATTGACAGAGCTTCAGGATGAATATTGCAAAGACTGTTTCGTAAAAAAGCATTTCCGCAAAGAGTTTGGAAAAACGCACGCTCATTCTTTCTGCATCAACCAATGCACGGTGGGGGAGAAGCTGAAAGCCTACGGCAAGGTGCTGACAAATCAATAAAAAATAAAACCGCAGCTTCTGCGGTTTTATTTTTCGAATTCATCAAGCTGATGCTGGCAATCGTCGAGAAGCATTCGCTGCTTTTGCAGAAAATCCTGGTCGAGAGCTTGCAGTTCACTGGATTGTGACATCGTTCTGGCATCCTGAATCGCCTGGTAAGCAGACTCCACCAAAGTTGAACTTTGGCCCCGGGTAGCCGCTCCCGTTGTTTTCTGGGCCGTTTCCACCGCTAATTCAAGCTGGCGTTTATCCGTCAGTCCGTTTGGAAAAAATTCAGAGTCCATTAAAAAACACCTCCGCAAATAGTTTGGAGATTTTTTTTAGAAATATGTACGGAAAATAGAAAAAAATATAGAAAATAAGCCGATATAACTATTGAACCTGATTAATTAGGGCTTATTTACTATTATTCAGGGTATCTTGGGAGAGAAGGGAAAAACCAGCCGTGAATGATAATGATTTAAAAACAATCCTTCAGCAGACATTTAAAGAAATATACGGTGATTTGGGAAGTTTAGCGGAAATGGCGAAAAAAGGAATGCCGTCAATGGAGAAACAAATTGAAGAAATCGAGCAGCGCTGTAAGCAGAATCTTGTCGCAATTGAGATTCAGACGGCAATCAAATAGGAGAGGCATACGCCTCTCCTCTATTTGTCATCTGATCAACATGTATTGAGTTTAGAGTTTTACAACATTAGAAGCTTGAGGTCCACGATTACCTTCGACAATTTCAAAAGAAACTTCTTGTCCTTCTTCTAATGATTTGTATCCTTCTCCTTCGATAGCAGTGAAGTGAACAAATACGTCGTCTCCGCCTTCAACTTCGATGAAGCCGAATCCTTTTTCGTTATTGAACCATTTTACTTTACCGTTTTGCATATTGCTTAATTCCTCCTAGTACTGTAGCACCTTCGTGCTAAAAAAAATTTTGTCATCATCCAACCGTACGTATGTAAACGTTGTTAAATGATGGTTCAACTATACACCATATGGGAGCGGGCGTCAAGCGGCCGCTCCCTATTTTTTATCTTTATTTTTCCAGTAACAAAGCTTAACCGGAAAAAAACAAAAAGCACACGAATCGTTCGTGTGCTTTTCTTTTACGATAATGCCATATCCGCCTTCCCGGCCATCATTTCAGATTCTTTTATAATGTCCTGCAAAATGACTTCAGAAGAGTTGGGGAGGTGAAGGCTTTTAATATTGCTCTTCATCCGGTTCAGCTTCTCCTCATCCGCAAGAAGGGAGGTGACAGACTCTAAAATTTCTTCGTGGCGGTTGACCACGACAGCCGCACCGCGATCTTCAAAGAAAATGGCGTTTTCCTTTTCCTGTCCGGGAACCGGTTTGTACAAAATAACGGGTACGCCGATCGCCGTCGCTTCCGTCAGTGTGATGCCGCCTGGTTTTGTGATCATGCAGTCCGTAATACGGAACAGCTCGTCAATTCTTTCTACATAACCCAGCACTTTCAGCCGGTCGGCATTGTCACCTTCCAAGCTGCTGAGGGATTCTTTCAGCGAGCTGTTTTTGCCGCATACCACCACAACCTGCACCTGATCGTCATGAACGAGATTTTCGCACAGTTCTTTTACGTTTTTCAGCACACCATGCGCTCCCGCCATAATAAGAAGAACTTTTTTGTCGGGAGAGAGATTGTATTTTTTATAAATCGGCTCTTTCGGCATCGATTCCTCGAATTGAGGCCTGATGGGAATGCCTGTGATCTTTACGTTGTTCGGGTGAGTGCCGATTTCAATCAGTTTTTCCTTTACGTAATCTGTGGCGACATAATATTTATCAACATTTTCATGAACCCAGATTTTGTGAAGGCAGAAATCGGTCATAACGTTGAACGTCGGGATCACTTTTCCGGTTCTCCGTCTGTATTCCGGTACGACAATCATCGGAAATGTATTGATAATAATGTCCGGCTTATGCTCTTCAACGAGCTGGCCTAAACGTTTATTTCCCATTTTAAAATAAATATTGAATTTGCGTTTATTATAGATTTTGTCAACTCCGTAATAAAACAAACGATAAAACTGTTTCCCGATTGAGAAGCTTTTTAAATAAAGGTATTGAGTAACCTCTGAAACAATCGGATTTGACTCTTGATACAAATTGGAAACCGTCACATCTAAGCCGAGACGCAGACATTGTTCGTAGAGCGTTTTGGCCACTTGAACATGCCCGTTTCCGTAATTTGCAGTCAAAATTAATACTTTTTTATTGGTATTCAAGTAAATTCACCTCAATGTAATCAACAACAAGCAAGCTTCATGCATCGTAAGGAGTTATTGTCTATAGATAAACATAACACAAGTGCATCATTTTATAATAAGCGCGCCAACATATTTAAACTAAATTTAATTGATATGTTCCATTATTTTAAAGTTTTGTTATACGCATACTGAATCAAGAGTATTTTATCATATTTTTGTCACCGTATCACTTAAAACAAAAATTAATCCCATTCATACGGAGTTTCCTGATATACGTAATAATTCAGCCAATTCATAAACAATAACGTTGCATGAGCTTTCCAGCGGTTAACAGGTTCTTTCCCGCCGGGCGCAAAATAGTGCTTAGGAGCTTCTACGTTTGAAAGATTTCTCTCTATGTCTCTCTCATACTCCTGAAGCAGCGTATCGGTATCATATTCCGGATGACCCGTTAAGAAAATCTGTTTTTCGTCTTTTGAAACGATTAAACAGACCCCCGCTTCCTCTGAAACGCTGAGCACATTCAGATCCGAAGCCGATTGCAGCTGCTCCGTATTAATATCTGTATGCCGTGAGTGTGGCACATAGTATAGCTCGTCAAATCCTCTTACCAATCTCTCATGTTTTTTAAGAACGGTATGCTCAAACACACCGAAGATTTTTTTCGGCAGCTCCACTTTCTCAATGCCGTAATGATAGTATAAACCGGCTTGAGCGCCCCAGCAGATATGGAGTGTTGAAGTGACGTTCGTTTTGCTCCATTCCATGATTTCCTTCAATTCTTCCCAGTAAGAAACATCCTCAAACGGCAGGTGCTCAATCGGAGCCCCGGTAATAATCATTCCGTCAAACCGTTTGTGGCGGATGCTGGAAAAATCCGTATAAAATTCATCCAGATGCTGCCTTGCCGTATTTTTTGGAGTATGTGTGCTCGGAATTAAAAACGTAAAGTGAACTTGTAAAGGTGAATTCCCAAGCATCCTGAGGAGCTGGGTTTCCGTTTGGATTTTTTTCGGCATCAGATTTAAAATCACGATCTTCTGCGGCCGGATATCCTGATGAAAAGCCCGGCTTTCATCCATTACAAAGATGTGTTCACTTTCAAGCACCTGCTTAGCGGGCAGGTGATTTGGTATATTAATAGGCAACATGCCACCTCCGTTATTCCCCGTTAATTTTCTTCATTATAGAAATTTTTAAGCCATTTTTCAATCCATCCCGGCGTAATAAACCGCATTTAACGCATAATGACAGGGATAAAAGCGGCAAATGGGTATAAATTCGGAGCGGCTCTTTTATTATGACGGGTAAAGAGCCGTTTGGTTCCTCGAAAAATACGTTTTCCGTTAAGTGGAAGGAAAAAGCGGTTACCGTTTGTTTTGCAGTGTAAAACAGGTAAAATAAATGAAGAATGTAAAAAGGAGGGCCGCAGATGACAATTTACGATATAAACGTACGGACCATAACAGGCGAAGACATGACGCTATCGGCTTACAGAGGCAAGGTGATGATCATTGTGAATACAGCAAGCAAATGCGGGTTTACATCCCAGCTCAAGCAGCTTCAGGAGCTCTATGATACATATCGGGAGGAAGGTCTTGAAATATTGGGATTTCCCTGCAACCAATTCATGAACCAAGAACCTGGAAACGAAGCGGAAATTCAAGAGTTCTGTGTGAAAAACTACGGAGTCACATTCCCGATGTTTGCGAAAGTTGATGTCAATGGGGCAGACGCTCATCCTCTCTTCAAATATCTGACGGAACAGGCGAAGGGGATGCTCGGCACAAAAGCGGTCAAATGGAATTTCACTAAGTTTATCGTGGACCGAAACGGTGAAGTCAACGGGCGTTTTTCACCGAACGTCAACCCAAAAGAGCTTGAAGATACGGTGCAGAGGCTTTTGGCCCGATAAGAGGTGATACGGTGAACGAAAAAGAGCAGCTGGAAAGCGTCAGGAATTGGGTCAGAGAAAAGCTTATCAATGAACGTACGGGCCATGACTGGCTTCATATTTCCCGGGTCGCAACACTTTCTGTTTATATGGCAAAAGAAGAAGGCGCCGACTTATTTATCACTGAGACGGCCGCGCTGGTTCATGATCTGATTGACGCCAAGCTCGAAAAAAGCGAAAGGCTGACGGCAGGCGAAGTGACAGAACGGCTGGCTGCTTTCAACATTGCGGCTGGCTCCATTGAGGAGATCGCGGATATCATCACGAGAATGTCATTCAGACACAGGGAACTGCTGATAAAGCGGCCGCTTTCATTGGAGGGGAAAGTTGTTCAGGATGCAGACATGCTTGATGCGATCGGCGCAGCGGGCATCGGCAGGGCTTTTATGTTTGCCGGCGCTAAGGGTCACCCGATGTACGGAACTCAAACAAGTGTACTGGCCCATATAGAGGATAAATTAATCAAGCTTAAAGGCTTGATGAATACAAAAGCGGGGGCCGGTTTAGCAGAGGAGCGGCATCAATTTCTCTTGCAGTTCGCCGCCCGTATCCAAAAAGAGGCCGGCATCGGCAAAAGCTAAGCGGCGCAATAGAACGCTTGTGCCGACTATGTTAGAATAAGTGTCAGATTGCGCATAGGAGGACCAATATGAAGATTAAATCAATAGAACCGACGCCGAGTCCGAACACGATGAAAGTGATTTTGACTGAAGAGCTTCCGGCGGGGAAAAGCAACAATTACAAGCCCGATCAGGCAGATGATGCTCCGGCCGTCGTACGTGATATTTTAAACATTGAAGGAGTAAAGGGCGTTTATCACGTTGCCGATTTCCTGGCTGTGGAGAGAAACGCCCGTTTTGACTGGAAGGACATTCTGCCTCAGGTCCGTTCCGCTTTCGGAATGGAACATACGGAGCAGTCTGAGAGCCGTTCTGAACAGGAATCGTTCGGTGAAGTGAAGGTTTTCGTACAAATGTTCAGCGGAATCCCGATGCAGGTCAAATTGACGGACGGCGAACGTGAAGAGCGCTTCGGCCTTCCGGAACGTTTCCAAGAAGCCATCTTAAAGCTGCGTTCCGAAGCTTCAAATGTTGTATTTGAGCGGGCTTGGAAAGAACAAGGCGTGCGCTTCGGGGATTTTACCGAAATCGGACACGATGTCACAGAAGAGCTTCAGGCCGCCTACAGTGATGAGCGGCTCAAACGCCTGACAGAAGCAGCCGTACAGCAAAAGGGTGAGGCCAAACCGGCAGTGCAGCGGAAAGCTTATAAAGTGACTTTGGAAATGCTCGATGATGAAGACTGGAAACAGCGCTATGCCCATCTTGAGCAAATGGATCCGGATGAAGACGATTTACCAGTATTGGAAAAGGCGCTGCATGATCCGAAGACTTCGATCAGAAGACAAGCCGTCGTTTATTTGGGAATGATCGAAAAGCCGTCTGTGCTTCCGCTGTTATACAAAGCGCTTGAAGACAAAACGGTGACGGTCAGAAGGACGGCGGGTGACTGTCTGTCGGATCTCGGCGATGCGAGCGCCATCCCGGCTATGATGAAATCGCTCAGTGACTCAAGCAAGCTCGTGCGCTGGCGCGCGGCCATGTTTTTATATGAAGTCGGCGATGAAAGCGCGCTGGAAGCATTAAAAGCGGCGGAAGACGATCCGGAATTCGAAGTCAGCCTGCAAGTCAAAATGGCGATTGAACGGATTGAGCACGGAGAAGAGGCGAAAGGTTCAGTCTGGAAACAGATGACTGAAAGCAGAAAAAAAGAACAGTGATAACAAAAAGGTGCGCCATGCACCTTTTTTATTTGAATTCACTTTTTATAAAAATTATTTAGAATATTGTTGAAAAATGATTCAAAACTCTATATAGTAAGTACAATATTAATTGTTGGAGGGTTTTTATCGAAATACAGAAAGAATAGAAAAGCGAGACAGGGCAAAGACGCTGTAAACAGGTAATTTGCAGAACGCGCCCTAGAATAAACTGAAAATTTTAAAAATAGTGCACAGTCTAAAAACAGTAGGGGGATCACCATGGCAGAATTACGCAGCAACATGATCACACAGGGAATTGACAGAGCGCCGCACCGCAGCCTTCTTCGCGCTGCCGGCGTAAAAGAAGAAGACTTCGGCAAGCCGTTTATCGCGGTCTGTAATTCATACATCGATATCGTTCCCGGGCATGTTCACCTGCAGGAATTTGGAAAAATCGTAAAAGAAGCAATCAGGGAAGCGGGCGGTGTGCCTTTTGAATTTAACACGATCGGAGTAGATGACGGAATCGCGATGGGGCATATCGGCATGAGATATTCACTGCCGAGCCGTGAAATCATTGCCGATTCAGTTGAAACAGTCGTCTCGGCGCACTGGTTTGACGGAATGGTCTGCATTCCGAACTGCGACAAAATTACGCCGGGAATGCTGATGGCGGCTATGCGGATTAATATTCCGACCATTTTTGTCAGCGGGGGGCCGATGGCAGCCGGCCGCACAAGCGACGGCCGCAAAATTTCACTTTCTTCAGTATTTGAAGGCGTTGGCGCATATCAAGCCGGGAAAATCGGTGAAAGCGACCTGCAGGAGCTGGAACAGTTTGGCTGCCCGACGTGCGGATCTTGTTCAGGCATGTTTACGGCAAACTCCATGAACTGTCTGTCTGAAGCGCTCGGTCTGGCGCTTCCGGGAAACGGAACAATTCTGGCAACTTCACCGGAGAGAAGAGAGTTTGTGAGAAAATCAGCGGCCCAATTGATGGAGACCATTAAAAAAGACATTAAGCCGCGCGATATTGTCACCGAAAAAGCGATTGACAACGCCTTTGCGTTAGACATGGCTCTCGGCGGCTCAACCAACACAGTGCTACATACGCTTGCGCTTGCCAATGAAGCTGGGGTTGAGTACTCTTTAGAACGCATTAACGAAGTGGCTGAACGGGTGCCTCACTTATCGAAATTGGCGCCGGCCTCGGACGTCTTCATTGAAGATCTGCACGAAGCGGGCGGAGTCTCGGCGGCCCTTAATGAATTGGCCAAAAAAGAAGGGGCGCTTCATCTTGACGCGCTGACTGTAACAGGCCGCACACTCGGAGAAACAATTGCGGGTCATGAAGTAAAGGATTATGACGTGATTCATCCGCTTGACAATCCGTTTACCGAAAAAGGCGGTTTGGCCGTCCTGTTTGGGAATCTGGCTCCGGACGGCGCCATTATCAAAACAGGCGGCGTACAGGACGGGATTACAAGACATGAAGGTCCCGCTGTCGTCTTTGATTCTCAGGATGCCGCGCTTGAAGGTATTATAAACCGCAAAGTAAAAGAAGGAGATGTTGTCATTATCCGTTATGAAGGGCCAAAAGGCGGACCGGGCATGCCGGAGATGCTTGCTCCGACGTCTCAGATTGTCGGGATGGGGCTTGGCCCGAAAGTGGCGCTTATTACAGACGGCCGTTTTTCAGGAGCGTCCCGGGGTCTTTCAATCGGGCACGTATCACCTGAAGCGGCTGAAGGCGGCCCGCTCGCATTCGTAGAAAACGGCGACCATGTCATCGTTGACATAGAAAAACGGATTTTGGACGTACAAGTGCCTGAAGAAGAATGGGAAAAACGCAAGGCCGAATGGAAAGGCTTCGAGCCGAAAGTAAAAACAGGATATCTGGCCCGGTATTCCAAACTCGTAACAAGCGCCAATACAGGCGGAATCATGAAAATATAAAACAGAGGCCTGAACAATTGAATTCCGGCCCCCTCTATAGTATCCTTGACTTCATATAAGGATTTTAGAGGGGGCTTTTTTATGTCAATGGCTTATGAAGAATATATGCGCCAGCTGGTCGTGCCGATGCGCCGTGAGCTGACGGGTGCGGGTTTTCAGGAATTAACGACTGCTGAAGAAGTAGAAAGCTTTATGGAACAGGCAGAGGGCACGACATTGGTCGTTGTCAACTCCGTGTGCGGCTGTGCAGCCGGTCTCGCCCGTCCGGCTGCGACTCAGGCTGTTTTACAGCATGAAAAAGCGCCTGATCATACGGTTACCGTATTTGCCGGTCAAGATAAAGACGCAACTGCAAAAATGCGTGAATATTTTACGGGGCAGGAACCTTCCTCGCCATCAATGGCGCTGTTAAAAGGGAAAGAGGTCGTTCATTTTATTCCCCGCCACGAAATCGAAGGGCATGACATGGAGGAAATTATGAAAAATCTGACGGATGCCTTCGATGCGCACTGCTGAAATGCCCAAATTCCGGGCATTTTCTTTTTGGAGAAAAAGATGATCACAACGAGTTACAGACCAAGCGAATACACGATACACACAGCGCAGTCACTCAGTGTCAGGCTGGGTGACACTTACTGCAGCCGCAATAAACAGCCCATTGAAAAAATGCTGGAACGAGCCGCTAGCGATCTTTTAGTCATCGGAAAGGAACGGTTCGAACTTTACACGAAGCAAGGGGAGAAGTTCTTTTTTCACCCGAATACAGCGATGTTCCGCGCAAAGCGGTTTTTGAGAGGGGAAGCCGAGCCGTTGTTAAAAGCAGCCGGATTACGCGAGGGGGATTCCTTTTTAGATTGTACGCTCGGCCTGGCATCCGATGCGATTTTGGCAAGCCTGGCAGTCGGAAAAAGCGGACAAGTCATCGGCCTGGAGAAAAACAAGCTTGTCTCATTGCTTGTAGAAACAGGACTTCAAACGTGGGAAACCGGAATGGAGCAGCTCCAAACCGCCATGAAACGCATTCAGGTTAAACATGCCGACTGCGCCGATTATTTGCGGGAGCTTCCTGATTCATCGGTAGATGTCATTTATTTTGACCCGATGTTTCACGAACCTGTTGAAACGTCAGACGGCATTGCACCGCTCCGCGCGCTGGCAGAAGAGGGTTTTAACGAAGAGTGCATCACGCAAGCCGTCCGGGCGGCGAAAAAATGCGTAGTGCTTAAAGACCATTGGAAAAGCCCGCGGTTTGAACGATACGGCTTCAAGGTGCTGAAAAGAAAGACGGCGCTTTTCCACTTCGGTGTCATCCATGTAAGCTCATGATATCATGGGCTTCTTTTTCGTTAATCAGTGATTTCCATAACGACAAAATAAAGCAGCGTGAGAAGTGATACAGTCGCAAATAAAGCGTTAATCATCTCATCCCCTCCTTTTTCTCCTTCTTATTGTAAGCGGTTTATCCACTCGGTCACAGTTACCAATTTCCCATATTGCATGATAATACGGTGCCGGACATGACGCCGCGCTTTAATCTATGCTAAAATAAAGGAAAAGAGGACAATAAAACAGAGGGGAACAATCTATCATGAAATTGTGGATGAAAAAGACCCTTGTGGTTCTGTTTACCATTGTAACGTTCGGACTCGTGTCTCCTCCGGCTGCTTTGATGACAGACAAGCCTTCAGGACAGTCGAGCAGTCTTGAGCAGAATGATTACACCGCTTTTTATGATGAACATGCCCTGACGGGAGAAGCGAAGGCAGGGCGGGAGCCTGAATTACTGTTTCAATCGTATCAGCAGCAGCTTCTCGGTGATGCTGAAAATCAATCATTTTTAAAATTCGGCAGCAAAATCTCTCCGGTCATTGAAGATGATTACAGAAGTGAAATTCTGCCGAAAATCGAAGATGTCATCACAGGACATTTAGCCAAGTTTCAAGATGATGAAGCGTATCAGGATGTGGTTATTTCCAGTAAACCGTCGGCCGGAAAAACTGAAAAAATTTTTCATGTGTATAACAGGCTGACAGGTGAAGATCTTTTAAGGTTCCACGTCCGCCGGGATCATCCTCCGCAAGACGGCTACTGGTTTAATTTTCATTACCATACCGCTGAAGACGGATTTCAATCACATCATGAGCTCGGCAGCATTTACTGGGACCGCAATACGCCGCCTGACTGGATGAGCGTGTAATAGCGAGAAGAAATAAAAAAATCATTTCTGAGAAATTTTGCAGAAATGATTTTTTATTGTGTTACACTACTAAAAGACTACTTTAAAAGGATGAAAAAAATGAAACAATATAAAGATTTGTGCCGTCATGTGTTAGAAAACGGAGAAAAAAAAGGAGACCGTACGGGAACGGGTACGATCAGCACGTTCGGCTACCAAATGCGGTTTAACCTTCAGGAAGGTTTCCCGATGCTTACGACGAAAAAGCTCCATTTTAAATCCATCGCGCATGAGCTGCTTTGGTTCTTAAAAGGAGATACGAATGTCCGCTACCTTCAGGAAAACGGAGTCCGCATCTGGAACGAATGGGCGGATGAAAACGGAGAACTCGGACCGGTTTACGGCTCTCAATGGCGTTCATGGCGCGGAGCGGACGGCGAGACCATTGATCAAATCTCCCGGCTGATTCATGACATCAAGACAAACCCGAATTCCAGACGTTTAATCGTCAGCGCCTGGAATGTCGGCGAAATTGATCATATGGCGCTTCCGCCTTGCCACTGCCTGTTTCAGTTTTATGTCGCGGACGGAAAACTGTCGTGTCAGCTTTATCAGCGCTCAGCGGATGTCTTTCTCGGCGTGCCGTTTAATATTGCGTCTTATGCGCTTTTAACAATGATGATCGCGCATGTGACGGGACTTGAACCGGGTGAGTTTGTTCATACATTCGGAGACGTCCACATTTACCAAAACCATGTGGAGCAGGTGAATTTGCAGCTGACAAGGGATGTCCGTCCGCTGCCGAAACTGCGGTTTGCGCGAAATGTTGATTCTATTTTTGATTTTACGTTTGAAGACTTTATCATTGAGGATTATGACCCGCATCCGCACATAAAAGGAGCTGTCAGCGTATGATTTCGTTTATTTTTGCGATGGATGAAAACCGGCTGATCGGAAAAGATAACGATCTGCCTTGGCACCTTCCCGATGATCTCGCATATTTCAAAAAAGTGACGACGGGTCACACCATTGTAATGGGGCGCAAAACGTTTGAATCAATCGGACGCCCGCTTCCGAACCGGCGGAACATCGTTGTAACCTCGCGGGACGAATCTTCATTCCCGGGCTGTATTACCGCCGACTCGGCTGAGGAAGTGCTCAAGTTGATCCCGGCGGATGAAGAATGCTTTGTAATCGGCGGCGCCCAGCTGTACAGTGCGCTCTTTCCCTATGCGGACAGACTTTACATGACAAAAATTCACCATGTCTTTGAAGGAGACCGTTTTTTTCCGGAATTTAATGAAGCTGAATGGGAATTGACCTCCCGCAAACAGGGAGTAAAAGATGAAAAAAACCCTTACGATTATGAGTACCTTGTATACGAGAAAAAGAATTAAGCAGGGGGACAAGAATTGGTTCGTTACGGCTGCCTTGTGATGTACGTTGTATTTATGTTCATGAAAAATATTCAGGAATATATCAATCAAAAAGAGCTTGACCCGCGGCTCTCTTTTCAAAAACAGATGAGGCTGGTGTATGAGCGGCCGAAAGCCTTTATGAGAGGCTGCATTGACGTGTCGGGATCGGCAATCGGCATTCATCATGATCAGCCGATACCGGACGGCCCCGTATTGTATGTGCATCCCAGATTGCGCCCGGCTGATCTTCTGCTGCTTGCGGGACATCTTGAAGAGCCGGCTGGTTTTATCGCTGGCGAGAAAGCTTTCCGGATGCCGTTTCTCGGAAATTGGCTGCGTCTGATGGGTGTCATTTGTGGCGGAGACAGCCGGGATGCAGTGCTTCAGGAGGCGGAAGTCCGGCTGCAAAAAGGGCAAAGTCTGATTCTGTCCGAAGACGGCAAAATCAATCCGGAGGAACTGGCCCTTCGTTTCGATCTCCCGATTGTGCCCGTCAGCACTTCGGGAACAGACCGGCTGCTGCGGGGCAGGTTATTGAAACGGCTGAAACCGGCTGATATTGAATTACATATAAAGCCCGCTTATTATCCGGCCGGTCAGAAACGGCTCCGTGCATAAAAAAAGCACAGTCTCTATACGAGAGGCTGTGCTTTTTTATTTCAGATAAAGGGAACTTTGACGCAATAAAACAAAATACAGAAAAACATCGAGGCGCTGCCGCCTAAAACAAAACTGTGCCAAATGGCGTGATGATACGGAACTTTTCTCCAAATATAAAATATTGTGCCGGCGGAATACAATAAGCCGCCGAAAAGAAGAAGGCCGAAACCGGGACCTGACAGCGAAGCGTACAGCGGTTTAATGGCGATGATGATCAGCCAGCCCATCATTAAATAGACAAGCGTTGAAAAAATGATAAACCGCTTCACGAAAAAGATTTTAAACACGATGCCTCCGATGGCAAGCGACCAAACAATAATTAAAAGGGTCAGACCGAGCGCCCCTTTAAGGGGTCCTAATAAAAATGGCGTATATGTTCCGGCTATTAATACGTATATCGCGGAATGATCCACAATTTCAAGAATGTCTTTCGTTTTTTTATGCTGGATGCTGTGCAAAAGAGTCGAGCTGAGATACAGCAGGAGCATTGAAGCGCCGAATATTGAAAAGCTGACGATGTCTGTCGGCGAGCCGTATTTCACCGCAAAGATAATGAGAAAAATAAGCGCCGGAATCGACAGCAATACACCGATTCCGTGTGTGACGGCATTTGCGATTTCTTCTTTTATTGTGAACAATCAAATGTCCTCCTTTTTAAAGGATTTGTTTTTGCAGTGACTGCAAAAAGGTCAACCCTTCTAATGTGATTTTTGTTCCTGCGCGTCCCCGGCCTTTTGTCACATAGTTCATCTTTTCTAAGTAATCAAGCCTGTTTCTGACTTGCTGGGGCGTTAATGTCATTGTGCTGTTTTCGCTTAATTCGGATATGCTCCGTCTGCTGGCGGGTTCGCCTTTTGTATTTAAGTCTTTAATTGCTTCCAAAATAAACAAAAACTCTTCTTTCTCCATCAATGTCAGCCGTTTTTCTTTTTTCTTAGCGGTTTTCGCTTTCTGGCTGTTTTTGATATACGGCGGGACATGCTCGGGATAAATCGTGCTGCCGGATGCTGCCGCGGCCATATAGTGCGCCGCATTTTCAAGTTCTCTGATGTTGCCGTTAAAGGTGTGCCGCTCAAACAGCGGATAAACGGACGGATCGATATGAACATGCTGCCCCGAGGCTGTCAGCATATGCTGCAGAAGAAGCGGTATATCGCTTTTTCGTTCAGATAAAGCAGGGAGCGGAAGGCATAACACGTGAAGCCTGTAAAATAAATCTATGCTGAACGTGTTTTCCGCGCCGGTATCGCCAAGATTCGCCGTGCTGCTTGCAATGATGCGGGCGGAAAGCCCGGCGTCCAGCTCGGAAAGAAGGCGGGCCTGTACCGAGAGCGGCATGTCTCCGATTTCATATAAGAATAATGTTCCGCGGCGGGCCCTGTTTAATGCGCCTTCAGCGCCGAACAGTTCATATTCGAGCCGCTCTTCGCTTTGACTGCAGTGAACGGTAATAAATAGTTCGCTGTTTCTGCGGGATTTATGATGGATCGCTCTGGCCATTTGTTTTTTTCCGGTTCCGACTTCACCCGTTATGAAGACCGGCAAATCAGATAAGGCAAATTGCGAGGCCAATCGTTTCGCTTCTGAAAAGGTGTGATGTTCGCCGGCTAGCTGATAAAAAGGATCAGTTTGTTCAATTACACTCATAAATTGGCTCCTTTTGGTTCTAATTGGTTTAAGTATAACACGTTTATGCGATCGAAAATATCTTTTTCTCTTGTATCGGTTCATTTATTTTTATTTACAAAATTAAAATAATTATCTTATTGTTTGAATATTCATGTTATAATGGCATATTAAATAGGGATTTAAATAAGAAAGGACTCTGTAAATGAAACCGTTGCTTAAAGAAGACTCTCTCATCCAGGTAAAAGACATTTTAAAAGCGCACCAAAACGTAAAGGACGTTGTGATACATACGCCTTTGCAGAGGAATGACAGACTTTCTGAGAGGTATGGCTGCAATATCTATTTGAAAAGAGAAGACCTGCAGGTGGTCAGATCATTTAAGCTCAGAGGGGCTTATAATAAAATGAGGCAGCTCTCAAAAGAGCAGACTGAAAACGGAATTGTATGCGCAAGTGCGGGAAACCATGCGCAGGGGGTTGCGTTTTCATGCAAACACCTCGGCATTCACGGCAAGATTTTTATGCCGTCAACCACACCGAGACAGAAAGTATCCCAAGTGGAACTGTTCGGAAAAGAATTTGTTGAAATCATATTGACGGGTGACACTTTCGATGATGCGTATAAGAGTTCTGCGGAATGCTGTGAAAAAGAAAACCGCACGTTTATTCATCCGTTTGACGATCCCGATGTCATGGCCGGACAGGGAACGGCTGCCATCGAAATTTTAAATGACATTGACGTCGAACCGCATTTTCTTTTTGCAAGCGTAGGGGGAGGAGGACTCCTGTCCGGGCTCGGCACGTACATGAAAAACATCTCGCCAGATACAAAAATCATAGCGGTAGAGCCGAAGGGCGCAGCCTCCTATTTTGAATCGAAAAAAGCCGGACAAGTGGTTGAACTTGAGAAAATTGATAAATTTGTCGATGGGGCGGCCGTAAAAAAAATCGGCGCTGAAACCTTTCAAACGCTCAAAACCGTCGTCGATGACGTTTTGCTTGTCCCGGAAGGAAAAGTGTGCAGCACGATTCTTGAATTATATAATCAATGCGCCATCGTGGCTGAACCGGCGGGTGCATTGTCCGTGTCAGCACTTGATCTGTACAAAGAAGAGATTAAAGGGAAAAACGTCATCTGCATGGTCAGCGGAGGGAATAATGACATCGGCAGAATGCAGGAGATGAAGGAGCGCTCCATGATTTACGAGGGGCTGCAGCATTATTTTATCGTTAATTTCCCGCAAAGGGCGGGAGCGCTTCGCGAATACCTTGATGAGGTGCTCGGTCCTGATGATGACATCACCCGGTTTGAATACACGAAAAAAAATAACAAAAGCAGCGGCCCCGCATTGGTCGGCATTGAGCTTAAGCATCGGGAAGATTACGGCGCGCTCATTGCCCGGATGAATCAAAAAGGATTTCATTACGTAGAGGTGAATAAAGATCAGGATCTGTTCCACCTGTTAATCTGACTTTTTTTAGAACGGCCGCGCAAAATGACAGACACGCTTTCTCAGATTGTATATAATAAAAAGAAAACAATCGAAAAAGAAGGATTGATATCTTGTTACTCAAAAGCCTAGAGTTCAAACGACAGGACGGGATTCAGGTAAAAGTGACAGAAATACCGGTTGTCACGGAAGGTGAACAATATTTTTTTCAAATTCATCAGCACCTTGAGCTTTATTTGAGAGAAGTTTTTGCTTCACAA
This sequence comes from Bacillus sp. R45, assembly GCF_021729365.1. Classification (NCBI taxonomy): domain Bacteria; kingdom Bacillati; phylum Bacillota; class Bacilli; order Caryophanales; family Bacillaceae; genus Bacillus; species Bacillus sp. R45. Next base: position 2,110,193 of record NZ_CP091421.1, on the reverse strand, counting down.
AGTGTGGGAACAGTGTATTCATTCCGACAATATGTCAAGCGCCGTATGAAGTGGAAAGATTATGAGGCCGTTTTCAGCCAAGAGATTTTAAAACATAACGCATAACGGTGCACATTCCTTAGCGCCTTCCTTTTGATAAGGGAGGGTGCGGGAATTTTTTTATGATGAACGCTGTAAGCGTTTTATCTATGGGGGGAATGGAAATGAAAAAAATGAAAAGCTTCGCTGCCGTCTTTTGTTTGCTGCTCTTGTGCGCCTGCGGGGGGAAAACGATAAAAGACCCGCTGAACTATCAGATTGAGCCGTTTTCATATCAGAATCAAGACGGGAAAACAGTGTCACTGAAAAGCCTGAAGGGGCATGTCTGGATTGCCGATTTTATGTTTACAAACTGTAATACAGTCTGTCCGCCGATGACGGCCCACATGACCGAACTGCAAAAAAAACTGAAGGCTGAGAACCTGGACGTGCGGATTGTGTCATTCAGTGTAGATCCTGAAAATGATACGCCGAAACAGCTGAAAGCCTTTGCTTCCAAATATCCGCTTTCGCTTAGCAACTGGGATTTTCTGACCGGTTACAGCCAAAAGGACATTGAAGATTTTGCGATGAACAGCTTTAAAGCAATCGTCAAAAAGCCGGAGGGAGAGGACCAGGTCATACATCAAACTTCTTTTTATTTAGTCGGACCTGACGGCAAGGTGCTTAAAGATTATGACGGCGTGCAGAAGGTTCCGTATGATGATATCCTGTCAGATGTCAAAGCGGCTGAGGAGCTCAAGTAAACTGGCAGATTAGACATTTTCAAAACTGAAAAAACATGTTACACTTTCCACTAGTAGACGGGGAAGGAGCAACCAGATTGAAGCTGCGAATGTTCTCATTGATCGCCGGACTGGCTTTGCTTTTATCAGCTTGTTCTGTCCAGCGCACCGGTTCTGACGCTGAAGAACCGAAAACGAAAGATCATATTGTCATAGCTGCGGTCGGTGATTCATTGACTGAAGGAGTAGGAGATCCTGACGGTTCAGGATACGTCGGCAAGACAGCGGAGTCTCTTAAGAAAAAGGGACATGTGAAAACGGTAGATATTAAAAATTATGCGGTGCAGGGCGACAAAACGTCAGACCTGCTGAAAAAGCTTGATAATAAAAAAGTGCAGAAATCATTAAGGAGCGCCGACTATATCTTTTTTACCATCGGCGGCAATGACTTAATGAAGGTGCTCCGCCAGAATATGATGCAGCTGACGGTTCAGCCGTTCCAAAAGGAAGAGAAACCTTTTGAAAAACGGTTCAAGACGATCATTTCAAAAATCCGCAAATATAATGAAAACGCAGAGCTGGTGTATGTCAGCATGTATAATCCATTCACGTTTACGCTGCCTGAATTAAAAGAAATTAATGGGGTTGTGACGGATTGGAACAAGATCGCCGCAAAAGAGCTGGAAAAAGATCCTCACGCCGCTGCGGTGAATGTTGAAGACTTGTTCAGTCAAAAAAGCGGCAGCAGACGGATTTCAAAGGATGATGATTTTCATCCGAACGCAAAAGGGTATGCACTCATCGCCGACCGATTATACGGCATCATAGAAAAACAAGGGTTACCAGCAGAATAGGGTGAAATGATGAAAAAATGGAAATCGCTGTTTTTTGTTCTTCTCGCACTCAATGTGATTGCCGCCGCGGTAATTGTGACATTATTGGTTATGCCGGGAGAACAGGCGAAAATACAAGATCAGACAAAAAGTGAGTACGGCTTTCATATCACAAGCTCCAAAGAATCACTTGCCAGGTTTGTGAATTCGTACTTAAAAGAGAAGGCATCGAATCAGCTTGACTACAAAGTGGACATCAATAACGATGTGCACGTGGCAGGTAAAATCAAAGCATTCTCAACCTCCATTAACGCGGTCGTCACATTTGAACCGTCCGTACAGGAGAACGGAGATGTGGTTTTGAAAGTGACGAAGTTTTCATTAGGTGAATTAAGCCTGCCGATCAGCTTTGTGCTGAATTATATGGACAGCTTTTATGAACTCCCGTCATTTGTGCACGTTCATTCCGGGGATAAAAGCATCGAGATCCGTCTGTCAGAAATGCCTTTAGACAACGGCATGTATGTAAAAGCGGATAAAATCAATCTCGACACGGATGAAATTGAATTTTCCTATTATCATCCGAAACAATAAGTTTTCATAAAAAAAACACAGATCCTTTCAGGGATTTGTGTTTTTTCGTGTCAGCGTTTTTTGTCTAGCTTGCTGAACAGTTTGATTAACGTTGCAAGCTCTTCATCAGAGTAGCAGTCAAACCGTTTAAAAAAGTATTCTGTTTTTTTCTGGTTGAAATGATCGACAATTTTCTCCCCGGCTTCCGTAATATGGATTCTGATAATTCGCCTGTCCTCTTTAGAACGGATGCGGGTGATCCATTCCTTTTCTACTAAAGCATCGGTCACTGCGGTAATGTGGCTTGCGGAGACCTCAAGAATGGGGGCAAATTCCGTTACTTTTTTAGGCCCTTGTTCACTGAGAATCCGCAAAATGGTGAATTCGTTCCTGGACAGCTCTTTATCTAGAATTTCATTAACTTCATTTCTGATTTGTTTAAACACTTTTCGAAGCAAAGCTTCCATATCATACATCATTTGTGTCCTTACTTTCAAATCATGAACCTCCAATATGTAGTCAGCGTGGCATCGTTCAGCTTCCCCTGAAAGCAGAATTATTTTTATTCTGTTTATACATGCTATAATATAATAATACCACGTATGAACAAAGGAGGGCACCCGTATGTCAGAAAAAAAAGAAATCGCCACATTTGCAGGCGGCTGTTTTTGGTGCATGGTGAAGCCGTTTGACGAACAGCCCGGGATTGAAAAGGTGGTGTCCGGCTATACAGGAGGTCATACTGAGAATCCGACTTACGAAGAAGTGTGCAGTGAAACGACCGGACACAGAGAAGCCGTTCAAATCACATTTCAACCTGACATTTATCCGTATGAAAAGCTTGTCGAGCTGTTTTGGCAGCAGATCGACCCGACTGATGCAGGCGGCCAGTTTGCAGACCGCGGAAGTTCATATCGGGCGGCGATATATTACCATAATGATGAACAAAAACAAATCGCTGAAGCCTCAAAAAAACAGCTTGAAGAAAGCGGCATATTTAAAAAGCCGATCGTCACAGACATTTTAAAGGCTGAGCCTTTTTATGAAGCGGAAGGCTATCATCAGCACTTTTATAAGAAAAATCCTGATCACTACGGGCGCTACCGTATAGGTTCCGGACGTCAAGGCTTTCTGGATGAGCATTGGAGGGACAGATAAGATGGCTTTTAATAAAGAAGAAAAAATCAAATCATTAAACCGCATGCAATATGAAGTCACGCAAAATAACGGAACGGAGCCGCCGTTTCAAAATGAATTCTGGGATCACAAAGAAGAGGGGCTGTATGTTGATATCGTATCAGGAAAGCCCTTGTTTACATCTCTGGATAAATTCGATTCTCATTGCGGCTGGCCCAGTTTTACAAAACCGATTGAGGAAGAAGAGGTTGACGAAAAACTGGACACAAGCCACGGGATGATCCGGACGGAAGTGAGAAGCAAAACAGCGGACTCCCACTTAGGCCACGTATTTAATGACGGCCCGGGGCCAAGCGGTCTCCGTTATTGCATTAACTCTGCGGCACTCCGGTTTATTCCGAAAGACAAGCTGAAGGAAGAGGGCTATGAAGCCTGCCTGCATTTATTTGAAAAATAGAGCTCAGCAATGAGGCCTGCCTATCAGACAGGCCTTTTTTCTATGTTTTTTTTTCTTCATGTAATCGTTCAATAATCTTTACGATTGTTTCTTTTGTGATGAGCGGCGCCTGATCCGATTGATATCTGGGGAGATTGACCTTCCGAAATTCCGGATGTTTGGCGGGATCCGGCAATATCGCGTAAAGATTGCCCCATTCATATAAAGATTCCGTCTCATGAGGAGAGGTCAGTTCTTCATGAAGCTTCTCACCGGGGCGTTTTCCCACTTCAACAGCGGCTGGCTGCGGCAGTCCGTGCCGGAACGCATATTCTTCAAACCCGTGAAGCAGTTCTTCAAGCCTCAGGGACTCCATTTTAAAAATAAACGTTTCTCCGCCCTTTGTAATCGCCGCAGATTGCAGGGTGAGCGTTGCGGCGTCATCGATCGACATAAAAAACCTCGTCATGTTTTTATCCGTAATGGTGAGCGGACCGCCTGCCATCAACTGCTCAAATAAAATAGGAATAACGGAACCGCGTGAACCGAGCACATTGCCGAAGCGGACCGAACAAAACACCGTACCGCGGTTTTGAACATGATGATTCGCCTGATGAAACAGCTTCTCGGACAACAGCTTCGTAGCTCCCATTGTGTTTACCGGGGAAACGGCTTTATCGGTTTTTTAAGACATTTACTGCATTTTGAGGAACTATCAGTGGCGGTGAGATCGAAAGCGAAAAATTAAACCTCAGGATAGGGGTGATTTCAAACTGAGCCGGAATTGGCCCTTTTCTTTTTTGTGTCATCGTAACGATAACTTCTTTGAAGACCATTCTTAATAGCGAGTTCTTTTTTTCTGTGCTTGTTTCAATGTGATATTGATCAATTATCTTATTTATGTTGTTTCTGACTGTATTACTGTCTATTTCTGATTGCGCTTCTTGAGTTCCATTGAGTTCATGCTTGGCAATCTGGAGTTCTTTAAATTCTTCATCTAAAACAGCTTTTCTTTTCAAAAAAAGTTCATCAGTGTAAATGCCGCTTTCATATTTCTCGAAGATAAAATTCTCTTTGTTTTTTAACTCTTGTTCTTTTTGTGAAAGATGTTCAGACATTTGCTTCTTTGTTTTCACATTACTATTTACGTCTTCGTATTTAGAAATCATATAAATGATATGTTTTGTTAAAGTCTTATTATCTAAGTTGCTTAAAGAAGAGAGGTAATCCAGAATGGCATTTTCAACATCGTTATATCTCACATAAGTGCATTTATTCTTTTTGCAAGTGAGTGATTTAACGTGATACACACTTTCCGTGCCGTTTTTGTTTTCTCGCGTTCGCCTAGTTTCGTATTTAGATAATGGTTCACCGCACTTAGAACAAGTGCATACGCCTGCCAATTCACTTAATTCCAATGCGTTTTTATTAGGCAGCAGGGGAACTTTGTTTGCAATTTTCTCTTGTGATTGTTGAAATTGTTCTTGATCTATTATAGGGACGTGTGCATCCGATACTATAATTTGTTCCTTTTCAGGTCTAATTGTTCGTTTACCGTCTTTTGTTTTTTCCCTAACCTTATATTTAACAGTTCCGATATACGCTTCGTTTTGCAGAATTGCTTTAATTGTGTATTGATTCCAGCGCTTTTTTCCTGATGGAGTCGGTATTTGTAATTTTGTTAAGTGAGAAGCAATCGCTGTATAACTAACTTCTTTTCCATTCAACCCATTTAAAAAGATGTTAAAGATGAATTGAACGACTTTTGCTTTTTCTTCGACTGGGACTAGTTTGGATGTTTTTTTGTTTAACCGGTATCCATAAGGCGCTAGTCCTGAAATCCATTTCCCTTGTGCCGCATATGTGTATTTAGCGCCTGTCATACGCTCTCTGGTCATTTCAAATTCTTCTCTGGCCATAAACAATTCAAAACGAATCTGACGCATGTCTGCAGGATTTCGAGGGTCATAAACTTTATATGGTGTAATGATAATCAATCGCTTACTTTGAAGAAGGTTAACAATTTGTCCCGCATCACTGTAGCTCCCGCGGCTGAGTCTTGTTATTTCTTTAACAGCAATTGCCTGGTACTTGCCTTCCTCGAGGTCTTTAAGACATTCTTTAAAAACAGGGCGACCCTCAATGCTTTCTCCAGATCCGATTTCCATTTTTAATTCATAGGGGATTTCAATCGACTTCAGTATTTTATTCATGAGTTCATTTTGTTCTGTTAGCGTATCTTCGCCTGTTCTTTTTTCCCGCTCCATATCCTGACGAGAGCGTCTGAGATAACCCAAAATATTTGTAATGTTGTAAGAATGAACGATGTTTTTTAACTCCAAAAAAACAGCACCTCCTCTTTATTGTATTTACTGTAAAAACAGAAGTATTCGTACAATATTCTGTCTGACATTGAATACGAGAATAACCTAAATTCTGAAGATGAAACTTTTCTCGTCCAGTTGTCAGGTGCATTTTGTAATTATGAAAATGATAAAGCGAAAGAAATGAATAAACAACTATTCATTAACCGATACGGTGAAGAGCTTGGAATTAGCTCCATTAAAGGAGATAATCGATCAGAATATGAAGAAATTATTCGTACTTATGAAAAGAATAATTACAAGCAGAAAGAAATTAATATAGATGAGCTGCTGCAGGCATTATTTGAGACAGAGATGATGTTATCTTTAAAAGAAAAGTTTTGATAAAATCCTAATTGATGTATCATAGGGGTTTAATCAGCCACTATAGGCCACAGAGTCCCTCACACGCTCTGTGGTTTTTTGTTTAGATTGAATGTACCAAATAAAAAAGAAGCCTCAGAGGACTTCAAACTGGCTCTACGGATAGGATAGTAATTAAAACAGCAAATAACACTTACATTTTGTTCACCACAAGTGCTGCTTCAATTATGAATAAAATTGTTACTGATTAACAAATTCGTATCCTCAGTAATTATTCTGAGGAGTATGGGGGTGTTTTTATTGACTAACTTTGTCCATAAGACTATCAATGGTTTGAAAAGTCTTTTAGATGAAAAAGGGGCTATTAAATTGTTTTGTTCTGAGGGATATATTGTAGAGAGCCTTGTGACTTTTTCTCCAAACAAAGCGTCTCTTAGTGAAATCCAAAACTTTCAGTCGAATCATAAATTCACTCTTCCTGATGATTACCTGAAGTTTATTTCTCAGCATAATGGTGCGAAAATTTTCGAAATTCTTTCAGAGGGCGAGAATATTGGAGGAGGTCTTCATCTATTTAGCCTTGAAGAAATAGAAGAAGAACTAAAATACGAGCTTTTGTTTGAAGGTATCAATGGAATACCTGTTGGCTACCTGTTGGAAGAATGTCATTTAATGATCGACAAGGATAGAGTGAATCAAGGTGATCCTAATTATCTATTTATATTTGAAAGTGGTTCAGAATATAATCCATTAAATTTAAACTTTGAAATATTTTTAGACCGATATATTATGTCGAACGGGGATGCTTTTTGGGACTGGAAATACTATACAGCTGAAAATTATTACAGGACGAGATAAAACTGTGTATGACAGTCGGAACGGACTGTCTTTTTCTGTTAATCAAATAATAAAGCTATGGTAAAATTTAGACAGAAAGAAGCAGAAAGGAGACGTAAATGAAAGTATTTGAAGCATCCTCGTTCATTTCAGCAGCGGAAAAGCGGGCAAAAGAATATGATCAGGTTAGAGAACAATTTATCAATCTCAGGAAAGCCTATCAGGGAATGGCTGACTTAGATGACAGTGAGTTTTCAGGCAAAGGCGCTGACAACATTAAAGCTTTTTTTCAAGATCACGCTAGTGTCACAGACAGCTGGCTTGATTTGATCGATATGAAGATTGCTTTTCATCTTAACAGTATTTCAGGAAAAGTAGCTGATGCCGGATTGACCGATTCGTTTGTGGAAGAGTCATTTTTAGAACATGAGCTGATTCATGCGAAGAATAAATCACAAGCCATCATGCAGGAGCAGCAGAATGAAATGAAAGGTATCCTTGATGAAATCAGCGATATCATTCATCTTGATGTTTTCTCTACAGAAGATGTCGATCAAAAGCTGGAATCAGCAGACAAAAAACGGGACGATACTGTACATAAGCTCGGCAAGCTTGATCATGATCTAACGAAAGAATACGCAGAAACCGAGGCAAATGAACATTTCATTCAGGCTGACTTTCAGCAGCTCCAAAATGCTACAGGTAAAGGGAAAAATGCAACACCACTTCACTATAACGCCAAGGCGTACAGAGAAAGTGACATACATAAGAAAAAAGGCGAGATTGCAAGACACTCAGACACATATTTAACGTTTAAGAAGGAAGAAGCGAAAGAGCGAGAAATCAAGGATCTGAAGAAAAAGCTCGCTGATGGAGTAACTGATCCGGATGAATACTTGGAGATTGCGAGGAAGATCGGGTACGAGAACTTTGACCCTTCTCGACAGCAATATGTCATTCAGCTTGAACAAGCAAAACAGATGGAAGAAGCCGGAGAAGTGACTTGGGATATTTTAAAAGGAGCCGGCGTCGGCCTTTATGGTGTCGGGAAAGACACGGTAACCGGTTTATGGCAGCTGATCAGTAAGCCTGATGAAGTTGTTGAAGGTATCATAGGGGCAGTTGCCCATCCAATTAACACGTATAATGCCATTTCAACAGCTATTGAGGAATCGTATCAAAAAGATATGGTGAACGGGGATGCTTACTCCAGATCAAGATGGGTGACATATGCGGTCGGTTCAGTGGCTGTGGCTGTCGTCGGAACAAAAGGCGCAGGAGCCGTTAACAAAGCTGATGCGGCGGGGAAGGTCATAAACAAGGCAGGACAGGCAGGTCAGAAAATTAAGGACATTAAGATTTCAGATTTGCTTCCTTATAACACTAAGTATGATCTTGCTCTGGCTGATAACGTACCATACAATGTGGTTAACAGCCAAAACCTTAAAAATGGACTTTTGTCCAGTGCAAAGAAATTGGATGAAAGCAGAAAGCCATTTACTGGTCAGAAAGTAAATGTCCCTTGGTTAAATAAAGAGAAGTATGAGGCCTATGAAATAGACGGCAAGGTAAAAGTTAAAGGAGAGCCTAGAGATGTAAGCCTTAGAGTATACACAATGAAAGATATTGACCTTAATCAAAAAAATCGTAAAGGCTTTACGAATCTTCAACTGATGAAAAATGGTAATGCTCCGTTTGCTAAAGATGGCACGCAAATAAATTTACATCACTTAATTCAAGAAGAGCCTGGTACTATGCTGGAGATACCTGAAAGCTGGCATAATAAGTACAGTGATGTTTTGCATGAATTAAAAGGGAATGGACAGAGTTTTAGAAATGATCCTGTGCTTGATAAACAATATAAAAGTTTCAGAAGAAGGTATTGGAGATGGAGAGCTCAGCAATTTGAGAATCAAGAATAAGAGGTGAAAGTTTAATGGATTATTCGAAAATAAAAACTTTCTTTGATGAAAATAAAGAAAATTCAATTCTCACGGGGGGAGTCACTGAAGATCAGATTAGAGAAATAGAAGAGGAGCTCAATGTAACTCTTCCAGACAGCTATAAATGGTTTTTAACTGAGTATGGTTCAGGGGGAGCATACGGAACAATGATTCTCGGATATGACTCTCACGGCGCTGAAGTTGTCGAGCAGACCAATGAATATAAAAAATATTATAACCTTTCCGATGGTCTTGTAGTGATCGAATATGTAGATGAATTTTCTTATTGTCTTGACACTAACAAGATGATAGATGGAGAATGCCCAGTCATTCTTTGGGATAACCAAGAGGGATATGGTAAACAAGTTGCTAGGACATTCCAAGAGTTTTTAATAGAAGAGCTTGAAGAATCGAAAGACGACTGGATCGATGATGAGGACTGGGACGATTAAAACTAAAAAGAAGGTCTATATCTGTTTTTCCATAGCATATGAAGGAGTATTAAAATGAGCTTCACTAAGATCAAACAAAAGTTGAAAGAGTTTACGATTAATGCTGGCACAGATCCTAGCATTAATACAAACGAGCAGCTCAAAGAAATTGAAAGAAATATAGGTAATCAATTGCCTTCCGACTATAAGGATTTTTTGAAGGGATATGGAGGCTGTTATTTAGAAAGTAAAAAAACAACAGATGAGATTGAGTATGACGTTTGCTACAAACCTATAGAGAAAGATCCTTGGATGGGTCAGGAAGATGATACACAATTAATAGAGAGCTTCTATGGTTTAGCTAACGATCATAACAGTCTCCAAGAAGCAATCAATACTTATTCTGATCGCTTTCCTAGGAACATTATTCCTATAGCAAGCTCGGCAGGTGGGAATGAAATATGCATGGATATCGATAATGAAAAGATATTGTTTTGGGATCATGAATTAAGTCACCCCGATAAAGACTTTTTCCTTATTGCCAACTCTTTTGAAGAGTTTATTCTAAGTTTAGTAGATGAACCAATTGAAACTGATAATAATGACAGTGATGTGGAAATTGAGGTTTTAGACAATGACTTTGCAAAATTGCTCTTTGGTAAGGACAATTAGCTTTTATTGTTAGGAAAAGTATTGCAAAGTTAAGCTCTCAGAAAGAGAGCTTTTTTATTTTCGATAGAAACTAATTATAAAAAGGGAGAGAGGTTATGGATTCGTACCAAGTAAAGAAATTAAAACCCGAAGAATACCATAAGTGTAATAATATTTGGGACATGGAAAAGAAAAAGAAAATGGCTAAGGTGTTTTATGACGAATTAGTAAGCGGAAACAGAATTACTTTTATTTACTCAGTGAATGACGAGTTTATAGGAGAAGGATCGTTAGTTTTTCAAAACAATGACCCAGATTATACCATTCCGGATAAACGCATTTATCTATCTCGTATGATTGTTAAAGAAGGATATTGAAATTGCGGGATAGGCGGTATTATTGTTGATTATTTGATTGATTATGCTAAACAACTTGGATTTGAGGAAATAACACTCGGTGTAGATACAGATAACTTAAACGCAAGACATCTATATGAAAAGAAGGGCTTTACAACCGTATTATTTCTTGGTGAAGATGAATATGTAAAACTCCTTAAAGTATTAAAATAAAATTCCCGAGAATTATGGTGAATGTGTGGGAGGTTACTTTCACAAACGATGATAGACGGTAACTTAAGCTAATCTAATTAGATCGTTATTAAGATACGGATTAGCATTTATCCTCTCAAAACCAACCCGTAATGAACTAGGATACTGTTGGCTGAGGAATTATTTTTCCATGTATTGTATTTTATGGTATTCTTGAAATGAAAGGAGGAGAAAATGAAAAAGAAATTAATTGGGGTCTTGATCATTGTTTGTTTTTCTGTGTTCATGTATGGCGCAGTTACACATTCTTTTAAAAATCAAAAATCCACTGAGGAAGTATTAGAAAGTGCATGGGATGAATTTGGCTTATTTAGCCTTGGAATTGGAGAAACAGACCCAGTCATATCAATTGGTATGGATAAAACAAAAAATGAAGAAGAATTACGACGCTATCTAAACGATAACTTATCTAAGGAAGTTAAAGAAGAATATAAAGTTGAGATCATTAAAAAGGATATTAAGGTTTTAGAAAGACAACATGAGAAGTATTTGGAAAGTAATAAAGCGCATTGATACATTAAAGATGCTTATCGGCTCCAAATACAATAATGATTTTATCCAATAAACAAAAGTTTTGCAAACCATTCCAATGGTTTCATTTAATCTGTTATAATCAATCTGTAAAATACAGACTGGTTATAGTGTATTTCTTTAACAAGAAATGCATAAAATAAAAAGAGCATGGTGTTGGTCGCACCCCATCAAAGGGCTTGCTCAGATGTTATGTTATTCATGATAGACCTAACCCTTCAGGTTTTCAGGCTCAAGGGAGGTCTATTTTTTATTTATATACGTCAACAGGGCGATTATAAACGACCCAAATGCAAGCATTCACATTAATGCCTGAAATGTTGACATAAGCATCACCCCCTTTCTATAGGGGGTGAGCAAGACTCCAAGACTCCAAGATTCCCTTAAGTGAGCATACTTAATGTACAGGAATCATTTATATGTCGTTAAAAACCCATTCAGTTACCTATGCGAAAAGAACCATGTTAGAATCAGGTTCTTTTTTGAATTTGAGTTAAATAATCGGCTGGAATTACCGATAAATAACATGTGAAATAATACCAAGGAGGTTAAGGGATTGAAAAAAGTACTTAGTTTAGTAACAATTACACTTCTTGCTGTTACAACGATGTTTTCCATTAGCACATCGAAAGCAAAAGCAATTGAAGCAACACCGCTTTACAGTCTTCAGATTCTTTCCGTCACATCGGATGGAAACGACTTTGTATGGGAGCCTGTTACAAGCAGCAAGCCAAATGCAACAAATGTTTTGAAAGGTGACAAGCTGCATATTAAAGTTCGCTTTATGGGCTATACAAATTCGACCGTCATTAAAGCAAAGGATGGGAGAAATTTGTTATACAAAGGTGAAGCGAACATATACAAATATGACCCTATACTTGGACAAAACAAAGTTGTGATAGGATGGGACAAATACATTGAAATTCCAATGAACGAACTTCCTTCAAATGAGATTCAAGTTGAAGGTCTTGGGAAAAACATGAAAATCATTTATAGCAACGTTGTAAAATTCGAGAGAGGATGAATGTTATGGAAGGTCTAAATAACTCTTACAATATCACGAAAGATCCGAAATTTTTAGCGTTTTGCAGTTTAGCGACAGAAGGTGCAGGAATTAGTTCGAATACGCAATGTTCAATTGGTTTTAATGAATTCAAAGAAGCGCTGGAGAATGGCAAAGTAGTTGATAATAAAAACCTTAAAAGCAGTTCAGAGTTAAATCACCAGTTTGATTACTGGAAGTCCAGAATAACTGGGGGACGAGCTGTAACTGAAACTGATAATCAAGTGTTAGATATCATCAAACAAGCATACAATCTTGGAATGGTTACGAAAGATAATATGCTTTTGAGAAATCAAGCCATTAACGCGTATAAAACATCTATTTAATTTAAAATTAAAGCCCCTTATTCAGGAAGGGGCTTTTGCTTTGCAACTTATTCTTTATGTTTAATCTAAAACCATAAAGTCCTGCACTTTTGTTTCTTCTTCAGGCAAATCAAATTCATTAAGTTTCTTTTTAGTACGGATATCAAAAATCCCCATATATCCACCAATCCCTTTTTTGTTTTCCTCTTGTGAAATTACATAAAGTTTTTGATCTTTAAACTTTGCATTCATATACGGAAATTTTAAATCGAATTTTTCAAAAGAAAAATCTTTACCGTACTCAAGTAAGCAGGCGTATACGGATTTATTAATATATGTAACGTAAAATTTACCGCTTTTTTTGTCGTAATACACAGCGTCCGCTTGTTCGAGATCATCAGGATATTTTATGAATTTTGATTTCCATGATCCTTTTTCGATTACAGTTAGTTCATGTTCTGAGCTAGCTACAACATATTTTTCAGAGTGATCAAATACATCTCCATAGGAAGCTAATCCAATCGTTTTAATAATCCCTTCTGTGTTTCTATCAATGACGTACATAGACATTCCTTGAATGACGTAAATATACCTATTATCGCTTCCTCCCATGGTTACGAGGGTAGGCAAAGTCAGGCTATATTTTTTATTGAACTTTTTATCATTTACTTTCAGTTCATTTCCATTGGTGTCGACATTATAGGCTTTTACAGAAATATCTTCTCCTTGATACCAAAAAGCAAATGGATTGGATAATTTATGTTCTTTAATAGTGTTGTTTTTTAATGTGTAATAATATGGTTCATGTTCAGCTAACAAGACGATATCGTCTGAAGAGGGGGTTTTTTTCTGGATATATGGTATATCCGGTACCTTAAAGTATCGTTTATTGAATTTTTCTCCTTGTGATGTGGATATGAGTACGCTTTTCTTGATGAGTGGATTTGAATAGATAAAAAAGATTTTATCCTCGGTTGGATTTATTTTAGAAGTACTTACAGAGTGTTCACCTTTATTTATAAAGAATGCATTGATCAACAATATAACTATTGCACCAATTAGAACTCCTGAAATCCCATATAAAACATAAGACTTTTTCATATAACGCTCCTTATCTTTTATATAAAAAAACACACTTGCAGAATAAATCTGCAAAGTAAATGATTAGGAGCAGACAGTTTTTGATGAGCGGTCAATATCCAGATGTGACAAGTGCTTCTCCATTACTGTTTAGGTCTGTTCCTTTTGTGTTTTTGTATGATTGCCACACAAGTTTAGAGGAGCAATACTATTTATTTGTGCTTTTTTTGGTTGCAGCTATGAATAAGGCTTACCTGTTTTACTATGAAGGACAGCATTGCATAGAGCTTTACAGGTGAACACAGATCATAAAAAAACACCCCCTATGCGGGAGTGCCAAAACATTTATGCGGTTTGCCCTCTACGTTCCACTGAGAAGTCATTATGGTGATCAAGCGCGATATGGATACTGGCTGTGTGGCCTCTTCGGGCTTCTTTAAAAACTTTGTGGCCGTCAAGAAGATAATGTCCAACAAGCCCAAGTAAGATAACTAAAAAGATAAAAGCCGATGCAAATTTAAATTTCATAAAGACAATCCCCTCTCTGAATTTGTTTTCGGGCATAAAGCACTTTCTCATAAAAGGCTGTAGCTACTTTATGGTCTTCATTTACATTATAATACATTGCTGCATCAGTCGCTAGGTCTTCCACATCCGAAAGCATAGCTTTTGATTCTAAGTAATCTAAGATTTTAAAAAGTCGTTCTTTGTCATTCTCAACGAATAAACCCATAAGAAAATCAAACATTTTTCCTAATACGTCATCGTTCAACTCCTTTGAAAGCATAAGACCTTGTTCACAAACCTGTTTTCCATCGACCGTGTTGAATAATTTAAAGTGCGTTTTTGCCAACATTAGAAGTATGTCAAGCAGTCGGCTAGAATTGTGAAGAGAATTACCTTGATAAATTGAGACGCCTTCTTTAAAATACTCCAATGCCTTCTCCATATGTCCTGTTGTAAATGAGCATAAACCGAGATTGTACAAAGAAGAACCTATTAACCGCGGCATATCAATTTCTTGTGCTTGTTTTAATGCATTCATGAAATGCGGTATTGCTTTTTCTGGATACTCCATGTCTAAATAATTCAGACCGATGACGAATGAACATTGGATTACTCTTATTGAGTATGTCTCGTGTGCTTTGTAGGTTTCTATTGCTTGAACAATATGATGCATAGACATGTGGGTTTGCTTCATGTGATAGTACACTTCAGCAACTTTGTAGTGAAATTCAGCTCGCTCTATTTCATCGGGGACAATAGATATCTTCTTTTCAGCTCGGTTGTAAAAACTTATTGCTTTAAGATATTCGTACTGTTCAAATTCATACATCCCATGAAAAAAGTTAAAATAATATTCAAGAATTCCTTTTAGATCGCTTTGTTTACTTTCGATCTCTTCTGATAAGTCTGAAATTTTAGGTCGTTCTTCATTCATGGTTTTTGGTTCAAGATAATCAAGCATTAATTGATGTCGAAAACACATGAGCGAATAGTACAACAATAAATCTTGATCTTCTTCCATATGCTCTATTTCTTGTTCAACTTCACCCTTTAGAATTTCTGCATCTGCAACACTGAATAATCTTATGTATTTGTACCATTTATTGATTTTTAAGCCAACCTTTGAAGAAGAGATCAATTGCTCCAAAAAAATCACCCTCCTAGTATTTCGACTGATTATGTAATATTTTATCATAATGTAATATATTAGGAAGAGTGTTTTTTCTTAATTTCTCAATTTGGTGTGGAATGCGATAGAAGCCCCCTCGTTCGAGAAGGGGATATGATCAATTTCCTGTTGCTTTCAGTGAGGCAAGCCACTCATCTAATGTTCCGGAGAAGCCTTGTTGAACGGCTAATTCATATGCTGATTTTCCATCTTTACCGGCAGCGCTAGTAGCTTCAGTACTGCCTTTTTCACCTTTTTTTTAATGAAGCTAACCATTCAAAAGTAATGAATATTCAAGGCGGGAGTAAGGGAAATTAACAAAAAAATGTGAGGAAATTTAGATGAAACGAATTTATTTTGGTTATACCTTTATTGGCTGCTGTTATTGTCTCTCCAACTCAAATGAAAGCAAGTCCAATGCCTTGTAGTGCAGTACTCGAACCGGTGAATCAAAAATTGAAAAATGCGAAGGGTGCGGCACTAATCTATAAAGTGCAGTTATACCCGCCAAGTGCTGCGAGAACGAATATGAGTATTCTTGCTGTCCACCTTCCTCAGCCATCTTCTTATGGAAGCTACGACGGTTATGAAGGATTTGCCTCCAAAACAGGGGAAATCAGTTGGCGATTTAAACTATATCCGACTCCCGAGGGAGAGAGTCCTAATTGGGCTGGATGGATTGATTCCATATCAGCTGAAATGACAAATGTTCAAGTGCAAGTACGCCTTTCAAATTCTAAGACGCAAAAGTTGGGGCCGAGTGTATTAACAAATAATATTCAATCTTGCTATTAGAAATGTAGAGCTCTTATCAAAGAAAGAAATGCGACTGGATCTTTTGAAAAAATTCTGGTGAAAAATGAAGAAGAGTCCATTAAGGCGGAGTCCAATGAATGATGAGGAATTAAGAATCATTCTGAAATCAATTCATCATTGACAGAACAGAGCCGGCAAAAGTCGATATTGCGTTTGATTTTGTACAAGAAAGACGGCATAAAAAGAAATGGTTAGCTAAAAAAAGGCAAAGAGTCAACGCTCTTTACCATCAGGTGTTTTCCTTAAGCGGTCTGCAATATGCTTAATTAAACTCAGCGCAGCAGTCACTAATCCAATAACTAAAGCAATCTCAAGTAAGAGGATAATTCCAAAATTTAAACCGCGACTTTCAAAGTAATCACCAGTAAAAGAGAGCAATTGATAAATCCCAAGCATCAGCACAATAAAGGAAGCGCCTATAATCGCCAGAGACTTTTTAGAGAACTCCTTAGTATGGTTAAAATTATAAACCAATAAGAACAAAAATAGACAAGCCATGGCGATCTTATGAGTCAATGAATCACTTGCTGAAAACCCTTGCACAAGTAAGGAGATAATTAATCCGGTCATTCCGATTATTTTGTTCAATATATCACCTGCTTTGTATAAGTATGACTTAGATGTCAGCTTACCAATTAAAGGTGAAATTCTCAACATAATGCCGTTTAAAGTTAACTTAAAATGTGATTATTTTAAGAAAGAGGTTGAAATAT
This sequence comes from Bacillus sp. R45, assembly GCF_021729365.1. Classification (NCBI taxonomy): domain Bacteria; kingdom Bacillati; phylum Bacillota; class Bacilli; order Caryophanales; family Bacillaceae; genus Bacillus; species Bacillus sp. R45. The sequence continues at coordinate 2,093,110 of NZ_CP091421.1, read as the reverse complement.
ACTCGATTATCAAAAAGGGGAGCAAGTAAGGTCTTTGAGAATGGAGAAATGGGAATTATATTGTGGACGACAAATCGAGGTTCTGTAGGTGTTGAAGGGGACTCTGGTGAATATGGTGAATACAATGATAAAGTCGATGAGCTATTTGTTAGCAGATTAATATGTTTTCCGAAAGTTAGACGAAAGCAGTTCATTAAAGGAAGGGTTAGACAATGATTAAAATAACGCTATTCCAAGATGAATATTGCAAGGTGAATGGGTTGAAATTGATAGGCTATTAAATATATTTATAAGAACAGAGTCAATTAATATTGAAGTTATTGATATCAAATACAATTCACTAAATACTGTGCGAACTCAAATACACTCTGCGTGTATATAGAGAAAGGACTTAAGATCACTAGGACCGAAGATGAAATCGTGATTTTAAACGTAGTAAGAGGAAGAAATGAAAACCTATATAGCAACCAAGGAAACTGAGTACTTTACCAATGAATCCATTGAAGAGGTGCTTTATGCTGGTACAATAAAGAAGCTGCGTTTAGCAAAATTGATGGCACTTCAGGCAATAGACTAATTTTAGATGTTTGTTTTGATGGCTTGAGGATTAAATCTTTTATCAAAATTCATAATGGTGTTGGCGAGTAGCTTTTGATAAATTGGCCAGCACAAAGAAAGAGGTTGAAGACTACAATGCCAAACTAATTGAGGCAGGCACAATCTCTTTGAAATGTTGGAGAGAGCTGGACAAGTCTAGATAAAAGATAGTTTTTATTCAAATACTCAAGGCAGAGCCTACCGCACCTACAATGCCAACAAAATCAACTAGTGTTGTTACGTTGCTCATAAAGTCAAAAGAATTGTTTATTAGAAACATAAAATCAGCCCCTGTGAAAAAATTTAACACTAAGATAAAAAATAATAAGAAGAAGGATTTTATCACTGGCTTGTTTTTTGTGTAGGAGCAGCCTTGGATATTCGATTGTATTACTAATATATCAAATTTCTTACAATTAATCCAATTCTGTCTGTACGATAGTTTTTAACGAATACAAAAAAGCCCCACGAATGGAGCTGCTATATACGTATTATTGAACATAGCCAGAAAAGTCGCTCGGAGCAGAGAAAGATAGATAGTAAAGCGCATTGGCATCTAGATTTTTTATTGTTCCTGTAGCTGTACCGTTAGCATTTACAGTTAGTGTTTCAGTAGCAAAAATCCAGTCGGAATCATTCCAAACTTTCACAGTTAGTTTAGTTCCAATATTATTTGTAATTGAATAGCTTATCGAAGATTTGCCTTGAAAATAACTGTTTGAATATAACGTATTGCCAGTTGCTTGTCCAGCGAATGTCAATTTGTTTTTCGTAAGATTTACAACGCTATTTGAATTAGGAGGGTTAAGACCAAAAGCTTTAAATTCACTTTCGACAGAGTTAGTAAGCTTAGTTGAAAACCTAGAATTGTCGGTCTCAGCAGATGCGGCAGTGGCAATGCTCAGAGAAAGAATGGCCACCATGGTGCAAACAATAAAACTAAACAACTTTTTCAAATTAAACACTCCTTTATTTGTAAGTTAAAGTAAATAATAACATTTAATTTCAGGAGGTCAATAGGTTTATTCAAACTGGAATGAATCTGTCACAAAATATGAAGAGCATTTTGGTGAATTACAGCTAAACGATTTGGATAACTTATTGTATTGTGTACTGAATTTTCAGTCTATTTTAAAAGGGGCTAAGCATTAAGGAGTTATGTAATGGAGAGATTATACTCTCCAAGATTCAAAGGAAGGTATGCGGAGTTTACCATGTAGTCTTAAATCTATAATCACTTTCAGCCAGCTATAAGAATGTTTATTAATCCCAGATGGGGAGTTAGCTTTATTAATACGATTCCTTCAAGATGCTTTTCTTTGGCAGATTAAAGTAAGCTAATCCGTTTCCCTGCAGACCTTCAATAACAAATACATTGTTATGGTCAAGGTTAATGTCTAAAAGCATGCTTTTCCGTTCAGTGAGCGGGTTATTAGCAATTAGATGCCAATTAATATAAATTACATCGACTACACAGTAAACGATATTATAGGCAGATTTTTTAGACATAAAGCGTCCCATTACAGTCTCAAAGTCAGGAAGCAAAAACAACAGTACCATTGAGCATATCAAGATTCGAGATTCGAGATTTCTCAACTTGCTTGTTACTTTATTGTTGTAAACGAGTATAAAGCTGGAAGGTTCAGTGTAGCTTTAGGAGCCGAATTGCTTAGAGAAAGCACTGTATGAAGAGGGATTTTAATTAAATAAAGCAGACATTAAGCCTGCTTTATCTTTTTGAACATTATTCCTTTTTTATATGAATTAATGTTCTCACCAAATGCCCGTTCTTAAGATTTTAAATTCTGGGCACGGTCAGACTTTTTAGGGAAAATACATTCTAACAAAAGAAAAAATAAAGTTAATCCTAATGATAATTTAAAATTGTCGCTGTTCCCAATGGAACATAAGATACCCACTATATAAATAAATAAAAACCTAAACAACGAGGCAAATATAAACTTGAAGAAGTTATCCCCAATGAGATGCCTTCCAACAGCCACAAAAATATTATCAAAAGTAAAAGAATAAACAACCATACACACACTTGTTATAACAATCTGTTTAAATTCTATTTCTAATTCAAAGAATTTTACAAGCACATTTGCTGATCCTGTTGCAAATAAGATTATCACCATTATGATTGCAGTAGGAATGAGTGATAAAACCAAAGCTCCTATTACTGTAGATAATAAAAATTTTTCATTTGTGTTTTTTTCTGCAGCTTCTTTCTTTTCTCCTCTGTACATAAAAATAAAAAAGACGATGAGAGATAAAAGATAAATTGATAACGTCATAACAAGCAGATTCATGGTGATCTCTCCTTACCTAATTAAAACAAAAGAGTGAAGGTTATAAGCCTCACTCTCTTGTTTTTAATGTATAGTTATACCAAAAAGAACACAACAACCTTCGCAATTAACTGTGCATCAGCTAATGGAATTCCGGCTTTCACTAAGGCCACAGTAACAGCTGTTTCTCCGAAATTTGTAAGTTCATCTATAACGTCCGCCGCTTTGTGTCCCCATTTAGAACAAGCATCACCAGCTTTTTGTGCCCATTTATATGGGATCTTTTTAATAAGGTTTCCTAAAGCGGGGCCACCAACCCTAAGTGCTTTTACTAATATTTGTTTAGCGAAAGGAATGCCCTGTGTATGTACTTCAGAATTTGAAGCTAAAGGAGCCTGTACGCTATTTTGAACTACAGGTGCTTTTTTACTTTCTGCTGCACTTGCATAGCCAGGAGAAACAACTGATATAGCCAGCACAGCCAACGTGAACACCATGATAAATGAAATAAGTTTTTTCTTCATTTCTTCATCATCCTTAAATAACCATTAGTTTAATATATTTACAAATATAATGGATATTTGTAATGAAATCAATATATTACCTAAAAAATTTTAGTTATAAAAGAAGGAACAAGAATTTTAAAAACATACTTTTGTTATTATACGAGACACAATTTTCTTAAAAAAGAACCGAAAGTCTCATTGGGGATGCCCATTTTATGCCGTGGAGAAGATTCAATAAAACTGTAGGTTTAACAAAAACAAATATTTTCAGGAGTGTAATATCATAAAACACTCAGAGGGGGAATTAGGTTTAAGAAACACCATTGGCAAGATTGAAATTGTTGGAATTTTACTGGAGTGGTTTGCTTTATGATTTTGGGGCAGGAGTTAAGGCGAAAAGAGATAACTCAGACTTGGAATGATACTGAAAGCAACGTCTACGATCAACTTTGACAAATACTCAACTGCTGCTGTCGTTCAAACATTAGGATTTGCTTTTAATTTGCCTACAGGGGGCTGGTCATCTGATTTAGCTGGATTAGCTGGATTAGCTAATAATGATCATTCTAGGTGAATATAAAATTGTTTACTTTTAGGATAAGCAGGAATGTAAGATGGCAGGGACGGCTCTTATGACAAAACACCTTGTAACGATTTATGAAGATAAGGATCAAAAGAAAAAATCGGGAGTGACAGCTTTATCATCACAGACAAAGGCGGCCCAAAAGTTGCTGCAATGTGATAAAAAATAACCCTGTCTTAGGCGGGGGATTATTACATGCTGTTTATTATGCTGTAAACAAACGCAACAATAAATAATGGATAAGAGATAATAGCAATTAGTTTTGAAGATTTGCTCTTTTTTTCAAATGTGTATATTAGTGCAAATCCTAAAAAGAATATTGTGACAAACCAAGAAGAATAGGACGGGTACAATGCAATAAGTAAGACAATAAGAGTGGATAACGCAAAAGAAGAGTCAAGTGTTATTTTCTGATCGTTTTTCAAATAAACCGCCTCCTTACACATATTCCACATTAGATCGCTTAAAGAAGGTGTTGTGGTTGATCAGCCAATTAAATATTTCATGATGCAATTGTGCGGTTCTATGATGGTAAAGACCTCGCCGTGTTCCATAAGACTACGGGGAAGTTGTTAAAATCCTTAAAAATGAGTCATTTTAGTCTGTCATTTCCTAAAACAGTGTTTTACTCTTGTTACAAATATGCAAGAAGGGCGGTTTGAACTTGTATAGATTATGTACAATGCTGTTAATTTTGTTAAGTATAACATTAGGGTGTCAAAACCCAAAGCAAACATTTTATGGAGGCTGAGCAAACCATGGTCGGCTATGTCATTTTAAAAGGAGAGAATCAAGCAATTTTCATACATAATGAAAAAGCTGATGTTAAAGACTATGAAAATCTTAGTGAAAAAGAGATTATTAAAAAGTATAGATCGGATATAGTTTTACTGGGACTTAGTCAACTTAACAATAAAGATGACTTGAGCAAAGGACAAAAAATTCGTATTTGGTATAAAAGATTCAATGAATCTTCACCGCCAAAAACAAATATCTCAAAGTTTGAAAGGATTTAGTACCTATTCTTTAATTCTCAGAAATACCGCTGCAAAACTGAAACGGCATATTGAACCGAAATAATGTCTTCAAACCTCACGTCATTCTTCATTCGCGGTGGCTTATTCCTGCCCCGGGATTTATTTGACAATTGTTGACTCAGGTGCAGAGAAGGCATATGTCAAGAACACATTTTGAATTACTGGGCACCTTGAATAAAGCCAGCATTCCCATATTCATATGCGAAGAGATCGGTACTGAACGCTGGATCATACATTTGAACAAGCTTGCGAGGCTTTGATAAAGAAAGAACAGTCAAGAGACGAACCATTACATACATATAATACTCCTGTGAAAGCGGGGGTGTAGTTTTGGAACCTTACCAACGTTATGAGGAATTAAAGAAAAAAACAATAAAGGTTGTCCATAAAGATAATTACAGTATCCGCTATATAGATCAGGATGAAGCGAGTAATGACTTAGATGAATTTTATAAACAATTTGCTCAGCATTTATTGGAGGCTGCTTTGGAAAGGAGTGCAGAGTAAGCTTCTTTTTTTGATTTGTTTGTGGTAAGTATCTTAATAAACGGCTTTATCAGTACTGATATTAATCACATGCGTCACTTCTTGCAGCAAAGCGGCTTCTGCGACATTTTGTCCGCCGATAAGGTTGGTTTGAATGGCTTCAAAGGGATTATCCTCACATGTCGGAACCTGCTTCAGCGCTGCTGTGTGAAAGACAATATCAACACCTTTCATCACTTGGTTGACTCTTCTGTAGTCACGAACATCGCCGAGCACAAACGACAGTCTTTGTTCATCCGCGTATTTTTGCTTCATCACATATTGTTTACTGTCATCTTTGCTGAACACAATGACTTCTTTAGGGGTTAAGAGCAAAAGGCGTTTTACTATTTGGCTTCCGATTGATCCTGTTCCGCCTGTGACGAGAACAGTTTTATCGTGAAAAAACGGTTGTAGCTCTACTGCTTGCTGTTTAGGCATGGCTTATCCTCCAACTCTCGTTTCTCTACCATGCATCATATGTTGAACAATTTCAGCGAGTTAATGAAAGAAACCAATAAATCAAAAATTAGAGAAAAACATTAATCTGATGCGCTTTCATATCGCGTTACCCGATTAATAGAATAGAAATTACAAATAAAACATTGTACTAAATATTCATTTTAAATATTTGCTCACGTCAATTTTTTCTCTTCATAAATCCTCACATTCGGACAATCTTCACAAAAACTTAACACTGAACTTCCTGTATGTATTTTACAATTAAAGTGCACGTTCATAAAAGGAGGATGGAAAATGAATCATTCAAAAACACTTTTGTTAACCGCGGCAGCCGGATTGATGCTCACATGCGGTGCGGTTTCTTCTCAGGCCAAACATAAGCTGTCTGATCCTTATCATTTTACCGTGAATGCGGCGGCGGAAACGGAGCCGGTTGATACAGCCGGTGATGCAGCTGATGATCCTGCGATTTGGCTGGACCTCAAGAATCCTCAGAACAGCAAATTGATCACAACCAATAAAAAATCAGGCTTAGCCGTGTACAGCCTAGAGGGAAAGATGCTTCATTCCTATCATACCGGGAAGCTGAACAATGTTGATATCCGTTATGATTTTCCGTTGAACGGAAAAAAAGTCGATATTGCGGCGGCATCCAATCGGTCTGAAGGAAAGAATACCATTGAGATTTACGCCATTGACGGGAAAAACGGCACATTACAAAGCATTACGGATCCAAACCGCCCGATTGCATCAGCAATTGATGAAGTATACGGTTTCAGCTTGTACCACAGTCAAAAAACAGGAAAATATTACGCGATGGTGACAGGAAAAGAAGGCGAATTTGAACAATACGAATTAAATGCGGATAAAAATGGATACATATCCGGCAAAAAGGTAAGGGCGTTTAAAATGAATTCTCAGACAGAAGGGATGGCAGCAGACGATGAATACGGCAGTCTTTATATCGCAGAAGAAGATGAGGCCATCTGGAAGTTCAGCGCTGAGCCGGACGGCGGCAGTAACGGAACGGTTATCGATCGTGCCGATGGCAGGCATTTAACCCCTGATATTGAAGGACTGACGATTTACTACGCTGCTGACGGGAAAGGTTATCTGCTTGCCTCAAGCCAGGGTAACAGCAGCTACGCGATTTATGAAAGACAGGGACAGAACAAATATGTTGCGGACTTTCAGATAACAGACGGGCCTGAAACAGACGGCACAAGCGATACAGACGGAATTGACGTTCTGGGTTTCGGGCTGGGGCCTGAGTATCCGTTCGGCCTTTTTGTCGCACAGGACGGAGAGAATATAGATCACGGCCAAAAGGCCAATCAAAATTTTAAAATGGTGCCATGGGAAAGAATCGCTGATAAAATCGGCTTTCATCCGCAGGTCAATAAACAGGTTGACCCGAGAAAACTGACTGACAGAAGCGGAAAATAAACATGAAAAAAGCAGCTTATCCAAGCTGCTTTTTGATGTGAAGAGCGTTTCATGAGAAAGTCTTGGAACGGATAGCCGTAAGCACAGCCGGCAGCCGGTCATACGTGTACGCCGGTACTGTCTCTTGATAATTAAGCGCCGCGATTTGTTTACGTTCACCCGGGTTTGTCATATAAAAATGGATCTTATCCGCAAAATCCGCAAACCCGCTGTAAGAAACAAATGTTGAAAACGGGGGCGCGGGAGAAAGGTCTGTCAGCTGAAAGGCCTGACAAGCCGCAATGTCTAAGCTTCTCGTATTTAAACTGGTATTTTCGATGCCGCGTCCGTTCTGATTGAGCGCAAACCGATAAGAACGGTGAGGGTTTAAGACCACCTCTGCGCTGTTGTAATATAATGCGGCAAGTTCGGGTTCAATCCATTCATCCATTACGAGCACATTTTGCTGTCTGGCGATTTTTTTAGGCAGATGTCTGCGCCATCCCTTCCCGATAATACGAAGCGTATACGGAAGCTTCGCCGCTGCTTTCACCAGTTCAACGCGGTTCGGATACGGGTATCCGATCAGAAGCAGATTTGTGTGAAGAGAGGCTTCAGCAGGTTGTTTTTTAAAAAGCCGCTGATTAACGGGGATCGGGACATAATATACGTGCTGTAAGCCCATTTGCCGGTAAGCATCAAGCGCGTTTTGTTCTATCGTTAAAACGGCATCCGCAAGCGGCGCGATTGTCATACTCACATCGAAATAAAAAGGATCCTCCGTCATCCATAGATAAACGGGAATCTGTTCTGTCTTCAGCCATTGAAGCCATTCAGACGGAATACGGTCTCCCGTCATCATCAGACTGATGTCTGGTTTGAATGCCCGTATACTGCGGATGGTATCTTCCTCAAACTCAGAAACAGAAAAAAAGCGGACGGAAGACTGTAAAAAGCCTTCCTCGATCCAGCGGTCAAAATACGTGTATATGCCTTTATATCCTGAACGGATATATAAAACGTTCATATGCTGTTACGAAGTGAACGTGACACTTTCAACTTTGTCGACGTCAAGCAATGTTGTAGCAGAGCCTGCCGGTGTAACGGAATTTTCCTGCGTAACAAAAACGATTCCGTGAATTTCGTCAAAGGCAACAAATTGAACCGGGCCGATCATGTCTCCTGAATCCATCACAATGCTGATGACAGTGCCGGGCTGAATTCTTGCAAAAATCCATCTCGCCGCTAATGAAATACCGCTTCCCAATACAGATTGTGCGCTGAGACTGTCTTTCGCCGCTGCTTCATCCACTTTTGCATCAATTGCCGATTCCAATAAATCTTTTACTTTGTTTTCCACATTATCTCCTCCATCTGTGCCGCCAGATAAAGCGCTGTTGTCAAATACAGGGGCTAAAAGAGTTTTTAATAATTTCTTTTTAAGCTCCAAACGATCCTCGCTCATGCGGACATACACCTCCTTTACAATTTCAACCTCACGTTTATTCATATTCCTGATTGAAAAGATTGGTATAAGTCGAATGCCGTTTTGCTTGCATTTTTTTCAACAATTAATCAAACAGCTGAATTTTAGAATCAGGCTTTGTTTGCCTATGCGGATTGTAAGAGTGTGACATACGTTGTATAGATTAAAAAATGAAGGAGAGGAATATTTTGGATTCAGGAGAAACTGTAAAACACGGGGGTTTTGAGGAGGAATTTCAGCTCGTACTGCTTCTTCTTCTTTTGTTATCTCATCAGCCGTCCGGAGATCATTCAGATTTGCGGCGTCAGCTTGTAATGGCAAAAGAGCTTGGGGTTCCTGTATCGCGCGTCAATCTGATTAACGGCAGCACACTGCAGAACGTAATTGTCAAAGAAGTGCTGTCAGATTTGGCCGTTTTTCAAAATCCGCTCAATAATACGAGATCAAACGTCGCGATTTCAAGCATCGTCAGCTGGGGGGCTTTTTAATAACGATATCAGGCTCTGTCTTTTTCGGAGCCGTTTTTTACGTTTTACAGAAGGGGTGATGGGATGGAAAAGAAGGTCTCAATTATCTTAACGAGTTACAACAAACCGGATCTTGTAAAACAGGCGATTGAAAGTGTTTTGCATCAGACCTACAGCAATTGGGAGCTGTTTGTGATGGATGATCATTCAAATGAAGAAACCTCGGCCGCCATCAGTACGTATATAAAAGATCATCGCATATATTATGACAACAGTTTTATCAATCCGGCCGAACGGCTGAAGTCGACCCGGTATGCCGTTTTGATTAATGATGCGCTTTCACGGGCCGAAGGCGAATACATCACTTATTTGACAGACGACACCGTATTTCATCCGAATAGGCTCAGCCGCATGGCGGAAGCGCTTAATCAATGCAGCGAGTTTGATGCCGTCTATTCCAGCCAGAAGGTGATACATGTAAACGGGCGCGGAACAGAACAATTCCACTTCTATCGTTTTGCTGAAGAGGTGCTTGATCAGGCCGCTTTTCTCGTTGATCACTGTTCAGTGATGCACCGGAGATCATTGCTTGAGCGTGTGAAAGAGAAGTTCGGCAGCTTTTGGGACGAAGATGTTATGCATTGGAATCACGGAGACTCTGTTTTTTGGAGCAGGCTCAACACATTTACATCATTTCTGCCGATAAAAGAAGTGTTGGATACGACCTATAAAACACCCCACTCATTTCAGAACACGTATCAATCGCTTCCGTCTGTCCTGATCGACGGATCCTTTGTAAAGGGGACGGATCAGAAAGTATATCAGCTTGACCGAAATAAAAGGAAGCCTGTAAACGAGCGCTGGCATACGTTATACGAAGGCCGGACCGTCGTCATTCCGGATCCGTTTTTATTTCAATATGAGGAAGAGGACTCCGCAAGTATTCCGAATTTTCAGCTCGTCAGGGATCAGTTTCATGTTTATTTTATAGAAGACGGGGAGAAAAGGCTGGTTGATCATAGCGCATTTCGCTTTTACCGATTTAAACGGCATGGCATCCCGGCTTTAGAACGGGCCGAAATACAATCGCTTCCGGACGGTCCGCCGATCAGCCGGTGGACATCGGACTGTGTTCAACATTTGCCCGGGAGGATGCTGTTTCGCATTGAACGGAAATTTTATGTTTATTTGAGAGGGGTTCTCCATCCGATCAGTCATGACGTAGCGAAACGCTTTTTTGCGAATCAGAAGGCGATACCCATTTCCTTTCAGCAAATTAAACAATTACCAATTGGAATGCCGTTCTATCCGGTGTACGATGAAATTATAAGAAATCTCAATATAACAAAAGGTTGAGAGATGCAGTCGGATGTGCAAGGAAAAGGAGAGCTTTTATGACCGATCAATTTGATAAAACCGAGAAGCAGTATATAGAGCTTACTTCCGGCATTCAGAGGTTCGAGCATTTCAGTGTATATACGGACCCTTTTTTGCCGCAGATTTTTTCGCATAACTTTGTTCAGCTGCACCGTACATTTCCGTTAGACAAACTGCTGCCGTTTCTTTCGTCCGTTCCGGGCATGCTTCAAGCCAATTATATTCATGTGAAAGCGTCTCCGGAGCACGCATTTCCGCTTCTTCTGAAACAAACTCTGGTAAAGCAGGGCTGCGTAGTGGAAGATGAGCTGTTTTTTGCAAGGAAACTGGAAAATGGGGACCTGCAGGCCGGACACCCGCTCACTGCTTGGGGGACGGAAAAGAGCCTCGCCGATGGGTCGTCTATTATGAACATCTATGATGCCCTTTACATTGGCGAGGCGGCGGCCGAACAAAAGCTTGAGCGGAAATATCCTTTGTATAAGGAGGGAACGGTTATGCTTGTCGTGTGCTACAGCGACGCCTCGCAAACGATTCCGATCGGCTGCGGAGAGCTTTTCATCAACAAAGCAGATAAAACCGCAAAAATAGAAGAAGTCGCAATTCTGGATCAATTCCAACGAAAAGGCTACGGATCGATATTGATGAATGAGCTGATGGCGGCGGCAAAGCTGAACGGCATGGAAACCGTATACCTTGTGACGTCCGGGATGGACGGTGTAAACCGCTTTTATGAAAAACTCGGCTTCAAAAGATTTCGGCGCGTGCATACAATTTTTCATTATTTTCTTACATAGTTGGGCATTCGCATAAACCAATTGGGAGTTGGCCCGCATACAATACCGTATATCGTAAGAAGAAAGGATGATTTGCGTATGTACGGATACGGATATGGCTACGGTTGCGGCAGTTTTGGCTATGGTTACGGGCACGGCGGCTGCGGAGGCGGAACCAGCACTTTTGTGCTGATCGTGGTATTGTTTATTTTATTAATCATCGTCGGTGCGGCTTTTATTTGTTAGACTGAAAAAATCCTATAATGAAAATCAGCCTGCAGAGAACATCATTTTCTGCAGGCTTTTTGTTATTTCCATGCTGAAAAATCAGCTTGAAAAACATTTTAATACATATTACCTTTCTGGAGAAGGGGGAGAAAATGTGAACATAACGATTGAAGAATTACCCGAATCCAGAATTGCTTATTTCCGAAACGTCGGTGAGTATGGCGGAAAGCAAAACAAAGAACTGATGGAGTCATTTAAAAACTGGGCGCAATTGAATGGCCTGCTTGATCATTCTGTCATTTTAGGAATTCCGCAAGATCATCCGAATCGTACTCCTAAAGAGAAATGCCGCTATGATGTTTGTCTTGTTATCAATCAAGACCATGTGCCTGAACCAGCCCGGATCGGTACATTTTCCGGAGGGAAGTACGCTGTTTTCTTGCTTGATCATACAAAAGAGGCAGTCAGCGGATTTTGGAACACTGTTTTTTCTGAGATCGGAAAAAATAATTTATCAATCAGAGAACAGCCTATTATCGAAAGGTATACTTTACAAAAGGTGAATCATCATTTGTGTGAAATATTGATTCCCATACAGTAAAGAAGACGGGAATTTTCCGCCTGCTGCTTATACAGATTCAGATCAAAAATGATGTGATGAGCAGATAAATAGCAGAACCGAAGAAAGAAAAAATCAACAATAGGAATAGAATTTCCAGAACGCTCTTCAGGCTGTCGGGACATCTCCGGCAGCCTGTTTTACAGAAAGGTATTTTCTTCAAAAAACTTTCTGAAGGATAAGAATGCGGTTATTCATCTGTTCATACAATGAAGCAAATGGGTTTTCGAGGTGGAAAGATATGGGGAGCTATTTAATCAAACCGGAGCTTGACGCAAATTATCCGTCAGTCAGTCATGGTAAGGGATCATATGTGTATGATCAGGAGGGGAACAAGTATCTGGACGGAGCATCGGGGGCGGTCACTTGCAATATCGGCCACGGCACGGAGGAGATTATACAAGCTTTAAAAGAGCAGCTTGACTCCGTTTCGTTTGTGTATCGCTCGCAATTCACCAGTACTCCGGCAGAAGAACTGGCTTTATTTCTGGCCGATCATCTGCCGGGCGGACTGAATTGGTCATTTTTTGTAAACAGCGGCTCAGAGGCAGTCGAAACAGCGATGAAAATGGCCGTTCAATATTGGCAGGAAAAAGGGCAATACCAAAAATCCGTCTTTCTATCAAGATGGGGAAGTTACCACGGGATTACTTTGGGGGCGCTTTCATTATCAGGGTTCTATGAACGGAGATACCGCTTCACCCAACTGCTTGAACGGTTTCCGGCCGTTTCAGCGCCTAATATGTATCGTTCAGAGTTGCAGGGAGAGGAATTTGTGAAAGCTGCGGCGGCTGAACTGGAAACGGCTGTTCAGCGGATCGGTTCCTCATTTATCGCGGGATTTGTCGCAGAGCCGATTGTCGGAGCAGCCGGGGCGGCCATCACTCCGCCGACAGGTTATTATGAAGCGCTTGAGGTTGTCTGCCGCAGGCACGGTATTTTGTTTATTGCGGATGAAGTCATGACGGGGCTCGGGAGAACAGGACGGATGCTTGCTTCTGAGCATTGGGGGATCGCCCCTGATATCGCGGTGCTCGGAAAAGGATTGGGCGCCGGTTACGCTCCGATTGCGGCAGCTGTTGCGTCTGATGACATCATTGAAACGATCAAGCGGGGCTCCGGGGTCATTATGAGCGGACATACGTACAGTGCCAACCCATACTGTGCAAGGGCGGCGCTTGAAGTGCTTCGCTATGTCAAGAAACACGAGCTGCTTCGGCAGTCAGAGGAAAAAGGCGTAATGCTGAAGCGGAAATTAGAAGAAATCAAAGACCGCAGCGGGGTGATCGGGGATGTCCGCGGTAAAGGCCTCCTGATCGGGGTTGAATTCGTTAAGGATAAAACGACGAAGGACGTTTTTTCGAAAAAACAGGCCTTCACCGAAAAAATCATTAAAGCGGCAAAAAAACGGGGCCTGCTTATTTACCCAGCAAAGCCCGGTATTGACAGCGGAGAAGGAGACGCCGTCATCATCGCCCCGCCGTTCACGATTTCATATGCGGAGCTGGATGAGCTGTCAGATCTATTTTCCCAGTCCGCAGAAGAAGCTGAAAAAATGATGAAGAAGGATTGAGCTGATATGTCTATTTTTCATAAAAAAATCGATATTCATGAAGCAATTGCCGATGTCAAGGACGAATCTGTCATCATGTTCGGCGGTTTTGGGGGAGTGGGTTCACCTCCGTCATTAATCGAAGCGATTTTGGAAAGCGGCGTTAAAGAATTGACCGTCATCTGCAATGATGCCGGATTTCCGGAAATCGGTATCGGCCCGCTTATCGTTCATAAGCGGGTAAAAAGGCTGATCGCTTCCCATATCGGCTCAAATCCTGTCGCAGGCAGACAAATGACTGACGGAGCGCTTGAGGTGGAATTTTCGCCGCAAGGGACGCTTGCTGAACGGATTCGCGCAGGCGGAGCGGGGCTAGGCGGTATTTTAACTGATATCGGCATTGATAACGCAACCGTTTGTGAAAACAAAGAAACCGTAACGATTGACGGAAAGTCCTATTTAGTTGAAAAAGCGCTGACGGCTGATTTCGCTTTTGTGTCTGCACATATTGCTGATGAATTCGGAAATCTGACGTTTGACAAAACGGCGCGCAACATGAACCCTCTGATGGCTGCTGCGGCCGAAAGAACATTTGCTGAGGCGGCAGAGATTGTGCCTGCCGGCGAACTTGACAGCGAGCATATTGTAACGCCGGGCGTTTTCGTGGAGGGTGTCGTGCAAAGTGAAGGAGTGAAGTGGAGATGGGCTTGGGAATAGCGGAAAGAGAGAGTATCGCGAGGCGGGCCGCCAGTGAAATTACCTCAGGTATGATTGTCAACCTGGGGATCGGCATTCCTTCTTTAGTGCCGAACTTTCTGCCGGCCGGCATGGAGGTAATGCTGCAGGCGGAAAACGGCGTCCTCGGGATCGGCGGTAGTCCGGAGCGCGGAGAGGAGGATGAGCTTTTATGCAATGCGGCCGGATTTCCTGTCAGTACAGTTAAGGGTGCTTCCTATTTTGATTCAGCTCTGTCTTTTGCCATGATCAGAAAAGGTCTGATAGATATTACCATTTTAGGCGCGCTCCAAGTCAGCAGGACAGGTGATCTCGCCAATTGGCTCGTGCCGGGGAAAAAGGTGCCCGGAATGGGCGGGGCGATGGAGCTTGCCCAAGGCGCGAAAAAAGTGGTTGTCGTCATGAGCCACACCGATCAGAAAGGCCGGCCGAAGCTGGTCGAAAGCTGTTCATTGCCGCTTACAGCAGCAGGCTGTGCAGATCTCATCATTACAGAGAAAGCCGTCATCAGCATAGATGATGGGGCTTTTGTTCTTGAGGAACTGCTGAATGGCACGACCATAGACGATGTCATTCAAACAACGGATGCCGAAATCAGATTGGGAGAATGTTTTCTTAAAAGGGGGTCTGTCCATGGATCAATTAGAAAAGAAAGTCACTGAGTGGGCGGAAGAAAACACAGCAAAAGCGGTAAGCCTGCTGAAACGGCTGATCGGGGAAAAAAGCACGTTCGGCCATGAATTTAACGCACAGGCAGTCGTTTTAGAAAAACTGAGACAGTTTGACATGGATATTGATGTCTGGGAGCCGAGTGTCAAACAATTGAAAGAGCATCCTTATTTTGTATCGGAACGCGAAGACTTCCATGAAAGCCCGAATATCACAGCCGTAAAGAAAGGGGCCGGGGGCGGAAGATCACTGATACTGAACGGACATATTGATGTTGTCCCGGAAGGAAATCCCGCCGCATGGACGTATGAACCGTTTACAGCTGTTGAAAAGGACGGCAAAGTTTACGGACGCGGTTCAACGGATATGAAAGGCGGCAATACAGCCCTCTTGTTTGCGTTAGAAGCGCTTGAAGCCTGCGGGATTACGTTAAAAGGAGATGTTCTGTTTCAAAGTGTCGTAGATGAAGAGTGCGGCGGCGCGGGAACACTGGCGGCTGTTATGAAGGGCTACAAGGCTGACGGGGCGCTTATTCCCGAACCGACTAATTTAAAGCTGTTTGTTAAGCAGCAAGGGTCCATGTGGTTCCGCATTACGGTAAGAGGATTGTCCGCACACGGCGGCACCCGCTATGAAGGGGTGAGCGCCATTGAAAAAAGCCTGCATGTCATCACAGCCCTTAAAGAGCTTGAACACGTCCGTAACGCCCGTATCAAAGACCCGCTTTATCGGGACGTTCCGATTCCGGTTCCCATTAATATCGGCACCGTCCAAGGGGGAACGTGGCCATCATCGGTAGCTGACCGTGTGGTGATAGAAGGCAGGTGCGGAATAGCGCCGGATGAAACGCCCGAAGCAGTAAAAGAAGAGCTGGCAAGCTGGCTGAAAGATTTGGAGTACCGGGATGAATGGTTTAAACACCACCCCGCGGAAATAGAATGGTTTGGGGCTCAGTGGCTTCCGAATGATCTCCCGGATGAGCATCCGCTGATTTCCGCTCTGGAATCTTCTTTTGAGAAAATGAAAGGGGCAAAACCGGTTCGTGAAGCGTCCCCGTGGGGAACGGACGGAGGGCTTTTGCAGCACGCGGGACAGACGCCGGTCATCGTCTTCGGTCCGGGAGAAGTCAAGGCGGCGCATCAGGCGAATGAATACATTGAAGTCCGGGCGTTAATCGATGCCGTCAAAATCATTTCTCTTTTTATCATGGAATGGTGCGGGGTGGCAGATGGGGGTGACAGCGCTGATAAAGGAACTGAGGGCTGAAAGCGGAGCGGCCGAGATTGATGCAGACCGTTTCAACGAGCGGATCAGGGTCATTCGTTATGACGGACAGCCCGAGGCGCTTATACCGGCCGTTTTGGCAGAAGCAAAGGAAGAGGGAGCCCAAAAGGTGATTTTCTTTGCCAAGCGCGGCGATGAGCCGGAATTTGTCAAGCATCTTTTTATTATTGAGGGTGCCATAGACGGGTATTACAACGGGCATAAGGCTGTTGTGATGGTGCGCTATTTATCAGAGGAACGGAGACGGTCAGATTCATATGTATCAGAAGATTCGGCTGTTGACCGTTTATATGAGACACCGCGGCGGGGAATGACTCAGACAGAAAGCACGCTGATGTTCAGAAAAGCGGACGAAGATGATGCGGACCGTTTAACGCACTTATATAAACATGTTTTTCTTACCTATCCGACTCCTGTTTTTAATCCCCTTTATATTAAAAAAACAATGAAAGAAAACACCATCTATTATGCCGCATTCGATCAGGATCGTCTCATTGGGGCGGCAAGCGCAGATATCAATCCGGTTTTGGGGCACGCAGAAATGACCGATTGCGCGGTTCTGTCAGATTACAGGGGGAACTCCGTAACGGCACACTTGTTTAAAGCGTTGGAGCAGGAACTCGCTGGCCGGGGAATCATTCATCTTTTTTCCTTGGCCCGTGCAGCGTCTTACGGGATGAACGCCGTTTTGTATCATGCGGGATACGGCTACAGAGGCAGGCTTGTGAACAACTGCCGCATTTCAGAAGGGCTCGAAAATATGAATATATGGTGCAAAACTTTACGTTTGGCCATTCATAAGGAGGAATTCGTTTGACAAACAAATGGTTTCAGCCGAAGCGTCACTGGAAGGAGATTGAATTGTGGAAAGATGTGCCGGAAGAAAAGTGGAATGATTGGCTGTGGCAGCTCACCCATACTGTAAGAACCGTCGATGACCTGAAAAAAGTCATTCATTTGACCGAAGAGGAAGAAGAAGGCGTCAGGATGTCTGTAAAAACCATTCCCCTGAACATTACGCCTTATTATGCTTCTTTAATGGATCCCGATAACCCGAGATGTCCGATCCGCATGCAGTCCGTGCCGCTGTCAGAAGAAATGCACAAAACGAAATATGACCTTGAAGATCCGCTGTTTGAAGATGAAGATTCACCGGTTCCCGGTCTTACGCACCGCTATCCTGACCGCGTTCTTTTTCTGGTGACAAATCAATGCTCGATGTATTGCCGATACTGCACCAGAAGGCGTTTTTCCGGACAGATCGGAATGGGGGTGCCGAAAAAACAGCTCGATGCGGCAATCGCTTACATCCGGGAAACGCCGGAAATCCGTGACTGCCTGATTTCCGGCGGAGACGGGCTTTTAATCAACGATCAGATTCTGGAATATATTTTGAAAAACCTGCGTGACATTCCCCACCTTGAAATTATTAGGATCGGAACGAGAGCGCCCGTCGTATTTCCGCAGCGGATAACGGATAACCTTTGTCAGATTTTGAAAAAATATCATCCGGTCTGGCTGAACACTCATTTTAATACGAGCATCGAACTGACGGAAGAATCGGTTGCGGCGTGTGAAAAGCTCGTTAACGCAGGTGTTCCGGTCGGTAACCAGGCTGTTATTTTAGCAGGCATTAACGATTCGGTGCCGATTATGAAAAAACTCATGCATGATTTAGTGAAAATCCGCGTGCGTCCGTACTATATTTATCAATGTGATTTGTCAGAGGGAATCGGCCATTTCAGAGCGCCTGTGTCAAAAGGATTGGAAATCATTGAAGGACTGAGAGGCCACACAACAGGCTTTGCCGTGCCGACCTTTGTCGTCGACGCCCCGGGCGGAGGCGGTAAAATCGCCCTGCAGCCGAACTACTTGCTCTCCCAAAGTCCGGAGAAAGTTGTGATCAGAAACTTCGAAGGGGTGATTACATCTTATCCCGAGCCGGAAAACTATATCCCGAATCAAGCTGACGACTATTTTGAATCTGTTTTTCCGGGAACAATGGCCAAACGCGAGCCTGTCGGACTGAGCGCCATTTTCGCGGACAAAGAGGTTTCGTTCACACCGGAAAATGTATCGAGGATCGCCAGAAGGAAAACGTTTACATCAAACCCTGATCATGAAACGCTGAAAGACCGCAGGGAAAAGAGAGATGAATTAAAAGAAAAGAAATTTATTGCACAGCAAAAGAAAGAGCAAAAAGCAGGATCGGAAGTCGGAGGTGAATCGCCGTGAAGCCATGCGAGTGGTGCGGCAATCAGAGGGCGTCAGCTTGTCAGGCGGCTGTGTACTGGGAGCTTCCTGACGGTACGAGAGCCATAGAAATTACAGAAACACCCGCATTCGCCTGCTCCTCCTGCGGCATGACGTATCAGGAGGAAGCGGTCATAGCGGAAATCGAAAATCAGCTTTTTTTAGTCGATGCAAAAAAATTACCGGAAACACTCACATATCAAGAGCTGATGGGGACAGAACGGATCTTGAAACGGAATTATTTTGACTTCTCCTAGTCTTCTTTTGTTGTAATTTCACACTTGAATTGTATAATAGTACAACAAAAGACAGTCATCAGGAGGGGAAACCCATGAAATCCTTTTATCACTATTTGATGAAATACAGGCATCCCAAACCGCAGGACGCAATCAGCCGGTTTGCGAATCAGGCATACGAAGATCACGGCTTTCCGAAAACGTCAAGCGATTATCACGAGCTCAGTTCTTATTTAGAACTGAGCGCCGACTATTTAGAAACGATGGCGACATTTGATGAAGCTTGGGAAAAATATGAGACCGAGGTGCATCACGCCTGACGAAAAACCGCACATTGTGCGGTTTTTTTCTGTTGAAATCAATCGCTTATGAGGTGCCGTATGATCAAATCCCGCAATGCCTTTCGTTTTGATCAGGCGTAAACAAATCTTCCTGACGGCACGGATCATAAGGCAGCAGAATGTATAGCCGCAGAGTTCACCGGATCAGACCTGCTGCCGGCGGGGTCCCGTGTAAGGAGCCTCTTTTCACGGAGAAATAGTCAAACATTTAAATGAAGTGAGAGGAATCAAATGATCTATGGTGAGGCACTGACGTTTGGACGGAAAGGGAATTTTTTGTGACAAGGTTGAAGCGGATTGAAGTTGTGGCTTCATTGAAAGCCGAAACGAGTTTGGTTCTTCATGATAAACAAGCCATTACGAATATGCAGCCGGAATTGGATCTCCATACACCTTCGATGATGTGTTTCACGGCAAATCTTGAACATCACGGCGGTGATATTGTCAACATGCCTTCGGGCCGGGTATTTACCTTTGCGTCACGGAGAAATAAACAAAAACTCATTCAAAAACAGGCGCTTTTTGTCTCGTCATTGTTACTGCTCATTCGATCGAGAGCGCAATGCCATCAGACGCTTCTGTTACGGTAAGTGAAAAAACGCACAAGCATGTTGGGGTTTTTGACATTTTGAACAGGTGCAGAAATAGATATTTCCTGTGGTTTTCATGCCCATGCGAAATTATGGCGGCCGGCATACGATAGCGTATGACAGTCCGCGGCAAGGGGGAGACAGCATGAAGCCAGATAAACCGAAATTTCAAGTGGGAGACATCGTGGTCGTCGTGATGTACGGAACCGTCGGCACCATTACGAAGGTTCATCAAATTGATAAACATTATCTTTATGAAGTCAATCATAATGAAGTGCTTTATTTTGAATCGTCCATCCAGCTTTATAAAGATTATGAGGGCGTGATCGTCGATATGGAAAAATTAGATATTGAATATGAATTTCTGATCGGCGACGTCGTATATGTAAAGGACTACGGAAAGGAATTATTCCGAGTTATCGGTCACAGAACTGAAATATGGAGATATTTAGAGGATGGCTGGGAGGATATTATTTATGAGCTGACTCGGCTGAAAGACGGAGAGTGGCTTGAAACGGAGGAAGAGGATCTCACGCTGGTTCTGAGAAAATATGAAATGGATCAGTTTGTGCATCAGCTGCTGTTTGTCCACTATGTTGGGGAAGCATCTCATGAGATCGGCGAGGATACCGTCGCGTCTGCTCTTCTTCAGTTTGAAGGCGATGCTGATGATCCCGATGCCCTGCATGTGCTGGCGGTATCGATTGTAGATGAGCTGCTTGATATTTATAACGATTATAAGATTCTTTATCATTTGTTCGGTGACGAAGAATATAAAGATATGATGAATTTTGTGCTGGAAAGCCTGCGGGAGCATTTCAGCTAGCCGGCAAAAAAACGGACGGTGACATATAAAAACCAGGGCAGACAGCCGGCAAAGATGACAAACGACATTCCTTTCAGCACTTTTTCCAATACGATATCAAATCCATCTCCGTCCAATAAAGCCATCATTTTCGTCATTATCTTTTCTCCCTCCGGGGCTTGTTTTTTTAAAAGTATATGAGCGGACAAAACGTTTAGAACTTTCGGGTATAATTTGAACGGTTTTTTCATAAAACATAAAAAAGGAGGCGGTGTTTGCATGAAAGAAATAGATCTTGTGATTGACACAGAAGAAATAGCTGATTATTTTTACAGTCAGCTTGCTATGCGCGGGTACATACCGAGTGAAGAGGAAATCTTCGAAATAGCCGACATCACCTTTGATTATTTATTAGAAAAATGTATGATAGACGAAGAGCTTGATGAAGACTGAAACTGCGGAACCGAAGTGAAAAAGCTTCGGTTTTTTCAATCAGCTCGGGAGAATGAAACATGGGGGGAAAACGTTGTACAAGCCAGCAAGTCTTTTCACATTGTTTATTCTGCTCGCAGCAGCGATCCGGATAGAAGCCGTCCGGGCTTTTGATGAGCGTGTGATAGAAGCGGCTGTCAGGATCAGGTCTGTCTGGCTGAATGAATTGATGTTATGGATAACGGAGCTCGGCACGACCGCGGTGCTTTTGCCGCTTCTTCTTTTGACAGGCGCAGCTCTGTATATGTACAAAAAAACGCCGGATGTTGTTTTTTTGCCGCTTCTCTTTCTCATTGAACGGATTGTAAACATAAAAATAAAAGAATTGATTGAAAGAGCCAGACCCGCTTTTGAACCGCTCGTCCATGAAACCTCATACAGTTTTCCGAGCGGCCACTCCATGAATTCGGCAGTGATGTATCCCGTCATCGCTTACTTTTTGATCAAGCATGTTCCGTTTTTCACGAAAAGAAAGAGGGCCCTCACCGTCTTTACCGGAGTTCTCGTCATTCTGATCGGATTCAGCAGAATTTATTTGGGCGCGCATTTTCCGACGGATGTCCTTGCCGGATTCAGTCTCGGACTTTGCCTCGTTTCGCTTTTTGCGCTCTTTGACGAAAAGTATCATCCGTTTCGACAAAAATAGAGACAGGAAAAATGAGAAAAAACGCTAATACTATTAAGAAATAAGAGGGAGGGATCTTGATGCTGTTATCGCTGCCCGTGTTTAAAAAAAAGACTTGTGCCTATGATGTGACGATTTTTCAAACACCCCGCTACGGCGAGAAAAAGGGATACAGGGTCGTCTATCGGACAGAGCTGGCCGCTGACAATCATCAAGACGCACTGGAAAGGGCATTTTCTGTTTTTAATGTGCCTGATACGGTCCCAAACGACTATCAAGCCAGATTCATAGCGACCGGAGACGTCATACTCATAGACGAAGGAAGAAAAGGAAAGACCTATTACAGGCTTAACCCTGCGGGATGGAGTAAAATTAACCGGCTGCTCGTCCAGCCGAGGTAAGACGGAGCCGGCTGAAGATTCAGCCGGCTTCCGTATTGTCTGGGAAAGACAGTGTTAAGGCTTCCGTTTAGCGGCGGAATGCTCTTTTCCATGCGCTTCATCAGCTGCAATGACGTCTGAAACGGGCACGTGATTGTTCTTTTTCTGGCCGGTCACCCGGTTGCGCTGTTTTTTGCCCATTATGTTCACTCCTTTTTCTTTAGGCTTGTCATCCTGTATATTCTGCCCAAGATTGCCCTGATCAATGCTGATGATTGTCTCTTACCGTTATTCAGTGTACAATGGGTGGGAGTTTGAATAGGCAGGAGGAAAAGGAAATGAGTGTACATATAAACGCAGAAAAAGGCCAAATTGCGGATACAGTGCTTTTGCCGGGAGATCCGCTCCGAGCGAAATTTATTGCGGAAACGTATCTTGAAAATGTGGAATGCTATAATGAAGTCAGAGGAATGTACGGTTTTACGGGTACATATAACGGCAAAAAAGTATCAGTTCAAGGCACCGGCATGGGTGTTCCGTCTATCTCTATTTATGTGAATGAACTGATTCAAAGCTATGATGTTCAAAACTTAATCAGAGTCGGCTCATGCGGAGCCATCCGTAATGACGTGAAGGTGCGTGACGTGATTTTGGCTATGACGTCTTCAACGGATTCACAGATGAACCGTGTCGCCTTCGGCAGTGTAGATTATGCTCCTTGCGCAGACTTCGAACTGCTTCATAAAGCGTACCAGGAAGCGCAAAAAAACAATCTTCCCGTAGCGGTCGGAAGCGTATTCACCGCCGATCAGTTTTACAATGAAGACTCCCAAATCGAAAAGCTTGCCAGATACGGCGTCCTCGGCGTAGAGATGGAAACGACTGCTTTATATACGCTTGCCGCTAAATACGGCAAAAAAGCGCTGTCTATCCTGACTGTAAGCGATCACGTATTAACAGGAGAAGAAACAACGGCAGAAGAGCGTCAAACGACTTTTCATGATATGATTAAACTGGCGCTGCATACTGTATCGTAAACTTGAGATGAGGGTTATGCTGATTAAAGCAGCCCTCTTCTTTATGCATCGCCCTGATTCAAAAAAAGAAAGGTAAGGGTAAAATGAAGAAATCCACTAAATGGTTCTCGCTCGCTGCCGCTCTCAGCGTAACCGCAATCGTGGGCACCGGCTGCAGCATTTCAGGCGGCGACAGCCATAAGGACACAAAAACAGCAGCTGAAACAAAACAATCAGATGACACATCAAGCAAAAAAACAACGAAGACAGAAAACAGTGATTTTGTATTAGAGAGCAAATATTTTAATGATATTAAAGAAGTGAACGGGCTTGAGACCATTCAAAACCCGACAAATACACTTGCGCTCGTAAATAAGACATATACGCTGCCGGGAGATTATAAACCGAATGATCTCGTAATCCCGAAAGTCGAATTTTCTTTTACTGAGAAAATCGAGAAACGATATATCCGCAAACCGGCCGCCGATGCTTTGGCGGAACTATTCAGCGCCGGGAAAAAAGAAGGTTATGACCTGGTTGCCGTTTCAGGATACCGTTCTTATGACAGACAGAAAGTTATTTTCGATAATGAAGTCAGTCTGAAAGGTGAAAAAAAGGCGAAAGAAGCCGTCGCATATCCGGGGCAAAGCGAACACCAGACGGGGCTTGCCATGGACATTTCCAGCAAAAGCAACGGATATGAGCTGAATGAGGCGTTCGGAAACACGGCGGACGGCAAATGGGTGAAAGACCATGCGTATGAATACGGCTTTATCATCCGCTATCCTAAAGGCAAAGAAAATGTTACAAAGTATGAGTATGAACCATGGCATTTACGCTATGTAGGCAAAAAAGCGGCAAAAGCCATCCATGACCATCAATTAACGCTTGAAGAATATTTTAATGAAGTAAAGAAAGTGTAATGAGAAGAAGCCCGCTTGAAAAATAGAAAGCGGGCTTTCTTTATTACCAGAAGAGCAGACCTCCAAGCGCAAATCCGGTAATGAAACCAAGGCCGATACCGTAGGCTGCTCCCCAGCCTCCCCAGCCTCCTCCCCAATAACCGAATCCGTACCCTCTGTGACGGCCGCCGACAGGGGTGATATACACTTTGCTGTTAGTCACCCGTACGATTCTTCCGACGTGGACTCTGCCGTTTCGTTCTGTAATTCTTGCTACTTTTCCTTGGTGCTGCCGGCAAAGATGATAATAGTTTTGCATCTTTTCTCCTCCTATCCAACCTATCTTTCTATGTCAGCTTATGATAGAGTGCGGTAAAAAGGTTGGACGAAAACAGGAGGACAATTGCCGTTTTACTTGTAAGCGACAAAAGCGCAGTGTCCCATATATTCACGGTACGTCTGCATAAGCTCATAATGAGCCGACAGCGTATCGTAGTGAACCGGCTGAATAACGGGCGATAAATCCATTTCTGTAGTCGGCTCCTGCGCATTGTTTTCACAGACAGCGGGAATGAAATCCGCTTTCTGAAAGCCTTGCTGAAGCAATCTCTGTTTCCATGCGGTTTCATCCTGCAATACGGTAAAACCGTAGAAGTCTTTTATCTGCGTGATGGCGTTTTCCGGCATGGGCTTTTGTAAAGCAGCTTCAATGCCGATCAGCATGCCCCCGGGTTTAAGGACCCGCAGGATTTCAGACAGCGATGAATCAAGATTTGAAAAGGTGAGAACTGATTCGGAAAGAACGGCGGAAAATTGATTTTCAGCAAACGGAAGCCGCTCAAGCTCCGCTAAATAGCCCGGAATGGTTAAGCCTTCAGCGGCAAATCGTTTTGCTGCTTTTTCAAGCATAAGGGGATCCTTATCCACACAGGTGACGGGATACAGCAGGTGGCCGAGATAAGCGGCCGTCTGTCCCGTTCCGCAGCCGGCGTCAAGAATCGGTTCGCCAGGAGGAGGAGCCGCTTTTGTGAGAACGGCTTTGGAAAAAGCGAGCCCGCCGGGGTGAGCCCCTCCGACTCCGAATAAGGACAGCATTTCTAAATATTTGCTCAAAGGCCGAATCCTCCTTTTTTCCTCAGCATATGTTGAGAGAAAAGCATAGGTTTGGGTAAACGGGAAAGAAGGGCGCCTCACGTTTGAAGTTGACGAATGAGCGTTCGTCTATGATAATAATGTAAGAATAAAAAGGTGGTGTTTTCTTGAAGCGGCAATTTAAACTGTTTTTTATTATATTGATCACTGCGGTCGCAGCCTCGGCGCTTACGCTGTTTATCACGGGCAATACGACCATTTTCGGACAAGGCTCGGCTGCTTTGACGAACAGCAAATTTGAGAAATTCAATAAAGCCTATGAGCAGATTAAAAGTGATTACTATCAAAAAACAGATGACAGCAAATTAGTAGACGGAGCGATAAAAGGCATGATCAGTTCTCTGGATGATCCGTATTCTTCTTATATGGATCCTCAGGAAGGAAAGTCGTTTGAAGAAACAATTTCCGCTTCGTTTGAAGGCATCGGCGCACAAGTGGAAGAAAAGGACGGCAGCATCCTGATCGTATCGCCGATTAAAGGGTCACCCGCGGAAAAAGCGGGGGTTAAACCGAATGACCAGATCTTGAAGGTCAACGGCAAAAGCGTTAAAGGCCTTAATGTAAACGAAGCCGTCGCATTAATCCGCGGCAAAAAGGGAACAAACGTCAAGCTTGTGCTGCACAGAGCGGGTGTCGGCGATCTGAACCTGTCGATCAAACGTGACACCATCCCGGTTGAAACGGTGTACTCTGAAATGAAAAAAGGAGACATCGGCGAAATCCAAATCACATCCTTCTCCGAATCGACGGCAAAAGAGCTGAATTCAGCCATTGACAGCCTCGAAAAACAAGGAGCGAAAGGATACATTCTCGATTTAAGGGGCAACCCGGGCGGCCTGATGGATGAAGCCATCAAAATGAGCAACATGTTTATCGATAAAGGGAAAAATATCATGCAGGTCGAATACAAAGACGGCACGAAAGAAGTCATGAAAGCGACGAAAGAGCGCAAAGTGACAAAACCGACAGTCGTCCTCGTCAATGACGGCACCGCGAGCGCCGCGGAAATCATGTCGGCTGCGCTGCATGAATCATCCGGAATTCCGCTGATCGGCGAGAAAACGTTCGGAAAAGGAACCGTGCAGACGGCAAAAGATTACAGCGACGGTTCTACCGTTAAACTGACAATCGCAAAATGGCTGACAGCGGACGGAGAGTGGATTCATAAAAAAGGCATCAAACCGCAATATCAGGTTAAGCTTCCTGAATATGCGAACCTGCCGTATTTAGATGCGAAAAAAACATACAAATACGGGGATTCCGGAACGACCGTCACCAATGCGCAAAAAATGCTGAAAGCGCTGGGGTACAGCGTGAATGTAAACGGCACGTATGATAAAGCATTTGAACAAGCAGTCAAACAATTCCAAGCAAAAGAGAAGCTGAAACAAACAGGTATTTTAACGGGAGACACAACGGCAAAACTGATGACGGATCTGCAAAAACAGCTTGCGGACAACGATACACAAATGAAAAAAGCCGTTAAAACATTAAATAAGAATATGAAATAGTAAAAACACCCGATGCGTCGCTCGCGCATGGGGTGTTTTTTGTTTGCGAAAAGCCCGTCTTATGTCGTTTCCTGTTCAAAAAGGTGGCTGTTCGCCTGAATGAAAAACTGTGATTGCTCATAGTGATAGGTGACTTTTGAGAAATCAAACGGCTGGCCGTTGGTTAAATGAAAAATCGTTTCAACGCAAAGCTTAGGCGCTCCTGTAAACAGACCTAAGTACTCCGCTTCTTCCTCATTTAACATCCCCGCGTACAGATATAAATCTGAAAAACCGCGCTTTAACCCGAGACCTTCTCTAATATAATCAAATATTGATTCTGCCACGATCTCTTTATTCAAATACGTAATAATGGATTTGTTGTAAAATGACTCTTCGATACACAATGTCAGCCCGTCAATATATCGGATTCGCTTGACATAATACACGTCGCCGTCAGGCGGCATATTCAGATTTTGGGCAGCCTCAGGCGTGGGTTTTCTCACTTCCAGCGCTAATAATTTGGAAGTGACATTAAAATCTTCAAGTGATTCTTTAAATCCCTGATTAGAAAGCAGACTGATATACCCTTTTCTTTTATTCCGTCTGACAAAAATGCCGCTTCCCCTCACTTGAAACACAATCCCCTTTTTTTCTAATAAATCTAAGGACTTGGTAATCGTGCTTTTGCTCACGTTAAACCGGGTCATTAAGGTTTGCAGCACAGGCAGTTTATCCCCTTGCTGCAGCTGATGTTCTTCTATGTATTTTTCAATATCTATCGCGATTTGCTGGTATTTTAACATATCCATTCCTCATTCATTTATTGTCCCGCTTCTTTCAGAATTATAGCATAATCGTTTTTAAAAGCCATTTCGTAAATTAACTATAATTGTTTATGTATTGATAAATTATACCGGTACAATTATAATGTAAACGTATAATATGAAAATGAAGGCAGGAATTCTTCTACACCTGCGAAGCGGTGCTTGAAGCTGCTGCAGTGCATTTATTCGGTATGCAAGCGGCAGTCAAATAAAGGAGGATATAAACGATGGGGACATTGCCAAAAGATTTTTTATGGGGAGGCGCTCTGGCCGCCCACCAATTTGAAGGGGGATGGAATAAAGGCGGCAAGGGGCCGAGTGTAGTGGACGTCATGACGGCAGGCGCGCATGGTGTGCCCCGGAAAATAACAGATACAATTGAAGAGCGGGAATTTTATCCGAATCATGAAGCGATCGATTTTTATCATCGTTATAAAGAGGACATCGCATTATTCAGCGAGCTGGGCCTGAAATGTTTAAGAACGTCCATCGGCTGGAGCAGAATTTTTCCTAAAGGTGATGAAGCGGAGCCCAATGAGGAAGGATTGGCTTTTTACGACCGGGTGTTTGATGAATTGCTGAAACATGGGATTGAACCGGTAATTACCTTGTCACATTTTGAGATGCCGCTGCATTTGGCGAGGGAATACGGCGGTTTCAGAAACAGAAAAACAGTCGGATTTTTTGTGAAATTCGCTGAAGTGTGTTTTGAACGCTATAAACATAAGGTGAAGTATTGGATGACGTTTAACGAAATCAATAATAAGATGGATGTGAATAATCCGATCTTTTTATGGACGAACTCGGGCGTCGCCGTTAAAGAAAACGAAAACGCAAAAGAAGTCATGTATCAGGCCGGCCATCACGAACTGCTGGCAAGCGCATTGGCTGTTTCGAAGGGAAGAGAAATCAATCCCGAGTTCAGGATCGGCGCGATGGTATCACATGTCCCGATTTACCCATACTCATCTCACCCCGATGATGTGATGCTGGCTGAAGAAACGCTGAGACAGCGCTTTTTCTTCCCGGACGTCCAGGTTCGCGGATATTATCCAAGCTATGCGTTAAAAGAATTTGAAAGAGAAGGCTATCAGATACACTTTGAAGACGGTGATGAAGAGATTTTGAAAAATGGCCGAGTGGACTACCTCGGATTCAGCTATTACATGTCCACTACCGTAAAAAGTGACGTGATAAACGATAATACCGGGGATGTAGTAAACGGAGGATTGCCAAACGGCGTGGAAAATCCTTATATTACAGCGAGTGATTGGGGCTGGGCGATTGACCCGACCGGTTTACGGTACACATTAAACCGCTTATACGACCGCTACCAGATTCCATTATTTATCGTGGAAAACGGATTCGGCGCCATTGACACATTAGAAGAGGACGGTTCAATTCATGACGCTTCAAGAATTGAATATTTATCGTCACATATAAAAGCTTTGGAAAAAGCAGTCACATATGATGGCGTGGATGTAATGGGCTATACACCATGGGGAATTATTGATATCGTGTCATTTACAACCGGAGAAATGAAAAAACGCTACGGCATGATTTATGTTGATCGGGATAATGAAGGCAACGGTTCAATGAAGCGGCTTAAGAAAGACTCATTTGAATGGTATAAAAAAGTGATTGAAACAAACGGCGCATATGTATCCTAAAGGTGTAAAAAGGGAAGGCTTCACCGTTGTGTGAAGCCGGCTTTTTATCAGTAATTATGAAAGCGCATTCATTAAAACGGGAAGGAGGTGACTGTCCGGCTTTTCATTTAGAATCGCTTATAAAAATAAGGAAAGGGATGGTGGTTCATGTTTTTTAAAAAAAGTCTGCACATGACCCTGGTTTTTCTTATGTTTTTCTTTTTCATATCAAGCAGCACGGAAGCCGAAGTGTATGCGGCTGATCGGAAGGCTTCAGACAAAAACAAAGTAAGGGTGTGGTTCAGTTCTGAAAAAGATCCGGCTTCCCGTACGTGGTATGACGGGCCGCTGGAAGTGAAATACGCCTTAGACGAACAAACACCGCTTACATGGACAAAAAAGAAGGCTTCTGACTCCGCCGCCGTGTATATTGATCCGTCGCGCCGCTATCAAAGTGTGTTGGGCGTAGGATCGTCCCTGGAAGAATCCACAATCCATAATTTATCAAAAATGACACCCGCAAAAAGAAAAGAAGTGCTGAAAAAACTGGTTGATCCCAAAGATGGTATCGGCATGGACGTTATGCGCATAACGATCGGGACATCTGATTTTACGGCACAGGAATTTTATACGTATGACGATATGCCTGAAGGCCAAACAGATCCTAAGCTCCGTCATTTCTCGATCCAAAAGGATATTGATTTACACATTACAGCAACCATCAAGGAAGCGCTGGCGATAAATCCGGAACTGAAAATCATTGCCTCACCGTGGAGCCCGCCGGCTTGGATGAAAACGAATGAAAACCTCAAGCGGGGAAAGCTGAAAGATAAATATATCGGCGCACTGGCCGTTTACTTCCGCAAATTTATTGAGGCGTACGAAAAGCAGGGAATTCCGATTTATGCGATGACCCTTCAAAATGAACCTTTGCTGGAAATCGACTATCCGAGCATGTACATGCCGCCGTCTCAGCAGCGCAAACTGGCGATAGCCGTGAAAAAAGAATTGAAAAAACACATAATTGACACGAAAATTTGGATTTATGATCACAATGCGAGCGGGGCGTGGAACTATATTCCGCCGATTTTAGATGATAAAAAAGGAAACCGGGCGGCAGACGGCATCGCTTTTCACGATTATGACGGTGACCTTTCCGTCATGTCGGAAATCGGAAAGAGATATCCTGATCAATCTATTCACTTAACGGAGCGGTCTGTCTGGGGGACGGCAGGGGCGGATCGGATCGCACAGTATTTCCGCAACGGCGCGTCGAGCTACAATGCGTGGGTGACGATGCTCGACAGTCAAATCAAGACGCATCATTGGATAGGCACCCCGGACCCGACGCTGTTTATTCAGGATGCTAAAAACCCTGACCGCTATTGGAATATCCCGATCTTTCATATGACAGGCAACTTTTCAAAATTTATCGAGCGCGGAGCCAAACGGATAGAAAGTAATTACGGCTCCAAAAACACAGTCTCGAATGTATCGTTCCTTAATCCTGATCAATCCATTGTGACAGTCGTAATCAACCAGACATCTTCAGAACAAAAATTCCATGTCGTTTCAGAAAATCGGCAGTTTGAAGCCGTCATCCCGGCTAAAACCGTCGCCACCTACAAATGGCAGCACAAAAAGTAAAAAACCGGCACATCGATGTGCCGGCTTTTTTCTGTTAAGCGCCTTTTTGGTTCAGTTTATCAGAGGGCGCTTTATTGAATAAACCGTCTTTGACGGCGTTTGAAGACGCTTTTTTTACAAAAAACGGGTTAAGGATAATAACGGCTGCCATGTTAGCGGTCAACCCCCAAAACCCTTCATATATACCGTGGGCGGATTGGGTGATATTTACCGTGAATGTCACGATAAGACCGACGAGAAGACCGGTAATTGTCGCTTCTTTCGTTTGATTCTTCCAAAACAGACTGACGGCGATAGCCGGAAAGATCTGAACCATGCCGGAAACACCGAGAAGCTGAAGGGTAACGAGCGCAGTCGGGAACAGCATACCGAATAAAAGCGCGAGCCCGATGACGACAAATACCATTGAACGGGTGATCATCGTCAGCTTGCTTGGTGACACATTCGGGTGAATCAAATCCCGATATAAGTTATTCGCAAATAAGTTTGATGCTCCGATGGCCATGATGGAGCAGGGAATCAATGACGCAAGGGCGATCGTGGAGTAAGCAAATCCCTGTGCGACTCCGCCGTAAGACGTTTGAATCAGCTTCAATAAAGCGAGCCGCGGATTGGTATCTTCCGGAAGGACAAGAAACGCGATAAAGCCGAGAAAAATAACAAGAATCAAAACAATATTATAAAGCGGCAGAAACATGCTGTTTTTGCGGACGGCATCTGCGCTTTTTGCCGTAAATACGCCGGTTGCCGCATGCGCCCACATAAAGAGCGCCAGCGCAGATACGATGGAAGCTGTGATAAACCAAGGAATTCCTTTCGGCCCCGAGTCCGGTATCGTCAGCATTTGCGGCGCTTTTTCAGCCAAAGTGTGAATCATCGGCGTCCAGCCGTGAAAATGGATCAGCGGGAGTGAGACGACCATAAACAGCATAATCACCCACACCAGAATGTCTTTAATAATCGCCGTAAACGTCGGCCCTTTAATTCCGCTGAAAAAAGTATACAGCGCTACAAGAATAAAAGAGATGATGACGACCATATTGACATTAATGACACCCGTTCCGGCCACCTGAAGCGTATCTTGAATCCCGCTCAGCTGGAGACAAATATAAGGAATGAGCATAAGAACGCCGACAATGGCGACAAGACTGGCCAAAAGTTTACTGTCAAAACGCTCACGGGCATAATCGGCAAGCGTCGTTAATTTGTGAATTTTTGCCACTTTCCACAACTTCGGCAGAAAGAAATAAGCGATAAAATACGCCAAAACAGAATACGGGATTGCAAAAAAAGCAACGCTTCCCCCTGTGTAGGCTGTGCTTGTTAAGCCTAAAAACGTATAAGCCGTATAGAGATCCGCGCCGACTAAAAACCAGACGAGGAGCCCCCCGAACCGTCTGCCGCCGACAGACCATTCCTCAACAGAAGTACGTGATGATTTGTCTCTTCCGGCTATAAAGCCGATACAGACAACGGTTAAAACGATGACGGCTGTAATGATCAATGCTGTTATATTTGCGGGCATCAGTCCAGTCCTCCTTGTTTCTTCTGCAGCCTATAAATAAGAAACGAACATAATGGAGTGACTGCGATCCATAAAAGCAGCCAGAAATGAAAAAAAGGCAGCCCGATAATGATCGGATGAACCCGATTAGCGACTGACAGCAGGGCCAGCTGGCTGAAAGGGATTAAGATGAGAACGAAAATTAGTGCTTTTCTGACCATTTACTTTCCTCCTGAAACTTGATAATGCTCCTTATCATAGCAGGTGTCAGATAAGATCACAAGATATTTTTCAGAAAAAAAAGAATTCTATTACTTTTTTAACTGAAACACTTTAGTTGCATCTTCATTCATATTAAATTAGAATAGTTAATATCTCGAAATCAAGATATTTAGGAGTGAATACATTGAATACACAAGGATTGCACCATGTTACCGCATTTGCAAAAGATCCTGCTGAAAATCTTCGGTTTTATACTGAAGTGCTGGGTTTGCGGCTCGTTAAAAAAACCGTTAATTTTGACGACCCGGCCACTTATCACTTTTATTTCGGCAACCAAAACGGAGAGCCGGGCACGATCATTACATTTTTTCCTTTTCAGGGAAGCCGCCCGGGAACCGTGGGAAAAGGGCAGGCCGGAAGAATTTATTTCTCCGTGCCGAAAGGAGCACTCGCGTTTTGGAAGCGCCGGCTTGAAGAAAACGGCTTGTCTGTAAAAGAACAGATCATGCTGTCTGAACAAGTCCTTCTCTTTAATGATACAGAAGACCTGCCGCTTGCCATAATGGAAGATGAAAGAAGCGGACAGAGTGAATGGACTCCTTCGGGCATTACTGAAAAAGAAGCGATCACAGGCATGAGAGGTGTTCTTCTGTACTCATACCGTCCTGAAGCAACCATTCAATTTCTCATAGAACGCTTCGGTTATTCAAAGACAGGAGAAGAAAATCAAATTGTCAGGCTGCAATCGGAGGCACGGATCGGACATATTATAGATGTTGACCTTGCTCCGAAAGAAGCGGGTGCCGGCGGTTACGGGACAGTTCATCATGTCGCTTTCCGCACGAGCGAAAAAGAGCAGGCGGAGTGGAAGGATATTCTTGCTGATTCTCATCTTGCTTCATCTGACATTCTTGACAGGTCATACTTTACTTCAATCTATTTCAGAGAAAGCGGCGGCATTTTATTTGAAATGGCAACCGACGAACCGGGCTTTATGACGGATGAATCCTTTGAAAATCTCGGAACAGAGCTGAAGCTTCCGGAATGGCTGGAAGAGCATCGCAGTCAGATTACAGCTGTTCTGCCCAAAATGGAGAAAGGAGAATGATGATGAAACATATGTTTGAACAGGGAACGTCAGAAAATGTTCTGCTGCTTTTGCACGGAACGGGAGGAAATGAACATGATCTTCTGTCGCTCGGACGTTTTATCGATCCGAACGCAAGTCTGCTGGGGGTCAGAGGATCAGTGTCGGAAAACGGCATGCCCCGTTTTTTTAAGCGGCTGAAAGAAGGGGTATTTGACGAGAAAGATTTAATTGAACGGACGGAAGAATTAAAGAATTTTATTGATGAAGCGGCGCAAATGTACGGGTTCAGCAGAGAAAACGTGATTGCTGCCGGCTATTCAAACGGCGCCAATATTGCAGCAAGTCTTTTGTTTCATTATAAAGATGTACTGAAAGGAGCGGTTCTGCATCATCCGATGGTGCCGATACGCGGAGTGAAGCTGCCTGATATGGAAGGGCTGCCTGTGTTTATCGGTGCGGGAAAACGCGATCCCCTATGTACAAAAGAAGAATCGGAGGAGCTTTATCAGTATCTGACAGATGCTCATGCATCCGTTGCTCTTGAATGGCAGGAGGGCGGTCATCAGCTCACACAGCAGGAAGCCGAGCAGGCACGGGCCTGGTACAATGAGCGATTCCTATAAAAAACCCTTAGTCTGCTTAAGCGGACTAAGGGTTTCTTTCATCTTACAGCCAAGTTGACACTTTAGATACAGGCAGCCGGTTGCTTTTATGCGCCGGCTTAACGGCTTTACCGATTGAAATCAGCATGACGGGCACGAAACGCTCGCTCACGTCGAATTCTTTAACGAATTGCTCTTTATTGAATCCGCCGATCGCGCAAGTGTCGTAGCCTTTTGCTTTAGCGGCAAGCATCAGCTGCATCGCTGCTAAAGAAGCGTTTAAAAATGCTGAATCGCGGGCAAACTGATCATTTTGGTATGCACCGTTAATCTGGCCTAAAAGCGTTTGTTTAATCTCTTCTGTGATATTGCCTTGCTCAGCCAGTTCAGCATAAACGTCTTCACCATTTTCATTTGCTTTTAAGTCGCCTAATACGGCAATAACTGCTGATGAATCAATAATCTGTTTTTGATTAAAAGCAACCGGAAGCAGGGCAGCTTTTGCTTCATCACTGTGAAAAACTTGAAAATGCCAATGCTGAAGGTTCCAGGCGGAAGGTGCTTGCGTTGTGATTTCAAGGAGTTCTGTCAATTCCTCTTTTGTAATGACCGCGTCTTTATCGTATTCTTTAACAGATGCGCGTTCCTTTAAAACGTCTAATACGGATGTCATCATGTTTCCTCCTTCGGATAAACGTGTTATCATAATAGAAAAGTTAGAAGCTTACTAAATGTAACTTGAAAACTAATTTTAATGGATCACAAAAAACTTGTCAATTCATAGATGAAGGGATGAATTCACGTGGGATATACAATGTGTCCTAAAATGGAATCCGCTTTTTCTCTTTTGGGAAAACGCTGGAACGGCCTCATTATCCATGTACTGATGGACGGGCCGAAACGATTTAAAGATATGACCGAAACGATACCGACAATCAGTCAAAAAATGCTCGCGGAGCGGCTCAAAGAGCTGGAACAAAATGAAATCGTCGAGCGTCAGGTGCTGCCTGAAACACCTGTCAAAGTCATTTATAAACTGACTGATAAAGGCATGGCCCTGCAAGCCGTTTTTCAGGAAATGCAAAAATGGGCAGACAGTTTTTGCGAGCCCGGGGGATCTGCCAACGACACATGTGATGAATAATAAAGGCTGCCCAAGGCAGCCTTTACTTAATGATAATGTTTAATCGTCATAAAAACCATTAATATCAAAATTGTTCAGATTGAGGTTCAAGCCTTTTAATTGCTTTAATAAAGCATCGAATGTAAGGAAATGATCATTTTTACATTCCGCCGGAACATCATCTGGAGAAAATAGTTCCATTCCTCCCTCAATCCACTGTTTCCGGTATAACTGAAATGCCGCTTCAATTAAATGATCAGGCGTTACAATAAACCCTAAGCTTACGTCATGGTCCTCACTGTAGCCGAATTCAAACCCGCAGCAAGGGCAGATATCAAATGTTTTTTGATATTCGCCGTTATAAACGGGACTTGTCTCTAATCCTTTAAATCCGCATATCAAACAAGGATACAACTCACTAACCAACATACATCCCTCTTTTATTCAGTTTGAAATCATCCAAAAAACAAGCAGGGAGGCCTTTTACAGTTTCCCGGTTAAAAACTGAGCCTCACCGAGCCCGAAGCTCCAATCGGCGTTCCCGTTTTCTGTAACGGAAATCATGACGTCCTCGGGTGATATGCCGCATTCTGTTTTAAGCTGATCAGCCATCAGTTGATATAACGTTTCTTTCTGATGTTCGGTGCGCGCTTTGCTGACAATACTGATGATGACAAGATCTTTGCTTCTTTTGAAACCGAGCCCGGTATCTTCAATGATAAGCTCATGAGGCCGATGCTGGTGAACGATCTGATAACGGTCCGTTACTGGGACGTCAAAAGCTTTAACCATGGCGTAATGGGCGGTATCCAGTAATTTTTTTAATGCTGCGTCATCCCGGCCTTCAATAACGTCAAAACGAAGTAATGGCATATTTTATTCCCCCTGATGGTTTTATAATGTCGCAACTTGTAAAAAAAGTATAACAGTTAATCAAAATATAATCAAATTATAACCAAATTGTTTACATGTTAACGCAATATCAAAGAGAGGCACAAGTTGTTACAATCGCCCAATCAATTTCCTCATTTTATGAATACGCTTAAGAATAGGCAGACATAAAGGAGGAAAAACATGTACCCTCGTCATGCATTGTATCGCGGGAATTTCGGTCCTGCCGGATTTCCGGCGAGAAGTCCTTTTTTGTTCGGCGCTCCTTTATTCGGCGGATTTTTAGGCGGTCTTCTCGGAGGCGTGATTGCCACAGGTTTTACAAGACCCCGCTATCCGTACGGGTTTGCCGGTTACGGATACGGAGGCGTCCCATACGGCGGTTTCGGGCCGGGAGCCGGCGGTTATCCGCCATTTTATTAAGAAAAAACGGCCTGCATCGCGCGGGCCGTTTTTTTATCTTAAAATCTCCACTTCCGATAGATTGTAGTCTTCCTGTTTTGAAAACATAACTTCAATCATCCCGTCTTTATAGACTGCTTTTGTTCCTTTCCGTTTGACGAGGCTCGGAAGTACGATTTCTTTTTTTCCTTCTCCCAGGCTGCTGTTCTCTACAACGAGGCTGTGTGACGTATGCTTAATCCTGATACGGTCGAGTTCCTCTTGTTCGGCGGGAATTTTCGCAAAAACATGATCGGATGTTTCAAACAGGTCAATTTCCGGCTTGGGCGGTTCCGCTTCGACCGGATCGGTCTTTTTGGACATCGGGTCGCGAAAAGGGAACTGTCCGGCATAACCGGCGCCGAATACGCTTTCCATCACTCGGTTGACATATGTCTCGACATCTTTCGGATCAGCATTTTTAAACGTTTCTTTAGAGAACTGATTTTGGAAGGGAAAATATCTGTTCCAATCAAACACGGCATCTCACCCTTTCTTAACGGACAACATAGTATATGCCCGCCGGAAGCTTCCCGTGATATAATATAATCTGTTTACAGAAAGGAAGGGGAAGGCCGTGCAAGGGAATAACGTAAGAAAAGGAATCATTTATACCGCTTGTTCTTTCGTCATGTGGGGGCTGTTTCCGGTCTATTGGAAACTTCTTGAACAAATACCCGCATTGGACATTTTAGCTCACCGGATTTTATGGTCATTTGTTTTCATGTGTGTGCTTTTAACTGTGCTTAAGAAGTGGAAAACCGGATGGCGTGAACTGCGTCTTTTGAAATCGGAAGGGGGCCTGCTGGCGCTTTTTTTCGCTTCCGTTTTAATTTCCGTTAATTGGTTTGTGTACATATGGGCCGTCAATCACGGCTTTTTGCTTGAAGCAAGTCTCGGGTACTACATTAATCCGCTCGTTTCCGTTCTTTTGGGCATCCTATTCTTAAAAGAAAAGCTTAACAAGATGCAAACAGCAGCCGTTTCTATTGCCGGGGCGGCCGTGCTCATATCTGCGTTTCAATATGGCGCGGTTCCTTATATCGCATTGCTGCTTGCATTCAGCTTCGGTCTGTACGGCTTATGTAAAAAAAGAACCCGCATGTCCAGCACGATCGGACTGACGCTGGAGACGCTTTTGATTACCCCGGCTGCACTTATTTATTTAGGATATACAGCTGACGGGAGCACTTTTGGGTCCTTGGGGGCAGGAACATGGGCGCTCCTATTTTTCGCAGGCGTATTTACGGCCCTGCCGCTGTTATTGTTTGCAGAGGGGGCAAAGCGTCTGCCGCTGTATCAAGTCGGCATTTTGCAATATATAGCGCCGACCATCAC
The DNA here is from genome assembly GCF_021729365.1 of Bacillus sp. R45. Classification (NCBI taxonomy): domain Bacteria; kingdom Bacillati; phylum Bacillota; class Bacilli; order Caryophanales; family Bacillaceae; genus Bacillus; species Bacillus sp. R45. Next base: position 2,054,875 of record NZ_CP091421.1, on the reverse strand, counting down.
CCTTATGCTTGGCGTATTTGTGTATCATGAACCGTTTTCCGGGCAAAAAGCGTTTACCTTCATTTGTATATGGGCAGCATTGCTTTTGTTTACCTTTTCACAGATAAAATGGAAGCGGCCGATAAAAAGCCGCTAAGCCTTTCGCTTTCCAGCGATAGCTTAAATTATGTATAATCATTACGAGTATGTAAAGGAGCTGTACAATGGGCACTGATAAAGACATAGTAAAAGCCTATCAGGCACTGTGGAATAACCGCACTCTCCCGGCTTCAACCCTTGAAGAAGCGGAGAAGGCGATTGATCTTGAACTGCTTGATCAAAGAACACATCCGAGGCTCCGGAAGTCACCCGAGGAAAAGTTTGCTCTGGCGGTGCAGCGAATTGTAGATTCCCGGCTGCGGCCGATTGAGAAATATGAATTGGTTGAACTACATACGAAGCGTTTGCAATTTTTAAAAGAAGAAAGAGGGGAGCAGCTATGAAAGCGATCATAAAAGAAGATGTGCAAACTTCTTTAGAGCGATATGCCGATCGTCCTGTATATATCCATTTGGAAACAACGACCGGTTCTTATTCAGCGCATCTGAATGAGAAAAATATGACGGTTGTAGCCTATATACGCAATGCAAAAGTGACGTACCATCAGGCGAAAATCAAAGGAAACGGCCCGTACCGCGTCGGTTTGAAAACAGAAGAGGGCTGGATTTACGCAGAAGGTTTGACTGAGTATACAGTAGATGAAGAAGACCGTTTGTTAATGGCGGGGCATCTGCCGGGCGGAAAATTGGCGATTTCGCTTCAAATCAGCGAAAAGCCGTTTACAGTTTAAAGAAAAGGGTGAAAATCATGAAAGAACATGTACTCGTCATCCTGCCTCACCCTGATGATGAATCATACGGAGTGGCAGGACTGATTGCTTTACACAGACAAAAAGATATTCCCGTTACGTATGCATGCGCAACGCTTGGCGAAATGGGCCGGAACATGGGAGATCCCTTTTTCGCGAACCGTGAAACACTGCCGCTGTTAAGAAAGCAAGAGCTGATTGACGCATGCAAAGCAATGGACATTACTGACCTGAGAATGCTCGGGCTTCGTGATAAAACACTTGAATTTGAAGATGACGAGTGGCTCGCGGATATGATGGAAGAGATTATCGACGATGTAAAACCGAGTCTGATTGTCACATTCTATCCGGAGCACGGCGTCCATCCGGATCATGATGCATGCGGCGAAGCGGTCATCAGAGCGCTTTACAGAAAGAAAAAAGAGGACCGCCCGCGCACGCTTTGCATGGCAATCACCCGCAACAGGGAGGAAGCCGTCGGCAAGCCTGATGTCATTCTTGATATTAAAGAGGTTGCCGATATTAAAATGAATGCCTTAAAAGCGCACCGCACCCAAACGGAAGGCATGCTGAGAGAGCTGGAAGAAAAATTAAAAAATAACGAGCCGGTTCTTCAGACATGGTTTGAAGAAGAAGTGTATTGGACATATCCGTGGAAAGACTGATAAAAAAGGGATAAGGCTGAAATGCCTTATCCCTTTTTTTGTGTCAGGTCGGAAGCGATCGCTTCCGCAAGCGAAGACCGTATTGATAAATTTGAAAAACTCAGTCCGAGCTGCACCGCGGTTTGGGCGATTTCAGGACGGATTCCGGATAACGTCGCTTTCACGCCGAGCATTCCGAGTGATTCAATTAAGGTGAAAAGCTGTTGGGCAACCATCGTATCAATCATGGCTACGCCTGATAAATCAATGTACAGCTGCGTGATGCGCTTCTCTGAACACTGGTGCAGCGTATTCTCCAAAATCATTTTGGCTCTTGCCGTGTCAATATCCCCGATCAGCGGCAGCAGTCCGACATTGTCAAAAAGCACAATTACCGGCGAGCTCAGCTCTGTAATCAATTCTTTTTGCGCTTCAAGCTGAATGTTTGTGTTTTTATACATTTCCTCTATGAAAATATGAATGACCACATCAAACGATTTAATCAGCGTATGGAATATATCTTCGGCATCTTCTTCTGTCACGGTGTCTGAATGAAGTCTGGTAAACTGCTTTACATGACCGACATACAAATCACGAACTCTGATAAACTCGCGAATGATGTAATGGATGGGAGTTTTTAAATGTTCTTTATCCCGTGCGGCTTCAAACGCCCACTTTTCCAATGCCGCTGTATATACTTCCTTCTCTTCAGAAAAAATCCGATTGAGTTGATAATTAAACGCCAGATTTTGTTTTTTCAGGTTTGTGAGAACAGCCGGGTCAGTAGAAGCATAAACAGAATCAGGATCCGTATCATGAAGGGTATCAAACCATGTCTGACTGATGTCCTCCGCCCGTTCGGTTAAATAATCGTACAGCAGTTTATGTTTTGGCATTGCTGCTCCTCCTTTATAAAATCATCATTTTTTTCACATAACGCTTTTGCAGCTTCATCAGTCTGAAGAATAAACCGACAGCTCCTGCGGCAAGTCCTGCAATTAACCCGATCCAGTAGCCGTATGCCCCGAGGCTCGTGTAAGTGCCGACTGCGTAACCGAGCGGAAGCCCGATAATCCAATACGAAACAAAAGCCGCACCGAGTGTATAGTTGACATCCTTATATCCTCTCAGGGCGCCTTGTATCGGAGCTGCTACGGCATCAGAAAGCTGGAAAAACAGCGCATAGATTAAAAAGTGCTGCGTCAACATGAGCACCTCCGGATCTGATGTATACATTCCGGCGATTTGCGGCCTGAACAGTAAAATGAAAGCCGCCGTGCATAAAGAAAAACAAAGGGCCATCACAATGCCGATATAGCTGTATGACCGGGCATCCCTGTAACGCTTTGCGCCTGCTTCAAAGCCGACTAAAATCGTCATGGCCATGGATACGCTGAGCGGCAGCATATACAAGAGAGAAGCAAAATTCATTGCCGCCTGGTGGGATGCAATCGTCACCGTCCGGAAATGGCTCATTAGAAGTGTGACAGCCGCAAAAATGCTCGTTTCAAAAAATACCGCAAAACCGATAGGCAAACCGATTTTCAAAAGTTTTCTGCATTCAGACGGAGAAAAACGGTACAGTTTCCGAAATACAGAGTACCCGGCAAACGGCTCAAATCTGAAGACGATAAAAAAGCTGACGGCGCAAATACACCAGTAAGTCAGGGCGGAAGCGAGCCCCGCACCGACTCCGCCCAATGCCGGCATGTTGAATTTCCCGAAAATAAATACATAATTTAAAACAAAATTAATAGGCAATGAGCAAAGCGTAATAAGCATCGTGACTCGCGTTTTGCCGAGTGCGTCAATGAACGAGCGCAAAACGGCGTACACAAACAAAGGAAAAATACCGAGGGATAAAAAGCCTAAAAAGTGTTTGGCGATCGTCCGGACACGAGGTTCCAGGCCCAAATGTCCCAAGATCATATCAACGGTGAAAAAGCCGACCAGGATAACCGCCGCACTGAGAATGGCCGCTACATAAACGGCCTGGATGACGGAAAACGGCACTTCCTTTTGTCTGCCGGCTCCAAACAGCTGCGAAACAACGGGCGTAACGGCCATTAATATTCCTGCAAGGCCCGTATACACCGGCGTCCACAGGCTTGAACCGATTGCAACACCGGCTAAATCGGCGGCGCTCACTTTCCCTGACATCACCGTGTCCAAAAAGGTGATCAGGGCAAGGCCCGCCTGTGTGATTAAAATCGGAATGAAGATATGTAACAGCTGTCTGACCTTTTGGCCGATCGTGTTCGTTTCTCTCAATTTAGGTTCCCCGTTTCTTTATTTTAACGAGAGAAATTATAACATTTTATGTATAAAAAGCAATGAAAGCCGGCCTACTCTTTTTTGTCCGGTTTCGGCTTTTTAAACATCTTGGCATAAATGAATGAAAGTGAAATGACCCCTAAAAAGGTGCAGATATATTGCATCAGCCGTGCGAATTCCATATGATGTCTCCTCCTTTCATGATTATGGTGTACACAGCGGCGCATATCCATGCGCGCGATGCAGAAAATAAAGGAAAGGAGATGATGTGACATGCGCCACACTCAAATGACGGAAAGCGCGTTTACCGCTGCCGTTCAAACGTACTTGAAACAAATTACCGAGGATGCCGGAATGATACTGCGGACATTGGATGAAAAAGACCAATGCCTTCTTTGCGAATTAGATGAACTGGGACATACGTTTCAGGAAATGCAGGCTGTCGCTTCGTCGTTTTACCTGCAGTCATATATCGAACATTTTACGCCTTCCTATACAGAGCTGGCGAGGGCCGTGCAGCACTTGGCGGAAGAAAAGCACGGAGCGCTGATTGTGATTGAACGTGCAGATCCGCTGGACGGAATGATACAAAAAGGGACCAGTCTGCATGCCGAGATCAGTTCAGCTTTAATTGAGAGTATTTTTTATCCCGGCAATCCGCTTCATGACGGAGCCGTATTGGTCAGAGAAAACCGGGTTGTATCAGCAGCCAATGTGCTTCCGCTCACAACAAAACATGTCGATCTCAAATACGGGACGCGCCACAGGGCTGCGATGGGACTTTCGGCCGTCACTGATGCACTAGTGCTCGTTGTTTCAGAAGAAACGGGAAAAATGTCTTTTGCTAAAGACGGCGGACTGTATCCGCTTGTTTCGCCGCGGGCGCTTCATACGAAATAATAAGAAAATGGGAATATTGTACCCATTTAATATTAATAAGGTGAACATCTTTACCTTTTTCTGTATTGGTGTTATCGTTTAAATATACATAAAATTTAAAAGAATAGGGAGTGGAAAGATGGCAAATGTATTGATGATCGGCTTTCCGGGAGAAGGCCATATCAATCCGTCTTTAGGCGTCGTAAAAGAACTGAAGGCAAAAGGGGAACATGTCGTATATTACGGCGTGAAGGAATATGAGCACAAAATCGCGTCAAGCGGAGCGGAATTCCGTGAATGTGAAGATTTCCGAAAAGATGAATTCGGAAAAAACGCAACGGGTGATGAACAGCGGGATGCTACCGAGTTTTTACTGTTAATGATTGAGACTTCCGAAAAAGCCGCACTCCGTATTCTTGAGGAAGTAAAAGATGAATCATACGACTACATCCTTTATGATCATCATTTTCTGGCAGGAAGGCTTGTGAGAAATAAGCTGAAACTGCCGGCATATTCACTTTGCACAACATTTGCAATGAATGAAGCATTTATTAAAGAAGTGTTTTCAAATACAAACCTTATATCAGAGGAATCATCTCATTATCCGGCTTATACCGAAGCGGTCAGCCGGCTTAATGAAGAATTCAGCGCAGACATTAAAACGCCGTATGATATTTTCTCAAATGACGGCAGAAAAACCATCGTATTTACTTCAAGAGCGTTTCAGCCGAAAGAAGAAGAGTTTGGCGATTCTTATCTCTTTGTCGGTCCGTCCATAACTGAAAGGCCGGCGGCTCAGGATTTCCCGTTTGACCAGCTTGAAGGAGAAAAAGTCCTGTTTATTTCAATGGGCACGATTTTTAACAATCAGAAGGAATTGTTTAATAAATGCTTAAAAGCGGTCAGGAACTTTAACGGAAAAGCCGTCATGTCAATCGGCAAACATCTTGATCCGACGGAGCTTGATGAAATTCCTGAGAATGTTATTGTAAAGCCTTATGTTCCGCAGCTTGAGATCCTGAAGAGAGCGGACTTATTTATCACTCACGGCGGAATGAACAGTACGAGCGAAGGGCTTTACTACAAAACCCCGATGATCGTCATTCCGATGGGAGCAGATCAGTTCGCCGTCGGAAGCCAAGTGGAAAACACGGGCGCGGGCAAGATGTTTAAAAAAGAAGATGTAACAGCGGAACTGCTCACTGAAGCAATAAAAGAATTGAGCGAAAATCCTGAATATCAGACAAAAGCTTCTGAAATCGGAGAATCCCTGAAAGCGGCCGGCGGAGCACAGCGTGCAGCGGAATTGATAGCAGAAGACGTGAAAACTGCCGAGACCCAAGTTCTGTAATCAGCCGTCACCCGCTTCCTTTATAGGAAGCGGGCTTTTTTTGTTTGTTTTTCGGGAGGATTTTCACGCCGTGAAGAGAATTGTATGAAAAACAGACAAGAAAGGTGGAATGTCGCGGAAAAAAGCCATGTTATGAAAATGATTCCAAAGTCTTTTGTGAAATGTTCTCAATTTATGTAAAATGTGTGGCATTGGTGATGATCTAAGACAAATGAATCGGAATTAATGTCGACTTCTGAATGAATCCTGCATAACAGGCGGCGTCCAAAGAAAAGGGACGTCCCTTTCAGCAATGATAAATAGGAGGTTTTTCGTTATATGAAGAAAAAAATCGCAGCCGGACTGGCTGTATCTGCAGTAATGACTTCAACCTTCGCCGTGCATCCCGCTGAAGCAAAAACCATTCAAGTAAAAAGCGGCGACTCTCTTTGGAAGCTTTCCCGGCAATATCATACAAGTATTTCAGCTCTGCAGGCGGAAAATAAACTGAAATCAACGATACTCCACCCAGGACAGCGGCTGCACATTCCCGACGGGAGCGGCACACATAAAACGGGGCAAAAAGGAAAACGAAACACTGGTGCTTACACAGTTACATACGGCGACTCATTATGGGTGATCGCAAAAAAATACAAAATGAGCGTTTCTGAGCTGAGAAGCCTGAACCGTTTGAGTTCAGATGTCATCTATCCGGGCCAAAAACTGAAAATTAAAGGGTCTGCCGGCGGCACGGACGGAGGCGGCAGACAGACAAAGCCTGATAAAGGCGCATCAGGGACTTACACTGTGAAGCCGGGTGACTCGCTGTGGAAAATCGCCAATCAAACCGGCATCACCATCGCCGAACTGAAAAAGCTGAATCAATTAACATCAGACATGCTGTATCCGAATCAAGTATTAAAGATCAAAGGTTCTTCACATAACGGAAACAGCGGCACAACACCGCCATCTCATTCAAATCCTTCTGAGAAGCCATCCACTTACAAAGTAAAAGCAGGCGATTCCCTCTGGAAAATTGCTAATCGGTTCGGCATCACCGCTCAGCTCATCAGAGAAAAAAATAAACTGACAACTGATGTGCTTCAAATCGGACAGGTTCTGGTGATTAACGGAACGGGAAAAACAGAAGATCCTGTGCGTCAGCCGGATAACAAACCGGAAAAGCCAAACAAGCCAAATACTCCCGAACCTCCGGTGACAGGGTCAAAGATTGACAGAATGATAGGCGAGGCGAAAAAACATGTCGGCGTGCCTTACCGCTGGGGAGGCAATACGCCTGCGGGCTTCGATTGCAGCGGTTACATCTATTACCTTTTAAATAAGGTAAGCTCTGTTTCACGTCTGAGCACGGCTGGATATTGGAATACGATGAAACATATCAGCCAGCCGTCAGCAGGCGACTTTGTCTTCTTTACGACATATAAAGCGGGCCCTTCTCATATGGGAATGTATTTAGGCGGAGGAGATTTTATTCACGCAAGCTCCTCCGGGGTTGAAATTTCAAACTTAAGCAATCCATATTGGAAAAAAGCTTATTTAGGAGCGCGCAGTTATTTTTAAAAAAAAGCCTTTCGGGGCTTTTTTTGTTTACCATTTTCACGTTTTGACAAGACTGATGGGTAAAAAAATAAGGGGGAGGAAGCATGAATCGTCTCTTGCTTTTTCTCATGCTCGCATCAATTACGCTTTGCGGCTGCGGGGCGAGACCCGCTCCTGTTCCGCCCAAAAAACATGGGGAAAGCCGCGCATTGGAAGCATCTGCATACCGTGAGCATGCCGGACTCATCAATCAAAACGGAAAAACGATCGGATATATCGAAGTGAGGGAATCTGATGATGAAGGATCAGACATTCATATATCAGCGGGACATCTGCCGCCCGGCGCTTCTCTCGGATTTCATATTTATGAAAAAGGGACATGTGAGGCACCTGATTTCGAATCAGCCGGCGGTCCGTTCAACCCTTTGAACAAAGAACACGGCTTCAACAATCCGATGGGTCATCACGCCGGAGATCTCCCCAATCTTGAAGTGGGGGCTGACGGTAAAGTGGATGTCATTATGAACGCGCCGCAAACTTCATTAAAAGAAGGGAGCAGACTCAGCCTGCTCGACCGGGACGGAAGCGCGTTCGTCATTCATGAACATACGGACGATTATTTAACAAACCCGAGCGGAAATTCCGGAGCCAGAATCGCCTGCGCTCCCCTGACAAAAAGCGCCCGCAGGGAATGAGCCCTTTTGTATTGAGTATACAAGGGCTTTTTTAGTATACTCGGTTATGGAATACAAATGGAAAGGAAACATCACCTATGACTTCAGAATTACAGCACCTATCACTTCCGGAAGATATACAAAACAAACTGCAGGCTTATCAAAATCATCCCGTTTCCCAAGAATTCCGGGATTTAATCGGATCATCAGGCTATGAGGCCGAAGATAAGGCGATTGTATTCGATGCCGTCATCGCTTTGACAATGGGAAAAAATATCTTATTAAAAGGACCGACGGGTTCGGGAAAAACAAAATTGGCGGAAACGCTTTCGAACTATTTTCATAAACCGATGCACAGCGTCAACTGCTCCGTAGACCTCGATGCAGAAGCGCTTGTCGGCTATAAAACGATTGAAAATGAACAGGGGCAGGCGACAATTGAATTCGTTCCCGGACCTGTAACAACCGCAATGAACGAGGGACATTTTTTATACATTGATGAAATCAATATGGCAAAGCCTGAAACCCTTCCGATTCTAAACGGCGTGCTTGATTACAGAAAAATGATGACAAATCCCTTTACAGGAGAAGTGATTAAGGCAAGCGAAGGATTCGGTGTTATCGCCGCGATTAATGAAGGCTACGTCGGCACCGTTCCGCTGAACGAAGCCCTTAAAAACCGTTTTGTCATCATTGATGTTCCGTATATTAAAGGAAGCCTCCTGAAACAGGTGCTGACATCTCAGTCTGTCTTAAAAGATGAGAAATTAATTGAGCGCTTTATGACGCTGTCTTCTGATTTAATCGCACAAGCGCATAACGGACAAGTGTCAGAAGAAGCGGCGTCCATCAGGGCTCTCATAGATACGTGCGACTTGGCTGCGTACATCCCGCCGAAACGGGCGATTGAAAGAGGCATCGTGGAAAAACTTGACGACGACAGGGAAAAAGCCGCTGTCAGAAATATTGCAGAAACGCTGTTCGAATGAGGGATATACAATGAAGTTTATCAAATTTAACGACAGCACGATTGATTCGTTTTTGTTCATGATGCTGACTGATCTGGCCAAAACACTGACCAGAAGCAGTGAAGTTGAAGTGGAATACGGCGTGCAGTCTTACTACAATCCCTTTGAAAAGAAAATTTACATGAGCCACTTTTGGAAAGACCGATCAGCCGGGGATATGGAAGCCGGCCTGAAAAGCGATGTGTATTTGCGCGCTGTCGGAACACGCAGCAGCTCATTTCGGGTATTTGCGGGGTTTTTAAATGACGTTCACCGGCACTTCACCCGCCAAAGCTTTGCCAAGCAGCTGTTTATGCTGCTTGAGGATATCAGAATTGAAGAGCTGATCAAAAAAGAACGGCCGGGAACGAAACGTGTTTTTCAGAAGCGGAGAGAGATGTACAGGAAATATTTCACGACGCAGCTGACATTGAATTTAGAACGGAGCATTTTCACCGACGCTTTGTATTGCGCGATGTTTGTCAAGCTGACGGCTGAGTCTCCGCTAGAAGGCATTCCTTCCATGCATGAAAATATTGATATGATGATACCGTATATTGAACGTCAGCTCATCCGGGTGTATGAGGCGGATTCTACGGAACAAATCGCAACAATAACGGAAGACCTCATGGAAGGCCTTGATGAAGTGCTTGAGAAAGATATGCTGAACACATACTTTTTTCTGCCGGAACTTGATTACGAAAAAGCGGCTGAAGAGCCTTTATTCGAAAGCGTAAAAAAAGCGCCTTCGTTAAGTGACGATCTCACGCTCCCTGAGTCTTCCGACGGAGATGAAGAAATCCTTGAAGAGAAAATGAATACGTGGCACCGGGAAACCGAAGCGCCGTCAAAAAGCTTCCTTCAATTTGATATTGAGCACGGCGCGAAATCAGATCTTGGGAAAGACGCGGCCAGAGAAGGCGATGACGGTGACCAGGCGCTCGGCTCCGTTCAAGGTTCCGCACGTCAGACGAAAAGAGAGGATTACTCCAAACTGGAAGCGCTTGAATCCATTCAGGATGAACATGAGGGCGCCGGGCTGGCTGACGGAAAAGAAAACAAATTTGCCTTCCCGGTTTATCAAACGCCTCAAAAAGCGTCTCCTGAAGAGGAGCAGTCTTATAAAGAACAGGCAAAAACGATAGAATCATATCAAAAACGCCTGAAGCAGATGATACAAAAAACACTTGAGCACAAAAAAACGCTCCCGCGGACCGACCTTCACGCAGGCCGGCTGAATCGCAAACTGATCCGCTATTTTACGGAACGGAACCCGCGCCTTTTCTATAAAAAGCAGGACCCGTCTTCAGACATTGACGCCGTTTTTACATTGCTTGTCGACTGTTCGGCCAGCATGTTCGACAAAATGGATGAAACAAAAAGAGGGATCGTTCTTTTTCATGAGGCCTTGAAATCAGTGTCCGTACCGCATCAAATCGTCGGATTTTGGGAGGATACAAACGAAGCGACCGAAACGAGCCAGCCGAATTTCTTCAATACCGTCATTCCGTTTGAAGAGTCCCTGCTGCAGGCGGCGGGTCCGCTGATCATGCAGCTTGCGCCCGAAGAAGATAACAGAGACGGATACGCCATCAGACAAATGACGAAACAGCTGATGCGGCGGAGTGAGGCGCAAAAATTTTTAATCGTGTTTTCAGACGGAGAGCCGGCAGCATTCGGATACGAACAAAACGGCATCGTCGATACGAGCGAGGCTGTCATCGAAGCGAGAAAAAAAGGGATAGAAGTCATAAATGTTTTTCTGTCCAATACTGCGATAGAAGAATCCCAGATGAAAACCATTCAGGATATGTACGGAAAGTACAGTATTTTTGTTCCGGATGTCGATCAGCTGCCCGATGTGCTGTATCCGCTTTTGAAAAAACTGCTTCATAAAAGCATAGGATAGGCTTTTCCCTATGCTTTTTCGCTTTTTATTTTAAAATGATTTAATTTTTTCGGTATTGATCTGTTTTTTTTACTATTTTGTGAACAATCAAGGTAGAATCCAAACGCAATCAGTGGTAAAATATCCTTGGAAGCGTTTTTATTACATAATTTTGGGCACAGCGTTCAAAAGTTATTTCAAGATAGTGAATTGATCACTTGATTATCTAGGTTGGGGGTAATATTCAAATGTTTCAAAATAATATGAAACAAAGAATGAATTGGGAAGATTTTTACGGACCGAACCTCGGCTACGCACTGGAGCTGTACGACCAATATGCTGAAGATCCAGACAGCATTGATCCGGATCTGAAAGACATGTTTGACGAACTAGGCGCTCCGCCAAGCCAAATAAAAGAGGCATCGGAAACAAAGGAACAGGGACGCGTCACCGCAGATCTGATTCAAAAGATCGCAGCAGCAGTTAAACTTGCAGAAGATATTCGAACCTATGGCCATCTGAACGCTTCCGTCAATCCGCTCAGAAAGGATCCGAAAAAGAGCGAGCTCTTTCCGTTATCCGAGTACGGGCTTACAGAAGAAGAAATGAAAGCAATACCCGCGTCTGTCATCTGTAAAGACGCACCTGCCAATATAACAAACGGCTTAGAAGCCATCCAGCATTTACGCAATACCTATAAAAGAACCATCTCTTTCGAGTTTGACCATGTGCATGATTTCGAAGAGCGCGCATGGATTACAAAAATGGTCGAGTCCGGAGAACTGTTCCGGAAAAATTCACCGGAAAAACTGTCAGCCGTTTTAGAAAGACTGACGGAAGTAGAAGGATTTGAACAATTTTTACACCGGACATTCGTCGGTCAGAAGCGTTTCTCAATTGAGGGATTAGACGCGCTTGTGCCGGTTCTTGACGACATTATCGCCCAGTCTGTGAAAGCGGGCACAACCAATGTCAATATCGGGATGGCGCACAGAGGCCGTTTAAATGTGCTTGCGCATGTGCTCGGCAAACCGTATGAGATTATTTTCTCAGAATTCCAGCACGCGCCGAATAAAGACCTTGTGCCGTCTGAAGGATCGACCGGCATCAGCTACGGCTGGACGGGCGATGTTAAATACCACCTCGGTGCAGACAGACAGCTTCAGGATGCTGAAACCAAAAGCGCGCGGATTACGCTTGCAAATAACCCGAGCCACTTGGAATTCATCAATCCGATTGTGGAAGGAAGCACGCGGGCGGCACAGGAAACAAGAACGCAAAAGGGGTACCCGGTTCAAGACGAAACAAAATCGCTCGCCATTTTAATTCACGGTGACGCAGCGTTCCCGGGAGAAGGCATTGTCGCCGAGACGCTGAACTTAAGCTCACTGAAAGGCTATCAGGTGGGCGGGGCCATTCATATCATCGCCAATAATATGATCGGCTTTACAACTGAAAGCGATGAATCACGATCCACAAAATATGCCAGTGATTTGGCGAAGGGTTATGAAATTCCGATCGTTCACGTCAACGCGGATGATCCCGAAGCATGCCTGTCAGCCGTTAAATTTGCGGTTGAATACCGGAAGCGGTTCAATAAAGATTTCTTAATCGATTTAATCGGGTACAGACGATACGGCCACAATGAAATGGATGAGCCGTCAACGACACAGCCGATGCTGTATGATGCCGTCAGAAAACACCCGACTGTCAAGCGGATCTTTGCGGAAAAACTCGTAAGTGAAGGACTGATGAGCGAGGAAAAAGCGCAAAACATCGAAATGGCAGTGACAAAACGAATTGAAGACGCCTATAAAAAGGTGCCCGCCAAAAAAGAAGACGCCGTACGGGAAATTGAATTGCCGGAGCCGGTGTCCAACGGTTTTCCAGACGTTGACACAGCCATTGATTTTGATGTTCTCCGCAAGCTGAACGGCGAACTTATCAACTGGCCGGAATCCTTTAACGTGTTCGGCAAACTGAAAAGAATCCTGGAAAGACGTGCAAAAGCGTTTGATGATGACCGTAAAGTTGAATGGTCATTGGCTGAATCGCTTGCGTTTGCTTCCATTTTGAAAGACGGCACGCCGATCCGGCTGACCGGGCAGGATTCAGAGCGCGGAACGTTCGCTCAAAGAAACCTTGTGCTGCATGACAGCGAAACAGGAGAAGAATTTGTTGCTCTCCATCACTTAGACGACTGCGCTTCTTCATTTACGGTGCATAACAGCCCGCTCTCTGAAGGATCGGTTCTCGGCTTTGAATATGGATACAACGTGTATTCGCCTGAAACGCTTGTGTTGTGGGAGGCGCAGTACGGGGACTTTGCCAATGCGGCTCAAGTCTATTTTGATCAATTCATATCTGCAGGACGGGCAAAATGGGGACAAAAATCAGGGCTGGTCATGCTGCTGCCTCACGGTTACGAAGGGCAGGGCCCTGAACACTCCAGCGGCCGCGTCGAGCGGTTCCTGCAGCTGGCGGCGGAAAACAACTGGACAGTGGCCAACCTGACAAGTGCGGCTCAGTATTTCCACATTTTAAGAAGACAAGCGAAAATGCTGCTTCGTGAGGAAATCCGCCCGCTTGTGATCATGACGCCGAAGAGCCTGCTGCGCAACCCGAATACGGTATCTGAAGTGCAGGAACTGAGCGAAAGCCGATTCAAGCCTGTCTATGAGCAGTCCGGTCTTTCCCATGCTTACGAAAAAGTGACTCGCGTCGTATTATCAAGCGGAAAAGTGTCAATTGATATCAGCGATCACTTCAACAAAATGGAAGGCGATAAGGATTGGCTTCATATTGCCAGAATCGAACAGCTGTATCCGTTCCCGGCAAAAGATACGAAGGAGCTTTTCGCCAAACTGCCGAACCTGCAAGAGATCGTTTGGGTTCAGGAAGAGCCGCAGAACATGGGGGCATGGAGTTATATCAGCCCGTATCTGACGGAAATTGCGCCAAAAGGAGTAAATGTCCAATACATCGGCCGAAGAAGACGATCCAGTCCCGCAGAAGGAGATCCGACAGTCCACAAAAAAGAACAGGAACGCATTGTATCTGATAGCTTGACTCGCAAAAACTAAGGGGGAAATGTAAAAATGGCGGAAATTAAGGTACCTGAATTAGCAGAATCAATCTCAGAAGGAACGATAGCCCAATGGTTAAAGCAGCCCGGTGATTATGTAGAACAGGGTGAGTACTTGCTTGAACTGGAGACGGACAAAGTAAATGTTGAATTGACAGCAGAAGAATCGGGTGTTCTAAAAGAGGTATTGAAAGATTCGGGTGATACCGTCCAAGTAGGAGAAATTATCGGTACCATTACAGAAGGCGCTGGCGAAAGTTCTGCACCCGCCCCTTCAGAAAGTGCTCCAGCCAATGAACAAACGAAAGAGGAAGCAAAAGCTGAACCTGCTGCACAAGAAGTCAGCCAGGAAGCACAATCAGAAGCGAAATCCAGAACGGTAGCGTCTCCGGCTGCACGCAAGCTGGCAAGGGAAAAAGGGATTGATCTATCACAAATTCCGACGGGGGACCCGCTTGGCCGCGTGCGCAAACAAGATGTGGAAGCTTATGAAAAACCGGCTTCAAAACCTGAGGCACAGCCGAAACAGCAGGCTCAAAAAACACAGCAAAGCTTTGACAAACCTGTCGAAGTGCAAAAAATGTCCCGCCGCAGACAGACGATCGCGAAACGATTGGTTGAAGTGCAGCAGACTTCTGCGATGCTGACTACATTTAACGAAGTTGACATGACGGCCGTTATGAATCTAAGAAAACGCCGTAAAGACCAATTCCTTGAGCAAAACGATGTAAAACTCGGTTTCATGTCGTTCTTTACAAAAGCCGTCGTGGCTGCATTGAAAAAATTCCCGCTCCTTAACGCTGAAATTCAAGGCGATGAGCTGATCGTGAAAAAATTCTATGACATCGGTATCGCTGTCGCGGCTGAAGAAGGGCTTGTCGTCCCAGTCGTACGTGACGCTGACCGCCTGACGTTTGCCGGCATTGAAAGAGAGATCGGCGAACTTGCGAAGAAAGCGCGAAACAATAAATTAACATTAGGTGAGCTGCAAGGAGGCTCCTTCACGATCACAAACGGAGGTACATTCGGATCGCTTATGTCAACACCGATCCTAAACAGCCCTCAGGTCGGGATCTTAGGTATGCACAAAATTCAGCTGCGCCCAGTAGCAATTGATGCGGAGCGCTCTGAAAACCGTCCGATGATGTACATCGCTTTATCATATGATCACAGAATTGTAGATGGTAAAGAAGCGGTCGGGTTCCTTGTCACCATTAAAAACCTGCTTGAAGATCCGGAACAGCTGCTGCTGGAAGGATAATTTGAAACAGACAAAAAGTACACTGCCCTTACAAGCAGTGTACTTTTTTATTGAGCGAAGGGGAGAATTTATATGAAAAGCTGTTATCCGCTTGAGATCGAATTTGAATATAATGAAGAATTGCATTCTATCACTCCGGTTCTTCTGCAAGACGAACATGACACGATATTAATAGACTGCGGATATCCCGGTTTTACAAACCATCTTCAACATGCTGCTGCCCGGCATGGAATGTCGCTTCATTCATTGACAAAAATCATTGTAACGCATCACGACATAGACCATATCGGCTCACTCGCTGCATTACATCGTTTGCACCCGGATATCAGCGTGACAGTACATGAGCGTGAAGCGCCGTATATTGACGGCTCTAAAAAATCTTTACGGCTTGAGCAGGCTGAATCAACGTTTAGTTCATTGCCAGAGGATGCAAAGCCTTATGCAAAACAGTTCATTTGCTCGCTTCAATCAGTCGAATCGGCTCCAGTTCACCGGACAGTTACTGACGGTGAGCTGCTGCCTTGGTGCGGAGGCATTCGCGTTGTAGCCACGCCGGGTCATACACCCGGCCATATCAGTCTTTATCTGCCTGCCGAAAAAACAATGATCACAGGTGATGCGGTCGTCATTGAAGACGGAAAGCTGAAACTTGCTAATCCTGACTATACGTTACATATGGATGATGCGGTCCGATCTGTGCAGCGGCTGCTTGATTACGATATCCGCCAATTGATTTGTTATCATGGAGGTTTATTTCAGGGGGATGTAAAAAAAGCGCTTTTGCGCCTGTTTCGTGATCTGCAGAATAATCAAGGATAGGAGCGGCGGCAGCCTATCCTTGTTCAGTTATGAAAACGGAATCTTTGCCGTTTCTTCTTCGGCGCTGTTTTTCTCTTTTTTCTTAGACCAGTAGGTGGCAAGAACAGACCCCGACAGATTGTGCCATATGCTGAAAATTGCGCTCGGCACGGCTGACAAAGGGGAGAAATGCGCTGTCGCAAGCGCTGCGCCCAGTCCGGAGTTTTGCATTCCGACTTCTATCGCAATCGCTTTTTGTGAAGCATAATCCATTCTGAACAGCTTTGCAGTCAGGAATCCTAACAAATATCCGATTCCGTTATGTAAGATGACGACAGACACAATCAGCAGTCCGGATTGAAGCAGATGCTCACGATTTACGCTGACGACAGAGGATACAATCGCTACGATGCCGATTACCGATACGAGAGGAAGTGCGTGCACGGCTTGTCCGACCTGTTTTTTGAAGAACAGCTTCACAATCACCCCGAGGACGATCGGCAAAAGCACGGCTTGCATAATGGAAACAAACAGTGAACCGAAAGAAACGGGAAGCCACTCTTTCGCAAACAGCATAATAAGTGCCGGCGTTACAATAGGAGCAAGCAATGTTGAGATCGTGGTGACCGCAACAGAAAGCGCCGTATTGCCTTTCGCCAAAAACGTCATGACATTTGATGCCGTACCGCCCGGACAGCATCCGACCAGAATGACGCCCGCGGCGATTTCTGCGGGGAGGCGGAGCCCGACTGATAAACAGAAAGCCGCAAGCGGCATAATCGTAAACTGGGCAGCGACTCCGATCACGACATGCCAAGGCTTTCTGATTAATTCTTTAAAATCGTCTGCTTGAAGAGTAAGCCCCATCCCAAACATAATAATACCAAGGAAAATCGTCATATAAGAACTGATCCAAGAAAACAAATCAGGGCAGGCGAATCCCAAACCGGCAAAGACGATAACCCACAAGCCAAAGGTTTGGCCCGCAAACCCGCTTATTTTTTTCAGCCATTCCATAAACACAGCTCCTTTTACATCCAATCAATCAGTCAGAAAATATGACTGACTTTTCTGTACTCCATTATAAATAATATTCTGAATAATTCAATATTAAATATAAGTTTTCGATAAAATTATTATGTAAACTAATATCTTCTTGACTATTCAGACATATATTCTTACAATTGATTTTTATACTGAAATGAATTGGGAGTGCTGAAGTGAAAGAAGCTAATCAATGGTCATCTAAGCTGGGATTTATTTTAGCTACGGCCGGCTCTGCAATCGGGCTCGGCGCAATATGGAAGTTCCCTTACGTAGCGGGGACCAGCGGAGGCGGCGCTTTTCTGCTTGTTTTTATTTTATTTACTGTTTTAATCGGACTGCCGCTTTTGCTTGCTGAATTTATTATCGGCAGAAAAACACAAAAAAACGCCGTTGAATCCTATAAGGCGCTGGCGCCGGGGAAAAAGTGGCACTGGATCGGATATCTCGGAATCATAACGTGTTTTATTCTATTATCCTTCTACAGCGTAGTGGGGGGATGGATATTAATCTACATTATAAAAGGCTTTACAGGCGGTTTAACGCTTTCTTCGGGATTTGATACGTTATTTATCGATACCATTTCAAACCCTTATGCAGCGGTTTTCGGTCAGCTGCTGTTTATCGTGCTGACGATTTTAGTTGTGGCAAAAGGGGTGAGCAGCGGCATCGAAAAGGTAAGCCAGGTGCTGATGCCGGCTCTGTTTATTCTGTTTATTCTTTTAATGATCCGCTCCGTTACGCTGCATGATGCAGCGAAGGGGTTAAAATTCTTCTTCATGCCTGATTTTGGCGCGATGGATGCCAATACCATTTTATATGCGATGGGTCAATCATTTTTCTCGTTAAGCGTCGGAGTGTCCGTAATGGTTACATACAGCGCATATTTAGAAAAAGAAGAAAATATTGTTCAATCCGCCGTATCGGTGACGGTATTAAATGTCCTTGTTGCCGTGATGGCGGGAGTGGCGATTTTTCCGGCGGTATTTGCATTCGGTCTCAAGCCGGATCAAGGTCCGCAGCTTTTATTTAACGTGCTGCCGACCGTCTTTAACCAAATGCCGTTGGGCATCGTGTTTTTACTCGCCTTTTTGCTGCTGTTTTTATTTGCGACGCTGACATCGGCTTTTTCAATGCTTGAAATTTTAGTTGCTGTTTTGTCAAAAGGCGATTCGGCAAAACGGAAGCGGTATGCATGGATCGGGGGACTTGCTATATTTATTGTCGGGGTCCCTTCGGCGCTGTCGTACGGCATTTTGAGTGATGTTTCTATTTTTCACCGCAGTATTTTTGACGCTGCGGATTTTCTGGTCAGCAATGTCTTAATGCCGTTGGGCGCGCTTTTAATTGCCGTGTTCGTACCGCTGAAAATTCCGAAACAGATGCTGTTTGACGAACTGAAAAGCGGTTCCGGTATAAAACGAAAATGGTTTGCAGTCTGGCTCCTATTAATCCGTTATGTGGCTCCTGTAGCCATTATTATCGTTTTTCTGCACGTGCTTGGTATTTTTTAGACCAAAAGAAGCAGGCCCCCGTTCAAGACGGGGGCCTTTTTTAATAAAGCGGCCACATCACGCGGCGCGCTTGCTCGAACCGTTTCTCCGCCTCCCGCCAATCAACGACATTCCACCATTGATCCACGTAAGCCGCGCGGTCATTTTTATATTGTAAATAATAGGCGTGTTCCCATACATCCAGCGGAAGCAAAGGAATGACGTCCCATTGGCTGTAGAGCTGATGCTTCTCAGCGGCCAAAATCTCCAGCCGTCCGGAGCGCGGCGCCCAGACAAGGATAGCCCAGCCGACTCCTTCGACTTTTTTTGCTGCTTGAGAAAATTGCTCTTTAAAAGCGGAATAGCTTCCGAATGACACATCAATCATTTGAAAGAGCGCACCCGTCGGCCGTCTTTTTCCGTTTGGATTCATGGAAAACCAAAAAATACTGTGCAAATAATGGCCGGCACCGTGAAACGCCAATTGCCGCTCCCAATGCGCCACTAAGTCGTACTGTTTCGTTTGTCTCGCTTTTTTGAGCTCCAGTTCTGCTTTATTCAGACCGTCAACATAGCTCTGATGGTGTTTAGTATGGTGGAGTTTCATAATCTCTCTTGAAATATACGGTTCCAGTGCGGAATAACTGTATGGCAGTTTAGGGAGGACATGCTTGCCGATCGGCACATAGGCTCTGCGCTCATCCGGCTCTTCCGGTTCGGTAATGTCCCGGTAAAGTGCTGATGCCTGTTCGTACCATTCCGCCTCCGTTAATCCATCATCCTGAAGGGTGTGAAAAATCCGGTCGATTTGTGCCGCGAAGCGATCGAACCGACCTTGCTGTATGACTTGTTCCTTCAAGGTTTCACACCAATTCAGCATTTCGGTTTGATAAGCGTGCCGTTTCATTTTTCTTCCTCCTTTTCACTCACTTTCATAAAAGTGCTGAGCGCAAGCAAAGAAAACACATACGGGTAGCTGTGATACCTGATGTAAAACTGTTTCGGCAGGCCGATTCCGGTCGGATAGCTGAAAGCGTCTCCTTCGTAATGCCGGTTTTCAATAAGAAAAGATATGCCTTTTGTGACGGCTTGATGATGAGGTTTTTCGTATTGCAGCAAAGCTTCGGCCGCCCAAGCCGTCTGTACAAGCGTCCCGTAAGAAAGCGGAACATAGGTTTTGACTTCTGCGCTTTTACAGGATTCTCCCCAGCTTCCGTCCTCGTTTTGAATGGACTTCAGCCAGCGGATCGCTTTTTTCACGGCCGGGTGGTTTTGGCTCACGCCGCAAGCCTTCATCCCTGTCAGCGCTGCCCATGTGCCGTAAATATAGCAGACACCCCATCTGCCGTACCACGATCCGTCCTCTTCTTGATGGCGGATCAGCCATTGGACGGCCTTTTCAATCTGAGGGTGATCAGGAGAAAGCCCCGCTTCTCCTAAACAGTGCAGCACCCGTCCGGTTAAGTCGCTTGTTGAAGGATCGATGGCAGCTTCCTCAGCCGATTCCAGCGGCAGCAGGCGGACCAGCGGATGATTGACATTTTTCTCAAAAGCAGAGAAGCCGCCGTCACTGTTTTGCATGGACAAAAGCCAGCTCAGTCCGCGTTCCCATGAGGCGGGATAACGTTTTCGCGGGATGGCTTTGAGCACTGCGGCTGTGTCATCACAATCAGGATTATTTGTATTAATGTTTGAAAAACCCCATCCTCCCGGTTCAGCATGCGGGTTGTGAACGGCCCAATCAGCGACTTTCGTCTGCTGCCGTTCACGCAGAAACCGGGCGGCTCCGGTTATCATTTGATCGTTATCTGAGATGCCGCTTTTCATAAGCGCATAGCTGAGAAGCGCCGTATCCCAAACGGCCGACGTTGAATTTTCCAGGTACGGTATATCGCTGCAAGACGTGAGCAAAGCTTTCGTGCCGGCAAGCGCTTTTCTGATAACGGGGGAGTGGCGCGATACACCGAGAGCGAGCAGGCCGTACACCATAAAAATAGTGGCACTCGCATAGCTGTATAATGTGCCGTCTTCTTCAATCCGGTCAAGCATATACGTTTTGGCCGTACGCAGACCGAGCTGGTGAAAAGCGGCAGGAATCTGCAAAAGCCGCTTCCAGTGGGCGAAAAGAGAAGAGAGGTCTCTGTTCTCATCATGATCGGAACGAAGCCATGTAAACGGATTTTTAGTCATATGCCGATCTAAATGCGCGAGAGACGGAACATTGGGATTTTTCAGCGAAAATCTTTTGTTAAGCGTCACGGCCATCGGTACGAAATGAATACGAGCGTATGTACTGAACTGGTAAAAATGCAGCGGGAAGGATGGGGGAATGACTAAGAAAGATAATGGCAGATGCAGCGCGGGCCATGGGTAAAGGCCGTTTGCCGCAAGCATCCACTTTGTCATGAAGTGTACGTTGCGCAAGCCGCCATTTGAGATGATAAAGCGTTCAGCCTGAATCATATGCGCCTCAGAACGGCTATATAAACCGGAAGCCAGCAAGCCGGCATAGCCCTGTACAGTAGCGGTCACATTTCCTTTCCGGTCATCAGGATAGTTGGCAAAAGTTCCGTCCGGGCGCTGTTTAGCGCGAATGCCTTCTGCAAGCTCAGCGATCAGTTCTTTATCATTGTCTCCAAGAGAAGTGAGAAGGAGGATCAGAAAGGCGTTTGTCAAAATCGGACCTTCAAAACAAAATGACCATGAGCCGTCCGGATTTTGCGTTTCTCTTAATAGGGAGATGGTTTTCTTTTGGCAGCTTCTGACGTTTTCATGAATTGTGCTCACACTCGCTCAACTCCTTCAGAAGCATATATATTCATATGTAAAAGGCGGCATGACAAAAGAAAGAAACTGCTGATAGGCAGCAGTTTCTTGTTTGATTTAATCTTCCAGGTTGATCCAGACGCTTTTCACTTCTGTATAATTATTCAGCGCGTAAGAGCCCATTTCCCGCCCGAGGCCGGATTGCTTATAGCCGCCGAAAGGAGATGCCGCATCGAAAACATTGTAGCAGTTGACCCAAACGGTGCCGGCTTGGAGACGGTCAGCAATGTAATGAGCGTTTTTCACATTTTCAGTCCAAAGTCCGGCTGCAAGACCGTATTCCGAGCGGTTCGCCCGCTCAATGACTTCATCAACCGTATCATACGGAATGGCGGCTAAGACCGGGCCGAAAATTTCTTCTTTTGCGATGGTCATGCTGTCATCCACATCCGCAAATACAGTCGGGGAGACAAAATACCCTTCTTCAAACGGGCAGCTGCCGCCCGCGACAGCTTTGGCTCCTTCCGCTTTTCCTTTTTCAATATATGAAAGCACGCGCTCATGCTGTTCCTGGCTGACGAGCGGGCCGATTTGTGTATCTTGGTGAAGGCCGGCGCCTTGCTGAAGCGATTTCGCATATGAAACCATTTCGCTTACGACCTCATCATATTTGTCTTTGTGAATGAAGACACGGGAGCCTGCGCAGCATACCTGTCCCTGATTAAACATGACCCCGTTTAAAGCGCCGGGAATGGCTTTCTTCAAATTGGCATCAGGCAAAATGATGTTAGGTGACTTTCCGCCAAGCTCCAGTGTCACGCGTTTAATTTTTTTTGCGGCTTTTTCCATGATTTTTTTGCCGATTTCTGTAGAACCGGTAAAAGCGAGTTTATCGACATCGTCATGGTTGGTCAGCGCTTCCCCGGCCGTCTCGCCGAACCCTGGGACAATATTGATGACGCCGTCAGGGAAGCCCGCCTGATCTATTAATTCCGCTAAATAGAGGGCGGTCAGCGGTGTCTGCTCCGCCGGTTTCAAAACGATTGTGCAGCCTGTGGCAAGGGCGGCGCCCATTTTCCACATCGCCATAAGGAGCGGAAAGTTCCAAGGGATGATCTGCCCCACGACGCCGACAGGCTCATGGCGGGTGTAATTAAAATATGAGCCGGCGACCGGAATCGTTTGTCCGGTTATCTTTGTAGACCACCCGGCATAATAACGCATATGCTCAATTGCGAGCGGGATATCCCCATTCGTCGTTTCATTAATCGGTTTTCCGTTATCAAGTGTTTCAAGCTGCGCGAGTTCCGTTTTGTGCTCTTCCATTAAATCGGCAAGCTTATACATCAGCCTGCTTCTGGAAGCGGCCGGCATAGTGCGCCATTCGCCGTGATCAAAGGCTTTGCGTGCCGCTTTCACTGCACTGTCAATGTCTTCTGTCTGTGCCTCGTAAAGCGTCATCAGCGTTTCTCCGGTTGCCGGATTCGGTGTGACAAATGTTGATCCTGAAGCGCTCGGAACAAATTTTCCGTCAATATAAAGTTTCTTCGTACCCTGTAAAAATGTTTCCAGCCTTTTTGTGATCTGCATCGTTAAAGAACTCATTCGTAACAAACCTCCCGAAATTTTTTATGGTCTGTTTTGAGCATCTTGATGTCCGCGCAAAGTAAGCGCATACAGTCATTCTATAATAACACCCCCGGTAAAATCAATCGATAACCGTTATTGCAATTCACAAGAAAAAACGGCTACAATAAGCTTATCGATTAAGAAAAGGAGTTTTATAAATGATTCTTAATAATTGGCAGACAAAAGAAAGCGTCAAAAAGGTCAAATGCGTACATACAGATGCG
This sequence comes from Bacillus sp. R45, assembly GCF_021729365.1. Lineage (NCBI taxonomy): Bacteria > Bacillati > Bacillota > Bacilli > Caryophanales > Bacillaceae > Bacillus > Bacillus sp. R45. The sequence goes on along the minus strand of NZ_CP091421.1, from coordinate 2,031,472 downwards.
AAAAAATACATTGTCAAAAATGTGCTGACGCCGGGTAAAGAGTATGAAGTCAAAAATGAAACAGAAGAATTCATTTTTGTTGCAGACAATACAAACAAAGTCGGAGGCTTCTACAAAGCGTATTTTGAAGAAGTTTAAAGCTGAATGAATTTATTTTGCCTGAGCCATACTAAAAAAGACTACATATAAAGGGTGGCTGCAAAATGAAAAAAACAGAGCAAGACAAACAAAATAAAACATCAGATCAGCTTCAGCAAGTGCAACCTGAAGAAGGCACCGACACGACGATGGAACAAATTTCAGATACCTATAAAGAAGGAACAATTGAAGATACGGATCGTTGATGTTTTGTTGAAACCGCGGCATTGGAGAAGCCGCGGTTTTTTATGGCGAAAATAAAAAACTGACTTTTCGAAAAAAATACCGTTTTCTTGAAACCTTTTCTTCCGCTGAACCGTATTACTTCATAACTGCGGCACCTTTCGCGAAGGGCTTTTTTGATGAACGTTCTAAAAATGTAATCTGTTCGTAATGGTTTAAATGCCGTCTATGTCGTATTCTTATATAGGGATAAAGAACTTATTTTTTATGATTGTAATAAAACAATAGTATAGAAGCAGAAAGTGGGGTTCTTCATTGGGAATTTTTTCTGTCAGCAGATCAACCGACACAAAAAAGCTGGAGGCTTTGCTCGTTGAGGGAGAACGGATCGAAACGATTTATAAACTGCGGGTTGACCAAATATGCTTTACGAATAAACGAGTGATTTTCTTTGATAATAAAATGTTCTCCAAAAAGAAAGTGCGCGTATTTCTTCCATATAAAACAATTGAAAGCTTCGCCATTCAAGAAGCGGGGATGTTTGATCCCGATACCGGGCTTGTATTAATGACAAGGGGAAAAACTTTCGAATTGGAATTTGCAAAAGAAACGGACTTGACTGAGGTTCAAGCCATCTTAACAAAATACTTATGCAGTTAAATATCACATAAAAGCCATCCGAATGCATGCGGATGGCCTTTTTATTATATAATGCTTGTTTTTCCGGAGTTTGAATCAATGAGATCCGGATCAGCGATAGAACTGATGGGGATGTAAATCGGCGCCAAATCACCATTTTCTTCACCGAATCCGTAGTTGATCTTATTGGATAAAAAATAATCGATTTGCTGATACGGGCCGATCGTAATGGAAGAACCGCGGTCGACCGCATTTACTTTAAAGCCTCCTACATTTACCAAAACCGGCGAAAACATCATAATGGGCCTCCTTTTCCGGCAGGGATTTTGTCGCATGCAGACTCAAAGGTTGATGGAGAATCAATTTGATCCCGGTCATCCACTTTGCCGTTCGTGCCGATGAAGCCGCTTGCATCTCCGAAGTTCTGTCCGTATCCCTGATTCTTTTTATCAGAATTCTGCCATTCCGCCAGTAAATTTTGTCCGACATTCACCGCTGAAGCATTTTCAAAGGAATTAATTTTCAACATGAAAATATTAATATTGATATATGGAGTTGGTTGAACCACAGGCAAACCTCCTTTAATACAGGTGTATGCCGGCTGTTATGACCGTATGCTTAGACAGGGGGCGATAAAAATGGATTTCGATAAGATGAAGCAATGGATGGAAATGGCGCAAAACATGTCCGGCGGCGACTTTTGGAAAAACGTTTTTGATGATGAACAACTGAAATCATTTCAAAACGGCCATTCTCATTTTCCCTTTCAACAGGGAGATGGGCAAATGAGAAGAAATGAGGATGCTTTTCCTCTTATAGATATTGTGGAAACCCATGATGAGCTCCAATTTTTGCTGTATCTGCCCGGCTACCGGAAACAAGATGTTCAGCTTTTGTCCTACGGAGAATATATTGTCGTAAAAGGCACGAGAAAATCCTTTTTCAATGAACAGGATTTTAAACAGAAGACCGGAAAATACGGCGATTTTGAAAAAAAACTCGATCTTCCGCATTCCGCTCAAGGTACGAAGGGAATGCAGGCGGTATTCAAAGACGGGATTTTATATATATCGATTGCTAAACATCTGGGGGATGCAAGCCAGATCATTATCGAAGGCTGATCTTGTTCGCTGTGCCATCTATCAGATCTGAATCATCGATACTCATGATAGGGATGGCGACAACGGTGCAATCACCGTTTTGTTCACCGTACCCTTCATTTCTTTTATTGGCTGCTGTGTTTCTCACCATAACGGAAGAGCCGGTGTTAAAAGCCGCTCCGCCGCTGATTCCGTTCATTTTTATATACTCAAAGTTGATAACGGATGGAAAAAACATCATGATTCGCCTCCTTTTTGTATATCATGTTTATATATTCGCAATACGGGACGCATAGAACTTTCCAAGAGTGACGGGGAAAGAAGTGATTTTCTTTGAAAAAAATAATGAAAGAGATTTTCAAAAAAGTGTGTGAAGAAGAATTAGACCGGCTTAAGAAAGTGGAACAACAGCTTGATGAGCTTCAGGATAAGTGTCATTTTGAGCCGCAAACGGTTGAAGGGGAAAAAACATATGTCCATATTGAGCACGTCAAAGTGGACAAGATTGAATACAATATTGATTTTGAACAGCTGAGTATAGAAGAGCTGAGCGGTATGCTGAATATCGGCGCCACTTACCATACACCGGCGCACAGGCTCAAACAAGCCTGCGCTGAAGAAAGTCGGGACAACCCGCAAAATGATGCTGCGAAAGAAAAAAGACAGACAAAGCAGCAGACACCCAATGTCACCATCAGGGGGAGAAAGCATTGACCCCCATTGTTTCATCCTCCTTTTTCGAGGGTATGTATTAACAGATGCAGCGAAGAATACAGACGAAAAAGGAGATGATGAATATGGCATTATCAAAAGAACAGCAGGACAGCCTTTATCATAAATTAATCGATTTAAAGGAAAGTCTTCAGGGAGAATCAAAAGAAAATCATTCAATGAGCGAAGACACAGGAGAACTGTCGAACGGAGTAGATAATCACTTAGCTGATCACGGAAGCATTTATTTGGACAGGGTCACGAATCAGACGCTGGACGGTGTCGATCAGAATCTTTTAGATGAGGTGAATGCCGCGCTTGAACGAATGGATAAAGGAACATACGGGATTTGCGAGAAAACGGGAAAAGAAATTCCTTATGAAAGACTTGAAGCCGTACCGTACGCCAGAATGACCGTCGAAGCGCAGCGAGAAACAGAAGGGGATGTGAAAACAGACGCTCCGTCATATGAAAGGGAATTTCACGAGCAGGTGAAAGACCTCTCAAATAAAGAAACCGTTGATCAAAAAAGCTCACAAACTTACGAAATCCTGGATCGCGAGCAGGATTCACAATAATAGCAGCAGGTACATTCATATGTACCTGTTTTTTTATTCCATAAAAAATCTCAGAATCGAAATAAAATCATTGACTTTATATAAAAAAGAAAGTAACATACTATTTGTAAGTAAATATTAAAAGATTACCGGGAGGAATTTAGAATGTCTCAAGTATTATTTGTAAAATCAAGCGACCGTACGGCTGAAGAAGGCGTATCCGTAAAATTATACGAAGCGTTTCTGGCTGCTTATAAAGAAAACAATCCGAATGATGAAGTGATCGAACTTGATCTTCATAAAGAAAACCTTCCTTACCTCGGAAGAGATATGATTAACGGAACATTCAAAGCTTCAAAAGGAATTGAAATGACAGACGAAGAGAAAAAACAAGCGTCAACTGCTGACATTTACTTAAATCAATTTGTCAAAGCTGACAAAGTCGTGTTTGCATTCCCGCTTTGGAACTTCACAGTGCCTGCTGTGCTTCATACTTATGTTGATTACCTGTCTCGCGCAGGGGTTACTTTCACATACACGCCTGAAGGCCCTAAAGGTCTGATGGGAGATAAAAAAGTAGCGCTCTTAAACGCACGCGGCGGCGTATATTCTGAAGGACCGATGGCATCTCTTGAAATGTCATTAAACTTCATGAAAACCGTTCTCGGTTTCTGGGGTGTCCAAGATCTTCACACTGTTGTCGTTGAAGGTCATAATGCTGCACCGGATAACGCTCAAGCGATCATTGAAAAAGGACTGCAAGAAGCGAAAGATCTGGCTGCAAAATTCTAATTGCCATAACTCTTGCGCCCCTACAGGGTGTGAGAGTTTTTTCTATTATAGAAGAAACTGGCGGCAGCTTTCGATCTGATCTTATATTGATATATTGATATTTTGTCGAAAAAACAATTTTTATGTAGAATAAAGCATTTTTTACAAAGAAAAAAGGTTTTCTGTAAAAGAATTAACCCTCTTGCCAAAATACGACTGATGGTGTAGGATATAAGAGAAGCTACATTGTTCGTATTGTTAATTAAGTTTTAACCTTTAAGCTGTAATAGGGAGTTTTATATCGAAGCCGGAATGTCATGCCTCCATTGCAGAGGACGACAGGAACGCTTCTGCAAACACCCACTTTGAGGAGTGGTGGTTTAAAACTTTCTTACTTGCGTACGGCATACGTAGCGAAAGCCATTTCCCTTGCGGAGATGGCTTTTTATTTTGAATTGCCCTTGAGCAGCGTACTTTATCAGTATGATAAAATGAAAGAATCAAAGACAAAGTGAGGTTTTACAACATATGCTGGATAAAGCCCAATCCCTTCTGGCGCATTATTTTGGCTACGACAGTCTTCGCGCGGGCCAAAAGCAGGCGATACAATCAGTTGCAGAGGAGAGAAAAAACACGGTCTGCATTATGCCGACGGGGGGCGGAAAATCAATCTGCTATCAGATTCCCGCACTGCTGTTTGAAGGAACCACAATCGTTATTTCCCCTCTTATTTCCTTAATGAAAGATCAAGTCGACGCGCTTGAAGAAGCGGGTATCGCGGCAGCTTATATTAACAGCACCCAGACAAGCCGTGACATCCATGAGCGCCTGACCGGTTTGAAACAAGGGGCTTACCGGCTCTTTTACATCACACCGGAGCGTTTGACTTCTTCTGAATTCATTCACATCCTGCAGAATATTACGGTTCCTCTTGTCGCAATTGACGAAGCTCACTGTATATCGCAATGGGGACATGATTTCAGGCCGAGTTACCGGAATATCGAAATCCTTTTTAATGAATTAAAAGAACCGCCCGTCATCATCGCCTTAACGGCGACGGCTACGCCTGAGGTTCATGATGACATCTGCAAGCAGCTTCATATTAAGAAAGAACAAACTGTATATACCGGTTTTGCCAGAGAGAATTTAACGTTTAAAGTAGTAAAGGGCGAAAACAAAGACCGGTTTATCGAGCGGTACCTCGAAAAAAATAAACACGAAGCCGGCATTATATATACAGCGACAAGAAAAGAAACCGACCGTTTATATGAGAAATTAAAACGCAGCGGCATCAATGCCGGCCGTTATCACGGCGGATTGGCGGATGACGACAGAAAAGACCAGCAGGAGCGGTTTCTTAATGATCAGATACAAGTGATGGTAGCTACGTCCGCTTTCGGAATGGGAATCGATAAGAGCAACATCAGGTTTGTTTTACACGCGCAGATTCCGAAAGATATGGAGAGCTATTACCAAGAAGCCGGACGGGCCGGGCGCGATGGTCTTAACAGCGAGTGTGTGCTCTTATTTTCGCCGCAGGATATTATGGTGCAGCGTTTTTTAATAGACCAATCGGCCGCCGGAGAAGAAAAACAAAAGCAGGATCTCAAAAAACTGAGACAGATGGTGGATTACTGTCATACGGAAGATTGCCTGCAGCGGTTTATTCTGAAGTATTTCGGCGAGAATGAGGCGGAAGCTTGCGAAGCGTGCGGCAATTGCACTGATACAAGGACCGCCCATGACGTCACAAAAGAAGCGCAGATGGTATTGTCATGCATCATCAGAATGAATGAGCGCTTCGGAAAAACGATGGTGGCGCAGGTGCTTAGCGGGTCTAAAAATAAAAAAGTGCTGGAAAACGGCTTCAGCAGCCTGTCCACTTACGGCATTATGAAGCATCAATCCGCAGCGGAAATCAGTGATTTTATCGAATTTCTTATTTCAGATGAATATATCAGAATGGCGGACGGCACATTTCCCACGCTTATGGTCACCCAAAAAGGCAGGGACGTTCTGCTTGGAAAAAGCGCAGTCGCGAGAAAAGAAGCCTTACAGGCCGCCGCCGTTACCGAAAATGATGAATTATTTGAGCTTCTCCGGCGTCTCCGCAAAGAGATTGCAGCTGAACAGGGTGTGCCTCCATTTGTCGTGTTCTCAGATCAGACGTTAAAAGAAATGTCGGCGAAACTTCCGAAAACAGATCAGGATCTTCTTTCCGTAAAAGGGGTCGGGGAACAAAAAAGATTGAAATACGGAGCGGTTTTTTTAGAAGAAATCCGAAATTATGTAAGAGAAACAGAGTGAAAAAAAGTTTTTTTAGAAATTTGCACATTGTGTTTTTCATGGGCGCCGGAAAAATCAGAAGCCTGAAAACCCTTGCTGTATCAAGGTTTCAGCAAGACTTGCCAAGCGAGAGAAATGTTTCATGTAAAGGAACTGTAATCTAATTCAAATCGTTTTGTTATTGAACTGACATTTTCATATGTTACGATATCACCTGTTAGCCGCCAATAAAAAGCTAACAAGGGAGGATTTACTTATGAAGAAGACGATTATGTCCTTTGTCGCAGTTGCAGCAATTTCAACAACTGCATTTGGAGCTCACGCTTCTGCTAAAGAAATCACGGTGCAAAAGGGTGACACGCTCTGGGGGATCTCGCAAAAAAACGGAGTGAACCTAAAGGACTTAAAAGAATGGAATCAGTTATCTTCTGATTTAATCATTGAAGGAGAGAAACTGACTATTTCTTCAGTAGAAACAACCACATCTGGGCAGTACACAGTGAAGCAGGGCGACAGCCTCTGGAAAATTGCTCAGAAATTCGGAACATCAGTCGGCAATCTGAAAAGCTTGAATAACTTGCAATCAGATATAATTTACGCAGGCACAACGTTAAATGTGAAAGGTCAGGCTCAGGCTCAGGCTGCACAGCCGGCTCAAGAAGCCAGCCAGCCGCAAACTGAACAAAAACCAGCTGCTGAGACAGAACAGCCGAAACAAGAAGCTGTCAAAAACGAGCAGCCTAAACAAGAACCTGTTCAAGAACAACAACAACCTAAACAAGAAGCGAAGGCTGTCGAAGCAAAACAGCAGCCTGTTCAATCAAATACAAACCAACAAGAGCCTAAAAAGCAGCTGACAATGACTGCAACTGCTTACTCTGCTAACGACGGCGGCATTTCCGGTGTAACGGCAACCGGTGTTGACTTAAACAAAAACCCTGATGCAAAAGTCATCGCGGTAGACCCTAGTGTCATCCCGCTTGGCTCTAAGGTTTATGTTGAAGGTTACGGAGTGGCAACAGCAGCAGATACAGGCGGCGCAATTAAAGGAAATAAAATTGACGTATTTGTTGCAAAGAAAAGTGACGCTAACAACTGGGGCGTCAGAACAGTAAATGTTAAAGTATTAGACTAGTTTCATATAGAGATGAAGAACACAAGGCGAAATGCTTTGTGTTCTTTTTTTCTTCCCTTTTTTGACTGTATATAATCGTTATATGCGGAAAAAGAAAAAGCGTTTCTCTAATATAATAAGGAATGGATGTGAAAAAAGAATCGGAAGGGATGAATCTGATGGAGCCGGAATGTATATGTTTATGGAATACCTTCACAGAATCACCGGTGTTTCAAGCAGGTATATGCACCGCTTTCGCCATTGTGCTCGTTATCGGACTGTCTATGCCTGCTGTCAGGCTGTTTCAGGCGCTTGACAGAGGGAGAGGAAGGCCAGCCGTTATTGAAAAGGTGAGACGTACTGGCGTGATGAAGAATGGCAGGCACGAGCTTGTACTTATTTTAAACGTAAAAAACCAAGACGGAACGCATGATAAACGTGAACTGACACACGCCGTATATAATGAAGAGATCAGCCGTTTTTATGAAGGAGCTTCCGTATGGGTGACGGCAGCGGCTGGCGGACGAATTATGATCGCTCCTCGCACGCCGCGGCATAAGGCGTCAAAATAAAAAGACGGGGCGGTTTTCCCGTCTTTATGTATTAATGCCGATCGATCCATATCCGTCCGCCTTCTGAGCCGGCTTCTATCCTGCATGCTCCTCCGATCGGGAATGTCATCAAAGGGGAGGTATGGCCGAAATCAGCATTTGCGATAACAGGCATGGATGACAGTTCTTCTTTTGTACGGATGACGGCACGCAGAGCCTCCTCAGACACATTTGAAGCATGCTGGAAACGTCCGATGACAATTCCCTTCACGGCTGAAAAAGCGGGAAGATGGATGAGTGACTGCAAATCCCGGTCAAACATATGAATGTCCGACATATGATCATCTTCTATAAACAGAATCACTTGTTCCATCTCCGGAAAGTATTCGGTGCCCTGCAGAAGATTCAGCGTGCATAGATTTCCTCCGATCAGTGTTCCTTCCGCATATCCGGGCTGAATAACGAGCGGTCCCGGATTCCGATAAAAACGTCTGTCCTCCTGGTTCAAATACCATTTATCATCACTCCACTCGGATGAAGGTTTTACCTCATACGGGTTGTCAGAAGCACAGCAGGCCAAGAAAGAGTCAATCGTATAGTCCAGCCCTTTTTTCATGGCAAATGAAGAAAAATGGGGACCGGAATATGTAATAAGGCCGGTTTTTTGATATATGGCATGGCCGAGAGCGGTAATATCTGAATAGCCGCAAAGGATTTTCGGATGCCGCTTGATGTTTTCATAATCAAGGTAGCGGAGCAGCTGATTTGATTGGAACCCGCCGAGTGTCGTCAAAATCGCTTTGATGTCAGGATCAGCGAAAGCTTCGTGCAGATCCCGTACACGCGATTCAATCGATGATGAATGAAATTCATTTATTTCTTTTGCATTCTCTGAAAAAGAGACACAAAAGCCCAGCTCCTCCAATTTTGTCTTCGCGGCATTTATATTTTCATCTGACATAGCGGACATGCTTGTGGCCGGAGACACAATACGGATGCCGTCGCCTTTTTTCAATTTTTCCGGATACAAAAAAAACCCTCCTTAAATGGTTTAATCTATTACACCATATTAACGAGGGTTTATCTATCATTTTTTACAGGTCGACCCATTTAATGCCGCCTGATTGCGTATCATTGTCAATCCAGACATCAAATTGATGCTTTTCATAAAAATGAACGAGCCGGTCGACATGATCCCAATCACGCTTAGCGATGTCGCCCGTCACTTTCGGGATATTCTGCTCTCTGGCGATATGTTTTAAAAATTTCATGCAGATCGAGCCGTAGCCGTGGTTCGGCGGGCCTTTAATATCCCCGATATGAATGGCATTGTCATAATAAGAAGCGATCAGTGAAAAACAGCCTCTTCCCCGGTAGGCTGATTCACAATCAGTCAGCATAATCTTACATGTTTGGCCATCATCAATCGAGGAAACAATGATCCAATCGTCATTGTTCGATTGATCAATACCAAGCACTCGCGCGTCTTTTGATACATCTATCAGATTTTCCCGCATTCTGAAAATCTGAAATTCAAGTTTATGAAGCTCTTTTTCCAGCTCTTTCTGATCTCTTTCTTCTGCAGTAAACAAAATCATACTCCTTTCACAGCGTAAAAGTCTTAGTCAAACACAAGTATCCATTGTAGTAAATGATGTCTTGGTTTGTAAATGGGTTTTGCAAAAACTTTTTTAGAAAAGTCTGCCGTTTATATGTGGATTGACGTTTTTAAGGCGGTGGGGATAGGGAAAGGAACAGTGAGCAGCGGAAAAAGGAGGAATCTATAATGGCAATTGACTCACTCATCGGCAAATTGAAGTACGTAATGACGGAATCTCCTGATAAAATGCTTTCCTTATATGTAAATACGGATATGAGAAATCCGGATCAGCAGGGGGGAGAGTGGAAAATCGCCTTGAAAACCGGTTTTCGGAGATTAAAAGAGTATCTGTCTGTAAGTGATCCGGAAGAAGAAAAATCTCTCGTCCGCATCATGCAACGTGTCTATCAATATATCGATGGGCTTGGTAAAGAGATGCCGCGAAGCCTCGTATTTTTTGCATCGGGGGAAGGCGGTGTCTGGGAGACGATTGAATTGCAGGTGCCTGTCGAAACACGATTTTATTGGGAAGAAACGGCTGTCCTTGATCAATTAGAACTTCTCCGTGAACAATTTCCAAGCACGGCTTTTATTCTCACCCAGCAGAATGAAGTGAAGATCATAGAAACCGTACTCGGAAAAATTGAAGGGGTGGAGCATTATCAATACGACGTCATCAATGAATCGTGGAAACCGCAGGATGTAAGCGGAAGCTCCGCATCAATGGACGAAGACGCCGCCAAAGCCCATGTCGAAGAAAACCAAAACAGGCTGTATAAACGATTGGCTTCAAACCTTGATCAAAAGGCCGCTTCACACCAATGGGAGCGTCTCGTAATCGCAGGGGACAAAGAAACAGCCGATATTCTCGATCAGCATATGAATAAACCGATAGATCGGATCATTCCAAAAAATCTGTTGAATGAAAACGAACATAAAGTGATAGAAGAACTGTTGAAGGAAGCATAATATGACGAAAGGCCGGGTCTCAAACACCCGGTCTTTTTAGGGCTTAAGTTTGTCTAATTTCTGACGAAGCGGACGAAACCGTTGACATCAAAGCTGAATTCTCATACCATTTGGATAGTCAGTAAAATTGAGAGAGGTCATAAGATGAATCAGACAGAAAACAAACCTAAAAGTTATACCGGTATCGTGCTGACATTGACCGTTTTGATCAACGGGTTAATTGCGGTGCTGTTTTTTATGCCGAAATCGGGACAGGTCAGCATTGCCAATATTCATATTCTGCCGATGTTAAATGCTATTTTTAACAGCTTTACTTTTATCTTTTTGCTGGCAGCGCTTTTTATGATTAAGCAAAAAAATATTCAAGCGCATAAACGCTTTATTTTGGCGGCGTTTACGACGACTCTGCTGTTTTTGATCTGCTATGTCGTGTACCACTCGATAGCTGAGAATACTTTATTCGGCGGCCACGGCATCATTCGGGGGATTTATTTCTTTATTTTGATTACGCACATCTGTCTTTCCGCCGTTATCGTGCCGCTTGCGCTGTTTACGCTGATCAGAGGATTCAGCATGCAGGTGGAGCGCCACAAAAAAATCGCGAGATGGACGATGCCGCTCTGGCTGTATGTCAGTCTGACGGGTGTCATTGTATACTTAATGATCTCACCGTATTATTAAAAAAAGCCGTGCTCTGCGCGGCTTTTTTCTATTGATGGAAAAAGGCGCCTCATCAGGGCGCCTTTTACTCTTCAAGCGTTTCAAGTGTTGTTACATTTAAGGATTGTTCAACGGTTTTTGTTTTTGCTTTTACTTTTTCTGCGTACGTGTAATCACCATAGCAGTAGGGATAACGGAAATTGTCTTTGTTCCCTCCGCAAGTGTAAAGTTTCGGATTCTTTTTGACCTGCTGCTCGGAGTATTGTTTTGCCAGTTCCTCAGTATGCGATCCTCCATGTTCAGCCACAAAATCAATATAGCCGGCTCCCATGTTGTAGCTTTGTATAATCGTATCCAAGTCTACGCCTTTTTTCTTGCCTGTTTGGTACATGAGAGTGAATTGTTTGATTCCCTGTTTGATACTGGTTTGAGGGTTTTTAATCTCATTTCGCTTTAAACCCAGAGATTCTGAAGACTGCATGGGATCATTTCCTCTTCCTTTTGACTCCTGATATATCATGCCGAGTACAAGCGATGTATATTTGGTGAGTCCTTTTTCATCCAGCTCGTCTTCAACAAGCGGTTTGTAATCTGTCAGCCGTTCAAGCACGATCGGTTTGACATCAAACGGAAGACTTTTGAGCCATTCATTATTTGAAAATAACAGAATGAGGAAGAAGGAAACCATGACAAAAACACATATCATCATAAGACCCGCGGCAGCGAAACAGCCTTTTTTCTTTTTCTCCACTGTGTTTCACCCTCAATTTCAGGAGCATTATGACTTTTTCATTATGACACAGATGAATGCGCGAAACCAAGCGGAAACCCGTATTTGAAACATAAATTTAAAATAACGGTTCTTTTGTCAGGCGCAGGATGTATCTGCATCAATTGACATTTGGTATAATTGGGCTACTTGAGAAAAGAAGGGTGAGGTATATGACTGAATTTCACGAATCCGGAAAGACGAATGACCCCGCTGTCGATTTAGATGAGGAAACTTTATTTTTGGTTGCCCAGACTTTTAAGGCGCTGTCTGATCCGACCAGAATCAGAATTCTCCATTTGCTGTCACAGGGTGAACACGCGGTAAATGATATCGCAGAAAAGCTGAATTTGCTGCAGTCTACCGTTTCTCATCAGCTGCGTTTTCTTAAAAATCTGCGCCTCGTCAAATCACGCAGAGAAGGAACATCCATCTATTATTCTCCTGAGGATGAACATGTGTTAGATGTGCTTCAGCAAATGATTCACCATACGCGGCACGATTAAAAAACATCCCTGCTTTTTAGACAGGGATGTCAGCCGTACTGACTGTTATTGGTTTGGTCTCTGCTCGTTTTTAAAACATAAAAAGAGAAGCCGCTGTAATAAACTGCGATGAAATAAAAGATACTGATGGTCAGCGGATCGGCCCCGACCGTTTGGCTGTATGCCTCCGGATGGGTAAAGTCCGCTGTGACCCGGTAAATTTCAATAACGCGATAAACAAATCTCGATAGGAAAAATGTTAATAGAATAAGTTCAATCCACAGGTGAGTGCGAAAATACATTTTTCCGCGGCGTTCTTCAAAAGAAATATTCCGTTTGGCAAACAGGACCAGAAGCCAGCCGCAAAAAGTGCCGAATATAAGATGGCCGTATAAAGCCGGGTGTGTGATGCTGAAAAACGCCAGAGCTGCGGCCAGCAATGAAAACAAAATCATTCTTGTATAAAGCCAGCGGGGTTTCAAAGGCTGAAAGCCGACGGACCGTTTCACCTTTTTATACAGAAAAAAGGCAATCATTAAGACAGGGCAGATGCTTTGAAGTGTGATATGCATGGTGTGAAACTCCCCCTCCGTTGAGTAGTGTATGCTTATCCGGCTGGTTTTAGTAGTCTGATTTATTCGCAGGCTGAAAGCATCTTTTATCACAGTATGCGCGTTTCTTTTTTTTGCATAAGAGAAGCGCCCGCGCCTTTTTCAGGATTTAAACAGAAAACTCTTGATAAACTAACGGTATTAGTTATAATAAAACTAACGATGTTAGTTTTAGGGGGATGTTGATGAGAATCTTACAATACGGAAGGGTTTGGCAGCTGACTTTTTTTCCAGCGCTTTTCCCGGTGAATTGTTATTTGGTCGAAGAAGAAGTAGGAGTAACCCTGATTGACGCCGGACTGCCTAACAGTCATAAAGGAATCAAACAAGCATTGCGGCAGCTTGGGAAGCCGCTGAATGACATATTACTCACCCACGCGCACGGGGATCACATCGGTTCGCTTGACTCATTAGCTGCGGAATTTCCGGATGCTTCCGTCTGTATTTCTGAGCGGGATTCTTTCTTGCTGAAAGGTGACACTTCATTATTTGAGTATGAAGCACAAACGCCGATAAAGGGGGGAGTGCCGAAAAATGTTCAGACCGAACCTGATCGCCTGCTGAAAGGCGGCGAGCGGATCGGATCTTTACTTGTCATTCCCGCTCCCGGTCATACGCCGGGAAGCCTCGCTTTTAAAGATATGAGAAATGATATGCTGATCGTCGGAGATGCCTTTCAAGTACGGGGCGGCCTTGCTGTTTCAGGGAAGCTGAAATGGAAATTTCCGTTTCCGGCTTTTGCTACGTGGAATAAAGAAGAAGCTGTAAAAACAGCAAGAACGCTTATCGCTCATCAACCAAGCAGTCTGGCCGCCGGACATGGAAATGTTCTCTGCAATCCCGTTGAAATGATGGCTGAGGCTGCTGAGGAAGCTGAACGAAGCCTGCCGGGAGGCCGATCATAATGTCACCGAGAGTCGGAATGAGCCTTGACATGATATTGAGAGCCGCAGCAGGCATCGCTGACGAAAAAGGGCTGAACGAAGTGACGCTTGCGGCCGTTGCAAAGTCCTTAAACGTAAAACCGCCTTCCCTTTACAATTTTGTCAATGGCCTTCAAGGAATTAAAACAGAGCTGGCTGTCTCCGGTTTAACTATGTTATTTGAAAAAATGGCGGCCTCTGCAGAAGGACTGACGGGTGAAACGGCTTTGCTCGCTCTTGCCGATGCCTATATCAATTTCGCCGGAGCCAATCCCGGATTATATGACGCAACATTTCAAAAGATAAAAGACGGCCGGATTGAGAATCTGTCAAGCCTGCTTGTAGAGCTTGTTGTCAGGCAGCTGACAGCTAACGGTTATGCACAGTCTGACACTGCGATTCATGCTGCGAGAGGACTGAGGAGCCTTCTTCACGGATTTGCCGTGTTGAGAAAACAGAGTGCATTTGAATTAACCGAATCAATTAAGGAAAGCCGGAAGTTTGCAGTTGTTGCTTTCCTAAGAGGTTTACAGGGTAGGTAACAATAATATTATTATGTAAACTAAATAAAAAAACGCATCAGTAAAAGGAGGGACAAATGGATTCATTACAACATATCATTTGTGAGCGGCGCACCTATTCACATATTTTTGATTCTCATGCACACACATACTGCCAAATGCTCTTTCCGCTCGAAGGACAGCTGGACTTGGAGACAGAAAGACGTGAAATCAGATTAAAACCTGATCAAATGCTGTATATTCCGCCCGGGCATGAACATCGGTTCCGTTCTTTGGAGCGAAACGAATGTCTCGTTCTCGACATACCGGCATATTTTTTCAAAGGTTCATTTGATCCCGGCGTTCTGAATAAGCTTGATTCTTTTTGGACATCGATTCGGTTTCTGCTGACAGAAGAGACTAAGCAGCAGTCGGCTCATTCATTGAGTCTGCTTGCAGAATATATTGCTGAAAAGATACAAGAAAACCGTACGAATGATTCAATTGCGTATATCCGCCGAAATCTCTCAAAGACTTTTTCAATTAAAGAGCTTGCCGCAATGGAACATTACCACCCGGCGTATTATTCCGACTGGTTTAAAAAGCAGACGGGGAAAAGCCCGCAAGCTTATATTGCTGAGCTCCGTATGAAGAAAGCGGAACAAATGCTTATTGAAACAAAATGCCGGCTGACAGACATCAGTCAGGAGGTCGGCTTTCAAAATTTGTCTTCCTTTACCAGATGGTTTGTCAGACATAAGGGAATAACGCCGCGCGTCTTCCGAAACACCTTTCAATCTGATAAATAATCCTGAAAATCAGTTAAATAAACTGCGTCTTTTTTTGGTATCATGATTGTAAAAAAGGAGTTTTTGATATGGCAGTCATCGAAGATTTTATCAAGCTCGATCTCAGAATAGGAACGGTCGTAAAAGCGGAAGTATTCCCGGAAGCAAAGGTGCCGGCCATTAAGATGACAATAGATTTCGGCGAAGAGATCGGCATGAAACAATCAAGCGCCCAGATTACAAAACGGTACGAACCGGGTGATCTGACGGGCAGGCAGGTTACCGCTATTGTCAACTTTCCGCCGCGGCGGATCGCCGGATTTAAGTCAGAAGTTCTCGTTCTTGGCGGCATCCCGGAAAAAGGAGATGTTGTCCTGCTTACGCCAGAGCAGTCAGTACCGAACGGAACGAAAATCGGATAATAAAAAAAGACGTTTGCAGAAGCAAACGTCTTTTGCGTATTGAGGCGATACACCACACGCCACATTCGTGTGTGCCGCAAGGGCATGTGCATCGGCTTACACAATTCAGCTCATCGCTATATGAATATAGCATGGCGGGTGTGGAAATGCAAGAGATTTTTTAATATATGTTATATCTGGCTTTGTTTTGCCGATCCCCGATTCCTTCGTGTAAGGTTTCGTTTGAAATTTTATGATCTTGAATAAAGCAGTTCGACAAATGCAAGAGGGAATTTGAGCAAGTTGTGACCGAAGTGTGACCTGGAATTAAAATCCGGGTCTTTTTGTGTAAAAGATGCATGCGAAGAGACCATATAGGCATTAAATGTTATTACTGATGTCTTCATTTATCTTTTGGCTAAGTTTCTGAACCTTCTCTTTAGCATTTGAAACAGCTCTTTTTTGAATTTCATCAAAGTTCTCCTGAATATAGTCCATGACACTTCTTATTATAACTTCACTTTCAAAATTGAATATCTCATTTATTTCTGACTGTTCTTCATCTGTTAGGTGATGGTATTGAAGTTGTTTAGCATTTACTTCAGCAGCTGCATCAATCCTAACTTAGTTGTTCTGGCTGTACAATTTCATATTCACCTTCTGCATACTTTTGCTCCGCATAATGGTCTCCCCATTGACAGAGCTCCTGCAAGATAGGTTTAAGAGATTCTCCAAGTTCAGTGGATGAATATTCAACCTTCGGCGGTACTTGGTTATACATCTTTCTGCTCACAAGTCCACTGGCTTCAAGCTCTCTAAGTGTTTGAATCAGCATTTTCTGAGTAATATTTGGGATAATGCGGTTTAATTCACTCGTTCTCTTTGGTCCATTCATTAAAAAGTATAATACAAGGCCTTTCCATTTTCCGCCAATCACTTCCTTTGTCACTTCAAACCCACAACTAAATTTTTTTTTTCATGTCTCAAGCTCTCCATTCCACATTTATTACTTTTTAGTTACTATATCACAAAAAAGTGGGTACTTCCGATAATGTGCTTACTGAAGGATACTATTACTTGTAAGTTGTTCTTCAAGTACTTAAAGGTACTAGACATAAAATAATATTCATTCTAAAGGAGTGTTAAGTATGGGTGAATTTGAAGGTAAAGTAGCGCTTGTAACGGGTGGAACAAGTGGGATTGGTCTTGCTGCAGCACAAAAATTTGTAAACGAAGGTGCATATGTTTATATCACGGGACGTAGACAAAACGAACTTGATAAAGCTGTTAACCAAATTGGCAAGAACGTAACCGGTGTTCAAGGTGATATTTCTAAGCTTGAAGACTTAGACAAACTATATGACATGATAAAGCAGGAAAAAGGTAAGTTGGACATCCTTTTTGCTAATGCGGGCATCGGCAGCTTCCTTCCATTAGGTGAAATTACTGAAGAGCAGGTTGATAGAACGTTCGGCATTAACGTGAAAGGAACCATTTTTACTGTTCAAAAAGCGCTATCACTATTCCCGGACAAAGTAGGTTCTATTATTGTAACGGGCTCTACTGCTGGATCAATTAGCAACCCAGCATTTAGTGTATATGGAGCATCTAAAGCAGCATTAAGAGCACTGGTTCGCAACTGGATTCTTGACCTAAAAGGTACTGAAATCCGTGTAAATGTGGTAAGTCCAGGAGTGATTCTTACACCTGCATACGATGAGCTTTTTGGTGATGCACTTGAAGGAGCGATGGAAAATGCCAGAAATACTGTTCCAGCTGGAAAAGTTGGGACACCTGAAGAAGTAGCTAACGCTGTATCTTTCCTTGCTTCAGACGAAAGCAGTTACTTGACGGGTATTGAATTGTTCGTAGATGGCGGGCTAGCACAGGTATAATTTCACTGCGCAGAGGTTACAAATCTTCCCCAAAAAAGGTTAATGGGGATTTACTTGAAGAAAGCGGTATAAAAAAGTCGTTTTCCTTAAAGGACAGGGAATTCGACTTTTTTATGTTTGAATTTGATTAACGTTGTAAATTCGCATTTTCCTGGGGCTGCCACTAAATGACCTGTAAAAAAGATTACTTTGTGAATAAATGACTTAAAGTAACGGAAAGGAGAATGTCCAGTTGTTATTTGGAGTGAATTCGGTGGCTATAAAGAACTTAATTCCATTTTATAAAGTTCTTTTATGAAAGACTTCATGAGATGAAAGAAAATCGGGAAGAAGATGAAGACTAAGACGATTAATAAAAGAAAGCTCTCTTTTAGAGAGCTTTTTTCAGATTTTCAATTTTTAACAGGCTTTATAATGAGCAAACAGGCATTACTCAAAATACTCGCCGCGCCTATCCAAAGCAGCCATTGTGTTGCGGTCAGCCATGAGGCAGTTAGGATAAAGAGTCCAATGGCAATTGATATATAATTGCCGGCTCGGTCCAGTTTACGATTGCAATGAAGTTTATATTTAGCATGAGAAATAAATTGATCAATTTTATCTTTCAGCTCATAGCATTTTTCCTTCATCTTATCCTCAGTTTCTTTTACTTTTCGATAAAGCATATTATTCATCGTTTGCACTCCCATATCGCCGTTTTGAAAATTCAGCCATGATTTTTTCTTCATAGTCATCTGAGATGGATTGTGCCTGGTCTTCAACTTTCAAATGTGCTTTTTCTTCAAAACCGTCCTGTTCTTCACCATCAAAACGATAAAGTTTTTGCAATAGCCTCCAGAATGTTTCAACTTCTTCAGTTGTGAACTCATGAAACATATCCGCTAAAAAATAGGTGGATCTTTCTGAACAGGAAATTAACGCTTTTTTTCCTTCAGGGGTAATCTCAATATTGATTGCACGTTTATCCAGTTTGCTTGGCACAGTGTGAACATATCCTTTTTTCGCGAGACTTGAAATTAATTTGTTAGCGGTTTGTTTTGTTGTGCCCAGCTTTTTAGCGATATTCATAAGTGTGGTATCTTCCGTCGGTAAATGGGCAATAGCAATAAGAGTCATGTGCTGTCGGGAAGTCAACATTTCTAAGTATTCGTCCCCCCGAGTCTGCACCTTATTGACAACCGAAAATAATGATGCGTAACTTTGTTGCATAAAATGCAGTTCCTTCATTAGTAATTTAATATCCATAAGTTATCTCCTATCTAAATTGTCACCATGTTGACAATTATAATATACATCACAAAGGGAAATAAGTCAACATGGTGACTAATAGGCGGGTACGGCTTTTTCAAAAATGCCACAGACAGTCGGAGTGTTTACAAGAGGGGAAATAAGTATAATAAATGCGAAAAGGGCATTAATCCAAAGTGGGAAGGTGTTTGACATGCAGAAAGTGAACTGGTCAGAACGGTATGAATGGTTCAATAAACAAGATGAAAAAGACGGGCGTTTAATGGCGCTCCTTCGTCATGAGCTTACATATGAGGAAGTCATACGGTTATATAAGAAAGGGTTTTATTTGAAATCAAAAGAAGGGGATGTTTCGTTACGTAAGAACGATATCCGTCGTATGTTTGGGGTTGAAGAGAGGCAGGGGGGCAAACCTTAATGAACGGGAAGAGAAAAACTCTTCCCGCTTTTCATGGCAGCTGTTATTCTTTTTCCAGCATGGAAGTCAGCCATTCTCTTAATGCCGGTTTCTGCACATACCGCTTTCCGTTTCTCGTGATATGCGGAATGTCAGATGTTCATGAGGATCAGGTGAGTTAAAGTTTTCAATCCGTCTCCGATGAAATATCCGGCTAAAGCGATTCCGATGCCGGTAATATATCCAAACCTCCAATAAACGTTATCATTTTTTATACGGTGAAGCCGGCCGGAGGATTCAGCCTTCAGCAAAACCGCCGTGCGTTTATTGCGGACGGTTTTGATTGCTGAGCTTTTCCACCTGCACCTTTCCGGAGAAGAAAACAGCGCCTCCGCCCATATCCGCCAGCCGATCGGGCGTGAGCGAATTGACGAGCTGTTTTTTATCATCCATATCGGCCCAAAGACCTTGGCTCACCGCAACGCCGGGAAGCACCTGTTCGCCGACCGAAACTGTCAATTCGCACTCACCGCGGTGATTCCAAACTCTAACGGTTTCTCCGTCTTCTATGTTCCGGCGTACAGCATCTTCTGTATGAATGAAAAGCTTTGGCGCTTTTTCCAGTTTTACGTGTTTTTCGTTATTTGAAAATGTCGAATTCAAAAAATTATGATTCGGTCCCGGGACAAATAAAAGCGGAAAATCGTCATCGCTCTCAAGAGGGATGTGTGTCGGCAGCGCCGAATAACCGTCCTGTTTCATCTTTTCCGAATATAATTCAATTCTTCCGCTCGGTGTCTTGAGCTTTCCCGGAAAAAGCGGTTTTTTCCGTTTGGCTTTCATGAAGGAATGGCGTGAGAGCGCTTCGTAATCAATATCCTCGATATACGGATTGTCGGGAAAGTCCAGCGCCTGTCTGATTAATTCTTCATCGGAATCCTGAAGCTCCTGCTCGGTAAATCCCATTGCTCCGGCAAGCAGACGGAACACTTCCGTATTCGATTTGCTGTCCCCGTAGGGTTCGATCACTGGTTTTTGCAGCTGAATAAAATGATGCCAGTAAGACGTGTAAAAATCCGTGTTTTCAAATGCGGATGCAGCGGGGAGCACGATATCCGCATATTTGGCGGTTTCCGTTAAAAACAGATCGTGAACGACTGTAAATAAATCCTCCCGCAGCAGGCCTTTTCTGACTTTATTCGCTTCCGGCGCAACCACTGCGGGATTCGTACCGTAAATAAACAGGGAGCGCACGGGCGGTTTTGTTTCTAAAAGAACGCTTCCGAGCCTGTTCATATTAAATGATCGCGGCTTCCGGCCGTAAAGCAGATCAGGCCGCTGGAGCGCTTGTCTGTTATAGTTTAATACCGCGCTGTTGTGCTTGATTGCGCCTCCTCCGGTGTTGAGCCACTGCCCTGTAACAGCCGGAAGGCAGGAGACGGTGCGGACGATCATTCCGCCATTGTCATGGTGCTGAATGCCGTTTCCGATCCTGATAAGGGAAGGGGAGGTTTCTCCGTACATTCTCGCAAGGCGTCTGATATCGTCGGCTTTAACGCCTGTAATAGCAGAAACCGTTTCCGGATCATAGTGTTTGACATGCGCTTTTAATTCGTCACTGCCTTCGGTGTATTCTGTGAGAAATGCTTCATTGTGAAGGTTCTCAGCGAATAAGATATGCATGATACCGAGGGCGAGTGCGGCATCTGTGCCGGGACGAATGGGAATAAACCAATCAGCAAGCCGGCCGGTTTGGTTCTTATGTACATCGATAACGACAATTTTAGCCCCTTTTTTCCGGGCTTTTTGAGCAATCATGACTTGGTGCATATTCGTGCTGACGGCATTGATTCCCCAAAAAATAAAGAGCTTAGCATGTATGGTCTCCTCCGGATCAGTACCCGCTCCTTCTCCCATTGTATAGTTATAGCCTTCAGAACCGGCTTTGCTGCAGATCGTCCGTTCGAGATGACTCGCTCCGAGACGATGGAAAAAACGGCGGTCCATTCCCTCTGCCGCCAGTTTTCCCATATTGCCGTAAAAGCTGTACGGAAGAATGCTTTCCGCTCCTTCTTCGGAAATAAGCTCTTTCCAGCGCGAACTGATCGTATTGATTGCTTCCTCCCAGGAAATAGGCGCAAACGCGGCTTCACCTTTTTTACCGATCCTTTTTAACGGAACGGTTACGCGCTTCTCATCATAAATACGCTCAGCCATGTGTCTGACTTTGTTGCAAATATTCCCTGATGTGACCGGGTGATCGGGGTCTCCCTGAATGTTAACGATTTTTCCGTCTTTTTTTGTCACAAGCAAGCCGCATTGATCGGGACAGTCTAGTGAGCACACCGACTTAAAGACCCCGTTCGGCTGTGTTGCAGCAGAATTCATAGCCCATTTCTCCTCTTTGTTTATATTGTAAGCATTATAACATTTCAAAATCGAACGTCAATTCAGAAAAAAGTGTTGACATTACGGAAAGACTTTTCTATGATGAGTTTATTCTTTTAAACAGCCTGACAATTTCATCATTTTATTTTCTATCCAGAGAGGTGGAGGGACTGGCCCTATGAAACCTCGGCAACATTTATTGTGCCAATTCCAGCAAGCGTATGCTTGAAAGATAGGAAAGAATGGTCTATACATATTTGTGCGCTTCAAGCGGATAAAGACGGTATATGAATCTCTTTCCTTCTTTGAGGAAAGAGATTTTTTTATGAAAAATTTATGTGAAAAGGATGTTTTGCACCATGACGGTTTTAATTACCGCGCCATATCACGACGAGGGGCTGAAGGAGCTGGCTGAGCTGTTCGGCCGGACTGTGCACCGGCCGTGGAAGAAGCACGGCCGGGCCTATCGGGAAGATGAATTGATCCGGATGATTCAAGAGACAAACGCGTCGGGGCTTATAACCGAACTTGATGAGGTGTCTCAGCGTGTTATTGACATATTGCCGGATTCCGCTTTTATCGGTGTCTGCAGAGGAATGCCGTCTAATGTGGATATTGCGGCGGCGACTAAAAGAAAAATCCCCGTTTTCTTTACACCGGCCCGCAATGCCCAGGCCGTTGCTGAAATGTTTATCGGAAATGTGATTTCATTTTTGCGTCATACGTATTCTTCCCATCAGTGGCTGAAGGACGGAAAGTGGAATGGTGATTATTTGCAGGCTTACGTCAAATTCAGAGGAAATGAGCTGACGGGGAAAACAGTCGGCCTTATCGGTTTCGGAGCTGTCGGACAGAGAATCGCCCGGCTATTGGCCGCTTTTGACTGCAAGGTGCTTTACTATGATCCATTTGTCCGTCATGAAAACCGGGAGTATGAAAAAACGACGATTGAACGGGTATTTTCTGAAAGTGATATTGTTTCCGTTCACTTGCCGCGCACAGAAGAAACCATCGGACTTATCGGCGCCCGGCACTTTCAATTGATGAAACAGGAAGCTGTTTTTGTCAATACGTCAAGAGCGGCGGTTACAGACAGGGAAGAGCTGCTGCGGGTGCTGAAAGAACGGCGGATTAAGGGAGCGATCCTTGACGTGTTTTATCACGAACCGCCTGAATCTTCTGATTATGAATTGATCTCTTTGCCGAATGTGTTCGCGACTCCCCATTTAGCGGGCGCAACATTTGAAGTGGAAGATCATCATGTGAAGATTTTAAATGAAGCGCTTTTCAAATGGAAACAAGATCAAACCTGTTCAATACGTGAACTTTATAACAAAAGAGAACTTGAAACGGAAGGAGGCGGCTGTAATGGCTGAACAAAAAGGCTACCTTGTATTTGACATCGGGACTGGGAATGCGCGAGTCGCGGTCGTGACTGCCGGCGGCGAAGTGACCGCGCTTGAAAGGGAAGACATTGAATATGAGACGGATCCGCTTTATCCGGACGGACGATATTTCTCACCGGAAGGGTTATGGACGCAAATCAGCGCTATGGCAAGAAAGGCTATTGCCAAGAGCCCTCATATTACATTAATCGGAATCACCTCAACAGGCCAGAGGCAGGGAATCGTTCTGATCAATAAAGATAAAAAGGCATTTCTCGGTCTGCCCAACATTGATAACAGAGGGCGTGAATGGGAAGGCGGGATTGAGGCAGAAGTAGAAGTGCATCAGCAAACCGGACGTCTTCCGAGCGCTTTATTTTCCGCCATGAAACTTGTCGGATTAAAAGCCAGACAGCCGTCTTTATGGAAAGAAGTGAAGTGCATCACAAGCATCAGTGACTGGGTGACATTTGAGCTGAGCGGAATTTTAAGCTATGAACCGTCACAGGCTGCTGAAACACTGCTGTTTGACGTAAGGAAAAAGGCGTGGTCAGAGAAATTATGCAACATCTTCGGTGTGCCTTCTGCCATTCTTCCTTCACTCGTCCGATCTGGGACGGTTGTCGGAATGTTAACGTTTAAGAAAGCGGCGGTGCTCGGTCTTTCTGAAAGAGTGCCTGTGATTGCAGGCGGGGGAGACACACAGCTTGCCATCAAAAGTGCAGATGCAAAGCCGGGAGATATCGTCATCGTATCCGGCACGACGACGCCGATTACAAAGATAACAGCGGAGACCGGAACCGAAAGTTTAGAGAATGCATGGCTGAATTGCCATACAGAAGAAGGTGAATGGCTTCTAGAAACGAATCCGGGTGTAACAGGACTCAATTATCAAAAATTAAAATCCATTTTTTATCCGAATGAATCCTACAGCGTCATGGAACGGGAAATCGCAAGTCTGCCGAAACATGATCATGCCTGTATATCTGCGTTAGGCTCCTATTTATCTCCTGAGAAAAACGCACTGGCAAAAGGCGGATTTATTTTTGACGCTCCGCTGTCCCAAAACTTAAGCAGAGCCCATTTTGTCAAAGCCGCACTGCTGGAAATCGCTTTTTCAATCAAATGGAACTATGAGGCGTTAACAGAGGCGGCTTCCTTTTCACAAGATTATGTGAAGGTGTGCGGCGGCGGTTTCCAAAGTGATGCTTTGACGCAGTTTCTTGCTAACCTTCTTCAAAAGAAAATCTATAAGAGAGAGGGGTTCAGCCAGGCATCCGCAATGGGAGCGGTGATGATTTGCAACGAAGCTCTCGGTGTGAAAGCAGAGCTTTCGACCCGCACAAAGATAATTGAGCCGGAAGCGGATCAGACGGATCTCTTCCTATATGAAGAATGGAAACATACCCAAAAATTATTTACTCATTTTCAGCCGGCGGTGAAAGCCTGACTTGGGGATGAGATGACAACATGAAAGATTGCTGAGGAGGAACAAAAATGCTTAATAAAATAGGAATTCCGAAACAGCTCGCCTGGGGATTTTTAGGGGTCGTGCTGTTTATGATGGGAGACGGCCTTGAACAAGGCTGGCTCAGCCCGTTTTTAGTTGAAAACGGCTTGACGGTACAGCAATCAGCATCCCTGTTTACGGTTTACGGTATTTCTCTTGCTGTGGCGTCGTGGTTTTCAGGGGTCTGCCTCGAAGCCTTCGGCGCAAAGCGGACGATGTTTATGGGCCTGTTGTTTTACGTCATCGGAACAGCCGCGTTTATCGCATACGGATTTGAGAATCTTAATTTGCCGGTGATGTATGTCACGTATTTTATTAAAGGGCTGGGTTACCCGCTGTTTGCCTATTCTTTTTTGACATGGGTGATTTACCGGTCGCCGAAAAACAGGCTCAGTACGGCGGTCGGCTGGTTCTGGATTGCATATTGCTGCGGGATGTTTGTATTCGGTGCTTGGTATTCAAGCTGGGCCATCAAATCCTTCGGCTATTTGAATACGCTGTGGAGTTCAATTTTCTGGGTATGCCTCGGCGCGTTTTTTGCTTTGATTTTAAATAGGGACCGCTTTGAAAAGAAAAAGGCAGATAAGCGGGAAAAGGCGCAGGAATTAATGAAGGGAATCACCATCCTTGCTGAAAATCCGCGCGTGCTCTCTGGGGGGATCATTCGGATCATTAACAGCATCGGAACATACGGATTTCCGGTATTCCTCCCGATGCATATGGCGCAGCACGGCATTTCTACAAATGTATGGCTGCAAATTTGGGGAACGATTTTTCTAGGAAATATCGTCTTTAACTTAATCTTCGGCGCAGTCGGCGATGCCTTCGGCTGGAAAAAGACTGTCATGTGGTTCGGAGGAGTGGGCTGCGGCATTTTTACTCTTTTATTATATTATGCTCCTGTTGTATCACATGGGAATTTGCTTTTCGTCAGCATTGTCGGTTTTATATGGGGAGGGCTCCTCGCCGGGTTCGTTCCGATCGGGGCTATCGTGCCGACGGCGGCCGGCAGCAATAAAGGTGCTGCCATGTCTGTGTTAAATCTAGCTGCGGGCCTGTCGGCATTTGTCGGCCCCGCGCTTGCCTGGGCGTTCATCGGGCTTGTCGGCGCACAAGGCGTTGTATGGATTTTCGCAGCGCTCTATTTCGTAAGTGCGATCTTGACAAATCAAATCAAAATACCTGAAGAGAAAACGGCAAAACACAATAAAGCATTGCCTGAATACGCTTCTTAACAGCAGCGCCCCGAAAATCGGGGCGTTTTTTTACGGCTGCTGAAGAAACCCGGCAAACCGCTGAATTTGTTCACGTAACGATTGTTTGTTTTCGTGAAATTGTTTGAAACGATGTCCGTTTGCTCCGGACGGATGCGGGAAGCCTTCCAGAATGACCGCATGGCCCATTCTGCCGTTCTTCTTCAGCGTGCGGCAGGCTGATTCTGCTGCTTTTCCGAGAGGGATAAGCAGAATGTCTTTTTTCATCATTTCTATTTCATCCGGAAAACATGTCAGCGCGTAACGGCTGAGAAGAGCTGATCTGCTGATGGCCGGCCGGTGTCCCGTATAGTTTTTCTGTTTATAAAAAACAGGGTGTTTAATAACGGATGTCGTATGAAGCAGCTCCCGTTTTGAATCAAAAAACCGGGATGAATCCTCAACGTGAAGCGCGGCCGGCAGACCGCATTCATTAAGCATTTCGATGATGTGCTGCCTCATGGAACCGGAAAGTCCGGCCGCTTTTTTTGTCTCATATGCTATCACCTCAAGAGATTCGCCGTTTTTTAAAAGCTGTGCCGCTGCTTTGTAAGCCCGCTGCATCTGAAAAAAACCGGGTGTAATTCCGGAGATGACAACCGCAGCATGTGGGTTGATATACTCATTATGAGGCGAATAATACATATCCAGATCTCCGTCCTTGGCTAAATGGAACTCCGGAGTCAGCAAATCCGATTTTGTAAATCCTCCCGAAGATGATAATGCTTTAAGCTGCTGCAAAAAATGCGCAAGCCGCTCACGATCGCAGATCATGTTATGCCTCCTTGAATCCGCCAGTTTCTCTTAGTGTCATCAAAAACGTCGGATGACATGCAGGCTCATAAACCGCTTTTACCGGCGTTCCAGAGCATTTTCAGGACGTGAGGCGTTCCTTTAACTTCGGCTGCCGTCGTTTGCACGGCTGTTTTTTTAGTAAGAAAGTCTTCCTGCAGTTCTTTCTGCTTTTGTGATAACAAACGGGTTTCTGTTTTGATTTTTTCAACAGACGTCTGCATGGACGCTGTCGCGGCGTTAATCTTCTTTATATCAGGCGCTGTGTTTCTTTTAAAATGCACGGCGGATACGGCTGCATAAATTAATGCGGCAGCCGCAACGGCAGCACTGATATACAAAATGATGATCATCTGCTTTTCACTCCTTTTTTTCAGTTGATACCCTTTACCGATCGTGCTGAATCATTTTATTTGCTAATTGTTTTTTTTCTGCTTATAATGTGAAATCGTACATAAGGACATTCAGAAAGGGTGAAAGACATGGAAAGCTTACAAAACAAAACGGCTCTTATCACGGGTGCGGGCAGAGGAATCGGCCGCGCCGCCGCTATCGCTTTAGCCAAAGAAGGAGTCAATATCGGTTTAATCGGCCGTACAGAAGCAAATGTCGAAAAGGTTGCGGAAGAAGTGAAAGCCCTTGGTGTAAAGGCATCATTCGCTGCTGCCGATGTAAAAAACCAAAAAGAGGTTGAACAAGCCGTCTCCTCTATTAAAGAAGAACTCGGTGAGGTTGACATCCTGATTAACAATGCCGGAATCAGCAAATTCGGCGGATTTTTGGATCTTACGCCTCAAGAGTGGGAAGACATCATTCAAGTTAATGTAATGGGTGTATACCACGTGACACGCGCCGTTCTTCCTGAAATGATTGAGAGAAAATCAGGAGATATCATTAATATTTCTTCTACGGCGGGCCAAAGAGGCGCCGCGGCGACAAGTGCATACAGCGCTTCTAAATTTGCCGTTCTCGGTCTGACCGAATCTCTCATGCAGGAAGTCAGAAAACACAATATCCGTGTCAGCGCAATGACTCCGAGCACGGTTGCAAGCGACATGTCTATTGAATTAAATCTGACAGACGGCAATCCGGAAAAAGTCATGCAGCCTGAGGATCTTGCAGAATATATGGTTGCTCAATTGAAATTACACCCGCGCATTTTCATCAAAACTGCCGGTTTGTGGTCAACTAATCCTTAAACAAAAGGGGACCTGTCTTTGTGACGGGTCTTTTTTTGTTTCCGCAACCCGATTAAACAGGCATAAAGATCCGTTTTTGCAGAAAAAAGAGTGAAAAAGAAACCGATATCAGCTATAATTAAACTAAATAAACTATGTACCAAATGTTCAATAAGATTATTTTTCCCCGCATTCAAAAAACAAATCAATACAAACCAAACTGTCCGAACAATAAAAGGGAAAACGGGATATAAAGAGAATATTTAGTACATGGAATAATTTGTTAGAAGGAAAGGTGGGCACATATTGAAAGAAGAAAAAAGAAGTTCAACCGGTTTTTTAGTGAAACAAAGAGCCTTTTTAAAGCTTTACATGATTACAATGACAGAGCAGGAACGGCTTTACGGACTGAAGCTTCTCGAGGTGCTGCGTTCGGAATTTAAACCCATCGGTTTTAAGCCGAATCATACCGAGGTGTACCGTTCACTTCACGAACTTTTGGATGACGGGATTTTAAAGCAAGTAAAAGTGAAAAAAGAGGGAGCCAAACTCCAGGAAGTCGTTCTCTATCAATTTAAAGACTATGAAGCTGCGAAGCTTTACAAAAAACAGCTGAAGACAGAGCTTGACCGCTGCAAAAAGCTGATAGAAAAAGCCATTTCAGATAATTTTTAAATCCGGCCGGAACGCACCCGGCCTCCCGGGCTCAAAAGGTTTGTTCTGTGATTCATTATACATAATAACAGGCTCGGAACAATACATATCAATAAAACCTCCAAACTTGACATCGACTCCTGAAGTGGTAACATAAAAAACGTGTGAAAAATACGAACAAAATACGAACAAGGGAGATGTTACCGATCTTAGATCAAAAGAAAGTTGCTTTTATCGGAGCAGGATCAATGGCTGAAGGAATGATATCAGGCATGGTCCGCGCAAAAAAAATTCCCAACCAAAACATCTGCGTGACAAACCGCCGCAATACAGAGCGACTCGCTGAATTGGAACATCAATACGGAATTCAAGGCATTGCTTTTGACAGCATGAAAACCGAAGACATTGATGTCTTTATTTTAGCCATGAAACCGAAGGATGCTGAAATCGCTCTTGCTACGCTGAAACGGCGTATTCAACCTCATCAAATCATCCTGTCTGTTCTGGCAGGCATAACAACCTCATTTATACAACAATCATTACATGACCGTCAGCCAGTTGTAAGAGTGATGCCGAACACATCCAGCATGATCGGCGAATCGGCAACAGCTGCGGCTTTCGGAGACCATGTCTCTTACGGTGCAGCAAAAACCGCGGTATCTCTTTTGGAATGCCTCGGGGAAGTGTACGTGATCAAGGAAGATCAGATGGACATTTTCACCGGCATCGCAGGCAGCGGACCGGCGTACTTCTATTATTTAATGGAGTTTATTGAAAAAGCAGGTGAAGAAGCCGGCTTAGACAAACGGCTGTCCCGCAAAATCGGGGCGCAAACGTTATTGGGCGCTGCAAAAATGCTGATGGAAACGGGTGAAAAACCGGATGTGCTTCGGGAAAACATCACCTCTCCAAACGGCACGACGGAAGCCGGCCTCGATGCGCTCAGGTCAGAAGGCGGCGGAGAAGCCATTGCCAAAGCCATTAAACACGCGACCGAACGTTCTATTGAGATCAGCAAAACAATTGAAAAAACGGCAGCACTATAATCGTTAAAAAACAGGAGTGATACAGTGACGTCTCGGACGAAGATCAAAAGAGTCGCGGTGAAAATCGGAAGCAGCTCACTGACGAGCCTGCACGGGGAAATCAGCAGAAGAAAGCTGGAAGCATTGGTGGATCAAATCGCACAGCTGAAGGACAGCGGCTATGAAGTGATTTTAATATCTTCCGGCGCAGTGGCGGCAGGTTATCGGAAGCTCGGATTTATTCAGAAACCGGAAGGCCTCCCTGAAAAACAGGCTTCTGCTTCCATCGGGCAGGGATTATTAATGGAGGCTTACTCAAAGCTGTTTTTAGCGCACGGTTATGTCGCATCACAAATATTAATTACAAGAAGCGACTTTTCCGATGAATACCGCTACCATAATGTGCGCAATACGATGAACGTCCTTTTGGAACGGGGCATTATTCCGATTATTAATGAAAATGACACGGTCACAGTCAACCGGCTGAAATTCGGAGATAACGATACACTTGCAGCGAAGGTGGCAGGTTTAATTGATGCCGACATGCTTGTAATTTTATCAGACATTGACGGTTTATATGATGATAATCCGCGCAGCAACCCGAAAGCGAAAAGAATCAGACATGTAAGTGACATCACTCCGGAAATAGAAGCAAGCGCGGGAGATGCCGGGAGTGAAATGGGAACCGGCGGAATGCGTTCGAAACTGGATGCTTTTAAAATTGTGATGGCCTCCGGTATTAAAGGCTTTCTCGGGCAGGCTAACATTCCGGACATTCTGCTTCAAGCGGTAGATGAGGCGGCTGAAGGAACTTATTTTGAAGCGGAAGGAACCCTGCCGTTAAACCACAAAGAACAATGGCTTGCATTTAATTCCGGTCCCGAAGGCGAAATTGTGATGGAAAAGAAAAGCAGCCGCGATGTCGCGAACGGAAATATGGCGCTGTCACCGCAGGATATCGAACAGATTAAGGGCAGATTCAGCAGCGGAGCGGTTGTCAGGCTGCTTGATCACCAGGGAGAAGAGCTCGGACTCGGCATCGTCAACTATTCCTCAGCCCAGCTGAAGACATTTAAAGAAACGCCTCACAAACAGACCGATCAATCAGTCATTGATCCGGAAGCGTTTGTCTGCCACGTTGAACTATCCATTCCGATCGGCTGAGAAAGATCTATAAAAATATGAAAAAGCCCGAGGCTTCGTTTTGAAGCTCGGGTTTGTTTTTTATTGATATTGTTCAAGTTTGGAGAAAAATTGAATGACAAAATGATAGAAATCATTTGCAGACGGAGCCAGTTCTCTTCCTTTTGGTTTAATAATGCCTACGGTGCGCTTCACTTGAGGAAATTCAATCGGAATTTTGACCGTGAACCGGGGTGTGGTTTCTGCAAAGGTGCTTTCAGGCAATAAAGTAACTCCCATCCCCGCGGAGACTAATCCTTTAATGGCATCTAAATCCTCGCCTTCCGTCGATACAAGCGGCGCAAAGCCGGCCTGTCTGCAAGCGTCAATCGCCATGTTTCGGAGAATAAACCCTTCGGGAAATAAAACGAATTGGTCGCCGCGCAGATCAATTAAATGGATATTTTTCTGTTTGGCAAGCGGATGATGCAGCGGAACAAGCGCGTAAATCTTTTCCGTGAATAAGATATTGCCTGTTATGTCGGGGAATTCCGTCGGAACGGGGCCGAGCAGCGCAGCATCTATATCCCTGTTTCTTACCGCTTCGATTAAAAACTTATAAGAACCCTGGCGGAGCAAAAACTCAACGTTCGGGTATTCCTCTTTAAATGCCGAAATCACAGTCGGCAAAAGCTGGCTTGCAAGGCTCGTCGGAAATCCTATTTTGACGGTTCCGCGATTCGGATCAAGATATTCATCAATTTGTTCCTTCGCATAATCAATTGCTTTCATCGCCGTTTTAACATGTTCTAAAAATTGTTTGCCGATCGGCGTTAATTTAATATTTCTGCCTTCCCGTTCAAATAAAGTGACTTTCAGCTCTTCTTCAAGATTTGCAATCTGCCGGCTGATGGCGGATTGTGCGACATGCAGATGATCAGCCGCTTCTGACACATGTTCCCGTTCTGCTACCTCCATAAAATAACGAAGCTGGCGTAATTCCATTGCGTTCACACCCATCTATCTCATTTTGAGATGTATTTGATCTAAATTATATATTGTTTATATTGTTTTGAAAACTTACAATTAATTTAAAGTTGTCAGATTTTATGACCGATAATTAACGGAAACTGATCGGGGGAGAGGAATTATGACTTACAATCAAATGCCGAAAGCACAAGGTCTCTACCGTCCGGAATTTGAGCACGATGCATGCGGAATCGGCTTGTATGCCCATTTAAAAGGGAAACCTTCACATGACATTGTCAAAAAAGGACTGAAGATGCTTTGCCAGCTGGATCACAGAGGAGGACAGGGCAGTGATCCGAATACGGGTGACGGCGCCGGCCTGATGGTTCAGATCCCTGATGCTTTTTTTAAGAAAGAGTGCGGAGAAATGAAGCTGCCGGAAAAAGGCCGTTACGGGGTAGGAATGGTCTTTTTCTCGCAAAATGAAGAGGAAAGAAAAAAGATCGAAAAACAGGTGAATGCATTCATTGAGCAGGAAGGACAGATCGTTCTCGGCTGGAGAACCGTCCCTGTAAATATCGGAAAAATCGGAACAGTGGCACAAAGCACTTGCCCGTATGTGCGTCAAGTATTTATCGGAGCCGCAAACGATTTGAAAGACAGCCTTGCTTTTGAACGCAAATTGTATGTTATCCGGAAGCAGGCTGAAAATTGGGGCGTTCAAGAACAGCTTGATTTTTACTTCGCAAGCCTGTCAAGCCAGACTATTGTTTATAAAGGGTTGTTAACGCCTGAGCAGGTTGACGCTTTTTATTTGGATTTGCAGGATGAAACCTTCGTATCTGCATTTTCACTCGTGCATTCAAGATTCAGCACAAATACCTTTCCTACTTGGGAACGTGCCCATCCGAACCGCTATCTGATTCATAACGGAGAAATCAATACGCTCCGGGGCAACATCAATTGGATGAGAGCGAGGGAGCAGCAGTTCGTTTCAGAAAGCTTCGGAGACGATCTTCACAAAGTGCTGCCGATTTTAAATGCTGAGGGCAGTGACTCATCCATTCTTGATAATGCGTTTGAATTTTTCGTGATGGCGGGGCGGAAACCGGCACATACGGCAATGATGCTGATTCCGGAACCATGGACGGAAAACACTCACATGTCTAAAGCAAAACGGGCTTTTTATGAATATCACAGCTCTTTAATGGAGCCGTGGGACGGGCCGACCGCCATTTCGTTTACGGACGGAAAACAAATCGGCGCCATCCTTGACCGTAACGGCCTGCGTCCGGCACGTTACTATGTGACAAAAGATGATCATATTATTTTCTCATCTGAGGTCGGCGTTATTGAAGTGGAGCAGGAGAACATTCTTCATAAAAAACGTCTGGAGCCCGGAAAAATGCTGCTCATTGACTTAGAGGAAGGCCGGATTATTTCAGATGAAGAAGTAAAAACAGAAATCGCCAATGAATTCCCTTATCAAAAATGGCTTGAAGAAGAATTGGTTCAAGTGAATCCTGACCCGGAAATCCGAGAAGAGGAACAATTCGATGATCTTCTCGTACGTCAAAAAGCGTTTGGCTATACGTATGAAGATATTCAGAAGTATTTAATTCCTGTTATTAAAGAAGGCAAGGACCCGCTCGGCTCTATGGGAAATGATTCGCCGCTCGCCGTTTTATCCGATCGCGCCCAATCACTGTTTCATTACTTTAAACAGCTGTTTGCGCAAGTCACAAACCCGCCGATTGACGCGATCCGCGAGCAGCTTGTGACCTCTACGGTGACATGGCTTGGGGCTGAAGGTGATCTGCTGCATCCGAGTGAAAGAAATGCACGCCGCATAAAATTGTATACTCCTGTATTATCAAACGAACAGTTTTATGCGCTGAAAACACTTGTGCACCCTGATATTAAGAGCCAGAACATCCGCACGCTGTTTTCCGATGACCTGGAAAAAGGCCTGAAGGATTTGTTTCAGCAAGCGGAAAAAGCGATCAAGGAAGGCGTATCTCTGTTAATTTTATCTGACAGGGCAATGAGTAGGGAATTGACGCCGATTCCGCCGCTTTTGGCCGTCAGTGCGCTGCATCAGCATTTGATCCGTCAAGGCCTGCGAACAAAAGCAAGCATTATCGTTGAATCCGGGGAAGCGCGTGAAGTTCATCACTTTGCGGCTCTCATCGGATATGGTGCCGATGCTGTCAATCCGTATTTGACTTACGCTACGTATAAGCAGGAAATCGATGAAGGCCGGCTTGATATTCCGTATGAAGAAGCTGTCAGCAAATACGGAAAGAGCGTAACAGAAGGCGTCGTGAAAGTGATGTCAAAAATGGGGATTTCAACTGTGCAAAGTTACAGGGGCGCCCAAATTTTTGAAGCGGTCGGCATCGGTGAAGACGTTATCGCCAAATACTTTACCGGTACTGCATCTCAGCTTGGCGGAATCGATATCGAGACGATTGCGCAAGAAGCGAAACAGCGCCATCAAGCGGCGTACAAGGATGATTACAGCCAAACTCTTGATCCTGGAAGTGAATTCCAATGGCGGAACGGGGGAGAGCACCACGCTTTCAACCCGAAAACCATCCATACGCTGCAATGGGCCTGCCGAAAAAATGATTACAGCCTGTTTAAGCAGTATTCTCATGCAGCGGATGAAGAACGAATCGGATTTTTACGCAATCTGTTCGCCTTCAAAGAAGACCGCAAGCCTTTAAAATTAGAAGAAGTTGAATCAGCTGCGTCCATCGTGAAACGTTTTAAAACAGGAGCGATGTCATTCGGTTCATTAAGCAAGGAAGCCCATGAGGCTTTAGCGATAGCGATGAACAGGCTTGGCGGAAAAAGCAACAGCGGAGAAGGCGGCGAGGACCCGAAACGTTTCGTTCCGGATGAAAATGGCGACGACAGAAGAAGTGCGATTAAACAGATCGCCTCCGGCCGTTTCGGCGTAAAGAGCCATTATCTCGTCAATGCGGATGAATTGCAGATCAAAATGGCGCAAGGAGCGAAGCCGGGAGAAGGCGGTCAGCTTCCGGGGAACAAAGTATATCCTTGGGTCGCGGATGTCCGCGGTTCTACACCAGGTGTAGGGCTGATCTCACCGCCTCCTCACCATGATATTTATTCAATTGAAGATTTGGCGCAGCTGATCCATGATTTGAAAAATGCAAATCGAAGCGCGCGAATCAGCGTCAAGCTCGTGTCAAAAGCCGGTGTCGGCACGATTGCGGCCGGTGTGGCAAAAGGCACTGCGGATGTCATCGTCATCAGCGGCTACGATGGCGGAACGGGCGCATCGCCGAAAACGAGTATTAAACATACCGGTCTTCCGTGGGAGCTTGGTCTTGCAGAAGCTCACCAAACGCTGATGCTGAACGGTTTACGGGATCGCGTGGTATTGGAAACGGACGGTAAGCTGATGACAGGCCGAGATGTCGTGATGGCCGCCTTGCTCGGTGCGGAGGAATTCGGCTTTGCTACAGCGCCGCTTGTTGTTCTCGGCTGCGTCATGATGCGCGCCTGCCATTTAGATACATGTCCTGTAGGTGTCGCGACGCAAAATCCGGAGCTCCGCAAAAAATTCATGGGCGATCCTGACCATATCGTAAATTACATGCTGTTTGTCGCAGAAGAAGTGCGTGAATATATGGCGCAGTTAGGCTTTAAGACGCTTGATGAAATGATCGGACGGACAGACGTTCTTCATGTCAGTGAACGTGCGAAAGCGCATTGGAAAGCGGGCCAGCTTGATTTATCCACACTGCTGTACCAGCCTGAAGGCATACGCACTTTCCGTACGGCGCAAAACCATAAAATCGACGAGTCGCTTGATATGACGGTTATTCTTCCGGCGGTGCAGGCTGCAATTGAAGCCGGTCAGGAAGCGGAAGCTGAAATCAAGATCAATAATACAAACCGCGTAGCCGGAACCGTGACGGGAAGTGAAATTTCTAAACGCTACGGAGCGGAAGGCCTGCCGGATGATACGATCAGACTTCATTTTACCGGATCAGCCGGACAGAGTTTCGGTGCATTTGTCCCTAAAGGGATGACGCTTCATTTGAACGGGGATTCAAATGACTACGTAGGCAAAGGGCTTTCAGGCGGAAAAATCATCGTGAAAGCGCCTGATGCCTTCAATTATGAAACACACGATAACGTTATTATCGGGAACGTCGCATTTTACGGAGCAACAAGCGGGGAAGCGTACATTAACGGGCGCGCCGGTGAACGTTTTGCAGTCCGTAACAGCGGAGTCAATGTCGTTGTAGAAGGTATCGGAGACCACGGCTGTGAATACATGACAGGCGGCCGGGTTGTCGTCCTCGGCGAAGTCGGCAAAAACTTCGGGGCGGGAATGTCAGGCGGTATCGCATACGTCCTGAGTGAAGATGCCAAAGCATTTAAACGCAAATGCAACATGGAAATGATTTCATTTGAAAAGCTGACGGATGAGGCGGAGATCAAAGAAGTGCAAGAAATGGTCAAACGGCATGCGGCGCTGACAAACAGCAAAAAAGCCGCAAATCTCCTGGACAATTGGGAAAAAGCCGCAGAAACCTTTATCAAAGTCATTCCGAAAAACTATAAACAAATGCTCCTCAGCATCGAAGAACAAAAAGCGGCGGGTTTATCAGAAGAAGACGCAATTATGTATGCTTTTGAAGCCAATACAAAGGTTCAGCAAACGCCTGCCAAAGATCAAAAACAAGCGGTAGTACAGTAAGAAAGGGGAGAGGAACATGGGGAAACCAACTGGATTCATGGAAGAAAAACGAGAAAAACCGGCTGAGCGGGACCCTCTCACTCGCTTAAAGGATTGGAAAGAGTATTCGGCTCCATTTTCAGATGAAGCGTCAAAGCGGCAGGGGGCGCGGTGTATGGATTGCGGCACACCGTTTTGCCAAATCGGCGCTGATATCAACGGTTTTACCTCCGGATGCCCGATTTATAATCTGATACCGGAGTGGAATGACCTCGTCTATCGGGGGCGCTGGAAAGAAGCCTTGGAGCGCCTTCTGAAAACGAATAACTTTCCTGAATTCACAGGGCGGGTCTGTCCCGCTCCTTGTGAAGGATCTTGTACGCTGGCCATTTCAGATCCGGCTGTTTCAATTAAAAACATCGAGCGGACGATCATTGACAAAGGTTTTGAAAATGGATGGATTCAGCCGAGAATTCCCGCGAAACGCACAGGTAAAAAAGTCGCTGTCGTCGGTTCAGGCCCGGCAGGTCTGGCAAGCGCTGATCAGCTGAATCAAGCCGGTCATTCCGTAACGGTCTACGAGCGTGCCGACAGAGCCGGCGGCCTGCTGATGTACGGCATTCCGAGCATGAAGCTTGAGAAAAATGTCGTCGAACGCCGTATTAAGCTTTTGACGCAGGAAGGTATAGATTTTGTGACAAATACCGAAATCGGCGTTGATATAACGGCAGATGAGCTGAAAGAACAATTTGATGCCGTCATTTTGTGCACAGGCGCCCAAAAGCAGCGCAATCTGCTGATTGAAGGCCGGGAAGCAAAAGGCGTCCATTATGCGATGGACTATTTAACACTGGCGACGAAAAGCTATTTAGATTCCAACTTCAAAGACAAACAATTTATAGACGCTAAAGGGAAAGATGTCATCGTGATCGGCGGAGGAGACACAGGAGCTGACTGCGTGGCAACCGCGCTGCGTCAAAAAGCGCGCAGCGTGCACCAGTTCGGGAAACATCCTAAACTTCCTCAGACGCGCACGAACGACAATATGTGGCCTGAACAGCCGCACGTCTTTACCCTTGAATACGCCTATGAAGAAGCGCAGGCAAAGTTCGGCAAAGACCCGAGAGAATATTCAATTCAAACGACAAAAATGGTGGCCGATAAGCAGGGCCGCTTACAAGAGATCCACACCATTCAAATGGAAAAAGTCAGAAACGAATTCGGAAAGTATGAATTTCATGAACTGCCCGGTACAGAAAAAGTCTGGCCTGCTCAGCTGGTGTTCATCGCCATCGGTTTTGAAGGGACAGAACAGCCATTATTGAAACAGTTCGGAGTCGATTCGGCAAATCATAAAATTCAGGCGGCATATGGGGATTATAAAACGAATGTTGACGGTGTTTTCGCCGCAGGGGATGCGAGAAGGGGCCAAAGCCTGATTGTATGGGCGATTAATGAAGGCCGGGAAGCAGCGCGCGAAGTCGACAGTTATTTAATGGGGAGCACTGTTTTACCGTAAATAAAGGGGTTTATTTATAAAACCGGCTGGGATCAGCCGGTTTTTCGTATTGAAATGGAACCTCCTTCTTCTTGTATTGGTCATATAAAGGTAATGTGGAAATGGAGGATAAATATGGAATTTTGTTTTACAGAGCGGAGAGATTGTTTTTTTCCGCAGACTGATACGATTTGCAAGCCTTGCGCAATCGATCAGGGTGCTGCTGACGGCGGAAGTCATCGCTGCCGTTTAAAATGACGCCTTAAAAAACATGACGGGCTCTGTGTGTCTGCAGTCGATTTGCGGGCAGATTTTAATCGATGAAGAAAAACATATTGAATTTCAAGCGGAAACGCTTAAAAACAAATAAGGGAACGGACGGGTCCGTTCCTTTTTTTAGACATCTATACGAAAGCCGATATTGCCGAACTGCCGTCCTTCCCGCATTCTGTTAAAAGCGGCAGCTGCTTCACTGAGAGGGTACATGCGGTCGATAATGGGACGGAGCTCGTAGCGGTTTATCAATTCCAGCATATCCGCGAATTCCTCATTGCTTCCCATTGATGTACCGAGAATATGAATCTGCGGAAAAAACAGCGAGCGAATGGGAAATCCGAGCTGATCGCCTGAACTGGCGCCGAATGTTACGATCCGGCCATTCGGTTTAATAATGTCAAGATAGTGTTGATATAAAGCGGGGCCTACACCGTCAAGTATGATATCTGCTTTTTCGCCATTCAGCGCCTCATTCCAGTCACCGTAGCTGTCAATCGCCCGGTCTGCACCGTATGACAGTGCGGTTTGTTTTTTGTTTTCACTGCGGGAGGTGACGCTGACTGTCGCTCCGATAGCTTTTGCCATTAATAAGGCATATGTTGCCACGCCGCTTCCGATGCCCGGAAGGATAAGGTGTTCGCCTTTTTTTAATTGTCCTTTTGTAAATAAGGCGCGATAAGCGGTTAATGCTGATAACGGCAGGACGCCCGCTTCCTCCCAAGTCAGGTGTTCGGGTTTTAAAACGGCATTTTCCGCAGGAACGATGACATAAGGTGAAAATGTTCCGTCGCTCGAACCGCCTAAAATATCAGGGACGGCTGGTACGTCCTCAACAGTCTTCCAATTCAGCACCGGGTTGATGATGACTTCTGCATTCAGTAAATGAGACCGGACGCCGTGTCCTATTTCGGTTACGATTCCCGCACCGTCTGAACCGAGAATAAATTCATGGTTTCCGGTTTCGTGTTTTTTCATTAAAAACAAATCACGATGGTTTAATCCGGCTGTTTTCAGCTTTATTTTTACTTCGCCGTTCCCCGGCCTTTTGTCAGGTGCCTGCCTGAAATTAAAGCCATTTTCGTGTATGATAAGGGCATTCATCATTCTTCTCTCCTTTATGATTGATGAGAAAGATTTTACAGGCTGTATCAGCTGCAGTAAATAAATGAAAATTGATAGCCGGCTATCAATAAAAATCATAGCAAGAAGGTGCCCTTACATGGAAAGCGGAGACTTAAAGATTTTTCAGGCTGTCGCCCGCAAAGGAAGTATTTCAAAGGCGGCAGAAAGCCTGCATTATGTTCAATCAAATGTGACAAACCGGATTCAGCAGCTGGAACGGCAATTGCAAACACAGCTTTTTTACCGCACAAATCGGGGAATGACGCTGACGCCAGCAGGTGAAAACTTATTAAAAGACGCAGACAGAATCCTTCAATTGCTGCATAAGGCGCAAAAAACAGCGCAAGAGGCAGGCGATCCGAACGGGCCGCTTCGAATCGGTTCTCTTGAAACGGCGGCAGCCGTCCACCTCCCTCAATTTTTCACGGAGTATTGCAGCCGCTACCCGAAAGTACAGCTGTCACTGTCAACCGGTGATACACATACCTTAGTGCAGCGCGTTCTACACTATGAGCTGGACGGCGCTTTTGTTTACGGACCGGTCGAATATGAAGATCTTGAGCAATTCGCTGTATTTCAAGAAGAATTGGTCTTGGTTTCAAATAAGCGGGAAGGCAGTTTGCAAGACTTGCTGCGAGAGCCGATTCTGTATTTTGCCGCGGGCTGTTCGCACCGCCGCAAAATAAAAAACATACTGAAAGAAGAGGCAGTGCCCGCACATAAAATCATTGAATTCGGTACGTTGGAAGCCATTATTGGGGCGGTGCAGGCGGGGATGGGGGTTTCCTTTCTGCCTGCATCAGCCGTCCGTTATTTTCAAAACAGGAAAAATCTTTTTCTTCATGAGCTTCCTGAACATTTTCGGAATATGAATATATCATTCATCTACCGGAGTGATTTATTTTTGACATCGGCGTTTGAAGAACTGCTGAATGGATTAAAGACATTATCGAACAGAAGATGAGAAAACAGGACAGCTGTGTACGCCAATTTTTTCGTTCCGGTTTTTCTCAAAAAGAAAGCGGGTATCCGGGCTGAGCTCGATCAGCGTGATGAAAAACTCGGCTATAAAATCAGAGAAGCACAAATGAAAAAATACCGTATATGGCGGTTGTGGGAGATCAAGAGTGCCGCCATCATTCTGTACATGTAAGGCAATACGGGCGGGAAAACACATTTGAAGAGAATGTGAGTGATTTTATTTCCCGGATCATAAGAGAGACAAAACAAAAAATAGAGATTCAAGAAAAATAACATTGACATATCGCAAAATCACGATATAATAAAGCGTATGAAACCTATTGATGTTTTTAAAGCGTTGTCTAATGAGTCACGGCTTGAGATTTTACAATGGCTGAAAGAGCCGGACCGTCACTTCGCACCGCATGATGGCATTGATATGAATGAGATCGGAGTATGTGTCAGCCAGATCACCGATAAGCTTCGGATGACACAGTCAACGGCGTCTCAATATCTTTCCATTCTTCAGCGCGCAGGCCTTATCCAAACAAAACGGATTGGCAAATACACCTATTATAAAAGAGATGAAGATGCGATAAAGGCGATGGCCGATTATTTTCAGCGCGAAATGTAGGGCTGAATCCTTTAGAAGAGGGATTCAGTTTCTTTTCCTGACTACACATCGACATATTGCGATTTGTTTCTGTTTGTTCAACTCTTTATATCGATATATCACAATATATCTTTATATAAATCATCAATGAAGGAGTGTGTCAGGTGCAAAATACCTGGAAGATTTACATTTTGGCAATTATCAGCTTTTTAGTGGGGACGTCTGAATATGTGATATCCGGGATGCTTGATAAAATTGCAGGTTCCTTGGGAGTTACTGTGGCAGCAGCAGGGCAGCTGATTACGATTTTTTCACTTGTTTATGCAATCGGAACGCCTGTCATGATGGCCCTTACAGCAAAACTGGACAGAAGGAAGCTCATGATCTATGCTCTTGGATTGTTTGTAATCGGAAATATCATTTCATTTCTTGTACAGGGATACGGCTTATTTGCGGCAGCCCGGGTGATCATGGCGCTTGGAGCAGGAACTGTGGTGGTCACCGCGCTTACGATCGCAGCAAAAATCGCTCCCCCGGGAAAACAGGCAAGTTCTCTCGCGACCGTCATTATGGGGTTTACGGCGGCGCTCATTATCGGTGTTCCGATCGGAAGAACCGTGTCTGAAGCTTTTGGCTGGAAGGTGGTTTTCGCCGGAATTGCGGCAATCGGAATCATTGCCATGCTTATTATACGTTTTGCGTTGCCTGAGATAAAAGGAGATAAACCGGTGCCGCTTATTCAGCAATTTTCTCTTTTGAAGAAACGAAAGGTGGCTGTCGGGCTTGCTATTACGTTTTTTTGGCTCGGAGGCTATTCGGTTGCGTATACGTACCTTTCTCCGTATTTACTGAACGTCACTCATATCGGCAGCGGAATACTGAGTACATTGCTGCTTATTTTCGGTGTTGCAAGTCTTGCCGGTTCTAAAGCAGGCGGTTTCAGCGCAGACAAATGGGGGGCGCGTATGACATTAACCGGCGGAATGGCGCTTCATGCTATCATGCTCATGTTATTGCCGTTTGTCACACATTCTGCTTTCGGAGCGGCGGCAGTGCTTATTTTTTGGTCCTTCGCCGCCTGGTCATCAGGACCTGCTCAGCAGTACCATTTGGCAACGATGGAGCCTGAATCATCGGGTGTATTACTTGGCCTCAACCAGTCCGTGATGCAGCTGGCTATGGCGGCCGGGGCGGGCATCGGGGGCATTGTTGTCACTCATCTGTCTCTTGCGTCAGTGACATGGATCGGATCAGCTGGTGTTGTCATCGCGATGTGCGGCGTGCTTTCACTTGCCTCGTTAACATCTGAAAAACCCTCATCTGAATACAGTGCAGAATAAACAAAAGCCTCGTTTCTCAGCTTGAGAAACGAGGCTTTTTGTCTAGTTATTTTTTATATTGTTTCAAGTTTACGCCGATTGCGGCTCCGTTTCGGCTTGAATCGGCAACTCCGGTAAAGGTGCCGTTTTCACGGTCGATCAGGATGCTTTGCACATTACCGATATCAACCGGGCTGCTGCCGAATTTATGCCCCATTTCGTTCAGTTTTGTGCGGGCTTCTTCCGGCACTCCTTTTTCATATCGATAGGATGTCATGCTGTTTGTGTAAATTCTCGGCTCTTCGACCGCCGCTTTCAGATCCATGCCGTACTCAACTTTGTTCAGGATCGTTTGCAGGACGGAAGAAATAATCGTTGCTCCGCCGGGAGAGCCGACAGTCAGTACAGGTTCGTTATTTTTGAATAAAATAGTCGGAGTCATGCTGCTGAGCGGACGTTTATTCGGCTGCACTTCATTTGCGCCGCCAGGCACCGCATCGAAGTCTGTTAACTCATTATTCAACACAACGCCGTATCCGGGAACCATAATGCCGGAACCGAACAGCTGTTCAATCGTTGTCGTATAAGATACGACATTGCCGAAGCGGTCGGTTACCGTGAAGTGGGTCGTTTGGCCTTCTTGTTTGTCAGTCGGCTGCTTCACTTGTTTATAGTTTGCAGAACCTTCCTGATAGGCCCAAGGGTCGCCGGCTTTCGGTTTTTTATTGACTTTATCAATATCTATCAGCTGTCTGCGGGCATTGATATAATCTGGATTCAAGAGGCCTTTGAGAGGGACGTTGACGAATTCTGGATCCCCGGCAAATGCGGCGCGGTCAGCATAAGCCAAATGCATCGTTTCTGCGAGAAGCTGATATTTTTGCCAAGAACGGATATCATATTGAGAAAGCTTAAAATCATCCAGAAGGTTCAGCATTTGCAACAGGAAAACACCGCCCGAGCTTGGAGGAGGAGCAGTTGCGATATGATAGCCCTGGTAATCCCCCCAGATCGGTTCGTCAATCGTCACATTGAAGTTTTTGATATCTTTTTCTGTCATTGAGCCGCCGAATTCCTGCACTGTTTCCGCAAGCTTTTTGGAGAATGCACCGTCATAGAATGCTTTTGTGCCTTTGTACTTAATAGCTGTAAATGTTTTGGCTAAGTCTTTTTGGATGAGTGTGTCTCCTTCTTTCAGAGGTTCTCCGTCCGGAAGAAACACGTCTTTTGCAGCGGTGTGTGATAATTTGTCTTTATAATCTGAGATGGCATCAGCTAAAACCGAATCGATCGGAAAGCCTTTTGAGGCAAGTTTAATGGAAGGGGTGATGAGTTGTTTCATGGAGCGTGTGCCCCATTTGTCGAGCGCTTTTTCAAGTCCTTTTAATGTTCCCGGA
The DNA here is from genome assembly GCF_021729365.1 of Bacillus sp. R45. Taxonomy (NCBI): domain Bacteria; kingdom Bacillati; phylum Bacillota; class Bacilli; order Caryophanales; family Bacillaceae; genus Bacillus; species Bacillus sp. R45. The sequence goes on along the minus strand of NZ_CP091421.1, from coordinate 1,987,995 downwards.
ACACCGACTGCAGTCCCTTTAGTAACGCGTTCGGAGAAAGGGATGGCTTTGCCGTTTTCGTCAAGGAACATATCCGGTGCTGCGCCTGCCGGTGCGCGTTCCCGGCTGTCGATAATGGTGGTGTCTTTCGTCTTCGCATCATAAACCATCATAAATCCGCCGCCGCCGATTCCCGACATCATAGGTTCAGTTACGTTTAATGCGAATTGAATGGCGACCGCGGCGTCAATTGCATTCCCTCCTTTTTTCAGCACGTCGGCACCGATTTGTGAAGCGAGAGGATGGGCGGTGGCAACCATGCCGTCTTTGCCGACATCTACCTGTTTGTAGTCGTCATAGGAAAACGGGTGTTTCTTAGCCTGAGCGTGATAAGGGATGCTTCCGGCCGTGAGCAAAGTACTGAGCAGAACGATAAAACAGAGATTCATAAACTTTTTCATAGTCTGCCTCCTTTGTTTTCCGCTTACAATTATAGAGTAAGTAAAATGTGCTGTTTTCACAAGTGACAAACGGAATAGTCCGGTGCGCAAAAAGCCGGAGTTTCTGTGTGAATATAATCAGCCGCAAATAGGCTAAATGGGAAACCGGGCAGAAAAAGCTGTGAAACAAGCATAAAGACAAAAAATAAGCTACAATAAACAAAACAGAATTCACTCACATGACATATGAAAGGAACGTGAGCCATGTATTTAACGATCAAAGAGACAGCTGAGTTTACCAGTCTTCCTGAAGAATATGTGCACAATCTTGTTTTGACGAATAAAATAAGGGCCGTACATGACGGACAGCAATATTTAATCAACAAGGAACAATTTCAAACCCATCTCGAACAGCTGGAAAAATATAAGGAAATGATTCAAGAGTTTTTAAATGAGCCGCTTCCTGAAGACATTGATGTAAAAGATGAAGACTAGGACACAATTTCATATTGTGTCTTTTTTTTCATTTTTTCCGGTTGCTCACAAAAAACGAATGCTCAGATTTCGTTTTAAGGGCGTTGTTTTTCTTTTTTAACACCGTGAGTCTCTATTGATTTAAAATCCCGTCATCGGGTCGAAAATGATGTTTTTGAAGACTCCGATGAAACTGTGTGCCTTATTCCCCTTATGTAACACTATGTATATTATGTTACATAAGGCCCTTTATCCTTTATCATTCAACGGGTTTCGGCTATAATAGTAACATAATGCTCAATATGTTACTTTACCAATTATAAGGGGTTTTTTGATGCATATCGTACAGCCGATCCGAAGTTTGGAGAAGATCCAGGAAGTCAAACAGTATTTAATGAAGAAAAGTGATCGTGATTATTTTTTATTTATTTTCGGCATGAACAGCGCACTGCGGATTTCTGATGTTCTGCCGCTTCGCGTGAGGGATGTAAGGAACAAAGACCATGTGTGGGCAACCGAAAGCAAAACGAGAAAGAAAAGAAAAATTCTGATACTGGAGTCTTTAAAGGCCGACATATACGCTTATACAAAAGACATGAAAGAAGATGACTATTTGTTTAAATCGAAACGGACGAATAAGCCCATTTCCCGGATTCAGGCATACAGAATATTAAAGGAAGCAGCTGCCGCGTGCGGATTGGAGGAAATCGGGACGCATACGCTTAGAAAGACGTTCGGGTATCATTTTTATCAGAGGACAAAAGACATTGCTGAACTGCAGAGGATTTTGAATCATTCTTCTCCGTCTATTACAATGCGTTATATCGGAATAGATGAAGATACGACGAGAGCCGCCTATAAAGTGTTCGGAGGGCTGTAGGCTTGAAAAAAACGGCCGCCAGCGTTACTATAATAGAAGCAGGCTCTAGTAGCACAGCGGATAGTGCAGCAGTTTCCTAAACTGCAGGTCGGGAGTTCGAATCTCTCCTAGAGCGTTTTCCGCATAAGATAAGTGCAGATTAATAATGGCGGTAAAACAGAAAAACCCTTGTCACACAAGGGTTTTCGTCGTTTTTGCAAGCTTTTTATTTTTGTGAGAATCCGCTGAAAAACGATGCGATTTTATTTTTTTTTGCACATTTTTTGCACATTTCCGGATGTTTTCACGTCAGGCATTTTTTCAAATAAATTAAGGGTGTTTTGGGTATCTTCTTCACGTAGTTCTTTAATTACGTGTGAATAATAATTATGCGTGGTATCTATCTTAGCATGCCCTAAACGCTCTGAGACATAATAAATTGAAATCCTCTTGTAGAGTAACACGCTGGCATGTGTATGTCTTAACCCGTGTATTGAAATTGGTTCTATTTTCAAGTCCGTCAATGTCTTTTTCAATATTTTGTTGACAAATTCATTAGTGATGACTTTTCTAGAACTGCGAGGACTATAAAATACAAGATTATGTATGTTATCAGGCATTTCGGATAACAACTTTTTGAATAAATCCATTGTATTAGAATCCATTTTAATGGTCCTATTTGAAGACGCATTTTTTGTCGTAGCAAAACCCGTTCCTTTTTTATAATCCCAGGTTTTGTTGATTGTAATTTCATTTAATTCAAAGTTGAAATCCTCGAGTGTTAATCCCAACATTTCAGAAAATCGCATTCCTGAAGTGAGGGCCAGTATTAATAAATAATATCCGATAGACTGATCCTTGCGCACATATAATTCTTTTAAAAGCTTTTGACTTTCAACATAATTCAAGTGTTTTTCTTCCGGGCGTTTTGATTCCACGCTTCCAATCAATTTTGCTTTCCGGGTAAAATCAAATTGAATAATCCCTTCTTCAATTGCCTCTTGCACACAAGCTCTAATGTGCGTATTTATTTTTCTAACAGTTTCTTTTGCGTGTTCAGATCCAAACTTATTTAAAAACTCTTGATATTCTCGTTTAGTGATGTCATTGATATATCTTCCTGCAAAATTCTCTGAAATTTCTCTAAGTGTAATATAGTAACCTTCACGAGTGATGGCACCAATATCAGCTCTATAAACATTTACCCAACTTTTAAAGTATTCATCAAAGAGGACTTTTTTTGTGCCCGGCGTTTTATATTTCCTCAATTTTTCTTCAACCTCTGCGGCAGCAACTTGAGCTTCCTTCTTAGTTTTAAATCCGCCTTTCCTGATGGGCTTGGGTTTAGCGCTAACGCAATACTGCCACGTTTTACCGCGTTTTAGGAAACTAGCCATTTCATTCACTCCTATAGGGGGAACTTTAATTCTCCAATAATAGGATAGCACTATCTTAATTTATTTAAAAGATTGTCCCGAATAAGGCTTTTCGATTAGTTAACCATTGTAAAATAAGTTATAATAAGTATTGAGAGGAATAAATTATAACGTAAAAAATCAAAAAATTCTAAATCTTATCGCCATCGTTCGACAAAATTTTCTTTGTGATTATGTTAAATTTGAGGTGAAAAGGTGATCATATGGAAACAGTAGCAGCTAGAGATATAAGGATCCATCTAAAAGAATTAATAAAATCCTCTGATGAAAAGCAGAATGTTATAGCTGCTAAAATCGGGATTAGCGAAGGCTATTTAAGTAAGTTTCTTAGCGGAAAAGAAATTAATTTTTGGATGGTTCGAGAGATCATAAGGTATGTTGATCCAGAAAATGAAACTGCATTGATGGAACAGCACTGCTTAACTGGAGTGAAAAAGAAAAATTATGCTTCTGCTTTGGAATATTGCTACACTAAGCAATTATATTCTGTTATAGAGGCATTGATAAGCGCCCAGATTGAAAGGGATGGCAAATACGATCAATGGTCTAATATTTATAGATTTATTCTTAATTCAAGATTCTCTTTTGGGAATATTGAGTATACCGAAGGATTAAAGAAGTTTAGTCCTTCTTGTGACGAAATGAGAACGTTGTTGAGTATACTAGAAATGTATGGGTACTTTTATAATGGCAGGTATGAGATCACTCTATACCATATTCGATCCATTCGAAGTCTTATTAAAAATTTATCAGATCCATTTTTGAAAATCGCATTTACTGCTCGTATAGAAGAAGTCTTAGTGAATATATATTTAAAACAAAACAACGACGTTAATAAGGCGAGAGAGGCGGCCTTCTCTCTCCTTGAAAAAGACCTCAGTATCAATTTGAATATGACAGCTTTGTACATATTGGCATTGTCTTATATGAATGAATCATATTGCCATTCTTATAGGTACTATTTGAGGTGTTTGAACTTACTTGCAAATTTCCCTGATCGCAGTGAGGAAATGGTCCAGAATAAAGAGGAAATAGCCATATTACAATATTATTGGAACAAAGAAATTTCAAAGGAGTTTCAAGTGACTGAATTCGCAAAGGCTTTAGGAAGATCCGACCCATTAAACTCTTTCTATTCGGATTCCTTTTATAAAAAATATGCTCTTCTTTTTGATGGGAAAAGAGAAGAAAACGCTGAAAAATTATTGCTATCCCTTTATTATTTTTCTCAACAGCAAGATCAATTTAGAGCAACTCTTCCTAAAATTGACTTGATAAAATTAGGATTTAATTTTAATATTTAGAAGTGGGAGGTGTTGCAGATGAGAAAAATGTCATTGACCTTAGTTTTAGCGTTCGGTATACTGACTACTGCTTTTGTGGGTGTTTCGTTAAACCATTCTGAAGCAGGCGGAAGTTTTCAAACGACTGAGATAAGAGTAGGCATGTAGTATATCTGACTCCCGAAAAGTACATAAAAAAACAAAAAGACGCTGCCATGACTGGCAACGTCTTTCGTACTTTTCGGGGATATTTCCTGTTTTCCGGAAAAACGAAAATAGGAAATTCCTGAAAAAGTATTTATTTTAAAATTGTTATTAAATATAATAGGAACAAACGTTCTGTTTTGGGAGGGGAAACACATCATGCATATTACATTCGAGAACATCATCGGGAATCTAAAAAAGGAAATTGAAAAGGAGAAAAATGTGGACACAAAAAAACTTAAAGTTGGTTAATTTAAATCTTTCAAATGTCGTTCTTTTAATTCCCTTAATTCCTTTAAATAATTTATAACCATTTGCAATTCTTCTTCTGTTATCTTACTTCCGTTATCGTGGACAATGTTTAGCTTCTTGAGATCATCTATTGTTATACTCTTCTGTGAAAGAAGCTGCTTCTCTGGTTCTGAATACTTTTCTAGGCTCTCTTCATCAAAAAACAAGTATGATTTGTGGACGCCTAAATAGTCAGCGATTTTTTCTATTACTTGTATTGATGGCTGTTGTAAATTTCTTTCTATTCTTGAAAGGTAGCTGTGTGTAATTCCCACAGCTTCGGCAACTTCATCTAATGTTTTTTTCTTTTCCTTACGAATACGCCGAATCGCTTCTCCCATTTTCATATTTCCCATAATAACACCTGCTCTTTTGAAAAATTAACCTTATTCCTCATAGGTAATTATACCATATCGTGTACCTCACGAGAAAATTCTTTTAAAAAGCACTTGTGTAAAAAAAATCGCTATGTTAAGATCAAATTGTTCCTTTCAGGTACAAAAAGGATGTGTTAAAACAAATGTTCGATCTGAAAGAGTTTGGACGTCTGCTCCAAAAAATCCGAAAAAAGCGGAAAATGTCTCAAATCGAATTCGCTCAATTCTTAGGGTACACAGCTTCATACATCTCAAGAGTTGAGAGAGGGAAAGCGAATCTTTCTATGCAGGCGATTGAAAAGGTCACGAAGAAACTTAATATTAAGATCCGATTTTTTTTTGAACAATAATGGTACTGATAGGAACAAAATAAAAGTGAGTAAAATTTTTAAAAGACATGAGAGGAGAAACTTATGGAACAACTTCTTGATGTTAGCCTGTCAATTCCGATCCCTGCTGACAAAATTCTCATCAGCAAGGTGGAACTCCAGGAACTAAGAGAACAATCGTTATCCGGGGTCTATTGGAACATGAAAGACCTTGAGAAAAAGACAGCACGTAAAAGCGAGTGGATCAAAGAAAACATTTTATACCCAAGTCGGTTCCGCAAAGTTTTAGATTCGGTAAACGGGGGTTTTGTATTTTACCCGCAAGCCAAAGGGCAAAACTGGAGCTTTCAAGCTTCTAAAATGGCTGCCTTTTTAGATAAGCACTTTGCTGAGATTTTCAACAAATAGCCGAAAGGAGAATACATGTGTTTTTAGAAAGCCACATCTGGCTGCATAATCAAATTCACGTAATTATAAGCGAGTCTGTTAATACTCACGAAAGGGCAATTGCCGAACTAGAAGCTCAAGGCGGCACCTGCCTGTCTGATCAATGTCAGCAAAACACCCTCGGCTCTGTAATTGTCAACGGCAAGCGGTCTGTATGGTCTTTGACCAAGTCAGAAAGGGGGGAGTTGAATGGGCGAAATTAAATTCGTAAAGCTCAGCACCCATATGTTTGATGACGAAAAAATTAAGCTTATTGAACAGATGCCCGAAGCTGACACTTTGTTAATTATTTGGGTGAAATTACTCGCTCAAGCTGGTAAAACCAACGCCTCCGGTTACATCTTTCTTAGTGAAAATGTTCCGTATACTGACGAAATGCTTGCAGCTATTTTCTCGCGGCCGTTGGGGGTTGTAAGAATGGCCTTGGATACATTTAGACGGTTCGGGATGATCGAGATTAACGATCAGAACTATATCAGTATTTGCAATTGGGAAAAGCATCAGAACGTCGATGCGATGGATAAAATCAGGGAAGATACACGCAAAAGAGTTGCTAAATATCGGGAAAAACAAAAGGCTTTACAGCTTTCTCAACCTAGTAACGTTACAGGTAACGTTACAGTAACGCAAGGTAACGAACAAGAAGAAGAAAGAAGAAAGAAGAAAGAAGAAGAAGAATTAAAAGATATATTGTCGGGTAAACCCGACGACGCATCTTCTTCCAAAAACGAAAAGGACGAGATTCCTTACAAACTGATCATTGATCTGCTGAACAAAGTAGCGGGCAAACGATACCGACCTACTACACCAAAAACAAAAAAAGACATCAAGGCACGCTGGAACGAAGGTTTTCGCTTTGAAGATTTTAAACATGTCATTCTAGTAAAAACTGAGGAATGGCTCAATGATCCTGCTATGAATAGATTTTTGCGTCCTGAAACATTGTTCGGGACAAAATTTGAATCATATCTAAACCAAAAAGGAGGGGGTTCAATTGCTCAGAGCGGAAAGCCCGAGAAAGACCAATACTCAGGCCTTTTCTAAAGCGCTCCCTGAAAAGCTTCAGCATTTGTTTCCTGACAAGATCGGAGAAAGAGAATGCGAATCATGCGGCAATACGGTTCCTATCTACATGCAAAACGGGGTTAGGCATAGCCGGTGTTTATCATGCGATAACTTAGCGCTTGAAGAAGAAATGATTCAATTTCAAGAGGAAACAGCAGCGGACGCTTTTTTCTGGAATAACAGTCTTGTCCCTCCAGATACACAGAAAACCAGATTCGAAAATTTTAATTTGAAAGGTTTATCTGATTCGCAACAGGATGCATTTCGCAAGCTGAAATGGTATGCGGAGAACTTTGGAAACTGGGGGGATTTTGATTCTTTGTTATTGCAAGGAAATTACGGAATCGGAAAAAGCCACCTTTCTCACAGTGTCGCGCAACATGTGAAGAGCCTACGAAAAAATGTCATCTTCGCCAATACAAAAATGCTGCTTAGAAAAATCCGAAACTCTTATGGCGATTCAAAAGAGACAGAAGCACACATTTTGAAAAACATTGAATCATGCGAGTTACTGGTGCTGGATGACCTTGGAGCTGAATACGTCAGGAAGGATAAAGACGGGGAGGAATCATGGGCTGCTGACTTGATTCTGACAATTATTGAGTCTCGAGAGGACAAGCCCAATATCATAACGACCAACTACAACGTTGAAAGCCTCCAAAGCAAATACGGTACACACGGCGGCCGGATCATATCTCGAATGATGCCAGGGACGAGGGTTGTCAAGTTTACCGGAGAGGACAGACGCATTAAAGGAGGTGGAAATAGTGCTTGGAACCAAGGCTGATATGATCATGCCCGGCGTTTGGGAATTCAAGGCAGAACGAAAGCTTACCGACGCCGAACGTAAACAAGAGCTTGATAATCTTATTGCTCTTCTTGATCAAAAAATAGCAGACTATCAGAACTTTAGGGGGAATGCAGTGTGAAACACGGGAAGCGCCCGACGCGCGCACAGAAAAATGTCATTAAGGCAAACGGCTTAAACCCGAATAACTGGCTTGTAAGCAAAAATCTGCAGCATGAACACCGGCTTATTATCGTTCATCGGAATACAGGAACGGTCCGGAGGTGCTGGGCATGAGTCAGATGGTCAATGCAGAACGGTTCGAACTGGCTTTAGAAAATATGAATTATGAGTGGTCAATGGTCCAGCTGCAAAAGGTCGTTCAATACTGGCATGATGGGAAATCAATTCTTGATATGTCGGAATTATTAAACAGGGATTCGGATGAAATCATTTTGTTGGTCATGGACTTTGCAAGAAAAAACATCCTGCCCGCCCGCAAGAACGGTTTACGCGCTAACAAAAGAATAAGAATATCTGAGAAAACGTTGAAAGAGAAAATGATTCGGCTGCGCTATTTGTTTGAAGAGAGCCCAGTGTATATCCCTTTTCAGGAACTAAACTTCATGTTTTATGACAGCGAAATCAGACGTTTCCGGGAGCTATGGGCGGCAAATGAGTCATATCTCAACATAGCAAAAGAGCTGAATCGGAATGAAGACGAAACGTTATTCCTTATCATCGACCAGGCAAAAAAAGACCTCATAGAGCCTCGGGAATCCGGCTTGCTCGGAAAGGAAGCATCAGAAGATGAACGCGACAAACAAAAACTTCCATTTTGAAAAAGCAACGGCGCAGCAACTTATGGTCATCGTGCGTTATGAAGACTGTGCCCCGGAGGTACGGAACGCAGCTTTACAAATGCTGATTATGAAGGGAGTGGCAGACGTTGGGACAGGCAGAACGAAAGCATTTAATTGAATGGCTTTTGCTTATCGGCTCTTTTGGCAGAGCTTTTCTAAACCGCCAGACAGATGAGGAGCTTGAGCGCTTATATAATCTTCAAATCAAAGGCATGAACAAAGAATAGGAGGACAGCACCATGACAGAAAACAAAAACTTGCGTCGGCACGGCGAAGTCACAACGCGGGTGATGAGCGAAGAGGAACGCATGGAGTATATAAAAAAACACCCAATCATTCCGACGAAAACACCAAAAGCTGGTATGCAGCTCTTCCCGTCAAAATATTGGATGTAAGGACGGCCGCTAAAGCAACCGCCACCGTATGGTAAATAAAAACTCGACACTTTTATTATACCATACGGAGGCTTTGAACATGCAGCCAAAACATATATCAATCAATCAAAATACAAGTGTTTCTCAATTTATTGAGCCGGGGAAGGTGTCTGTCATCGTGTTAGACGGCAACCAAAACGCCGCATATGTCGTTGAGGCACCCGAACACGGTAAAACAATCATTCAAACAGTAAAGGGCGGCCTGGCTCGTTGTGATTACGAGATCGGCCATAAATTCAATTAGCAGGGGTTTTCCCCTGCGGGGGAGGAACGGAACATGTATCAAAACGAAATTGCCCGCAAGTGTGAACGCTGCGGAAAAATATATTATTCAGCTCATTGGGTTGTATGCAAAACATGTCTTTTAGACCGGGAGGCCCGAGCATGAAAGAATTCAAAATCAACTTATCAAAAGGTGAAGTTTTATATACTGGCTCTTACATTTGCGCCCTTTCAAAAACGCCGGCCAGTACACCTGAGCAAATTTCTTTAGAAGCAGCAGCCGAAAAGCTCGCGGAAGAGTTAATCATGCAGCAGGCTATGAATCGAGAACACCAGCGTCAGCAGGATATTGCGGCCAATCAATTCCGGCAGGCACAGAAAGATATTAAGTTGCTGCAGGCGGAGAACCAAGAACTAAAATCAAAAGTCGAGGGACAGGAAGAAGAAATAAGAGATTTAGAATTTGAAAACAGCAATTTAGAGGACGAGATAGAGGAATTGGAAGATAAAGTTGAAGCATTGGAGGGGGCTGCAGAATGAAGACAAGAAAAGTAACGATTCCTACCCGCGATACCAATGGTTTCCTGATCGGGTTCAGGGAAGTTAATGCACTTTGGGAATGCCCTACTTGTGGCGGGGAAATGGGAAATCCTCAGTTAAGGCAGTATACCGAGGACGGATTCTTTGGACAAATTCATACTTGGGAGAACCCCTGCGGACATATAGCTCATTATAAAAATCTTCAGATTGTAGGGGATGCGGAATGAGAAACCTACTTAAAAAGGGCGAATTAGTTGTAATGCACACTTGCGGCGAGGCAGAGCATTATGACGGAAGGATTTGGGCTTGTAAAAGTGATGAATTTACAGATAGAGCTGGTCAGCAAGTTGTTTTCTTAGAAGGATTTTCAGGATACTTCTTGGTTGAATTTCTGCAAAGAGTGAACTTACCACAAGCGCGGGAGGTGGGGGCAGAATGATGCCATTACAAGTAGAACTGCAACGGAACGTGAAGGCCACGAAGGATGAAGCAATGACTGTCGAGCAGGCGGCCGAGCTTTTAAAGGTTCACCCGGACTACATCCCGACGCTGGTCGCTCGGTCTGACGATCTGAAAATGATCGGCGACCATACAATTATCGCGAAACGGGATAAAACAAATATCTGGTTGGTTGGGGCGGTGATTGTGGTTTTATTCTTTGTAATTGCGATTCTACCAGGGATAGGGGGTGAAATTAGAGGATTATGAAAAAATTTAAAGGAGCCTCATTAAGAGGCTCATACGCTATTTTTTAACCGTAATATAAATATCGCCCAATATATCACCATTAGATTTCCACATACGGGCTATTGCTTGTTTAGTGCCTGAGTCTTTTAAACCCTTAACACCATGTCCTTCTTCTTTGGCATATTGTGTTCCTTCAATAACTTTTCCCCATGCAGCATTATCATCAAATGGATAGGTTTCTCCTACATCTATAGTTACACTTCTTTTCATAGTTTTAAAAGGAGAATCCACTATTGAATTACCGATATCTTGAAAAAAGATAGATTGATTATTTAACTGTATAGGTTGAGAAGGTTCTTTTGCGGAAGCTACACTACAAATTGATAAAGCTAGTACAGGGATTGAAAAGGCAGTCACAGCAGTCTTTTTGAAATTCATTTTAAACACTCCTTAGGTTTTTTATGGAACACAGTAATAATTCGAGCAAAATAATGATTATCCTTGTAAATAAATGTTAATTATTTGTGAACTAGGAAGGGGAAAATAATGAAAAAACTATTCAAATCAATCATTCTATCAGCTGTATTACTTATGGGAGCGGCGGCCGTTGCGCCGTCTGTTTCCGCCGCATGGTCCGGCTTGCAAAATGAATCCGGGTACAGCGGCCGGGTGTTTACGGATGCCGCGACATACACGGCCGGCGCCTCAACGGTGGACTGGAAAGCCGAGAAAAAAGGATCAAGAACATTTTATTACACGGCCGGCGTATACAAGAAGCGCAGCGGTGGCGGGCTGACTGATACGAATTTAGTACAGCGGGGCAGCTTCAAAACGGCAACGCCTCTGAAATCATTCAACGCGAAAACGATCCGGAATAAGACCGGAAAGGGATCTTATGTCATCCAGCTGGACTGCTACTCTGATTCAGTCAAGATGAACTATATCGGAACATTTGAATCAGCTAAATTTCAAATCAAATAAGGGGGAATTCGATGGCGCTGAGAATAGTTTTTCTGCTGATGGGGTTAGGATTCTGGTTTTATTTCCAGTACGAATATAGATTGGACATAAAGGCGAACATTACGTTAATAGGCGCAATCACTGCATTCAAGGCTGCGGTTTATTTTCAGGATATTGAGACCTATATCGGGAATAAGGACGATAAATAATGAACTGGATTTGATTTTTCAATAGAAATGATCCGTATGATCCTTTATAATAACAGACATCTAGAATTTTTTAGGATTAGAGGGGTTATTATGAAATCTTTATTTAAAGAATTTTATTTTGATAATAAAAACACTGATATTTGGATTAATTCAGTAATCGTACTAGATACTAATATTCTACTTAACCTTTATAGATACTCTAAGGAAACATCAGAAAAATTATTTGCATTATTAGAAAAGTCAAAAGACCGCCTTTGGTTACCGCATCAAATAGCATTAGAATTTCATTTGAATAGAACGAATGTCATTTTAGATCAACAGACTTCTTATGAAAAAATAGAATCAATTCTGAGAAAAAAATCATCTGAAATAGAGAGCAGCTTAAAAAAAGAGTTGGGCTCTTATCGAAAAAAACATGTGACGCTCAGTATTGATTCTATAATTGATCAAATAAAATCATCTATAGATGGTTTAATATCTGAAATATTAAAAGAAAAAGAAGATCACCCCATTTTATTAAAAAATGATCATATCAAGCGAGAAATCACTGAATTATTTGAAGATAAAGTGGGGTCACCGTATAAACAGGAAAAACTCAAGGAAATAGAAAAAGAAGCTGACAAAAGATATGCTTTAGAGATCCCACCAGGATACAGGGATGCTTCTAAAAAAGGAGCAAAGTTTCATAATGGTGAGATAATATTGGAGAAGTATGGAGATTATATTCTTTGGCAGCAAATTATTGATTTTGCAAATGAAAAACAAACTGACATTATATTTATAACAGATGATGAAAAAAAAGATTGGTGGTACGAATGCAAAGGAAAAACAATTGGGCCCAGAAGTGAGTTGCTAAATGAATTTAATTATAAAACGGGCATGGAATTTTATATGTTTAAGCCTGAAGTGTTTATGAAAGACGCAGGGGATATTTATAGTGAAAGTTTTTCTGATAATTTAATATCAGAAGTCAGGGAGGTCAGAAGTCAGTATTCTTTAAGTCTTGAAGGGAGATTCCAAGAACTACATGATAAAGAGGTTAATGAATTAAAGAATTATTCCAAAGAACTCTCAACCAAAAAATTACTTGCAGTCCTTGAAAGAAATAAAACAAAATTTCGGTTAATTCTTCAAACAGAAAAACAATTAAATTCAGATGAAATTGTTGGTGTACTTACTGATTATTTTTATAAAGAATCAATTACAATTGAAGTTATTGAAGTTAATGTTGCTAAAGGCTATTTTAATTTTGAACTAGTAGTAACTGTTAATAGTGCATTTAATGATTATGAGCGATTAAGCATTGAAGAAGAGTTAATGGATCAATTTTTTGAAAAGGATATTGAACCCTTGATACTTAGAATTGTATTTTTAAATTAATTATGTCCAAGGCAGAGAGCTTGTGAAAACAGATCATTTAATAAAAGCCTGTTCTGAATGGAGGGGGAAAATTATAAATATTAACTTTTATTTTCCGGCGAGTAGTGCTCAAACGGCGAATAATATTATAGGAATATTCTTGAGTCCTGGTTTATGGGGTTCATTAATAGGAGCAACTATTTCAGCATGTGTAGCAATAATGATCATGCAAGCAAATGCCAAGAGAGAAATAAAGAACAAAAAAATTGACAGACTTGAACAATTTTTAATTGAAGCCATATATTTTAGGGATAATATTATGTCTCTTAAGGGTTGTTTGGAAAAATATGTTCTTATTACAGAAGAAATTAAAGAACGACTTAATGCACCAATTAAACGCGATGATTCAGAATATGGAAGGGGGTTGTCTAAAGCACAAATATCAAATGAGGAATATGCTATCAGATGTTTAAATAATCTTAAAAATGTAGATAAAAATAAATTTAGTTTTGAGTATGTCCAACATTATTCTGCAATTGTAGAAGTATGTTCAACATTAGAACATTATTTTTATTTTCTAAAGATACATACACCTCGTGAGTTAGGGGTTAAACAAGCAATTAATAAATTGGAATCAGAATTAAGAAAACTTAATGAAATTATAGAAACAAATGAACGAGAGTTTTTAAAACTTAATAACTAGTCCAAGACGGAGAGCCTGCGGACACCAATCATTGCACAGAATCACTGTGCTCTGATTGGTGTCCGTTTTTTATTTGAGCGGAGGGACGGTATGAAAGCGAAGAAAAACGTCGCGCAGAACGTTGGTTTTAAAGAAAAACAGCCATCGTCACGCAAGAGTTTCGAAAAAAAGCCGCAGAAGCTTACTGAGAGAGATTTGGAGAATCTCATGGGTGTAAACAGGCCTACATATAAAAGAGGCCGTGGTGGAGCTTTTAGACAGCAATAATAATGGGAGGGAAATGCTATGGATAAAAAAGATAAAAACAACAATGAAAATAAAATGGACCAGTTGAGATTGAACATACCTCAAATTGACGAAGAAGCAACGAGAACGAAAGCAGAAAAGCTGCTCGAACAATATCGCATGTACTTGTTACAAGTGCCGGAGGATTTTTTGCCGAAAGTGACCGCGACATACAGCCTAGTTCCGCCCAGCTTTTCGAATGAATTTCATTCCTCCACAGAAGACGCAGCATTAAAACGCATGGATTGGGAGATTGAAAGGGAACGGTTTTTAAAGAGAATGCAAAGAGCGGTTAACCGGCTTTCACAAAAGGAGCGGCAAATTCTCGTCATGCTCTATATGCAGAATGAAGAAATGTATGATTATGAAGTCTATGCAGAAATGAGACTCAGTCAGCGGAGCTACTACCGGACGAAAGCAAAAGCGTTTTACCGGCTGGCCTTTGCTCTTCGCGTGGAAGTCTATAAGGATGGAGGAGCGTCGGAATGAATTTTGTTCAGCCGATAAGAGATCCGGAATGCATTTTCTATATCAAACGGTTTCTAAAAAAACAGAGTGAGCGGAATCACATTCTATTTGTCACCGGGATAAACTCAGGGCTTCGCATATCAGATATACTGGAACTGAGGGTAAGGGACGCCAAGCGGCCGTATTTCAATCTTATAGAGAAGAAAACCAAAAAGAAAAAGAGAATTGACATGACGCCGGTTCTTCAAAGGGAATTAAAAGCATATATTGAGGGGAAGGAAGATCATGAATATCTTTTCAAAAGCCGAGAAGGGATTAACAAGCCTATTTCCCGGTCGATGGCCTATAAAATTTTAAGGGCTGCCGCTGAGCATGTCGGTTTGGATGATATAGGTACGCACACGCTGAGGAAAACATTCGGGTACCATTTTTACAAGCAAACAAAAGATGTTGCCATGCTGCAGGAGATTTTCAACCACTCTGACCAGCGGACAACCCTTCGATACATTGGAATCAATCAGGATGCCATGAACAACGCCATGAAGAAATTTAAGATATAAGCAGGCTCATCTCATAAACCGGATGAGTCTTTTTTTCTGCATATTTTTATTGATTCCCCTCAAAAAGCAAACGTGGAATTCATTTTAGGGATATTGCTTGAAAACAAGGGTGGAAAGGGCTGACGGTACTTCGGGCAGTTGCACAGTATATAACATATGGGTAATTCGTGGATTATGTGGATAAACAAGGAATAATACATTATAATCTTAATATAAATATTTGGGGGTATGAAAACTTGTCAAGAACTGGGGTTCGGAAAGAAGTAAAACAAAAGACGAATAAAAGAGCATTTGTTATAACTCCAATTGGAAACGAAAATACAAGTATCAGGCGTTCTGCGGAAGGTTTTATAGATGCTGTAATTGTACCAATTTTGAATGAGCTAGGATTTGAAACAACGGTTGCCCATAGAATGAGCGATGGGGGATCTATAACAAATCAATTAATTAGTAGAATTTTAGAAGATGATTTAGTTATTGCGAACTTAACGGGATTGAATCCAAATGTAATGTATGAAATAGCTGTAAGGCATGCTATTCGGAAGCCAATAGTCCATGTTTGTGAACATGGTACTAAATTGCCTTTTGACTTAGGGGCTGAGCGTACTATATTTTTTACAAATGATATGATGGGTGTTATAGAGGTAAAGGGAACCTTCAAAAAATATGTAGAAGCAGCGCTTAATGAAAAAGAGTCAGACAACCCTATTTATAGAGCGTCAAATGAGTCAATGATTTTGCAGCATGTGAAGGATCAAGATCCTGATAAATATTTAGTTTTAAATAGACTGAGTGAAATAGAACAATTAGTAAGGTCAAATTTGATTAATAATTCTAATAACTCGAATAAATCTCAAACAAACGTGAAATATTTTAATTGCAGCTTTAAAACTACTCTAAATAAAGATAATTTACTTAGTCTTTTATTGGACACGTTGAGTGAGCTAGACCTTGACCCCTTAGAAAATGATTTGCGGATAGATAGCAACGATCGTGATTCAGAAGGTGAAATGAAAATAAATATGAGATTAAAAGTGCCAATGTATTTTAATGACGAAACATTTATGAAAGTGTTGAAAAGTAAGGAATTTGAATATAAAAAATAAATGGCACATTTGTGGCAGAATTGAGGCACACCATTTTGTTTTCGATAAGGTACTATGGTAATAGGTAATAAACAGGCAGGCGCTTACCCACATGGGAAGGCGCTTTTTATATGGTGGGAGGTGCGAGTGGTGGCGAAGGGAAAACCGTCTAAGGATGATCTTATCTGGAATAAAGAATTAGGTATTTATATTCTTCTGAAAGATAAATGATGATGAGAGCGGCTTCCGATGGGGGGCGCTTTTTATGTTCTCTGTAAACTGCGTCCGGTAAATCTCAGGATAGACTATTGGCGGTTAACGGCTTGAGTGCGGGGGCAGTTTAGAAAGAATACGATTGGAGGGATTGGAATGAAGAAAGCTTTGACGCCTTGCAATGAACCCGGCTGTCCAAACCTCACACGAGAGGGCTACTGCGAACAGCATAAGCGAACCAAGCCGGCTTATGATCAATACCGGGAGTCTGCTGCCAAACGGGGGTATAACAGCAAGTGGAGGCAGTCGCGCGCTGGCTACCTGTCCAAGCATCCGTTATGTGCCGCCTGCTTAATGCAAGGCAGAAGAACTCCGGCGACAGTTGTCGATCATATCGTTCCGCATAAAGGCGACAAGAAACTATTCTGGGACTCGGGTAACTGGCAGCCTCTCTGCGGGCCGTGCCATAGCCGGAAGACGGCAAAGGAGGACGGGGGATTTGGAAACACTACATCAAACATGCGTGTGTGATCAATGCATGACCAGACTTCTTATCAAAGGCTGTTCAAAGATCAGGAAGCACGACAACGGAATCAAAGAGCATTATATCAAGTGTCCACGCTGCAAGGCTGAGTATACATCCTTCTATACGAACGAGGACATCAGACGAATGCAGCATAGAATAAGAAAGATGTTTGCTCTTCGCCGTAACATGAAAAAGGAATCAGCTGTTGATCTATATTCAAAGAAGATAGAAGCAGCACAAACGGAAATACAAGCAGCCATGAGCCAGCTGAGAACGGAGATGGAGCCCCCCCACCCTTAAATCCCTAGAGGACGTTTGCCGGAGACCGCGCTCCCCTCCCCATTTTGAAAAATTCCCTAAATGAAAATTCGGAAGGAGGTGAGGGAATGGCTAGACCGCGGCAACCTGTTGACTTGCTACTGGTAAAAGGCAAGAAAAACTTGACAAAGCAAGAGATTGAGGAGCGTCGAGCACAGGAAGTAAAGGCACCAAACGACAAAGTAAAAGCTCCATCATATTTGCCAAAAGACTTAAAAAGAGAGTTTAAAAAGATAGCGGATGAGCTAAAAAACATCGGAATTATAACTAATTTAGATGTGGACGCGCTTGCCCGTTTTTTGTTTGCTCAAAAACAATACTTGGAAATGACCGAAGTCTTACTCGAAACGCCCATTACTGCATTAGTTGAGGATGATGACGGAAATAAATTTGAAGTAGCGAACAAGACATACAGTGATTTGCTTATCAATCAAGACAAGCTGTTCAAACAATGCCGGCAAGCTTCTAGTGATTTAGGGCTGACCATTTCCTCTCGCTGTAAACTTGTTATCCCGAAAAAAGATGATGGGAAACCGAAGTCAAAAGAGGAAGAACGGTTCGGGGGCCGCATGTAATGCAAGAGATTACAGCCGAAATTCTCATTGAGCGGGTTTGGTCATATGCTGAGAAAATTCGCTCCGGAGAAATTAAGGCAGGCAAAAAGCAAAAATGGGCTGTAGAGCGATTTTTTAAAGATGTTGACCGGCTCGCAGAAGATGACTGCCCTTATTACTTTGATGCTGAAGCTGTGGTGGATTTTTATGAATGGTCGCGGCAATTTAATCATGTCGAAGGTATACTTGCAGGGCAGCCGATTGAATTAACAGACTTTCAGCTTTTTATTGCAGCCAACATATACGGATTCTATAAAAAAGAAAATGGCGCCCGCCGGTTTCGGAAAGCTTATATCCAGCTGGCCCGTAAAAATGCGAAATCGCAATTTTTAGCTTTAATCGCGTCGTATGAGATTTTCCCGACACAAGAAAAACACCGGGTATTTATCGCAGGCTGGTCCCGTGAACAATCAGATGAAGTATACCAGGCAATTCTTGAGCAACTGCATCACGCGCCGATACTCAAAGGGAAATATACCTCTGCCAATGGCCGCGTGAAAAAATATAAAACGAACTCCATTATCCAACCTCTTTCCCGTGAGGCTCGGAAACTCGGGGATGGTAAAAACCCATCATTGGGAATTGTGGATGAATACCACGCACATGAAACAAGTGAGATTTACGACGTCCTGGACAGCGGGATGGTCGCCCGGCGCAGTCCGTTAATGGCCGTTATTACGACAGCGGGTTTCAACATGGAGCGGCCATGCTTTAAGGAATATCAATATACGAGTAAAATTCTTGATCCAGACATTGATACGGAGAATGATGATTATTTTGTTATGATCTGTGAACTGGACCCGGAAGATGACATAAAAGATGAATCAAACTGGATCAAGGCGAATCCGATTGTGGCAACGTACCCCGAGGGAATGGAGTCATTACGTTCTGCTTTAAAAGTGGCTCTTGAAGTGCCTGAAAAGATGCGCAGTTTCCTAACCAAAAATATGAACCGATGGGTTGACCAGAAGGACAATGGTTATATGAATATGACAAAATGGCGCGCTTGCAGTGGGGAAATTCCTGATCTGCAAGGACTGCCCGTTTATCTGGGTCTTGATTTATCAATGACAACAGACTTAACCTCCGTAGGGTATGTGGCCGTGCAAGATGGCTTTTTCTATGTCGGTCAACATTCCTTTATGCCTGAAGCCCGAGCAAAAGAAAAAATGGCGACGGATAAAGTGCCATATGATTTGTGGAGAGAGATGGGGTTTATCACTTATACGTCTGGCGAAGCAGTTGACTATCAATTAGTCGAACAGTGGATCATTGAATTTATCCATAAAAACCGTTTTCGGCCACAAGAGACC
This sequence comes from Bacillus sp. R45, assembly GCF_021729365.1. Classification (NCBI taxonomy): domain Bacteria; kingdom Bacillati; phylum Bacillota; class Bacilli; order Caryophanales; family Bacillaceae; genus Bacillus; species Bacillus sp. R45. The sequence continues at coordinate 1,968,665 of NZ_CP091421.1, read as the reverse complement.
GCGTATGACAAGTGGAATGCTCTTCACTTAGCTCAGCGGCTTGAATCAAAAGGACATACAATGGTGGAACTGCCGCAGAGAATCAATCATCTGTCATTACCTACAAAAAGCTTCCGAGAGAAGGTGTATGAAGGGAAAGTTGTACATGGGAATGATCCGGTTTTATCATGGGCGGTTAATAACGCAATTATGAAAATGGACCCGCAAGAAAATATCATGCTGGATAAAGCAAAATCACCGCAGAGAATCGACCCTATTGCGGCTGTTATAAATGCTTACGCCAGAGCGATGTATCACGACACAAACCATAGAGTAGATTTAAATAATCACTTCGGCTCTGGTAATTTCAGTTTTTAGGATGTGAGAAAATGAAAAAAGCCAGGAAAAAGATCAAAGCTTTTTTCAAGTGGGATTTTCACCACAGGTATATGAAAGCCCTGCTTTCTTTTTTCTGCTTGATATTAAATGATCTGCTGTTTATGGCGGGAGCCGCCTTTATCCTGACAGCTGTCTATAGATGGAGCACAAACATCGGTCTTATTCTGACGGGTGTCTTTTTAATGTTTTATGCTTACCTCATATCAAAGAAAGCGAGGTGATATAAATGCTGCTTGAACGAATGTTTGAGAAACGTTCTGGCTCGTCAGATCATGAAGATGGTTTTAACAACATTTTATTAAACATGTTCGGCGGCCGGAAAACAGCAAGCGGCGAAAGAGTGAGTGAAAGCAACTCACTTGTGCAGCCGGACATATTTGCATGTGTCAATGTATTGTCGGATGACATTGCAAAACTGCCGATTCACACATATAAAAGAACAGACGGCGGCATAGAGCGGAAACCGGAGCACATGTCCGCGCATGCTGTTTATGCTCGGCCGAATCCTTACATGACAGCCTTCACATGGAAAAAGCTTATGATGACTCATGTTCTGACTTGGGGAAATGCATATTCCTATATTCAATTCGGACCACATGGTTACCCGGAAGCGCTCTTTCCCTTGCGCCCTGATTACACGAATGCTTACGTTCATCCGACAACAGGCATGCTGTGGTATCAAACTGTGATAAACGGGGAAGCCGTTGAATTATACGACTACGAAGTACTACATTTTAAAGGGCTTTCGACTGACGGAATACATGGTAAATCACCTATTGGCGTTGTACGGGAGCATATCGGGGCGCAAGCGGCTGCCACAAAATATAACGCCAAACTGTACAAGAACGAGGCAACTCCTCGGGGGATATTGAAAGTCCCGGCGTTCCTGGATGAAAAACCAAAAGAGAACGTGCGCAAAGAGTGGAAACGGGTGAATCAAGGTGAAAATATCGCCATTATAGATAACGGACTGGAATATCAATCTATTTCTATGCCTCTGCAAGAAGCTCAATTCGTTGAGTCTATGAAGTTTAACAAAGCACAGATTTCCATGATTTATAAAGTACCGTTGCATAAGCTGAACGAATTGGATAAAGCAACATTTTCAAATATTGAGCATCAGTCCATTGAATATGTCAGAAACACGCTACAGCCATGGATTGTGAATTTTGAACAAGAACTAAACGTTAAATTGTTCTTAGATCACGATCAGAAAAGCGGCCATTACGTGAAATTCAATATAGACAGCGAGCTGCGCGGCGACAGTAAGACGCAGGCAGAGTATTTGAAAACACTGCATGAAACAGGAGTGCTGAATAAAGACGAAATCAGAGAATTGCTTGAACGCAACCCTATTGAAAATGGCGACAAGTATATTTCCAGCTTAAACTATGTGTTCCTCGATTTCGTGGAAGAATATCAGCGGCTTAAAGCTGGCGGCGCCATGAAGGGGGGTGACAACAAAAATGAAGGATAAAGAGGTTCGGCATTTGACGACGCCGATTGAGCTGCGTTCCGAAGGTGAGGAGCAGAGTGAATATATCGAAGGGTACGCTCTCAAATTCGAAAAATGGTCAGAACGCTTGGGCTGGTTTAAAGAGATAATCAGCAGAACAGCTCTTGACTCAGCTGACATGTCTAACGTCATCGCCCTTTTCAATCATAAGCAGGATTTTCCCTTAGCGAGAAATACCGTTTCCGAGGATACTGGCCGTCTTGAATTAGAAATAGACGGGATAGGCCTCAAATTCCGATTTAAGCCCTCAGACACGTCGTATGCGCGTGATTTAATAAAGAATGTCCGGAGCGGTGTGATCAATCAATGCTCTTTTGCTTTTTCACTTGATTATGGGGATGCTGAGGCAGATGAATGGCGTATCAATGAAGATGAGGACATTTACGAGCGACGAATCAATAAAATCAATCGCATTTTCGATATTTCACTCGTCACTACGCCTGCTTACAGCGATACTGAGGCGGTTGTGGGTGCCCGCAGTTTAGAAAAGGTTGAGCAGCTGAAAGAAAGACGTAATTCATCAGATGAAGCGTTAAAAATGGAATTGGAACTATTAGGCCTTGTACTTCCGGAGTAAGGTCTTTTTTAGTTCAGAAAACAAGGAGGAAATGATTTTATGGCAATGCAAATGAGCAAAAAAGAAATCGCATTAAGACAACAGTTTACTGAAAAGAAGCAGCAAGCAGACAAGGCGCTGCAGGAGGGAAATACCGATGAAGCGCGTGCATTGCTCGATGAAGTGAAACAGCTTAAAAATCAAATCGAATTGATGACCGAGGGACGTTCACTTGATGTTCCAGATTTACCGGGCGGTGTAAACTTTGTGCCCGAGCAAGAGCGCAACCCAGAAGGCAGGGCCGGCGATACAGGGGCAAAAGAAGAGCGACAAAAAATGTTCACTCAAGCTTTCATGAAATCCCTCCGCGGCAAACGCTTAACGGAGGAAGAGCGCGATCTGTTTGAAAGTGAAGAGTTTCGTGCGATGTCCGGTAAAAATGAAGAAGACGGCGGCATTCTAATTCCGGAAGATATTTCGAGAACGATCAAGGAATTGAAACGGGAACAAGAGCAACAGCTTGAACAATATGTAACGGTTGAGCCGGTTGCGACCCGTTCAGGTACACGTATGCTTGAGAAAAACAGTGACATGACGCCGTTTGCGGTCTTGGAAGAAATGGACGAAATTGCAGAGACAGATCAACCGAAGTTTACCAAGCTTTCTTACAACATTACTGATTATGCGGGCATCCTGCCGTTATCAAATACTCTTTTGCAAGATACTGACCAGGCTATTATGTCTTATGTCGCAAGATGGTTTGTGAAGAAATCAATCACGACGCGGAATGCTTTAATTCTTTCAATCCTTGATTCTTTGAAAAAGGTTCAATTCAAAGGCTTGGATAACATTAAAAAGACACTTAACGTGACCCTTGATCCTGCTATCTCTGCCGGAGCTATTATCATGACGAACCAAGACGGATTTGATTATCTTGATCAACTCAAAGACGGAGATGGAAAGTATCTATTAAAAGACATTCCAACTGAACCAACAAACAAAATGCTCTTCGGCCGCCGTGTCGTGGTTATTTCGAATAAAGTCCTCAAGACAGTCTCTGGAAAAGCGCCAATGATTATTGGTGACTTGAAGGAAGCTATTGTTTTATTTGACCGTCAGCAGCAATCAATTGCCTCTACTGATGTCGGGGCCGGTGCATTTGAGACAAATACAACTAAAGTGCGCGCAATTGAGCGTGAAGACGTGAAGTTGTGGGATTCTGAGGCTGTAGTGTACGGTCAATTGACGTTGTCTGCTGAGTAATAAAGGAGGGCTATCATGCGAGTAACTAAAAACTACACTGCCGACGGGGGAAATCGTACCGTCATCGGCGGTGTTTTAGAAATTGCCGGGGGCAAGGTTATTAAAGATGGACAAGAGGTCAGTTTAGACGGCGGCAACCAAGCTGAACCAGGACCCGGAAGCATAACCAATGAAATGCTGGCGGATAAGTCGGTCCGCAGCAGGAATATCGGCACCGGCAGTGTAATGGAAGAACACTTAAATTCATCTATTTTAGATCGTCTCAAGGCTATTGAAGATAAATTGAAAGAGCTTGCCAGTTCCCAGTCTGACGGAAAAACGGAATAAAAAATAAAAGGAACAGGATGATTACAGATGGTTGAAGATTATTTATATGAAAGTAACGGAGTCAAAACTTCATCTGAAAAAGGAAAAGACGGCAAGGCGATAACGCCAGTCTATCTCAAAGAAAACAGCGAAGAAAATCCTCTTTTTGTAAAAGGGTTGCAGGGTGAAAAAGGGGAGAAAGGAGACAAAGGCGATACCGGTAAACAAGGTCCTCAAGGAGAACCGGGTGAAACTGGCCCGCAGGGACCAAAAGGCGATAAGGGCGAACCCGGTGAACCGGGACCACAGGGTGAACCGGGACCGGCAGGACCAAAAGGAGATACAGGTGAGCAAGGATCCCAAGGTGAGAAGGGAGACAAAGGTGATCCGGCTGTTATTGAAGAGGGAAGCATTACGTATGAAATGCTTGCAGAAAAATCCGTTCGGAGTAAAAACATCGGAACTGGAAGCGTGATGCCGGAGCACCTAAACAGCGAAATTACAAAAGTGCTTGATGAATTGAAACAAAAAATGAATAACCTTGAAAGTGACCTGGCTGCTTTGAAAGGAACAGAAGAAGAACCGACAGAATAAGGCGGTGTGTCCTGAATGGATTTAGAGGCTATTAAAAATTATTTAAAAGTCGAGCATGAAGAGGATGATCGCCAGCTCTTGAATCAAATAGTGGCGGCCAAAAGTCATATCATCAATGGAATAGGCCGGTATATTGAAGGGCACCCGCAATTTGAGCTGGTACTTCAAATGCTTGTTGAACATTGGTATGAAAACAAAGGGATATATGAGTCTGGGAAAACCGGCTCGTCTATCCCTTTTACTGCTGAAAATATATTGACGCAGCTGCGTTATGTATCTGTGGAGGAACTAGAAAATGAGAAAAAAGATCAGCCAACTCCGGCACCGTCTGACCTTTCAAAAGAAAACCGAGACACAGGATGAAGAAGGTAACTGGAATGCAACCTATGTGGACTTATTCACGGTCTGGGGAGCTGTGGAGGGGGCTGGTTCTCTTGGGAATAGCGAATCTATGATTGCCGGAGCATTGGGAGTCAAGACCCCCAAAAAAATCACGGTGCGTTACCGGAAGGATATAAAACCGAATATGCGGATTGTTAAGCGCGTTCCTAAAGAAAAGACGGAACGCGTTTTTGATATTTTGGACACTAACGATCCGGATGATCAAGGGGAAGAGCTTGAGATTCTTTGTCAGGAGGTGGGAATCAATGGCTGATATGAGCTTTGACGGCATAGATGATCTAACGCAGTATTTTGAAAAAATCGGCGGAGACATCGAAAAGGTGGAACCCGTAGCGCTAAAGGCCGGCGGTGAAATTATCGCTGAACGGCAACGCTCCCATGTTAACCGGAGTGATAAAAAACAACCTCATATGCAGGACAACATCACAGTCTCCAATGTCAGAGAATCCAAGGACGGAGTGAGGTTTGTGGCTGTTGGTCCGAATAAAAAGGTAGCGTATCGCGGGAGTTTCTTGGAGTGGGGAACTTCAAAAATGCCGCCGCAACCGTTCATAGAAAAAGGCGGGAAAGAAGGGGAGGGGCCTGCTGTGGAATTAATGGAGCGAATACTTACAGCGCCGATCAAATGACCTACTCTCCTAAAATTGAATTGGTGAGCACACTTAATTCCAGTGCCTTATTAAAAGGCCTGGCATCTGGCGGAATTCATAACCTCGGTGCGAATGATGTCAGCGCATTTCCAAGAGTAGTTTTTTCAGAGATTCAAGACGCTGATGAGGACTTTGCAGACAACAAGGCCTATTCGTTTGAGGTGCGTTATCAGATCAGCATATTCACTCAAGCGAGCACCCGCGGCAAAGAAACAACGATTGCTGCCGAAATAGACAGGCTTATGCGGGGAATCGGCTACAGCCGGTATGATTCTCAAGATTTATACGAAACAGACACAAAGGTCTTTCATAAGGCCAGACGTTATAAAAAAACCTATTATCAGGAGGTAAATTAGATGGGGAAAGTATTATCCGGCTTGGATATGTTTCATATCGCCGAAGTATTGAAAGACACGAAAGATGAACTTGAATTTTCGGTTCCAGAGGAATTGCCAGGCGCAGTTAGTATGAAACTTGATCCGAAATCTGAAACAGAAACCTTCTATGCAGATAACGGTGCGTTTGCACAGTTAAGCAGCTTAGGAGACATTGACGGGGAAATGGAAGTTGCGGATTTACCCCTTGATATGCAGGCGAAAATTTTCGGGAAAACAGTTGAAGGTGGTATTCATTTCTCTAGTGCAGATGACAGGACTCTTGAAATTGCATTGGGTTTCCGCGCCAAAATCTCAACGGGTGGATACCGTTATTATTGGGCCTTGAAAGGAAAACCAGAATTAGTACCTGTTGAACATAAAACAGAGGAAGGAAAACCTTCTCCTCAACCTACCCAAGTCAAAATAAAATTCAGCCCGTTAACAAATTTGAAAAAAGGAAAGAAAAGATGGGAAGCAAAGGCGGAAGAGGGCAACGGAATCAACGCCGAAACATGGTTTAAACAAGTTGTCTATAAGGACATCACAAAAGAGGAACCGCCTGTCGTTGATGTTGGTAAATAATTCATTGAGCGCCTAAGAGCGCTCTTTTTATATGGAAAAGGAGGAACTTACATGGAAGCATTGTCTATTACACTTCGGCTTGATGGCAAAGATAAAAAATTTGTTACACCTGACCATATTACAGGTTTATTGTTCCGGAAGGCTGCAAAAATTACTGATGATTTTGAATCCCAAGATTCTGAACGTCTTTTTACTGATGAACAAATTGAATTCGTCTGTAATACCTTTGGCCAGAAATTCACGCCTGATGAGTTTGAAGAAGGGATTGACGCCCGGTTAGCAGGAAGGACAATTTTTGCTGCTGCACAGTATGTGTTGGGGAACATTGCAGATGCAACGGCTCTTTTAAGTAGCGGAGAAATTTCCAATGGTGAAGAGCCGGGGGAGTAAGTCTGTCTGAGTCAGTCCTTGATATGTACAACGCCCTTGAGGAAATAGGATATACGCAGAATCAAATTGACGAAATGGACATTGTCTATCATCTGAAAAGACTGGCTCGGAGAAAATCACAAGAGAAGGCACGAACGAAGGCAAAAAACAATGATGAACCTATGTATATTGATCAAATTCTCGGATAAGGAGGTGCCCGATTGAGCAAAGACATAAAGGTCAGGCTGTATTCGAATTCATCTGAGTTTAAAAAAGAAATGAGCGCCTGTGCTGTTCAAATGAAAAATTTGAAGTCGGAATTTGAAAAAAACCGTACGGCAGTGGGTGTGTGGGGAAACGAATTAAAAACTGCTCAAGTAACCGAAAAAACATTAACACAACAATTGGAAACACATAAACGCAGAGTAAAGGCGCTTGAGAGAGCTTACGCAGACGCGGCTATAAAAAAAGGGAAAGACATAAAAGAAACGCAAACCCTCGCCCGCCGTTTAAATAATGCTACTGCCGCAATGAATAAGACGCAAAACGCGCTAAATAGTACGACTCAGAGGATAAAAGCGTTAGAGGAGGCAGCGAAAAGAGCTTCCTCCCGCGTTCGGATCATGGGCGAACGAATGGATTCAATTGGCGGAAAAATGCGTTCCGTTGGTTCGTCAGTAGCTATGACATCGGGCATCGCCTTTGGTGCGTTGGCTCTGTCCCTACGTGATGCTGTTCAGGTCGGTATTGACTTTGAAAAGCAAATGAGTAAGGTCCAGGCCATTTCCGGCGGATCGGCGGCAGAAATCGCGAAATTGAGAGAGCAAGCAAAAGAACTCGGTGCAACCACTGTCTTTACAGCAAGTCAGGCAGCGGATGCACAGGGTTTTTTGGCAATGGCCGGATTTAAGGTTAATGACATTTATGATGCAATGCCCGGGATGCTCAGTCTGGCGGCAGCCGGCCAACTGGAATTAGGTGCAGCCGCGGATATTACATCAAATATCATGTCTGCCTTTGCTCTAAAAGCAAAAGAGTCAGGACACGCCTCGGACGTCATTGCTTACGCCGCAGCCAACGCAAACACCAACGTCGAACAGATGGGCGAAGCCATGAAGTTTTTGGCGCCGAACGCTAATTCTCTTGGTTGGGGAATGGAAGAATCAGCGGCCGCCATTATGGCTTTTGGTGACGCAGGTCTGCAAGGTTCAATTGCAGGGCAGGCTTTTGGTACATCCTTGATCCGTCTCGCTTCGCCAACGGGGAAGGCTTCGAAGCTTGTCAAAAAATTAGGTTTTGATTTCTTCGATGCAGCCGGAAACATGAAAAGCATGCCGGAAGTCGTTGAGGAAATGGAAAAAGGTCTGAAAGGCATGACCAAAGAGCAACAGGCGGCCGCATTAAAAACGATCGTGGGCGCTGAAGCATATAAACATTGGGCTGTCCTTCTTCAAAAAGGTTCAAAGGCTCTTGGGGATAATACCAAGGCGCTTGAAAAATCAGATGGAGCCGCCAAAAAGATGGCGGATACGATGCTGGATAATGCACACGGAAGCATAGTAGCTTTTCAGTCAGCACTTGAAGGGGCAAAAATCAAACTGACGGAAAGCCTTTTGCCTGCCCTGGGCGATTTAGCAAACAAGGGCAGCGACTTGATTATGATGTTTAATAATCTGGATTCCGGCACCGTGCAAACCATAGCGAAAACAGCCGTTCTGGCAACAGGTGTATTAGGGGTTACGACAGCTGTCGCCACCCTTACAGCTGGAATAGGAGCGCTTTTGGCGTTTACCGGTCCTGTCGGCCTTGCGATTGTGGGAGGCACAGCGTTGCTTGGCGGTATTTCGGTTGCTACTTACGCTTACACTGAGCAATTGAAGAACCAGAAAAAGCAGCAAGAAGAGGCGCGGGAATCCGCCTTGCTTTACGGCGATGGCGTTTCTAAAGCAACACAAAAATCTGCTTCCGCCTATGTGGATTTAAGGGAAAAGGCAGAACTGCAGCTGTTTGAATTGACGCGGGTATCTGGTTCAGAAGCTCAAAAGATGTCAGCTAAATTAGTTGAAACATATGCCAGCATGCGCGACCAGTTGATACAAGAACTTGAAGGACTTAAAAAGGATGCTCTGGTTGTCTTGAAAGGGCTATATGCGGACACCGATGAGAAAACAAAAAAAGCCGGCGAAAAGATGACTGACAAGATGGTCGGCGCAATTGATAAAGATATGCAAGAGGCTAGAAATAAACTGAAACAGTTAAATGCTCTGCAAAAAGAGACAGGCCTTGTCTCCTCTAATATGAATGCCTCACAAAAGAAGCAGTTCAATGACATTGTTTCTTATTTTGAGTTGTCTACAAGTAAATTTGCTGCCAATCAAAAAGAAGCCTTAGCAATGCAAAAAGTAGTAACGGATCAGCAAGGACAGCTTTCATTTAAACAAGCTCAGAAGTACAACAACGATATTAAAAAAGTCTATGACGATGGTAAACAAGCCGCCAAGAAAGACATGGAATACAGAAATGATGTTATTGAGAAGTTGTTTGCGCAGGGATATATAGAAGCTGAACAAAGAAGATCATTGCTGAGCAAAAGTACAGCTGACTATAATACCGCATTAGCAAAAAACACGGATGCCTATGAAAAAAATTCAAGCGCCTTATTTTCTAAAATGTCACGAGACGGCAAGCTGCTTGATTTAGAGACCGGAAAGGCATTGGATAGACAAGATGAATTTATATCTAATTCAATGGGGATTATGGTCAAAACTGAAGAGTCAGAAGCTCAATATCAAGAGCGATGGGCAGCCCGGCAAATAGATTTTCTTCAAAAATTAGGACAATCCAAAGAAGAAGCAATTGAGACTACCCAACAGGCTTTAGAAGAGTTTTACAAGGGCATGGGGATGACCCAAGAACAAGCCCGTGAAGAAGCAAGTCAAATGGTTGCCAATGTTGAAGGGGAATTAGATAAGCCGACAAGCGCCGAGCAATCAGGAAAGAAGGTTGCTGAGGATTTTTCCGCTGGCTTGAAGCAGTCCACACCAGCAGTTATTGGCGGGGGAACGGTCTTACAGCAGGCCCTTAACAATTCACTTTCCGCAGATAATACCACGCCCGCACAAGCCGGACAAAATAAAGGAAATGCCTTTCGTACCGGCATCAATTCTACAAAGCCCGGTAATGCACAAGCGGGGGCGTCTGTACTCCAATCTGCTTTAAGCGAGATGAGGAAAGGCGGCGGGCAAGCAAATGCAGCAGGACAAAACAAAGGGAATAAGCATAAAGCTGGTTTAACGTCTACCAAAGGCGCCAATACATCTGCGGCCGGCTCTCTTAGCTCATCGGTAACGAGCAATTTAGCCAAAACCTCAGACGGCGGAGGCGGTAAAAAGGCCGGAACTGAATTAGCCAGCGGCGTTCTTAGTAAAAAAGGCTCAGCAAATACCGCCGGAAAAAGTGTTGCAAACAGCGCAAAAACAGGGCTGAAAAGCGTTAAGACACATAGTGTTGGTTCTGATTTTGTAACCGGCTTTATAAATGGAATGGGATCGCAAAACGGCTCTCTCTTCAGCGCGGCGTGGAACTTGGGGAAATCCGCCTTGAGGTCTTTAAAGAAATCTATTGACTCCCATTCTCCTTCCAAACTAACAAAAGCGGAGGGGAACAACTTTTCTGATGGGTTTGCGTTAGGGATAGAGGACAAGGCTAAGAGCGTGAAACAAAGTGCTGCTTTTATGGCGCAGAACGCGATGACCTCGTTTAGGCAGGAATTAAATCAGATGGCTTTCAACATAAAGGGGGCTGCTGATCAGCTCATTTCAATGAAGTCGGAGCTTACCATCCGGAATGAAGTTGACACGCCTGCCTTAAACCAAAAGCTCGATGCTCTAATCACACTCCTGTCTCAACAACAGTCTGGCGGATCAGGACAGGCCGCGCTACCTCAGCAGCCTATTATCATCCATCCGGCTCCGGTGCATATGGACGGCCAACAAATTGCGACGATCGCTTTTGAAAAAGGAGATGGCAGGATACTTGATCAGAAAGCTGCAGACCGATACAACCAGAATGCCTATAAAGGCGGTGTCAGATCATAATGCTAGATTTATATATTGATTTTAATAATGGCATGGGGGAGCAAAGCTTATCACGTATTCTCCGCCGTTTTAAGGTGCGCAGCTTCACGCCAGACTCACCGAATATTGAACGAGAAACAACAACCCTCCCAAGGATTAACGGTTTAGTGCTGCCACAGCACCCACGGGACGTTGTCTACAAAGAGAGAGACATCAAAGTTGATTTTTTATTAGATTCCATCATTCCCGAAACCTTTTATCAGAACAGGCATGAACTTTATTCATTGTTAGTGCAGCCGTTTCCTTATTATATTTCAACGGACCTTCTGCCTAACCGTCGGTTTCTTGTTACGTGTGACGGGAATTTCACTATCACTAAGGACAAGCAGAAAAACCATGCCACATTTACAGTAGATTTCACGGACATTCTGGGGCTTGCCGAGTCGAAATATACCTCTTCTACCATCCAGAATTTCAATGGAGAGCACTGGAGTCCCGGCATGGGAATCCTTCGGAGAGATGATCTTGAATATCATTTCAAGAACCAAAAACGATTCAGCGTTTACAATCCCGGCGGCGCCGCGGTCAACACTCTGCAGCATGATTATAACGTCTATCTGTGGGCCAAAGGGACAAACGTAACCATTGCGAATCGAACGAACGGGGAAAAATTGAAAATTGAGCAGGAGCTAAAACGCTCGCAAAAAGTCACATTCATCAGACAGTACACTGTAATCGGGGATAAGCGTCTGAAAACATCCGGCCGTCTGCCGACACTGGATGTAGGATGGAACGATTTTGAAATTATAAACTCAAATGACTTTGAAATTTTATTTGATACTCGTTTTTATTATAAGTAAGGAGGGATGACATGGCTGCGGCTGACTTTATTAAAAGCCTGGTACCGGGGGCGCAAAAGGTACGCAAAAAATATAACGTCCTTGCTAGCCTTGTCATTGCTCAAGGCTGTCTGGAAAGTGGGTTCGGCACGAGCGGCCTTTCCAAACAAGCTAACAATTTGTTTGGGATAAAGGGAACCTATAACGGAAAATACGTGTTGATGTGGACCAGCGAGCAGGACAAATACGGAAATGTGGAGAGGGTACAAGCTAAATTCAGAAAGTACCCTTCATACGCTGAGAGTTTGGTCGATCTGGGAAGCTTATATAATCGTCTTGATCGGTATAAAGCAGTGGTAGGGGAAACGGATTATAAAAAAGCATGCCGAGCCGTTCAAAAAGCTGGCTACGCAACAGACATCAACTATGCTAATAAATTAATTACCATGGTCGAACAGTATAAGTTGATGCAATATGACGATACGTCAGGATTGCCGAACGAGCCTGATGATCCAGAATCCCCGGAGACCCCGGAAGAGGAACCGAGCTTTCCGAGTAAAGAATACGCGGGTAACGACATCCCTCTTAATAAAAAATTGCCGTCAGATGTGGACTTTCCTCAACTGCATGTTTCCACGAAAGACGGAAATGACGTTGTGGAAGTAACAGGCGTGATCGTTGATCTTACAGACGATACTACCGGAAAAAAGAGCTTTACCTTTACAATTACCAAAACAGAGAGCAATGCGACTGAATTCGATTTACTGATCAACGACAATATTCTTTACATTGACGAAAGGAGATTCAAACAACAAAAATACTATATTACAGATGTAGACCTGAAGCAGACTAAAAACGTCCTGACAAAAACAATCACGGCCAACCACATTTTTACCGTTCTGCTTGCTGAGAATCGAGTGGATGATACAGTAACGAAGAAACTGACCGTAAAAGAGGCCTTTGACATTGCGTTAAAAGGTACTGATTTTTCATATGTGTTGGAAGAGCCTGAAAGTAAATTCGCCACCGCCGAAGAAGAAAATTTCGGTGATAAAAACTCCACTGAATTAATAGATCAGCTCATAAATGATTATGAGTTAGAGCTTGACGTGGATAATTATAAAATTCATGTATATAAGAAAATGGGGAAAGAGATTCCTTTCACATTTGACTCTCGTTACAATATGCCGGGCATCAGTATCAAAACAAACTCGCAAAATTGCTCTACCCGTGCATGGGGATATGGTGCGATGTCTAAAGACAGTAAGAGCACAGACAAAAAACCGAAATACGTATTTGAGCCGATCTTGTATATCCATCCAGAGGAAAAGAAATTCCTGCGGGAAGGGAAACCGAAGTGGGCCGACCCGATCAGAGACGAAACTATAAAAAAGTCGGGTAGCATGGTTTCTGCGCTGAAAAAACATGTGAATCCATATCCGGAAACAGTCGTCAGTGTGGATTATCAATATGTATACGAACCGAAATTGCTCAAAATTGAAAAGCCGTTCTGGAAAGGTGATACAGTCCACATTTTAGCCGACACAGCAGACGGCACGACTTATGAGGATGATGTGCGGCTCTTAACGATTCAATACAATCCGCTAAATCCATACAGCAGCCCGAAGCTGACTTTTGCCAATTTCAGAAAAGACATACAAGATATTGCGGTGAATCAGGCGAAGAAGCTGAGAGAACAAAAACGATATATTGATCAAATACTGACAGCGCTTTGATAGGCGTTTTTTATTTTGTCGAAAAGGAGAGTGAATACAGTGTTGAGGTTGAAAAAAAATTACGATACCACTAGAAACTCTCGTTATGAGGATGAGCTATCTGGTGATATGGAAGCGATCGAAAGTAGCGTAAACGGACTTGAAAGTGAAATTACTCGTCATAAGAAAGCTGCTACGGCGCATACATCTGAGCAAATTGATCACGGGGGCTTTTCTTTACGAACTTATATTGACGGACTCTATAACCGGGTCCGTAATCTCATTCTTAATGCCGACGGGACAAATGTAAAAGAAGTAGTGGATGCCCGTGTTACTGCTGATGGGGAAATTGCCCCACTGTTGAAAGAGCGTCTTGATAAGGAATATAACAAACTTCTACGTAAGATCACCAGAAACGTTAACGTAGACGACTACGGGGCCGACCCTACCGGGGAGACAGACAGCACAGAAGCATTCAAAAGAGCGATCGGAAACGGAAAGGTGCGGCTCAATCTATCAGCCGGAGAATACGTGATAAGGGGCGTAAAGCTGCCGTCATGGACATATTTGATCGGCCAGGGCATGGGCGTCACCGCGCTAAAACTGCACGAAGACACCCCGGCCAGTGAGTGGGTTGTCACAAATGCTGATCATGCGAAAGGCAACCGGAATATCGTTGTGGAAGGTATGTCGCTTGACTGGAATCCTGATCGTCAGGGCGGAGTAGGCGCAACCGGAGGTGTACATTCAAGCTGTCTTCTTTTCGCACAAGTAAAGTTTGGTATTGCGCGCGGCGTTGAAGGCATTAATCCCGGCTTACATTGTTTTGATGTATCAGCGCCTTCTTATGACATTACAGCAAAAGATTACACGGCAACGGGGAGCAAATATATTTGGATCGACAAGTGTGTCGGCTCGGGGTATGGTGACGACGGCATTACGACCCATTACAGCGAGTATGTTTTCATCACAAACAATGTGATGACGAATCCGCGCGGCACTGCACACCGTAAAGGCGGAGCCAATTCAAACGGAATTGAAGTGGACGACGGTTCTAAGCATGTCTGGGTTATAGATAATTATACGGAGGGGAATGTGCGAGGCGTAGAGGTAAAAGCTCATAAGGAATGGCCGGCACCGAGTGACGTTCACATTCGCGGTCATGAATCATTTCGTGACGTTCGCTCATTTGATTTACGGCATATTGATCACCATCTTGTAAAAGACCCTTGGAGCGAGACGGCTCGTGATGTGACGTTAGTAGACTGCACATCCCGTGAACCCGTCTATAATTCGCTTTATGAAGGATTAGCTCCGAAAGCCCTTGTCGTTTCGGCGTACCAGCGTGTTCAGATAATCGGTTTTAAAGCGATTGGTGATCCGACATATGACTACAAAGAAGGCTCGATCATTGCCTTCCAGTATAAAAGCAGGAAGATAACAGTAAACAACTTGCACATTACCGGGTTTAAAAAGGCTGATTGTGACATTTATATCACCGGCGGCGATCAGATGACCGACGATGTATTTATTTCTGATTTTGTTATCCATGATTCCGCAAGAACCGGCATCGCGATAGGGGGTGGCGTGCGTAATGTCAACTTGTTAAATGGCCTTCTGCATGTAGCAAGCGGAACGGCCGGCATCACCTCTCCGAACACCCAGACCAATATTTTTCTTGTCAGAGCTTACGGTTATAAGGATGCAGCTGTCCTTGCCGGAGAAAAGCATTCAGTCGTTCCGAATAACGTCAAGGGAGGATTTCGAGCAGCTTCCGGCTCCGGCCATGCACTGACAAAATACAGTGCGATTATTGCGTGTACGGGGGCGACGTACGCGAAGGGTGAGCGCAATCTGCTTGCAGGAAATGCGGGAGGTTCTTCCTCGGAAGGATCGCGCAACGGTGTCATGTTTTCATACGATTCTCACACAACAGGAGACGGGGCGTCCTCGGGTGTCATGTTCTCGAAGGCTACCAAGAATAGTAAATCTTACACATTGGCTTTAGGCCATGGAAACGGCAAAGCCTCGGAAGCCAACAAAAAAATTGAATTAAACGCAAAGAATGGAACAGTCAAGGCTACTGGCGCAATAGAAAGTGTATCGAATTTAAAAGACTTGGCGGAGTATTTTGAATCAGCTGACGGAGCAAAGATAGAGGCATCTTATCTTGTAGCGTTAGAGGAGGACAAAATTCGAAAAGCGCAAGAAGGCGACAAGATACTCGGCGTCGTTTCCAAGACTGCCGGCGTTGTGCTTGGCGGAGCTGCTTTCTATTGGAATGATCGTTTTCTCCGTGATGAATTTGGCGGTATTATCTACCGGGAGGTATTTGACGGTGAGGACATCATTACGATTCCAGCTGAGAACCCGAACTATGATCCGGAAGCTGAGTACAAGCCACGAGAGGAACGAGACGAGTGGCATATTATTGGATTGATTGGTCAAGTGTTCGTGCGGGTTGATGATACCGTTAACGTCGGTGACAGTGTTTCAGCAGTTGACGGCATCGCGACAAAGGCGGAAAGCGGCGGCTACGGAACCGTGATGAGATTAGAATCCCCGTATGATACGGAAAAGGGATACGGCGTGGCTCAAATGATGGTTACGCCGCAGCACTAAGGAGGAATAAGCGACGATGTATAAAACGGGCAGCGTGCCGATCAACATTAATACAAATCCAATCAATGGCCGGAGTACAAATATACAATTTATGACGCAGGACACTGGCAGCGCAAAGCTGTTTTTTTCTTTTACAAAGGATGGTG
Organism: Bacillus sp. R45; assembly: GCF_021729365.1. Classification (NCBI taxonomy): domain Bacteria; kingdom Bacillati; phylum Bacillota; class Bacilli; order Caryophanales; family Bacillaceae; genus Bacillus; species Bacillus sp. R45. The sequence continues at coordinate 1,952,274 of NZ_CP091421.1, read as the reverse complement.
TGCCGTTGCCTCTGTCAGCCGTAGATGCAAAAATTGTCCTCCTGTATGATGATGGATCGTTTTATAAAAAGAGCCTCACCATCACTGACAAGGTAAACGGCACAGCGGAATATGTGTTGTCCAATGCAGAACTCAAGCATTACGGAACGGTTAAGGCGGAAATCAAACTATATTACACGAACGGCCAAGCGCTGGCGACTTCATTTTTTACTTTCTCTATCGCCAAAACGTTAGAGGATCAGAACATCGTTCCGACAGCTGATTATTACATTGATGATTTTGAAACGCTGAGAGACGGGATAAACCACATCGTCGAAGAAATCAGTCAGACTGTCGAGGAATTACAGAAGAAATTTGCCGATCTGGAAGCTATTGAAACGAAAGAGGGCGCGCAGAAAAAAGCGAATGCTGCAGAGGAAAAGGCCAAGGCTTATACAAATGAACATGCGAATGATGAAGAAAAGCATGTTTCTGCAGCAGATCGGAAGGCTTGGGACAGTAAAGAAACAGAAAGCGGGGCGCAAGAGAAGGTAAACACTCACGCCAATAATACGGACATTCATGTTACCAAACATTTCAAAGATACATTGGAAGAATTATCAAAGTTATTCACAGCGGGTTTTAAAGATGAACTGGAAGAATTATTACGTCAGTTCACGGCCCATAATTACAACCAAGAACGGCATATTTCTAAAGCTGAACGGAAGACATGGAACGGAGCTGCCACCTATGCCAACATCATGCTGAAGAATGGAGCCGCCGCAGGGACGCGGAACCCGATGTACGCAAAGTGGGGGGCGTTTTTAATCTTACGGGGGCATGTGAAAACAGAAGCCGAAATTATATTCGGCTCCATCCCCGCGGAGTACGCACCTGCTGGCGGTTCCGTTATAACAGTGCCGTTAAGTGGTACAGGCGGCACAGCCAATTTAATCATTTATGATAATGGGGATTTAAAAATAAAATATCCGGACCCGGCGGACTCAAGTAAGCTGGGCGGAGGCTACTATCTGGATGTGGTCGTGGGCTTTCAGGAAGGAGGAACAGCATGATTCAGGTTTATGAATACGATGAAAATTTCATTTTGACTAAACCCGTTCCGGTTGAGCCTGATGAAGAAGGAAACTACACAATCCCTGAGAATTGTACAACCGTCCAGCCTCCGTCTTTCATAAAGGCGATGTATCATCCCGCTGAGAAGACATGGACGGAGGCGGCCACCCAGGAAGAGAAAAAAGCCCTGGAAAAGCAAATTGAAAGCGGGCGGGTGCCTTTTACCGTTGATGAATTGAAAGCTCAGAACGCGGCCATTACAGAACAACTTGCGGAAGCGCAAAGCCTTGCCGAGTCACAAGCGCAAATGATTGCCAATCTTTATCTAATGACAAAACAACCTGTCAGTGTGGATTTAGGCGGCGCCGCAAACTAACACCCCAGAGGTGTTTTTATTTTGCCTCGAAGGAGGTGATAACAATTGGAGGGAATACAAGTGTGGATGAATTTTGAAAGCTTACAGATCGCAAGAACATATCTTTTCGGGGAGGTGAAATACCTTGATTTAATGCTGGTGCTGAACATCATTGACATTATTACCGGTGTGATAAAAGCATGGAAATTCAAGGAGCTTCGCAGCCGGAGCGCATGGTTCGGCTATGTCCGTAAAATGCTCAGTTTCCTTGTGGTTATTGTGGCAAATGCAATAGATACGATTATGGATCTGAACGGTGTCCTGACTTTTGGAACCGTTCTTTTTTATATCGCAAATGAGGGCCTGTCCATCACGGAAAACTTGGCACAGATTGGTGTTAAAATTCCGGCCGTCATCACGGAGCGCCTGCACGTAATCGAAAGCGACAATGATCAAAAAACAGAAAAAGACGATCAGGCAGCTGGTTAATCCGGCTGTTTTTTGAATCCAAAACAGAATAGGAGACGATGAAACATGGTGAAAATCACAAAAGACTTTATTCCAGTAGGTCACAATAACAGACCGGGATACGCAATGGAACCGGCATACATCACAGTTCACAACACGGCGAACACGCAAAAGGGGGCAAACGCTGCCAGTCATGCTCGATATGCTAAAAACCCGGGAACACCTACCAGTTGGCATTTTACAGTTGACGAAAAAGAGATTTATCAACACCTACCCTTGAATGAAAACGGTTGGCACGCGGGCGACGGAAACCGGGGAACCGGGAACCGGAAATCTATCGGCATTGAAATTTGTGAGAATAGCGATGGGGATTTTGAAAAAGCCGTGGCGAATGCTCAATGGCTGATCAAAAAGCTCATGAAGGAGCAGGGCATTTCCGTTGCAAACGTGGTCCCTCACCAGCACTGGTCCGGCAAGTATTGTCCGCGCAAGCTGCTTGATCGTTGGGACTCTTTTAAGGCCGGCATAAGCGGTGCCCGATCTTCACCTGCGAAAACAGAAGTCAAGATCGGCGGGCCGACGTACACCGTGAAGAAAGGCGATGCCCTTTCTGTCATTGCACAGAAAACAGGCGTAAGCATGGCAACCCTGCAAAGCTTGAACGGTATCAAGGACCCGAACTTTATCAAAGCCGGTCAAGTATTAAAGTTGACTGGCTCGGCTAGCTCTCCGTCCAGCGGAAAGAAATCATCTTACACGCTGCTGCCGTCAGGCATTTTAAAAGTGACAAGCCCCTTAACTAAGGGGACGGCCGTAAAACAGATTCAAACAGCGCTGGCGGCTCTCTACTACTATCCAGACAAAGGGGCAAAGAACAACGGAATAGATGGCTATTACGGACCGAAAACAGCAAATGCTGTTAAACGATTCCAGTCAATGCATGGCTTGAAGGCAGACGGCATTTACGGGCCGAAGACAAAAGCAAAGCTTGAAAAATTAATTTGAAAGAATAAAAAAATAACCGATACATTAAATGGCGTGCTATTAAAAGTTAGGAGAGATATATGTGAAAAAAAGCTGGTTAGTGGTTTTTGTAATTTTAGCTTTTGCTGTGTTAGTAAGTTACGTACCAGTGCAGGCAGAACAAACATCATCAGAGTCAAAATCAGACTCAAAAGAATGGGTGCCCAAGGCTAATTTACCTGAAAGTCGAACATCTGCTATGACAGCAAGTGTTAACGGGAAAATTTATGTGTTGGGAGGAACCTATAACGGAAATTCTACGAGTACAACTTATGTTTATGACCCGAAAAGTAATGTATGGATACAGAAAAAAAGTATGCCTCAAATTGTATCTTCAGGTTCAGCTGTTGTGGTAGGGGAAAAGATATATGTACTTGGAGGGTCTTATTGGAGCAATGGCACACGTGTTCAACTACAGACCGTTTTAATATACGATACTCAAAATGATACTTGGGAGAAAGGAACAGATATGCCTGTTAAAGGATCAAGTTTTGGTTCTGCAGCAGTTATCGGCAATAAAATTTATGTGGTGTGGGGGAACAATGAGGGTCCTTCATCTAACTATTGTTACGATACAGAGCAAAAATCATGGTCTAAAAAAAATGATTTACCTTTATCAATACATGGTGCAACAGTACAGACTGTAGACAATAAAATTTATTTAATGGGCGGCTCTGATCAAAATTTGATACCTCCGAAAACAACCTATGATGTTATTTATGAGTACAATCAGAGTACTGATTCGTGGTTGGAAAAACAAAATTTAATTACTGGTGTAGCATTTGCTGCATCTACTGTATTAAATGGGGAAGTTTACATCATAGGTGGAGCAACTAGCAATAAAGAGGTTTCCGCAAAAGTCCAAGTATACAATCCAAAAGACAATACAATATCAGAGTTTAAAGAAATTAAGAATGCTAGAATGGCGGCTGGAGCAGCAACTATTGGACAGGATCTTTATATTATTGGTGGGCAATCTAAATATGATCCAATAACAAATGCAAAACTAGGTGTTTTAGATTCTGTCGAGATGTTTTCTACCAATGCTCAAACAGATGGGAATACCGATACATCAGATAAACCAACATCTGATCAGCACAGTGAGGGTGATCGAGCTATCCTTACTATAACAATGACAACAGGACTTGAAAAAGAATTTGATCTTTCGATGGAAGAGGTAAATGATTTCATTAACTGGTACGATCAAAAAGATTCAGGAACAGGCCCTTCGAGATACGAGATTGACAAGCACAATAATAATATTGGACCGTTTGAGAACAGAAAAGATCATGTAATCTTTAAGAATATCCTTACTTTTGAAGTAAATGAGTACTCAACGAATACAAGCAATAATCAAAGTGCTAAAACCACTTAACACGTATAGTCCCCAAAACAGCAAATGCGGTCAAACGGTTCCAATCTATATACGGGTTAACTGCTGACGGAATTTACGGACCAAAAACGAAAGTAAAACTGGAAATATTAATGAAATAAAAAAAGCCCTTCTCAAAAGGCAAAAGGGGAAGGGCTTTGCTTTATATGGACTTTTTGTTTCTATTCTTCGTAGAGCTTATCTACCAATTCCGTAAACGAATTACATATATGACTCAGAGCACCCTCTGGATTTTCAAATGCAATTTCATGATCCCAAAAAACAAGAGGGGGATTACTATGATTCTTTCTAAAATCGAAACAGATCTCATTACCAAACACATCATCCGCAATAGGAATTACTTTATCTGGCATTCTGCCGTCTCGATAACGATTAGAAACGTTAATTATGTATGACTCACTATCCTCATGGAAACTATGTAAGTATCCGAAAGCAATCCCTTTTCTTCCTTCAAAATCAAAAGTCTCAGGAGTTGGGGTAGCGCCAGAATAGCTTTTGACATATTCTAAATAATCTTTTGGAAACTTTACTTGTAGCGTATTTTCAACTTCTTGAATTTCTTCGTTACTGATAGGATGTTCACCGAAATCCCATTCAACCATGTTATAACTCTCCTTTATCTGTATTCGGAACCTCCGCCCCAGATATTTCTTCCACCAGTGTGCCCTGTCTTACCATGTATATCTGAATCAACTAGCTGCATTATACCTTCATTTTGATGATGATGCCACGTAAACCCTTTTGGTTTTTTCCCTTTTATAATTTGCTTCAACTGCATTTCTGTAAAGTGATTTCTCAACTGGGGATTTTTGTTGATTTCTTGCAACAGGAGTTCGGTTGCTTTTTTAAACTGTACAGTATCTTTTTCAAGATGTAATGATTTATCAATTTTTACTTCTACAACGGGATCAAATATTGGAAAACCATCTTTATCATAAGGTATACCTGTTATAGGATGCACATCATTTTTTAAATGTCCATTTTTTAAGTTAGTTGTTACTGTATTTCCAAAGGCATCTTTATGTGTGAACGGCGCGGCCTGTGTCAGCATATCTTGCTTTTTTAGAATTTCTTTCTTTAAAAGCGGGGTGTTTTTTACATTATGGGTGTTTTCAATATCTTTCGCTATTCCAACAAGAGCAGGTTCATTTTTATTTTTCAATAAAGAGTTGATATAGTCTGTTCCGTTTTTTATTCCTGTGTGTACATGGCTTGCAGCGCCAGACTCCAATACTTTTCCCACCTTGGAGAAGCCTGTTTTTGCGAGTTTGCTTGATACGTTAACCGTCGAGCCCACACCTTTCAGGCCGACAAGGTTGCCCACCGCATAGGAGACATAGTGCGCTCTAGAGTACGTATCACCATTCACCATTTGATCATTCCACGAATCGGCTAGGTTTGTCCATATGATTTTTGCATAAGACGGAGTATTCAATACAGTAGAAATCGTTTTAACAACCTTTTGTTCATCAGAGAGCTGATAAAAGTCCCAGGCGCCGACAGCGAGATCTTTCAGCCCTAACACAGTATCTTTCCCAACATCATAAAGGCCGACTGCAACCCCTTTGAAACCGTCTGTGAGTTCTTGCGTGTTTTCAATTTGAGTGAAGTAGCGCTGCTGTTCTTTTGTCAGGTTTTCATAACCAATCGTTTTGGCCATTGAGTAGAACTCAGCAGCATTCGCATAGTCGAAATTGTTCAGTCTTTCTTTCAGTTTTTCAATCTCTCGCTCTTTCGCTTCTTCCTTTTTAATCGTCAAATAAGCATCCGAATGTCTTGCAATCTCGCCTTTTTTCTTATGGATGTCGCTTTCACGGTACGCTTTGGCGTTGTAGTGAAGCGGCGTGGCGCTTTTTCCTTTGCCTGTGGCGTTTTGGAGCTGCTGAAAGTCGGCTTGGATGAATTGTTCGTTTGCTTCGGTTTCTGCGTATTCTTTCGTTAGATCGTGATCAAGCTTGCCGAGTTTATGTATCGTTTCGCTTCTTTTTTTATCAGCTGAAGAAAGCTTCTGATCTGTGCTTTCCGTTGAAAATAGATCAAGCGAGATGATGTCATCGATCTCATCGAGGATGGAGCGCATGTCCTTTTTCTGCTCTTCCATAATCGCCTTTGATTTACTGAGGGCATGGGTGAGTTCGTGCTCCAGAAATGATTCCTCCACATGCGAATTGGAAAGTCCGGCATCTTCGACCTTGCCGGGAAGGCTTGTGAGAAATGCGATTTTCATATCGATCAGATCAAGCCAGCTGTCTGTGACGCCGGCGTGATCCTGGAAAAAGGCTTTAATGTTGTCGGCACCCCGGCCTGAGAAATCGCTGTCACCGAGGTCAGCCATGCCTTGAAATGCTTTTTTCAGGTTAACCATCTGGCCGCGGAGTTCTTTGTATTCGTTTGCGCGTTGTTTAGCGGCAGAAAGCAGGGTGGTTGCTTCAAAGATTTTCATAATCATATCCTTTCGCGATAAAATATTATTCAAAATTTTACCACGTTAAAACTCAGAGTAAAATGAATATCTTTAAGAATTCTAAATTTGCACAGATAAAAACACTTAAAATATTTTACACAAATTTAGCACAAGTTTTGTCGGTAAACCTTATATATCAACGTATATAGAGGTATATTGTACGTTCTCCTAGAGCGTTTTTTGTATAAGATAGGTGCGGATTAATAATGTCGGCAAGACAGAAAACCCCTTGTTATACAAGGGGTTTTTGAGTTGAATATTTCGCAAGAGCCTGGTGGAAATGATGTGAAAAAAGCCCGCTGTAAGCAAGCGGGCTTTTTCTTATATGACAGCATCAAATTGATTGACTTTCCAAACGTTGTTTTCTTTTACGAATGTTACATCGCGTTTTGCTGACGGGGAACCGTCAAGAGTCGGTACAGTGAAGCGGTATGTTTGAACGCTTCCTTTTTTAGAAAGAAGGGTCATTTTTGCTTTTTTCCAATTCAGGAGGTTATCTCCGTCGCCGACCGGAACAGCTAATTTGCCGTCTTTTACAGTGAAGTGGTAATCTTTGAGCCCTTTGTCAATCGCTTGCTTTGTAAAAGCGGGTGTCAGATATTTTACGGCTTTCGCTTTTGTTCCGAGGTCTTTGCACATAAAGACGTATTGAAGATTTTGATATTCAAACGGTTCAGATGTGCAGTTTGCGTTTGATTTAAGCGCACTGCCGCTCATCGTGTTCCAGAAATGTTCTCTCGCTGACAGGGCCAGCTGAAGTGCTTGTTTTTGTGTAAGGTCATTAGGTGCATTTTTTGCGGTCGCCGCAGTGCCCAATGACAGAATCAATGTAATAGTAGTGAGGAATAATAGCCATTTTTTCATGATATAATCTCTCCTTCAATCAATCTCTTTCTCCTATGTTACAAATGTTACAATAATTACGGTAAGATTACAATACCTTTTCAGAAATATTTTCCGGACTTTTTATTTTTATGGTTTATTTCCATGTAAGACGTGAGAATAAGATAAAGAGTTTCATTGAACAAAAGGTTTTTACAAGCTGTCTGCTGAATAATAAAATGGAAGAAAATCAAAAAAGGAGTCCTACATATGGAAGTACAAGATCATTTAGAAACAGCGGAAGGCCGCGGCCAGTCTGTCTGGCGATCGATGTCACTATTTTTAGTGCCGCTGCTTTTAAGCAATGTATTGCAATCTGTCGGCCAATTGGTCGGAATGGTATTTGTCGGAAGGTGGCTCGGAGTTGATGCGCTTGCCGCCGTATCGTCTTTTTTTCCGCTGTTTTTTCTGCTGATCTCCTTTACGATCGGAATCGGTTCGGGAAGTTCCATTCTGATCGGGCAGGCTTACGGCGCGAAAAACGAAGAGAGGATGAAGGCGATTGTCGGCACTACACTGACTTTTACCTTTATGCTCGGTATTGTTCTGGCAGTTGTCGGCAGTGTGTTTACGCTTGATATTCTGCGGCTGATGGGAACGCCGGAAAACGTAATAGATGTCAGTGTCCGATATGCGCGCATTTTGTTTTGCGCAATGCCGCTGATGTTTTTATATTTTGCGTATACGACATTTTTACGCGGAACGGGAGATTCAAAGACTCCGTTTTATACGTTAATCGTCAGTACAGTCATAAACATCGGGCTCTTGCCCTTATTGATTCTCGGGCTTTTCGGACTTCCGAAGTTCGGCATTTACGGTTCGGCGTATGCAACCGTGATTTCAAACATCGTGACATTTATCGTACTCATGGTTTATTTGCGGAAAAGGAAACATCCATTGGCATTTGACCGGACTGCGCTCCGTTCTCTTAAAATGGACAAAAAGCTGCTCGCGCTTTTACTCCGTCTCGGTATTCCGTCAAGCATCAATATGATTCTCGTATCACTTTCTGAAATTGCGGTCATTTCATTTGTCAATCATTACGGATCAAACGCGACGGCTGCTTACGGGGTCGTCAACCAAGTGGCGAGTTATGTGCAGATGCCGGCGGTAAGCCTCGGTATCGCCGTTTCAATTTTTGCCGCCCAATCCATTGGCGCCAATCAATTCGGCCGGCTGAAGCAGGTCATCAAAGTCGGCATCGGCCTGAATTATTTGATCGGCGGGGTTTTGATTGTGCTGATTTACACCTTCTCCCGGCAGATACTGGCTTTGTTTTTAACCGATCAGGATACACTCCGCATTGCCCGCAATCTGATTATGATTACCCTTTGGAGCTATCTGATTTTCGGTCACGCTCAGATTGTTTCAGCAACAATGCGGGCGAGCGGTACGGTGTTATGGCCGACGATTATCAGCATTTTTACGATTTGGGGAATTGAAGTGCCTGTGGCCTTTATTCTTTCTCATTATACGAATCTCGGCATTCTTGGCATTTGGGTCGGTTATCCGGCGGCTTTTGTCGTCAGCCTGCTGCTGCAATACGGGTATTACCGGTTTGTATGGAAGAAAAAACAGATTACCCGGCTGATTCAATAAGGTTTTACCGCACATCGCTCAATTCATACGGGCGATGTTTTTTTTAGAGAAGGAAAATGAGTTTAGAAAATGGAATTCCTATACATGCTAGAAAACAAGGAAAGGGCAGGTGCTTATGACGATTGAACATACGACTTATTTAGGAGTTTCAGCCATAAAGGCGGAGACTGATCAGGCTGAATGCATCATTGTGCCGGAGTGGGGATCAAATGTCATATCGCTTCGGGATAAAAGAACCGGTATGCGGCTTCTGAGAGAACCGGAAACTGCGGAGGAATTCCTCAAAAAACCGATGCTGTACGGCATTCCCGTTTTATTCCCGCCGAACCGGATTACGGACGGGACGTTTCGTTTTGACGGGCGCGCGTATCAATTCGAGATAAACGAAGAGGATAAACATAATCATATTCACGGCTTTCTTCACAATCAGCATTGGAAAGCGGCGGCAGCGAGAGAAGAGGGGGATGGAATGACAGTCGAAACAGAAATTGATCTTTCAAAGATTCCCCGTGTTCATAAACAATTTCCGCACGATGTCATTGTCCGGATGACCTATACATTAAAAGACAATGTGTTTACGCAGCGGGCGCTGATTATGAATAAGGGAACGGAGGCTTTTCCTTGGGGGCTAGGCTATCATTCCACATTTGTTTTCAATGAAGAGCGATCCCGTCTATTTTTGACGGCTGACCGCATGTGGGAATTAAATGAACGTTTCGTACCGACGGGCCGTTTATTGGATGTTCCTGATAAAGAAGCGTTCCGTCACGGGATGTCTTTGAAAAATAAACAGTTTGACCATGTTTTTCTTTCTTCCGGACGGAATGGCGGCAATAACGAAGCTGTTATTTATCATCCGAATGAGAAATTATCCGTTTTGTATCAGGCAGACACGTCTTTCAAGCATTGGGTGGTATATAACGGTGACGGAAAGCAGGGGTTTGTCAGTCTTGAGCCTTATACTTCCGTTACAGATGCATTTAATCTGAATCAGCCTGCATCACTGACAGGGCTTCAGATTCTGAAACCGGGCGAAGAAGCGGCTGCGTCATCCAGGATCACCATTTTGCATGACGAAGAATAGGAAAGAGGCGGGATAACATTGAAAACATATGTGAAACGCTTGTGCGCGGTGATTCTGCTTTTGATCATTGCCGAAGTTCCTTATATTGATGATGCGGCTAAGGCGGCTGAACAAAAAAATACTTTGCAAAAAGAGCTGGAACACATTCTGGATGAAGAACCCGCTTTAAAGGGGGCTTCAGCGGGCGTCAGTGTCCGGTCAGCAAAAACAGGGGAGGTGCTGTTCGGCAGCCGGGAAGATATGCGGCTGAGGCCTGCATCATTGATGAAACTGCTGACGGCAGCTTCGGCGCTTTCCGTTCTCGGAGAAGATTACACCTTTAAGACAGAAGTACGGGCAGACGGCGCCGTGAGAGGAAAACAGCTGCGCGGAAACCTTTATCTCAGGGGAAAAGGCGATCCGACCCTATTGGCTTCTGATTTTGAGAAGATGGCTAAACAGGTCAAAGCCAGAGGCATCCATGTCATTAAAGGAGATCTGGTCGGGGATGATTCGTGGTATGACGATACCAGGTATTCAGTTGATCTTCCGTGGAGTGATGAAGGCCAATATTATGGCGCGCAAGTATCAGCTCTTACCGCTTCCCCAAATGAGGATTATGATACCGGAACGGTGATTGCGGAAATCAGCCCGGCGAAACAGCCCGGTAAAAAGCCGCGCATTTCAATTTCTCCCTATACGGACATCGTTCGTGTGAAAAATGAAGTAAAAACCGTCGCTTCTGATGAAAAGAAAGAATTGACGGTTGAACGGGAGCACGGTGGCAATGTGATTACGATAAAGGGAGCCATACCTGCCGGCTCGGCAAAGGCAAGAGAATGGGCGGCAGTGTGGGATCCGTCGTCCTATGCTTTAGATTTATGGAAACAAGCGCTTACTAAACAGGGTATAACTGTAAAAGGGAAAATCAGAACAGACCCAATGCCGCACCGCACCCAGCTTGTCACATCACGGACATCCATGCCTCTTTCAGAATTATTGATCCCGTTTATGAAACTGAGCAACAACGGGCACGCCGAAATTCTGATCAAGGAAATGGGAAAAGTGAAAAAAGGGGAGGGCAGCTGGGAAAAGGGCTTGGACGTGATGAAATCGGAGCTCAAATCGTTCGGGCTCAATCCGGATGAATTGATTGCAAGAGACGGATCCGGCGTTTCTCATATTAACGGCGTATCCGCCGGCCAAATCGGAGAGCTTTTGTATGCGGTTCAGAAAGAGAAGTGGTACCCGGCTTTCCTTCGTTCGCTCCCTGTCGCCGGTGCAAGCGACAGAATGACGGGAGGCACTCTTCGGAACCGGCTGAAGAATACTCCGGCAGAGGGCAAAATTAAAGCAAAAACCGGGTCACTAACATCAGTCAGTTCGATTGCCGGCTATGCAGACACAAAAACAGGAGATACGCTTATTTTTTCCGTGCTTCAAAACGGGCTGCTTGACGAAGATGACGGAAAAGACATTGAAGACAAAATCGCAGTCGTGCTGGCAAATCAATAAGAAGGGCCGGATCCTTAGAGGGTTCGGCTTTTTTGGTGTCTGTAAAACATTATATTGCGATTATGAATCAATCTTTTCAAAAAGTAATATCGGCAACATTCTTCCTTTTTTTTACATGATACTTTCTTACTTGTTCACTGATTTTTCATTTTTTATCATAAAATTTCTTTTCGGAAGGCAAAACCTTTTTAAAAGCGCAATTAATTATACATTTTATTCCTTATTATAGTGTTTTAGAACCAGTTTGCAGTGTACATACATACTGTTTTACATGGTATAAAAATTATAGAAATGAAGAAGTGAAGTGAGGAATATATACTATATTCTAAAAAATGTTAGAAAAAATTTAATTTTTTATTGTGATTTCTAAAATATGTTTTAAAATAATGCTTATATGGATGATTTAGTCATATGCTGTCGAAATTTAATTGTAATTATTTCACTTTCTTATCCTCTTAAATTGAATTGGAGGGATTCCATTGAAGAACACTGTTTATTCTTTAACTCACGCCCAAAGAAGAGTCTGGTTTACAGAGCTGCTCGAGCCGGGCACAAGTATCTGCAATCTTGCGGCGTGCGTCAAATTCAGGGGGAATATCGACTTTGACGTATTGCGCCGTGCTTTAGATTTCTCTATCTTGCAAAATGATTCGCTCAGGTTTCAACTGACGGAAGGGGACGGCTCAGAACCCCAGCTGTATCTGGCCTGGCATCGGCCGATTTCTTTAGAGACCGTTGATTTTACTCATATTGATCAATCAGAGCGGGATGCATGGATTGACAAACAGACGCGTGTTCCGTTCAAGCTGTTTCATTCACCGCTGTATCATTTTACCCTGCTTGTCATGTCAGACGAAGAAGTTTGGCTTTATTCAAAATTTCACCATATTATTATGGACGGCATCTCGCTCAATCTGCTTGGCAATCAGCTCATTGAAATCTACCAAAAAATCATGCGAAGCGAGGATTTGGCCGAACACCAAAGCCCTTCCTATCTCAGCTACATGGAAAAAGAACAGCAATACTTACAGTCTTCCCGTTTTCAAAAAGACCGTTCATTTTGGACTGAAACATACCGAACCGTTCCGGAACACCTTTCACTGGCGGAACGAACCTCTCATCTTAGACAAAGCACTGCAGCTTCAAGAGATACAATCACTCTTTCCCACTCCTTAGAACAATCAATCCGGCGTTTTTGCAAAGATCATAATGTCAGCATCATCTCTCTGTTTATGGCTTCGTTATACATATGCATCAGCCGTCTGACGGCTAAAAAGGATATTGCCATCGGTACTTATTACGGAAACCGCGGTTCCAAGCTCGAAAAGGATATGCTCGGCATGTTCGTCAGCACGCTGCCGATCAGAATGACGGCAGATCCGGATGCGGAGTTCGTGTCTTTTGTCCGCAGTGTAGGAAAACAGCAGCTGTCTGTTATGCGGCACCAGAAATATCCTTACAATCTTTTTGTCAATGAATTAAGGCAGATTCATCACGACCTGCAAAATATCATCGGGATTTCGATGCAATACCAGCCTCTCGCGTGGCGTCAGGCAGAAGGTTTCGATTATGAAACGGCGATGTTTTTCAGCGGGCATACGGCAAATGAGCTGTCCATTTTAATTAAGGAGCGGACAGATACGGGATTGATTGAGCTGAATTTTGATTATCAATCCGCTTTATTTACTAAAACATCGATTAAACGAATTCAAACTCATTTGCTGACGATCGTTGAAAATGCCGTTAGAAATCCAAACCGGCTGATTCGGCATATTGATATGGCGGATGAAAAAGAAAAGAAACGGGTGTTAACTGCGTTTAACCGTACAGAAACGGCTGAACCGCCGGCCCCGACGCTTCACGGGCTGTTTGCCCGCCGCGCCGCGCTTTCGCCGCATCGTCCGGCGCTTCGTTTTCCGGGCGGTATGCTGACGTACACCGAGCTCGATCAGTACACGGACAGGCTCGCCGTCCGGCTCCGCCAAAAAGGCGTCCGCAAAGAAAGCATGGTCGGCGTACTCGCTGAACGCTCGCCGGAGATGGCGGTTTCAGTGCTTGCCGTGTTAAAAGCGGGCGGCGCCTACGTGCCGCTTGACCCGGACTATCCTGAGGACAGGCTGCGCTATATGCTTGAGGACAGCGGCGCTTGTCTCCTGCTTGCACAGCCGGGGTTATCCGTTTCCGGTTTTTCCGGTGAAACGCTAGAAGCGTCTCTTTCTTCTCTGACAAGTGAGACGGAGACAGGGGCTGTCTCTGACGAAGCGGATGCTGATTCGCTCGCTTATATCATTTATACGTCCGGTTCGACGGGAACACCGAAGGGAGTGGCTGTTGAACACCGTCAGGCCGCCGCCTTTTTATCAGGGATGCAAGGGCAGTTTCCGTTAACGGAAGAGGATATTATCGTGCTGAAATCATCCTTTTCATTCGACGCCTCCATCTGGCAATTGTTTTGGTGGACGATGTCCGGCGCCTCCGTGTATCTGCTTCCTGCCGGCTGGGAGAAAGATCCTGTGCGGATGATTGAAGCGTTTGCCTCAGAAAAGGTGACGACCGCGCATTTTATTCCGGCGATGGTCAACAGCTTTTTAGACGCGCTGGAAACGGAGCCTGAGGAAACAAGAACACGCCTCGGCAGAACACTGACACGCGTGTTCGCCGGAGGGGAAGCTCTTTCCCCGCTTACGGCTGCCCGGTTTGCCGATCTTCTGCCGGAGACCGTGCTCATTCACGGCTATGGACCGACGGAAGCGACGGTTGATGCGGCGTTTTACGTCTGTGACCGAAAACGGGACAGCGGACGGACAAGGCTTCCGATCGGAAAACCCGTTCCTGGTGCCCGTCTGTATGTATTAGATAGCGGAGGAACCATCCAGCCTGCGGGCGTGGCAGGAGAGCTGTACATCGCGGGGACCGGCGTGGCCCGGGGCTATCTGAACCGCCCTGAGCTGACGGAGGAGCGCTTTGTCGTTGATCCGTTTTATCCGGGAGAACGCATGTATCAGACGGGCGATATCGCACGCTGGACAGAAGACGGCCTTGTCGAATGGCTTGGGCGTTCAGACGGACAGGTGAAAGTCCGCGGCTACCGGATTGAACCGGGGGAAATCGAAGCGGCGATCCGGCGCATCGACGGCATTCGTGAGGCGGCGGTCACCGCCCGGACCGAACACGGCGAAACCGCGCTTTACGCCTATATTGAAGGACGAAAAAGCGATGACGTGCGGGCGGAGCTTGCGGCACGCCTTCCGGCCTACATGATGCCGGCTCAGTTCATAAAGATGACCGAATGGCCGGTCACGCCGAGCGGAAAGCTTGACCGCCGCGCGCTGCCGGCTCCCGGCGGATCGGCAGACAGACAGGCGTACACCGCCCCGCGGAACGTCACGGAAATGAAGCTTTGCGTCCTTTGGGAAGAGGTGCTGAAAAACGGCCCCGTCGGCATCCGGGATCACTTTTTTGAGCGGGGCGGCCATTCGTTAAAAGCGACGGCTCTCGTCTCCCGCATCGCCAAAGAGTTCGGTGTTCAGGTGCCGTTACAGGACATCTTCGCCCGGCCGACGGTGGAAGAGCTCGCTTCGGTTATTCAGGACTTGGAAGAAAGCCCGTATGAAGCGATTCAGCCTGCGCAAACACAAGATACCTACCCGGTGTCTTCAGCGCAGAAACGGATGTATGTGCTCCAGCAGCTTGAAGACGGCGGTGTCGGCTACAATATGCCGGCTGTGCTGGAACTGACGGGCCCGCTTGACCGCAGCCGGTTGGAGGAGACGTTCCGGCAGCTTGTTGAGCGGCACGAGTCGCTCAGAACGTCCTTTGAAACGGGGCCTGACGGCGAACCGGTGCAGTGCATCCATGACAGCGTGCCGTTTCAGCTCGATGAGGCCGAGTCAGCTGACGCATTCGTCCGGCCGTTTTGTCTGGAGGAAGCGCCGCTCTTCCGTGCGGCCCTCGTGAAAGAATCGGAAGAACACCATCTTTTATTAACGGATATGCATCATATTATTTCTGACGGTGTGTCCGTCAATACCTTGATTAAAGAATTCGGCGAGCTGTACGCAGGCCGTTCGCTTGCGCCGATGCGCCTTCAATATAAAGACTATGCCGTCTGGCAGCGGTCGTTTCAGGAGAAAGAAGGATATCAGAAGCAGGAAGCCTATTGGCTGAAGAGGCTAGAAGGAGAGCTTCCGGTGCTTGAGCTTCCGGCTGACAAGCCCCGTCCGGCGGTCAGAAGCTTTGCGGGCGGCAGCGTATCGTGCACGCTTGACGCTGAAACGGCATCCGGCCTTCACCGCATCGCCCGGGATCACGGCTCCACTTTGTATATGGTGCTTCTCGCCGCGTACAATACGTTACTCGCGAGATTGAGCGGGCAGGAAGACATCATCGTCGGCTCGCCGATTGCCGGGCGTCCGCACAAAGACCTTGAACCGATTCTCGGCATGTTCGTCAACACGCTTGCCATCAGAACGGAGCCGAAGGGGGACAAACGGTTCACCGATTATTTGGCGGAAGTCCGCCAGGCGGCGCTTGAGGCGTATGAGCATCAGGACTATCCGTTTGAAGAGCTTGTGGAACGGCTCGGCGTGCAGCGGGACATGAGCCGCAATCCGCTGTTTGACGTGATGTTTATTCTTCAGAATATGGAGCGGGAGGAGATAAATCTGGCCGGTCTGAAGGCGTCACGATCAGAGCATACCGAACATGATGTATCAAGTTTTGACCTGACCTTATCAGCGGCTGAATCCGATGGAAACATCCGCTTTGAGATGGAATTCAGCACCGAGCTTTTTATGAAAGAAACGATTGAACGCTGGATGGGCCACTTACTGAATCTCTTGCGCCATGTTGCCGCCGAACCGGAAGTCACACTATCGAAAGCTGCCATTTTGAATGAAGAAGAAAAACAAAAGTTACTGATTGAGTTTAATAACACACAAACCGAATTCATGGAAAAACACAAACTGTTTCACCAGCTGTTTGAAGAGAAAGCAGAAGAAACGCCTCATCAGACCGCTGTTATTGAAGGAGCACAACAGATCAGCTATTTCCAGCTCAATGAGCGGGCAAACCGTCTTGCCCGAACACTGCAGAAAAATGGATTCGGTCCGGGAAAAAGAGCAGCCATATTAGCAAACCGTTCGATTGAAGCGATCGTCAGTGTTCTTGCGGTCATGAAATCAGGAGGGGCGTATATACCGGTTGACTCCCATTATCCTGAGGAACGGATTCGCTATTTATTAAAAGACAGCGCGGCCTCCGTCTTGATGGTGCAGTCAGAATACAAAGAACTTGCTTCACAGCTGACGGATCACAATTTATTTCTCATTCAGCTTGATCATGAAGATCAATACGATATTTCCGCAAAGAATATTCAGCCGGCAGCGTCACCGGATGATACCGCATATATCATATATACTTCGGGAACAACGGGAACGCCGAAGGGAGTCGAAGTCAGAAATCGCAGCTTTACGCATGCAGCACTTGCATGGCGCAGGATTTATGAGCTTGATCTTATACCGGTCAGAGCGCTGCAGATGGCGAGTTTCTCATTTGATGTATTTTCAGGGGATCTTGCACGCGCCCTGCTAAACGGGGGAACGCTTGTTATTTGTCCGGATGACGTCCGGCTTGAGCCGCAGCAGCTTTATCGGCTCATTGATCAGCACCGTATCACGTTTATGGAGTCGACACCCGCGCTGATTGTTCCGTTTATGGAATATATATACCGCCGGAAACTCGCGCTGCAAAGCGTAAAAATACTGGTACTTGGTTCAGATATGATCAAGTCGCAAGATTTTTATACGCTTCATGAACGCTTTGGGAAAGAAATGCGGATCATTAACAGCTACGGTGTAACAGAAGCGACAATTGATTCTTCGTATTATGAAGCCGAAATGAGCGAAGAGCCCCGGGAAGATGATGTGCCGATCGGTGTTCCGCTTCCGAATGTGCAAATGTACGTCTTAAACAAAGACAAACAGGTCCAGCCGATCGGCGTTTTCGGAGAGCTGTATATCGGAGGCGCCGGCGTCGCCAAAGGATATTGGGGACAGCCTGAGCTGACAGAGGACGCATTCAGTGACCCGTTACAAACGGGAGAAACGCTCTACAGAACCGGAGATCAGGCTTGCTGGCTGCCGGATGGAACTCTTCGTTTTAAAGGGCGGATCGATAAGCAGGTGAAGATCAGAGGCTACAGAATTGAGACGGGAGAAATAGAAAGTGTGCTTTTGAAACACGGTCAAGTCAAAGAAGCGGCTGTTACCGTGATGAAAGATGCCGAAGGACAAGCCCGATTAGCGGCATACATCGTTCCTAAAGAGGCCGATATATCATCACTCCGCCAGTCTCTTATGCAGGAGCTCCCGGCTTATATGATGCCGTCTCATATTATCGGTTTAGACAGCATGCCCCTTACACTGAACGGCAAACTTGATAAATCGGCATTGCCGGCAGAAGAGATACATTCATCACAGGCATTTGTCGCGCCCGGCGATGAAAAACAGGCGATGTTATGCCGAATTTGGGAAGATGTGCTTCATATTCAGAAAGCGGGAATTCATCACTCTTTCTTTGAGCTTGGGGGAGATTCCATTAAGGCGCTTCAAGTGTCAGCCCGACTCGCCGGAGAAGGCTGGAACATGTCGATCCGCGATTTGTTTCAGTTCCCGACGATTGCAGAACTCGCGAAGCACCTCACGCCGGCTGTTGCAACGGCTGATCAGGGCCCGATAGAAGGAAGCGCTCCGCTGACACCGATCCAGCAGAGATTTTTTGAGGAGCCGGGTGCGTTTGAGCTTCATTATAACCAATCAGTCATGCTGTGCAGTGAAGACAGCCTCGAAATAGATGCGCTGTATCAGGCGGTTTGCGCGCTGACAGAACATCATGATGCGCTGCGAATGACTTTCACTGAAAATGAGCATGGGGAAGTTGTTCAATATAACCGCGGAATCACAGAGCAGCATGAAGAAATCTTTACGCTTAACGTCATAGATCTTTCAGAAGAAACACAGCCGGAAAAACGGATAGCCGCTGAGGAAAAAGAAATACAGCAGGCTATGCGCCTTGATCAAGGGCCTCTGTTTCATCTCGGAGTGTTCCGGCTGAAAGAAGCCGACCATCTGCTCATCACGATTCATCACCTTATCACGGACGGCGTGTCGTGGAGAATATTGCTTGAAGATCTGCAGACAGCATATCAGCAGGCATTGAACGGCAAACAAATCGAACTGCCGCCGAAAAGCGATTCTTATATAAAGTATGCCGAAGAGCTTTTTGACATTTCCAAGAGCAAAGCATTGCTGGAGGAAGCCGCATACTGGGACAGCGTGATGTCTGGTGAAACAGCGCCGCTGCCGAAAATAACTGATGAAAACGCCGGACGATTGCAGGAAAACGCGCGCACTGCATCATGGATATTAAGCAGCGAAGTCACGAAGCAGCTGCTGTTGGAAACACAGCAGGCGTACGGAACGGATGTTCATGAATTGCTTTTAACGGCGCTTGGAATGGCGCTTCATGAGTGGACGGGTTCCGAACAGATCCTTATCAGCACTGAAGGACACGGACGCCAGGGGCATATTCCTGACATTGATATGTCAAGAACCGCAGGCTGGTTTACATCTGTTTACCCGGTGCTTTTGGATATGAGAGTGCCGGACGGCTCAGGCGAAACAACCGCGCACCGCATAAAGACGGTAAAAGACATGATGAGACGGGTTCCTCATCACGGAACCGGCTACGGGCTGCTGAGATATTCGCGAAACATTAATTATAAAGACCCAGAAATAAGCTTTAACTATCTCGGTGCGTTTGACGGTCTTGAGGGGACGCTGAAGATGTCACCGTTCAAGCCGCAGCATGATATAGCGGCCGGGCGCATCCGCGAGTTTGATCTGGATATTAATGCGATGGTGGCGGCCGGGCAACTGGAGGTAAAAGCCGTTTATACCGATGTATTTGCACCGGGGGCAATCGAGTTCTTCATGAATCGTTTCCATACTCACCTCGAGGACATCATCGCCCACTGTTCCGGCAAAAAAGAGCGGGAAAAAACATTAACGGATT
Organism: Bacillus sp. R45; assembly: GCF_021729365.1. NCBI lineage: Bacteria > Bacillati > Bacillota > Bacilli > Caryophanales > Bacillaceae > Bacillus > Bacillus sp. R45. The sequence continues at coordinate 1,932,386 of NZ_CP091421.1, read as the reverse complement.
ACAGCCATACAGAATTGACCGCTCAAGCCCTATCAAGCATTGAAGATCTCGTAAAAGGACTTTAATTTCATAAAAAGGTGTGTGGCATTCGTGACACAAGCGACAGAAATTCAAGATATTTACCCTTTATCATATATGCAGGAAGGCATGCTGTTTCATTCGCTTCTGGATTCCGGATCAAACGCATATGTCGAGCAGATTTCGTTTACAGTCAGCGGGGATTTATGCATTGATACATTCCAAAAAAGTCTGGATATGCTTGTCAGCCGTTATGATATTTTCAGAACGATTTTCATAAAAGAAGTGCCTGACCTTGAAGGGCCGCAGCAGGTTGTCCTTTCACGCCGTGACACTGCCGTACGGACTGAAGACATTTCAGATTATTCGGAAGAACGGCAGCAAAGCATCATTGACGAATTTAAGGAAAACGACCGGCATAAGGGGTTTGATCTGCAAAAAGGCCCCTTAATGCGCCTGACTCTTTTTCAAACGGGAGAAAACCGCCATACATGCGTTTGGACTCATCATCACATTATGATGGACGGTTGGAGCTTGGGCATTGTGCTGAAAGATTTCTTCAGCATGTATTATGCGATCCGGAACGGGCGGCCTGTAAACCTCGGCAGTCCGGCTCCGTACAGCTCTTATATCAAATGGCTCCGAAGCCGGAATAAAGAAGAAACGTCAGCGTTCTGGTCGCGCTGCTTGGAAGATTACGGAGAATCCGTTTCCGTTCAGCAAACGAAGAATAAGACGGCGCAAAACGGTTATGCATCTGAGCATTTCCAATTTTCCCTTGAGCCTGAAACCGTACAAAAACTGACAGACATTGCCCGAGGCATCGGGGTCACGCTGAATACTATATTTACGGGCATTTGGGGTCTGCTTCTCCATCGTTACAACGGCACTGAAGATGCGGTCTTCGGTTCAGTTGTTTCCGGCAGGCCGTCAGCTATCAGCGGCATTGAATCCATGGCCGGACTGTTTATCAATACCGTGCCGGTAAGGGTGCGCGCGGCTGGTGATATGACTTTTTCTTCTCTTCTCAAAAAGGTGCAAAAAGAGTCACTCGCTGCGGAAGAGCACAGCTATTATCCGCTTTATGACATTCAAAACGAGAGCGGCCTGCAAAAAGATCTCTTGAATCACATCCTGGTTTTTGAAAATTATCCGGTTCAGATGCAGGCTGCGGTAAACGGCTGGCAGCAAACGGAAAGCAGTGCGCTCTCACTTGAAAACTTTTCGATGGCGGAGGAAACCAATTACGATCTTAACGTCGTCATCGTTCCGGGAGAAGAGTTTTATGTGAAATTCAGCTACAATGCGGGCATCTACGATCGGGAAGACATGAAACGGATCAAAGGTCATATTCTGGAGGTCATCTCCTGTGTAACGGAAGATCCGGACAGGCTTTTATCAAGCATCAGTCTCGTACCTCCGGAGGAAGAAGCCCTGATTCATTCGTTTAACGAAACGAACCGTCCGTACCCTGAGACAACCGTTCATGGGCTGTTTGAAGAACAGGCGGCAAAAACGCCTGACCAAGAGGCGTTGAGATATAACGGGGTAAGCTGGAGCTACAAGAAATTAAATCAGCGGGCGAATCAGATTGCCCATGCGTTAAGGGAAAAAGGCGCCCGTTCAGATCAGATCACCGCTGTTATGCTGCGCCGATCAATGAGTACGGTTGCCGCTCTGCTCGGAATTTGGAAGTCGGGCAGCGCCTATATGCCGATTGATGCGGAATTTCCGCCTGAACGGATTTCATTTTTACTGAGAGACAGTGAAGCCTCACTGCTCCTGACTGAAAAAGACCTGCTCCCCCTCATTCCGCCGCATTTCAAGGGCAGCGTCGTCATCATGGAGGAAACGGTTTCCCAGCAGACTGCACCGCTTCCGCCGGTGTCTGACAGCGGAAATTGGGCGTATGTCATTTACACTTCCGGAACGACAGGCCGGCCGAAAGGGGTGCTTGTACAACACAAAGCGATCAGCAATACATTGCAATGGCGGCGTGAAGAATACGGGATGACAGAAGGAGACATAGCGCTTCATCTTTTTTCATACGTATTTGACGGGTCATTAACGAGTCTTTTCACTCCGCTTCTGTCGGGCGCCTGTGTACTGTTAACTGATGAAGATGATGCGAAAGACGTCCTTTCAATAAAACAGAAAATCGCCCGCCACGGGGTAAGCCATCTTCTGATCGTTCCGTCTCTGTATCGCGTTCTGCTTGATTCGCTGACGAAAAAGGATGCGCAGACGCTTCGGGCGGTGACATTTGCCGGGGAAGCGGCCACTCCTGATATCGTGGAAGCGAGCCGCAACATATGCCCGAATGCCGAGCTGCTGAATGAATACGGCCCGACGGAAAACAGTGTGGCCACGACGATTCTGCGCAACCTGCAAAAAAGCAGCCGGATTACGATCGGGCGCCCGATTGCCAACACTTCTGTCTATATGATGCACGGAGATCGGCTGCAGCCGGTCGGAGCCGTCGGTGAACTGTGTATTTCCGGAAAAGGCCTGGCGGACGGATATTTTCAGCAAAAAGAGCTGACGGACAAAGTCTTTACCCCTCATCCGTTTCGTGAAGGTGAACGGCTGTACAGAACGGGAGATGCAGCCCGATTTTTACCGGACGGAACGATTGAATATATGGGACGCTTTGACGATCAGGTGAAGGTAAGAGGTTACAGAATTGAATTAGGAGAAATCGAAACGGCACTCAGAAGTCTGTCCGGGGTAAAAGAGGCGGCAGTCATCGTGCGCAAAACGGCGGACGGGGAACAGGAGCTTGCAGCTTATGCCGTACTGGAAAACGCGGGTGTGACATTTGATCCTCATGCCGAATTGGCCGGGAGATTACCTGCTTATATGATCCCGGGAAGCTTTACCAAATTGACGGAAATGCCGCTGTCTGTGAGCGGAAAACTTGACCGGGCCGCACTTCCTGAGCCGAAAGAAGCCGAGAGAACCGGTGATTATCAAGCTCCGCGCACAATGCTTGAGACTGAGCTGCTGTCTATTTGGCAAGAAGTGCTGAAACGGGAACACATCAGTATGAGAGATGATTTCTTCCAAATCGGCGGACAGTCGCTGAAAGCGGCGTCGCTTGTTTCAAAGATACATAAACGGCTGCAAATTGAACTTGCCGTCCGCCATGTTTTTGAACATCCGACCATCGAGAGCATGGCCCGCTTCCTAGAACAGAGGAAAAGAGGAGAATATGCAGAAATCACGCCTGCGGAGGCAAAGGACTTGTACCCGCTATCTTTTGCGCAAAAAAGGCTTTATGCCCTTCATCAGCTTGCGGCGGACAGCACGGGCTATCATATGCCCGCTTGTCTGGAACTGAGCGGCAGACTCAACCGGGATCGTCTGCACGAAGCCTTTTCAGCGCTGTTACAAAGGCATGAAGCGTTACGGACATCATTTGTTTTACGAAACGGGGAGCCGATGCAGCACGTACATTCACATGTCGATCTCGATCTCACAGAGATTCACATGCCATCCGGGACACTTCTTCAAGAGGCGATGGAAACTTTCGTCAAACCGTTTGACGTGGAAAAAGCGCCGCTTTTGAGAGTGACTTTAGCCAAAGCCACTGAAGAACGTCATTTTCTGCTGCTTGATATGCATCATCTTATCGCAGACGGTGTGTCAATGAGCGTTCTGATTCAAGAATTGACGGATTTGTACAGAGGAAAAGAGCTGCGGCCGTTAAAACTTCAGTACAAAGATTTTTCCGTCTGGCAGCATGAGCGGTTCGCCGCTGAAGAATTCAAAAGACATGAGCGGTATTGGCTGGATGCGATCGGGGAAAATATTCCCGTTCTTGATCTGCCGCTCGATAAAAAGCGCCCGCAGCTTCCTGATTTCAGCGGGTCCGTTGTTCGAACGCGCCTACAAAAAGAAACGGCGGAGAATTTGCGCCGGCTCATGGATGAGACGGGTTCGACACTGTATATGATTCTTTTGGCAGGCTACTCCTTGTTCCTTTCTAAATTGAGCGGGCAGGAGGACATTGTCGTCGGTTCACCTGCGGCCGGCAGAAGCCGCGCTGAGCTTGATGGGGTCATCGGCATGTTTGTAAATACCGTGGCAATGAGAAGCAGGCCGAAAGGGGATAAAACATTCCGCGCTTATTTAGAAGAGGTGAAAATGCTCGCCCTCGGCGCAGCCGAACATCAGGACTTCCCGTTTGAAGAACTTGCCCAAAAGCTTGATACACACCGGGAAGTCAATCGCAATCCGCTGTTTGATGCCATGCTCGTTTTGCAAAACAGTGATGATTTCAAAGTGAACCTTCCGGGCTTATCCGTTTCTTCACATGCAGTGAAACATGACATTTCAAAATTCGACTTGACGCTTCATGCCGAGGAACAGCCGGACGGCTCACTGGATTTTCATTTTGAATACAGTACCGCGTTGTTTGAAAAAGGTACGATCGAACGGTGGGCCGGTCATTTTAAAGAGCTTTTAGGACAAATCGCAGCGGATGATGAGCGGAAGCTGTCTGACATTCATTTACTGGACACAAATGAGCGGCAGATGCTTCTTCAAGCGGAAAATCAAACAGCTGAGTATCCGAGGCATGAGACGATCGTCAGTTTATTTGAAGCACAGGCGGAAAAAATGCCGGATCAAATTGCAGCCGTTATGTCCGATGAGCGTCTCACCTACCGCGAGCTCAATGAAAAGGCGGATCAAATCGCCGATATGCTGTCGGAAAACGGCATCCGCTCCGGACAGATTGTCGGAATTATGACCGAACGATCTCCTGAAATGCTGATCGGGATTTTCGGTATTTTAAAAGCGGGAGGAGCTTATCTGCCGATTGATCCTGACTATCCGGACGAGCGGATTTCATTTATGCTGACTGACAGCGGCGCGCGTGTTCTGTTGACACAATCGGGTCTTGGGATATCCGGAATGGACGGGCTTCCGGTTTTATACATCGATAAGCCTGAATCCGTTTCAGCAGACAGAACGAAAGAAATGATAACGCCTGAACAGCCGGCTTACGTGATTTACACATCGGGCACAACCGGAAAACCGAAAGGCGTTATGACGGAACACCGCAATGTCATCAGCCTTATCACACATAAAGGACTGCCGTTTGATTTCGGCTCTGGAGACGTCTGGACCCTGTTCCACTCCTATTGCTTTGATTTTTCTGTCTGGGAAATATTCGGCGCGCTCTTATACGGCGGAAAGGTAGTTATCGTGCCGAAAGAAACAGCCCGTGATCCGCATTTGTACCGGCAGCTGCTGCAAAGTGAAGGCGTAACGGTGCTGAACCAAACGCCGACGGCTTTTTCCGGACTCATTCATGAAGAAGCCGGGCATGCGGACAAGCTGAAGCTTCGATATGTCATTTTCGGCGGAGAAGCGCTTCAGCCCGGCATGCTGAAAAGCTGGAAAGAGAAGTACCCGGAGACAGAGCTTGTTAATATGTACGGCATTACGGAAACCACGGTTCACGTCACATGCAAAAAAATGAATATGGATGATATTGAGAGAAATAAAAGCAATATCGGCAGACCGCTGGAAACCCTCCATGCTTTTGTCATGGACGCCTATATGAATCCGCAGCCGATCGGAATTCCAGGTGAGCTTTATATCGGCGGGGAAGGCGTCGCGAGGGGATATGTAAACAGGAATGATTTAACCGCCTCCCGGTTCATCACGAATCCGCACATTACCGGCATGCGGCTCTACCGGACGGGCGATATTGCCAAAAGACTCTCAAATGGCGAGCTGGAATATGTCGGGCGGAAAGATGCGCAAGTAAAAGTCAGAGGCCACAGAATTGAGCTGGGAGAAATAAAATCAGCGCTGCAGGAGCTTTCCTTCGTGAAAGAGGCCGCCGTGATCACACGTGCTGATCAGCACGGTCAGCACTCCATTTACGCATACGCGGTCTTACACGGGAATGAAAAAATAAAAGAAGCAGAGGTTCAGGCCTCTCTCAGAGCTTTTCTGCCGGAATATATGATTCCCGCCCGCTTGATAGAGCTTGATGAACTGCCTTTGACGGCGAATGGGAAGCTGGACGAGAAGGCGCTCCCGCAGCCTGAATTAAATGAAAGCCTTGGAGATGATATCAGCCTGAGAAATGAAACTGAAGAAATGATGGCTGACATCTGGGAAGAACTCTTAGGTGTTGAAGGACTCGGCCCCAATGCTCATTTCTTCCATCTCGGCGGGGATTCGATTAAAGCGCTGCAAGTATGTGCGAGGCTGAAACAGCAGGGCTATGAAACGACCGTCCGCGAGCTGTTCGAGCATCAGACACTGGGAGGAGTGTCGATGCGGCTCCGGAAAGTCCGCCGCGTGATTGATCAGGCTCCCGTCACGGGAGACGTGCCGCTGACGCCGATCCAGCACTGGTTCTTTTCGCAATCATTGCCGCATGATCATTTTAATCAGTCCGTTATGCTCAGCAGTGCGGACAGAATCAATGAATCTGCTATGAGAAAAGCGCTGGCACAGCTCGCGGTTCATCATGACGCATTACGGATGGTATGCGGCACACAAAACGGATCAGTGATTCAATATAACAGAGCGGATAACCTTTCTGAAGAAGAACTCTTTACGTTTGAAACGCATGACGTGAGAGGGAAAGGGTCATTACAAGAGGAACACGCCGCAATTGAACAGGCGGCCGCCCGTATTCAAACTTCCATTCGGCTGGAGACGGGTCCGCTCGTAGCTGTCGGTTTATTTCATGCCGCTGATGGCGATCATCTGCTGCTTTCCATTCATCACCTTGTCATTGACGGAGTGTCATGGCGGATTTTATTTGAAGATCTCACCGCGTGCTACAGGCAGGTGCTCGAAGGAAAAGAAGCCGCGCTTCCGGCGAAAACCGATTCCTATCAGACTTATGCAAAGCAAATCTCTGATTATGCAAAAAGCCGCCGGCTGTTACAGGAAGCAGACTACTGGTCCGAAAGAGAAAAAGCGGCGGTCAAACCGCTTCCGAAAGATGCCCGCATCTCTTCCAATCTTCTGAAAGATACAGATGTGATGACCGTTACATTGACAAAACAGGAGACCGAGCAGCTGTTAACGGAAGCGAACAGAGCATACACAACAGAGACGGGCGAATTATTGCTTGCCGCGTTAAGCCTAGCGCTGAACAGATGGACCGGAAACGAGACATTCAAAATCAGCATGGAAGGCCACGGAAGGGAAGAGCACCTGGAGCATCTTGATATCAGCAGAACCATCGGCTGGTTTACGTCAATTTATCCGGTATTGGTTGACGCAAGTTTTCAAGATCAGCCTGATGACGGCGAGCGTCTCGGCTATCACATTAAGCGGACAAAAGACATGATGCGCCGCATACCGCATAAAGGAGCGGGATACGGGGTGCTGAAATATATAAGCAAACTCTGGGGAGAAACTGAATCTGATTCTCCTGAAATCAGTTTTAACTATCTGGGACAGTTTGACCGGGAAATCCGTTCCAGCGGCTTCGGTGTTTCTCCCGTAAAAGCGGGAAATGAAGTCAGCCCAGACTGGGAACGTCCGTACACACTTGATATCAGCGGCTCCGTATCGTCGGAATGTCTCAGCATGCATGTCGTGTACAACCGTTTTCAGTATCAAAAAGAAACGATTGAAGTTTTGACGGGATATTTTCATACCTTTCTCAAGCAGATCATCACGCATTGCACAGGCAAAGAGGAGCGTGAATGGAGCGCCGCTGATTTCAGTGACGAGGAGTTAACGCTAGAAGATCTGAGTGACATTATGGGAGCCGTCAACAAACTATAGAAAAGGAGTGGCGCAATGGGGCAGCAACCGGAAATACAAGATATATATCCTTTGTCTTTTATGCAGGAGGGCATGCTTTTTCATTCTCTGTTGGATCATGACTCAAGAGCCTACTTCGAACAAGCGGTGTTTACGATCAGCGGAAAGCTTGACCGGGAACGGTTCCAAAAAAGTATAGACACTGTTTTTGAACGATACGATATTTTCCGTACGACATTTATTCACAAGAATGTGGCAAAGCCCCGACAAGTCGTGTTGAAAAACAGGCCGAGCCGCGTTCAGTTTCATGATATTTCTCATTTGGACGAGAAGGCGCAAGACAAATATGCCGACCGGTTCAGAAAAGAAGATAAAGATAAAGGCTTTGATTTGCAATCAGACCCTCTCATGAGAGTCTCCATTTTGAAAAAAGCGCCTGAACGCTATGTTTGTATATGGAGCCATCATCATATTGTCATGGATGGCTGGTGCTTCGGAATTGTCATGAAGGAATTTCTGATGATCTATCAATCTCTCGGAGACGGACGGCTTCCGTCTCTCGAGCCTGTTCAGCCATATGGGAAGTATATTAAATGGCTCATGAAGCAGGATCGTAAAGAAGCCGAGATTTTTTGGAAAACGAGACTTGCCGATCTTGAGCAAACGGCGTCTCTTCCGAAAAAATCCGCGGAACCAAACGGCCAACTTGAGCAGGCGGTTTTCACCATTTCTGAAGAACAGACAAATGAGCTGAAGAACATTGCGGCAAGGGCGGGAGCAACGCTGAATACAGTGTTCCAGGCACTGTGGGGCATTTTGCTGCAGCGTGTCAGCCGCTGTGATGATGCCGTTTTCGGTTCTGTCGTTTCCGGCCGGCCGTCGAATCTCGCAGGCGTGGAAAAAATGGTGGGACTGTTTATCAATACGATTCCCGTACGGGTGAAAAGCGGTTCATTTTCTTTTCTGGAGCTCGTCAGGCATTTGCAGCAGGAGACGCTGCAAGCAGAAGCGTACAGCTATTATCCGCTGTATGACATTCAGGCGCAAAGCCCTCTGAAGCAAGCGCTGTTTGACCATATTATCGTGTTTGAAAATGTGCCGGCCCAGCGTGAAATTGAAAATGTGAGTCAGGCCGGTTCATTTGATTTTGCGGTAGAGGATTTCACGATGGAAGAAGTCACAAACTACGGATGCAGCATAAAGGTGATTCCAGGCAATTCTCTTTATATCCGCTTAAAATTTGATACCGGTATATACGACGATGTTTTTATGAAGAATATCGAAACATTTTTACGGCATATGGTGAACTCAGTCATTTCCGACCCTGAAATCGGCGCTTCCGAGATCGCATTGCTGGATGCGTGTGAAGCCAGAAGTATGATGGATGCATTTAACCATACAGAAGCGGTTGAACCGCCTGCTCCGACGCTTCACGGGCTGTTTACCCGCCGCGCCGCGCTTTCGCCGCATCGTCCGGCGCTCCGTTTTCCGGACGGTATGCTGACGTACGCCGAGCTTGACCAGTACACAGACAGGCTTGCCGTCCGGCTCCGACAAAAAGGCGTCCGCAAAGAAAGCATGGTCGGCGTACTCGCTGAACGCTCGCCGGAGATGGTGGTTTCAGTGCTTGCCGTGTTAAAAGCGGGCGGCGCCTACGTGCCGCTTGACCCGGACTATCCTGAGGACAGGCTGCGATATATGCTTGAGGACAGCGGCGCTTGTCTCCTGCTTGCACAGCCGGGATTATCCGTTTCCGGTTTTTCCGGTGAAACGCTAGAAGTGTCTCTTTCTTCTCTGACAAATGAGACGGAGACAGGGGCTGTCTCTGACGAAGCGGATGCTGATTCGCTCGCTTATATCATTTATACGTCCGGTTCGACGGGAACACCGAAGGGAGTAGCTGTTGAACACCGTCAAGCCTCCGCCTTTTTATCAGGGATGCAAGGGCAGTTTCCGTTAACGGAAGAGGATGTTATCGTGCTGAAATCATCCTTTTCATTCGACGCCTCCATCTGGCAATTGTTTTGGTGGACGATGTCAGGCGCCTCCGTGTATCTGCTTCCTGCCGGCTGGGAGAAAGATCCTGTGCGGATGATTGAAGCGTTTGCCTCAGAAAAGGTGACGACCGCGCATTTTATTCCGGCGATGGTCAACAGCTTTTTAGACGCGCTAGAAACGGAGCCTGAGGAAACAAGAGCACGCCTCGGCAGAACACTGACACGCGTGTTCGCCGGAGGGGAAGCTCTTTCCCCGCTTACGGCTGCCCGGTTTGCCGATCTTCTGCCGGAGACCATGCTTATTCACGGCTATGGACCGACGGAAGCGACGGTTGATGCGGCGTTTTACGTCTGTGACCGAAAACAGGACAGCGGACGAACGCGGCTTCCGATCGGAAAACCCGTTCCGGGTGCCCGTCTGTATGTATTAGATAGCGGAGGAACCATCCAGCCTGCGGGCGTGGCAGGAGAGCTGTACATCGCGGGGACCGGCGTGGCCCGCGGCTATCTGAACCGGCCTGAGCTGACGGAGGAGCGCTTTGTCGATGATCCGTTTTATCCGGGAGAACGCATGTATCAGACGGGCGATATCGCACGCTGGACAGAAGACGGCCTTGTCGAATGGCTCGGTCGTTCAGACGGACAGGTGAAAGTCCGCGGCTACCGGATTGAACCGGGAGAAATCGAAGCGGCGATCCGGCGCATCGACGGCATTCGTGAGGCGGCAGTCACCGCTCGGACCGAAGAAGGCGAAACCGCACTTTACGCCTATATCGAAGGACGAAAAAGCGATGACGTGCGGGCAGAGCTTGCCACACGCCTTCCGGCCTACATGATGCCGGCTCAGTTTATAGAGATGAGCGAATGGCCGGTCACGCCGAGCGGAAAGCTTGACCGCCGCGCGCTGCCGGCTCCCGGCGGAGCGGCAGACAGACAGGCGTACACCGCCCCGCGGAACGTCACGGAAATGAAGCTTTGCGCCCTTTGGGAAGAGGTGCTGAAAAACGGCCCCGTCGGTATCCGGGATCACTTTTTTGAGCGGGGAGGCCATTCGTTAAAAGCGACGGCTCTCGTCTCCCGCATCGCCAAAGAGTTCGGTGTTCAGGTGCCGTTACAGGACATCTTCGCCCGGCCGACGGTGGAAGAGCTCGCTTCGGTTATTCAGGACTTGGAAGAAAGCTCGTATGAAGCGATTCAGCCTGCGAAAAAACAGGACACCTACCCGGTGTCTTCGGCGCAGAAACGGATGTATGTGCTCCAACAGCTTGAAGACGGCGGTGTCGGCTACAATATGCCGGCTGTGCTGGAACTGACGGGCCCGCTTGACCGCAGCCGGCTGGAGGAGACGTTCCGGCAGCTTGTGGAGCGGCACGAGTCGCTCAGAACGTCCTTTGAAACGGGGCCTGACGGCGAACCGATGCAGCGCATCCATGACAGCGTGCCGTTTCAGCTCGATGAGGCCGAGTCAGCTGACGCATTCGTCCGGCCGTTTTGTCTGGAAGAAGTGCCGCTCTTCCGTGCGGCTCTCGTGAAAGAATCGGATGAACGCCATCTTTTATTAACGGATATGCATCATATAATTTCTGACGGTGTGTCCGTCAACACCTTGATTAAAGAATTTGGCGAGCTGTACGCAGGCCGTTCGCTTGCGCCGATGCGCCTTCAATATAAAGACTATGCCGTCTGGCAGCGGTCGTTTCAGGAGAAAGAAGGGTACCAGAAGCAGGAAGCCTATTGGCTGAAGCGGCTTGAAGGAGAGCTTCCGGTGCTTGAACTTCCGGCTGACAAGCCCCGTCCGGCGGTCAGAAGCTTTGCGGGCGGCAGCGTATCGTGCACGCTTGACGCTGAAACGGCATCCGGCCTTCACCGCATCGCCCGGGATCACGGCTCCACTTTGTATATGGTGCTTCTCGCCGCGTACAATACGTTACTCGCGCGATTGAGCGGGCAGGAAGACATCATCGTCGGATCGCCGATTGCCGGGCGCCCGCACAAAGACCTTGAACCGATTCTCGGCATGTTCGTCAACACGCTTGCCATCAGAACGGAGCCGAAAGGAGACAAACGGTTTACCGATTATTTGGCGGAAGTCCGCCAGGCGGCGCTTGAGGCGTATGAGCATCAGGACTATCCGTTTGAAGAGCTTGTGGAACGGCTCGGCGTTCAGCGGGACATGAGCCGCAATCCGCTGTTTGACGTGATGTTTGTGCTCCAAAATATGGAGCGTGAATCCCTGAATTTAAATGAGCTGCATTTGACTCAAGCCGCGGATACAGGTCATAAAACCGCAAAGTTTGATGCCACGCTTTACGCGGCGGAAGGGTCTGACGGTTCCATCAGCTTTGATTTTGAATTCAATACAGATATCTATCAAAAACAGACAATCGAAAAATGGCTTTCTTACTTTACTCGTATTCTTACAAAAGTAATTGAAGACCAAACAATACCGCTTGGTGACATTCACGTATTGGATGATGCTGAAACAAATCGCGTTATTTATCAGTTTAATCAGACGAAAAGCGATTACCCAAGACATGAAACCATCAGCCGTTTATTTGAGCGGCAGGCTGAAGAAACCCCCGATGCCCGGGCAGTTGTATATGATGGACAAATCTTGACATACCGTGAGCTGAACGAACGGGCTAACAGAATAGCGGCGGCTCTCCGATCAAATGGCGTGGGTCCGGAAAGTGTTGTCGCCTTATTAACCGGCCGCACAACAGAGCTTGCTTCCGGAATCCTCGGAATATTAAAAGCGGGAGGCGCCTACTTGCCTATCGGTGACGATGTGCCTCGGGAACGGGCTGAATGGATGCTTAAAGACTGTAAAGCTGATATTCTTCTCCAATCTGATAAACTTGACGGTCTGCTGCTTTCCGGAAAACGTTTATTCATAGAGGATATTCAAACAAAGGCCGGCTTAAGTTCGGAAAATCCCGAACCGCTCGGCGGACCTGAATCATTGGCCTACATGATTTATACATCCGGGTCAACAGGTGCGCCAAAAGGAGTCATGATTGAACAGCGAAGCGTGATCCGTCTTGTGAAAAACAGCAATTATATTGATTTTACGCCGAAAGACAGACTGTTGTTTACTTCATCATTAGGATTTGATGTAACGACATTTGAAATATTCGGTCCGCTTTTAAACGGCGCTTCTTTATATGTAAGTGACCAGGAAACCTATCTCGACTCTGATGTTCTGGAAACATTTATACAGCAAAACGGCATTACGACACTGTGGCTGACATCGTCTTTGTTCAATCATCTATCAGAACAAAATGAACACGTGTTTTCCGGATTATCCCGATTGATTATCGGCGGGGAAGCACTGTCCCCAAGTCATGTAAACCGGGTTCGGAAAACGCTGCCGCATCTTTCAATATGGAATGGATACGGACCGACTGAAAACACGACGTTCTCGACTTGCTTTTTGATTGAACAATCATACGATCATTCAATCCCGATCGGCCGCCCTGTCGGAAATTCAACTGCATATATCATAAACAGCAGGGGAACACCGCAGCCGATCGGCGTCATCGGCGAATTATGCACAGGCGGAGACGGTGTGGCAAGAGGATATTTCGGCCGCCCTGAGCTGACGGAAGAAAAATTTGTCCCTAATCCTTTTGTTCCCGGAGAACGGATGTACCGCACCGGAGATTTAGCCCGCTGGCTGCCGGACGGAACGATTGAATATGCCGGACGGATGGATGATCAAGTGAAAATCCGCGGTTATCGGGTCGAGCTGGGAGAGATTGAAGCCGCACTAAGGAGCCTGGACGGCGTGAAAGAAGCTGCCGTGTCAGTCAGAACCGGGCAGTCCGGCAATAAAGAACTGATCGCATATATGAGTCTGCAGACGGACATGGATACAGAAAAAGTGCGTTCATCACTTTCTAAGCAACTGCCGAATTACATGGTCCCGGCCTATATGATGGAACTTGAGAAGCTGCCGCTTACGCCGAACGGTAAATTGGATCGGAAAAATCTGCCCGAACCGGAGCTCGCGCTTCAAACCGCGTACACAGCTCCCCGCAATGAGCTTGAAGAACAGCTTTCCGTGATCTGGCAGGAAGTGCTCGGCACAAAACAAGTCGGGATTGAGGACTCATTTTTTGAGTTGGGCGGCGATTCAATCAAAGCGCTGCAAGTTGCCGCGCGGCTCGGACGCTACGGGTGGAAAATGACGGCAAGTGACTTATTCCGGCATCCGTCCATTAAGGAACTCGCGCCTCTTATCCGGAAAGCGGAAAGAGTCATCGATCAGCGGCCGGTGGAAGGAGACATACCTTGGACACCCGTTCAGCACTGGTTTTTATCACAGCGGATGGAAAACAGAAATCATTTCAATCAGTCCGTCATGATGTTCAGCTCTGACGCATTGCATAAACAGCCGCTCAAACAAGCCTTGGAGCATCTTGTCATTCATCATGATGCACTCCGGATCACTGTCAGTTCAGAAAACGAAAGTATCAGACAAATCAATCACGGTATTCAAAAAGATGAACTGTACAGCTTGGACATTTGGGATCTGTCTGAGACAGATACTTGGGAAAGAGAAATAGAAGATGAAGTGGCTGCGCTCCAACAGCGGATGGATATTGAAAAAGGGCCGTTATTAAAAGCCGGCTGGTTCAAAACCCGGTCAGGGGATTATTTATTCATCACCGTACATCACCTGGCGGTTGACGGAGTGTCATGGCGTATTCTGCTGGAGGATTTATCTGCCGCTTACACTCATGCCGTAAAAGGTCAGCCGGTCCAGCTTCCGCCAAAGACCGATTCGTTTAAGCAATACGCCGTAAGGCTTTCAGAATACGCAAAAAGCAGCAAGCTGATGCGTGAAGAAGAATATTGGCGTTTTATTGAAGAAGAAACAGCCGCCGGACTTCCTTATGAAAAACCGCAGCATCAGACGGGAGCCGACAGCATTCGGCAAACGGTAAGCTTTACGCTTACAGAAGAAGAAACGTCCGTTTTGCTTCAGCAGGTCAACCGGGCCTACCATACCGATACGCAAGATATTCTTCTGACTGCCGCAGCTTTGGCTTTACGGGACTGGACAGGGGACGGCAGACTGCGCATCGCGATGGAAGGGCACGGGAGAGAGCACATCATGCCGGAGCTCGACATCAGCCGCACCGTAGGCTGGTTTACCTCCATGTACCCGGTGCTCATTGACTTGAACACAGCAGGCGCTGAGCTTGGAACGGCTGTAAAAACGGTCAAAGACACACTCGGAAGAATACCGGATAAAGGAATAGGCTACGGCATTTTAAAATACATGACACCGCCTGAACAAAAAACAATCCGCTTCAGACAAGCGCCTGAAATCAGCTTTAACTATTTAGGGCAATTCAATGATACAGAAGATCTGCACACATTCAGTTTATCCGGTCTTGCGAGCGGGCACGACATCACGCCGACATGGCAGCGGGAACAAGCGGTGGAAATGAGCGCGATGGCCGCTCAACATAAACTGCACTTCAGTTTGAGCTATCCGCCGAGCTGTTTCCGCAAAGAAACGATGGAACAGCTGCTGCAAACTTTACAGCAATATTTGCGTGATATTATGGCGCACTGCACAGGCAAAGAGGAAGCAGAAAAAACCGTTAGTGATTTTAGCAGCAAAACGTTAACATCTGATGATTTGGACAGCATAGCGAGTTTTGTCGAGGAACTGTAGAAAAAGGCGACGGGGAGATTATAACATGACAAAAAAGAATGCAATTCAGGATATTTATCCGCTGTCTTATATGCAGGAAGGAATGCTTTTTCATTCCCTCCTGCAAAAGGAATCACAGGCTTACGCCGAGCAGGCCTCCTTTTCAATAACGGGGAAGGTTGACACCCGCGTGTTTGAAGAGAGCGTTCATGCCCTTTTCGAAAGACATGATATTTTCAGAACGATTTTTATCAGCCAGAACGTGTCAGTGCCGCAGCAGGTCGTATTAAAAGAGCGGAACGTCAGCATCATTGAGGAAAATCTCACCAATTTAAACAAGGCTGATCAAATCAAGCATATTGAAGAAGCCAAACGAAGAGACCGAAAGAAAGGATTTCACCTGCAAAAAGACATGCTGATGCGGGTGACGCTGCTTCAAACCGGAGAATGTGAATATACGTGCATTTGGAGTTTTCATCACATTATTATGGATGGCTGGTGTCTAGGGATCGTGCTGAAAGAGTTCTTCCAGATATATGCCTCGCGGCTTCGCCGGACACCGTTAACGCTTGAGCCTGCTGTGCCGTACGGGACCTACATCAAGTGGCTGATGGAGCAAGATAAAGAAAAAGCCGCTTCGTACTGGGAGCGATACCTTGAAGGCTTTGAGCAGCAGACTGTTCTGCCGAAGCAGAAAAAAGCCGGCGAAAGCAGACAAGAGGAAGTGACGTTTTCCTTTTCAAAAGAGGACACGGCTAAGCTGAAAGATCTGGCCGTGAAAGAAGAGGTCACGCTGAGCACCATTTTCCACACGCTCTGGGGCATTTTGCTTCAGGCGTATAACCAGACAGAAGATGCGGTTTTTGGTTCTGTTATTTCCGGAAGGCCGTCTGAAATCGAAGGCATCGAGCGAATGATCGGCCTGTTCATTAATACCGTGCCTGTCCGGATCAGCGGGGCGGACATCCCGTTTCAAAAGCTGATCAAAAACGTGCAAAAGGACGCTTTGAAAGGACAGGCATACAGCTATCATCCGCTTTATGATATACAGGCGAATTCACAGGTAAAACAAGGCTTAATTGACCATATTCTCGTCTTTGAGAATTATCCGGTTGAACAAGAGCTTGATGTACTGAACAGCAAGGGGGACACGAAAGACCTTTTTCACATCCATGATTTCAGCATGGAAGACGAAACCAATTACAGTTTTTACCTGATGGTGGCGCCGGGTGACGAGATTCACTTGAAAATGAGATACGATTCAAGCGTGTATGACCGCCAATTTATCGAAAATATCAAAGGTCATTTGACACATATCGTTTCCCAGATTCTCGACAAACCTGATATCACGCCGGATAAGCTTGTAATCATCACTCCTGAGGAAAAAGAGCAGCTGCTTGCTCCGATTTCTGAAGAAACTGAAAAGCCTAAGTATGACACGATTCATGCGATGTTTGAACGGCAGGCCGCGCAAACGCCGGATCAAATCGCGATCCGGTATGAAGGCGGGTCAGTGACGTACAAAGAGCTGAATGAATCGGCTAATAAGCTGGCCCGTCTGCTGCAAAAACGCGGATTAAAGCGGGAGGAGCCGGTAGGCGTCATGCTCGGCCGTTCTCCTTCTTTAGCGGCGGCCGTTCTCGGTATTTTAAAAGCGGGCGGCGCCTTTGTTCCGATAGATCCGGGCAGTCCAAAGGAGCGTATCCGATATGTTATTGAAAACAGCGGCTGCATCCATGTTGTAACAGAGCGGCATCAGTCACTCCCCGCGGAACAAACGCTGCAGGTTACATATATAGAAGAGGCCGGGACGGAAGCGGACGGAAGCAATGTGCAATCCATTAATACGGCGGACGACCTCCTTTATATGATTTATACATCCGGTACGACAGGGAAACCGAAGGGCGTGCTGCTCGAACATAAAAATATGGCCAACCTTCTTTCTGACCAATTGACGAACACAGGCATTGATTTTTGCACAAATGTGCTGCAGTACGCATCTTTGGCGTTTGACGTCTGCTATCAGGAGTTATTTTCAGTACTCTTGAGCGGCGGCACCCTTTGTATCGTGCCCGAATCAATCAAACGGGATGTTTCTCAGCTGTATTCGTTTATCGATCAGCACAAAACGGAAGTGGTGTTTTTCCCGACTGCGTTTATCAAGATGCTTTTCAATGAAGAAGGTTATGCACAGTCTTTTCCCCGCTGTGTGAAGCATGTCATTACGGCCGGGGAGCAGCTGACTATCTCACGTTTGTTCAGGCAGACGCTCCGTTTACACGGTATGCAGCTGCATAATCATTACGGCCCGTCAGAAACCCATGTGGTTTCAACGTATACGATTTCTGCGGGAGATGACATACCTGAACATCCGCCGATCGGGAAACCGATCCATCATAACAAGATGTATATTCTCAGCAAAAACAGACAGCTTCAGCCTCTCGGAATTGCGGGAGAATTGTATATTTCCGGAGCGAATACAGGAAGAGGCTATGTGAACAATCCGGCGCTGACGGAAGAGAAATTTTTGCCGGATCCGTTCAGAAAGGGCGCCGTCATGTACCGGACCGGAGATTTTGCAAGACTGCGTGCGGACGGCCAAATTGAATACATCGGCCGGACAGATGATCAAGTGAAGATCAGAGGGTACCGGATTGAACCGAAGGAAATTGAAACCGTTCTGGCAAATCATCATGCCGTGAAAGAAGCTGCCGTGCTGATTCAAACGAATGAGTCGGGCGAAAATGAATTATGCGCCTACTGCAGCGTCTCACAAGCGACTGATCCTTCTCAGCTGCGAAGTGATTTGGCCAAAGAGCTGCCTGATTATATGATTCCGGTCAAATGGGCTTTCGTTGACGCGATTCCGCTCACTGCGAACGGTAAAGTCGATCAGCGGGCCCTTCCGGAAGCTTCAGCGTACGCAGCGGGCCGTCAATATACAGCTCCCCGGAATGTGACCGAGCTGAAGCTTACCCGCATATGGGAAGAAGTGCTTCAAACCGGCCCGATCGGCGTTCACGATCACTTTTTCGAGCTTGGCGGCCATTCATTAAAGGCGACGGCACTCGTTGCAAAAATAGCTAAAGAGTGCAGCGTGCAAATCCCGCTGAGTGATGTCTTCAGCTATCCGACTGTAGAAGAACTCGCCAAAATCATCGGTGAAGCAGAAGAGAATCCGTTCGCATCCATAGAAAAGACAGAAGCAAAAGAAACTTATCCTGTCTCATCCGCTCAAAAACGGATGTATGTCCTTCACCAGCTTGAAAATGGCGGTGTCAGTTATAACATTCCAGCCGTTTTAGAGGTGAAGGGGCCGTTTGACCGAGACAGGATGGAAGCCGTGTTCAAGGAGCTGATCCGGCGGCATGAACCGCTCAGAACGTCCTTTGAAGAAAAAAACGGCCGGCCTGTGCAGAGGATTCATGACGAAGTGCCGTTTGCATTTACAAAAGAACAATCAGCCGAAGCGTTTATCCGGCCGTTCGATCTCGGCAAAGCGCCTCTTTTCCGGGCGGGATTTGTCCAAATAGAAAAAGACCGGCATCTGCTTTTAGCTGACATGCATCATATTATTTCAGACGGCGTATCCGTCAATCTTTTGATACGTGAATTCAGTGAGCTGTATGCCGAGAGAAGTCTGCCGCCGTTACGGATTCAATACAAAGATTATGCCGTCTGGCAGCAATCATTTAAGGCGGGCGCCGCATATCGGAAACAAGAGGAGTACTGGCTGAACCGGCTTGCCGGGGAGATTCCCGTGCTTGAATTGCCGGCTGATAAGCCGCGTCCCCCGGTGCGGAGCTTTTCCGGTGACCGGGTGTCATTTGTCATCAGCGAAAAACATACAGCACAGTTGAAAAAGCTGGCGAAAGAAAACAAATGCACACTTTATATGACGCTGCTCGGTGTGTACACGGTTCTGTTAGCCCGTTTAAGCGGACAGGAAGATATGATTGTCGGGTCTCCGATTGCAGGAAGGCCTCATGCCGACCTTGACGCCGTTCTGGGCATGTTTGTCAATACGCTCGCTTTCAGGACGCGTCCCGACGGAAGCATGACGTTCAAAGAATATTTAAAGGAAATTCGCCAAACAGCGCTTGAGGCTTACGAGCATCAGGATTACCCGTTAGAAGAGCTCGTCGATAAGCTCGGTGTGCCGCGGGACATGTCCCGAAATCCGCTGTTTGACACAACATTTGCGCTGCAAAATATGGAACAGCAGAAGCTTAGGGCAGCCGGACTTGAACTGCAGCCGGCAGACGTCAGCCTGCCGATTTCTAAATTTGACTTATCGCTGTACATCTCCGAAAACGCCGGTGAATTGTACTGCCAGTTTGAATACAGCACTGATTTGTTTGAGAGAAAAACGATTCAAAAATGGGCGGAATTTTTCACGACACTTGCCGAAAACGCCGCAGCTGATCCGGGTTTGGAATTAGACGATATTTCTGTTTTGTCAGAAAAAGAAGAAGTGTCTCTGCTTCAAAATTTCAGCCCCTTGCAGAAAACAGCGTTTCCGCTTCATCAGCCTCTTCATGAGCTGCTGGAACAACAGGCGGAAAAAACGCCGGACCGTCCGGCGATTTTAACTGATGACATTTCGATTACGTATCAGGAACTGAACGAAAGAGCGAATGAGCTTGCGCACCGGCTGATCAAACGGGGGATAAGGCTGGAGGATAAAACTGCCATTATGGGCCGGCGTTCTCCTGACATGCTGATCGGCATTTACGCTGTCTTAAAAGCAGGCGGTGCATATCTGCCGATTGATCCGGATTACCCGGAAGAGCGGATTCGCTTTTTACTGAAAGACAGCGGCGTGAAATTCTTACTGGCAGAACCAGAACTTTTCGCACCAGATCTTTTTAAGGGAGAAACGATCTCTCTGAAAAGCGGACAAACAGGAAACCCGGAAGCTGCGGCCAACCCCAATGTTCCGGTAAAGCCTGATTCATTGGCTTATATCATCTATACATCCGGTTCTACGGGACGCCCAAAAGGCGTGCAGGTTGAACATCAGTCAGCCGTAAACTTTTTATACTCGCTGCAAACGCGTTATGGAATAAAGGATTCCGACACCATTTTGCATAAAACATCATACTCTTTCGATGCTTCGATTTGGGAGCTGTTTTGGTGGCCGATCGCGGGAGCTTCTGTTTTTCTCCTTCCGCAAGGCGGCGAGAAGGACCCTGAAATGATACTGAACGCATTGGAGAAAAACCGCATCACGGCAGCTCATTTTGTGCCATCCATGCTTCATGCTTTCTTGGAATATATAAATTCCAGAAAACAGCCGATCAAAAAGACCTGCTTAAAAAGGGTTTTTGCCGGGGGCGAACAATTGGGCCCGCACTTGGTTTCCCGTTTTTATGACCTTCTGCCGGGAACGGAATTGACAAATTCCTACGGTCCGACGGAAGCGACGGTAGAAGCGGCGTACTTCGATTTGCCGCAAGGAAAGGAATTTCACAATGTTCCGATCGGCAGTTCCGGACATAACATGCGGCTGTATATTTTAAATCAAAAGAAACAGCTTCTGCCGCCGGGCTGTATCGGAGAGCTGTACATCGCGGGGACCGGCGTGGCCCGCGGCTATCTGAACCGGCCTGAGCTGACGGAGGAGCGTTTTCTCGATGATCCGTTTTATCCGGGAGAACGCATGTATCAGACGGGCGATATCGTACGCTGGACAGAAGACGGCCTTGTCGAATGGCTCGGTCGTTCAGACGGACAGGTGAAAGTCCGCGGCTACCGGATTGAACCGGGGGAAATCGAAGCGGCGATCCGGCGCATCGACGGCATTCGTGAGGCGGCAGTCACTGCCCGGACCGAAGACGGCGAAACCGCGCTTTACGCCTATATTGAAGGACGAAAAAGCGATGACGTGCGGGCGGAGCTTGCCACACGTCTTCCGGCCTACATGATGCCGGCTCAGTTTATAGAGATGAGCGAATGGCCGGTCACGCCGAGCGGAAAGCTTGACCGCCGCGCGCTGCCGGCTCCCGGCGGAGCGGCAGACAGACAGGCGTACACCGCCCCGCGGAACGTCACGGAAATGAAGCTTTGCGCCCTTTGGGAAGAGGTGCTGAAAAACGGCCCCGTCGGCATCCGGGATCACTTTTTTGAGCGGGGAGGCCATTCGTTAAAAGCGACGGCTCTCGTCTCCCGCATCGCCAAAGAGTTCGGTGTTCAGGTGCCGTTACAGGACATCTTCGCCCGGCCGACGGTGGAAGAGCTCGCTTCGGTTATTCAGGACTTGGAAGAGAGCCCGTATGAAGCGATTCAGCCTGCGAAAAAACAGGACACCTACCCGGTGTCCTCAGCGCAGAAACGGATGTATGTGCTCCAACAGCTTGAAGACGGCGGTGTCGGCTACAATATGCCGGCTGTGCTGGAACTGACGGGCCCGCTTGACCGCAGCCGGCTGGAGGAGACGTTCCGGCAGCTTGTTGAGCGGCATGAGTCGCTCAGAACGTCCTTTGAAACGGGGCCTGACGGCGAACCGGTGCAGCGCATCCATGACAGCGTACCGTTTCAGCTCGATGAGGCCGAGTCAGCTGACGCATTCGTCCGGCCGTTTTGTCTGGAAGAAGCGCCGCTCTTCCGTGCGGCTCTCGTGAAAGAATCGGATGAACGCCATCTTTTATTAACGGATATGCATCATATAATTTCTGACGGTGTGTCCGTCAACACCTTGATTAAAGAATTCGGCGAGCTGTACGCAGGCCGTTCGCTTGCGCCGATGCGCCTTCAATATAAAGACTATGCCGTCTGGCAGCGGTCGTTTCAGGAGAAGGAAGGATACCAGAAGCAGGAAGCCTATTGGCTGAAGCGGCTTGAAGGAGAGCTTCCGGTGCTTGAACTTCCGGCTGACAAGCCCCGTCCGGCGGTCAGAAGCTTTGCGGGCGGCAGCGTATCGTGCACGCTTGACGCTGAAACGGCATCCGGCCTTCACCGCATCGCCCGGGATCACGGCTCCACTTTGTATATGGTGCTTCTCGCCGCGTACAATACGTTACTCGCGCGATTGAGCGGGCAGGAAGACATCATCGTCGGCTCGCCGATTGCCGGGCGTCCGCACAAAGACCTTGAACCGATTCTCGGGATGTTCGTCAACACGCTTGCCATCAGAACGGAGCCGAAGGGGGACAAACGGTTCACCGATTATTTGGCGGAAGTCCGCCAGGCGGCGCTTGAGGCGTATGAGCATCAGGACTACCCGTTTGAAGAGCTTGTGGAGCGGATCGGCGTGCAGCGGGACACAAGCCGTAATCCGCTATTTGATGCCATGCTTGTCGTTCAGAATATGGAACATGAGGAATTGCTGTTGGACGGTTTGCATATTCAGCCTGCAGACGTGTCCCGTCCGGTTTCCAAATTTGATGTCACTTTGCAGGCTTCTGAAGGCGGGGGACAGATTCATTTTCTGTTTGAATATGCGGCGTCTTTATTCCGGAAAGAAACGATGCAGCGCTGGGCTTCCCACTTTATGACGATGCTTGAACACATTGTCCGTGAACCGGAAACTTCTATACAAGCGATCAGCATGCTGACTGCTGCGGAACGGGACCGAATTCTTTCGGACTTTAACGGCATGACGGATAAACAGCTGCCTGAAAAAACAGTTCATGAACTGTTCATCACTCAGGCGCGAAAAACACCGGATGCGGCAGCCCTTATCAGCGGGGAAACGTTGGTCACATATAAAGAATTAGATGAATGGTCGAATAAAATCGCCAGAGCTCTGCAAAAACGGCAGATCGGACCGGATGCCGCCGTCGGCATTGTGATACCGAGATCACCGGAACAAGTCGCCGCAGTCTTCGGGGTTTGGAAAGCCGGGGGCGCCTACGTACCGATAGATCCTGAATACCCGGAGGAACGCAAGCAATATATCATTTCAGACAGCGGCACAGCGCTTCTCCTTACCGTACACGGCGCAATAGATCAAGTGCCTGATCATTTTAAAGGTGAAGTGCTCGCACTGGAGGATATCCAAGAACAAGACGCATCACCGGTTCAGCCATTATCAGCACCGGAAGATTTGGCTTACATCATTTACACGTCCGGGACGACAGGCAGGCCGAAAGGGGTTATGGTCGAACATCGTTCCGTCAGCCAAACCCTTCAATGGCGAAGCGGATTTTATGATCTGAATGAGAAAGATACGGTTCTTCAGCTTTTTTCATTTTCATTTGACGGTTTTGTAACAAGTATGTTCACACCGCTGATTTCCGGTGCGAAAGCGGCCGTTTTAGCCGAAGATGAAGCAAGAGATATTCTTGCCATTAAACACTATCTTGCATCTTACCGCATCACTCATATGATCATTGTTCCCGTACTGTACCGTACACTGCTTGACGTACTGGAGCCGGGGGATGCAGAGTCTCTCAGAATTGTCACATTAGCTGGAGAAGCTGTCGACCAAAACATTATCAGCCGCAGTTTATCGGTTTGTCCTCACACGGAGCTTGCCAATGAGTACGGCCCGACGGAAAACAGCGTCGCCACTACAGCGGCAAGACATATAGAACAAAGTGAGAACATTACGATCGGCCGGCCGATTGAGCATTCACACGTTTATATTTTAAACGGGGATCACCCGCAGCCGATCGGTGTAACGGGAGAACTTTGCATTTCGGGTTCCGGCCTTGCAAGAGGGTACCGCAATCTTCCTAAGCAAACGGCCCAAGCCTTTGTCCAAGACCCGTTCCAGAAGAACCGGCGCATGTACCGCACAGGCGATCTGGCAAAATGGCTGCCGGACGGCACGCTGCAATATATCGGCCGAATGGACGAGCAAGTCAAAATCAGAGGCTACCGGGTGGAACTGAAAGAAATTGAATCGGTCTTAACAGGCATAAAAGGTGTCAAAGAAGCAGCCGTCACCGCTCATACCGCATCAGCAGGCCAAACGGAACTATGCGCTTATATCGTGACAGAAGAAGGAACAGAAAGTGAAACCGTGCAGCAGGCGCTCAGAAATGAAATGCCCGCTTATATGGTGCCGGCGTTCTTTGAAACACTTGAAGCCCTGCCTGTCACACCGAACGGGAAGCTTGACCGCCGCGCGCTTCCTGAGCCGCGGAAAAAAGCGCACACCGGACGGGCATTTACGGAGCCTGAAAGCGACATGGAAAAAGAGCTTTCCGCGATTTGGAGCGAAGTGCTCGGAACTGAAAACATTGCCGCGGATCAATCATTTTTTGAACTGGGCGGCGATTCCATCAAAGCCCTGCAAGTATCAGCCCGATTACATCAGGCAGGAAAACAGATCGCCGTAAAAGATATTTTCAGCCGGCCGACAATTAGAGAGCTGGCTCCTTATGTCCGTACAGAGCGGCAGCCGGTCAGCCAAGCTCCTGCAGAAGGAGAAGTGAAGTGGTCGCCGGTTCACAAATGGTTCTTCACACAAGACATGAAGGAAGCAAATCATTTTAACCAGTCCGTCATGCTGACAAGAACAAATTCAATAGATGAAGAGGCTCTCAGGAAAACGTTAAAAGCCATTACCGTTCATCATGATGCCTTGCGCCTTGTCTGCAAAAAAGACGAAGAGAAAGGTCTTCTCCTCTTCAACAGACCGGCTGACCTCGCAGATGAGCAGCTTTACAACCTGACCATATTAGAAACGGAAGGCGATGAGCATGAGAAGGAACGTTTTATAAAACGCCGCGTCGCAGAGCTTCAGAGAAACATGGATTTGGAGAACGGGCCGCTGGTACAGGCGGGGCTGTTCCGCTCTGAAGCAGAAGATTACTTGTTTCTGACGGTCCATCATCTCGCTGTCGACGGGATATCATGGCGGATTTTATTGGAGGACTTGGCTTCTGCTTATGAGCAGGCCGCCTCTGGACAGGAAATCAAACTCCCTCCGAAAACCATGTCATTCAAAACATATACGGAGCAGCTGGCCGATTATGCCGAAAGCAAACAGCTTCTTCAGCAGGCGGAGTATTGGCGGGAGATTGAACACTATGAAACAGAAAGTCTTCCTTACGAGCAAGCAGATCTATCTCAAACTCCTGCAAAAAAACGGAACACGGTATCCTTCACTCTGACAGAAAGTGAAACGGACGCCCTGTTGAAAGATGTGCACAGCGCCTACAATACGGATACGCAAGATGTGCTGTTGGCTTCCGCCGTGCTTGCCCTTCAAAAGTGGTCGCCGCGGCACGCTTTGAAAATCGCCCTTGAAGGACACGGACGCCAATCGGAGCAGGCAGGTGCGGACATCAGCAGGACAGTGGGGTGGTTCACTTCCATTTACCCGGTGCTTGTCCGGAGCGGAGTTTATGAACCTCTTGAAGAATATGAAATTCGCACATTGAAAACCGTTAAAGACACATTGCGGCGCATTCCGGATAAAGGGAACGGATACGGCGTCCTCAAATATTTAACACCGCCGAAGCTTGCCGGGATGACTTTCGGGAAAGCACCGGAGATCAGCTTTAATTATCTCGGACAATTCGATGCGCCCGGCGGGAGTCCGGCAGAAACGGAACAGCCTGACGCGTTTCAGTTTTCTCCTTTGGGAGGCGGAGATGATGTCACAGATACATGGAAACGGGAGCAGTCACTTGAAATCAGCGCGATTGCGGCAAAAGGCCGGATGACCGTCAGCATTTCCTATGAAACGGAGCGCTTCCGGCAAGATACGATCGAACGGCTGTCCGAAAGCTGCCGGTATTATCTCCTGAAACTGTCGGAACACTGCCTCAGCAAAACCGATACGGAGAAGACTGTCAGTGACTTTGATGATCGGGAGCTGACTGAGGAAGCCTTGCAGGATATTGCCGACTTACTCAGCTTCCACTAAACCGAGCGGGAGGAACACATGGACAAAACAAAAAATATCCAAAATATTTATCCCCTCAGCCGAATGCAGGAAGGAATGCTTTTTCATTCCTTTCTGCAAAAGGAGGGGGCTGCATATATCGAGCAATCCGTCTTCACCATAAAAGGCCGGCTTCGTCCGGAATTGTTTGAGCAAAGCGTACAGTCTGTCATCAGCCGTCACGATATTTTCAGAACGGTTTTTTTACCTCATGTCGCTCAGCTGAACGGCCCCCGCCAAGTCGTGCTGCGTGAGCGGGAATTCCGGCTGCACCGCGAAGATCTTACACATTTGGATGAAGCGGAACAGAGCGCCTACTTACAGCGATTTAAGGAACGTGACCGCTTAAAAGGCTTTGACTTGCAAAAGGATATGCTGATGCGTGTGTCTTTGTTTAAAACGGCTGAGGAAAAATATGTATGCGTCTGGAGCCACCATCACATCCTTATGGACGGCTGGTGCCTCGGCATCGTCCTTCAGGAATTCATGCATATGTACCGGGCGATTGAATCAGGCTCACCCGTCACATTGGCGCCCGCAAAGCCTTACAGCACGTATATTACATGGCTGACTGATCAGGACAAAGACGCGGCTTCTGAGTATTGGAAAGGATATTTAGCAGGCTGCGAGACACCCTCAGGACTCCCGAAAATATCGGCCCGTCCCCAGGAAAAAGGCTACCGTAAGAAAGAGCTCCTGTTTTCTTTAGATCAAAATCTGACAGACAGGCTGAAAACCATCGCCAAAGAAGAGGGCGCTACGCTCGCGGTTCTTATGCAGACTGTATGGGGCCTGATGCTGCAGCGCTACAACCGGACGGACGATGCCGTATTCGGCGCCGTCGTATCAGGGCGGCCTTCCGTCATTGACGGCGTGGAAAGCATGATCGGGCTGTTTATCAATACTGTGCCGGTACGCATTAAAACGGGTGACGAAAGCTTTAGAGAACTGCTGGGCCGCTGCCAGAAAGAAATGCTTGATTCAGAGGCGTTCAGTTATCATCCGCTTGCTGACATCCAATCTCAGACTGAGCTGAAACAGGATTTAATCGACCATATCATCGTGTTTGAAAATTATCCGATTCAGCAGCAGATGAGAGACGCGGAAAAGGAATCGGATGCACCGTTCCGGATCGGGAATGTCAATGTTTCGGAACAATCGGGCTACGATTTTAACCTCATCATAGCGCCCGGCGATGAGCTGATCATCAAATTCAGCTACAATGCGAACGTTTATGACGAAGTATGGATAGAGAGCGTAAAAGGACACTTGGAAGAAGCGCTGCGCGGCGCCGCCTTCAATCCCGATGTTCCCGCTGATCGGCTTCCGATGCTCGGACAAAAGGAAAAATCAAGAATAATCGGCGAATTTAATGACACGAAAACAACGTATGAAAGAGACGAAAGCATCATCAGCCTGTTCAGCCGACAGGTGAAGAAAACCCCGGACCATCAGGCGCTTCACGCCGGCGGGCTGACGATGACGTACCGGGAGCTCGATGAACGGTCAACTGCGTTCGCCCGCATCCTGCTGGAAAACGGTTTGGCGCCAAAAGGAATTGCCGGGATTCTTGCCGAACGCTCACCGGAATTTATCATCGCTGTTCTCGCTGTATTGAAAGCGGGAGGGACGTACCTTCCGCTCGATGCAGAACTGCCATCCGACAGGATCGCCGAAATGCTCACTGAGAGCGGAGCACAGCTGTTAACGGTACAAAAAGGGATTGAGACTGACATTGACTTTTCTCACATCATCTCTATCCCGGCTGCAGCTGAAAAACAAACAGCTGAGGCGGGTAAACTGAATACCGTTACGTCACCTGGTGACCTTGCCTATATTATGTATACATCCGGTTCAACAGGAAAACCGAAGGGCGTGATGATTTCCAACCGCAACGTCGTATCGCTCGTGTCAAACAGTAATTACACGTCAGCCGGCACGACGGACCGTCTCATTCTGACAGGATCCATCGGTTTTGACGCAGTGACGTTTGAAATCTTCGGAGCGCTATTGAACGGAGCGTGCCTCCATGTGGTTGACCGTACGACAATGCTTGCCCCTGAGAGGTTCGGCAATTATCTTTCTTCCAACCGTATTACGATTCTGTTTTTGACGACGGCGCTTTTTAACCAGTTTGCCCAGGCGGATCCGAAGATGTTTTCCGGATTGCACACCTTATATGTCGGCGGAGAAGCATTGTCCCCGGCGCTCATCAATAAGGTCAGACACCGCTGTCCGAATCTCAGCCTTTATAACATATACGGACCGACGGAAAATACAACATTTTCTACCTTTTACGAAATCAGGCACGATTTTTCTCAGCCGATCCCAATCGGAAAACCGATCAGCAATTCAACCGCGTATATCATTGATAAAAATGGCGGACTTGCGCCGATCGGCGTGCCCGGTGAGCTTTGTGTCGGCGGGGACGGGGTTGCCAAAGGCTATTTAAACAGGCCTGACTTAACAAGTGAAGCATTTGTCAGCCACCCGGTTCATCCTGAAGAAAAGATCTACAGAACAGGGGATTTGGCACACTGGCTGCCTGATGGAAGCATCGGATACATCAGCCGTATCGACCGTCAATTCAAGATTCGCGGGAAGCGTATCGAGCCGGCCGAAATCGAAGCGCGGCTGACTGAAATTGATGGAATCAGGGAAGCGGCAGTCATCGTGTCAGACGAAGGACAAGAAGCAACCCTTTGTGCGTATTATACAGGCGCACATGCTGAAGAAAGAGCCATTCGATCCCTATTGGCCAGGTCGCTTCCCGACTATATGATTCCACAGTATGTGATGAAGCTTGACCGTATGCCGCTTACCGTAAACGGCAAAGTGGACCGCCGCAGGCTGCCTGCGCCGGAACGGAAAAAAGCTTCATCAAAAGCCGTTCCGCCACGAAACTGGGTAGAGCGTGAGCTGATCGACATTTGGACGCCGATCCTCGGCTGCGGGGAGCTGGGCATACAGGATGACTTCTTTGAGCTGGGCGGCCATTCTTTGAAAGCATTGCAAGTGATTCATCAGCTGAATACCAGGCAGCAGATGGATGTGCCGATTGAAATGATATTTGAATATCCGACAATTGAACAATTGGCTGAAAAGCTGTATTCAAACACACTGTCAGAAGCTGCCGAACAGCATATCAGCAGACTGAATCAGCCGAAAGGCCGCAATCTTTTCTGTTTTCCGCCTATCTCAGGTTTCGGCATTTTCTTTAAAGATCTGGCGGCGGCATTAAATGGACGGGCTGCTGTGTACGGTTTTAACTTTATTGAAGAAGACAGCAGAATGGAACAATACATTGATAAAATGCTGGAAATCCAGCCGGAAGGCCCTTATGTCCTCTTCGGATATTCAGCGGGCGGCAATACGGCATTCGAGGCTGCAAAAGCGATGGAAAAGCGCGGCTTAGAAATCAGCGACGTCATTATCGCAGACGCGTACAGAAAGCTTGACGCACTGCCGCAGCAGCCAACAAACGCAACAGCCGAAAATGTCCCGGAAGCCGTCAGGGAAGCGGTCATCAGAAAAACAGAGCGCTATCAAACGTACTGGGCGGAACTGATAAATGACGGCCAAATTGCGGCAAACCTCCATTTTATCGAGGCCGGCTTAAAGGAAGAGCACAATGCTGAGTCTGAGCCGAAGAAATGGGAAGGCGCCACAACGGGACTCTACCAGGAATATCAGGGCGAGGGAGCCCATAAAGATATGTTTGAGCCCGAGTTTGCACACAAAAATGCCGAGGTCATACTGGACATCATCGCAAACAGCGGAAGACGCTTGGCGCGGAATCTGTAACATCCGGCAGAATGACTGAAGAAGACAAAGGGCAAGATAGGGGAATCACACTCAGTTTTTTTTGGAGGCTTTGAGATGACGAACCTATCTTGGCTTACGTATGTAATGATTATTCTTGCCAGCTACCGGCTGACCCATTTGATCGTATTTGATAAGATTACGGAATTCATAAGAAAACCCTTTATAAAGCAAGAAAAAACCGTCGATCAAAACGGGCGCGCCGTCCAAAAAAAAGTCCCTTCCTCCGCATTCGGTTATATGCTGCAATGTTATTGGTGTGCGGGCGTCTGGTGCGCCATATTGATCGGCATCTGCTATTTGGTCTGGCCTCGCTATGCACATCCGGTTATTTTCATTTTGTCCATTGCCGGAGCGCAGGCCATTCTTGAAACATGCGTCGGCGTCGGAACGAAGGTCATTGACGTGCTCGCCGCCATAAAACATAAAAAGTCCTGAAGCGTTTTGATTCGCTTTAGGACTTTTTTCTTTCCCTTTTAGGCTGAGAGGAGCAAAGCAGGCTTTCTGATTCACCGCCCGGAATGCTTCGGAATACCGTAAAGCAGAGAGGGGGAAAAACATGAAAAGCTGCCGTTTTAGCATGATATGGTTTTTGGCCGTTGTACTGACAGCCGGCATCTTTACGTTCTCAGCATCCGCACAAGCAAGCGGCACTCAGCCGGAGAGAGAAATGCGAGCCGTATGGATCGCGTCTGTCACCAATATCGACTGGCCCTCTAAAAAAGGGCTGTCACCGGAAGAGCAAAAAAGAGAATACAGCAAGCTGCTGGATGACGTTCAAGAGATGGGAATGAACGCCGTTATCGTCCAAATTAAGCCTGCGGCTGATGCTTTTTATCCATCAGATTACGGGCCTTGGTCAGAGTATCTGACAGGAACCCAAGGCAAAAATCCCGGCTACGATCCGCTTGCTTTTTTAGTTGAAGAGACACATAAACGGAATCTTGAATTTCACGCTTGGTTCAATCCTTACCGGATCACGATGAATCACACAAATTTGAATGCGCTTTCAGATGATCATCCCGCGCGTTCCCATCCGGACTGGGTCGCTGCATACGGAAAACAGCTGTACTATAATCCGGGCATTCCGGAAGTAAGACAATTTATAACGGATGGAATCAAAGAAGTGGTCAGCCGTTATGACATTGATGCGGTTCATATGGATGATTATTTTTATCCTTATAAAATTGCCGGACAGGAATTCCCCGATCAGGCGGAATACGAACGGTACGGAAAAGCTCACTTTGCATCAGTTGATGACTGGCGCAGGGATAACGTCAACCGGCTTGTAAAAGAAATCAACCAAACCATCAAACGAGAAAAACCTTATGTCAAATTCGGAATCAGCCCGTTCGGCGTATGGAGAAATGCCGCAGATGATCCGACAGGCTCCGAAACGGCCGCCGGGGTGCGGAACTACGATGACTTATATGCTGATACAAGAGAATGGATCCAAAAAGGATACATTGATTACATCGCACCGCAAATTTACTGGAGTATCGGATTTAAAGCGGCGGCATATGACGTCTTAGCGGATTGGTGGGGAAAAGAAGTGAACAATCGGCCGGTGCATTTATATATCGGGCAGGCAGCTTATAAAATCAACAACAATACTGATCCGGCCTGGGCCGACCCGGGAGAATACGGAAGACAGATTACGCTAAACAGAGGATCAGCATGGATAAAAGGCAGCATGCATTTCAGTTTAAAGGATTTAAACCGTAATCCGCTCGATGTGAAAAACCGTTTGATCAATGACATGTACAGCCGGCCCGCATTAATTCCCGAGATGCCTTGGCTCGGACATTCCGCTTTAAAAAAACCGGCTGTCAAACGGGCGGAGAAGAATGCTTCAGGCCATACACTCTATATCGAAGATGCGAAATCCAACGGTAAAAAAACGGCTTATTACGCCATTTACCGCGCAGAAAAGGGAAAGCAGCCTTATTTAGTGGATACAGTCAGAAAAACATCGTCACGGACGCAGACATTTTCAGATACTGATATTCGGTCGGAAGAAGCATGCACCTATATCGTTACTTCTGTTGACAGGCTTCACCATGAGAGCCGTCCCTCCGCAAAACGGACGATTAAATAGCCATTATTAATAAAACTGACAGTTGCGGCACTGTCAGTTTTTTTTGCGGCGGATGAGTCCGAATGTTCAGACTTTATTTGGATGGAATGAATAAAGACCCCCATTAATAAAATGTAGAAAGCAGCAGAAGGAGGAAGGTTAATGAATTTTCAACTGACAAAAGAACAGCAGATGGTGCGCGAAATGGTCAGAGATTTCGCCAAAAATGAAATTGCCCCGAAAGCCCATGAGGTTGATCAATCAGCCGTCTTCCCGATAGACACATTTAAAAAAATAGGCGAACTCGGGCTGCTCGGAATTCCGTTTCCGGAAGAATACGGCGGGGCGGGCGGTGACACCATTTCATATGCAGCAGCGGTCGAAGAAATCGGAAAAGCCTGCGGCAGCACGGGGCTGAGCTACGCGGCAGCCGTGTCACTCGGCGCAAGCCCATTATACTATTTCGGTACTGAACAGCAAAAGCAAGAACATCTTATTCCGCTTGCTTCGGGAAAAGCGCTCGGATCATTCGGGCTGACAGAGCCGAATGCCGGTTCAGATGCCGGCGGTACCCAGACAAAAGCCGAGAAAAAGGACGATGACTATGTGATAAACGGAGAAAAATGCTGGATCACAAACGCAAATTACGCCCGCACGGTCATTGTCACCGCCGTTACGGGAAAGAACTCCGCCGGAAAACCGATCATTTCAGCTCTCATCGTCCCGACAGACACACCGGGATTTACGATCACAAATCCGTACGACAAGATGGGTGTGAGAGGCTCGGATACGGCCGAGCTTGTGCTGGAGGATGTCAGGGTGCCTGCCGATAACCTGCTCGGTGATCCTGAAAAAGGTTTTAAACAATTTTTATATACATTAGACGGCGGGCGGATCTCGATTGCGGCACTGGCTGTCGGTATCGCTCAAGGCGCACTGGAGGCGTCGCTGTCATATGCGAAGGAACGCAAGCAGTTCGGCAGTCCGATATCGTCATTTCAAGCCATTCAATTTAAGCTGGCCGATATGGCGATGGAAATTGACCTTGCCAGACAAATGGTGCTTAAAGCGGCATGGCTGAAGGATCAAAACCTGCCATTTACGAAAGAAGCGGCATTCGCCAAGCTTTATGCTTCAGAAATGGCCGTCAGAACATGCCTTCAGGCCATCCAAATTCATGGCGGTTCCGGTTATATGAAGGAATGCGGTGTCGAACGTATGCTTCGTGACGCAAAGCTGATGGAGATTGGCGAAGGAACGTCAGAAATTCAAAGAATGGTCATCGCAAGACAGCTTTTGAAGTGAAATGAAAACGTTTACTAAGACAGGGATGGAAGGGGGCAGGTCATATGGCTGAACTTATCCATTTAACAGTCGGAAAGCTGCTTGAGCGGACCGCGGAGCTTTTTCCGGATCACGAAGCGGTTGTTTACCCTGAGCGCGGCCTTCGTTATACGTATGCCGAGTTTGACCGGTTATGCCGGCAAACCGCAAAAGGGCTGATGAAGCTGGGAGTTAAAAAAGGAGATCATGTGGCCATATGGGCATCCAACATACCGGAATGGCTCGCGGCGCAATTTGCAACGGCGAAAATCGGCGCTGTTCTGGTCACCATTAATACAAATTTTCAAATCGCAGAACTCGATTACCTGCTGGCGCATTCAGACGTCTCGGCCCTGATAATCATGGATTCCTACCGGCAGACATCTTATGTTGAGATGGTGAATAAGCTGATTCCGGAGCTGAAAACTTGTGAGTACGGCAGGCTGCGTTCGAAACGTTACCCCTTTTTACGGACGGTGTTATATATCGGTGATAAAAGCCCGCCCGGGATGCACCGCTGGGATTCTTTGCTGAAGGAAGGCGAAGCTGTAACGGATGCAGCGCTTGACGGAAGGATGGACAGCCTGAAAAAGGATGATTGCATTCATATGCAATATACATCAGGTACGACCGGATTTCCGAAAGGCGTCATGCTCTCACATTTTAATATCGTAAATAATGCGGCCAATATCGCAGAATGCATGAAGCTTACTTCAAGTGACCGTTTATGTATTCCCGTGCCGTTTTTCCACTGCTTCGGGTGTGTGCTCGGCGTGCTGGCGTGTGTTTCCGCGGGTGCGGCGATGATTCCGATCGAACAGTTTTCTCCGCCGGCCGTTCTGAAAACGGTGGAACAAGAAGCCTGCACGGCTCTGCACGGTGTACCGACGATGTTTATCGCCCTCCTAAATGACAGCCGTTTTTCTGAATATGATCTTTCCCACGTCCGAACCGGGATTATGGCAGGCTCGCCATGCCCGGCGGAAGTCATGAGAGAAGTGATCGGCAAAATGGGGATGACCGGCATTACCATTGCCTACGGACAGACCGAAGCATCACCTGTCATTACGCAGACAAGAACGGATGATTCATTTGAAAGAAGAGTGGAAACAGCGGGGCGCGCGCTTCCCCATATCGAAGTCAGAATCGTTCGGCCCGGAACATCCCAAGAAGCCGCCCGGGGCGAACAAGGAGAGCTCTGCACCCGCGGATATCATGTCATGAAAGGTTACTATAAAAATCAAGAAGCGACCGAAGAAGCGATAGACAAGGACGGCTGGCTGCATACCGGTGATTTGGCTGTCATGGACGAGGACGGGTACTGCAAAATCACGGGCCGTCTGAAAGACATGCTGATCAGGGGCGGCGAAAATATCTATCCGCGCGAGATTGAGGAAATGTTATATCGGCATCCCGCAGTGGCAGACGTTCAGGTCGTCGGCGTGCCTGATCCGAAATACGGAGAAGAGGCCGCGGCGTGGGTCAGGCTCAAAGACGGACAAACCGCTTCCGCAGAAGACATCAGAACCTTTTGCAAAGAACATATCGCTCGCTATAAAGTCCCCAGGTATGTTTTGTTTACAGATGAATATCCAATGACAGCCTCAGGAAAAATTCAGAAATTCAAGCTGCGGGAAAAAACGATTGAAGAGCTCAAGTTAACTTAATGAAAAAGGAGTGCTTCACATTTGTTTAAAAAAGTCCTGATTGCCAACAGAGGAGAAATCGCCTTAAGAATTATCCGCACCTGCAAACGTCTCGGCATCCCCTCGGCAGCTGTGTATTCAGAAGCCGACAGGGACGCGCTGCATGTAAAAGCGGCTGATGAGGCCTATCCGATCGGTAAATCGAGAGTAAATGAAAGCTATTTACATATCGACAGAATCATAGAAGCCGCCAAATCCGCCGGAGCGGACGCCATTCATCCGGGCTACGGGCTGCTGTCAGAAAACAGCCTGTTCGCCGAACGCTGCCGGAAGGAACAAATCACATTTATCGGCCCGCCCGGTGATATCATCGCCAAGATGGGCAGCAAGATAGAAGCCCGAAAAACGATGCAAAAAGCAAAGGTCCCGATCGTTCCCGGTGTTTCAGAGCCATTGCCCGATGTTCACTCCGCCTTAGCCGAAGCCCGTGCCATCGGCTTTCCGGTCATGCTGAAAGCGTCTGCAGGGGGAGGCGGAATCGGCATGCAGATCGTACATTCAGAAGAAGAGCTGGCCAAAGCGTTCGAAGGCAATCAAAAGCGGGCCGCGTCCTTTTTTGGAGACGGCGCAATGTATATGGAAAAGGTCATTGAAAATGCCCGTCATATTGAAATTCAGATTCTCGCAGATTCTTTCGGCAACACCGTTCATCTGTTTGAACGTGACTGTTCAGTACAAAGGCGCCACCAAAAAGTGATAGAAGAAGCGCCGTCGCCGTTTGTTGACGATGAATTAAGACAAAGACTCGGTGAAACCGCCGTTAAAGCCGCTGAATCGATCGGCTACCAAAATGCAGGCACAATAGAATTTCTCGTCGACCAAAAGAAACATATCTATTTTTTAGAGATGAACACAAGACTGCAAGTGGAGCATCCGGTGACAGAAGAAATTACAGGACTGGATCTTGTGGAAGAACAGCTGAAAATTGCCGCCGGGCAGGCGCTGACTTTCTCGCAGAAAGATATCAACCACCGCGGTCATGCGATAGAAGTGCGGATCTATGCGGAAGATCCGGTCACCTTTTACCCGTCACCCGGTACCATCTCGTCTTTTTCCGTTTTAAGACACCCGTCAGTGCGACACGAATGCGCCGTCGAAAAGGGAAGCGTCATTTCTCCGTTTTACGATCCGATGATTGCCAAAATGATCGTCACGGCGAATACGAGAAAACAAGCCATTGAACAACTGAAAACCGCCCTTGGCGAATATCATATAGAAGGGATTAAAACCAACATTCCGCTGCTTACAAAAATTGCACATTCAGAAGTGTTTGAAAAGGGTGAGGCAACAACCGGTTTTTTACAAACAATGAACGAGGGGGCGTCAAAATGAGCGTCATAAAAATTCAGATGGCGGGAAACCTGTGGAAAATTCATGTGAAGCCCGGTGATGTCATTGAAGAAGGACAGGAAGTGGCCATCTTGGAATCTATGAAAATGGAAATTCCGATTATCGCTGATACAGCGGGTACGGTGAAAGAAGTGAAAAAATCAGAAGGTGATTTCACTGATGAAGGAGAGGTCCTGATTGAACTTCAATAAAACGGGAGGTGCAGCATGAACTGTCCGGAATATGTCCGCATCAATGAAGTAGGACCGCGTGACGGCTTGCAGAATGAATCGGCGTGGGTGGATACAGAAAATAAGATTGAGTGGATCAATATGCTGTCAAAAACAGGCCTTCCCTATATCGAAGTGACATCATTCGTGCATCCGAGATGGATTCCGGCTCTTCGTGACAGCCTGGACGTCGCAAAAGGCATTGCCAGGTCTGAACATACGGTCTACGCGGCGCTCGTTCCGAACCTCATCGGACTGGAGCATGCGGCAGAAGGCGGAATCGATCAGGCCTGTGTATTTTTATCTGCAAGCGAAACCCATAACCAAAAAAACGTAAACAAACCGATTGACCGGACCGTTCAAGAGCTCAGGCGGGTTATTACTGAAGCAAAAGCTGAAAAAATGGCGACGAGAGCTTATCTGTCCACTGTGTTCGGCTGTCCGTACGAACAGAACGTGCCGGTCGAACAAGTCATCCGCCTGTCAGACACACTGCTCGAAATGGGTGTTGATGAAATATCGCTCGGCGACACGATCGGCGCGGCAAACCCCTTGCAGGTCATAGCCGTGCTTGAAGCCCTTTTGCCGAGAATTCCCGCCTCAAAAATCGCACTCCATTTCCATGATACAAGAGGAACGGCTCTAGCGAATATCATTCCCGCTCTTGATATGGGGATTACATCCTTCGATACTTCCTCAGGCGGGCTTGGCGGCTGTCCGTATGCTCCGGGATCAGCAGGAAACGCCGCCACAGAAGACGTCATTTATATGCTCGAACAAATGGGGATTGATACCGGGACGGACATGAATAAACTTCTTGATGCCGCCCGCTGGATCGCGGATAAAATAGGCAAAGATCTGCCAAGCAGAAATCTGCAGGCATTCAGAACGAAATGAGAAAGGAGAAGCCATGGGAGATTGCGTCTTGTATTCCGTCTGTCAAGAAACGATCGGTCTGGTCACGCTGAACCGCCCGCATGCGGCCAACTCGCTGTCTTCAGAAATGATTGATCATTTACAGCGTGTGATTGAAGACATCAAAAACTCGCCATCCATTCGCTGTGTCATTCTCACCGGCTCCGGAAGCACATTTTGCGCCGGCGCTGATTTAAAAGAAAGAGCTGGGATGAATCATGAACAAGTTAAGCAAAGCGTCAGGCGTATCGGTGAAACGGCTGCATCCATTGAAGCTCTCCCGCAGCCGGTCATTGCAGCGCTGAACGGAACCGCTGTCGGAGGAGGCCTTGAACTCGCTCTCGCCTGCGATATCAGAACAGCCGTCAGCCGGGCGGGCCTCGGCCTTCCTGAAACAGGGCTTGCAATCATTCCCGGGGCGGGCGGAACGCAGAGACTGCCCCGGCTTATCGGCCCCGGCGCGGCAAAAGAATTGATCTATACCGGCCGAAGGCTTTCTGCCGAAGAGGGAAAAGACATGAAGCTGATCGAGCATGTTTGTGAAGCCGATGAACTTATGGAAAAAGCAAAAGCACTGGCCGGCCGCATCGCCGCTAATGGGCCGATCGCCGTCAGACAAGCAAAATCCGCGATAAACAAGGGTCTGGAGACAGATCTCAATACAGGGCTCGAAATCGAACGAAAAGCATATGAACAAGTCATCCCTACACTTGACAGAGAAGAGGGCCTGCGCGCTTTTAAAGAAAAAAGACCCCCTGAATACAAAGGAAAATAAAACATGGAGGGACTCGGATGGATTACGAAAAAGAACGGCAGACACGCAGCAAAACGATTAAAAAGGGAGGAGCCGCGAAATATCATGCAAGCAACGAAAAGAAGGGAAAACTTTTTGTAAGAGACAGGCTGAAGCTTTTATTCGATGACGGCATATCCGTTGAAGACGCTTTTTTCGCCGAGTGCATGTCAGACGGACTGCCGGCTGACGGGGTCGTTACCGGGATCGGAACCATCGGCGGCAGAACCGTTTGTGTG
This sequence comes from Bacillus sp. R45, assembly GCF_021729365.1. Taxonomy (NCBI): domain Bacteria; kingdom Bacillati; phylum Bacillota; class Bacilli; order Caryophanales; family Bacillaceae; genus Bacillus; species Bacillus sp. R45. The sequence continues at coordinate 1,893,680 of NZ_CP091421.1, read as the reverse complement.
ATGGCAAACGACTCAACCGTAAAGGCGGGCTCGTGGGGCGCGAAAACGGTGGAAAAAATCATCCGCATTCAGGAGACGGCGGAGAAGCTTCAGTGTCCGCTCTTGTACTTAGTCGATTCCGCAGGTGCGAGAATTACGGATCAGGTCGACATGTTCCCGGGCAGAAGGGGAGCCGGCCGCATCTTTTATAATCAAGTAAAGCTGTCGGGCCGCATTCCGCAAATCTGTTTATTGTTCGGTCCTTCCGCTGCGGGCGGCGCTTACATTCCGGCCTTTTGCGACATTGTCATTATGGTCGAAGGCAATGCATCCATGTACTTAGGTTCCCCGCGCATGGCAGAAATGGTGATCGGCGAGAAAGTATCGCTTGAAGAAATGGGCGGCGCCCGTATGCATTGTTCTGTATCAGGCTGCGGTGATCTCCTCGCCCCGACGGAACAGGAAGCAATCATGATGGCGCAGACATATCTCAGCTACTTTCCGGCAAATTATACTGAAAAAGCGCCCGTCAACAAATCTAAGAACCCGAAAGCTTTTGAAAAACCGCTCTCAGATGTCATCCCGGCACATCAAAACGCACCGTTCAACATGATGGATTTAATTGAACGTGTCATTGATGAAGACTCGTTTTTTGAGATTAAACCGTTATTTGCGCAGGAATTAATAACGGGGCTCGCGCGGATTCACGGACAGCCGGTCGGCATTATCGCCAATCAGCCGCGTGTCAAAGGCGGAGTTTTATTTCTCGATTCGGCGGATAAAGCCGCAAAATTTATCGCTTTGTGCGACGCATTCCATATTCCGCTTCTGTTTTTAGCAGACATTCCCGGATTCATGATCGGAACGAAGGTGGAGCAGGCGGGCATCATCAGGCATGGCGCAAAAATGATCTCCGCAATGGCGGAAGCGACTGTTCCGAAGCTTTCCGTTATCGTCAGAAAAGCCTACGGTGCCGGATTATACGCGATGGCGGGGCCTGCTTTTGAACCGGACTGCTGTTTAGCGCTTCCGACTGCGCAAATTGCCGTAATGGGTCCTGAAGCAGCGGTGAATGCGGTCTACGCAAACAAAATCAGCGAGCTGGCTCCTGAAGAAAGGCCGGCTTTTATTCAAGAAAAGCGTGATGAATATAAGGAAGACATTAACCTTTACCGGCTTGCCTCTGAAATGGTGATTGACGGCATTGTTCCTGCTGATTCCTTGCGGGAAGAACTCAATAAACGCCTCACTGCTTACATGTCCAAACAACTGACATTCACACACCGGAAACACCCCGTATACCCGGTATAAATAAAAAAAGACTGCATAGATCCGGCTCGCAGCCGTTCTTATGCAGTCTTTTTTCACAGTCTTGATCTCATTTTCTTCACAACAAAATAAACAACAATAAATACGAGAGCCAATATAATGATCGGAGTTGTATACATTCCGGCATAGCTGTCTACGTCTTTCCACTGTCCCCCGAGCTGATACCCGAGATAAACGAAAATGACAGACCACGGAATAATGGCAAGCGTCGTCAATATGACAAACTTGGAAAGAGGCATTTTCGCAAGGCCGGCCGGGATGGAAATCGCATGTCTGACGACCGGGATAAACCGCGCCGAGAACACAACGCCGGCGCCGTAACGGCGAAACCAGTTTTCCGCAACATCAACATGATGCTTTTTCAGAAGTAAGTACTTGCCGTACTTGTCCAAAAACGGCCGTCCCCCATAACGGGCGATCCAGTATATAAAGCACTGCGCGATCGTTCCCCCGATCACACCGGCGACAATGGCGCCGATAAAGCTGATCGTGCCTTCTGACACCATATAGCCTCCGTAAGCCAGAACGATTTCACTCGGAATGATTTCGATCATTAATCCGAGCGCAATCCCTAAATAGCCCATACTTGTCAGCCAGGATAATATTTCACTAATAAAATTGCCCACACTGTTCACAACCTCTTTATCTTTTTACCCAATTATATGACTGATTGACAAGCAAAATGGTTACAAATTATTTTTTAACGCACGATTTCTTCAGATTCTCTTTTTAACACCTCTTCTAAATAAGCTAAAAGTTTCGGTCTCATTTCTTCCCGCAGAAGCCCGATCTCCGTGCCGGCCTTAAAACAGCCGAACTTATCTCCTATATCAAACCGGCTTCCTTCAAGCTCCCGCGCGTAAATGCTTCGGGTGCGGCATACTTCGCGCAGCGCGTCTGTCAATTGGATTTCGCTGCCCGCGCCTCTTCCGATCGTCTTCAGCGCTTTAAAAATGGCAGGGGTTAATATGTAACGGCCCAACACGGCAATATGAGAGGGCGCCTTTTCAACGGCCGGTTTCTCAATCAGATCCTCAACCCGGTACACATGACCGCTCTGCCGCCCCGTCTGTATAATACCATATTTGCTGACATCAGCAGGATCGACGGGCTGTACGCCGATCGTTTCTGTGCCGTGTTGGTTATAGACGTCTATGAGCTGTGAAAGAGCGGGAGTGTCAGATACCATAATATCATCACCTAATAGAACGGCAAAAGGCTCATCTCCGATAAAATGCTCCGCACACAGCACCGCATGGCCTAGTCCGAGCGGTTCTTTCTGACGGATGTAATGAATATTGGCCAAATCGGCAATCCGCTGCATTTCCTTCAGCGTCTCTGACTTGCCTTTTTCCTCAAGATTGATTTCCAACTCCGCCGACCGGTCAAAATGATCTTCAATCGAGCGTTTGTTTCTCCCTGTAATAATCAGTATATCTTCAATTCCTGACTCTCTTGCTTCTTCGACAATGTACTGGATGGCCGGTTTGTCGACGATCGGCAGCATTTCTTTCGGCTGCGCCTTTGTCGCCGGCAGAAATCTCGTTCCTAAACCCGCTGCGGGGATGACCGCTTTTCTCACTTTTTTTCTCATTCATCTTCACTCCTGATCCTGTATGTTTTTCAGCGAATCTCCAAATACCCAGATTCGGTTTCCGATAAAATTCATCATCATTCCGCCGATAGTGGCGGCGAGCTTACTCACCAAAAGCGAACAGCCGCCTTTTTGAAACGCGTACAGCAGCAAAAAGGTGATTCCCGACGCTGCAAGATTAATGATGAGAAAGCGCACGATCTCTTTCCCGTCAGTCTTGCGTTTCACACGAAACGTCCACTTCCGGTTCCACACATAGCTGTTGATGATCCCTGCCGAATAGGAGCAGATCTGCGCCGGCAGATAGGGGACAAGGCAAGCGGTGAGAAGAAAGAAGACACCAAAATCGATCAGCGTATTGCCGGCGCCCACGGTGCAAAAACGGCCTGCTGTCTTTACTTTTTCTTTCAGCATAACGGCATCCGGTTTTGACCTCCCTTCATAAGTAAGATGCGGATCGCTGTCCTATTTGTTGATATGGATTACTTTAGCGGACAGTGTTGAATAAACAATTACTAAAATATGAACAAAACATGAAAACGTAATGAGGCTTTGTAAAACCCATTAAGTTAACAGTTTTATAGTTTAGGTTGACATATTACGTGCAAGACACTAATATTCTGTATTAGTGTTAACCTTTTATTATTTTGGTTAACATTAAATTTCGAAATAAAAGAAAGGAGGGAAATTTCATGCGGGAAGAGACCTATTACAGCGTCAGAATGAGAGCTTCCCGAAACGCCCCCCATGAGCAGGGCGGAAAACACATTTCCGGCGGAGAACGGCTCATCACCTACAGCGGTTTACAGGAAGCGGTAGATGGCTTATTACATAAAGGCTTCTCACACTCAAGAGGGATACCTGATTTTATGCAGATTCAGCTTGAAAGCGTTCATGAACCGATCGAAACGATCCGCCCTTTGCCGGTTGCCCTCCATCAAACAGACACGCCGGAAAAAGGACAAGCAATCGCCCGCAAGCTTCTGCAAAAGGCGGGGATTCCTCCGCACATGATCGAGAAAGCGTACGAAAACATTTCGGAATATGCAGAAGCAAGAGGAGCGGTCCTGTTTGATATCCGGGCAGGAAAACGCATTGACTGCAGAGGGAATAGAGGTGTGCGGGTATCCCGAGTGGATTGGCCGTCACCTGATTTTCAAAAATGGGCTTTTACTCACAACATGCCGGAAAATTCACGAATAAAAGAAGCACATGCCATCGCGGCAAAAGTTTGCGCACATCCGGGAATTATTGCCGAATTGTGCTGGTCAGATGACCCTGATTACATAACAGGTTACGTTGCTGCAAAGAAGCTGGGATATCAGCGGATTGCCAAGATGAAGAATGCCGGAGATGAAAGCGGATGCCGGGTTTTCTTTACTGATGGCTCCATAGATACGGAGAGCTGTATCCATTTTTTAGAGAAGCAGCCTGTATTCATTCAGCGGGAGGAGAACATATGAAACAATCAATGATTGAAAAAAGCAAACAGCATCTTTGGCTGCCTTTCACACAAATGAAAGATTACGATGAAGATCCGTTCATCATTGAAAGCGGAAACGGGATCATGCTGAAAGACATCAGCGGAAAAGAATATTATGACGGCTTTTCTTCAGTATGGCTCAATGTACACGGCCACCGCAAAAAAGAAATGGATGAAGCGATTCAAAAACAGCTTGAAAAAATCGCTCATTCGACTTTGCTGGGTATGACGAACGTTCCCGCAACAGAACTTGCCGAGATGCTGACGGGCATCACACCGGAAAAGCTGACGCGCGTTTTTTACTCCGACAGCGGAGCGGAAGCAATGGAAATCGCTCTGAAAATGGCCTTTCAATACTGGAAAAACGTAGGGAGACCTAAGAAGCAGACGTTTATTTCGATGCAGAACGGCTATCACGGCGATACAATCGGAGCCGTCAGCGTCGGCTCCATTGAACTCTTCCACCATGTGTACGGCCCGCTGATGTTTGAAAGCTACAAAGCCCCGATTCCTTATGTATACAGATCTGAAAGCGGTGACCCCGTACAGTGCCGGGATGAATGCCTTCACGCGCTCGAACAGCTGCTTGCAAAGCACCACGAAGAGATTGCCGCACTTACGATTGAATCGATGGTGCAAGGCGCATCCGGGATGATCGTCATGCCTGAAGGCTTTCTGGCAGGCGTACGAAAGCTGTGTACGGCATATGATGTGTTAATGATCGTTGACGAAGTGGCGACGGGGTTCGGCCGCACCGGAAAAATGTTTGCCTGTGAGCATGAAAACGTCCAGCCGGACTTGATGGCGGCAGGGAAAGGCATTACGGGAGGCTATTTGCCGATCGCTGTGACGTTTGCCACAGAAGCCATTTATGAAGCCTTCTACGATGACTACGACAAAATGAAAACATTTTTCCACGGCCATTCCTATACAGGAAATCAGCTTGGCTGTGCCGCGGCAATTGAAAATCTGCGTTTATTCGAATCAGAGCGCATCGTTGAACGAGTCGCCGAAAAATCAAAAACGGCTGCGAAATTTCTTCATGATCTGAAGCTGCTTCCTCATGTCGGCGATGTCCGCCAGCTCGGTTTGATGTGCGGCATAGAGCTTGTGCAGGATAAGGGGACAAAACAGCCTTATCCACCTGAAAAGCGGATGGGATACAAGGTGTCCTTGAAAATGAGAGAGCTGGGTATGCTGACACGGCCGCTCGGTGACGTCATCGCCTTTCTTCCGCCGCTCGCCAGCACAACCGACCAGTTACAAGCCATGATTTCCATTATGAAAGAAGCGATAGCCGAGGTGACCGGCCGTGGATTTTGACGGATGGCTCCTCGGAAGGCTCGATGCGGTGAAAAGAGACGGGCTGTATCGGACGCTGCGAACACAGGAAACCGCTCTTAAAACCAAGGGGCAAAAGCCGCAGACCTGGGCGTCCAATGACTATTTAGGCCTGTCAAAAGATGAACGGCTGATCACAGCCGCGCAAACAGCGCTGAGCCGGTTCGGAGCGGGAAGCGGCGGCTCACGGTTAACGACAGGAAATACTGTGTGGCACGAAAAACTTGAGCAAAAAATCGCGGACTTTAAACAGACGGAAGCGGCTTTATTATTTTCAAGCGGTTACTTGGCGAATATCGGCGTGCTTGCCTCACTGCCTCAAAAAGGCGATGTCATTTTAAGCGATCAACTGAACCATGCGAGCATTGTTGACGGCTGCCGTTTATCAAAAGCGGAAACCATCGTGTACCGCCATATTGATATGGCTGATCTTGAGAAAAAACTTGCCTCCGTCCAGACTCGGAACCGCCGCTTTATCGTCACAGACGGCGTTTTCAGCATGGACGGCACCATCGCGCCTCTTGACCGAATAATGGCGCTTGCAAAGCAGTACCAGGCATTTGTGATAGCAGATGACGCGCATGCAACCGGTGTACTCGGGGAAAACGGCGGAGGAACCAGTGACTATTTCGGTGTTTGTCCTGATGTTGTCATCGGCACATTAAGCAAAGCTGTAGGAACGGAAGGCGGTTTTGCCGCGGGATCCAACATTTTTATTGATTTTTTGCTGAATCAGGCGCGGACGTTTATTTTTCAGACGGCCCTCCCGCCGTCAATTTGTGCGGCTTCGCATACGGCATTTGACCTCATATCAGATATGCACGATACGCGCCGTGAGCTGCAGTCTTCTGTCAAAAAGATAAAAACGCGTCTGGCCGATATGGGCTTTATCGTAAGAGGCGGGGATACACCGATTATTCCCGTTATCATCGGTGATGCAAAAACAGCGGTTTCAGCCGCTGCGCTGCTTGAGAAAAAGGGAATCTGCGCCCCGGCCATCCGCCCGCCCGCCGTTCCGGAAGGCGAAAGCAGAATCAGGCTGACCGTTACGGCGGATCGCAGCTTACAGGACATAGACGAGCTGACAGAAGCATTTGATTTCATTAGAAAAGAGCTGAATATAAACAAATGAGAAGTTTTTTTGTCACAGGAACAGATACCGGCGTCGGAAAAACCATCGTTTCTTGCGGACTTGCCGCGGCATTCAGGCAGAAACAGGCGGATATCGGAGTGTTTAAGCCGTTTTTAAGCGGCGTGCCGCGGACTCATCCGGAAAGTGACACCTCGCTGTTGAAAAACATGTCACAAACCGCACTGTCTCATGAAGAAATCACGCCATTTGAATGGAAAGAGCCGCTTGCGCCGTACACGGCCGCCATGCTTGAGGGGAAATCCGTGAGCATGGATGAAGTCATGGCCCACTGGAGTAAGATCAAAAATCGTCATGAGTGTTTCATCGTCGAGGGGGCAGGCGGCATTTCCGTTCCGCTTGGTGAAAATTACTTAGTCAGTGATTTGATAAAAGCCTTGGAATTACCGGCAGTGATTGTCGCCAGGCCTGATCTCGGAACCATCAACCACACATATTTAACCGTTGAATATGCGAAAAACATGGGAATAGAGGTTCTCGGTATTATGATCAACGGCGTAAAGAGCCGGCCGGGGCTGGACGAGAAGACAAACCCGAGCATGATTGAAACATTATGCAAAGTTCCGATTTTGGGAATCACACCGAAGCTGGATCACGTTTCACCGGAAAACATTCAACACATGATTGAGAAACATATAGATGTTTCCTCTTTCATGAATCTGACACAAATGGGGAGATAAACATGAATCAATGGATGGATCTTGCAGAGAGAGTTCTGGACGGGGCGGAAGTAACGAATCAAGAAGCGCTGGCCATTTTAAATTGTCCTGATGAGGATCTTTTATTGCTGATGCATGCCGCTTTTCATATCAGAAAACGATTTTACGGAAAAAAAGTAAAGCTGAATATGATTATGAATGCAAAATCAGGCCTGTGTCCGGAAAATTGCGGGTACTGTTCACAATCTTCAATATCAAAAGCGCCGATCGAGTCTTATCGGATGGTGGATAAGCATATATTGCTTAAGGGGGCAAAACGCGCCCATGACTTGAATATAGGGACATACTGCATCGTCGCCAGCGGGCGGGGACCGTCAAACAGAGAAGTAGATCAAGTTGTTGATGCTGTCAAAGAAATTAAAGAAACGTACGGTTTAAAAATCTGCGCATGCCTCGGTCTGCTGAAGCCGGAACAGGCAGAGCGCCTGAAACAGGCAGGAGTAGACCGGTACAATCATAACATCAATACATCACAAAGGAATCACTCAAACATTACGACTTCCCACACGTATGACGACAGGGTCAATACAGTGGAAACGGCGAAACAATCGGGGATGTCGCCTTGTTCGGGTGTCATCGTCGGCATGAAAGAAACGAAACAGGACGTCATTGATATGGCGAACAGCTTAAAAGCGCTTGATGCCGACAGCATCCCGGTTAATTTTCTGCATGCGATTGACGGAACTCCGTTAGAAGGGGTAAGCGAATTACATCCGGTGTATTGCCTGAAAGTGCTCGCCTTGTTCCGTTTTATCAATCCGTCAAAAGAAATCCGTATCTCAGGAGGCCGGGAAGTCAACCTTCGTTCGCTGCAGCCGCTGGGACTTTACGCCGCAAATTCGATTTTCGTCGGAGATTACTTAACGACAGCAGGGCAGCATGAAACAGAGGATCATCAAATGCTCCATGATTTAGGGTTTGAAGTCGAATCCGTTGAAGAAATGAAAGCCGGCCTGCAATCCGCCTGCAATACGGAGGTATAAGATGACGGCGGGCCTATCGACTGCACATCCGTCCCTCCATGCGGATTCGGATTTTTGGAATGACCCTTACCCGTTTTATGAAAAACTGCGTGCCATTGATCCTGTTTATAAAGGAACCGTATTAAAACATCCGGGCTGGTATGTCACCGGGTATAAAGAAGCGGCAGCGATTTTGAAAGACACCCGGTTTAAAAACCGCGTCCCTTTTCCGGAAGCTTCAACGAAATATCAAAATCTATCGCATATCCAGCACGATATGCTGTTATTTAAAAATCAATCAGACCATAAGCGGATGCGGATGCTTATAGGTAAAGAATTTACCGCAAAGACGGCGGAATCACTTCGCCCCTGTATAAAAGAAACGGTTCATGACTTGTTGGATCAAATCCAAAACAAAAAAAACGCAGACCTTGTTTCAGAGTTTGCCTTTCCATTGGCAAGCCTCATCATTGCGGAGATACTCGGAGTGCCGAAAGAGGAGAGATATCAATTCAGACAATGGACGGCAGACGTCATTCAGGCCATTGATCTTACCCGGTCAAGAAAGATGTTAGTCAGAGCAAGCGACACCGCAGGCAGGCTGACTGCATATTTCAGAGATTTGATTCACGAGCGGAAAGCACATCCTCAGGAAGACTTAATCAGCAGGTTTATTATGAGGGAACAGCTTTCAAAAGACGAAGTGCTCGCGACATGTATCTTACTTGTCATAGCCGGACACGAGACGACGGTAAACCTCATGAGCAACGGTGTGTTTACTTTATTGAAACACCCTGAACAGCTTAGCGCACTGAGAGAAAACCCCTCGCTTATTGAAACTGCTGTCGAGGAATGTCTGCGCTACGACAGCCCCGCGCAGCTGACGGCACGCACCGCTTCAGAAGACTGTGAAATAAATGGGAAGATCATAAAAAAAGGAGAGCAGGTATATATCCTTTTAGGGGCAGCCAATCGCGATCCAAGCATATTCGATCAGCCTCATAAAATGGACATCCAAAGAAAACCGAATCCGCATCTTGCATTCGGAAAGAACGCCCATTTTTGCATAGGCTCCTTATTAGCGCGCATCGAAGCACAAATTGCAATTCTCACACTGTTTGAGCGGATGCCTAAGCTTCGGCTGGCCGCACACCGCCTTGAATACCGCAAGCTCATTGGTTTTAGGTCGCTCAAAGAGCTTCCGGTTGTCCTTGGCTGAATGACCATGCAGGAGGGCCGGATTTTATCGGTTCCTCTTGCAGGAAATAAATGAAAGAAAAAAGAATACATATTTATAAAGCAAAAATCCTCTCTGATCCATCTCACTATCCCTAAAAAAACTCGCTGCTCAGCCATTCAATATCATACAGCAAGAATCTCATTTTCTTTCGCCAAAACGGAAAATTCACCATGATGCACATTTTTTCAGCCTCAGAAACGGTGCAAAATCGGCATGTTTTTTGCTTTATTTTCTTGATTTTTGTAAGCGCTTACTAATATTGAGCAGAAAAGAGGGGGATTTGTGGACATTGTTATTATTTTATTGGCATTAGGCATGCTGATGTTCGCGGCTTACCGGGGCTTTTCAGTCATTTTATTCGCTCCGATTTGTGCGCTGTTTGCCGTGCTTCTTACAGATCCAAGCTTCGTACTTCCTTTCTTCTCGAATATATTTATGGAGAAGATGGTAGGATTTATTAAGCTGTATTTTCCCGTATTTCTTTTAGGGGCCGTTTTTGGCAAGGTTGTTGAAATATCCGGGCTCGCCGAGTCGATTGCAAAAACAATCGTCAGGCTTGTGGGAGCAAAAAGAGCCATTCTCGCCATCGTCTTAATGGGTGCGATTTTAACGTACAGCGGCGTCAGTCTCTTCGTAGCGGTGTTTGCCATTTATCCGTTTGCTAAAAAACTATTTATTAAAGCTGATATTCCCAAGCGTCTGATACCCGGTACGATTGCATTGGGCGCGTTTACTTTTACAATGGATGCGCTTCCCGGCACACCGCAAATTCAAAATGTCATTCCGACAGCTTTTTTTAAAACAAACATTTATGCCGCTCCCTGGCTCGGACTGATTGGCGCAGCATTTGTGCTTACGGCCGGAATGATTTATTTAGAATCCCGGCGCAAAAAAGCGGCCAATGCCGGAGAAGGCTATGCTGGATTTCAATCTGAAGTTTCCGCTGCAGAGGAATCCTCAGGTCTGGCTAATGAAAAACATACGCCTGTTTTACCGCAGGAGGCAGAACCCAGCCCCGCGCGGCAAGTGCTCGCCTTTGTTCCGCTTATCCTTGTGGGGGTCATGAACAAATGCTTCACGATATGGCTCCCGCATTGGTACCCTGACGGATTTGATTTTGCGCAGCTCGGTTTAGAAGCGTTCGGGAAGATTGACCTTTCCTCCGTCACTGCGATCTGGTCAGTAGAACTCGCACTGCTCATCGGAATCATGACAACGATTTTGTTCGATTGGAAAAAAGTGCTCTTCAATTTGAAAGAAGGACTGAATGAGGGCATCGGGGGTGCCTTGCTCGCGTCGATGAATACAGGAGCCGAATACGGATTTGGCGGCATCATTGCGGCGCTTCCCGGCTTTAAAATGGTCAGCAGCGGCATATCGCAGACGTTTACTGATCCGCTCGTCAACGGAGCGGTGACGACCACTGCGCTTGCCGGAATTACAGGATCGGCATCAGGAGGAATGGGCATCGCTTTAAGCACGATGTCAGCAGCATATACAGAAGCAATCAATACATTCCACATCCCGCCGGAGGTCATGCACCGGGTGATTTCGATGGCCTCCGGCGGGATGGACACTCTTCCGCATAATGGCGCCGTCATTACACTGCTCGCGGTCACCGGGTTGACCCACCGCCAATCCTACAAGGATATCTTTGCCATTACCGTCATTAAAACAGCCGCTGTGTTTGTCATTATCGCCATTTACAGTCTGACGGGCCTTGTGTAGCCAAAACAGAAAGGGGAAACGAATATGGGAAAAGGAAAAGTGATGGACTCTTATAAAGATGCTGCTGCACTGATCAAGGACGGAGACACCCTCATCGCAGGAGGCTTCGGCCTGTGCGGCATTCCGGAACAATTAATACTCGCGATCAGGGACAGCGGCGTGAAAAACTTGACCGTTGTCAGTAATAACTGCGGTGTTGATGATTGGGGGTTAGGCCTCTTGCTTGCAAACCGGCAGATCAAAAAAATGGTCGCATCCTATGTCGGAGAAAACAAAACCTTTGAACGGCAGTTTTTAAGCGGGGAGCTGGAAGTCGAATTGGTGCCCCAAGGAACGCTCGCAGAAAGAATTCGCGCGGGAGGGGCGGGCATTCCGGCGTTTTATACACCTGCGGGCGTCGGAACATCAGTAGCCGAGGGAAAAGAACATAAGACATTTGACGGGCGCACCTATCTTCTGGAGAAAGGGATTACAGGGAACGCCGCCATCGTAAAGGCCTGGAAAGCCGATCCTCTGGGCAACCTGATGTTCAGAAAGACGGCGAGAAATTTCAATCCGCTCGCTGCAATGGCAGGCAAAGTGACGATTGCAGAAGCTGAAGAAATCGTCGATGCCGGAGAGCTTGATCCCGATCAAATTCATACGCCGGGTATTTTTGTGCAGCACGTTCTGCTTGGCGGGATTCATGAAAAACGGATTGAACGCCGCACCGTCCGGCAAGCATGATAAAGGAGGCTGACAGAATGAGAGATAGCAGAAAACGAATGATCAAACGGGCTGTAAAGGAAATTAAGGACGGAATGAATGTGAACTTGGGGATAGGGATGCCGACGCTTGTAGCCAATGAGATACCGAATGATTATAACGTCCTGCTTCAGTCTGAAAACGGCTTGCTCGGAATCGGGCCTTATCCGGCGGAAGGAACGGAGGATCCCGATCTGATCAATGCGGGAAAAGAAACCATTACCGAGGTAAAGGGAGCCTCGTATTTTGACAGTGCCGAATCCTTCGCCATGATTCGCGGCGGCCACATTGATGTAGCGATCCTCGGCGGGATGGAAGTGTCCGAACGGGGAGATTTGGCGAACTGGATGATCCCCGGAAAAATGATCAAAGGAATGGGTGGCGCCATGGACCTGGTCCACGGAGCAAAACGGATTATTGTCATTATGGAGCATGTTAATAAATATGGGGAATCTAAAGTGAGAACGGAATGTACGCTGCCTTTAACCGGCAGGCAGGTGGTCGATCGGCTGATCACAGATTTGGCTGTATTCGATTTTCATGATGGCCGTATGACGCTCACCGAACTGCAGGAAGGTGTAACAATGGAGGAGGTCTTTGAGAAAACAGAAGGTCATTTTACTGTCAGCCAGTCGTTAAAAAACGGGGTCAGACCAAAATGAGGAGGTGCCGTCATGCATTCATTGCTTATTGAAAAAACAGCCGTTGTAACAGGAGCAGCCGGAGGAATCGGGCTTGAAATCGCAAGAGAATTCGCCCGTGAAGGAGCAGCCGTCATCATCTCTGATGTAAACGAACAAGCGGGGAAAGAAGCGGCGGCAAGACTGAAAGAAGAAGGCTGTGAAGCAGTCAGCATCACATGCGATGTAACAAATGAAAAGCAAGTGGCCGACATGCTGCAGACGGTCGAGAAACAATTCGGACGCCTCGATATCCTTGTGAATAATGCGGGCATTCAGCATGTCGCGCCCATCGAGGAATTTCCCACCGAACAGTTTGAACGGCTCATTCGTGTCATGCTGACTGCGCCATTTATCGCAATGAAGCATACATTCCCCATTATGAAAAAACAGCAATTCGGGCGAATCATTAATATGGCGTCTGTCAACGGGCTGATCGGTTTTCACGGGAAAGCGGCATATAACAGCGCCAAGCACGGCGTCATCGGTTTAACGAAAGTCGGCGCACTTGAAGGCGCGGCTGACGGCATTACCGTCAATGCGCTTTGTCCGGGATATGTGGACACTCAGCTTGTCCGCAATCAGTTAAAGGACATTTCCGCAACAAGGAATGTACCGTACGAGCGGGTGCTTGAGGACGTCATCTTTCCGCTCGTTCCCCAAAAACGGCTGCTGTCAGTGAAGGAAATCGCTGATTACGCTGTATTTTTGGCCAGCGACAAAGCAAAAGGGGTTACAGGTCAGGCCGTAGTCATGGATGGCGGGTATACCGCTCAATAGTTCTTATATTTTTTTAAAAACAGCCGCTCTGAACGGCTGTTTTTTTATGCCTGAAAAACTTGTTCACTCAATAGGCCGATTTACTGCCCAACCGGTATCCGGGCTGGGTCATTCACATGTTCTGCGGCGTATTTTGTCCTTGCAGATTTTTCTCATCCAGATCCATTTCTGCGCCGCATTTATAATCAAGCGCCATCAGTTTACAATCCTTCACAGATATACAAATGAATTTTTACAATAAACATAAAATATGTAATTTCTGACACAATAATGCCAATAGCCCTAAAACATATGAAACATGAAGAGCGCGACCTAAGTGATGAAGAGCCGGTAACAGGCTCCACTCCGGCTTTTCATCATCTCTCTTTAAGACTGATTTTCGGTGAAACCCCATGTTTTATTTTATGAATAAATATATCTAATTCGTTTGTAAAATCGAACAATAACTCCTCCGAAAGTATTCTATACACATTTGTTATAATCATGCTAGGATGTTAGATAAAGGGATAATTTGTAGGATATTGTATTTCTGTTCAATATGATCGGAGGAATCTCATGAACAATCTTGCCTTTTTATTTCCTGGACAAGGGTCTCAATTTGTAGGAATGGGCAAACAATTTTGGAATGATTTTGTGCTCGCAAAGAGATTGTTTGAAGAAGCGAGCGATGCGATCTCCTTGGATGTAAAAAAACTGTGTTTTAACGGAGATATGAATGAATTGACAAAGACAATGAACGCGCAGCCCGCTATTTTAACGGTCAGTGTTATTGCTTTTCAAGTGTATATGCAGGAAATAGGGGTGAAGCCCCGCTTCCTGGCAGGCCATAGCTTAGGCGAATATTCAGCGCTTGTCTGTGCCGGCGCCCTTTCTTTTCAGGATGCCGTTACACTTGTAAGGCAGCGGGGAATTCTTATGCAGAATGCGGATCCTCAGCAGCAGGGGACGATGGCCGCCGTGACTCACCTCTCTCTTCAAACGTTGCAGGAAATATGTTCGAAAGTGTCGACGGAAGACTTTCCGGCAGGAGTAGCCTGCATGAATTCAGAACAGCAGCATGTGATTTCCGGACACCGGCAAGCTGTGGAACGTGTCATCAAGATGGCGGAGGAAAAGGGAGCTGCATACACTTATTTGAATGTCAGTGCGCCTTTTCACAGTTCGCTGATACGATCAGCATCTGAACAATTCCAGACTGTATTACACCGGTATTCCTTCCGGGATGCCGCATGGCCGATCATTTCAAATGTCACTGCACGCCCTTACAGCAGCGGAAATTCGATCAGCGAACATCTCGAGCAGCACATGACGATGCCGGTAAGATGGACGGAATCGATGCATTACTTGCTTTTACACGGAGTGACGGAAGTCATCGAAATGGGTCCGAACAATGTCTTAGCCGGTCTGCTGAGAAAAACAACGAATCACATTGTACCTTATCCCTTAGGACAGACATCTGATGTTCACTTGCTTTCCAATTCAGCAGAAAGAAAGAAACATATTGTCCGTTTACGCAAAAAACAACTGAATAAATTGATGATTCAATCCGTCATTGCGCGAAATTACAACAAGGATTCAGCGGCTTATTCCAATATGACGACGGCATTATTTACGCAAATCCAAGAGCTGAAAGAGAGAATGGAAAGACATGAAAATGAGCTCTCAGAACAAGAGCTCGAACATTCGATCCATTTATGCAAATTAATTTGCGAGGCTAAACAGCTTCCGGATTGGGAAGAATTGCGGATTTTAAAATAAAGCGCCCAGGAGGGGACCTATGTATACCAGTCAATTCCAAACCTTAGTAGATGTCATTCGGGAAAGAAGCAATATCTCTGACCGCGGGATCCGTTTTATCGAATCCGATAAAAACGAGACGGTTGTCTCTTATCGCCAATTGTTTGAAGAGGCGCAAGGATATCTTGGCTATTTACAGCATATCGGCATTCAGCCGAAGCAGGAAATTGTATTTCAAATCCAAGAAAACAAATCATTTGTCGTTGCTTTTTGGGCTTGTATATTAGGAGGAATGATCCCGGTGCCGGTCAGTATCGGAGAAGATGATGACCATAAGCTGAAGGTCTGGCGCATTTGGAACATATTAAATCACCCGTTTCTGATTGCCTCTGAAAAAGTATTGGACAAAATAAAGAAATACGCTGCAGAACACGATTTACAGGATTTCCATCATCAATTAAACGAAAAATCTGACATCATTCAAGATCAAACCTACGATTACCCCGCTTCGTTTTATGAACCTGATGCGGATGAACTCGCCTTTATCCAATTTTCTTCAGGATCGACAGGAGATCCAAAAGGAGTCATGTTAACGCATCACAACTTAATACATAACACGTGCGCCATTGGGAATGCCCTAGCCGTTCATTCGAAAGACTCTTTCTTATCATGGATGCCTTTAACGCATGATATGGGGCTCATCGCCTGCCACCTTGTTCCCTTCATAACCGGAATCAATCAAAATCTGATGCCTACAGAATTATTTATTCGCAGACCTATCCTTTGGATGAAAAAAGCTCATGAACATAAAGCCAGTATTCTATCCTCTCCTAATTTCGGATACAACTACTTCCTTAAATTTCTGAAAAACGAACCAGACTGGGATTTATCCCACATCAAGGTCATCGCAAACGGTGCAGAACCGATATTGCCGGAGCTATGTGACGAATTTTTGAAAAGATGCGCAGCATTCAATCTGAAAAGATCCGCCATTTTGAATGTTTACGGTTTAGCGGAAGCTTCGGTCGGCGCAGCATTCTCTAAATTAGGTAAAGAATTCGTTCCCGTTTATTTGCATCGCGATCATTTAAATCTCGGTGAAAGAGCTGTAAACGTCAGCAAAGAGGATCAAAATTGCGCTTCATTCGTCGAAGTGGGACGACCTATTGACTATTGTCAGCTTCGGATCTCCGATGAAGCAAATGAAAGAGTAGAAGACGGAATCATCGGCCATATCCAGATCAAAGGAGACAATGTGACTCAAGGGTATTATAACAACCCCGAGAGTACGGAAAAAGCGCTGACTTCTGACGGCTGGGTAAAAACGGGAGACCTCGGATTCATTAGTGAAAGTGGTAACTTAGTCGTAACGGGAAGAGAAAAGGACATTATTTTCGTGAACGGAAAAAATATCTACCCGCACGATATTGAACGGGTCGCGATTGAAATGGAAGAGGTTGACTTAGGAAGGGTTGCCGCCTGCGGTGTATATGATCAAAAGACACAAAGCGGAGAAATCGTGCTCTTTGTTGTTTACAAAAAATCACCTGAAAAATTCGCACCGCTTGTCAAAGAGATAAAAAAGCATTTGCTCAAGCGGGGCGGCTGGAGCATAAAAGATGTCCTTCCGATCCGAAAACTCCCTAAAACAACCAGCGGAAAGGTTAAACGCTACGAACTTGCCAGACAGTATGAGGCAGGGAATTTTTCAACAGAGTCTGCCGCCATCAATGAATATTTGGAGAGCAGCCCGGAAACGTCCGGACAGACTCCCATTCATGAAATTGAAACGGAATTACTGTCTATCTTTTCCGATGTACTCAATGGGAAAAAGGTTCACCTCGCTGACAGTTATTTTGATATGGGAGCAAATTCATTACAGTTATCGCAGATTGCCGAGCGCATAGAACAGAAATTCGGACGCGAGCTTGCCGTTTCAGATCTCTTTACGTATCCTTCTATCACTGATTTAGCGGCGTATCTGTCTGAAAGCCGGGCTGAAATCAAGCAGGACGTGGCAGCGAAACCAAGCCATGTGACACCGAAAGATATCGCCATTATCGGGATGTCGCTCAATGTCCCTGGAGCATCAACTAAAAATGATTTTTGGAATCTGCTTGAAAAAGGTGAGCACAGCATTCGAGAATACCCTGCATCCCGGCTGAAAGATGCGGCGGATTATTTAAAGTCCATCCAAAGCGAAATCAATGAGAATCAGTTTGTGAAGGGCGGCTATTTAGATGAAATCGACCGCTTTGATTTCTCGTTCTTCGGTTTAGCTCCTAAAACGGCTCAGTTTATGGACCCTAACCAAAGACTGTTTTTGCAGTCTGCATGGCATGCGATTGAAGATGCGGGCTATGCCGGCGGCAGCATGAACGGGAGCCGTGTCGGGGTATATGCAGGGTACTCGAAGGTGGGCTACGATTATGAACGTCTCCTTTCTGCGAATTATCCGGAGGAGCTTCATCAATATATCGTGGGCAATCTCCCTTCCGTGTTAGCCAGCCGAATCGCTTATTTCTTAAATTTAAAAGGGCCGGCGGTCACAGTCGATACGGCGTGCTCCTCATCGCTTGCCGCCGTTCATATGGCATGTAAATCTTTAATATCCGGCGATTGTGAAATGGCTCTTGCCGGCGGTATCCGGACATCGCTCTTGCCGATCTGTATCGGACTTGATATGGAATCTTCGGACGGGTACACGAAAACGTTCAGCAAAGATTCAGACGGTACTGGCACAGGTGAAGGCGCGGCCGCAGTCCTGCTGAAACCTCTGCAGGATGCTGTTCGCGACGGAGACCATATTTACGGCGTAATCAAGGGAAGCGCGTTGAATCAAGACGGAACAACCGCCGGGATTACAGCACCGAATCCGGCAGCTCAGACTGAGGTCATTGAGACGGCCTGGAAAGACGCGGGCATTGCCCCTGAAACACTGTCTTTCATCGAAGCGCATGGCACCGGAACGAAGCTCGGCGATCCGGTTGAATTTAACGGGCTTTGTAAAGCGTTTGAAAAGTATACGGCAAAAAAACAATTTTGTGCGATTGGTTCTGTTAAATCGAACATCGGTCATTTGTTTGAAGCGGCAGGCATCGTCGGGCTGATCAAATCTGTCCTCATGCTGAATCACAAGAAAAATCCGCCGTTAGTGCACTTTAATGAACCTAATCCGCTCATTCATTTTCACTCTTCACCATTTTACGTAAACCAGGAAGCTGCAGCGTTCCCATCCGGTGATGAGCCGCTGCGAGGCGGAGTCAGCTCATTTGGCTTTAGCGGAACGAACGCTCATGTGGTATTGGAAGAATATATTTCTCAAAGTGAGTATGCGCCCGAGGATGAACATGGGCCGCACCTATTTGTTTTATCCGCTCATACTGAAAAATCACTCTATGAACTCGCACAGCAGTACCGGCAATATGTATCGGATGACAGCCAAGCTTCATTAAAGTCCATTTGCTATACAGCCAGTACGGGCAGGGCTCATTTGGATCATGGCATTGCCATGATTGTATCCGGTAAACAAGAACTATCGGATAAGCTGACCCGCCTGATTCAGGGAGACAGAAACCTTCCCGGTGTATACATCGGCTACAAGAATATGAAGGAAATGCTGCCCGCTCATAAAGAAGAGCTGAATAAACAAGCAGCCGCACTGATTAAGCAGCGTTTACGTACGCAAGATGAACGGATCACATGGCTGCATCGCGCCGCCGAATTATTTGTGCAAGGAGCCGTTATCGATTGGCGCGCGCTTTATTCAGGTGAAACTGTACAAAAGACGCCATTGCCCGTGTATCCGTTTGAACGGAGCCGATGCTGGGCTGAAGCTGACCAATTGCGCTTAAACGAGGACGAAAAGAGAGGAGAAGCAGCATTGAATATCAATCAATCGAAGTCGCACATTGAATCCTTCCTGAAAACTGTAATCAGCAATGCTTCGGGGATCAGAGCGGAGGAACTCGATCTGAATGCTCATTTTATCGGACTCGGAATGGATTCTATCATGCTGTCACAGGTCAAAAAAGCCATCGCGGACGAATTTGGGGCAGACATCCCGATGGATCGTTTTTTTGATACGATGAACAACCTTCAAAGTGTCATAGATTACTTGGCTGAGACCGTTCCATCGTCCTTTGCATCCGCTCCGCCTCAAGAGAATGTTCCGGCGCAGGAAATGCAGGTCATTTCAGAAGCACAGTCTGAATCGGATCGCAGAGAAGGTCATCAAGAGCATATGCTCGAAAAAATAATCGCTTCTCAGAATCAATTAATTCAGGATACCTTGCAAGCTCAATTAAATAGCTTTAATTTGTTGAGAAACAGCGGACATCATTCCGATGAGAAAGAATACGCTAAAGCGCAAGAGAGATCAATTCCTTCTGTCCAACAGGGGCCTCCGGCCGTCACTGCAGAAAAGAAAGCGGCTCAAGAAGCGAAACCCTATGTTCCTTTCCAGTCTCAGAACCTGCATGAACAGGGACACTATACCGCACGGCAAAAACAATACTTAGAAGATTTCATCAAGAAATACGCAGATAAAACGAAAGGTTCCAAACAATATACGGACAACACCCGATTTGCTCATGCAAACAACCGCAACTTGTCCAGCTTCCGTTCATATTGGAAGGAAATCGTATACCCGATTATCGCCGAACGTTCTGACGGTTCTAAAATGTGGGATATTGACGGAAATGAATATATCGATGTCACCATGGGATTCGGGGTTAACCTTTTCGGGCATCATCCTTCCTTTATTACACAGGTTATCGATGATTCAGCCCGTTCATCATTGCCTCCGCTCGGACCGATGTCAGATGTCGCCGGTGAAGTTGCCGACCGGATCCGCACATGTACCGGGGTAGAAAGGGTCGCTTTCTATAATTCCGGAACAGAGGCCGTCATGGTTGCCCTGCGTTTGGCGCGGGCGGCAACAGGAAGAAAGAAAGTGGTGGCGTTCTCGGGCTCTTATCACGGCACGTTTGACGGCGTATTAGGGGTTGCCGGCACAAAAGGCGGAGCTGCGTCTGCGAATCCGCTGGCTCCTGGTATACTGCAGAGCTTTATGGATGATTTGATTATTTTACATTACAACAATCCCGATTCTCTGGACGTGATCCGCAGTCTTGGTGATGAATTGGCAGCCGTACTGGTGGAACCGGTACAAAGCCGCAGACCGGATTTGCAGCCGCGGGCATTTTTGAAAGAATTGCGGGCGATCACGCAGCAATCCGGAACAGCTCTGATTATGGATGAAATTATTACCGGATTTCGGATCGGTCTCGGCGGCGCACAGGAATGGTTCGGCATTCAGGCTGATTTAGTGACCTACGGAAAAATCATCGGCGGCGGACAGCCGTTAGGGGTAGTTGCCGGAAAAGCTGAGTTCATGAATACGATCGACGGGGGTACCTGGCAGTATGGGGACGATTCCTACCCGCAAGACGAGGCGAAACGCACGTTTGTGGCCGGAACCTTCAATACTCATCCGCTTACCATGAGAATGTCATTAGCCGTGCTTCGTCATTTACAAACCGAGGGAGAACATCTGTATGAGCAGCTTAATCAAAAAACAGCCTACTTGGTCGATGAGCTGAATCGCTGCTTCGAACAAGCGCAAGTGCCTATCCGCATGGTTCGATTCGGTTCTTTATTCCGGTTTGTCTCATCGCTTGATAATGACTTGTTCTTTTACCATCTCAACTATAAAGGTGTCTATGTGTGGGAAGGACGCAACTGCTTCTTGTCTGCGGCGCATACCGCTGATGATATAGAAAAGATTATTCAAGCGGTGAAAGACACGGTGGAGGATCTTCGCCGAGGCGGATTTATTCCGGAAGGCCCGGACTCCCCTGATGGCGGAGGCCGTAAAAAGTCCGGGACGCGCGAGCTTTCACCTGAACAAAAGCAGTTGGTTATGGCATCCCATTACGGGAATGAAGCGTCCGCCGCTTTAAACCAGTCCATTATGCTGAAAGTGGAGGGCGAACTGCAGCATACGCCATTAAAACAAGCCGTCCGGCATATCGTTGACCGTCATGAAGCTTTACGTACAGTGATTCATCCCGATGACGAGGTACAGCAAGTGCAGGAACGGATGAATATAGAAATACCAGTCATTGATTTTAGCGGTCACCGACATGAACATCGGGAGTCGGAAATTCAAAAATGGCTGACAGAAGATGCCAAGCGGCCGTTTCATTTCCATGAACAAAAGCCTTTGTTTAGAATCCATGTGCTTACTGCGGCTCACAATGAACATCTGATTGTGCTCACGTTCCATCATATCATTGCCGATGGATGGTCAATCGCCGTTTTTGTTCAAGAACTGGAGAGCAACTACGCGGCAATCGTACAAGGAAAACCGATTTCACCGAAAGAGGCAGATGTTTCGTTTCGCCAATACTTAGACTGGCAGCAGGCACAGATTGACAGCGGCCATTATGAAGAAGGGGTCCGTTATTGGCGGCGTCATTTCTCTGAACCGATTCAGCAGCCAATTCTGCCGAGCACAGGTTCTGTCCGTTATCCGAACGGGTATGAGGGAGACCGGTGTACCGTCAGGCTTGGACGGCCATTGAGCGAGGCTTTAAGGTCATTAAGCATTCAGATGAAAAATAGCGTATTTGTGACAATGCTGGGTGCATTTCATCTTTTTCTGCACCGGCTTACCAAACAGTCAGGCCTTGTGATCGGGATCCCCGCAGCAGGTCAATCGCATATAAAACAGCATGATCTGATTGGAAATTGCGTCAATATGATTCCGGTGAAGAACACGTCTACTTCAGAAAGCACTTTAACCGGTTATCTTGGCAGTATGAAAGAAAGCGTGAATCTTGCAATGCGGCACCAAGCCGTCCCGATGACACTGGTGGCCAGAGAGCTTCCGCACGATCAAGTGCCGGATATGCGTATTATCTTTAATTTAGACAGGCCTTTTCGAAAGCTGCATTTCGGAAAGGCGGAAGCGGAGCCCGTTGCATACCCGGTAAAATGCACCCTGTACGATTTATTTCTTAACATAACAGACGCGCATCAAGAATATGTTCTTGATTTCGACTTTAATACGAACGTCATCAGTCCGGAAATCATGAAAAAGTGGGGAGCGGGTTTTACAAAATTGCTGCAAAAAATGGTTGAGGGAGATTCAATCCCTCTTGACGCCATGATGCTGTTTTCCGATGAAGAACAGCATGATTTACAAGCACTTTATGCCGAACACCAGAAGCGGGTCTCTTCAATACGAAGCAATACAGCAAATTTCACTGAAGCCTACGAGGCGCCGATAAATGAAACGGAGCGGCAGCTGGCGCGGATTTGGGAGGAACTTTTCGGCCTTGAACGGGTCGGCAGATCAGATCGCTTCCTGGCTCTGGGAGGAAACTCGCTCCAGGCGACGCTTATGCTTTCCAAAGTTCAGAAGACATTTCATCAAAAGGTTTCCATCGGACAATTTTTCAATCACCAGACTGTTAAAGAATTAGCACATTTCATTCAGAACGAAACAAAAGTCGTGCACCTCCCGATGAAGGCTGCCGAGAAAAAAGCGTATTACCCGACATCGCCGGCGCAGCAAAGAGTATATTTCCTGCACCAACTGGAACCGGATCAGCTGGCGCAAAATATGTTCGGCCAAATATCAATAACAGGGAAGTACGATGAGCAAGCCCTGATCTCATCTCTTCAACAAGTGATGCAGCGGCACGAAGCGTTTCGCACGTATTTCGACATTATAGATGGCGATATCGTTCAGAAACTTGAAAACGAAGTTGATTTTAACGTTCATGTCCGGACAATGAGCCGGGACGAATTTGATGCCTATTCAGACCGGTTTGTAAAACCGTTCCGCCTGGACCAAGCTCCGTTAGTTCGTGCGGAGCTGATCAAGATTGAAAACGAGCAGGCCGAACTGCTCATCGATATGCATCATATCATTTCGGATGGTTATTCCGTCAACATCCTTACAAATGAATTGCTGGCTTTATATCATCAGAAACCATTACCGGACATTGAATTTGAATATAAAGATTTCGCAGAATGGCAAAACCAACGGCTGAATGAGGATGCCATGAAGCGGCAGGAGACATATTGGCTGGAACAATTTCAAGACGAAATTCCCATCCTTGACCTGCCGACAGACGGTTCAAAAGCGGTAGAACGGTCTTCTGAGGGACAGCGTGTGACATGCTCCTTACAGCCGGATGTCATCCGTTCGCTTCAAGATTTGGCGCAAAAGGCGGAAACCACTCTCTATACAGTGCTCCTGGCCGCCTATAATGTGCTGCTTCATAAATATACCGGACAAGAAGACATTGTCGTAGGCACGCCTGCTTCAGGAAGAAATCATCCGGATATCGAAAAGATCATCGGTATTTTCATACAAACCATCGGAATCCGGACGAAGCCGCACGCCAATAGAACGTTCACGGATTATCTGGAAGAAGTAAAGCGGCAGACGCTTGACGCTTTCGAAAACCAAGACTATCCATTTGACCGGCTTGTGGAGAAATTAAATGTGCAGCGGGAAACAACCGGAAAGTCTCTGTTTAACACGATGTTTGTGTTTCAAAACATTGAATTTCATGAAATCCGGCACAATGAATGTACATTTAAAGTGAAAGAACGAAATCCAGGGGTCTCTTTGTATGATTTGATGCTCACGATCGAAGATGCCGGTCAACAGATAGAGATGCATTTTGATTATAAACCGGGACGATTCACAAAAGACACCATTGAACAGATCACCAGACACTATACCGGCATCTTAAACAGTCTTGTTGAGCAGCCGGAGATGACATTGTCTTCCGTTCCTATGCTGTCTGAAACCGAACGGCATCAACTGCTGACGGAGTGTAACGGCACAAAGACGCCGTATCCGCATAACGAAACAGTAACCCGATGGTTTGAAATGCAGGCGGAACAGAGTCCCGATCATGAAGCCGTTATTTTTGGCAATGAGCGGTATACGTACAGACAGCTCAATGAACGGGCGAACCGATTGGCGCGGACGTTACGGACAAAAGGCGTACAAGCGGATCAATTCGTTGCCATCATCTCTCCGCATCGCATCGAGTTGATTGTTGGTATTTTGGCTGTTCTGAAATCAGGCGGCGCATACGTGCCTATTGATCCTGAATATCCGGAAGATCGGATCCAATATATGCTGAGAGATTCAAGGGCGGAGGTTGTGTTGACACAGCGCAGCCTGCTGGATCAATTACCGTATGATGGTGACGTTGTGCTTTTGGATGAGGAAAACTCATACCATGAGGATCACTCGAATCTTGAATCGGACAGCGATGCGCATGATTTGGCCTACATGATCTATACGTCAGGTTCCACGGGAAATCCAAAAGGTGTCCTCATTGAGCATCAGGGACTGGCTGATTATATTTGGTGGGCGAAAGAGGTCTATGTAAGAGGTGAGAAAACCAACTTCCCATTATACTCTTCCATCTCTTTCGATCTGACTGTGACCTCGATATTTACGCCGCTGGTTACGGGAAATACCATCATTGTCTTTGACGGCGAAGACAAAAGCGCTGTGCTTTCTGAGATTATGCGGGACTCAAGAATAGACATGATCAAGTTGACCCCGGCACATCTGCACGTCATCAAGGAGATGAATATCGCTGGCGGCACCGCAATACGGAAAATGATTGTCGGCGGAGAAAATTTAAGCACCCGTCTGGCCAAAAGTGTCAGCGAGCAGTTTAAAGGCCGGCTGGACATTTTTAATGAATACGGACCGACGGAAGCTGTCGTCGGATGTATGATTTATCACTTCGACGCAGAACGGGACAAGCGGGAATTTGTACCGATCGGCACTCCGGCTGCCAATACGGATATTTATGTGGCCGATGCAAGCAGAAATCTGGTTCCGATCGGGGTAATCGGCGAAATATATATCAGCGGACCGGGTGTTGCCAGAGGGTATTGGAACCGTCCGGATTTAACGGCAGAGAAATTTGTTGAAAACCCGTATGTCCCGGGAGCGAAGATGTACAAATCAGGGGATTTGGCTAAGCGGTTGAAGGATGGAAATCTTGTATATATCGGGCGCATTGATGAACAAGTCAAAATCAGGGGACACCGAATCGAGCTTGGTGAAATTGAAGCAGCAATGCATAACGCGGAAGCGGTGCAAAAAGCCGCGGTTACAGTGAAAGAAGAAGAAGACGGCTTAAAACAATTATGCGCGTATTACGTAAGCGACAAGCCTATAGCGGCTGCGCAGCTTAGGAAACAATTGTCATCGGAGCTTCCGGACTACATGGTTCCGACCTATTTTGTCCAACTGGAGCATATGCCGTTAACGTCCAACGGGAAAATAAACCGTAAGGCACTGCCAGCACCAGAAGCGAGTCTGCAGCTGACAGCTGAATATGTTCCGCCGGGTAATGAGACGGAGTCCAAACTGACAGATTTATGGAAGGAAGTGCTCGGAATAAGCCATGCGGGGATCAAACATAATTTCTTTGATCTCGGAGGCAACTCCATCCGAGCGGCTGCCTTAGCCGCCAGAATTCACAAAGAGCTGGATGTGAATCTGTCTCTAAAAGACATATTCAAGTTTCCTACCATTGAACAATTGGCTGACAAGGCGTTACACATGGACAAAAACCGATATGTACCGATTCCGGCTGCAAAGGAAATGCCATATTATCCGGTTTCTTCAGCTCAGAGGCGTATGTATTTGTTAAGTCACACAGAAGGCGGCGAGCTGACTTACAATATGACGGGTGCCATGAATGTGGAAGGGACGATCGATCCCGAACGGTTAAACGCCGCTTTCCGAAAATTAATCGCGCGTCATGAAGCGTTGCGGACCAGCTTTGATTTATATGAAGGCGAGCCGGCACAGCGTATTCATCAGAACGTCGACTTTACGATAGAACGGATTCAAGCAAGCGAAGAAGTAGCGGAAGACCGTGTGCTTGATTTCATCAAAGCGTTTGACTTAGCCAAACCGCCGCTGATGCGGGCCGGACTGATTGAAATTGAACCTGCACGGCACGTGCTTGTGGTTGATATGCATCATATCATTTCTGACGGCGTGTCCGTCAATATTCTGATGAAAGATTTAAGCCGAATCTACGAGGGGAACGAACCGGACCCGCTCTCTATTCAATATAAAGACTTTGCAGTTTGGCAGCAATCGGACATTCAGAAACGGAACATCAAGAGCCAGGAAGCGTATTGGCTGGATCAGTTTCACAGTGATATTCCTGTACTGGATATGCCTGCGGATTATGAGAGACCTGCCATACGCGATTACGAAGGCGAATCATTTGAATTTCTTATACCCGAACACTTGAAACAGCGTTTAAGCCAAATGGAAGAAGACACAGGAGCAACACTGTATATGATTTTATTGGCGGCCTATACGATTCTTTTATCCAAGTACAGCGGACAAGAAGATATTATCGTAGGAACGCCATCTGCCGGGCGGACTCATTTGGATGTAGAGCCGGTCGTGGGAATGTTCGTCAATACGTTAGTCATTCGCAATCACCCGGCGGGCCGTAAAACATTTGATGCCTACTTAAACGAAGTAAAAGAAAACATGCTGAACGCCTATAAAAATCAAGACTATCCATTGGAAGAATTAATTCAGCATCTGCATCTTCCAAAAGATTCAAGCCGCAATCCTTTATTCGATACGATGTTTGTGCTGCAAAATCTCGATCATGCTGAATTGACTTTCGATTCTCTTCAACTCAAGCCGTATCCATTTCATCATCCGGTTGCCAAATTCGATTTGACCTTGTCGATTCAGGCGGACCAAGACAACTTTCACGGACTGTTTGAATATTCGAAAAAACTGTTTAAGAAAAGCAGAATCGAGGTTTTATCAAACGACTACTTACACATTCTATCGGCGATTTTGGAACAGCCAAGCATTCTAATTGAACATATCGGATTGAGCGGCAGCAATGAGGAAAAAGAGAACGCGCTTGATTCTATTCAATTGAACTTTTAGGGAAAAGCATTATTTCTTTAAATTATATAAAATGAGGTGCTCCAATGTCGGTATTTAAAAACCAAGAAACGTACTGGGAAAACCTGTTTGATGAAGAAGACGGACTAAGCGCATTCCCTTACTTTAAAGCAGCGGATAAAGCGTCGTTGGCCCGTACCGGCTACCAGGAAAAATGCATCTGCCGTTCCTTATCTCCGGAAGTATCTCAAAGAATCATGACAATGGCGAATCATTCCGATATGGCGGCCTATCTGATTTTATTGGCGGGTATTGAATGCTTGTTATATAAATATACGGATCAAACGAGCCTGATTCTTGGCATTCCGACGGTATCGAAGCAAAAAGCCGGCCAGTCAGCCGTTAACAACATTGTCCTCTTAAAAAATACGCTTTCAAACGAGAGTACATTTAAAACCGTATTCGGGCAGCTGAAAGAAGCCGTTAATGATTCTCTGAAAAATCAAAACCTGCCGTTTAGAAAAATGGTTCAGCATCTGAGCGTGCAATACAATGACGAGCATCTGCCGTTGATTCATACCGTCGTTTCGCTTAACGAAATTCATTCCTTGCAATTTAAAGAAGATACTGCAGCCGATACGCTGTTTCACTTTGATTTGGAGAACAACGGGGTTCATTTGAAGCTTTTTTATAACGGCAATCTGTACGATGAGCGCTATATCAATCAAATTGTATCCCATTTGGATCAGCTGCTGTCTGTGATCCTGTTTCAGCCTCAAGCCGCGATCCATACGGCAGAGATTTTACCGGAAGCGGAAAAACAGAAGCTATTGTTTGATTTTAACGACACCGTCAGAGATTTCTCCGGGAGCAGAACAGTCTATCAATTATTTGAAGAGCAAGCAGAAAGAACGCCTGAGCATGCGGCCGTCAAGTTTAAAAACGACCATTTGACGTACAGGGAACTGAATGAGAAGGCGAACCGTTTGGCAAGAACATTGCGTAATTGCGGGGTTCAACCCGATACGTTAGTCGCCATTCTCGCTGATCGTTCATTAGAGATGATCGTATCCATTATAGCCGTTTGGAAGGCAGGGGGCGCTTATGTGCCCCTGGATCCTGAATATCCAAAAGAGCGGCTTCAATATTTGCTTCATGATGCGGATGCAGACGTTCTCCTTGTTCAGCGTCATTTAAAAAACAGTCTCACCTTTGACGGCCCGGTGATTGATTTGAATGATGAAACATCATACCATGCCGATAGCTCATTGTTATCACCAGCAGCGGGACACAGCCATTTAGCCTATGTCATTTATACGTCGGGTACAACAGGAAAGCCGAAAGGAGTCATGGTTGAACACGGCGGCATTGTGAATTCGCTCCAATGGAAGAAGGCGTTTTTTAAGCATTCTCCGGCGGATCGCGTGCTTGTCTTGTACCCGTATGTTTTTGATGCGTTCATTTTAAATTTCTTCGGCCCGCTCATCTCGGGGGCAACTTTGCACCTATTGCCTAATGAAGAGAATAAAGAAACTTTCGCCATTCAAAATGCCATAAAACAAGAGAGAATTACTCATTTCTCAACCTCTCCCCGTCTTCTGAAAACGATGATCGAACAGATGAATGCAGAGGACTTCATCCATGTTCAGCATGTTGTTGTAGGCGGTGAGCAGCTGGAAACAGATACAATTGAGAAGCTGCATTCTCTGCAGCCTCGCATTCGGATCAATAATGAATACGGACCGACAGAAAACAGCGTGGTATCTACATTTCACCCTGTTCAGTCCGCTGATGAACAGATCACAATCGGCAGCCCGGTGGCCAACCATCAAGCTTATATTTTAGGAGCGCACCATCAAATCCAGCCGATCGGCGTACCGGGAGAGCTGTATGTCGGAGGAGCGGGAGTGGCCCGCGGCTACCTCAATCGCCCTGAATTGACGGAGGAAAAATTTGTGGAGCATCTGCATGTCCCTGGTCAAAAGATGTATAAAACGGGGGATCTCGCCAGATGGCTGCCGGATGGAAGAATCGAATATTTAGGCCGGATTGATCATCAAGTAAAAATTCGCGGCTACCGGATTGAGATCGGCGAGGTAGAGGCAGCCATGTTCAATCTGGAAAACGTTCGTGAAGCCGCAGTCGTCGCGCGGGAAGACGCAGACGGGTCCAAACAATTGTATGCCTATTATGTCGGCGGGCCTTCTTTGACAGCAGCGCAGTTCAGAAAAGAATTATCCCGGGAACTGCCCAATTATATGATTCCCTCCCGCTTTATCCCATTGGAACGCATTCCGCTCACTTCCAATGGGAAGATTGATCTGAAAGCTTTGCCTGCTGCTGACGAAAATACGCGGGCGGAATACGAATACATAGCCCCGCGGAACACAATAGAAGAACTGCTGGCGTCCATCTGGCAAGAAGTATTAGGGGCAGAACGTATAGGAATTTTGGATAATTTCTTTGATTTTGGCGGAGATTCGATTAAATCAATTCAGGTATCATCCAGATTGTATCAAGCCGGATACAAGGTTGATATGAAGCATTTGTTTAAACACCCCTCGATTGCTGAACTTAGTCAGTTTGTAGCGCCGGTCAGCAGGGTGGCTGATCAAGGAGAAGTGAATGGCGGAACCAAGCTGACCCCGATACAGCATTGGTTTTTTGAACAAAACATGCCGCATGCACACCATTACAATCAGGCCGTCATGTTATATTCGGCGGAATGCTTTAAAGAGGCTCCGCTTCGCCGGACGATAGAACAGATCGCGTCGCATCACGATGCCTTGAGGATGATTTTTGAAAAAACGCCGGATGGATACGCTCCGCGAATTACAGGAACAGATGAAAGTGAACTATACCATCTGGAAGTGATGAATTATAAAGGGAAAACCGATCCGGCTCAAGCGATTGCTGATAAAGCGAATGAAATTCAAAGCAGTATGGTATTAGACAAAGGGCCATTGATGAAGCTCGGTTTGTTCCAATGTCCGGACGGAGATCATTTGCTGATTGCAATTCATCATTTGCTGATTGACGGAGTATCCTGGCGTATTTTACTCGAGGATTTTGCAAGCGGTTATGAGCAGGCAGAACGCGGACAAACGATCCAGCTCCCGCAAAAAACAGATTCGTTTCCATTCTGGGCCGATCAATTGTCCAAGTATGCGGCGGAAACCGATATGGAAGAGGAGATTGCGTATTGGACTGAGCTTTCAAGCATAAAGCCTCAGCCATTGCCTAAAGACACTATCAGCGAAGGATCGTTATTAAGAGACAGCGAAGAAGTGACGATTCAATGGACAAAAGAGGAAACGGAGCAATTATTAAAACAAGCGAACCGCGCCTACAACACGGATATCAACGATCTGCTGCTGACTTCGTTAGGGCTGGCCGTTCACAAGTGGACAGGCACGGAAGACATTGTCGTGAATTTAGAAGGCCACGGGAGAGAACCGATTATTCCGGATGCTGACATTTCCCGCACGATAGGATGGTTCACAAGCCAGTACCCTGTCGTCCTGAGAATGGAAGCCGGAAAAAACCTGTCGCAGCGGATCAAGATCGTGAAAGAAGGGCTGCGCCGGATCCCTGATAAAGGAATGAATTACAGCATCATCAAATATATATCCGGGCATCCGGAAGCCGACAGCCTGCAGCTGAATCCGGAGATATCGTTTAACTATTTGGGACAATTTGACCAAAACCTGAAGCATCAGGCTTTGCACATATCGCCATATTCCACAGGGTTATCGATGAACGAAAACCAAGAGAGAACGGCCGTGCTTGATTTGAACGGCATGATTACCGAAGGGACATTATCACTGACACTGAGCTACAGCAGCAAACAATACGAAAGATCTACTATGGCGCAATTTGCCCAAGGGTTGAAAGAAAGTCTGCAAGAAGTCATTGCGCATTGCGTAAGCCGGCAGCAGACTTCTCTCACACCAAGTGACATCCTGTTAAAAGATATCTCAATCGACGAACTGGAACAGCTTTTGGAGCAGACGCGTGAATTAGGCGAAGCGGAAAATATTTATCCATTAACGCCGATGCAGA
Source organism: Bacillus sp. R45 (assembly GCF_021729365.1). Taxonomy (NCBI): domain Bacteria; kingdom Bacillati; phylum Bacillota; class Bacilli; order Caryophanales; family Bacillaceae; genus Bacillus; species Bacillus sp. R45. The sequence continues at coordinate 1,862,205 of NZ_CP091421.1, read as the reverse complement.
AGGGCATGCTGTTTCACAGCTTATTTGATCCGAATTCAGGTGCTTATTTTCAGCAAACGATGTTTGATCTGCATGGAGATCTGGAGATTGATTCATTTTCAAAAAGCTTGGACGGCTTATCGCAAAAATATGATATTTTCCGCACGAATTTTTACAGAGGCTGGAAGGATCAGCCGCTCCAAATCATATTCAAAACGAAAAAAATCGGTTTTCAATTCAATGACTTACGAGAGATGAAGGAATCACAAAAAGAAGCGATGATTCAGCAGTATGCCCGAGAAGATAAGATGCGGGGGTTCGACTTAGAAAAAGGCGCGTTAATGCGGCTATTCATCCTTCGTACGGATGAAAAGACATACCGTTTTATCTGGAGCTTCCACCATATTTTGATGGACGGCTGGTGCCTGCCGCTGATTACAAAAGAAATATTCGAGAATTACTTTGCCTTGCTTCAGCAAAAGCAGCCTGAACAATCATCAATTACTCCGTACAGTCAATATATTGAATGGCTCGGCCGGCAAGATGCGAAAGAGGCCACGGCTTATTGGGATCAGTACTTGGAGGGATATGAGGAGCAAACCGGCCTTCCTAAGGATCATCATGCAGCGGAAGACGGACGATACGTTCCTGAAAAAGTGACGTGTGACATAAGCTCCGATCTCACTTCGAAAATGAAGCGGACGGCAGGCGAGCATCATGTCACGCTGAATACGCTGCTGCAGACGGCATGGGCGGTTTTGCTGCAGAAATATAACCGCAGCCGGGACGTTGTGTTTGGAAGTGTTGTATCCGGAAGACCTGCTGGAATTCCAAACGTGGAAACCATGATCGGCTTATTCATTAACACCATTCCTGTCCGGTTCCGGTGCGAAGCCGGGACAACGTTTGCCGAGCTTATGAAAGAGGCGCAGGAAAGGGCTGTAGCGTCTCAACAATTTGAGACGCACCCGCTGTACGATATTCAAGCGCGTACAAGGCAAAAACAAGATTTAATTACACATTTAATGATATTCGAAAATTATCCGGTTGATCAGTATATGGAAAGTATAGGCCGCCAGAACGGAACATCCATCACGATCTCCAACGTGCAAATGGAAGAACAGACCAACTACGATTTTAATTTGACCGTTATACCGGGCGACGAGATGACCATCTCTTTTGAATACAATGCAAATGTGTATGATCGGGCAAGCATAGAGCGGGTTCGGGAACATTTCATGCAAATCCTGCAACAAGTCGTGACAAATGCGGATATCCGGGTGGATCAAGCGGAATTGTTAACGGAAGGCGAAAGAAGAACCCTTCTGCAGACGCTTAACGACACGGCCGCGCCGTTTCCGCAGACGCCGGTTCATCAATTATTTGAAGAGCAATCGCAGCGTACGCCCGATCAAGCAGCCGTCATTGATAAGGACAGGCAGCTCACGTACGGAGAGCTCAATAAGCGGGCCAACCGACTCGCGCGAACGTTAAGAGCGAAAGGAGTCCAGACGGATCAGCCTGTAGCCATCATCACGAGAAACAGCATCGAATCGGTGGTCGGAATCCTTGCCGTTTTAAAATCAGGGGGAGCCTATGTCCCTATAGATCCGGAATATCCGCAAGACCGCATACGGTATATGCTGGATGACTCCCAAGCCGGAATCGTTTTAATGCAGCGGGACGTCAGGAAACAGCTTGCCTATGAAGGCGTCACGGTTTTACTTGACGATGAAAGTTCTTATCACCAAGATGGCTCTGACCTTGCTCCGATAAATGATGTGAGCCATTTGGCATATGTCATTTATACGTCAGGTTCCACAGGCCTGCCGAAAGGCGTACTAATCGAGCACCAAGGCTTGACCAATTATATTTGGTGGGCGAAAGAGGTTTATGTAAAAGGCGAGAAAGCCAACTTCCCATTGTATTCGTCAATTTCTTTTGATCTGACGGTGACTTCTATTTTCACACCGCTTGTCACAGGAAATGCAATCATCGTCTATGACGGAGAAGATAAAACCGCTCTGCTTGAATCGATTGTGAGGGACCCGAGGGTGGATATCATTAAATTGACTCCGGCCCATTTGCAGGTTTTGAAAGAAATGAACATTGCCGATCAAACGGCTGTCCGAAGAATGATTGTGGGCGGGGAAAACTTAAGCACCCGGTTAGCCCGCAGCATTCATGAACAGTTCGAAGGCCGGGTTGAAATATGCAATGAGTACGGACCGACGGAAACCGTTGTCGGCTGCATGATTTACCGTTATGATGCCGTAAAGGACAGACGGGAATCGGTACCGATCGGAACCGCTGCGGCAAACACGAGCATTTACGTTCTTGATGAGAATATGAAACCCGCGCCGATCGGAGTGCCGGGAGAAATCTATATCAGCGGCGCCGGTGTGGCAAGAGGATATTTGAACCGTCCTGAATTAACGGCAGAGAAATTTGTCGATGACCCGTTTGAACCCAGAGCGAAGATGTATAAGACCGGAGATTTGGCGAAGTGGCTGGCGGACGGAAACATTGAATATGCGGGCAGAATAGATGAACAAGTGAAAATCAGAGGCTATCGTATCGAATTAGGCGAGATCGAGGCGGCACTGCTTCAAGAAGAAGCGATCAAGGAAGCTGTCGTTACAGCCAGAGAGGATGTCCACGGGTTTAAACAATTGTGTGCATATTACGTAAGCGGCGGGCAAACAACGGCTGCCCGGCTCCGGAAACAATTGTCTCATACCCTTGCAAGTTATATGGTTCCGGCTTATTTTATCGAGCTTGATGAAATGCCTTTAACTTCTAACGGAAAAATAAACAAAAAAGGGCTGCCGGCTCCGGATTTCGAGCTGCAGGACAGAGCAGAGTATAAAGCTCCCCGAACAAAAGCGGAAGAAATATTAGTTTCTGCCTGGGAATCGGTATTAGGCGCTGAAAACGTCAGTATTCTTGATAATTTCTTTGACCTTGGCGGAGATTCCATTAAATCCATTCAAGTATCCTCCAGATTAAATCAGCAAGGATACAAAATGGAAATCAAAGACTTGTTTCAATATGCAACAATTGCAGAATTGAGTCCGCATATCAAGCAGAATCTGCGTATAGCCGATCAAGGTGAGGTCAAAGGAAAAGTCAGCCTGACTCCTATTCAGCATTGGTTTTTCGAACAAATAACGACAGATCAGCATTATTATAATCAAGCCGTCATGCTGTATGCGCCGGAAGGTTTTCAGGAAACGCAGCTTCGTCAAACCCTGCAAAAACTTGCTGAACATCACGATGCGCTCCGCATGACGTTCCGGACTACGGAAAATGACTGCGAGGCACAGAATGAAGAAATCGCCCAAAGCGGACTGTACCGCTTAGAAGTCCTGAATCTGAAAGAAGATTCCGATCCGGGACGGACAATTGAAGCCAAAGCTGATGAGATACAAAGCAGTATGCGTTTAAGTGATGGGCCGTTAATGAAAGCCGGGTTGTTTCAATGCGCAAATGGAGATCATCTGCTCATCGCCATCCATCATTTGATTATAGACGGGATTTCATGGCGCATTTTACTGGAAGATATCGTTAGCGGCTACAAGCAAGCCGAGAATGGGCGAGTGATTCAACTGCCGCAAAAAACAGACTCTTTCCAATTATGGGCTAAGAGACTTTCAGAATATGCGAAAAGTGAAACCATAAAACAGGAACAGGAATATTGGACAAAGATCGAACAAACCGAAGTCAAACCGCTGCCTAAAGATTTTCATGAAACCCATACAACTGCAAAAGACAGTGAAACAGCAACTGTGGAATGGACGAAAGAGGAAACGGAGCTGCTATTAAAACAAGCGAATCGCGCTTATAACACGGAGATAAACGATTTGCTTTTAACTTCTCTCGGTCTTTCCATATCGCATTGGTCAGGACTGAAACAAATTCCGATTCATTTAGAGGGACACGGCCGAGAACAGATTATACAAGATATAGATATCTCCCGCACGGTCGGATGGTTTACAAGTCTGTATCCGGTTGTGCTGCACGCGCAGCCGGGCAAAGAGATCTCTGATTATATCAAGACGACCAAAGAAGGATTGCGCCAAATTCCGCATAAAGGGATCGGATATGGAATAGCAAGGTACTTAAGCGGCGGAATGCCATCGAAACTCAATCCTGAGATCAGCTTTAACTACCTGGGACAGTTTGACCAAGATTTACAGCAGCATGGGGTTCAATTATCTTCTTATTCTTGCGGTTCAGACTCTAGCGGAAATCAAGAAAGACCGTATGTATTGAATATAAACGGAATGATCACCGACGGCCGGCTGAAGCTTACGATCAGCTACAGCAGCAAACAGTACGCAAAAGAAACGATCATGCGGTTATCGGAAACGATTCAAAGCCGCCTGCGGACAATCATTACGCATTGCGTCCATAGAGAACAATCGGAACTGACGCCAAGCGATATTTTGTTAAAAGGCATGTCGATTGACGAATTGGATCAGCTCCTCATTCAACTGCCGCATGCAGGTGAGGTTGAAAACGTGTATCCGCTCACTCCGATGCAGAAAGGAATGCTCTTCCACAGCCTGCTGGACGAGGCCTCAAGTTCTTATTTTGAACAAGCATCGTTCGATTTGCAGGGAGAATTAAAGATTGATTGGTTTAAAGCAAGCCTTGAACGATTATTTGAAACATACGCCGTGCTCAGAACCCGTTTTTACAGCGGCTGGAACGATACTCCTTTACAAATTGTCTATAAAACGCAAACACCGCAAATTCATTTTGCAGATTTGCGTGATATAGAGGAGCACCTGAGAGAGGATGCAATCGCAGCCTATCAAAGAGAAGATAAGGCAAAAGGATTTGACTTGGCTCGGGATCCGCTGATGCGCATAGCGATTTTCCGTATGGAAGACCGCAAATATCATTTGATTTGGAGCTTCCATCATATTGTGATGGATGGCTGGTGCCTGTCTCTTATCACGAAGGAAGTGTTTGATCATTATCGCGCCTTACAAGAAGGCAGGGAACCAGAACCGTCATCGGCAGCTCCTTACAGCAACTATATCGAGTGGCTTGACCGCCAAGATCAGGGAGCGGCAAAGCGGTACTGGAGCGGGTATCTCGAAGGATATAAAGGTGAAACCACGCTTCTTCATAAAATAGAGCAGCATGAACAAAAAGAATACGCCTATGCCAATGTGATCTGCCGATTTGATCACGAACAGACAAAACAATTACAGCAGATCGCAAATCAGCATCAGGTTACATTAAATACGTTGATCCAAACGTTATGGGGAGTTTTATTACAGAAATACAGCGGGTCCGCAGACGTTGTCTTCGGCAGTGTCGTGTCGGGAAGACCGGCGGAAATTCCTGATGCAGAACAGATGATCGGCCTGTTCATCAATACCATTCCGGTTCGCATCCGCTGCGATGAGGACAGCACTTTTGCTGATACGGTGCAAATGGTTCAACAAAACGCTCTGGCTTCCCAATCATACGATACCTATCCTTTATACGAAATTCAGACCCAAACGGAACAAAAGCAGAACCTGATTGACCATATCATGATTTTTGAAAACTATCCGATCGGTCAGCAGGTCGAAGAGACGGGACATCATAGTACGGAGCTGAACATTACGAATTTTCATATGCTGGAACACTCCCACTATGATTTGAATGTAGTTGTCATACCTGGCAAACAGCTGGCCGTTCATTTCGGTTTTAATGAAAACGAATATGAAAAATCAGAAGTGGAGCGGATCTGCGGACATTTTGAACAGCTCATGCAGCAAGTATTACAGCAGCCGTCTGTCAAAATAGAAGAATTGGAGCTTCTCTCTCGGCAAGAAAAAGAACATTTGCTCAGCCGCTTTCAGTCTAATGACATGCATTACCCGCTTGAACAAACGATACATGAGCTGTTTGAGGAACAGGCGCATCGTACTCCAGACAATACAGCGGTTGTATTCGAGGGTACACAACTCACCTACGGAGAACTGAACCGGCGTGCCAATCAGCTTGCGCGAACCTTGCAGGCAAAAGGTGTGCGGAACGATAAGCTTGTCGGTATTATGACTGAACGCTCGCTTGAGATGATTGTAGGCATCTTGGGAGTTTTAAAAGCGGGCGGCGCATATTTGCCGATAGATCCTGATTCTCCGTCTGAACGCATCAGTTATATTTTAAATGATTCAAGCATCAGCGTATTGCTTTACCGCGGGAAGCTGCAGGATGACATCGGCTTCTCAGGAACATGTATCGATCTCATGGAGGAACATTTCTATCACGAAAAAGACAGCAGTCTTGCACTCTCTTATCAGTCCAGTCAACTGGCCTATGCCATTTATACTTCCGGTACGACAGGCAAGCCTAAAGGCACGTTAATTGAACATCGCCAGGTCATTCACCTGATTGAAGGACTTCGACGCCAAATTTACTCTGCCTACGATGCGGAGCTGAATGTAGCCATGCTCGCTCCATATTATTTCGATGCTTCTGTTCAGCAAATGTATGCTTCCTTGCTGTCAGGACATACCTTGTTTATTGTTCCGAAAGAGATTGTGTCAGACGGTGCTGCCTTATGCCGTTATTATCGGCAGCATTCGATTGACATCACCGACGGAACACCTGCCCACTTAAAGCTTTTGATAGCTGCAGGTGATTTGCAGGGAGTTCCGCTTCAGCATCTTTTAATCGGAGGAGAGGCTCTTTCCAAAACGACGGTAAATAAGCTCATGCAATTATTCGGCGATCATGGCGCTTCACCTGGGATTACCAATGTATACGGGCCTACGGAGACTTGCGTAGACGCGTCTCTGTTCAACATTGAATGTTCTTCCAATGCGTGGGCACGCAGCCAAAACTATGTCCCTATAGGCAAGCCGTTAGGCAGAAACCGCATGTACATTCTTGATTCAAAAAAACGGCTGCAGCCGGCGGGCGTCCAAGGCGAGCTGTATATTGCAGGGGACGGTGTCGGGCGGGGTTACTTGAACCTGCCGGAACTGACGGACGAAAAATTTGTTGCCGATCCGTTTGTACCGGAGGACCGAATGTACAGAACCGGTGATCTGGCCCGCCTTCTGCCGGATGGAAATATTGAATATATCGGCCGGATTGATCATCAGGTGAAAATTCAAGGTTTTCGGATTGAACTCGGTGAAATCGAATCGGTGATGCTTAACGTTCCTGATATTCAAGAAGCCGCCGCAGCTGCCCTTAAAGATGCAGATGATGAATATTACTTGTGCGGATACTTTGCTGCGGATAAGACAATACAGATCAGTGAACTTCGCGAAAGAATGGCCCGGCATTTACCGGGATATATGATCCCGGCTCAATTTGTGCAGCTGGATAAGATGCCGCTGACGCCAAACGGGAAGTTGAATCGTCAGTTATTGCCGGCTCCGGTCAAAAAGCGTGACGGCGGCATAGAGTACGTCCCGCCGCAAACTTCGGAAGAAATCCAGCTGACAGCAATTTGGGAAGATGTCCTCGGATTAGAGCAGGTGGGGATCAGAGATCACTTTTTTGAGATCGGCGGACACTCCCTGCGGGCAACGGCGCTGATTGCAAAAATACAAAAGCAATTGCATGTCCAAATTCCTTTGCGGGACGTCTTCCGTCTCCCAACCATTGAACAGCTCGCACAGACGATCACGAAGACGGAGCTGACCGGATATGCTGCGATTCCTGCAATTGAAAAAAGACCTTATTATCCGGTATCCTCAGCACAAAAACGGTTGTACATCCTGAATCACTTGGAAGGCGGAGAACTCAGTTACAACATGCTGGGACTGATGGCTGTCGAAGGCAAGCTTGACCGCGACAAGCTGCAGCAAGCCTTCCGCACGCTGATTTTGCGCCATGAATCTTTGCGCACCGGTTTTAAAATGGCTGACGGAGAACCCGTTCAGTATGTCTTAGATCACGCAAAGTTCGAAGCAGAGTGGTATCAGGCAGAAGAAAATGATGCGGACCTTTATATCCGCAAATTTATTCGTCCATTTCATCTGGATGAGCCGCCGCTGCTTCGCGTGGGGCTGATTGAACTTCAACCTGACCGCGGAATTCTGATGTTTGATATGCACCATATTATTTCTGACGGAACATCCATGAGTGTATTGATTAAAGAATTTATCCGCATTTATGAAGGAGAAACATTACCGCCTTTGCGCATCCAGTACAAGGACTACGCAGTATGGCAGACCGGCGAAGCGCGGTTAAAACAGATCCAAAATCAAGAAGCCTATTGGTTAGAGCTGTACAGCGGCGACGTTCCTGTCCTTCATCTGCCGACCGATTATATCCGGCCGTCGGCACGGGATTTTGCGGGAGCCACAATGCAGTTTACGCTTGATAAGCAAAAAAGCGCCGGGTTAAAGCAGCTGGCATCCCAAACTGAATCGACTTTATATATGGTGCTCCTTGCGTCTTATACATTATTGCTTTCAAAATACAGCGGCCAGGAAGACATAATTGTCGGCAGTCCTATAGCGGGAAGACCGCACGCCGATTTGGAACCGATTATCGGAATGTTTGTGAATACATTGGCCATGAGAAATTACCCTGAAAAAGGGAAGACGTTCTCTCAGTATCTGTCCGAGGTAAAGGAGAATGCATTAAAAGCTTATGAGCATCAAGATTATCCGTTCGAAGCGCTGATCGATCAACTGAATATCGCCAGAGACTTGAGCCGTAATCCATTGTTTGACACCATGTTTGTGCTTCAAAACACGGAGCAGGAACAGTTAGAGATAAATGACGTCACTTTCAAACCATATCCAAGCGAACATACGATGGCTAAATTTGATTTAACCTTAACGGCTGTGGAAGAAGAGTCGGGTATTCAGTTCACAATGGAATACTTGACGGCTCTGTTTAAACCGGAAACGATCGAACGCATGATGGGGCATTTTGTGCAGCTGATTGATTCGATTATTAAACAGCCTGATGCCGAGCTGGCTCGTTTGAATATGATGACCAAGGAAGAGGAAGGAGACATTCAGCAACTCTTTAACGATACTGCAGTTGCGGAAAAACGAATTCCGACAACGATTCATCAGCTTTTTGAGCAGCAGGCTGAGCTTAACCCGGATCATGAAGCCGTCATGTTTGGAATTCAGACACTGACTTATCGTCAGCTGAATGAGCGTTCCAATCAGCTGGCGCGCATCCTTCAAGATAAGGGGGCCTGCACTGATCAGGTTGTTGCCGTTCTCACGGATCGCTCACCACATATGATCATCGGCATTTTAGCCATATTAAAGGCCGGCGCAGCATTTCTTCCTATTGATCCGGAGCTTCCCGAAAAACGGCGGGCTTTTATGCTGAAAGACAGCGGTGCCGGTGTGCTTTTGACTTGTGCAGGCCACGCTATTCCGCCGCGCTTTGAAGGAGAAGCGCTTCAGCTTGATGATCCGATGATATATCAAGGCAGAGCAGACAATCTTAATCTTTCCTGCTCGGAAAATGATTTAATGTATGTTATTTACACGTCAGGCACAACGGGGCAGCCGAAAGGAGTTCAGCTGGAGCACAAGACGATGACGAATCTGCTCGCTTATGAGCAGGATCATACGCAGCTTCGCTTTGACAGAGTGCTGCAATTTGCCGCGATGAGCTTTGATGTCTGCTATCAAGAAATGTTCTCCGCGCTTTCAAGCGGAGGAACACTCTTTATCATCGGCAATGAGGCAAAACGTGACATACGTCAGCTCAATGATTTTGTCAGAACGCACGGGATACAAACAGCATTCCTCCCGACAGCGTTCCTTAAGCTCCTTGCCTCAGAGAAACAATATTTCGAACCGTTTGCCGCGTGCGTGGATCACATCATCGCTGCGGGAGAACAGCTCATCGTAACAAGTATGCTGCGTGACATGCTGGCACGCCATCAAGTCACATTGCATAATCATTATGGCCCGTCGGAGACGCATGTTGTGACCATGTATACCGTCGATCCTGATACAGATCAGGAGCTTCAGCCGATCGGCAAACCGATTTCAAATACGGAGATTTTCATTTTGAATGAAGCCGGAACGCTTCAGCCTGTCGGAATCGTCGGTGAACTTTGTATTTCAGGAGCGAGCCTTGCCAGAGGCTATCATAACAGGGAGCCTTTGACACTCGAAACTTTTGTTCCGCACCCATATGACTCGAATCAGCGGATGTATAAAACAGGCGATCTGGCCCGTTACCTTCCTGACGGAAACATTGAATATGCGGGAAGGAGAGACCACCAGGTCAAAATCCGCGGTTACCGGATTGAACTCGGTGAGGTGGAGGCCGCTCTTCTCAAGCACGTACAGGAAGCAGTTGTCCTATCAAAAGAAAATACCGATGGCCAAATCGATTTATATGCCTATTTTACAGCGGAGCAATCACTCTCGATCAGTCAGCTGAAAGAAAAACTTGCTGGCCAAATACCGGGATACATGATCCCTTCATACTTCATCCAGCTTGAGAAACTGCCGCTAACCGGCAATGGAAAAGTAAATCGAAGAGCATTACCGATGCCTGAAGCAGGTTTACAAACGGGAACCGACTACGTTGCTCCGCGGACGAATATGGAAGAGCAGCTGATATGCATCTGGCAAGACGTTTTGAAGGTAAAAGAAATAGGTGTAAAAGATAACTTTTTCGATTTGGGCGGCCACTCGTTGCGGGGGATGACGCTCATCGCCAAAATTCATAAGCAATTCAGCAAAAACATTTCATTAAGAGAGGTCTTTCAATGTCCGACAGTTGAGGAAATGGCAAAGGCAATTGCAGGAGCTGAAACCAACGGGCCGGATTACATTCCGAAAGCCAAAGCAAAAGATGTCTATCCTGTATCTTCCGTGCAGAAGATGGTTTACCTGTCAACACAAATAGAAGGCGGAGAACTGAGCTACAATATGCCGGGAATCCTTACATTAGAAGGAAAACTCGACATAAATCGCTTGCAAACCGCTTTCCAAAGACTGATCCAGCGTCATGAATCACTGCGTACCGGTTTTGAGCTGGTCCGCGGAGAACCGGTGCAGGTGATCAAACCGCAAGCGGAGTTTTCGATGGAAAGATACAAGGCAACAGCTGACGAGGTTGAGGAATGTTTCCGCACCTTCGTGCGGCCGTTCGATCTCAGCCAGGCTCCATTACTCAGGGCCGGACTCATCGAGTTAGAACAAGACCTGCATATTTTCATGTTTGACATGCACCACATCATCACGGACGGCGCCTCCATGAATATTTTTGTCGAAGAACTGATTCAATTGTATGACGGCAAAGAGTTAGCTCCGCTCCGTATTCAGTACAAAGACTTTACGGAATGGAAACATCAAAAAGAGCAAAGAGAACGAATCAAGAAGCAGGAAGGGTATTGGCTTGGTGTATTTCATGAAGAGCTGCCTTCATTTGAGCTGCCGAAAGATTTTGCGAGACCGCCGGTTAGAAGCTTTGATGGGAAAAGGCACAATTTTACGCTCGATAAGACTGTCACCCAAGGGATAAAGCAGCTGGAAGAATTGACCGGAACGACCGCTTACATGATTTTGTTCTCGGCCTATTCCATACTGCTGGCTAAATACAGCGGTCAGGGTGATATCGTCGTCGGCACACCTATTGCGGGGAGACCGCATGCGGATTTGGAACCTATTATCGGAATGTTTGTCAATACATTAGCCATCCGCACCGCTCCGATGGCGGAAAAGACATTTTTGGATTATATAACGGAAACGAAAGAAACCATGCTGAAGGCTTTTGAACATCAAGAGTATCCTTTTGAAGAATTAGTTGAAAAACTGGGTGTAAAACGGGACTTAAGCCGCAATCCATTGTTTGATACGATGTTTGTCCTGCAAAATACGGAACAAACGGATATTGAAGTGGACTCTCTCGCAGTCAGGCCTTATGAACAAACAGAGACGGCAGCCAAGTTTGATTTACAGCTGAACTTCTTAATAGATCAAGATGAGATTCAGGGCAGTTTTGATTACTGTACAAAACTGTTTAAAAAGAAAACCATTGCTGTATTGGCCAAGGATTACGTCATGATCCTTTCGGCGATTATGAGAAACCCATCCATTCCTTTAAAAGACATTCAATTAAGCGAAAAAGTAAACAAAAGTAAACATCTCGCAAGCACAATCGAATTGGATTTCTAATCACGGGGGCAGCGGCTGTCCCGGCATGAATGCCGCGGCTGCCGCCAGCTGCCTGAAAACAGGAATGAAACCAACTGGAGGGATATGAATGTCAGAATTCAAACAACAGGAGTTGTTCTGGGGCCGAATGTTTCACACGGAAGACCGTCCCGGTGCATTCCCTTCGTTTCAAGTGTCCGACTCAACAGTAAAGCGTGATATAACAAGCGGATCTGACTGTATTCACAGTTCATTGAGTGCGGAGGTATCACGGCGCATCCTGACCATGACGAACCAAACGCCAATGGCCGTCTATCTGGTTCTCCTGGTCGGAATTGAATCCCTTTTATACAAATACACGGGGGATGAGGGAGTGATTACAGGGGTTCCAACCTTTGAAGACGAAACTGATGAAGATCTTCGTTCAGACCAGCTCATGTTAATCAAACAGCATATCAATTCCGGCAGTACGTTTAAATCAATTTTCCATGAATTGAAACATACGTTGGACGAAGCGATCTTATATCAGGACGTTCCCTTTGATAAAATGGCCGGACAGCTGAGGCTGAACTACAATGCAAATCATTTGCCGATCATCCATACAGTTGTTTCACTAGAGCAAATTCATTCTGATGGTTTCATAGAAACGGCTGCTGCAGATGCTTTATTTCAGTTTGCTATGGGTGAAGACTTGATTGACCTAAAATTATGTTTTAATGAACAAGTCTATGACCGTCAGTATATGATGCAGGTGCTCGGACATTTAAACCGGCTATTTTCTGTCATATTATTTCAGCCTGACCTCCCCCTCGGCCAAGTGGATATTTTGCCAGAATCGGAGACACATACACTTCTCGTTGACATTCAAACTGCGAAAACTGAATATCCGCGGGATAAGACGGTTTATCAGTTATTCGAAGAACAGATGAAACGAACACCGGATCAAGCAGCCGTTATTTACGGAGAAAAGCAATTCACATATCGTCAGCTCAATGAACGTGCCAATCAATTAGCCCGAACGTTAAGGAAAAAGTGGGTAAAGACGGACCGGCTCACTGCAATTATTTGCGAGCATGAGATCGAACTGGTCGTGGGAATACTGGCCGTTTTAAAAGCGGGAGGGGCCTATGTGCCAATTGATCCGGATTATCCGAAGCATCGCATACAGTATATAGTAGAAGACTCCCAAGCTGATATCATCCTGACGCAGAGCCATCTTCAAAAACAGTTGGAACTTGCGGGCACAATGGTTTTCCTCGATCAGGAAAGCTCTTACCACGAAGACGGCTCTGACCTGGAACCGATCAGCAGTACGAAGGATTTGGCTTATGTCATTTATACGTCAGGCTCCACAGGCAAGCCTAAAGGAGTGGCAATTGAGCATCAGGGCTTAACCAATTATATTTGGTGGGCCCGCCGGGTCTATGTCAAAGGGGAAAAAACCAACTTTCCCCTATATTCGTCCATCGCTTTTGATCTGACGATAACGTCTGTTTTCACTCCGCTCATTACAGGAAATTCCATTATTGTCTACGGAGGAGAAAACAGTGCTGCCTTGCTTGATTGCATTATTCAGGATTCAAGGACGGATATTATCAAGCTGACCCCGGCGCACTTGCAGTTATTGAAAGAGATGAATATCCCTGCTGAGTGCACCATTCGGAAATTGATTGTCGGCGGTGACAATTTAAGCACGCGGCTCGCCCGTAGCATCAGCGGGAAATTCGGCGGAAAAATCGAAATTTTTAACGAATATGGGCCTACAGAGACAGTCGTCGGCTGTATGATTTATTCCTTTGATCCGCAAAACGACAGACGGGAATCAGTGCCGATCGGAACCGCCGCGGACAACATGAACATTTTCGTGCTGGATAAGAGCATGAAGCCGGTGCCGGCCGGCGTTCCGGGAGAAATCTATATCAGCGGGGACGGCATCGCCAGAGGATACTTGAACAGAGCGGAATTAACAGCAGAAAGATTTTTGCAGCACCCCTTTGTGCCAGAGGTGAAAATGTACCGGACGGGAGATTTAGCAAGGCGGCTCCCGGATGGAAATATTGAATATTTAGGCCGGATCGACCACCAGGTGAAAATCCGCGGTTACCGCATTGAAATCGGGGAAGTCGAATCCGCATTTTTCCAAATACCGCCGATTCAAGAAGCTCTCGTTACGGCACAAGAAACCAACGGGGAAACATCCTTGTGCGCCTATTATACCGCACAGCATTCTTTAACCGCAGGCGAAATTCGGGAGCGCCTGTCCCGGCAACTTCCGTCCTATATGATCCCTGCTTATTTTGTACAGCTGGCAGCGATGCCGCTTACTTCCAACGGAAAAATAGATCGTCAGGCTCTGCCTGCTCCAACGGGAAATCTCACTGGAAATCCTTATACAGCTCCGCGGACAGAACTGGAAAAAATACTGGCCGGGGTGTGGGAATCGGTATTAGGCGCAGAACAGGTCGGAATCGATGATCATTTCTTTGAGCTAGGAGGAGATTCGATTAAGTCGATTCAGGTGACCTCAAGCTTATATCAAGCCGGGTATAAGCTTGACATCAAACACTTGTTCAAACACCCGACGATCTCCGGGCTTGCTCCTTTTATTGAGCCCGTTACCCGAATCGCAGAACAAGGGGAGATCAAAGGCCGTACCTTATTGACGCCGATTCAGCATTGGTTTTTCGCCCGGCAATACCCTGATCCGCATCATTATAATCAATCTGTCATGCTTTATTTTAAAGGGGGTTTGGACGAATCGAAGCTTCAGAAAGTCATGAAGAAGATTGCCGAGCATCACGATGCTTTGCGCATGGTCTATGTTCAGGGAGATCATGAATACGAAGCCAGAACCCGCGGGATCAGTGAAGGAGAATTATTCAGCCTCGACGTGTTCTCTTTACTCGAAGAAAACAACCCTGCCGAAACGATAGAAACGATAGCAAATGACATTCAGCAATCCATCCATTTAGCCGATGGACCGCTCATGAAACTGGGATTGTTTCAATGTCAGGATGGCGATCATTTGCTGATTGCGATTCATCATCTGGTTGTAGATGGCGTATCGTGGAGGATTTTACTTGAGGATATAACGTCAGCTTATGAGCAGCTCCAAAACGGAGAAGCGCTCACGCTCCCTAAGAAGACGGATTCCTATCTGTTATGGGCTGAACGATTGAAACATTATGCAGAAACTCCGGAATTTGAAGCAGAAAATCAATATTGGCTTGAGCAGAAACATATCTCGCAACACAAATTGCCAAAGGATAATGAGCAGGAGACCGGTCTGGCCGAAGACCGGGAAACAATCATCGTCCAATGGACAGAGGAAGAAACCGAGCATTTATTAAAAAAATCGAACCGGGCCTATACGACTGACATTAATGATTTATTGCTGACCGGACTCGGAATGGCTGTTCATCGCTGGACGGGGCATGAAGAAATTCATGTTCATCTGGAAGGACACGGCAGGGAATCTATTTTTCAAGACGTTGATATTTCACGTACAGTGGGCTGGTTCACAACCCAATACCCGGTTTCTTTTCAAATCCAGGCAGACCGGGACATCTCCCAGCGGATTAGGACGGTGAAAGAACAGCTGCGTCAGATTCCCCAAAAAGGAATAGGATATGGCCTGATGAAATATTCGTCCGATCATCCGAAGGCATCAGAATGGACCGGACATCCGGAAATCAGCTTCAATTACCTCGGACAATTTGATCAAGATTTCGAAAATGGAGGAATCGAAGTATCTCCTTACTCCGGAGGGAAAATTGCAAGCGACAGACATCCCATTGCCTATACGCTTGACATTAACGGCATGATCTCAGACGGCCGGCTGTCATTGGCCATCAGTTACAGCGGTAAACAATATCGAAGAGAAACGATGGAAACATGTGCAGCTCTCTTAAAGAACAGCCTAAAAGAAGTCATCGAACATTGCGCAGCTCAAGAAGACATTCACCTGACGCCAAGCGATATCTCACTGAAGGACATAACAATCGAGGAATTAGATCAATTTGTTCAGCAAACACAGCATATCGGCGAGATTGAAAATATATATCCATTAACTCCCATGCAGAAAGGTATGCTGTTCCATAGTTTAATCGATTCGGCTTCCAGAGCTTACTTTGAACAAGCCGTTTTTGATCTCAAAGGCGACTTGGATATCGAGGCATTTACAATGAGTTTGTCGCAGCTGGCGGAAAGACATGAGATTCTCCGGACTCATTTTTATACGGAATGGAAAGATCAGCCTTTGCAGATCGTATTCCGAAAAAAACCGATCGAAATAACTGTTGAAGATATTCGAAGCATGAAGAATAAACAACGAAACGAGTTCATTGCCGGCTTTGTACAAAAAGATAAGGCAAGAGGATTCGACCTTACCCAAGATGCATTAATGCGCGTATCAATCCTTCGTACAGAGGATGACCAAGTCCGATTGATATGGAGCTTCCATCATATTTTAATGGATGGCTGGTGTCTGCCTCTTATTACGAATGAAGTATTTGAAACCTATTATGCGATTCTTGATAGAAGAAAAGCGGAGCGGGAAGTCGTCACCCCGTACAGCCGATATATCGAATGGCTGGAAGACCAGGATCATAAGCACGCTTCAGCCTATTGGCAAAAATATTTGGACGGTTATGAAGGACAAACTGTTTTACTGAAAGAACCTGTCTCAAACCAAGCCAAGGGATATCAAAAACAAAGGCTTGCATGCCGGCTCGGAAAACAGCTGTCAGAAGAAATCAGACAGACTGCAAGCAAGCATCACGTCACCGTGAATACGTTCATTCAAAGTGCGTGGGGACTATTGCTGCAAAGGTACAACAACAGTCAGGATGTCGTTTTCGGGTCGGTTGTATCCGGCCGCCCGGCAGAAATTCCGGGTATCGAGTCCATGGTCGGCTTATTTATCAACACCATTCCCGTCCGTATTACCGCTCAGCCTGGAATGACTGTGGAACAAGTGTTGAAAATGAGCCAGGAGCAGGCATTGGCTTCTCAAGGGTATGATACATTTCCGTTATATGAAATTCAGGCTCAAACCGAACAAAAGCAGCAGCTGATCAGTCATATCATGGTATTTGAAAATTATCCGGTCGAGAAACAAATGGAGCATATGAAACCGAATCGTGACGCGCTGGACATTATCAATTTCCATATGGAAGAGCATACCCATTACGATTTCAATTTCATTGTCATGCCCGCGGGAGAAATCGACATTCATTTTGTATACAATAGCAACGTCTATGATCATGCAAGTGTCAAGCGGATGGAAGAGCATTTTATGCAAATCATTAAGCAGATGGTGAACAATCAGGCGATTCGCGTCCAAGACTTGGATATACTTACGGGGGATGAACGTTTGCTCCTTATAGAGGCATTTAATGATACGGAAGCAGATTATCCAAAGGAAAAGACGCTTCATAAATTGTTTGAGGAACAAGCACAGCGTACGCCTGATCAAACGGCTGTCGTATACGGGGAAAGCCAGCTGACATACCGGGAACTGAATGAAAGAGCCAATCAACTTGCCCGGACATTGCAATCAGAAGGCGTGCAGCCGGATCAGCCGGTCGGGATTATGGCCGAACGTTCCTTGGAAATGATCGTAGGACTCTTCGGAATCTTAAAAGCCGGCGGCGCGTATGTGCCGATCGATCCGAGCTATCCGGAAGAACGGATTCACTATATATTGGAGGATTCGGATACGAAGCTGTTGTTAGTACAGAGTCACTTGAGGAAAAGCGTGCCTTTTACGGGAAAAGTGCTTGACCTGGAAGATCCGCGATTCTCTTGGGAAGATGGTTCAAACTTGAAACAGACGGCCGGACCGAATCACTTAGCTTATGTTATCTATACTTCGGGATCAACAGGCCGACCGAAAGGGGTTATGGTGGAACACCGATCCGTAATCAACCGTCTCGTTTGGATGCAGAAACATTACCCGCTGGATAAGCAGGATGTCATTCTGCAAAAAACCCCAATCACCTTTGATGTATCGGTGTGGGAATTGTTCTGGTGGTCGATGACTGGTTCTAAAGCAGTATTGCTTCCAAACGGAGGAGAAAAGAACCCTGACGTCATCTTAGATACGATTGCGCAGAAAAATGTCACCGTTATGCATTTTGTGCCTGCGATGCTGCATGCTTTTCTTGAGTCCATGGAGCAGAAATTCGAAGAGGAATTAAAGAGAAAGCTGGCGTCATTAAAATATGTATTTGCAAGCGGCGAGGCTTTGACGCCTGCGCACGTTGCCGGGTTTCATCGCTTGATCACACCGGCGGGTGAGGCTCAAATCATCAATTTATACGGGCCGACCGAAGCGACGATCGATGTATCGTATTTTGAATGCGAAGCGGGAGAAACGCTTAACTCAGTTCCGATAGGTAAACCGATTTCCAACATTCAATTGTATATCGTACACCCCGAATCGGAATATTTTCAACCGCTCGGTGTGGCAGGAGAGCTGTGTATCGCCGGAGACGGGCTCGCACGGGGCTATTTGAACCGCCCGGAGCTGACGGCTGAGAAGTTTGCAGCTCACCCATATGAAGCAGGGAAGCTGATGTACCGTACAGGCGACTTGGCAAGATGGCTGCCTGACGGCAATATCGAGTATTTGGGAAGAATTGATCATCAAGTGAAAATCCGAGGCTACCGGATAGAACTCGGCGAGATCGAAGCATCTTTACTACAACTCGATGCTGTCAAAGAAGCGGTCGTCATCGCGATTGAAAAAGAGGGCTCAAAACAGCTGTGCGCTTACTTGTCAGGAGACGAGTCATTAAATACGGCGCAGCTGAAGCGTCATTTGCTGAACAATCTGCCCACGTATATGATTCCGGCTTATTTTGTACAAGTAGAGAAGATGCCGATAACCGCTAATGGAAAAATCGATCGAAAAGCGTTGCCGGCTCCTGAGGGAAATAGGCTTACCGGAACCGAATACGCAGCGCCAGGAACGTTAATTGAAAAGCAGCTGGCCGATATATGGAAGGATATTTTAGCTCTGCCTGACCCCGGGATTAAAGATCACTTCTTTGACGTTGGCGGCCATTCACTTAAAGTATTGCAGCTCATTCATCAAATTAACGCCAGTATGGGAATCAACATGCATTATCAAGCCGTATACGATTTTCCTACCATCGAAACAATGGCACGCGCCATTCAAGCGGCCGTTTTCGAATCCGAGACGGATAACGTATTCGTCAAGCTGAATCAGGAAGATTCAATCCCTGTGTTCTGTTTCCCGCCTTTAATCGGGTATGGACTCGTTTATAATGAAATGGCGAAAAGACTTGACGGCGTCAGCACCATCTATGCCGCTGATTTCTTAGAAGATCCGTCTCATGGGAAAGAGATCGTTGACCGGTATGCAGAGAGCATGATAAGCATTCAAGAACAAGGGCCTTTTGTTCTGCTTGGTTACTCTTCCGGATCGAATTTGGCTTTTGAGGTTGCCAAAGCCTTAGAAAAGCGGGGGCGCACCGTATCTGATGTGATTATGCTGGATTCTAAAATCACCGATTCGGTAACTCATTTATCGGAAGAGGAAATCCAAGAGATCGTCCATCTGAATATGGACATTATTCCGGACTACTACAGAGAAATATTAACCATTCCTTCGATTAAGGATAAAATCAGAGGCTATCTTGCGTATCACAATGAACTGATCAATTCCGGCGCCGTTAACGCCAACATCCATCATTTGCTATGCGGCGATGTAACCGATGATAGGGGCTGGACACAATCAACAGCACAGCATTATCTTGAGTACAAATTAAAAGGAGATCACGTGACGATCTTTGAACCTCACAATATCGAAGAAAATACGGATGCAATTCGATCTATTATTAAACGGATTGAAGAACGGCATCATCACGGACTTGTTCTTGAAGAACAACTGTCAATAGGATCGTTTGCTGGCGACACGAAGTTTGACAAAATGTAAATGATCAAGTGTAAAACGCCGCTGGCCTGGCACTCAGCGGCGTTTTTTATTAAAAAGGCGAGAGTCATACTCCTGTGTTCGCAAGGCTTACTCCAGAGCCGTTCTCCATGACCGGTTGTCATCAAATGGTAAAAAAATCATCATACATTTTAAGGAAAAAGAAGGATGTCAAGTTATTAGAAAAAAGTGTAGCGTATGTTTATGGGTACTAGCTCTATTATTGAGTTTCTTAACTGCGGAGTCTGCTTTTTACTGCCGGTACTGCAATTTGTTCTCAAATGGTAAAAGTTCCCCGAATTTAAAGAAAAAGGAGGAGCGTTAAGTTATGTGTAAAAAATGTTGCGTATGCCTATGGGTCCTTGCTTTATTATTGAGTTGCTTCACTGGGAAGTCTGCGTATGCTGCCAGCACTCCAATTGCAAAACATGTTGGGAATTCAAATCCGCTTATCGACCATCATCTGGGCGCGGATCCGTTTGCGCTGACCTATAACGGAAGAGTCTACATCTATATGTCAAGCGATGACTATGAATATAATAGCGACGGCACGATTAAGGATAATTCATTTGCCAATTTGAATAAAATATCCGTCATATCTTCAGCGGATATGGTGAACTGGACAGATCACGGAGCGATTCCCGCAGCGGGTGCCAATGGGGTGAATGGCGGCCGGGGGATTGCCAAATGGGCAGGAGCATCATGGGCCCCGTCAGCCGCGGTGAAAAAGATCAACGGTAAGGATAAATTTTTCCTTTATTTCGCAAACGGCGGCGGAGGTATCGGGGTTCTCACCGCAGACAGCCCGACCGGTCCGTGGACAGATCCGATCGGAAAACCGCTGGTGACGCCAAGTACACCAGGAATGTCCGGTGTTGTATGGCTTTTTGATCCGGCAGTATTCGTAGATGATGACGGTACCGGTTACCTATATGCCGGCGGAGGCGTTCCGGGCGGTTCAAATCCAACGCAGGGACAATGGGCCAATCCTAAAACAGCAAGAGTCATGAAATTAGGGCCTGATATGACCAGTGTTGCCGGAAGTGCATCTACGATTGATGCGCCTTTTATGTTTGAAGATTCGGGAATGCATAAGTATAACGGAAAATATTACTATTCCTATTGTATCAATTTCGGGGGCGCGCACCCGGCCGATAAACCTCCAGGTGAGATCGGTTATATGACCAGCTCAAGTCCTATGAATTCTTTTTCGTATAGAGGGCACTTTCTGAAAAATCCGGGAGCATTTTTCGGAGGCGGCGGGAACAATCACCATGCTGTTTTCAATTTTAAAAACGAGTGGTATGTGGTGTATCATACTCAAACTGTCAGCTCCGCTCTTTACGGGGCCGGCAAAGGATACCGTTCTCCCCATATAAATAAGCTTGTGCATAATCCAGATGGCTCCCTGCAAGAGGTAGCGGCAAATTTTGCAGGTGTCAAACAGCTATCCAACTTGAATCCATATAACCGGGTAGAAGCGGAAACGTTTGCCTGGAACGGACGGATTTTGACAGAGGCATCCTCAGCACCCGGCGGGCCGGTCAATAATCAACATGTCACAAACATTCATAACGGAGACTGGATTGCTGTAGGAAATGCAGATTTCGGGTCAGGCGGTGCCAGGACGTTTAAAGCAAATGTAGCGTCCGCTCTCGGCGGAAAAATAGAAGTGCGACTAGACAGTGCAAACGGTAAGCTTGTCGGAACCTTGAATGTCCCTTCCACAGGCGGAACGCAATCCTGGAGAGAAATAGAAACTGCGGTAAGCGGCGCATCCGGTGTTCACAACGTATTCTTTGTATTTACCGGAACTGGTACAGGAAACTTGTTTAATGTTGATTACTGGCAGTTTACACAAAGATAAGCAAAGGTACGTTTTCTAAGTCTATAAAAGATAAATGAAGGGGAGGAAAAAATGATGTCGAGCGTAAAAAAACCATTTTGTGTATTATTGGTATGTTTCACAATGCTGTCCGTCATGCTGTTAGGACCGGGAGTTACTGAAGTTTCAGCAGCAAGTGATGCAACAGTTAATATATCTGCAGAAAGACAAGTGATTCGCGGTTTTGGAGGAATGAATCACCCGGCTTGGATTGGAGACTTGACTGCGGCTCAACGGGAGACCGCTTTTGGCAATGGACAGAATCAGTTAGGTTTTTCGGTCTTAAGAATTCATGTAGATGAGAATAGAAATAATTGGTACAAGGAAGTGGAGACTGCAAAGAGTGCGATCAAACACGGAGCAATCGTTTTTGCTTCCCCTTGGAATCCGCCAAACGATATGGTTGAGACTTTCAATCATAATGGTGACACATCAGCTAAGCGGCTGAGATACGATAAGTACGCCGCATACGCACAGCATCTTAACGATTTCGTTAATTTCATGAAGAGTAATGGTGTGAATCTGTATGCGATTTCTATGCAGAACGAGCCTGATTACGCTCACGAATGGACATGGTGGACGCCTCAAGAAATCCTGCGTTTCATGAGAGAGAATGTCGGTTCCATTAATGCCCGTGTGATTGCGCCGGAATCATTTCAATACCTGAAAAATATATCGGACCCCATTTTGAACGATCCGCAGGCGCTTAGGAATATGGATATCCTCGGAACCCACCTGTACGGCACTCAGGTCAGTCAGTTTCCTTATCCTCTTTTCAAACAAAAAGGAGCGGGGAAGGACCTTTGGATGACGGAAGTATACTATCCGAACAGTGATAACAACTCGGCGGATCGATGGCCTGAGGCTTTAGGTGTTTCAGAGCATATTCATCATTCAATGGTAGAGGGAGATTTTCAAGCTTATGTGTGGTGGTACATCCGCAGATCATACGGCCCGATGAAAGAAGATGGGACGATCAGCAAACGCGGATACAATATGGCTCATTTCTCAAAATTTGTGCGCCCTGGCTATGTAAGGATTGATGCAACGAAAAATCCTGAGCCGAATGTTTATGTGTCAGCCTATAAAGGAGACAATAAAGTTGTGATTGTTGCCATTAATAAAAATAACACAGGGGTCAACCAAAACTTCGTGTTGCAGAATGGATCTGCTTCGCAAGTATCCAGATGGATCACGAGCAGCAGCAGCAATCTTCAACCTGGAACGGATCTCAAAGTAACGGATAATCATTTTTGGGCCCATCTGCCGGCTCAAAGCGTGACAACATTTGTTGTAAAACGTTAAAGGCATCAGCATTGCATTAAGCCAATTTTCTTACTCGGAAAAGAAAATTGGCTTATTTTCTGTGGGAGAGAATGTTGATTTTTTAACGATACACGGACATTGGGTATAATAATGACAATGACTTCAAGGAGTGATCAATATATGTCACGGCTTCACAGCAAAATATTAATCATAGACGATGAAAAAGAAATTTCGGAACTGATCAAAACCGTATTAATAAGAGAAGGCATTGATCGCGTAGTGACCGCTTCAACTGCCCGTGACGGATTGGCTCAATTTCATCAAGAAAATCCCGATCTTGTGATATTGGATATCATGCTGCCAGACGGTGAAGGCTATGATATCTGCAAGCAAATAAGGGACATTTCACACATTCCTATTATCTTTTTGTCTGCAAAGGGGGAGGAAACGGATAAAATTGTAGGACTTGCCATCGGCGGGGACGACTACATTACAAAACCTTTCAGCCCGAAAGAAGTCGCATACCGGGTCAAAGCGCAGCTGAGACGGGTCTCTTACTTACAGCCTTCTCAAACCGGAACCGTGATAAAAAAAGGGCCATTTGAATTAAACCAACAACAAGCCGAGCTCACCAAAAATGGAGCGGCTATTG
Source organism: Bacillus sp. R45 (assembly GCF_021729365.1). NCBI lineage: Bacteria > Bacillati > Bacillota > Bacilli > Caryophanales > Bacillaceae > Bacillus > Bacillus sp. R45. The sequence continues at coordinate 1,838,350 of NZ_CP091421.1, read as the reverse complement.
AGCTAACACCTAAAGAACTTATGCTTATGGCCTATTTTCTGCAGCATCCCAATCGGGTGATCAGTAAAGAAACACTCTATCAAGCTGTATGGGGAGAAGACTTTTTCGGTTCTGACAATACGGTGATGGTTCATATACGCAGGCTCCGTGAGAAAATAGAAAACATCCCATCAAAACCAGACTTTCTCGTCACTGTGAAAGGGTTAGGCTACAAATTTGTTGTAAAGGATGCGTAAGGATGAATTGGCGATTAACAGGCAGATACATGGTATCTGTCATCATAGTGACCATCATTACAGTCTTCATTAATTTATTTATTTTTATGTTTTGGCTCGTTTTACAGGCGAACAGCCAACATGACGAAGAAAGTACACCGGAAACTTTCACAAGATCATTCGGACAATATGTCACGTTATCGAACAATGGTATCGCAGTAAACAAAGAGGGCCAAAAAGCTTTAAAAGAGCAGAATGCATGGATTCAAATATTAGATGAAAACGGACAGGATGTTTATCATGATAGAGAACCTAAAGGACTGAAGAAAAAATATACGCCTATTGAAATTGTAAATTTACATAAATATAAGGATGAACAATTATTATCAACCATTTACGCCGGCGGAAAAAAAGTAAACGGCAAGGAGTACAGTTACTTTATAGGGTTTAAAAATCCCTCTCTCGGAAAATTTGTCCTCTCATATGATACCAAGGAATTTGTGACGAAGTTCAATACAGGAACCATCATATTATTATCAATAGATGCATTGATCGCGTTACTCATTGGCTATCTATTCAGCCGGCAGCTCACAAAACCGCTCGGCCGTGTCATTCAAGGAATCCAGCGGTTAGCTAATGGAGATTATACGATCAAAATGAAATCCAAAGGCATTTATAAAGATGTGTTCTATAATGTCAATCACTTATCGGAACAACTATCTTTAAGCAAAAAAGAAAAAGATAAATTAGAGCAAATGCGTGAAGAGTGGATCAGTCATATTTCTCATGACATTAAAACACCATTAGCATCTATTCAAGGCTATGCAGAAATCATCAAAGATCCGAATTATCATCTCACAGTCGAACAGATCAGAGATTACGCCCGGATCATTGTGAGTAAATCGCTCTATATGAAAGATGTGATGGAAGATTTAAATTTAACGACAAGGCTGAAAAACAACGATGTGATGTTAAATAAAGAACGGGTAAACCTTGTATCGCTGCTGCGGGAAACGTTAATTGATATTTTAAACGATTCGAGATATGCGGATAAGTCCATTGAGCTTCAAACGAACCTGGAAAAACTGATGCTGAACCTTGATGCGATATTGATTCGGAGAGCGGTCACGAATCTCATTTTAAATGCCCTCGTTCACAATGATCCCGATGTGAAGATCGTTGTACAGCTTGAACAAAAAGAACGAACTCATGTGACAATTAAGGACAACGGCAAAGGGATAGAAGAAGAGGAGCTGGAAAAAGTGTTTGATCGCTATTACAGGGGGACAAATACAGGAACGACGCATGCAGGCTCTGGTCTTGGAATGGCCATAGCAAAGGATATTATCCAAAAGCACGGAGGGGACATCACCATTCACAGCACCGCGGGAGAAGGGACAACGATAGATATACAATTATCATAATGGCTATACAAAAAAAACGGTTCTGCTGATTAATAACAGAACCGTTTTTTCCTATTGTTCCGAAAACACTTTGATTCCTTTGACAATGTTCCAAATGAAAAAATAGATCGCCACAAGGAATGTAACAGCATAAGTCGCAAGCAGGAAAGGCCCGGCATGTCTGATATCATTCATACCAAGTAAACCTGAAGCGATGATGCCAATTCCAAAAATCAAATAAGGAATCAGATGCGTCCACAAAGATTTTTTCGCATGATCTTTCACATCGTCCTGGCTTAAGAAATAGACGATAATCGGAAACAGAAACGGCGCAAAAAATATACTGAAGTAACATAATGAAGACAAAATTTTATTTTCTCTCAAACCTTTTCACCTCTATGATTTATTGAAGGGGGAATTCTTCTGGCTGAATCCCACACTGAAGTACAATCTTATTGTACAACTCCAACCTTAACCCGTATTAATCCGAACCTTACATCAACCTTAAATTAACAAGGACGGGCAAGGGCTCGTCTTATTACAATCATAAGATTCAATGCCATATTGAGACTCATCACATTTAGCGCGTCTACGTCGGAAATACATTTAATTTTTCGATTCGATTGAAAAATAACGTGTAAAGTCCCGATTCAGTCCAGTTTTCTTTGTTCTATATGTGTCAGGTGTGTCTTATTCAATAGAGTTAGAGCAAATTGACAGGCTTTTAAACCTCCCAAAAACAAGAAATTAGGTTGATAGACAATCATGAGAAAGATTTTTACAATGAGTTCGAGCTCATAAGAAGTGAAGAGCCAAAAATGATGCGAAGGAGGAAAAGATCAGATATGAAACGGTCAATTTCTATTTTTATTACGTGTTTATTGATTACGGTATTGACAATGGGCGGCTTGCAGGCTTCGCCGGCATCTGCAGCAGGGACAAAAACCCCAGTAGCCAAGAATGGGCAGCTTAGCATAAAAGGAACACAGCTCGTAAACCGGGACGGCAAAGCGGTACAATTGAAAGGGATCAGTTCACATGGATTGCAATGGTATGGCGATTTTGTCAATAAAGACAGCTTAAAATGGCTGAGAGACGATTGGGGCATAACCGTTTTCCGCGCGGCGATGTATACGGCAGATGGCGGTTATATTGATAATCCGTCCGTGAAAAATAAAGTAAAAGAAGCGGTTGAAGCGGCAAAAGAACTTGGGATATATGTCATCATTGACTGGCATATCTTAAATGATGGCAACCCAAACCAAAATAAAGAGAAGGCAAAAGATTTTTTTAAGGAAATGTCAAGTCTTTACGGAAACACGCCAAACGTCATTTATGAAATTGCAAACGAACCAAACGGTGACGTGAACTGGAAGCGTGATATTAAACCGTATGCGGAAGAAGTGATTTCCGTTATCCGCAAAAATGATCCAGACAACATCATCATTGTCGGAACCGGTACATGGAGCCAAGATGTGAATGATGCAGCCGATGATCAGCTAAAAGATGCAAACGTCATGTACGCGCTTCATTTTTATGCCGGCACACACGGCCAATCTATACGGGATAAAGCAAACTATGCACTCAGTAAAGGAGCGCCTATTTTCGTGACGGAATGGGGAACAAGCGACGCGTCTGGAAATGGCGGTGTATTCCTTGACCAGTCGCGGGAATGGCTGAATTATCTCGACAGCAAGAACATCAGCTGGGTGAACTGGAATCTTTCTGATAAGCAGGAATCATCCTCAGCGTTAAAGCCGGGAGCATCTAAAACAGGCGGCTGGCCGCTTACAGATTTAACTGCTTCAGGAACATTCGTAAGAGAAAACATTCGCGGCAACAAAGATTCAACGAAAGAACGCCCTGAAACGCCAGCACAAGATAACCCCGCACAGGAAAACGGCATTTCTGTACAATACAAAGCAGGGGATGGGGGTGTGAACAGCAACCAAATCCGCCCGCAGCTTCACATAAAAAATAACGGCAATGCGACGGTTGATTTAAAAGATGTCACTGCCCGTTACTGGTATAACGCGAAAAACAAGGGCCAAAACTTTGACTGTGACTACGCGCAGATTGGATGCGGCAATCTGACCCACAAATTTGTGACGCTGCATAAACCTAAGCAAGGTGCAGATACCTATCTGGAACTTGGTTTTAAAACAGGAACGCTGTCACCGGGAGCAAGCACAGGGAATATTCAGCTTCGTCTTCACAATGATGACTGGAGTAATTATGCACAAAGCGGCGATTATTCCTTTTTTCAATCAAATACGTTTAAAACAACGAAAAAAATTACATTATATCATCAAGGAAAACTGATTTGGGGAACAGAACCCAATTAGTTAAGCTTTAGGCGGACATCAGCAACGATGTCCGCTTTTATTATCTTAAACAGCAATACATGGAGGTTTACGTGAAGGAGTAGATATGATTCACTCAACATATAATGTAATCGTTTTACAGTTTTGAAAAGTGTTTATAGCGCAATGTATGTATTTCACATCCGCCACTTTTATTACTTAAGGAGGAACAAGAGAATGAAAAGGTATGACGCATTTCCAGAGCCAATCGGCGGCTATACTGTCGGCCGCACCCAACTGATTTTGAGTACACGGCATCAGATCATACAAAAAGAGAACTGACGGCGTTTGTGTACTATCCGTCCGACAGCAGCGAAGGGAAGACTACATCAACGTACATGTTTCCTGAAGTCTGCGAAATGCTTGATGAGCAGCCGCTTCTCACTGCGCGGAAGAATGCTTACTCTATAGATATCAAGACCCAATGTTACGACGGCCTTGCTCTCTCCGGGAAGGAAAAACGCTATCCGGTGTTATTCTATGTTTGCGGCGGGGGCGGTTCTTCAGAATGGGGCACAGTGATCTGTACAGACTTGGCAAGCGTGGGATATGTTGTGGTAAGCATCGGCCATCAGAATAGCACGATGTATAAGCGTAAAGATGGGCGCCTGTTTAATGTATCAAAGGATTTTTCGGATGTTATTATGGCGTTTTCTGAAGATCCGGAGATGATGGCGTTGGCTGGTAAGATGGCGATGCGTCCTGACGATGAAACTGCCATTGAGATGTGCCATAACGTGTTTACACTGCCGATTCTTGGCAAGTTAACAAAGTATTGTGAATTGCAGGCGGAAGATGTAAGGTATGCAGCCGATTATCTTGTCAAACTGGACTCTGGAGAGCTGAATTCCATCTTTAAGGACAGATTATTTCTCTGTTGATCGTGCTGCGCATTTAGATTACTGCGACATCGTGTTTACCAGTGTGAATGAGGAACTTAGAGGCGAACGGAATGCCACGGAGATGCGAAATCTTGTTACAGACTATACGAAGAACTTTTTTGATCATTACATCCTGCAGAAAGCTGCAGGTGTGGAAAGTCTGGCATACGATGGCGTGGACTTGATCAAGAAGACCAGCAACAAGTGACATAACCGATGAAAATACTCAAACTGAAAAACCTTTATAACCAATTAAGGACGTAGAGGTTTTTTAATATTACCTTACAAAAAGGGGAAGCTGTTAGAATATATGGATCCACTTTTATATTCTCTTCACAATTTCTAGTTTACATAATATATATTCTAGGAAGTTATAATGAGAAATGAATTATAAGTCTCATGAACCAAGTATACTTTAGTTATTGAGACAAAGAAGAGAAATTTATAACTGCAATAATCGCACATTGTGTTATTGCAGTTATTGCGTTACACGTATAAAAATGTTTACAGCGCTAGTTTTGATTCAGCTGAAAAACCTAACGCAAAAGCAAGCTTGAACAGCCGCCAGCCAAAGCACTGCCACGAAATAAAATCCGGCTGTGAGCCCAGCCAATCATTTTTAAAAAAATCCCGCAACCAAGGTCCCCCGAAAATACCGAGTGCATAAAGCGCCTGGTATGCCCCATCGATGTTGCTCTCATGCCCGCCAGAACAGACTCAATCGACATTCCAATATGCCGTCGTGAAGCCAAACATTGTCGTAAAAATCATGCTATGGGCTAAAATGGACAAAAACAAGATTTTCAGCAGGGACATCTGCCCGGCTGCCTTCATCATGCCGCTCAATGTAGGAATCTTTGCATGAGAAAAAGCCGCCTGATAAACAGACGGCTCTGCAGCTTATTATTTGCTTCGGTTACCTGCGGAAGCATGAGTGATCCGATAATGCACAGTTAAAAATTTCAGTCCGAACAGCCACATATGATGAACGGCCTTCAGGCTTGTTTCGCTCTGGGCTGAAATAAGAAATGTCTCTGCCAGCGGAAGATGACACGTCCCCCATTTCGTCTGCAGATAAATCCCTTCATCTCCCGCTCCGCTTTTTCGCCGTCTGCTTGTCAAAACAAGATTCTGCTTACGCGCATAAGGCTTTAAAATGCCCGTCATTTGGCCGTACGGCAGCGGAAGAGCGATATTCATGTATCCTTCCCCTTTTGCCCTGTACGCTGAATACAGCGCAGTAAAAACGGTTTCCTGCTTTTCATTTGTTCTGATCCACGCACGGACATTTTTTCTGCCGTCTTTGTCAGAGTCAACTCCTATAATATCACTGTGCATGATATACCAATCCGGATTCATGGACAGATGAATCTGCCCCGCTCTTCTGCTGAACGGCTCGTACACGCGCGCGAACGGACGAAACCAACCGCTCCACGTTACTTTCGCCATGATGTCATAATCAATTGTCTTTTCATAAAAGGAAATAACGGCCGGCGCCAGCTTTTCAGTTGAAAAGTCTTCAGAATGCAGTTCTCTCAGCTGATCCTGAAGGCCGGTATAATGGATGTCATTTGCTGCATGAATGTCAGTCAAAAAATCTTTGCCTATCGTTCCCTTCCCGTAAATTCTGCTGAACGTTCTTTCACTGTTCTCATCGAACGGTCTAGGATTTTCTATTCTCCACCCCGCCAAAGCCGGCAGGATAACGCCGAATGCATTGACGGCCCCATGAATCCAAATCATCTGGCTGATCGTGAGCGTTGCCTCTGCGCGGTAGACACCGTACGAATATATCAAAGAAAAAGCAATTGTGATCATTAACACAGCCGAAGAACTCCTGATCAAGATCCTGCCTGTTTTCGTAACAAACGGCGCCTTAAAGACGAGATATGCATTTACATACAGACCCGCAAGATACAGAGCGACAGCAATCACATCAAGTGTCTTTGAAAATGTAATCCCCAAGGCAATTAGGACCGGCGAAATCAAAATAATGACTGTGCTCCACCGGTAAAGTCCGCGTTTCTCCCGTATGATCCTGCCGAGCAATCCGTTAAAGATCGGAATGAGAAAAGCGGAATAGTGAAAGTGCACCGCCGTCAGCAGAACGATAAGCGGGCCGAAATTCAGGACGGGAATCTCAAGGACATATGCGAAGAACCAGAATCCGCCCCCGGCCAAATAAATGAAACCCGCCATAACTGACATCTCTTCTGTTCTGTGAATATTTGTTTTCATCAGCCGGCGGACAGCATACAGTGCCAGTCCAAGCGTATAAATGAACCACACAAAGGCAAAAAAGCTGAAGCCTGTGACAAGCGCAAGCGCCGCACATATAGCGGCAACAGGATAACTCCGTAACCACACATTCTCTAAGGTCTTTGACGGCCGAAAAGCAAAGCAGAATACAGCGGGAACGAAAAAAAGCACGGAAAATAAAACAAACGTCTCAGCCGCTGATATATGCGGAGCTTCAGCCGCCGCAAATCCCAAAAAGCAAACAACGCTTACCATGAGGTGACGCTTCAGCATGTTTCTCCCTCTGTTTCCCGGAAAGTCCCCCGGTAAGAGAAAAGCGTGCCGAGTATCCGGTTTTTCACATGAACCTTTATGCTGAAGCAATTCATTTCCTCATCATAAGCCTCATAAACGGTTGAATTCCCGCACAGCCATGCCGGAAGCGGGATTTTCTTTCCGCCTATCAGGAGCCACTGCCTTCCGGATGTAATAACAAGCCCTCCGTCTGAAGACGCTTCTAAATGCAGTTCAGACAGTAGGATGTGAGGTTTGCCGAAGTAATCAAGAATTCTGTTTTCCCGCTCATCATATTCCATGACCGCATCAAAAAAACGCGTTTTGCCTTTAAAGAAAAAGGTACGATTCCATTCCACGCCATTTTGCCTGTTTTTGTTTTCGATAGTAAAAGGGATATCGTTTCCCCTCTCTGAGAAAAAACATCTAAAAAAAACACCGGTCTTTAAAAGCATTCTGACAAGAAAAGAACCTCCCTTTATTTCTGACATAACGCCTTCTCCGCAAAACGTGCGTGATCCGTCAAATCTGTACCGTTTCTGCAGCATCGGGTGCAGTGATTGATAATGAGTAATCGTTTTTTCATACATTGAATCCGTCATTTCACTTCTCTCTTTCGTTTTGTATGCCAGGCGCTCGGCAGCTTGAGCTTAAGAATCATACCGGCTATCGTAAGGACTCCTAATGAGATCAAGAATCCGCCGCCGGAATATAACAGTGCCGTTACACAAAAGAAGACTGACTGCCCGGCGTGAATCAGCCACTTTCTCCGCATGGGAAGCAGCCATAATACCCCTAACCCTGTCTCCAAGGCTCCCCTCACGATCTCTGCATCGGCACAGCCATCATGAAAGCCTTGAAAAAACCAATACAGACTGAATACGAGGCACATACAGACATAGACAAATCCGAAACGGACCGATATCTTCGGATGTCTGTTTTGTTCTATCCAAAGCCGCAACGCATCAAAGCTCCATGCGGTAGCCCAGCTTAGCAGAGGACGAAATAAAAACCGGTCTATCCAACTTCTCGGCAGACCGCGGGCCGTTTCATATTGATATTGAGTCAAAAATGAGGTTTGTCCGTTATCCCGCTCTATATACTTCCAGTAGCCCCTGCCTTCTTTTATAAGTGACAGCGGATGATCAGAGGCAAAAGCGAGCGAAGACACTCTTTCTGACAAGCGAGGCCTTATGTCACCTATTGATTCGCCTGTGCCGGATACCTTCAGCCCAAAACCGATTCGTGTTTCATATAGAAATCTCTGCGGTTCATCTGGCAGCCTATGAAGATATGTAATGTCAGAAAAACGCAGATCCCATTCTTTATGAAGATGCGGGTTTTGCGTATATTCCCAAAGCGTTTCTATATCAGATGCAATATTGATTTCGACATATATCGGCTTCTGTTTCATGCTCCCTCCTCTTCCCTTCTTTTGTAAACAATTCCTATATTATCATAGGAACAGATCAAGCGGGAGAACGAAAAGGCCATCCCGTTATCGGCAGGACAGCCTCAGTGGCTTTGATGACTTATGAATAAGGTATCGTGTCTTTTTTATCTTCAGAGACTGTTTGAATGATAATCGGACGCACAAAACGGATTACCGCAGCCGAGGCCAAAACAGCTAATCCGCCTGCAAGCAAAAACGCCCCCGAGAATGATCCGCTTTTATCCGCGATAAAGCCGGTTAAAGCAGGCCCGATTATACCGGCCGTGTTTGCAAGAAAATGCATAAAGCCGCCGACTGACCCGACATTCCTTTGATCAACCACATCGTGAATCACCGCCCAATAGATAGAGCCCGTTATATATAAAAAGAAGACTGATAAAGCAACGAGAATAACGGCACTTACGGCAGTGGTAACAAGTCCGGCAAATCCGATCAGTACAGCGGAAGCGAACAGGCAAGTGACAAGAATGACTTTCCGTGAGAACAAAACCCCTTTTCCGGCGGTTTTTTTGTATACATAATCAGAAATCATTCCGCCTGCCGCCAAACCGATAAATCCAAGAATCCAGGGGATAACAGTCACCACGCTCATAAATTCAATACTTAATCCGCGTTCTTTCACCAGATAGCTCGGAAACCATGTTAAGAAGAAAAATAAGATGTAATTGTAGGCGAAAAAGGCAAAAGCCGTGAAGAGAACCGTTTTTTGTTTTAAATAAAAGGTCATCGGGATATGCTGCTCATGCGATTGAACCGCCGCTTTCATTGCCGGGGTGTCTTCCGTCTGTGCCGGCCGTTCTTTGACAAATTTAAACCAGATAAACGCCCAGACTAAACCGACGATCATGATCAGGACAAAGGAAACCTTCCAGCTGAATGCCACAGCAATCATCCCGACAATCGGGCCGGAAATCGCTCCGCCGAGCGGCGTGCCGCTGTTTGTCAGGCCGATGACCGTGGCGCGCTGAGACGGAGGAAACCAATTGTTGACCATTTTGCTTATGGCAGCCGACAGCGGCCCCTCGCCCATACCGAATAAAACACGGATAATCAAAAGACTTACAAATCCGAAAGCAAGCGCAACCGCCCCGCTGAAAAGAGACCAAACGATCATCGCCGTACACAATGTCAATTTAGCCCCGTACCGGTCAGATGCAACACCGCCAAGGAAGTTACACACAGCGTATCCGACAGAAAAACTGCTGAAAATCAGCCCCATTTGGGTTGCAGACAATGTGAGATCCTGCTGTATGAACGGCGCCGCAATAGACAGCGCTGAACGGTCTAAATAGTTAATCACCCCGGCTGAAAATAAAAGAAGAATAATAGGGAATCTATCCTTTGAGAACATAAAATCCCTCCCTCTTATTTCATAATTTAAATTGCCGGAGTAAACCGGTTTATGTAATGAAACCGGTTATCCGGATTGCCTTGCCAGAAGCGCCGGTTTATAGCGGTGAATCCGTTTTTCACCGCTATCTTTTTCTTGTATCTGGCAAAGAAGAAGGCTTCCCGCTTTTCGCGCCATTTCTGCCGCAGGCTGGACGATCGTCGTAATCGGAGGAGTAAAAAAACCCGCAAAAGGAACTTCATCAATTCCGATGACGGCTGCCTTACCCGGGATTGTCATATCATGCTCCTTCATATACTTCAGCACCTCAACAAGAACGATATCGTTTGCCGCCAATATCGCTTTCGGAGGCTCCTGAAGTGAGAACAGCTCTGACAAAACATTAGAAATATCAGCCGCATCGGCTGTTTTGATATATTCGTTCCGCACCATCATTCCGTGGCGGTCAAGCGCCTTTTTATACCCTTCAATCCGTTCTACCCTCGGACTGATTTCCCGAATAATGGACGTCGTAATAATCGCGATTCTCTTAATGCCGCTCTCGATAAACCGGTCAACGGCAAGACCGGCTGCATGATGGTTATCAAGCATTACTGTCGGAATCCCGAGTTCTTCAATGGTTCTGTCCATAAACACGACCGGAAACGTATCGCGTTTCATCTTTTCATATAAGGAGAGATTTTCGCCCGTCGGAAAAATAATAATTCCGTCCACCTGCTTGGCCCTGAGCATTTCAATATATTTCTTTTCTTTTTCCGGTTCATCATCCGCATTGCAGACAATAATATGAAATCCTTGTTCATGAAAATAGTCTTCCACCGCCCTGATGACCTGAGTGGAAAAGGTGTGAAGAATATTAGCCACCACCACACCTACCGTAAATGTTGATTTCTGTTTTAAGCTGCGGGCGACGAAATTCGGCTGATAGTTCAGCTCATGAATGGCCGCTTCTATTTTTTGTTTCGTTTTCTCGCTCATATAGTCATAGCGCTGATTTAAAAATTGAGATACGGTGCTTTTAGATACGTTTGCATATCTCGCCACATCAGAAATTGTAATGGTTTTCATAGACTCATCCCCGTCTGTCTTCATTTTTCACTAGTATAAGTCAGAAGTAAATAGTTTACAATCTGACAGGGAACTGGATTCTGTCACACTCCCGAATAAGCCATAAAACCTCCGTCGACGGGAACGGTGACCCCGGTGATAAAGCCTGAGCATGAATCATCCGATAGCCACAGGAGCGTTCCCAGAAGGTCTTCCGGTTTCCCGAAACGTTTCATCGGTGTATGTGCCATAATCTTATTGGATCGGTCTGTCAGACTTCCATCTTCCTGTAATAACAACTCACGGTTTTGCGCAGTCAAAAAGAAACCCGGAGCGATGGCATTCACCCGCAGCCCTTTTTTCGCGAAATGAACAGCCATCCACATCGTAAAATTCTGAACCGCCGCCTTAGCCGCGCTGTAGGCAGGCACCTTTGTCATCGGTGTATACGCGCTCATAGAAGAAATATTAATAATCGCGGGACATTCCGCCTTCAAAAGGTCTTTTCCAAACACTTGCGATGCCAGAAATGCACCGGTAAAGTTGCTTGAAAATACGCTGGAAAACCCCGTTTCGTCCATATCAAAAAATGATGGGCCCTGCTCATCCTCTTCATACGTCTCATTGGCAGTGATCGCATCAGCGTGGTTTCCCCCGGCTCCGTTAATTAAAAGATTGACAGAACCGAACCGGCTGATAATCTCGTCTTTTGCCTTTTCGAGCGAATCACGGGCTGAAACATCAGCCGGTACAGAAACCGCGGTTCCTCCAGCATCAGCAATCTCGCCCGCCGCACGCTCTGCTTTATCAGCATTCCGGCTGACGATCGCAATTTTCATCCCCTGCCGTGAAAGCTCCTTTGCCATTGCTGAACAGAGAACACCGCTCCCGCCTGTTATGACAGCGGTTCTTCCTGATAAACGTTCATGAATCGGTCTCATCTCTTCACCTCTTTCTCATGAGACGAGAACGCATCCCACAGTCCGCTCAAGTACATAATTCCTAAGGCACGATCATATAAACCATAGCCCGGTCGGCATTGTTCGCCCCAGATATGACGGCCGTGATCAGGCCGTACATATCCTTTGTAGCCTTGGCCGTGCAATTCTTTTACCACACCGGTAATATCAATGGACCCATCACTGGTAAGATGCGAAGTTTCCGTAAAATCACCGTTATCGCAGATTTTCACATTTCGTATATGGGCAAACGGCGCAGCTCCCGCATAGTGTTTGGCGATCTTCACCATATCATTGGCGGGATCCGCTCCCATCGAACCCGTGCACAACGTAATACAGTTGGCGGGTGAATCTGAAATCTCTCGCAGCTTTTCATAACTTTTCTCACCGGTGATAATACGGGGCAGGCCAAAAATTGACCAAGGCGGATCATCCGGATGAATGGCCATTTGAATGCCGTGTTCCTCCGCTACAGGAAGGATTTCATGTAAAAAGAATTCTAGATTGGCCCAAAGCTGTTTTTCACCGACCGTTTGATAGGCTTCAAACAGTTCCTTGATCCGGGCCATTTTCTCCGGCTCCCACCCGGGAAGCGTCAAATCAGAAGATTCTTCAACCGTGCGGATCAGTTCCTCCGGAGGGAGACTTTCCACTTTCGCTTTTTCAAAAAACAAAGCAGTTGACCCATCCTCCAGTGCGCGGAACATATCAGTACGCGTCCAGTCAAAAATCGGCATGAAATTGTAACAGATGACTTTCACGCCGAATTCGGACAGATTGCGAATGGTCTGTTTATAGTGCTCAATATATTGTCCGCGTTCTTCATGGCCGAGTTTAATGGCTTCATGAACATTCACGCTTTCCACGACCTCTGCATGAAACCCATAGGATTGAATGAATCTGACTTCGGCTTCAATGTCCTCCTTTTCCCATACTTCGCCCGCGGGCTTCTGGTGAAGAGCCCAGACGATGCCTTTGACCCCGGGAATTTGTCTGACATGTTCAAGCGTCACCGTATCATTACCTTGGCCGTACCAGCGAAACGTGATATTCATGTTACACCCCCGTATATTCGTTTTTTCGGCAGACGTATTCTTTGCTGAGGGATACGGCAGCTTCATAGCCGCCCTTTTGATATGCTTTTGTCAAGTCGCTTCCCACTCCGACCGCGACCGCTCCGGCAGAAAGCCAGTCATTCATGCTGTTTAATGAGATACCCCCGGTCGGCATAATGCGGACATTCGGCAGAGGTCCGTTGACCGACTTGATAAATGAGGGATTAAACGAATTAGCGGGGAACAGCTTTACCACATCACATCCGGCTTCGAGCGCCAAAGCCATATCAGACACGCTCATGCATCCCGGCAGATACGGTACGCTGTACTGGTTGCATAGAGATGCTATCTCTTTTACAAAATGAGAGCTGACGATAAATGAGGCGCCTGATAAAATGGCGTGTCTCGCTGTTTCGGTATCCATTACAGAACCGGCTCCAAGAAGAATATCTTGATGCCGGAGTTCCTTAAAGACATCTTCCACTTCAGGAGTTGTGTATGTAAGCTCAATAGCGCTGATACCTCCTGAAATGGCCGCTTTTGAAACTTCAAGCGCCTCTTGGCTGTTTTGTCCCCTTATGACAGCCACCACTTGTGCATGCAGAAGTTTTTCGTAAATAGCGTACTTAGGCAGCATTCTCGCTCCTCCTTTAATCAAACGTAATGATTGCTTTTCCCACCTTGCCCGGGTGCTGTTCGATCAACTGAAATGCTTGATGGACGTCATCTGCTGAAAATGTATGTGTAATAAGACCGCCGTGCGTTAACAGGCCTTTATTCAGTAAGTCTGTAATGTACGGAAACTGATTCGTCTGCAATCTTGAACCGGTGATCGTGACTTCCTTTTTTGTGATCGGAAGCTGAGAAATGCCGGCAGTCCTCTCATCAAAACCAAGCACAACCACATGACCGGCCGGAGACACTGCGTCAATTGACGTTTCAAACGTTGAGGGGAGACAGACGGCATCAATGACGACATTAGCGCCTTCATTTTTTGTCCATTCGTTCACCCGCAAAACGGGATCTTCTTTTTGCGCGTTGACGGTAACATCCGCACCGTTTTTTTCAGCGAAGGCCAAGCGTTCATCATTCAAGTCGGTTATCATGACGGAAGCGCCTTTGAACTTTGCCATTTTTAATATGCAGATTCCGATCGGCCCCGCTCCTTGAATCAAAACGGTATCTTCCTTCTCGACACGGCCTCTCCAAACGGCCTGGGCGCCGATCGTATATGGTTCTGCCATGACCGCTTCCTCCCAGGGTAGATCGGGCGAAACAGCATACAGCTGCTTTTCCGGAAGCACGATATATTCCCGCATCCCGCCATCTTCATGAACGCCGAACACCGAAAGCGCTTTGCAGACGTTCGGACGTCCTTTCCGGCAGGCATAGCATGTTCCGCAATAAGATATCGGTTCAATCACTACCCGGTCACCCGGCTTGAAACGCCGGACATGAGAACCGGCCTTTGCGACTTCCCCTGTGACTTCATGTCCGATTACTCTCGGCAGGGACGCTAACGGATTTGTCCCATGATAAATATGCAAATCTGATCCGCAAATTCCGACCCGCTTCACCTTGACAAGAACATCATCCGCGTGGACAACAGACGGTTTCTCACATTCCGTCACCATCAGATCATATGCTTTCCGTACTTGAACCGCTTTCATTTTTTCACCCGCTTTTTAAGTTGTGCTTGCTACCGTTCAATCACAGTCTCTTTGTTTACAAATGACAGAACCTCTTCTAGGCAGGGAAGCCCTTCATTGTCACCGGAAACTGTGGTGACGAGCGCACCGACCGCATTTGCAAACTCCAGACGTTTTTCCGGTTCAAAACCATGTAGATAACTGTACAGGTAGCCGGCATTAAAGCCGTCACCCGCTCCTACCGTGTCGACAGGCGCAACCGGGAAAGCCTCTTTGTGAACCCACTTATGATCATGATACAGCGCAGAACCCGCTTCACCGTCTTTTATGACAAGCTGACTGATTGAATAGCTCTCTGCAAACCGGGCTAATGCTTCATTTTCTCCTATACCTGTCAGCTGTTTCATTTCGTCCCGGCCCGCCAGAAGAATATCAGTATGCGGAAAGATTTGATGAAATGCCGCACGTGCCTCCTCAATCGTCCACAGCTTCAGCCTGATATTCGGATCAAAAGATACGGGAATCTTTCTTGCTTTGGCGATAGAAAGCACCCTTTCAGCAATTTCAAGATTTTTCTTATCAAGCGCGAGGAACACACCGGTAAGATGAACGATGTGAATGCCGTCAAACATATTCTCAGTTATATCTTCCGGTGCAAGAGTCAGAATTGGTGAATTGAAACGATAATAAAACGTCTTGCCTGAACCGTCATTTCTGATCTCTTTGACATTCAAAGATGTAGGAAAGCCTTCAACAAAGGAGACGTCAGTCACATCAATTCCTTCTCCTTTGGCAAACTGATAAATCACTCTGCCGAACTCATCCTTCCCCAGTCTGCTGACCCACTTTGAGTGCAGGTTCAATCTGGCGCATGCAATCGCAAAATTCAGTTCAGCTCCTCCTGCTTTTCGTTCAAAATGGGTAACAAAACGCAAAGGTCCTGTGCTTGCGGGATTTAAGGTGATCATCGCATCACCGATCGTAAAAATGCCATAATCAGAAGCCACATCAATACTCCTTTCCTTTAAGACTAAATCGGTTTGGTAAACCGGTTTAGTTAAACTTTATATGAAAGCCCTTACATATACAAGAGAAAAATACAATAAATTCAAAAAAATCTGTTTTCAGTAAAAATAACCCGGTTTTTCACATAAAAAACCCCTCACAACAAAATGTAAGGGGTTTTTTGAAAATTGTATGCATGTTTCCTCAGTTAGCAGTCTTACGTTCAGGGCTTGTACCTTCTTCTTCCGCCCATGTTTCAATATGCTTGAGCTCCGGAGTATTCTCGGCTTTGAATACAGGATCAAGACCTTTTTTGCGCTGAGCGGCATAATCCTTATAGATCTTGTAGGCTACATTACTCAGCAGTAAGATTGCCACTAAGTTAATGAGAGCCAAGAGTCCCATAAACAAGTTTGCCATGTCCCAGACAATCTGGAAGTCAGCCAAACATCCGTATACCACCATCACTACGACGAATACGCGGTAAATATTAAGCCATGTTTTGCTTGTTTTAATAAATTCAATATTCGTTTCACCATAGTAATAGTTGCCGACGACTGAGCTGAATGCGAATAAAAACATCGCAATCGCAATAAATGTCGGCGCCCATCCGCCGAGATGGTGCTGCAGTGCGGCTTGCGTCACTTGGATGCCGTCGCCTTTAGGCGTAACGCTGTACAATAAAATGATAAAAGCAGTCGATGTACAAACGATAAACGTATCAAAGAACACGCCGAGGGTCTGAATTAATCCCTGCTTAGCCGGATGCGACACATGTGCAGCTGCTGCGGCATTCGGCGCGCTTCCCATTCCCGCTTCGTTTGAAAACAGGCCGCGCTGCGCTCCGATAATAATGATGCTTCCTAAGCTTCCGCCGACGATCTGCTCAAGACCGAACGCATTTTTCACAATCGTAACAAGCAGCTCAGGTACCGCCGTAATATTTACAATCACGACATACAGCGCGATCAGAATATACATTCCCGCCATAACCGGAACGATTAATTGCGAGACGGAAACAACACGCTTCAGACCGCCGAATATAATGAAAGCCGTTAATACAGCTAAAATGATTGCGATAACTGTTTTATTCACATGGAATGCTTCGTCAAACGCCACAGAAATCGTATTTGACTGCACCGCGTTAAAGATAAGTCCGAAAGAAACGGTAATCAATACGGCGAATAAAATACCGAGCCAGCGGGCGCCCAGTCCCTTTGCCATGTAATATGCCGGACCGCCGCGGAATTCGTCACCGGAACGCACTTTATACAGCTGCGCCAAGGTGCTTTCCACAAAGCTGGAAGCCATACCGACAATCGCTACGATCCACATCCAAAATACTGCGCCGGGACCGCCTGTTGCAATCGCCAGCGCGACGCCGGTCAAGTTTCCGGTTCCGACACGAGAAGCTGCTGAGATAAAGAATGCCTGCATTGAAGACACTCCTTTATTTCCTTGCGGCTTCTCCCCGACGATTCTGAACATTTCAAAAAAGTACTGGAATTGAATAAAGCGAAAACGGAACGTAAAGTACAATCCGATCCCGACTAAAATATAAACAAGATACTTCCAAATAAAATCATTTGGAACATTTATGATTTCACTGATGAAAGCCTCCATGTTTAACCTCCCTTTTACATATCTTTTACTGTCATTTTTGCTGTATATGTTAGATCTTTTAACACAACGGGTATTATTATATCACAACAACAGTGGTTGAGAAGTTTTTTTAAGAAAATGTTTCGGTTTCTTCATCACATCTTTTGCTGTCATGCCCCGTTTTTTATTATACAGCCTGAAAAATGTTGTCACGTTATAAGGAATGCGTGCATATCATAACAAATAGGTCTTTAAGAAAAAAGAGATGAAAAGATGGATGGAATGGTATATACTTAACCAGGATAATAATTTTTTAAATTTAATAAATGTGTTTACTTTACATTTAAATTAGGGTATTATAATAAAAATATTCAGACTTATGAAGGGAGGAGAACATTTGAAAAAAATCTTGTTTTTAAAAGCTTCTATTTTATTTTTAGCGATTGCAAGCTTTCATTTGCTCTCCATTCCCCATGCGTTTGATACCGCTCATCATTTTAAAGCGGTAGCCGACCAACAGGAAATGCACGAAATGAAGGCCGGCCAAAATGCTGATGATGAGAAAAAATCGCTGACGGGCTCATATATCTTGACGGCGCTTTTTGCCGCTTCTGTCTCACTGATCGTGATATCAGACAGGAGACGCCCCGCTTCCCGGAGAAGACAGCGAAAGAAAAGCTTTTTAATCGCTAAATTTTATCAGTCCTCGTATTTCGATGAGCTTCATGTTCAACATCGCCTATCTATGTAACATAAAATGAGGAGGTTGTTAAACATGTTGTTTATCTTACGAATGGTGATTTTAGGGTTGTTTTCATTCACTGCATTGAATTTATTTGTATGGCAGGGAATCGAAGTCATTCACGCTATCACTGACTTATTCGGCAGCCATGAAAGCTAAATAGTAAAACCTCCGCTCAATGAGCGGAGGTTTTTTATTTTATTTTTACTCTTAAACATCGTATGCAGGGATACGCCATACATCTGTTACCGGCCCTGTCTCATCTTCATCGGTAAAGAAGGAGCCGTTGCTGTATCGGTCATTCGCCCGCAAGGACTTCACGGCGATTTCGATTCTCTCGCCTTTTTCTGTTTCCGCAGCGATCATGTCGGCCAAAGCGCACGCAAATACGCCGACTGCCCGATGCGGGTTCTTTTTTAGCTCACGCAGCATGATGACACCGCGTTTCGCCCTGGATGTTTTTTCGAATTCAGATAGGTTCATCCGTTTGATTGCTCCCCGCTGTGTGACGAGGACAAGCGAATCTGTTTCATGCAGGATTTGCCCTGATACGACGGTATCACCGTCTTTTAAATTTATGCCCTTTACGCCGGCCGCACGGGCACCGACTACATTTACTTCATCTTCACCGAACCATAAACCGTACCCGAGGCGGGTGGCGATAAACAGCTGGCTGCCGCCGTCTGTGACATGAA
Source organism: Bacillus sp. R45 (assembly GCF_021729365.1). Lineage (NCBI taxonomy): Bacteria > Bacillati > Bacillota > Bacilli > Caryophanales > Bacillaceae > Bacillus > Bacillus sp. R45. Next base: position 1,819,398 of record NZ_CP091421.1, on the reverse strand, counting down.
CATCAATCAGCTCATCATCCCCTTTAAGGTTAAGGGCAACAAGCGCTTTCGAGTAACGCTGCGCTTTGTAATGCGTCATTTCAGTTCTCTTCACCATACCGTTTTTCGTCATGAACAGTAAATATGAAGATGGATCAAATTCTTTTACCGGTATAGCTTTCACGATGGTTTCATCACGGTCAATCGTGATGATGTTCGTTACGTGCTGCCCCATGTCTTTCCACCTGATATCGGGAAGCTGGTGAACCGGACAATAAACATAGCTTCCCTTATTGGTAAAGAGCAGAAGAACATCCGTTGTATTCATTTCAAATTGGTGAATCAGCCTGTCAGTATCCTTCATACCGAAATCCTGGCCGTTAGAAGCGGCAAATGACCGCTGGCTTGTTCGTTTTACATAGCCGTCTTTTGTGACTGTCACATATACGTCCTCAGAGGCAACCATGACTTCAAGATTGATTTTAATTTCCTCTATCTTTTCTTCAATGACAGACCGTCTGCTGTCAGCATAGGTCTTTTTCAATTTTTTCAGGCTGCTTGTAATGACTTTTAACAGCTTTTTATCATGACTTAAAATGGCTTCGAGCTCCTGAATTTTCTTGCTGAGCTCTTCCGCTTCCTCTTTTAGCGCCGTAATATCCGTGTTTGTCAGACGATACAGCTGCAAGGATACGATCGCTTCGGCCTGCGGCTCCGTAAATGCGAATTTAGAAATTAAGTTTTGTTTCGCATCTTTCTTGTCGCTGCTTGCCCGGATGACCGCTATGACCTCATCTAACACGGACAGTGCCTTCATCAGTCCTTCAACGATGTGATGCCGCTCTTTTGCTTTTTGTAATTCAAAGACGGAGCGGTTTGTCACCACTTCCTTCTGATGGGAAATATACGCATCCAGGATGGCCGTAAGACTCATCAGCATCGGCCGGCGGTTATGTATGGCGACCATATTAAAGTTATATGTTGTCTGCAGATCAGTGTTTTTATATAAGAAATTCAGGATGCCTTTTGCATCGGCTTCTTTCTTTAACTCAACGACCACCCGAAGCCCCGTGCGGTCAGTTTCATCCCTGACTTCAGAAATGCCTTCGACTTTTTTGTCTATGCGGTATTCGTCCATTTTCTTAACGAGATTGGCTTTGTTTACTTCAAACGGAATTTCTGTAATGACGATCTGCTCCCGTCCGCCTCTTACGGATTCCACTTCAGCCTTGCCGCGGATAATAATTTTGCCTTTACCGGTTTCATAAGCCTTCCGAATGCCGTCGACTCCTTGAATAATGCCTCCTGTCGGAAAGTCAGGCCCTTTAATCACCTGCATCAAGTCATCGACAGTGCAATCCGGAGATTCAATCCGTTTAATGACGGCATCAATGACCTCACCCAGATGATGAGGGGGAATATCAGTCGCATAGCCCGCTGAAATCCCGGTTGATCCGTTAACAAGCAAATTAGGGAACATGGCGGGCAAAACAACCGGCTCTTTACTGGTGTCATCAAAGTTCGGAACGAATTCAACCGTATTTTTATCAATATCACGCAAAAGCTCTGACGCGATAGAAGATAATCTCGCTTCCGTATAACGCATGGCAGCCGGCGGATCACCGTCAATGCTTCCGTTGTTGCCGTGCATCTCAATCAGCACATTCCGCACTTTCCAATCCTGGCTCATCCGCACCATCGCTTCATAAACGGAGCTGTCACCGTGCGGATGATAATTACCGATAACGTTTCCGACCGTTTTCGCCGCTTTACGGAAATTTTTATCGAATGTATTTCCGTCTGCGTGCATGGCGTATAAAATTCTCCGCTGCACCGGCTTTAAACCGTCACGAGCGTCGGGCAGCGCCCTGTCTTGAATAATGTATTTACTGTAGCGTCCGAAACGGTCGCCGATTACTTCTTCTAACGGTAAATCATGAAATAATTCTGGCTGTGCCACTATTAAACCTCCTCAGCGACCGACAAGTTTTCATTTTCCAAAATATTGCTTTCCTCATCTAATCCGAAGGCAACATTCTTTTCAATCCATTTTCTTCTCGGTTCTACTTTGTCTCCCATTAATGTCGTTACACGGCGCTCTACCCGTGCCGCATCGTCGATCTTGACTCTGACGAGCGTTCGCGATTCGGGATTCATCGTCGTTTCCCAGAGCTGGTCTGCGTTCATTTCTCCCAGACCTTTATAGCGCTGGATGGTATATCCTTTGCCGACTTTCTTTAAAACGCCGTCCATTTCTTCGTCGGACCAAGCATATTCAATAATCTCTTTCTTGCCGCTTCCTTTGCTCACTTTGTAAAGAGGCGGAAGGGCGATGAAAACTTTTCCGTGCTCGATTAAAGGTTTCATATAGCGGTAGAAAAACGTTAACAGCAAGACTTGAATGTGCGCGCCGTCGGTATCCGCGTCCGTCATGATGATGATCTTGTCATAGTTGATGTCCTCTATATCAAAATCTGCGCCGACACCGCCGCCGATCGCATGAATAATCGTATTGATTTCTTCATTTTTGAAGATGTCTGCAAGCTTTGCTTTCTCTGTGTTGATGACCTTTCCGCGAAGGGGCAGCACGGCTTGGAATTTCCGGTCTCTTCCCTGTTTTGCAGAGCCTCCAGCAGAGTCTCCCTCCACCAGATACAATTCATTCTTCGCCGGATTTCTGGAACCGGCCGGTGTAAGTTTTCCGCTCAGCGTCGCTTCTGATTTTTTGCGCTTTTTGCCGCTTCTCGCTTCTTCTCTCGCTTTACGGGCCGCTTCACGGGCCTGGCTTGCTTTAATCGCTTTTTTGACAAGCAGGGTTGCCGTATCGCGGTTTTCTTCCAAGAAATAAGCAAGATTCTCAGAAATGACGGCATCCGCGGCGGATCTCGCCTCACTTGTGCCGAGCTTCCCTTTCGTCTGGCCTTCAAATTGCAGCAGTTCCTCCGGGATACGGACGGAAATGATTGCGGACAAACCTTCCCTGATATCGGCGCCTTCAAGGTTCTTGTCTTTCTCTTTTAAAAGGGCGACCTTTCGCGCATACTCGTTAAACGCTCTTGTCATTGCCGTTTTGGCTCCTGATTCGTGGGTGCCGCCGTCCTTTGTTCTGACGTTATTAACGAATGACAGCATATTTTCTGAATACCCGTCATTAAACTGAAACGCGAAATCGACTTCAATGTCATGATGCTCGCCTTCAAAGGACACCACTTCGCATAAAGCGTCTTTTTCCTCGTTTAAATAAGCGACAAATGCTTCAATTCCGTTCTCATAATAAAATACTTCTTTTACGCCGTTCCGTTCATCAATTAATTCTATTTTCAAACCTTTTAACAAGAAAGCCGATTCGCGCAGACGTTCTGACAGCGTGTCAAAATTATAAACCGTTGCGCTGAACATTGACGGATCAGGTTTAAAATGGGTAAGCGTTCCCGTTTTTTTGGTCGTTCCGATTTTTTCAAGTGAAGTCACGGGCTTGCCGCCGTTTTCAAACCGCTGTTTATAGACATATCCGTCACGCTCAATAGTAACTGTCAGCCACTCCGATAATGCGTTTACGACAGATGCGCCGACACCATGCAGACCGCCGCTTGTTTTATAGCCGCCCTGTCCGAATTTCCCCCCGGCATGCAGCACGGTGAAAATAACTTCCGGCGTCGGCTTTCCGAGCTTATGCATCCCGGTCGGCATTCCGCGTCCTCTATCCTGAACGGAGATGCTGTTGTCCTTATGTATCGTTACGATAATATGATCTCCGTAGCCGGCAAGAACTTCATCGACGGAATTGTCGACGATCTCATATACCAGATGGTGCAGGCCGCGTGCGTCCGTCGAACCGATGTACATTCCCGGTCGTTTTCTGACGGCTTCCAGGCCTTCAAGCACCTGTATGGCATCTTCGTTGTAATCAAATTGCTGTTTTCTAGCCAAACGTACAAACCCCTTTCAAAAAACCTGCTCTTAATCATTCTCTTTTTTAAATGTTTTCATGTCTTTGTTTTTCAGTATGCGCAAGCTTCGGTCCAATTCTCCTCGGACTCACAATTATAACCAATATGCTTGATTTCGCAACATATTTAAGCGAATGGCTCGTTTTTTAGGCCGCAAGACATACATTCGAACGGCTTTTCATCTTTTTGGTGCCCTTTTCGGCAGATAAGAACATGAGTTCGCTTTCTATTATATAGCTTTATGCCGGCCATCGCAAACAGACTGCAAACCCCTGTATAAAGGGGTTTCTAAAAAAGCTGTTCATGCTTTATTGTATCTGTTTCATCATCATACGCAAAGAGTATTCTTTCAATAAAAAAGCAAAAACCCCTGATTTGCCAAGGATTTTTGCCTTTTTTGTTCCTATTTTATAACAGCGCGGGCGACTTTTATACATAAATCCATTACAGCGGTCCGTCCTTTGTCTGTAATCATGCGATACGCTTCTTCATTTGCAAGGCCCTGCTGCGCCCAAAAAACGGGAGCGTCCGTCTGTAAAAATTCTTTAGCAACGCCGGGAAGCTGCTCAGAGCGTCTGAACACATTCACGATATCAATCGGTCCCTCCACGTCTTTTAATGAAGCAACGGCTTTAACGCCAAGCGCCTCATCAATCGTTGGGTTGACGGGAATAATTTCATACCCTTCATCCTGCATCGCTTTGGAAACCATGTAAGAAGTCCGGTCGGGACGGTCTGACAGCCCGACGACTGCGATCCGTTTGCTCCGGTCCAGAATTTCTTTAATCTCTGATTTTGAAGGATTTTGCATCTTTACCATCTCCTTTTGATATATTGTACATGACCGCTTCGCCGGAATCAAAAAAAGCGATTTGTCAGCTTAATTCTCAAAAAACTTGTCATCAGACGGTAACAACTCGTGTTAAAATAGAGTGAAGGGACATTGAAAAGGAGAAATGTAGATGTTGATTGCTTTATTGATTATTTTGGCCTATGCAATAGGCAGCATCCCGTCAGGTTTAGTCGTAGGCAAACTTGCGAAAGGGATCGATATTAGAGAACACGGAAGCGGCAATTTGGGCGCTACAAATGCTTTTCGCACGCTTGGCGTTAAAGCGGGATCTGTCGTCGTCGCAGCCGATATTTTAAAAGGCACCCTGGCCGCGGCGCTCCCATATTTACTGCACGTCCCCATTCATCCTCTTCTCGCAGGGGTGGCAGCAGTGATCGGCCATGTATTCCCCGTGTTCGCAAAGTTTAAAGGAGGCAAAGCCGTAGCCACATCAGGGGGCGTCCTGCTGTTTTATGCTCCGCTGTTATTCGTTACGATGGTTGCAGTATTTTTCGTATTTTTATTCCTTACGAAATTTGTTTCTCTGTCTTCAATGTTAACAGGGATTTATACGATTATTTACTGTCTGTTTGTAAAAGACCCTTATTTATTAATCGTAGTGACGCTCTTGACCGCGTTTGTTATCTACAGACACAGGGCAAACATCAAACGGATTATAAACAAAACAGAACCGAAGATCAAATGGTTTTGATGAAACTTCAATTTTGACATCAAAATGCCATATGCGTTTATAATAGAGATAATTTCTTTATATGAGAAACAAAAAGGGAGTGTTCCGGATGAACATGAAAGTAACGAAAGGCGCGCTGGATTGGTACAAAGAAGAGCTCGATCTGGAAACAGGCGACCACGTCCGTTTCTTTGTCCGTTACGGGGGATGCAGCAACGTTCAGAAAGGCTTTTCTCTCGGCATTTTAAAAGACCTGCCGATGAACATCGGCACCAGCACGGAAGTTGAAGGCATTACCTTTTTTATTGAAGAAAGCGACTTATGGTACTTTGATAATCACGATTTGTCAGTCACATATTCAGATCAAGCAGAAGAGCCGGTATTTGATTACGTGTAAAAAAAAGAACGCAGCGGATGCGTTCTTTTTTTTACAGCCTGAACCTTTTTAGGTGATCAGTCAGACGTTCTTTTTCTAATATGCTTCTTTGCGTTTCTCCGAGCAGGTCAAAGTGGGGAAATTCATTTTTATGGTGAATCCACTCCGGCTTCAGCCCGTACTCCGCTCCCCATCTGATCAGTTTATTGAGATCGCTTGAACCAGCCTTCGTCACGGTCTTAGCCTCCGGAAAGCGGTCGTCCAGCCAGTAATGCGTTAAAAAAGCGATTTTCCCTTCCGATACATCCCGCTTCCATCTTTCCAGTTCCTTACGCGTAATTCCAAATGCCATAAGTGCAGCCGCTCCTTATTTTTTTGCCTTTTCGTAAGCGGCATGCCAATCAGGAAAAGCCTTGCGAAACTGAATCGGTTTGAAGCTCTCTTTATCAACGCATATATGAGAGGATGTCGCTTTGATGGCAAGTTCTTGATCCGGATTATAGATGTGGTAGCCGTAAACGGTTTTAAATCCGTTATATTCTTCAATCCAAGTATGTACGACAGCCGTTTCACCGTAGCGGAGCGGCTTTTTATAAGAAATGCTGATATCCAATACAGGGGACAGCACTCCTCTATCTTCCATATCCTTGTAAAGGAATCCGAGTTCCTTAATCAGCGCCGTTCTGCCGACCTCCATCCAGACTAAGTAATTGGCATGATAGACGATGCCCATTTGATCTGTTTCCGCATAACGCACTTCTATTTCTTTTTTTGACACATGCAACGTTCTCTGCTCCCTTTTTATCAGATTAGCCCCATTTTATCACAACGAGCCGGAAAGAGAAAAAAACCAGGTTTCCCTGGTTTTTATTATGATTGATAGCCGTTTTCTCTTGCAGCCGATTCATCCTGAATTTCACTGCGGAACGATTCAATGCTTTCATTGCGTCTGGCATTCTTTTCTTGAATGCGCTGTTTTTCCTCATCTGTCGCAAATTCCATTGATTCTTTCGCTTCTTCTATATTTTCAATTGTATTCTGCACCATATCCTGCAGCTTTTCAACGTTATCGGAACGGTCATCCGGATTCGGTTTTTGATCATTGTTTGTCATAATGTCTGCTCTCCTTTGATGATGTTATTCGCCTTTCGTCTGCATGACAATCGGATGTCCGTTTGACTTGTCATGAAACTTTTCCCCTTTGTTGCGTTTATATTTAACGGGTTTTGTCCCTAAGTGGCTCGGAGCGTATTGCGGCTGGCCGTCTTTCTTGTTTATGCCCATGTTCATCCCTCCTTAAGAGTATATTTTGCAAAAGGAGGTGCAAACATGACTGCAAATTAAAGGTTATTTTTGTTTGAACCGCTGCTCCAGCTTTTCTTCAAGCTGATTCAAATATTCCGTATTGGTCATCAGCTCACGTTTATTTTCCATAACCAATTCATGAAAAGAACGTTTTCGCATTTTTTTCAATCTTCTCACCTCCGTGTTTTCATTCATTTTTTCCAATTTTTCAAAACCTAAGCCCTTCACAATAAAAAAACTGAACCTCTATTTGAGATCCAGTTTTTCTTTCATTTCTTTTTTTGTCATCGTGCCTACGCGAATGTGCTGAATGGTTCCTTTTTCGTCTAATATGTATGTTGTCGGATAAGAAAGCACGTTGAAATCCCCGTTAATTCCGCTTTTGTCAATCAGAATAGGAAAGGTCAGCTGATAATGATCAGCAAATGATTTCACAGCCTGTATATTTTTTTCAGAAGACGTAAAATTAACGGCTGCTACCGCAATATCAGGATATTCTTTCTGCAGCTCCTGCATATCCGGCATTTCCATTCGGCACGGCTTGCACCACGTCGCCCAGAAATTGAGGAGCACTTTTTTTCCTTTATAATCAGATAGGGAGATACTTTTTCCTGACAATGTATCAAGTGTAAAGTCAGGGGCTTTCATCCCTTCTTCTGTCCCTTCTTTCGGACTTTTTTGCACGGAATAAATGTTCCAGCCCGCATATACTAACAACCCGATAAGTAACATTCCGCCCAGCCATTTTGCAAGCATCTTAAGCCTCCCGCATAAAAAGAGAGAAAGCAGACTGCTTTCTCTCTTTTGTTCATTCTGCTACTGTTTCATTTTATCGCGAAGCACCATTTGTAAAATGCCGCCGTGGCGATAGTAATCAATTTCCACTTCACTGTCAAAACGGACAACGACTTCAAACGTTTTTACCGTACCGTCTTCACTGATTGCTCTGACAGTCAGCAAGTCGCGCGGACGTACAGATTCATCAACATCCACCTCGATGACTTCCTTACCGGTTAAGCCGAGTGTATCCGCGTTTTCACCCTGTTTGAACTGAAGCGGCAGCACACCCATGAAGACGAGGTTGCTTCTGTGAATTCTTTCAAAGCTTTCGGCAATAACTGTTCTGATGCCGAGCAGGTTTGTTCCTTTTGCAGCCCAGTCACGTGAAGAGCCCATTCCGTAATCTTTTCCGGCCAGGACGACAAGACCCGTTTTATCTTCTTTATACCGCATGCAGGCATCATAAATAGATGTCACTTCCCCGGTAGGCCAATGTGTTGTGTAGCCGCCTTCTGTACCCGGTGCAATTTGGTTTTTAATGCGGATATTGGCGAATGTTCCTCTCATCATGACTTCATGGTTTCCGCGGCGTGAGCCGTAAGAGTTAAAGTCACGAGGAGAAACGCCTTTTTCCTGCAGGTATTTGCCCGCCGGTGTGTCTTTTCCGATCGCTCCAGCCGGAGAAATGTGGTCAGTCGTCACGGAATCGCCGAATTTGCCGACAACGCGAAGTCCTCTTAAAGGCTCAACTTTTCCCGGCTCTACAGACATTTCCTCAAAGAACGGCGGGTTTTGAATGTAAGTGGAATCCTGGTCCCACTTATACAGCGCTTCATCCGTCGTTTCGATTTCGTTCCAGCGCTGGTTGTCGTCAAATACCGTTTCATACTCTTTGCGGAATAATTCCGGCGTAACAGTCTGTTTGACGAGAGAATTGATTTCATCCATGGACGGCCAGATGTCATCGAAATAAACATTTTGTCCGTTATTTCCGACACCGATCGGGTCCGTTTTCAGGTTGATGTTTACAGTGCCCGCCAATGCGTATGCGACAACAAGCGGCGGTGACGCAAGGTAGTTTCCTTTAACAAGCGGATGGATCCGGCCTTCAAAGTTTCTGTTACCCGACAGGACAGAAGTGATCAAGAGATCATTTTTAGCAACCGCTTCTTCAATCTCTGGAGAAAGCGGGCCGGAGTTCCCGATACATGTCGTACAGCCATACCCCACAAGGTTAAAGCCGAGCTCCTTCATGTAAGGAAGCAGACCTGAGTTGACTAAGTATCCAGTAACAACCTTAGACCCCGGTGCAAGTGAAGTCTTCACATAATTCGGCACTTTCAAGCCTAATTCTACCGCTTTTTTGGCTACCAATCCGGCACCGATTAATACATAAGGGTTTGATGTATTCGTACAGCTTGTAATAGCGGCGATTGCAATCGCCCCTGTTTTCATAACCGCATCTTCACCGCTGTTAAGTTTAAATGAAATTTCTTTGTTCTCTTCAGCAGCATCCGCTCCGAATCCTTGGTTGCCGGCCGGGCTGACAAGATGTTTTTTAAACGTTTCCTGCATAACGGAAAGCGGGATTAAATCCTGCGGACGTTTCGGGCCTGAAAGGTTCGCTTCGATTTTTGACAGATCAATTTCCACAACGTCTGTAAAAATCGGCTCTTCCGCGTCAGGCGTATAGAATAAACCGTTGCTGCGGCAGTATGCTTCCACAATATCGATCTGCTCTTCTTCACGGCCGGTCAGACGCAGGTAAGAAAGTGCTTCCTCGTCAACCGGGAAGAATCCGCAAGTCGCTCCGTATTCCGGCGCCATATTGGCAATAGTCGCCCGATCCGCAAGCGGAAGCTCAGCAACACCAGGACCGAAGAATTCAACAAATTTATTGACTACGCCTTTTTCACGCAGCACTTGAGTGACTTTCAGCGCCAAGTCAGTCGCCGTCGTTCCGTTAGGCAATTTTCCGACAAGTTTCGCGCCGATGACCTCAGGAACAGGGAAATATGAAGGCTGGCCGAGCATTCCCGCTTCCGCCTCAATACCGCCGACACCCCAGCCGAGGACGCCGATTCCGTTAATCATTGTTGTATGGGAATCTGTTCCCACCAAAGTATCGGGATAGGTCACAAGTTCTCCGTCTTCCTCTTTCGTATGAACAACACTTGCCAAAAACTCAAGGTTTACCTGGTGAACGATACCTGTTGCAGGCGGAACGGCCTGATAATTGTTAAACGCTTTCTTTGCCCAGCTTAAAAATTTATAACGTTCTGCATTTCTTTCGAATTCTAAGTCCATATTAATGGCTAACGCATCTTCCGTACCGGCTTTGTCAACTTGTACGGAGTGGTCAATGACCAGGTCAACCGGAATTTCAGGATTGATTTTATCAGGGTCTCCGCCGACAGAGGCCATGGCTTTTCTTAAAGATGCCAGGTCAACTACGGCCGGGACGCCGGTAAAGTCCTGCAGAATAACCCGTGACGGTTTAAACGGCACATCGATATCTTTTAATTCAGCAGTACCCCATCTTGCTAAATTTTCAACATGTTCTTTTGTAATGACGCGTCCGTCTACCTGACGCAAAACGGATTCCAAAAGAACCTTAATAGAATAAGGAAGTTTTGAAACATTGCCGACCCCTGCGTCTTCCAATGCTTTTAATGAATAGTAGTTGTATGTTTTCCCATTTGAAGAAAATGTTTTTCTTGCTTGGAAAACGTCTTGTGTTGCGACTTTTTGCTGATTTGTCATTCTCCAAAATCCCCCTTCAATGATCAAGATCGTTCTTTAGATGAATGTTCACATTCCATCACAATTTTCTCACAATTTCATCTTAGTATAAAATCATACATAAGTAAATATCAATGTTTTTATTAAATACAATAAGATCGTCTTATCAGCATATTTTCGGTAAATTTTGTCCGATTTTCCGCCTCATACAACGGGCTGTAAAGAGCCATATTAATGTTGAGGTGATGATCATGGTAAAACGGAAAGCCAATCATGTAATTAACGGCATGAATGATGCGAAAAGCCAAGGCAAAGGCGCGGGTTATATAGAAAATGACCAGCTCGTCCTGACGGAAGAAGAACGGCAGAACAATAAAAAAAGAAAAACAAACCAATAGCCGGAACACCTTAAAAAGGAGGCTTTAACATGACAAATAAAAATACGGGTAAAGATATGCATAAAAATGCTCCGAAGGGCCATAACCCCGGCCAGCCGGAACCGCTGAGCGGAAGCAAAAAAGTGAAAAACCGCAACCATACAAGACAAAAACATAATACAAGCCACGATATGTAAAACAGACCCCGGTGTCTGTTTTTTTGTGCCATTCACCCATTTAAAGCTTCTGCATACGTTATAGCAAGGCTTTTTAATATGGAGGAATGCTTCCATGAATCACTCAAAAAACGCTGAAGAATTTGATGATACGGAAGAATGGCTGCGGCAGTTTTACGAGGACCCGTATGCTTGGTATGACGAGACGCTGCCGATCGATCTATATGAAACAAGCCGTCAATATATCATTGAAGCCGACCTGACGGCCCTGAAGCAGGTGCAGGCGATCACCGTCACTCTTTCGGGAAATGAGTTTATGCTCTCTGTTAAAACGCTTGAACGGACATTAAACAAACAAATGGTGCTTCCTTTTTATCTGAATGACAAACATATTTTCACTGATTTCACCAACCATATTCTGACCGTCTCCATGAACAAGGAGCCTAATGAGACTCCTGCCTCATTTTCCTTTCAATTTCCTCTATAACATAAAAAAGCCGCTTTCATCCCTCAATGGAAGCGGCTTTTTTGTCCGGTCATATCAGTCATATACCCTCAAAGTGAATCTCCCATGGCCAAATAGCAGAATCACTATACGATAGAATATGTTCTAGCAACCGAATTGACTGGACATCTATCATTTTTTCTATTCTTTTTTTCATGTGTTCTTCTATTCTGTCTTCGTTTACAATATGGTTAAAGTAAGGAGGAGATAGAACAATGCTAGAAGGCTGGTTTATGTGGTTTATTTTATTTTGGGTCATCGTGATGATCGGATTGCTGTCTATCGGCGGATTTTTTATGTTTCGAAAATTTTTAAAACGCTTACCGAAAGAAGACGGCCGGTCAGAACTGGATTGGCAGGACTATTATATTGAAAAAAGCAGGCACTTATGGAATGCGGGTGACAAGGCGTTTTTGGATGAATTGGTCGCTCCCGTGCCGGAGCTCTTTCGGGATGTAGCCAAAGCGAAAATCGCCGGAAAAATCGGTGAACTTTCCTTAGCGGAGGAAGCTGAACAAATAAACCGTGATTTAATCATCAGGGGTTACATACTGGCCACTCCTAAGCGTGATCATCAATTTTTAAAAAAGCATCTCCGCGAAAAACAGATTGATCTTACTCCTTATCAGGCCCTGCTCAAATAAAAAACCTTTCCGGCGGACGGAAAGGTTTTAATTCATCTGAATATCAGCGGTCTTCAGTTCATTCGAAAGTTTGCGGTAAGACATAAACATCGCGATGCGCCACGGGACAATCATTCCGAAAGCCAGAATCCAAAACATTCCGCTTAAAGCTCCGTAATCAATCGTCGTGCTCAAAATGGATTTCATAGCGATTCTGATAACGAGCAAACCAATCAGGATAAACACAAACGCCTTTGACCGTTTTAAATAGATTTCATTATTTTTAATCTCAAATTTAGATGTTTTAATCAGAAAAATAGAGAAGATCACGCCCAGCGTAATGGCCTCCAAAAATTCTTCGCCCGTCACTCTGAAAATCGGAAAAAGGAACATAAGCGCTCCCGTACTCATGAAAATCGGCGGGAGAATTATTTTTTTAGGTGAAGCGGGCTTGTCGGAGGCTTTAATCCTGACGATCATCACGGAAATGGCCATTGCCGCTGCAATAACGGATGAAATTATAATCATCATCTTTATCATTCCTTTGCTTGCACGGAGTTTGATACTATATACTATACTCCAAAAACATAAAAAAAACCAATTTGAAAAGAGAACACGTTTACGTTCCCGTTACCCGGCCTACGGCCTCCAGCACTTTAGATGCTTCAAACGGTTTAACGATAAAGTCTTTAGCGCCTAATTCAATCGCTTCCAGAACGATCCGCTGCTGCCGCATGGCGGTGCACATGATGATCCGGGCTTTCGGGTCAAAAGCTAAAATATCCTGCAGCGCCTGTATACCGTTTTTGACCGGCATGGTAATATCCATTGTCACCAGGTCGGGACGGATTTTTTGATATACTGCCAGGGCTTCCTCCCCGTCAGCCGCTTCCCCGGCCACTGTGTAATTCGCCGATTCCAGAATCTCTCTGATTTTCACCCTCATGAACTTGGCGTCATCTACAACTAAAACTCGTGTCATATTCCCCTCCACATATTTAACATTAACTAGTCTTATTGTACCAAAAACGAAAGGGTATATAATAGTTCAAAAGTTATTAATCCGTTACAGACCCGTAAATCCTCCGAAAAGATTTGACAGAACGATCAGAATGTAGCTCATCCAGTTAAAAAACAGCATAACTCCGATCAGAATCATAAGAATGCCGCCGATTTTCATGATAAGCAGCTGATGCTTGCGAATCCAATTCATTCTGGTAATAAAAAATGAAAGAACAAGAAAAGGAATCGCAAAACCGAGAACATATAAAAACATATACGGCACTGCTGAAGAAGGATTTGTATTTGCCAGCGAAAACACAGCTCCTAAAATAGGCCCGCTGCACGGCGACCAGCCGGCTGCAAACGCAAGACCGATCAGAACCGAACCGATAAACCCCTCCGGACGGCGCTTAAAGTGAATGCGCCGCTCTTTCATCATGAATTTCGGCTGAAACACACCGGCAGTAATCAGCCCGAAAAGGATCAGCATGATAGCGCCAAACTGGCGGATCGCTTCATGATATTGGGTAAAAAAACTGCCGATAAACGAAGTTCCATATCCCAATGCGATAAAAATCACGGAGAAGCCAAGCAAAAAACAAAGTGTATGCACGAGGCCACGCTTTTGCAGCATCACCTTTTCTGTTTTCACCTCGTCCATACTGACACCAGTTATGTAAGATAAAAAGGCGGGGTACAACGGCAGACAGCATGGAGAAATGAAAGACAGAAATCCGGCCCCAAACGTCAGAAAGTAATTAAAACTCACGATGACACACTCCCTTCGAGTTATGACAAAATCATTTCATTTTTTTAACACTTTCCCGAGAAGGATTACTTTTTATAGAAAAAGCTTATATAATTTAATTTGACATCGAGATATTATACTCCTTCTTATTTGAAAAACAGTATAAATGTGGATATAATAATAGCGACTCAGGTGAAAGATTTATGTATGAAAGGATATATCCCTGTGATTAGAGAGCATCTATTAAATGAAATTGAAAAAAAACGGGCAGAGCTGCTTAAAATCGTCATGACAAACGGAATGACATCAAACATTACGATAGAACTCAGCCAGGAGCTTGACCACCTTCTCATACAATACCAAAAAGAACTGCACACCGGCAGTTGGGGTGAAACATGACGCAAAAATAAAAAACCCTCTCCGGGTTTTTTATTTTTATAACCATGTATCTCTATATCATAATCTGTACGTATTATTTCGCTTGATTATTCATGGCTTTCATCATTTGATTAATTTTCTTTTGAGAAGGTTTCATTCCCATTTGCATCATCATCATGCGTAACATTTGTTCATTAATAGGCGGATTCTTTTTCAAATAGCTCATCATATATTTACGAGCAATAAAAAACCCGAGTGCAACACCTATGAGCAATGCGACAACGCCCACTAGGATGCCAACCCATAAAGTCATTTTATTTCCTCCTTCATGTTGTCTAGTTTAAAGTGTACTAAACCAAAGGCTATTATACAACATTTACATCTCTTTTTCCTCGTTTTTAGACAAAATTTCTTTCCCTGACCGGATTTAACCACCCGTAGCGCCGTGTCTTGAAATCCATTGCAAGAAAACAGGGGCTGATTTTACGCAGAATCTCAAAGAAAATCGTTTCCGCCTCATAATCTCCCGAAGCCGCAATCTCAATTAAACTGTCTTTCATCATGAAGGTGGCGCGGCCCTTTTCTCCGGGCAGTGTAAGCCGGTAAATGGAATCCAAACGGCTGTAACTCATTCGGTTTAAATGCAGCTGGAGCCGCTGATGCATATGTATCACCGGAATCGGTTCCGTTATATATTGAACTTGCTTTTCTGTCATTTGATATTCCTGGGGTGTCAGATCTGTCCAATGATAGTCTCGAAACAACTCAAACATAGCCGTTTCCCGCCCGAAGTAGTGGTTCGCAAACTCATCCTTTATCAGGTGCGTATAGTAATGACGTTCCATTTCCTCATCCCCTTTTACAGCGCTTCGTTATTGCTTTCTATTATACAAAAGGAGAAAAGAAAGAATTGTCTATTACTGTTACGCCGCCCCTTCTATTTTTGTCGCATAAACAGGAAAAAGAGGATGATTTGACTCATCCTCTTTTGTCTCGTTATTTGTTTAGAAGTTTTTTCACGCGGTCAACTACGTTTTCTGCAGTAAACCCGTATTCTTTCATAATTGTTTCTCCCGGAGCTGAAGCACCGAAACGGTCAATTGCGAGAACGTCTCCTTCAAGACCGGTAAATTTGCCCCATCCGAAGCTTGAACCCATTTCGATCGCAAGACGTTTCGTCACATTCGGAGGAAGCACGCTGTTTTTGTACTCAGCCGATTGTTTTTCAAAGCGGTCCCAGCTCGGCATGCTGACTACAGATACGTGAATGTTTTCTTCAGCCAGTTTCGCTTGAGCTTCGATCGCAAGTCCGACTTCAGAGCCTGTCGCTAAAAGAAGGGCGTCCGGTGAATCGGTTTTTGCTTTGGAAACGGTATAAGCCCCTTTTTCCACGCCCGCATACGCTTCTTCAGCCTGCTGATCAATCGTCGGCAGGTTTTGGCGTGTCAATACAAGAGCTGTCGGATGATCTTGGCTTTGAACGGCAACCTTCCATGCAGCTGCGGTTTCATTTCCGTCAGCAGGTCTGATCACAGAAAGGTTAGGAAGTGCGCGTAAAGAAGCAAGCTGCTCAACCGGTTCGTGAGTCGGCCCGTCTTCTCCTACGGCAATACTGTCATGCGTGAATACATAAGTGACAGGGAGTCCCATCAATGATGCCAGACGAATGGCAGGTCTTAAATAATCAGAGAATACAAAGAATGTGCCGCCGAATACGCGGAGGCCGCCGTGAAGCGCCATTCCGTTTAATGCAGCGCCCATCGCAAATTCACGGACACCGAACCAGAAGTTTTTCCCGGCGTAGTCTTTGGCCGTGAAGTCTCCTCCATTTTTGATTGTCGTTTTATTTGAACCCGCAAGGTCAGCAGATCCCCCGACAAAGAAAGGAATTTTCTTGGCGATCCCGTTCAGTACCTCACCTGAAGATGCGCGGGAAGCAAGGCTGCTGCCTTTTTCATAAACGGGAACTTCCTGATCCCAGTCTTTAGGAAGCTCGCCTTTCATGCCGAGTGACAGCTGTTCAGCAAGCCCAGGATATTTTTCTTTATAAGCCGCGAACAGTTCATTCCATTCCTGTTCTTTTTTCGAGCCGGCTTCTTTTACAGCTTGATTGAAATGCCCATATACTTCTTCCGGAACATAAAAATCTTCTTCAAACGTCCAAGCATACGCTTCTTTTGTCAGCTTGCTCTCTTCTAGTCCTAACGGAGCGCCGTGAACGCCGGATGTGCCCGCACGGTTTGGAGAACCGAAACCGATCGTGGTTTTCACTTCAATCAAAGTCGGTTTTTTATCATTCTGGCGCGCTTTTTCAATTGCAGCCGTCAATTCAGCGATGTTGTTTCCGTCCTCAACATAAAGAACTTCCCAGTTCATTGCTTCAAAACGCTGCTTTACATTTTCAGAGAAAGAACGGTCTAAATCGCCGTCTAAGGAAATGTCATTAGAATCGTATAATACGATCAGGCGGCCTAATTCAAGATGGCCTGCAAGAGAAGCGGCTTCGGAAGAAATGCCTTCCATTAAATCGCCGTCTCCGCAAATACTGTATGTATAATGATCAACTACGTTGAATGAATCACGGTTATATGTCTCAGCCAGATGGCGTTCTGCAATTGCCATTCCCACTGCCATTGCAATCCCCTGTCCAAGCGGCCCGGTCGTTGCGTCTACTCCGGCTGTATGCCCGAACTCCGGATGTCCCGGTGTTTTGCTTCCCCATTGACGGAACTGTTTCAAGTCTTCAATGCTGAGGTCATATCCGCTTAAATGCAGCATGCTGTATAAAAGCATTGAACCGTGGCCTGCTGATAAAACAAAGCGGTCGCGGTTAAACCAGCCCGGATTCTGCGGATTTACATTCATAAATTTCGTCCACAACGTGTATGCCATCGGAGCGGCTCCCATCGGCATGCCCGGATGTCCGGAATTCGCTTTTTCAATTGCGTCTATAGATAGTGTACGAATGGTGGCAACTGATTTCTTTTCAATTGTATCCATTATAATCCCCTTCCTTATTGTTGTACCTTTTCATCATAAAGCGATGCTGACTTTTTCTCAACTCTTTCAGCTTAAATTTGAGATAAACTTGTTGAAAATTGTCGTAAAGCACATCCTGATATTAGTATATACGAAAAAAGAATACGTATTGCCGTATTCTTTCTGTTTAGTGAAGATTATTTTTCTGTTGTTCTCTTTTTAATTTTTCAGGAGTGACATCGTTGCCTTCCGGATCAATCACTTTTACGCTCTTTAACGTATTTTTCATTGAGGAGCGGAATCCTTTCAAATACTCCTGGCGAAGCTTTTGCTGTTCAGCTTTTTCCTCATCCGTTATTGTGTTTGATTTAGCTTTTTGAGCCAATTCGTTAATTCTTGCGATTTTTTCTTTAGAAATCATAATAAGCTCCTTTGGTGCGTGTTGATTATATACTACTAAAACGCAGTCTTTTTTACAACTGATGCGCGTCAGCTGCCTTCTGTGTCTGCGGTATATTCCTGAAACCGCCGGTGAACCGTGGCTTTGGACACGTCATAGCCGAATCCTCTTAAGGTCGCTGCGATTTCTGCAAAGGTAAGCTTGTTGGCTCTCAGCCTGATAATTTCCGAAACCGGAACCTCTTTTTTTTCTTTTCCGCTGTTTTCACGTCTGTTTTTCAGATTCCGTTCAGGCTTGTAGCCGTTTTTCACGGCTCTTTTCATTCCCCGCCGGATTTTCATATTGTGAATTTTCCTTTGATATTCCTCAACAATACTGACGATTTCAAGTACCATCGAATCAGCTTCGGAAAGCTCCAGTTCACCTTTATGAGCCGTCGTATATATTTTAACGTTCTCCCTGTAAATACAATGCAAAAGCGCAATCTTGGCGTTTCCTCTTCCCAATCTCGTTTCGTCCTGCACCAATATCGCGTCAATATGTGATTTTTTAATTTCATCAAGCATTTCAAATACTCCGTCGCGGTCCATTTCGTAACCGCTGGCTTTCTCAGAAATGACTTTCACGACTTCCATGCCGTTTGCAGCAGCGATCTCACTGAGCTCCTCTTCCTGTCTTTTTAATGACGTTTGCTGCTGTTCTTTGTTTGTGCTTACGCGGGCATAAATGAGCGCCTTCATTTCTCTCTTTCCTCTCTAATTGACAATGGCCAGCTGATATACGGCCGGATGCTTCTTCTTAACCGGTAGAATAAGTTCGTCTCCGGGCTTTATATCAGCAGTCTGGAGATGATTATTCTCCGTCACCCACTCAATGAAATCTTCTTTATTAATGTGTTTCTTTTCTGCTACATGATCTGCAAGTGACCAGAGTGTATCGCCGTCCTGAACCTTTATTTTAACATATTGGCTGAGGGACTGATCATTTCCCGCACATGAAACAAGTAAAATAGCGGCACTTAAAATCGCAGTAAACAGCCCGACAAATATGATAGATTCTTTCGCCATGTAAACAACCTCCGATAAGAATGTTTGTTCGCTTTTTATATCTTTCAGTATATACGAACAAATGTTTCTGTCAATCGTTTTTTTCGAACCTATGTTTGTACTGTCAGGAAAATCATGCTATAATCTACTTAAAATCGACGTTTTGAGGTGCGAAATATGACGAAGCTATCAAAAAGGCAGCTTGATATCCTGCGTTTTATTAAAGAAGAGGTAAAAACGAAAGGATATCCGCCTTCTGTAAGAGAGATAGGAGAAGCAGTAGGACTGGCTTCCAGTTCAACCGTGCACGGCCATTTGGCGCGGCTGGAGACAAAAGGCCTGATCAGACGGGACCCTACGAAACCGAGGGCGATTGAGGTATTGGATGAAGAAGAAGTCCATATTCCGAAAAGCCAGGTCGTAAACGTTCCGGTCATCGGGAAAGTGACGGCGGGTATTCCGATTACGGCTGTTGAAAATATCGACGAGTATTTTCCGCTTCCTGACCGGATGGTTCCTCCGGGCGAACATGTCTTTATGTTAGAAATCATGGGAGAAAGTATGATTGACGCCGGCATTTTTGACAAAGATTACGTCATTGTCAAACAGCAGAACACGGCCAATAACGGAGAAATCGTCGTAGCTATGACCGAAGATGATGAAGCGACGGTCAAGCGCTTCTATAAAGAAGACAATTATGTGCGGCTGCAGCCGGAAAATCCGACGATGGAGCCGATTATCCTGCAAAACGTAAGCATTTTGGGGAAAGTGATCGGCGTATTCAGAGCCGTCCATTAATTCTATTAAACTTCATTTATCGTAAAAAACCCCTCTGTAAGGGGTTTTTTTGCATAAAAAAAGCAGATTCGCCCTGGCTTAAGAAACGAACCTGCTAAGGAGGAAAAACTTACATTCTTATTATCCGACATCGCACTTTTGAAGTCAACTAATAATGTTTCCCTCAAGAAACTTTTCATTCATTTTTCAACTTTTTATATATTTGTGCGTGATGAATTTGCTTTTTTATCTTTTCTTTGGGCGGGCACGTCAAAAAATTTATATATGAATATTTAGTACATAGTGCAATAAGTTAAATATAAATATAAAAAAACCCGCTGCCTTTAGCGAGTATCTATTTTCAATCAAAATGATAATATTCTACACCGTAGAACCCTTTAATATAGACGGGACCACAGACGTTTGAAGAACTTTCAACCAGAATCCTGTATTTGTGATACGGATCAATTGATTTTTTATCTTGGGCACTGAGGTTTAACCAGCTGCCGCTGTAGTTTTTAGAACTTAATGTATAAAAATTTCCGTTCAGCGCCATCCGCTGGAGTTTCATGCTTAAACCGCACGAAGAGTTGTTCATTATGGTGAACTTATAGCCTAAAAAGTAATCGTCGGCAGCTACAGCACCCGGATTTTCAATATGAAACTCTTTTGCGTTTCCCTCCAAAGTGAAGCTTGTTTTTGATCCGAATTCAGTGGTAGCCGCTTTAGCTGAGTGTATTCCGCTAAAACATAATAAAAAAACAGCAATACATATCCAGTATTTTTTCATTTGCATCCCCCTTTTTACATATTTTAACTTGTGAATCCTGTGATGTCTATTCACATTTTACTTTATAACCACTATATACCAGTTTAAAAATTTGCGGATTGCTTACAATGAAGACTAAACGAAATAACGAAGGTGGTTCAAATGAAACACGTAATTGCTTTCGCTTCTAAAACGGCGCTCACACTTGCTTTACTGTACATTGTTCTGGATCTTATGTACCAAGTAACCTTTTTAAACGTTCTGTTTATTACAGTGATCTTAAGTTTAATCACTTATTTTGCGGGTGATTGCATGATTCTGCCGAGAACAAGCAATTTCACAGCCGTTGCAGCTGATTTCGGAATTTCATTCATTATATTATGGATATTCCTGATGAACATTGGCGGGTTTAATGTCTCTCCTGCCGCGGCAGCGGTTATCTCTGCACTTTGCATTTCTGTTTTTGAGGCATTTTTTCACCGGTATTTGCAGCAATATGTACTTCCCGAAGATTATAAGGACACAACAGAGACGGATAGCACGCTATGGAGCTATCAAACCGAGGCGTCTGAAGAATTAGTGCCGGAAAAAGACCCTCAGGAAAAAACATAAAAAGGAGGCAATCGCCTCCTTCTCTTTTTACTTTTGCTTCTGATCGTCCAGCGGCAGCTGCAGCAGTGAGTCTGTGCCTGTCGCTTTCGGCGTTTTTCCGTCCCATTTTTCAATCCATTTATATTTGATCATTTCATCGGACATTGATTTCTTAATGATTTCGTTATAGTCAGCGATCCCTTCCGCTTCAATTTTTTTCTTTTTCGCTTCGGCTTCGGCTATTTTAATTTCAGTTTGTGTCCGTTCAAGTTCCTGTGAAGACTTCACCCTTGCATCGATGGCTTCCTGTGTGGCTTTATCCGGCTTCGGTACGCCAAGCGTCAGATCATCAATTAAAAATCCGAGACTCTTCATATCATCAGCAAATCTCTTTTGAACATCGGCAGCGGCTTCAGCAGATTTTTGCCCGTATGTGTCAATAACCGAGTATTTGCTGATTGATTTTCGCGCCGCATCCCACAGCCTTGTTTTTAAATATGTATTTTCAATCGTTTCGACGTCTACCGCCCCGAATTTGTTAAACAGATCGACTACTTTATCAGGCTGCACGACATAGTTGTAAGCGATATCCATTTCTATATTTTTACCGTCAGAGGTTGCCACTTTTATATTTTCATTATTCACTGTCTGCATACGCACCGGATATTCCGTTACTTTATTAAATAATCCGACTAAGTGCCAGCCTTGGTCCAATGTGTCGGATTTTACCCCGCCATTCGGTGAGTATACAACCCCGACATAACCGTTCGGTATTTTTTCAATGAATAGTGACGCTGTGACGCCCGCAATTAAAAGGGCTGCACCTATAATCACACCGCCGAGAATTTTTTTTGTGTTTCCGCGCTTATTTTCGCTCATGCTGATCTTCTTCCTCCCATGACTTTTTTAATTTTTTGGCTCCGCTTCCCACTTGTTTAAAGATTGGACTAAGCATCAGCCATAAACCGAATCCGATGATGACAAGAAGAATGATAGACCCGATCATCACTTTCATTTGCCCACCTCTTTTCTTTCATCCTGTCAATTATGTATACGATCTTAAGAACTTAAAGTTTCATAAATTTCAAAAGAAAAAGCCCCGCCGACAAAATAAGCGTGCTTATTAATAATTGTCACTGATAAAATCAGAAATCGTTTTTGTAAATTGGTAAAAGGTCCCGTTTTGTGCGGATGCTCTGCTTTTCAGCGTAAAGGTGTCAAATAGTGATTTTCTGAAGCCGGTGCTCATTTCGATTTGAATACTCAATCCGGATGAAGATTGATTGGCAAGGTTGTTCGGACTGACGCCTGCGTATTTATCATTTGTGCCAAGAAGAACGGCAGGATACCCGTGCCGTTTCAGCACATCGGTCAAGAGTTCGGCCCGTTCTCTGTCTGTACCGCCGATTTTTATCTTTTTATCATCACTGCCGTAACCGTGCAATGAAATGACATTAGAGTGCCCTTTCACCATTTGCACGGCCTTGGTTTCATCGAAATGCGAACTTGTCAAATGCAGAGCTGCATTACCGGCTGATTTTAACCCTTCAAATAAATATAAACTCCGGTTTTCGGCAATTTCTCTGGCTAACTCACTGGTCCCCGGCTCTATGCCTCCGCCGTGTATAGCTAATATGAGGACAGAAGGGTCATGCTCCCGCGTTGAAATGGAAAAATCGGAAGGATCTTCATTCAGCTTTAATTCCTCGAAATTGCCGTAAATATCTGAAGCAGCATCAGCCCGAAAGAACGGCAGAAGCAAGAACGGTAAAATTAAAACTGAAATTCCTTTTTTGGTTATTGATGGCATTTGTATGTTTGTGTTACAATACAAATGCTTCAGCCTTTGAAGCGAACGGCAGAACAGGGTGACTTTGGACGGTTTCTTCTGCTCTGCCTCTTTGCCGGCTGCTTTACGGTCTACTCTTCTAACCCTTTTTTCCATAACATCATCCTTTCTTTTGTTTACACTTTTGTCACAATATTATATACGTTGGACAAAACCTCCGTTCATCTTGAAGAATAAAAACATCAAAACAACCTCTATCCTTTAACCTAAAAAAGTCTTTCTGTTCAAAGAGACGGAAAGCTTAAATGATAAAAATGAAACCCTTCTCCTTAGTTTTGTTTGATTTCCCAATTCAAGAATCCCCGAAAAAATTTGAATGTAACTGCTGTATCCATAAAAAAAAGACTGCTGTTAAGCAGTCTTTTTTTCGTTTTATTTCGTGCCTGTTGATCCCAGTCCGCCGCGGTCATTGTTCCCGAGCTTGTCTACTTCGATCAGCTCCACTTCAGGCATTTTCTTCATGATTCTGAATTGGCAGATCCGCTCCCCCTTGGAAATGTCGGTATCCCGAAGCGCGAATGCAGGAAAAAACCAGAAGTCATTGTCGCCTTTATAAGATTCATCAATGACTCCCATTGAATTTGTCTGAATGATCCCGAAATGCTTATATGTACTTGAACGCGGAACGACATGGGCCTCGTATCCTTCCGGCAGTTCCATCGCAACTCCAAGCGGGATAAGTTTGAATTCGCCTTTTTTGATTGTTATATGTTCAGCTGCCCGCAGATCAATCCAATCGCCCTGTTCAATTTTACTGATTCTCGTTTGCGTATCATCTGAATATTTAATTTTGATTTGTAAAGTCATGTTCGCTGCTCCTTTTGCTTCCCTATTTCAGTCGTATTGATGACCAATCCGTGCCCCATTATACCATTTAACTGATAAGAATGCTGATTTTGGTGTATATGCTGCCGAAGAGGAAGCACGGCGAAGTCAATGAGAATAAACCTAAAATGAGGGCCCCTCCTATCAGTTTTTTCCTCCATTTTCACATGACAGTTTCAATTACAATAATGCAAAGCTATATGTCCGTTCTGTCAACAGAGCTTTTTTAAAATTTCGCCTCGGTTTCAAAAGGAATTTCGTTCTGAATAAAGAATTTGAAGAATAAGCGCTTAAAGGGCGCGCGATTCTTTTCTGTCCCCTGCCTCAGGCGCTTATATCAAAAGAAAGAGGTGTCTTTAGAATGGTTCAATTTAAAAACTTTCCTGATCCGTCTTTAAACGCCCCATTGCAGTCTCGCCCTGCACAGCCCTCTGAAT
Organism: Bacillus sp. R45; assembly: GCF_021729365.1. NCBI lineage: Bacteria > Bacillati > Bacillota > Bacilli > Caryophanales > Bacillaceae > Bacillus > Bacillus sp. R45. The sequence goes on along the minus strand of NZ_CP091421.1, from coordinate 1,795,261 downwards.
TGGAGCATCTCAAAGCAAGGATGCAGAATTTTATTAAGCATTCCGCAACGGATGATAATCTTGAGATCGCAGATGCCCGGGTGACGGCGGAAGGAATGGTCACCTCACTTTTAAAAGAACGGCTTGATACAGAATACGAAATGCTTATGAATAAAATCACCCGGGAAGTGAATGTGGAGGATTACGGAGCGGTCCCTGACGGCCGGGACAATACAGAAGCCTTTCGGAATGCGATCGGGAACGGCCGGGTCAAAGTAAATGTTCCCGCAGGAGAATTTTTGGTTCAAGGGATAAAACTCCCCTCATGGACTACTATTTCCGGTGAGGGACAAGGGATTACCGTGCTTAAGCTTCATGAGGACACTCCCGCATACGAATGGGTCATTACTAACGATGATTACGAAAATGGAAACCGTAATATTTTTGTCCAGAACATGACTTTAGACTGGAATCCTGACCGTCAATGCGGAGTCAGGAACCCCGGAGGACAGTGTTCCAGCTGTTTAACGTTTGCTAATGTGCAATACGGCTGGATTAAGAATGTTGAAACGGTTAACGCGGGTCTGCATGGTATAGATATTACATCTCCGACTTACGATCATTTGCCTGAAACAGAATGGACGAAAGACGGCTGCCGTTATATATGGATTGATAACTGTGTGGCATACGGCGCCGGAGACGACGGCATTACCACCCATTACAGCGAATATATTTTCATTTCCAACTGCCATTCCGGAAACCCCCGCGGCACAGAGCATGCTGAGGGCAGCGCAAACTCGAACGGCATTGAAATTGACGACGGCTCTAAACATGTGTGGCTTTTAAATAACTATACGAGCGGAAATATCCGCGGGATTGAGGTAAAGGCGCACAGCCTGTGGCCGGCTTCTCAAAATGTTCATATTATCGGTCATGTTTCGTATCGTGATGTACGTTCATTTGATATTCGTCATATCGGCCATCATCAGGCCTCAGACCCCGAAAGCACGACGGCTTATGATGTTACTTTAACCGATTGCACCGCGATTGAACCGGTTTTCAATGCCCTCTATGACGGTGTAACCCCGAGGGCGCTGGTCATCTCTGCCTATAAAAACGTTAATGTAAACGGATTCACAGCTATTGGTGATCCCTCATACGACTATGGCGGGAATCCAGTCGTGGCTCTTCAATACCGCAGTCAAAATATTACGATCAACGGCATTAAAATACGCGGCTTTACACAAGCCGGGGTTGACATCAATATATCCGGCGGATCTAATAAAACCGATTATGTTAAAATTTTAAATTTTGATATATACAAGTCTTCTCCTAAAGGTATCACAATCGGCGGAGGCCAATATAACGTAAATATTATGAACGGTACGATGATCGGAGACGGCGGTTCCGTCGGAATTACGTCCCCTAACAGTCAGGCTGTCATTCTCGGGGTGCAAGCTGAAGGTTACAGCGCGGCCGCATCTATAAAAGGACAGATTTATGAGCAGATCCCCGTCAATTTAAAGGGAGGCGCACAGCTCGCGACCAGCTCCGGTTTTGCATTCAACCCGACAAGCGCTGTTATTGCGGGAACAGGCGATATTACGGCCAGAGGTGACAGAAATGCGATCATCAGCTCTTCCGGAGGTTCAAGTTCCGAAGGTTCAAGGGCATTTATCGCCGCTTCAAACAATGTCCATATTACGGGCGGCAAAGTCTCCAGAACGATTCTGTCATCAGAAAGCATTACATTGGAAGAACCATACACGGTTGCCGGAGGGCATCAGTCCATCAAATGGAAACTGGATTCAGCGGGCGGCCACGGTACGTTCGCCGGAGCTGTCACCTCTTCCCTGTCAGGGTACGGAGAATATTTTGAAAGTGTAACCGGCCAGACAATTCCCGCCGGGACGATCGTCACAGTGAAAGGCGAAAAAATTGAATCGGCTCACGTCGGAGATTACATGCTCGGCGTCATTTCAGAAACAGCCGCTTTTATCTCAGGAGCCGCAAGCTTCGGATGGCAAAGCCGCTTTTTGACAAATGAGTTCGGCGGTTTCATATACGAAAATGTGACTGACGAAGAAACAGGAGAAACAGTACGCGTACCGAAACAAAACCCGGACTGCAGTCCGGCTCTTGAAGCTGACTATGAAGCACGCGCGGCCAGAGACGAATGGCATATTGTCGGACTCAACGGCCGGCATTACGTACGAGTCGACAGTACGGTCAGCCCGGGAGATTATATCACGGCTCATAACGGAATCGGGACTAAAGCCGCGGAAGGCTGGAAGGTATTGAAACTGACGGCCTTATACAGCGCTGAAAAAGGGTACGGCATTGCAATTGCGGTTATCAAATAGGATCTCAATATCAGGATCATCTTCTCTCTTTTCTATCGGGCGGGTATGATCCTGTTTTTTATACCGAATGAGATGCCTCTTTTTCAGCATACCGTTTCATTTGTCCAAGCCATCCATGCTTTCTGTCATAGAATACTACCGTCAGATGAAAAAAGGAGGAAAAGGAGGAATATGAGTATGAGTATGGACATGGGTATGGACATGAACGGACATTATGATCACCAGCCAAAGCAGCCTAAACAAAAGAAGAAAAAGAAGAAACAAGATAAAAAGCATCTTGATTATGATTACATCGTTGTTTATAAAAGAAAATGTAAAAAATGCTGCTGACTTGACATATCAACACTTTTTGCACCCGGTAAATCCCGGGTGTTTTTCTTATTATGACGTTTCTCCGGGCTATTTTCACCCAAAATCCGATCATCCTATCACAATACATAAAAAGATCTATTATTTTCTTCCCTTTTCGCCTGATTAAAAGTATTTCATTTACAGAAAACAACATAAATAGAATGACATGACTTTTGAGAAAATCTGCTCTTTGCTTGGTCAATTTTTCTGCGATACCATGAATTTGCAACAATTTTTAAAAATTTCCTCAGGAGGTCATAGACATGAAAATCGCCAGAACAATAGTCGGATCATGCTAGCTTTATCTCTAACAATTCCTTTCGCAGCCAGTGCCTCAGCAGCCAGTCAGTCTGAACACCCGAATGCGCCTCACGTTTCACCCGTTGCAAATCCGTTAGAAGGTAAATTATCCCAAACAGCAGACCAAAACGTAAAAGCAGCAGGTGTTGATGCCGGGCTGAACGTAAACGTAGATGTTCTCGGAATTTCAGATCGCATTGCTGAAGCGGTTAAGTCAGATCAAAACCGAACCGGCTGGGTAAAAAATGTCATGGAAACAACATTTTACGCATCAGGACAGAAGTACAACGTCATGGTGTTCAATTTAAATCAAGAATATGAAGACCGCTTTAACGGCGTTCAATTTTACGGATCAGCCGTTTATGACGGCATTACTTACGGAATCTGGGTCTTCGAAGACGGTTCCTTTGATAACAAAGGAGACGGGGGCTGGATCAATTGGGCATTCAGAGGATGGTTCGATCGTGATAATCAGCATATTGAATTCCACAGACCTTAATTCAGAGAAAACTTGCGGCAGCGCCCGCAAGTTTTTATTTTGATAACGGGATACTGTACATTTTTCACCGTTATAACGACTATACTTGAAGTGCGGGCTCCGATCGCAGCCCCGGTAAAGTCTTTCAAAGTGAGGGTATGCCATGTCAAAGTCTTTAAAAATAGTGTTGTGGAGCATATTGGTTTTCATTATCTTGTTAGTGATGATCGGAATCGTTTCTTACAATCAAACTCCGTCTGCAGAAAGCGCAACGGAAAGAATGCTTTACAGCGTCTAATCAATTTTAAGCCTTCATCGGCTTTTTTTATTTACCGCAGAACACTTGAAGTTCTTCTGTTTAGATCGTTACGTTCCCATTCGGAATGGAGTATACGCGTATATCACCAGGCAGTCCGTTTTGATACATGGTTCCGATTATGCCTTTCGCATCTTTTTTCTCTATTCCTCATCACATCCACTTTTTTCATGCTGCTGCTCTTGAAACCAACCAATCATTTCTTCAGCCTGTTCCGTTGAATCAAAAGGTTCCAATCCTAATAGCGTGTTACATTTTCATTTTTAAAAAAACAAGCCAACTGCGCATCCTCTTCGCAACTTCTCAATGTATGAGCCTATCCGTTTCTATTACAGGAAGCAGTACGATTCCTCCTTTTACTCATTTTAACGGATGGCCATGTAAAGGAAATATAGACTAAAAAACCTTTTTTCAAAAAGTAAACTAGCATCCCTATCAAACTTTTCATTTCGGCATAGTATGTATTAATCCTCTTTAGGAGGTGAGATTATATGGGATTCTCAGGTGGTTATGGTAGCTCCTTTGCGTTAATCGTGGTGCTATTCATTTTATTAATCATCGTTGGGGCTTCTTTCCTCGGCGGTTATTAAGAATCCTCTTACCTCCGCATCCATGTCAGCAGCACCTCCATGATCGTACGGCGCCATAAATGAAATGTTTATGGCGCTCTGCTGTTTTTCCCCTTTTCTTTCACACATTAAAACTAAAAAGATCGGCCGATGAACATGCAGCCGATCAGTAATTCATAGATTATTGTGTAAGGTTTACATCGATGACGTTATAGAAGGCATTGGAAGTATCCGCAACGTCCCATACCCCCAAAATGACATGATACCCGCTTCGATCAGTCGGCACAAAAATCTTATGAGTCAGATTCGTATCTGCCTTGGAACCGTCGTGGTTTACCGTTCCGATTAATTCAAATTCATCTCTTGACAAAGGTTTATTCGGATTCCAGTTTTTCTTGGTGATATAATAGTGCCACTTTGATGTCGCATGAGGAGCTGTGTAGTACCAAGTAAAGGTGTTAAAACCGCCGCGGATGTTTTGTTTTACCCAATAATCTGCAGTCTGCTTGTCTAAACCGAAGTCAATTTGTCCCGATCCCCCATTTGCAGACGCAATTCTTCCATCCGGCGGACCTGCAGCCGGAAATCCTTTCGGCCCTTCTACAGACTGAGGATTATCAATGACGGAGCCATATTTCTGCGCAGCGGCCGTCCAGCCCAATGTTTGTTTCTCTAAAGCTCCCATGTACGCTCTGCTGACGGGCTCTTTTATATACCCGTGCGCAGATGCATCACTTGAATAGAAAGCGCCTCCAATCCCAAGAGTAACAGTTAAAACTGCAGCTTTGACCAAACCCTTCATTACTTCATCATCCTCCCTTTTTTGTTAATAAAAACCCTTTCGGTATATACACTTCACGATAGAGGATGAAATGACCTTCCTTTTCTTGATAGGAAAAAGCAATGAGGTTCGCGCTTTCCCCTTTGTTTTTTATAATCATAAAGAAAAAGTCGGGCCGATTCTGTTGTCGAATCCGCGATTGCCAAAAACCGGCCCGCCCCTTATGCTCAGAACTTCATTCGCTGGATTTGCGGGTTTCTTTTCGGATAACCGGTGCTACTTCCGCTGCTAATCGTTCGATGTTTTCCGCGGCTTTTTTAAACGGCATACCTCCTATATCGATTTGCGCGAGAAATCGCTGATGCCCGAACAACTCATATTGATGCATGATTTTTTCAATGATCTGCTGTGAACTTCCCACAAATAAAGCTGTTTCTTTTCCGGACGCCCGCTCAAAATCTTCCTTCGTTAAAGGCTCATCGATCCCGTGATATGAATGAACGTGAGACCAGTAATTTGAATGATACGGGTAAAATTCTTGTATTGCCTGTTCATTCGTTTTTGAAATGAACATATGTCCGGTTACGGCAACCTTCACATTTTCCGGAGGATGACCGGCTTTAGAAGCCGCTTCCCGGTATTTGTCAACAAGCGGCTTAGATGACATCGGATCACCGCTCAGTACAGCTAATGCCAAACCCGCACCTGCACGCCCGGCCCGTTCTGCGCTTTCCGGAGTCCCCGAAACACCTAACCATAGCGGAATGCTTCCGCAAAAAGGCCGAGGAGAAATTTCTGCCTCGCGCAGCGGCGGCCGGTAACGTCCTTTCCAGGTAACCGATTCTTCCCCGGAATTTAATTTTAAAAAAAGGTCAATGTGTTCTTCAAACAGTTCTTTATAATGGCCTACGTCATAACCGAAAAGAGGAAACGAGTCTAAAAATGCGCCCCGTCCCGCAATGATTTCCGCCCGGCCGTCTGAAATCAGATCAAGCGTTGCAAAATCCTCAAATAAACGGACGGGATCTGCGGTGGATAATACAGTCGTGGCACTGGTCAGCTTAATATTTTCAGTGATCTGTGAAATCGCTGATAAGATGGCCGGCGGCGAAGATACCGCATAATCAAGACGATGATGCTCGCCTACCCCGAATACATCAAGCCCTGCATCGTCAGCCAGTTTCGCCAGCTTCATCAATTCATCTATCCGCTGCTTTGCGCTGACTGTTTTCCCTGTCAGAGGATCGGGATATAATTCTGCAAATGAATAAATTCCAATTTCCATACAATCACGGTGTTCAGCCCTCACATTTCTCTCCTCCTGCACTGTGTAAAAAAGCTTTTATGTTATTCTATTCAGCCGTTTTATAAATAGGAATTTATTCAAAATAAATACAGAAGCTTAACATGCAGAAGGCCGGTATGAGAGGAAAAAAAGTTTCCGGCGCCCTTCAATTCTGCCCATTATACTCATGCAGCCGGACTAGGCAAGAACAAAGCCGGCACAAGCGGATTCGAATTCATGTGTTCGTTTTCAGTCCAATTCAATCCAATCGTGATATTGATCATAAAGCTTTCCTATTCTTCCGGCATCAAGAGCGATGACTTCACACCCTCTGTCATCATATAGAAAGAAAATAATATCTTTTGTCATATTCACAAAGAAAACATCGGGATACCCAACGGAACAGCCCCCGAACCTTGGCTTCAGCGGAAAATCTTCGTGGACGGCTGCCTTAAGTAATTGGGGAATACGCAGATCTTTCCGTTTACATAATAAAGAAAACTGCTGCATTTCATATTCTTCTGCATCATCTTCTTCAAACGGACAGGGGCAGGTCTTCACCTGGATCCGATATAAATCATCCTTACACTTCAGAAACGGCTGATAAACCTTTAATTTTCTCGGGTGATTACCTTGAGTTTTGTGCTTATATACGTTGGCAACAAGGTACATGTCATCGCTATGTTCAAACAGTTCATTGAAAAGTGCGGCGGTTTGATGATGAACAAGCTGAAAATACTCAAGATTCAAAGCACCGCTTTCATTAAATTGATACATATTGCCGCCGAGAGAAAAATGAATTCCCACGTCCCATTGATGATAAATGCCGGGCACTAATTTTAAAGTCGGAAACCTTTCCTTCAGATAATCATTTATTTTCATTCAAACATCTCACTTTCCGTTTCCCGCTCCAGAGACAGAAGAAGCCGAAAACATTCCGCTTATTTCTTTTTCACCCTTGTAATATTATTCCGATTGGAATACAATGAAATAGAACACTGTGAACCCCATTGATCAGGGTGGATGCTGGTCACATTCATCCTGATCCTTTCTTTTACACAAGATCGCACCAACTTTGATCCCCTCCGTTTCCAACCTTATACATATATTTCAATGGTATTATTTTCTTATACATAAGCATCAAGAGGTGTCAGCTTTGAACAACATCAGAAGATGAAGAGCATATTTCCGGTCTCACCGCAAAATGGGTCTTGACTCTGAACTGCTTTTCACATTTTGATTATCAAGCGCTTCTTTAAATTCATCAAAATGAATTGAACATTGCTGATTCAAATTACTTCCTGCACCTTCTGTCGCTAAACTGCAAAATGTCCGTCACAATCATCCTCTCTCTAATTTTACAACATTGCTATAATGATTTTCATGTTTTTCCCAACCTTCAAGCTGAATCTTTTTGATCGTTACTAGGTAACCTAATGAAGTATTTAACTTAAAAAAACCTGCTTTCAGCAGGTTTTTTTCGGTAAAGGAGAGGTTATTTCCCCACAAATTCTATTAACTAACTATGTTTTTGTTTTAACCATTCTTTCTTTAGCAATGCGTATTGGTAAGTGTTTTCATATTTAGGTGTTCCATCCTCGTGGGCAGTAAATGAAATAAATTCAAGAAAATAACCTTCTTTACGCATTCCTAATCTCTCACATAGTTTTTGTGACCTGCAGTTATCATCTTCAACATATGCATAAAGCCTTCTTGCTTCTTTTTGCATAAAGAGATACTCAAAGAAAGCCTTCGCACTTTCACTTGCGTATCCCGCCCCTTCAAAACGGGCATTGAAATTCCAACAAACGGAATAGGTATCTGGCTCTTCTTTTAAATAAAATAGTTCTCCGACTAGATCATTACTGTCTTTTAAACAAACTGCAATATAAGAGTCATCTCGGCTTCTTTTTTGAACATTTACGGCAGCTTCTTCTAACGTAGATATTCTGTCATCAAGAAAACAATTCACTCTCGGATGTGCCGAATATTCCAACAGACCTTGTGCATCTCTTTCGGTAAAATTTCTTAAAATTAAGCGATGGGTTTCAATTTTTTGCATTTGCAGTCTCCTGTTTCATTGTTATCGACCTTTGAAAAGAACTTCTTCGTTTGTTGAAGAACTTATCACAATCTATTTTTACTATAATGAAGAGTGTTATCATCTTTGTCAAAAACAATAATCATTCATTTGCCGCCCGCAATGTAAAGTACTGAACAATTTTCGTGAAAAACCCTCAGTATCGAATATAAAAACGAGCAATAGTAATAAAACAAAGTTAAGCCATTAAAAGCTTATTGAGTATTTTTTCAAACTTATTTACGCTCATCATCTCATGAGTGAGAAATGTCCCATTATAAAACACGCTGAAAGTCGTCCAAACTGCCGGGGATTTTTGCGCCATATCTTTTGACGATATTCGCCGGGCCTGAAAATGAAGTCCTTTCTTTTCAGTCAGTTCCTTTAAATCCTTTAACACTCCGACTGCAAATGGGCATTGAACTGTATAAAATATTGTGATTCCCTCATCATTAACGGAATTACTTTTCACCTGTTTTTTAAATACAGGAGGATGTGCATGTTCATTCCACGTCAGTGACATCAACTGAAAATAGGGTTCTGCTTCATCTTGCACAGCAAATCCCATATGCTCGAAGAAATGCTTATCACTTAAATAAGGGAGTTTTTTCTTCCCCACTATATGCACTATCCCATCCATACCGCGGGATTTTGCATCTGACACACATTTTTCTAACAAGTGTTTTGCATGTCCGTTATTCTTATATTTACCTGAGACCCAAAGACAATTAATAAACATAAAATGAGGTGCGCTTACCGGGACCCACGCTTCTTCTGCAGGTAAATATTCAATAAAAACTTTGGCCCGTTCGTTTAGGCGGTAGAACACCAAGCCATCACTCATCCGATCTTTGAGCCAACTCTTCTTTTCATTTACCGCATCCTCATATTGCTTCGTACCTAATGCACAGCAAATATGATTGTCATCAATATTGTCCCTGGTCAACTCAATGTATTCCATTTTTCCTCACCTGCTTTCTTTTGGAAACATCAGCTTTACTTCCGGTGAACATTGTAATTTCTCAGAAATATAGAGTCCCAGAACCAATATATGAACGCAGCAGCAATGCTCATTATGTAATAAATAAAACTTCTGAAAACTGCGAAATCAATTGGCGGATTATCTATGTGCCAGAACAAGAACACAGCAAAAAAGGCGACTGCTGTATAAATGAAAAGATGAACCAAACTAAAGTTTTTAGAATTCTTTCTTAGCCATAGTTGCACAGGAACAGCAAACAAAAAGTAAGTAATGAATGCGTAAAAAGCAATGATAACTACAGTAACCAATGCAATTGGCACAAAACCCGAGTATACAAACATATATAGCCCGAAAATCAAACCATACGACAAACTTGAAAAAGCCAACGTGTAAATATACTTTCGACTTTTGCTCCAAGACGCCACTCCCATAATTTCACCTGCTTTTTATAAAAATACATTTTCCATTTTTTTATTTTTAAAATCAGTATATATCCATCACTTTAAAAGATCTATGTTTTTTTGGCATATCATCAATTCGCTATCTTAATATCCAGAAATTTTATTGCCATTAAAAAAGATCGCTCACCAATCTGCATCCGGCTCATCGTGTTCGAATCCGTGAAATCCACACATCTCCGCAGCCGGCTCCTTTTGTGATCAATAAGTAATGATTTCTGTTTGCATCACCATTCACCTTATCAGCCGCGCTCAAGTTCAAATAATTACCCGTGAAATTCTTTTCACTAAGGGTAAAATCATATCCTGCCGGTGTAATTCTCTGCAGTGCAAGTCAAATATCTATAGAAAGATTATGACCGCAAATTCAAAGCATTCTGTGCATTTGGAGATGACAAACCCCCATTTAAATACCCTTCGGATGACAAATCATCCGTAGAATCCTCCCTGCATAGCTCCCTCAATTTTTGTAGAGACACTTGTCCGCAAAAAAATGTAAGGGTTTTCAAAAGAAGAGTCGTGTGCTAAATTGTAAGATAAGTAAAAATTTTCTGCGAATATTTGAAAGGGGTGTATGATTTGAAAGCAGTAGTAGCAACGAAAGACAAAAGTATAGAGATCGTACAAAAAGAATTACGTCCTTTGCGGCATGGTGAAGCCAAAGTTAAGATGGAATACTGCGGTGTATGTCATACTGACTTGCATGTTAAAAATGCTGATTTCGGGGATGTTACAGGCATCACTTTAGGTCATGAGGGAATAGGCATTGTAACTGAGATTGGTGAAGGCGTAACAAGTTTGAAAAAGGGAGACCGCGTCTCTATTGCCTGGATGTTTGAAAGCTGCGGCCGCTGCGAATATTGCTTAACTGGCCGTGAAACCTTGTGCCGGGATGTAAAAAATGCCGGCTATACAGTTGACGGCGCAATGGCTGAAGAAGCAATCGTAGCAGTTGATTATGCAATAAAGGTGCCGGAAAACTTAGACCCTGCAGCAGCAAGCAGCATTACTTGTGCAGGTGTAACAACTTATAAAGCCGTTAAAGTCAGTGAAATTAAGCCAGGTCAATGGATCGGTGTATTTGGAGTCGGCGGTTTAGGCAACTTGGCTGTTCAATATGCAAAAAATGTCTTTAACGCTAAAGTAATTGCTTTCGACATTAGCGATGAAAAATTGAATTTTGCTAAGAGCTTAGGCGCTGATGCGGTTGTAAACAGTTTAAACGAAGACCCCGTCGCTAAAGCAAAAGAAGTGACTAACGATTTAGGGCTTGATGCAGTGGTCATCACGGCTGTCTCTAAAACCCCTTTCAATCAAGCGATTGATGTTGTAAAAGCAGGAGCTCGCGTAGTCGCCGTCGGTTTACCGGTGGACAAAATGGATTTAGATATTCCCCGTCTCGTGTTAGATGGAATTCAGGTAGTAGGTTCATTAGTGGGTACCAGAGAAGACCTGAAGGAAGCTTTTCAATTTGCTGCAGACGGTAAAGTTGTACCTAAAGTGACAAAACGCCCGATTGAAGATGTGAATGATATTTTTGAAGAAATGGAGCAAGGCAAAGTGACCGGCCGCATGGTTATCGATTTTACTTCCTAATCATTAAGGCTGCCGGGAATGATACGGCAGCCTTTGATCTCTATTCTTGCTCTGCGCCCCACCCAGACTGAATGAGACTTTGTCATTTAGTTCAGAAAAGAAGCTCTACAGACCATTCGGCGGACATTCATTTTGCAAGTACTGCCTGAACTAACCCTGATACCAATATAATGCAAGGTCATTCATTGCCGAAGCGTAGCTGTTATGTGGAAACCCACCAGAGGTTCCTCATAACACTAAAAACCTACTCACTGCACTTTTTACAGCAGACCTTATCAGAGTGTTTGCTTAACACTTTGTCCATTCTCCCCACAGGCATTTTCTTCTCACTCGGAAGTGTAAGATAAGCTGTTATCTCATCCCCTGATTTTAATGTTTTTCCGCAGATAGAGCATTTTAACTCAGTATTAAAGAAATTTTTTAATCCCATTCAGAAGCCTCCTTATTTACCTTTATAAAGTAATACGTTAATGCTTTATAAAAGTTTCAGGTTAAAGAAATACTCCTTGCTTGGGAATTTACTTTCTTTCAGTTGTTACGTACCCGCACAGGGTTAACAATCGTCTTGTTCTTTAACTCACAGTGAGAAGATCGCCTTGTAAAACATTAGCGTAAAATCATCTTCATGCTTTGACCAGTTTACTGCAGTGCATGGATTGTTAATTTGTGACATTTATTTGTCCTCTTTAAATTTTTCTTCTTCTCTCAACTTGAAAAAGAAGGAATTATTTTATAAATATTGTGAATTTATAACTGTATCACATTCACTATTAAGAGGAGGAATACGAATGAAAAAGAAAATTATTGCCGGCGCTCTTGCTTTTGGGTTAATTCCGCTAATGGGGGCTGCAGATGTTTCTGCAAAATCTTTGCCGAATCAAGATAAAGTCATGAAACCTGCCGGTTGGTCATGTGACGCTCCGTATATTGCGTGTCAGCCTTTTTCTGGCGGTACCGGTAAGATTTCATTCAACTATCAAGGCAGCTCTCCAGGAAAAATCAGAGTTTTTGTAGCGAATGACGGCAGCAAATCTTTCAAATTCACCATTAATTATCCTAATGGAAATACACTCTTATCCTCTACGACATTAAATGCGGGGAAAACGTTCATTCAAGAATTCAGCGTTAACCAAAAAGGAGAATACATCCTGAAATATGATAGCGGCACCGGTGATAGTGTCGATGGTTTCTTTAGATCTGTTGAGATCTAAATTCCGTTAGGAAAGTCGGCAGTTTTGCCGACTTTCTTTTCCAAGCATTCTGCAGAAATAAAAGTAAAGTGTCGAATAAACATATGACCTTTTTGAAACGGAAACTTTATCTGCACCACAAACCCGCAAGCAGCCTCCTTGTATCGTACCTTCTGTCCCTTTGTGATTTGTTTTGATTTGTCGTATACTGCGCTTGCCCGGGAAATGATGAATATTTTCGTTAACTATAATTTCCCTGTACCTCTTCGTATGTGGCTCTGCATGATGAAGTAACGTCATGGCTCACCACTTTCATACACAGTTTTATTGCATGTTGAGCCATATCCCTCCTCTTTAAACAGCAACCCGTCCCATCCATTTCTCTCTTTCCATTATTTCATATTCTTAGAAGCTCTTCATTTTAGACTTAATATCCATTTTTTCTTATTTAGACTTAAATCTATGTCGAAATTTATCGTCCGGCATATTATGTACTATCCTAACAACAGGAGGTGGCAATAATATGGGGAACTACGGTGGAAATTACGGTGGAAGTTCTTTCGTATTGATCGTTGTGCTGTTCATTTTGTTAATCATTGTAGGTGCTGCATTCCTTTTCTAGCACATTGACGATTTATATTCGTCTCCCAAACATTGCATCCCTTAGTTCGGACAGACGCCATAAGAAGTTTTATGGCGTCTTTACTTTTTAAAAAAATCTATCTAAGATAAACATTTTTTATTTTCACTCTGGTAAGCGGGAGAGTTTTCTCCCCTGCCTGCGCCAATATTGCCGCTATGAAGAATAAGGCGAACAATTCAATTCAGAATAAAGACTTGTTCATGAACAAAACCCCTAAATAGTTGTTAAAAAACTAAGGCGTTTTTAATTCATCAGGATTACAGAGGCTGTGAACTTAAAAAGGATATTACTCACCTTTATAAAATTGTCATCGTTAGATTTAGCCACTGAATCTTTTTTGTAAGGGTTCGCCCACAAAATGCGGTGTTCTCACATTAAATCATTTTCACATAAAAAAACCGGATTCCTCTTCTAAAAGGTTCCGGCTTTTCTTTTTGTTCGGTATTTGTCAGTTAAAATGCGGGAAATATCTGGTGACGTGCTGCACACACCCGCTATTATAATATTTCAATAGAGCCTTCTGTTCCATGAACGCGGATTCGCTGCCCATCTTTTATCAATAGGGTTGCATTTTCAACTCCAACAACTGCAGGTAAGCCGTATTCACGCGCGATAACCGCTCCATGGGTCATCAGTCCGCCAACTTCAGTGACCAGGCCTTTTATGGACACAAACAATGGTGTCCAGCTGGGATCAGTATAGGGGGTAACTAATATATCCCCATCTTCCAAATCGGCATCTTCCATGTTTAAAATAACCCGTGCCCTGCCCTCTATGACTCCCGAGGAAACGGGCAGCCCGGCAATCGCTCCGGCCGGGAGATTTTCTCGTTTGTACTCGCCTGTAACGATTTCACCGTCAGACGTGATAACACGCGGCGGAGATAGTTTTTCATATACTTTGTACTCGCCTTTTCGTGTGCTGATGATTTGGTAATCCAATTCATTTGTGCGTACGACTTCCTGAAGTTCTTCAAAAGTGAGATAGTATATGTCTTCTTTTTCATGAATAACCCCCGCTTTTGCGAGTTGTTCGGCTTCTTTCAGTAAAGCCTGCTTATAAACGAAGTAGCGGCTGATCATGCCGTATTTTGGATATTCTCTGAATCCGCTGAAGTTCCGGATGATTTGGATCATTCGTTTAGTTTCTCTGGCTTTTTGTTCACCATCCGGTAATTGCTTCAATCGGTCTAATAACTCTTGTTCTTTCTTCAACGCCTCCTGCCGCCCTTGCTCAAATTTCCGCTGGCTGGCATTTGGCTCAAAGTTTTTGAGATTATTAAGAATCATAGGGACAAGTGCAATTGGTTTTTCGCTCCATCGAGTTCTTGTGATATCAATTTCTCCGGCACATCGCATTCCGTACTTGTTGAGATAAGCATAGATAGCGTCATGAGTTTCCCGCCCGCCTTCAAACTTCACCAGCCCATCCAAAAAGTGATCATCTTTTACATTCTCTAAATAGGCAATTACTTCTGGATAAGGACGGATCACATCGGCGACGTCCAATAGCGCAAGCCCCATTTCTGAAGTAATATTATGGGGTACAGATTGAGAAAGCGTATCTGCTGCGTTTTTTTCACCTAACCACTCGTTCATTTTTTCGTTAATCCATGATGAAGCATCCATTGCAGTTCGAATCAGCACCGAACTTTTTGGATTAAATAAAATATTCTTTAATTCCTGGATATCTTCCAAAATAAAACGAAATAAATCAGATCCTGATTTCGTCTGGATGTTTTGTTTTAACTCTTCTATCGATGCCTGACTGCTCTTAATCAAATCAGAAACAATTGCAGGATCGTTTTCAGCTTGATCCGGCATATCTGCATTGCCTTTGCCGGGAATCGGCGCCGTTTTATCAGGTATCGGTTTAATGAAATCATCTCGCTCTATTATGGTCATAAGTGCGTCTTTTAAGAGCGGATCGTGCTGCCCCATACCTTTTAAGAAAACTTCTCTGACATTAGGGGATGCCAGTTGATGTGTGACATCGACAAATAGCCTTCCGCCGGCTTTACGCATGGGTGCAGCAGTCGTCAACAGAAAAAAAGACAATCCAAGGGGTTTTATGGGATCCGTCATCATTTGCTGATGACCGACAGAGATATAGACGTGATTTTCTTGATCGTTCGCTTCAGGAACGGGGTATAACGTTGTGATCGGACGACTTTGGACAATATAAAAAGTATCGCGGTCCAAACACCATTCGATATCTTGCGGCTGGCCGAAATGAGCTTCGATCTGTCTCCCGATACGTGCCAGCTGTAAAATTTGTTCATCAGTCAGTGTTTGAATCTTTTGCTGATCAAGATCAATCTCCCGTGTTTCCGTTCCGCCTTCTCTTCGTTCATAGACAGCCTTTTTTTTGGTTTCTATTCTCTTATCGACGATTTTCCCGTCCTGTACTTTATAACAATCGGCAGATACTAAGCCGGAGACCAGTGCTTCACCAAGTCCAAAACCGGCATCGATGGACAGCAGCTTTCGGTTTCCGGTCATCGGATCAGCGGTAAATAAAATCCCCGAAGCCTGGGGGAACACCATCCTTTGGATGATAACAGATAAATAAACTTGGCTGTGACCAAACCCATTTTGCATACGGTAAATGACCGCGCGATCCGTAAATAGGGACGCCCAACATTTACCGATATGCTGCAAGATCGCATCGACGCCGGTAATATTTAAATAGGTGTCTTGTTGACCGGCAAAAGAGGCATGCGGTAAATCCTCAGCTGTCGCACTAGAACGTACGGCATAGGCATGTTCTTCGCCGAACCGGGAGAGATGGCAAGCGACTGCTTTGACTACATCTGAAGGAATTTCTGCTTCCATAATGGTTTGCCGGATTTTTTTGCTGACTTCACCAATTTGATCCCGATTCTCCGCTTTCAGCATGGTCAGTTGATCCAACAGCGCTTGTAACGTTTCGTTTTGTTCAATGGCTTTTTGATATCCGGCGGTTGTGACACAAAATCCTTCCGGTACTTGTATTCCTTGAATTTTTGATAATTCCCCTAAATGTAACCCTTTTCCTCCAACGAGCAAAGGCTGTGTTTTTTCAATTTCGTGAATGCCGAGAACCAAAGAACTCATTCTATATCTCCCCTTCAAAAAAATTTGACAAGAGCTTTTCAGCATGATATAATCATAATATAAGATGGATAACTATGACTTTTCACACAGAAAGCGCGCGTGTTCTGATTATATCACCGTGTCTGTTTTTGTGCAATATAAAAAGAACCTGGCCAATTTGGCGAGGTTCTTTCTTCATTTTCTAAGGAAATCCTGAAGTTGAGTGATACCTGTGAATCCATTGCAGAAAGGCTATCCCCACGGATTCAAGAAACAGGAAAATCTCAATAATAAAAAACATCCCCCACGCAATGTGAGGGGATGTTTTGTGTGTATACTTCTCATTTCATCGTCATATGAGTTTAGACTGATGCAGTCACAACTTACAAGAATGCTTATCTGTTTCCTTCAATAGTGTTAACACATTTGAAGTTATTTTAGCGCTGCCGCTGCTTTGATATACCTAAACTGTAATCGCTTAGTGTATTGCGCGGGAGAAAGAATTGCATTCCATGGTTTATTAATGCCGGCTTTCTCATTTGTTAACAGATTTATAAAACCAAGGCCATTGATAATGAGTGGCCGTTTATTGTTCTTCCTTTGACCTCCTGAAAATTAGGTTTGTCTAAAGCTCTTTAAAGCTGTATTGATATCTTTTGTGTGAACGTAAATGTTCTTATACAACTCGAATAGTGTTTTATATTTTTGAACATTTTGTTCTTTTGGATAAAATGCAGCTGCTTCATGAATGAACTGCTCTGCACATTCTTCAAGAGAGTCAAACCACCCGCTTCCGAAGGCAGCTAACATCGCAGCCCCCATGGCCGGACCTTGTTCATTTTCTAACTTAACCACCCTCGTATTGAAAATATCAGCCTGCATTTGAAGCCACGTTTCATTTTTAGCTCCCCCGCCAATAGAGACAACCGTATCAACTGATTTTCCCGCTTCGCGGAATAGCTCAATTGATTCATATAAAGAGAATGTGATGCCTTCCATTATCGCCCTCAAAAAGTGCTCTCTTTTATGGGCTCCGTCCATTCCGATCAAGCTTCCCCGAATAGATGAATCAGCATGCGGCGTTCTTTCACCGACTAAGTAAGGAGTGTACAGCAGTCCATTTGCTCCTATCGGAACAGATTCCACCCCCCGCAATAATTGTTCAAACGATTCGTTCGGCGCAAACGTTCTTTTAAACCAGTCCAAGCTGTACCCTGCAGCGAGCGTGACCCCCATCGTATAAAAAGAATCCTTTTTTCCATGATTAAAAAAGTGCACTTTCCCTTTAAAATCCCTTTCTTTGTCTTCTTCACAGGAAAGTATGACTCCTGACGTCCCAATGCTGCATAACGTTTTTCCGGAAGAAAGAATACCGGCTCCGACAGCACCGCAAGCATTATCTGCTCCCCCAGCGTACACTTTTGTTTTTTCGAGCAGCCCTGTCTTCGCCGCAACGCTCGGAAGCAGCGATCCTACACAGGCATGGGATTCCACAAGCGGAGGACAAATTTCTGCTGAAATACCAAATTGATTGCAAATCTCATCGCTCCACTCTTTGCAGGTCATATGTAAAAGTAACGTTCCCGCCGCATCGGAGTATTCGGTGTGAATGGCGCCAGTCATGCGGAATCTCACATAGTCTTTCGGAAGCAGAAAAACAGCGGTTTTGTTAAAAAGTTCAGGCTCATGTTCCTTCACCCATAACATTTTAGGTAATGTAAACCCTTCAAGGACACGATTTTTTGTGATATCAAGCAGATGATTGCCAAATGTCTCGGTTATCCTGCTGCATTGAGGCGTCGTTCTGGTATCATTCCAAAGAATCGCATGACGCAGCACCCGCCGATCTTGGTCAAGCAGTACTAATCCATGCATTTGTCCTGAATAGCTAATCCCGTCAATATCCCCGGCTTGAACGTTGGATATCGAAATCAATTCAGCCAACGCTTCAATTGTTTGCTGCACCCAGTCTTCAGGATTTTGCTCACTATATCCAGCCTTCTCTTGGATGAGCGGGTAACTTTTGGACGTTTCTGCACAAACCTTGCCGTTTTGATTGACTAAAATGGTTTTAACAGCACTCGTTCCAAGGTCTATTCCAATGACATACTTCATTTTTTCACTCCTTCCTCTCTAAATAGATCCCCGTTGAAATGACCCGCCATAACAGTAACTTCATGACGGGCAATTCCGGGAACTTGGCTGCCTGCATCTTTTATGGCGGGATCTGGAGCTTCTTTTTTCATTTGTTATACCTGTAAAATGTATTGGTTTAATATCGCTTTTAGCCGTTCCTGTCTCCCTGATTCGTTTTTAATTGGCTGATTGTTCAGCGCATATTGCTCAAGTGTCTTAAAATCAGCTCTTCCTTCTGCAATTTCAAGACCAATCCCTTCAGTAAAGCTGCGGTAACGGAGTTGAATCACATCTTCAAACACACGATCTTCGATTAATTTGTGGGCGGCTTTCAACCCTCTTGCAAATGTATCCATCCCTGCAACATGGGCATATAGTAAATCATCAGGCTCAAAAGAAGATCTCCTGACCTTTGCGTCAAAGTTTAATCCCCCGCTTCCAAGACCGCCATTTTGCAGGATTTCGTACATTGCTAATGTCGCAGAATATAAATCTGTCGGAAATTCATCTGTGTCCCATCCTAAAAGCGGATCACCCTGATTCGCGTCAACAGAGCCGAGAAGGCCATGCACTCTCGCCATGCGTAATTCATGTTCGAATGTATGCCCGGCTAATGTGGCATGATTGGCTTCGAGATTTAATTTAAAATGATTGTCTAAGCCGTATTGCTTTAAAAAGGCAATGGTTGTTGCTGCGTCCGTATCATATTGATGGGTGGTCGGCTCTTTTGGTTTTGGTTCAATCAAAAACTGCCCTGTATACCCGATTTCCTTCGCATAATCCACTGCCATATGCATAAATCTGGCCATATTATCAAGCTCAAATTTTAAATCGGTATTTAACAAAGTTTCGTACCCTTCACGTCCGCCCCAAAATACATAGTTCTCGGCGCCAAGCTCTTTTGCTGTTTCTAATCCTTTTTTTACTTGGGCTGCGGCATACGCAAATACATCTGCATTACAAGAAGTCGCCGCACCATGCACAAAACGGGGATTCGTGAACATATTTGCAGTATTCCATAATAGCTTAACGCCGCTGGTTCTCATGTAGTCTTTTATCATGTCCACGATTATATCCAGATTTTGATTTGTCTCTTTTAACGTACTTCCTTCCGGTGCGATATCCCGGTCATGGAAAGCAAAAAATGGCGCATCCAGTTTTTCAAACAGCTCAAACGCTGCTTCTACCCTCGCTCTCGCCAGATCCATGCCTTTATAGTGATCCCACGGTCTCTGCATCGTAGCTGCGCCAAACATGTCTGTGCCGTCAGCGGTAAATGTATGCCAATAGGCAATAGAAAATCGCAGATGCTCTTTCATCGTTTTTCCGCCAATTACTTCTTGAGAATTATAGTATTTAAATGCTAAAGGATTCGTGGATTCTTTCCCTTCGTAAATCACTTTGTTTACGCTTTCAAAATAGTTGACTGAACCGGAATGAGAGTGAGCCATGTGTGATTTCCCCCTTAAAAATAAATTCTAAACTTGATGATTCGAATACAGATGATTTTATGTCATGTTATATATTAGTTTGTTGCCTAAACAAACTAACTTATTTTCATCTTATATAACCTCATCAGTATTTTCAATATTTTTTTTAGTTTTTTACGAACACATTAGATATAATAAAGGTTGGATTCGCTATGTAGCGTTTCGCACGATAAACACAGAACGTTCAACTTAATTTAAAGATTATACAAACGGAGTGGATGAAGTGGATATCGCTGATCAAGCCTTTGTCAAAAAAGTTAACCAAAAGTTATTACTAAACGAAATACTTAAGAATGCTCCTATTTCAAGAGCAAAATTATCTGAAATGACCGGATTAAATAAATCGACTGTTTCATCACAGGTAAACACATTAATGAAAGAAAATCTTGTATTTGAAATCGGTCAGGGACAATCAAGCGGCGGCAGAAGACCAGTCATGCTTGTTTTTAATAAAAAAGCAGGATACTCCGTAGGAATAGATGTCGGCGTGGATTATGTTAATGGCATTTTAACAGATCTTGAAGGGACGATCGTCCTTGACCAACACCATCATTTGGAATGCAGTTCTCCAGAAATCACTAAAGATATTTTAATTGAGATGATTCATCACTTTATTGCAAATATGCCGCAATCTCCGTACGGGCTTATTGGTATAGGCATATGCGTTCCCGGGTTAATTGATAAAAATCAAAAAATTGTTTTCGCTCCGAACTCCAACTGGAGAGATATTGACTTAAAATCTTTCATCCAAAAGAAGTTCAATGTGCCCGTTTTTATTGAAAATGAAGCAAATGCCGGCGCATATGGAGAAAAAGTATTTGGTGCTGCCAAAAATCACGATAACATGATTTATGCAAGTATCGGTACAGGGATAGGAATCGGCGTTATTATAAACAATGATTTATACAGAGGGGTTGGCGGATTCTCTGGAGAAATGGGACATATGACAATAGACTTTAATGGTCCGAAATGCAGCTGCGGAAACCGAGGCTGTTGGGAATTGTATGCTTCCGAAAAGGCTTTATTAACATCTCTTCAGACGAAAGAGAAAAAAGTGTCCACTCAAGATATCATAGACCTCGCCCATCTGAATGATATTGAAACTTTACATGCGTTACAGAATTTTGGATTCTATTTAGGTATAGGCTTGACCAATATACTAAATACATTTAATCCGCAAGCCATCATTTTAAGAAACAGCATCATCGAATCGCATCCTATGGTTTTACATTCAATTAAAAGCGAAGTATCGTCCAGGGTTTATTCCCAATTGGACAATAGTTATGAATTATTACCATCTTTCTTAGGAAAAAACGCACCCGCTTTAGGAATGTCCTCTATTGTGATTGATCATTTTCTCGACATGGTTCATAACTGAAATGTACAAACTTCTATGTTTTACGCTCATCTTTAAAGATGGGTTTTTTGTTTTGTTATTTTCATCCTGAATGGGAGCATTTCTGACGTGTTTTTCCACACAGGCATTTTCTAATATGAAAAAGGAGTTCCAAAATAGAAAGCTCCTTTTTCATGCGGACATTCATTTTTCTTTATAACGAAAATATCTGAAGTCGGCCGGAATATGATTTCCGCTCGTATCTTGGCATTGCATCCCTACAAAAGCTCCTGTAAAGAATCCCCCGCCGCGGATGTAATCATCTGATAATTTTTTCGATTCCAATGCAATATCGATTTTGTACCAATCTTCTTTGTTAAATGAATAGAAATAATAATATTTTTCGTTTTCAATATTCACTTTTAAATAGACGTACTTGACTTCACGAGGAATCACAATTTTATTTTTTAACGGTTGTGAAAAAGAAAAGTTATCACATATCGTTAATTCAAGAATACGGCCAAGTTCTTCATCATGCGTGACTTGAAGAGCCGTCCAGTTCTCTGTATTGTAATAGTTCACCAAACCAGCGGCTTGCTGAAAATTTTCCGGATAAAACGCAACAGCCGTTTCCGCTTCAAAATGGAGACTTTGCCAGCGTCTGGCTACAAATGCCTGAGTAAATGTCGAAGTTAAGGATTCATGGCCGTATAATCGTAAATGATTTGGCGCTTGAGTTAATGAACCTAATTTCTCCGTAAAAGGGATTCTTAACGTTTGAAAATTAATATTTAATGTTGCATCCTCAAATTCATCAACTTCCGGATACGTGTCTTCAAATATGGTTTCAGGTATAGAAGGCGCATCCACCTCCAAGCTCCCTTCTTTTCCGCCTTCTACATAAGGCCAGCCATCTTTCCAATAGAGCTTTTGAATAGCTGTTTCTCTGCCCAAAGGACAATATCCTCTCTGCTGAAAAATTGAATCATCGTCCGGATGAATGGGACGTCCCGTTAAATGGGCTAAATACCACTCACCTGTATGTGTTTGTACAATGGATGCATGCCCGCATTTTTGCAATGGGTTTCCCGGATCATGCCATGACGTTAAGATTGGATTATCGGGATGAACTTCATATGGACCCTCGATATTTGCAGAACGGGCAATTGTAGCAGCGTGTTCGAACCGCGTTCCTCCTTCTGCGGTTAATAAATAATAATAGTTCCCGATATGATAAAGGTGCGGCGCTTCCGTCAGCTTTCTTTCAGTTCCTTTAAATATCACTTTCGGTTTACCGATCAGTTTTTGCTATTTATCAGAATATTCCTGCATAACAATGCCTCCAAAGGAGTGCCGATCAATACGCTGATCCCATAACATATTTAATAAATATTTTTTTCCATCCGTATCATGGAACAAAGAAGCATCAAACCCCGAGCTGTTTAATGTGATCGGCTCCCCCCAATCACCATCAATCGTGTCACAAGTCACTAAATAATTGTGGCAATCTTTCCAAGCGCCATCTACGACCTTAACATCCGTATAGATCAGCCAAAACTTTCCGTCGCTGTAACTTAAACATGGCGCCCAGACTCCGCCTGAATTAGGATTTCCTTTCATGTCTAATTGCGAAACTCTCTGTAATGGATGTGCAACTAAGTGCCAATTGACTAAATCTTTTGAATGGTGTATCTGGACTCCCGGAAACCACTCAAATGTAGATACAGCGATATAATAATCCTCTCCCACCCTGCAAATACTCGGATCGGGGTTGAATCCTTTAAGTACTGGATTGATAATCTTCATGCAGAACGCCTCCTCAGCTATTTTCTGTTGACTATCATGTTTTAAGCTTTGAAATCGTCAATATGATCCAAATAAACTTTGTCTCTATTCTCTAATTCTCGAACCATGTTTTTATATTTTTTCTCATCTAAGTTATAGAAATTAATATCAATCATGGCCAGAACCAGTAAGAACACGGGAATAATGGTTGCTGTAATTAAAATTCCCGTCAATGCCTCCGGCGTTTGCGCCTGATTTGCCACATATCCAAACTGATCTAGAACCAAACCCGGTACAACCCCTCCCAAGGCCATGCCGAATTTAAAGAAAAATCCGATAATAGCGTATATGAGACCGCCCATTCTTTTCCCGGTCTTATACTCTCCATATTCGATTGTTTCAGGAATAAGCGCCCACATATATCCCCCGGCAGTGAGACTTCCTGCAGCGGCCAGCAATCGAAAGGAAAGTATCAGGAATACATTACTTGGCGGAACAAACAGTAAAGCTAAGAGGCCGATCATATTCAGTAATAATGCATAGTTTAGTAATTTCTTCTTCCCTAATAATTGATGAAGCTTTGGAATAAACGGTAAAATGACCAAAGCAGGCAAACTTCCCAACAAACCGTACCACTTCACTAAATCCGCTCTTTCTAAATTATACGTTACGTAATAGATGCCAACCGAATTACTGATTGAATTCACTCCAAAAATAATAATAAAGAAAATACTTAATACAACTAGAGGCCGATTAACACGAAATTGCTCAAATATATCCGATAATTTAATTTTTTCTTCAGATTTTTGAAGCGTGACACGCTCTTTTGTGCTTTTAAAACAAAAGATTAAAAGGCACCCGCCTATAACTCCCATAATACCCATGGTTAGCTGCCAGCCAAGAGATTCGCTGCCGGAAGTATCGCTTAAATAAGCAGCCAGCAAGGGAACAAAAAATGCAACGACAAGTCCCCCAAGATTCGCAAATAACATACGGACAGACGTTATACTAACAACTTCTTGATTATTTCGGGTCATTGCAGATGTTAACGCGCCATATGGCACGTTTATCATTGTGTATGTAAGCGACAAGCCGACATAGGTGATATAGGCATATATTAATTTCCCCATATCCGAAAAATCCGGGGTTGTAAAACAGAGTATTGCCAATATGACAAATGGAAAAGCTCCGAATAAAAGATACGGTCTGAAGCGTCCAAACCTGCTATTTGTTCTGTCTACTATCGTTCCAATAAAAGGATCAGCGAGAGCGTCGATGATTCTAACCACTAAAAACATCGTACCGGCTGTTGCTGCCGGTAAACCAAATATATCTGTATAGAAGAACAAAAGATAAGTAGACACTGTTGCATAAATTAAATTACATGCAAAATCTCCAGACGCATATCCAACTTTTTCAACCATGCTGATCTTCTTTACATTTTCACTGAGCATGATTTCCTCCCCTTTTCGATCCTTTACATAAGGAACATGATGAATGGTACATTTCTTCAATTTTATCGGCCAGTTAAGGCTTTATAAAAGCGCTTTCAAAAAAATGATAGCGGTTTACTTTCACAGAGCATTTTCATCATAGTGAACAGAATAAAAGCTTGGCTTTCGTTTTATATATACCTCCAATTAAATTGAGCCTCTTATCCCCCTTCCATTTAAGACCTTTACATGAAGGACAATTAAAGTGGTTTATTAGTTTGTTGATCGAACAAACTAACTTGATTTCATATTATAAAATCTTTTCTGCTTTTTCAACTCTTTTTTCAGAAAATTTAAAACCGATCAAAGGACATACCATGTTGTAATTGCCGGCTCCTTCGACAGACGTTAAGTAAAAACCCTATGTGTCACCTGACTGATTTATTAAATGATAAGCACTTCCATCATCTTTTGTTTAGAAAAACTTATTAAGAAACATGCACTTGAAAAAATGCGAATCATATATAAGTGATATCCCGTTTAATTGGTTGAGGAGGATATGATGAAACCTATGCTGCCTTTTGAAAAATATTTTGGTGATTTAGAACTGGTTTATGCATTTTATGGAGCTATGCCTACCGGTGTTACTGTCTCAGAAACCGGACGTATATTCATTTGTTTTCCGAAATGGGGAGACGATGTTAAATTTACGGTAGCGGAAATAATTGGGGATAAATTGCAGCCTTATCCTGATTTACAAACCAATTTGGTTAACTTTGAGAATATCAAAATGACTTTCATCAGTGTCCAAAGTGTAGTTGCTGATGGAAGAGGAGCGCTTTGGATACTAGATACAGCGGCGCCCAATTTTTCTGAACCAATTAAAGGCGGGGCAAAATTAGTCGCTGTTGATTTAAAAACCAATACAATCAGAAGAGTGTATACCTTTACAGAAGATGTTGTCCTTCCAACAACTTACCTGAATGATGTCCGATTTGATTTTCGTGTCGGAACTGCAGGTTATGCCTATATAACGGATTCTTCTTCCAAAGGACCAGGAGCTATTATCGTCGTTGATTTAGAAACCGGAAACGCATTTAGACGGTTAAATGGAGCAAATCCAACTTCACCGGATTCCTCTTTTATACCGAAAGTAGAAGGCAAAATTTTGATGAATCGTAACAAGGATGGTTCAACTTCCCCATTTAGGCTGGCATCCGACGGTATTGCGATCTCTCCCGACGGAAAGGTATTATTTTTTTGTCCCCTGACCAGCCGCCATTTGTTCTCTATCTCAACAGAAGCCCTGAGAGATAGAAATATATCGGACATGGATTTACTTTATCATGTGGCGTATTGGGGAGAAAAAGGCGCGTCTGATGGAATGATTACAGATGCAAAAGGAGCCGTTTATGCCGGAGATTACGAGAACAATAGTATTCGAAAGATGCTGCCGAATGGCACAATGGAAACCATCGCACATGATCCGAGAATTTTATGGCCGGATACTTTTTCGATTGGTCCGGATGGATACTTATACGTCATCGTGAACCAATTACATCGGCAGGCTAGATTTCATTATGGAGAAGACTTACGACAGAAACCTTATAGTTTACTTCGTATCAAAATTGATGAATTTCCTGCTCCTGCTTTTTGAAAATAAAAATGGCCGGTTCAATTTTAGAGCATAATTGGCTTCATTTAGCCTTCATCCTAAACCGAATAAGGGATTACAATAAATACGTGTCCTCAATTATGGAGTTAGATTCATAACTTCATTTTTTTTGGTCAAGGACCAAAATATCGACCTCTTAACCTTTTGACCAAAACTTAAAAAATCCCCTGACACCAATAGTGCCAAGGGATTGAGAGATTAATACTGAGACATGTATTGTTCGCGCTCCCAAGGGTGAACCTGTGTGCGGAACATATCCCATTCGATTTCTTTTGCTTCGATGAAGTGTTCGAACAGGTGCTCGCCGAGCGCTGCAACCATGACTTCGTTTGATTTGAATTCGTCGAGAGCTTCCGCCAGTGTCGCCGGAAGATCTACGATGCCGTTTTCCATGCGCTCTTCTTTGCTCATGACGTAGATGTTGCGGTCAATCGGAGCCGGTGCTTCAAGTTTGTTTTTGATTCCGTCAAGGCCTGCTGCAAGCAATACGCTTAACGCCAGGTACGGGTTTGCCGCCGGGTCTACGCTGCGGACTTCAACACGCGTGCTGATGCCGCGGGAAGCCGGGATACGGATCAGCGGGCTTCTGTTTTGCGCGCTCCATGCCACGTAGCAAGGTGCTTCATAGCCCGGAACAAGGCGTTTGTAAGAGTTCACTGTCGGGTTTGTGACAGCCGTAAAGCTTGTCGCGTGTTTTACGATACCGGCAATGAAATGTTTTGCTGTTTCACTCAGCTGAAGATCAGCGTCTTTATCAAAGAATGCGTTAACGTTATCTTTAAAGAGTGATAGGTTGCAGTGCATACCGGAACCGTTTACGCCGAACAGCGGTTTTGGCATGAATGTCGCATGCAGACCGTGTTTGCGGGCGATTGTTTTGACAACCAGTTTGAAAGTTTGGATGTCGTCACAAGAACGGATGGCACCGGCATATTTAAAATCGATTTCGTGCTGACCAGGAGCAACTTCATGGTGAGATGCTTCGATTTCAAAGCCCATTTCTTCAAGCTCAAGCACGATATCGCGGCGGCAGTTTTCTCCCAAGTCAGTCGGAGCCAGGTCGAAGTATCCGCCTTTATCGTTCAATTCAAGCGTCGGTTCGCCTTTTTCATCTAATTTAAACAGGAAGAATTCAGGCTCAGGTCCAAGATTGAAATCGCTGAAACCGAGTTCTTTCATTTCTTTCAGAATCCGTTTGAGGTTGTTACGCGGGTCACCTTCGAACGGCGTGCCGTCCGGATTGTAAATGTCACAGATGAAGCGTGCTACTTTACCTTTTTCAGCCGTCCACGGGAAGATTACAAATGTGTTCAGATCAGGATATAAGTACATATCAGACTCTTCGATACGGACGAAACCTTCGATGGAAGAACCGTCGAACATGCATTTATTATCAAGTGCTTTTTCAAGCTGGCTCACAGGAATTTCCACGTTTTTAATCGTTCCGAGAATGTCTGTGAATTGAAGGCGGATATACTTTACGTTTTCCTCGTTTACTAATTTTACGATGTCTTCTCTTGTGTACTTTGCCATTTCGTAAAACTCCTCCTCTAAAAGGTAAATGTATATAGCAAAACAGTTGCTAACGGATTAATGAAAGAATCGGGACATGTCACCTTGGCGGAAAGTATTTCCCCGCTGGAAACGGCCTGCCTGCATCAGTTCGTTTTTCAGAAGCTTTCTGAGTTCGTCATCAGACAGATTGTGTTTCATCGGTTTGGCGGTTTTTTCGGATTTTTCTTCCGGTTCGGCAGATGCCTTATCCAGAATTTGTTTGATCCCCGCCATATTGACGCCTTGTTCAATCAGATTTTTGATTTCTAACAGTTTATCTACATCATGGAATGAAAATAATCGTCTATTTCCTTCGCTTCTCGCTGGAAATATCAATCCATTTTCCTCATAATATCGAATTTGCCGGGCAGAAAGTTCTGTTAACTGCATGACAATCCCAATTGGAAATAAAGGCATTGAGCGGCGAATGTTATCACTCATCTCAATTTCCTCCTTTTCTTATCTTAGTCTCATTATAGGTGATGTTATATTTTGTGTCAATACAATGTAAGGAATCTTAACATCAAATTCTTTGAAAATTGCAAACGGCCTAAATCAGCTCTTTTTCCATTAAAGCATTTACGGCGCTGCAAATCGCATTTTTCACGTGCGCGTAGGTTAATCCTCCTTGGACATACGCGACATAAGGCGGTCTGATAGGTCCATCTGCTGATAATTCAATGCTTGCTCCCTGTACGAAAGTGCCCGCTGCCATAATGACATCGTCTTCATATCCCGGCATATAGCTCGGATAAGGCGTCACATGCGCATTAATCGGTGAAGCATATTGTATCGCCTGGCAAAAAGCGATCATCTTATCAGGGTCCTGAAACTCAACTGATTGAATCAGATCCGTTCTCGGCGCATTCCATGCAGGGTTTGACGTAAAGCCGAGCTTTTCAAGAAAACGGGCGGTAAATACCGCTCCCTTCAAGCTTTGCGCCACTACATGCGGAGCGAGAAAGAAACCTTGATACATTTCCTGCAGTGAATAAAGCGAAGCCCCGGCTTCACTTCCGATTCCCGGGGAGGTCATCCGGTAAGAGCAGGCCTCAATCCACTTGGCTTTCCCTACAAGATAGCCGCCCGTTTTAGCAAGGCCGCCGCCCGGGTTTTTAATCAGGGAGCCGGCCATAAGATCCGCTCCGACGTGGCAGGGTTCCCGCTCTTCTGCAAATTCTCCGTAGCAATTGTCCACAAAAACAATGACATCTTCTTTGATTTCCTTTACGAAACGAATCATCTCTTCAATTTCATTTATTCTGAAAGACGGACGATTCGCATATCCTTTTGAACGCTGGATGCCGATCACTTTTGTATTCGGTTGGATTGCAGCCCGGACTGCTTCAAAGTTCACTCTGCCTTCTGATGTTAAATCGACTGCATTGTATCCGATTTGAAATTCCTTAAGCGAGCCTGAATACTCCCCGCCTCTTACTCCGACGATTTCCTCGAGTGTATCGTAAGGCTTGCCTGTGATATAAAGCAATTCGTCCCCGGGTCTCAGCACACCGAAGAGCGCGATTGAAATCGCATGCGT
The DNA here is from genome assembly GCF_021729365.1 of Bacillus sp. R45. Classification (NCBI taxonomy): domain Bacteria; kingdom Bacillati; phylum Bacillota; class Bacilli; order Caryophanales; family Bacillaceae; genus Bacillus; species Bacillus sp. R45. Next base: position 1,765,867 of record NZ_CP091421.1, on the reverse strand, counting down.
ACCCGAAATGATTTGCGGCCGCACAAGTCCCGCCTCTCCTCCGAACACATCAGCATAGATCTTCTCCAGTGTATCTCGTCCGATGTCATCATAACCGTATCCGGTTGAAGGCGTAAAATGCGTATCGCTTACTTTATGTTTTCTGTAGCTTTGCAGGACTCTCCATTCATTCCGTTCACTGATTTCTTCTATTCTTTTATGAACGGCGGAGATTTCCGCTTCTGTTTCTTCGGCGGTTTTTTGTAAAAGAGCGCCGTGGGTCAGTGTGTCAAACATGTTGTGTATACCTTCCTTACATGAATTTCTTCAATTCTCCGAGTATGCTTTGTTCTTCCTGTACATAACCTGAGACTTCGTAGCGTTCATTTTCTTCATTAAAATAAAGGCTGTCGATCATGGTCTCTGATTTGATGCGTGACATCAATTTGCCTTCGGCGGCAGGCACATGAACTTCATACGGCATCATCAGCTCTCGGCGCAAATAAGCTTCGATTTCCGCTTTTAGTTTTGCTTCATCCCCGGCGATTCTGGCGCTGATCATGATGTGGCCTTCTCCCGCTGTCGGGATGAAGTCAGGAAGTGTCTCGTCACGTTTGTTATAAGCGGTCAGCACCGGAATATCATCTGCCTCAAGCTCTTTTAACAGACCGAGGACAGTCTGTTCATGCCCGGCATAATCTTCATTGGATGAATCAATGACATGAATGATCAAGTCTGCTTCCTTCACTTCCTCAAGCGTTGAACGGAAAGCGGCAATCAGCGTCGTCGGCAGATCCTGAATGAAACCGACCGTATCAGACAAAAGGACGCTGTAGCCGCTTGGGAGCGCCATCTTTCTCGTCATCGGATCAAGTGTTGCAAACAGCAGATCTTCTTCATAGCTGTCTGAGCTTGTTAATTGATTGAACCACGTTGATTTTCCTGCATTGGTATAACCGACGAGTGCAGCCTGAAGCACGCCGTTCTTTTTACGTCTCTCCCGATAACGGCTTCTGTGGCGGATAACCGTTGACAGCTGCACGTTAATTTCGTGTATGCGGTTTCTAATGTGGCGCCGGTCTGTTTCAAGCTTTGTCTCACCGGGCCCTCTCGTCCCGATTCCGCCGCCTTGTCTTGAGAGATTGATTCCTTGTCCGCTCAGACGCGGCAGCGCGTATTGAAGCTGGGCCAATTCGATCTGAAGCTTTCCTTCTCTCGTCTTCGCCCTTTTTGCGAATATATCCAAAATAAGCTGCGTGCGGTCGATGATCTTCGCTTCAATTGCAGTGGCGAGTGATTTAAGCTGGCTCGGTGACAGTTCATCATTAAAAATAACCAGATCCGCTTCAAGCTCTTCACACAGCGCCTTCAGCTCGTCTACTTTCCCCTTGCCTATGTATGTAGCGGCATCCGCTCTGTTCCGTTTTTGCGTAATCCGGGTCAGCACCGTTCCGTCAGCCGTTTTTGTCAATGAAGCAAGCTCTTCCATGGAATGTTCAAAGTGCTCATCTGTCATGTGCGGAAGCTGGCAGCCGACCAAAATGACCGTTTCTTTTTTTCCTTCCTGTTCGTTCAAATGGATGTTCCTTTCTGTGTCGTATTGGGCAGTAGTACTATCATACCAAACCCGCAGGGCGTATACCACACATCCGGCGGGTTTTAAAGAGAGAAATAAAAAAGAGACCCCTCAAACCGGCTGAGAGGTCTATTCGTGAGCTGCCGCCTCATCTTTTATAAGTAAATCCTGGCTCTTGATCGTCATTAAATCGTTTTTCAAGTATTGGTCTCCCATTAAAAGTCTCATGGCCTGAGCGCGGATCGATTTTTCAATCACGTTTCTGACAAAGCGCCCGTTGCTGAATTTAATGGGGCTTGTCGTGCTTTTCACTGTCATTAAGTAATCTTTTAACTTCCACTCGGCTTCCTGGCTTAATTGATACTCCCGCTCTGCTATCATGCGCTTTGCGATGTCCATCAGCTGAGTGACAGAGTAATCCGGAAAATCGATGCTGATAGGGAAACGCGATTGCAGACCGGGATTTAATGACAGGAAATGTGTCATTTCTCTTGAGTACCCTGCCAGGATCAGAATGAATTCATGCTGTTTGTCTTCCATATGTTTGACAAGCGTATCAATCGCCTCTTTACCGAAATCCTTTTCTCCGCCCCTTGCAAGTGAGTATGCTTCATCAATGAATAAAATGCCCCCGAGCGATTTTTTAATCAGATCTCTCGTTTTTTGCGCCGTGTGTCCGATGTATTCACCGACCAGATCGGCACGTTCCGCTTCGATCAGATGTCCTTTGGAAAGAACGTTCATTTCGAAGAAAAGCTTGCCGATCAGTCTCGCGACGGTGGTTTTCCCGGTGCCGGGGTTCCCTTTGAACATCATATGAAGAGCTTGTTTTCCGACTTTCAGCCCTTGTTCGGCCCGTTTTTGGTTGACGAATATCCAGGCGTAAATTTCTTTAATATTGCGTTTCATTTCTTCCATACCCACTAATGTGTTCATTTCTTTTTCAATTTCTTTCAGAATGCTGTGCTTGGCTTCATTTTTTTGCAGGGCGGCCTGATATTCCGCCTCAGCTTCTGCATTTGTCAGCACTTGCTTTTGGCCATTAAGAATGATGTTAATTTGTCCGTTATTTTTATAGGTTACAGCGCGCTCCAACATGCTCACCTCTCTGTTCTCTCTTTATCTTACTCATGATGAAGAGGTTCGGTGACATCCGCCTATCATCATGAGGCCCGTTTTCCTCTTTATCTGTCACTTTTTCCGTTCTCTTCGGGAATGATGTTGAATCCTGCGCTTTCCCGAGAAATATTTTTCATTTCTTATTGTATTCAGCAGAAACGGGAGGACAAACCATTTATTTTTATTTTCCGGGAAATGTTGGGTGTATCTCTCATTTTTTTCATGAATGACAGCCGTACAAGCACCTTTTGAACATCATCATATGCTGTAATGAGGTGATGGAGAATGGTTAAAATTTTTATAGACCCCGGTCATGGCGGAACTGATTCAGGTGCAACCGGAAACGGACTTCAGGAAAAAGCGGTCACGCTGGAGATCGCACTGGCTTTGCGCACGATTCTGACGAATGAGTATGAAGGAGTTTCTGTCACGATGAGCAGGACAAGCGATAAGACGGTCAGCCTGACGGAAAGAACGGATGCCGCCAACAGCTGGGGCGCAGATTATTTTTTATCCATTCATATTAACTCAGGAGGCGGAACCGGATTCGAAAGCTATATTTACCCCGGTGTCGGAGCGCCGACCTCGACTTACCAATCAGCCGTCCACACGCAAGTAATTCAAGCATCGGGTTTTAATGACCGCGGAAAAAAAACAGCCAACTTCCATGTGCTGCGGGAGACAAGGATGCCGGCGATTTTGACGGAGAATGGTTTTGTTGATACGTCAGCTGATGCAAACAAACTGAAAACAGCCAGTTTTATTGAAAGCCTTGCAAGAGGACATGCCAAGGGCTTGGAGCAAGCTTTCGGTCTAAAAAAAAAGGCTGACTTATATAAAGTGCAAATCGGCGCATTCAACGTGAAAGCAAATGCTGATGCGCTTGCCGCCGATGCGGTGTCTAAAGGTTTTGACGCGATTGTGCTTCCAAAAGGCGGCTTATTTAAAGTGCAGATCGGCGCATTCTCTTTCAGAGATTATGGTGAAGCGTTGGCAGCGCGGGCCGAAAAAGCCGGATTTGATGCCTTCATTGTGCAAGACTAAATGAAAAAACCCCTGCTCTCCCTTTTTGGGACGAACGGGGGTTTTTTGTTATTGAAGTATATCGGCGACAAACCGAGACCAAGCTTCAAGACGATGATACACATTTTCCTCTTTCAGTTCGCTCAGTTTCATCCAGCGCCCGGCGATTTGATCTTTTTCTTTCACTTCGACTTGTGCTGCAGGCGCTAACTGGAGCGCAGAAAGGATGCCGATATGCACCTTCCCTACATCGTTTTCATCATCATTGATCAGGCCGAGTGTGACAATGTTTTGTTTGTCCTCCTCGCGAATGTACAATTCTTCCGCCAGCTCCCGGTCGGTGTTCTGTTTCAGCACTTCCAAAAATGAAGCCGCCCCTTCCATAGGGTTCATGTGTCCGCCGAAGCCGAGAGAAAGCTTATTATGGAGGCGCGATTCCCCTCCGCCCGCGAGCCGTTCATACACAAATACCTCATCATCGCGGCGGATGACGACATACGGAATCGGCTGTTTAAATCGCGGGTCCTCTTCCGCGTCGCCTCTTCTGATTTCAAAAAAATGCGCCTCAATTTGAGCCATAATTTTTATGATACGTTCATCCTCGCTGTTGACTCCCTGAAATGTCAGCATTTCGTTTTGAAAGACGTCACTCCGCGGTGCAGCCAAGATGATTTCATCCATTTTATTCATGCCCGTTCCTCCTGTCTTACCTCTCCACTCAAGCCAAAAGAGCAGATATTATATCTGCTCTTCATCTTGGCCAAAATAAAAATCTTCGTCCTTAATCGGTTCTACCGTCGCCTTTTTGTAGCCGTTCCCTTTCATGGAGAAGAAATCATGTGATTTTGTTTTGGTGTTTAATCCGTTTAATACAATCGGATTAATATCCTCTTCTTCAAAGTAAGGATCGAACCCTAAGTTCATCAAAGCTTTATTGGCGTTATAGCGGATGAATTTCTTTACGTCATGAGACAGCCCGACTTGGTCGTAGAGATCCTCTGTATATTCAAGCTCATTGTGATAAAGCTCTTCTAAAAGCTCAACCGCAAATTCGCGAAGTTCCGCTTTTTTCGCTTCTGTTTGTTTATTGAATATTTCCTGGGCCAGCAGTCCGACATATACACCGTGGATCGCTTCATCACGAAGAATCAGGTTGATGATCTCACCGCTTTGCATCAGTTTTCCCTGTCCGTAAAAATATAACGGATAATAGAAACCGCTGTAAAAAAGGAAGCTTTCCAGATAGACAGAAGCAACCATCGCTTTGAACAGTGAAATTTCATCATCTTTTTGAATGGCTTTGTAAAGCCCGACAATCATTTGCGCTTTTTTCTGCAGATATTTATTCTGCTTTACCCATTCAAATACTTCGTTGATCGTTTCAGTCGGAGCAAGCGTCATAAAAATATTTGAATATGATTTTGCGTGCACCGCGTTTTCCATCATCGCCATGAAATTAAGAACCGCTTTTCGCTGATGGCCTTCGACGTGCTCGGCCACAATCGGCATGCCTGTGTTCCCCTGCTCTGTATCAAGCAGTGTCAGGCCGGCGAGCACCTTCATGTACGTATCCTGCTCATTTTTACCCAAATACTTCCAAGTAAGAAGATCGCCGTTTAATGCGATCTCTTCCGGAAGCCAAAACTGCTTTACGTTTTGGTTGTAGAACATTTGGGTGAAATCATCTTCATGCTTTGACCAGTTTGCTGCGTCATAAATTTTTGTCACTGTTAACTCTCCTTTAATCAAACGACACAAGAAAGACAGCTGTCCTGCCCGGTATCTTTCGTTCTTGCATAGTAAATGGTTTTGATGCCTCTATGGTGGGCATACAGATCAATACGGTTCAGATCACGAGTTGTCATCGTATCTTTCAAAAACAGGGTAAAGCTGATTCCCTGATCGATATGCTGCTGGATTGTCGCGATCATATCCACCACTTTGAACATGTCCATATCATAAGCTTCTTTGTAGAAGAACCAGTTATTAGACGCTAACCCCGGCATCGGGTAATACGTTTTTGAATTTCCGTATGTTCTTTCTTCGATCCGTTCCATGATCGGCATAACGGACGCCGTGCTGGATTGGACGTAGGAAATGGAGCCTGTCGGCGCGATGCACAGTCTGTAGCTGTGGTACATGCCGTTTTCGGCGACAAACGCCTTCAGCTCTTTCCAGTCTTCGATTGTCGGGATGTGCATGCCTTCAAAGAGCGCAGCGATTTTTTCGTATGCCGGTGAGAACTCTTTTTCGATGTATTTATTGAAATATTCTCCCGTTGCATAAGTGGAGCCTTCATAATGCTCAAACGTTTCGCCTTTTTCTTTCGCAAGCTCAGCTGAACGCTGGATGGAATAAAAGTTCACCATCATAAAGAACGTATTCGCAAAATCTCTTGCTTCCGGGCTTTCATAAGCGATGCCGTTTTGGGCCAGGTAGCCGTGAAGGTTCATGGCGCCTAAACCGATCGACTTCATCGCTTTGTTCGCGCGTCTGACTGCCGGCGCATTGCGGATATCCGTCGTCTCAGATACATGAGTCAGGGAATCCGTCGCGAGTTTCACCGTGCGCTCAATCGATTTATGTTTCATGACATTCAAAATATTTAATGAACCAAGGTTGCAGGAAATGTCCAGGCCGATTTCGTCTTCCTCGTCATAATCTGTGTAAGCCGAAACCTGTGACGCCTGAAGCACTTCAGAGCAAAGGTTCGAGAATTTCACTTTTGATACGTGGTTATTCGCATGCTCTTTGTTTACGTTGTCCTGGAACATAATGTACGGATAACCTGACTCAGAACGGAGAACGGCAAGCTTTTCAAGCAATTTGCGCGCATTCACTTTTTCTTTTTTGACACGCGGGTTGTCAACAAGCTCCTCATACATCGCCGTCATGTCCATCTCATCCATATGCTGGCCGTATTCTTTATAAATCGTGTGCGGATAGAATACATAAGCCGCTTTGTCCTCACGTGCAAGCTCAACGAACTTATCCGGAATGACGACACCGATAGAAAGCGTTTTGACGCGCACATCTTCATCCGCAGAAATCTTTTTCGTATCAAGAAAGTCATTGATATCGCGGTGGAAAATGTTTAAGTACGCCGCGCCAGAGCCTTGTCTTTGGCCCATTTGGTCAGCGTAACGGAACGCGTTATCAAGAAGCTTCATGACGCCTACAACACCTTTTGTGGCGTTTTCAACATCTTTAATCGCTTCACCTTTCGCGCGGAGCTTGGACAGGTTAAGAGAAACACCGCCGCCCAGTTTAGAAAGCTGCATGGAAATATCGATCGCCCGTGAAATATCGTTTAAGGAATCATTGACTTCGAGCAAGAAACAGCTCACCAGTTCTCCGCGGCGTTTTCTGCCGGCATTCAAAAATGTCGGTGTGCTCGGCTGATATTCCTGATTGATCATCAGATTCACATATTCTTTTGCTTTCTCAGTGTCGCCATTTGCGAAGAACAGCGCAACAATTGAGATCCGGTCCTCATAACGCTCGAGGATTTTTTTCTTGTCATTCGTTTTCAAAGCATAGTCATTATAGAATTTAAACGCACTCATGAAGGAAGGAAAACGAAACTTCTTAGCGTAAGCTGTCTTAAACACTTCTTTAATGTCTTCAAAAGAATAAAGGCTTAAGAATTCCTCTTCGTAGTATTGGTTTTCAATCAAATAATCCAGCTTCTCTTTTAAATCGTGAAAGAAAACTGTGTTTTGATTGATATAGTCTACAAAATAGCTATGTACAGCCTCTTTATCTTTATCAAACTGGAATTTTCCATCTTGTTGGATCATGATTTCGTTATTTAACTGGATCCATTTTGGCACTTGATTTTGTGACAACTCTTTCTACCTCCTGAGTAAACAATTCAACGTCTTTAGATGTGCCGCTGAGTTCAAATTTGTGCAAGATCGGCACCTGATATTGTCTAGAGATGGTATCGGCGCTTTTTGCAAAGTTATCGCCCCATACTTTGTTGCCGCTCGCAGCGACTCCTAATAAGAGATGGGCGTATTTTTCGAGAAATGATTGTGTTGATGCCGGTACCTGACCGAAGTTTGTCGTGTAGGTGACCAAAACAAACGGAGTGTCCACGTGGTCCGTTTCGTCCACCTTGCGGATCAGCTGAAAGTCTGTTTTATTCACAAAACGCTGAACATTCCCTGTCTTTGAATCAAATATGATTTGAACCATCCTTATCACGACCTATCAAAAATAATGAATCTCTTAACACTATATATAGTATACTAACCTCTCAGAAAAACACAACATATTGAGATCGATTTATAAAAAATTCATATTTTTGAAAGAGCGGACTTTGGCTCCGGCCCGATTAACGCCCAAAAAAGAGAGCAGAACGAGAATCATCTCTCATCCTACTCAAGGTGTCATGTGTAAGCCGATGTCTATCATAACATGAAAAAAAACTGCTTAGTAGTCTAGACTTTTATTCTTATTTTTTGTAAGAATCACATTTTTTTTCGCTTTCAACGGTTTCTTCAATCTCCACATCAGCACCGATTTCTTTCAGTACGGCTTTCAGAGCGCTTGTGATGGAAGCCTCCCTGATCAGTTCTTTGCCGTCAACGATGATGCTGGTTCCATATTCATAGCAGGAATCATCTTCACAAGTTTCTTCCCAATGGTTGATTATCACCTTGTGTTTCAATCGTCTCACCCTCTGCATGATCAATGTCAGTACTTAGTGTAGCTTGTGCGGCCCGCTTTGTAAATTCGAACGCTTGTGAAATTTATTCAAGCTCATCCAGCGCCGTTTCTTTTTTCAGTTCGATTTTATTCGTTTTTTCATCATAGCGGTATATTTTTAAGTAACCGTCCTCGACAATGCCGAAACGATTATGTTCCAGCTGCACCATGCCTTCTGTCTGCGATTCGGCATCCGCCAAGCCGCCGTCATCATCCGTCACCACCGTCTCGTGATTGCTGCAAGCTCCAAACAGCAAAAAAACAGCGATCCAAACGAGCGTAATCCTGATTCTTCTCAGTTCATTTTCACTTTCGAACACGATTTTCCGAACCCCCTTTTATCTTTCCGATATACGGCCTGCAATATACAGACGCGCATAGAAAAAGACCATTGTTCATGGTCTTTGTCAAAAAGTCTATTCAAGCTCAAGCTGGACGTTTTTTTGCGGGGCGAACGTGGAGATGGCATGTTTATAAATAAGCTGCTGCTTCCCCTCCGTTTCGAGCAAAACGGTAAAGTTGTCAAAGCCTTTTACCTGGCCGCGAAGCTGAAAGCCGTTGAGTAAAAACACCGTGACGAACGTATTGTCTTTTCGGATTTGATTCAAAAACTGATCTTGAATATTAATCGGTTTCATGTTTCGTCCTCCTTGGTTCTCAATACAATACTGTTTCGATTAAATTTCCAGTTTTCCTGCTATGCACTCGAAAATTTCCTTTTTTTTCTGCTCAATATCAACAGGCGGCGTCATATCTGTCCATGAAACGGGCATTTTATTGCGAAACCAGGTCAGCTGGCGTTTCGCATATCGCCTTGAATTTTGTTTTAATTGCTCCACGGCCTGAGGAAGCGGCACTTTTCCATCAAGATATTCATACAGCTCTTTATAGCCGATTGCCTGAATCGATTGGCTGTCCCGGATATTCATATCATACAGCCGCTTTACTTCGTCAAGAAGGCCGGTTTCCAGCATCAGGTCAACGCGCTCGTTAATCCGGCCGTACAGTACTTCTCTGTCCATTGTAAGACCGATAAGAACCGCATTGTAAAGCAGCTCCCGTTTTTGGGTTTTAAGATGCTCTGACATTGTTTTTCCCGATACATGCAGGATTTCGAGCGCGCGGATGACTCTTCGCGTATTGTTTTGATGAATGGCTGCCGCCGCTTCCGGGTCGGCTGCCGCAAGCTTGGCATGAAGCGCTTCCGCCCCTTCTTCAGCCGCCAGTTTCTCCATTCGCTCCCGGAATACAGGGTCGCCGGAGTTTTCCGTGAACGTATAGTCATACAGCACGGACTGAATGTACAGACCCGTCCCCCCGACAATCATCGGCAGCTTTCCTCTACCGGCAATCTCGGTGATTTTTCCCCTCACCATTTTCTGATAATCCGCCGTTGAAAAAGTGTCGGACGGCTCCAAAATATCAATCAGGTGATGCGGCACGCCTTCTGTCTCTTCTTCGGTGACTTTGGCCGTTCCGATGTCCATCCCTTTATATACCTGCATGGAATCTCCGCTGATGATTTCCGCATTCAGCATTTTCGCGAGTCCGATGCTTAGTTTTGTTTTTCCGACTGCCGTCGGTCCGACGAGTATGACGACAGGCTGTTTTTTATTTTTCAATATGTATCACTCTCTTTTATAAATCTCCCCCTAATTATAGCATTCATTTCTTCAGGCACCTATCCATTTTGCCCTTTTTCCTGAGCGCTAAACGTCCGCTACCACCCGATCGGCTCGTTTCCGACAACCTCTCTCGTTTTTCCTTTGAGCGTATGGCGGTGCGTTTTCCGTCCTTCCTCCCGCGGATCGTAAACGACGCCGCCATGCTGGATCCGAATCGGCTCATTGTAGGCGGCAAAGGTGGTCTCTGAAAGCTCATGGTAATGTGTTCCGTCAACCCTCGGGATGGCAGGGCCGGAAATGCCGTAATACCTATGAAAATGGCCGTTTTCAAACGAGGTGATGCCCGTATAGAAATGTGTATGCTCATCTGTATTGCTGCCGTTCTCCGGCTGCGAAAAGCCTTCGATCATATGGTAGTGCCCCTGCACTACATCCGTAACAGCCCGGTATGCGTGTGTGTGCGGAGGTTTTTTTGACCAATCGGACTGATACAGGCCCACAAAAGCTCACTCCTTTATTTTTTTGATAAATGCCCAATCAAAAATTGGTGGGCTGAATACTCTGTTATCATCTCAAATTTATTCTTGGAGGTACCTAAATTATGAATGAAGAATACACATATGCAGCAGATAGTGATATGAGACCGTTTGGACGGCCCGGATTTGGGTTTGGACGGCCGGGCTTCGGGTTCGGGCGTCCCGGATTCGGCTTCGGCTTCGGGCGGCCGGGTTTTGGATTTGGCCGGCCTTGGTTTGGTTATGGATTCGGACGGCCGTTTGGTTTTTACGGCGGACCGTTCTTCGGAGGGCTTGTCGGGGGGCTTGTCGGAAGCGCTTTGTTCAATCCGTATTTGTACGGAGGTTACGGCTACCCTTACTATCCGTATTACTACTAAGACAATTAAAAAGGGCTCCTTTCAGGGGCCTTTTTATATAGGCCTAATGTCTTGACTTGGCGGGCAAAGTTCGGATATTATTTTATTTTACTGCCTTAAACAAAAGGCATAAGGATTATGATGAGAGGGGGATTTGATATGATTCTGGGTTATATCTTCCTCACAATTGCTATTTTATCAGAGTCAATCGGCGCGGCCATGCTGAAGGTCTCCCGCGGATTTACGCGGTTTTTGCCGAGCGCGCTTGTAGTGGCAGGCTATTCATTGGCCTTTTATATGCTTTCACTTACACTGAATCTCATTCCGCTCAGCTTATCCTATGCAACATGGAGCGGAGCGGGAACGGTGCTCGCATCCATTATCGGAGCGAAATGGTTTCATGAAAAACTGGACAAGCAGGCCGTCATCGGACTTGTATTCTTATTGGCCGGTGTCATTCTGATGAATTGGTAGAAAGGAGAAGCATGATATGAAAGGATTACTCTGCCTGGCATTAGCCATTGTATCAGAAGTGTTCGGAAGCACGATGCTGAAGCTGTCGGACGGTTTTACGCACTTATGGCCCGCTCTCGGCGTCATTGCCGGAATCGGAGCCTCTTTTATGTTTTTGAGCTTCTCTTTGAAAAGCCTTGATTTATCCGCCGCATACGCGACATGGTCAGGTGTCGGCACGGCTTTAACGGCAATTGTCGGCTTTTTTGTTTTTAAGGAAGCCATGACAGCTAAAATGATGATCGGGCTTATTTTTGTCATCACGGGCGTCATCCTGCTGAACCGTTCCAAGTCTCAAAAAGCTAAAAAAAATCAAACGGCCCGGAGCTGACCGTTTGAACTCGTCAAGCGCGGGCAGCTTTTACTTCAACCTCAAGCTCCATCTCCACGTTTCCTTGGACCGCTCGTGAAATCATACATGAGGACTCCGCTTTTTGCGCTAACTTCCTGGCGAGCGTAAAGTCCGTTTCGGCTGCATCCGGCTTTAATAATATAAACGGGCGGTGAATGATTTTCTGGTACGTGAACACACCGTTCGTGACGTCTACAATTCCTTCAGATTCCATATGTAGATCTTCTTTATCCAGGCCGCTTCTTTCCATCATCGCCGCAAGCGTTATAATATAACAGGTCGCGGCCGCTCCAAGCAGCATTTCATCAGGATTTGTGCCTTCTCCGGGTCCGTCCATTTCCTTAGGAATGGACACAGCGGTTTCCAGCCGGCCGCTTTTAATATCGCCGACGTCATTGCGATTTCCGGGCCAATTTGCTTTTAAATAAAAGTGATGTTTTGCCAAGGGACAAACCTCCTTTTTTTTCAGTTTACTCACCTTTCACTGGTTTGTCTTTTTTTAAGCTCACGAATACTCTTGATTGATCACTCTTTTTATCGTACGGACAAACCGGTAAAATGCCTCCGTTTTTGTGAATTCCCTTTCGCGGTAATCAAAATTATCAAAAAACGCCTCCCGCTGTTCTCTGCTGATCTCAAGCTGTATACTCAGCCCGGTTTGCGCCTGGTTATTGATATTTTCGGTGTCAACCCCGGCCAGACCGGTTTTTGAGGTTGCCAATTCTGCAGGAAATCCGTTTCGTTTGAGAGCTCTCACCAATTTTTTCGCCCGCTTCCGATCGCTTCCTCCGACAAGAGTATTTTTCTCGTCGCCTTTATAACCGTGAACTGCGATAACATAATGGTGCTGCTTAATGCTTTCGACTGCTGAAGGCTCATCGAACTTGGTGCTCGTAATATGAAGAGTCTGGTTATCATGCGCTTTTAATCCCTCAAACAGGTAGGTTGAATAATCATCCCTGAAAGAGCGGACGATCTCGCTCACCCCGCCCTCAATTCTCCCTCCGTGCGGGGACATGATCAATACGGGGCTCCCCTTTCTCTTATTGTACGATATATGATAATCATCGGGGTCTTCATGTTCAGCCAGATCTTTAAAATCTGTGTATGTATCAGAAGAATTCGAGGGATCAGGGTCTGACGCATAATGAGCACATCTTATTAGTAAGACCATTGCTACGATAATGATGACATTAAGTAAAATTCTTTTCATCAGCTCTCCTTCTTTGCTCCTTTCTGAAAAATGAAATATTCATTATATGGATTTTTGTCAATAGGTCTTATCTTAACATTCTATTAACATTATCATCAGTGAAAAACTTCCCGGTTTCGAAAAATCAATGGATTGTCACGGTTCAAGCGCTCAAATGCCGGGCATCAGTGAAAAAAGGTTGAGAGAGGGCAAAAAAAAAGGGAGGAACGCCCGAATTTTCAGGGGCGGGAGATTCACGGCCGGAAACGGACGGCATCAAGAATACGCTTTTAGAAATGAATATCCGCCTCCCGAAGCAAATGCGCAGGACAGAATGGAGCCCGTCAAAAAAGTTCTCATCTGCCTTTTTGTACAGCAAAATGCCATTACAGCCCGCTCATCCCCTTTTTTTATCATAATGGTCCGTTTTGAAACGGAGCCGTCTTTTTTCATATATATAATATCAATCGGAAGCTGTTTTTCCAAGGAATGTCTCAATATGATGTTCATGTATATACTACCTTCCGCCGGCTTCATTACAAAACGAACAAACGTTCCGTTTCAACTCGATTTCTTCTCCTGAAAAAGCCGCAAGTAACCAGCGCTCCTGAAGGACAAACAAACTGACCGAACTTACGGCCTGTTCATATGGTATAGAGAGAATCGCCAGAATGGGAGGAAAAGTATATATGTTTGGTTACTCAATGGTACAAATGGTGCGGTCAAATGCTCATAAGCTGGACTGGCCGCTCAGAGAAAACGTATTACAGTTATATAAACCTTTCAAATGGACACCTTGCTTTTTACACAATTTTTTCGAAAAAAAGGTGAAAAACAGAAAGAAAATGTCAGTCATCATTGAATTTGAAGAGGGCTGCCATGAATCCGGTTTTCACAGCACAGGACAGGTCTTATCAAAAGAAAAACGCTGCACTATAAAAAAGCAGTTTCAAACAATCAATTGCTGCAGCGCCGAAGTCACGCCGTCCGCCCTTCACATGCTTCTTTCGCAATGCCGGGATATCCGTAAAATCTATTTAAACCGTGAAGTAAAAGCTCTCCTTGATACAGCAGCTGAATCGTCTCATGCAAAAGAAGTGACCCGTAACGGCACCGTATTAACAGGAAAAGGCGTAACCGTCGCCGTTATTGATACCGGAATCTATCAGCATCCCGATTTAGAAGGCAGGATTATCGGATTTGCGGACTTTGTCAACCAAAAGACAGAACCGTATGATGACAACGGACACGGCACCCATTGCGCCGGTGATATCGCAAGCAGCGGCGCTTCATCTTCGGGTAAATATCAGGGGCCGGCGCCGGAAGCCGATCTGATCGGAGTCAAGGTTTTAAACAAATCAGGATCAGGAACCTTGGCTGATATCATTGAAGGTGTGGAATGGTGCATACGATATAATAAAGAACACACAAAGAATCCGATCAGAATCATCAGCATGTCACTGGGCGGAGATGCGCTCAGATATGATAAAGAAACGGACGACCCGCTCGTCAAGGCCGTTGAAGAGGCATGGAATGAAGGAATCGTCGTCTGCGTCGCCGCGGGCAACTCCGGTCCGGAAGCTCAAACGATTTCAAGCCCCGGTGTCAGCGAGAAGGTCATCACGGTAGGCGCCTATGATGACAATGATACGGCCAGCAATGAGGACGATACGGTCGCTTCTTTCTCAAGCCGCGGCCCGACGGTGTACGGAAAAGAGAAGCCTGACATTCTTGCGCCCGGGGTCGATATCGTATCTCTACGTTCTCCGCGTTCATATCTTGACAAATTACAGAAATCAAACCGTGTAGGCTCCTTGTATTTCAGTCTGTCGGGCACGTCCATGGCCACTCCGATCTGTGCGGGCATCGCTGCCTTAATCCTTCAGCAAAACCCGCAGCTTTCGCCTGACGAAGTGAAAACATTGATCAGACAAAGTCCGGATCAATGGACAAATGAAGATCCGAACATTTACGGAGCGGGCGCAGTGAACGCTGAAAACGCTGTGCCGAAAGAGTAACCTTTTTATCATGAGAACGGGGTCGTCTGCACGGCAGATGACTCCGTTTTTCAGGTGAATAGATGAAACATTTATAATGAAGGAACTCGGAACAGTTCAGAACCGGCTGTCAGAAAAAAAGATCAATGCAAGGCGGTGTATTTCTAAAAAAATAGGGAATAAGTATGGTGTAGATAAAAGGAGGAATCACAATGGCACTTACAAACACCGAATTGTCTGAATGGCTGCAAAAACAGATCGGACAAACGCTTGATATCAGAAAAGGAGAGCTGACAGACAGCCGAAACGAGATTTCTGATATGGATCAGATCATGCTTCACCTTGATGACGTTCTCGTCCGCCGGACAAACCATCCCGATGACTATGTAGCGGATGAAGAACTCGTCTTAAAAGGGCACGGCACAACCTATACGGAGGAAGGAAATGTTCCGCTTCCCCAAGATGCGTATGAAATTCCTCTGCTCGGCGACATTACCATCCAACAGGAGCAAGACGGATTAAAGGTACATACAGATCGGGCCGTGTATACAATCGGGACCCGGAAAGAGCAATAAAAAGAAAAAACGCCGCTGATTCAGGGCGTTTTTTTATTGGTTTTTTTCTTCAGAATATCCGTGGAACATCGTGAATGCGCAAAGCATAATGCCTAAAATAATGATAATCGGGAGCCAGATCACGGCAAACTTATAATCCGGTTCGGCAAAAGCGCCTATGACCGCTCCAAAGCAATACAGAACCAAGGCAAGCGCGCGCAATACAGCATCTCTCGTAAACTGCTTCCGCTTGTCCGCTTTGTAAAACCTTGCGGTGAGATCTTCAAAAAAATTAGCGAGCGTTCCCGTTAATACGGTCGTGGAAATCCCCGCTACACCAAGTTTTCTCGCGGCTGTCGTCTGCATTCCCATTGCGAAGCTGAGCAGCATAATCAGCACATAAACAGAAATGGCGTCTGCAAAAAAGCAGGAGAACAAAGCAAACAGCAGCAAAACAGCTCCTTCAATAGCTAAAGCGGCAGTTACCGCAGGGGGCCAGAATGATTTCTTTTTATTGCCCACAAGCAGGGCCGCGGCAATAACGCCGGCAATAAATCCGATTAACGAGGTTAACGATTTGAGTACGGCAAGGTGCCATGAGTTGCCGATCGCCAGGCCGAACAGAACGATATTCCCCGTCATATTGGCGGTAAAGATATGTCCCAGGCTTAAATAACCGATCACATCCACAATTCCCGCTGTTAAACAAAGAAGTAAAAGTGCAATATTTCGGTATGTAGTCACTGTCAATGTGATCCAATCCTTTCTCATGCTGATTCCAACATATAAGTTTACTCTTTGCCATTTCATATGTCCAGCCGGCGTGCCGCTTTTTCAAAGCATAAATAAACTCCGGCGAACCGGAGAAGTTACTGAACGATAAATAATACTCTCGTGCCGTCGGAATAGCCGCTCATTTGATTTCCAACCCATGAACCGGCCCCGCGGTTATCCGATGGGGTTACATATCTGATATCAGCCCCCGCCCCGCCTTCTGTGCATACTGCCATGGGCCATTCATCACGGTCAAACCCGGGCTTTGTCGGAATTCCTTTCAATGATTCTTTCCTTCTGTTCTCCGCTCCGCCCCGATCAATTGTACAAATCTCAGAATGACCTGCCGAAATGGCGTCTTTTATATGATTTCCTGTCTCCGGATATTTTGACAGCGGGAAATACAGCACCTGATCGTATCGGGATGCAGCATGAGCAGCACTGTCCGAATGGATGCCGGCGCCCGTAAGGCCGAACTGAAGAGAGATCACCAAAAGCAGACTTGCCGCCCATTTCATAAACGCATTCATTCACATCCTCCTTAAGAAGTTGATATGAAGCGTAAATATGTATATTAGCCGGATTTAACACACATGATGAAATGGCAAAAAAAGTTTGCTGTTTTGTTGATAATCAACGAAAATGGCGGCTTTACGATTTGTCTATTGAACCGGCTTCTGTTTCCTTATATATTTTAGACATACTTATGAGCCGTTGTGATCAGTGTCTTCGGCAGATAAAAGGAGGAATGCCGTCCGGTCGGCAGGCACCGGCTGTTGGTTATGTCTTTTCAAAAACATGAAGGCGGGGAAATCCAGATGGAAAAAACAATGTTTCACCCACACTCACCCGAGTTTCACGAAGACCCTTTTGCGGTTTTAAGCAGATTCAGAGAGCAGGACCCCATACATAAATTCGAACTGCAGCGTTTCGGAGGCACCTTTCCGGCATGGCTCATCACGCGTTATGATGATTGTATGGCGTTTTTAAAAGACGGCAGAATTACGAGAGATGTAAAACGGGTCATGCCGAAGGAGCTGATCGCGAAGCTGAATGTCAGCGAAGATATCGATTTTGTCTCAGAGCATATGCTGGCAAAAGACCCTCCGGATCATTCACGTCTTCGATCTTTGGTGCATCAGGGGTTCACTCCCCGGATGATTGAGCAGCTTCGCACCGGGATAGAGCAGATCACAGAAGAGCTGCTGGATGAAATGGAAACAAAAGCAGACCCTGATATCATGAAAGATTTCGCGGCACCGCTTCCGTTTATCGTCATTTCCGAGCTGCTCGGAATTCCGAAAGAGGACCGCGCCAAATTTCAAGTATGGACAAACGCGATGGTCGACACGTCAGAGAGCGGACAAGATGCGACCAACCAGGCTCTCAAAGAATTTAAACAATATATGAAAACACTGATCGAAGAAAAAAGAAAACATCCCGCTGAAGATCTGACAAGCAAGCTTATTTACGCTGAAGAGGACGGCCAAAAGCTGAGTGAATCAGAGCTGTATTCCATGCTGTTTTTGTTAGTCGTTGCCGGGCTTGAAACAACGGTTAACCTTCTCGGCTCCGGCACCCTGGCGCTTCTTCTGCACAAAGACCAGATGGAGAAGATAAAGCGGCAGCCCGAAAATATCCAGACGGCGGTCGAAGAGCTTTTGCGTTACACCTCTCCCGTCATCATGATGGCGAATCGATGGGCGATTGAAGATTTCACCTATAAAGATGTTTCTATTAAAAAAGGCGATATGATATTTATCGGCATCGGTTCAGCCAATCGGGACCCGGAATATTTCGATGATCCTGATACATTAAATATAGCGAGAACACCGAACCGTCATATCTCTTTTGGATTCGGCATTCATTTTTGTCTCGGGGCTCCGCTCGCCCGGATGGAAGCATCCATTGCCTTTACTTCTCTTTTAAAACGGTTTCCGAATATAGAGCTGAAAGGTGCGCACGAGGATGTAACGTGGAGAAAAAACGTGTTTTTGAGAGGGCTTGAAACATTGCCTGTCAGATTTTAATATCGCCCCCTGTTTATCGGGGGTTTTTTAATATCTTATAAACAGGAAATCAATATAATAGTGAATATTTAGTACATAGTGTATTTAGTTCTATTTGCAAAAAAAGCGGCCGGATTGCTCCGGCCGTTCTCTATTACCGTTTTACCAACTCATTTGTTTCGTCCAGCTTTTTTTTGAAAGATTTAAGGAAATTTGCGCTTATCGTTCCTTTGTTTGCGTACAGTTTTTCGCAGAATGCCTTAATGGCGTTTTGCGGCTTTGGTTCCGACAGCATTGTGACATGATTGGAAGAGTGGACGTCCAGCAGGTGAAAGTGTTTCATCTGGTGTTCCCATTCTTTCCAATACGCATCATGGTCTAACGGAATTTGTTCTTCCTCTGCTGTCAGATAACGTTCAAAATCTCCGAGAAACAAACCGCTTTTATTACGGAAGTAGTAACATTGCAGCGCTTCCGGATGAGGCAGCGGCTTCATGTCATACTCTTCCATTCCGTAAGCGAGCTGCGTCTTCATCATTTGCTCCAGCTGCATCCGGATCGCTTCTTCGGATTTTGGCAGACCGCGCTTTTTGGCAAGGCCGATCAATTCTTTCAATACTTCTTCTTCCTCAGCCTGGACGGTAATGTCTTCTCTGCTGATTAATGCCTCTTCAAGGTTTTCAGGCTTAAGATATGCCGTAAGCATCGTATTGATCGTTTGCAGCATGACTGACTTAACAGATGGTTTTCTCTCTTTCCATTTTTCACTGTACGGGGTGTCGATCATGACGGCGCTTTTTACTGTATGACCTTCCTCCTGCAAGAGGCGCGCGGTTTCATAAGCAAGCATCCCGCCCAAGGAATATCCGCCGAGGTCATAAGGGCCTTTCGGCTGTACCGCTTGGATGATTCTCATATAAGAAGCGGCCGTCTCTTCGATTCCTTGCAGCGGCTCTTTCCCTGTCAAACCTCTTGCCTGGATGCCGTAAAAAGGACGCTGACTCTTTTTGGCGAATGGCTGGTATGCTTCAACGCCTCCTGTTCCGCCGTGAAACCAAAAAACAGGACGGCCTTTTTCTCTTTCATTCAGCTTGACGAGTTCGGGAAAATTCCGGCCCGCCTCATGCGGTTGGTTCGTTTTTAACAGCATGCCGATCTCCTGAAGAGTGCTGCATTTCTGAAGAGCTTCCAGACTGATGCGGCTGTCTCCGTCCTCAAGTTTTTTCAGCAGCTGAATAGAGGAGATTGAATCAAAGCCGTATTCAGTCAGCGGCTTATTTTGATCAATTTCCGCTGCCTTCATCCCCAAAATGTCAGCCACAATGTCAGCTGCGCTCTCGCGGCGGAGCTGAGGGTCCTGGGAAACCGGCGCAAGGGTGATGTCTTCTGGCTGACCGCCATTCCAATACTTGTGGTGTTCAAAAGGATATGTCGGAAGCGGCACTCTTTGAACAGATTTGCCTTGGTGGAGTCTGTCCCACGGTATATCCGCTCCTTTCACCCAGCAAAATGCAAGCTTTTCCAGATTGTTTTCAGCCAACAGCGTCTCCGTGACGACTGTACCGAGAGTCCCTTCCAGTAAAACGCCGATATCTCCTGATCCAGTCTGCTGACTGCCTGTAAAGAAGCTTTTCATTCCATTGCTTTCTTCGGAAAATGCTCTGTACTCTTTCAGTTTTTCCAGCAATTCATCTTGATTGCGGGCAACGAGTGCCAAGCGGCAGTTCATCGCCTCACGGCCGGTCTGAAGCGTATAAGCAATATCCCGCAGTGACGGAGTATCTCCAGTTTGCACAAAATCAGCCAGCTGACCTGCGGCCGCCTTAAGACGCCCTTCGCTCTTAGCAGAAAGCACGATAAGCTGCGGGTCATGCGCAGATTCTTTGTCTTTATGGCTCGGACTGTACTGTTCCAAGACGACATGCGCATTCATGCCGCCGAAGCCATAGCTGTTAATTGCGGCCCGGCGCGGGATCGGTCTGCCCGTATGGTCGGTGAGCTGTGACCATTCCTGATTGTCTTCGGTGAAACGGAAGCGGCTTTTTTGAATAACCATTTGCTCATTTGCAGCTGTAAATCCGGGAATGCCCGGGATGGTATGATGCTTCATGGCCATCGCTACTTTTATAAGGGCGGCCAGTCCGGAAGCGAGTTCGCCGTGCCCGATGCAAGGTTTCACAGTGCTGATATAACAAGGCGCGCTTTCCTCTTGATTTGCAGACTCGCCGTAACCCGCTTTGATTGCATTAAACTCCAGCGCATCTGCCATTTCGGAGGCAATGCCGTGCGCTTCAATATAAGTGACGGTTTGCGGATCAACATCGGTGTCTTCGTACGCTTTTTTCATCGCGGCCTTCATTCCCGCCGGATTCGGTGCGTGAAGCGACATGCCTTTACCGCCGTGAGACACTCCTGTTCCTTTAATGACCATGTGAATATGATCGCCGTCTTCAATTGCCGCCTCAAGCGGTTTGATGATGATCACGCCCGCCCCTTCGCTTCTGACAAAGCCATCGGCATCTTTTTGGAACGATTTCGCCCGGCCGTTTTTGCTTAAATATCCCATTGAGTCAAAACCGATAAAACCTTTCGGCGATTGCAGAATATTGGCGGCGCCCACGACAGCCTGCTCACATTCGTTATGACGGATTGATTGAACCGCCCTGTGCAATGCCACCAACGTTGACGTGCAGGCAGCCTCGTAATATTCACTCGGTCCTTGTAAATTCAAGGCATATGATATCCTGTTCGGAATGATGGACGGAATGGCTGTTCCATTGTTCGGATCGCTGTTGCCCGCGGCAACGAAAACGCCTGTCGGTCTGCTTGATAATGCCTTATTTGTCAGGCCCGCATCCTCCATTGCCTTCCATGTATGCATCAAAAGCAGAAACTGCTCCGGCCCCATTTGTGATGCCTCTTTAGGAGAAATTCCGAAAAAGAGCGGGTCAAATTCGCCGACACCGTCAATAAAACCGCCCCATCTGAGACTCGTGTCATTCTCATCGCCGGCGTAACGGCGCCAGTCCCAGCGGTCCGCCGGAATTTCGGTAATACAGTGATCCCCGTTTACGATGTGCCCCCAAAAAGACTGGATATCCGGGGATTGCGGAAACTGAGCTGACATACCGATAATCGCGATTCCTTGCTTGACATCGGCGTTATCACAAGGCGTATGCTGTTTCTTCGGTAAAGTGCGCTCTTCTGTTTCCGTGACCCCAGCCTCTTCTGAATGCTTATGATCGGCAAGCAATTGAGAAAACTTGCTCTCATATGCTGACGCGAAGTGGCGGGTCAGCTCCTCCGCCGTCGGATACTCGAAAAACAATGTTGGATTCACATCGATGTCCGCCTCTTGGCCGATCTCTTTTGTCAGCCCGATCAGACTCGCTGAATCAAGTCCCAATTCCATGATATTCGCATTAGAACGAAGAGATGACGCGGGTTCATCCATCATCTTGGCGAGCTT
This sequence comes from Bacillus sp. R45, assembly GCF_021729365.1. Taxonomy (NCBI): domain Bacteria; kingdom Bacillati; phylum Bacillota; class Bacilli; order Caryophanales; family Bacillaceae; genus Bacillus; species Bacillus sp. R45. The sequence continues at coordinate 1,744,098 of NZ_CP091421.1, read as the reverse complement.
GCCAAGGATGTAGCTGCGGATATCATCTGTCAGACTGCCGGCAGAAATCGGTGCTCCCGCATTTTTAACAGCCGTTCGGGCCGGCTGATTCATCTGTTCGGTTTTCGGGCGGAACCGTTTCAGGGCATAGCCTTCAAAACGCATCACCACTTCCGATCGGCTGCTGATGACATCTGCGTTAATCAGAATCATTTCCCCCGTTTGTTTAGCCAGCTTGATGTGCAGCCAGCAATCGGTAAGATTTTCCGGGCTGCTGAAGGTGACGGAATTAATGCCGAACGGCAGATAGCTTTCCGTCTCTGTTTGGTCCAATAAAGAAAGCGAGGCCAAGTAAGCACTGTTGGCGATTAATGGATTTATGGCATAATGATGCGCTTGTTGTGAGTCGCTATTGTTCAGGTTCACTTTCGCTAAAACGGCATCAGTGCCTTTGTACAGACGGGTGATCGTTTTAAATTCTTCTCCCCACACGACGGTTCCCGTTCCGTCTCCGTATAGCTCATCTATCCGGCCCACTTCCCGGTAAGAGCGCTGAATGGCCGCCAGATCTGCGTGCTGCTTTTGAAACGGATACGGGCTGCACTCGGCATACGCCGCTATGCTCCAATCAGGAGACGTGCGGCTGCGGTGCATTATGCTCAGTTCAAATCCATCCCCGTTTTGTTTCGATTCTGTTTTCAGCTCGATGCGATCGCCTTTTTTTACGGTAATGGGGCTGACGTAATTCAGTTTTTTAATATGTCCTCCTTCCGCTTCAGGAAAAAGGTCACAAAAATGATCGACTGCCAGACTGTTATATGTAGCGCCGACGAGTACCGGTTCTCCGCTGAATTGATGCCCTTTCACGTATGGGTCGTCATCACTGTACACCGCCTGAACGCCGGCAGCGTTTTCTGATTCACCGAAATGAAAAGAAGTCCCGTGGTCAAAAGCGTAGGCCGGCAGATGAACGGCGTGCTCTTGCTGCAACTGATCAAACGTGATATTCTCTCCTTTTTCCCATTGCCGCGCACGCCGGCCGATATCAGAATCGGAGAAATTGAGATTCCGCTGATCCATGCGGTAAGCGGCCAGTTTTTCCAGCAGTTCCTGAACGGAAGCAGCCGTAAATGCCGCCCGATACTCCGGATGATGCGTTCTTTTTTGCAGCGCGGATGCGATGGCGGCCGGATGAAGAGATGGCGTCTTTTCTAAAAAGGCCGCAAGTCTCTCAAGATAGGCTTCAAAACTCCATTTCGTTTTCGCTGACACAGGGAAAATATATTCCTCATCGCCGTGACGGGCCTGATCGGAATTCGGGCTGATATATTCTTCTACGATGAGATTTGCATATGCCCCGCCTGCCCCGAAGGAATTGATCATGCTTCTCCGCGGTACGATGTCTCCCGTCTTGGCATCCTTCAGACGCTCCCAATACTCGGTTTTCTCCTGCAGGTAAAAGGCCGTTTGTTCAAGCGCGATATTCGGATTTTGCGGTTTTGCGTTAATGGTCGGAACTAATGTTTCCCGCTCCATTTGCAGCAGCACTTTCGCGAGCTGGGACATCCCGGAGGCCGCCTCTAAATGGCCAAGATTTGACTTGACGGATCCAAGCGCGCAAAATCGTTTTTTATCGGTATATTGCGAGAACGCGTTCGTCAGGGCAATGACCTCAATCGGATCTCCCAATACAGAGCCGTTTGCCGCTGATTCAACATAACTGATTGTTTCCGGATTGATTCCGGCTTTGTCAATGGAAGCCGCCATGAGCTTCGCCTGCTGTTTCGGATCCGGAGCCGTGTACATCTGCCTTCCGCCGCTATGGCACAACGCGCTGCTTTTAATGACCCCGTAAATATGGTCTTTGTCGGCAACCGCTTTGGAGAGCGGCTTCAAGAGCACCGCACCGACTCCTTCTCCCGGCATCAGCCCCGTGCCGGTTCCGAAGCTTTTGCTTTCACTTCCCTGTTCAAGCAAATTCGCCCGTTCGAGCGCATCATATTTAGACGGTTCAAGCGTGAGATTGACCCCTCCGGCAATCGCCATGGAACAGCTGTTAAGCTTCAGGCTTTCACAGGCGAGATGAATGGCGCTCAGTGAGCTGGAGCATGCGGTCGTAACGCCCATGCTCGGACCCGTTAAATTGAAAAAGTGGGAAATGCGGTTGGCGATATGCCAATCCCCTCCGTTAGAGCTGAGCGCAGCTTTTTCCAATGACGGGATATTCCAGAAATATTGATTGTACATACTGCCCATAAATACACCGATTCCGCTGTCTGATTCCTGCCATTCGTTTACTCTCTCTAACGAGTAGCCGCCGTTTTCAAATGTTTCCCATACGGTTTCAAGGCTTAGACGGAGCTCAGGTGTCATCTCCATCACATGGTCTTCCCGGATGTCAAACAAGTGATGGTCAAAAGCGTCAATATGCTGCAGAAATCCGCCGTACCGTGTTTTGCGTTCTTCTTTTCGTGTTTCTTTTGCCATCGTTTTCAGAAGACCGGACTTCCATCTGTTTTCCGGAGCTTCCGTAATACAGCTGTCTCCGGCTTTTAAATGCTCCCACAGCTCATCGAGGGTTTCAGACTCGGGATAGCGGCCGCTGATGCCGATAATGGCAATGTCGTCACGATCTGAGCGATTATCGGTGACGGTTTCTGTTTCCGGCTTTGGCGCTTTTGGCTCTTTTTGTTCAGTGATAAATCGCCGCGTTTCCGTGACAAGCGGCACCGGTTCATTCATTGCAGGTTCCGGATGCTCCGTTTCAGGAGGCGCTTGATCGGCTCCGAATGCCTGTTGCAGCTTATCCGGGTAAGTTTCCAGCAAATACTCGGCAAGTTCTTTCGTATTCGTGTGTTCAAATAAGACCGTTTTCGGCAGCTCGCCCGTCAATGTTTCCAGTTCACGGATAAAATTCACCTGCAAAATGGAGTCGATGCCGTATTTTTCAAAGCTGGTTTCCGGCTGAATGCGCTCGGGAGCAAGCTTTATGGACTTGGCTAACGTTTCTTTTATGAATTGCACCGTCCGGTCTGTGACTGAGAAAGACGGTTCTGTGAAATCAGCCGGCTCTTTGGAAGCCGCAATTTCTTCAACCGCCGGCGCGTCCGGCTGCTTTTGCCTGATGACGCCGTCGCTTTCTGCCGCCACGATCTGCTGGCCGAGGTGATGTGACGATTCCGCCATAAATGTAACGTACCGATATCCCTCGCTTTCCAGCGCAGACTGCCACGCTTCAGGATACAGCCCAGGGCATCCGGGAATACGCAGTTTGGCGTCTTCATACAGCCACCAGCCTTCCAAAAGACCGAATGTCAGATGAGAATAAACCGAATGGCTGCTGATCTCATTTAATAGCAAAATCCCATTCTTTTTAAGCACCGCTTTGGCATTGCGAAGTGTCCGCCGAATATTTTTTGTCGCGTGAAGCACATTTGCCGCAATGACCGCGTCATATGCACCCGCCTCTATACCCTGCAAAGCCGGGGGCTCTTCCACATTAAACCGCTTATAAGTCAAATACGGATTGTCGGGACCGTATTCTTTTTCAGCATGCATGAAAAAGGCCTTTGACAGATCGGTGTAGCAATATTCTTTCACATGATGTTTGACCTCTTTTAATCTTTTGAAAACGGCCGCGCTCGTCCCGCCCGTCCCCGCTCCGATCTCTAATATCCGGATTTCCGCGTTCGGGTCTTCTTTCAGGCGTTCTTCAATGAAAGCCGTCAATGTGTCAGCGAGCACCTCATTAAAGTAGTCTGCCGTTTCATTGTTTTTATAGATTCCTTCAACCAATTCCATTGAGGAATCAGGAAACAGAACATCAGTGGCAGAAACTCTGCCGGATAAAATATCCGGCAAAGCTCTGAGAGCGGTCTCCACTAAGGTGATCATCGCCCGTTTGCTGCTGTCCTTGAGTAAAGGAGCTTTCTTTTCATCCCATTCTTGCCACAGAACGTCCTCACGCTCTATCGGACCCGTTAACACATACGTACTGCCAGACTGTTTCAAAAAGCCTTTTTGCACCAAGATGGAGATGCTTTCTTCCAGCCACCTGCCGTAAAACCCCTGCATGACAGGCTGCGTTTCGTTTTCCGTAAAAAATCCGACAGATTTCAGCTGGCCTGCCAATAGTTTGTAAAGAAGATCTTCAGTGTTTTGCAAAGCCGTCCCCTCCTTAACTCAATTGTTGTACATGTCTTGTTACTTTAGGCTGATAGCTTCGCAGTTTTTGCATCGCCGAGCCGTGATGTTCAGGGTATACTTCTATCATTTCTTCCGGTTTTTCCTCCGGCTCTTCCGCCTGTTTCATCATGACGAACTGATTCAATGGGCCGCCGAGCAATCGTTCAAGCGCCGCCATTGCTTCCGGCGCTTCAATTGATCCGACTCCCGCCTGTTTCATCCGTTCTTGATATTCGGCAGATGATACGATTCCGACACTGCCCCAGTAGCTCCAATTCATCACTGCCGCCGAATACGGCCGAACTTGAGCCAAATGAGCGGCAAAGGCATCTTTGAAACTGCACCCGGCAGCATAATTGCTTTGTCCGGCCGCTCGCGCAAATGATTGAACGGATGAGAAGAACAAAGCAAAGTCCAGCGGCTCATTTTGGAACACGCGGGCCATATTCACGCTGACATTGACTTTTGCAGCGAGCACGCTTCTCAAACGGCTTTCCGGCATATTCGCCAGGCTCTGATCCTCTAAAACAATTGCGGAATGGATGATTCCGTTAATTTGCGGGTGCGTGCGTTTGATCGTTTTATACGCCCGTGTGAGCTCATCCGGGTTTGCCGCGTCAGCTTCAATATAAATCGGCGCCGGCCCGAATTGGCTGAGTCTGTCGATTTTTTCCTGGATGGCGCTGTTATGTTTTCGTCTGCCGATCCAAACGACTCGCGCCTGATACGTTTTCACGGCATATTCGCTCCATGCCTCGCCGATGCCCCCCGCGCCGCCGATGACGACATAAACGCCGCCTTTTTGGTAAGCGGGCCGGCTTGACACCGGCTGCTGTACAGGGATGAGGCGCTGTTTGTACCAGTGATTGTTGCGGTACGCCCATGTATTGCCTTGCTCATCAAACGGCGCTGAGAACAGCTCCGCCTTTGAAACATCTTCCGGACATCCGGCATCAATCAGCCGTGTTTGCCAGTTCGGATACTCTTTTGCGAGCGAACCGATCAAACCGTGAATGCCTGCATGAGCCGGATCAATGATGTCCGCCGGCTGTACGGACTGTGTTTTTATTGTGACTGCAGTCAAGCTGATTCGCTTGCTTCCGTATCCTAAAGCAAGCATCGCCTTAATCACTCTGTACATCTGGATGACGCCCGCATCTTGAGCTTTCACCATGTCACCATCGCTGTGAAAAGGAGCGATCCATACGATATGCCCGAAAGACCCTCTTGCTTTCAGTTCAGCCGCAACAGCCTCTATTTCATCCTCCGGGTTGATATGAAGCCGTTTCGCAGAAGGATGATGCAATTGAAAAGCTTCGCTTTCCTCATCCCCTGCGATAAAGACAACCTCTTCCGTCTTATATGCCGGGCTTTGGTCACGGAATTCCGCAAGATCCCATACCGGAGCCAGAAGGTTTGCTCCATTTAATGATGTTTCCGGCGCCGGGCCTTCCATCATTCTGGAAGAAATCCCTTTAATCCTGACACAGACGCGGCCTGTCTCATCGCATAAGTCAATGTCCAGCCGCTGTATTTTTTCATCCGTTCCCCGGGAGCTGACATACGCCCACATGCTGGTCGTGCACGGGCTGAAAATGTCCAGTTCCTCAAGGGCGAACGGCAGTGACAGCTGGTTATCATCTGCATGCAGCTTCAGTCCGATTGTCGCTTGCAGAGCTGAATCAAGCATACACGGGTGAAGAACATATTGATCTGCCGTTTCTTCGAGGAAGGAAGGCAGACGGAGCTCAGCTAATGCTTGATTGCTTCCGATATGAATGTGCTGAATTCCTTGTTGTCCGGGACCGTAGTCAATGCCGATTTTGCTGAATAAGCCGTAACACTGTTCAGAAGTCAGCATACTGAGGCCGCATTGAGCTTTCAGTGCGCCTATATCACGGTGCGGAGCCTCCCCGGCGCCGAGAATGCCGGCAGCCCCCTGACAGTGTATCTGCCTGCCGCTTGCTTCTGTTTGTGAATCCGTGTAAATGTCATACACGATTTCACCGTTTTCCCTCGGGTTCAGGCTGATTTGCGCTTCAATCGGGCGGTTTCCCGCTTCGATCGGCCGAACCCAAACGATGTTTTTCAGACGGATGACAGACGGAACTTCCTTTTGCCCTTTGACTGCCTGAGCAACCGCCGCCCTGGCCATTTCCAAGTAGGCGACGCCCGGCATGACCGGCTTGCCTTTAATAAGATGATCGGTGAAAATCGTCTCTTGTCCCGTAAATTCGGATCGGTACCGCTGCTCTGTTAAATCCGATACATTCTCGTGAAGCAGCGGGTGCAGCACCCGCGCCGTCGGCACAGCTTGCGGTTTTTCTGCTTTCGGCCGGTTGTCCGTGATCCAGTACCGCTCTTTCGCAAACGGGTAAGCAGGAAGACTCATCCGTTGGGGCTTGATATCAGAATATAAGCCGTCCCATTTGATATCCGCGCCCTGCACCCATAATTCCGCAAGCTTGTCATTCTCTCGGCGGCTTATCAGCTCTTCGATATCCGCTTCGCCGTTTGCGCCTGCCAGAATGGATTTCAGCGGGGTTTTACCCGCTTTTCCTTTATAAATGCCCGCTTTGTCATAACGTCCTTTCGCACAGCTCTTTAGCTTGTCCCGCAGTTCTTCGGCCGAGGAAGCGATAATGGCCGCTCTTTCTTCCATCGCATCACGTCCCTGCTGAAGCGTGTAAGCAACATCGGCAAGATCCGCATCCGTAAAAGAAGCTTGCGCCAGCTGCTGCGCCTGTTCCTGCAGACGTTCTTCTTCTTTGGCCGACAGCACAAAGATTTGAGGGTGTGTGAAAACAGCTGTTTTTCTTTCTTCCTTCGGGATATATTCTTCAATGACGACATGGGCGTTTACGCCGCCGATGCCGAAAGAACTGATTCCCGCACGGCGCGGCAGATGTTTGCCGTTTTCGTCTTTCAATGCTGTCCATTCTCTTTTTTCCTGTACGATGTAAAACGGACTGTCTTTCAGTTTGATATACGGGTTGATGACCTCGCTGTGGAGGCTTTTTGCAAGTGTTTTATGCTTCATCTGCATCAGCACTTTGATCACACCCGCGACACCGGCTGCCAGTGACAGGTGGCCGATATTGGTTTTTGCCGATCCCAAACCGCAGTGACTCGCGTAAACGGCGGGATCGCCTGTTTTTTCGTACAGCTTTTGAAAGGCGGATTTCAGGCCGTTGATTTCGACCGGATCGCCAAGCTCCGTTCCGGTTCCGTGCGCTTCTATATAAGTGACGGTTCTCGGATCAATGCCTGCTTTGTCATAAGCCGTTCTGACGACTTCCGCCTGGGCTTTCGGGTTCGGTGTCGTCAAGGAGTTCGCGCGTCCGCCGTGGTTGACCGCGCTGCCTTTAATGACGCCGTAAATATGATCGCCCGATTTTTCCGCTTCTGACAGCTTTTTTAAAAACAGAATTCCGGCACCTTCACTGACGGCAAATCCGTCCGCCCTGTCGGAGAACGTTTTGCATTTCCCTTCTTTGCTCAGCGCACCCGCTTTGTCATAAGCGATGTGGCCTTGCGGTGTGACGACGGTATTCACGCCGCCAGCGATCGCCATCTCGCAGTTCCCGTTTTCAATGGCGCATACGGCGTGATGAATCGCGACCAGCGAGCTGGAACAAGCCGTGTCGATCGGTTCACTCGGCCCGTGCAGATTGAGCATATAGCTGACGCGGTTCGGCCCTGCTGACGGACTCATATTTGCGGCTGACGCACCGCCGATATCCAGGTCGGAAAACAGTGAGCCGTACCCGGTATTTCCCGTGCCGATATACAGGCCTGTTTTCGTGCCGGAAAGGCTTTTAGCGGAATATCCCGCATCTTCTATCGCCTTCCACGCATACATCATTAACAAGCGCTGCTGGGGATCCATCTGTTCGGCTTCCAGCGGTGAAATTCCGAAGAACAGCGGATCAAATTCCGCAACTCCGTCAATAAATCCGCCCCACTTTACATTTGTTTTGTTGGCTTCGTTAAGCGGGTCACCGTAATACTCCCGCCAGTCCCAACGATCCGCCGGCACCTCTGTTATACAATCTTTTCCCTCTTCTAAATTGCGCCAATACTCATCAATATTTGCGGCCTTCGGAAACACTCCGCTCATGCCGACAATGGCGATCGGTTCCGGTTTATGTTCAGCCGCAGTCTGAACAGGCTGTACGGCTGTTTTTGCAAATCGTTTGTTCCCTGCCAGTCTGATGCCGCCATCATCTGTTACACCGCTTTGCTTTTCTTCTTTCGGCTGTGTGCTGCCGGCAAATTGCGTTTGATAGTCTTCTGCTAAATGATGCGCCAAGGCTTGAATCGTCGCATATTCAAAAAATACGGTCGGTGTCAGATCAAGCTGATAAGTGTCATTCAGCTTGTTGGCGAATTCCGTCAGCGTAATGGAATCAAATCCGTATTGATTGAACTCCAATTCGATATCGATTTCTTCAATGTTTATTTTCAGAAGCCCGGAAACTTCTTTTGCCAGCAATTCCTGAAGTTTGGCCGTCAGGTCTTTCGGCGCAGGTGTTTCTTCCGTTTTCTTAACCGGTGCAAAAGCGGCTGGGGGAGTCTTTTGAAGCAGTTTTTCCCGCATTACGGCGCGGCTTCCTTCCATAACGAGCACGCTTGTTTTCCCCGTGCTCCATGCTTTGTAAAGAGCTTCTATTCCGGTTTCAGTGCGCATCGGCGTTACACCGGTTCTTTTTTCGGTGAGCTTCGCCATTTCTTCATTGACTTGCATTCCGCCGTCTTTCCAAAGCGGCCAATTGATTGACAATGTGTGACCGTGGCGGTACATTGCCGTAACCAGCGCGTTGCGGTATGCCGCATAGCTGTCCATAAATGCGTTTGCCGCCGCATAATCCGCCTGTCCCGCATTCCCGGTGACACCGGAAATGGATGAGAAAACGATGAAAAAGTCCAGCGCTAAATGCTCGGTTGCTTCATCAAGGTTGACAAATCCGTCCGTTTTAGGAGCCAATACACTGTAAAACTCTTCGGTTGTTTTCTTTGCGATATATTGATCTTTCATCACACCCGCGCTATGAATGATGCCGTGAAGGCCGCCATATTCCGTTTCAATTGTTTTGACCAGGTCTGCCGCAGTTAGAGCGTTTGTTACGTCAGCCTGTTTGTATTCCGCTTTTGCTCCGAGTGATTCAAGCGATTTCAGCTGCATCCGCTGATTCTCGCTTAATGCGGAACGGCCTGTCAAAACCAGCGTCGGCTCTTTGACTTTCCGGGCGATTTCTTTCGCGAAAATAAAGCCGAGGCCCCCGGCTCCTCCGGTAATGAGATAAATCCCTCCGTCGTTCCACGGAATGCGTATTTTGCCGCCGGACACGGCCGTTTCTTTGACATCTGCGCTGTATCGGATGCCGTTTTCATATTTGATATGGCTGTCATCAGCCCTTGTTTTATTTTCTCTGATGATGTCTGTGATTCTGCCGTTTTCCGCCGGTTCTATTTCAATCAGCTGGGTTTTCAGTTTTTTATGTTCCAGGCCGGCTGTTTTTAGCAGAGCTGAAATCCCTGAGAGCAGCTGATGCTTATCTGTTTTAGAGAGAACCGTCTGGATAAGGACGTCTCCTTCCGTCTCTTCCTTCAGCAGTTTTTGCAGCGTCTCCAATATCCGTCCTGTATAATCACGGAAGCGCGCCGCCGCTTTCCCGTGCGGGGAGGTCATTTCAATACATTCAGCTCCCGCGGCTTCAACCGCTTGTTTTAGTCCGGCGTCTGTGTCACAAAGCATTACGATATGCCGGGCAAAAACCGGTTCCGTTTGAGCAGCAGTTTCATCGCTTCGTGTCCATACCGGCTCAAGCATGAGCGTTTCCGGAGCTTTTTCTTTTTTCTCAGGTTCTTTTTCAGCCGTTCTGAATGACAAACCTTTCAGCCTTACGCAAACCTTGCCATTTTCATCACAAATATCAAGATCGCGTTTTTCAACATGTCCGGCTTTGTGGTCTTCAGAAAGTCTGGCGTAAACCCACATCTCGGCAGCGCATGCGCTGAATACTTCAAGCTCCTGAACCGCAAACGGAAGCATCAGTTGTTCATCATTTGTTCCGGTTAATATGCTTGATGCCTGCAATGCAGAGTCCATTAAGCCCGGATGCATGACATACTCCTGTACCGTGTCCGCACAAGCCGCATCAAGAGACAGTCTGCCCAATACGAAATCATCACCTGTATAAATCGCTTTGACACCCCGGAAAGCCGGGCCGTAATCAAAACCGATTTTGCGGTACATATCGTACACTTCATCTGCAGAAAACGGTGTCTCGGCGGATTGTGATCTCAGTTTTTGGAGATCAATGACCGGAGCCTTTGCGTCAGGGCGGACTGATACTGCCCCTTGGCTGTAAACGGACGGCTGATCTGTTTCCCGGCCGCAGTAAATGTCGAATTGAACGTCATTTGCCGTTTCGGGAATGAGACGGGTGTTGACATGAACCGGCTCGTCTTCAATGGTAATCGGCCGCACCCAAACCGTATTCTTAAGCTTGACGCTTCCTTGTCCGGCCGGAACTTCAGATGCCTGTTCCATTGCTGCGCGCGCCATTTCAAGATGTGCCACACCCGGTAAAATCGGCACGCCTTTTACAACATGATCCGCAAGGTAAAATTCTTCTCCTGTATAGATTGAGCTGAACCGCTGTTCTGCAAGGTTTGAAGTATTTCTGTGCAGAAGCGGATGAAGCGCGTCTTGTTTTCCGGCAGATACAGTGCTTGTTTTTTCGTGTTTTCCGGTGTGTTTCGCCGCCCAATAGCGGTCTTTTGCAAAAGGATACGACGGCAGGCTCATGCGTTTAGGCGGCCGGTCTCCATACAGCTTCGCCCAATCGACGTTCAGCCCTTTGACCCATAATTCAAGCAGCTTCGCGTATTTGCCGCGTGCCATCCATTTTTCAACGGCTTCTTGAATTTCTTCATCTTCCGTCAGCATTTGCAGCGTGCCTTTGTCTATTCTTCCTCTGTACAAATCCGCATGCTTATCTCCAGTGATAAACTGTGACAGTTTTTCCTGCAGTTCTTCTGCGGATCCGGCAATAACCGCCAGGCGTTCTTCCATGGCGTCCCTTCCGATTTGGAGAGTATATGCCATAGAAACGAGGCTGGAATGATCGTACCGTTTTTCAGTAAGCGCACGTTTCAGCTGTTTTGCCTGCTCTTTCAGGCGTTTTTCATTTTTGGCGGACAGAACGAAAAGACATGGGTCGATATGAGAATCATCTGCTTCCTCTCTGTCTTCTGGAATGTATTCTTCAATGACGACGTGGGCATTTACGCCTCCGATGCCGAATGAGCTGATGCCCGCGCGGCGCGGCTGTTCGTTTCCGCGTTCGTCCGTCTGCGTCTTCCATTCCATCGTCTCCCGCACCAGATAAAACGGGCTGTTTTCAAGCTGAATGTACGGATTTACCGTCTCACAGTGGAGACTTTTGACTAATGTGCGATGCTTCATCTGCAGCAAAATTTTAATAATGCCCGCTGCTCCCGCGGCAAGGGATAAATGGCCGATATTCGTTTTGACCGACCCTAAGCCGCAATAGCCGGCCGCTTTCTCTTTTCCGTCTGCAAACGAGCTGAACGCTTGTTTCAGGCCGTTAATTTCAACGGGATCTCCCAGTTCTGTTCCGGTGCCGTGCGCTTCGATATAAGAGACTGTTTTCGGATCAATGCCCGCTTTTTTGTATGCGGCTTTAATAACTTCCGCCTGTTGTTTCGGGTTAGGCGTTGTTAAAGATGCCGCACGGCCGCCGTGATTCACCGCGCTTCCTTTAATGACGCCGTAAATATGGTCCCCATCCGCCTCAGCGGCTTTCAGCTTTTTAAGGAAAAAGAGTCCGGCTCCTTCACCATGGGCAAAACCGTCAGCCTGATCGGAGAACGTTTTGCATCTTCCTTCTTTACTCAGCGCGCCCGCTTTGTCAAAGCTGATATACACATCCGGAAGAACAATCGTATTGATTCCTCCCGCCAAAGCCATGTCGCACGTCCCTTCTTCAATTGAAGAAACGGCATGGTGTATGGCAACGAGTGAGCTTGAGCAGGCGGTATCAATCGGCTCGCTCGGCCCGTGCAGATTGAGCGTATAGCTGACACGGTTCGGTCCGACAGACGGACTTGTATTCGCCGCGGATGACCCTTCAATCGCCGCATCGGCATTGGCTAAAAGAGAACCGTAGCCGGTGTTTCCGGTCCCGATAAACACACCTGTCTTTGTGCCTGAGAGACTCTTTGACGCATATCCGGCATCTTCAATCGCTTTCCACGCATACGTCAGCAAGAGGCGCTGCTGAGGGTCCATTTGCTCCGCTTCCCGCGGTGAAATCCCGAAAAACAACGGATCAAATTCAGCAATTCCGTCAATAAACCCGCCTTGGTTGACGTTTGTTTTATTGGCTTCTTTTGCGGGATCCCCGTAATAGTCCCGCCAGTCCCAGCGGTCTTTCGGAATCTCGGTCATGCAGTCTTTGCCTTCTTTCAGGTTCTGCCAGAAAGCTTCAATGTCTTCTGCCATCGGGAAAATCCCGCTGATGCCTACGATTGCGATCGGTTCCGGCCCTTGGTCCCGCTGCACTGTCTGCGGAAGTGTCTCAGGCAGAGTGCGGCGTCGCTTAACGGCCGGGCGCGTAATTTGAGTCTCTTTTACCGGTCTTGCCGATTGAATCGTTTTTGTATTTACCGCAAACCGTCCGGCAAATTCCTCTTCGTATTCACTGATTAAATGAACGGCAAATTCATGGATTGTCGGATGATCAAAGAAAATCGTCGGCGTTAACGTAAGCCGGTACGTTTTGTTTAACTGGTTCGTAAACTCAGTCATCGAGATAGAATCCAGCCCGTATTTTGTCATTTCTTCATGAGGATCAATTCTGTCAATGTTTACTTTTAACAGCGAGGCCGTCTGCTGTTTTAACAGATGCTTCACTTTTTCAAGCAGGCTGTCAGCATCAATGTCATGACGTACGCCGATCTCTGCTTCCGGATGATCATTCTCTTTGCGGAACCGTTTTGCTTTCATGTGTTTCACATCTCCTTCAAAAACCGTCATCCGGGCTGTCCCGCTCATCAAGCCTTGATATAAAGCCTTGATGCCGGCATCTGTGCTGAGCGGTGCGATTCCCGCCTGCTGCATCAGCATATCTTCCGTCTGCTTTCCTGCCTGCATTCCGCCTTCTTTCCATAACGGCCAGCTGACAGAAAGCGTCTTTCCGTATCTTTGTCCTGCGGCTTGTAAAGAACGGCGGTACTCGGCATACATCTCCATAAAAACATTTGCAGACGCATAATCAGCCTGGCCGACGCTTCCAAGCACACCTGATAAGGATGAGAAGACAATAAAGACATCTAATTTCTCATGTTGTGACGCTTCATCAAGATACACAAGGCCCTTCACTTTCGGAGCGAGAACGTGTTGGAATTCCTCTGCCGTCTTCTTCACCATGTAGTTGTCTTTTATAATGCCGGCACTGTGAACAATCCCGTCCAGCTTGCCGTGCCGTTTACGGATATTGCGGATCAATCGGTATACTTCTGCTTCGTCCGTGACATCGGTCTGCTCGTAGAAAACAGAAGCGCCGGCAGCACGTACTGTTTCCAGCATGTCTTTCTGCTTTTCTCCGAGAGCGGACCGGCCGGTTAGTATGATGACGGCGTCTTTTGTACGGTTTGCGATCTCTTTTGCAAAAATCAGACCTAAACCTCCGGCACCTCCTGTACTGAGATAAACGCCTTCGTCTTTCCACGGAATGTCCGGCTCCGCTTGAGAAATATCCATCTCTTCCCAATCAGCGGCAAAGCGCTTGCCGTTTTCATATTTCACATGGACGCTTTCGGCATGCATACGGTTTTCCGCCGCTTTTTCCGCGATGCCTTCAGCACTTTCTTTCTCCTCGGCTTCGATCATTTGACAGATCAGCTTGGAATGTTCAAGACATGCGGTTTTGAAGAGGCCGGTAATGCCTGAGAACACCTGCTGTAAGCCTGCTGACCGCGTAACAGCCTGAAAAAGAACGCGGCCCTTCGGCTTGCTTTTCATTATGGTTTTGATATGGCCAAACAGCTGACCCGCATAAGAATGATACCGCTCTGCAATAGATGCGGGACGATCGTCCAGGATAATGACGCGTGCATGTTCAAGCTTTGCTTCGACAGCTTGTTTAACGGCTTCATCGTACTCACAAAGGAAAATGATATGCTCTTCATACGAAGGCGCGTGATCGGCCGGTGCCGGCTGCTCTTTCCAGACCGGTTCAGCGAACAATGTGTCCGTACGGCTGACCGAAACGCCGGCACCCGCGTTTTCTTCCATGATCCGCGTTGAGAAACCTCTCATCCGCACACAAAGCCCGCCGTTACTGTCATATAAATCAATATCGGCTTTTTGGATAGGATCGCCGGCTTTATTGTTCGCACTGAATGTGACGTGCACCCACATATCATCAGCGCACGGATTCAGAACGTCCAGCTCCTCTAAAGCAAACGGCAATGCGGCTTTGAATGGTTCCCCGCTTTCTGCCAGCAGCGCTCTCGTCACGTTTTGCAAATATTCGGCGGCCTGAAGCGCACCGTCCATCATACTCGGATGAAGGATATAATCAGCTTTCGTATGGGAGACGGATTCAGGAAGCTTCAATTTAGCAAGCAGCCGGTCTTCGCCTTTGTATACAAGCTGGACACCTTTGTAGCCCGGCCCGTAATCAGCTCCGATCATTCCTTTGTAAAACGCTTGAGATTCGATTGTTCCCTGCGTGCACCGGCGCTTCAGCTGCTCAATATCCGCCGCTTCCTCCGGTTCCTTCCGGATGATTTCAGCGATGCCCTGATTATAAAGAGGAGCTTCTTCACCGATAGAATCGTTACCGCCGTACATTCTGTATTGAATCTGTCCGTCCTCTTCTTCATAAAGTCCGATATGGACACGGACAGCGTCCTGATCGACTATCACCGGGCGGACCCATACGATATTCTTTAAGCGCAGGCCGAGAGAATCCTCTGTTGCCCCGCCGATGCTTTTCTCCGCCGCGGCCCGTGCCATCTCAAGGGTGACGGCAGCCGGCACGATCGCCATTCCTTTAATGATATGCTCGGCAATAAAATACTCTTTTCCCGTAAATTCCGAACTGAACCGCTGCTCCTGCAAGACGGATGTATTCTGATGTACCAGCGGATGCAAAAACTTCGCATCTGTTTGCTTCACAGTTTCTTCCGGCCAGAAGCGCTCCTCTGCGAACGGGTAGGTCGGCGCACTGATTCTTCGCGGCGCGGAATCCTGATACAATAAGCCCCAATCAACACGCGCTCCTTCAATCCAGAGCGCCGCAAGTGCTTTCAGCTTTTCATCACGTGTCTGACATGCCGCAAGCTCTTCCATCTCCTGAGCCGACACTTCTCTGCTTCTCACTTTTTCGCCCCGTAAGATGTTTTGGTCATTGCCGTTGATGAAATCCTGCAGCTGACGCTTCAGATCGTGACGATCATGACTGATAAAAACGGCTCTCTCTTCCATCGCTTCACGTCCGGTCTGATACGTAAATGCCAGATCATGCAAGGAAACATCGTTTTCGGCTTCATCCAGAAAGCCGGATAAACAAGTTGCGTAGGCAGTAAGACGCTGCTTATTTCTCGCTGACAGCGGAACGATATAAGGCGGCTGTCCGTCATTTAATCCGCTGATCGTTTTGTTTTCATACTGTTCAAAAATGGCGTGTGCGTTTGTTCCTCCGAGTCCGAATGAGCTTAACGCTGCCCGGTGCGGCGTCTCTCTCTCCGGAAGCAGTTTTCTCTTATCCGCCACATAAAACGGCGAACCGCTGAATTTGATATTCGGGTTCGGTGACGTGTAATTAATGGTAGGCGCCAGCTCCCGATGATATAAACTCATGGCGACTTTGATGCACCCGGCCAGACCTGCTGCTGTATCCAAATGTCCGATATTCGTTTTTACGGAGCCGATTCCGCAATACTGCTCCCGGTCCGTGTAACGTTTATACACTTGCTGCAGCGCGGACATTTCAATCGGATCACCCAATGTCGTTCCTGTGCCGTGCGCTTCGATATAGGAAATCGTCTCCGGGTGAATATTCGTGCTGTCTAAAACATGCTGGATGACGTCAGTCTGACCTTTTACACTCGGTGCGTAAAAACCGACTTTATCCGCTCCGTCATTGTTCAGACCGATGCCTCTGAGCATGGCGTATATGTGATCTCCGTCCTGAACGGCTTTCGACGCCTTTTTCAGCAGAATGACGGCAGCTCCTTCTCCGCCCGCCATACCGTCGGCTGAAGCGTCAAATGCCTTGACATGCCCGTCGCTTGAAAAATTCAATCCGTTTTGGTGCACATAGCCGATGCTTGTCGCTGCATGCAGCGTTGCTCCGCCGACGAGCGCGTATTCCGATTCTCCGCTCGTGATGCTTTTATAGGCTGAATAAAGACCGACTAATGATGATGAGCAATTGGAATGAACGAAATAGCTTGGCCCTTTTAATCCGAGCTTATGGGAAACCATCGTCGGAATCGTGCCGCTCTGCGCTAACACCCATGACACATAGCCGTCGGGAGATTCATGGCCTTCTGTCGTTTTTTCCGGTAAAAGCGACCGATACGAATTATTGCTTGCCGACATATATACGCTTGTCTTCGGAATCTCTTTGGATACATATCCCGCGTCCTCGACGGCTTTCCAAGAATGTAGCAGCAGAAGCCGAAGCTGAGGATCCATAAATTCTGCGTCTTTCGGAGAAATGTGAAAGAACTCAGGGTCAAAGAGATCTTTTCCTTCTATCGTCGATAATGCCGGCACATAGTCGGGATTTTCGATCAAATCTTCAGGCACGCCGGCTTCCCGAAGTTCTTCTTCCGAGTAGAACCGGACGCTTTCCTTTCCTTCTCTTAACTGCTTCCAAAACTCATGATGATTTTTCGCGCCGGGGAACTGGCAGGAAATCCCCACTATCGCCACACTGTCGTCAAAGTAAGACGGCACCCCGTTTTGCGGTGTTTGTTCTCTTTCTCTCTCATCTTGGCCGGATGCCTCTGATTCAGCCGCCTGTTTAGTTTCAACAATAAATCGGCTGATCGCCTGAATGGTAGAGTGTTCGAATAAATCCGTGACGGTAAAATCGCATTCCAGCTCCTGTTTAATGCGTTCTGCCGCCGCAACAGCCAAAAGCGAGTCGCCTCCCACATCGAAAAAGCCGTCTTCGGTTTTGATGCCCGCCGTATTCAGCAGGTCTTCCCATATTGCGGTCACTTTCGCTTCCGCTTCTGATAACGGCAGTCTGCCCGTCTTTTCAGACCGGTGAACAATTACCTTGCGCTGTTTTAGGTCTTTGCGGTTCACTTTTCCGCTCGGTGTTAACGGCAGCGCATCCAGACGGATAAAATGGGCAGGCGCCATATAATCCGGCAGACTCGATAAAAGATGGTTGCGGAGCGCTTTTTCATCTGCCGTATGACCGGAACGGGCCGTATAATAAGCAATCAGCTTTTTATGTCCGTTCTTTTCCTGAACAACAACCGCCTGATCAAGAATGTCCGGATGTTCGTTCAATTTCGTTTCAATCGCTCCCAATTCGATGCGGAAGCCGCGAATTTTCACCTGACTGTCAATCCGGCCGGCATATTCTATATTTCCGTCAGGCAGCCATCTGGCCAAATCACCTGTCTTGTAAAGCTTTTCTCCTTCACTAAACGGATTATCAATAAATGATGCCGCCGTCAGCTCAGGCTGATTGTAATAGCCTCTGGCCAGACCGGCGCCGGCCACGCAAAGCTCGCCGGCCACACCGTCAGGGACGGGGCTGAGCTTTTCATCGACGATATAAAGCCGCGTATTGTGAATCGGTTTCCCGATCGGCGTATTCCTGCTTGTGATTTCCTTTTGGCCGCAGCTGTAGTAAGCGGCATAAATAGATGTTTCCGTCGGGCCGTATATGTTTTCAATTCTGGCATGTTTGAAGATGGAAACGGCCTTTTTGACTAAATCTTTCGGAAATGCCTCACCGGCCACCATCACATATTTCACAGGGCCGTCTTCTGTAAATGCCGTATGCCGCTTTACCGTTTCCAGAAATACATTAAACACGGCGGGAGCAAAATTCAGATGCGTGACCTGGTGGGTTTGGATGTATTCCATGCAAAGCTGCGGGTTTTTTTCTGCACCAGGCGGCAAAATGACAAGCCGTCCGTTTCCGATAAACCAGCCGAATAATTCAGAAATCGAAACGTCAAATACGTAATTCGTTTTTAACAAATAGGCATCCTCTTGTGCGACCGGATACTCAGCTTCCAAAAACTGCAGCGTATTCATGATGGCCCTGTGCTCAACCATGACGCCTTTCGGTTTTCCCGTGCTTCCGGACGTATATAGAATATAAGCGAGATGATGCGGTTTTGAACACGGCGTCAGTTTTGCCCCGCTGACAGAACGTCCGCTCTTTTCAATTTCCACCGTGCTCACACCGCCGACGGCCAACTGTTCAATCATGCCGCGCGTATTTGCTTGCGTTAATACGATTGAAACGCCGCTGTCAGTCAACACGTGCGCCATCCGTTCGTTTGGAAAAGCCGGGTCCAGCGGCACATACGCGCCTCCCGCTTTTAAAATGGCGAGGATGCCGATGACCATCTCAAAAGAACGCTCCGTACAAATGCCGACCGGGCATTCCGGTGTGACGCCCTTTTCTTGCAGGTACACGGCGAGCGCCGTGCTTCGTTCATCTAATTCACGATATGTAAGACTGCTTTCACCGAATGTGACGGCTTCTCTGTCAGGGTGGCGTCCGGCTTTTTCCGCAAACACTTCATGAATGCAGCGCTCATTCGGCTGATGGGATGAACGGCTTGCTTCACGTTTTTGATTGAGCAGGCCGGAACAGGCTTCAAAAGTGATCTCCGGATCAGAAAGCACCTTTTTTGCCAGTTTCATATAATGCTCCGCCATCCGTTCGATGAAAGAAGGGCTGTAGACATCCGGGTTGTACAGAAATTGCAGGACGGTTCCCGTTTCTTTTTTATAGACTTCAAGCGCAAGCTCAAATTCGCCTTCCTGATGAATGTCTTCTATCATTTCAATGCCGAGTGATTGATATAGTTCCGCCAGCTTTTCCGCTCCTTCTGTCCGGAAGAAGTTTTGATAGAAAAACGCGGTTTGAAAAACAGGCGAAACCGCAGGCGAGCGTTCCGTCTTCAATTCTTTGACAAGCGCGGGAAACGGATACGCGGCATGGTCCAGCCCTTCTGCCAGTGTCAGCTGCAGCTCCTTCAAAAACGCCGTAAAGGATTTGGCGCCCGTCGCCCTGCTTCTGACCGCGATCATATTAATAAAGTATCCGATGACAGACTCAAATTGAGCCTCAGAGCGCCCCATCGTCGGCATGCCGACGATGACATCTTCCTGATTCGTATATTGATAGAGCAGTCCTTTGAAAATAGCGAGATACACAACGGATTCATTGACATTATGTTTTTGGGCGCACACTTTAATCTGCCGGTTCAGTTCATCAGGAAGCAAGCGCTGATACGCCTGCCCTTTGCAAGTTTGAACCGATGATCTCGGATAATCCGACGGAAGCTCAAGCACCGGCAGCGGTCCTTCCAGCTGCTTTTTCCAATAAGAGAGATGCGTTTTTCCCGCTTCGCTTTCCAGCAGCTCTTTTTCCCATTTCACAAAGTCATGATAATCTGCGGCCTGCTGAACCATGACAGGTTCTTTGCCTTCACTTGCTTTTACATAAGCGTCCAGCAGCGCCGACATAAACGTCATAAGAGAGACGCCGTCAAAAATAATATGGTGAATGGTGATTAACACAATCGGCTCCCGCTTCGCCCGCCGGAATACATGAACACGCAGGAGCGGCCCGGTTTCAAGCGCGAACGGTTCTTTTGCTTTTTCTTTAATAAACGAAAGAGCGTCACGCCCGCTTAATTCAGAAAGATCCATTTCTTCAATCGGAAAATGCCGATCCGTATCTTCTATCTGATACGGAAGGCCGTTTTCCTCTTTTATTACACTGGTCAAAATAGGGTGCTGGCGCTGCACGGACAAAAGGGCGTTTTTGAATGTCTCGATATCCAGCTTTTGAAAACGAAAGCATAACGGAATGTTATATGCGCTCATCTCCGGAAACATTTTCTGAAGCATCCACAAACCTTTCTGGCCTTCAGAAAGCGGACGTTTTGCAGTTGTCCGCTTGAAAGGCTGAAGCTTTTGTTCTACTTCAGCGATGGTGAGCGTTCCTGATCTGTAGGCATCGAGAAGTTCTTTATGATTCATAAGTCTTACTCCCTTCTATGATGTCTTGCACTCTTTTAAAATCTAATGTCCCCTCAGAGACCTGTTTCATCATGGCGATGATCTCCTGATCCGTGTACTCCTTGTTATCCGGAGCGGCGGCTTTTGTTTCAGTTTCTTCCGTTCGGTAAAACGTTTCGATCGTTTCTTTGTGTTCTGTCAGGTAATAGCTGATGACGTCTCCGAGCGTGGCATAGCTGTAAAATAACGCCGGAGTGACTTCAATGCCGTAATGACTCGACAAAAGAGCGGCAAATTTGGCTAAATAGATGGAATCAAATCCGAATTCCGCCCAGTTTTTATGCAGGACGAGTTTATCTTTAGATATTTTCAGCAGACTGTGTATCAGCTCTTTCAAATCCGCTTCGAGCCGTTTTTCCGTGCTTTCTTCCGGGATGCGGCGGCTCACGGTTTCCAAAAGCGCATCCGGTTTTGATGAATCGTCCCGCCGTATGCCTAAAAATCGTTCGGCGCGGCTTCTTTTGCCGGCAATGACAAGGCACTGGGTGTTGTCTTGAGAAATGATGCGCTCAAACAGCTCAATGCCTTCATCTGTTTCTAACAGGCGCTGTCCGCTTGATTGCAGGTACATGCCCGTCGTCTCTTCACCGCCGACGGCCATTCCGCCGTTTTTCCAGACCGGCCAGTTTATGACAAAAGCGTTTCCGCTTTCGGATTGTTCGTTTTTATAGCGGGCATACGCCATTTGGAACCTGTTCGCGACCGCGTAATCACAGCAGCCGAAATCTCCTAAAACAGCAGATGTGGATGAAAAGTAGCAGATGAAATCAGGCGTTTCGTTTTTCAGCCACTCGTCAAGAAGCAGGCTCCCGTTTATTTTCGGTTCAAGCGTACTGCGGAAATTCCTGATTTCATTTTCAAAGACGGATGTTCTGCTTTCGATGCCCGCCGCATGAATGACGCCGTGAATAGCTCCGAATCGTTCTTTCGCGCGCTTGATGCAGTCGCCCATTCCGATCGGATCACAAACATCGGCTTCGGCGTAAAGAACACCCGCGCCGAGATTTTCCAGGTCTTTCATTTTTTCTTTCTTTTCTTCATTGATCGGCGACCGCCCCGTGAGAATGACATTTGCCTGGTAGTTCCGGGCGAGATGGCGGGCAAATAAGTAGCCGAGCCCTCCTAATCCGCCTGTAATGAGATATGTTCCGCCGGTTCTGATCCTGCCGTTTTCTTTCGTTAGTCCGGTTGGTTCGGTGTGATAGACATATCGTTTTCCCTCTTCCAAGAAAACGGTATGGTCTGTTTCAGCTTTCAGCTCGTCCCAAATGGTTCTCATCCAGTCCGTTATGGCCGCGCCGGCTTTTCGGAAGTGGCCGGTAACACTTGTTTTCGGAAGAACAATGCCGAGCGAACGCTCAAAGCCGATCCATGATTCCAAGTAGCACCTTTCCAGACCGGATGCATATTCCCCCGCCAATAACAGCCTTTCCGGCTGCAGACCGGTCTCAGCCATTGCTTTGAGAATATGGACAATACATGAATAATCTTCGATGCAGCTTTTATCTTCAAGCGCCCATAAATACAAAATGGCAGAAGCTTCACCGTACTCTTTTTGAATATCCGCAAAAGCGTTCACATATGATTGCGGATCTTCCCGCACCACTTGGCAGCGGCCGGCGGACAAGGCCTCATACCGGTCTCCCTGAGCGATAAAAATAACGTCAATGTCACTGTCATACGATTTGATCACAGAGACGGCTTCCTGCTGCTTCTTCTGATCAGTTAAGAAAGAAATCACCGTTTTGACTTGCTTTTCTCCGGCAGCCGGCAGAGCCTGTTCTTTAAGAACTTCTCTAAAAGCCATTACTTCAAACTGCTCCGCCGGATCACTTTCATCAGCCGGCGCCTTAACGGGCGCGGCCTTGCTTTGTACAGGCTGCTGATGCCAGAAGCGTTCTTTCGCAAACGGATAAGCAGGCAGGCTGATGCGGGCCGGAGGACGGTCTCCGTATAATTTCGCCCAATTGATGTCCAATCCTTTTACCCAAAGCTCAAGCAGCTTAGAATATTTCCGTTTGCTGATCCAAGCGTCTATGATGGTTTCCATGTCATCATCGGCCGCAAATACGGCAAGCATCCGTTTGTTTTCTTCCGTGCCGTCACGGTGCAGTCCGGCGCTGTTTTGTCCGGCGATAAATCCGTTCAGTTTTTCCTCAAGTTCATGAAGTGAATGGACGATAAAACCGAGACGCTCTTCCATCGGCACCCGGCCAGTCTGGAGAGTAAAGGCTATGCTCATAAGATCGCGGCCGCTGTATCTTTTTTCACGGATGGCGTCTCTGAGCTGTTTTGCTTTTTCAGTGAGCCGTTCGCTGTTTTTCGCGGACAGGACGATGATGGCGGGCTGATCTGCCGGCGTCTCATCAGGCTCTTTGTCTGCCGTATATTCTTCTATGATGAGGTGGGCGTTTGCTCCTCCTGCGCCGAAGCTGCTTAACCCCGCCCTTCTCGGAAGCTCTTTGCCGCCAATGACGGGACGTTTCCACTCACCGAGCTCCTGCTGAACGGCAAACGGCGTATACGCGAAATCAATATTTGGGTTCAGCTGTTCCGCGTGCAGGGACGGCGCAATTTGGCGGTCTTTGAGCTGGAATAATATTTTTGTCAGACCCGCAATGCCCGCTGCGCTTTCGCAATGGCCGATATTTGATTTTGCTGAGCCGATGGCGCAAAACTGTTTGTCTGTTGTATCCTCTTCAAATGCTTTCGTTAATCCGGCGATTTCAATCGGATCCCCTAATGCGGTCCCCGTGCCGTGGGCTTCAATATAACTGACGGTGCGCGCCGGGACGTTTGCCCTTTCGAAAGCTTCTTTTATTAAGGCGGCCTGCGCATTCGGATTCGGAACGGTGTATCCGTTCGTTTTGCCTCCGCTGTTAATAGCGCTTCCTTTAATCACACCGTAAATGTGATCGTTGTCGGCAATCGCTTGCTCCAACGGCTTTAATACGACCGCGCCCACCCCTTCTCCGTCTACAAAACCGTCCGCGCGGTCTCCGAACGATTTGCACGTGTCGCTTGCGGAAAGCATGTTCATGACTGACAGATTCATATAATGAATCGGGTCGGTCACTATGTTTACGCCCCCGGCAATCGCGCATTCGCTTGAACCGCTGTATATGCTCTCAAGCGCCAGATGAATGGCTGTCAAAGAAGAGGAGCAGGCTGTATCAACGGCAATGCTCGGCCCTTGGAAATCAAAAAGGTAAGATACCCTGTTGGCAATGGACCAGTAGCCGTAGCCTGTCGGGTAGTTTTTGTTCATCGCACCGGCAAAAACACCAATTTTTCTGCTTTGGCACAGGTTGTCAGGCGTATAGCCGGCATCCTCGATACTCGCATACGCCGTTTCTAAAAATAATCGCTCCTGCGGGTCCATTCGCTCCGCTTCCAAAGGAGAAATCTGAAAGAACAGCGGATCAAACTTGTCCATATCCTCAATGAAGCCGCCCCATTTCGTATAAATAGAGCCTTCTTTACCTTTCTCTTCATCATAGTAATCCTGCCAGTTCCAGCGTTCCTGCGGAATTTCTTCTATGCAGTTTTTTCCTTTTTTAATATTGGCCCAAAGCTCAGCCGCTGTTTTTGCCTGCGGGTAGCGTCCTGAAACACCGATGATGGCCACGTCGCGAACCGAACTTTGCCGGACGGTCTCTCTGGCTGCCCGCTTTTCCCTCCGCCGCCAGTCAGTGCGAAGCGGCTTGGCCGGCTGTACAGCCTGCGGTTCTGGTGATGCCTTCCGTTCTTCCTGAACAGGCGTTTGTCCCGTCAGTTTGATCATCGCGTCTTTTTTCGTTTTGATTAAGTGAGCGACGAGCGCTTCGATCGTCTGATATTCAAAAAATAAAGTGCTGCTGACTTGGTCCAATACATTTCGTAACGCGTTTGTCAGCTGTACGACGACGATAGAATCAATTCCGTATTTTTCAAGCGGCGCTTTCGGATCAATTTGAGCCGGCGGAATTTTTAACGTTTCTCCGATTAACGTTTTCAAGTACTCGGTGCTTTTTTCTGTTAAAGACGTGTCGCCTTTTTGCACCGTTGTTTGCGGCGCTTTAAATTCCGGCGCTTGTGCTGCTTTTGGCGGAGCGGTCCGTTTTCCGGCCCCTGCTTTAAGCGTTTTTTGGCGGACAACGCCGTTGCTTTTTGCCGCTATAATCTGATGGCTTAATTCATGTGCCGCTTCTGCCGGGAAGAAGACAGAATGCCAGCCTTCACTTTCTAACACGCGCTTCCAGCTTTCCGGATACAAGCCCGGGCACCCCGGAATACGAAGGGCAGAATCTTCATGCAGCCACCAGCCTTCAAGCAGTCCGAAAGTAATATGCGGGAACAGGCTGTTTCCCGCCATTTCATTTAAGAGCAGCAAACCGTTGTCTTTTAAAACGGCTTTAGCGTTTCTCAGCGTCTGGCGGATGTCTTTCGTCGCGTGGAGCACATTGGCGGCAACGACGATGTCGTATGCGCCCGGCTCTATGTCCTGGCCGGCAAGCGGCGCTTCTGCGTTAAAAAGCTTATACGTCAGATAAGGATTCCGTTTGCCGTATTCCGTCTCCGCATGCACGAGAAAAGCTTTCGATACATCGGTGTAACAGTATTCTTTTATATGGTTTTGATACGGCCTAAGCTTTTCAAATATGCCTGCGCTTGTGCCGCCTGTGCCCGCTCCGATTTCCAGTATGCGGATCTCGGCTTTTGAATGTTTGCTGATGTTTTCTTTCACATAAGCCGTTAATGTATCTGACAGGGCGCTGTTAAAGTAATCCGCGACTTGATTGTGCTTATAAATTCCTTCAACAAGTTCCATTGAAGAGTGCGGGAACATGATGTCAGTCGCCGGCACGTCTTCGCGCAGAATGTCCGGCAGTGCTTTAAGCATCGTCTCGGCTAAAACAGTCATCGCTTTTGTATCGGCGTTATTGAGCCATTCCTCTTTTTCCTGCTCCCATTTTTGCCATAGCGAGGCGGTTGTGTCTTCGGCACGGGCCGACAGTTTATATGAATCCGCATTCCCTTCCAGATAACCATGTTCCAGAAGGAAAGCGATTGTTTGATTGAGCCATTTTTTAAAATATTCGTGTTCGGGCTCATACGCTTTAAGGCTTTGCGGCGCCAGCAAGTCTGCTTCTTTAAGCTGGGCGATCAAAAGCTGATACAGAAAATCATCGAGCTTTTGATGTTCAGCCTCTTTTACAAGACGTGCGCCGGGCGGAGCGGCCTTCAGCTGTTGTGAAGAGACAAGCGGCTGAGACGGATAAACGGAAATTTTTTCTATTTCACTCATCCCTTCGACTGCGACCGGTTTTGTCGTATGAATGAAAGCCGCTTGATCAACCGGCAGCGTCATAAGGGTTTCAAGCGCCTCCATCGCAGCGTCCGGTTCGATCAATCCCAATCCGATCTGATCCATCAGCTGAATAAAATCGCCGTCTTCAGCCGCTTCGCTGTTGCCCCAATAGCCCCAATTCATGACTTTGACCGGACAATTCCACGTCTGATCAAGTTCTTTCGCAAATGCGTCACTGAAAGCGCATCCTGCGGCATAGTGGCTTTGTTTCACGTTATGGATAAATGCCACAAGCGAGGAGAAGAAGAGCGCAAAGTCAAGCGGCTCCCGTCCAAATACCTCCGCCATGGACACACTGACATCGGCTTTTGCCCGCAGCACCGATTTGAACTCTTCTGTCTTCATATTATTTAAGCTTTGCTCAGACAGATCCATTGCCGAGTGGATGATTCCGTTCATTTTTGTGTGACGCTCTTTTATGAACTGATAAGCCCGCTCTAAGGAAGCACTGTCAGCGGCATCGGCGGAAACATATTCAGGCGCCGGGCCGAATGCGCTGAGCCGGTCGAGTTTCGCCTGTATGGAATCATTCAGTGTGCTTCTTCCGATCCAAATGATATGTGCTTTGTAGTGACGGATCATGTATTCACTCCATGCCTCGCCAAGATATCCGGCGCCTCCGATCACGGCATAAACCCCGCCTGTTTGGTACAGCGTGCCGTTTTTCGGCATATTGTCAAGCGGTATCAGCTGACGCTCAAACAGCTGCTGATTGCGGTACGCCCAAATTTGACCGTTTTTTCCGGCAGAAAGACTGAGCGCCTCTTTGACCGGCCAGCTGCCGTCCGTTTCCGTGTCAATCATGCGGATATTCCAATGCGGATATTCTTTCGCCATTGTTCCGGCAAGCCCGCTGACTGCGGCCTGTGACGGGTCGGCGCTGTCTTGATCGGAAAACGGCTGGGCATTTGCTGTGACGATGCACCAGTCCAAATGTTTTTCTCCGTACCCCAAGGCAAGTAATGCTTTCATCAGCTTGAACACATGAAGAACGTTTCTTTCCTGTTCCTTGAGGCTGCAAGCACTCTCAGCCTGCGGAGCAAGCCAAATGATTTGCTCCAGTTCTTTTTGTCCTTCAAGCATGTGCGTAAGAGATGTGATATCATCCGTACCTCTGATCGGATAATAGGAAGCGTTCGGCAGATGTTCTTTTATGCGCGTATGCGTTCTGTCAGTTTCACCGAAAACCGCAGTCTGCTTTTCCGCTGTTTTTGCTTTCTTTGTTTTTTCAAGTGCAACGGGCTCCCATGCCGGAATCAGCATCGTATGGCCGACAGGCGCCTCCGGGGTTTCTCCGCCCGCTGTTTGGCCTGTGTCAAGCGCCCGGACGGACGCGCCTTTCATCCGGACATAAACCGTACCGGCATCATCGCACATATCAATGTCAAATTTTCTTACGTTGTCATCTGCTTTGCTGCCTTCTGTGTACCGGATATATGACCAGATATGTTCAGGACACGGCCCGAACACTTCCACTTCCTGCATCGCAAACGGCAGAGAAAGCTCGTGGCTGTCTGCATCGTCATGTATTGAGCGGACAAGCAGACCGACGGAGGCGTGAAAAGCGGCGTCCATCATACTCGGGTGAAGCGTATACTGTTCTTTATTGTCATGTACGGCAGCCGGGAGTGAAATACGGGCCAATAATCGGTCTTCTCCGATCAGCAATTGCTGTACGCCTCTGTATGCCTCTCCGTAATCCAGACCGATCTTCTCAAAAGCACCGTAACATTCTTCCGCAGTCACGGTCCCTGAATTGCAGGAAGCTTTGACAGACTCGATATCAATCTGGGCGCTTCCCGGTTCGGTAATGACCGCTTCACCCTGGCTGTGAATAACCGGATCTTCACCGTTTTCTGCCTCACTGTATATTTCATAGGTAATCTCACCATTATCTTCTGGGTAAAGGGCAATATGTATTTCCTTCGGTTTGTCTTCAATCATGACCGGCCGGACCCAAACAACCTGCCTGAGTGTGACGCTATGGCCTTTTTCCGTCACGGCAGCAGCCTTTTTGACCGCCTCTCTGGCCATTTCCAAATAGGCGACACCCGGCAATATTTTTTGCCCGTTGACGACATGGTCAGATAGGAAAAATTCATCTCCAGTAAAAAGAGACGTGAAGCGCTGCTGCGAAAAATCTGACGTATTTTCTTGTAAAAGCGGATGCAGCACTGTGCCTGACGGGCTTTTCTCCTGTTTTTTCTGCTGCGGAATCCAATAGCGTTCTTTTGCAAATGGATACGTCGGAACGCTTGTTTTACGCGGTTTACCCGAAGCGTACAGCTTATTCCAATCTATTATTTTCCCTTCTGCCCATAACTCGGCAAGCCGTATCGGATCATCCGTCTCGGGAGCGGTTTCGCTCAGTTCCGGCAGCTCGGCTTGTCCGCGCCAAAGACCGGGGATGTTTTCGTTTCCTTTTACGAAATCATTCAGCTTTTCTTTCAAGTCGCGGGTGTCATTTACAAGAAAGACAGCTCTCTCCTCCATTGCTTCACGTCCTGTCTGAAGTGTATAAGCCAGTTCAGACAGCACCGTCTTTTCTGAAAGCGATCGGGCTAGTTTTTCCGCATAGGCCAGAAGCCTGTCTTTATTTCTTGCTGACAGCGGGATGAGTTTTGCTGCATTGTTCTCAGGTGCAGGCGCTTTTTGTTCAGGCTGAATGTATTCTTCTAAAATGATATGGGCGTTCGAGCCTGATGCACCGAAGGAACTGAGTCCGGCCCGGCGCGGATAATGTGTGACTTTTCCGTTTTCTTCGGCTGCCGGCTGCTTCCACGGAGCAGTCTGCTGCTGTACGTAAAAAGGAGATCCCTCAAATTTCAGGTAAGGATTTAATTCCGCAGAATGCAGTGATTTGACAAGCGTTTTGTGATGAAGCTGCAGCGCCGCTTTTGTTAACCCGCTGATCCCCGCCGCTGATTCTGCGTGACCGATATTTGATTTGACCGAACCGATGGAACAAAATTGCTGATCCTGCGTCCCTTGGCTGAACGCTTTTGACAGACCTTCAATTTCAATCGGGTCTCCTAACGAAGTACCCGTGCCATGGGCTTCCACATAACTGACGGTCCGCGGGCTGATACCTGCTTTTTTCAGACAGGCCTTAATGACTTCTGCCTGTGCAGCAGGACTCGGGACGGTAATTCCGCTTACTTTCCCGACGTGGTTAACGGCGCTTCCTTTAATGACCGCGTAAATGCGGTCGCCGTCTTGTTCGGCTTTTTCCAGCGGCTTGAGCAAGACCGCACCGACTCCTTCTCCGGAAACGTAGCCGTCCCCGCCCTCGCCGAATGTGCGGCAGCGGCCGTCACTTGAGTGCATCCCTACGCTTCCGTAGCTGAGATATTTCGCCGGGTGCAGCGACAAGTTCACCCCTCCCGCAAGCGCGGCTTCACATTCGCCGCGGCGGATGCTTTCAATGGCCAGATGAACGGCGGTCAATGATGAGGAACAAACGGTATCCACCGCGATGCTCGGCCCGTGGAAGTCACAATAATAGGACACTCTGTTGGCGATCTGCGCATAATTCAGTGAAACCGGAAAAGGATCAGCTTCAGATAATTGTTCTGCGCCGATTAAGGAATAATCTTTATGCATCACCCCTGCAAATACGCCGATCGGATGCTGTTTCTCCCCTTTATTCCCCAGCGTTTCAGGCGTATACCCCGCATCTTCAATCGTTTCCCAGCATGTTTCTAAAAACAGGCGCTCCTGCGGATCCATCGTTTCCGCCTCACGCGGTGAGATTCTGAAAAACTGCGGATCGAAACAGTCGGCATCGTCAATGAAACCGCCCCATTTTGATACTGTTTTTCCAGACGGGGACGTTACGTTTTGATATGTTTTCCAATCCCATCGGGACTTCGGAACTTCAGTGATGCAATCGGTGCCTGCCTTAAGGTTTTCCCAAAACTCCGCCACACTTTTCGCTTTCGGATAGCGGCCGGCCATTCCGATAATCGCGATGTCTCCGGTGTTTTTATGATGTTCTGGCGCGTCCGGCGCTTCAGCTTCAGATCGTGATGATTCGGCCGCACGTTCCTCCGCATATTCAAATGAACCAGTCTTTTTCAGAAAGGCTGCGAGTTCTTTTATATTTGTATATTCAAAGAGAAGAGTGGGCGCGAGGTCCGCACCCGTCTTTTTACTGATATCCTGTACAATCTCAAGCAAAGAAGATGAATTCAGTCCAAGCTCGTAGTAGCCTGCAAGAACGTCCAGCGTCTCCCAAGGCTGCCCAAGCTTATCAGCCAAAAGCTTCTTTAAAAACAGAATGATGTCTTTTTCATCTGCGCTTTCCGGCTCAGCTGCAGCCTGTTGATTCTGTTCGGCTGTATTCGCGTCTTCTTCGAGCCGAACCGCTTTTCCCGTAATGTTTTTAAGCTCCGCCACCTTTTGTCCGGATCGGCTGAAGTACTCGATCGTCATCGTTGTGAGTTCTTTTTCCTGACGGACGACGGAAGCGGCGATACGCGCCGTGCACTCTGATTGAAGCCTGTCAGCGGCCGTGAACGATTCATAATATAAAGGCAGGTGAAGCCGGTTTGTTTCTGAAAGCAAACCACTCCCCCCGATTCCGCTCGCATCCAAAAGGGCCGGATGGAATAAAAAGAAATCTTTTCCTTCTTCGCAAGAAAGCTCAGCCAGCATGCCGCTTTCTGTTTCGTACAATTGTCCATTTGATTTCATCATGCCGGAATGAACCAAGTCATGATCCAGACAGCGGTTATACATATCATCAAGATTCAGAGACCTGGCTGACTGCTTCACATCGCTGAAATCAATGATTTCGTCAAATGTGACAGCGTCTCTTTTCACCATTTCAGCCGTCGCATATTGTATATTGTCTGACAGCTCGTCACCTTGCTGTTTCTGCCCTGAAAGGGAGATGAGCCACTTTCCATCTCCGCTATCAGAACATTGAATGGTCAGAATGATTGCAACCGTTTCACTGACGGTTAAAGGCTGATAAATCGTAACGTGCTTCAATTCAAGCTCATTGTATACATAACCGTGTTCCTGAAAAACCTGATAAATCAAATCGATATAAGCAAGACCGGGCAATACCGCTTCACCAAAGACCATATGGCCCTTCATGATGGGATGATCCAGTGAGATATTGATTTTTTCCGATATCATTCCTTCCCACTCCTCTCTTATTTAAATGCTTTCCAAAACATTTTTTTCGCAGGAAGCTCTTGTTTCTCCGCTCGTACGTCAGGTTCTTTTACCAGAGCCTTACGTCTTAATGACGGTACCGGCAGCGGCTTTCTTTTCATTCGGGTATCTTTTTCTTCCCAAGCTTCCAGAATGACGTGGGCGTTCGTTCCGCCGTCGGCAAAGCAGTTGATGGCTGCTGACGGTCTGGCTGCATCCCATTCGCCGGCTGTTTTATGAAAGTGAAAATCTGTCTTTGTTATATCAAAATGCGGCATCGGTTCGTCTCCTGAGAGAAACGGAACCGTTTGTTTATGCTTCAGCATTAATACGACTTTAATGAAGCTTGCGATGCCTTCTGCGCAAAGCGGATGCCCGATGTTCGGCTTGATTGACCCGATGCCGAGCGGAACATGCTGACCTGAGCGGTATACGGAATGAATCGCCTTCAGCTCAAGCAAATCAGTCACCGCGGAACCCGATCCGTTTGCTTCGATATAACTGATGTCTTCCGGCTTTTTGCCGCTTTTGAAAAGCGCGCTTTGCATAACGTCTTTTTGCGCCTGCATATTCGGGGCTGACGGGCCTGCCGTTCTGCCGTCATTGTTCATGGCGGCAGCCTTAATGACTGCGTGTATCGTGTCGCCGTCTTTTTGCGCCTGGCTTACTGTTTTTAACAGAGCCATGCCGACGCCTTCACCGAGGACCACTCCGCCTGAACGCTTGTCAAATACGTGAAATGCCGGTTTCTCGTTTAACAGCCCGCGCTCTTGGAACATCCGGTGCGCCGCATCTGTGTTCAGCAGGCTGACGCCGCCAACTACCGCCGCTTTGATATCGCCGCTTCTCAGTGCCTGAACGGCCATGTTCATTCCTGTCAAAGCTGATGAACAAGCCGTATCAAGCACGATACTCGGCCCGCGCAGATCAAAAAATTGCGAAACGTTTGCCGCTAAATAATTCTGCCCGCCCGCAACAATCGGGTTGCGGGTATTCGCAAGACTTTCAGGATCAGGCTGATGCTGGCTGCGGCCTCCGATATACACACCGGCTTCTATGCCCTTGATTTCTTCACGGGTATAGCCGGCATGGCACCAAAGTTTCAAGCTCTCTTCCAGCACCGCCAACGCCTGAGGGTCCATCGCTTTCGCGTCGTTTTCCGGAATGAAAAAGAATTCGGAATCAAAGTGATCCATATTGTCAATCAATCCCGCAACATATTGATTTGCATATCCGAAACGTTCCGCCGGGACGGAGCCGATTGCGGACCTGCCGCTTCTCAGCAAGTCCCAATATTGTTCTAACGATTCCGCTCCCGGAAAACGGCAGCTCATTCCGACGACGGCAATGTCTTCAGTTACGGCAGCACGCTTTTGCTCAGTGTGAACCGTTTGTACGGCAGCCGGAACCAAGATTTCCGTATCAGGTTCCTCCCTTTCTGCAAGCAGCGGCTGCCCATTGGATACAAGCCATTCGGCAAACGCGTCAATCGTCGGATGTTCATATAAAACAGACGGATCTAAATCCTCTTTGAGCGCTTGATTCATTTGCTGTAAAAGCTGCGCTAAAATGATCGAATCAACCCCGTAATCCTGAAACGGTTCGTCTGTTTCCAGTTCATCCGGAGCGATTTTCAGCTCATCGGAAAACAATTTCACAAGCCACGCCTTCGTATCAAGAAGCAGTTCTCTGTCTGATTGTTTGTCCGCGGCTTTGCCGTTTATTACGGCTTCAGACTCTTTTTGTTTTTTCTCTTGACAGAGCAGCCTGTCGGGATGCCATTCGCTCCGATCAACGATAGCCGGCAGAACGGACGGGCGGATGTTTTCAGATAAAATGCGGTCCAGCAAGTCAAGTCCTTCCGCGTTGGACAGTCCCAGCAGCCCGGTCTGCTTCAGGTTTTCTGTGCGGACTTCACCCAATCCGGTTTCCTTCCAGTTCGGCCATTGAATGCTGACTAACGGATATTGATGCTGATGAGCCGCCGCGAAATAATCCATGTACGCATTTGCCATCGCATAATCCGACTGTCCCGCCGCGAGCGCCGGAACGACTGCAGATACTGAAGAAAATAAGACAAAAAATTGCAAAGGATCATTTGTGAAAAGGCTGCTTAATGTTTGAAGCCCGGCGACTTTCGGTTCAAGCACTTCTTGTATGTCGTCGGCAGTCTTTCTGATAAACGCCGGATTTACTGAATTAACCGATCCCGCACAGTGAATGACGCCGCCGATCGGTCCCATCGTGCGCCGGATCGTTTCAATTTCCGCTGCCGCCGCATCATGATCAGACAATTTCAGACTGATCACCGCCACTTGCACTCCTTTTGCTTCAAGCTCTTCAATCGCCCGTATCTTCTCTCTCAGCCTCGTATTAACGGCTGACCGTTTATGACGGGGAGGAATCGGTTCTCTGCCTGTCAGCACTACTTTTTTCACGCCGTGTTTTTCTGTGAAATGGCGGGCGCATAAGAGACCCAGTCCCCTCGTCCCTCCGGTAATGAAAAGCACATGGTCTTCAGGAAACGGTGCTGGCTTATGTTCTGCTCGCTTCCCGCTTGGAATCTCGCTGAACAAAGCACGGTATCTTTGTCCGTTTCGGCGGCAGACTTCCGGTTCTGTGCTGTCCGCCGAAAATTCATCTGCAATCTGTTTGGCAAGCGTCTGCTGATCCGTATCTGTATCGGCATCCATGTGTCTGGACGTCACGTTTTGATACTCATTTTGAAGCATTCTGTACAGGCCGCTTTTTGCCGCTCCTGCAAGATGAATCGTTTTCTGCTGAAATGGCTCCAAGCCTTTTGTTACATATAGCAACGTCAGCGGCCGCGCTTGCCGGCGGCTTGTATCAATCAGAGTCTGGAGCCGGCTGATCCCTTCCAGTGAAGGGTCTTCGTCTCCGCATCCCGTCAGATCGATTACGCCATCTATGTGATTCCAATCGCTAGCTGCAGTGTCAGCGTCAGCGGCCGGGAGAATGAACGAGTCAGCGAAATGCTTCGCAGTCTCTTCGGCAAGTTCCGCTGTTCTTGCATCAGCCAGAATCATGACCGTCCTGCCGCTTTTCTCACCGGCCGAATCGATCTCACACGGAACCCATTGCTTTTCTAAAAGCACAGCCTCGCGCCGGTCTTCTGTTTCCTGCGGTACGGCTTTTGGTTCAGGCAGCCAGTACGGCTCCTTCGCAAACGGGTAAGCCGGCAGACTGATTCTGCGGGGTTTTTCGCCTTGATAGAGTCTGTCCCAGGCCATCTGAAGCCCTTTGGCCCACAATTCCGCTATTTTGACGTATTTTTTCTTATCGAACCACGACCTGACAAGCTGCTTCAGATCATCGTCCGTTTCAAATGCTTTGATTTCTTTTTTTGCCGTTTTGATGTGGGCTTCATATATCCCTTCACCCGTATTTCCGTTTACAAAATCGGTTAAACGGCTGATCAGTTCTTCTCTCGAACCGGCTGTAACCGCAAGACGGTAATCCATCGCATCACGCCCGGTCTGAAGCGTGTATGCCATATCCGAAAGATTGATATTCTGATTGGCTTTTGCAAATTCGATCACAGACTCAGCATAGGTTTTTACCTGCGGCGCTTTTTTCGCCGACAGCACAAAAATGTTTGTCTCATCAGACTTGCGGCTTCCCCGGTCTTTCGGCTGATACTCTTCGATAACGAGATGAGCGTTTGTGCCGCTGTAGCCGAATGAGCTGACGCAGGCCCGCCGCGGTGCTCCGCCTGTTTCCCAAGGTTTAAGTTCGGTATTGACAAATAAAGGCGAGTCATCGAAATCAAAATGTTCATTCGGCGTGCTGAAATGAAGGGTCGGCACAAGCTGCTGGTGCTTCATCGACAGCAGAACCTTCTGGACGCTTGCTACACCTGCCGCCGCCGACGTATGCCCGATATTCGATTTTACCGAACCGATGGCGCAAAATTGTTTGCGGTCCGTTTTTTCCTTGAATACAGAAGATAAGGCTTCTAATTCAATCGGATCCCCCTGCTTTGTGCCGGTGCCGTGCATTTCCGCATAGGTGATGCTCTCAGGGTGGATGTTGTGCGCTTCATACACTTGACGCTCTAAATCCATTTGGCTTTTCGCGCTTGGTGCGGTAATGCCGTTGGTTTTTCCGTCTTGGTTAATTCCAGATCCGATAATGACTCCGTAAATATGGTCTTGATCGGCTTCCGCATCTTTCAGCCTCTTCAAAACGAGCGCCCCCGCGCCTTCGCCAGGCACAAATCCGTTCGCACTGTTATCAAATGCTTTACATTGGCCGTCAGGAGACAGCATTCCGGCTTCACACATGCTGATGTATGATTCAGGCGTTAAATACAAGGTGACGCCGCCGACAAGGGCCATGTCAATTTCATGATTCAACAGCGCCTGACGCGCCAAATGAGTCCCGACGAGAGATGAAGAGCATGCCGTATCGATCGGAATGGCCGGCCCTTTCAAATTGAGATAATAAGGCAGGCGGGCCGCCGCGATGCTGAAACTGTTGCCCGTCGCGCTTCCTCCTGTCTGATGTTTGTTTAACATCATTCCGTATTCATTGTTCATAATCCCCAAATAAACGCCGCAATTTTTTCCGTTTAATTCTTTTGAGCTGTAACCCGCATCTTCAAAGGCTTTAAAACCTTCCTGTAAAAATATCCGGTGCTGCGGGTCCATAAGTTCCGCTTCAGACGGAGAAATATTAAAGAACAGCGGATCAAACTCTTCAATGCCGTCAAGCATACCGATTGATCTGCAGTATACTTTGCCCTTCTTGTTTAAGGCCGGATCATAGTATTTGTTTACATCCCAGCGGGAAAGCGGGATGTCGCGGATAGCGTTTTTCGCATGGGCTAAGTTGTCCCAATATGCCTTTAGGTCCGGCGCATCCGGGTACTTGCCCGACATGCCGACGATGGCTATCGCGTCCGCTATCTCGTCTTTAGGCTCCCGTTTGGCCTGCACCGGTTCAGGTTCCTTTTGAACCGTTAATCTCTCCGGCTCGGCAGGTGTTTTCTCCTGCGGGGCGGCTTGCTGTGTAAGCGGCTTTGGACGTACGGGAACCGCCTGTTTTTTTCTGCCGCGGACGGACGGCTGCGTACGCAGAAAATCGGCAAATTGACGGATTGTCGGATAATCATACACTTTCGTTACGTTACAGTCCGTGCCGTACCGTTTATTGACGGCCTTTATCCATTCAAGACCGGTAATCGAATCCATACCGAGGTCAATAAAGGCCTCATCAATATCCACTTCATGCCGCTCCATGTACAATACATCAGCCAGTGCTTTTGATAACTCGTCATGCACCGCTTCAATCGGTTCTTCCGGTTCGGCGGAAGCTGCCGTTTCAGACATCGCCTCCAGAATATCCGCTTCTGCTTGTATCACATGCTGCTTATGAGCGTTTAAAGGCTGCAGCAGTATGTTTGACGGTTTTTTTACGGCCTCTGTTTTCTGCGGTTCGGCTGCTTCCTCAAGGATCGGTTCTGTCCCGAGTTCTTTTTGCAAGAAGGCCGCAAACTGGCGGATTGTCGGATAATCATATACTTTCGTCACCGTAAGGGACGTGCCGTACGCTTTATTAACGGCCTTTATCCATTCAAGACCTGTGATTGAATCCATGCCGATATCAATAAATGTGTCATCTGCGTCGATATCGTCGGCATCCATATATAAAACGTCCGCCAACCTTTCCGTTAATTCGGCACTTACTTTTTCAGCGGATACCGCCGGACGGGAAGCAGACTGTACGGTTCTTTTCGGTTTCGCGCCGCTCAAAGGCTGCAATGAAATGTTTGACGGTTTTTCTTTGGCAGTCTCCTCGTGAAGAGTTGCTACTTCAATGACCGGTTCCGGGACGGCCGCCGGTGCGATCGGCGCAGACTGTGTTTCGGCCGGTCTTTTGACAGCTGCATCAGCTGATGTGTCGATCCAATAACGGTCTTTTGCAAACGGGTAGGCCGGGAGACTGATTTTTTGCGGTCTGCCCATTTGATACAGCTTATCCCAATTCAGCGGAAGGCCCTTCACCCAAAGCTCTAATACCTTTGCGGCTTTGCCTTTTTCAAGCCATGCCTCAATGGTTTTTTCCATGTCCTCATCAGCCGCAAACAGCGCCATCGTGTCTTTATTCTGTTTGACTTGTCCGCGGTAGAGCCGGTCAATTGACTCCTTGCCGCCCGTAAATTCGTCAAGCTTTTCTTCAAGCTCGCGCAAATTGCTGACAATCATTCCGAGACGCTCTTCCATCGGTTCACGTCCGATTTGAAGCGTATATGCGATCCGGCTCAGATCCGCTTCCCGGTAACGCCCGCTCCGCAGCGCATCAAGAAGACGTTCCGCCCGTTTTTGAAGCCGTTGTTCATTTTTCGCGGAAAGGACGATCATCGACGGATGAGGTGCGGCAAAAGCCGTCTCCTTATCCTCATCAGCGGTATATTCTTCGATGACGATATGAGCGTTGACGCCCCCGGCTCCGAATGAGGAAAGCCCCGCGGTTCTCGGCAGTTCTTTATTTATTCCGTTTTCATTTATGACCGGTCTTTTCCACTCTTCAAGCGTCTGCTGCACTTTGAACGGCGTAGCGAGAAAATCAATATTCGGGTTAAGCGTCCGGGAATGCAGTGACGGTGCGAGTTTCTTATGTTTCATTTGCAGGAGCACCTTCGTCAGACCCGCGATGCCCGCCGCGCTTTCACAGTGACCGATATTGGATTTTGCTGAGCCGATGGCACAAAACTGTTTATCTTGTGTTTGTTCTGAAAAGGCTTTTGTCAGACCCGTGATTTCAATCGGATCACCGAGTGAAGTCCCGGTGCCGTGGGCTTCGATGTAGCTGACCGCCCTCGGATCGGTTCCCGCGTCTTTTAACGCCTGTTTGATCACCGCGGCTTGGGCGTTCGGATTCGGTACGGAATACCCGTTTGTTTTTCCATCATGGTTTACGGCCGTTCCTTTGATCAGGCCGTAAATATGATCACCGTCCGCTTTCGCTTTAGAAAGCGGCTTAAGGAGTACCGCTCCCACTCCTTCACCGGGCACATAACCGTCCCCGCCTTCACCGAAACTTTCACATCTGCCTTTGCTTGATAAAAATCTGTTCTGGCCGAGCATCAAATATTTATTCGGATGAACAGATACATTGACGCCCCCGGCAAATGCTGTCTCGCATTCCCCGTTCCGCAAGCTTTGGCATGCCAGATGAATGGCTGTTAAAGAAGAAGAGCACATCGTATCCAGCGCCATGCTCGGACCGTTAAAACCGAATACATAGGAAGCCCTGTTCGCAATTGATGACGGATTTCCGGTCAGCGCAAGCGATTTTCCGCGCGCCTGTTCTTCGGCTCCGTAAAGCTGATATTCCTCATACATGACGCCTACGTAAACACCGACATTGGCGCCAAGCAAATCACCCGATTTTTCCGTGAGCTTTTTGCGCGTGTAACCGGCATCTTCCATCGTTTCGTAGACACATTGCAGGAATAACCGCTCCTGCGGGTCCATCAATTTTGCATCCCGAGGCGAAATAGAGAAGAATTGCGGATCAAATTTGTCCACGTCTTTCAAAAATCCTCCCCATTTTCCGTACGTCTTGCCTTCTTTATCTTTATCAGCGTCGTAATAAAGACTGTGATCCCAGCGATCGTTTGGAATTTCAGTTATGCAGTCAGTGCCTTCACTCAAGTTCTTCCAAAATTCCTGAAGATTTTCGGCTTGCGGATATCGTCCTGATATACCGATAATCGCGATATCTTCACGCTCCGTCACTGGATTTTTCCGCGTGTCTGTGCGGACTTGCGCAAAGCCTTTTTTGCCTTCATTCCGTTTGGAAACGGGCTTTATTTCGGCTTTCTCAGACAGCGGTTTGGCTGCAGAGGTTTCTTCTGTTTTCAGCCCGGTCACTTCCAGCAGCGTGTCCCGGTGTGCTTTCATAAAATACTGCGCCAGCGATTCGATATTCTGATATTCGAAAAACAATGTTTTTGACAATGAACCGAAGCTCTTTTCCAGCCGGCCCGTCAAATGCATAATCATAATCGAATCAATTCCGTAATCTTCCATAGGCGCCTTGGCGTCAATTTTGCCGACAGGAAGTTTGGTTACTTCCGAAAGCACATGTTTCAAGAAATGCTCCGTTTTTTCTGCAAGCATGTTCTCTCCGCCTGCCGTAAGACCTGCCGGTTCTTCCGTTTCGCTGCCCTTATCCGGCTGATCATCCGCTGATTTTTTCAGAAACGCCCGGATTTTTGCGGCGTAGCCTTCCGTCACCATGATTTGGGATGTGTTTGCCGCCCACCCGCGGTACAAAGCATGGATGCCGTTTTCTGTTTTCATAGGGACCATGCCGCTTTCTTTTGTCAGCATCGCTTCCGTTTCAGCGTCAACCGTCATGCCGCCGTCTTTCCAAAGCGGCCAGCAGATTGAAAGGGTGTGTCCATAGCGTTCATTTCGGGCTTTTTTACGGTTTCTTTTTTCACTGAAGGCGTTCATAAACGCATTGGCCATCGCATAATCAGCCTGGCCCGCGCTTCCGGCGCTTCCGGCTCCGGAAGAGAAAAGAATCAGAAAATCAAGCTCAATGTCCTTTGCCGCTTCATCAAGATGAACCAGTCCGGAGACTTTCGGCGCCAGCACATCACGGATTTCACCTTTGTGCTTTTTCAGAATATAGTTGTCTTTTATCGTTCCCGCGCTGTGTATGATACCGTTTAATCCGCCGTACTGCCGGCAGATGTCCGCTGTGAGCGATTGAACTTCTTGTTTTTCCGTTATGTCCGTTTGTTTGTACACGGCTTCCGCGCCGAGATCGGACAGTTCTTGAAGCTGGTCTTTTTTACGGTTATCCAACAGAGAACGCCCCGTTAAAATAAGCACGGCGTCTTTTGCATGCCGGGCGATTTCTTTGGCGAATAAAAATCCGAGTCCGCCCGCGCCGCCTGTGATCAGATAAACACCTTTATCCTTCCACGGCTTTTCGGCGCCGAACTGTTCAAGCCCTGTTTCCTGCCATTGTGCCGTATAGCGCTTGCCGTTTTCATAGCGAATATGTTTGTCATCAGGATGAGCGCTGCATTCTTTTACATATCGGGACAGCGTGTCTGCCTTGACGTCCGGCTCCAATTCAATCAGCTGGCCGGTCAGGTTCGGGTTTTCAAGCGCCGCTGTTTTCAAAAGCCCCGTTAAGCCGCAAAGGAGCTGCGTATCCGCTTCTTGAGGCACGACAATCTGAATGAGCTCGCGCCCGCCGGAATTTGAAGCGAGAATTTTCTTCACTTCTTCGAACGCCTGAAGCGCACAAGCTTCAAACCGTTCGTCTTCACTCTTATGCTGATCACGGAGCACGTGACAGCTGAAGTCTGTCTGTATGCTGTTCATTTGATCCGTAAACCGGTCTGATATCATCACGTGACGGGCTTTGAAATGAGTCGGCGCTTTTTCATGTACAGCGGCCTTCTCTTCCCATACGTGTTCAAAAAATAGTGTATCTGTTTTATCCGTTTCAATTTCCCGTGCGGAATAACCAGTCATTTTCACACATACATTGCCTTGTTCGTCACATACATCAATATCCAGCTTCTGCACGGCATCTTCTGGCTTGCTTTCGCCGCTGTACGCAATGGAAACCCACATATCGCTTTTACAGCTTTTCAACACATCAATCTGTTCGAGAGCAAACGGCAGCATCGGCCTTATGTCAGTCCCGTCTCTGTCAAGCATTAACCCGATTGTCGCGTGGAAAGCCGCATCCAAAAGGCTCGGATGGAGGACAAACTGATCTTTTGTATGAGAAATAGATGACGGGAGTGAGAGCTTCGCGAGCACTTTGCTGTCTTTTGCATAGATTTCCGTGACCGCTTTGTGAGCATCCCCGTATTCAATCCCCATCTGTTTGTATGCCTGATAGCAAGCGTCAGGTGTGATCAGACGGCGTGACTCTCTTAATTTGTCAATCTCGATTTTGGCCGGTTCGCCCCCTCGGACAAACGCCGCGCTTCCTTGCGCATAGAGAACGGGCTCTTGTTCCGAGGAAGCCGATTCACCGTAAACCGTGAAGCCCATCTCCCCATTTTCTTCATCATAAAGACGGAGATACAGTTCTGCGGATTCATCCGCCGCTGTAAACGGACGTATCCATACGACGTTTTTCAGACGGACTGTTCCTTCTTCCTTCGTTTCTGCCGCGTGTTCAACGGCCGCCCGGACCATTTCCAGATAAGCCGCGCCCGGTAACGTCCGCTCGTTTTTGACGACGTGATCTTTCAGGAAAAATTCTCCGCCGCTAAAAGAGGACCGGAAACGAACACCTGACATGTTTGATACATTTTCATGAAGGAGCGGATGCAGCATGCCTGCCCTTTTTTGCGGCAGCGATTCTCTTTTCTCCGCCTTCGGCACCCAATACCGGATTTTTTCAAACGGATATGTCGGCAGGCTGATCCGATTCGGTTTGTTTTCACCGTACAAGAGATTCCAATCCATCGTTCCTCCGCCGGTCCACTTTTCGGCAATCATCTCCAGACTCCCGGAAGAAAGCCATTTATGTATCAAGTCCGGAGCAAGCTCTGCCTGATTGCTTTTATCGGCTCGGTTCCGCCAGCATCCGCTGACCGTTTTACCCGCCAGAAAGCCTTCCAGCCGCTCTTTGAGCTGTGTCATATTCTGAGCGGTGAACGCAACCCGCTCCTCCATCTGTTCACGGCCGATCTGAAGTGTATACGCCGCATCCTCAAGCGGCAGGCCGGGATAAATAAATGAAGACAGCTTCGCAACATACTCTTTTAGCCGTTCTTCATTCCGGGCGGAAACCGGGAAAATGAAAGTCTGTTCTTCTGCCGGTTCATACGCTGTTCTCTGTGATTCTTCAGGGATAAATTCCTCCAGAATGAGATGCACGTTTGAACCTGTCGCCCCGAAAGAACTGATGCCCGCACGCCGGGGATATACGGTCTCGTTTCCGTTTTCCGTCACTGATGGCTGCTGCCATGCTTCGGTATGATGTTGGACGTAAAACGGTGATTGTTCAAAATCTAAATACGGATTCAGCTCCTCGGAATGAAGAGACGGCACCAAAGTTTTATGGTGAAGCTGCAGGGCAACTTTGCTTAAGCCGCTGATGCCCGCCGCCGATTCCGCATGGCCGATGTTGGACTTCACTGATCCGATCGAACAGAACTGTTTGTCCTGTGTGTACTGGCGGAACGCCTTGACAAGGCCTTGAACCTCAATCGGATCGCCGAGAGAAGTTCCCGTCCCGTGCGCCTCAATATAACTGACCGTGCGCGGATCGATGCCCGCTTTGTCCAGGCATTCTTCAATCAAATCGGCCTGCGCGACAGGACTCGGCACGGAAATTCCGCTCACCGTCCCCACGTGGTTGACGGCACTGCCCTTTATCACCGCATAAATCCGGTCTCCGTCTTTTACCGCCTCTCGCAGCGGTTTTAATAAAACGGCACCGATTCCTTCAGCCGGTACATAGCCGTCTCCGTCTTTCCCGAATGTATGACAAACCCCGTCTGTTGAAAACATGTCCCATAAACCGTATGTCAGATATTTATTCGGATGCAGCGACAAGTTGACCCCTCCGGCAACCGCCGATTCACATTCCCCGCGCCGAATGCTTTCCGCAGCAAGGTGAACCGCAGTCAGCGAAGATGAACAGACCGTATCGACCGCCATGCTCGGCCCGTGAAAATTGCAAAAATATGAAACTCTGTTTGCGATTTGCGCATAATTAAGAGAAAGCGGGAATACATGATCTTCAGAAGAAGCTTCCGCCCCGACCAACGTATAATCCTTATGCATCACCCCTGCGAAGACGCCGACGCGCTGTCTCTTATTCCGTCCGCGCGCCTCTGCGAGCGACTTCGGCGTATATCCGGCATCCTCAATCGTTTCCCAGCATGTTTGTAAAAACAGCCGTTCCTGAGGGTCCATTGTTTCAGCTTCCCGCGGCGTAATCCGGAAAAATTGGGGATCAAAGCAATCCGGATCATCAATGAATCCGCCCCATTTTGAAATGCTCTTTCCGGAAGGCGACTTTACATTTTCAAACCGGCGCCAGTCCCAGCGAGACTCCGGAATTTCGGTGACACAGTTTTTTCCTTCTTTCAGGTTTTCCCAGAATTCATGAATATTTTCGGCCTGCGGATAGCGGCCGGCCATGCCGATAATCGCGATATCTTCATCTTGCGGAACACTGCTTTTCCGTCTTCTTTCTGTTTGCTTCTCAACCTGCTTCTCTATTTTTGCAGGAGACGCGCTGAAATGGCTTCCGTACTGCTCTGTCAGGAAAGCCGCCAGCTCTGATGCCGTCGTATATTCAAACAGCAAAGTCGGAGAAAGGGTTTCGCCGATTTTTTCGCTGATCGTTTCGACGACGTCAAGCAGTCCGGACGATGTCAGCCCCATTTCATAGTAGCCGACTTGAGAATCAATCTGTTCAAGCGGCTTGCCGATTTTTTCAGCCATCAGATTCATGACATACCGTTCTGCTTCCTCATGCGGGTGTCCGCCTTCAAGCGATGCCGCAACTTCCGGTAAACCGGATTTTTCAGGAGACTTCTCAGCAGTCTTTCGGTCTGTATTGATCAGCTCGGCATCCCGCACGAGCTTGCTTGTGAAATCTTTCAGCTCGGCTACTTTTCGGCCGGATGTGTTAAAAAACTCCAGTGTAATGTAAATGAGCTCTTTTTCCTGCCGAAGCGACGAACGTTTGATTCTCGTGATGCAGCCGGCCTGCAAAGGTTCGGAAGCTGTAAAAGATTCGTAGAAAAGAGGCAGAAACAGCCTCTTTTCCCCATTTAACAGCGAGGAGATCAATAGGTTTGCGCCGACGCCGCTTCCGTCAAGAAGAGTCGGATGGAACAAAAACCCTTCGGCCTGTCCCATCGCGTCTTTTCCGAGCGATACATCAAAGGTGACGCCGTCCCGCTCCTCAAACACTTCTCCTTCCGCTTTCATATATCCGCTGTGAACCAATTCCTGGCTTCTGCATTGGGCATACAGCTCATTTAAATCGATGGTGCGTTCCGCCTCGCGTTTGACAGAGTCAAGATCAAGCGTGTCACTGAAAACTGCGGGTGCCGTCTCGTGCATTTCCGCTTTGACGTAAATACGTTCTTCCGGCTGGACTCGTCCGCCGCTGACCTCAGCCCCTTTTGCGGTAAGTTTCCAGCGCCCTTCTTTTACCTTTGTACATTCAACCGTAAGCTTGACGGCGCTGTCTTCTTTCGCGATAAGCGGCTGATATATGGATAAATGGCGCAGCTGTAGCCCGTCGTATGAATAGCCGCGCTCTTTAAAAATCTGATAAAACATATCAATATAAGCCAATCCCGGAAGGACTTTTTGTCCGTAAACGTCATGATGTAAAATAAACGGATTTTTCAGCGATAAAGTGATTTGCTTATTGAAGTTCTTCACGTTAAACCTCCACTTCATAGGTATCCCAGATGTTTGCCGCAGCTTTTTCGTTCGTTTCTTCTTTGCTGTCCGGCGAAATCAGCCGCTTATTTAATGCAGGCGGTGTTAAAGGGTGGCGCTTGATTCGGCGCCCTTCGTCTCCCTGCCACGCTTCCACAATGACGTGGGCATTTGTTCCGCCGTCGGCAAAGCAGTTAATTCCTGCCGCCGGCATTGGTGACGGCCAGTCTGCCAGAGTGCGGCTGAACTGAATATTGGCCTTTTCTCTATCAAAAT
Source organism: Bacillus sp. R45 (assembly GCF_021729365.1). Classification (NCBI taxonomy): domain Bacteria; kingdom Bacillati; phylum Bacillota; class Bacilli; order Caryophanales; family Bacillaceae; genus Bacillus; species Bacillus sp. R45. The sequence goes on along the minus strand of NZ_CP091421.1, from coordinate 1,699,391 downwards.
GTGTGTTTTCATGCTCACCTGATAAAAACGGGATAAAGCTCTTTTCTTTCAGCATGAGAACAACCTTTATGAAACTTGCAATTCCTTCCGCGCAAAGCGGGTGCCCGATGTTCGGTTTCACAGATCCGATTCCGAGCGGGCCGGCGTCTTTTGAACGGTAGACGGATTGAATGGCCTTCAGTTCTAACAGATCCGTCACGACCGTGCCTGAACCGTTCGCTTCAATATGAGTAATGTCTTCCGGCTGTTTTCCGCTTTTTTCAAGAGCCGTCTTCATGACGGATTTTTGCGCTTCCAGACTCGGCGTAGCCGGGCCTGCCGTTCTTCCGTCATTATTGACGGATGCCGCCTTCACTACGGCATAAATAGAATCTCCGTCTGCAATGGCCTGAGACACGGTTTTTAAAAGAACCATTCCGACACCCTCGCCCAGCACGACTCCATCGGCGCGTTCGTCAAATACATGGAACGACTGCGCTTTACTTAATATGCCGCGCTGTTCAAATAATTTATGGGTTTCTTCTGATTCAAACAGGCTCACACCGCCGACGACGGCCGCTTTTATTTCTCCTGTTACAAGAGCCTGCACGGCCATATTCATTCCGACTAAAGCAGAAGAACAAGCCGTATCGAGGACAACACTCGGGCCGCGCATATCAAAATATTGAGAGAGATTGGCGGCCAAATAATTCTGGCCCAGCGCGACGATCGGGTTTTTCGCATCCAGCAGTTTCTCTTCACCCGGTCTGTGACGGCTGCGTCCCCCGAGGTACACACCTATTGCTTCTCCCTTTATCTCATCCGGCGTATAGCCCGCGTGATACCACAGGTTAAGACATTCTTCCAGAGCGGCCAAAGCTTGAGGGTCCATTGCCTTTACATCTTCTTCAGCCAGTAAAAAGAAGTCCGGATCAAATTGATGAATTCCATCAAGCATTCCCGCGTAATAAGGCGTCTTCACCCCCCATCGCTCAGCCGGAACAGGACCGATAGCCGAACGGCCTTCAGCCAAAAGCGACCAGTACGCCTCTAAGGAAGCCGCCCCCGGAAACCGGCAGGACATGCCGACGACCGCGATATCTTCCCGGTGAATCTGTTTTTCGGCCGCCTCTTCTTGCACCTTAACGGCTTGTGTTACAATTACCGGCTCAGCCGGCTTCTTCATAACAGGCTCAGCCGCCAAATCAAACCGTTCTGACAAAACTTCTGTATATCCTTCGAGAAGCCATTTTGCGAAAGATTGAATCGTCGGATATTCATACAGAATGGACGGGTCAAGCGATGCCGAGAGATTCCGATTGATCCGCTGCAGAAGCTGAGCAAGGATAATGGAGTCCACTCCGTAATCTTGGAATAATACGTCTGTCTCAAGCTGATCCTGGTCAATCCGCAGCTCTTCAGAAAATAGCTCTTTCAGCCATTCTTCTGTTTTCCTTGTTAATTGAGCGTTGTCTGCGGCAGTATAAGCGGCTTTTTCCGCCGGTTTTACCATAGCCGGACTCATTGGCTGATCCTGCCTGCTCCGCCGCAGGAATCGCTCCGGCTTCCACAGCTTAGGATTCAGAACGGCCGGCAGCACCGGGCCCCTTGCTGATTCAAGAAGTATGCCGTCAAGGAGCTGTAATCCTTCTGCATTCGTGATGCTGTATAGCCCGCTCTCTTTATAAGCTTTGTTCGTTACTTCGCCCATTCCGGTTTCTTTCCAGTTCGGCCACTGAATGCTCACGATCGGCAGCTGCTCTTTGTATGAGTCTGCAAAATAGTCCATATACGCATTGGCCATGGCATAGTCGGCCTGTCCTGCCGAAAGCGCCGGTATCGCAGCTGACACGGAAGAGAACAAGACGAAAAACTTCAGCGGCTCTTCGCTGAGCACACTGTATAACGCCTGAAGCCCGTCTACTTTCGGCTCGAGCACGCGCTGTATGTCTTCATCGGTTTTTCTGATGAATGCGAGCGTCTCTTTATCGGTCACACCCGCGCAGTGAATCACGCCGCCGATAGGTCCGAGCGTCTGTTTGATCTGACTCAATTCCTGTCTCAGCCCGGCTTCATCAGCTAACGGGACTGACAATACCTTCACTTGTACACCTTTGGACTCCAAGTCGAGAACAGCTTCAATTTTCGCTTTTACAGAAGCCGTCACCCCATTCAGTCCGCCCGTCCACTCACTTCGCGGCGGAAGGGTCTCACGGCCTGTAAGCACCAGTTTTTTCACTCCGTAATGTTCGGCAAAATGGCGTGCGCATAAAAGGCCGATCCCTCTCGTCCCTCCGGTGATCAGAAGCACATGGTGGTCCGGAAAATCAATTCTCTCGCCTTTCGTATTCATATTTTCTGATCCGCTCAATACGGCGCGGTAGCGCAAGCCGTCCCTCCGGCAAACTTCCGCGTCATCAGTACGGGCATGAAACTCATCGGCAATCTGCTTCGCCAGTTTGTCATCCGAAAGCGCTCCTTCAAGGTCGAGATGCCTTGAAGACAGATGACTGTACTCGCATGCCAGCATTCTGTACAGCCCGGCCCGTTTTGCTCCCGTTATTTGATTGGCCTTTTTCCCCATTGACTCAAGGTCTTTCGTGACACAAAGCAGTGTTATCCCTTCTTTATGCCCATGCTCAATCAATTGCTGAAGCCATTTGATACCGGGCATATCTCCAGAAGCTTCTTCTTTCGCTGCGCCGAGAAGGTCGATGACTCCGCCAAACGCCTGCCAGTCATATTCACCGGTAAGGTCTGATGTTGTGATAATACGGTGATTCGGCATATGCGCTGCGATCTCTTCTGCGAGATTGATCGTGTCCCCGCCTGTCAAAATCGCAACGGAACGTGGGCACGGTTCACGCAGTTCGAGCGGGCTCGGTTCCCATTGTTTTGTCAGAATACGTTTCATCCGTTCCTCTGTATGGACCTTATTTTTGTCAGGATTCTCAGGCACCCAATACGTGTCTTTTGCGAACGGATAAGACGGAAGACTGAGTAAACGCGGCGTACCCTTTTCATACAGCCGGTTCCAATTCAACACGCCGCCTTTCACCCATACCTCTGCCAGCTTGGCGAATTTTCCTTTTTTAATCCAGGCGTCAATGACGATGTCCATATCTTCATCTGCCGTGAACAAGGCAAACGTATCTTTATTGCGGTGAGACTGGCCGGTATACAGCCCGGCGATGTTTTTCTCATTTTTCGTAAATGCTTCCAGCTTTGTTTCCAATTCCGCCATCGTCGCTGCAAGAATGGCCAGGCGCTCTTCCATTTCGTCCCTTCCGGTTTGCAGCGTATAAGCGACGCCCGCCAAGTCTTGATCTGTATACGGCGTTTGACGGATCGCTTTTTGCAGCTGCTGCGCCTGTTCAAACAGTTTGTCTTTTGATTTGGCGGACAAAAGGATGATTGCCGGATTTTCCGGGCTGTGCTCAGGCTGCGCGGCTGCTTTCGGGACATACTCTTCAATGACGATATGAGCGTTGACCCCGCCGATGCCAAATGAGCTGACCCCGGCCCGGCGCGGAATGGCATTTCCGTTTCTATCTTTCGCTGCCGTCCATTCCTGATTTTCCCGCACGATGTAGAAAGGACTGTCATCGAGCTGAATGTACGGATTGATCATCTCGCAATGCAGGCTTTTCACCAGCGTTTTGTGCTTCATTTGCAAAAGCACTTTCATGACGCCTGATACTCCCGCGGCAAGCTCTAAATGGCCGATATTGCTCTTGACCGAACCGATGCCGCAGCGGTGATCGGAGACTTCAGGCTCTTGATTTGTTTTCGCCAGCTCGTGAAACGCCGCTTTCAAACCGTTTATTTCAATCGGGTCGCCCAATTCCGTTCCTGTACCGTGCGCTTCAATATACGTGACGGTGCTCGGGTCCACTCCCGCTTTCCGATATGCTTTCACCAATAAATCAGCCTGCAGTTTCGGATTCGGCGAGGTTAACGTATTCGCCCGGCCGCCGTGGTTTTCAGCCGTACCGCGGATCACGCCGTAAATCGGATTGCCGTCACGTTCTGCATCTGTCAGTTTCTTCAGCATCAGAATTCCCGCGCCTTCTCCTCTGACATACCCGTTGGCATCTTTGGAGAAGGTTTTGCATTTTCCGTCTTTGCTGAGCATGCCTGCTTTGCTGTAGCTGATATGCGCTTCTTCCGTCAGAATCGTGTTGATTCCCCCGGCGATCGCCATGTCGCATTCTCCGTTTTCTATAGCGGATACCGCCCGGTGAATCGCAACAAGCGAGCTTGAACATGCCGTTTCAACCGGCTCGCTCGGCCCGTGAAGATTTAACAAATAGCTTAAACGGTTCGGACCGATGGAAGGAATCATGCTGCCTGTCGCCGCATGTCCTTCCGGCGCAAGACCTGCCCTTGTGAACAAATCTTTATAACCGGTATTTCCGGTGCCGATAAAGACACCCGTATTTGTGCCGGAAAGGCTTTCCGGCTTACAGCCCGCATCTTCTATCGCCCGCCATGCATAAGTCAATAACAGCCGCTGCTGCGGATCTAAATATTGGGCTTCCCGCGGTGAAATCCCAAAGAACAGCGGATCAAATTCAGCTATTCCGTCGATAAAGCCGCCCCACTTAATATTCGTTTTGTTCCTTTCAAGGTTCGGGTCGCCATCAAACGCTTGCCAATCCCAGCGTTCTTTCGGAATGGTTGTGATAGAATCTTTTCCTTCTTTCAGATTGCGCCAAAATTCCTCTATATCCTTCGCGCCCGGGAATCGGCCGCTGATTCCGACAATGGCAACCGGGTCCAAGCGGCGCGGCTCTTGTGCCGCTGCCCTAGCGTTCATTACCGTTGCGAAGCGCTTTTTCCGCTGCATTTTCGGTTTTTGGGCTTTTGGCTGCTCTTTTTTCGGAGACTCCTTCTTCTTTTCGCCGAAACGGCCCGGATGTTCTTTTGCCAAATATCCGGCGAGATTACTGATCGTTCCGTACTCAAAGAAAATCGTCGGCGCCAGCTCCAGCTGATACGCTTCATTTAATTGATTCGTAAAGACAGTAAAGGATACGGAATCAAAACCGTATTCACTCAGTTCCGTATCTGTATCAATGTCCTCACGGTCAACTTTTAAAATGCCGCTTACTATGGCTGTCAAAGCGGTGTGAAGCGCTTGAAGAGATTCTTCTGCATCGTGTTTTTCTTCCGGCTGAAAAGGAAGACCTCTCTCTGTTTCATCCAACAAATACTCTGCTAAACTGCGGATCGTCCCGTGCTCGAAGAAGATCGTCGGTGCCAGCTCCAGCTGATACGCTTCATTTAATTGATTCGTAAAGACGGTAAAGGATACGGAATCAAAACCGTATTCACTCAGTTCCGTATCAATATCAATCTCGTCTTGGCCGACTTTTAAAATTGAACTGACCAATCTGATAAGCGCACCGTGCCATTTGTCTCCCGAAACGGCGGATACAGGCTCTATTTTCTCCACCTGCGGCTTTTCAGTTTCAGAAACGGACAGGAACGACTGTTTTAATTTTGCTGCGTGTCCTTCAGCTGCTAAAAGCTGCGGCTTTTCCTGAGCCATTCCTTCATAAAATGCAGCCAGGCCTGACGCCTTTTGAAGCGGAACCATGCCGAAAGCTTTTTTCATCATTCTCTCCGTCTCGTCTCCCGCCTGCATACCGCCATCTTTCCACAGCGTCCAGTTAAAGGCGATCGTTTTTCCGTGCCGCAGACCATTCTCCGTAAGGGATTGCCTGTAAGCGGCGTATGCATCCATAAACGCGTTGCCGGCGGCATAATCAGCCTGCCCGACATTGCCGAGAACGCCGGAAACACTGGAGAACAATACGAAAAAGTCAAGATTGCAGTCTTTGCTGGCTTCATCTAAATAAGCGGTGCCGATCACTTTCGGATCAAGCACTTCCCTGAACTCTTCCTTCGTTTTTTGCAGCAGGAAACGGTCTTGTATCACGCCCGCTGCGTGAATAATTCCGTTAAGCTCCCCGAATTCCGCCGTAATCTCTCTTATCAGCGCTTCATTTTCCCGCCGGTCTGCCGCATTCAGCTTTTTGTAGACGACATTTGCGCCTGAGTCTTGAAGCATAGCAAGCTCACGCTGTTTGGCTTCTGCCAGATTTGAGCGGCCGGTCAGAATGATTTTCGGGTGTTTTACGCGACCTGCGATTTCTTTTGCGAACATCAACCCCAGGCTTCCTGCGCCTCCGGTAATCAGATATACGCCTTCGTCCTTCCAGACGGCGCCGCCACCTGCAGGATGCATTTCTTCCCAAGCCTTCACATACCGTTTTTCTCCTGTATAACGGATATGTTTATCATGCGGCCGATGGCTGTCGTTTTTCAGTTTTTGAGCGGCAGCCGGCATTTCGCCGATTGATTCCATCTCGATGAGCTGACAGTCAAGTTTTCCGTATTCCAGCTCGGCTGTTTTTAACAAACCTGTTAACCCCGCAAACAATTGCTGGCTGCCGTCTGCTGAAATAACAGTCTGAATCAGAATGCGGCCCTGCCTTTTTTCGCTGATGATCCGACGGATGTGTTCGGCGATTGTCTGCGCGTAGCCTTGGAAGCGTTCAGCGGCTGTTTCTCCCTCACCTTCTGCAATCAGCAGCTCGGCGTCTTTCAGGCCGGATGCCGCTTCATCTTTTATACGGCAGGCATCTTCACAAAGTATGATCAAATGCTCATCAGCATGGACAGAAGCTTTCTCGGATGCGGCGGCTTCTTTCCAAACCGGTGCAAACAAGACCTTTTCCGAGCCTGATGGCCGCTGAGCCGATTCTGCATCGCCTTCAAGCACTCTCGTAGAGAATCCTCTCACCTTCACGCAAAGCGCTCCTGTTTCGTCGAACAGGTCAATGTCGGCTTTCTGCACGGAATCACCGGTTTGATATCCTTCGCTGAAGCGTGCATGCGCCCGCATAGTCGGTGTGCATGGTTTGATGACTTCAAGGTATTCCAGCGCAAACGGCAGAATCAGCTTTTGTCCGGAAAACTCCTGCATAATGCAGATCGTCGCCGTCTGAATAGCCGAATCAATGATGCTCGGATGAAGCGTAAATTGTCCGTTCGTATGAGAAACAGAATCCGGAAGCTGTATATCCGAAAGCACTTCTTTCTCGCCGATAAAAGCGGACTTAATGCCTTGGAAGGCTTTTCCGTGGAACATCCCCCTGCTCCGGCCTTCCCGATAAAAGGCCGCCGGATCAAGAATGTCCGCTGTGCATCTGTTTTGTATGGCAGAAAGGTCGGCCTCAGGCTCTCGTTCAGCCTTTATGATTTCAGCCCGTCCTTGGCTGTGCAGCACTTCTTCATCGTCAGCGTTTACGCTGTAAATGTCATATGAGATGATGCCGTCCTCTTCAGGAAACAGCGCGATATGGACTTGGCGCTCTTGTTCGTGAACGACGATCGGTTTCATCCAGACGGTATGATGGAGCGTTATTCTGTCTTGGTCTTTTAATAAGCCGCCAAGCGCCCGTTTTACCGCTTCATAAGACATTTCCAAATATGCCGCTCCCGGCAGCACCGCTTTTTCCCTGACCACATGATCCTTCAGGAAAAATTCTGAGCCTGTAAACCGTGAGCTGAACCGCTGAACGGCCAAATCTGACGTATTTTGCTGCACAAGCGGGTGTAAAACTGAGACTCCGGTGTGTGCGGCAGATGTTTTCTTTTCTGCTTTTTTCGGCCAGTACGGCTCCTTTGCAAACGGGTAGACCGGCACGCTGATCCGTTTCGGATGCTTGTCTTTGTAAAGCTTGTGCCAATTAATGGCGACACCTTTACTCCACATTTCACAGAGCTTCGTTCCTTTTCCTTTCGCAAGCCATTTCTCAATGAGTTCAGCGCTGTCATCATCATCAGAAAGCCAGGCAATATCTTTTGCCTGCTGTTTTTCTCCTCTAAAGCAGCCTGTTACAGCCGGCTTATCATTGATAAAATCGGCAAGCTGCCGCTTGAGCTCCGCAGTGCCGCTTGTGATAAAGGCCGCGCGCTCTTCCATCGCTTCCCTTCCGACTTGGAACGTGTAGGCAAGATCAGCGAGGCCGGCGTCCGTTTTTCTTTCCAGAAAAGCCAGCAGCTGTTTTGCGTACTCCTTCAGACGATCTTTTTTTCTGGCAGACAACGGAATGATGAACGGACCGGCAGCGTCTGCTGCTTCGGATGCATCCGGATATTGTTCAAAAATCGCGTGTGTGTTTGTTCCGCCAAGACCGAAAGAGCTTAAAGCCATGCGGTGCGCTCTGTTCTCACGGGTTAACTCTTTCTTTTCTCCCGCTACGTAAAACGGAGAGTCTTCTAAATGAAGATTCGGGTTCGGCTCTTTGTAATTGATGCTCGGCGCGATTTCCTGATGATATAAGCTCATGACAACCTTGATGCAGCCCGCCATTCCGGCCGCTGTATCCAAATGCCCGAGATTTGTTTTGACTGAACCGATGCCGCAGTATTGTTTTTTATCTGTATATCGGCCGTACACCGATTGAAGTGCGGACAGTTCGATCGGGTCGCCGAGTTTTGTTCCTGTGCCGTGAGCTTCGACGTACGCGATCGTTTCAGGATGGATGCCGGTCTGATCAATGACCTTCTGAATGACCTCAGCCTGTCCTTTGACGCTCGGCGCATAAAATCCGACCTTATCCGCTCCGTCGTTATTGACGCCGATTCCGCGCAGCAGCGCATAAATATGGTCGCCGTCCTTAACGGCATCCGACGCTTTTTTCAAGAGCACGGCGCCGGCTCCTTCACCGCCGATCATTCCGTCAGCAGCCGCGTCAAACGCTTTAATATGCCCGTCGCTTGAAAAATTCAGCCCCGGCTGATGAACATATCCGGCACTTGATTCCGTATGAAGGGTCGCACCGCCGACAAGGGCATACTTGGCTTCGCCGGACTGCAGGCTTTGAAAAGCCGAATGCAGGCCGATTAACGAAGATGAGCAGTTGGCATGGACAAAATAGCTCGGCCCTTTCAACCCGAGTTTATGAGAAATCATCGTCGGAATCGTGCCGCTTTGGGCAAGCACCCATGATACGTAGCCATCCGGCGTTTCCAGCTGTGCTGTCGTCTCCTCCGGCAGCAGGCTGCGGTAAGAGTTCGTGCTTGCAGACATATACACGCTTGTTTCCGGAATTTCTTTTGAGATATATCCCGCATCCTCGATTGCCTTCCATGAATGGAGCAAAAGCATTCTCAGCTGAGGGTCCATATATTCCGCATCTTTCGGTGAAAAGCCGAAGAAACCGGGATCAAACATTTCTTTCCCCTCTAAAACTGATTTAGCCGGAACGAAGCCGGGATGATCAGCCAGTTCTTCAGAAACACCGGATCGGCGGAGCTCCTCTTTTGAAAAGAAGGTGATGCTTTCTTTGCCTTCTTTGATGTTATTCCAAAATTCATAATGATCTTTTGCTCCCGGAAACTCACAGGATATACCGATAACCGCGACACTGTCCTCATAATAATCGGGAATTTCTCCCGCTGGGTGTTCCCGGTCTTCTGTATTCACTTTCTTTTGCGGCACAGGAGCCAAAACGGTTTCTTTCAGTTTTTGTTCTGTGATGTACCGGCTGATGTCTTTTACCGTCGCGTATTCAAACAGCTCCGTTACACTGAATTCACAATTCAGTTCCTGCGTCATCCGGTCAGTGACAGCCACGGCAAGAAGCGAATCTCCCCCCGCATCAAAAAAGCGGTCATCAAGCTCTATATCTTTGCTTTTCAATACATCCTGCCAAATCGCCAGCACCGCCTGCTGGATATGAGATGATGAAAATGTTTGTGTGTCCGGCTGCTTTTCCGTCAGATCGCGCGCAGCAAGAAGCTTGCGGTCAACTTTTCCGTTCGGTGTGAGCGGCAGCTCTTCAAGACGGATAAACGAAGCTGGCGTCATATAGGCCGGCAGCGCTTGTTTCAAATGATTGCGCAATTCCTTTGCAGACGGAAGCGGCTCTCCGTTTTTCAGGATATAAAATGCGCAAAGTTTTTCATTTCCGGAGTGATTGTTCACAACCACCACGCTTTCCTGTACGGCCGGATAGGCATTCAGCCGGCTCTCAATATCTCCGGGTTCAATCCGGTAGCCGCGGATTTTGACTTGGGTGTCCATCCGTCCCATGTATTCAATGCGGCCGCCGGGAAGAAAACGCGCCATATCGCCTGTTTTATAAAGCTTTGATCCCAGTTCGAGCCGGTGGCTGACGAAAACGTTATCTGTCAGCTCAGGCTTGTTGAAATACCCTCTTGCCAATCCGTCTCCCGCAATACAAAGTTCTCCCGGCACCCCTTCTAAAACAGGGTTGAGAGCGGAATCCATAATATACACACGGGTATTGGCGATCGGGCGCCCGATCGTAAGCGCGCTCTCATTTTCCGTTATACGCTGCACCGCGGACCAGATTGTCGTCTCTGTCGGCCCGAACATATTCCAAGCCTCACTTTTCGTATCGAGAAACTGCTGCTTCAATTGTTCGCTAAGCGCCTCTCCGCCGCAAAGGATTTTCACTTTTTCTTCATTTGACCATCCGGAATGAAAGAGCATTTTCCACGTAAACGGCGTCGCCTGCATGATCGTCGGTTTGTACTCTTGAATCAGCTCTTTCAGCTTCCGTGCGTCTTTTGTGACTTCTGTCTTACAGATGTTGCACTCCGCTCCTTTGATTAAAGGGAGGTAAAGCTCCAGTGCCGCGATATCAAAGCAATATGTCGTGACGGCAAGCAGTTTGTCTTCGGACGTAAGCCCCGGTTCATTCGCCATCGAGATTAAGAAATTGGTCAGCGCCCGGTGCGGAATCATCACGCCCTTCGGTTTGCCCGTGCTGCCCGACGTGTAAATGACGTACGCCAGATCGTCAGGTGTCACTAACCGCTTCAGCGACGTTCTTTCCGCGGCTGTACTTTCAATACGAGACCAATCGCGGTCAATGGCAGTTGTCTGCACGCCTCCCCAGTTCAAGGAGTGCTCTAAATCAGCTGTCGTCAGACACATTGAAATCCTGCTGTCGGCGATCATATATTCCAATCTGTCAGCGGGATAAGAAGGATCAAGCGGCACATACGCTCCCCCGGCTTTTAAAATGCCGAGAAGGCCGACAGCCATATGCAATGAACGGTCTGTATAAATGCCGATGAGATCATCAGGGCCTGCACCGTGCGCCTGCAAATAGAGCGCCAGCTTCGTGCTTTTTTCATCAAGCTCACGGTACGTCAGCTTTTGCTGTTCATACACGACCGCACAAGCGTCCGGCGTTTCTGCCGCCTGACGTTCGAATAATTCATGGAAGCAGGCATCCGGATATTCACTGCTTGTCTCATTCCAAGTCTTAAGAATCATGTGCTCCTCTCTTTTTGTCATGAGAGAAACGTTCTCAAGCGGCATATCCGGATTCGCCGTCAAAGCTTCAGCGGCCTGTACAAATTGGCTGAAAAGTCTGGCCGCCCCTGCTTCGTCGAATAATTCGGTGCTGTATTTAATCGTAAGATCCATGCCTGATGCTTCTTCCCACATTTCAAATACAAGATCATATTCCCCCTCCTGATGAATGTCTTTTACAAACTCACAGGAGAATTCCTTGTATTCATCCAGCATCGATTGATAGCTTGAATGCTGCAGAAAGTTCTGATAGAAAAAGGCATTGCTGAAAACAGGCGAACCGTTCTGCAGGGGTTTCGCATGCACATCACGCACCATTTTCGGAAACGGATAAAAGGAGTGATCCAGTCCGTCCAGAACGGCATCCTGCACCTTTTGAACAAAGTCAGCAAATGTTTCTTTTCGTCCGGCTCTGCTCCGTATAGGAAGCATGTTGAGGAAATGGCCGACCACTCCGTCAAAGCGTTCTTCAGGTCTGACCATTGCAGGCATGCCTGTCACAATATCTTCCTTATCCGTATATTTGCTTAAAAGCACCATATAGCAGCTCAGCATAACGGTAGACAAATGAATCGAACGGGATGCGGCAAACGCCGTTAGATTATTCAGCAGCCGTTCGGGAAGACGGCGTGTCAGCGTATCTTCTGTAAACTCCGGAACGCTGCTGTCCGTGCGCATCGGCGGAAGCTGAAGGTCAGGCAGATCGCCCCCGAGCTGTTTCATCCAGTAAGCGCGGGCAGCTTTGCTTTCTTCACCCGCTAAATACCGCTTTTCCCAAGCCGCGAAATCGGAATGAATGCCGGGAGCGGCGGCCGTAAACTCTTCTTTTCCCTCCAGCAGCGCCTGATAGTGATCCAGCAGACTGTGAATAAATGTAATGGATGAAATGCCGTCAAACACGATGTGGTGAATGATCGTCAAAAGATAATGTTCCGAGGCGGATTTTGAAAGCAGCCGCACGCGCAGCAAAGGCCCGCCTTCTTTGACAAACGGCTCTTTCACTTTTTTCCGTATCAGAGCAGGTATTTGTGATTCATTGACGTCAGAAATATCTTCTTCCGAGAATACAAAAGGATCTGCCGCTTCTATGAAATAAAACCCGCCGTCTGTTTCATTCACGGCGCTTTTGAGCATCGGATGCTGCTTTAATACGAGCTGAAACGCCTGTTTCAGTTTCTCTTTGTCGATTCCGGTTGTGAATCGGAAACAGAGCGGGACATGGTATGCAGTCGTTTCAGGCGACATTTTCTGCAATGTCCACAGCCCTTTTTGGACTTCTGAAAGCGCCGGCGCCGTTTGCCGTCTCTCCCGTTCTGCCGGCGGTTCGGCTTTTTGGGAATGATGCTCCGCTGACATGTTTGCCGCTTTTTCAGCAGTATAAGCCGCTAAAGCGCCAATCGTCGGGTTTTTGTGCAGCTCTCTTGCCGTCAGCCGGATGTGATACGTTTTTTCAATTGATCTGGCGAGTTTCATCATCTTGATGGAATTGACGCCAAGGCTTTGAAACGGTGTATTTGGATCAACAAGCTCATCCGCGATGGAAAGTTCCTCTTTCAGAAAACGGATAAAATCCCGTTCAATTTCTTTCTCTGCAGAAGCCGGGTCTGAATTGCCGCCTTCTTGTCTGTTATTATGTAATGAATCAAATTGCCCTTGTTCGAATGAATGTTTCAGCTGAGTGCGCTGGATTTTCCCGATTGCCGTCTTAGGAATGTCTTCTTTTGCGACCGGAAGCAGATAATCAGGGGTAACGCCGATTCTCTGTGTCACGTGCTGGTGAATGTGATGAAGAAGCTTCGTCATGCGGTTCTCATCCAATGGAACAGACGTCACAAAGAAAATCGCCAGCTCATCTGTCGTGCTTTGATTCGGCCGGACGGCGCATGCCGCTGTATATGACGTTTCAATTTCCGGCAATTCCTCAACGGCTGATTCAATGGCGTGGCTGTAATAATTCACACCGTTGATAATGATGGCATCTTTCGTGCGCCCCGTTATCGTCAGGCGGCCTTCACGCAGAAATCCGAGATCTCCCGTTTCAAACCAGCCGTCTTCTGTAAAGACACTCTCGTTTAAGTCCGGGCGCTCATAATATCCGCTCGTTACAGTCAGACCGGACACTTGAAAGCGGCCGATTTCTCCTTCTTCCACCACTTGATTGCGGTCATCCGTAATTCTCATATTAAACCCCGGGATCGGCAGACCGATCTCGACGAAACGATCGTCGTCACTCGTGTTTTCCAGTGTAAACTCATCTGAGAAAATAACGCCCGAAGACGTTTCGGACATTCCCCATGCGGGACGGATGGCATTAGCCGGCAGACCGTGCGGCTCTAAAAGCTCCATAATTCTGCGTCCGACTTTCGCCACCGCGGCCTCCCCGCCGTTCAGCATATAACGCATGGAAGATAAGTCCCATTTCCGTGTTTGAATCTCTTCTGCGAAATCGGCAAGCAGCCCAAAGGCAAAATTGGGGGCCCACGTGACCGAAGCGCGGTAATGATCAATCAGGTCGAGCCATTTTAAAGGATCCATCAAAATGGATTCGCTCGGTATGTTGATTTCCTCACATCCGAGATAAACATCACGCAGATGAAGCATTCCGATGCCGCCGACATGGTCAAAAGGCATCCAGTTAAACGTGACATCCTCACTTGTATAGCCCTGCATCTGAATATTTCCTTTGACCATGCAGACGATGTTTTCATGGCTGAGCATCACGGCTTTCGGCGTGCCCGTGCTTCCCGAGGTCAAAAGCAGCATCGCCAAATCTTCCGGACGGGGATGATGACAGTCCGTATCCATTTCATGCGCACTGAGATCTTCTGCCGCCAAAGCGCAAAACCCGGAAAGCTCCTGCTCCTCCGCCCATTCAGTCATCTCCGGCAGCACTTCACGGCTTGTGATGACATACGGCTGATTCAAAAGCGTCCAGGCGTCTTTCAGTTTTTGCGTCCCGCTGTTCATTTCTGTATAAGCCGGAGCGGCCGCAAGCGGAACCGGGATCGCTCCTAAAAAAACACAGCCCCAAAACGCAGGAATCAGCTGGGAATTATCACTGAGCTGTAATATGACTTCATCCTGAGCCTTCACTCCTGATTGGCGGAGCCCTTTCACAATCGAAAGAGCGATCTTTTTCAGGCCGCTGTAAGTCTGGTACACTTTGGTGCCGTCAGGCTGTATATATGTGATGCCCTTTTGATCTCCCGCTGCCGCGGCGGTTTTGTGCAGGACTTCAGGAATCGTCATCGGCTGATCCGCTGAAAGCCGCAATGGTTTTCCGTAGCTGACAGATGGCTTGAGTAACCCGCTTGCCTTCATATCACTTTTCATAGAGCTGCCTCCATTTCATCTGTATGTAAGATGTATGTCTTATACTCCGTACATCGTCGTGATTCGTTTTTTCACTTCATCATCATGAAACGTCTCATCGTGCATGATTAACTCCTTCTCAATGACGGCCGGAAGCTGCTCGCGAAACGGCGTCACCAAGTGCCTTTTCAATGTAATTAAAGAGTTTCTCGGTTTTTCCGCAAGCTCACGGGCCAATTCCTGCGCATAGTCTAATACTTCCTGCCGCGGAAGCACCGGAAAAGGCACCCCTCTTTTCTCCAGGTCACCGCCGCGGTAGTGGCCGCCGTTTAACAGCATTTCATGGCCGAGGCTTGCCCCAAGCTTCTCCGGAACGATAAAGGTAGCCCCCATTCCAGGGGTGAAACCGTATTTCATAAAGTTTGCGGTATACACGCTTTCTTTGCTTAAAATGACAAAATCACTGAAAAGCCCCATGACAAACCCGCCTCCGATTCCGTGGCCCTGCATGGCGGAAATGACGGGGATATCACATTCCAGCGCCAAAGAGTACATGCGGTCTTCCGTAAACTTCGTGATGCCCTGCTGAATCCTGAGCAGACCTTCCTGTGTGCCTCCGGAAGCAAAGTAATGGCCGTATCCTGTTAAAATCACAGCTTTATAGACTGACGATTTTTTTATACGGGTGAATGCTTCCATCAATCCATCCGTCAGTTCTTTGGAGAAGGCGTTTTTATGGGCTTTATCCTGCATTGTCACTTGGATAATATCCGGTTCAATTTCGAGCAGTTCAACTGCGGCGTTCGGCATGATATCCTCCTAACTGTTCTCCGTTTCCCAAGGAAGCCGTCCCGTTTCTGCATAACGGGTGATGGCTGATTGGTTATCCGGATCTGAAAACATCGCTTGATTTTCGGCTAAAGCAATGGATTTCGAACGATGAACAAGGTCGTTTAAGGAATCCATGTATTTTTTATAACGGATGACTGCTTTTTTCGACAGCGGGCGAAGACGCAGCAAATGCTTTCTCAGCTCTGTTGCTGAGTCCGGAACGCATACGTCACAAAGTCCCCATTCAAGCGCCTGATGCGCCGGCACGGGCTTTGTCATAATCGTCATATAATGCGCCTTTTGAAATCCGATTCTTTGAATTAAAAACGGCAGAACGCAGGCTGGATAAAGTCCGAATAACAGTTCAGATAAACTGAACGAAGCACTCTCCTCTGCTATGACGATATCGCACGCGGCGGCAAAACCGACACCTCCCGCATTTACTTTTCCGCGGACGCGGGCGATTGTGATGTACGGCCCGGATTTTAATGCCAGCCACAAACGGTAAAGCGGCTCCTGCGATTCCGCATGCTGCATTCCCTGCCTCATTTTCCGGTACATCTCATCAAAATCCGCCCCGAAACAAAATACCTCCGGCTGCCCTTCAAGCACTACGGAGGTCACGGAGTCTTCACATTCAGAAAGAACGTGCAGGCATTCCTCCACTAAACGCTCATTAATCGTATTGTTGGCTTCAGGCCGATCAAAGGTGATGAAGCAGACATTTTGCTGAAAACGGACGTTGATCGTCTCATAGGTCACGGCATCCACCTGTATTTCCGATGAAATTCCGTGATTTCTTCCAAATATAAACGAGGGCTCCCGGCATGATGGTCTAAAATGTTCGGAATCATATTCATATCCAATTTGACATTCCGGGTTCCGAACTTCACCAGACCGCTGCCTTTAAACAGTTCTTCATACTCTTCCATGGACAGCCTGTATCTGTTGTTCAGATGCTCTTCTATTTTGAAAGAATGCTGCCGCGTTTGTCCTTCAGGCGTCACAACGCCGCTGTAAAATTCCGAACAGCATCCGGAGCCGTACGAGAAACAGCCGATCCGCTTAGAAGTGTCGAAAGCCCCTTGGTCAATCGTGCTTGCAAGAGCCAGTAAAGAGGCTGCCCCCATAATGTTTCCGACTCTTTGGCAGTAGCGGAGCCCCGGCTCTACCCTGGTTTGAAAATCCTGTTCGATCTCAGCGTTTTTCGCTTTTGCAAGCTTACGCATCATCGTCCGGTGAGCTCCTTTGACCATGCCGCCAAACGGTGTATGGAAGGCAAGATAGTGAAACGTCTCTTTATAGTCAGCGCCCGGCACACGGTTTTTGTACTCGCGAAATGTCTGTTCGCAGCAATCGAGATAAGACATCAATGACAAGTCGGCGTCACCGGCTTCACTGTCCGGGATCGGACGGCATGTATCCATCACCTCATAGCCGTAATAGCCGTTGGCGCCCGCATCCGCCTGAAATACGATTGGGTTTTCACCGATCAATAAGGCGACGGCACCCGCTCCGGCGCTCGGTTCGGCGTAAGACCAATCCTCGCTTAACGCATCGCCGCCTTCGGCAATTAAAAACCGGGAAATATCCGTCGCGACGACAAGCGCCTTCGCTCCGGGGGATGTCTGCGACAAAATAAAGTTAAGCGCCATCTGCAAACCCGCCGTTCCTGAATAACAGGCCTGCTTCAGTTCAAATAAACGGCAGTTCCGGTTGAGGCCTAAGTAATCATGAATATATGTACTGAGTGATTTTCCGAAGTCGATGCCGGACTCCGAGCAGGTAATCAGCAGCTCGATTCTGTCTTTTTCAGCCTCTGTCAATCGGTCGATAATCGGCTTTGCCGCATTAACGCCGAATGTGACGGGGTCTTCGTACGGAAGCGCCACCGCTTTTTCTTTCATCAGTAAATTCTCAAATCTGGCAGGGTCTAAGTTTCTGTACTCCGCCAGCTGCATGACATCAAGGTATGCCGTCCCGCCAAACACATTTATCGCTTCTATTCCGGCAGCCGCCATGAACTTCGCCTCCAATATGAATTTTGAGTTTCCGATTTTTTCACCGTTTTATCAGACAGCCTGTACCTTTTCATAAAGCTTTGCCGCCAATTCGCCGATGTTTGACACTCCCGTCAGCTCAACACGCGGGATCTGCAGTGATAATTCTTCAAGCATCATCGTGATAATTTCGGCGCGGTCCACTGAGTCCGCCCCCAGATCAACTAACCGGTCTTCCTTTGAAAGCTGTTCGCCTTCTAAATCAGGCAAAACCTCGTAGATTGTGTTCTGCAGCAATTCAAAGATTCTTTCTTCACTCATTGTCAGTTCCTCCCTGTTTCATCTTTTATGAATATTCCATGTTTTCAATCTATCATTTCGTCTTGTCAACACGTTTGCAGAAATGAGCCTAACTTCTGATTCAAAAGCGAGGCCGTCTCTTCCATAAGACGAAGGCCGATACCATCGGCATGGCGGTTTTTCCAGGACTCTAGCTCCGTACCTTTCACCCATTGATTAAAGGCGCCTAATGCCGGGCCGCAATGAATCTGGAAGTCTACCTTGGCATCCGGGTCTCCTTTAATCGCCGAAGCAGAGCTTTGCCTGAAATACCATTTGAATATGAGCGCCATTTTCTGTTTCGGATTCCGTTCGGCTTTTGAAATGTCTTCATTCGAATAATGAGCCTTCACTTTGTCATAAATACTGCTTACACTTGCCTTAAAATACTTCTCTTCTATTTGTCTGAGTGTCTTTTCATCAATTTCTTCAATTGAGCGGTGACGCTGATACAGTTCATGCAGCTTAGAGGCCCGGGTCGGAAAGAACAGCCCTTTCTTTAATACCTGCACCTTGCTGCCTGATTCAAACATATCGCCGGCCGGCGCGTAGGCCGTGTCCTGTACATTCATCTGCTGCAGGAGATCCTTTACAAGGCCGCTCGTCGCTGCTTCAACGGTGCATTGGTTAATGGATCCGGTCACAATAAAATCAGCGCCGAGCATAAATGCGGCCATAGCAGCCTCAGGCGTTCCGATTCCCCCTGCGGCTCCGATGCGGACGGTTTTGCCGTATCGGTATTTTTTCATCATGTCATCTCGTAAACGGATGATCGCCGGCATGAGACTGTAAGCAACTCCGCCGTCAGTGTGGCCGCCTGAATCAGCCTCTACGCAGATGTCATGCGCAACGGGTATTTCTCTCATCAGACTTGCTTCTTCAGCGGTAATTTTGTTTTCGGCTGCAAGTTTCTGCAGAATGTGATCAGGCGCCGGGCTGAGAAATGCTTCCGCTACTTCCGGACGGGACAGCTTTGCGATAATCCGCTGACGCGCTATTATTTGTCCGCCGGCACCGCGTTTTAACCCCTTAGCGCGAAACCTTACTAAAGCGGGAGTAACCGTTAAAAATGCTGATGCTTCCAAGTTCTGAACCCCATGCTTCAGTAAAAGATCAATCATTTTTTCTTCTGAATCTGTATGCTTCATGTTATGTACAACATTTATGCCAAAGGAACCGCCGTCACGAAGCTCATGCTGAATTGACAAAATGGCGTCCTCAACGTGCGCGATGTTCAAACCGCCCGTTCCGAAAAAGCCCATCATTCCTTTTTCGGCCAGTTTGACGACCATTTCCTTCGAAGAAATTCCGCGGTACATGCCGCCGGCCAAGTAGGCGTATTTCAATTGATAATCGCGCTTAAACTCTTCATTTCCTAAAGACGCCGCCGTAATTGAGCTTTTTCCAGCTTCAGCCGGGACTTTGATTTCATCTATTATCGGCTCCGCTTCAGCCGTAATTCTTTGAATCAGCCCCGTCAGCACTTTTCCGGGACCGATTTCCTCAAAGATCATGTTCTTTCTTCCCATTAAAAAACGGATGCTGTCTGTCCAGTTCACCGATCCCGTTATTTGTCCGGTGAGTGTCTTTTTCAGCTCGGTCTGCTCATAAGGTCTTGCCGTCACATTTGAAATGACCGGAATGGACAGCGGCTTAAAATGGAAAGTTTCAATAAACCGTGAAAATTCCTCCTTCGCTTCCAGCATGTATCTGGAATGAAAGGCGCCGCTGACATTTAAGCGGTGAACCATTTTTACGCCGTTTACGGCTTCAAAAACGGATGCGGCTTTTTCAATATCTTCTTTATATCCGGAAATGACAATTTGCTGCGGAGTGTTCATGTTGGCGATATCAATCGTATGCAAGTGATACTCTCTTAAAACGTCCGTCACCTGCTCATGAGTCAGGCCGATCACCGCTGCCATGCCGCCTCCTTTTGCGCGGCTCATCAGGTCGCCCCTTTTTTTGACCAGCTGTAGGCCTTCTTCAAAATCAAAAGCGCCCGAGGCGTATAACGCGTTATATTCGCCTAAACTGTGTCCGGCGGTAAAATCCGGTTTCAAGCCGGTTTCTTCTGTTTTTTTCAAATAACTGAGGGCATTGACGACATAGAGCGCCGGCTGAGTGAATTGAGTCTGATTGAGACGTTCTCCGTCCCGGCACAGCTCCTGAATGGAATATCCGAGAATGTGATCCGCCTTTGCGGTTAATTCAGGATAGCGGCCGAACAGGTCCTCTCCCATCCCTATTTTTTGCGAGCCTTGGCCTGGAAAAACAAAGCTGATCATCTTACAGTCTCCTTCCGGGCGGTGATAAAATGCTGTCTTCTATTTGCTGCAAATGGGTTTGTTCTTTATGAAACGGCGTCATAATGGCACGGATGCGTTCAGCCGATCCTGCGGGAAGAATCTGTTTGGCAAATGCGGCCAACGTTCCGGAAGGCCCGGCATCGATATACAATCCTTTTTGGCGGCTGTCTGCGAATTGAAGCGCTTCGCGGAATCGAATCGGCTTTCTTACAATATCCCAGAAAAAGTCCGCTTGTATATCGGTCTCAGCCTCTTCGGTCGCACTGGAGATGTATGGTATAAACGGAGTCCGGATTGATTTCTGAGCTAAAAAGCGCTTGTACGGCTGTTCCGCCTGATCAACCAGCGCTGAGTGAAACCCGTAAGATACCGGCAATAGCTGATGAGGAATCTGCTTTTCTCTCAGATCGTCCATGATCTTTTTGATATGTTCCCGCTCTCCCGAGATGACAAAGTGAGAATGATAGTTTACAGATGCCAATTCACTATGTTCGCCGAGCTGCGGATCATCTTGATATAAAGCCGGATCACCCAGTATCGCAAGCATGCTGCCGTTACGGCAAGTTTCCGTAATGATTCGGGCCTGTTCCAGCACGCAATCTAAAGCATCCTCAGCGCTCAGCACACCCGACACAGCGGCCGCTGCATACTCTCCAAGGCTTGCTCCGATCACATAATCGGGACGTATGCCTCTTTGCTCCAAAGCATATGCAAGTGCGTACTCAGCCATAAAAATGGCAGGATGGCTGAAAAGAAGGCGGTCAAATGGATCAGACAGACGATTGCCTGTATGATAAACCTCTTTCAGGACAGAGTAACCGAAACGGCTGACTGCAAAATCGTCCAAGTCAAGCATTTTCTGCCGAAAAGCGGCGTTATGTGCAAACAGCTCTTTCCCCATTTGATAGTATTGGGAACCCTGTCCAGAAAACATGAAAACAATTGGCTGGTTCATTTGTTCTCCTTTTTGCTCTTTATTTTTTTAAAATATTGATTTGTAAGTTTTTCTTGATGTTGTGTGCAGATGAAGTGGTCGTGATGTTGTATGGCTGGCACTATTATGTGAGATAAGAATTTTGACTTGCATTCCGCTACATGGCGGGTGAAGCTTCAGTTTCTTTTTTGATGCGGTGAATAAGTCCTGTCAGCACATGACCCGGGCCGACTTCTTCAAATTCCATCCGCCCTTTGTCCAGCAGATAGCGCATGCTGTCGTTCCATCGCACTGAATGGTCGATCTGATCGGCCAGAACGGAGTGGATTCCGTCTTGCTCATAAGGTCTGGCATGCACATTAGAAATGACAGGAATTGATATAGCAGAAAAATGAAATGACTGTAAAAATTTTTCGAACTCTTGTTTTGCTTCGCTCATATATCTCGAGTGAAAAGCGCCGCTGACGTTTAACGGATGAAACATCGTAACGTCCTTTATTCCTTCGAATACGCTTTTGGCTCTTTCAATGTCTTCTTTGCGTCCGGATATGACAACTTGGTGAGGAGAATTCATATTGGCAATATCAATCGTATGTAATCCGTGCGTTTGAAGGGCGTCCGACACTTGAGCTGCGGTTAACCCCATAACGGCGGCCATTTTTCCGTCAGTGGCCATACTCATTAATTCGCCTCTTTTACGGACAAGCTGCAGGCCGGTAATAAAATCAAAAGCACCTGCTGCAAACAGCGCATTATATTCTCCCAAACTGTGGCCGGCCAAATAATCCGGCTTTATGTCATTTTCTTGGATTTTTTTCAAATAGCTTAACGCGTTTACAACATATAAAGCAGGCTGGGTGAACTGCGTCTTGTGAAGATTGGAATACGGATTCTCAAGACAAAGCCGTTTCATGGAATATCCGAGTGTTTCATCAGCCTGCTCCGTTAAGTCTTTAAATTCATCAAACAATGAGCTTCCCATTCCCTGCTTTTGAGAACCTTGTCCGGGGAATATGTATGTGATCATTTTCTCAGCCATCCTTTCTCGGATTCAGTTAAGAAGCATGTTCAAGTTGATAGTAACTTCACAAAAATACCATGTCAAGTTAATTTATCCTATGCGGAATCCTGAATAATGCCTATTTTTCCCTGACGGAAGGCGGACTCAGGGCTTTTGGAATAGATATAAGCAGAATGTCCCATTCAGCCTGCCCGGCGCTTTTATCCGCAAACTACCGTTACTCAGCCATTCATCACCAAAAAGCGAGCAATGACTATCATTTCAATTCAGAAGTTCCGTGGCCTAAAAGAAAAACTAGTTAGATAGAACCAAATTATACGCTACTTAAAGTGAAACAGCCCTTTTTGATTTTTTCTGTTGCGGAAGTTCACGAAATGTTCTTTTTTTTCAATCTGAAAGTAAATATTGTTTTTCAAAAGACTCTCCATTTTTTGACCCGGCTTCTCCCCGAAGGAGTGCCCCGGATACACACGCACATGCGGCGGAATAGAGGCTTTGATCCTCTGTATACTGTGAAACATATCTTCAGCTGAGCTGCCCCTGTCCTCACATATACCGCACCCTTCTGTAAACACGGTATCACCGGTAAAAAGGTGATCAGATAGCAAATAGCACATTCCCCCGGCCGTATGTCCCGGGGTCAATATACTTCTGATGATAAACCCTCCGGCCGCAAAGGTTTGTCCGTCTTCAAGCGCTATTAAGTTTCTGCACCGGAATTGATAGAAATCGATTTCCGCCGACGACATGTATATATCAGAATGATAGATTTGCTGAAGCGGCTCCGCCAAGTTTACATGGTCATAATGCGAATGTGTTAATAAAATAGCTGATAAATCAACATCCAATTCATGCAGTTTATCGGTTATTTTATCGATTTCCCAGGACGGGTCCACCGCTATCGCAGATTTTTTTGAGCGGTCTGCGATAATATAACAATAGTTGGACCACATCTGGTGATAAGTTTTGATTTGATGCACTTCATATTTATGATCCATTGTCACCATTCCCATTTAAAAGATCCGGGCAGACTGCTGCCGCCGCCCAGCCGACTGTAACCACTTTACCAGATGGCACCACGTTTTTCCATGGATTTTCCGGTAAAGTTTAAAAAACTTTCTGCTCCCGCCAAAAGCACCAGTCTGGGTCTTTTTTACAAATTGCTATGCTGATATATAAGGAAATCAGAATATTAATTCAGATGAATTCTTTAGGGAATTTTATTCAGAAAATGAAGGATGAATATGAGTTTCGGATAAAAAGAAAACAAATTGAGCTTTTGTTTTGAGAAGCAATTACAGAAGCGGCCGGAGGAGATAATCAGTTTTTAGAAATGACCCGCAATTAAGATTATTATTTTAATCCTTTTCTTCAAGATAAACTAAACCACACGGGCTCTCGACAGAATACCTTAGTTCTTACACCGAATTCAACGTTATGTTGACATTAACATAATTGAACTGAGAAAAGTACGGCTTAATTTACACTCTTTTCTTTTGCGAGAAAACCGTTCAAAAACCAGTCTAGCTGCAACAATTCACGAAAGCGTCGCGCTTGAAAAAGACGTCAGCTGAAGACGATTTATATTTGATTATTGACAAGGAGCTCAGATGTTTTTTTAGGGCTAAATAAAGTTATCTTTTTACTGTGCAAAAACAAAACTAACATAAAATCATTAAGTGTAAAAAGTAAATATTAAGATTTAGACAAATAGACTATGTTATATGGGTCGGAGTTTACTGCTCAAGGTGATTTGTCCTGAGCTATAAAAGCACTGAGAGCAGCTCGGGACGCAATACCTACTAAAGTTAAAGCTGCTATGGGTGGAATCGGCGGTTTTGAAATAATTCTTAATATCATTGACAATTTTACTGGTGCAGTTGAAGATGCGTGCTATGCGGATGCTCTAAAAGTAACTGGCAACCAGGCAGCAACTTTGTGGGTTACTAAAACTCTTATGCTTTTCCTTTAAACGGGGCTATTGTTGGTGTTTAACAAATTTATCCTGTGTTAAGCTTTAAAGTGATTATTTTCTAAAGTGTTTAAGATCGGAGGTAACTATGGAAAATAAAAGAAACGCTAAACCGAATCCAAAAGCTGTAAGAATTCTAACTTACATCATTCCTATAGGGCTTATCCTTGTTCTTAAGAATATTAATACCGCAGCAGCGGAAATTTCATTTTATATTGTTGCTGTTGGTGTGGTTCTCTTAGTGGTTTTCAGTTTGATCAAAAATAGAAAATACCGCAGGAAGAACTAAATGTAAGGGGGGCTAATCACTAGTCCCCCTTGACTGACTTGCGGATAGTATAACCCGCCAAATTCCAATTTTATTTAAATTCTTCCCCATCTCTTCCCTGTGACTTTGTAAAAGCAGGTACCCGCATACAGAGTATTCATCTTGTACTTCAGGGATCCTTCCCAAATAACTGGATGTTAAACAAATTATCTTCATGATTTCGGTATACCATGCAACAATTATGCCAGAAATTAAAAAACTCAAAAGTTATCTCTGAAAGGCTGGGTCATTCAAACTAGTAAGGCTGCTTGTGGGTAAATAACGGTTTAGTCTCACATAAACGTTGTTATTACATCACACGCTTAAACATCTTCTCCATCTCATACGTACTGTGGTGGATAATGATCGGCCGGCCGTGCGGGCATGTGAACGGGTCTGTCGTTCGGCGCAGGTCGTCCAAGAGCGCTTTGATTTCGTCGTTTCTCAAATGGCGGTTCGCTTTGATTGAGCCTTTGCAGCTCATCATAATGGCCGCTTCCTCCCGGAGTTTTTTAATATCGATCTGTTTGGCGTCAAGCACCTGCTGAATGATTTCTTCAATCAGTTCAGCTTCTTCCCCTTTTGGAAACCAGGCCGGATGGCAGCGGACGATGTAGCTGTTCGTGCCGAATGCTTCTAAAAATACTCCGACGCTTTCAAGCTCATGCTGATGCTGGTCAATGATCAGCGCTTCATTTGCCGCATAATGAAAGGTGAGCGGCACGATCATATCCTGCACTTCAGGCTCGACCTGCCCGACTTTCTCCCGGAAATATTCGTATTTAATCCGTTCTTGCGCCGCATGCTGGTCAATGATATACAAGCCGTTTTCGTTTTGGGCTAAAATATATGTCCCGTGCATTTGGCCGATCGGATACATCACCGGAACTCTTTCTTCCCGTATTTCTTCAGAGTCAGCCTCCTCTTCAGGCTCCGGAATATCGGAAACAGGCGCTTCCGTTACCGGCATGCCGAGCTCCGGCGGCACTCCGTGACCTGCTTCATCCGGCAGGGACTCTTCTTCTATGACCGGCTCCGGCTCTTTTACGACCGAACTCAGCTTCATCGGTGAGTAAGACGGCTCCGGCGTTTTTTCAGGAAGTTTCCGCTCAGGCGCGCTTTCCTCGAATGTCATAAATTGCTGTTCGTTTTTGGCCGGTGCCGGCGCTGTTTTTTTCGGGAGCTGGGCGCTCGGAATAAGCCGCTGCTTTTGAAACACTTCCTTTATCCCGTCACGGATCAGCTCATGCAGCTCCGTCTCTTTGCTGAGGCGGACTTCAAGCTTCGACGGATGGACATTGACATCGACCAAAATCGGGTCCATCGTAATTTCGATAAACGTAATCGGATGGCGGCCGATCGGCAGAAGTGTGTGATAGCCCTCATGCACCGCTTTTACAAGCGGAAAATTCTTAATGTATCTGCCGTTAATGACAGATGACATGTAGTTTCTGGATGCACGCGTGATTTCCGGAAGCGCGATGTAGCCCTTGACTTCAAAATCAAGCGAGCTGACATGGAGCGGTATCATTTTTTTCGCAACCGCCGTCCCGTAAATTGCGGCCAGCACATGGCGCACGTCCCCGTTACCGTTTGTCTGCAACAGATTTTTCCCCTGATGGCGCAGACGGATGGATACTTCCGGATGCGCAAGAGCAATCCGGTTGACAACATCCGTAATATTGCCGAGCTCCGTATGCACGGTTTTCATATATTTCAATCTGGCGGGCGTATTGAAAAACAGGTTGGTAACGATAATCTCCGTTCCTTTTCTGCTGGAGGATTTCTGCTCAGAAATGATATTCCCGCCCTGAAGAATGAGATGGGTTCCCGCCCCCTCTCCGATGCTCGTTTTGATTTCCAGATGAGAAACAGACGCGATACTTGGCAAAGCTTCTCCGCGGAAACCGAGTGTTCTCACCCGGAACAGGTCGTTTTCATCTTTGATTTTACTGGTCGCGTGGCGGCGGAAAGCCCGCTTGCAATCATCGGTTTCCATCCCTTCGCCGTTATCGAGCACCCGAATCGACGAAAGCCCCGCTTCCTCTATGTCGATCTCAATGACTGTGCTGTTTGCGTCAATGGCGTTTTCCACCAATTCTTTAACGACTGAGGCAGGCCGTTCGACCACCTCGCCGGCCGCTATTTTATTCGAAAGTTCATCTGACAGCTGGATGACTTTTGCCAAGTCCGTCACCTCTTTCTATTTTAATTTTTTTTGCAGCTTGTACATTTCATTCATCGCCTCAAGCGGCGTCATATCGAGAATATTGATTGACTTAAAAGCTTCAAGCACTTGTTTTTCTTTATTAGAAACCGCCGGTGCCTTCTGTTCTTTTTCACCGTCAGCAAAAAAGGACAGCTGTGCCGGTTCTTCTTTGACGGCGGGCTTTTTCTCAGGTGCCGCCGGAAGCTCCGGTTTATCTCCCGTCTGCTCAAGCTGTTTCAAAATCTCCTGCGCGCGGCTGATCAGATCGTCCGGGAGCTCCGCAAGCTGGGCGACATGAATGCCGTAACTTTTATCTGCGGCTCCTTCTTTGATTTGATGGAGAAACACGACCGTTCCGTTATATTCCTCTGCACGCACATGAACGTTTTTCAGCTGAGGAAGCTTATCTTCAAGCACCGTCAGCTCATGATAATGCGTGCTGAACAGTGTTTTAGCGCCGATATGATCATGAACATATTCAATAATCGCCTGTGCCAGCGCCATTCCGTCGTACGTTGATGTCCCGCGGCCGATTTCATCAAACAGGATCAGGCTGTCTTTTGTGGCGTTCACAATCGCGTTTTTCGCTTCCAGCATTTCCACCATAAAGGTGCTTTGTCCGGAAATCAAATCATCCGCTGCCCCGATTCTCGTGAAGATTTGATCAAAAATCGGCAGAACCGCTTCTTTTGCGGGCACAAAACAGCCGATCTGGGCCATGATCGATAGAAGTGCGATCTGTCTCATGTACGTGCTTTTACCTGACATATTCGGACCCGTAATCAGGAGCATTTCCCGCGAATCGCCCATCAAGCAGTTGTTCGGCACGTATTCTTGACTGTCCATCACCTTTTCAACGACGGGGTGTCTCCCTTCAATGACTTTTACTTCATTATCAGAAAAGACGGGCTTTGTGTAATGCCTGTTTTCACTGATCGTAGCAAAGCATTGCAACGCATCCAGCTCACTCATTTGTTTGGCAAGACGCTGCAGACGCGGAATAAATTGTTTGACCTTTTCACGCAGACCGGCAAAAAGCTCATATTCCAGCTCGCAGATGTTGTTTTCCGCTTCTAAAATAAGCGCTTCTTTTTCCTTCAATTCCGGCGTAATGTACCGTTCGGCGTTTGTGAGGGTCTGCTTCCGCTCATACCGCCCGTCCTCAAGCAGATGAAGGTTTGCTTTTGTGACTTCAATATAATAGCCGAACACTTTATTGAAACCGACCTTTAATGAACGGATGCCCGTATAAGCGCGTTCCTGCTGCTCCAGTCTGGCAATCCAGTCTTTACCGTTTTTGCTGGCGTCACGGTACTCATCGAGCTTCTGATGATAGCCGTCTTTAATTAAGTTGCCTTCTTTTAACGATAACGGCGGGTTTTCATGAAGGGCTTCTTCTAACAGGTCAAGCAAATCTCCGCACGGATCAATCAAGCCGGCGCGTTCTTTTGCTTTTTTATGGTTAAGAGATCCTACAAGCTCTTTAATGCTCGGCACTTGTTTTAAAGATTCTTTCAGCTGGATTAAATCTCTTGCGTTGACGTTTCCGAATGCGACCCGGCCCGCCAGACGTTCTAAATCGTATACTTCCTTCAGGCGCTCGCGCAGATCTTCACGCTCAAACAGATGATTGATCAGCGTCTCGACCATTTCCTGGCGTTCTTCGATTTGGGATGCCCTGATCAGCGGGCGGTCAATCCATTGTTTGAGAAGCCGGCCGCCCATTGCTGTTTTCGTCTCGTCTAAAAGCCAAAGCAATGACCCTTTTTTGCTTTTCGAACGGATCGTTTCCGTCAGCTCAAGATTCCGTTTTGAATACAGGTCAATTTTCATCGCTTCTTCCAATTCATATACTTGAACCGGCTGCAGATGATCCAGGCTCCGTTTTTGCGTTTTCTGCAAATACGTATATAAACGCATAAACGTCTCTGTCAGCTCTTCGCCCGGCAAGTGCTTTGCGATTTCAATGCGTTCTGTTATTTCCCCGTCTTCGATGGAAATCGTTGCGCCGCACCGTTCTTTCAGCCGAGCAGCCGTATGTTCGTTAAACTTGCTTGATACGACAATTTCCTTTGCGCCGACTGAGTAAATTTCTGACATGACATCTTCAATCCGCTCAATAAATACGGCCAGGTTTTCTCCGGTCGTTAAGTCTGATAAAGCGAGACCGTATCCGTTACGAAATTCGGAAACGGAAGCGATAAAGTTGTTTTCCGACTCATGGATGCCTTTTCCATCCATCACGGTTCCCGGGGTGATCAGCTGGACGACTTCTCTTTTTACAACGCCTTTAGCCGCCTTCGGATCTTCCGTCTGCTCACAGATCGCCACTTTATAGCCCTTTTTAATCAGCTGTTCAATATAAGCCGCCGCGGAATGATACGGCACGCCGCACATCGGAATTTTATCAGCCGAACCTCCGTCTCTGCTTGTCAGTGTAATTTCAAGCTCTTGCGACGCTTTTTTTGCATCTTCAAAAAACATTTCATAAAAGTCACCAAGCCGAAAAAATAAAAAGGCATCTTGGTGCTCTGCCTTTATCTTCAAGTATTGCTGTATCATAGGCGTGTAACTAGCCATCATTTAATCCCTCACTATGTATCTTCTCTTATCCGAATCCCATTATAACATAAACAAAAGAGTGATATCTTTATATATAAAAAAGAGACTCGGGGTGTTAAACTCCCCTAGCCTCAACTTATTCTTCAGGATCTCCGACTAAAAATTCAGGGTTAATGTCCTCTAATTCTTCGTCAAGATCGTCTTCCCAATCATCATCATCGTCTTCTTCCCAGTCAGGATTGACTTCGACGACGACTTTCGTTTCACCGACCACTTCTGCTAAAAATTCCCTCTCTGCCTGAACCACGATTTTATTTCCGTTAGGAGAAATGGTGACTTCAAGACAATTCGGCTGCTGCAGCACTTTGGCAATGACTTCGTGTTCGTCATCTAAGTAATTTGTATCTCTGTATCTGAGTTTAATCACATCGACATACTTTACTCTCTCGGTTACAACTTCCGTTTTTGTATTATCGGCGTAAGAGTACCAGACGTTTATATCATAATACCCTTCAATTTCTACAGTCTTCCCGATCTTTTCGGCATCGTACTTGTGGTTGATAATCCAGCCGCCCAGTATACTTGACGGTTTTTCTCCAGGCGAGATCGTGTTGGTGCATTGGGTGAATTTTCTTCCTTTCGCAACTACCGCTTTCGTAATAATTTCCCTGTATTCAGACATTCCGGCAGGCCTCCTTGTTCTTCTTCGTGTTATCTTATGCTGGGCATTTGTCTCATGTGCATTTTTATAATAAAAATATAAAAATACAAAGTTTCTGTTTCATTGTATGCAGCCCTGCCCAGAAACTTTACTTTTAAGTATGATAAAACTTTCCAGTAAAAATAGGACAAAACGTTGAGACAATGAAAATTTAGTACATATTACAATTAGTTCTCAAACAGAAAAAAACACGGGCCGATGAAGGCCCCGTGTTTAAATAGAACAGCTGTTATTCGAATGTTTTACTTTTGAACCGGTTTCTCCCGTCAGCAGGTTGCCTCCGGTAGATGTAATAATTTCGTTTGTCACCTGATTTGAGATCGTATGTGCGACAAGCTGAAGAAGGTCATTGACCTCAATCTGGGAATCTCTGAATTCCTGAATGATCGGAATCCCTTCAAGCTCTTCCTGCAGGGCGTCAATTTTACTTTCCACTTGTTTCAGCGCTTCAAGCTTTTCGTAGTGCTTCAGGTTAACGGCTTGCTTTTGCAGGGTTTTAATCTGATTAATAATCGCAGAGACTTTTTCATTTTCGTTAATCTGCGCCTCGGCGCGTTTGAAAAAATCAACTTCTTCTGTTTCAGAAATCATTTTCGCAAGGTTCCTAGCCTGCTGTACAATGTCTTTCTTTGAGTAAAGCGTCATTATTATTTCACCTCGATTGCTTCTCCTGCCATCACACCGTCAAGCGACCATGTTTTCGCCTGTTCGATTTTGACGCGTACAATCTTGCCGATGGCGTCTTTCGGCCCTTTGAAGTTGACGAGCTTGCTTTTTTCCGTATAGCCGGCAAGAATGTCAGGGTTATTTTTGCTTTCTCCCTCAACTAATACTTCGACAGTCCTGCCTTCATATTCCTTCATTTTTTTGGCTGAAATTTCTTTCACCAAATCATTAAGGCGCTGAAGACGTTCTTTCTTGACCCTCATCGGAACATTGTCTTTCATCTTCGCTGCCGGCGTGCCTTCACGAGGAGAGTAAATAAACGTATATGCGCTGTCAAATTCCACTTCGCGATATAACGAAAGCGTTTCTTCAAATTGTTCATCGGTTTCATTCGGAAAACCGACAATAATATCGGTCGTCAGTGAAGCGTTCGGCATCGCCGCTTTAATTTTTCCGACAAGCTCCAGATAGCGTTCTCGGTCATATTTACGGGCCATCATTTTTAACATCGCTGAGCTTCCTGATTGAACCGGAAGATGGATATGGTCTAAAAGGTTGCCGCCTTTGGCGAGCACTTCGATCAGATGATCATCAAAGTCACGCGGATGACTCGTCGTGAACCGGATTCTCGGAATATCAATTTTACGCAGTTCGTCCATTAAATCACCGAGACCGTACGTCATATCCTCAAAATCTTTTCCGTACGCATTCACGTTTTGACCGAGCAGCGTGATTTCTTTATAGCCTTCGCTTGCAAGTCTTCTGACTTCCTGGATAATTTCCTCAGGACGGCGGCTTCGTTCTTTTCCGCGGGTATACGGTACGATGCAGTATGTGCAGAACTTGTCGCAGCCGTACATAATGTTGACCCAGCCTTTAATTTTTCCGTTGCGGACTTTCGGAAGGTTCTCAATGACATCCCCTTCTTTCGACCACACTTCAATGACCATCTCTTTTGATAAATATGCCTCTGATAACAGTTCCGGCAGACGGTGAATGTTGTGCGTGCCGAAAATCATATCGACAAACGGGTGCTTCTTAAGGATGCGGTTTACGACTGATTCTTCCTGTGACATGCAGCCGCAGACGCCGAGAATCAAGTCCGGGTTGTTTTTTTTAAGCGCCTTTAAATGGCCGAGCTCTCCGAACACTTTGTTTTCAGCGTTTTCCCGGATGGCGCAAGTGTTTAATAAAATAACGTTCGCGTCATCAACCGAATTTGTCGCTTCATAACCGAGCGCCATAAAAATACCCGCCATGACTTCCGTATCATGCTCGTTCATTTGGCATCCGTACGTGCGGATATAAAATTTCCTGCCTTCACCAAGGCCTTTAAATTCTTCAGAGATTTTAAAATCGTTATGATATTGAACGGATTCTTTGCCCCGTTTTTTCGCATCTTTTAAAGAAGGCGGAATATATACGGCTTCAAAATACTTGCTGTAATCCTTTTCGGATTTTTTGTCCGCCGGATTCACTTGTCCGCTTTCCTGCTTTTGCTTTTCATTCATGTTCGAATGTCTCCTTTCAACCGAAACTTCCACCCTCAAGTATACTGGTTAAAAGCGTTTGGCACAACCGCCAGCCTATTATTGTACACCTTATTGAGAATAAGAATCAATAAGAAATAAAAAAGAGGGAATCATTTCCCCCTTACACAAGCTGAAGCTCTTTTGCGGCTGAACGGATTACTTCCAGGGCCCGGTCAAGCTCCTCTTTTGTATGCTCCGCCGTAATAATGGTGCGGATTCTCGCTTTTCTTTGGGCGACCGTCGGATACACGATGCTTTGTGCAAACACGCCGCGGGTCAATAAAAGGTCTGATAATGCCTGGGCTTTTTCTTCCTCCCCTATTAATATCGGCACGATCGGTGTTTCGCTTTTTGTGAGGGTCAGCCCCATTTGAACCAGTTTGTCTTTGAAATACGCCGTGTTCTCCCATAGCTTTTCCATATGCTCAGGCTCTTCCAGCAGGACGTCAATGGCTTCTATGCATGCGGCCGTTACTGCAGGCGGATGAGAAGTGCTGAATAAGAAAGGACGCCCTTTATGGCGCAGGTAATCGATCAGAACCTGCGACCCTGCGGCGTAACCGCCAAGCACTCCGATGGCTTTGCTTAATGTGCCCACCTGTATGTGGACTCTTCCGTCAAGCCCGAAGTGATTAACCGTCCCCCTTCCGTTTTTTCCGAGTACGCCGGAAGCATGCGCATCGTCGACCATCACAAAGGCATCGTACGCCTCTGCAAGTTTGACGATGTCAGGCAAAGGAGCGATGTTGCCGTCCATTGAGAATACGCCGTCGGTGACGATCAGGCGCATGCGGTAATTCATTGATTTTTTCAGCACCCTTTCCAAATCGTCCATATCAACATGGCGGTACACCTTTTTATCTGCTTTTGTCAGCCTGATCCCGTCAATAATGGAAGCATGGTTCAGTTCGTCAGAGATCACGATATCTTCTTTTGTAAGAATGCTTGATAAGACGCCCTGATTCGTTGTGAACCCCGATTGAAAAACAAGTGCCGCTTCTGTTTTTTTAAAGGTTGCCAATTTTTTCTCCAGCTCATTGTGCATTGTGAATGTTCCGGCGATTGTACGGACGGACCCCGTACCCGCTCCGAATTCTTCCGCGGCGCGTTTGGCCGCTTCGACAAGTCTTGGATGCGACGTCAAACCGAGATAATTGTTCGATGAAAGCTGTATCACGTTTTCCCCTTTGACTTCCACCGACGGACCCTGCTTCGTTTCAATTTGTTTCATTTGCTGCCACGTTTTATTTTCTTTCATTTTATCAAGCTCTGCTTTTAGAAATTCAAATTCTTTCATTATAGAACCCTCCCCTTATGGAATCAAAATGACTTTGCCGCACTGTCCCTTTCTCATCAGGTCAAACCCTTTTTCAAAGTCTTCAAGCGGAAACTGATGCGTGATCACCGGCGTCAGATCAACAAGGCCGGATTCAAGCAGGTGCGATACCTGCCGCCATGTTTCAAACATTTTTCTGCCTGTGATGCCTTGGACGGTAAGTCCTTTAAACACCACGTCATTTGTCAGGTCAACCGTCACCGGACGTTCCGGCAGACTCAGCATGTGGAACCTCCCCCCGTTGGCCGCCATCTTTAATCCTTGTGTTATGGCTGCCGGGTGGCCTGACATTTCGCAGACAAGGTCGATCCCTTCTCCGCCTGTTAAGGTGTCGATCACCTCAAGCGGATCTTCCACATCAGCTGAAATGGTGATCGCAGCTCCCAATTTCTTCGCAAGAGCCAGCCTGTAATCATTTTTATCAATGGCCGCAATACGGGATGCACCGGCCGCTTTAGCCACCGCCACCGCCATCAGCCCGATCGGTCCGCAGCCGATAATTGCAGCGGAACCGCCCGCAAGCCGGCTGCTTTCCAGCACCGTATGCACCGCGTTGCCAAGCGGCTCTTGAACAGAGGCGACGGCGGGGTCCATATCAGCGGGGTTTTTCCAAACATTTCGGGCCGGCACTTTGACATATTCAGCGAAGGAGCCGGCTGTATCTACGCCGAGGATCTTTGTATGGGTGCACACATGATGTTTTCCTGTTAAACACGGGACACAAGTACCGCAGACGAAGTGGGTTTCAGCCGAAACGTAGTCACCTATTTTGACATTTGTGACGTGCTTACCCGTTTCCGCTACGATACCGCTGAATTCATGTCCGAATACTTGAGGTGTTTTGATTCGTTTCTGCGCCCATTGATCCCAATTATAAATATGCACATCTGTACCGCATATAGATGCGGCCTGTACTTTAATGAGAACTTCATTCTCATTAATGGAAGGTATGGGAATTTCTTTCAGAGTTGCTCCGAAAGCGTTTTCATTTTTAACGATAGCTTTCATCTTTCCTCCCAACATGTACACTCCTCCTCGAAAAAACACTGTAATAACTGGATTGTAACATGAGATAAAAAGGAGGTAAACACCAGTGTCCACTCGAGGAAAACAACTGCTTCCGTCCGGAAAAATGGGCGGGATTTTTTTTGAATATTATATGAATAAAGCCATTTATCATCTCTTCGTACTATCAATATAATATTGTGAGAAAATATGACAGCAATAAAAACAACCTGCTCGCCTTACGCAAGCAGGTTGAGAATGTACATGTTTTTGTTTTTAACGGGGTTCGACGATTAACTTAATCGCCGTTCTTTCTTCTCCGTCAATCTGTATATCTGTAAAAGCCGGAATACAAATCAAATCTACGCCGCTTGGCGCGACAAAGCCTCTGGCAATCGCAACCGCTTTAACAGCCTGGTTTAAGGCACCCGCCCCAATTGCTTGAATTTCGGCGGCTCCGCGTTCCCTCAATACGCCGGCAAGCGCGCCTGCTACTGAATTTGGACTTGATTTTGCTGAAACTTTTAAGATTTCCATTTCTGCTCCCCCTTAGTTTTACAATGGATAAGTGAGTGTTCATTAGAACAATCATTATTAGATGTTGCTATCCAAAAAGCCATCCCCACAATGCTTTTCAAAAATAGCGGGCTACCTTCCATTTCTACTATATTCACTAAGAAGTTGCTATATTCCTGCTTTTCCTTTTAATATTTTTATAAAATAAACACATGATCACCTATTCAAAGAACATATGGTCATCATTGATTAATATCCGTTCGATATTTACGGCCTTTTTCGTTTGATCGTCGATGTCAATGAGCACTCCGCTCAGCGTAGTTTTACCTTCCGCCACCGTAAACCGGACGGGAAGATTGGTTTTAAACCGCTTGATGACCGTTTCTCTGTCCATACCGAGAATTCCGTCGTACGGACCCGTCATGCCTACATCAGTAATATATGCCGTTCCTTTCGGCAAAATGCGGTTATCTGCCGTTTGCACGTGTGTATGGGTGCCTACCACGGCAGAGGCTCTTCCGTCTGTATACCAGCCGATCGCAATTTTTTCGCTTGTCGCTTCCGCGTGAAAATCAATAAAAATGTACGGTGTGCGCTTTTTCGCTTCTTCTATTAATTCATCCGCTTTAGCAAACGGATCATCAAGCGGCGGGAGAAACGTCCGCCCCTGTAAATTAATGACGGCAAGCTCTTTTCCGTTCGATTTAATATAAGTAATGCCTTTGCCCGGCGTACCTTCCGGGAAATTCGCCGGCCGGACAAGATGCGGCACATCATCAATAAAGTCGAAGATCTCTCTTTTATCCCACGTATGGTTTCCCATTGTAATGGCGTCGGCTCCCGCTTCCATCAGGCTGTGGTAGATCTTTTCCGTCAGTCCTTTTCCGTGTGCTGCATTTTCTCCGTTAATAATTGTAAAATGCGGTTTATGTTTCGCTTTCAGTTTCGGGACATATTCTTTTACCATGTCGCGGCCCGGGGAACCGACAACATCTCCGATAAATAAAATTCTCATACATTCCATTCCTTCCTTTTCAGGGACTCAAAAAAATAAAGTGATGCTTAGCGCATCACTTTATTTTGCATACTCTACGGCTCGAGTTTCTCTGATCACGGTCACTTTAATGTGTCCCGGATAATCAAGCTCGTCCTCAATTCGTTTACGGATATCACGCGCCAAACGATGGGCTTCTAAATCATTAATGGAGTCCGGCTTCACCATGATGCGAACTTCACGGCCGGCCTGAATCGCAAATGATTTTTCAACACCTTCGTAAGACTCGGAGATTTCTTCAAGCTTTTCAAGTCTGCGGATATAGTTTTCGAGCGTTTCACTTCTCGCGCCCGGTCTTGCGGCTGACAGTGCATCAGCGGCAGCAACCAGAACGGCGATAATGGAAGTCGGCTCTTCGTCTCCGTGGTGTGACGCAATACTGTTAATGACGACTGGATGCTCTTTATATTTGGTCGCAAGCTCCACTCCGATTTCCACGTGGCTTCCTTCCACTTCATGGTCAATTGCTTTTCCGATGTCATGCAGAAGACCGGCCCGCTTGGCAAGCTTTGCATCTTCTCCAAGCTCGGAAGCCATTAAACCGGCTAAAAACGCAACTTCCATAGAATGTTTCAGTACGTTCTGCCCGTAGCTTGTACGGAATTTCAACCGGCCGAGGATCTTGATCAGATCCGGGTGAAGTCCGTGAACGCCGACTTCAAACGTCGTCTGCTCACCCATTTCCCGGATATAGTCATCAACCTCACGGCGGGATTTTTCAACCATTTCTTCAATTCGCGCCGGATGAATACGGCCATCCTGAACGAGTTTATCAAGAGCGATTCTTGCCGTCTCCCGTCTGATCGGATCAAATCCGGAAAGAATGACTGCTTCAGGTGTGTCATCAATAATCAGGTCAATACCTGTAAGCGTTTCAAGCGTACGAATATTACGCCCTTCACGGCCGATGATACGTCCTTTCATCTCATCATTCGGAAGATTGACGACCGATACCGTTGTTTCGGCAACATGATCTGCTGCACAGCGCTGCAAAGCAAGCGACAGAATGTTTTTCGCCTTTTTATCTGCCTCTTCTTTCGCACGGTTTTCGGTTTCTTTTGTCATGATGGCGATGTCATGTGAAAGCTCATTTTCAACCCGGTCAAGAATGATTTGTTTCGCTTCATCCCGTGTCAGGCTCGAAATGCGTTCGAGTTCTGACTGCTGCATACGAATCATCTCATCCACTTTGCTTTCCATCTCTTCAATATGTTGTTGTCGTTCATTCAGAGAATGATCTTTCTTCTCCAACATCGCTTCCCGTTTATCAATTCCTTCATGTTTACGGTCAAGATTTTCTTCTTTTTGAAGTAAACGGTTTTCTTGTTTTTGAAGCTCATTTCGTCTTTCACGAACTTCCTGTTCAGCATCTATTCGAAGTGTATGGATTTCGTCCTTTGCTTCAAGCAGAGCTTCTTTTTTCAGTGCTTCAGCATCACGCTTTGCATCTTCAAGGATTTGCTCGGCAGCACCGCGTGCGCCCGCAATCTTTGCTTCGGCAATGGTTTTACGAACATAGTAGCCAACAACTAAACCGAGCAGAGTCAGCAAAATGGAGATGAGAACCGTCATTGGGGTCATACTTTCACCTCCTCTTGCTATGAACTTGGTTTTTGCTTAAATAAGTGCCGGCATGTACATTGTCTGATTTTCTCAACATACAGAACCTTCACAGGGAATGAGTCTCTCATGCCCTTGTCAAGTTTAAATGGTTTAACAATCATGTTAAAAAAACAAATGTTACAACTTCATTGTAATTGTGTCGGAAATACTTGTCAAGCTTGCCAGCTTAACGATTCGCCTTCAGCTCGGATCGCCGCCCATGTATATATCATACCATACCTTCATCCGCTTTTCGTGAATGACGGCTCTGTCAGTCCGCCTGGTTAAGCAATTGGTAAATTCTATTGTTTACCTGTCCTAATTTGGCGTTATTCTGAATGTTTGACAGTAATATGACATATTTGCTTGCCGAATGGCTGAAACTGTTTAAAATGTTGTAACCGGGCATAACACCGTGATTGGAATAGCTGCCCGGATCAATGTAAAACCCCATCCCGTAAGCGGCACTGCTTCCTGCTGTAAACATTTTTGTGAAGCTTTCTTTTGAAAGGAGCGTGCCGTTTACGATCGCTTTATCAAATTTATAAAGATCTTCAGCGCTCATATACATGTCGCCCGCCCCGTAAAGCTGCGATAAGTCCAAAAGGTGCGGCGTTACAAGACTGCCGCTCTCATCGACTTTGTAGCCGACGGCAGGATATTTGGCTTCAGCAAATGTTTTGTAAAATCCGGCATGCTTCATTCCGGCCGGTTTGAACACGTGTTCTTTTATATATTGTTCATAAGACTCCCCGCTGACCTGAGATACGATATAAGCAAGCACTGAATAGTTGGAATCCCTGTAATCCCAAACCCCGGGCTGCCTTTTAATTCCGCGGTATTCTATATCCTTGATTAAATCAATTGGAGAAATCGGTCCCCGACCCTCAATATGCCCGTTTATGCCGGACGTATGATTGAGCAGGTTTTTCAATGTGATGCGCGTGCCGTTAGGAAAATTCGGCAAGTATGTACTGACGGGGTCACTCGTCTGCAGCAGCCCTTTTTCTTCAAGCTGCAGGACAGCCGTCGCGATTAACGCTTTTTGTGAAGAACCGATATAATATGATGTCTCCGGATTGTTTTTAATTTTTTGTTTTCGGTCTGCATAGCCAAAGCCTTTTTTCAGCACAACTTTTCCATCTTTTACGATCATTGCTGTGCCGCTGAACCCGATCTGTTGCAAGTAATTGCTGATCTGTTTATTGTGATCGATTGATTTAGGTGTTTTCTCTTTTTGCGTCTTTTCTTTTTTCTGTTGAGTCTGGTCTTTTGAAGTATCAGATTGAGCGGCGGGAGCGTTTTTAACGGATTCCTTCTCCCGATGATGCGCTGTGACGGTCCAGATCATAATAAAAACAGTGACAAGCAGCAGAAAAAGAAACAGCCCTCCCGTTTTCATCAGCTTCTTCTTTCTTTTTTTATTTATTCTTGTGCGGCGGGGGCTCGTCATCTTTTTTCCTCCTCAGATATAATTTCAACTTTCGCCATGATGTTAGACGAGTGAAGGGTGAAAAAAGTTGTAACATTCCAGATAAAATTTTCCGCACAGCCAGTGTTTTTTTGAAACATACAAAAAAAAGAGCGGAAATTGCTTATTCCGCTCTTTTGATCGTGTTTTTATTCTTCTAATTCCATCTCTTCCTGAACTTCTTCCGCTTTGTCCGTTACACCGTTATTGTCTAAACCGTAATATTCACGGATTTGTTCCTGAATCATCAGCATGATGTCTTTATTTTCTTTTAAGAACTGCTTGGCGTTTTCACGGCCCTGACCGAGGCGTTCTTCTTCATAAGAATACCACGAACCGCTTTTTTGCACGATATCCAGTTCAGTTCCAAGGTCGATGATTTCCCCTTCTTTGGAGATTCCTTCACCGTACATAATGTCCACTTCAGCCGTACGGAACGGAGGAGCGACTTTGTTTTTTACGACTTTAATTCTCGTTTTATTCCCCATCACGTCGTTGCCCTGTTTTAATTGCTCGGCACGGCGCACTTCAAGACGCACGGAAGAATAGAATTTCAGCGCGCGGCCGCCCGGTGTCGTCTCCGGATTTCCGAACATAACGCCGACTTTTTCACGAATCTGGTTAATAAAGATTGCGATTGTTTTAGATTTATTGATAGCGCCGGAAAGCTTACGGAGCGCCTGAGACATAAGACGCGCCTGTAAACCGACGTGTGAATCACCCATGTCACCTTCAATTTCAGCTTTTGGAACAAGCGCCGCAACAGAGTCAACGACTACGATATCAACAGCTCCGCTTCGCACCAGCGCTTCAGCAATCTCAAGCGCCTGCTCTCCCGTATCCGGCTGAGAAAGCAGAAGCTCTTCGATATTGACACCGAGCTTTTGCGCGTAAACAGGATCAAGAGCATGCTCAGCATCAATAAATGCTGCCTGTCCGCCTTTTTCCTGAACCTCAGCGATTGCGTGAAGCGCTACAGTCGTTTTACCTGAACTTTCAGGTCCGTATACTTCAATAATCCGTCCGCGCGGGTATCCGCCTATTCCGAGAGCGGTATCAAGTGCAAGGGAGCCGCTTGGCACCGTTGAAATTCTTGTATCCGTTTTTTCTCCGAGCTTCATGATGGAACCTTTGCCGAATTGTTTTTCTATTTGCTTAAGAGCCATATCTAAGGCTGCCTGACGATCACTCATTTATTTTTTCCTCCTTTATCTTGCCACTACATATACTATACCTTGTTTATTGGCATTTGCCAAGAAAAAAGCGAACGCATATTCGGATTTTTTCCGCGTTCGCTTTTCTGCAAAAGAGCATAATTTCCCTTATAAAACTTAAAAATCAGAGAAAAAAGCTCTTTAAAACTTTATTTTTGATCCAGCATTTTTAAAATGAGATGGCAGCCGTATTTAGCGGCGCGCTTTCTGATTCCGGTTCTTGAGCCGGCAAAGTGAAATTCGTGCACCTCTTCTTTTCCTTCCGTTGATATGCCGATAAAGACGCGGCCCGGCGCATGCCCTTCCTGCGGGTCGGGACCCGCGACCCCGGTAAAGCTGATGCCGATATCGCTTCCGGTCAGCTTTCTCACACCGGCTGCAAGCTCTTTCGCACACTCTTTGCTGACCGCTCCGCTTTCTGCGAGCGTCTCAGCTTTCACGCCGAGCACATGCTGTTTCACGCTGTCGGAATAGCAGACAACGCCTCCTGCAAATAGTTGAGACGCACCGCTTAAATCAGTCACCCACTCTGAAAACAGGCCGCCTGTAAAGCTTTCGGCAGAAGAAATCGTGATTTTGTTTTGTCTGCATGCTTTTGAAAGCTCCTTCACCAGGGACGTATCATCATATCCGTAGAAAAATTCACCGACACGTTCTAAAATGGCGGCTTCCGTTTCTTTTAAAAGCCGTTCTGTTTCTTTTTCGTCAGCATGTTTCGCCGTTAAACGCAGCGTGACCTCGCCGTCAGCAGCAAGCGGCGCAATCGTCGGATTCGTCTGCGCGTCAATGATATCTTCTAAATCAGCTTCAAGCTGGGATTCACCGATTCCGAAAAACCGCAGCACGGTTGAAACGATTTTCTCATTAGAACCAAGCTTTTTAAGAAGCAGCGGTTTCGCTTCATTTTCAAACATCGGACGCAGCTCGCTCGGCGGCCCGGGAAGCAGCATATAAAGCCTTGAGCCGTGCTCTGCAAGCATTCCCGGCGCCATGCCGAAATGATTCGCCAAAACGTCCGAGCCCTCAATGACGAGCGCCTGTTTGCGGTTATTCGGCGACATGGTCCGTTTTGTTTTCGCGAAATATTCTTCGATCGACCGGAACGCTTCGTCATTCAGAACGAGCGGGCGCCCCAGTGTGTTTGCAATGGTTTCTTTCGTCAAATCGTCCTTGGTCGGTCCGAGGCCGCCTGAAAAAATAATCAGGTCTGAGCGCTCTTCGGCAATGCGGATGACTTGCTTAAGCCGCTCCGGATTGTCACCGACAGCGGTATGGTAAAACACGTTTACACCGATTTCCGCCAGCTCTTTACTGATAAACTGCGCGTTCGTATTGGCGATCTGGCCGAGCAGAAGCTCCGAGCCGACCGCAATGATTTCTGCTTTTTTTGCTATTTCCATCTTTAAGTCCTTCTTCCTTAGTTAGATGTTTTTAACGCATCCCAGTTCTTCGCAAAATAATCCCAGCCGGAAATGACTGTGAAGAGCACGGCCACCCATAAAGCGATATCGCCGAACGGGAAAGAAACGAGCTCAAACGGAAGATTATGCAGCAAAAGCGCGGCAACAGCGATGATCTGGGCCCATGTTTTAATTTTCCCCAGCATATTGGCGGCTACAACTTCCCCCGTTCCCGCCAGCACAAGTCTTAATCCCGTTACGGCAAATTCGCGGCTGATGATGATGATGACCATCCACGCCGGCGCAAGGTCAAATTGCACAAGCGTAATTAATGCCGCGGACACCAGCAGTTTGTCAGCCAGCGGATCTAAAAATTTCCCGAAGTTTGTCACGAGGTTCAGTTTTCTGGCGTAGTAGCCATCCACCCAGTCAGTCGTTGATGCGATAATGAACAAAACAGCTCCCGTAAGATGCGCGACCGGAATCGATTCATCCCCTATATGAACGCTGCCCCAATGAAAAGGAACAAGCATGATAATCATAAATACAGGAATTAAAGCGATTCTTGCCAGTGTGATTTTATTCGGTAAGTTAAACATAAAGCCCCTCCAATAATATGTACTCGGACGTGAAGAAAAAGTCATCTTAATCGTTCAGATGACTTTTTCCCCTTTTATTTTTTCATCTTGATTGTGATGGTCTGCGCCATCACATCATGCGGATTGAGTTCATAGGACAGAACCTCTCCGTTGATTTTAATTTTCAGGTTAGGGGCATAGCCCGTGCGGATTTCAATCTGCTTTTGATCCGTGACGTCTTTTTTAAAGGTTTCGCCTTTTTGCAGCGTTCCTTCTTTTAAAGAACCGCCGCTGTCATCACGGACGCGGATCCATGCGCTGTCAGAAGCAATCAGTTCAAGCTTATACTTATCTGCCCCGGAGACGTTGTATGAAGAAGCCGAGCCTTCCGTTCCGGCCGCTTTGATCTCCGTCTTTTCACTGCTTTTTTCTTTCTTTTTCTGCTCTGACGCTTTTGTGTCTTTTTTGTCTTTTTTGCTGTCAGATTGCGCTTCGTCGTTTGTATTGCCGTCGTTTTTCAGCGCAGAATCCTTAGGAATCTCATACTTGCTCTCACTTTGGGTGACGGTCTTATCTCCGTCTGTCTGCCCGGATTTGCTCATTCCGAACTGAATAATCGCATAAATGATCGCGATGACGATAATGACACCGATGACGACAAGGACGGTCGGAAGCCATTCCGCCGCCTTTGAAGCGGACTTAGGAAGCTCCCTTTGCATGGCGAGACCGGAGATTTTTTCCGACACATCGTCATGGTACGTATTAGGGATGTCTTTTTTATATTCTTCAAATAACTGATCTGAATCAAGCCCGACAGCTTCAGCGTACTGCTTGATAAACGCCCGCACATAAAAATTGCCGGGAATGACGTCATAATTGCCTTCTTCCAGAGCGGTTAAGTATCTTTTCTGAATTTTCGTCGCCGCCTGGAGTTCATCCAATGACATCCCTTTTTCCTCTCTGGCTTCTTTAAGCCGGATTGCTAATTCTGTCACAACAAACACCTTCCAATATTAAAAATCAAAGCTTGAAAAACCGGTCTGGTCAAACATTTGCGGTTCTTCTGCATGTTCATATGTAATGACTTCGTCAGGATCATTTCTGAGTTCGATAATATAATCGAAATCATCGAGCGTATACTCCGAATTTTGAACAAAAATATCGGGGTGCTCCACGACCTTTGTCGCCGGAAGCCGCATAATTTCACTGACGAGCTGAAGATGGCGCTCAGATCCCCGTCTTGTCGAAACGATGCCGTCGAGGATAAACACGTTTTCCGTGCTGTATTCATCGGCAACCAGCTGGCTCCGGATCGTTTGTTTTAGCAGCGTTGATGAT
The DNA here is from genome assembly GCF_021729365.1 of Bacillus sp. R45. Lineage (NCBI taxonomy): Bacteria > Bacillati > Bacillota > Bacilli > Caryophanales > Bacillaceae > Bacillus > Bacillus sp. R45. Next base: position 1,655,818 of record NZ_CP091421.1, on the reverse strand, counting down.
ACGAAAAGCCATCTTTTGCTGGCACAAACGCTTGACGCAACGATGGACTCCGTTTTTCCGACCCTCGGCATTCCGCGGATTCCGATCAGTTTGTGCCCTTCTTTTTTAAACAGCTCGGCCATAAAGTCAACCAGAAGACCGAGCTCGTCCCTTTCAAAACGGAAGGTTTTTTTGTCATCGGCATCACGCTGAATGTATCTTCCGTGGCGGACTGCAAGACGGTCGCGAAGCCTCGGTTCTCTCAGCTTCGTTACTTTAATGGTCTCCATTGTTTTTAAAATTGATTCCAATCGTTTAATTTGATCTATATGCCGGCATCTGAGCAGCATTCCCCTTCTGGAAAGGTCGACACCGTTAATTGTGACAATATTAATTGACAGCATCCCGAGAAGAGATGAAATATCCCCGAGCAGGCCGGGGCGGTTCACTTGAATTTCATATTCAAAATACCATTCGAGCTTTGCCAAATGATATACCCCCTCCATTGTGGCAAATTTTTACCTTCCTTTATCATAAAACATTTTTCTCTAATTAGAAAGAAGAATGTTGCTCTATAGAGGAAAACATAAAAAAAGAGAGGAGAAATCCCCCCTCTTAATGAGTGCTGTTATTTTCAACAAGCTTCACCATCATATTTGCGATGGCACGCTGTTCATCTTGAGAAGCAACGCTCCAAAGATCAGCAAGCACTTTTTCCTGATGGTTTTTCGAGTCGACTTCGTTCGCAAGGTAACCGCCGATTTCTGTAGCGAGGTCAGTGATCGTTTCATCACTCATCCCTTTTTCCTGCGCATAGTTCAATCTGTCGCCAAGGAAATTCTTCCAATTATCCCAGTTTTCTAATACTGACATGTTGGGTTCCTCCATTTCATCTGTTGTTACAAAATTATTTTGTCCGTGCAGATGCAAACTATACACACATTTTTTTCAGCAGTGCCAGCCGCCGTTTACGGATAATATATGCCCCGTAATATAGGAAGCCTTGTCCGATAATAAAAAGGCCGCCGCTTCGGCGATTTCCTCCGGCTTCGCCAGCCGGCCCGCGGGAATTTCCTCTGCCAACGCTTCTTTTTCATCAGACGTGAACTGATCAAGCATATTTGTATCAACGGCACCCGGCGAGACCGCATTCACGCGGACGCCGCTCGGAGCGAGCTCTTTGGCAAGCGCTTTGACGAACGAATGCTGCGCTCCTTTGACCATGCTGTATAATACCTCGCACGATGCACCTGTTTCTCCCCAGACGGAACCGATCGCGACAATGCCCCCGCTTTTTTTCCGGATCATGCCGGGCACCAGATTACGCGCCAAAAGAAACGGACTCGTCACATGCAGCTGCACCATCTCCCGCGCCGTGTCATCCGTAACGTCCGTAATCAGGCCGAAATGACTTTTGCCGCTGTTTAATATCAGAGCGTCCACAGGCTGCTTAACGGAACGGCTGAGTGTCTCCGCGCCATCCGGTGAGGACAGATCCGCCTGAATAGCGGAGGCTTTTACGCCGAATGATGCGCTCAGCCTTTCCGCAAGCCTGTGTGCGGCTTCCTTATTAGAATGATAATGCAAAAGGACGTCATATCCGTTTTTTGCGAGGACTTCACTTATACTTTGTCCGATTCCGCCGCTTGCTCCGGTTACGAGCGCTGTCTGTTTCATCAATCAATACTCCTTCTTTCCCCAGAAAAACATCCCTCAGGGCGTGAGGGATGTTTTGTTATGATTTTGGCACGACTTTGCAGACTGTCAGCCTGTCTTCTGATATTTCTTCTTTAATGACCCGCTTTACGTCTTCCAGGGTGATCTGCTCCAGTACGGTTACGACATCAAACAGACTCATATCTAAAAAGGCGTAGCGTGTGAATTGGTTGGCGATGTATTCAGGCGAATTGAGCGCTTTTAAAAATGACCCGATCTTCTTTTTTCTCGCAAGGTCAAGTTTTTCCGCAGTCACGGCTGATTCTGCATCAAGCAGCATCTGTTTTAATTCGTCAGCGAGCTTATCCGGCTCTGGTGTATCTCCTCCGACAGAGGCAAAGCCGAATCCGTATTCAGCCGTGTAATCAAAGCTGAAGGTTTCATCAATGTAGCCTTTATCGTACAAGTTGCCGTAATGCGGTGAGCTTTTTCCGAAGAGACATTCAAGCATGAGGTTCATGCTGAGCTCGTGCTTCAACAGCTCCCACCCCGTTTTATAAGGGTCTTTCGCCTTTAAACCGACAAGACATTTTGAGCCTTGCACGTTCATTTTTAATTCCTGCTCCCGGCGGAAAACCGCTTCCTGCTCCTGAACCTCTTTACGTTTGATTTCAGGCTGGTCTGTAAACGGCTTTTTCTCCTGGTTTTTCCGCACCTGGCTGATGATCGCTTCAGGATCTGCGGGGCCGACGATAAAGAGCAGCATATTGCTCGGATGATAAAACGTTTCGTAGCACTCATACAGCAGATCTTTCGTAATATGAGAGATGCTCTCCACCGTTCCGGCAATGTCAATTTTCACAGGGTGGTCTTTATACATATTTTCGATAAGGCCGAAAAACAGCCGCCAATCCGGATTATCATCATACATATTGATTTCCTGGCCGATGATGCCTTTTTCTTTTTCAACTGATTTTTCCGTGAAATACGGATCCTGAACAAAATCCACGAGTGTTTCCAGGTTTTTCTCTACATTAGAAGTGCTGGAGAACAGATAAGCGGTTCGTGTAAATGATGTAAAGGCATTTGCCGACGCCCCCTGCTTACTGAAGTCCTGAAACACGTCGCCGTCCGCTTTTTCAAACAGTTTATGTTCCAGAAAATGCGCGATCCCGTCAGGCACGTGTACCATTTCTTCCTTATTTAAAGGAACGAATTGATTGTCAATGGAACCGTACTTTGTCGTAAACACGGCGTATGTTTTATTAAAACCGTGTTTCGGCAGCACATAGACATCAAGGCCGTTTGCCATTTTTTCATGATACAGCGTTTCCTGAAGCTGTTCGAAATTTATCGGTTTAGTCAAGATGCTCCCCCCGTCCCTTTTAAGAAATAAGTCGTATCCAGCTTAATGTTCTTTCCGACATTGATAATGTCCTCTTTTGTCACTTTCTCGATATTGTCGAGGAAAGTTTCGATCGGTATTTCCACTTGGGCTGAAGCCTGCTGATACAGAAATTCCGCTAAGCCGTATGCCGTATCAATCGTTTCTAACACTTGGTTTTTAATAACGGCTTTCGTTTGGGCGATATCGTCCTCTGAAAAGTCACCGTTTTGCATAGCCTGAAATTGTTCTTCGATAATGGTGACGGCCTGCTTATAATTTTTCACCTCAATGCCCGACATGACCATCAAAAGCCCTTTGAAGCTTTCCACCCTTGAGGCTGCATAATAGGCGAGGCTTGCTTTTTCACGGACATTTATAAACAGCTTTGAATGAGAGAAACCCCCGAACAGCCCGTTAAACACCTGCAATGCCGGATAATCCGGATCTGTATATGTCGTATTGGTCCGGAATCCGATATTCAGCTTGCCCTGCTTGACGTCCTCTTCATCAATGACTTCCTTCGGATCGGGCTGTTCATTCGCCGCGCTTCTTTCAAAAGGCTGCAGCTCCCGTTCTTCCATTTTAAAATACGTATCAACGGCCGTTTTCACCTGATCTGAATCAACATCGCCGATGACGTACAGGTCCAGCTGATCTTCGCGTATGGCTTTTTGATAGGCTTCATACAAATCTTGCGGTGTAATGTGTTCGACATCATCGAACTCGCCGTTGACGTGAAGGGCATACGGTTCGCTTTTGCACATTTCCTGAACGAGACGCAGATTAGAATATCTCATCTTATCATCATATACGGCTTGAATCCGCTGTTTCAGCGTCCGTTTTTCCTGCGTGACATAAAGGGGCAGGAAGGCGCCGTTTTCCAAAGCGGGCGAAAAGACAAGCTCTGATAAAAGCTGAAGGCCTTTTTCCAATAACGGTGTGCGGTCCTTCAGATACTTTTCGTTAGGAATCTCAAGTCTGAACGTAATGACATGACGTTCTCCCTTTTTTGTCAGATCAGCTGAAACGGATGTGCCGTACAGCTCATCAAAATAAGAACGCAGATCAGCGGTTTTCGGGCGGCTTTCTGTTCCGCGCAGAAGCACATGCGGAAACAGCGCCCTTTTTGTTACGAGCTCTTTCGTTAAAGGAGCCAGCATTTTAAACGTCAGCGAAACGGTTTTAAATTTCTCAGTCTTTACGATGTGGGCGGTGATCCCGCCGTGCTTTGACTTCATTTCATTTACGTAAGTCATGTGAAACCTCCTTCGTTCATTCTTTAATAGTATGTATTATGGCCAAATTTCAGGATTCGCAAAAAAGAGTGCGCAGATGTAATTATATCAACTGGAGGATTTATAAGGAAACAAAAAACCTCTGCCCGAAAACAGGCAGAGGCATTGAACGTTATTTTTTTAAATTGAAAGGCCACCAGTTGGCTCTTCCGAATATTTTCACCATGACCGGTACAAAAAACGGAAGGACGACAATTGCGTACATGAGAAGGCCTGTTAATACCACGGTTGCAATCTGTAATAAAGAAAGAACGCCTGACGGCAGCATGGCCGCAAAGGTTCCCGCTAAAATAATCGCCGCAGAAATGATGACGGAACCCATATTTTTCATACTGCTGATCATTGCGGGTTCCGTTCCTTCTTTTTTCAGCTCATTAAAGCGGTCCATTAAAAAGATGGAATAATCCACACCAAGAGCCATCAAAATGACAAAGCCGAAGAACGGCACGGCCCAGTTTACGCCCGGATACCCGAAGAAGTGTGTAAAGATGTATTCCGTCACGCCGATGGATGCGAAATACGTCAGTACGAGCGACGCCACTAAATAAACAGGCATAATAAGAGAGCGCAGCATTATGATGAGAATCAGAAAAATTCCCGCCAGCATAAACATTGCCGTCCGTTTGAAGTCTGAATCCGATACTTCTTTCAAATCGGCATTCATGCTGGAGACTCCCGAAACGCCGAAAGAGGCATTCTTCAGATCCGTGTTCGGAATGGCTCCTTTTACGCTCGCTTTGATCGCTTGAATATCTTGAATGGCCGTATTTGAGTAAGGATTGTTATAAAGAACGACGGTCAATTCTGTCGTTTTTCTGTCATCTGACATGTACGTATTAAACACGCTTGTGAAATCACTGTTTGTCAACGCGTCTTTCGGCACAAACCAGCCTGTCATTTCTTTATCTGAGGCCTTGTGAAGCTCACCCAGGTAATCATTCGCCCCCATCATGCCGCTTGATACTTTCTTAAGCCCTTTTACACTATCGTTAAGGCCTGAAGAAAGATCGCTGAGCCGGGAAGAAAAATCACCGAGACCGCTCTTCATTTTTTTCTGGCCCTCCGCGAGCTGTCCTGCCGCCGATTCAAGGCGCGGCATTTGTCCTGCAAGAGCCCCCTGTCCGTCTGATACTTGCTGCAGACCGTTTTCAATACTGGTCAGACCGTTGATCATTGCATTAATTTGAGTGTCGATCTTTTTCTGAGCGGCTGCTAGCCGGGCAAATTGTTTTTCCGCTTGCTGCAGATGATCCTTTTGACTGTCGACCTGTTTAGAAAACGCTTCTGCATCCGCGTTTGCCTTGGAAACGGCTGACTGTACACCCGTAAAGGCCGATTTGATTTCTTTGTAAGAGGGATCGGTTTTGACTGACGGTATTGACGCTTCCAATTTTGCAAACGGCAGCCGGGCAAGCTTCTTGTTCAAATCGGCAAGCTGTCTGCTGGCTTCATCTTTCATCGGCAGGACGGTTTTTACCAATTTTAAAGCGTTTTGCGTTTCTGAAGCGAGACCGCTGTTTTGTTTGAGCTGTGAAGTCAGCATTTGTTTTTGCTCTTCAATCTGCTTTCTCATCTGGGCGACGCCGGCTTTATTCTCATTCACGCCAGCCTGCAGTTTATTCAGGTTTTCTCCTATATCAGAAAGCCCGGATTTCAGAGACAATGTTCCGTTAATAAGCTGATTGACGCTTTTCCCCGACTCTTCGATCTGCGGCTGTGAATCAGCTAACGACTTTGCGGCATGCCCTAATCCGTCCGTGATTTTTTCAAGTCCTGTATTGCCTTTATCAAGCCCTTCTTGAAGCTGCTTTGCCTGATTTGTGACAAATAATTGATTCAATCCGTTTCCGGCAGGGCGCGTGGCGCTTCTGACCGTTTTTACACCCTCTGTTTTTTCAAGTTCTCTGCTGATTTTTTCGATATCAATCAGGTGTTTTTCGGTATTTAATGGCTCATCATTTTTGATGACGACTGTGGCCGGAAGAAGTTCTCCCGGGCCGAATGCGCCTGAAATCGTATTAAACGCGCGGACGGATTCATATTTGTCCCCGATTTCGTCAAGGCTGTTGTAAGATAGCGATCCTTTGTAAAGAAGGATCGGCGGGACGGTGAATACCGCAACGATTGCAAGACTGATGAGCGGCCTTTTAAATGAAAACCGCCCTGCCGTTTCCCATGCTTTACTTTGAGGATGGGAAATATCACCCTTAACGGGCCAAAACAGTCTTTTTCCTAAAACAGCCATAAAAAACGGCACGATCGTCATGAGCGCAAGCAGCAGCACCGCGACACCGACCGCAACGGCGGCTGCCGACTGATACAGCTTAAATGTCGCAAACCCGATGCAGGCAAATCCGATCAGCACCGCACCGCCGCTGTACAAAACCGTCTTTCCGGCCGTTTTGTAGGTGACGACGATCGCCTCTCTTATATCAGCGCCATGCGACAGTTCTTCTTTAAATCTGCTGAGAAGCAGAATGCAGTAGTCTGTGCCGATTCCGAACATAATCGCAACCATGAAAATCTGCGTAAAAGTTGAGAGCGGAAAATTCAGCTGGTCGACTAAAAATGCGACAATCGACTGGCTGACTAAATAAGATATCAATACAGATAAAAGCGGCACAAACGGAGCGACCACTGACCGGAATACAAGGATCAGCACGATCAGGATAAAAGCGACCGTTATATATTCAGTCTTTTTCAATCCGTCCTGTGAGCTTTTTAACACATCTTCATCGATCAGCGACTGGCCTGTAATGCCGTATGATACGCCGTACGGTTTCAGCTCTTTATCAATTTTATTTTTGATTTCGAGGATATCGTTTTTGGATGTATCAAGCTGCAGCTGAACGAGCATCGTTTGTCTGTCTTTTGACAGCAGCTGTTTTTTGATGTCGTCATTTTTCTCCCCGAAGTATGAAGTCACCGTTTTAATCTGTAGCGCTTTTTTGTGTTCAGACAAAGTGCTGACGGCTTTTTCCAGACGATCTTTTTTATCTGTCATCAAGCCTTTTTCGTGAAATACGATGACGGCAGAAGAAGACGGTGCATCTGAATCAGACATTTCATCAAGCAATTCATGGGCATAAGAAGAGGAATATCCGTCCGGTACGGAAATCTGCCCTTTCTCCCGTGTTAATTCAGCCATATCAGGCGCTGTAAGCATAAATATCACCGTTGCGGCGATCCATACCGCGGCGATGATCCAGCGGGCTCGGATAATGTTTTTCATTATGTCTGCTGATCCTCCTCTGTCATCATCAATCGATATAATTTTTCATATGTATTAACGAACATCTCCGCCTCGTCTTCATCAAAATACATAATATATGAACGGACGAGTTCCTCAATCCGCCGCTCCACACGGTGAAATACTTCCGTCCCCTTTTCCGTGATATTTAAAAGTATGCTCCGGCGGTCGCTTTGGCTGCGTTCTCTATTGATGTAGCCTTTTTCATACAGGCGGTTCGTCATCGATGTAATGGCGCTTTTGTTGACGTGGCACACCGCGGCCAGTTCAATTGATTTGCAATCCGGATTGAGCATAATATAGCGGAGTATGTAATATTGATCCAATGTCAGCTCTTTGTTCACTTTTTCAGCGATAATGCTGTCAATTTTTTTTAAGACGTGCAGGTATACATCGGAATAACGCTGAATCAGCTGCTTTACTTTTTCTTCATGCATCTTTTCCCCCTCCTTCCAATAGTTAAAATGTTTAACTATTAAAAAGGATAACGACTTGACGATATCATGTCAATCTTCAAAATAAAATAAAAAAAGACAGTGCAGATTACACCGTCTTTAATGATTCCTTTTTTTCTTTTGCTTGTGATGAGATATTTAACAGCGCTAAAAATACAGACACAATGCCGCAAAAAGCGGATAAAATAAAAATCAGCCAGCCTGCATTTGACATCAGGGCAGCAAAGATCGGCGGTCCCGCCGCTACTCCGATAAACCGCATGCTGTTATAAAATGAGGTGATGGTTCCCGATTCCTCGTTGTCTACGCCTTCTGTGATGACAGCGTCTAATGCCGGTAATGCTATTCCGATACCGATACCGCTGACACACAAAAAGATAAATAATAAATAAAAACTGTGATTCCACCATAGGCCGATAAACGACAGTGTTACGGCACTCATTCCGAAAACGATGCAGAACTTCATTTTGCCTTGGTCTTTCCCGATTTTTCTGCCTGATATATATGAACTGACGGATAGAAATAAAAGCGGGATTGCCAAAAGCGCTCCTTTAGCCACACCGTCAATTCCGTATTTCTTCTCCAGTGAGTCTGATAAATAAAAAAGAACCCCGAACAGCAAAAACATAATCACGCAGCCGATGATAAATACCGTAAAGAGCCAGCGTCCGTCACGCTTAAATATGCGGCCGACATTTTTTACAAATTCGGAAATAGAAGGGGCTTCTTTTTGTTTCTCCGGCTTTGCCACCAAAAACAATACGAGAAAAAAACTGATAAGCGAAAAAAACGGAATGAACCAAAACGGCATAAACCAAAACCATGCAGCCAAGAGCGACCCGAGAATCGGGCTTAATACTTTCCCGGCCGTGTTTGACGTCTCAATGTCGCCGAGCCCCGCGGTAATCCGCTCATCATCCCCTTTGAATAAATCACCGATAAACGGCATCACTACAGGAGCCGCCCCTGCCGAACCGATTCCCTGCAGCACCCGCCCCGCCAAGATAATGGGATAAGGATGCTTGAACGCGGTGGAAGCTATCGCGGCAAGCGCTCCGCCCGCACCGGCTATGAGAAGACAAGGCAGAAGAACCTTTTTTCTTCCGAATTTATCGGACAAATATCCGGCAATCGGAATACAAATAATCGCCACAATCGAATAGACCGTTATAATTAACGATACTTGAAAAGACGATATGGACAGCTTCTTTTCAATCATCGGAAGCACAGGAATCAGCATGGAATTCCCGAGTGTCATCACGAGCGGTACAGAAGCCAGAGCAATGATATTTTTTGTTCCATTTTTCTTCTTACTCAACTTATTCACCCATTCACTATACTTGGTTGTTTCCTGTTTTATTGTGCCTTGCGGAAAACAAAGTATGTATTGAAGCGGCAAATAAAAAAACAGACACATGACGCGTCTGTCTTAAAAACGTTTTCTTACAACATGAAAACTGAACTTATCAGCCCGGAAATAATTTAATGAATACAGCACAGGTTCATCATTCTGATTATAGTGGGTTTGCTTCAGCAATAAAAGCGCCGTCTCCGGCTCGCACTCCAAAACCGGTGAAATCGTATCGTGATATCCGATCGGTTCGATATCAGCAACGGCATAGCTGATCACAGACCCGGAGTTTTTTTCCAAAAGATCAAAAATAGATTCCTGTTCATGACAGAAAGAATTCGGCAGAATGTGCATCGGAATCGTATCTAAACAGTAAACGACCGGAGTGCCGCTTGCCGTTCTCACGCGTTCCAAATAAAAAAGCTCCTGCTCAGGCTCAAGCCGGAATCTAGCGATATCTTCCTCAGACGGCGTGATGACCTGAGACGACAAAAAAATCGTACCCGGCACCATGTTCGCCTGCTGAATCATTTTCGTCACGCTGTTGAGCTGTTCAATACCTGAAAGAAACAGCGGTTTTGTATGGACGAAAGTGCCCACACCGTGCCTTCTGATAATCACATGCTCCTCTTCAAGGATACGCAAAGCTTCACGCAGAGTTGCCCGGCTGACACCCATAGATTTTGAAAGCTCAAATTCAGAAGGAAGCTTTTCCTTTTCGGTGTAAATTCCGTTTTGTATATCCTCTTTGATTCGCTCAATCACTTTTAGGTACAAGTGACGATTGTCAGCTTTTGTAGACATGTTTCCCCTCCGTAAACCACTTTCATAAATTATTGAACAATTGGGACAACTATATCATGTTTTAATAAAAAAATAAATAGGAATGATTTTGGTGATATCATTTTCAGTGAAAACTCTCTCCTTTTTAAGAAGAGAGCTCATCATATTGTTCCTTAGATAATAGTACTTCCCTCGGTTTGCTTCCTTCATACGGCCCGACGACGCCCCGTTCCTCCATTGCGTCAATCAGACGGGCAGCTCTCGTATATCCGATTCTGAACCGCCTTTGAAGCATGGAGACTGATGCCGTCTGCATGCCGATAATCAAATCGACCGCCTCGTCATAGAGATCATCCGTTACTTCACTGTGTGTTTCCGACACTTCTTCCGGAATCATCTCTTCTTGATACTGCGCTTTTTGCTGCGTAATGACATGATCGACGACATGCTCAACCTCTTCATCGGATAAGAATGCCCCTTGCACACGCACCGGCTTATTTGCGCCTACAGGCAGAAACAGCATGTCTCCGCGCCCCAGAAGCTTTTCAGCGCCGCCCATGTCTAAAATGGTCCGTGAATCGGTCTGAGATGAGACACTGAAGGCAATTCTTGACGGAATATTGGCTTTAATAACACCGGTAATAACGTCGACTGAAGGCCGCTGAGTCGCGATAATCAAATGAATTCCCGCCGCCCGCGCCATCTGTGAAAGTCTCGTAATTGAATCTTCCACGTCGGAAGAAGCGACCATCATCAGATCGGCAAGCTCGTCAACGATGACGACGATGTACGGCAGCTCAGGCTGCTTGACTTCTTCTTCGGCATTTGACCGCTTAATATGGTCGTTATAGCCTTCTATATTTCTCGTACCCGTATGGGAGAAGAGCTCATAGCGGCGCTCCATCTCATTGACGACCTTTTTCAAAGCCTGCGAGGCCTTTTTCGGATCTGTCACGACCGGCGCAAGCAGATGAGGAATGCCGTTATACACATTCAGCTCAACCATTTTCGGGTCAATCATCATCATCTTCACTTCATGCGGTTTGGCCCTCATCAGAATGCTCGTAATAATACCGTTGACACAGACGCTTTTTCCGCTTCCCGTTGCCCCCGCTACGAGCAGGTGGGGCATTTTGTTCAGTTCGGCAAGCACGGCTTCCCCGGAAATATTTCGTCCCAAGCCGATCAGAAGCTTCGCGTCCGGCTTGTCATTGAGCTTGGATTCAAGCACTTCTTTTAACGAAACCATCGCAACTTCAGCATTGGGCACCTCGATGCCGATTGCTGATTTGCCCGGAATCGGCGCTTCTATCCGGATATCCTTGGCGGCAAGCGCGAGCGCGAGGTCATCGCTCAGATTCACGATTTTACTGACTTTGACCCCGACGTCGGGATACACCTCATATTTTGTGACCGCCGGGCCGAGATGAACTTGGGTCACTTTCGCCTTTACACCGAAGCTTTGAAAAGTCCGTTCGAGTTTTCTTGCATTCTCGTAAATGTTTTTCTTATCGGTCTGCTGGCCGGTATGTTTCGGGTCAGCCAGGATGTCCAATGAAGGCATTTGATAATCTTTATTTTCAAGCTCTGTAAACGTCATCGGCGGAGCCGCAGCCGTTTCGTCACTGTCTTGAGCGCCGCCGGAAGGCTCATCTTTTGCCGTTTGCGCCGTCTCCTGCGTTTTTTCCGGAATCAGCGGTTCGACGCGTTCTTCCTGACGGTCTGAAAAACTTGAAATAATCGGCTCTGAATGGATGATCGGCGAAATGATTTCCTCATCCTCTTCTTCGGGCTCAGGCACTTCTTTTCTCTTTTGAACCCGTTTTTGTTTTTTGCCCGATTTGGTTTTTGTTTTCGGCGAAGACATATTCGTTCTGACCGTTTTCATATCCTCAAGAAATGCCTGCCATTGACCGCGGATAAACCGGCCGACGGGGCTCGTCCACTTTTTGAGCGTTTCCTGCAGTGAACGCCCCGTTACAAGAATCAGCCCCATTAAGATCAGCACGATCGCCATGATCTGTGAACCCGTTGATGCAAATAAAAAGTGGGAAGCTGCAAACAGCACCGCGCCGATCATGCCGCCGCCCAAATCAGGGGAAGCAGCCTGCTGTTTCATGTCAATCATAAACAGCTCCCACGTGTTGCCGATGACACTTGCCGACCGAATCGACCCGTGATGAGACAGATTTTTAAAGAGCTGCACGTGAGACAGCAGCAAAATACTGGCGATAATACAGTACAACCCTGCCTTTCTTCTCGTTAAAAGGCTTGGACTCTTCTTTTTCCAAAACAGCGAAATTCCGAGAAGGAAGAGCGCAATTAAGCATAAAATAAACCACTCTCCGGCAAAAAAACGGAACAAGTACACAAATGTCTGTCCCACAACGCCGAGCTGCAAAACAGCAATAATCGAGATTGCAACACAGAGCAGTCCGCTTAGTTCGTATTTTAGATTGAGCTTACTCTCTTGTTTCTTTTTAGATTTCCGTTTTTTCTTTGCCACACTCATCACCTTACTGCGTTAAAAAATGTAAAATCATACATCATGAAGAAAAGCAGCCTTTTGCCGGCTGCATTTTTCTGTAGGATTCCCCTATTATAGCATATTTTGCCCCCGAGAAACGGACTGAATGCCGGTTAGATTTTCAGCTTGATTTTTTGTCCCGGAGCGATGTCCGGATTCAGAAAATCCATCGGGTTCGTACTTAAAATCTGTACGACTTCAGCTTCATTTCCCTTCATCTCAACCAGCAGCGGCACGCCGGCGTAATCTACCTGTTCATGCACGCTTTGCTCTATATCCTGACCGTAAACGACTTCTTGGGGCATGACGGTATAAAGGATCATTGAATCATCCTTCCTTCCTCGCCCTTTCGTTCCTCAATCAGCTGATTCAGCTTTTTTATCGCCTGTCCGACGCCGCCCACGGCATCAATTAATCCGTAATCAGCCGCATCTTTGCCGACTACGTTCGTTCCGATGTCCCTGGTTAAGTTTCCTTTTGAAAACATCAGCTCTTTGAATTTTTCTTCGGAAATATTTGAATGATGGGTCACAAAGTTGACGACCCGCTCCTGCATTTTATCCAGGTATTCAAACGTTTGCGGAACGCCGATAACCAGACCTGTAAGCCGAACGGGGTGAATGGTCATTGTCGCTGTCTCCGCGATAAAACTATGATCACATGACACGGCGATCGGCACACCTATGGAGTGGCCTCCGCCGAGTACGATTGAGACGGTCGGTTTTGATAAGGATGCGAGCATTTCCGCAATCGCAAGCCCCGCTTCCACATCGCCTCCGACGGTGTTTAAGATGATCAGAAGTCCTTCGATTTTCGGATTTTGCTCAATGGCGACGATTTGCGGAATGACATGTTCATATTTGGTTGTTTTATTTTGCGGCGGGAGCTGGACGTGCCCCTCAATTTGGCCGATGATCGTCAGGCAGTGAATATTGGTATCTTGGGACATTTGCGGCAGAGATGTCTCTCCCAGCTGCTGAATTTTGCTCATAATGCTGTCTTTCGCATCTGATTTTTCGGGCTGCTGTTCTTCGGTGTTTTCCATACGATGATCCATTTTATCTTTCACCCTTTCCGAATGTCTCTTTGTATTATGAACAAAGATGATGATTTCCATCCGGGACATGAACAAAAACAAAGCCGGAGCATCATGCGCTCCGGCTTTGTATACATTATACTTCCATAATGATCGGAATGATCATCGGCTTGCGTTTTGTTTTTTCATAAAGGAATTGATTCAGCGCATCACGCATTGCTTGTTTCAGCGTGGACCATTCTACGGCAGATGTTTCCGTCGCTTCAGTCACGATAGAGCGGACGAGCTCAGTAGCTTGTACAATTAACCCCTCTGATTCTCTGACATACACGAAACCGCGCGTAATGATCTCAGGGCCTGAAACAAGGTTCTTCTTCTGCTTATCGAGTGAAATCACGACGATGAGAATGCCGTCTTGTGACAATAAGCGGCGGTCTCTCAGCACGATGTTGCCGATGTCGCCGACTCCGAGGCCGTCAATCAGAACGTTTCCGTATGTGACTTTATCCCCGATTTTCACATTCTGGCCGCGGAATTCAACGACATCACCTTTTTCAATCAAGAAAATGTCGCTGCGTTTCATGCCGATCTCTTCTGCGATTTTGGAATGCGCTTTTTGCATTCTGAATTCACCGTTAACCGGAATTAAATATTTCGGTTTCAGCAAATTAAGCATGAGTTTCAATTCTTCCTGCGAACCGTGACCGGACACATGCACTCGTTTTTGGGCGAAAATGACTTGAGCGCCGGCGCGGGCAAGCAGGTTGACGGTTTTGGAATATATCAATTCATGCCCCGGAATCGGTGTTGATGCAATGACAACGGTGTCTCCTTCTTCAATGTTAAGCTGCTTGTGCGCCTGCTTGGCCATTCGCGTAAGAGCGGCCAGCGGCTCACCATGGCTTCCGGCTGTAACAATTGCCACGTCCCGCTTCGGATATTTTTTCACATCCTGCACAGGAATAAACATTTCATCTTCGGCTTCAATATAGCCGAGCTTGCGTCCAAGCTGAAGCACGTTTTGCAGATTTTTTCCGGCGATTGCAAGTTTGCGGCCGTTCTGGACGGCAGCCTGTATCACTTGCTGGATCCGGTTGATATTAGACGCGAATACAGCAATGATGACACGGTTTTCTGAATTGTTCATCGCATCGGAAATTTCACCGCTTACATATGCTTCTGACGGAGTATACCCCGGGCGCTCCGCATTGGCGCTGTCAGAAAGCAGGGCGAGCACGCCACTGTTTCCGATTTTGGCAATTTCGCCAATATCACATGATTGATGATAAGCAGGCGTCTGGTCAAATTTGAAGTCTCCCGTGCATACAATAGAGCCAAGTGATGTTTTGAAGCTGACTCCCACTGAATCCGGAATACTGTGAATCGTTTTAAAGAACGATACTTTCGTTGATTCAAATGTAATGACTGATTTAGAGTGAACTTCACGTAAATCAGCTTTTCGATTATGCCCGTACTGCTTGAGTTTTTCTCTCAGTAATGCAAGCGTAAGCTTCGTCCCGTATACCGGCACCGACAGCTTGTTCAATAAATAAAAGACGCCCCCGATGTTTTCATCGTGCCCGTGTGTCAGAAAGATGGCCTTCACGCGGTCAGCCCGTTCTACTAAGTAGGAAATATCCGGAATGACGACATCAATACCGAGCATTTCATTTTCAGGGTGCATCAGCCCCGCATCCACTACAAATATGTCTGAGTCAATTTCAATGACATATAGGTTCTTCCCAATTTCTCCGACGCCGCCAAGGGCGATAATTCTGACGTTTTCTGTATTTTTCTTTTTCAAAATCTGTATCCTCCTAGTCTCATACCCGTCCATCATCACTTGTTCCTATTATAACTGATATCAATTTTAGAAAACAAGAAGAAGCGGAAGGTTTAGGGAAAACCAATATGTATACAAAACGGTCAAACTCACGATAAAAATGAGAATGACCGCGTATTTCAACTGTATAAATTTTTTCTTACAGTTCGCTGATGACGCTGCTCAGGCTCAGACGTTCATCTTCATTCAGCGGGATAAGAGGAAGACGCACAGATCCGACATCAAGGCCTTTCAGCTGCAGCGCCGTTTTGACCGGAGCCGGATTAGGCGCTTTAAAGAGCTCCTTCATGATCGGCAGAAGCTTCTGATGAATCAGTGCCGCGGTTGCCGTCTGCCCGTTCGTATAGTTTTTAATCATCTGCTGCATGTCAGAACCCACAATATGGCTGGCCACTGACACGACTCCTCTTCCGCCGACTGCAAGAATAGGAAGCGTTAACCCGTCATCACCTGAATAGACGTAAAAATCTTCCGGTGTTTCGGCAATGATTTTCGTAATGGCATCAAGATCGCCGCTCGCTTCTTTAATCGCAGAGATATTCGGAATCTCCGCAAGTCTGATGGCCGTTTCCGGCGCAAGCGAAGCGACCGTTCTGCCCGGCACGTTGTAAAGCATCACAGGAAGAGACGTTTCTTCAGCTATGGCTTTAAAATGACGGTACATCCCCTCTTGGGAAGGCTTATTATAATACGGCGTGACAAGCATAACGCAATCGACGCCGGCTTCTTCAGCTTTTTTTGTCAGTTTAATGGAGTCTTTCGTATTGTTGCTTCCCGTACCCGCAATAACAGGCACGCGTCCGTTCACTTCTTTGACTGTAAATTCAAAGAGTGCAATTTTTTCTTCCGTTGAAAGTGTCGGGGATTCGCCGGTCGTGCCTGCGACGACTAAAGAATCCGTGCCGTTTTTCAACAAATAGTCGATTAATGTAGACAGTTTTTGAAAGTCTACATTCCCTTTACTGTCAAAGGGGGTAATCATCGCTGTAGATATATTTCCGACATTCATTTTTTTCACCTCATCATGATTCAATCACATTTACTTTGAAAGTTCAAACACTTCATGCAGCGCATTTACGGCCGTTACCATATCTTTTTCATGAACGAGCACCCAGATCGTCGTATGGCTGTCGGCAGATTGCAGAATCGGAATGCCTTTATCAGAAAGTGCGGAGACGATTTTTGACGTGACACCCGGAACACCCATTATTCCGGCGCCGACCGCTGACACTTTCGCACAGCTTTCCGTCACTGTCGGCTCATATCCTAATTCAGCCAAAATGCTGCGCGCGGCTTCCGTTTTACTGCCGGCTACGGTATATACGATTTCACTCGGCGTAATGTTAAAGAAATCTACACTGATTCCGGCATTTGCCATTGCTTTAAAGACTTCAGTCTGAACGTTGTATTGCCCCATTTTGGCGGGAACCTTAAATTGCGTCACGTCTTTCACATGGGCGATCCCCGTAATCAGCCGTTCGAATACATCGCTGCCGATGTTAGACGAATGATGGGACGTCACCAAAGTGCCTTTGTCTTTTGAATAAGTGGAGCGCACGCGGATCGGCACCTTTGCCTGCATGGCGATTTCCACCGCGCGCGGATGAATGACTTTCGCGCCTTGATAAGCAAGGTTGCAGATTTCCGTATATGTGACATTCGGAAGCGGCTTAGCATTTTCCACGATTCTCGGATCGGCTGTCATAACACCTTCCACGTCCGTAAAAATGTCGATAAACTCAGCATCAACCGCCGCGCCGAGCGCCGCCGCTGATGTATCGCTTCCACCTCTGCCGATCGTCGTCGTGTCGCCTTTTTCAGTCGCTCCCTGAAAGCCTGCGACAACGACGGCATCATGGCTGGCGAGTGCAGCGAAAAGCCGCTCTGTTTTCATTTCTATAATTTTGGCGTCAGTATGCTGGGCATTGGTTAAAAAGCCGGCCTGAGCTCCTGTTAAAGCTGCGGCTTTTATGCCGTTTTCCTTCAGCATGCTGGAAAAAACAACGGACGAAATCGTTTCTCCGCAAGACAGAAGCATATCCTGCTCTCTCGGAGAAATGTCGGACTGGCTGCCGTAAAGGAGCCCGATTAAAGAATCTGTCGCGTACGGGTCTCCTTTTCTTCCCATCGCCGATACAACAACGACAACCTTATAACCTTCACTTATGGCATCTTTTATGTGTGCTAGCGCAAGCTTGCGGCCTTTGTCATCTTTTACGGATGTTCCGCCGAATTTTTGAACAATGATCTTCACTATTTTCACTCCAAATTAGTCTGACGTAACAGAAGAGAGCAGGCAGAGCCTTACTCTCTTCTGTTCGCCTATAGAAAATACGTTTGTTTTATACGAGGTTCAGTTTTTGCAGGCTTTCCGCGATTTGAACTGAGTTCCAAGCGGCGCCTTTTAACAGGTTATCAGAAACAACCCACAAATGAAAACCGTTTGCTCTGTCCAAATCTTTCCGAATTCTTCCTACAAATACATCGCGTTTGCCGACGCAATCAGCAGGCATCGGGTAAAGCTGCTCCGCCGGATCATCCTGAAGCGTAACACCCGGAGCTTCTTTTAAAAGCTGTTTAATATCTTCAACGGTTGCGTCATCACGGTCAAGCTCAATGTAAACAGATTCTGAATGCCCTGTTTCAATCGGCAGTCTTACACATGTCGCAGCCACTTCCAGCTTCGGCATATGCATGATTTTTTTCGTTTCATTAATCATTTTCATTTCCTCAAACGTATAGCCGTTGTCTTGGAATTTATCAATTTGCGGAATGGCGTTAAATGCGATTTGATAATGCTTTTTGTCGCCTTTAACCGGCATAATGGACGGTTCTGCGGGTTCATTGTTTAAAATCGCCTTTGTCTGGCTGTACAATTCTTTCGCCGCTTCATTGCCGGCTCCGGACACAGCTTGGTAAGTAGATACAATGACTTTTTTCAAACCGTACGCTTTGCGGATCGGTTCAAGCGCAGCCACCATCTGAATGGTTGAACAGTTAGGGTTGGCGATAATGCCGTTATGTTTGTGCAGATCACCTTCGTTCACCTCAGGCACCACGAGCGGTGTATTTTCGTCCATACGGAATGCGCTCGTATTGTCAATCACGATGGCTCCCCGTTTTACAGCCTCAGGCGCCAAGCTTTGTGATACGCTTCCGCCGGCGCTGAATAACGCGATATGAACGCCTTCGAAGCTTTCAGGAACAGCTTCCTGCACTGTATATTCTTCGCCTTTAAACGTTACTTTCGTACCAGCAGAACGCTTTGAGGATAGTAGTGTGAGTGTTTCGATTTCAAAGTTTCTGTCTTCCAGTGTTTTCAGCATTTGCTGTCCTACGGCTCCCGTCGCTCCGACAACTGCTACGTGTAATCCTCTTCCCATCTGTAAAACTCCTTCCGCCAATTAAGCATCATTTGTTAAATTGACTTTGCATTTTACGTTTTATTTTACCATAGAATAGTCACGGATTGACCGAATTTTTTTATTCCGGAATGATTTTCTGTCATCATGATTTTTTATTCATGATGGTGTACGAGCACCGGCTGAACCTGCTGGTGCAAAAGAGCTTTTTCTACCGTAATCGGAAGGAGATCCATTCTGGCGACGAGCGATGTCGGTTTTTTCACGTGGTCATCCTGGCCGAACGGGATGAAATATATGTTTTTTGCGGACATCAGCCTCATTAAATTCGTTCCGTTTAAACCGAGTCCGTCATTTGTCGAAATTCCGAGCACGACCGGGCGGCCGTTGCGGATCGTGGCTTTCGCAGCCATAAGGACGGGGCTGTCGGTCATCGCATTTGCGAGTTTGCTCATTGAATTTCCGGTTAAAGGGGCGATGACCATGCAGTCGAGCGGAAGTTTCGGCCCGAGTGGCTCCGCTTTTACGATGGAATCAATCGCCTCAAAGCCTGTTGTTTCTTCAATTTTTCTGACCCAATCTCCCCCCTCCCCAAAGCGGGTATCGGTCGATTGAACGGTTGATGTCACGACCGGCCGGACTTCAGCTCCTTGACTGATAAGCGCCTCTATTTGCGGAAACACTTCCTCATATGTGCAATGCGAGCCGGTTAATCCGAATCCGATTCTTTTCCCTTTCAGAGACATGGTTATTTCCCCTCTTTCTTTAAGTCTGCCAAAAGCTTGCTCAATACGTTCGCAATAATCTGTCCGGCTGTTTTCGGGGCCACAATTCCCGGAAGACCCGGAGCAAGCAGCGCTTTAATGCCTTGTTTTTCAGCATATTTGAAATCCGTTCCGCCCGGACGGGATGCTAAATCCAAAATCAAGGTCTTCGGCGTCATGCGCGATAAAACGCTTTGATTCAGAATCAAGCTCGGTACGGTGTTAATGCAGATATCAATATCATTTACATGATCAGTAAGCTCTTCAAGTTGAAAAGGAGAAAGCCCCATTTCCGATATACGGGCTAAATGAGCCGAACTCCGCGCGCCCACTTTTACTTTCGCCCCTAACGCTGCAAACGTCCGGGCGATCGTCATACCGGTGCGCCCCATGCCGAGAACGGCGACATTTGATCCGTGAATGGTATAATCCGTATGCTGAATCGCCATCATGATTGTTCCTTCAACAGTGGGAATCGAGTTGAATATCGCGATGTCGTCCCGCTCAAATAATTTCACAAGCTTACGGCCGGCTTCGCTGGCGATCCCCTCAAGATATGCATTGGAGATGCCTGAATAAATGACGCAATGCTCCGGTGTCCGCTCAAGATAGCTCTGCTTTAATACCACTTCTTCATTTGAAAAAACCGTGGAAACAACGCCTTCTCCGGTCGTTGCCGATACAGGCAGGATGATACTGTCTATTTTTTGAAAGGGAATCTCATCAATTTTGCATTTGACGGTTCCTGTAAAACCGTCATCCAATTGGTCAAACCCTGCAAGATAAATATCGGCATGCTGTTCTGTCAGCTTTCTTATAATCTCAAGCTGTCTTGCGTCACCGCCAATGATCGCAATTGTTAATCCGGTTAACATCTGAAACGTTCACCTTCTTTACAGTTACTGGATCCTTTAAGTGTCATCCTCCTCTTCATCGTATGTGCAAAGAGAAAAGGCGGTGAATGTACAGCGTCTTTTTCATAAAAAAAGCACCGGCTGTATGAGCCGGTGCTTGCAAAAAATGAATAAGATCTACTCTTCGGGAGGCGTGATCTCCCCCGGAACGTCTAAAATGATCATGTCTGACCCGATTTTTTGGATATGGTTCCAGGGGACGCGGATGTCGTGGCCTTGTTTTCGCAGTCCGAACCATTTTACCGTCGGTATCAACAGCGCGGTAATTTGTCCGTCCTGTTCATTAATTTCCAAATCGGTCTGGCCGAGCACGCCGAGCCGCTCTGCCCGTTTAATGTCCACAATTTCTTTACCTGACAGTTCACTGAGCCTCATGATAGCCACCCCCTTGTACTATATGACCCGGAGCAAAAAAAAATGCCTGCCCCGTACAGAGGCAGACTGCTTTGCAGCTTAAGACGAGGCCGGTATATTGCCGGTCGGGCTGATGAGCGATAGTGCGTAATCATCCGTAAATAAGCGGCGGCTGAGGCCGTTGACGCTTTCCAGGCTGACCGCATTTAATTCAGCGATAATTTCATCCATGGTCTTATGCTTTCCGAGCAGGAGTTCATTTTTCCCGTTCCGGCTCATTTTGCTGTTTGTGCTTTCTAAGCTGAGCATTAAGCTCCCCTTCATTTGCTCTTTGCTGTTTTCCAGCTCTTTCGGGGTGATACCGTCACGTTTTAGAACCGATAACGTTTCCTGAATGGTTTCAGACAGAAGTCCGAGCTGATTCGCACCGGTGCCTCCGTAAATCGTCAGCATACCGCTGTCTTCATAGGAACTGTGATAGCTGTATACAGAATAGGCCAGTCCTTTATCTTCGCGCACATCCTGGAAAAGACGGCTGCTCATGCTTCCGCCAAGCACGTTGTTTAAGACGATCAAATCGTAAATGTCCGGATCTCCGACTTTCAGGCCTTTGAAACCGAGACAGAGATGCGCCTGTTCGGTGTCTTTTTTTCTCGTCAGCTTTTCATAATGAAACTCAGGCTCGCTGATGCCGCTTGCTTTGCCCTTCGCTTCGTATGTACCGAACCATTTCTCCACGTCTTTAATGAATTGTTCCGTTACATTTCCGGCGACAGAAATGACGACGCGGTCCGGCGTGTAAAAGTCATCCATATGCTGTCTGAGAGAATCGCCGTTAAACGACGAAAGCGTTTCCTCCGTCCCGAGAATCGGGTATCCGAGCGAATGATTGCCGTATGTCGCTTTGCTCAGCAGATCGTGGACAATGTCATCCGGTGCGTCTTCATACATTTTGATTTCTTCATATACGACGTTCTTTTCTTTTTTGAGCTCATCTTCGTCAAAAGCAGAATGAAAGAACATATCAGCCAGCACATCAAGTGCGTAGTTTGCATGCTCATCCAGCACTTTGGCGTAATAGCACGTATATTCTTTTGAAGTGAAGGCATTCACTTGGCCGCCTATCCGATCGAAGGATTCTGCGATTTCACGTGCGGACCTGGTATTTGTTCCTTTAAAAAACATATGCTCAAGAAAGTGCGAAATACCGTTTGTCTCCGGCGTTTCATGACGTGATCCCGTCCCGATCCATACGCCGATTGCCACAGACCGCACCGTTGGATTATTTTCAAGCACAACTCTTACACCGTTTTGGCATGTATAGCGTTTTATCAAGTCTGTTCCTCCTATTCAAAGACAGGCAACTGCCTGCTACTTCATCAGCCTGTTTTCATCCATTAAGTCAGACACTGAGCCGAGCGCGTAGCCTTTTTCTTTGATTTTTGCAATCAGTGTATCCAGGCTTTTCGCAGTCGGATCAGTCGGATGCATTAAAATCATGGCACCGTTATGTATTTTGCTCAACACCCTTGTTTGTAAAACAGCGGGAGACGGTTTTTGCCAGTCAATGGTGTCAACGGTCCACATGATGGTGCCCATTCCTTTTTCCGCCGCAAGGTCGACCACGGCTTTTCTGAAGCTGCCGCTTGGCGGCGCAAACCATTTCGGCTTCATGCCGAGCGTCTCGCTGATTTGTGCATTGGTTTTGTCGAGCTGTTCGGAAATGCTTCCTGAAGTCAGTTTGCTCATATCAGGGTGATTGTATGAATGATTTCCGATTTCATGTCCGTCTGCCGCTATTTTTTTCCCCAGTTCCTGATTGTTTTTCAGCCATTTCCCTTCAAGAAAGAAAGTTGCTTTGACCTGGTGCTGCTTCAGAATAGGCAGCATTTGCTCCACGTATTCATTTCCCCAGGCGACATTTATCAGGAAAGCGACCATCGGTTTGTCGGGATTTCCTTTATAAATGGGTTCGGGCGCGAGAGAATCAAGATGGACTTTCGGCTTTACCTGCTCATAGACAAGGTCGTCTTCGTGAAATTCTCCGTCCTTTTTCATTTGTTTATAGGATTTTTCCACATTGACTTTTAAACCGTTATATCCCGGTATACTCTTCCATATTTTATCAATCCGAGCGTCTTGCGGCTTCACTTCATACTCTGACGCTTTTTGCAGTAATTCTTCATAGAGCGGATCTTTTGATGCTGACACAGTTACCGCGTCTTTTTTCATTGCGTCTATGTAATCAACTGTATACGGGTTTTTTAACATTTCAAACGAAACAAAAAAAAGAAATAAAAAAACGGCAAACGGCACGAATTTTTTCAACATGTCCTTCCCCCCTCATCACACATTATGTATGAGGAGGACAAGGTAGAACCCGTCTGTTGTCTTTCTCAAAATAAAGAAGCCGGGTCTCCCAGGCTCCTTGTTAGGTTTTCATTTAAGATTGTTGTTGTTCCTGTTCTTTTTCTTTCTCTTCGCGCAGCACTGCTTTACGCGACAGATTCACTCGTCCCTGTTTGTCAATTTCAGTTACCTTCACAAGGATTTCGTCACCGATTTTCACAACATCCTCAACCTTGCCGACCCGTTCGAGCGCTAGTTCAGAGATGTGAACGAGACCGTCTTTTCCGCTGAAGATTTCAACGAAAGCGCCAAATTTCTCAATCCGTTTCACTTTACCGAGGTAAAGCTGGCCGACTTCGACTTCTCTGACAAGATCTTCGATGATTTTTTTCGCTTTTTGGTTGCTGCTTTCATCAGTAGAAGAAATAAAGATGGTGCCGTCTTGTTCAATGTCAATTTTAACACCGGTATCTTCAATGATTTTGTTGATTTGTTTACCGCTCGGTCCGATAACGTCACGGATTTTATCCGGATTAATGGTCATCGTTAAAATTTTCGGCGCATATTGAGAAAGTTCTTTTCTTGATTCACCAAGCGTGCTGAGCATGCTGTCCAAGATTTCCATTCTTCCTTTTTTCGCCTGCTGAAGCGCTTCTTCAAGAATTTCTCTTGAAAGGCCTTCAATTTTAATGTCCATTTGCAGCGCTGTCACGCCTTTTTCCGTGCCGGCTACTTTAAAGTCCATGTCACCGAGGGCGTCTTCCATCCCTTGAATATCCGTCAATACTGTATAGTACTCGCCTGATTTCACAAGTCCCATCGCGATACCTGCAACAGGGGCTTTAATCGGAACACCTGCGTCCATCATGGCAAGCGTACTTGCGCAGATGCTGGCCTGTGAAGTGGAACCGTTTGATTCAAGCACTTCAGATACGAGGCGGACCGTATACGGGAAGTCTTTTTCATTCGGAATGACCGGCTCAAGCGCACGCTCTCCAAGAGCACCGTGACCGATCTCACGGCGTCCCGGTCCGCGCATCGGGCCTGTCTCCCCTACGCTGAACTGCGGGAAGTTATAATGATGCATAAAGCGTTTTGACTCTTCCACGCCTAAACCGTCAAGAATCTGAACGTCTCCAAGGGCGCCTAATGTACAAACGCTGAGCGCCTGCGTCTGTCCTCTCGTAAACAGCCCGGATCCGTGCGTTCTCGGCAGAAGGCCGACTTCTGAAGAAAGCGGGCGGATTTGATCAACGCCGCGGCCGTCCGGACGGACTTTTTCTTCTGTGATCAAACGGCGCACTTCGTTTTTCACGAGTTTAGACAGTGTCTGTTTCACTTTTTTAATTGTATCTTCATCATGCTCTTCTTCTTCGAATTTCGCGACAACTGCATTTTTCACTTCATTGATCGCGTCTTCGCGAGCATGTTTTTCGTGAACCTGAATGGCGCTGAGAAGATCCGGCTCCGCAAGGCTTTTTACTTTTGCGCTGAGCTCTTCGTCAATTTCATACAGTTCGATCTCTGTCTTCTCTTTGCCGACTGCTGCGACGATTTCTTCTTGGAATGCGATCAGGCGCTTAATTTCTTCGTGACCGAACATAATCGCCTCAAGCATGATTTCTTCAGGAACTTCATCCGCTCCGGCTTCCACCATGTTGATGGCATCTTTTGTGCCTGCAACGATGAGGTTGATATCACTTTTTTCAAGCTGGTCAACCGTCGGATTGATGACGAATTTCCCGTCAATGCGGCCTACCGTCACACCCGCGATCGGGCCTTCAAACGGGATATCGGAAACGCAAAGAGCGAGTGATGAACCGAACATTGCAGCCATTTCAGATGAGCAGTCCTGATCAACACTCATGACAATGCTGATGACCTGTACTTCGTTACGGAATCCGTCTGCGAAAAGCGGGCGGATCGGACGGTCGATCAGACGGCTGGCTAAAACGGCCTTTTCACTTGGACGGCCTTCTCTTTTAATAAAACCGCCCGGAATTTTACCTACTGCGTATAATCTTTCTTCATAGTTAACGGTAAGCGGGAAAAAATCTAGCGGTTTCGGTTCTTTTGATGCGGTTGCTGTGCTGAGCACTGCAGTATCGCCGTAGCGGACCATGACAGCGCCGTTTGCCTGTTTGGCAAGCTGGCCGGCTTCTACTGTAAGCTGTCTGCCGGCCCAATCTATGGTAAAGACATGTTTCTCTTGTCCCATTCGATTACGAGCTCCTCTCTTAATGTGTGAAATAATCAATTACTCCTATTATGAACGAAATGAATTGAACATATCAATGTCAAAGTAGTATGTAAAAGGATTTCATTGTTTTTTTATTATTATTTTTTTCGCTTTAATACGATAAAAAAGCGGGAATCCTCCCGCTTTTTACGATTATCGACGTAAGCCTAGTTTGTTAATTAACTCACGGTAACGAGTTACGTCTTTATTACGCAGATACGTAAGAAGATTACGACGTTTACCTACCATTTTAAGAAGACCGCGACGTGAGTGGTGATCTTTCTTGTGAGTACGCAAATGCTCGTTCAAGTTGTTAATTGAGTCTGTTAGGATAGCGATCTGAACTTCTGGAGAACCAGTATCAGATTCGTGTGTTTTGAACTCGCTGATGAGTTGATTTTTACGCTCTTGAGTAATTGCCATCCTGTTTCACCTCCATATCATAATTAGCCCCAGTTACCTAGCAACCGTCGGTGACTTCGGATTGCCAAGCAATGGTTTTAAGACTACGAAACATATGATACTAAAAATCGGGCCCATATGCAAATCTTTTAGAATAAAATTTGTGTACTTTTGATGTTTTTTCCGTTATTTGCTGAAAAAACGGATCGCTTCTTGTTTGTCTTTCCCGATCTGAGCCGTCAGTTCATCGATGCCGTTAAACTTCCGTTCGCTTCGGATTCGTTTGTACCACTCGATTTTAACGTCTTCTCCGTATACATCCTGTTGAAAATTAAACAAATGAACTTCAATTGACGGCTGATCGGGACGCTTTTCATAAAAGGTCGGTTTGTAGCCGATGTTGCAGACGCCTTCATACACCTCGCCTTTTATTTCGGCTTTCACTGCATACACGCCTGTCGGCGGCACGATATAGCTGTTGTGCAGGCCGATATTCGCGGTCGGAAAACCGATGGTGCGGCCTCTCTTGTCTCCGTGAATCACAGTACCCCGGATAAAATACGGCTGACCGAGAAGAGTGTGCGCAAGTTCAACGTCACCATCCTGGAGCGCTGACCGGATATAAGTGGAGCTGATCTTTCTGTCCTGCTCGGTCTGTTTCTCGACAGTCGTGCATCCGGCCTTGCCGTTTAAATCGTCCGGCAGCGTCTCCATCGTGCCTTTTCCGTATTTTCCGTACGTAAAATCGAAGCCTCCCACAGCGTGCCGCGCGTTCAACCCTAAAATATACTCCTCGGCAAACTGGTTTGGAGACAGAGACGCAAACGCTTCATCAAACTTTACGACATACAGGACATCAGCGCCTAAACGCCCGATCTGGCTGATTTTATCTTCAAGCGGCGTAATCAGATCCTTTGGCTCTTTGTCCCTGCCCAACACATGGGAAGGGTGTGGATGAAACGTCATAACGGCCAGCGACAGGCCTTTTTCTTCGGCAATTTGTCTGGCTGTTCCGATTACTTTCCGGTGTCCCAAATGAACGCCGTCAAAGTAGCCGAGCGCCATGACAGACGCCGGCTGCTCTTCTTTTTGTAAATGATGCGGATGAGAAATATGTATCGTCTTCACAGAACGGTCACCTTTTTTCTTATTGTTCGCTTTTTTGCATGAGCACTTTAGCCGGTTTCAGCAGTCCTTTTTTTGAAGGATGCGGCATATAAATGGCCACACATTCTCCGTCTTCAGTACAGACCGCTATACGGGCGTCAGCTGTCATTGCAGAAAATTCCGCCGGGATGTCAAACACTGACCCGTTTTCAGCTTTCTTAGCTAATGTATCACTTATGACCCATTTCGGCAAATGATTGAGCGCTCTATCGATCGGCACGGCATGCTCTGCAACCGTTCCGTCCGAAACCTGCTGTTCAAGTTCCTCAAACGTGAAACATTCATCAAGGCTGAAATCGCCGGAAGCAGTGCGGATGAGATGCGACATATGCGCGGGATAGCCGAGTTTTTCACCGATTGTCACCGCCAACGTTCTGACGTAAGTGCCTTTTGAGCACGTGACTGTAAAGCGGAATGATGCTGTGTCTTCGTTATAAGTGACAGGGGAAGTGAGCGCGATATCTTCAATCGTGATATTCCGCTTCGGCCGCTCCACTTCAATACCCGCTCTGGCGTATTCATAGAGCTTTTTCCCGTTGACCTTTACCGCGGAATACATCGGCGGCACTTGCTCCTGCGGTCCCTTCAATTCGTCTAAAACGGCTTTGATATCCGCTTCTTCCAGCGGCTCCCTGACAGGCTTTACGCTGACCGTTTCTCCAGTCTGATCTTCGGTCGATGTGGAGAAACCGAGAGTGATCTCAGCATCGTACGTTTTTGACTTGTCGGTGACGTACTCAACGATCTTTGTAGCCCGTCCGACACAGATCGGCAGTACGCCTGACACTTCCGGATCAAGGGTTCCCGTATGCCCGACTTTCTTTGTTTTTAACAGTTTTCTTATTTTCATTACACAGTCGTGAGAAGTCATGCCGACCGGTTTATGTAAAAGGAGAACTCCGTTAACCATCTGTCTTTCGCTCCTTTGTTATCAATTGTATCCCGTAAAACGCAGAAAAGAGGACAGACGACACTCGCCCATCCTCTTTCCCGTTATTCAGACGGTTTATCTGAATGCAGTTCGTGAATCAATGTTTCAATACGATTGCCGTACTCAATTGATTCATCAAATTCAAATTCAAGCTCAGGCGTTTTGCGGAGTCTGATTCGGCTGCCGATTTCGGAACGGATAAATCCTTTCGCTTTCTCAAGCCCTTTCAGCGCCTCCTCTTTCTTTTTCTCTCCGCCGAGAACGGAGATATACACCTTCGCTATTTGTAAATCACCTGAAACACGTACGTCTGTTACAGTGAGAAATCCGATTCTCGGGTCTTTCAGCTTTCGGCTGATAATATCCCCGAGCTCTTTTTTCATCTGCTCGCCGACACGGTTTGCTCTCATACTCAATTCAATCACCTCTAAGTTAAAACCACTCTGTTCTAGTGATCGTCCGTTCTATCTCGGGAAAGGAGTCAATAAACGCGAGTACGCGCTGGATCTCCTTTTCCGCCTGAACGTGAGAGGAGGAGACGACGGCGATTCCGAAGCTGGTCCGCTGCCAAGTGTCCTGATAGCCGATTTCTGCGGCCGACACGTTGAACTTATTCTGAACCCTCGTTATAATCCGCTTCAGAACGGCTCGTTTCTCCTTTAATGATCCCGCATCATAAATGATGCATTCACATTCCGCAAATCCGATCACTTTCTTTCGATTTCCTGCATGACATACGCTTCAAGGACGTCGCCTTCGCGAATGTCATTGTATTTCTTAATCGTTATACCACATTCATATCCTTGTGAAACTTCTTTCACATCATCTTTGAAGCGTTTCAGAACGTCTACTTCCCCTTCGAAGATGACCACGCCGTCACGGATCAGGCGGAGTCCGCTGTCACGTGTAATGTGGCCGTCTGTTACATATCCGCCGGCAATCGTGCCGATTTTCGACACTTTGAATGTTTGGCGCACTTCAACCTGACCGATGACTTTTTCTTCGTACTCAGGATCAAGCATTCCTTTCATCGCCGCTTCAATTTCTTCGATGACTTTGTAAATGATACGGTGAAGACGGATATCTACATTTTCAGCTTCAGCCGTGCTCTTAGCATTTCCGTCTGGGCGCACATTAAACCCGATAACAATTGCATTTGAAGCAGATGCGAGAATGATGTCTGATTCCGTAATCGCACCGACGCCTGTGTGAATGATTTTCACTTTTACGCCTTCTACTTCAATTTTTTGAAGAGCGGCTGTTAACGCCTCGGCTGAACCTTGAACGTCAGCTTTTACGATTAAATTGATGTCTTTAACATCGCCTTGTTTAATTTGTTCAAACAGATCATCGAGGCTCAGCTTCGCTTTGTCGCTGCGCTGTTCTTCCAGTTGCTTGGAAGCGCGTGCTTCACCGACAGAACGGGCTGTTTTTTCATCTTTAAAGACGAGGAATTGATCGCCAGCCTGCGGTACGTCGTTTAAGCCCGTGATTTCTACAGGTGTGGACGGTCCGGCTGTTTTCACGCGGCGGCCGAGATCATTGACCATGGCCCGCACGCGGCCGAATGTATTTCCGACAACGATCGGATCTCCGACATGCAATGTTCCCGTTTGAACGAGAAGTGTTGCGACAGATCCTCTTCCTTTATCGAGCTCAGCTTCAATAACCGTTCCTTTTGCCTGACGGTTCGGATTGGCTTTCAGCTCTTCCACTTCACTGACAAGCAGAATCATTTCGACAAGCTCGTCAATTCCCTTGCCTGTAAGAGCAGACAGAGGAACGAAAATAGTTTCTCCTCCCCATGCTTCAGGAACGAGTCCGTATTCAGTCAGCTCCTGCATGACACGGTCAGGGTTCGCGCTTTCTTTATCCACTTTATTCACGGCAACGATAATCGGAACCTCAGCCGCTTTCGCATGGTTGATGGCTTCGACTGTTTGCGGCATAACGCCGTCATCAGCCGCTACGACTAAAATGGTAATATCAGTTACTTCCGCACCGCGCGCACGCATTGTTGTGAACGCCGCGTGTCCCGGAGTATCTAAGAACGTGATTTTTTTGCCGTTTTCTTCGATCTGGTACGCCCCGATATGCTGGGTGATTCCGCCGGCTTCACCTTCAACAACTTTTGTTTTTCTGATGCTGTCAAGGAGGGTCGTTTTCCCGTGGTCAACGTGGCCCATGATCGTCACGACAGGCGGACGGATTTGAAGATCTTCTTCTTTGTCAGCCTCTTCATATTTTTCAAGCTCTGTTTCTTCGAGCACAATCACTTCTTCTGTTTCCACACCGTATTCAGATGCGATCAGTTCGATTGTGTCTTTGTCAAGCTCCTGGTTAATCGTAGCCATTACGCCCAGAAGCATCAGTTTTTTAATGAGTTCAGACGGTTCTTTGCCAAGTTCTTCGGCTAAGGCCCCGACTGTTAAAGAGCCGGAAAACGTAATTTTCTCAGGAAGCTCTTTTTTCGGTTTCAGCGGTTTTTGCTGATACTGATTTTTGTTGTTATGATTGCGTTTGTTTTTGTTTTTGTTGTTGTTGTTATTCTTCTTGTTTTTGTTAAATTGATTATTCTGCACGTCATTCTTCTTTCCGTCTCGAATTTTGTTTGGTTGATTCCCAGCAGGCTGCTGATTAATCCCTTGCGGCTTGTTTTTGTTCGTTTCCGCAGGCTTCTGAGATGTAACGCCGGCGCCGCCTTTTTTAAATTTCGCATCAAGCTGCTTAATGGTCTTTTCTTCAAGCATTGCCATATGGTTATTTACTACTATATCCATGTTTTTCAGCGCAGTCAAAATTTCCTTGCTTGAAACATTGATGGCTTTTGCATATTCGTAAACTCTCATTTTAGCCATTCGTTCACCCCCAAAAATATTAATCGAGCAAGCTGATCAGCTTATTCGCAAAACCTTGGTCAGTGACGGCGACAACGACACGTGATTCCTTGCCGATAGAGCGGCCGAGATCCGCGCGGCTTTCGACTTTTTTATAAGGCACTTTATAATAATTGCATTTATCGGATACTTTTTTTGCAGTATTCGCAGATGCATCTTCTGTCAGCAGAACAAGTTTTGCACGCGCATTTCTAATTTCTTTTATAACCAAGTCCTCGCCCGACACGACCTTACGAGCTCGATTGGCCAGACCCAGCAAGGGAAACCATTCCATTCCAGACATGTTATTTTTTCACCTTTTCCGCCAGTTCCAGCAATTCTTCGAAAATCTGGTCATCGATTTGTGATTGAAATTGATTTTGCAATGTGTTTTTCTTTTTCGCAGCTAAGATGCATTCTTTCTCAAGGGTGATATAGGCACCCCGCCCGTTCTTCTTTCCGGTCGGATCGACTGAAATCTCTCCTTCTTTAGAACGGACAATTCGGATCAGTTCCTTTTTAGGCTTCATTTCCCCCGTTACCACGCATTTGCGCAGAGGAATTTTTTTTCGCTTATTCACCTAAAGTCACCTCTTATTCATCCGATTCGGCTGTTTCAGGCTCCATAAAGAGCGGCTCTAAATCGTCATCTTCTTCATGCTCTCTCGGATAGATGCCAAGGTCTCTTGCATCCGTTTCACTTTTGATATCGATTTTCCAGCCTGTCAGTTTCGCGGCTAAGCGGGCGTTTTGCCCTCTTTTTCCGATTGCCAGAGAAAGCTGGTAATCAGGAACGATGACAGTCGTGGCTTTTTCTTCTTCGCTGACGATGACATCCAGCACTTTAGACGGGCTGAGCGCATTGGCAACAAATTCAACCGGATCATCAGACCAGTTGACGATATCAATTTTTTCGCCTTTCAGTTCATTGACGATCGCCTGCACCCGCTGGCCTTTAGGACCGACGCATGAACCGACCGGATCAACGTCAGGGTCATCAGTGCGGACGGAGATTTTAGAGCGGTCGCCCGCTTCTCTGGCAACGGATTTCAGTTCGACCGTTCCGTCATAAATTTCCGGTACTTCGATTTCAAAAAGACGCTTCAACAGACCAGGATGCGTTCTTGATACATAGATCTGCGGCCCTTTTGTCGTTTTTTCGACTTTTGTGATAAATACTTTAATCCGATCGTGCGGTTTATAGCTCTCATTCGGCATTTGTTCATTGACGGGCAGCAGCGCTTCAATCTTGCCGAGAGACACGTAAATAAACTTGCTGTCTAAGCGCTGTACAATTCCCGTCATGATGTCTTCTTCACGATCGATAAATTCTGAGTAAATCACGCCGCGCTCAGCTTCACGGACACGCTGCGTCACCACTTGTTTCGCCGTCTGCGCAGCAATGCGGCCGAAGTCTTTCGGCGTTACTTCTATTTCAACGACATCTCCGACAAGGTAGTTCGGATGGATGTGCTGGGCGTCGTCAAGCGAGATTTCAAGTCTTGAATCGTATACCTCGTCTACGACATCCTTTCTTGCGAACACGCGGATCGTGCCCGTCTCACGGTTCAGATCGACCCGTACGTTTTGCGCCTGGTTAAAATTTCGCTTATACGCGGAAATTAAGGCAGCTTCAATTGCTTCGATGATAATGTCTTTACTGATGCCTTTTTCTTTTTCAAGAATAGTGAGAGCATCTAATAGTTCACTGCTCATGTTAGCGGTCTCCCCCCTTAAACACTAATACTTCATTCATTAAAATGTTACAGCTAATCTTGCGTTAGCTATTTTTTCATACGGAATATTGACCCGTTTCTTTCTTGTTTTGACCGTCATCTCTATTGTAACAGTTTGTCCATCAAATTCAGCCAATTTGCCTTCAAACACTTTTAAACCGTCAATCGGTTCGTACGTTTTCATGTACACATTTTTGCCCAGTGATTTTTCGAAGTCGGCTTTTTTCTTTAATGGACGCTCGGCTCCAGGAGAAGATACTTCAAGAAAGTAGTTCTGAGTGATCGGATCGGCCTCATCCAGCTTTTCGCTTAACGCTTCGCTGACTTTGGCGCACTCCTCAATATCAACACCGTTATCGGAATCAATAAACACGCGAAGGAACCAGTTTTGACCCTCTTTGACAAATTCAATGTCTACGAGTTCAAGCTGAAGGTCATCCAGTATGGGCTGAGCCATTCCTTGAACGGTATCAGTCACTTTTTTGCTCATGTTTTTCCTCCTTGTGCTGTCGATATCATATCAGCCGTTCCTCTGCATAAAAACCCTGCTTCTAAAGAGCAGGGGCATTGAGAAAACGATGGACATGTCGAGGCAAAATTGCCTGTTCAATACAAAAGAGCGGGTTTCCCCACTCTTTGCCTCGGTAATCGTTAGCATTTCCAATAAAACTATACCATAACCATATATTTAATGCAAATCAAACTCCGCTCGGAGGCTGTGCACAAAGCTTAAAACAGAGACAGCTGATTTTGGTCCGGAAGCGACTCAAGACAGCCGTGACGGTCTAAATACTCTAAAATGGTTTTTGACACTTTTCCTCGTTTTTGAAGATCCTCTTTTGAAAGGAACTCCCCTTCTTCCCGCGCTTTCACAATATTGAGAGCGGCGTTGGTTCCGAGTCCCGGAATTGAGTTGAACGGCGGGATGAGACTGTTGCCGTCAATGATAAATTCCGAAGCGCTCGAACGGTATAGATCGACCTTCTGGAAGGAATAGCCGCGCTCACACATTTCAAGCGCAAGCTCTAACACGGTAAGGAGGTTTTTCTCCTTCGGCGAAGCATCAAGCCCTTTAGAGCTGATATCATCCATCACCGCTCTGATGGCGGTTGAGCCTTTAATCATTGTATCAATGTCAAAGTCATCTGCGCGGACGGTAAAGTACGCAGCATAATATAAAAGCGCGTGATGCACTTTAAAATAGGCAATCCGCACCGCCATCAGCACGTATGCGGCGGCGTGGGCTTTCGGGAACATGTATTTGATTTTTTTGCATGAATCAATATACCAGTTCGGCACATTGTTCTTTTTCATTTCTTCTTCCCATTCCGGCGTCAGGCCTTTGCCTTTACGCACGAATTCCATGATTTTAAAGGCCAGTGAAGGCTCAAGGCCCTGATAAATCAAGTAAACCATAATGTCATCACGGCAGCCGATCACTTCGCTCAGTTCACACGTATTGTTGTGTATCAGTTCCTGCGCGTTGCCGAGCCATACGTCCGTGCCGTGGGAAAGCCCGGAAATCTGGACAAGCTCGGAGAACGTCGTCGGCTTCGTATCCTCAAGCATCTGCCGCACAAATCGCGTCCCGAATTCAGGAATGCCGAGCGTCCCCGTTTTACAGCCGATCTGCTCTTCAGTGACGCCGAGCGATTCTGTGCCTTGGAAAATCTTCATAACTTCCGGATCATCTGTCGGAATCGTCTTCGGATCAATTCCGCTTAAATCCTGGAGCATCCGGATGACTGTCGGATCATCGTGCCCCAATATATCAAGCTTCAGCAGGTTGTCATGAATGGAGTGGAAGTCAAAATGAGTCGTTTTCCATTCAGACCCCGTCGCATCTGCCGGGAATTGTATCGGGGAAAAATCGTAAATATCCATGTAATCCGGGACAACGATAATCCCCCCCGGGTGCTGGCCGGTCGTTCTCTTAACGCCGGTGCAGCCCTGCACCAGACGGTCGATCTCCGCGCCGCGCATGTGTAGGTTGTGATCACCCGCATAGCCTTTCACATATCCGTAAGCCGTCTTTTCCGCAACGGTGCCGATCGTTCCCGCGCGATACACGTTATCTTCACCGAACAGCACTTTCGTGTAGTTATGGGCATGGGGCTGATACTCACCTGAGAAGTTCAAGTCGATATCGGGTACTTTGTCACCTTTAAAGCCTAAGAACGTTTCAAACGGGATATCATGCCCGTCCTTTTTCAAAGGTGTGCCGCAAGACGGGCAGCTTTTATCCGGAAGGTCAAAACCGGAACCGACTGATCCGTCATTAAAGAATTCGGAATATCGGCAGCTCGGGCACACATAGTGCGGAGCGAGCGGATTCACTTCAGTAATTTCCGTTAAGGTCGCCACAAGCGATGAACCGACGGACCCCCGGGAGCCGACGAGATAACCGTCATCCAGAGACCGTTTTACAAGCTTATGGGAGATGAGATAAATAACGGCGAATCCATGACCGATGATGCTTTTTAATTCTTTTTCTATTCTCGCTTCCACAATTTCAGGAAGCTCTTCACCGTAAATGCTTCTGGCGCGCTGATAGCTCATTTCACGGATTTCTTCATCGGCTCCGTCAATTTTCGGCGTGTACAGATCGTCTTTGATCGGTTTGATCTCATTGATCATCGAAGCGACTTTCTGCGTATTGTCAACCACAATTTCTTTCGCTTTTTCCGCACCGAGAAAGGAGAAAGCATCCAGCATTTCATCTGTCGTTCTGAAGTGCACTTTAGGCAGTTCGTGCCTGTTTAACGGGTTGGCGCCGCCTTGGGAAGATATTAAGATCTTCCGGTAAATTTTGTCCTCATCGTTTAAATAGTGAACATTTCCGGTGGCAACGACCGGCTTATTCAATTTTTCCCCGAGCTTCGTGATGTTAGCGATGATTTCTTTCAGCGCTTTTTCATCCCGGACGAGCTCAAGCTGCAGAAGGTGTCTGTATACTTCCGGCGGCTGCACTTCAAGATAATCATAGAATGATGCGATATCTTCAACCTCTTCAGGTGATTTTTGCATCATGCCTTCAAAGACCTCTCCCCTGTCACAGGCAGAGCCGATTAACAGACCTTCTCTGTATTTATTAAGCTGCGACCTCGGAATGCGCGGCACTCTGTAGAAATATTGAATATGAGAAATGGACACGAGCTTAAACAGATTTTTAAGGCCGGTCTCATTTACGGCAAGCAATGTAGCGTGATAAGGCCTTGATCTTTGATAAGCATTGGATTGTCCCATATTCTCATTCAGCTGATCATGATAAAAAATGTCTTTTTCAGCGGCATCTTTGAGCATTTTCAACAGCAGGTAGCCCGTTGCTTCAGCGTCAAAGACCGCTCGGTGATGCTGGGTTAATTCGATATCAAACTTCTTACATAACGTATTTAAGCGGTGATTTTTAAATTCAGGATACAGGAAACGCGCGAGTTCCAGCGTATCAATGACTGGATTTTTCGCTTTTTCCGTTTTCAAAAGACGCTTGTACGCCACATTTAAAAATCCCATATCAAAGCTGGCGTTATGAGCCACAAGCACGTCATCGCCGATCCATTCTTTAAAATCCCGGACGACGTCAACGACATCGGGAGCGTCGCGGACCATGTCGTCCGTTATCCCGGTAAGCTCTATCGTCGTTGCTGACAGCGGATGGTGCGGATTGGCGAACGCTTCGAATTTATCGATGATTTCTCCGCCTCTTATTTTGACTGCGGCAAGCTCAATGATGGTGTCATATACTGCGGACAGACCTGTCGTTTCAACGTCAAAGACGACGTATGTGTCTTCTTCCAAAAGACGGTGAGCTGGATTGTATGCGATCGGAACACCGTCATCCACGATATTGGCTTCCATTCCGTAAATCATTTTAATGCCGTGTTTTTTCGCGGCGGAATAGGCATCCGGGAAAGACTGCACAACGGCATGATCAGTTAACGCAATCGCTTCATGTCCCCATTTTTTCGCCTGTTCGACAAGCTTTCCGATGCCCGTTACAGCATCCATTTGGCTCATCGGAGAATGCAGATGAAGCTCAACCCGTTTTTCGCCTTCAGGAGCGGTGTCTTCACGGGTTTTGGCTTTTATTTCATTCACGTCATTTGCAATCATGACGAGGTCTCTGACGAATGTATCGTTTTGAATGCTTCCCCGCGCCTTCACCCACATGCCTTTTTTCAGCGTTTTCATCAAAGCGGCGTCTTCTTTTTCTCTGGCGAACATTTTTACTAAAATACTGTTTGTATAGTCCGTGATTTTGAAAATACAGAGCGTGCGTCCGCTTTTCAGCTCGCGTGTTTCAGCATCAAACACAAACCCCTGCACCGTGATTCTTCTTTCTTCATCCATGATGCTGTCAAGCGTCCGGATTTCTTCGTTCTCTTTAATTTGATAGCCAATGACAAGCGGGCCGGACGGCGCTTGATCCTCATCGCCCTCTTTTTCCTTCTTCTCCATTTCGATAAGCGCCTGCATCGCCCGCTCCTGATCTTCAGCAAGCTTTTGCTCGCGGAATTTCTGGACTTCTTGGTCAGATACGAAAATTTCGGTATCCAGCTGCAGTTCCGGAAATCCGAATTGGCGATAGCTGTGCTGAATCAGTGCGCTGTATTTATTTTTGAGCGCCGATGCTTCTGTATCTGTTTTTGTTTTCACGATCAGTTTGTTTCCCTTGAGCTTCGGCTTCTGCTGATTCAAAAGAGCCACCATCGGCGGCGAGGTTCCTTCAAGCTCTTCAATACAGCGTGTCCAATAATCCTGTACAAGCTCCTCTGTCACTGTAGGATCGATGACCTGAACAGACGATGTGACACGGGCGATGTGAGCAAACGATTGTGTTAACCTCATCATGAATGAATCATATATTTGATACGGCAAAAGAGCCTTAAAGCGAAATTGGAAATGCCAGGCTTTTTCTGCTTTATGGATTGTCAGTTTATCAATCTCTCCGTCTTCAAAGTATGTCATGAAGGTATCATCTGTCATATTAAGCTGCTGCAGAAGAATCTGAAACTGTCTTCTGTTTACTGATAACTGTTCCATTCAGACAGTATCCCTCCCTTAAAACATCATAAGTGAAGGTACCTCCGCAGGTGATGAGGTACCTTCTTTTTTCTCTATTTTAACATGATTTTGTACGATTCGTTATGGTG
This sequence comes from Bacillus sp. R45, assembly GCF_021729365.1. Classification (NCBI taxonomy): domain Bacteria; kingdom Bacillati; phylum Bacillota; class Bacilli; order Caryophanales; family Bacillaceae; genus Bacillus; species Bacillus sp. R45. The sequence continues at coordinate 1,618,009 of NZ_CP091421.1, read as the reverse complement.
ATTACTTCGTCTTAATAAATTCAGAAAGCTCATTCACTGAAACTTCGGCAGATTCACCGGTTTTGCGGATTTTCACTTCTACGATGCCTTCGTCGGCACGTTTTCCGACAGTGATGCGGATCGGAAGGCCGATCAGATCAGAATCAGCAAACTTCACGCCTGCGCGTTCAGCGCGGTCATCGTATAATACCTCATAACCTTCTGCCTGGAATTTGCCGTAAAGCTGTTCAGCAAGCTCTTTTTGCGCTTCATTTTTCATATTCAGCGCCAAAATATGAAGATCATACGGAGCAACGCTCTTCGGCCAGATCAAGCCTTTTTCGTCGTGATGCTGTTCAGCGATGGCAGAAAGCGTTCTGGACACGCCGATTCCGTAACATCCCATCAGCATCGGCTGCGCACGCCCGTTTTCATCAAGGTATGTCGCATTCATCGCTTCAGAGTAACGCGTGCCGAGTTTAAAGACTTGTCCGACCTCAATCCCTTCAGCGAAACGGATCGTGCCTTTTCCGTCAGGTGACGGATCGCCTTCCTGAATGATTCGAAGATCGGCATACGCTTTTACAGACGCGTCACGTTCGATGTTTACGTTTCGGTAATGACGGTCTTTTTCATTCGCGCCGCAAACGGCGTTTATCATTACTTTCACGGCTTGGTCGGCATAAATCTCAATGTCGCCGGCAACGCCGATCGGCCCCGCAAATCCCGGCTCCGTGCCAAGTTTCTCCGCTACTTCTTCATGAGACGCAAGCTCAACCACTTCCGCGTTCAGAAGGTTTTTCACTTTCACGTCATTGACCTCATGATCGCCTCTTACTAACACGAGAACAAATCGGTCATCCGCTTTAAACAGCATTGATTTGATGCAGGCGCTCGGCTCGATCTGCAAGAACGAAGCGAGCTCTTCAATGCTTTTGACATTCGGCGTATCAATTTTCTCCAATGCCTCGGGTGTTTCATCTGACGGCTCGCTGTTCATGACAACTTCCGCCATTTCCGTATTGGCTGCGTAAGAGGATCCATCGGAATAAGCGATGGTATCTTCCCCTATTTCAGAAAGAGCCATAAATTCATGCGTGTCTTTTCCGCCCATCGCGCCCGAGTCGGCAATAACGGGACGGACGTTTAATTCACAGCGTGCGAAAATGCTGCTGTATGCGCCGTACATGTTTTGGTACGTTTCCTCCAGACTTTCTTCAGAAGCATGGAAAGAATACGCATCTTTCATGATGAATTCGCGTCCGCGCAATAACCCGAAACGCGGGCGTTTTTCATCTCTGAATTTAGACTGGATCTGGTAAAGAGTGAGCGGCAGACGCTTATAAGATTTCACCTCATCACGCACGAGAGAAGTAATGACTTCTTCATGTGTCGCGCCTAAAGCAAATTCACGGCCGTGGCGGTCTTTCAGACGCATTAATTCAGGCCCGTACGTATACCATCTGCCTGATTCCTGCCATGTTTCAGCCTGTTGAAGGGCCGGCATCAGCATTTCCACCGCGTTGATTTTTTCCATTTCTTCACGCACGATCTTCTGAATGTTTTGAATGACCCTGTAAGCCAGGGGCATGTAGCTGTAAACCCCGCTCGTATTTTGTCTGATAAATCCCGCTCTCAGCAGAAGCTTATGGCTTTTTGCTTCAGCATCAGCCGGCACTTCTCTCAGGGTCGGAATAAGCGTCAAACTTTGTCTCATGTCTTCGCACCTCTGATTTTTTACTAGTCAATTATAAGAATAAACGCTGGATATCGTTCCATGTGACAACCAGCATAAGAAGCATTAAGAAAGCTACGCCGATAAATACGACAAATGCTTCCTTGTCACGGTTAATCGGCTTGCCGCGGATTGCTTCTATGAATAAAAACAGCAGCCGTCCGCCGTCAAGCGCCGGTATCGGCAGCAGGTTGACGATTCCCAGGTTGATGCTTAAAAACGCCGCAAACTGGAATAGGTTGATAATACCGGTTTTTGCAACTTGATCCGTCATATCATAAATGCCGACAGGACCCGAAAGCATATCAAGCTTAAACTGGCCTGTCACAAGTTTGCTCAGATTGGTCAGGATCGCTTTTGTGACATCAACGGTAGATGTCGCGCCGTAAGCAATCGCTGCAAGCGCGCCTTTTTCAGTCGGCGCATAAGAGCCGAAGCGGCCGATTGTTTTTTTATTTTCATCTTTTACAGCTTCAGGTGTAACCGAGATATGAAACGATTTGCCATCCCGTTTGACGGCGACATCGATTTTTTTCCCGGGATTTTCTTTTACCGCTGTCACGATGTCGGTCCATGACCTCATTTTTTCACCGTTAATGCTCTGGATATAGTCGCCTTCTTTTAAACCTGCAGCAGCTGCGCGTCCATTGTCTGTCAGCTTCCCGAGCTCAGGCTGATTTGAAGGCACGCCTTGAATGAATCCGAGCATGACGAGAATGACATACGCTAAGATGAAGTTCATAATCGGACCGGCAGCAATCGCCTTAATCCGCTTCCATACGGGTTTAGACCCGAATTGTCGATTGTAAGGCGCAATCTGCACTTCTTCTCCGTCTACGATAAAAAAAGAGGTCTGACTGACAGTAAAGCCCGCCAGTTCATCTTCTTTCCCCTGCTCGTACCCGGTAATCTTCATTTCGTGCTCAAGATCAGCCGTCTCCACCTCGATAATTAAAGCGTCGGGATATTTTTCCTTTTGATTAATGATGACTTTTTCCACTTCGTCATCTTTATTAAAAAGAAGCCCGACGGTATAACCGGGTTTGACTTCGATCATCTCCGGGTCTTCACCGGCCATGCGGACGAACCCTCCGACCGGAAGGAGTCTGATCGTATACACGGTTTCATTCTTTTTAAATGAAAAGATTTTAGGGCCGAAGCCGATCGCAAATTCACGGCAAAGGATTCCCGCTCTTTGGGCGAGCAATAAATGCCCGAGCTCATGGAAAAAAACGAGCGTTCCGAAAATAATAATAAACGCGATAACTGTATTCACGAACATACCACCTTATGTGAGTATTGAATTAACGTATCCCCGGGTGTCTTTGTCCACTTCTTGGATATCCGCAAGACTCGGATCCTGAATTACGCTGTGGCGGTCCAATGCTTTTTCAATCAGGTCCTCAATCGATAAGAATGAAATCCGTCCGGCAAGAAAAGCGGCAACGGCTTCTTCGTTGGCCGCATTTAAAACCGTCGGCATCGTTCCCCCTATTTTACCTGATTCAAAGGCAAATTGTAAGCAGCGGAACCTTTCAAAGTCAGCTTTCGCAAAATGAAGGCTTCCGATCTCCCATAATTCAAGCCTTTTTGTTTCAGGCAGAGGCAGCCGGTCCGGATATGTCAGCGCGTATTGAATCGGCACCCTCATGTCCGGATTTCCGAGCTGGGCGATGACGCTTCTGTCGTGAAATTCAACCATCGAATGAATGATGCTCTCTTTATGTAATACAACGTCAATCTGTTCATACGGAATGTCAAACAGCCAATGCGCTTCAATGACTTCAAGCCCTTTATTCATCATTGTAGCCGAGTCAATCGTAATCTTTGCACCCATCGACCAGTTCGGGTGATTAAGGGCGTCGGCAATCGTTACAGACTCAAGCTCCTGCCGCGTTTTATCCCTGAAACTGCCGCCGGATGCCGTAATGATCAGGCGCTCGATATTTTTGCTCTGTTCGCCTTGCAGCGCCTGAAAAATAGCGGAATGTTCGCTGTCAACCGGAAGAAGAGGAACACCGTATCGTTTTGCGTGTCCTTTCACTATATGCCCGGCAGTGACGAGAGTTTCCTTATTTGCAAGCGCAATTGTTTTTTTCTGTTCAATCGCTTTCAAAGTCGGGATTAAACCGACGCTTCCAAGCAGCGCATTGACCACGATATCCACTTCGTCCATGACTGCCGCTTCAATCAGGCCTTCTTCTCCGATGCCGATTTGACATTCATGCGAAAAAGACGCTTCTTTCACTTTTTGATATGTATCCATGTCGCCGACTGCTACATATTTCGGCTGAAACGTTCTGATCAACGGGATCGCTTTCTCGGCGTTTTTACCGAAAGTCATCGAGACGAGACGGAACTGATCTTGATGCATGCGCAATACGTCTAACGTCTGCTCCCCGATTGATCCTGTTGCTCCTAAAAGACAAATATTCTTCAAAATGCCACTCCCATTCTATGCGTCCAGATCGGTCTTATTTTCATATTAGCCTTTCTCATGAAAAAAGCGCAAGCAGAAAGTATAAGAACGGCATGACAAACAAAAAGCTGTCAAATCGGTCTAAAATGCCGCCGTGCCCGGGAAGGATTTTCCCCGAATCCTTCACATCATAGTGCCGCTTAAGCGCTGATTCAACCAAATCCCCGATCTGTCCGAACACAGACAGAACAAGCGTGATGACCAAAAGAACCGGATATGAAATCGGAAGGTGTGCAAACAGCTGAAAAACAGCCGTAAAAATAAGGGCGATGACTATACCGCCGAGAAACCCTTCCACTGTTTTGTTGGGACTGATTTCGGGCCACAGCTTCCGCTTCCCGAGCGACTTTCCGACGAAATATGCGCCTGAGTCCGTTGACCATATGACAACGCAGGCATAAAAGATATACAAAAGCCCGTTTGTTTCAATGTTTCTGATTTCAATAAAATAATGAAAACACAGTCCGATATATACCGTCGCGAGAACGATAAACCCGACTTCGTCAAACGTAAAGGTGTTTTTCACGAGCACCGTATAGCTGAGCAGAATCAATACGGCGAAAATCGTTACTTCCATTTTCGCATCGAAAAAATGATATTTGTCCGGCATCATATACAGCCATAACAACAAGAAGCTGATCAGACCCGGAAAAGAAAAAAATCTGAGCTTTTTCATCCGCAAAAGCTCAAAAAGCGCTATACTTCCCATCACGTAAACAAATACGGTGAACGGCAATCCTCCGAAAATAACCAAAAATAAAAATAGTGCCGCTGCCAGAACACCTGTTAACAATCTTTGTTTCATTTCCACCATCCTCTAAATTCCGCCAAACCTCCGGCCCCGCTGCTGAAATTCTCCCACTGCCTGCAGAAAGTGATCTTCTTTAAAATCGGGCCACAGGACATCTGTAAAAACAAATTCACTGTAAGCCACCTGCCAAAGCATAAAGTTGCTCAGTCTGATTTCTCCGCTCGTTCTGATGAGCAGTTCCGGGTCCTGGATTGATTCTGTCATTAAATGCCCGGAAAAGAGCGCTTCATCAATGTCTTCGATATTCAGCGTGCCGCTTTTCACCTGTTCGGCCAATGCTTTTGCCGCATTGACGATTTCCGTGCGTCCGCCGTAGTTCAAAGCGAAATTGAGAATCAGCCCGTCATTTTGTTCTGTATCTTTTACGGCCTTCTCAATCGCCCTGTACGTATGAGAAGGGAGCGCGGATTCATCTCCGATAATTTTCACCTGTACATTTTCCTCTATCAATTCAGGAAGATACGTATTCAGGAACTCTTCCGGAAGCTTCATCAAAAAGTCGACTTCCATCTTCGGTCGCTTCCAATTCTCCGTTGAAAACGCATAAAGAGTCAGAACTTTAACGCCGAGCTGATTTGCGAGCTTTGTCACCCTTTTTACCACTTTCATTCCTTCATGATGTCCGGCAATCCGCGGGAGTGAGCGCTTCTTCGCCCAGCGTCCGTTTCCGTCCATAATAATGGCAATGTGTGCGGGAATTTCACCCTTCAGTATGTCTTCTTTTGTATACCGTTCTAAGTTGGAAGCCGCATTCTGCTGATTCTTCCAATTTTTGAGTATGTTGAGCATGAGATTCCTCCGTCACCCAAAAAGGTTGCGTTGCTGATGATCAATGTAATCAACAGTATTAACAAAAAAACCCCCTGTAAACATGAGAGGGTCTTTTCACATTATCTATTGTACATAGTTTTTCATTAAACTTCCATGATTTCTTTTTCTTTGTCTTTCGTGACGCTGTCAATTTTTGACACATATTCATCTGTCAGCTTTTGAACGTCTTCACTGGAAGCACGAAGCTCGTCTTCTGTAATGTCCCCGTTTTTCTCAAGTTTTTTGAGGTCGTCGTTGCTGTCACGGCGGACATTACGGACTGCTACTTTCGCTTCTTCCGCGTATTTTTTCACGACTTTGACAAGTTCTTTACGTCTTTCTTCCGTCAGAGCCGGGATCGCGATGCGGATAATTGTGCCGTCACTTGTCGGAGTTACGCCAAGGTCAGCTTTCAGGATCGCTTTTTCAATATCGCCGATTGCCGTTTTGTCATACGGTGTGACAACAAGCATACGCGCTTCAGGCACATTGATGGAAGACAGCTGGTTTAAAGGTGTTTGGGCACCGTAGTATTCTACTGTCACTTTATCCAATAGAGATGGGTTGGCACGTCCCGCGCGGACTGACGCCAATTCACGTGAATAAGCGGCAACCGCTTTTTCCATGCGTTCTTTTGTTTGTGTTAATACTTCGTTTGACAACGTTATTTCCCCCTTACGATCGTTCCGATTGATTCGCCGATTACGGCACGCTTAATATTTCCTTCTTCCATAATAGAAAAGACGATCAGCGGAATATCATTATCCATACATAGTGAAGAAGCCGTAGAATCCATGACTTCCAGCCCGTCTTTTAACACATCGAGATAAGATAATTTTTCGTATTTAACAGCTGACTCATCTTTTCTCGGATCGGCATTATACACACCGTCGACATTATTTTTCGCCATTAAAATCACATCCGCTTCGATTTCAGCGGCACGCAGCGCTGCGGTTGTGTCCGTAGAGAAATAAGGGTTTCCCGTTCCCGCGGCAAAAATCACAACGCGTTTTTTCTCCAGGTGGCGGATGGCTTTTCTTCTGATATAAGGCTCAGCGACCTGACGCATTTCAATTGATGTCTGCACTCTGGACTGAATTCCGAGCGTTTCCAGGCTGTCCTGCAGGGCAAGTGAGTTCATGACAGTAGCAAGCATGCCCATATAATCGGCCGTCGCACGGTCCATTCCTAAGTCACTGCCTGTTTTTCCGCGCCATAAGTTGCCGCCGCCTACAACTACGGCCACTTCGACGTCAAGCTCAGCGATTTCTTTTACCTGTTTAGCGATGGATTGGATAACAGTCGGATTAATGCCGTTTCCCTGCTCTCCTGCCAATGCTTCTCCGCTAAGCTTTAAAACGATACGATTGTATTTTGGTTTTTCCATAATAACCTCCAAGTGTAAACATTGCCGTTTCCTATTATGCAAGAGAAAAAAAGGTTTGTAAATATAGTTTTAAAAATAGGGAACACAAGTAGTGTCCCCTATACTGCCTGAAAAGCCGCGAAAGATTCGCCAAGGCTTTCCGCCATTATTTTTTCACTTGGTTCATAACTTCTTCAGCAAAGTTTTCTTGGCGTTTTTCAATGCCTTCTCCAACTTCGTAGCGGACGTAAGTTTTAACAGATGCGTTTTTCGCAGCCACAACTTGTTTCACTTTTTCGTCTGGGTTTTTAACGAAAGCTTGGTCTAATAAGCAAATTTCTTCGAAGAATTTGTTCAGACGGCCTTCAACCATTTTAGCTACGATGTTTTCCGGTTTGCCTTCTTGAAGAGCTTGCTGAGTCAGGATCTGACGCTCATGGTTTGCTTCTTCTTCAGACACTTGGTCGCGGGAAATATAACGAGGATTTACCGCTGCAACATGCATCGCGATGTCTTTTGCAAGATCTTCGTCAGTTGTTCCGCTAAGAACGGATAATACGCCGATGCGGCCTCCCATGTGAAGGTAAGCACCGAACGCTTCGCTGTCTTCTTTTGTAAGAACAGCAAAACGGCGAAGAGTGATTTTCTCTCCGATTTTAGCAACGTTGCTTGTGATGTATTCTTCAACAGTAGAACCGTTTTCCATCTTTTGACCCATCGCTTCTTCAAGATCAGCAGGAGCGTTTGCAAGAAGGTGGTCAGCAAGCGTGTTCAGAAGCTCTTTGAAGCCTTCGTTTTTCGCAACGAAATCAGTTTCAGAGTTTACTTCTAAGATAACGCCTTTGTTGCCGTCAGTTTTAATAAGAGTAGAACCTTCAGCAGCGATACGGTCAGCTTTTTTAGCCGCTTTCGCAATTCCTTTTTCTCTCAGAAGGTCGATTGCTTTGTCCATATCTCCGTCAGTTTCAGTCAATGCTTTTTTACAGTCCATCATACCAGCGCCTGTTTTTTGACGCAGTTCTTTTACCTGCTGTGCAGTAATAGCCATTTGAATTCCTCCTTATATGTGTAAACAAGATATGTATAGATACATTTTTCTTGAAAAAAGGTGATAAAAGGCAGTCCCTCTTATCACCTTTTGATTAGGTTACGCAGTTGTCGTTTCTGTTTCAGGTGCAGTCTCTTCAGCAGCTTCCGCTTCTTCTTCGCCTTGCTTCGCTTCAAGAATGGCATCTGCCATTTTAGAAGTAAGAAGTTTGACAGCGCGGATTGCGTCATCGTTTGCAGGGATTACGACATCAATTTCATCAGGATCACAGTTTGTATCTACGATTCCGATGATAGGAATGTTCAATTTGCGAGCTTCCGCAACAGCGATGCGCTCTTTGCGAGGATCGATGATGAATAATGCATCAGGAAGATCCTTCATGTCTTTAATTCCGCCGAGGAATTTTTCAAGACGCTCTAATTCTTTTTTCAATTGAACAACTTCTTTTTTCGGAAGTACTTCAAATGTACCGTTTTCTTGCATTTTCTCGATGTCTTTCAGACGCTTAATGCGTTTTTGGATTGTTTCGAAGTTTGTCAGTGTACCGCCCAACCAGCGTTGGTTGACATAGTACATGCCAGAGCGTACAGCTTCTTCTTTAACAGAATCCTGAGCTTGTTTTTTTGTGCCGACGAAAAGGATTTTTCCGCCTTCAGCAGCAAGGTTTTTCGTGAAGTTGTAAGCTTCCTCTACTTTTTTCACTGTTTTTTGAAGGTCAATGATGTAGATTCCGTTACGCTCCGTGAAAATGTAACGCTTCATTTTTGGGTTCCAACGGCGTGTTTGGTGGCCGAAGTGAACACCAGCTTCAAGCAATTGTTTCATAGAAATAACTGACATGTGATTTCCTCCTAATAAAATGGTTTTTTTCCTCCGCTTAGGTCATTTTTGTGCAGAACTGCCGTTTGCAGCACCCTCTGCATAAATCGTTAAGCGTGTGTATTTAACACCAAGACATAATATAACACAGCTTTATGCGACAATCAAGAATCCTTTACAGCTTTGCCGCGAAATTTTAAAAACAGCTCGATTTCTGTCTTTCCGCTCTGCACCCGTTTGGCGATTTCCGCAGGGGTGAGCCCTTGTTCATATAATTCTGAAACACGTTCTTCAAACGAATGCGCGCCGTTGTTTTCGTCACTTTCAGCCCGTTCCGTTGCACTGATGAGCTTTTCCATGTGATCCGGAATATCAGGCTCTTTTTTCGGTTCCGGCCGGGGTTCGGCGTCTTCTGCGTCAGGCGCTTGATCATTCCGGCTTTTTGTGTCTTCGAGTCTTTCATTTTCTTCTTTCAGCTCAAGCAGAAACGCTGCAAGGGTGTTTTCCGTCTCTTCAAGAATCTTCTTCTGCTGGCGCTCCGTCTCCTTGAGGGCTGAAAACCTCGTGTACAGAATAATGACGGCATAAAGCAGTACGCCGTGAAGCACAAAGCTTAAAAGCCATAATAGTGTTGACATGTTTTTCACTCGCTAACCATGAGTTCATTATTGAATTACTTTTTCAAGCAGGTGCTTTAATTTAAACAGCGCCTTTGAATGAATCTGTGAAATCCGCGACGTCGAAAGGTTCAGGACTTGTCCGATTTCGGTCAAAGTCAGTTCTTCTTTATAGAATAAACTGACGACAAGCTGCTCTTTTTCAGAGAGCTCGTGAATTTTGCCCGCAAGCTGAGCGATCAGCTCGTCCTTCATGATTTTTTCTTCCGGCGGCACATTTTTGTCATCTCTGATCATCACTTGAATATTCTCACCGTCATCCTGGTCGTGAAGCTTTTCATCAATTGATAAGAGATTGGCAAAAAACCCTTCATTCATCGTTGATACTACGTCCTGCTCCGTCATCCCCAGCTCTTCTGCGATCTCTGAAGGCGTCACATTCCGAAGGTAGCGCTGTTCAAGTTTTTCGATTGCCGCTTCGACTTTTTTTGTCTTCTCCCGTGAAGTTCTGGGCAGCCAATCTTCTTTACGCAGCCCGTCGATGATTGCACCGCGAATTCTAAACGAGGCATAGGTATCAAATTTTAAATCCCGGCCGGGGTCAAATTTTTCTAGGGCATCATATAAACCAAGCATACCAAGGCTCATTAGATCGTCTTTATGCACCGATTTCGGCAGTCCGACGGAAATTCTGCCGACATGATATGTGACCAGCGGCATGTAACGGCGCATTAAATCATCACCGGCTTTAGGATCTTTCCACTCTTTCCAGCGCGACCAAAGCACCTGATCTTCATAATTCAAGGATTGCATTGTTATCCCCCTACCTCATACCTTTATTAAATCGTTGTTTCACCTTGTTTAACAGTTCGAATGTGCAGCATGCAGGACTTTGGCTCAAATTCAATCGTCCGGCCGCTTGAGCCGCCCGTATCTTCACTGATGACCGGAATGTTATACAATGAAAGCTGCTCTTTGATAGCCGCTACATTCCTCGGACCGATTTTCATCAGGTCGTTTGTCATTTTAAACTTAAACATCTCCGCTCCCCCGGCGAGTTTTGCCTTCAGGGCAAACTTGCGGCAGCCGGCTTTCAAAAGCATATCAATTGTCATCTTAACGGCGGTGTCCGCGTATTTTGCACGGTTGAGCTCCGCCGTTTTTGATAAACCGGAGTCCGGCAGCATGACGTGAACGAGTCCTGCCGTTTGTTTGTCTTTATCGTATAAAACCAGCCCCACGCATGAACCGAGTCCCGAAGTCCGGATTTTATCCGGATAACGCGCGACTTGAACATCCGCAATCCCCACTTTAACGACTGCGGCTTCCGCACGGCTCATAAAGCCGCACCCAATGAGACGAAGAGCTTTTCAAAAGAATCATAGTCCGGGAGCATAAACATATGGGCTTTGAGCTCCTGCCGGCTGCCCTGGTCAAAAATAGAAGTATCCACGACAATGGCATGCTCTCCGACTTGGCTGAGCTCCATCAGTCCTTCACTGATAACCGCGCCGAACATATCAAGTGAGATTTCCGGCACGCTCGGGTAAATCTCAAGCTTTGTCAAATCAGCCAATGCCGTTAAATAGGAGCCTGCTAAAATATTGCCGAACTCATGTAAAGCAGAAGAACTCAAATGATCTTCGCCCAACTGGTCAATATCAAAATCCGGATTTCCGATCAGCTCTCTGATAAACTGTTCCGCCTGATGGAAAGGCATGATGAGAAAGATAGAGCCTGTCATGTCGCCTTCCATTCTTAAAAAGATACTGGCGACCGGCGTTTCAGCCCCGCCGAAAAAATCAGCGAGCTCATCAAATGTCAATAAAGTCGCAAACGGCACTTCCATGTCTATCTTTCTGTTCAGCAGCTGAGCCATGGCAGAAGCCGAGTGACCCGCCCCGATATTTCCGACTTCCCGCAAAATATCCATCTGCTCTTCTTTGATCGCTTCAAACTTACTCATGTTGTCTTTTCCCCTTTAAGCATTCGGCTCTCCGGACGCAGATGCCGAAGCACCTTTATCCAGCACCGCATGCGCATCAATAATATTGAGGAGCCTGTTATCTTGCTTGACGATCTGTTTAATCCACACATCCGTTTCCTTTGTCTGGCTTTCAGGCGCGGATTCGATTTCATTTTCATGCACGGTGATGACGTCATTGGCCTCATCCACGACCCATCCGACATCGGCGTCACGGTAAGAAATGATGATAATCCGTGTCTCTTCTGTGATGTCCTGTTCAGGCTGGTTCAGACGTTTTCTTAAATCAAGAACCGGGGTAATTACTCCGCGCAGATTGATAACGCCGCGGATATACGATTCCACACCCGGGACCCTCGTCGGTTTTTGCCACTTTTCAATTGATTTCACCTGGGAAACTGAGATAGCGTATTCTTTCCCGTTTATCATAAACACAATCATTTTTTCACCTGTTTTGATTTCAGCAGTCATGCGGGCACCTCCTCGTGTCGTTTTAGTAGATCAGCGCATTGCAATCAATAATCAGCGCCACTTCTCCGTTTCCGAGAATCGTAGCGCCGGAAATCGCAAAGACGTTCGTCAAATAGTCGCCGAGTGATTTCAGTACGACTTCCTGCTGTCCGATAAAAGAGTCCACGACAAAAGCAGTGGATTTATCGCCCTTTTTCACGACGATTACATGGAACTGATCGGCATCCTGTTTTGAATCCGTAATGCCGAATTCTTTTTTGAGATAGACGATCGGAACGATTTGTCCTCTGAAATCAATCACTTCTCTGTCATGCGTCTGCAGGATATCTTTCTTATCAATAACAGCCGTCTCTATAATAGAAGAAATCGGTATCGCAAACGTCTCTTCTTCCAGTTTAATGAGAAGAACGGATATAATTGAAAGTGTCAGCGGAAGCTGGATACTGAAAAGAGAACCTTGGCCTTCCGCGGATTTGACACTGACAGAGCCGCCGAGTGATTCGAGTTTATTTTTTACGACATCCAGACCGACGCCCCGACCTGAAATGTCAGAAATTTGATCGGCAGTCGAGAAGCCAGGAGCAAAAATAAGCTCGTAAATCTCATTATCTTCAAGCGTTTCAGCATCACGTTCGGTGATTACACTCCGCTCGAGCGCTTTTTCAAGAATTTTCTTTCTGTTCAGGCCAGCCCCGTCATCTTCAACCTCAATAAAGACATGATTGCCGCTGTGATATGCCTTAAGCACGACATGACCCGATTCCGGTTTTCCTTTATTCACCCGCACTTCAGGCGATTCAATGCCGTGATCGATGCTGTTTCTGATTAAATGGACAAGCGGATCACCGATTTCATCAATCACCGTGCGGTCCAGCTCCGTTTCAGCTCCGATGATGGACAATTCGATTTTCTTGTTTAATTCCTTTTGAAGCTGGCGGATCATTCTCGGGAAACGGTTAAAGACGGTTTCTACCGGCACCATCCGCATATTAAGAATAATAGACTGAAGGTCGCCCGAAATTCTGGTCAGGCGTTCAACGGTTTCAGTCAGCTCATTGTGGTCAAGCTCTTTGGCGATCTGCTCAAGACGTCCGCGGTCAATGACAAGTTCTTCAAAAAGGTTCATTGAAGAATCCAGTCTTTCAATGTTGACGCGAATCGTTTTCGAGCCGCTGTGATGCTTCGGCTGCTCTTCCGTTTTCGCTTGCGGTTTCGGCTGTTTTTCAGCCTTTTTAACCGGAGTTTCCTGCACCGGTTCAGCTGCTTGCGGTTTTTCGGCCGTTTTTAACGGCGCACCGGCAGAAATTTCGACATTCTCCACTTCTGAAATGCCGCTGATGAGTTCTTTAATTTCTTCAGCAGGCTGCTTTGTCAAGAAACACACCTGAAAATCCGTTCCGAAATCTTCCGTCTCAAGCACTTCCGCGGCAGGTATCGTTTTTGCGACTTCCCCGGCTTCATTCAGCTTTTCAAATATCATGTACACGCGCACGGCTTTGAGCATGCAGCTTTCATTCAGGGAAACCGTTATTTCATAGCGGCTGAATCCTTGCTCTTCCGCCTCTTCAATAACAGTCCGTTCGAACTCATCATAATTCCATTCAGTTGAAGTCTGTTGTTTTGAAGCCGGCGGTTCTGCTGTTTCGGCTGAAGCCGCAGTCTCATGCACCGCATTTACGTCGAGCTTCGCACTTACTTCAGAAATATCACGTTTGCCGTCTCCTCCGTCAATAATGGACTGCACCATCTCTTCAAGATGATCAAGCGCTTCAAACAGCACGTCCAGCCAATCCGATGTAACGGGCATTTCTCCGTTGCGGATGGCGTCCAGCACATTTTCCATCAGGTGGGTTAAATGCGCCAGATCTGTATATCCCATCGTTGCGCTCATGCCTTTCAGCGTATGGGCAGCTCTGAAGATGTCATGCACAAGCTGAAGGTCTGCCGGATCTTTTTCCAACAGCAGCAGCTTTTCGTTACATGTCTGTAAGTGCTCTTTACTTTCATCAATAAAGACATCTAAATATTGATTCATATCCAATTGATTCACACCCTCTCTTTTTTCACACATCCGGTGATGGATGCCGCGATATCTTCCACATGTTTAATCTCATGAATGAGGCCCGCCTTTATCGCTGACTTCGGCATTCCGAACACAACACAGGATTCGTCCGATTCCGCAATCGTTTTAACGCCGCCTGTTCTGAGCATTTCTTTTACGCCCTCGGTTCCGTCGCTGCCCATGCCTGTCATAATGACGGCTACCTTTTCGTAACCGGATAAACGGCTTGCCGACCGAAACAAATAATCGGCTGACGGTTTATGCCGGCTTTCCGTATCATGAACATCAAGAATGATGCGGAGCCTTCCGCCTTCCTCTGCAACCGTCATATTTTTTCCGCCGGGCGCGATGTACACCCATCCGTCTTTCGCTTCTTCACCGTTTTCCGCTTCTTTGACCTGAATATCTGACAAATGGTTGAGTCTGTCTGCAAGTGAAGCGGTGAAGCCTTCAGGCATGTGCTGAACGACAAATACAGGCGCCTTTAAATCCTTCGGCAGTTTCGGAACCACCTTTTGCAGAGCCCGCGGTCCGCCTGTAGAGGTCGCGATGAATACGGCCTGCTTGGCGGATTTTGCTTTCGGTCTTTCAAATCCCGCCAAAGCCGGACGTTCCGGGATAGAAGACTCTTTCACTGCCGCCTCAGGTTTTTGTGCGCGGGACATCCCGGCTGCAATCACCCTCTCAATCAGCTGCTCTTTAATTTTATAAAGATCAAGTGAAATCGCTCCGGAAGGCTTAGTGATAAAATCAAAAGCGCCCATTTCCAGGCAGTTGATCGTTCGGTCCTTCCCTTGCTGTGTCTGGCTCGATACCATGATGACGGGAAGTTTATATATGCTGATGATCTTCCGCAATGTATCCGTTCCGTTCATGACCGGCATTTCAATATCAAGCGTGACAACATCCGGTTTGAGAAGCTCTATTTTCTTCAGCGCCTCTTCCCCGTTTCTGGCTGTCCCGATGACTTCTATCTGCACTTCCGCAGCCAGAAAATCGGTAATCATCTTTCTCATAAAAGCTGAGTCATCAACGACAAGCACACGAATCACTGTAAAGTCCTCCTCAATAAAAAAGAAGATAATCTCTCAATAAATGCCGGTTTCTCTTCTCTTGGTTTGTTTTCTTCCGTTTGAAACAAGACATCCGTCAGAAGACGGACGGACCTGCTGGCTTTTGCTTGAGGACTTTTTATTAAAAAAGGCACCTGGTCAATGACGGCTTGACTTACTAGCGGATCATCGGGTATGGAGCCGGCGAAACGCACCTCCGCGCCTAAAAACGTGTGGATCGCATGAGAAAGGCGGTTGTACGTGTCCAGCGCCTGTTTTTGGGCGCGGGCGCGATTGACGGCAATGTTTACGGTCAGCCGTTCATCCGCGAGCAAAAGATGTTTGATCGCGCTGTACGCATCCATAATGGCCGTCGGCTCAGGCGTTGTCACGGCGAGAATGTCTTCCGCCGATAAAATAAACGGCAGCTGTTCTTTTGAAAGTCCCGCTCCCATATCAAACAGAACGTAATCAAAATCGCTTAATACAGCGGAAAGACCATTCATAAAAGCCGACCACTTCTCTCTGTCTGCTTGATAGAACGCCTCAAGCCCCGTTCCTCCGGATATGTAGCGAAGGCCTTTCGGACCGGAGGAAAGTGATTGAGCCAACGCGTGCCGATTCTCCATCACATCAATAATGGTGCGGGAAGAAGCAGCTCCGATCAGCACATCAATGTTGCCCATTCCGATGTCAAGATCAATGATGAGTGCTTTTTTTCCTTTTTCCTGCAGGGCAACTGCCATGTTTAATGTTAAATTAGATTTTCCGACGCCGCCTTTACCGCTTATGACGGCTAATGTCTTCGCTTTTTTCTCATAAAGCTCCGGCTTGATCATTTGCCTCTCTCTCATTTTCCTTCTTAATGACTCTGCCTGATCGGGTTTCATGCCAAAAGCATCCTTACAAACTCTTTTGGTGAAGCCGATAGGATGTCTTCAGGCACATCCTGTCCATTTGTCAAATAGGCGGCGCCGATTCTTGATTCCGACAGCACTTGAAACACGGAGCCGAGTGAGGCGGTTTCATCCGTTTTCGTGAAAATGAATTGATTGACCGGCACACCGGAAAACTGTTTCAGCACCTGTTTCATATCTTCATATTTTGCAGATGCCGATAATACGAGAAAGGATTGTAAGCCTGATTCAAACGGAATCATCTCTTGTAATTCCGTAATATACTGCTCTTCTTTAAAGTTTCTGCCGGCTGTATCAATGAAAACATGGTCGTATTCAGCGAATTTTTCCAGTGCCTTCAGACATTCTTCCTTTGAATAGCATACTTCAAGAGGAGCCTGAAGCAGCTCCGCATATGTCTTCAGCTGCTCGACCGCGGCAATCCGGTAAGTATCCGTCGTCATAAAGGCAATTTTTTTATGCTCTGTCAGCATTGATGAGGCCGCAAGTTTCGCAAGTGTAGTCGTTTTGCCGGCCCCGGTTGAACCGAAAAGCACGACGTATTTTGATTGAATCCCTTCCTGCCACCTGTCTGTCGAAGGGAGTTTTTTCACTAACAAATCCTGCAGCTTTGAGCTGACATTATCTTCAGTTAAATCTCCGGAAACAATTGAAGAACTGAGCAATTCACTGAGTACAGCGTTTTGCGTATGATCAGGAAGCCCGGCTTGCTTCAATAGTCTCTCGGCTTTTTTTAATGGTTCAGGGAGCACTTCTTTCAAATGCGCCAGTTCGCCGGAAATACTTTGATCCGGAAGGCGCGGCGGCTGAACAGGCTCAGCTTTCTCCGCCGTTTCCGTCTTTTTCATTTCTTCAGCGGCAGCCGGCGGCGTTTTTCTCGCTTCCCTGACGTCACGATCTAAAACCGCTATCACTTCGACGGCCTGCTGCGACCGCAGCCCCAGCCATTTTCGTTTCTTTACTTGTTTGGAATGTAAAATAACGGCATCATTGCCGAGTTCCTTTTTGATTTGCTTCGCGGCATCCTGCATTGAAGAGGCTGTAAATTTTTTTATTTTCATTAAATATCCACCACTCCAATGCTCTGTACTTCAACATTTGCTTCCAGCTCATTATAAGAAAGAACCGGAAGATCAGGGAAATACCGTTCTAACAGCTGTTTTACATACATTCTGACAGCAGGCGAGCAAAGAAGAATCGCTGACTCCTGACGGATGGAAAGCTGCTCGGCCTCTTTAGCGACAGAACGGATGATGCTGTCTGAAACCTCAGGGTCGAGTGACAGGTAATTGCCCTGTTCAGTCTGCTGAACCCCGTCTGCAATCGCTTTTTCCACCCGGCCTGAGCATGTGATGACCTTCAGCGTTTCATGCTCTCTCGCATATTGTGCCGTGATTTGTTTGGCAAGCGACTGTCTCGCGTATTCTGTCAAAAGGTCTGAATCTGTCGTTAATCTTCCGTAATCGGCAAGAGTTTCAAAAATGGTCACCAAGTTTCTGATTGAAACTTTTTCTCTCAGCAATTTGGCAAGCACCTTTTGAATATCGCCGACAGAAAGAGGGTTCGGCGTGACTTCCTCAACA
Source organism: Bacillus sp. R45 (assembly GCF_021729365.1). Classification (NCBI taxonomy): domain Bacteria; kingdom Bacillati; phylum Bacillota; class Bacilli; order Caryophanales; family Bacillaceae; genus Bacillus; species Bacillus sp. R45. The sequence continues at coordinate 1,600,276 of NZ_CP091421.1, read as the reverse complement.
AGCACAGGATAATTTTCCTTCAGATGATCGATCAGCTGCTTTGTTTCCTGTCTGCCGACCAGTTCATGAGCATGCTGCTTAATTTTTTCTGTAATATGCGTAGATACGACTGACGCCGGATCAACAACTGTATACCCCAGCATGTCCGCTTCATCTTTTGCAGCTTCGCTGATCCATTTTGCGGGAAGTCCGAACGACGGTTCAATCGTTTCAATTCCTTCAATGACGTCATCTTCAGGCGTCGGTGACATCGCTAAATAATGATCCAGCAGGAGCTCTCCTTTAGCGACTTCATTGCCTTTAATTTTCAATCTGTATTCATTCGGCTGGAGTGCGATGTTATCCCTGATGCGCACAACCGGAATGACAAGTCCCAATTCAAGCGCAAGCTGACGTCTGATCATGACGATGCGGTCAAGAAGATCACCGCCCTGCCCCGCGTCTGCAAGCGGCACGAGTCCGTATCCGAACTCAAATTCAATCGGATCAATATGTAAAAGCTGCACAACGCTTTCCGGGCTTTTCAGTTCATCCGCCTGAGCCTCTTCTTCAAGAATTTCTTCCTCTTCTTCGCTCGGCTTATCCGCTTTGGACAGCATATAAGCGCCGAATGCAAGCAGACCGGCGATCGGCCCCGTCAGCAGAATGCCGATCGGTGTAAGCAGACCGAGCAAAAGTACAGTTCCCGCGGCTACATACAAGAGCTTCGGATAAGCAAACAGCTGGCCTGTAATATCATGACCGAGGTTTCCTTCAGATGCCGCTCTCGTCACGACAATCCCCGTAGCCGTTGAAATGAGCAAGGCCGGCATTTGAGAAACGATACCGTCACCGACCGTCAGCATTGTAAAGTGAGACGCAGCTTCTTGTATGCTCATCCCCTGCTGCAGCATGCCGATTACGATTCCGAAAATAATATTGATCATCACGATGATGATCCCCGCGATGGCATCCCCTTTGACGAATTTGCTCGCACCGTCCATGGCACCGTAAAAATCCGCTTCCCGGGCGACTTTTTCACGTCTGTGCTTTGCATCCTGCTCCGTAATCATGCCGGCATTTAAATCCGCGTCAATACTCATTTGCTTTCCGGGCATCGCATCGAGCGTAAATCTCGCCGCCACTTCCGATACCCGCTCGGCGCCTTTTGTAATGACGATAAACTGAATAATAATTAAGATAATGAAGACAACAAGCCCTACCAGCACATTTCCGCCGACAACGAAATTCCCGAATGTCTCAACAACCTTTCCCCCTTCTCCGTGAGAAAGAATCGAACGTGTCGTCGACACATTGAGCGCAAGCCGAAACAGCGTCAATAACAGCAGCAATGACGGGAATATCGAGAATTGCAGCGGTTCTTGCATATTCATTGTGGTGAGAAGCACGATCAACGCAAGAGAGATATTAATGATGATCAAAATACTTAACAACCATGGAGGGAATGGAATCACCAGCATTGCCACAATGAGGACAACACTTATTAAAACCGATAAATCTCTTGTTGACATGCTGTTTTTCTCTCCTTTTGAATCTGAAATTCACTATACTTTTTGTTTCGTTTTATATACATAAGCCAAAATTTCCGCAATGACTTTAAAAAACTCTTCCGGCACAGCCTGGTCAATGTCAACCTGATCATATAACGCACGCGCGAGCGGCCTGTTTTCAATCGTCATGACATCGTGTTCTTTGGCGATCTGCCTGATTTTTAATGCAAGATGGTCGACCCCTTTGGCAACAATGTAAGGGGCGTCCATTTTCTTTTCATCATATTTTAAAGCAATCGCATAATGGGTCGGGTTGGTAATGATGACATCCGCTTTCGGCACTTCCTGCATCATCCGCCTCATCGCCATTTCCCGCTGCTTCTGCTTAATTTTGGACTTGATAATCGGATCACCCTCCGATTTTTTGTATTCATCTTTTATATCCTGCTTTGACATTCTGATATTTTTCTCATAGTCAAAACGCTGATATAAATAATCAAGCCCGGCCAGCAGCATTAGAGCCCCTGATCCCGCAAGCCCCATCCAAAGCGTGAGCTTAGAAACGAAAGTGAGCACTTCCGCAGGTGTTAAAAGCGGAAGGCGGAGAATATCGCCATAATGCAGCCAGAGCACCATAAAGGCGGCAAAACCGACCACAGTAATCTTCAAAATGGATTTGACCAGTTCAACAATCGCCCTCATGCTGTAAATCCGCTTAAATCCTTTCAGCGGGCTGAGCTTATTCAAGTCAGGCTTGAGAACTTCCGCAGAAAACAGAAAACCCACCTGCATGTAATTGCTCACGACACCTGCCACAAGCGCGACCAGCATAATCGGCGCGAGGATGAGGCTGATATCTTTCACCGTATCTACGAACAGTTCATGCACGGAAGATGCTGACAGATGTAATGATATCGATTTCGTATAAAACGTTTTAATAAAGGACAGCAGCCTGTCCCGCATATAAGGACCGAGCGCGATCAGCGAAAGAAAGATAATCAGTAAAGAAACGGCTGTATTCACATCCGTACTTTTCGCGACCTGTCCTTTCTTTCTTGTATCCTTCCGTTTTTTCGGAGTGGCTTTCTCCGTTTTTTCACCGGCAAAGAATTGCAGATTCAGTCTGAGTCTCATCATGTCACACCGACCAATGCCAATAGATTCCGCATGGTTTCAACGGTAAGGCTGAAGATGTTGCGGACGACGACAAACATCACCGCCATACAAACGATCAGCATAATAAAGCTCACGGCTATTTTCAGAGGAAGCCCGACAACGAAAACATTCAGCTGCGGCACCGTTCTCGCCACAATACCGAGCGCCAAATCAACTAAAAACAGACTGGCCACAACCGGCGCAGACATTTGAAAAGCGATAATGAACATGGCATTGAAGCTTTTTGCGATAAAAAGTCCAAAGTGATCATTTCCAAACGACGGAAATGCCTGATCAAGCGGGATATACTGAAAGCTGTAATAAATCCCGTCCAATAAAAGATAATGGGCGTTTACGCTGAGCATAAATAACAGCGCCAGCGTATAAACGAATTGTCCGATCAGCGGGCTTTGCGTTCCTGATTGCGGATCAATGACATTGGCGATGGAAAAGCCCATCTGAAAATCAATAAAGGAACCCGCTATCTGAATGGCTGTCATCATCATGAAAGCAATCAGCCCGAGGCTCAAGCCAACAACGGCCTCTTTTATGACAAGCAGCATATACTGTTCCCCTATTTCTATTTCCGGCGCATGTTTCAGCGTGCTGAAGCAGATCACCGAAAGAAAAAAAGCAAAGCCGATTCGGTGAACCGCCGGCAGATTCCGATGTCCGAACACCGGCACCGTTACAAAAAAAGCAGAGATTCTGATAAAGACCAATAAAAAAGCGGGAAATAAATCAATGATGGAATTCATTTGATTCTACCCTGCAAATCGGTTCAGATGAGAGAACAGATCAGTTGTGAACGAAAGAATCGTCGACAGCATCCAAGGACCGAAAAAGATCAGTCCAAGCATCACCGCCACGATTTTCGGAATGAACGCAAGCGTCTGTTCCTGGATTTGAGTTGTCGCTTGAAAGATACTGACGAGCAAACCGACGATCAGCGCGATCGCAAGCAGCGGCCCGCTGATCATTAGTGTTACATATACGGCTTTTTCCGCCATGGAAATTACAAATTCTGAACTCACAATTAGCACCTACCCTAAAAGCTGTCAAGCAAAGATTTCACGATTAAATACCATCCATCGACCAAAACGAAAAGCAATATTTTAAAGGGCAGAGAGATCATAACCGGCGGTAGCATCATCATTCCCATTGACATTAAGACGCTCGCCACGACCATATCGATAATTAAAAACGGAATAAAAATCATAAAGCCCATTTGAAAAGCGGTTTTGAGTTCTGATATCGCATAAGCGGGCACCATCGTCGTCAAAGGAATATCCTGAATCGATTCAGGTTTTTTCATTTTGGCATAGTTCATAAACAGCGCCAGATCCTTCTGCCTTGTATGCTTGCTCATATACTCTTTAATCGGCTTCTCGGCTTTTGTATATGCTTCATCGAGACTGATTTTGTTGTCCATCAGCGGCGTTAAGGCTTCCTTATTAATCTCTGAAAAAGTCGGCGCCATAATAAAAAACGTCAAGAACAGCGCAAGGCCGATTAAAACCTGGTTCGGAGGCATGTTCTGCGTCGCCAGTGAGGTTCTCACAAAAGACAGAACGATGACGATTCTCGTAAAGCAGGTCATCAAAATCAGAATCCCCGGCGCTACTGAAAAGACAGTCAAAAGCAGCAGTAATTTAACAGTGGAGCTGACTTCGGTCGGACTGCTTGAATTAAAAAGATTAACGAATTCATTCATGATGATAAGGGCCTTTCTTCTTTCCTTCAGAACGGCTTTGTTTCAGCTCGTTCAGCTGTTCTTTCAGCGCTTTTGAAAACGACGGAAGCATCGTTTGCGGCTTTTTTTCTCCATCCTTACGCGGATTTACGAGCTTGGTCCATTCCACTTTTGAAGACATCGACTCTTCGTATTGGCTCAGAATCGCCTCGCGCTCTTTTTCATCTTCAATTTCTTTTAAAAGCTGTATCGTTTCGCCCACACCGACTACGAGAACGCTGTTTCCCACTTTAATCAGCTGCACGGAACGATTTTGGCCGACTGACGTTCCGCCGATATTTTCTACATATTGAAACGGCTTCAGCAGACGGTTTCTTCTATTCATCAGTTTGACAAATCCATAGATCAGCAGAATGACGAATAATAACGCCCCGATCATCTTTACAAAATCAAAAGCGGAGACAGAAGATGCAGAAGCATCCCCTATCTCTTGATCAGCCGTTTGTTTCGATGTATCGCTTTTTTTCTCTGTTTTGTTTGTTGATTGTTTGTCAAACCATTCGTTGACGGTGGAATTATCAGACTCTGCCGCAAAAGCAGGGAACGGATGTACATTGAGTAAAACGAAACAACAAATCAAAGCTAGTAAACCATGACTCTTTTTCAACAGTCGTACACCCTTTAGCTTAATGTTTTATTAATGGCTTCAAGCACGCGGTCCGCTTGGAACGGTTTCACGATAAAGTCTTTTGCGCCGGCCTGAATCGCGTCAATAACCATTGACTGCTGGCCCATAGCCGAACACATGATGATTTTCGCCTGCGGATCGATCTGTTTAATTTCCTTTAGAGCTGTAATCCCGTCCATTTCAGGCATTGTAATATCCATTGTCACTAGGTCGGGGGAATGCTCTTTGAATTTTTCGACTGCCTGCGCTCCGTCTGAAGCTTCAGCTACAACGTCAAAACCGTTCTTCACTAAAATATCCTTGATCATCATTCTCATAAATGCTGCATCGTCTACAATTAAAATTCTGTGTGCCATAATCTGTTTCTCTCCTCTATGTTCGCTTATTTTAAATTGTTAAGGCGGTCTGCCTGACTTAAAATATCAGTGACTCTCACGCCGAAGTTTTCTTCTATGACAACGACCTCGCCCTTTGCCACGATCCGCTGGTTGACCAGGATGTCAACAGGTTCACCAGCCAGCTTGTCAAGCTCAATAATGCTTCCCGCAGAAAGTTCAAGGATTTCTTTGACGCTTCTCTTCGTTCTGCCGAGCTCAACCGTAACGGAAAGCGGAATATCCATCAGCATATCAAGGTTATTCCTTGATCCTTGTGCGGCTTCGTTATGATCAAACGCCTGGAATTCTACCGGAGCGACTTGAACAGGAGCAGCTTTTTTTGCGGTTCCCTGTCTCTTCGGAAGCTCGGGTTTTGCCTGCGGCTCCGGCTGCATGGCAGGTTCCGGCTGCGGCGTTTCGTATGTTTCCTGTGGTTCTGATACGGTTTCTGCGGCCTCTGACTCATGCTGGTCTGCAGTCATCAGGTCTGCGATCAGATCTTTCGCAAACGTAATCGGATAAAGCTGCATGATGCTCGAATCGATTAATTCGCCGACTTTCAGACGGAATGACACTTTTACGAGCAGGTCATCCTCAGGTATTCTGTCGGTCCCTTTTTCTTCCGTCACATCCAGAAGTTCAACCCTTGGCGGAGAAATGTCAATCTTTTTACTGAATACGGTCGACATTGACGTAGCAGCCGAGCCCATCATTTGATTCATTGCTTCCTGCACGGCGCTCAGGTGGATTTCACCGAGTGACGGATCGGCGCCCCGGCCGTCTCCGCCGATCATCAAATCCGCGATGATGGCCGCGTCGCTTTGTTCGACGACGAGCAAATTGCTGCCGTCAAAGCCTTCTGTGTAGTTCACTTCAATGGCAACATACGGATGAGGAAATTCATCACTGATTTTGCTTTTTGAAATGACGGTCACACTCGGTGTCGTAATGTCCACTTTTTGATTTAAAAGAGTGGACAGCGCCGTAGCCGAGCTGCCGAACGAAATATTCCCGATTTCTCCGATCGCATCGCGCTCAAGTTCAGACAAGTTCGCCTCTTGAGGCTGTTCTGTATCCTCTGACTGACTGCTTGTGCCGTTAAGAAGAGCATCGATTTCATCTTGAGATAATCTATTGTTCATCTTGTTCACCTCTTATGTCGTGATCTAAAATTTGCACTGCCTGTCTTCGATTCACCCGGCCGGCCTGCCCTAAAAACTTCGGTTTGTTTCCGACCAATACAGTAAGAGGATCAGTCACTGATTTGTCCAGAGTTATACAGTCCCCGACTTCCAAACTTAAAAATTCTTCTATTGTCAGTTCAGAAGCGCCCAAGAGAGCCACAACGGGAATTTGAGCCGTCATGATGCGCTTTTCAAGCAGCTTCGTTTCTTCGGGCTTCGCTTCATTCCGGTCTGATTGCATCCAATAATGTACGGAAAGCTTAGGGATAATCGGCTCAAGTACGACATGGGGAATACAAAGATTAATGACACCGCTGATTTCACCTATCTGTGTATTGAGAGAAATGACAACGACTGTTTCATTTGGGGAAACCATCTGTACAAACTGAGGATTCACTTCAAATTCAGTCATTTCAGGGTCAATATCAGCAATCGATTGCCAAGCTTCTTTGTAGTTGCCCAGTGCATTTTCAAATAAGTTAGAAATAATATTCGTTTCAATTTCCGTAAGGCTGTCAGCTTTGTTATGAGTGATGCCGATGCCTCCCATGACGCGGTCAAGCATTGCGTATGCGATGGTGGGATTAACCTCCATCATGATTCTGCCTTCCATCGGATGAACATCGAATAAATTTAAAATCGTCATGTTCGGTATGGAACGGATAAATTCTTCATACGGCACCTGGTCAACTGAGCTGACGGATATATGAATATACGTTCTGAGCTTGGCGGAAAAGTGTGTTGTGAGAAGCCTCGCAAAGTTATCATGTATCCGGGTTAAACTGCGTATCTGATCTTTCGAGAATCTGAGAGCCCGTTTAAAATCATATACCTTTACTTTTTTCTCTTTAACTTCCTTTTTCAGCTCTTCCGCATCCGCCTCACCCGTGGAAATGGCGGAAAGCAGTGCGTCTATTTCATTTTGGGAGAGAACTTCTCCTGACATTTTCTTCACCTCCGTATTCTGTCAAATTTGTTTTTATTGCAGATTAAAGGAGGTAATGTACACTTTCTGAACTTTTCCTTCTTGGAGATAGCTGTTTACTTTCTCTTTTAATGATTGTTTAAACGCTTCTCTTCCTTTATCTCCCTCAATCTCTCCGGCGCTTGTGTCAGCTAAAATGGAAATGATGTTGTCTTTCACCTGAAAATCGCGTTTTTCAAGTTCTTCCTTCGCTTTAGCCGAGTCGGTTTCAAGCTTGATGCCGATACGGATGATGCTGTCAGACTTTAAGTTTGTCGTGATATCGTCGACAGACACAGTGGCTGCAACGACTTCGTCAATTGTCGGCTTTTTATCTTTGCCGGAATGTCCGCTGACGACAAAATATGCTGCCGTTCCGAGGCCGGCGATGACAATTAAAATAATCAGCAAAATGATGACTAATTTTTTCTTCATTCTTCTTCCTCTATTCCCTGATCCAGTGAAAATATTTGTATGCTATGGTAAAACGATATGACTTTTTTGAGAACTGCTTCTTCCGGTTCTTTCACTACGAACTTTTTGCCGTTGGACAGTGTAATCGTCGTGTCGGGGAAGCACTCAATCTGTTCGATAAACAGCGCGTTCAGCGTAAAAGGCTGGCCGTTTAAACGGGTGACTTGAATCATGCAATCCGGAGAAGCGGCCTAACCGCCTCTCCTCCCTCCTTACCGTTTCAGATTAACCAGCTCCTGAAGGATTTCATCTGAAGTCGTAATGATTTTTGAGTTTGATTGGAAACCGCGCTGAGCAACGATCATTTCGGTAAATTCATCTGTCAGATCTACGTTTGACATTTCAAGATAGCCTGCCAAAAGCTTACCCGTTCCGTTTTCGCCCGGAGTGGTGACTGCGCTCGCAGCTCCTGAACTTAATGATTCTCTGTAAAGGTTGCCTCCGATTTTTTCCAGACCGGCGCTGTTAGGGAACGTGACCAGACCGATTTGTCCGGCATCATGAACCGCATCCCCTGCATCAGTGTATGTAACGGTTCCGTCTGCACCGATGCTGTAATCTTTCGCATCAGTCGGAATATTGATTTTGCCGCCGCCGATTTTTTCAAGGTAGTACCCGTCAGTCGTAACAAGGTTGCCTTGATTGTCCTTTCCGAAATTCCCCGCACGTGTGTAAACGATTCCCGAACCTGTATTAATCTGAAAGTAGCCGTCTCCGTCAATGGCTAGGTCGGTTTTATTCTGTGTAGCCTGCGGGGCGCCGGTTGAATGAACGACATCAATGGAAGAAGTCGCGGCACCCAAGCCGATTTGTTTTGAATTGGTCACGTTTGAACCGCCGGCGACTGTCTGGCTGATCATATCTTTAAATGTAACGCGGCTTTTCTTAAATCCCACTGTGTTGACATTGGCGATGTTATTGCCGATTACATCTAGTTTTGTCTGAAAGTTTTTCATGCCGCTGATACCGGAATATAATGAACGTAACATGTTAAATTCCCCCTGGGTTTCTTTTTATTTAGATGTTTCGCTGACGGCCGTGACATTCCACGGACTGACCTCTTTGCCATTTTCAAGCACGAGCACGTAATTGCCGTTTGAATGCTTGACTGAATTGACTGGGCTTGTCTGATCCTTCCCGTCGCTGTCGCTGAATGTGACATTTTTGCCGATCCAGTTCACATACATCGTAAACGGATCTTGATTTTCTACAAATTTAGTCATCGTCGTATTCATATTCATCATTTGTTCCAATGAAGAAAATGTCGCCATCTGGCTGATGAATTCTTTGTCATCAACCGGATTGAGCGGGTCCTGGTTTTGAACCTGTGTCATTAAGATCTTCAGAAATTCGTCTTTCCCTAAATTCGTACTGCTGTTTACTGCGGAGGTGCTCTTCGCGTTTGAAGTGGTTGAAGCGCCCGCCGCGGCATAATCCGAGTTTACTGATGTCAACTATTCTTCCTCCATTTCATTGAGAGAAAGCTCCTCCAACATATCTCCGAAATCGCCTGACTGCTGCTTGTTCTTCTGCTCTCTCTGTCCCTGATGCTGCTGTTTATTGTGATCGGCCGTCTGCCCGTAAACAGGCTGCTGATCCCCGCCTTGAAGCGGGACTGTAAAACGGTCGACCTGGACCGACATATTCGGAAGCGACTGTTTCAGCTGAGGAAGATGCTGTTCCAGCAGCTCTTTCGCGGACTGGCTGGATGCGATTATTTTGCTTTGAAACATCCCGTTTTCGTTTGTCACCTTAATTGTGACAAATCCGAGGTTCTCGGGATTAAGACGAATCGTAAAGCTTCCGGTTGTTTTCCCGAAAGGCGTGTATTTCATCTGTTTCCAACCGCTGATGACCTGATCCGTTAACGGTTTATTTTCTGCCGGCTGCTGTTCAGCTCCTGCGGACGCTTGCTGAATGCCGGCAAGGCTTCTCGTTCCCGAAAACAGTATATGTGCAGACAATTTGCTGTCAGGCGCCTTTGCGTGAGAAACCGTGCCGCCGTTTTGCTGTTCCGTTTTCCCGGCTGACTCTTGGGATGATTCAGATGATTGAGATAACACAAAAGCTTTCAGCTCAGTTTCAGCCATATCCCATTCCTTTGTTCCCTTTTGAGAAAGGCCCGCAAGCTGCTCCGCGACGCTTTGAAAGCTCTTCAGCTCAGCGGCTGTCATGGAGTAAAGTTTAGATGCAGATTCGTTTTTCGGAAAAAATGTCTGCCGCAGGTCTTGAATCACGCGGTCCGGAACGCCTTGTTTTTTCAATGCCTCTAATAAACGGGCGCCTTCCTGGTAAACCGCCTTTGCCTGCGTGCTGTCCGGCAGTTCCTGCTGAGATGTGAAGAGCTGGGATACGGCTTCTTGAATGAAAAGCAGGCCCTTCTCAAGCGCATCCTTGACGGAATCCCCGTCTTTTGCGGAAGAATCCGGCTCATTCGTTTCAGGCTTCGCCCCATGCTGTTTTCCCGCTAACATGTCTTCAACGGATTCGGCAAGCTGTTTCAATAAAGGAAGAGCTGTTTCAGCCGTCTGCTTTCCTTCAAGAGCTTTTACCGCCTCAAGCAGCTGTTTAAGCTGCAATTCTTTATCTTCCGGGCCGGCTTTCAGCCAATCACCGATTTTCGATAGGGCATCATTTAGCTCTGCGTCACTTGTTTTTGTTTCATCTCCGGGCTGCCGGGGAGAAGTGATTTCCGACAGGAGCCAGTTCTGAAATAGACCTAAGCTGTTTACATTCATCTTCACATTGCTGTTTTGCGCAGTCTGCGTACGATTACCCATTAATTCAAGCAGCTTCAACTTACATCACTCCTTATTTCCGTCAGCGGATAGTTTTTCTGTATATTTAGCCGCTTGTTCAGGAGTCATTTTCGTCAAGATTTCAGCAAGCTGCTTTTTACTTAATCCGTTTAAAATATCGAGGGCTTCTTTTTCTTTCAGCTTTACGATAATGCTTGCCGCTTTACCGCTGTCCATACTTTTATAGATGTTGATCATTTTATCTTTTCCGGCTGAATCCGAAGCGTCTTTTTTCGTTTCATCCGTCTTCGTTTTCTGCTGCTGTTCAGCTTCCTGTTTCAGCGAACGGATTTTCTGATTCAGATTATCGATTTCGGACTTGCTTGTATCTAAATCTTTATTCAAAATGTTAATTTCACTTTTTTGTTCCTTTATGGTCTTTTCAAGAGAAGCCGTTCTGTCTTCCTTCTGCTTTTCCGCCGCGCTTTTCATTTCTTTCGTTTCGGGAACCAATTCTTTTAAAACAGGCGTTTTAGCGGCTGTTTCCTGAATCGGCTTCATCACATCAACGCCGGCAGCCCAAAGGATGATGCTTGCGACGATGATCAGAAAAATCAGCGGGATCATGATAAAAAGCAGGATTGAACCGAACTTTCCAGATCTCTTTTCTTTATCGGCCATTTCATTCGCTCCTAATGCCCCTGAATCATAAACTGCTTGATTGAAATGTCGTCCATTTCCCTCATCTCTGCAGCTTTGTCTTCAAGTGCGAACATATTAAATTGTTTTTCCCGCATTTTTTCAAATTTCTTTACTTCAATGTTTTTTTCGGTGAGCTGTTCCTGCTTCTCATTCATTTCATTTCGTTTCATGATGACAAGCTTTTGATAATGATAGATGGTGTTCTCAAGATTGGAAACGAATTGCTGATAATGTCTCATTTCCTGAACGCTCATCCCGCATTTCAGCTTTGATTCTTTGTCTTTTTCGAGCAATTCTTTTTTGCTCATATTTTCATATAGTTTTTCAGCCACTGTCTCAAATTCAGAAACCGATTGTCTGTATTCAGTCAATGTTTGGTCTTTTTCATTTTCTTTTAATTCCAGCAGCTTTTGAAATCTGAATTGGTACGCCATGATGTTTATTCCTCTTTTCCTGTCAGACTCGTCAATGCCGCAATGCTGTCTTCCAATTGAGCAGGTTCTTCCGTTCCTTGTTTTAAAAATTGAATAAGCTGCGGATAAAACTGAATCGCTTCATCAATTTCTCTTGATGACCCTCTTTTGTAAGCTCCGATATTAATGAGATCTTCAGAGTTTTGATAAGTTGACAGAAGATCGCGGAATTTGTTGGCCGCCTCTATGTGCGCTGTGTCTGAAATATTAGACATGACCCTGCTGATGCTTTTCAGGATGTTCACGGCCGGGAACTGTCCTTTGTTGGCAAGCGCCCGATCGAGAACGATATGCCCGTCTAATATTCCGCGCACCGTATCGGCAATCGGTTCGTTCATGTCATCTCCGTCAACGAGAACCGTATAAAAAGCGGTTATCGTTCCTTGTTCATTCGCGCCCGTTCTTTCCAGCAAACGGGGCAAAATAGCGAACACAGAAGGTGTATATCCCTTTGTTGTCGGCGGTTCTCCCGCTGCCAGGCCGATTTCCCGCTGAGCCATCGCGACCCTCGTGACGGAGTCCATCATGAACATCACATTCCGGCCTTTATCGCGGAAATACTCCGCAATGGCGGTGGCCGTATACGCCGCTTTCAATCGCATTAACGCAGGCTGATCAGAGGTCGCGACTACGACTATCGAGCGTTTCAGGCCTTCTTCGCCTAAATCCTTCTCGATGAATTCACGCACCTCGCGCCCCCGTTCACCGACAAGTGCGATAATGTTTAAATCAGCTTCAGTCTGCTTCGCAATCATTCCCATCAAGGTGCTTTTTCCGACTCCGCTTCCGGCAAAAATCCCGATTCTCTGCCCTTTTCCTACCGTCAGCAGACTGTCAATCGATCTGACGCCGACACCCATCTTTTCCCGTATCGGCGGGCGTTTCATCGGGTTTGGCGGCGGCTGTTCCGTCGAAACGGGGGACAAACCTTTCGGAAGCGCCCGGCCGTCAAGAGGTTCGCCGAACGCGTCGACAACTTGTCCGATTAAACCCGCCCCTACTTTGATGCGGAGCGACTCGCCAGTGGCCTCCACAATGCTGCCCGGCGCGATGCTGGCCGCTTCCAGATAAGGCATTAGCAGAATGTTTTCATCCTGGAAGCCTACAACCTCAGCTTTAATCGCTTTTTTCGCATGGCCTTTCGGATAAATGAGACAAACATCTCCGATTGAGCTTTCGGGCCCTTTTGATTCAATCATCAGCCCGATGACCCGTTTAACCTTGCCGTAGCGTTTGTACGGATCCGCTGTTTCAATTGAGTCTATTAAATACTGTGTCTTCATTGCTCCGCTCCCGCCTCAAGCGCCGTTAAAAGCTTTTGCTTTAATTGCATCAGCTGGGTGTCTATGCCTGCATCAACACGTCCGAACGGAGTTTCTATCGAGCACGTTCCCTTCGCGGCTTTTTCATCGGCATATAAGCTTAATCTGCATTCTTTGTATAACAGCTGCTGAATTTCGTCCATATGCTGATGAACCGTCTCATAATATTCAGGGTCCACATAGATGGAGATGTCATCATAATCTTTTACTTCGGCTACTACCTGTTTGACCAGCAGAAGGAAAGCCTCTTTATCGTCACTTTTTTGCCGCCATACTTTTTTAGCGAGCGCAACGGAAAGCTCAATAATTTCTTCCTCAGCGCTTTCCAGTTTGTCCTCGACTGATTGTCTGGCCATTTCCATAACGGCATTGGCCCGGCTGATGAGATTGGCATATTCTGCTTGAGCATCGGCTTTTCCCAATGCCATGCCTTCTTTATATCCTTCTGCCTTCGCTTCTTCAATCAATCTTTGTTTTTCTTCCGTCCAGCGGTTTTTCTCTTCTTCAATCTGCCGAAGAGTGTGATCCAATTGACTTTTGGCTTCTTCAGACACCCTGTCGGCTTCGGCCTTGGCAAAGGCCATGAGCGCCTCCGGATTTTCAGGTTCCTCCCGGTCTGGCTGGGAATGTGTTTTCCTGACTTCCTGCAAGGAAAGCTTGCGCCGTTTTTGTTCAGGAGAAAATGATGATTGCTGTTTAATGATATTAGACAATAATATCGTCTCCTCCGCCTCGCGCGATTACAATTTCTCCGGCTTCTTCCAGCTTGCGGACGACGCCCACGATTCTTGATTGCGCCTCTTCCACATCACGCAAACGCACAGGCCCCATAATTTCCATTTCCTCTTTAAATGTTTCAACCATACGCTGTGACATATTGCTGAAGACAATCTCTTTGACTTCCTCGCTCGCAACCTTCAATGAAAGCAGGAGGTCGTCGTTTTCAACATCTCTGATCACGCGCTGAATCGCACGGTTATCAAGGGTGACAATATCTTCAAAGACAAACATCCGTTTTTTGATTTCATCCGCCAATTCAGGATCTTGGATTTCTAATGAATCAAGGATCGTTTTTTCCGTTCCTCTGTCTACGCCGTTTAACACTTCAACAACGGCTTCTATGCCGCCGGTCTGCGTATAATCCTGCGTAAAGGAGGAGGACAGCTTTTGTTCAAGGACCCGCTCCACTTCATTTATGATTTCGGGAGACGTTCTGTCCATAACCGCAATCCTTCTTGCCACCTCAGCCTGAACGTCCGGGTTCAGCTCAGACAAAATCTGTCCGGCCTGCACCGGGTCAAGGTAGGATAAAATCAGCGCCATCGTTTGCGGATGTTCCTGCTGAATGAAATTTAAAATCTGTTCGGGCTCCGCTTTTCTCGCAAAATCAAACGGCTTTACCTGCAAAGAAGAGGTGAGCCTGTTTAAAATGCTTACCGCTTTGTCTTCTCCGAGCGCTTTTTCAAGCACTTGGCGGGCGTAATTTAAACCGCCTTGTGAAATATAGTCCTGAGCGATTGCGATATTATGAAATTCTTCAATGATTTCATCTTTTCTTTGATGATCGACGCTTCTGACTCCCGAAATCTCGAGAGTCAACCTTTCAATTTCTTCTTCAGACAAATGCTTGTACACAGAAGCTGATACATCAAGGCCTAAGGAAATCATGAGGATGGCTGCTTTTTGTTTTCCTGTAAGCTTGTTCTGATCACGTTTCGCCATTTTCCATTCCCCCTAATCCTCGTCCAGCCAGCTTCGAAGCAATTTAGCAAAGTCTTCCGGTTTTTCTTTAGCCATTTTTTCAAGCTGTTTTCGTCTGACTGTTTCTTCCGTTTCAATTTTCTCTTCGTTGATATCAGGCAATCGAACCGGCTCCGGCGGTGTTTCATATTCATATTCTTCGTATTCAACCTCTTGTGAGCGTTTCTTTCTGATGAGGAGAATGATAAGCAGAATAATGGCCGCAAGCAGTACGCCGCCTGTAATATATACCCAGATCGGAAGACCTGAAGATTGTGCCGAATCTGTGTTCAGGCTTGTTTTTCCGTCAAACGGCTGAACGGATACAACGATTTTATTGTTGATATCATTGTCTGTCAGGTTTTGATTTTGCGTTTCGTTTTTATCAAGAGACGTTCTGACGACCGTTCCTAAAATCTTCTGTATATCAGCCTGTCTCTGTGCCGATAAGGAAGCGGCATTTTTCGGATTAGGCGGCTCCACCATGACCTGAATGCCTAAATCACGCACTTTATACGGGCTTTCCGCGATTTCTTTATGAATGCGGTTGACTTCATAGTTGATTTTATTGCTGCTTTTTTCGTAGTCCCCGCTGTTTGAACCGCCGTTTGTCTCGGCATAGTTCGCGGTGTCATTGCTTCCCGTTCCGGCCGTGCCGCCGTTGGCCGCACCGTCGCCTTTATACGTTTCCGCAACTTTTTCGGCGCTTACCGCTATGCCTTCCATGTTATCTTTATCTACAGGTTCGACAGTGTCTTCAGTGCGTTTTTCCTTCGTGAAGTCAATATCCGCCGTTACAGAAACAACGACCTTATCCTGCCCCATCATTGTGCCGAGCAGTGACTGAACATGTTTTTGAATGTCCTTTTCGACCTGCGACTTAATACCTTGCTGAGATGCATAACTGTCAGAAACGGACCCTGCACCGCTGTCACTTTTGTCATAATATGTAGAATTTTGATCCATTATGACGATATTATCTTCTTTTAAGTTCGGAACACTTTTAGAAACGAGATGGTACAGCCCGTTGATCTGGTTTTGATCAAGCGAGTAGCCCGGTTTCATCTGCAAAACGATGGATGCGGACGCTGCCGGCTGATCTTCACCGACGAACACGGCTTCTTTCGGCATATTGATCATGACCTTCGAGCTTTTAATACCGTCCATTTCATTTATCAGGTTTGACAATTCTGTCTGAGTCGCCTCAACCTTTAAAACGTCAAACTCATTATCTGTCAGGCCGAAGCCCGCATTTTGTCCGAAAAACGAATAATCAATTGATCCCGTTTTCGGCAGGCCTTCCGCGGCAAGCTGGACTTTAAGTGAATCCACTTGGCTCTCAGGAACCTTAATGACCGTGCCGCCGTCAGCAAGTTCAGAAGACACCTTTTTCGTATCGAGCTCTTCTTTAATCTTCCCCGCTTCTTCCGCGGACAAATCTTTATAAAGAGGCACCATCTTTTCAGACGAAGTAAAAATAATAACGACGATGAGTAAAATAATGAATGCGGCCAAGCCGCTTACCATGAGTATCTTCTGTGTTTTTGATCTGTTGTTCCAAAACGCTGCCGTTTTGGTTTTCATTTGCATTAGAGTACGATTCATGTTAACCCCCGGTCATTCCAGTCATTCTCTTCAATCTGACCACTACATCTGCATTCTCATGATTTCCTGATAGGCTTCCACGGCTTTATTGCGGAATTCGGTAGCGGCCGTCAGAGAGATATTTGCTTTTTGGGCAGCGATCATGACCTCGTCAAGGTTTACATCCTTTCCTGCAGCCAGTTCGTTCGTTATTTGGTCAGATTTTACTTGTGACTCATTTAACGAATCAATAGAGTTTTTTAAAAGCTCCGAAAAGCTTGTTTGGTTTGAAGAATCAGTTTTTTGAGTTTGGTTTAATTGATTCGTTACGTTTTGAGTGTTTTGGGTTTGTTGAAGCTGAAAAGGAGTAATAGCGTTAACCACTTACATCACCTTACTTTCCGATTTCTAAAGCCTTCAAAAGCATGCCTTTGGAGGCGTTTAATGCAGTTACGTTTGCTTCATATGATCTCGTGCTGCTGACAAGATCCACCATTTCTTTTAATGGGTCTACATTTGGTTTTTGTACATATCCGTCTTTATTCGCATCAGGATTCTCCGGATCATAAACGAGATTAAAAGCGGACGGGTCTTCCGTAACGCCAGATACCTTTACGCCATTTCCCGCGCTTCCTGTTCCGTTCATCTTGGAATGTAAAAGGGACGAAAATGATTCGCCTCCGGATTGGAGAGATACCAGCTTTCTTCTGTAAGGCACCCATTCGCCATTTACCTGCTTCGCTCTCGTTGTGTCCATATTGGCCAGGTTGGACGATACGACGTCCATCCGGACACGCTGTGCAGTTAAAGCGGAGCCCGAAATATTTAAGCTTTGAAAGCCACTCATTATTTTCCTCCTGTCAAGACGGTTTTCAGAGAATTGAATTTGCCGCTCATTCTTTCAACCAAAGCCTGATAATTAATTTGATTTTCGGCTAAATCTGTCATTTCTTTGTCGATATCGACATTGTTTCCGTTTTGCTGGTACGATGTATCACTGCTGGACACGATAGAATAATCGTCCCCTGAACCCGTAAAGTCAACGTGCCGATAGTCGGTTTTTACCGCTTCAAGATTGGATGTTTCCTGATCTAACAAATTTCGGAAAGAGACTTTTTTCGCCTTATAGTTCGGTGTATCTATATTGGCGATGTTATTAGTTAAGACTTTTTGCTTAATGTCCGCTCTCCCCAAGGCATTCTCAAGATTTTGAATAGTTCCAGAAAATAAGTCCAAATCCACTTACCTCCATTTCAGATATTTTTCTCCTAAAAATCCTTGTCGAGAATTGTAAAACCATATGCTTATTGTAAGAAATAACAGGCTTAAAGTCTATGAAGTTAGGCTAAAAAAAAGTGCTCAATTATATCTATTTTGCATGTAGGTATTAAGTCCTAGAGTATTTGGACTACAAGCATTTGTTTAATATAAGACTGAAAATAGCAGAATTTCTGTATCTTCCTCCTTTTTTCACACAGCAAGATGGATTATCTCAGATCAGCTTCCAATAAGCAACTTTAAACTGCAACTTTTCACCTATTGTCCATAAAAAAAGCAGGACCCCCATTTTCAGGGATCCTGCTTTTGTCTTAATGAGATTTAAGGTTTTCCAATTCAATAAGGAATTTGTTGTTCAGAACTTTAATGTACGTCCCCTTCATTCCCAATGATCTGGATTCAATGACGCCTGCGCTTTCCAGCTTTCTCAGCGCGTTAACGATTACTGAACGCGTAATGCCGACACGGTCCGCAATCTTACTTGCCACAAGCAAGCCTTCATTTCCGTCAAGCTCTTCAAAGATATGCTCAATCGCTTCAAGTTCACTGTAAGACAGAGAACTGATCGCCATTTGAACAACCGCTTTGCTTCGCGCCTCTTCTTCGATTTCTTCCGCTTTTTCTCTTAAAATCTCCATTCCTACAACGGTTGCTCCGTATTCAGCAAGAATGAGATCATCATCTTCAAATTGATCCTGCAGACGGGACAGAATCAGCGTGCCCAGTCTCTCTCCTCCGCCGATGATCGGCACGATCGTTGTTAAGCCCGCTTGGAACAGGTCTCTGTTTTCCACAGGAAACGCCGTGTATTCGCTGTTGATATCAAGGTTTGAAGACGTCTCCGGAACATTGAACAGATTTCTCGTGTACTCTTCCGGGAACTGGCGGTCTTCAAGCATTTTTTTCATGCGGTCATTTTCAATCTGCTGATTAATAGAGTAGCCCAAAAGCTTTCCTCTGCGGCTGACGACGAAAATATTAGAATCAATGACGTCACGAAGCGTTTCAGCCATTTCTTTAAAGTTTACGGGTTTGCCTGCCGCAGCCTGCAGCATGCTGTTAATAATTCGTGTTTTTTGTAGTAAAGCCATGATAAATAATCCTCCTAGAATTCCTCTTATTAAATTTTCACAATATAAATTGACTTAGATCTTTGTTGTTTGCAATCGTTCCGAGCTTTTCTTCAACATATTGCGGCGTGATGGCAACTTTTTCCATCGTCACGTCCGGCGCTTCAAACGACAGGTCTTCCAAGAGACGTTCCAATATCGTGTGAAGCCTTCTCGCTCCGATGTTGTCCGTATCCTGATTCACATGATAAGCCACTTCGGCGATCTTACGAATAGCTTCGTCAGAAAATTCAAGAGATATACCTTCTGTCTGCAATAAAGCCTGATATTGTTTTAACAGCGCGTTATCGGGTTCGACGAGAATCTTCACAAAATCATCCACCGTCAGCTTGCTCAATTCTACACGAATCGGAAAGCGGCCCTGCAGCTCCGGAATCAGATCAGACGGTTTGGCCATATGGAATGCCCCGGCTGCGATAAACAGCACGTGATCTGTTTTGACGGAGCCGTATTTCGTGACGACGGTAGATCCTTCGACAATCGGAAGGATATCTCTTTGAACGCCTTCTCTCGATACATCTGCTGAGGAAGAAGCCCCTCCGTTTTTTGCGATTTTATCTATTTCGTCAATAAAGATAATGCCGCCCTCTTCAGCTCTTAACACGGCCTCTTGGCCGACTTCATCCATATCGATTAATTTGCCTGCCTCTTCATTGGTCAGAACCTTCCTTGCTTCTCTGACCGTCATTTTGCGGCGTTTTTTCTTTTTTGGCATCAGATTGCTCAGCGCATCCTGCATATTCATGCCCATCTGCTCCATCCCGGAGCCTTGCAGCATGTCAAACATCGACGGCTGCTGCTCTTCCACCTCTACGGAGACGTAATGGTCTTCGAGCTCTCCCAATGCGAGCTGATGCGCCATGCGTTTTCTTTTTTCTTCAAGGCTTGCTTCTTCCTGCTGATCGGCTTCATCATCATTTGCCGTCTGACTTCCTCCGAAAAGCATTTCAAACGGATTTTTCACACCCGCTTGTTTTTTCTTTCCCGGAACGAGAAGCCGCACGATACGTTTGTTTGCATTTTCTTCAGCCTGTTCTTTCACTTCGCTGATTTTTTCTTCTTTAATGAGCCGCACGGATGTCTCAACGAGGTCTCTGACCATTGATTCGACATCTCTGCCTACATAGCCGACTTCTGTAAATTTTGTCGCTTCAATTTTTATAAATGGCGCACCGGTAAGCTTGGCGATCCGTCTGGCGATCTCTGTTTTCCCCACCCCGGTCGGGCCCATCATCAGGATGTTTTTGGGAACGATCTCGTCTCTCAGTTTTTCATCAAGAAGACTTCTGCGATAGCGGTTTCTTAATGCCACGGCGACAGCTTTTTTCGCATCCTGCTGTCCTACAATGTATTGATCCAACCGATCTACGATTTGTCTCGGTGTTAACGGTTTGTTTTCCATGCGCCTCAAGTCCTTTCTATTCAAGTTCTTCCAAAATGATCTGATCGTTTGTGTACACACAAATCTCGCCTGCGATTTTCAAAGCGGCTTTTGCAATATCTTTGGCGGACAGATTCTCTCCGGCATAGGTTTTCAGCGCTCTTCCTGCTGACAGGGCGTAGTTTCCGCCGGAGCCGATTGCCAAAATGCCGTCATCCGGCTCAATCACTTCACCTGTTCCCGATACGAGAAGCAAGGTATCCTGGTTCATGACAATCAGCATGGCTTCCAGCTTGCGCAGCACTTTATCGCTGCGCCATTCTTTCGCAAGCTCAACCGACGCACGTTTTAAATTGCCGTTGTATTCTTCAAGCTTCGCCTCAAACATTTCAAAAAGTGTGAAAGCGTCTGCAACAGATCCCGCAAATCCGGCCAGAACCTTTCCGTTAAACAGCTTTCTCACTTTTCTCGCGGTATGTTTCATGACTACAGCCTGACCGAATGTGACCTGGCCGTCTCCTGACATAGCGCTTTTCCCGTTATGCTGGACGGCAAAAATCGTTGTCGCATGAAAAGATGACATGAGAAGGGCCTCCTTTTAATTTTCTTTAAAAGCTCTCGGGTGGTGGGACATATATGTGTTTCTCAGCATTTCCTTCGATACATGCGTGTATATCTGCGTAGAAGACAGATTGGAATGGCCCAAAAGCTCCTGGACGCTTCTTAAATCAGCCCCTTCATTCAGCAGATGAGTCGCAAACGTGTGCCGAAGCATATGCGGGTGTATATGTAAAGTGCCGGATGCTTTTTTTACAAGCCCGCTTAAAATATACCGGATTCCTCTGGCGGTCAGCGGGCCGCCTCTTTGATTGACAAACAGCACATCATGAGGCTCTTTTGCTTTTTCAAGCAGGCACTGCCTTCCGCTGTTGATATACAGCTCCAGCGCATCACGGGCATATGAGCCGAACGGGATATAGCGCTGCTTCTTGCCTTTCCCGTGAACGAGCACCGTATCCATGAACAGGTCAAGATCGCCGACAGTGAGCGTACAGCACTCACTGACCCTCATTCCGGTCGCATAAAGAAGCTCAAGCAGGGCCTGATCGCGCATCCCTGACGGCTGACTTCTGTCTGAGACAGCGAATAGTTCCTCAAGTTCTTTTTCATAAAGAAACTTCGGAATCCGTTTCTCTTGTTTCGGCAGATGAACAAGCTGAAACGGATTCTCTTCAACAAGCTTTTCCCTCATTAAAAATTTATAGAAGCTTCTCAAAGCTGAAATTTTCTTGCTGATTGTTCTTCTTGACAGGCCTTTTTCATAAGCCTCTGTCAAAAATATTCTCACATCATGATATGCAGCTTCTTTCATTCCATTTATATTTTGAGCATGCAGAAACATCCCAAATTCTTCAATCGAATTAACATAATTCACAATAGTATATTGTGAATAATTTTTTTCAATTTGTAAATATTCAACGAATAACTTTAAAAAAAAGTTAACATTCTCAGTCATTATGAAGACCTCCCTCTCCGAAGGGCTTTTAAATGGTATCATATAATGCATCGAAGTTGCAATGAAAAGCTATATCGTTTTCGAAATAGTTTGAATAGTCTCAATTGCGCGTTTAGCGTATTCTTCATTTCGTTCTTTTTTGTTTTTAATTTTTACAGGCAATTCTTTTAAGAGGCCGAAGTTTGCATTCATCGGCTGGAAGTTCTTCTGATTTGTCGTCGTAATGTAGTGAGCCATGCTTCCGATCGCCGTCTCCTGCGGGAATGTCACAAGATCCTGACCGAGCACAAGTTTGGCGGCATTGATTCCCGCTACAAGACCTGAAGCGGCAGATTCAACATAACCCTCTACACCGGTCATTTGGCCCGCGAAAAACAGATCGTTCCGCTGTTTAAATTGATATGTCGGGTTCAAAAGGCTCGGCGAGTTGATAAATGTGTTTCTGTGCATGACGCCGTATCTGACGATATCAACATTTTCAAGGCCGGGGATCAGTTTCAGCACTTCTTTTTGGTCTCCCCATTTTAAATGTGTCTGAAAACCTACAATATTATAAAGCGTTCCCGCCGCGTCATCCTGTCTGAGCTGAACGACTGCATAAGGGCGCTTGCCTGTTTTCGGATCTTCCAGTCCGACCGGTTTCATCGGTCCGAACAGCATCGTTTTCTTGCCTCTTTTCGCCATGACTTCAATCGGCATGCAGCCTTCAAAGAAGATTTCTTTCTCGAATTCTTTTAAAGGAACCGTCTCAGCCGTCGTCAATGCTTCATAGAAACGGTCAAACTCTTCCTCTGTCATCGGGCAGTTTAAGTATGCCGCTTCTCCCTTGTCATAACGGGATTTTAAGTACACTTTATCCATATCAAGGCTGTCTTTTTCGACAATCGGCGCCGCCGCGTCATAAAAATACAGATACTCTTCTCCCGTGAGCTCTTTCAGCTGCTGTGAAAGCGATTCTGATGTAAGCGGTCCGGTCGCGATAACCGTCGGGCCTTCCGGAATCTCTGTTACTTCCTCAGTAAGAACCGTTACGTTCGGATGGTTTTTCACGAGATCCGTCACGCTTTGCGCAAATTCATGGCGGTCAACGGCAAGCGCTCCCCCTGCCGGAACCGAGCATTTATCAGCAGATTGAATGATTGCTGAGTCAAGCGCCCGCATTTCTTCTTTTAATACGCCTACCGCATTGGCGAGTGTATTTGAACGGAGGGAGTTGCTGCATACCAGTTCAGCGAATTTATCGGTATGATGGGCTGCCGTCTGCCTGACGGGCCGCATTTCGTATAGTTTTACTTGAATTCCTCGTTTTGCAAGCTGCCATGCCGCTTCACTTCCGGCAAGGCCTGCTCCGATTACATTAACTGTTTGCTGGTTCATTTCTTTTCATCTCCTGTTGTTTGTCCCTTCCACACAAAGAAGGTGAGCAAGGCTCTGCTCACCGCTACTTCTGTGGTTCTTCCTTATAATCGCATTCGACGCATTGGACTTGTATGCCTTTTTTAAGCTTTTTCTCTACGAGCATATTTTCACATTTCGGGCATTTTCGTTCAATCGGTTTGTCCCAAGATACGAAGTCGCATTCAGGATAACGGTCACAGCCGTAAAAGACGCGTTTCTTTTTTGATTTTCGTTCGACAATATTTCCTTCATGGCACTTAGGACATTTTACGCCGATTTGTTTAAC
The DNA here is from genome assembly GCF_021729365.1 of Bacillus sp. R45. Lineage (NCBI taxonomy): Bacteria > Bacillati > Bacillota > Bacilli > Caryophanales > Bacillaceae > Bacillus > Bacillus sp. R45. The sequence continues at coordinate 1,576,703 of NZ_CP091421.1, read as the reverse complement.
AATCGGTTTTGTATTCCGGCAGTCAGGGAAGTTGGAACACGCCATAAATTTACCGTATCGGCCCATTTTATAAACCATCCGGGAGCCGCATAATTCACAATCTTCATCTGCGTATTCAGGTTCAATTTCCACTTCTTTCATTTCAGCTTCCGCTTTTTTCACGCGTTTTTCGAAATCGGTATAGAAGCTGTCAATGATTTGAACCCATTCTGTCTCGCCATCTTCAACATGGTCAAGGTCCCTTTCCATTTTAGCCGTGAATTCAACGTTGATGATTTCCGGGAAAAACTCCATGATAAGATCCAGCACGATCTGCCCAAGCTCAGTCGGCACAAACCGTTTATTGTCTAATCCCACGTAACCGCGGCGCTGGATGGTGTCAAGAGTCGGCGCATATGTCGAAGGACGGCCGATCCCCAGTTCTTCAAGCGTTTTAACCAGGCGCGCCTCTGTGTAACGCGGAGGCGGCTGAGTAAAGTGCTGCTCAGGCTCAATATCTTTTGATAAAACCGTGTCTCCCTCTTTAAGGTCCGGAAGCATGCGGTCTTTTTCTTCCAGCTGATCGTCTTTACCCTCTACATAGACTTTCATGAAGCCGGCGAATTTGACTTTACTTCCGTTTGCCCGGAATGTCAATCCGTTATTGCTGAGATCGACGCTCATCGTATCAAGTACGGCAGGCGCCATCTGGCTTGCAACAAAACGCTCCCAAATCAGCTTGTATAGTCTGAGCTGGTCTCTTCCAAGCACCGCTTTTAAGTCGGCAGGTTTTCTGAGCACCGAAGTCGGGCGGATCGCTTCGTGGGCATCTTGAGCGTTTTCATTTTTCTTTGCCGGTTTCCGTTTTCCCGCTAAGTACTCTTTTCCGTATGCCTGATCAATAAAAGCTGACGCCTCTTCAACGGCTGTATTGGAAATCCGCGTTGAGTCCGTTCTCATATACGTGATGAGTCCGACTGTCCCTTCTTTGCCGAGATCAATTCCTTCATATAATTGCTGAGCGATCATCATCGTTTTCTTCGCTCTGAAATTCAGCTTCCTGGCAGCCTCCTGCTGCAGAGTGGACGTTGTAAACGGCAGAGCGGGATTTCGTTTGCGCTCTTTTTTCGTCACCTTGTCAACTGTATACTTATTGCCTTTCAGCTGAGCAAGGACGGCTTTTACGTCTTCTTCGCTTTTTAAAGGAAGCTTTTTGCCGTTTTTCCCGAAAAATCCGGCTTCAAACGTCTCTTTTCCCTTTAAAAATGAGCCGGTAATCGTCCAGTACTCTTCAGGTTTAAAGTCATTGATTTCCTTTTCCCGGTCGATGATCAGCCGGAGCGCAACGGATTGCACACGGCCCGCACTGAGGCCTTTTTTTACTTTTTTCCAAAGAATCGGGCTGATTTTGTATCCGACGAGTCTGTCTAGTATGCGGCGCGCCTGCTGCGCATCGACAAGATCCATGTTAATCATGCGCGGATGTTTAAATGATTCTTTAATGGCGTCTTTCGTTATTTCATTAAAGACGACCCGGCAGTCAGAGCTGAGATCCAGATCAAGGCTGTGTGCGAGATGCCATGCAATCGCTTCCCCTTCTCTGTCGGGGTCGGCCGCGAGATAGACTTTTTTTGCTTTCTTTGCCGCTGTTTTTAATTCTTTTAAAACAGGGCCTTTTCCGCGGATCGTAATATATTTCGGTTCAAAGTTCTGTTCGATGTCAACTCCCATTTGACTTTTCGGAAGATCCCGGACATGTCCCATTGAAGCTTTGACTTTATATTTCTTCCCTAAATAACGTTCAATCGTTTTCGCCTTTGCCGGCGATTCCACGATGACTAGATAATCAGACATTTTCATCCCCCTCAAGAGGTGTTCTCTCTCTTTTCAAGTATCAATTCATTTTAGAGCTGCCTTTTTATGGCTTTCAACATTTCATTCTTTATGATGAACGTCATTTTATACATGAAAATAATATGCAACTTTAAATCCTCACTATTATTAAATATTACAATACCGTTTGTCAAACGATATTTCAAAAGGGTTCCGTATACTGAACGCATCGGGCGGTCAGCTCTCCGTCAATATCCTCTGCGCATAATACAGCTTTCGCCCCTTCTTGAATGAGTTTTATAGGTCCTCCGGAATATGGATTAAATATGGAACCCGGAACGGCAAATACCTCTCTGCCTTGATCGAGGGCCTGGTAAGCTGTGATTAATGAACCGCTTTTTTCTTTTCCCTGCACGACCACAATTCCTTCACTTAGTCCGCTGATTATGCGGTTTCTCATCGGAAAGTGCCATTTTTTCGGCTTTGTTTCAGGAGGATGTTCTGAGAGTAGGAGATGGTGTTCAGCCATGTATTCTGCTAACAGGAGATTTTCCCGGGGATAGATGTGATGGAATCCGCCGGCTATCACGCCGATCGTAAGCCCTTTTGCCCTGATGCTCGCCTTATGAGACAAACCGTCTATACCGGATGCAAGCCCGCTTACAATGACCCAGCCTTTTTTTGAGAGTTCGGCGGAAAGATGCCCAGCCGCTTTTATTCCGTCTTCCGTCGGTTTCCGCGTTCCTACAATCCCGATTTTTCTGCCTTTTTCAAGAAGCGGTGTGTTCCCTTTTGCATACAAGACAGCCGGCGGATCATAAATCGCTTTAAGCCATGTTGGGTAGCGGCTTGATGAAATCGGAATGACAGTAATGCCTTCGCGGCGGTAATCGGACAGAACTTCATCAAGTTCCGGATCCTTGCGCTCTATTTCCCGAAAAATTGCTTCCGGGGCTGTTTTCCCTTCTGATAAAACAGTTAATGGATGCGGATCCGGTAAAAAAGACAGAGAGTGATCAGCTTTCCACCATTTTAATAGAAGAGACGGGGAAATGATTTGATTAATACTGCAGACCATTAAACAGCGCGATGCTTGATCCAAATCGGGCAACCTCCTCTTTTTTCAGCAAAAACAGGAACAGCCGTTACGGCTGCCCCTGCTTCGATCAGTGCGTTTTGCACGTTTCAAATAAGCCTTTTTCTTTTAACACCTTAATCAGCGTTTCACCCATTACAGAAGGGGTTTCCGCGACTTCAATGCCGCAGGCGTTCATCGTTTTGACTTTTTCTTCTGCCGTGCCTTTTCCTCCGGAGATGATGGCGCCCGCATGGCCCATGCGTTTTCCCGGAGGCGCGGTTTTACCGCCGATAAAGCCGACAACAGGCTTCGTCATGTTCGCTTTCACCCACTCAGCCGCTTCTTCTTCAGCTGTGCCGCCGATTTCTCCGATCATGATGACGGCATGTGTTTCAGGATCTTCATTGAACGCTTTTAACACGTCAATAAAGTTCGTGCCGTTGACCGGATCGCCGCCGATCCCTACAGCGGTAGACTGGCCTACGCCGGCTTCTGAAAGCTGATGGACGGCCTCGTATGTCAATGTTCCTGAACGGGATACAACGCCTACATGACCCTTTTTATGAATGTATCCCGGCATAATGCCGATCTTGCATTCTTCAGGTGTAATAACACCCGGGCAGTTCGGCCCTATTAATCTCGTTTTCTTGCCTTCCATAAAGCGCTTCACTTTCACCATGTCCAAAACCGGAATGTGCTCAGTGATACAAATGACAAGATCAATTTCCGCGTCAACCGCTTCCATAATTGCGTCCGCCGCAAACGGAGCCGGCACGTAAATGACTGACGCATCAGCGCCCGTTGTATGAACCGCTTCTGCGACCGTATTGAATACCGGTACGCCTTCCGCTTCCGTTCCGCCTTTTCCAGGTGTTACACCGCCAACGATATTCGTGCCGTATTCCAACATCTGCTTTGTATGAAATAAAGCGGTAGAACCTGTAATCCCCTGTACAATAACTCTTGTATCTTTATTGATAAAAACACTCATTATCTGGTCCCCTGCCTTTCATTCTTTCCTAAACTAAGGATACGATTTTCTGTGCGCCGTCTGCCATTGATTCCGCAGATGTGATGTTTAAGCCTGATTCATTCAGGATTTTCTTTCCTAAATCTACGTTTGTCCCTTCAAGGCGCACGACCAGCGGCAATGTCAATCCGACTTGTCTCGTCGCTTCAACAACGCCCTCGGCGATGACATCACACTTCATGATGCCTCCGAAAATATTAACGAAAATTCCTTTTACGTTTTGATCGGAAAGAATGATTTTAAAAGCTTCCGTCACTTTTTCTGCGGTTGCGCCGCCCCCGACATCAAGGAAGTTTGCAGGTTCTCCGCCGTAGTGTTTAATGATATCCATTGTAGACATTGCAAGACCCGCGCCGTTTACCATACAGCCGATATTTCCATCAAGGGAAATGTAGCTTAAATCGTATTTTGACGCTTCGATTTCTTTCGGATCTTCTTCATCTAAATCTCTGTATTCCATAATGTCTTTTTGTCTGTATAACGCATTGCTGTCGAAGTTCAGCTTAGCATCCAGCGCCATGACGTTTCCGTCCCCCGTAACGACGAGAGGGTTGATCTCAGCGATGGAGCAGTCCTTCTCAACAAATGCTTTATATAAACCGAGCATAAATTTAGCGGCTTTGCCGACAAGCTCTTTCGGGATGTTAATTGCGAATGCAATTTCCCTTGCCTGATAGCCCTGAAGGCCGACAGCCGGATCAATTACCGCTTTTTTAATTTTTTCAGGTGTTTTTTCCGCTACTTCTTCAATCTCCGTTCCGCCTTCTTCAGACGCCATTAAAACGATTCTTGAAGTAGCGCGGTCAAGTACAAGCCCGACATAGTATTCCTTTTTAATATCGCAGCCTTCTTCAATAAGTAAGCGTTTTATTACTTGTCCGTCCGGACCGGTTTGATGTGTGACGAGCGTCTTGCCTAACAGTTCTTCGGCATACTCTTTCACTTCATCTTTTGTTTTTGCAATCTTTACCCCACCAGCTTTGCCGCGGCCGCCAGCATGGATTTGCGCCTTTACGACATAAACCGAGCTTGACAGGCTCTCTGCTTTTTCAACTGCTTCCTCTGCTGTAAAAGCCACTTTACCTTCAGGAACAGACACCCCGTATTTTCTGAGGACTTCTTTTCCCTGGTACTCATGGATATTCATTTCCCATCCTCCTAACTTATGTAGCAAAACTAAAAATAGACTGCGCTTTCATTCTATATAATACTGGAAGAATTGTCTAGGGTTCAAAACAAAATCTTTATATCCTTCCAAACATTCTAACTTTTATTTTATTGAAAATATAAATTTAAACGGAGTCCGGGAAATGAATGGTCCTTATTTTTCGTTTTTCAGGGTTTCGTCCAGTCTGTAAACAAATGAAAAAATTTCGGCAACGGTTTCATAAAGCGCCTCCGGTATGTGATCGTCAACCGTCAAATGGCGCATTAATTCGACAAGGGTTCTGTCTTCCTGAATGGGGACCCCAGCCTTCTCAGCTTCTTTTATAATATTTTCCGCCACATGCCCCCTGCCTGTTGCGACAACTTTCGGGGCTTGATCTTTCTGCCGGTCGTAATGCAGGGCGACAGCTCTTCTTAACGGCGTTTGCTCTTTCATATTTTCACATCCACTTTTCTTCCGCCGTCTTTTTCTATAAACTCTTCCACAAGAGCGCTCTGGTCTTTCGGGCGCCGTTTTTTAGACGTGACGCCTGACAGGCTGAAGCCCGTTTCTTTTACGGCTTCTTTTAAAGCCGGTACGAGAGGGTCGATGGCCGCCTGAAGCTCAAAATCAGTCTCAACCGTAATGGTCATTACATTTTGCTGAATCATGCAGTCCACAACGGTTTCTTGCAGTGTTTCAAGATGCAGCAAAAACAGGAGCCTGCAATGTGACGGATCGAGTTTTCCGTCCGGCTTCTTCCGTCCTTTAAAGAGAACTGTGATGTCATTCTCATACGCGGACGCTCCCAGCGGAAATGACAGCACCATCTGCGTAAAAGAAGGGTTATGCTGCTCAATAAGCAGCTGGCCGTTTAATTTATGAATAAGCGGTTCCGCCTCTTGTTTAACGGATTGGGGCGCTTCTTGAAGCGTCCGGACGGCTTGGAGGGCCGTTTTCAGCGCTTGTTTCTCCGGCTGCGGAGATACGCCTTTTTCAAGCGCTGTAATGAATGATAATTCATCACGCGTGCCCAATCCTTTTTTGATTTTCTGCAAAAGGCTTAATACATCATGTTTTTCCGCATATTTCAATTCGGTGAGCTGAACGGCTTTTTCGAAAACAGCCGCCTCCTGTTCTGTCAGATGTGCTTTTTGAAGAACAGGTGCTGTTTTAAATGTTTTTTCTTGAGAAATGAAAGCCTTAATGATCTCCGCCGTTACTTTTACGGGGCGGTTTTCAGTTTTTTCTGCCGATGTCATTAATTTCTCTATAATCTGTTTTGCCGTTTTTTCAGGAAGTTTTTGATCTGTCCGCGCACTCGGAGGAGAAGGTTGGCTTGAGACTGCCTTTCCGTTTTCACGAGTCTCTCGGACAAATGGTGATTGTTTTGATTCCGTCCGTTCTTCTTCATCCATCAGCCCGGTTTCTGGGATCGGCATGCGTGCAGCCTCGGCAAGCTTCTTCAAGAGACGTTCTGCATGAAGATCCGTTTCCGCGTTTAATACGTCAGAAACCGCCTCTTTGAGCACAGACAGCTCTTTTGCCGATTGCGGAGCCTGATTGATTGCCTGAAGCAGTCCTGAGAGGAGGCGACGGGTCGGAACCGGATATTTAACGGCATGAATGGATGACAAGACTTCCGGATGTGCGGGCAGTTCCCGTTTCAGCGCAAATACGATTGTTTCCGCCGCTTTTTTCAATTCGGCGGCCGGAAGCGATTCAGCCCAGCGGATGCAGGCTTTGAGGCTGTTTTCCGTCATCGGCAGCTTCTGCTGCATAAACGTTTCGGCAATCTGCAGAGACACAGGGCCCGGTTTGACGGAAAGAGCGTTTAACAGTCTACCCGCCGCTTCCTGAACGGTTTTCGGGCTTCCTTCGAATTGATCGATGACATGAAGCCGGCCCGTTTTTTCCGCCGGCTGTTTGTCATAAGAAAACCAGTAATACGCCTGCGGCCGGAGGGCGGTTTCAAGCTTTCCCTGCATCGTCCGGCCGCCGATCTGGATAAGAGCGCTTTGATCGTCCAGCAAACGGAGAACCTTCCCTAACAGCAGCCTTTGAGTACCGCTGTCTTTACCGCCGTCCTGCCGGTCCGGAGGGATTTCCGCCGTCAGCTGTCTGAAAGCCGCTTGGATTTCGCCGCTAATGTTCATGTCTTAAGCCTCTTTTCTAACAATAAGATTGAACGGGAGCGAACGTTTTTCGGTGAATAGTTGTCGGTCCGTATGCCTGAAGAGCTTCAAGATGTTCTTTCGTTCCGTAGCCTTTATTTTTTTCAAAGCCGTACATGGGGTAAGTTTTGGCGTACTCAGCCATGAGACGGTCCCGCGTTACTTTTGCTATGCAGGCTCCGGCGGCAATTGACACGCTTTTGGCATCCCCTTTTATAACTGATGACTGCGGAATGTCAAGCGGAAGGGTCATGGCATCAACAAGCAGATAATCAGGTGTTTCCGTTAAAGCATTGACGGCTTTTACCATCGCCAGTCTCGCGGCCTCATAAATGTTGATCCGGTCAATAACGTCCGCATGGACAATGCCGACTCCTACAGCCGCCGCTTCTTCCGTGATCCGGCTGTAATACTCCTCGAGCTTCTTTTCCGACAATTTCTTCGAGTCCGTGAGACCGAGAATCTCGCATTCTGCCGGCAAAATGACGGCGCCGGCGACAACCGGTCCGGCAAGCGGCCCTCTTCCGGCTTCGTCAACACCCGCAATCAGGCGGAAGCCCTTTTTGGATGACAGTCTTTCGTATGCCGTCATGTTCAGCCATTGCTCTTTAAGAGCTTTTTCCTTCGCATGCTTTTTCAGCCATTGCTCTAAAAGCGTCTGTACGCTTTTTCTCGGGTCTTTCTCACATTGGGCAAGGAAGGGGTCGCTTTCGTCCCTGATCTCTTGCAGGCGTTCTTTTACGCTTTTTACGGTTAATGTATTCACGTTCTCTTCTCCCTTACATTATGTATATCGGTATTCTGCGGAAAAAATAAAGACCCGCATCGCTGCGCGTCTTTATTCTGATGGTGCTTCAAATGAAAGCCTGCCGAATTTTTCCGTCCGGATGTCCCGAATGATGACTTCCGTTGTTTTATCATAGTCAACCATTCCGCCGCCCATCAAACAGCCGCGTTTTTCACCGATCGCGTCGAAAAGAGCGGCGATATCCTCAGGGATTTCCTGAAGTCCGTAGCGCTCCTTCAAGCGGTCGGGATAGTGCTCTTCCAGAAAGCGCAGCCCGAAAACAGCCACATCCTGCAGGTTGATAATCGTATCTTTAATCGCCCCGGTGATCGCCAGGCGCAAGCCGACAAGCTCATCTTCAAATTTAGGCCATAAAATTCCCGGTGTATCGAGCAGCTCTAATTCCTTGCCTACCTTTACCCACTGCTGTGAAGTGGTAATGCCGGGCCTGTCTCCCGTCTTGGCAATGTTTTTTTTGGCCAGCCGGTTAATGAGCGTAGACTTGCCGACATTCGGAATGCCGATGATTAATGCGCGGATTGCTCTCGGCCTAACACCTTTTGCTTTCATTTTATCGAACTTATCCTTCAGCAGCTCTTTCGAGGACGGCACGATTTGATGCAGTCCCTGCCCGTTAACGGAGTTTATTGAAAGAGAGGGAATGCCCTGTTCCTGAAAGTGGTCCTTCCACTGGGCAGTCACAGCCGCATCCGCCTTATCGGCTTTATTTAAAAGCATAATGCGCGGCTTATTTTTTAAAATCTCCTCAATCATCGGATTTCTCGATGACATCGGGATTCTCGCATCCACCAATTCGTATACGATATCAATTAATTTCAGTTTTTCTGTTACTTCCCGTCTCGCTTTAGCCATATGGCCCGGGAACCATTGAATGGTCATGTGACTTCGACACCTGCCTTATTTACCGGAACCGGATGTTCCGATGATCTCTTATGTATTTTACGTTGCTTGTTCCGCTTTTACAAATTTCATATAAAAAAAGAGCCTGTTACGGGTAACAAGCTCTTTTCGTTCGTTATCATTATCGTCTGATTTCTTTAATACGAGCCGCTTTTCCGCGAAGTTCACGCAGGTAGTAAAGCTTAGCGCGACGTACTTTACCGTAACGTACAACTTCGATTTTCGCGATTTTTGGTGTGTGTACAGGGAATGTACGTTCAACGCCAACACCGTAAGAAATCTTACGAACTGTGAACGTTTCGCTGATTCCACCACCACGACGCTTGATCACAACACCTTCGAAGATCTGGATACGCTCACGGTTACCCTCAACAACTTTTACGTGTACACGTAAAGTGTCACCAGGACGGAACGCAGGAAGATCAGTGCGAAGCTGTTCTTTTGTGATATCTTGAATTAGTTTTTGCATCGTTTTCAACTCCTTCCAACAGATGCTCTTGGCCACAACTGCAAGGCACAGCGGAACATCGTTTTCAAGCTTCTGAAGGATAAGCCTCCTTAAGCCACAAGTAGTATCTTATCATATCTTCATCACCTGCGCAATAGAATCTATTCGTTTTCCCACTCGGAAATCCATTTTCTTTGCTCATCAGTGAGAGGATAGTTTTCAAGAAGATCCGGACGTCTTAAAAAGGTTCTTCTGATTGATTCTTTATTGCGCCATTCTTGTATTTTGGCATGGTTGCCGGACAAAAGGGTCTCAGGCACTTTTAAGCCTTTATAATCGGCTGGCCTCGTATAGTGAGGATGCTCTAAAAGCCCCGTGCTGAAGGAATCCTCCACGTGGGATGCTTCTTTTCCGAGGACGCCCGGCAAAAGCCTGACAACGCTGTCGGCAATCATCATGGCAGGGAGCTCTCCCCCGGTCAGCACAAAATCCCCGATGGAGATTTCATCAGTGACAAGATGTTCCCGGATCCGTTCATCATACCCTTCATAATGCCCGCAAATAAACATGAGATGTTCCTCTTCCGCCAGCTCCTCGGCTTTCTTCTGCGTATAACGCTCACCTTGCGGGCAGACGAGAATAATGCGCGGCTTGGCGTCCGTACCGGCTGTCAGCTTTTCAACCGCATCAAATACGGGCTGCGGCTTTAACACCATCCCGGCTCCCCCGCCGTACGGGTAATCATCAACCGTTTGGTGTTTATTATCCGAAAAAGCCCGGAAATTGATGACGTCAAAACGGACAGCCTCTTTTTCCTGTGCTTTTTGCAGAATGGATGAACCGAGCACCCCTTGAAACATTTCGGGAAACAGTGTTAAAAAGTCGATTTTCATTCGTCTATTAACCCTTCCATTACATGAATCTTAATTTTCTTCTCATTTATATTAATATCCTTCACCACAGAAGCTATATACGGAATGAGCGCATCTTTTTTGCCTTTTCTTGCAACCACCCATACGTCATTAGCCCCGGGCGTCAAGATTTCCTTCACTGTGCCGATCAGTTCCCCGTCTTCTGACACAACCTCGCAGCCGATGATTTCATGAAAATAAAATTCATCTTCTTCAAGCTCTCCCAAGTCTTCTTCAGGAACTTTGATCACCATGTTTCTTAGGTGTTCGACTTCATTGAGACTCGGCATTTCTTTGAATTGCAGCAGGTGAAACTGCTTGTGAAGCCTGTGGGCGCTGACCGTTACTTTGATTGGCTCCGCAGCCCCTTCCGCAAACAAATAGAGCGTATTGCCGGGCTTGTACCGTTCTTCGGCAAAGTCCGTTTTAGAAATGACCCGCACTTCGCCTTTAATGCCGTGGGTATTTACAATTTTGCCTACATTAAACCATCTGTTTGTCATATTATCACCTCGGGCGGATTTCAATTACTACCCCGTCTTTTATGACGATGGTATTTGCCGCTGTTTTTTCATGCCAGTTATCACCGACGTTGATTGAAAGCAGCGCATCGATCTCCTTTTCCTTCACTTCGCTTCCAAGCGGGAGCGACTCTGTCTGGCTTATTTGGAAATCGATCATTTTGATTTTATCTTGTCTTTTTTCAATGGCTTTTTTAAAAGATTCCGCTACATCGGGATTCTGCTGATCTTTTTCATGTTTTCTAAGCTGAAAATAGAGCTGGCTGCATTCTCGTTCAAGCGTTTGCTTTTTTTCTGCAAAAGAGGCCAAAAGCTTTTCCTTGCTTTGCTCGGTCAGAACCTGCATAACGGTTACCCTGTGAATAATCTGCATAGGACCAGACTCCCCACTCTTCCAACATATTTCTGTTCATTTGCCTTTTTTACGTGTAAAAAAAGGGGAGGTGCCGGCCCTCTCCCTTTTTCAGTCAAATATTTCAAATTGAACTTTCTTAGAAGACTGTGCGCCAGCTGCAAAAACGACGGTTCGAATCGCTCTTGCAGTCCGGCCTTGCTTTCCGATAATCTTACCGGTATCCGACTTATTGACAGATAAGCGCAGCGCAATCTTTTGATCAGTCTCTTCCTTTGTGACCGTTATGTCTTCCGGATGGTCGACAAGCGGAGCCACAATGCTGACAATCAAATCTTCCAAGTTCTGATCAGTCATTACTTGCCTTGTTTAGCGTTGTGGAATTTTTCCATAATTCCTTGGCTTGAGAACAAGTTGCGGACTGTATCAGAAGGTTTAGCTCCTGTTTGAAGCCATTTAAGAGCAAGCTCTTCATTGATTTTCACTTCAGCCGGCTTTGCAACCGGGTTGTATGTGCCGACTGTTTCGATGAAACGGCCGTCACGCGGTGAACGAGAATCTGCTACAACAATACGATAGAAAGGAGATTTTTTTGCTCCCATACGTTTTAAACGAATTTTTACTGCCATTTTACTAGCACCTCCGAAAATATTTCAACAAGATAGTATATTAACAATGATAAAAGTGTTTGTAAAGTGTTTTTTCTTAACAACGGTTTTATCATGTATAACCGATTACATAAAAGGTAATTTAAAGCCTTTTTTCTTCCCTTTTGACATGTTGGTCATCTGCTTCATCATTTTTTTCATTTCCTCAAACTGCTTTAAAAGACGGTTGACTTCCTGAACGGATGTTCCGCTTCCTTTTGCAATCCGCTTCCGCCGGCTGGCGTTAATAATATCCGGCTGTTCTTTTTCAAGAACAGTCATTGATTTAATGATCGCTTCCACATGATTCAGCTGTTTTTCATCGACTTGGATGTTTTTTAAGCCTTTCATTTTGCCTGCGCCGGGCATCATTTGCAGCAGTTCGTCAAGAGGCCCCATGTTTCGGACCTGGCCGAGCTGCTCCAGAAAATCATCCAATGTGAAGCTCATCGTTCTCATTTTCTGCTCAAGCTCTTTGGCTTTGTCTTCATCAACGGTCGCCTGAGCTTTTTCAATCAGCGTCAGCACGTCACCCATTCCGAGAATCCGGGATGCCATCCGTTCAGGATGGAACGCTTCAAGAGCATCGAGCTTTTCTCCCATTCCGGCGAATTTAATCGGCGTTTCGGTGACCGCGCGGATAGAAAGCGCCGCACCTCCGCGGGTATCCCCGTCAAGCTTTGTTAAAATGACGCCCGTTAAACCGAGCTGGTCATTAAAGCTTTTGGCGACGTTTACCGCATCCTGACCGGTCATTGAGTCGACGACAAGGAAAATTTCCTCAGGATTTGCGACTTCCTTTACGCCGGAGAGCTCATCCATCAGTTCATGATCGATGTGCAGCCGTCCGGCGGTATCTAAAATCACATAATCATGATGCTCTTCCTTCGCTTTTTCAATCGCCTGTCTGGCAATTTCCACCGGGCTGACCTGATCGCCAAGCGAAAAGACCGGCATATCAAGCTGTTTCCCCAGTGTTTCCAGCTGTTTAATCGCGGCGGGGCGGTAAATATCCGCAGCCACGAGCAGCGGTTTGCGGTTATGTTTTTTGCGCAGCAGGTTGGCAAGCTTCCCCGTGGTTGTCGTTTTACCGGCACCTTGGAGCCCGACCATCATAATAACGGTCGGCGGGCGTTTGGCGGCGGCAATTTTGCTTTCTTCGCCGCCCATCAGCTCGGTAAGCTCTTCTTTTACGACTTTAATAACCTGCTGACCGGGTGTCAGACTCTGCATGACGTCCTGCCCGACAGCCCGTTCACTTACTTTTTTCACAAAATCCTTTACGACTTTAAAGTTAACGTCAGCCTCAAGAAGCGCAAGACGGACTTCACGCATCATCTCTTTTACATCTTGTTCGCTGACTTTTCCTTTTCCGCGGATTTTTGAAATCGTCTTTTGCAGTCGGTCGGCTAATCCTTCAAATGCCATTGTTTGCCGCCTCCTAATCTAATTTCTCAAGCGCTTCAATCAGAGCCGTCATTTTTTCCTCTTCCTGCAAGCCGGAAGCAAGCTCTTTCAGCTTTGTAAACATTTCTTTACGCTCCTGAAACTTTTTAAAAAGGAGCAGTTTTTCTTCATATTGTTCAAGCATCGCTTCAGTCCGTTTGATGTTATCGTAAACGGCTTGCCTTGAAACGTCATACTCTTCGGCTATTTCACCAAGGGAGAAATCGTCCAGATAATAAAGCGACATATAGCTCTTTTGTTTTGACGTCAGCAACGACTGATAGAAGTCAAACAAATAGTTCATTCTCGTCGTTTTTTCGAGCGACATTTGAGCTCTCCCCTTTGTTAAGTCAAATCCCTTTACAAAAACTTAGTTTACATGGTTTCAGAGCGTGTGTCAAGTTTTTATCTTGTCAAAGCAGGATGCTCTTTTTACATAATAAGTGTTTTCAAAAAAATTCATACAGACCGTCGTTAAAATACTCGAATTCTTGTTTTGATACACGATAGCGGCAATAGCCTTCGTAAAAAGCATTGAGACATGATTCATTTGTGACAAAACGACTGATCGCTAATGATTCATCATAACGCGGATCTCCCGCCGATATTCCCGCAGCATCGATAAACAGATAGACCTCTCCGTCTCTCACCAGCACATTATCAGTCGTGCAGTCACCGTGAATCATTGTCTGCTGAACAGGAACAGGCCTGTACCTGTCCAATTCCTTCAATAGCTCTGCACTTCCTTCAGCTTGTCCTTTTTTGACATATTCCCCGGCTCGTTTGATTTGCAGATCGAGCCAGTCTGTTTCCGGCTGTAAACCAGAGACCATTTCGGTTTCATGCAGCCGCTGCAGAAACTGGCCGAAACTTTTGATCAGCTTTTTCTTTTCAGTATCCCCTTTGGCTTTTCTTAAAGCCGAAGTCAGGGTGATTCCATCCTCAAATGACATGATGATATGGCTGGCATGCTGTTCCTGTATCATCCCATAGTAAATAGGAACAGGCAGACGACGAGTTTCCGTCAGTTGTTGTAAAACGAAGGCTTCTCTCATTAACCATTCCCGATACTTCTGTTGAAAAGAACTTTTCAGCAAAAATGCGTCTTGGCCGGTCACTATTTTTCGAACGGTTGAAGTGCCTCCCTGTTCATCCAGCAGCGACATATGGTTTATCGCGCCGATCTTACTTTCCAATTCAGCTTTCAGCCATTTGTCCAACAACTGCCCCCTCCATTCCGATCTATCAATGCGTATAAAAAAACGAGTATAAAACCGTCCATTTTATACTCGTTTTTTATTCATTAATCTTCGGCTTTTTCAACTAAATCCGAAAAGAGACCGTATACGTAAGATTCTGCATCAAACCGCTGGAGATCGTCAACCTTTTCTCCGAGGCCGACCAGTTTCACGGGGATGTGAAGCTCATTGCGGATCGCCAGGACGATACCGCCTTTTGCGGTGCCGTCAAGCTTCGTTAATGCGATACCCGTCACATTCGTCGCTTTGGAGAATTCTTTCGCCTGCGCCATCGCATTCTGGCCTGTCGTCGCGTCCAGCGCAAGGAGAACCTCATGCGGAGCCTCAGGCACTTCGCGTTCGATGACGCGTTTGACCTTTTCAAGCTCTTTCATTAAGTTAACTTTATTCTGAAGGCGGCCGGCCGTATCACAAATCAGCACATCCGCTCCTCTTGCTTTAGCCGCGTGTACGGCATCATAAATAACCGCCGCAGGGTCGCTTCCGGCAGCCTGCTTAATGACAGGCACACCTGTACGCTCCCCCCACACTTCAAGCTGTTCAATCGCCCCGGCTCTGAAGGTGTCTCCGGCAGCGAGCACAACGGATTTGCCTTCATTCTTCAGCTTATGGGCAAGTTTTCCGATCGTTGTCGTTTTTCCGACGCCGTTTACCCCGACAAGCAGAATAACGTTCAGGCGCCCGTCCTGAATATTTAATTCAGAAATCTGTTCGTCGCCGCTGTTATAAATGTCGACAAGCTTTTCAGAAATGACGGACTGCACTTCCTGAGGATCCTGAATGTTTTTCAGCTTCACTTCTTTTTTGAGCTCATCAATCAGCTCCATGACGGTTGTAAAACCTACGTCAGCGCCAATCAGCACTTCCTCAAGCTCCTCGAAGAAATCCTCGTCGACTTTCCGGTAGCGGGAGACGAGTTCGTTCACTTTATTTGAGAAGGAATTTCTTGTTTTTTCAAGACCATCTTTAAATTTTTCAGAGACGGAATCTGTCTGTTTCGTGATTTTCTCTTTTAATTTTTTAAAAAAGCTCATCTTTCAACCTCTTTCCTCGTTACTGAACGAATTCTTTTGTTTCTTCCAGTTTGACCGAAACCATTCGGGAAACGCCGGATTCCTGCATCGTAACACCGTAGAGGACATCCGCTTCTTCCATGGTGCCTTTTCTGTGGGTGATGACGATAAACTGGCTGTCGCCGCTGTATTTTTTTAAATATTGCGCAAACCTGAATACATTGGCTTCATCAAGCGCAGCTTCCACTTCATCAAGGACGCAGAACGGCACGGGCCTTACTTTCAGAATAGAGAATAAAAGGGCAATGGCAGTCAGCGCCCGTTCTCCCCCTGACAAAAGATTTAAGTTTTGCAGTTTTTTGCCCGGAGGCTGCGCGATAATGTCCACCCCGGAATTAAGAAGATCATTCGGATCAGTCAGCTTCAGTTCAGCCCGTCCTCCTCCGAATAAAGAACGGAACACGTCGTTGAATTGAGAACGGATCTGGATAAACGTTTCATGGAATCGCTTCGTCATTTCAGAATCCATTTCTTCAATGACTTGAAACAGTGTGTTTTTCGCTTCCGTCAGGTCATTTTTCTGCTCTGTTAAAAACTGATACCGTTCGTTTACCCTTTCAAACTCATCGATGCTGCCGAGATTGACCGTTCCGAGCTCTTCAATTGAAAGCTTGATCAGTTTGACCCGTTTTCTCGCCTCTTCAGGCTCGAGTTCAAGCTGATATTGTTCTTTTGCCCCTTCAAAGGATAAGCTGTACTCCTCGCGTAAATACTGCAAGAGATTATCAAGCTCAACTTCCATCCGGCCGAGTTTTACCTCTTCATCTTTCAGAATGTCCGTTTTTTGCTTGTACAGACGCTTCATCTCTTTCAGCTCAAGCTCGTTCGTATCAAGCGCCCGCTGGAGCTTCACACGCTGGTCGCGCCGGCTGGCGATCAATTCGATCGTTCTCGTTTTATCGTGAAGCTTATGATGGGCTGCTTCTTCAAGCTGCTCCTCACCGCTTGTGCTGGACGTCATCTCTGAGGTCAGGAGGCTTAAATCTTCCCGTGTTTCTTTCAGAGCGAGCTGCGTTTCTTCAAGCTCTTTTTTCAGCCTTTTGAGGTTGTCTTCCTCACTCGAGCACGCCTGTTCTTTTTTCGCAGCGGCCACTTTACATTCCGTCAGTTCATGAGAGAGCGTTTCTTTTGTTGAGGATAGGGTCTGCTTTTGTTTTGTCAGCCTTTCCATCTCTTCCTCAAGCTCTTTCAGCTGGCCGGATGCCTCACTCAGCTGTTCTTCCAAAGCTGATTTGCGCGTCTCTTTTTCCCGGCTGCTTTCCGTCAGTGATGCTTTCTCCTGATCGTAAAGCTCCAAATGGGTATTGATGTTCTTTTCAGCAACTTCGAGTTCATACAGCCTGCCTTTTACATCCTGCTGCTTTGTTCTGAAAGCCTCACCGTCTTCACGGAGGCCGCTCAGCGTATGTTCAAGCTCTTGAATGGCCTGCTTCAGCGCTTTGACCTCTTTTTCGAGCAGAGCTGTTTTTTCTTCCATTTCGGCAAGCCGCGCAGTCACCGTCTCAAGCTCGCGGCTTCTGCCGAGCAGAGAATTGTTTTTCTTTTTAACCGCGCCGCCTGTCATTGATCCGCCTGGATTGACGACATCGCCCTCAAGCGTCACGATGCGGTAGCGGTGCCCGAGAAGCTTGGCCAGTTCATTCGCGCCTTTTAAATCTTCAGTGATCAGCACGGTGCCGAGAAGGTTTTGAATGACATTCCGATACGCCGCATCATATGTGACAAGCCCGCTCGCTGTGCCGAGGAAAGACGGATGCTTTGAAGCCGTCTGTTCATCACGGGTTTGAAGCTGGCGCGGTTTCATAACCGTAAGCGGCAGGAACGTCGCGCGGCCGAAGGAATTCTGTTTTAAATATTGAATCGCTTTCCGCGCCGCCTGCTCATCGTCTGTGACAACGTGCTGCGCCGCTGCGCCGAGTGCAATCTCAATCGCCGTTTCATATTTTTGTTCGGTCGCAATCAGTTCGAGAACGGCGCCGCGGATGCCGCCGAGCTGCTCTTTCTGCTTCAGCACTTCTTTTACGCCTTGGTAAAATCCTGAAAAATCGCCTTGCATCGTTTCAAGCATATCTTTTTTGGATCTGGCCTGCTGGACGAATTGATATGCCTGATACAGCGCTGATTCTTTCTTTTCATACTGGCGTTTTTTCTGTTCATATGCTGTCTGGACTTCGCGAAAGCGGACGACCTGATTGTGAATATCCTCTTCAACGGCGGCCAATTCCTCTTCGCACGCCGCTTTGCGGACTGCAATATCGTTACGTTCTTCAAGGTATTTTTCATTGTTTGCGGTCAGTCTCGCCTGCTGGACCGCAGATTGGGACATCTGATCATCTAAAAGCTGCAGCTCGTTGCGAATCGACGCCTGGCTGTTTAACAATTCAAAGTAATCGCTTTTTAATTGTTCGATTTTCTCTTCTACATTTTCATTATGCAGACTGAGAGCCTGCTGCTTTTCTTTCACCTGGGCGTTTAATCGCTTCACTTCCGCACGAAGTTTATCATAGACGGCAGACTGTTTTTCAATGTCCGCTTTCAGTTCGGCTTCTTTGTTCGTGTAATGTGTAACGGATTCCTCTAGCTGTTCCCGGTTTTGCGCGGCGTTTTTTTTGCGCTCTTTCAGCACTTCTTTCCGGCCTTCCAGCTTTTCCAGCTCTTCACTTGTCACGAGCAGAACCTGCTGCAGTTCGTTGACGGATTCATCAAGCGCGTGGATTTTATCTCTCGTCTCTTCTATCATCGCTTCTTTTGCGGACAGAGCTGATGATTCCGCCAATTCTTCTTGTTTTGCCGTCTGCACCTTTTCTTTTAAACCCGACCATCTGCCATGCAGTTGTTCGATGTCAAAGGCGGTAAGGGCAATTTCGACATGCTCAAGCTCTTTCTTTTTTTCTAAGTAGTCTTTGGCGATTGATGCCTGGATTTTCAGCGGTTCGACCTGATCTTCAAGCTCGTGGAGAATATCTTCCACCCTGTTTAAGTTATCCTGCGTCTCAAACAGTTTGTTTTCCGCTTTTTTCTTTCGTGTTTTATATTTCAGCACGCCGGCCGCTTCTTCAAAAATACTGCGGCGGTCTTCCGCTTTGCTGCTGAGAATCTCTTCGACTTTCCCCTGGCTGATAATGGAGAATGCTTCTTTTCCGAGCCCGGAGTCCATAAATAAGTCAATGATGTCTTTCAGGCGGCACTGCTGATTGTTGATGAGAAATTCACTTTCTCCGGAACGGTACACCCGCCTCGTCACGCTGACTTCGTGATAATCGATCGGGAGAAAATGATCTTCATTATCAAGCGTTAACGTGACTTCGGCAAGGTTCAGCCGCTTGCGCGAATCACTTCCCGCAAAAATGATATCTTCCATTTTTCCGCCCCGAAGCGAGCGGGCTGATTGTTCACCGAGCACCCAGCGGATGGCTTCGGTAATGTTGCTCTTTCCGCTGCCGTTCGGACCGACAACGGCCGTGACGCCTTTTACAAAGTCAACGGATATCCGTTCTGCAAATGATTTAAATCCTATAACGTCTAAACGTTTGAGGAACATCCCAGATCCTCCTTATCGTATAAGTATCTCAATATTATCATAATCACCCGCTTATATCAGGCGCAGACATACTGAAATCCCCCTAGGGATACAGGGGGATTTTATTGTTTCGTATGATGTTTTTGCAATTTTGCAAGAGCTTCCTGTGCCGCATGCTGCTCGGCTTCTTTTTTGGAACGTCCGTTCCCGATACCGAGCGCCTCACCTTTAAGAGAGACGAGCGCCTCGAATTCCCGGTTGTGGGCAGGCCCTTTTTCATTGAGAATTTTGTACTCAAGCGATCCTTTTCCGTCCCGCTGTACAAATTCTTGAAGCTGGCTTTTGAAATCCATCACATGAGAAAAAGCACCATCGTTTATTTTAGGGAACACGTACTCTTTCAGGAATTGCTGAACCGGCTCAAGGCCCTGATCCAGATACAGTGCGCCGATAAACGCTTCAAACACATCCGCTAAAAGTGCAGGACGCTTTCTGCCGCCCGTCATTTCTTCTCCTTTTCCCAAGAGAACAAGATCGCCGAATGACAATTCGTGGGCAAGTGAGACGAGTGACGGCTCGCATACGATAGCGGCTCTCAGCTTCGTCAAATCTCCTTCACTCATGGCCGGATATTTGGCAAATAAGAATTGGGAGATCGTCAGTTCCAAAACAGCGTCACCTAAAAATTCAAGCCTTTCGTTGTCTTCATACGGCTTTTTCCGATGCTCATTCACATAAGATGAATGTGTAAATGCTTGATACAAAAGTTTCTCGTTTTGAAAATGAACCGAAATCCGTTCTTGGAACTCTTTAAATTGCTCTATTTTTTTATAGAACTTTTTTTTATCTTTAAAATGTGAGTGTTTTGACATAGTAACCTCCATAGGCACATCAGGTTCACCGCGCTCCCCGCCGTAAACGGAATCAGCAGCGCGTACAGCGTCAGACGCCGGTAACCGAACGATTAAAGGGCTAAAGCCCCGCTGTCAGGCGGGACTTTTAGCATCAGCTTATTGCTGGTTTTGTATGTAGTTCACAGCGTCGCCGACTGTTGCAATCTTTTCAGCATCTTCGTCAGAAATCTCCATATCAAACTCGTCTTCAAGTTCCATAACAAGCTCAACTACATCTAGGGAATCAGCACCTAAGTCTTCCTTGAAAGAAGCTTCAAGTTTGACGTCAGCTTCATCAACGCCAAGGCGGTCTACGATGATTTTCGTTACACGCTCTAATGTATCTGCCATAGCAATTCACCTCCCCTCAAGTATTATAGAGGATTCGTTTTTAAAAAACTAGAGAAACTAGGATGAAATTTTAAAAACAAATCTTTACATCACCATTCCGCCGTCAATATGAAGGGTTTGGCCCGTCATATAACGCGATCCTTCAGAAGCAAGGAACGTAACAACGCTGCTGATATCGGAAGGATCACCGAAACGCGCGAGCGGAATCTGCTTCAGCATTTCATCTTGGACTTCTTTAGAAAGCTTGTCCGTCATATCCGTGGAAATAAAGCCCGGAGCAATGGCATTGACCGTAATATTTCGGCTCGCAAGCTCTTTGGCTGATGACTTCGTTAAGCCGATTACACCGGCTTTTGCCGCCACATAGTTTGCCTGGCCGGGGTTTCCGCTGACGCCGACGATTGATGATACGTTGATAATCCGGCCGGAGCGCTGTTTCATCATCTGTCTTGTAACGGCTTTCGTGCAGTTGAATACACCTTTTAAGTTAATGTTAATGACATCATCCCATTCATTTTCTTTCATTCTCATCAGAAGATTGTCTTTTGTGATCCCCGCATTGTTCACGAGAATGTCGATTGAAGAAAATGCAGCGACAGCCTCTTTCATCATGTTTTGTACTTCTTCGGAATTTGATACATCGGCTTTTACGGCGATCGCGTTTCGGCCCAAAGATTTGATCTCATCTACGACTTCGTTCGCTTTCGCTTCATTCCCGGAGTAGTTGACTACTACATTACAGCCGTTTTTCGCAAGATCAAGCGCGATCGCCCGCCCGATTCCGCGGGACGCTCCCGTTACCACTGCTGTTTTTTCATTAAGCATCCTGATTCTCCTCCTTCAGCGTTTGAATCGCCAGTTCGATGGTTTCATGGTCAGAAACCGAGATTGTTTTCAGGCGGCGGTTCACTTTTTTCACAAGGCCTGAAAGCACTTTTCCAGGCCCGATTTCAACAAACGTCGTGACGCCTTCGTCAATCAGTTTGTTAATGGTTTCTTCAAAGCGAACAGGCGAATACAGCTGTTCGATCAGTTTTTTCTTGATATCGTCTTTTTCTGTCATAACGTCAGCCGAAACGTTTGAAATCACGGGAACAGCCGCATTTTTTAACTCACAGGCGCTGAGCACCTCCTCGAGTTTTTGCGCTGCCGGCTTCATTAATTCAGAATGGAACGGTCCGCTTACTTCTAATGGGATCGCCCGTTTTGCTCCGTTGTTTTTCGCTTCCTCTGAAGCCAGCTCCACGCCTTTTGCCGTTCCGGAAATGACGATCTGGCCGGGGCAGTTCAGATTTGCAAGCTGTACGAGATGACCGTTTTCCGTCACTTGATCCGTCACCTTTTTCAAGGACTCCGCATCCATTCCGAGAATCGCTGCCATGGCGCCTTCTCCGGCCGGCACGGCTTCATTCATGAATTCTCCCCGTTTTCTTACCGTGTAAACGGCATCTTTAAATGTCATCGCTCCCGCCGCAACAAGCGCCGAATATTCTCCGAGGCTGTGGCCGGCGGTGAAATCAGGGGTGATGCCGGATTCTTTAAACTTTTCCAATACGGCGATGCTCGTTGTCAACAGCGCAGGCTGCGCATTGTATGTAAGGGTCAATTCTTCGGCGTCACCTTCAAAAATGAGCGAGCTCAGCTTTGTTTCAAGCGTTTCATCCGCTTCATCAAAAATACGTTTTGACGCTTCTTCGCGTTCGTACAGGTCTTTTCCCATACCGATATATTGTGATCCCTGTCCGGGAAATAAAAATGCAATCTTACTCATGATGCGGTAACCTCCAGACTACTCATCTGTTTTTTCTTCTTTTACTTCTTCTTCTATAAATGCGGCCACGTTTTGGCTGACCATTTCTCTCGCCTGGCGCAGCGCATGGTAAACAGCGCGTGCGTCAGAAGAGCCGTGCGCTTTAATGACGGGCGCTTTCAAACCGAAAAGACTCGCCCCGCCGTACTCAGAATAGTCCATTTTCAGTTTCATTTCCATCAGCTTCGGCTTCAGCACTCCCGCTGCGAGCTTAGAAACAAAACTTGAAGTCAGTGTATCTTTCAGCATTTTGAAAATCGATAACGCTGAACCTTCCAATGTTTTCAACGTGACGTTGCCCGTAAAGCCGTCTGTGACGATGACGTCAGCAGCGCCTTCGAGCAAGTCTCTCGCCTCAACGTTTCCGACAAAATTCACGTTTGTTTCTTTTAATAATTCAAACGTCTTTTTTGTCAGGTCGTTTCCTTTCTTTTCTTCCGTGCCGACATTTAACAATCCGACGCGGGGCGAGCTGATTCCGAGGACCTGCCGGGCATATACAGATCCCATAATTCCGTACTGGACGAGATGCTCCGGTTTGGCATCGACATTGGCTCCCACGTCCAAAAGAAGGAAACCGTCGCCTGAAACGGTCGGAAGCGTCGGCGCAAGCGCAGGCCGGTCGATTCCTTTAATTCTGCCGACGATAAACAGTCCCGCTGTCATGAGTGCGCCCGTATTCCCCGCTGAGATACAGGCGTCCGCTCTGTTTTCAGCCACTTCCTGCGCCATCAGCACCATAGAAGAGTTTTTCTTTCTGCGTACGGCGCGGACCGGTTCATCCGTCGGTTCAATCACTTCATCGGCGTGCAACACAGTGATGCGGTCTGATGTTGTTGGCAAGTGTGATTCTATCGTTGTCTTGTCACCGACCAGCGTAATATGAAGATCGTCAAATGCCTCAATACTCTTCATTACTCCGTCAATAACAGCTTTGGGTGCGTTGTCGCCTCCCATTGCATCTACAGCTATTCTCATGCATGCTCCACCTTTATGATTGTTTTGAACGGTACATATCAAAGCTGCCGGAGAACACGACTTCTTCTCCCACATAGCTGTTGACTTCAACTACCGTTCTGCCTTTTTCTTTTTCGACTGCCGTCACTTTGGCTTTCGCAACGACGCGCTCGCCTTCTTTCACCTGTCTTGTAAAGCGGATATTTGCGCTTGCGGTCAGCGCCAGCTCATCATCAATGACGGCTACGGCGAGTGAGTTCGCCTGCGCAAACAAATGATGCCCCCGCGCAATTTGATTGCGGCTGAAGACATGTTCGCGTCTTACTTCTAATATGGAAATGGCCTGGCCGTCAAGCTCCAGATCAATGATTTCACCGATCACTTCGTCTAAAGACAATGATTTCACTTCATCATCAAGCGTTTGTTCTGCCACGTTTTTAATTCTTTCCCTCAGCTCCGGTATTGAGAGCTCTAAGCGGTCTAAACGGATCGTCTGAATGCTGACGCCGAATTTCCCCGCTAATTCTTCATCTGTGATGAAGGGTGTCGATTTGATCGTCTGCTGCAATAATTTTTGGCGTTCTTTCTTGCTTCTTCTCATCTGTAAACACCATCCGGACAATTAAGACTAGGTACTAATAGTAGTATATAATCTCATAGATTGGAATGCAATGATTGTTTTTTGAAAGCCGCCGAATTTTACAGAATCAGCTTAATTTCTCCCCTTCTAAGACGCCGCTTGAAAGTAATTGACCGCGCAGCATGCGGTATTCGTCATCTTTCCAAAAAGCCTCTGAAGACACCAGATTGGCCGCATCCTGGCGGGCCGTTTCCAAAGCTCTGTAGTCATGAACCATATCCGCCACCTTGAACTCGGGCATACCGCTCTGTTTTTTTCCGAAGAAATCACCGGGACCGCGCAGTTCAAGGTCCTTTTCAGACAGCTCGAAGCCGTCGTTTGTCTCTGACATGATTCTCATCCGTTCCTTCCCGGTTTCGGATTTCGGATCGGCCATCAAGATGCAGAAAGATTGGTGGTCTCCCCGCCCGACCCGGCCGCGGAGCTGATGGAGCTGAGATAATCCGAAACGGTCGGCGTCATAGATGACCATAATCGTCGCATTCGGCACGTTCACCCCGACTTCTACGACGGTTGTTGACACAAGTACCTGACATTGATTGGCGCTGAATTCTCTCATCACTTGATCTTTTTCATCAGAATGGAGCTTCCCGTGCATCAGGCCGACATTCCATTTACCGCGGTAAACGTCAGACAGCATGTTATATACGTCAATCGCATTCTGTACATCCAGTTTATCCGACTCTTCAATGAGCGGGCAGATAATATAGGCTTGCCTTCCCTGCTTCAGCTCTTTTTCTATAAAAGCCAAAATCCGCTCCAGCATGTCGTGTTTCACCCAATACGTTTCGATTTGTTTTCGCCCCGCGGGCATTTCATCTATCACGGAAACATCCATTTCTCCGAAGACGGTAATGGCCAACGTTCTCGGAATCGGAGTGGCTGTCATAAACAGCACATCCGGATCCTGACCTTTATTCTTGAGTTTTTTGCGCTGTTCGACCCCGAACCGGTGCTGCTCGTCCGTAATAACAAGACTCAGCGCTTTGAATTCCACTTCATCCTGGATTAAAGCATGGGTCCCTACTAAAATATCAATCTCTCCGAGAGCAAGCCGCTCCAAAAGCTCCCTGCGCCGCTTTCCTTTTACAGAACTCGTCAAAAGCGCGATATTTACATCTTCATTTGCAAACAACGATACGAGAGAATCTGCATGCTGTTCGGCCAGAATTTCAGTCGGCACCATTAATGCCCCCTGATACCCCGACAGAATCGCAGCGTACAAAGCGATGGCGGCGACGGCCGTTTTCCCTGAACCGACATCACCTTGCAGCAGACGGTTCATTCGGTAAGGGGATGTCATATCAGCGGTAATTTCCCGAAGCACGCGCGCCTGTGCGGTCGTGAGTGAAAACGGCAGGCTGTCTGTGAAAGCGGTGAGCTTTTCAGCAGGAAACACATGGCTGATGCCTTTTGACTGTTCCCTTTCCGCTTTACGGAACGCCTGCATTTTCAGCTGAAATAATAAGAATTCCTCATAAACAAACCGGCGTCTTGCCTGCTGTAACGATTCCCTCGTTTCAGGCTGATGCATCGTCTGCAGGGCATGTTTGTAATCAGGCAGCTTATAGCGGATTCTTAATTTTTCAGGAAGCGGATCGGCCGCACTGTCCAAATGATGCTGCAGCGCTTCCTTAATAAACCGTCTCATCATTTTTACGGTGACGTTTTCTTTAACGGAATAAACAGGCTCAATGCTTTTATCTTCTTGATGAGGACCGTTTTTTAATTCCTGCACGGAAACGGTCTGTCTGTGTTTATCCCACTTCCCAGATATCGTGACGACAGAACCTAACGTCAGTTTCTTTTTTAAGTAGGGACGGTTAAAGCAGACCGCGGTAATTAAATAATTGCCGACAAGCACCCTGAATGTCAGCCTGTTTCGTTTTTTGCCGTAATAGGTAAGAGAAGGTTCTGAATGAACCTTCCCTTCTACCGTCACTCTTTCTTCATGTTTTACTTCTTCTAAATCCCTCAGCTCATAGTCGTCATAACGGTAAGGGAAATAATTCAGAAGATCAGAAATGTCATAGATACCAAGTTCGTGCAATGTTTTTTCTGTTTCCGGCCCAATGCCCTTAATTTCCGCTATACTAGTTTGCTGATGGTGTGTCACTTGATTTCAGCGCTCCTCCGAAAATTTTTTTCTCTAATTCTCTTCCCGTCGGTGTCGCAGCTAAACCGCCTTGTCCCGTTTCACGCAGTGCTGTCGGCATTGTCTGGCCGATTTTGTACATCGCGTCAATCACCTCATCGCAAGGAATGCGGCTTGTAATCCCGGCCAGCGCCATATCCGCCGCGATCATCGCGTTGGATGCTCCCATTGCGTTTCGTTTGACACACGGCACTTCTACCAATCCGGCGACCGGGTCACATACGAGACCGAGCATATTTTTCAGTGTAATCGCCATTGCTTCCGCTGATTGCTGAGGCGTTCCGCCCGCCATTTCCACAATCGCGGCCGCTGCCATGCCTGATGCTGATCCGACTTCCGCCTGACAGCCTCCTGCCGCTCCTGAAATACTCGCATTATTTGCTACGACAAAACCGAACGCGCCGGCTGTAAACAGAAAACGGATCATTTGTTCTGTCGTAGGGTTCAGCTTATGCTTTACGGCGAATAACGTTCCCGGCACAACCCCGGCAGAGCCGGCGGTCGGTGTAGCGCAGATCGTTCCCATCGCCGCATTGACTTCATTTGTCGCCACAGCTTTAGAAACGGCGTCTAAAATCAGATTGCCCGACAGGCTTCTTCCCGATTGGATGTATGCCTGAAGTTTCACGGCATCTCCGCCTGTTAAACCGGTCTGACTCGTGACGCCCTTCAGCCCTTTTTCAACAGCTGCTTCCATGACGGAGAGATTGCGCTCCATTCCTTGAAAGATTTCTTCTCGTGTTTTTTGCGTCACTTCCATCTCTTGGGTGATCATCACTTCCGAAATCGGAATTTGTTTTTCTTGAGTGATTTCTATTAATTCTTTTACATTACGAAACATGTCATTTTCCTCCTGACTTTTTAGTCAGCTATCTTAGTAACCTGTATAATATTAGGAAGTGTTGAAAGCTCGTCAAGCACTTCTTCTTCAATATTCTGATCGACCTCAATCGTCATCAGCGCAAGCTGGCCGACGTCCTTACGCGCCACTTCCATATGTCCGACGTTGATGGAGAATTTCGCAAGCACATTGGCAACGCCTGCAATCGTGCCGAATTTATCATTGTGAACGACTAAAATAGCCGGGTGGTTTCCGGAAAGTCGCAGCTCAAAGCCGTTAAGCTCCGTGATTTCTATTTTTCCGCCGCCGATGGAAATACCGGTAAGGGCAAGCTCTCCCTCATCATCAGAAATGACGATACGCGCCGTATTCGGATGAACGGGCACGGCATCCTCTGTACGGAACTCTACATATATGCCCTTCTCTTCCGCAATTTGAATCGCTGTTTTAATCCGTTCATCAAATGTATCAAAATCAAGCAGGCCGCCGATAATCGCGACATCAGTGCCGTGACCCTTATACGTTTCTGCAAATGATCCGTAAAAAGACACAACGATCCGGCGGGGCTCCCGCCTGAATAAGCTTCTGGCCACTCTGCCGATCCGGGCGGCGCCTGCGGTATGTGAACTGGACGGACCGATCATGACCGGGCCGATAATATCAAAAACGCTTCTATACTTCATGCTGGTTTGCTCCTCCTTAACATCACTTCATTCAGCGCTTTTCTTTAGACTAATTGAACATTTCTCAATTGGCAAGCAGGCACACTGCCGCACTGCCGCAGGTAAATAAAGGCATAAGAATAGAAGGGCCTGATAAGCCCTTCTATTCTGCCGCAAATATATATGGATACAGAGGCTGTCTGCCGTTATGGATTTCAACCTCGATATCTTCACAGACGCTAGCAATATACTCAGCGAGTTTCTCAGCTTCTTCTTCCGGCGCGTCCTCTCCGTACAGGATGGTGACGATTTCATCTTCTTCCCCGATCATTTCATCCAGCAGCAATTTCGCCGCACTTATCCGATCTTCGGCGCTGCCGATAATTGAACTGTTTAAAATGCCGATAAAATCACCTTTTTTAATTTCTTTGCCGTCAATATGGGTGTCTCTGACTGAATATGTCACCTGTCCGCTTTTCACATTCCGGATGGCCTCAAGCATATTGGCTTCATTTACATCAGCCGGCTGGTCAGGGTTAAACGCAAGCAGGGCGGTCATGCCTTGAGGGACCGTTTTTGCCGGAATGACAATGACATTTTCTTCAGCTACGCTCGCCGCCTGATTGGCAGCCATCACAATATTGGAATTGTTCGGAAGAATGAAAACCGTCTCCGCATTGACAGACTGAACGGCTTCAACAATATCTTCCGTGCTCGGATTCATTGTCTGGCCGCCTTCGATTACGTGTGAAGCGCCGATGCTCGTAAACAATTCAGAAATGCCCTCTCCCATTGCCACAGTCACGATGCCAAAAGGCTTGCGGGCTTCTTTCATAACGCCGGCCGGCTTTTTTTCATCATGTTCTTGGCTGATGATTGAAGTATGCTGTTCCCTCATGTTTTCAATTTTAATTTTAATCAGATCGCCGTAACGCTGTGCGAGATTGAGTACGTTCCCTGGTTCTTCGGCATGAATATGAACTTTCGCCAGCGTATCATCAGCCACGACCAGCAATGAATCGCCGAAACGGCTCAGTTCGTTTCTGAACGCCTCTTCCTTGAACGTCCGTTTATCTTGATCCAGCCTCACCATCACTTCCGTACAAAATCCGAATTCAATGTCTTCTGTACTCAGCATGCTCTGCGCGCTTTTATGATGCTCGGCATTCACCATATCATCGAGTGCCGGAAGAACCGCTTTTTTCGGTACGGCCTCTCCTTTTAAAGCAGCCAAAAAGCCTTCATATACACAAAGCAGACCTTTTCCGCCGCTGTCAACGACACCGACGTCCTTTAAAACAGGAAGCAGATCCGGCGTGCGGTTGAGCGACGCTTCCGCTTCTTCAATAACGGCCTCCATGACTGAAATAATATCGGTTTCTTCTTTGGCCGAGGCGACCGCTTTTTTAGCCGCATCCTTGGCCACGGTTAAAATCGTTCCTTCAACCGGTTTCATAACCGCCTTATATGCCATATCCACTCCCGCTTGGAGTGCTGCGGCAAACTCTTGGGCGTCAATTTGGTTTTTGTTTTCAATGCTCTTTGTGAAACCTCTGAACAATTGGGACAAGATCACCCCTGAGTTTCCTCTCGCTCCCATAAGCAGGCCTTTTGACAGGGCGATGCCGACTTTGCCGATGTCGGGTGAGTCAATGTGCTCTACCTCTCTTGCACCGGATGACATCGATAAATTCATATTTGTTCCGGTATCGCCGTCAGGCACGGGAAACACGTTCAGCGCATCCACCGCGGATGCGTTTTGAGACAATGTCTCAGCCCCCGCCAGAATCATTGCCGCAAAAGCTCTCCCATCTAAGTTTCGTCTAGACAATACTCATCCTCCTCACTACGGGTTCGTTACTCGTACGCCTTGGACATAAATATTTACAGAATCAACTGCAAGTCCGATTGTTTGATTTACTGTGTATTTTACCTTCGTCTGAACATTGTGGGCTACTTCGGATATTTTAGTGCCGTAGCTGACAATAATGTACATGTCGATATGTATTTGTTCGGCTTCCTGACGGACATGTACGCCTTTTGCGAAGTTCTCTCTCCGGAGGATTTCAGACAAACCGTCTTTAATCTGGTTTTTTGAGGCCATCCCCACTATTCCGTAACAGTCAATGGCAGCGCCTCCGGCAACCATTGCGATGACTTCGTTGGATATATCAATCTGTCCGTATTTTGTCTTCATTTCAATGGACACACAGGTTCCTCCTTCAGGTGCATAGAGTTATCATTATTCTACTATATGTATCCCATTATGAAAAGAAAAGATACAGACAGCGGCCTTCAGCGCGGAAATGTGATTGGTTTTACATGTCAAGTGATTTTTCTTGAAAGTAAGGGAAACAATAGTTGCAAACGGTTTTTAGCTGTGGTAAATTATTTAAAGTATTGTATAACGAAAGCATCTGAGACACTATGTTTAAAAAGATGTTTCGCGCAGTTAGGAGGGAAACAAATGGCACGTAAATGTTTTATTACAGGTAAAAAAACAAAAGCCGGAAACAACCGTTCTCACGCAATGAACGCTTCTAAGCGTACTTGGGGCGCCAACCTTCAAAAGGTCCGCATCCTCGTTGACGGCAAACCTAAAAAAGTGTATGTATCTGCCCGGGCTTTAAAATCCGGTAAAGTTGAGCGTGTATAAGCAAAAATGAACGCCTGCCCTTTTATGCGGCAGGCGTTTTTTATGCGTTCAAAGAGGGCGATTTCAGCTTCTTAGGCTTACTCTTTTCTAAATGAGCCCAGCATCGCCCGGACAATTCCTCCTAAAAACTTCGGCAATTTAATGGTATAAAATTTCATTTTGTCCCCTCCTATAAGTCCCGTATCCGCTGCGTTCATCACTTTAGGATTCATGGTTTTTTCCGCATATGGCAGAAGCCGCTTTTCTAATCCGCGCTCCTTACCATTATTAATATGCCTTTTGCAAACGAAAAAGTACCTCGTGAATGAATGAGTTCGTTACTAATACATAGTGTGGAACCCAGAGGAATATGACAATTATCAAGGGGATATTTAAAACCGTCGAGTGTCAGGCCGTCTGCCGCTTCCGTAAACGGAATGAAAGAAATATAGCGTCTGCGCGCTTTTTCTTCAATTGTATAACGGCCGGGCCCGAACATCTGAATGTCATTCTGCCGGTCGATCAGCTTGACATCGGTATGCTTATGTAAGGCTTTATACAGCAGCTGGATGTTCCCTAAAAAGTGATCGGCTCTTCCGCCCGTCACACCGAATACCCGAATATTTTCCGGTTCTTTTTGTAAAGCCCAGTCAAGGGCGAGTTCAAGATCGGTATAATCTTTTTCCGCCTGATACACATGGAGGGCCGGCGCCGCTTTTTGAATCTGCATGAGCTCCTCTTCCGTAATGCTGTCAAAATCACCGAAAGCTTCCTGCGGAATGATTCCGGCCTCCAAAAGAGCAACCGTCCCTTTATCAACTCCGACCCACGTCGTATCTCCGTCTGTGTATTCGGATAGATCGGGAATAAGCTCCCGCGGGCCGCCCGCAACGATATTGATTGTCTTCATATGCTATCCTCTCTCTTAGACGCGAAAAGAGCCGGCGGCTTTCACCGGGCTCTTTTTCAGCATGTTTATGATGCGTTTCGGATGTCAGCGATAGCTTTTTTCCGATCCGGCTGATTATATACGGCAGACCCGGCAACAAGCAGATTGGCGCCCGCTTCAGCGCATAAAGGGGCTGTTTCTTTATTAACGCCTCCGTCCACCTCGATTAAAAGCTCAGACAGGCCTTTCTCCTCAGCCAGCTGTTTGACCTGACGGATTTTCGGCAGAACCGAATGAATGAAGCGCTGTCCGCCAAAACCGGGGTTAACCGTCATTAACAGCACAAGGTCAAGCTCCTCGATCACATGTTCAATCATTTGGACGGGCGTATGCGGATTAAGCACAACTCCCGCTTTTACCCCTTGCTCTTTTATCAATTGAATGGTCCGGTGAAGATGCGGACACGCTTCAGCGTGAACGGAAAGGATGTCCGCACCGGCTTTTGCGAATGCCGGGATGTAGCGGTCCGGGTTTTCAATCATAAGATGGACATCCAGCGGCAGATCAGTCACCGGACGGACGGCTTCAACGATAAGCGGCCCGATTGTAATGTTAGGGACGAAATGGCCATCCATGACATCAATATGGATATAGTCCGCCCCTCCTTTTTCCACGTCTTTAATTTCCTCGCCCAGTGAAGCAAAATCGGCGGAAAGAATTGATGGCGCAACCTTAATCATATTAATACCTCGGCTTTCTCTCTTTTATTTCCTGCATAAATTCTTTGTAATGCTCATAGCGGTACGGCTGAATCTCTCCTTCTTCCACCGCTTGCTTTACCGCGCATTTCGGCTCCTTAAGATGCAGACAGCCTCTGAATTTGCAAGAGGCGCTTATTTCTCTGATCTCAGGGAACGTGCTGCCCAGCTCTTCTTCCTCAATGCCGGTAAATTCAAGCGAACTGAACCCCGGAGTATCCGCAACCAGACCGCCTGATGTATGAATGAGCTCCACATGGCGCGTCGTATGTTTTCCGCGTCCCAAATGCGCGGAAA
This sequence comes from Bacillus sp. R45, assembly GCF_021729365.1. Classification (NCBI taxonomy): domain Bacteria; kingdom Bacillati; phylum Bacillota; class Bacilli; order Caryophanales; family Bacillaceae; genus Bacillus; species Bacillus sp. R45. Next base: position 1,544,689 of record NZ_CP091421.1, on the reverse strand, counting down.
TCTCGTTTGTTTTCAGCTCAAGCTCCGGGCTGATCGCATTTAAAAGCGAAGATTTTCCGACTCCGGACTGACCGGCAAACACCGTCGTTTTGTCCTCGAAGTGTTTCACAATGCCTGTTAAGCCGCTGTTTTCTTTTGATGACGTCACATATACGTCATAACCGATCGCCTGATAGTCTTTCACGTAAGAAAGTATCGCCTCTTTCGATTCCCCGTCTGCAGCTAAGTCCATTTTGGTTATGCAGATGATCGGGTGAATGCCGTTGGCTTCCACAAGGACGAGAAAACGGTCCAATAAAGACGTGCTGAACGCCGGCTGAACGGCAGAAAAGACGAGAACGGCCTGATCGACATTTGAAATCGGCGGCCTGATCAGCTCATTTGTTCGTTCTTTGATTTCCAGCAGGTAGCCTTCTTTATCATTTTCAGCCTGATAAACGGCATAATCGCCGACCAGGGGCGTTATTTTATTTTTTCTGAAAATGCCCCGGCCTCTGCATTGAATGATCTTGTCCTGTGATTCATCCAAGACATAATAGAATCCGCTTAACGCTTTTATAATTTTGCCCTCAGGCATAGGGTCCCTCCTTATCAGTCATTATCTTTCGGGTATTCAATCGTTTTGTAGCTGACGACTTTATGATCGACCATCACTTGATAATACCCCTTCTGTCCCTGATCAATCTTCAGTTCAATTGTTTTTTCGGTCGGCTCTTTTATTTTAAATGAGTCATACGTATCAGAGATGCTGTGGTCCTTATCATCGATGGCGATTTGCACTTCAAGCTCTTCCCCTTCATGTTCGGGTTCGTAAGGAATGCTGATTTTTTCTTTTACCGTTTTCGCCGGTTTTTCTTCAGGTCCGAGCGAGAACGTCACTTCAACATTACTTCCCGGCTTAACCGCAGTACCGGCTGACGGCTCTTGTTTCATGACTTGTCCTTCCGGCACGTCATCTGAATGGGCTTGTTTTTCAACAAGCTGCAGGCCGTTATCTTCAAGATACCCTGAAGCCGCTTCTTTGCTGTAAGTCTTTAAGTCCCTCAGCGTAACGTCCGCCGGGCCGAGGCTGACCGTTAGATTGACTTCATCATCGCTTGCGACCATATCGGTGCCGGCTGACGGGTCCTGATCAATTACGGTGCCGGCCTCGCTGTCATCGTTTTCTTCTTTGACATTGACATGTTTAAAACCTTTTTCCTTCAGCGCTTTTTTTGCGTCGCCGATCTGCCGTCCTTTCACGTCGATCAGCTGGGTTTTCGGTTTTCCGATGCTTTTGTACAGTTTTACAGAAGAGCCTTCTTTAACGGTAGACCCCGCTTTTGGGTCCGTTTTGACCATTAATTCCTCTTCTATTTTTTCATCTTCAATATCCGTTATATCAGGATCAGCCCGGAGCCCGTTCTTTTCAAGCAGGGCTTCCGCTTTTTCGTACTTCATGCCCCGTACGTCGGGGACGCTTACATCTTTAGGCATAAATAAAGACGGGAACACGGTGACCGCAAGAACAGCCGCCATAATGAAAATGAAACAGACGGCCAGCAAAACCCACGGCCATTTCCGTTTTTTCTTTTTGGCTGGCTGCTGTTCCTTATCATCCGTCTCCCCCGGCGTTTCCGCCTGAGACGCGGCTTTTGCGCCGTCAGTAATAACGGGAATGGCTTTTGTCATTTCCTCATCATCCTGCACGGAAAATTTTTGTTCATTCAGCCTGCCGGCGTCAAAAGCCGTTCTGATGTCCGCCTCCATGTCTTCGGCGCTTTCATAGCGGTGAAACGGGTCTTTGGCGGTTGCCTTTAAAATAATGTTTTCAACGCTCTGCGGAATGGAAGGGTTCCACTTTCTGGCGGAAGGCGTTTCTGTTTGCAGGTGCTTTAGCGCTATGCTGACGGCTGATTCTCCGTCAAAAGGGATTTTGCCTGTTAAAAGCTCAAACAGCACGATGCCGAGCGCGTAAATATCTGATTTTTTCGTTGCCAGGCCGCCTCTCGCCTGCTCCGGAGACAAATAATGAACCGAGCCCAGCACAGAATTCGTATGTGTGATTGTCGTAGACGTAAGCGCTGTGGCGATGCCGAAATCCGTCACCTTGATATGCCCTAAATGATCTATCAATATATTGTGCGGTTTAATATCCCGATGCACGATATGGTTTTGATGGGCATGGGCGATGGCCGAGACGATCTGCTCCATAACGGACAGCGCTTCTTTCGGATGAAGCGGTCCGTGTGCGGTTATGTATTCCTTTAATGTCATGCCTTCCACATATTCCATGACAATGTAATAAATATCGCCTTCCTCCCCGATATCGTAAATACTGACGATATTCGGATGATCGAGGCTTGATGCCGACTGTGCTTCTCTTCTGAAACGCCTGATAAAATCAATGTCATTCACAAAGTCAAACCGCAGAATTTTAATTGCGACTTCACGTTCGAGAATGATGTCCTCAGCTAAAAAAACGTTTGCCATTCCGCCGCCGCCAATGGGCCGGAGGATATGATAACGCCCGCTGATCCGCTTGCCGGTTAGCACTTGTCTTCACCCTCTTTTGCATCTGCGGAAAACTCAATCAACACAGCCGTGATGTTATCTTCGCCGCCGTTTTGATTTGCTTTGCTGATGAGAAGGTCTACTTTTTCCTGAGGATCAGATTCGGCTTGAAGCATTTGTTTGATCTCGTGATCTTCTATTTTATTTGACAGTCCGTCAGAGCATAAAAGCAGCTGATCGCCGTCAGACAGTTCAAAAGAACGGGCGTCGGGGCTGATGGTTTCATCTGTCCCCAGCGCTCTCGTCAATACATTTTTCCGCGGATGGTGCTCGGCGTCCTCTTTCGAAATTTCCCCCGTCTTGACCAGCTCATTCACAAGCGAATGGTCCTCAGTCAGCTGAGTGAATTCCCCCTCTTGAAGCAGGTAGCACCGGCTGTCACCAATATGAGCCACAGTGACAAACTTCCCCGTGAATAAGGCGCAAACAATGGTGGTGCCCATTCCCCGGCATTCTTCATTGGCTTTAGCGTGGTCATGCACTTTGACATTCGCCTCATGAATCCGGTCTTTCAGCCAATCCTCGCAAGCAGACGGCAGAGAAGGAACCGTTTCGGTCCGGTTCCACTGCTCTTCCATCGCCGCAACCGCCATCCTGCTCGCTACATCTCCGGCAAGATGACCGCCCATGCCGTCGGCGACAACCGCAAGCACCGCGTCTTCTTTTGTGAAAATGCCCGCCGCATCTTCATTATGCCGGCGGACTTTACCTGTATCTGTTTTCAAGGCTGTAATCAACCTCTTCACCTCGTCTCGTCTTGACGCTCCTTCGCGCGAAGCTGACCGCAGGCCGCGTCAATGTCATGGCCTTGCTCTCTTCTGATCGTGACATTTACACCGCGGGATTTTAACGTTTTTTCGAATGCGAAAATCTGATCTCTCGGTGTGCGGACGTAATCCCGTTCAGGCACATAGTTTACCGGAATTAAATTGACATGGCATTTCACGTCTTTTAACAGTTCTGCAAGCTCTTCTGCATGTTCGACCTGATCATTTACGCCGCCGAACAGCCCGTATTCAAAGCTGATCCGTCTGCCTGTTTTCTCGATGTAATATTTGACGGCCTCCATAAGGTCAGGAAGCTTATATGCTTTGTTAATCGGCATCAGACGGCTTCTGATTTCCGTATTCGGAGCATGCAGAGAAATCGCGAAATTGATCTGCATTTTTTGATCGGCGAAATCGTAAATCTTCGGAATGATTCCGCTGGTGGAAACTGTGATATGACGCGCTCCGATGTTCAGCCCTTTATCGTGGTTAATGATTTTTAAGAAAGCGAGCATTTCATTGAAATTATCAAACGGCTCTCCGATTCCCATGATGACGACTGAGCTGACGCGTTCATCCGTTTCATCAAGCGCCTTTTGCACTTTCACGACTTGAGCGACGATTTCTCCCGCTTCAAGATTCCGTTTCAGACCGCCGAGCGTTGACGCGCAAAATGTGCAGCCGATCCGGCAGCCGACCTGTGTCGTTACACATACAGAATTACCATACTCGTGTCTCATTAAAACCGTTTCGATCGTATAACCGTCATGAAGCTCAAATAAAAATTTCATCGTGCCGTCTTGAGATGTCTGTTTTACAGCCGTTTTCAGCGTTGTCAGCACAAAATTGCTCTCGAGTTTTTCACGCAGGCTTTTTGAGAGGTTCGTCATTTCATCAAATGAAGAAACCCGCTTTTCATAGAGCCATTCAAAAATCTGTGCTGCGCGGAACGGCTTTTCGCCATTCTCGGTCAGCCATTGTTTGATTTCATCTAATTCAAAAGAGTAAATGGACGGCTGCTCAGTCCGCAGCTCTTTCCGTACGCTTGTCTTTTTTAATTGTGTCATTTTTATCCCTTCTTTCTCATGCTGCTAATAAAGAAACCGTCTGTTCCGAAATAATGCGGAAGAATTTGAAGGCTTCCATCCTGAACAAAGGGTCTCGCCTTTTCAGGCAGCCGCTTTTCAAGAGACAAATCGGGTTCAAACTCAGGGTGTTCTTGTATAAACGCATGCATAACTTCTTCATTTTCTGTCCGATCCATTGTACACGTACTGTATACGAGTGTGCCACCTTTTTTTACTAATGGGGCGATTTCCCTTAAAATGCCGAGCTGGATTTCTGACAGCCGTCTGCTGTCCTCCGGCGTCTTCGTATATTTCATATCGGGTTTTCGTCTGATGACGCCGAAACCTGAGCAAGGGGCATCAACGAGAATACGGTCAAACCGTTCTGCGCCAAAGGCCTCTCCCGCTTTTCGCGCATCCATCGTTTGCGCGTCGATGATCGTAAGTCCGAGCCGTTCTGCGCCCTCTTTAATCAGCTTCACTTTATGGCGGTGAAGATCAAGCGATGTGAGGCTCCCCTCGTTCTCCATCAGTTCCGCAATGTGAGCCGACTTTCCGCCCGGTGCAGCGCATGCATCTAAAACGGTTTCGCCCGGCTTCGGGTCCAGCGCCCGCGCGACAAGCATTGAGCTTTCATCCTGTATGGATACCCGGCCGTTTTGGAAAAATGCCGTGTTCGCGATGCTTCCTTTCAAAAGCTTAATCGCATCAGGAGAAAGGTCTCCGGCTTCCGCTTCCAGACCGGCATTCTCCATCTCATTCAGCACCGTTTCCCTGTCGCTCTTTATGTGATTGACACGGAGCGTCTGCTTCGGCGGAATGAGATGAATCCGGCAGATTTTTTCAGCCGCCTCAAAGCCGTACGCCTCGACCCACTCTTTTACGAGCCATTCGGGATGGCTTGTCTCTGTAGAAAGACGGAGAACCGGGTCTTCAATTTCAGCAAATGACGGCGCCCCCTCACGCTGCAGGGAGCGGAGAATGCCGTTGACAAAGGACGCAATGCCCTTATGCCCGCGTTTTTTGGCGATTTCAACCGCTTCATGGATGGCGGCGCGATCCGGAATTTTTTCTAAATACTCCATTTGATACGCGGACAGACGAAGCAGCTGAATCACCCACGGCTTCACCTTATTCGGCTTGCGGATAAAAGGCTTCAGCATATAGTCTAAGGCGATTTTATTTTGCAGCGTTCCGTAGACAAGCTCTGTCAGCAGTCCTCTGTCCTGATCGCTGAGCGTGTTCGTTTTGATAACCGATGTAAGAAGCAGGTTGCTGTATGCCTGATTTTGCTCAAGCTTCTCAAGCGCTTCAAGGGCGAGCTCCCGGACATTAATTTTCTTCATTTGCTGCTCCTAACACGTCACCGGGCTGCACATTTTTGCCTCTTACAAAATCTTCGCCCTTCATCCGTTTTTTCCCCGCCGGCTGCAGCTCAGTGATTAAAAGGGCGGTGCTGTTTCCTGATGCGACGACAATGCCGTTTTGCTCCGTGCGGATGACTGTTCCGGGCGCAGCATCAGTTTTTGCCGCAACTTTTTCAGAAGCCCATACTTTAATAGTTTGACCGTTCAAAGTTGTATAGGCGACAGGCCAAGGGTTTAAACCTCTGATCTGGTTGTAGATCTCTTCTCCGGGCTTTGCCCAATCAATCCGCTCCTGCTCACGCTTAATGTTAGGCGCGTAAGTCGCTTTTGATTCGTCCTGTTTGATCGGTTTAATATTTCCGGAGATGACGTTCGGGACGGTCTCTGACAAAAGCTTTGCCCCCGCTATGCTTAATTTGTCGTGCAGCGTGCCGACGTTATCCGTTTCATCAATTTCCACTTCGATTTTAGAAATCATATCGCCCGCATCAAGCTTTTCAACCATATACATGATCGTCACGCCTGTTTTCTTCTTGCCTTGGAGAATCGAATAATGTATCGGCGCTCCGCCTCTTAATTCAGGCAATAGTGACGCATGTACGTTGATACAGCCGTATTTCGGGCCGTCCAGCAGCTGCTTGGGCAGGATCTGTCCGAATGCCGCCGTAACAATCAGGTCCGGCTTCAGGCTTAGCACTTTTTCTATTTCTTCTTCGAGCCTTACTTTTTCGGGCTGAAGCACGGGAATGCCGTGACGTTCAGCTTCAGCCTTTACAGGAGGGGGCGTCATGATTTTTTTTCTGCCTTTCGGGCGGTCAGGCTGCGTAACGACACCAACCACTTCATATCCGTCTTCAATAAGCGTGCGCAGGACGGGAACTGAAAAGTCGGGCGTTCCCATAAAAACGATCCTTGTCATCCAATCATCCTTCCATTTCTGCCAGTTCTTCTTCAGTGTAGTAAGCCGTAATTTTTGATGTGAATAAAATGCCGTCTAAATGATCCATTTCATGCTGAACGGCTCTGGCCAAAAAACCCTCCGCTTCTAAAATAAACGGTTTTCCTTTACGGTCGTGGGCTTTTACCTTTACGTAATCCGGGCGGGTGACATCACCGAAAACCCCGGGAAAACTTAAGCAGCCCTCGACTCCGGTCTGTTCACCGCTCTTTTCAAGAATAACCGGATTTACAAGGTCGATCCGGCCGCTTTCTTCACCGATGTCCACGACGGCCGCTCTTTTTAAAATGCCGATTTGCGGCGCGGCGAGACCGACGCCATCCATTTCGAGCATCGTATCGTACATATCGTCAAGCAGTTTTTTTAATTTTTTATCAAACACTGTCACTTCATCGGCGGGTGTTTCCAGAACCTCCGCCGGGTGTGTGACGATTTTTTTTACAGCCAAAATTTTGCCCTCCAAAAACTAATGTTACATCAGCATGTACGGATTCATATCAATTGAAATCATTACATGCTTTTGCGCAATATCGCGTTTATAGTGCTCCAGTATCTTTTTCAACTGAATCTGCAACTCGTTTTCCTGTCTGTATTTTATCACGCATTGATAGCGATATCTATCTTTGATCCTGGCAATCGGGGAAGCCGCCGGCCCGAGAATTTTCGTATCAGGCCCGCATCCCGCTCTTAAATAGTTTGTAATCTTTTCTGCGGTGACCGCGGCTTTTGCCGCTTCTTCATGAGAAACGGTCACCAGCGCCACGTAATAATACGGCGGGTATGATTGGGTCCGTCTGTGCGCCATTTCCTGCTGAAAAAAAGTTTCATAGTCGTGCGTTTTCGTCAGCTGAATGCTGTAATGAGACGGTGTATACGTTTGAATGACCACCGTTCCCGGCTTTTCATGCCGCCCGGCCCGTCCGCTTACCTGTGTCAGCAGCTGGAATGTCTTCTCCGCGGCCCTGAAATCTGGGATGTGAAGCGTCGTATCGGCGCTTAATACTCCGACAAGCGTCACGTTCGGAAAATCAAGCCCTTTTGCGATCATCTGCGTACCGAGCAGGATATCCGCTTTCCCTTCACCGAACGCTGACAACAGTTTTTCATGGGCGCCTTTTCTTGAAGTGGTGTCCACATCCATCCTGATCACACGCGCCTGAGGCAGCACTTTGGTAAGCTCCTCCTCCACACGCTGCGTTCCCGTGCCGAAAAAGCGGATATGTTCGCTGCCGCATTCCGGGCATGTCCCCGGGACAGGTTCCTCATGGCCGCAGTAATGGCATTTCAGCCTTTGTCCGTAGCGGTGATAAGTCATGGAAATGTCGCAATGCGGACATTGCGGCACATAACCGCAATCCCGGCACATCACAAACGAGGAATACCCCCGTTTATTCAGAAAAAGGACGGCCTGCTCTTTTTTTGCAAGCTTCTCTTCCAGCTGTTCCATCAGCTCTCTTGAGAACATTGATCTGTTGCCGTTTCTCAGTTCTTCTCTCATATCAACGAGAGAAACGTCAGGCATGAGCTGGCGGTTTACGCGATGTTTTAACGGAAGCAGCTCATAAACGCCTTTTTTCGCCCGCGCAAATGACTCCAATGTCGGCGTGGCGCTCCCGAGGACGACCGGACAGCTGTGATGCTCGGCCCGGCGGATAGCTACGTCCTTTGCATGATACCGCGGCATTTCCTCCTGCTTATAGGAAGATTCGTGCTCTTCATCAATAATGATCATGCCGAGATTTTCAAACGGGGCAAAGATGGCCGATCTGGCTCCGACGACAAGCCGGACTTCCTTGCGCTGAATCTTCCGCCATTCATCGTATTTTTCACCTGTGGATAATCCGCTGTGCATGACCGCAACCTGTGAGCCGAAGCGGCCTTTAAAACGGTTGACCATTTGCGGTGTCAACGAGATTTCCGGAACGAGCACGATGGCTTCTTTTCCTTTTGCCAGCACTTTTTCAATGGATTGCAGGTAAATTTCCGTTTTGCCGCTTCCCGTGACGCCGTGAAGCAGAAAGACGTGATGGACATGGTCGGCTACAGCTTGTTTAATCGGCTCAAAAGCGGCCTGCTGCTCTTCTGTAAGAGAGAGCGGCTCTGTTTTTTTGAACATTCTGTCCTGATAAGGATCACGGTAAACCTCCTCAAAGCTTTCCGTAAGAAGCCCCTTTTTAAGAAGCGTTTTCAGCGTCGCGGAACTGGAATCGGTCTTTTGGCAAAGTTCAGCCGCGGAAATCTTTTCTCCCCCGCCGATAAAATAAGTAAGCACGGCGAGCTGTTTAGAAGCCTGCTTTGTCAATGAATCTGCGTGCCGGGCGAGTTCTTCTTTGTCTGCCCCCGCTTCGATCATGCGGATCATTTTTTTATTCGTTTTTTGGGCGACTTTATATGTGACATCAATGCTTCCTTTACGCACGAATTTCTGAAGTGACGAAAGAATGCTTTCATCGGTAATATCCGAGTACAGAAGACTTTTTTGATTCCTGAAAAGCTGTTTGATGTCCGGTGTCAGCGCTTCTTCGTCAACGACTTTCAGCTCTTTCTCGTACTTCGCCTTCAATGCGGCGGGCAGCATTGCCTGAAGCGCCGTGATTTTAAACGACAGCGTTTTGTCAGAAAGCCATGAAGACAGCTGCATCAGTTCCTCAGTCAGAACGGGCGTCAAATCAAGAAGCTTCTCGACTTCCTTCATTGAGCCGCCGTTTAATTCGGACGAATCTTTCAAACCGGTCACAAATCCTTGAAGCTTGCGCGGGCCAAACGGGACAATCACCCGCATGCCGACTTCGATCATCCCTTTTAAATGATCGGGAATTTTGTAATCAAAGGGTCTGTCAATGTTTTTGGAGCTGACATCGACAATGACTTCTGCTACATTCATACGGGTTTTCGGTCCTCGGCTTTCAAAGCTGTCATTTCCTTCAGCATTTCAAAGGAAACGTCAAGTTTAGACATAAGCGCAAGCTCCCGTTTTCTTCCGTCCCGGAAATAGAAGGTGACGACATTCGTATCCGTGCCAAATCCGGCCCCTTCCGCTTTCACATCATTCGCAACGATCATATCAAGGTTTTTCTGTTCGAGTTTTCTGCGCGCATAGCGTTCGACGTCTTGCGTTTCAGCCGCAAATCCGACCAGCAGCTGGTGTGTTTTCCGTTCGCCGAGTTCTTTCAGTATGTCTGCCGTACGGTTGAATTCGATCACGAGCGAACCGTCTTTCTTCTTCATTTTGTGATCAGAAACAGCCGCCGGCGTAAAATCGGCCACGGCCGCCGTCTTAATCACCATGTCGCATGAATCAAACACAGAAAGCACGGCTTCTCTCATATCGGCTGCCGATTGCACAGGAAGAAACTGATACAGCCCGACTGGCGGCTCTATTGACACCGGGCCTGAAATCAGCGTCACCCGCGCCCCGAGACGGACGGCGGCTTCAGCAGCAGCGTAGCCCATTTTGCCGGTGGATTTATTTGTGAAGAAGCGGACAGGGTCCACGGCTTCGCGCGTCGGACCGGCCGTAATGACAATATGTTTTCCTTTCAGCGGCGCATCGTCTTCAGGCTCCTTAAAATGCTCTCTGACACGCTCAACAATAAGCTCCGGCTCCTCCAGCCTTCCTTTGCCGACATATCCGCATGCCAAATAGCCTTCACTCGGCTCGATAAAGCGGACCCCGTCCTGATAAAGCACAGAAATGTTCCGTTTCACCGCCGGATGATCATACATATGGACATTCATCGCAGGCGCCACCCAGACCGGGGCCTCAGCCGCCAGCACCGTCGTTGTGAGCATATCATCAGCAATTCCGTTGGCAAGCTTGCCGATGATATTTGCCGTAGCGGGCGCGACAATAATTAAATCCGCCCAGTCAGCGGCATCAATATGAGAAATCACCTTCGGATTTTGTTCATTAAATGTATCTGTATACACTTCATTCCGGCTCAGCGCCTGAAATGTCAGCGGAGAAACAAACTCACGCGCGGACTCAGTCATAATCACTTTGACATTTGCGCCGGCCTGAACCAGCTTGCTCGTGAGTGCGGAAGCTTTATAAACGGCAATTCCCCCGCTTACGCATAGCAAAATGTTTCGGTTTTTCATGAAGTCTTCTCCCCTTTATGAAAGCATTGGACAAATCCCAAACGGAAAAAAATAACAACCTATGTAGAGATAGGTTGCTACGTGTGCTTGTTATTCGCTGTCTTCTCTTTCAAACGAAAGCAGGCCCGCGTCAATTTCTTCTAAAGCTTTGCCTACATATTTGTGAGAAATGGTATGTTCAATCTGCTGGTCCTTTTTGATCTGCATTTCACGCGCGCGTCTTGCAGACACGGTCACCAGCGTATATTTAGAATCTAATTTATTCATTAAAGAGTCAATTGACGGATCTAACATAAGTTATTCTACCTCCAGCATTTTCTTATATCTCGGAGCAACGCGTTCACGTTTTAAGTGCTCGGCGAGAACGATTGCGTTAATCTTATCACAAGCCGTTTGGATATCGTCGTTTTCAACGACATAATCATACGCGTCCATCATTTCGATTTCAGCTTTTGCGGCATTCATTCTGTTTTCGATTAAATCGTCGGTTTCAGTCCCTCTTGTCACGATTCTGTTTTTCAGCTCAGAAAGACTCGGCGGCGCTAAGAAGATAAACAGGCCTTCCGGAAATGCATTCCGCACTTGGAGCGCGCCCTGCACTTCAATCTCTAAGAAGACGTCTTTTCCTTCTTGAAGCGTCTGTTCGACATAATCAACGGGCGTACCGTAATAGTTGCCGACATATTCTGCCCACTCAAGCAGTTTGTTGTTTTCAATCATGCGCTCGAATTCATCTCTGGATTTAAAGAAATAATCGACGCCGTCGACCTCGCCCTCTCTCGGGTTTCTCGTCGTGACTGAAATTGAGTATTCAAATTTCGTGTCCTGTTGTGAAAATATTGCTTGCCGAACCGTTCCTTTTCCAACTCCGGAGGGACCTGAGAGAACGATTAATAACCCTCTTTCTTTCATGCGGCAATTACCCCTGCCCTTCATCCATAATTTCTTCTTTCACAGAAAGTCTGTGTGCAACTGTCTCAGGCTGGACGGCAGATAAGATAATGTGATCACTATCCATGACGACAACTGCACGGGTTCTTCGTCCGTATGTAGCGTCTATTAGCATGCCGCGGTCTCTTGCATCCTGGATCATTCGCTTTATTGGCGCAGACTCCGGGCTGACAATCGAAATCATCCGATTGGCGGAGATGATATTGCCAAATCCGATATTAATCAGTTTAATCGTCATCTTCTACGTTCCCCCTGTAAAATAGACGTCTCTAGTATAACCTGAAGAGACCGTCTGTAAACAATACGCACAGTCGCTATTCTATATTTTGCACTTGTTCCTTCAATTTTTCAATAGAACTTTTCATTTCAACGACAAGCTTTGTGATTTGATGATCATTGGCTTTTGAGCCGATCGTGTTCGCTTCCCGGTTAAGCTCCTGAACAAGGAAATCAAGTTTGCGGCCGACTGCCCCGCCTTCTTTTAATATATCACGGAATTGAACAAAATGGCTCTTTAATCTGGTAATTTCTTCCGTTATATCAGAACGATCGGCGAAAATGGCGCATTCCGTGATCAGCCTGCTTTCGTCGAGCGCGTCCTCCGTCCATTCCTTCATTCGGGCGTAAAGACGCTCGCGGTATTGAATAACAACGGCCGAAGCGCGCTCTTTCACCTGTTCGGACAGCGTCTCAAGCCGCTCAATGTGCAGAAAGCAGTCTTCCGCCAAAAGCCGGCCTTCTTTTTCCCTCATGTCACAAAGTTCCTTTACAGCCAGCTCAGCGGCTTCCCTGATGACTTCTTCAAGCTTGTCATCACGCATCTGTTCTTCGTGAATCTGCGCAATATGTTCAAATCTAAAGAAATCCATTGCATCGGGTTCTGCGGCCAGGCTGTAGCGCTCTTTCATGGCGCGTGCGGCGCTCACATATTCATCAAGGAGCTCCCAATCGATGTTCAGGCTTCTTTTTATGAGCGCGTCACTGTTTACAGTGAGAAACAGCTCTACTCTTCCGCGCTGTATATGCTGCAATATCGTTTGTTTCAGCTTATCCTCTACATATAGCAAAGGCCGTGGCAGGCGGGCGTTCACTTCTTTGAACCGGTAATTGACGGATTTCAATTCAACGGTTGCCGAGAGATCGCCTTTTGTGCTGCTTGCGCTGCCGAAGCCTGTCATACTCCGTATCATATGAAACACCCAATTCTTTCCCGTTATCAAAATAAAAGGGCAATAGACATGCTATTACCCCTAAGATTATATCATATGGAATTATTTTTTTCTTGTCAAAAGTGAACCCGCCAGCAAAAAAGTAGGTATGCCAGACATCCCGATAATCAGCATCCAATCGCCCGGCGTAATCGGCACTGTTTTGAAAATCGGCTGCAGCGGCGGATAATAGATGACGATGGCCATCAGGAAGACAGAAGAAATGATGGCGCCGAGCAGATAGATATTTTCAAACGGATTCCGGGAGAAAACAGACGTTTCGCTCCGGCAGTCAAACACGTGTATAAGCTGAGCCAGGACAAGAGTCGCGAATGCAACGGTCTGTGCGTAGGGCAGATTTTCAGGATTGCGGTGATAGACGATGATAAACGCTAAAATGGTTGCGGCTCCGATTAAAAACCCTCTTGATACGACTTTCCAGCCCAGTTTTCTCGCAAACACTCCTTCTTTCGGATGCCGCGGCTTCCGCCTCATCAGGTCTCCTTCCGGCTGATCCATACCGAGGGCCATCGCCGGCAGCCCGTCAGTGACTAAGTTCACCCACAATATCTGAATCGGGACGAGCGGCAGCGGCAGAGCGAGAAGCATCGCAAACAGCATCACTAAAATTTCACCGACGTTGGAGGCCAGCAAATACCGGACGAATTTTCTTATATTTTCATAGATATTCCGTCCCTCTTTTATAGCTGATTTAATCGTAGCAAAGTTATCATCTACCAGAATGAGAGAAGAGGCTTCCTTTGCCACATCCGTTCCCGTCACGCCCATGGCAACACCGATATCCGCCTGCTTTATGGCCGGCGCGTCATTAACCCCGTCTCCCGTCATGGCGACGACGTGTCCGTTTTCCTGGAACGCTTTGACGATTTTCAATTTATGTTCAGGTGACACGCGTGCGAAGACGTAGACATCATCGACCGTTTCGATAAGTTCTTTGTCCGTAAGCTCATTCAGCGTCTTGCCGTCCATCACACGCCCCTTTTTCGGAAGAAGACGCAAATCTTTTGCAATGGCCTTTGCCGTTTCGACGTGATCCCCTGTGATCATAACCGTTTTAATGCCGGCTTCACGGCATTCTTTAATGGCCTGTCTGACCTCCGGACGGGGCGGATCAATCATGCCTGACAAGCCGAGCATCGTCAGATTTTTTTCCGCCTGCTCCATTGTCGGCTTTTCTCCGGGCTTAAGCGGTTTATAAGCAATCGCAATCGTACGCAAAGCTTGCGACGCCAGCTCTTTCAGAACCGCTTCCGTTTCTGCTTTCTTTTCTCCTGAAAAAGGCGTACTTCTTGCGCCGTGCATCAGATGTGATGAGCGGTCAATCAGCACATCGGGCGCTCCTTTAGTGATGACGAACTGCTTTTTTTCCTGATCCTCTACAATGACGGTCATCATTTTGCGGACGGAGTCAAACGGAAACTCGGCAACCACGCGGTAATGCCCGCTGAGCCAATCGTTTGAATAGCCGCCCTTTCTTGCAGCCGTCAGCAGCGCTCCTTCTGTCGGATCACCGTCGAGTACATAACGGCCGTCTTTCAGTGCGATTTCAGATGTGTTGCACAACGCGCCGAAAACCAGCATCTGTTCAAGAATCTTCTCATCTTTCGGCTTGATTTCCCGCTCATCTCGGGTGAAAACGCCCTCCGGCACATAGCCGATGCCCGACACTTTATAAATTTTGCCGCCTGACCACATATGGGTGACGGTCATTTTGTTTTGTGTCAGCGTGCCGGTTTTATCAGAACAAATGACAGAGGCGCAGCCCAATGTTTCAACCGCCGGGAGCTTTCTGACAATTGATTTTTGTTTGATCATGCGCTGGACGCCGATTGATAATGCCACCGTAACAATGGCGGGAAGCCCTTCCGGAATTGCGGCGACGGCCAATGACACCCCGGCCAAAAACATGCTGTAAAGATCATGTCCCTGTAAGACGCCGACTGCAACGACCAATACCGTTAAAAGGAGCGCGACGATAATTAAAATTTTGCCGAGCTCTTCAAGTCTTCGCTGCAGCGGTGTTGAAAGGCTGCCGGCGGATTCCAGCATATCGGCAATTTTCCCCATTGCCGTATTCATTCCTGTACCGACGACGACGCCGACACCGCTGCCGCGCGTTACGATCGTACCCATAAACGCCATATTGCTGATGTCGCCTAACGAAACATCCGGCTTTCTCAATTTATCGGCTTGTTTAACCACCGGAATTGATTCCCCGGTCAGCGCCGATTCCTCAATTTCAAGGCTTTTCGCTTCAACGATCCGCACATCCGCGCCAATCCGGTCGCCGCTTGAAAATTTCATGATATCGCCGGGAACGAGCTCCTTGGACTGAATTTTCTTCCAGCTCCCGTCCCGCAACGCTGACACATACGGCGTTGACAGCTCTTTTAATGCATGTAAAGACTTTTCCGCCCGCCGCTCTTGAAAAAAACCGAGAACCCCATTGACAAATACAATCGCCATAATCGCTACGGCATCTACATATTCGCCTAAAAACCCGGATATTAAGGTTGCCGCCAGCAGCACGAGCACCATAAAATCTTTAAATTGGGCGAAAAACACGGCGATCGCCGGTGTCCTCTTGCCCTCCTGAAGCTCGTTCGGCCCGTGCTTTTCAAGGCGTTTTTTCACCTCTTTTTCGGTCAACCCCTGTTTAATGGACGTATTTGTTGCTTTCAGCAAATCGGTTTGTCCCATTTCATGAAACTTCATTCTTCTCGTCCACTCCCCTGCCTCGCTTTAGAGATGTCACTCTGTAAACAAGCTTATTCTGACTCGTCCCTTTTCATGCTATAATTATCGAATGCAGGAAGAAGGAAAGGGTGTTTTATATGTCTTTTGATGGCATGTTTACATACGGAATGACACATGAATTAAACAGCCGGATCACCGGAGGACGGATCACGAGAGTCCATCAGCCTTTTAAGCACGATGTGATATTCCATATCCGCGCCAACGGAACAAACCACAAATTATTATTGTCGGCGCATCCGAGCTATTCACGGGTGCACATGACAAACCAGGCCTATGAAAATCCGAGCGAGCCGCCGATGTTTTGTATGCTGCTCAGAAAGCATATAGAAGGCGGATTTATTGAGAAAATAGAACAGGCCGGATTAGACCGGATTATGATATTCCGCATAAAAAGCAGAAATGAAATCGGCGACGAAACCGTAAGAACGCTGTATGTTGAAATTATGGGACGGCACAGCAATATTATTCTGACTGACGGAGAAGGATCCATCATCGACGGGCTGAAGCATTTATCTCCGTCAATGAACAGCTACCGGACCGTTCTGCCGGGTTATGATTACAAGCTTCCTCCCGCTCAGGAAAAAGTTTCGCCGCTTGCCGCGGATGAAGAGGACGTTTTGCGTTATCTCAGTTTTCAGGAAGGACGGCTTGACCAGCAGATCGTCAGACATTTCTCCGGTGTTTCTCCGCTGTTTGCAAAAGAAGCCGTGCACAGAGCGGGTCTCGCTAACAAAATAACGCTGCCGAAGACGCTGATTGAAATGTTCCATGCCGTGAAAGATTGCAGGTTTACACCGAACATTACGACAGCCGGCGGAAAGGAATACTTTTATCTCCTGTCTCTCACACATGTAAACGGAGAGGAGCGCACCTTTCACTCACTGAGTGAGCTGTTGGACCGGTTTTATTTCGGCAAAGCGGAACGCGACCGCGTCAAACAGCAGGCTCAGGATCTCGAGCGTTTTGTCGCAAATGAACGGAAAAAGAATGCCAATAAGATAAAAAAGCTGGAAAAGACGCTCGACTACTCAGAGAATGCGAAGGAATTCCAGCTATACGGCGAACTGCTGACGGCAAATTTGTATATGCTGAAAAAAGGTGACAAAGAAGCGGAAGTCATCAATTATTATGATGAAGAAAGTAAGACGGTGACCATCCCTTTAAATCCGAACAAAACACCGTCAGAAAACGCGCAGATGTATTTTACAAAGTATCAAAAGGCGAAGAATTCCGTCGAGGTGGTAAAAGAACAGATCCGTCTGGCCGAGGAGGAAATCGCTTATTTCGATCAGCTGATCCAGCAGCTCTCCTCCGCCTCCACAAAGGATATTCACGAAATAAGGGAAGAGCTTGTGGAAGGCAAATATCTGCGGCCGAAACAGCAGAGAGGACAGAAAAAACAGAAGCAGCACGTTCCTGTTTTGGAGCAATATGAATCTTCACGGGGATTGACGATTCTTGTCGGCAAAAACAATAAACAAAATGAGTACTTAACGACAAAAGCTGCCGCGAGGGATGATTTATGGTTCCACACGAAAGACATTCCGGGTTCCCACGTTGTGATTAAAAGCAGCGATCCGGATGAACAATCCATACTGGAGGCGGCTGCGATCGCCGCTTATTTTTCCAAAGCGAAAGATTCCGGCTCCGTTCCGGTTGATTATACAAAAATCAGACATGTGAAAAAGCCAAACGGCGCAAAGCCCGGATTTGTCACCTATGACAGCCAGCATACCGTATTTGTCACACCTGATGCCGACCTTGTCATACGGCTGAAAAAATAAACGCACCTCCAAGCTGAAACCCGCACTCGGCTTGGAGGTGTTTTTTATTACGTATAAACGGAGACGAAACTCTCCCAGCCGTCAGAACCGATCTTTACAGTATCTGATCAGTTTCCCGTCATGTCTGCATGATCCGCCGGGCCGTCTGTGATTTAAACGGTCACACCTGATTTGGCGGCGGATACTTTCACCTTCCCTCGCCGAACCTGAGCACATCCGGGCGGGTCTCTGACCTTTCCTTTGTATGCGGGCGAAATCCAGGCGGCATCAGGATCACATACATATTCCGCATCACTTCGCAATCCTGACCGCTTGTCGGCATATACCATTCAAACTGCCCGCTTTCGTTTTGAATTTTTCACATTCGGCGGACTGTCAGGACAGTATAAAAAACACCCTGCCTGATGACAGACAGGGTGTTTTTTATGGTCTTCTTCTTTTCTCAAATAATCGATCCACTTCTTCAGCCAAATCAGCAGTAATGAGAGGCTTTATGTCCTCAGCCAGTCTTTTCGTATGTGCAGGGCTTGCGCCGCTTGTTGATACGGATACTTGAATGCGCCCTTTGCGGATGATCTTCGGCATATACACGCTGCCCCGTTCAGCCTCGCTTACACAATTGACCAGCTGCGTTTCAGAAGCGCCCTCGGCTATCTCCCGATTCACGCTGCGGTCATTTGTCGCGGCAATGATGAAAAAAGCGGGCGCAAGATCCTTCATTTCAATTTTACGGGAAACCCAGCGGATACGTCCTTCATCCGCCAGCTGTTTAATTTCAGGCAGGGCATCGGGACTGATTACAGTAATATCCGCGCCTTCCGGAAGCACTGTTTTGAGTCTTCTTAAGGCAACATTGCCTCCGCCCGCGATGACAATTCTTTTTCCGCTGAGATTAATGTGCAGAGGCAGCATACTGTCCCCCCTTAAAATCAAACTGCCCGCCGGGGTTTCGGACAGCTTCCGTCACACGGTTCAAAAACGCCTGCTTAATATGCGGGTGAAAACCTAAGTATGAAGCGAGATGAACATTTTGATTGACCGTTTGAAGCTTTTGAACTTCCCGTTCAATCTCAGTCATTAAAAGCCCGGTAAACAGAAGATATGGAACGATAAAAACGGGTGCTCCGTCATCCTCTCCAAGGCCGGCAAACACTTCTTTATAGTGCGGGTCACATGCTGTTAAAAAACAAGGGATGACTTCTTTAACAGGTGTAATCGCCTCAAGTTTTCCGGCAATCTCACTGACTGCGCTTTTAACTGCCGGATCTGTGCTTCCTCTTCCGATCAGCACCACTTTCGCCTGCTCAATGGACACTCCGGTATCTTCAATGCGATGATGCACGGCTTTTACGACTTCATCGTCCACTCCGATCGGAACACCATATGTCACTTTTATATCGGGATGCAGGGCCGCCGCACGGGCGATTTCAGCCGGAATGTCATGTTTCGCGTGGGCAGCGGTCAACAGCAGCAAAGGCACAGCCGCAATATGAGTGGCGCCTTGTCTGACACAAGCTTCAAATCCCGCTTCAATAGACGGTTCCTGCAGTTCTAAAAAACAGATTTCCTGAATGGGAGCGTCAGCGTGCGGCATGCACCCTTTTAAAAACGCCGCCGACTCTGTCTGCGCTTTTTTCAGCCTGCTTCCGTGTCCGATATATAAAATCGCCTGCTTCATTTACAACGCCTCGCTCAAATCCGGATTTTTCTGATCAGATGCATACCAGTCCAGTGTGCAGTGATAATTGACGACATCACCGATAACAATTAAACTCGGGTTTTTGATTTCTTCTTTTATCACTGTGTCTGAAAGCGTGCCGACGGTGCAGACGACTGTTTTTTGCCTGTCCGTCGTCCCCCAATGAATAAAGGCTGCCGGAGTGCCGCCGTCTCTGCCGTTTTCCAGCAGCATTCTTTCAATCTGCCGGATATTTTTAATTCCCATATAAATCACCAGCGTATCAATGCCCGTCGCCAGCGCTTTCCATTTTTCTTCAAAGTCGTCTTCTTGTTTATAATGTCCCGTAACGAATGCGACATTGGAGCTCGCCTCTCTGTGCGTCACCGGAATGCCGGCATAAGCAGCAGCCGCGATTCCT
The DNA here is from genome assembly GCF_021729365.1 of Bacillus sp. R45. Lineage (NCBI taxonomy): Bacteria > Bacillati > Bacillota > Bacilli > Caryophanales > Bacillaceae > Bacillus > Bacillus sp. R45. The sequence continues at coordinate 1,525,056 of NZ_CP091421.1, read as the reverse complement.
GATGTAATGCCGGGAACGATCTCAAACGGAATGGCGTTTTGCGCGAGAGCCTCCGCTTCTTCGCCTCCGCGGCCGAAAACAAACGGGTCGCCCCCCTTGAGCCTTACAACGGTTTTTCCCTTTTTCGCATACTTCACAAGGAAACGGTTGATTGTATCCTGTTTCATAATGTGAAAATCCGGGAGCTTGCCGCAGTAAATCAGATCCGCTTCTTCGCCGGCGTACTGTAAAATCTCTTTGTTTACCAATCTGTCATATAATATAACGTCCGCTTTCTGTATGGCTTTCATTGCCTTCACCGTTAATAAGTCCGGATCTCCCGGACCGGCTCCAACGATAAATACTTTCCCCATAGCATGTCTCCCCGATCCGTTTTGAAATCTTCCCAGAACAGCCGCGAGGCCGCACTTCAGCTATTTTACCATATCCCGCCATTGCGGAGGATATCCGGCTGATTGCGCGGCCTTTTTGGACCTATTATGCTAAGCTGTTTTTCACAAAGTCAACCAGTCTTCCGGTGCATTCTTCACGTTCAAATTTGCCTGAATCAAGTACGAGCTCAGGCGCTTTCGGCTCTTCATACGGTGAGTCGATCCCCGTAAAGAACGGAATTTCACCATTTCTTGCTTTTTTATATAACCCTTTCGGATCGCGCTTTTCACATATATCGAGGTCGCATTTCACGTAGATTTCATTAAATTCGCCCTCTGCCACAAGCTCTCTCACCTGATCTCTGTCCTCACGGAACGGAGAAATAAAAGCCGTGATGACGATGGTTCCCTGCTGAACGAAAAGCTTCGCCACTTCCCCGATGCGGCGTATATTTTCCTTGCGGTCATCATCGGAAAAACCTAAGTCCTTGTTTAAGCCGTGGCGGATGTTATCACCATCAAGCACAATGACTTGATAGCCTTGTTCAAACAGCTCGCGCGCTGCGGCGTTTGCAATTGTGGATTTCCCTGAACCGCTTAAGCCCGTCAGCCAGAGGATAGAGCTTTTATGCTTGTTTTTCTGCTGGTATTCTTCTTTCGTTATTGAGGCTTCATGCCATACGATATCACGATTTGTCACTCTATTTTCCTCCTTAAGAAACGCCTGCTTCTTCTTTCGTTTTCAGCCCTTTAATCAACACCTCGACAACTTCAGGACGGCTGAATTCCGCCGGCGGCATGACGCCGCTTCGCAGCATTTCTCTGACCTTTGTTCCTGACAGAATGACGTGGTCTTTTCTGTCATGCGGACATGTTTTGGCCGTTCCCATGTTGCCGCATTTCTGGCAGAAGAAGCTGTGCTCGAATTTCATCGGTGTAATCCCGAGTTCATCCGCTGTAAATTGATCAAACAGCTCTTGCGCTTCATATGTGCCGTAGTAATCACCGACGCCGGCATGATCGCGGCCGACAATAAAATGCGTGCAGCCGTAGTTTTTGCGGACAAGCGCGTGGAAAATGGCTTCTCTCGGCCCCGCATACCGCATTGCCGCCAAAAACACGCCGAGGAATACGCGGTCTTTCGGATAATAATGATCGAGCAGCACCTGGTAGCTTTCCATTCTGACATCCGCCGGAATGTCATCTGATTTTGTTTCACCGACGAGCGGGTTCAAAAACAGGCCGTCAACCGTCTCAAGCGCGGTTTTTTGGATATATTCGTGGGCGCGGTGGACCGGATTTCTCGTTTGGAAACCGACGATGGTTTTCCAGCCTTTTTCTTCGAAGCTTCGTCTTGTATCGGCAGGTTCAAATGTAAACTCAGGAAACTGCTTTGACGCTTTTTTAATTAATGTGATCGGCCCGCCGACATACGTATCGCCGCGTGAAAATAATTTTTTCACGCCCGGATGCGCGGCATCATCGGTTTTATATACGTGAACGGCTTCTTTTTGTTTATCCGGCGTATAAATATCTTCGATGTCGACGACGCCGTATGTTTCTCCGCCGTAAGTCAGTTTCACCGTGTCGCCGACGGCAAGCTCAGCCGCTTTTTCTGAATCGACCGGAAGCGTGATCGGCAGGGACCAGACAACCCCTGATGCTAGACGCATATTTTCAACGACTGATACGTAATCTTTTTCTGTGAAAAATCCTTCAATCGGGCTGTACCCCCCGATCCCGATCAGCTCTAAATCAGCGAACGAAATCAAATCAAGCTCAATTTCTTTGTGGACGGATGTAAGATCATACTGCTCATTCACCCGATTAATTAATGTTCCTCCGTGCGGTGCTAAACTCATAATACATGATTCCTCCCAGTTAACAGATAAACAAACTCAGATTAATAGTTAAATGCCCCCGCCTTGTTCATGGACAGAGCGTTTCTCTTTTCGGATGGCTTTCATCAGACTGGCGGCTCCGCCAGCTGCCAAAAGCACGCTGGCCATCATAAAGATGGAATAGTAATCTCCTTTTAACAGCAGGGAGACAAGCAGATACGAAATCGACAGTGACAAAAACGGCGAAACAACCCATACTTTGAGCATCGTTTTCACGACTTCTTTATGAAAAACGTTCGGCCCGTTTTTGGCCATTCCGATACCGATAATTGATGATGATGTGACTTGCGCCAATGGGACCGGCAGACCGAAGACGGAACTGATAATGACAAGCCCCGCACCGGTTCCTGAAAGCAGTATGCCTTCTCCGGCTGAAAACCTCGTAATCTTTTTCCCGTTGGTTTCAAGCACTTTGCGTCCTAAAAGCAGAGCGCCGAGAGCGACAAAGATGCCTCCGTACAGCGTTCCTTTTGACACGCTGAGTACGCCCGCAGCCACCAAAGGGCCCACCGCATTTGCGACATTGTTCATTCCGGCTGAAAAAGCTTCCCAAAAACCCGCAAAAAGCAGCACAATTCCTAAAATCTTCTGTTTCCGTTTCGAAATGACTCGAATATTCAGAGAACTGAATACCTTCGATACGAGAAAAGTGAAACAGAACGCGACGAACGGTACGAGCACCCAAAAAATCACGATGACCAAAAGATGCTGTAAAAACAATACTTTGTACGCGACGCCGACACCGACAATCGCCCCGACAGTGACCTCACTCGTCGACAGCGGAATGCCGAGCACATTCGCCGTGAATAACGATAGCGCCGCCGCTCCGATTATAATGCAGACAATGGTGAGCGTAATGGTTTGTTCGGGAATGATTCCGCCGCTGATCGTCTTAACGACTTCACCGCCGCCGATAACCGCCCCTGACAGGACTCCGGCCGCGCAGATGATCAGCGCATACGTTTTCTTTTTAACGGCGCCGGACCCGTAAGCGACTCCCATTGATGCCGCGGCTCCGCTGGCTCCGATATTCATGGCAAAAAACAGACAGAATAAAATAGCGGCTAATTCCATCGGGCAGCTCCTTTATTCATGCAGTCCGCATTCTGTTTTCGCCATGCCGTTCCATCTGCCGCTCCGCAAATCTTCCGCGGTAAACGCAGGTGAAGTGCACGGTTCACAGCCGATGCTCGGATACCCCTGATCATGGAGGATATTGTAATCCAGCTCATGCTTGGAAGTATATCTCCAGATGTCTTTCCATGTCCAATGGATCAGCGGGCATACTTTAATCGATTGAAACTTGTCGTCTTTATTCAGGAAATTCGTATTCGCCCGGCTCGGCCCTTGATCCCGGCGAAGGCCGGACAGCCATGCCGGATGCCCTGCGAGCGCTTCTCTTAACGGCAGAATTTTTCTGATGTAGCAGCACTGGTTCGGTTCTCTTTCCCACAGTTTATCTCCGTGAGCCTCGGCCTGTTCCTCGAGAGTAAGGCTGGGCTTTTTCAGGATAATGTTCAGCCCCGGATAACGTTCTTTCACTTTTTCGATCGTTTCATATGTTTCTTTAAAGTGAAGACCCGTATCGAGAAACACGATTTCCGCGTCTTTCTTTACTTTAGAAATTAAATCGATCAGGACGATGCCCTCAATCCCGAAGCTGCACGCGTAAACAAGCTGGTCTCCGTAGTGGCCGTATGCCCATTTTAAAACGGACAGCGCGCCTTTATAGGAATCGTCTTCCGGAAATGTAATCGCCGGTTCCTCCCATGTGTCATACGTTAGCATTTTTTCTTTCCTCCTCCCGGAGACAATCAAACAGCTGTTGTTCTCTGCCGGTTGTCTTATCCCTCAATCTTTTTTTCATATAAAAAACTTTCAATCCAGCGGAATGAAAGACAGTGACCCGGTATAGCCCTTATCTTCAAAATGCTGTGCATTTTTCTGGATGCGGCACCTTGCAATACACGCAGGTTGCCGGGCGTCATCGGTCCAGTCCCTCAGCCGCTCTTGATAAGCTTTTTAGATTTGTACTAAATTTTAGCACAATTCTAACAGAAGTCAACCCGAGTTTTTTGATAGGAATAATAAAACAGGCCCTGAGGCCTGTTTTTATTATCATTATTTTTTAAACCAATCTTTTGACTCGGGATTCAGTTTCCATGATTTCAGTTTTTCAATGTCAGCTGAATGTATCGTACCGTTTTCAAGCGCAACTTCAATCAGCGTGTCATAATCGGTTAACGAGTAATAAGGAAGACCCGCTTTTTTAAAGGCTTCTTTTGCTTTCGGCAGTCCGTATGTAAAAATGGAAATGACGCCGAGGACTTCCGCGCCCTCTCTTTGAAGGGCCGCCGCAGCTTCAAGCACGCTGCCCCCGGTAGAAATCAAGTCTTCAATCACGACTGTTTTTTGTCCTTTCTTAATGGCGCCTTCTATTTGATTTCCTTTGCCGTGCGCTTTCGGTTTGCTTCTGACGTAGCACATCGGCGCGCCTGTACGGTCTGCGAGAAGCGCAGCATGCGGAATGCCCGCCGTTGCAGTGCCCGCGATCATCTCCGCCTCGGGAAAATGCTCTTTCAGCAGTTTGCCGAGCCCGTCCGCCACATCATTTCTCACTTTTGGATACGACAATGTCAGACGGTTGTCACAATAGATCGGTGATAAAATGCCGCTCGCCCACGTAAACGGCTCATTCGGGCGTAAAAAGACAGCTTCAATGTGTAATAGATGTTTTGCGATAGCCTGTTTCATCGGCGAACGCCCTCCCATTCCAGTTTAATTGCTTCATATGCTTTAACGGGGTTTTCCGCTTTTGTAATTGAGCGGCCCACGACGATGGCTGACGAACCGTTTTCTTTCGCAAATGACGGAGTCGCCGTACGGACTTGATCGTCAGCTGCGTCACTGGCGGTGCGGATGCCCGGCGTGACTGTCAGAAATGAAGGCCGGACCGCTTCATAAATGGCTTTTGTTTCATGGACCGAACATACCACTCCGTCCAGCCCGCACTCTTCCGCCATTTTGCCGTAATGCACAACCGTTTCTAACAGCGGCTTATGCAGCAGAAGCTCTTCCCTCGCCACCTGCTCTGAAGTGCTGGTCAGCTGAGTCACCGCGATTAAAGACGGGCGTTTTCTGCCTGCCGGCGTGCCTTCTTCAAGCCCCTCAAGGGCCGCGCGCATCATGCGTGCACCCCCTGCCGCATGCACATTGACGAGATCAACGCCGAGGCCGGCCAGCCGCTTCATCGCTTTATTGACCGTAGTCGGGATATCATGAAGCTTTAAATCTAAAAATATATCACAGTTCCGTTCTTTTAATTGGTGAATGATGGCGGGGCCTTCCTGATAAAAAAGTTCCATCCCCGTTTTGACAAAGAGCCTTTCCTTTTTAAACAAGTCTAAAAACGTTAAAGTCTCTTCCCCTGATGCAAAATCAAGCGCGATGATGGGCAGGTTGTTTTTCATGTTTCCAGCTCCTTCCGATGCATTCACTTACAGATTGAAAGCCGTGTTGGCGCAGCACATGGGGGAGCTGTTCTATGATTTCCGGGCAGACGAACGGATTGACGAAGTTCGCCGTGCCGACGGCAACCGCACTCGCTCCCGCAAGAAGAAATTCTAATGCATCCTCTGCGGTCTGAGCGCCGCCCATCCCGATAATCGGAATTTGAACGGCCTGGCTGACTTCGTATACCATCCGGATGGCGACCGGTTTGATCGCCGGGCCTGACAGTCCGCCCGTTTTATTTGCTAAAATCGGCCGGCCCGTCTTGAGATCGAGCCTCATCCCGATGAGAGTATTAATCATCGTCAGACCGTCAGCACCGGCCGCTTCAATCGCTTTGGCAATTTCGGTTATGTTTGCGACATTAGGCGAAAGCTTCACATACACAGGCACTGCGGAAACTTCTTTCACCGCTTTTGTCAGTTCGGCCGCCATGACGGGATCAGTACCAAAAGCAATCCCCCCCGTTTTGACATTCGGACATGAAATGTTAAGCTCAAGCGCATGCACATTCGGCGCTTGGCTGATGTGCTCGGCCACTTCTTTATAGTCGTCCACCTGAGAACCGGCGACATTTGCGATAATCGGCGTGTCAAATTGTTCGAGCCAAGGCAGCTCGTGATTGAGCACATGCTCAAGGCCGGGATTTTGCAGTCCGATGGCATTCAGCATTCCCGCGCTTGTCTCCGCCACTCTCGGCGTCGGATTTCCGAAGCGGGCTTCGTTCGTCGTGGCTTTAATCATAATGCCTCCAAGGCATGATAAATCGTAAAATCCGGCATATTCTTTCCCGAAACCGAAACATCCGGAAGCGGGGATGATCGGGTTTTTCAATTGGAGACCCGGCAGATTCACCTCTAACATTACAGCGCCACCTCCTCAGCTTTAAATACCGGCCCGTCAAGGCAGACCTTTACATAGGATGTATCGCTTTCACCCGTGCGGCACACGCAGGCGAAGCAGGCCCCGATGCCGCAGCCCATCCGCTCTTCCATCGAAAGATAAACCTCTTTATGGCCGTACTGCTGCTTCAGAGCTTTCAGCATCGGTGTCGGTCCGCAGCTTAGCAGGACATCGAATTCGAGCTGCTTTTCACGGATGATATCGGTGACAAATCCTTTCTCTCCATATGTTCCGTCAGCCGTCGCCACATAAGTGTCTCCGTACGCACGGCATTCCTGTTCGTAAAAAACATCCTTTGCTGATTGAAATCCAAGCACATGAATGACGTTTACGCCTTTTTCCGTCAGGCGCTTTGACAGTTCCTGCAAAGGCGGAACCCCCACTCCGCCTCCGACTAACAGCGCGGTTTTGCCGGGTTCAATCCGCCGCACGGGAAATCCGTTGCCGAGAGGGCCGAGAACGTCTATTCTGCCGCCCTCTTTTTTCCCGGACAAAAGGCGCGTTCCCTCACCGTCAGCTCTGTAGATAACGGATACTTCATCCGCGGCGAAATTGACGTCCGCAATGCTGAGCGGTCTTCTTAATAGCGGTGTGACCGCGTCACTCACCTTCAGATGAAGAAATTGTCCCGGCTCGGTAAGGTGCCGGACAAGCTCTCCTTTCAGCACCATCTTATAAATCCGGTCGGCAATTTCTAAGTTGGATTGAACAGTCAAATGCGCTTTTTTCATATCGTGACTGCCGCCTTTTGATTGGTTTCGGATGCAGGCATATGATCCGCCCGGAATGTCATGCTTTCCAATACCCGCAAAATGGCTTCGGCCGTATCTAAAGATGTCAGGCAGGCGACTCCGTTCTCAACGGATTCGCGGCGGATTCTGAAGCCGTCTCTGGCCGGCTGTTTGCCCTTTGTCAGCGTATTGATGACAAATTGCGCTTCTCCGTTTCTGATCACATCGAGCAGATTTTTCCCTTCTTCGCCGATTTTCCCGACGACTTGAGCCGGAATCTGAGCGTCTTTCAAATAAGCCGCCGTTCCTTCCGTCGCCAAGATTTTATAGCCGATGGCGTGGAACCGCTTGGCGATCAGCAGTCCTTCTTCTTTATCTTTATCAGCAACGGTCAACAGCACTGAACCGTAGTTCGGGATTTGAATGCCTGAGGCAATCAGCGCTTTATAGAGCGCTTTTTCCAAGGTTGAATCTTTGCCCATGACCTCTCCCGTCGACTTCATTTCAGGGCCTAACGTGATATCCACTCTTCTCAGCTTCGCGAATGAGAAGACAGGCGCTTTCACGAACACCCCCTGCTGTTCAGGCTGCAGCCCCTCTTGATAGCCGAAATCAGCAAGCTTTTGGCCGAGAATGACCTTTGTCGCCAGATTCGCCATCGGAATCTTAGTGATTTTGCTTAAGAACGGCACGGTTCTGCTTGACCGCGGATTTACCTCAAGCACATACACCTCACCTTGCGAAAGTACGAACTGGATGTTCAGCAACCCGATGATGTTAAGGCCTTTTGCCAAGGCAACAGTGTATTGTTCGATTTTTTTCTTAATGTCTCCGCTTAAAGACTGAGGCGGATAGACGGCGATTGAATCCCCTGAATGGACGCCGGCCCGCTCGATATGCTCCATAATCCCCGGAATAACGACTGTTTCGCCGTCAGATACGGCATCGACTTCGATTTCTTTCCCCGTCAGATAACGGTCGATTAACACCGGATGCTGCGGGTTGATTTTGACCGCATTTTTCATATAGTGAAGCAGTTCTTCTTCGTGATAGACGATTTCCATCGCCCGGCCGCCGAGCACATACGAAGGGCGGACAAGTACCGGATAGCCGATGGATGCAGCGATTTTGGCCGCTTCGTTCACCGACACGGCGGTTTTTCCGAGCGGCTGCGGCACATTCAGCGCCTCAAGCGCCTGCTCGAACTTATCCCGGTCTTCCGCACGATCTAAATCTTCAAGTGATGTACCGAGAATTTTGACGCCGCGGGCGCTCAATTCTTCCGCAAGGTTGATCGCCGTCTGGCCGCCGAATTGGACAACAACGCCTTCCGGCTGTTCCAAATCAATGATGTGCATGACATCTTCTACCGTCAGCGGTTCAAAATACAGTTTGTCTGATATGCTGAAATCAGTGGACACCGTCTCAGGGTTGTTGTTGATAATAATCGCTTCATATCCTGCCTGCTTAATCGCCCAGACAGAGTGAACGGTCGCATAGTCAAATTCGACGCCCTGTCCGATGCGGATCGGGCCGGAGCCGAGGACGACGACGCTTTTTCTTGATGTTACCTCAGACTCGTTTTCTTCCTCATATGTGCTGTAGAAGTACGGGGTTTCTGATTCGAATTCCGCCGCGCATGTATCCACCATTTTATATACAGGCTTGATGGCTGCTTCTTTTCGCATTTGATACAGCTCTTGTTCCGGCATATTCCATTCCCGGCTGATATATTTGTCGGAGAAACCGAGTTCCTTCGCTGTCTGCAGGACGGCGAGGCTGCCTTTTTCCGCTTTCAGCTCGGTTTCAAAAGCGACCAGCTTACAGAGCTTGTGCAAAAAGAATACGTCAATTGCGGAAAACTCATGAAGCTGCTCCACTGTGTAGCCTCTTCTGAACGCTTCTGCAAGATAAAACAGCCGTTCATCTCCGGCCTTTCTGATCCGTTTTTCCAAAAGCCCGTCAGAAATCTCTTCCGCATCCTTCAGTTCCAGGTGATAGACATCGGCTTCCAGTGAGCGGACCGCCTTTAACAGCGATTCTTCAAGGGTGCGTCCGATGGCCATGACCTCTCCGGTGGCTTTCATCTGCGTCCCGAGCCTGCGGTTTGCCGACTCAAATTTGTCGAACGGCCAGCGCGGGATTTTAGAAACGACATAGTCAAGCGCGGGCTCAAAAGCCGCATATGTTTTTCCCGTTACGGGATTCATCATTTCATCAAGAGAAAGCCCGACTGCGATTTTCGCCGCAAGCTTTGCGATCGGGTAACCCGTCGCTTTTGAAGCGAGGGCAGATGAGCGGCTCACCCGCGGATTCACTTCGATAATGTAATATTGGAAGCTGTCGGGATCGAGCGCGAGCTGAACATTACAGCCGCCTTCAATGCCGAGCGCGCGGATCAGCTTTAATGAAACATTGCGCAAAAGCTGATATTCCCGGTCGCTCAAAGTCTGGCTCGGGGCAACGACGATGCTGTCGCCCGTATGGATGCCGACCGGATCGATATTTTCCATGTTGCAGACGACGATCGCGTGATCTCTGCTGTCTCTCATGACTTCATATTCGATCTCTTTGTAACCGGCGATGCTTTTTTCCAGAAGGCACTGATGGACGGGGCTGAGCTTTAATCCGTTTTCGACGATCTCTTTCAGTTCCGCTTCATTCGAGCAGATGCCGCCGCCCGTTCCGCCTAATGTGTAAGCGGGGCGCACGATAACCGGAAACCCGATCCGGCCGACAAATTCCTCGGCTTCCTGTAAAGTGCGGATGATCTCACTTTCCGGCACCGGTTCATTCAGCTCATTCATCAGCGTACGGAATAAGTCGCGGTCTTCCGCCTGCTGGATGGCGGACAGCTTTGTGCCGAGCACTTCCACTCCGCATTCCTCAAGAACCCCGAGTTCAGACAGCTCGACGGCAAGATTCAGTCCGGTCTGTCCTCCCAGAGTCGGCAGGATGGCGTCCGGCCGTTCTTTTCTGATAATACGCGTGAGAAACTCCGGCGTCAGCGGTTCTATGTATACCCGATCAGCCATTTCCGTATCCGTCATAATCGTTGCCGGATTCGAGTTGACGAGAATGACTTCATAGCCTTCTTCCTTTAAAGCGAGACACGCCTGTGTGCCCGCATAATCAAATTCCGCCGCCTGTCCGATAATAATCGGGCCTGATCCGATCACTAAAATCTTTTTAATATCTACGCGTTTTGGCATACCGCTTCCCCTTCTTTCTCAGTTGTTTCGATCAAGTCAATGAATCTGTCAAATAAGTGATTGGCGTCTTCCGGTCCCGGTGAAGCTTCAGGGTGGTACTGAACCGTAAATGCCGGCAATGTTTTATGCTTGAGTCCTTCGATCGTTTGATCATTGATCGCAATGTGCGTCACTTCAAGCTCTGTCTCATCTATTGAAGAAACCGTATATCCGTGGTTTTGGGCTGTTAAAGCGACTTTCCCTGTCGCAAGCTCTTTAACCGGATGATTGGAACCCCTGTGTCCGAATTTCATTTTTTCCGTTTCCGCTCCCGATGCCAGCGCAAATAATTGATGGCCGAGACAGATTCCGAATAACGGCACCTTCCCGAGTATGCCTTTTATCATTTCAATGGCTTCCGGCACATCTTTCGGATCTCCGGGTCCGTTAGAAAGCATGATGCCGTCCGGCTTGAGCTGAAGCACTTCTTCCGCCGTTACATTGTACGGCACAACGATGACATCGCATTTTCTTTTGTTTAACTCTCTTAAGATGCCGTGCTTCATACCGAAATCGACGAGCACGATGCGTTTGCCGCGGCCCGGACTCGGATATGCCGTTTTCGCCGATACTTGAGCAACTTGATTTCTCGGCAGTTCCGTTTCTTTCAGCCTTGCAAGAACCTCTCCGACATTCTCCTCACTTGATGCAAACGTTCCTTTTAATGCGCCGGCCGTGCGGATCATTCTGGTGAGTTTTCGCGTGTCGATCCCTTGTAAGCCGGGGATATTTTTCATTTTCAGATACTCATCAAGCGTGTAAGCCGAGCGCCAGTTGGAAGGCAGCTCGCACAGTTCTTTTACGATCAGCCCTTTTACAAAAGGAGTGATGGATTCAAAGTCATCTCTGTTAATTCCGTAGTTGCCGATCAGCGGATACGTCAGCGTCACGGTCTGCCCGCAGTAAGAAGGGTCTGATAAAATTTCCTGATAACCGGTCATTCCCGTGTTGAATACGACTTCACCCGCGGTATGCTCCAGGCTCCCGAATGCTTCACCCTCAAATACCGCTCCATTTTCCAGCACTAGTCTTCTTTTCATTTGACGAGTCTCCCTTCTTCATATGCAAGCTTACCGGCAGCCATCGTTGCAACAGGCCAGCCGAAGCACTTCATCTTGTTGAATGGCGTATTTTTTCCTTTAGATAAAAATGTATCTTTGTCAATGGCCGCTTCTTTGTCCAGATCAATCAGGGTGATGTCAGCCGGCGCCCCCGGTGCAAGCGTTCCGTACGGAAGACCGAATGCCTCGCAAGGTTTTACCGTCATGAAATCAACCAGCTGCTTCAGCGTCCACGCCCCGTTTTTCACAAAATGTGTGTACAGAAGCGGAAAGGCAGTTTCTAAACCGACGATACCGAAAGGCGCAAGCTTCATATCCGTGTTTTTCTCTTCTTCTGTATGCGGCGCATGGTCAGTGGCGATGAAATCAATCGTGCCGTCTAAAAGCCCTTCAATCAGCGCCTCTCTGTCCTCTTTGCTGCGAAGCGGCGGATTCATCTTAAAATTGGTATCAAGTCCCGGGATATCTTCGTCACAAAGCAGCAGGTGGTGCGGCGATACTTCCGCCGTCACGCGGATTCCCGCTTTTTTTGCGTCTCTTACGGCTCTGACGGATTCTTTCGTGCTGATATGACACACGTGGTAATGGCAGCCCGCTGCTTCCGCCAGCAGCACGTCACGGGCGATATGTACCGCTTCACAAATGGAAGGTATACCCTTCAGGCCGTTCGCTTTTGAAAAAGAACCTTCATGCACGCTCCCTCCGTAAATAAGCGAGTTATCCTCACAATGAGCGACAATCGCTTTATTTATTGAAGCCGCCCGTTTCATGGCTTCATACATCATTCCGGCCGTCTGAACGCCGACGCCGTCATCGGTGAAGGCGAATGCGCCCGCTTCATGAAGCGCCTCAAAATCTGTCATTTCTTCGCCGGTTTGTCTGATCGTAATCGATGCGTAAGGAAGGACCCTGACAGATGAGGTTTCTTTGATCCTGTTTTGCAGCCATTCCATCTGCTCTTTCGTATCCGGCACCGGCCTTGTATTCGGCATGGCGGCGACTGTGGTAAAACCGCCGCGCGCCGCGGCTTTAGAGCCCGTCTCAATGGTTTCTTTTTTCTCGCCGCCCGGTTCTCTGAAGTGGACATGAAGGTCTACGAGCCCAGGTGAAACGAACAGTCCCTCAGCGTCGATCACCGTTTCTCCGTCTTTCGCTGTCAGAAGCCCGGTTTCCGAAATGAATTCACCCGTTACCCGGATATCCTGTACCGCTTTTTCTCCCTGTTCATTTAATATCCAGCCGTTTTTAATGAGATAAGACATAAGCCGCTTCTCCCCTTTTCACATTGGTTTGCAGTGCTCTTTTTAAGACTGCCATTCTGATATACACACCATTTTCCATTTGTTTAAAGATTCTTGATTTTCCGCATTCCACTAATGCTGTGTCAATTTCGACTCCTCTGTTCACCGGTGCGGGATGCATGATGATAGCATGCCGCTTCATGCTCTCCGCCCGTTTTTCGGTCAGCCCGTATGCTTCCAGGTAGCCTTTTTGGTCGGCTTCTGTCTGATGCCTTTCATTTTGGATGCGGAGCAGCATGACGACATCTGAAGCTTGTATGGCTTCATCCGTCTGAACACAGGTGCCGAAGGCGTTTTTCTCATCCTGCCACTGCGGCGGCCCGGAAAACAGCACACGTGCGCCGAGCCTTGTCAGCACCTCGGCATTTGACCTTGCCACTCTGCTGTGTTTGATATCGCCATGAATGGAAACCGTCAGGCCCTGAAAGGTCTCAAATTCCTCTTGAATCGTCATTAAATCAAGCAATGACTGAGTCGGGTGCTGTCCGCAGCCGTCTCCTGCGTTTAAGATCGGAATATTGACTCTGCCGGTCAGATCTTTGTAATATTCATCTGTGCTGTGCCTGATGACGCAGGCGTCCGCTCCGATTGATTCCAGTGTTTTGACCGTGTCGTATAAGGACTCGCCTTTTTGAACGCTTGTGCTCGTACCGTCTAAGCTGAGCACGTTCATCCCGAGTTTCTTTTCCGCCACTTCAAAGCTGAACCGCGTTCTCGTGCTCGGTTCAAAAAACAGATTCGCAACGAATTTTCCCGCGAGATCGGGACGGACTGCACCCTCTTTAATCGCTTTTGCCTCTCGCAGCAGTTCTGTAATTTCAGCCGCGCTCAGTTCAGACATCGCCGTTAAATGATTCATGTTTTTTCTCCTCCGTTTCCGCTTGAAGGCCGTAAAAAACACCCCGGTCTATAGACTCGGGGTGCGGTTAAAGAGAGAAGAGCCGTACAGCGTCTTCCCGTTATAACCCTTCCAAGCCTCTCTGGACTTTCTTTAAAAGGTTTACATATGATTTGGTTTTTCTGATGCAATCGCGTCTTCTTCATTTGCATGCGGCAGGATAAGGTTCAGGATGACTCCGACGATTGCCGCAAGCGCCATGCCGGATATTTGGAACCCGCCTTTTGATACTTGAATAAAAGCCCCTCCGACGCCGATCACGAGGATGACGGATGTGATAATTAAATTTCGCTTGTTTTCATAATCAATGTTGTTGTCAATCAGCATTCTCAAGCCGCTGGAGGCAATGATTCCGAAGAGCAGGAAGGAAACGCCTCCCATAACCGCGGACGGAACAGAGCTGATCAGCGCTGAAACTTTGCCGATAAATCCGAAGCACAGCGCAATCACTCCTGCGCCGCCGATGACAAAGACGCTGAAAACTCTCGTAATTGCCAGGACACCGATGTTTTCGCCGTATGTTGTCGTCGGCGGGCCGCCGATTAACGAAGCGATAATCGTCGCTACGCTGTCCCCCATTATGGAGCGGTGCAGTCCCGGCTTTTTAATAAAATCCTGTCCGACGACTTTACTCAGCACCATTTGGTGGCCGATATGTTCTGACATCGTCACGAAAGCGACCGGCACCATCGCAGCGGCAATGCCCAATGTCACTGACGGCGTGTAGTCTTTGAAAGGGATGATAAATTCAGGAACGGCGAACCATTTTGCATCAATGACCGGCTGAAAATTGACGATGCCCTGTGTCAGCGCAAACAGATATCCGCCTATAATGCCGATCAATACCGGAATCAAGCTTAAAAATCCCCGTAAAAAGATGGCGCAGATAATGGTGATGGCCAAAGTGACGCCGGCTACACTGAAATGTTTCAGGCTGTAAACGAGTTCCTTCGCATTCGGATCAGCATACATTGCCATATTGACGGCTGTGCTTGCCAGTCCGAGACCGATGACGATGATGACCGGCCCGACGACCACCGGGGGCAACAGCTTCATCAGCCACCCCGTTCCAAGCTGCCTGATGAGAAGCGCGATCAGGCCGTACACAATTCCCGCCAGGAAAGCGCCGACCATGGCAGCCCCCGGCCCTCCCGTCGCCTTCACCAAGATAATCGGTGATATAAAGGCGAATGATGAGCCGAGATAAGCGGGAATCTGGCCTTTTGTCACCAAGAGATAGGCGAGTGTCCCGATTCCGCTCGTGACAAGCGCCACTGCCGGGCTCATTCCGACCAGTTTCGGCACGAGTATGGTTGAACCGAACATGGCGAATAAATGCTGCAGGCTGAATGACAGCCAGGACAATGGATTGGGGACGTCCCTGACTCCCAGGTTTACTTTTTTCTTACTCATGGCGTTTTCCTCCCGGTTGACTTTCAAATGGTATAAAAAAACCTCTTTGCTTTTTGCGCAAAGAGGCATACAAAGCCCGGCCGCGTCGATCCGCCCGGCTTTGTGTTTTAAAATCCTCTTTGCAAACTCTCTGGAATGCATTTAAAAAGGGTGATTATTCATTTTCGTAAATGGCGACCATATCAGTCTGATCAACTTCGCTCAGCTGAACCATCACTTTTTCAGCTTTTGAGGTCGGAATGTTTTTCCCGATATAGTCCGCTCTGATCGGCAGCTCCCGGTGTCCTCTGTCGACAAGCACGGCAAGCTGTATCGATGACGGCCGCCCGACATCAACGAGAGCATCCATCGCAGCTCTCACCGTCCGGCCGGTATAAAGCACATCGTCAACCACAATGACCTTTTGGTCTGTGATATCGGCCGGAATGTCCGCGCCTTTTACAAGCGGCTCTTCGTTGCTCGTTTTTTTTGTGAGATCGTCACGGTAAAGGGTGATATCGATTTCCCCGACGGTGACCGGATTTCCTTCAATCTGTTCGATCCGCTCGGCCAGCCGCTTCGCTAAATAAATACCTCTTGTTTTAATCCCTACAAGAATGCAGTCATTCATTCCTTTATTCCGTTCGATCATTTCATGGGCTATCCTTGTCAGCGCCCTTCTGATGGCCTGTTCGTCGAGAATAACAGCTTTTTGATTCACTCGTGACACCTCTCCATTCGTATATAAGAAGAAAAAACCCCTCCTGCCAGAGCATAGAGGGGTTCCTTTCCAGGACCAAGACACACGTGTATCTCTTCTGTCCTATCCGTTATCCTTCTCAGCCTCTCCGGACTGTGTTAAAGAATCTATTCAGCTTGTTTTTATTATTTCAGAAAAGAAACTCGCTGTCAATGGCTATTTCTCAAATGTTCAATGAGTTTTTTCATATCTTCAGGAAGGGGCGCTTCAAACTCCATGTATTCGCCCGTCCGCGGATGGTCAAAACCTAATATTCCGGCATGAAGCGCCTGACCGTTGAAATCAATGGTTTTTCTCGGTCCGTACTTCGGGTCGCCTGCCAAAGGAAACCCGATATATTTCATATGAACACGGATCTGATGCGTTCTTCCGGTTTCAAGACGGCACTCTACGAGCGTGAAGTCTTGAAACCGCTCAAGCACGTGGAAATGCGTGACGGCGTTTTTGCTGCTTTCTCTTGTTACGGTCATGCTTTGACGATCTTTTTTATCTCTCCCGATCGGAGCGTCAATCGTACCGTCATCATGTGAAATCAACCCGTGGACAACCGCTGTGTACTTTCTCGTCACAGTTTTATTGACGAGCTGATTAACGAGTGATTCATGCGCCATATCGTTTTTGGCGACCATTAACAGGCCGGAGGTATCTTTATCAATCCGGTGGACGATTCCCGGGCGCATGACGCCGTTAATGCCTGAAAGATCATTGCAGTGAGCCATCAGTCCGTTTACGAGCGTCCCTGTCACATGGCCGGGAGCCGGATGTACGACCATGCCCCGCGGTTTGTTCACAACCAAGACATCCTGGTCTTCATAGTAAATGTCCAAATCCATCGGCTCTGCAAGCACGTCCAATTCTTCCGGTTCAGGAATGGTGACGTTTACCTGATCGCCGGGCTGCATTTTATAATTCGCTTTTACGGATTTGCCGTTAACGGATACCAGTCCCTCTTTTACCCATTGCTGCACTTGAGTGCGTGACCAGTTTTCTCCCGTTGAAGCCAAAAATTTATCAATCCGTTCGCTCTTTTGTTCAGGCTGAACGGTTATCTCAAATTGATTCATGTTATTGCTCCTTCTTTTTCCCGCTGTCAAACAGCATATGAATAAATAAAAGTATTACACCGACGCACAGTGAGGAGTCCGCGATATTAAAAATCGGATAGTGATAATCCACGATGATGACATGAATAAAATCCACCACTTCCTGGCGCGCCGCCCGGTCAATAAAGTTTCCGGCCGCACCTCCCAGCATTAAGCCGAGAGAAATTCCGAGTAACATCTGCCCTTTTGCATAACGCTGTATGTAATAAACGATTCCGATAATCACGGCGATGGTAATGACGTAGAAAAACCACATTTGGCCGGCTAAAATCCCCCACGCTGCTCCCGTGTTGCGATGAGGTGTGATATAAAGCACCTGGTCGATGACAGGTATGCTTTGTCCCAATTCCATATGGCTGACGACAAGCCATTTGGTCAATTGGTCGGCAATAATAATAAAAAGAGCGATAAGATAATAAAGCACACACGTTCCTCCAGTATACAGTTACTTTTATCCTTTATGAATTTTATCAGTAAAAGATGCCGGAGTAAAGGCAGATCATAAGCGTATACAAACAGACGCTGTCACTCATACAGCGCCTGATCATATGCATAATCTCCGGTTACCCAGTATGGAAGGGTTTTCTTTTCAAATTGAGCGGGATAATAAAAATCATCAGCGGTTCTGGCCGTCGGCAGCACCGCAAGTTTTTCAATCGGAATGGGGGCGCCTGTTTTTTCACAATAACCGTACGTATTGTTTTCAAACTTAGACAGGGCAAGAAGAACATCCTGAAGTTCTTCTTTTATATGATAGATCAGAGTTGCTTCTTGGTCGTTCATTGAAGGTTCAACAGATGCTGACATTTGAAAGCAAGAATATTCGAATAATCTTGATTGAAGTTCTTCTTTCATCATGAGAAGCTCCGTGTGGATTGCGGTCAGTTGATCATTCATTCATCACAACTCCTGCTCTTGATGTTATAGCTTTATTGTTGCCCTCAGAGCGCCATTTGAAGCCCATAAGAATTTTCCTGCCGTTCTAATCGATGACATTGCTGGCATGTAAAAAAGCGCCCGGCTGACACCGGGCGCTTTCTCATTTATTATTTTTGATAATATTTTTCAACGATTTCCGCATTGCGCAGTGATAATGTCGGATATTTCGGATTGGCTCCGACATCTTTAGAAATTACGCGGGAACGCTCACACATCTGGCCTTCCGCTTTTTCTACGGTCATTTTTCCTGTTGTAAAGCTTTGCGCGTTTTCCGGCGCTTCACTTTCGTCTTTTACTGTCAGTTCTGAGACGATAAACAGCTGCGCGATGTTTTCTTTAATGGATGACAAGAGGTCGCGGTTTTCTTTGTTCGGATACAAAGTCAGGCTCGCTTCCAATGATCTTCCGATAATTTTTTCGTTACGGGCTGTTTCCAAAGCTTTCAGCACGTCGTTTCGAAGCTCCATGAAGCGGTCGAATTTTTCTTCTGTCGCCTGACTGTCCCGAACAGCAATGGTTTCCGGCATATCTGTCAGCTGCACGCTCGCTTCTTCAACAAATGATAAGTGAGACCACATTTCATCCGCCGTATGCGGGAGAATCGGCGCTGTCAGTTTCACTAACGCCAGCAGCGTTTCATAAAAGACGGTCTGCATGCTGCGGCGGTCCGGATGATCCGCATGCTCGATGTACACAACATCTTTTGCAAAATCAAGATAGAAGGAGCTGAGCTCGATCGTACAGAAATTGTGAATGCTGTGATAAACAACCGCAAATTCGTATTCATCGTACGCTTTTTTCACCTTATCGATCAGCTTATTCAGCTTGATCAGCATATATTGATCCACTTCGCGGAGATCTTTTACATCCACGGCATTGATGCTTGGATTAAAATCGAACAGGTTGCCGTGAAGGAAGCGGAACGTGTTGCGGACTTTCCGGTATACTTCCGCGACCTGCTTCAGAATATCTTCAGAAACCGGGTGATCGGCCTGATAGTTTACGGAAGATACCCATAAACGCAGAATTTCAGCTCCAAGCTGTTTTGCGATTTTTGTCGGGTCAATCGTATTGCCGAGTGATTTACTCATTTTACGGCCGTTTGCATCAAGTGTAAATCCGTGGCTTAATACGCCTTTATACGGCGCTTTGCCGGTGACTGCAACAGCGGTGGAAAGAGATGAGTTAAACCAGCCGCGGTATTGGTCAGAGCCTTCAAGGTATAAATCAGCCGGACGGACAAGATCATCTCGTTCTTCAAGAACGGCCTGATGGGAAGAACCTGAATCAAACCATACATCCATAATGTCTTGCTCTTTCGTGAAGATTCCGTTCGGGCTTCCCGGATGTGTAAATCCTTCCGGCAGGAGGTCTTTTGCCTCTCTTTCAAACCATACGTTTGAGCCGTGCTGTTTGAACAGCTCAGACACGTGTTCAATCGTTTCGTCAGTGATGATCGGCTCACCGTTTTCTGCATAAAATACCGGGATCGGAACACCCCAGACGCGCTGTCTTGAGATACACCAGTCACCGCGGTCGCGCACCATGTTGTAAAGGCGCTGTTCGCCCCACTCCGGCACCCACTTCGTTTGTTTGATGGCATCAAGCAGATCGGATCTGAAATCTTTAATTGACGCAAACCATTGCGCAGTCGCTCTGAAGATCGTCGGTTTTTTCGTTCTCCAGTCATGCGGATAGGAGTGTGTAATAAACTCGAGTTTCAAAAGCGCGCCGTTTTCTTCAAGCTTCTCCGTGATCGGTTTATTGGCTTTATCGTAAAACATTCCTTCAAAGCCCGGCGCTTCGTCGGTCATGTTTCCTTTTTCATCAACAGGGCACAGTACTTCTAAGCCGTACTTTTGGCCGACGATAAAGTCATCTTCCCCGTGGCCCGGGGCAGTATGAACACAGCCTGTTCCGGCATCGGTTGTGACGTGGTCACCGAGCATGACGAGTGAATCTCTGCCGTACAGCGGATGTTCTGCAGTGATGTATTCTAATTCTCTGCCTTTATATGATGCGACAACTTCAGGATTTTCAAAGCCGCATGCCTCCGCTACGTTTTCGATCAGTTCAGCCGCCACTACATAACGCTTGTCTCCAACCTTGATGACATTGTATTCAAGATCAGGATGAACGGAAATTCCGAGGTTGGCAGGCATCGTCCACGGCGTCGTCGTCCAGATGATGAAGCTTTCTCCGTTTTCCAGAACGCCTTTACCGTCTTTCACTTTAAACGCAACATAAATAGACGCGGAACGTTTGTCCTGATATTCAATTTCCGCTTCTGCTAAGGCAGATTCACTTGAAGGCGACCAGTTGACCGGCTTCAGACCTTTATAAATATAGCCTCTTTTCGCCATCTCGCCGAAAACGCGGATCTGCTGCGCTTCAAATTCAGGCTGAAGCGTAACATACGGGTTTTCCCAATCGCCTCTGACGCCGAGACGCTTGAATTGTTCGCGCTGTCTTTCGATCTGCTGCCATGCATAATCTTCGCAAAGCTTGCGGAAATCAGCGACGGACATTTCTTTCCGGTTTACTTTTTTGTTTTTCGTCAGCGCCGTTTCAATCGGCAGTCCGTGCGTATCCCAGCCCGGCACGTACGGTGCGTTGTAGCCGCTCATTGATTTATAGCGGACGATGAAGTCTTTCAGGATTTTGTTCAGGGCATGGCCCATGTGGATGTCTCCGTTTGCATAAGGAGGTCCGTCATGCAGCACGAATTTCGGGCGGTCTTTCGTCCGTTCTTGAACAAGACGGTAAATATCCTGCTCCTCCCAGTCTTTTTGCATGTCCGGCTCACGATTCGGCAGATTTCCCCGCATCGGAAAATCTGTTTTCGGCATTAACAGCGTATCTTTGTAATCCATTTTCATTCCTCCACAACATTTTTCAGAAAATAAAAAAAGCCCTCTCATCCCATAAGGGACGAGAAAGCTTATCTCGCGGTACCACCCTTTTAGAAAAAACGGATCATCCGTCTTTTCCTCTCGAACATCGTAACGTGATGGAACGTCCTTTCCTACTCTAGGTTCAGAAAGGAAACTAAAGGGCTGATCTGCATGATTCCGGCCATCCCGGGCTTTCACCTTCCCCGGTTCGCTTTATAGCCTGTTTTGAGTCATGCCGGTCCCTTTCAATCGTCTTTTCATCTGAATTTATGAACGTATTATATTCGAACGGGCCGAAGAATGTCAAGAAAATCAGAAAATTATTCTTTTTCCTCAAATACCGCGTCGACTTCGTATTCCAGCAGATGATCCCAATCATCGTTCTTCAGCAGGTCGAGCTGCGCTTCAATCAGCATTTGGAAACGTGTTCTGAAGACTTTAGACTGTTTTTTCAGCTCTTCGATTTCCATTGCGATTTTTCTTGATTTGGAAAGCGACTCATTGATGATGCGATCGGCATTTTTTTCTGCTTCACGGACGATCAGCTTCGCTTCTTTCTGCGAGTTGCGCTTTACGTCTTCTGCTGCTTCCTGGGCTACGAGAATTGATTTATTCAGCGTTTCTTCGATATTGGCAAAGTGGCCGATTTTTTCGTCCAGCTCGTTCACTTTCGCCTCAAGCTCCGTTTTTTTACGGAGTGCGATTTCGTAATCTTTTCTGACCTGCATTAAAAATTCATTTACTTCATCTTCATCATATCCGCGAAAACCTTTTGTAAACGTTTTGTTATGGATATCATTCGGCGTTAATGGCATATTGCCACCTCCATTTTTACATTTCAGTACGGTTATCTAGTTCACATTATAAAACAAATACGGCACAGATGGAGAAAAAAACTGAAAAAACGACTCATTTTTGCCGTTCAAATGTAACTTTCCATTTGTCTTTTTTCGTTTTTCCGTCAACTTTTGCCAAACTGCATCGTCCGAAGCCGCGAATCGAGAGCATGTCCCCTTCAGCAACCTGATAAGACGGATCTTCAATAGCTTTCCAATTCACCTTAACGAGCCCGTTTTTCACAAGCGCCTGCGCTTTCTGCCGGGATTGCCTGCTCATTGAAGCGCAGACGGCGTCGAGACGCAATGAAGAAACCGTGTCATCCCTTATTTCGACATCTGAAGCGGGAATGTGAAGAGCGGAAAGCTCGATTTTCTCAAGCTTTACCGGCGCTTTGCCCGCCTTGGTCAGCTGAGTGCTGACAAAATCGGCGATTTCACCGGAGATGATGAGCTGCACGGCTTCCTCTGAGAAAATCAGATCGCCGTATTTCTGCCGCTTTAAGCCGATCCCCATTAATGATCCGAGAAGAGAGCGGTGGTCAATGCTGACGAATTTTTCAGCGTATTGAACGTCAAAAGCCCGGAGCTCAAAATCATCCTGTTCAGGTTCCATATATTCAGGGTATAAAATCGCGCGTTTGCGCTCAGCTCTGTCATATCCTCCGAAAAACGCAAGACCGCAGGCGTCGCCGATAACGGCTTTTACAATCACCTGTTCCCTGGGATCTAAGAAATCAGTCAGCTTCATCCGATACTGGTCCAGGACAATCTGTTTCCATTCAAGCACCTGATCAATAAAAGGCCGCTCGTCTTGTCTGAAGTGCTGGTAAATATCGCTCATGTTCTTTCCTTTCTATGTAAAGAGGCTTGGCTGGTGCCAAGCCCGTATCAAACTGTCGCATTCAAGTATACATTGCGATCATGCGGTATAGGCCCCAAAGTCCCGTCGTGGCAAACCGAAGCACGATAATCGCTACAATCGGGGATATATCCAGCATGGCAATGGGCGGAATGATCCTTCTGAACGGCTCTAAATACGGTTCGCAAATCGCTGCGAGAAACCGTCCGACCGCCGTTTCTCTCGTACTCGGCACCCATGACATAAAGATATAGATGATCAGGGCAAACGAGTAGATGTAAATTAAATAACTCAGAACGGAAAAAATTTGATAAAGAATCATCCTGCTTTACCACCTCTGATGTTCGTCTTCATTTATAAGCTCCGAAATCGTGCCGGAAACGTCGACATTATCAGGCGTGCACAGAAAAATATCTGAACCGATTCTCTGAATGTCGCCGCCGATGGCGTAGACGGTACCGCTTAAAAAGTCGACGATTCTTTTCGCCTGATCATGCTGGATGCGCTGCAGATTGACGACAACCGCCCGCCTGTTCTTTAAATGATCGGCGATTTCCTGCGCTTCCGCATATACACGCGGTTCACTCAAGACCACTTTAGAGGATTTCTGAACACTTTGCAAGCTTACTACGTTCTGCTTGCCCTGCGGCTTCTGAGCGTAAGCAGGCTGTTTATCTTTCTGCTGTTCATGCTCTTCCTGATGATCCTGCTCCGTTTCAATGTATTCGTACTCGTACTCCTCCTCATCCATTGAGAAAAAGTTTTTCAGTTTATTTTTCATGCTCATTTGTTTACACCCCCCGGTTCATTTCCGACTAATGAAGAGCCGATTCTGATAAAAGTTGCGCCCTCTTCAACAGCGATTTCATAATCATTTGACATGCCCATTGACAGTTCCCGGCACGGCGCGTTTGTCTGATTCAGTTTTTGCACCTGATCCCTCAGATCACGCAATTGCCGGAAGCAGGCTCTGATCGTTTCTGTATCGTCTGTCAGGGGAGCCATCGTCATCAGGCCCTCTACAGAAATGTTTCTAAACTCAGAAAGCTCTCTGATAAAGGGGATGACCTCCTCTGTTTTCAAACCGTGCTTAGACGGCTCAAGCGAAGTATTCACCTGCACAAAACAGCGAACCGTATGCTGCGCCCGTTTTTCAATCTCTTTTGCCAATGACAGTCTGTCTAAGGAATGAATATAAGATACACGGTCAACGACGGCCTTCACCTTTCTGGACTGAAGACTGCCGATAAAGTGCCACTTCGGGCTTCCTTTGATGACTTCCTGCTTATGGATAAGCTCGGCATCCCGGTTTTCTCCCAGACTTGTAATACCGGCATCAACGGCCTCTTGAGCCCTTTCAGCTGATACGTATTTTGTAACCGCGATGACGGTAACATCTTCGGGGCTTCGGCCCGATCTGTTACATGCTTCGTTTATTCTTTCGTTTATATGTCGTAATTGATCAGCAACACGCAAGATCTAATGCCTCCTTCATTCCGATAAAGGACATCATGCGTCCCGTTTTCCCTTTGTCGCGGCGGTGTGAAAAGAATAGTTCATGCTCTCGTTCGGTGCATAATCCGCTGACTGAAATGTTTTCTTCCGGAATGCCGCAATGTATCAGAAGAAGACGGTTGACCTCTTTTAAATCAAGCTGATACTGGCCTTTTTCCGTTTCGCATATGGCGGATTCAGCCGTAAAGGGCAGCGCCCGCACTTCATTGATGACGCGGTCGTCGACTGTATAGCTTCCCGCGCTGATGGACGGACCGATGACAGCCTGAATATCTGTTAAACGGGAGCCTTCTTCGTTTACCCAGCGTTCCGTCATGATGCGTCCGATTTGTTTGACCGTCCCCTTCCATCCGGCATGGGCAGCGCCGATAATGGATTTCACCGGGTCATAAAAATACAAGGGCACACAGTCCGCAAAACAAAGGGCCAAAAAAAGATTCGCATCTTTCGTGTAGAGCCCGTCCGTCCCGCGGAATGCGGAAGAATAGTCTCTCGCTCCTTTTCCTTTATCCCCGGCTGTCACGCGCCGGACGCGGTTTTCATGTGTCTGGTCGGCGAACACCCAGGAATCCAGATCAGTACCGCATAAGGACGCTATGACTTCACGGTTTGTCACAACATCATGAGCTTCGTCCCGGACGTGCAACCCGGTATTTAATGACTCATACGGAGGATTGCTGACACCGCCGTTTTTCGTTGTGAATCCGGCGATGACCTTTGTGTTAAGCTGATTCACACAGTTCCAGTCTTCTATCATGAGTGCCGAGGGGGTGGTAAGACTAAACGGGTGATATGTATTCATGGAGATCCAACCTTTCGACAAACATTAAAAAAGCGTAATTTCCCACTCATTTTAACACAATTTTAAGCATACGTTTAGCGGCTGATTGAAAAATGAGATAAATAAATGTGCCGGAAACATTGAGATTTCCGGCTTTTTACAAGTAAAGGGAGGATTACGCTCCCCCCTTTGGTTCATTTACACGCACTAAGATGACATCTTCCCCAATTTTAACTATATTTCGCCAAGGAATGATCATTTCCTCTTCTTTTCCGAAAAAACCGAGAACTTTTCCGCTGCCGCCTAAAATAATCGCCTGAATTTTTCCCGTTGTCACGTTAATATCAATATCCCCGATGCTTCCGAGTTTTTTTCCGTTCGACACGTTTACCACATCTTTTATTTGAAATTCAGATATGCTGATCATCCGTATCACGCCCTTTGCCCGTTCTTTTTCCTATTATATGAACGGCCGGGCTGAACCTTGTCACATCGGGCAATCTTTTTTGCGGCTGCACCAGCCGAGAATAAATCTCAGCATGATTTTCGTATAGTCCATAAGCTCATCAACGGACACTTCCTCGTTTACGGAGTGGGCGTTTTTTAAATCGCCGGGGCCGTATATGACGCTCGGAATCCCGGCCTGATAAAGCCATCCTCCGTCTGTTACGGTTTGGGAAACATCAATGACGGGCTCCTGTTTTTTGACGGCAGAGTGTGAAGCAGCCAAGACAGAAACTGCCGGATGATCCGGATCGATTTCCAGCGCCGGGAACACCTCTCCTCTGTCTTCAATCATCGAAGATCCGCCCCATTTGAACACCGGCCTGTTTTCTTTGAGCCACAGATCACTGTCAGCGACACGATTAATATAGTCTTCGATTTCTGCGGCTGCTTGTTCGTGCGTTTCGTTCGGATAAAAGTGGACGGTGATCCATAACCGGCATTCATCGGCGACAAACGCTGCGTGTCTTCCGCCTTCAATGACGGCGGGGTTGATCGTATTGGTGCCGGGCGCAATGCCGGGATAGCTTTTCGTTACCGCCCAGTGGCGCTCCAGCTCTCCCAAGGCAGTGATGATTTTCGCCATTTTTTCGATGGCGCTCGCTCCGAATGTGCCTCCGCCCGCATGAATCATATTGCGCCTCATGCCGTCATGAAATGTTTGTTTGCTTTTCAATTCTATCCAGCCGGTGATGACACCGCCCTGCCCTTGAATATGCAGGCTGCTCGTATCCGCGACAACCGCAAAATCCGCGTGATAGCCGCGTTTGCAGCATTCCAGCGTCCCCGCCTCGCCGACTTCTTCTCCGATTACAGACTGTACAATGAGGTCGCCCGGAAGCTTAATGCCGGCATCATGGATCAGCTTCAGAGAGAAAAGAACACACGCCAACCCCCCTTTCATATCAGCGGCGCCCCTTCCGATCAGCATGCCGTCTTTTACGAGCGGCTGAAACGGGTCAGAGTTCCAGTCTTCGCCCCCGGCTTCTGCCACATCAATGTGTCCGTTTAAAATCAGGCTTTGATGCCTGCTTGAATCTGTCCCTTTTAAAACACCGACTACATTCGGATCTTCCGGATACACATCCCACATATCGACCGAGCAGCCCGTTTCTTTTAAAAAGCCGGCCACCCACTTTTGGGCTTCTGCCGTATTTCTTGCTGGCGGGTCCGGTGTCGGAAAGGCGATCAACCTTTCAGCTATTTGTATTAAATCGCCCCGCCGTTTATCCGCCTGGTGTAACAGCATATCAATCTGATGCATTGGAAATCTCCCCTTTGGCTGTATCAAAAAACCCGTTTCATTAAAATGAAACGGGTAAAAAACGGATCTTCCTCCGCTTTTTTCACCGCTTCCCTCCGCCGGCATGATCCGGATCAGGTCCGTTAAGGGTTGAGACAACGTCTCTCTCAGCCGCATGGCAGCACCCCCAGGGTGAATTGATGTTATTTTACGGATGATGCCTCTTTTGCACGTGTTAAAAACGGGCGGCCATTGTTCCATAAGACATTGACAGGCGTATCGAAAAACGCTGTAAGCCGCTCGTCAGAAAGCATATCCCTGATTTCCCCGGAGGCGAACACCTCGCCTTGTTTTAAAAGCAGCGCCTGATCAAATACCGGCAGAATTTCTTCAGCGTGATGAGTGACATAAAGGATGGACGGCGCATTTTCTTTTTCGGCGATCGACGTAATCGTGTCCAGCAGCTGCTCCCTTGCCATAAAATCAAGACCCGTCACGGGCTCGTCCAAAATCAGCAGTTTGGGATCAGCCATAAGCGCCCGCGCAATCAGCGCTCTTTGTCTTTCCCCTTGTGATAATGTTTCATACCGTCTGTCGGCGTAACTGATGGCGCCCAAATCCTTCAGAAGACCGATCGCTTTTTCCCTTACCTGCTCACTCGGAGTTTCGTACAGCCCGATTGAGGCGTACGCGCCGCTGAGGGCGATTTCAAAAGCGGAGTCCGCGGCATATAATTTGTGCTGAAGACCTGCCGAAACAAGGCCGATTTTCCTTCTGAGCCTGTCACCGAGCTCTGTTTTGCCGAACTGATGGCCGAGCACCTGCATCTCTCCTGAAGTGGGGAAGTAATAAGAGCATAACATATTCAGCAAAGCCGTTTTTCCGGCTCCGTTTAATCCGTACAGCACCCAATTTTCGTTTTTCTCGACGCGCCAGTTAATATCTTTCAAAATCCATTTTCCGTTTCTTTTTAATGACACACTGTCCAGCTGTAAAATCATTGCCGTTTCCCCCGTTTACTTTATTTAAATTTTCTAAAAACTTTTACACATTAGAATACATCACTTTTTTGCAAACGTAAACCATCGCATGAAAAAAGCCTTTAAACAAGGTTAAAGGCTTTTTCCGTTATTGATGGATATTTTTATTCATTTGTTTAATGGCTGCCTTTTCAAGCCTTGAGACCTGAGCTTGGGATATCCCGATTTCTTCAGCGACTTCCATTTGGGTTTTCCCTTGGAAAAAGCGCTTTCGCAAAATCATTTTTTCCCGTTCGTTCAGTCTTCTCATGCCTTCTTTCAGAGCGAGCTCCTCAATCCATTGTGTATCCTTATTGCGCTCATCGCTGATCTGGTCCATCACGTAGATCGGATCGCCGCCGTCATTATAAATCGGCTCAAACAGTGAAACCGGATCCTGGATGGCGTCAAGGGCAAACACAATTTCTTCATGGGGCACTTCAAGAACTTTGGCGATTTCCTCTGCTGTCGGCTCCCTGCTTGTCTCACTGATTAACCGCTCTCTTACTTGAAGCGCTTTATATGCGATATCGCGAAGCGACCTCGAGACGCGGATCGGATTGTTATCCCGCAAATATCTGCGGATTTCTCCGATGATCATCGGTACAGCGTATGTTGAAAACTTAACATTATGGCTTAGGTCAAAATTATCAATGGATTTCATTAGTCCGATGCAGCCGACCTGAAATAAGTCATCAACATACTCTCCTCTGTTGTTAAACCTCTGAATGACGCTTAAGACAAGGCGCAGATTGCCGTTTACAAGCTTTTCCCTCGCTGAATCATCGCCCTCATCCTGCAATTGCCTAAACAGCTTTCTCATCTCTTCATTCTTGAGCACCGGTAATTTGGAGGTATCCACCCCGCAAATTTCGACTTTATTTCTTGACACGTTTTTCCCTCCCACTAGGAGCTGCTGTACAACGTTAAGTATCTCCTCGGGTGGGAAAAATATGCACCGCCATTTTACAGAAATAAACATCCGGCGGCGGCAATCCTTGCAGCAGTAAGGGCTGTCAGATGGAAAAAATTTTACACCATTTTGTTAAACTCTTTTCTCAGTCTTTTGATAATCCGCTTTTCGAGCCGGGAGATATAAGATTGTGAAATCCCCATCATGTCGGCTACATCTTTTTGGGTTTTTTCTTCTTCTCCGACAAGCCCGAAACGCAGTTCCATAATCTGCTTTTCTCTTTCGTTTAATTGCTCAAGCGCTTTTTTCAAAAGTTTTTTATCCACATTGGCTTCAATGTCTTTCGTAATAATATCATCATCTGTGCCGAGCACATCCGAAAGCAGCAGTTCGTTTCCGTCCCAATCAATGTTCAGCGGTTCATCAAAGGACACCTCTGAACGGATTTTATTGTTTCGGCGCAAGTACATTAAAATTTCGTTTTCAATACATCGCG
This sequence comes from Bacillus sp. R45, assembly GCF_021729365.1. NCBI lineage: Bacteria > Bacillati > Bacillota > Bacilli > Caryophanales > Bacillaceae > Bacillus > Bacillus sp. R45. The sequence continues at coordinate 1,495,872 of NZ_CP091421.1, read as the reverse complement.
ATGCGTAGGTGGCGAGTTTGATTTTCTTTTCCGGATTAAACGTGTTTACCGCTTTGATCAAACCGATGGTGCCGATGCTGATTAAGTCCTCGATATTGATGCCGGTGTTTTCGAATTTGCGGGCAATGTAAACGACAAGACGTAAGTTTCTCTCAATCAGGATGGCCCGCGCCGCCTGATCCCCGCTCGGCAGCTTTAATAAGAGCACCTGCTCCTCTTCTTTAGACAAAGGCGGCGGCAGCGCCTCGCTTCCTCCTATGTAATACACTTCATCGCTTTTCAGTCCGAGTTTCATCAGCCATTTATACCACAAATATGTCAGACGCAGCTTAAGTTTTTTCATCTTCCTCCCCCTTCTAAATACCACGCGTTTTGAGTATGATGAATAACAGACTTTTCGTCAGGAAACATGTTTTACAGCCTTCCCTGTCAGCATCTTCGGATGAACGATTCCGTCAAATTCACCGTCAGCGGATAATGGCTTCGTGCTGATGCCGATCAGGCATTTTTCACATGCGATCATCTCGTCTTTTGTTAAAATCGTGACGTAATCCGGCTTTAAACAGAGTAAAAATTGATTGTCCTGGCCGACGCCCCTGTATGGAATCAGCCTCAGCTTATCCGCATGACGGAACGAATCATCAAGCTGCTCTATCACTTCAAGCGGACTGGCGGATTTGATGAGGTCCGTTTCCTTTTCGCTGAGAATCAGAGCGAATTTGTCAATGTGAAGGATCATGACCGGCGTTTTCGTCAGCGGATCATACAGCTGATTCCCGGAATCCACCAATCCTTTCGCGCGGATTGTCTGTCCGCTGAATTCCGCCTGCACCATGACAAGTTCATCGTACTGAATGGACTTCGTCTCGATGTCTTCAATTCTCTTTTTCGAAAAAAACCATATGGCCGGAAATCCGATAACTACAAACATCCAACTGATCGGGTCGCCGAATCCGGTCTGGCTTGTGACCATTACGCCTTGCTGCACAATTGATTCTGTCTGCAGCAGGGAATGTACGCCGATCATTCCCCCGCCGACGAGAAAAGTCGCGAAATAAAAGGCGAACAAATTTTGAAAAAAGTATCGGAACCGTTTAAAGCCAAAAGCCGTAAGCACGATGACTACCGAAAACGCCATTTTTCCCGCCGGATGCTCCACAAAGGGAGAAACAGGCGTAAACATCAGAAGCACAATGGCTGACCCGATGAAACCGCCGGCGGCCACTCTTCTTTTTTTCACCTGGCGTTTTAAAATAAAGGCGGTCAATAAAAGCAAAAGAGAATCAAAACAAAAGTTCAACAGCCAAATGACATCCAGATAGATTTTCACATCTGACCCCTTTCCTCTTTTGTCTTACATATCTGTTTCTCTCTCTTGTTTCATAAGTATAAAGCAAGCTCTGTGGGAAAGTCTGTCAATTAATGTTGAGGGTAAAGTACAATTTTTAAGGGATAACCGTTTTATTTGTCGAGGGCCGAAAAGGTTGATTTTCTATTGTCCCCTTCAACTAAAAAAGCGCTGCCGTGATTTGGCAGCGCTCTGTTTTTACTCATTGATATAAAGTTTTCCTTTAGCCGTCTGTCTCGTTTCATTTCCGTAGTCATCTCTTGCGATAACGTCAATTTTTGCTCCGCTTGCTTTGATGGAAGAAGCCGCCGTCCAGTAACCCTCATATCGTCCCGGAGAAATTTCTCTCAGCGGAAGCTCTGTTGCGTTTTGGCTCCCTGCCCGGGCGTTTGTCAGAGGCAGACGGATCACGAAGGAAGCGTCTAATTTCTTTCCGCTTGAAAAAGCGATTTTCACTGATTCTCCGGCTTTTAATTCCTTATCCGCTCCGGGAACCAATCCGGAAATGACGGGAGCATTGTAATTGACATCGATTACCGTCTTTTTCGTTGTTTTGTTACCCGCTTTATCTGAGGCCGTGACCTTGATCTCATTGCTGCCGTTTTCCAGAAGGGTTCTCGCTTGATAAGAACCGTTATTTACTTCAGCTTTTTTTCCGTTCACCTTTACCCATTTTAAATGGGCGTCGTGCACTTTTCCTTTTACAGTCACTGCTTCTTTATTTGTTTTATCACCGTTTGCCGGACTGTCAATCGTCACATCAGGCTTATCCTCATCCAGTATGACCGTGACAGGGCGTGACTCATCGGTTGACCCGCTGTCTGTCACAGATGCCGCTGTCAGCCGATTGCCATCTTTAGTGAGTGTGACACCGGCCTGGAAACTGCCGTCTGCATCTGCTTTCGTTTCTGCGGCGGTTTTACCGTTATTGGTAAGACGGACAGCGGTTTTTGGTGAAGCCGTTCCTTTCACCGTGATTGACTTCTTGTTTGTAAATGACCGGTCTTCAGGCGACGTTATCTCAGGCACAGAAGCTTCGTAGTCGACCAAAGCCCTGATCATAAAGTTTCCGTCTGATTTATCGGCTTTTGACCAGCGGCCGTCGAGGTATTGCCAGTTTCTGTTCGAGTACGGACTGCCGTCATCAGATGACAGGGCAGGTGTATAAGGATCGGGTTTCGTCTGACGGAACACAAGATAAAAATCCTTTCCGACCGCGATTCCTTTTGAGCTGAGATTCACTTTGGTCCACTCGCCGTTTCGAAGTGCTTCAGCTTGGAACGGGCCGGCAATTTTGCTGCCCGGAGCTCCATCAGGGCCGGATGCATCATATACTTCTGCTTGAAATTCGGTACCGCCCGGATCAGGCCAGTCGGCGCCCCAAAATTTAAAAAGGCCTCCCGTCAGCATACCGTGTTCTTTTCCGTCTTTGAGGGTCATCTTAACGGCAGATTTGCTGCCGGCTTTAAAATATGACAGCGCGGCTTCTTCCGTCCCGTTATCATAGGCGATTTCTCCTTCATAACCGACATACGGCTTAAGCTTGACGTTTTTTTCAGCATCTCCTTTGATGTCGACAGAAAATTCGCTATTGTAAAAGCCTTTTGCCGCTACTTTGATTGTGTAGGAGCCTTCATACGCCTTAAGCGAATATTCCCCTTTATCGTTTGTCACCGCCGGCTCAATTGCGGCATCCTCGGCCACATAAAGCGCAGCCCCTTTTACCGGTTCGCCTGTGGACTGATTGGTGATGGTTCCTTTTAGCGTGCCGGACGGCATTTGCTCCAGTGTAAAGTCTGCCTGTGCGGTTTTGTCTGATTGAATAGAAACTTGTTTCGAAGCGGACTTAAATCCGTAAGCCTCGGCTTTCAGCGTATAGCTTCCCGCCTTATGTGACAGGCTGTAGCTTCCGCTTGCAGGGTCGGAATATACGGATTTCCCCGTCTCGGCGACACTGATTTGCGCTCTGAGCGGCAGGAGGTTTGTTTCACGTTTCACTCTTTTTCCGGGTGATCTCACTGCCGGTTTGGCCTGTTTCGGACTGATGGCTTTTTTCTTCAGGTGGCCGGGAGGTGTTTGTCTATTGTGTTTACTTTTTTTAGCCGCCTTGCCGAGAGGGCTGCTTGAAAGCCGGACATCATCGATATACCATCCGTCTTCATTGAGTACTTCGTCAGACTGCATATTAAACATGAGCTTTATGTTTTGGCCTTTATACGCAGATAAATCCGCCTCTTCATCATTCCATCCTGCGGAATCACCATTGTAAACGGCCGCCTGCTCCCAATTTGATTTCCCTTCCGGCAGAACGAACACATACCCGTAATCAAAAAATTCTTCGAGCTTGTGCCAGCTTTTAAATTGTAAAAACAGCCGCCCTGTTTCCGGAACTTGAATCGGAGGCATCACGAGATTCATGTTGGCCGAATCGGCATAAGGGCCGGACAGATTCGTCGCATACACTTTATCTCCGGAAAATGCGGCGCCGGGCCCTGAACCCGGGATACCCCATTCCCATTGATCATGTGTCCCGTAACTGGACCAGCCCGCCGGCTGTGATTCAAAATCCTCTTTGTATCCCGCCGTAATGCTCGGTTTCACGTCAGCCCGGTACGTATCAGATTCTACAGAATGACCTCCGAAATCTTTTATGGTCCATTTATAACTTATCTTGCTTCCCGTTATGTCCGGAATCTCCGCCTGGTATGTTCCCTTTTTTTCATCACCGCTTTTTTGAACGGCGGCTGTCGTTTTCCACTCTCCTTCATCAAACTGATAGGAAAGGATCACCTCAGTTACGCTTACATCATCTTCTGCTGTAACCGTTAACGGAAGGTTTGCCCCTTTGTAAGCCTCTGAGACCGGTTCATGATGAAAGCTGGGCGGATTGTGATCTTCGCCCGCAGAAGATACCTTGCCTTCTACGCTTCCGATTCCGTCCGTTACGGCAGAAACGGCATCAAAAGCGTTAACGAGACCGTGGCCGTAACCGTTATTCGGTGATTCCGGAAAAACGGAATCTGTCAGCTTTTCGGCGGTGCGCGTCAAAACGTCTTCCATTTCATCGACCGTAATAGAGGCGTTCGCCTGCCTTAACAAAGCCGCCGTCGCCGCCACATGCGGCCCGGCCATTGAAGTTCCGTCCCAGCCGCCTTCGTATGTTCCTCCAGGAATAGAAGAACGGATATTCACGCCCGGAGCCGAAATGTCCGGTTTTGTTTCATGATACGGTGAGGGGCCTTGAAGTGAGAAATCAGCGAGTTTCTTGTCGATGTCAGTCGCACCTGTCGCAAATGCTTCAGGATAATTGGCCGGATTTGCGATTGAACCCGGTCCTCCCGGTGTAAATAAGTCTTCATTTCCCGCAGAGAATTCCGGAAAAATCCCTGCCGCTCTCCACGCATTCACCATATCGCGGTACCACTCGTCCATTCCCGAACCGCCCGCCCAGGAATTATTGACAACATCCGGCGCCATCTCGGGATGCGGCGTGCCGTTTTTATCTTTAGGCGCAAGCACCCATTCACCGGCATCCAAAATATCGGCATCGGTTCCTCCGTCATCTGAAAATGCTTTTACTGCGATCCATTTCGCCCCCGGAGCCACACCGATTTGATTTGAGCCGTCAGGTTCTGAACCCGTCATGGTCCCTGTTACATGAGTGCCGTGTTCAAGGTCATCGTAGGGAGCGTCTTTATGGGACACGGCATCATACCAGTTCATTTCATGATTCGGCGCTGCTGGATTTTCAGGATCGTAACCCCGGTATTTTTCCTTAAGCGCGGGATGATCCCACTGAACTCCCGTATCAATGGAGGCGACAACCGTGCCGGTTCCGTCGTATCCTGAGGCCCAGGCCTGCGGCGCATCAATTTGGCTGATATTCCATTCGATGCCTTCCTTTGCTTTGACCTCTTTTTGTTTTTTCTTCATTTGAAAAGGAGCTTTTGATTGCCGTTGAGTAAGCTGACGTTTTTCATTCGGAAGAACTTTTTCTACTTCAGGAAATGAGGCGGCTTTTTCCATTACCTCTTTCGAAGCAGTGACTGCCATTCCGTTGACAATATAATAGGAATGGATGTGATCAGCCTTTCCTTTCTTTTTTTGTTTTTCCAAATATGTTTTCAGATTCTGCTGCGCATCATGAGCTGCCAGTTTTAAAGAAGAAACAACGGCTGACCGCTTTTGATATTCGGTTTTTGCTGCGGAAAGCGAATGAGACTCGGCATTTTTTTCTGCTTCTTTGACCGCTTTTTTCGTATTGGCTTTCTCTTTAAATTTGATAAGAAACGTGACTTTATCATTTTTTTCAAAACGCTTCTTGACTGAATCGGAAATCTTATGCTGAATGCTCTTAGAGGAAGAAAGATCTTTGGTGAAAGAAACTGCCCCCGGTGTGCTGTTCGCTCCGGCTGCACCCGGAAACAACAGTGAACTGACGACAATCGCGCTTAAAACGGAGCCTGTCCATCTGTTTCTCGTTTTTTTCTTCAATCGTATCCCCCCTTATTTGGTAACGCCCTATAAAATGTGTATCCCCCCTTCATAATTGGAATCGTTTGTCATTTCGATGCTGTACGTTAAATGTAGACAATCTTCCATCCAGATATTGTCACATTCTGTAGAAAGCCGTATGAAACTAAAAAACAATCAATTCGTCATAGGTATAAAGCTTCTTTTTTCACTGTATAGATCATGGGGGATAGGAAGGAAGACTGTGCACAAAAAAGAAAAAGGACAAAACCATGTGGTCTTGTCCTTTTTTACATCAGCCGCGTTTGTTGCGGTTTCTTAAAAATGTAGGAATGTCGAGGGCATCATCCGCCGGTTGTGATGTATGGCGGTTCACCGTGTTTTGATGCTGTGTTTCTTCTCGTTTCGGCTCACGTTTCGCAGCGTTTTGGCTTTGAGACTTCAATCCTTGGTTTAAAGTCGGACGCTGCGGTTTTGAGTCATCTTTTTCCTGTTCGATAAAACCGGTCGCAATAACGGTGACGACGATTTCATCTTTCAGATTTTCATTGATAACTGAACCGAAAATCATATTGACATCAGGGTCAGAGGCAGAAGCGACGATGTCGGCTGCTTCCTGCACTTCGTAGAGGCTCAGGTTTGTACCTCCCGTAATGTTCATCAAAACACCTTGCGCTCCGTCGATTGCCGCTTCCAGTAACGGACTGGAGATCGCCTTTTTGGCGGCTTCAGCAGCACGGCTTTCTCCTGTAGCGATCCCGATACCCATCAATGCTGAACCTTTGTTGGACATGATGGTTTTGACATCGGCAAAGTCCAAGTTGATTAAACCAGGCGTTGCGATGAGGTCAGAGATACCTTGCACCCCTTGGCGAAGCACGTTATCAGCTTCACGGAATGCTTCAAGCATCGGTGTGTTTTTATCGACAATTTCAAGAATGCGGTCATTCGGAATAACGATCAGTGTGTCAACGGCTTCTTTCATTGCCGTGATACCGCCTGCAGCCTGCAGCTGGCGTTTTCTTCCTTCAAATGTAAACGGTCTTGTTACGACACCGACAGTCAAAGCGCCTAAGTCCTTTGCGATTTGAGCGATCACCGGTGCGGCTCCCGTTCCGGTACCGCCTCCCATTCCGGCTGTAACGAACACCATGTCAGCGCCTTTTAACGCTTCTTCGATTTGTTCCTTACTTTCTTCAGCGGCTTTTTTGCCGACTTCCGGATTCGCTCCCGCTCCGAGACCGCGGGTCAGCTTTTCCCCGATCTGCATTTTCACTTCCGCTTTTGACAGGTTAAGAGCTTGCGCGTCCGTGTTTACCGCAATATACTCTACACCCTGCACTTCATTTTCAATCATTCGGTTGACCGCGTTATTACCGCCGCCTCCTACTCCGATTACTTTAATTGATGCTAAGCCGTCTATGTTTGTTTCGAAATCCAACATGCTAAATCCTCCTAATCTGCCGAATGACTATCAATCTATTCCCAAAACATGCTTAATAGTTTTTTCATTTTGCTCGGTTTGTTGTGTTCGGCTTGTGTTTTTTGTTTTGCTTTTGGACGCTGCTGCGCCTCTGGCCGCTGATGATGTTCTTCTTCGTGAGAGACCGCGATTTCCTGCACGGCTTCTTCCGGCATATGAAAGCCTATTTTTCTTCCCTGAATTCTGGCATTTCGGCAGGCAAATTGTATCAAGCCGACACCCGTCATATACTGAGGGTCTCTTACACCGATGTAATTCGGGCTTGCGACCCTTACATTGTGCCTCAGCACTTCCTGTGCCAATGAAAGCACTCCGGGCATTGCGGCCTGTCCGCCGGTCAGCACAAAGCCGCCGGGCAGATCTGTAATTCCCATATGCTCAATTTCGGCTGCGGCAATCTCAAGAATCTCTTCCACTCTTGCTTCAATAATATTGGCAATTTCCTGCTGTGTAAAAGATTGCTTTTGATTCGTTCCTATGACGGTGACTTCAAATACTTCATCTTCTGAAGCCTCATCGTAGAATGCATGTCCGAATTGTTTTTTTACTCTTTCAGCCTCTTCGGTGGAAGTGCGCAATCCGATCGATACATCTTTCGTGATGTTTTCGCCTCCGAGCGGAATGACGGCTGTCTCCTTCAGGTGCCCCTGTTCAAATACCGCCACCGTCGTCGAGCCGCCGCCGATATCAATCATGGCGACTCCGAGGTTTTTTTCGTCTTTTGACAAAGCCGCCGAACCGGCCGCAAGCGGCTGCAGGCAGATATCAGTAATTTCAACGCCCGCTCTCTCCACACAGCGAAGTAAATTATGTAAGATCGTTTTGGAGCCGGTAATCAGCGTGCCTTCTACTTCCAGGCGCACTCCGAGCATTTTTTTCGGATCGGTAATTTCGTCTCTTCCGTCAACGATAAACTGTTTCGGAACGACGTCAACGATCAGCTGCTCATGCGGAACCGACACGACCTGTGCCGCTTCCATTACCCTGCGGACGTCTTCAACGTGAATTTCTTTGTTTTCACTGGAAACAGCGACAACGCCGTTCGTATCTTGAATATGAATATAATTTCCATTAACGCCGACAATGGCTTTTTTCAGCGGAAAACCTACCATTCTTTCAGCTTGGTCAAACGCTTTTCTTATAGAATGAACGGTTTCATCTATATCAACGATTGAGCCTTTTTTCAACCCTTCAGACGGTACATTTCCCACTCCGATAATGTTAAGGGAATCATCTGTCATTTCTCCGACGATCACTTTTGTATTGGACGTACCGATGTCAAGACTGACGTAAAGTTCATTGTTGTTCATTCTATGGCACCTCCTCACATTTCGATCAAATTCTATTCTATTATTTGCGGAACAACAATACAATGAATGTGGCTTTACAAGTGTGTAACAAAAACAACAGCATCAACAAATTCTTATCTGATTTCTCACAATTTATGTTTAATGAAACTATTCGTTATATTCTATGTATATCCTCTTTTATATCGCATTTTTTTTATTTTTTTTAGAGACGGCCCACCTTACCGTAAGATTTCTTGTCACGGTGCCATAATGTGCAAACCAGATGCAAATATACCCGCTTTCCATTAGTCTACACTAAGATGAACCTCCAGAAAAGCTATAGATATTGCCAGAAACATCCAAAAAAAGAAGAAACAGGAGGAAAATTCCAAATGCAATGTTCATTGAAGAAGACACGCCCATTGCATTGAGAATTTTCCCCTTGTCCGGCAGCCATATCCCGGGCAAAAACAAACATAGTCATAATTATTCCGCTATCGGTTATATCGGCTGCCCCGCTGATTGTAATAGATTCTTTTGAATCACCTTAAAATTAGTTCTTTAGAACTATTAATCATTTTCTTTTTTCTTGCCGGATTTACCTTTGTTAAATTCTTCAAAATACGTAGCGACTTCTAAGTGGATAATCCCCTTTTTCCCGCCGTCCAGCTGGGAAACGATAGAAGGATAGGTCTTCATCCGGTCGGCAAATGTTTTAATAGAAGCGGTAACTACATACCCGTCGTTCATATACAGCTTGATCCGGTCCTGGTCCATTTTTACCGGTGTATAATAGATTTCAGAAATCGACTGCTTTAGCGAACCGGAAAGCTTATCAAGCTGCTCCGCCATTTTGACCCGCTTTTTCGCGTTTGTCCAGTCAACCAAAATCGGGCCCGCGTCATCCGGCGTGACTTCGTTCGGCAGCACGGTGCCGTTCTCCAGCACTTCATAATACACATCATTCCGCTGCAGATACGCGATCGTCTTGTATTCTTCAATGTGAATGCTGACTTTATTAGGAAATACTTTTGAAAGATCCGCCTTTTTCACCAGTTTATTCTGCTCAATCTTTTCTTCTGTTTTTTTCTTGTTCAGACTCCAGAACTCGGTTTGTCCGTTATGTATATCAGAAAGCGCGTTGATCTCTTTTACAGACACGTTTTCGTTCCCGGAAACGGTGACAGAAGACACTTTGCTGATCGGCATCTGCAAGTACACGATGATCAGCACCATCATAAAAAAGAGCACAATGAATGAAATCAGCCGGCGGTTTGCTTTTTGTTTCCGCTGCTCTTTGATTTTCGGAATCCGCTCTTCAATATTTACGATTTTTTCTCTTTCATGATTTGGGTTCACTGCCTGTCCACCTCACTAAGAATGAAACAGCTTGACATTCGTCTGATTGAAAAACAAACGGCATGCTGTGATGCCGTTTGACATTTGTTAAAAGTATATCACATGAGCTCATGGAAATCAGAGAACCTTTTAACGATTCCCTCCGATGATTTCAACTTCCGTATGCATGTCAACATCATACTGCTCACGGATTGTCTTTTTCACATACTCAATCAGGTCGAGAACGTCCTTGGCAGTCGCTCCGCCGGCATTGACGATAAAATTCCCGTGCATTTCGGATACTTTCGCTCCGCCGATCTGATGTCCTTTTAATCCCGCTTTTTCAACGAGGTTTCCGGCATGATTCGGCAGCGGATTTCTGAATATGCTTCCGGCGCATGGGCTTGAATACGGCTGCGTATTTTTTCTGTAATCTTTGTTCTGCTGCATTTGCGCCGTAATGGCTTCCCGTTCCTTTTGCTCAAGCTGAAGAACTGCCTCGAGACAGACGCCGGGGCGTTTTTTCTGCAAAACAGACGTTCTGTAGCTGAAATCCATCTCTTCGTTTGTCAGCCATTCGATTGTGCCGTCTTCAAATAAGATACGCGCTTTCACAAGAATTTCACTCATATCAGATCCGTGCGCCCCGGCATTCATATAGACGGCCCCGCCGATTGATCCGGGGATGCCCGCTGCAAATTCGAGACCGGACATTCCTTTTTTACTCATGGAAGTCGCAAGCCGGACGACCGAATAGCCGCCTCCGACCGTCACCTGATCACCGTCAATCTCCAAATGATCCAGACCCGCGCCCAGTTTGATGACAACTCCTCTTATGCCTTCATCAAGCACGAGCAGATTTGAACCCCGGCCGATAACCGTCCATGGCAGATCATGTTTCTTCACAATATCCATAATATCTTTGACCGCTTCCACACTGTTGGGGATGATCAAAATGTCCGCCGGGCCGCCGATTTTCATCGTTGTATGGTTCGCGAGCGGTTCTTGTTCCAGCACTTTGCCGACTTCGCGGTCTCTTAATTCCTGAATTACGTTCTCCATCATAAACCTCCGCATTCCATTTGCTCTATTTTTTTATGTCTTCCATGATACTGTACAGTCTGGCTGCCGCATCCGGAACACCGAGTGATTTTGTCCGCTCACTCATGTCTTTTAAGGTTTCTTCATTCATGACGATTTTGTCCAGCGCAGCGATCAGTTTTTCTCCGCTGAGCTCGGTTTCCTTCAGTACGATTGCAGCGTCATGCTGGCTGAGCGCCTTCGCATTGACTTCCTGGTGATTGGCTGTCACATACGGGCTCGGAATAAGCACGCTCGGAATGCCGAGAGCGGTGATCTCCGCAATCGTCGTCGCTCCGGCTCTTGCCACAATGACATCAATTGATTGTAAGTACTCCGGCATTTGGTGCAAAAACGGTTTTGTCACCATATTATCAGCGGCTTTTCCGCCTTTCAGCTCAGCCGTTACCTTCTCGTAATGCACTTCCCCGGTAATATAAAGCACTTGGTAAGGTCTCGTTTTCAATTCTTCCTGCATATCTATCACGGCACGGTTAATGGGAGCCGCGCCTCTGCTTCCGCCGAAAATGAGCACCGTTTTTTGATTGTCTTTCAGCCCGAACTCAGTTAATGAGCGGCCTGTCTTAATTGAGACGACTTCAGAGGCTCTCGGGTTTCCCGTAAACACAACTTTTTCAGCAGGAAAATGCGATTTTGCTTCTTCAAAGCAAATTGCCACCTTATTAACATATTTCGAGAGAAACTTATTTGTGATGCCGGGCAGGCTGTTTTGCTCATGAATGATCGTCGGAATTCCCATTTTTGCCGCCGCGTATACGACCGGACCGCATACATAGCCGCCTGTACCGATAACGGCATCCGGTTTAAACTCTTTTAAATATGATTTACTTTTCTTCACGCCTTTTAAGAAACGCATGACGGTTTTTACATTTTCAAAAGAAAGTTTTCGTTTGAAACCTGTAATTTCAATGGCGCGGAACGGGATATTTTCCCGTTCAACAATTTTTTTCTCCAGACCGTTCTCTGTTCCGATATACAAAAATTCCACATCCGGATGCCGGCGCTGAACTTCTTTAATAAAGGCCAGGGCCGGATAAATATGTCCTCCGGTTCCGCCTCCGCTTACTGCAATACGCATTCGTATGTCCCCCTTAATCACATAGCGATAACCCTGTTTTTTAGGACAGGGTTATTGATGTTGTCTGTTTTTTTATAGATAACGTATAGATCATGAGTGATGAGGCAAGATACAGATCAATACCTCGAGTACCGGCTGACATTTAAAAGCACGCCGACCGCTGCGAGCATCAGCGTCAGTGATGAGCCTCCGTAGCTTAAAAACGGCAGCGTAATTCCTGTTACCGGGATCAGCCCCGTCACAACGCCGATATTAATCATGACTTGAATAGCTATCATAGAAATAATACCGATGGCGACAAAGCTTCCGTATAAATCCGGCGCGCCGAGGGCAATCCTGACGCCCCGCCATAATAAAATACTGAACAGCAGCAATATGAGCGAACCGCCGATAAAGCCGAGTTCCTCAGATAAAATAGCAAAAATGAAATCGGTTTGCGGCTCCGGCAGGTAAAAAAACTTTTGCCGGCTTTGGCCGAGCCCCATCCCGAACAGTCCCCCCGGACCTACGGCATAGAGCGACTGAATGATCTGAAATCCGCTTCCAAGCGGGTCCTCCCACGGGTTTAAGTAAGAGGTAATCCGTTTAATCCGATAAGGAGCGGACAGAACAAGCGCCGCAAATCCGCTTAAACCGATGAGTCCGAGGAACGCAAAATGAGCGATTCGCGCACCGGATACAAAAATCATCACGATGCACGTGCCCACCATTACCGTCCCCGTTCCCAGGTCCGGCTGGCACATAATAATAATAAATGCAGAAAACACGATTCCGAGCGCGGGAACGAATCCGCGTCTGAATGACGTAATATTCTTCTGTTTTTCAGAAAGAAATTTAGCCAGAAACGCAATCATCGCGAGTTTCATAAACTCCGAAGGCTGAATGCTGAACGCTCCCACTCCGATCCAGCTTCTTGAACCGTTCCGCACCATTCCGACTCCCGGAATCAGCACAAGCACAAGCAGAAAAAAACAAATGATCAGAAGCAGCTTCGACCATGTGCGCCATGTCCAATAATCCACATTCATAATGAAAAACATGGCAATGACGCCGATCCCCGCAAACAGCAGCTGCCGTTTCGCGAAGAAAAACGAGTCGTCAAATTTATAATCCGCCCATACCGCACTTGCACTGTAGACCATAATTAATCCTATTGTTAAAAGCAATAACGTAATGATAACTAATAACAAATCAGGCGCTGTTTTTTTAGTAGTCAAAGCAATCGACACCCCAAGCATAAGTCATTTAGGGCTGCCGATGAACAGAGACAAGCCCTTACTTAAGCATATGCACGGCATCTATAAACATGTCACCGCGTTCTTCAAATGTTTTGAACTGATCCCAGCTCGCACACGCGGGTGACAAGAGGATGACGTCTCCTTCATTTGAGAGCGCAAACGCCGCAGATACTGCTTGTTCAACATTATCGACACGTTTGACATGTTGTATTCCCAGCTCATTGCCCAGTTTTTCTATCTTCGGCGCTGTCTGTCCGAACGTCAGGACCGCTTTGACATTGTCCATATACGGTTTCAGATCGTCAAAACCGTTGCCGCGGTCCAGTCCGCCTGCAAGAAGAATAACCGGTGCTTTGAACGCGGAGAGCGCTTTGCTTGTGGCCAAAATATTCGTCGCTTTGCTGTCATTATAAAATTTACGATTCCGGATTGCTGTTACATACTGCAGACGGTGTTTGACACCGGTAAAGCTTGTCAGCACCTTCTGAATCGCTTTATTAGACGCGCCCGCCGTTTTTGCCGCGGCTACAGCGGCCAATATATTTTCTAAATTGTGCGCGCCCGGCAGCACGATGTCATCAACAGGCAGAATCGCTTCATCGCCGAACATCAGCATTCCGTCTTTAATAAATGCGCCGCTTGACAGTTCCTGGTGCACTGAAAACGGAACGGTGCCGGCTTTTCCGCTTTCGGCAAGCCGCACGACTGTTTCATCGCTTTGATTCACGATGGCCGTATCACTCTCAAGCTGATGAAGATACACGTTCTGCTTGGCTTTTTCATAGTTTTCACGGCTGTGATGGTAATCCAAATGAGCGTCGAACACATTTAAAATCAGGCCGATTTCAGGTCTGAACGCATGAGTCCCCATAAGTTGGAACGAAGAAAGCTCTGTGACGATCCATTCATCACCGTCAGCATGATAAGCCACTTCACTGGCGACAGTGCCGATATTTCCTGCGATCAGCGCCTTTATCGAGTCAGCTTTCAGCATTTCATAAATCAGGGTCGTCGTTGTTGTTTTCCCGTTTGAACCTGTAATGCCGATGAATTTTGCATTGGTGATATAATACGCAAGCTCGATTTCCGTCCAGACCGGGATGCCTCTTCTTTGCGCTTCCTCCACCATGATATTTTCATACGGGATTCCGGGATTTTTGATCAGAATGGTAATGTGATGCTGGTCAAAAAGTGACGTCGGATGCTCACCGCAGATGACCTCGATTCCTCTTTCTGAAAGCCTTTTGGCAGGTTCGTTCTCTTCAAAGGCTTTTTGATCATTCACGACGACGTTAATGCCTTTTTCATGAAGAATCGACGCAGCCGCATATCCGCTTTTCGCCAGTCCGAGGACCAGAAAGTTTTGTTTTTGCAAAAAAAGTTCGTTTTCCACTTATAACCACACCTCGATGTAAATTCCTAAAACGGCAAGCAGCAGTCCCGCAGTCCAGAATGTGACGACAACTCTCCATTCAGACCATCCGACCAATTCGTAATGGTGGTGAAGCGGACTCATCTTAAAGATTCGTTTTCCTGTCGTTTTAAAGCTGATGACTTGTAAGATAACAGATAAGGTCTCAATAACAAAAACTCCGCCGATAATGACGAGCAGAATTTCAAGCTTCGTCAGAATGGCAACGGTCACGATCGCTCCTCCGAGCGCAAGCGAACCGGTATCCCCCATAAATACTTTGGCGGGATGGGCGTTGAATACAAGAAAACCGAGAACGGCGCCGACAACGGCAACCGAGAAAATCGCAACGTCATATTGTGACTGGTTCCACGCAAGGATGGCGAAAGCGCCGAATGCGATAGCCGCGGTACCGGACAAGAGACCGTCCAGACCGTCTGTCAGGTTGACGGCATTTGAACCTCCGACAAGCATAAAGAGAACGAGGATAAAGTATCCCCAGCCGAGATCGATTGACAGATGTGTGCCCGGCACCCTGATGCCGGTTGAAAAATGGCAATAATGATATACTCCGTAAAATACAATGGCAATAATGATCTGGCCGATCAATTTCTGCTTCGACGTCAATCCGAGATTCCGTTTCATTACTACTTTAATATAGTCATCCAGAAAGCCGAGCAGGCCGTATCCGATCGTAACAAACAGCAGAAGAAACATTTCCGCGCTCAGATGCGAAAATTTCTGCGTCATGACAATCGCCGTAATGGCGATGGATACGATAATCATGACCCCGCCCATCGTCGGCGTCCCTGATTTTTTCATATGTGATTTCGGCCCCTCTTCCCTGATACTTTGGCCGAATTTTAAACGTCTTAAAAACGGGATAAGAATCGGAGATATCAGAACACTGATTAAAAATCCCATTATTATTGTAAATAAAATCACTTGCTCAAGCATTGCTCTTTTCTCCTCCCGTTTCGTTCAAACGACATACGTATTTATCATATTCACATTGTGTCCCCGTAATTCTTTTCATTTCCCTCATTCTAACACTCTTTCCTGTTTTACTTTTTATTCAGCTCAACAATAGCTCTTCCCGCTACTTCGGCGTCATCAAAGTCGAATGTTTCATTGCCGATCTGCTGATAGGTTTCATGCCCTTTCCCGGCAATCAGAACCACATCTCCCTTTTTCGCGTTGGCAATAGCAAAAAAGATAGCCTGCTCGCGGTTTGCGATACTGTGATAGTAGGTGCCTTCTACCCCTCTTTCCATATCTCTTAATATGGCCAGCGGGTCCTCGCTTCTCGGGTTATCTGAAGTGAAAATCGGTTCGTCGGCAATCCGCACCGCAATTTCCGCCATTTTCGGGCGTTTCGTTTTATCCCGGTCTCCGCCGCAGCCGACGACGACGAAAAGCTTGCCCTCTGTCATGTCTTTGCATGTATTCAGAACGTTTTCCAGACTGTCAGGCGTGTGCGCGTAATCGACGACCACAGGAAACGGCTGATTATGATTCACCAGTTCAAACCGGCCTCTGACACCTTGCAGCTCTTCAAGAGCGCTTGTGATCGTATCAAACGGCAGACCCGCTGCGATCGCTGTCGCCGCTGCAGCCAGTACGTTATACACGTTGAAGCGGCCGACGAGTGAAACCGTGATCTGCTTTGTTCCTTTCGGCGTAACGAGTTCAAAACTTGTGCCTTGCGCAGAGATCTCGATTTGTTTCGCCATGACATCGGCATCGTTCTCGATTCCGTATGTAAGGATGTGCGCCGCCGTCACTTTTTCAAAATAAGCACTTGCTTTGTCATCTGCGTTTAAAACGGCCCGCTTCGGCTTTTCATGGTTAAAGGAGCCGCCCAGCTGGGAAAACAGGAGGCTTTTAGCCTGTCTGTAGTCTTCCATCGTCTTGTGATAGTCTAAATGGTCCTGCGTCAGGTTCGTGAATACGGCGATATCATAATCGCAGCCGTGAACCCTGCCGAGTGACAGAGCGTGAGATGACACTTCCATAATAGCTGTGTCAACATGCTCATCATTCATTTTCTTGAACGTTTTTTGCAGTGTGACGCTTTCGGGCGTTGTATTTTTGACCGGGAATGTCTCATCCCCGATTTTAATGTACATCGTTCCGATTAAACCGGTCTGTCTTCCCGCTTTTTTGAAAATCTCATCAACCATGTGCGTCGTTGATGTTTTGCCGTTTGTGCCGGTGATGCCGATAAGCTGAAGCTGCTTTGTCGGCTGCCCGTAAAACGCGTCAGAAAGAACGCTGAGCGCCCGCTGTGACCGGCGGACGATAATGACAGGAACATCGACGTCAAGCTCTTTCTCGGCAACGATGGCCGCTGCGCCGTTTTCTGCGGCTTTTTGGGCGAAATCATGTCCGTCTACCGTATACCCTTTTATACACACAAAAAGACTCCCTTTTCTCACTTCCCTGGAGTCCATCTCAATTGAAGTTATGTCAGGGTCATGAAAGTCATTTTGAACAGGTTCGGCCATTAAATATGTAAGCAGCTTTGTAAGTTTCATTGTATCAAACCTCTCAGAAATTCTATTCATTCTTTTATCATGATAACCGTTTATAAAAGTCAGAATGGCTTTTAAACATACAGTTCATATTTTAGCGTAAATAAAAGGATACATCCAGTTAATCTTAAAAGTTATCTTCTTTTTTTCTCTTTATGATAAAAGGCAGCCGAAAACAATCGGCTGCCTCAAAAAGACTCATTCTTCACTCAAGTAAACACGGATCTTTGAGCCTTCTTTTACTTTCGTTCCGGCTGCAGGTGATTGTTTCACAATTTTGCTTCCTTTTCCTGAGGAGTCAATATTCAAATTGACAAGCAGCGACTCAAGATCAGAGACAGACATCCCTACAACATTCGGAACCTCTATTGTTTTTGTGTCGTTCCATTGATATTTTTTCTCGATTTGATTTTTTCGCGGTTTCACGCCGAGCTCCGGCAGACTGTCTCTCATCATATTTCCGACAATCGGCGCGGCGACGGTTCCCCCGAATTGAATCGTGCCTTTCGGATTATCAACCGCGACATACACGACGAGACTCGGGTCATCAGCCGGCGCAAAACCGATAAAGGAGACGATATGGTTGTTTTCGAGATATTTGCCGTCTTTGACCTTTTGTGCGGTACCTGTTTTTCCGCCGACGCGATATCCTTCCACGAAGGCATTCCGCCCCGTTCCCTGAGCGACGACGCTTTCTAAAGCATATCTGATCTGCTTTGACGTTTCCTGGGAAATAACTTGCCTTTTCGCAATCGGCGATTGTTTCTTAACAGTTTTTTTCGTAACGGGATCAACCCACTCTTTGGCGATAAACGGAGTATAAAGCGTTCCGCCGTTTATTGCTGCGGAAACGGCTGCCACCTGCTGAATCGGCGTGACGGAAACCCCTTGTCCGAAAGCGGTTGTCGCCTGTTCGACCGGGCCGACTCTGTCAAGCGGGAATAAAATCCCCGTTCCTTCCCCTTGCAGATCAATGCCTGTTTTCTTTCCAAAGCCGAAGTCCTTAATATATTGAAACAGCTTTTGTTTTCCGAGCCGTTCCCCCAGCTGTACAAACCCGGGGTTGCAGGAATTTTGAACGACTTCAAGATAAGATTGCGAACCGTGGCCGCCCTTTTTCCAGCATCGGAGGCGGGCGCCGTCAACCTCGGCAAATCCTTTGTCATAAAAGTGGTCTCTTTGCAAGTTTACTTTTTGCTCTTGGAGAGCCGCCGCAAGCGTAATAATCTTAAAGGTCGAACCCGGTTCATATGTGCTCCATACCGGCAGGTTCCGGTTGTAAACGGACGGATCCACCGATTGATAGTCAGCCGGATCAAAATCAGGACGGCTTGACATGCCGAGCACTTCCCCGTTTTTCGGATTCATTGCGACCGCAATCATTCCGTCCGGGTTATATTTCGCCGCTGCATTGTCGAGCTCCCTTTCTATAATCGTCTGAACCTTGGCGTCAATCGTCAATTTCATATCAAGTCCGTCTTTCGGAGGGGTGTAATCATCCGCTTCATCAGGCATTTTCTTCCCCTTGGCATCCGTATAAAATTTCACAGATCCCTTGACACCTTTTAAGTCATCATCATAATAAGCCTCCAATCCGAGAAGGCCCTGGTTATCAATACCGGCAAAACCGAGAACATGGGACAAAAAGCTTCCGTACGGATAATGACGGATGCTGTCTTCAGCCACATAAACCCCTTTTAAGTCGAGCGCTTTGATTTCTTTCGCTTTTTTATTGGAAATTTTCCGCCCCTCGGGTGAGA
Organism: Bacillus sp. R45; assembly: GCF_021729365.1. Taxonomy (NCBI): domain Bacteria; kingdom Bacillati; phylum Bacillota; class Bacilli; order Caryophanales; family Bacillaceae; genus Bacillus; species Bacillus sp. R45. The sequence goes on along the minus strand of NZ_CP091421.1, from coordinate 1,476,819 downwards.
TTTTTTCTATGGAGGTTTTCTTAGTAATATGTTTGTAGACCTTCTCTTCCGACATATTTAAAACTGACGCGAGAAGCTTGCCCGTTTTTATGGGATTTTGAATCTGGCGCGGTACGACAAAGACGGTCGGCGCGCTTTTATTCGTAGCCAGCTTCACGCCGTTTCGGTCAAGGATCTCTCCCCGCTCAGGCTCAAACGGCAAATTCCGGCTCCAGGAATCCTTAGCCAGTGAAGTCAGCTTTTCTCCCATCACAAATTGGACATAGCCTAATCTGCTGTCAATGATCAAAAAAATGATTACGCCAAAAAGCAAAACCAGTAATAAACGTTTTCGAACCGTTACATTTGAAACGCGCAAGGGACCGTCCACTCCTTATTTAGGCTTGTTTCAATTTATGCCTCAGCTTGGACACATAGAACGGCGGCGCATAAAAAAGAAGCCCGCGGACATCCGCGGACTTCTCTGTCCCTTTAATCAGGATTTTTAAATTTCACCTTGATCACGGTATTTTCTTTCAATTCTTTGCCTTTTTTCACACTTTGGCTTGAAGCGTAACCTTCACCGCTCACATCGATGTGAATGCCTGATACTTTGCTGAATTGAAGCACTTCCCGTCTCGACCATCCGGACATATCCGGCATCGTCATCTTTCCGTCTGTTTTTAAGAAGATTTTCTGATTGGTGATCACATCTTCTCCGGCTGTCGGATACTGCTCTTTTACGGCAACATCGCTGCCGATGACAATCGGTGTGAGATGTTCATTTTTCGCTTCCTTCTCAGCGCCCGTGACTGTCTTATCTGTCAGGTCAGGCATCTTTTGGCTTTTCGTTTCTTCCTGACCGGAATCTGTTTTTTCCGTCGGTTCGATGTTCATGTAGTGGAGGCTGTTTTTCATCGTCGGGTTAAAGATTTCCGCAACAGGATCAGAGCTGCTTTGACCCGCTTTTAACTGCGGCTGCTGCACGGCTACATAGATGACGAGCTTAGGATCATTTTTCGGCGCCATGCCCATGAATGAAAACACATAGTTGCTCGTTCCCCTTAAATATCCGCCCGTCCCGGCGATTTGTGCGGTTCCCGTTTTACCCGCGACGTCAAAACCTTCAATTTTATAAGGTTTCCCCGTTCCGATGTCTGATGTCACGACTTCTCCGAGCAGGTTCCGGACTTTTTTCGCCGTATCGGCTGAAATCGGCGTGCCTACTTGCTCTGGTTTTGTCTGCTTGACGACTTTTTTCGTATCGGGGTCGACAATATGATCAATGACGTAAGGTTTCATCATTTTGCCGTTATTAGCAATCGCCGTGACGGCCTGAAGCTGCTGGATCGGTGTTATCGCCGATGCTTGGCCGTAAGCCGTAGACGCTTTGTCAAAATCATATTTGTAGTTAATTTTACTTGATACTTCACCGGGCAGATCAATCCCTGTTTTTTGATAGAGCCCGAATTTGTGCAGGTACTCATTAAACCGGTCAAACCCCAGTTTTTCATTGGCCAGTTTGGCGAAAGCAACATTCGATGACCTCATGAGGCCGTCATGGAAGCTTGTCATACCCCATCCGGCGCCATCGTTCCAATCTTTAACAGGTCCGCCTCCCACTTTATATGTTCCTGATTTATATTTCTCGTTTGCGGAAAACACATTTTCCTGAATCGCCGCGGCAAGCGTAAAGATCTTCATCGTCGATCCCGGTTCATATGCGTACGACACTAAGTCGTTGTAATAATTGGTGACGTTTCTGATATTCGGGTCAAAACTCGGACGCTGCCCCATCGCAAGCACTTTGCCTGTTTTCGGTTCTACGACAGCCGCCATAATTTTTTTCGGTTTATATTTTTCCGCCACTTTCGTCATGCTGTCTTCTAAAAAGGTTTGAATTTTCTGATCAATGGTTAAATATACATTGTCACCGTTTTTAGGTGCGGTGATTTTTTCTTTGCTGTTCGGAAGTTTCCAGCCGGATTTATCACTTTCGTAAGTGACGGACCCGTCACGTTCCGTCAGATAGTTATTCAGTATTTTTTCAAGCCCTAAAGAGCCTTGTATCTCGTTTGTTTTTTCATTCACATCGGCATAGCCGAGAACATTTGACAAAAATATGCCGTTCGGATAGTAGCGCTTCGTATCTCTTAAGAAAGAAATACCCGGAAGATCCATTTTTTCGATCTTTTGTTTTTTCGCATAAGAGATATCGCGGCCGGCTGAACCGAATTCCACCTGCTTCGCGCCATTCCTGTTTAAGATGTCCAGAATCTCGCTTTTATCAAGATTGATAACGGTCGCCAGTTTTTCCGCCGTTTTCTCTTTGTCTTTGACATGCTGAGGATGCTTCGGATCACTCGTCATTTTTTTATCAAGCACGGCAATGAGCTTATATGTCGCCGTGTCCTCTGCAAGCACTTTGCCGTTCCGGTCAAGAATAGAGCCGCGGCTCGCTTCTATCGTCCGCTTTTTTTCGTGCTGCTCGGTCGCTTTTGTTGCAAGTTCTACTCCGTTTGCTTTACCGGTTAATTGAATGTACGCCATTCTCCCGAGAATGACAAAGAAAAAGAGAGCGAAACAAATACTGAGTATCGCTGCTCCTCTGTTCATAAACTTATTTTTTTTCGGCATGGGTTATCATTCCTGTATGTTTTTCACTTTTTTATCTTTCAGATTCAAACCGTGCTTTTTAGCGATATCCATCAGGCGCTGCGGCTGGCTTAAGTCAGCAGCCGTCTTTTCGAGATCACCGATCTGCTTATTCTTCTCAGATACTTTCTCCTCCAGTTTTTGCACCTCAATATTGGATTGGTACGCCGCGTATGCCTTTGATACGATAAACATTGATGTGGAGAGAACGGCAATGGCAAACAGGACGAGCAGCACCTTTTCCCCGAGTGTAATGGAAGCCCTCTTTTTGACAATCACCTTTTTTTCGGGACTTATCACTGGCCGTTGTTGTTTTTCCTGCTGGTAAGCTAAGTTGCTCATAGGCTGATGACCTCCTTTAATGTTGTCATTTGCTGCCCGTTATTTTCGTTTCTCCGCAATGCGGAGCTTCGCTGACCGGGCGCGGTTATTTTCTTCAAGCTCCTCTTTTGATGCCGTAATGGGCTTTCTCGTAATCAGTTTTAATTCCGGTTCAAATTCTTCCGGTATCACGGGAAGACCCGGAGGCAGTTCGGGAAGTGATGATTTTTCCTTGAATGTCGTCTTGCACATTCTGTCTTCCAGCGAGTGAAAAGTGATCACAGACACCCTTCCGCCCGGCTTCAGCACCTCTATCGCTTGCAAGAGGGCCTCTTCAAATACCTGAAGCTCGTCGTTTACGGCGATTCGAATGGCTTGGAATACACGTTTGGCCGGATGACCTCCGCTTCTTCTTGCCGGAGCCGGTATCGCGTCCTTTATTAGATCGACCAGTTGGCCGGTTGTTTGAATAGGCGATTTTTCTCTTGCCTCTTCAATTTTCCGGGCGATCTGCTTGCTGAATTTTTCTTCTCCGTATTTAAAGAAAATCCTCACAAGGTCCTCATACCGCCATTCATTTACGACTTCTTTCGCCGTAAGGGCGGCCGACTGGTCCATCCTCATGTCCAGCGGTGCGTCATGATGATAACTGAATCCCCGTTCCGGTGTATCAAGCTGCGGAGAGGATACTCCTAAATCAAATAAAATTCCGTCGACACTCGTAATGCCGTGTTCATGTAAACACTCTTTTAAATAACGAAAGTTGCTTTTTACCAGAATGAGCTGTCCTTTGTATTCGGACAATGTTTTCTGTGCGTTTTCAAGCGCCGTGTCATCTTGGTCAAAGGCGATCAGGCGTCCTTTTTCCGATAATTGCTGCAATAAATATGTACTGTGCCCGGCGCCACCAAGGGTGCAGTCCACATAGGTTCCGTCCGGTTTGATATTTAAACCGTCGACGGTTTCACGAAGAAGTACTGTCTTATGCTGAAACATTTGTGTCGGTCCCACCTTTATCAGGAATGAATTGAATTGTCAGTTGTTGTTGTGATGCACGAAGATCCATTATATATCAAATCCAATCATGTTTTCAGCAATTTCAGCGAATGAATCTTCTTGCTCTTCTGTGTATTGTTCCCATATTACCTTACTCCACAATTCAATTCGATTGGAAACCCCGATGACAACACATTCTTTTTCCAGTTTTGCGTAATTCAGAAGAGATGACGCAATATTAACCCTTCCCTGCTTGTCCAGTTCGCATTCGGTCGCACCGGAAAAAAAGAATCGGGTAAATGCGCGGGCGTCTTTTTTGGTGAGCGGCAGAGCCTTCAGCTTTTCTTCAATCAGCTTCCATTCATTCATCGGATAGCCGAAAAGGCATTGGTCAAGTCCTCTTGTCAGCACAAACTGCTCACCGAGGCCTTCTCTGAATTTTGCGGGTACGATCATGCGGCCCTTTGCATCAATTGTATGCTGGTATTCACCCATAAACATGATAAGGACCCCCACTTTCTCCCCTAAACTCACCACTATCCGCCACTTCTCTCCACAACCTCATTTTACACTGTTTACACATAAAAAAAAACCCTGAACTATTCAGGGTTCTTTAAAACTTTATTTCAAAGTTTGACAATCTGATGTTGGTTTTGAAAAGAAAATGGCAGATGTTTGAAGGTTGTGAAGAATTTTGGACCATAACGGTTCAAATAATACATTACATTCCAAATCCGTTCCTGCGGAGCGCCGAGCGGTCTGATGCTGTTTTGGATTCTTTCATAGTCACGCAGCACAAAACCTTCTTTTTCTTCAATTCTTTTCGTTACCGTCCGTTCTAAAAACAAGAGCTGATCCTGAATGAAGGCGGCATTCTTCTGTAAGAGCGGCTCAAGGCTTGAATCGACCTTCAGCGCTTCGTTCCTTGCGCTTTTATGGACAGCTTCAATCTGCGACTTCGCCTGTTCCATTACAGAAGAAAACTCTTCCGGAATCTGCTCTTCAAAATAAGCGTCTTTCAGGTGTCCGGTGCCGTGTTCGATCGCTTCCTGAAGCGGAATATTCCGTTCTGAAAGCTTCTTTTCAATATGGCGCTCAAGAATCGTAATGTTCAGTCTCGGCACTACCGGCGTCATGCGGAAGCCCATTAATGAGAAAGCCTGCTTCAGCTCACCCCAATAATTGATCTCCCCCGGTCCCGCGATAAACGCCAGAGTCGGGATGAGAAACTCCTGCATAAGCGGCCTTGTCACAACGTTATTGCTGAAACATTCCGGTTTTTCTTCCATATGGGTATGAAGCTCGTCGTTCGTCCACTTCAGGTCAAGCTCCTTAATGACAAAAACGCCGTTTTCTTTTTCAATTAAGAAACGCTCTCCCTCGTGTTCGTAAAACAGATTAGCCTGATCTTTGTCCGATTCAATAATCGGGTGATAACCGGCTTCCCGCATAAGACGCTGCTGGTCTGACACGGCTTTGGCAAGCTCGTGATTGTGTTTTAAAATCTGCTGAAACATACCCGTTTCCAGCTTTTTAATCCCCGGATCTCCCGAATTCATCAGAATAAGGCCTTCTTCTTGAAACAAGTCGGCGATCAACAGCTCAAAAAAGTCCGTGAATGTCTCTGATGAGCGTAAACATCGCTTCACGTTTTGAAGGAGTGTGTTTGTGTGATCCGTTTCCTCAAAAGCAGCGAACACTTCATCAATCCAAGCCGCGCATTTTTCCTGATCAAGCTCGGTTTTAGCCGCCGATGTTTTTTTCCAGTACGACTGCGGCAGTTTCCGCTTCACCGGACCTTTATTCTCTGTTGACGTATGCACATAATTAATTTCTTCCAGATCGTGATCTTCACCCGCCACCCAGAAAATCGGAGCGACAGGAATCTGCAGCGCCTCTTCCTGCTGTCTGGCAAGTACGATAATGGAGATAATTTTATGTATGGTGTAAAGAGGCCCCGTTAAAAGACCGGCCTGCTGGCCGCCTACAACCGCTGCGCTTTTTGGATCTCTCAGTTTTTCGATGGAGGCCTGCATGGCGTCGGAATGAAATTTTTCGTGATAGGAGGATAAATAATCCGCTAATTCCTCTCTGGCAAACGGCCGCGAAGACAAGTCATGAAGCCGCTTTTGCCATACGTCCTCTGAATGAATATCATAATCAAAAAATGAAGACATGTTTTCTCCATCTATATAGTGCTGCACAAACTTATTTTGACTTTTGATGGAAAGTTCAGTTAGCTGCATCTGTCTGGAACTTCCTTTCTCCAATAAATAGTTAGGTTTCCGAAATGAGTATAGCATGTTACCGGAAAACCTCAAAAGACTTTGTTTCAATTTCTTTCTAACGCTTTTATGCTGCGGTGTAAAAACGTGAGATGAACGGCCGGCAATCCGCGGCTTTCCGCTTCTTTTACAAGGTAGCCGATAATCGCATCGGCCTCGGTCCGCCTGCCTGCCATGATATCGACGAGCATGGAAGAATGATTTTTTTCCGTCAGTCTGCAAACTTCGCAAACCTTGTTCCACGCTTTTTCTCTATCGGCGAGGCCAAGTATTGTCTCCGCTTCTTCAAACACGTTTCTCATATATTTTTTGTAAGCGTCATTTCTTAACAGCTCTCCGTTTTTCACGCGCAGCAATGCAGTTAACGGGTTGATGCATACATTGATGATCAGTTTTCCCGTTAAAAGCCGATACCAGTCGTTTTCATCATATACGGGAAAATCCCGGTGCATGCCGGAAAAGATGCTTTTGAGCGTTTCCGGCCGGGATGCGCTGAATACACTCCATCTTACGGCTCCTGCTCCCGTATGTTCAACGGCATGATCCGATATCTTTTTTGCTCCGTGCTCAACTGTGCCGGCATAAAGCGAATGATCCGTATGCCAATCTCTAATGTCGTGTATGTGTCCCATGCCGTTTTGCAAAAACAGCACATTCGTCCCTTTTACCGTCTCAAGATCCCGCAGCACAGCACTGAGCTGGTGCTGTTTAACGGCTGCGATTAAGAGGTCGAATCCGGAAGTGAGACCTGTTTGCGATCTGCATGCCGCCGTACATTCTATTCCGTCTTTCAAAAGCCGTATACCGCCTGAGTTAATCGCATCAGCCTGCTCCGTCCGCCGCGTAATGACTGTTACCTGATGGCGGGACGATAAGTAGTAAGCACATAAAAGGCCTACCGCTCCGCCGCCGATAATTCCGATTTTCACACTGTCACACCCTATATCTGCATTTTTCCATATTATCATAGCAGAAGCCGCCGCAAATTACTTCAATTTCGTTTTGAGCAAAAAGACAGGCAAGCATATTATAGTTGGAATTTTCAATTAAAGCGTTTACAATAATGGTAGAACACAACAAAGGGGGAGTTTGTGTTGAAAATAGAGCGCCTGCTCATCAACTTTAAGACACTCGAAGAATTTAAAAGGTTTAAGGAATACGGGATGCAGGAGCTGTCGATGCTTGAAGATCTTCAGGATAATATCATTGAAAATGACAGCACCTCGCCTTTTTACGGGATTTACTTCGGGGATAAACTAGTGGCGAGAATGAGTTTATATCAGGTAAACGGAGGCGCGAATCCGTATTTTGATCAGCGTCAGGACTTTTTGGAACTTTGGAAGCTTGAGGTTCTTCCGGGCTATCAAAACAACGGATACGGAAAAGCGCTTGTTGATTTTGCAAAATCCTTCAGAATGCCGATCAGGACAAATTCACGCATGAAATCAGCAGAATTCTGGGATAAGATGAATTTCGAGCCCGTTAAATATGATATGGCGCGTGATAAAGGAGAAAATCCTTACATCTGGCATCCCGATATGGACGGTGAAATGACATCCGGAGAAACGGCATAATAAAAAACCGGCCGGGCCGCCGCCCTCAGGCCGGTTCATTTTACAGGCTCTGCGCCGATTTCCTGTCGTCTTCTTTTGAATTGACCATCCTTCTCGCTCTGTCCATAATGTCAATTAACGCTTTATAATCTTCTTCCGTCATCTCCAGCTTGTTTCTCAAGCTTTCATTTTCCTCACGCAGATCCTCGACTTCTTTTTGCAGCGCGGTCAGCTGTTCTGTGAGTTTTTCTTTTTCATGACGAACATCCGCTGCGGCCGGCGACTCTTTAAATTGCTGAAGAAACAAAATGACATCATCAATGGACAGCTCTTTTTCTCCTTCCGCCCTGCGGATCGGAGGCTGTTTGACGGTTCCCGGCAGATTGGCGGAATGCACCCCGATCTGCTTTCTTAATTCCTTCCGCTGTTTTTTCGCCAGTTCTATCCCTGACTGATATTGTTTTCTGACATAAGAATTCCATCTGAACCCGCAGGCGGCAGCCGTTCTCGTCAGCGCTCTGCCGACTTCTTCAAAAGCGGAAAGCTGGGTCCCGCCTTCCCGAATATGCCTGAGCACCACTTCGGCCAGCAGCAAATCTTCATCTTGCGTCCACGCGTCTTGTCTCGTTATCGTCAATCGTATCTCCCTCCATATTTGCTCATTTACCTCATACATATGCCGCTGATAGATTAGATAGACTACTGGCGCTCACAATTTTTTCGGCGGAAGCAGGCCGGAGGGGCAAAAAAAAAAGAAAAGCGCAGGAACCGAGATTCCCGCGCTTTTCTTCATACATTAATTGCTTTTAACATTTATGTCTTTGCCGTTGTATGATCCGCATGCTTTACATACACGGTGAGACAATTTCATCTCTCCGCATGACGGGCATTCTGTCATACCAGGTACATTTAGTTTGAAATGTGTACGGCGCAATCTTTTTTTCATTTTAGAAGTTCTTCTAAAAGGTACAGCCATTATTCCCACCTCCTTAAAGAGTTAAGATTCATCATCTTGTGTTAAGAGCTTTTTCAGATCCGCAAGTCTGGGGTCGATTTGATTTTTCTTGTCTTCCTCAGAAATCACTTGCCAATCCTTCCCCACTTGGGGAGCGGCTCCTTCTTTTTGTTCAGTTTCACAAAAGACTTGCATAGGAATTTCTAAAAGAATCTCTTCTTTTACGATCGGAGTTAAGTCGACGATATCGTCTTCAGCAATATGAACGTCCTCATCTTCTATATCATCCGACTTATGAAATCTAAACAGTTCTTTTGTCGCGATTGTAAATGGATACGGCACATCAACTAAAGTTCTTGAGCACGGCAAAACCATTTCGCCTGAAATCGTAAAGTCAAACGAAACTTGCTTGGATTCAATCTCCGCGCGGCCCTTCACCCGGACGGGAGAAATGCGGCGGATGTCAGAATTCAATTTTGTCAGCTCATTTAACTCAACTGTTTCATCAAATTCAAAGCTCTTTTTCGCCATTTGATGAAGCTGATAAATCGTCCATTTCATTTGTATCACCTCAGGAAAGCAACAAACATGATTATAGCTTTTCAGAATGTTTTTGTCAATATTTTTTCTTTACAGCATAATGCCGCCGTCATGCAATCGTTGACAGCCGGATAGGCTATGCATACACTAAACGAAACGGACTAAAATATGCACTTCATTTGCAAATGTACCACACGAAGCAAAACATAGCAAGAAAGGCGGGACAAATATGAAAGCAGTCGGCCTGGTTGTTGAATATAATCCCTTTCATAACGGACACCGCTATCATGCGGAACAAGCAAAAATCAAAACGGACAGCAGCGTCGCGGCGGCGGTGATGAGCGGCCCTTTTTTGCAGCGCGGAGAACCGGCCGCCGTCTCAAAGTGGGCCCGGACAAAAATGGCGTTGGAAAACGGCGTGGATATCGTCATTGAGCTCCCTTATATGTATGCCGTACAAAAAGCGGAATTATTCGCGCGCGGCAGCGTTTCGCTTCTTCATCATTTAGGATGCAGCAGCTTGTTTTTCGGCAGCGAAAACGGGCGGATCGAACCCTTTATTGAAGCGTCTGAAGCGTTCAGCCGAAAGGAAGATGACTGCAGCCTGATTCTGAAAGAGGAGCTGAAAAAGGGTCTCAGCTATCCGGCCGCCGCCTCAAAAGCTTTTTCACACATATTCAGAGGGCGGGACATGCTCGATTTGTCCAAGCCGAACAATATTCTCGGTTTTCACTACGTTAGAGCGATACACGCCTTCGGTTCCGCTATGAAGCCTTATACGACAGCCAGAATCGCTTCCCAGTATCATGACGCCGAGCTTCCCGGAGATAACAGCCGGATAGCCAGCGCAACAAGCATCCGGAAAGCGCTGATAGAAAAAGGAACGGCGGCCGCAAGGAGCTTTCTCCCGGAAGCGTCTGCGCGTGAGCTGGAGGCATACAGAAATTCATACGGGATATGGCACAGCACCGAAGACTATTTTTCATATGTAAAATACAGCCTCAGCACTCTGTCCGCTGAAGAATTGAGCCGAATCTATGAAGTGGAAGAAGGCCTTGAGCACAGAATTCTGCGCACCATCAGACAAGCCCGATCCTATCGCGAAATGATGGAACGATTGAAAACAAAACGATACACGTGGACGAGGCTGCAACGGATGAACACGCACATTCTGACACGGACGAAAAAGGAGGACATGCATCGGCTCTTACAGCCTTCAAGCGCTCCTTATATCCGTCTTCTCGGAATGACGAAAAAAGGACAGGCGTACCTGTCGGCAAAGAAAAAAGAGCTTACCGCACCTCTCGTCAGCAAGCTCTCTTCTTTCTCTCATCCCGCTCTGGATCTGGACATACTGGCGGGACGGGTTTACAGCCTGCCGATAAAAGAACCTGAACGCACATTGTTTGAGAAACAGGAATTTTCACAAGCGCCGATCCGCTTTGATGAAGACGAACAGCGTTTTTTGAATGCGTAAAAAAAGCACCTGCCTGTATCAGGTGCTTTTTACTTTCAGCTGATCCAAATAGTCAAGTGCGTCCTGCATGGTGTCGACAGGGACGATCTTCATATCGGACTTGATTGCTTTCGCCGTTTTTACCGCATTTTTGTAATCAGAATTTTCAGCTCCGTTTTGATTCGGCGCAAAGAAAATATCTTTTCCCGCTTTGTCTGCGGCGACGACTTTCTGATCGATTCCGCCGATCGGTCCGACCTTGCCGTCCACGTCGATTGTCCCCGTTCCGGCTATATTATAGCCTTTTGTTTCGTCAGGTTTTGTCAGCTGGTTGTAAATTTCTAAAGACATCATGAGACCCGCAGAAGGCCCGCCGATATTTTCAATGCTGAAATGGAGATCCGGCTTCACTTTCACGTTCCGGTCCGTATATAACGCGACGCCGATTCCCGCTCTTTTCGGGTCGTCCGGGAATGATTTCAGCACAATGTCAACGGTCTTTTCTTTCGTGTCCCGTTCAATGTGAAACGTTACTTTTTCCCCCGCTTTTTTGCTGCTGATATAATCAATCAGCTTTTCAGCGGATTCGTATGTTTTCCCGTCCGCGCTGATGATTTTATCACCGACCTCTATTTTTCCTTTTGCCGGCATGTCAGAGACGACTGAGCTGGCGAAAATCCCGTTAAATGAGTATTTCACCTGTTTCCCGGCTTTTTGATAAGCGGCAATGACCGCGTTTTCTTGGGAGCTTTTCATCATTTGCAGCTGGCGCTTCATATAATCCGAGTCCGATTCGCCCTCTTCTTTTATGCTTTCATCAGGGACGATTTCATCGTAAGGATGCACTTTCGCCCAAAGATATGTATACGGATTGGCGGGGCCTACTTTGACAGTCATCAAGGAAAGGCTTCCTTTTTCAGGATAGCCTCCGTCCACCTTAATCAGCGGTCTCAGCTCTGATGCTTCTCCCGGCTGTGTAATGTAATACGGAAGCTTAATAAATGTAACAGCAATTAATAAGATCAGGATGATAAACACCCAGCGAAAATGTTTTGCTTTCATATGAGTTAGCCCTCCCAGTTCTCTATTTCTTGTTTAATCCGGCCGATCATCCGGTCTGCGGCTTCTTCGCCCGCTGTGATCATATGATCAATGTTGGCAAAAGAACTTGAGCTGAATGATTCAAGAGAAGGGCGGATCATGACGTCTGCGGCAATGGTCTGGTGACGGACCAATTCATTTTGCAGTATATCCATACTTTGCATGATTACATCAAAAATATGTGCCGCTTTTTCCGTTTTTTTCACCCGGGATACGTCAGAGGCGATGACGATATCAGCACCCATGTCTTTTACGGCGGACACCGGTATTCTGTCGACCACCGCGCCGTCGACTAACATACGTCCGTTCATTTTTTGCGGGACGAAAACGCCCGGTATGCTGATGCTCGCGCGGACGGCTTCGGATACTGAACCTTTCGTAAAAACGAGTTTTTCGCCGGTCTGAAGGTCGCAGGCCACGATGCCGAGCGGGATCCGCAGTTCTTCTATCGGCTTGCCGTACGTATAGGCATGAACGAGCTGCCTGATGCGGTCTCCTTTTAAAAATCCGAGCCTCGGCATCGTATAATCCGCATACAGCCGCCGCTTAAATGCTTTGGCGACTTTTTTCATCGTAGCCACGTCATGCCCGGCCGCATAAAAGCTCCCGACTAATGCTCCCATGCTGCTGCCGGCAATCATATCAATTGGAATCTGATGCTTATGTAAACTGGATAACACTCCGAGATGAGCGATGCCTCTTGCCCCTCCCGAACCTAACGCTAACCCGATTGTAGGTTTGGCCAACGCGACGAACCCCCTAATAGACATCCTATACATGAATTCTATGGTCTAAATTGAACCCCTATGCTCGTATATTAGTACAGGATGACAAATAGGTACTTGCCCGGCCGCCTTTAAGGTCTGTTCTATATTTTATCATGATATAAATGTCAGTGTGCAATTTTAGCATCGGGGAGGTAAGAATGAATTTGTCTAAGTTTCATACATTTTTGATTTCATTGTTTTTCATTTTTTTGACGGCGACGGTTATTTCACACCCTCAGGCCTCATTCGAAGCCTCCAAAACCGGTCTTTCCATGTGGTGGGAGGTCGTTTTTCCTTCATTGCTTCCGTTTTTTATTCTATCTGAGCTTTTAATCGGATTCGGCATTGTCAAATTTGTCGGCCTTTTACTCGAACCCTTTATGCGTCCCATTTTCAGAGTGCCGGGGGTCGGCGGATTTGTACTGGCTATGGGCATGGCTTCAGGCAATCCGGCCGGCGCGAAGCTGACTGCACGGCTGCGCCAGGATAAACAAATCTCCAGAGTAGAGGCTGAACGCCTCGTCTCTTTTACCAATTCATCCAATCCGTTATTTATATTCGCTGCCGTGGCGGTCGGCTTTTTTCATAACGCGTCTCTCGGCATTCTGCTGGCATCGGCTCACTATCTCGGAAACATCGCCGTCGGCCTGACGATGCGTTCATACGGACGGAAAGAAGAAGCGGCGTATACCGGTAAAAAGACGATCGCTCTCCCTTCTCTGAAGGAAGCATTTCTGGCCCTCCACAAGGCGCGGCTTTCGGAAAAGCGGCCGCTCGGAAAAATTTTGGGCGACGCCGTCACCTCTTCTGTACAAACCTTGCTGATGGTGGGCGGTTTTATTATATTGTTTTCGGTTTTCAGCCGGTTATTATCAATCGTACAAGTCATGGATGTGCTTTCTGTATTTACAAACGCGCTGCTTTCCCTTTTTCATCTTCCGGCAAATCTGGACATCCCTCTTATCAGCGGAATGTTTGAAATTACACTTGGGAGCAAGCTGGTCAGTGAAGCTGATGCCGCCTTGCTGCCGAAAGCCATGATTGTGAGTTTTATTCTCGGTTTCAGCGGCCTTTCCGTACAGGCCCAGGTAGCCGGCATTTTATCGGAAACAGATATCCGCTTTAAACCGTTTTTCGCGGCGCGTATCCTTCAGGGCATTTATGCTGCACTCTTTATTCTTTTACTGTGGAAGCCGCTTTACCTTGCATTGGACGAACCTTACCAGTCCGTATTCCTCCCTTTCCGCGATCAGGACGCGGGATCTGCTGCCGTCAGCGGATGGAATACACTTGTTGAAACCGGGCCCGCCATCACGCTGACAGCTCTCGCCGTATACGCATTGATTTATTGTTACAGGCTGTCAGCACGGACAAAAAAAGGATGAGACGCCGATCAGCGCTTCTCATCCTTTAAATTTCTGCTTCAGCGCCTGTTCAACTTCCGGAGGAACAAACTCTGAAACAGGCCCGTTATATTTTGCGACTTCTTTTACGATGCTTGAACTTAAAAAAGAGTACTGATTGTTCGTCATCATAAAAAAAGTTTCTATTGATTCGTCAAGCACGCGGTTGACGGAAGTCCCCTGCATCTCATATTCGAAGTCAGAAACAGCTCTGAGCCCCCTGATAATCGCCTTCGCCCGCTTTTTTTTCGCATAGTCGATTAACAGTCCCTGTGACGTCTCGACCGTAATATTCGGAATGTCTTTTGTCACTTCTCTTAACAGCTCACAGCGTTCCTCGACTGTAAACAGCGGCTGCTTAGAAGAATTATTGAGCACGCATACGTACACATGCTCAAATACGTTTGCCCCCCGTCTGATAATGTCCAGGTGTCCGTAGGTGACGGGATCAAAACTTCCGGGACATACAGCTATACTTGCCACATCATTACCCCCTATTTCGGTATATCGTCACTCCTGTAAGCCCGTAAATTTCCCTTCTTGTTACAGAAAGCGCGCCGACGGCTTCAGGAAGCACAACGGCTTTATCATGCTCGGCTACGACAAAACCGTCTTCATTCAGCATGTTCTGCTCATCAATCATTTCGATAAGCGCTTTCAGCTTTTGTTCCTTATACGGAGGATCTAAGAAAATTCCGTCAAAACCTTTTTCCCGTTTCGCCGCGGCATAGAGGGCCCGCTCTGCATCATTGCGGTATACTTCCGATGAAGACAGCAGATCGAGCGCTTTGATATTCGCTTTTACCGTTTGGATGGCTTTGAAATCACGGTCCACAAAGATACAGCGGTCAAATCCGCGCGACAGCGCTTCAATCCCGAGACCGCCGCTCCCCGCAAACAAATCCAGCCCCGTTCCTCCGTCAAAATACGGGCCGATCATATTAAAAATAGACTCTTTTACTTTATCCGTCGTCGGCCTTGTTGATGTGCCCGGCACCGCCTTTAAGGCTCGTCCTTTTCTTGAACCGGAAATTACTCTCATTATTCACACCACTTTTTCTGAAAACTTTGATGTTTCTCATCGGCTGAGCCGTTATGTATAAAAACAATCCCTATCTTATCATAAAGCATTCTTTCAAACAATGAACGTGAAAAACGTGTATACATATTCACATTCCTGTCAAGACTACATGTAACAGCATCAATGAATGATGTTGTTGCCAACCGCGGAGAAGACTTACGTTTCCCCATAAGTTCTTCCTCCGGTTTCTCCTCTCCCTTTTCCTTCTCCTTAACTTGTTAAGGAATAGAAGGACCCCGCAGGTATCTGCGGGGATTTTTTTATATACCGACTTTATAATCGTACTCTTTCGCTTTATCAAGCTTTGATTCAAATTCCAGCTTTAAAAAAGGTTTATAAGAAGGCTCTACCTTCTTCACATAAGAATAAGAAGAAATCTTTTCCATTGTTTTATCGATCAGGTCCATATCGCAATACAGCACAACGTATTTCAGCCGCTTGGAAACATAATGAACGTTGCCGAATTTTCTCAGCATTTTGCTGTGTTTTAAAGAATGCAGATATACGATTATGCCTTGGCGCTTATTTTCCATCATGATCACCCGCCTGACTTTCTGTTCATTTTATGTAAAAGACGAGACGGCCGTCTCGTCAGGAAACTTTGCATCCGCAGCCGCCGCCGGAACCGCAGCCGCCGCCGCAGGATGACAGGCCGTCAAAATAAGGATTCCCCGTCGGCACTTTTACATGCTCCGAGACGGCCGTTCCGAGTTCAATGCTGATCTCGTCAAGCAGCGACTGAAGCTCAGTCTCCGCTTTTTTAAATTCGGCCACCTTATCGTTTAAATCGAGCTCCCGCTTCATTTCTCTCATTTTGCGGGAAATCTCTCTATAATCAGGATGGTATTTGCCAAAGCGCTGCACATCCTCATACTGCTCTTTAACGCTCATAAAAGAACGAATGATCCGCCCTGCCTCTTCATCTTCACGGAGACGCTTGTAACAATCGCGGTAATTTTCAGCCGTCTCAGACTGCAGAATCATGCCGGCAAGCTGCTCCGCTTCACTTTGAAGCTTGACGGACTCAATTGTTGCATACATAAATACGCACCTCCAGTTGCTAGTTTACCATGAAACCACCCAATTGGAAAATGCGGCGTTTAAACGCTTTTTAATCCTGCGAACGCATGGCGTGTACCATCTGCATCATCATCTGCGCCATTTGAATCCCGTTTGAGAATTGACTTACCCGATGCGGTATCGTCTTTTCATAAAAATTCATCATGTCAAGCTGAAAGGAATTGAGATCGTCCGGTTTTCTCGCAAGTCTGCGGTACCAGACGGGACGCTGCCGTATAAACCGTTTCCGTTCCTCATCTGCGGATATGAATTCCTGAACCTCTTTTCGCATACACGATCCCCTTCTTTAATCCTTTCTGAATGAAAAAGGATGTTGTCCGGAGCCTTGCCGGGGCTGCTTCGTGCTGCTCCCCGAAAATTGGCTTAAAAGGCTTTGCAATGATGAAATGGACTGGCTCATTTTATTGATCTGCTCATTCATTTGGTTGATATCCATCTTTTTGACGGCAGTGACCATTTTTGAAACGAAATCGTTCTTTTCAGCTGGTTCCTGTTTGGTTTCCGCGTCGGAAGAAGGCTGAACGGCCTCGTCTTTAAAAGGATCCCACATCGAATCATCCTCGCCCAGGAGAACCCAGTTTTCATAGACTTCCTGCCAGCTTCTTTGTTCCTTGCGAACATTTTGGATCAGTTTGGGATGCTTTTTTACGAATTGTTTAAAATCATCGATTGATTGCCGTGATTGCTGATTCGCCACAATTCTCACCCCCTCCGAAAAGTTTTGCCTGCTATAATGTATCGGTTCATGCGCCTTAATGTTCGCCTAAATTGCGAAAAAAAGCAGGTATATTTTTTTCAGCAGGAGCGCCGCTCGCGAAAAAACATAAAAAAACCGCGGGGGACGCGCCCCTCTGCGGTTTTTTACTGCCAAGGCTTAATGAAGTTTTGCGTATAATACTTCCGGTCCACGCCGACACCGAGGTGCGTATAATCCGGGCTTAACAGCGCCTTCCTGTGGCCTTCGCTGTTCAGCCAGCCCTCCACGGCTGCAGGACCGTCCACATAGTTGTAGGCAATATTTTCACCGGCCTCCCGGTATTTCACATCGCCTTTTTCCAAGCGGTCCTTCAGAGTCCCGTATTTCTTTGAGACGTGAGAGAAATACTTGTTATCCTTCATGTCCTTGCTGTGGCCGAATGCCACTTTCGCGGCGCCTTCGTCCCATTTCAGCCTTGCCAGTCCGTGTTTCACGCGGATGACATTTGTAATGTCGAGAATCTGCTGTTCACTCGCTCGTTCAATGTCGCTCCATTTTTTATCAGAAACTGGATCGGGTTCTGTCAGCTTTCCCCTGTACATGACCTCATACGGCCTTTGTTTCACCAGCGTTTCCGCATCAAAAGCCCTGATGCTTGACAGATTCCCGTCAAATTTGTCCATGTACAGCTGAACATACATTCCGCCTATCTTGACGGTGGGACGGGTATTGATATCTTCTTCGGAAAACTCAAACCGATACGTGTTTCCCTTGTCAGTCACATTGACAAAAGGAGAAACCTGCGTCGTTTTAAAAACTTCGCCCGTCGATTCGCCGATCTTAAACGGTTTTGCGTTGATGCCGCTTCCCGAAGCGTATAAAGTCACGGCTTTATCATTCAAAATACCGACTTGTACGTATTGGTCTTTCCCCTGGTTGTACACCCACCACTCGTAATCGTAGGCAGAAGGATCTTTCCGGGACGGTTCCCCAAGTTTCTTTTTCACATCGGCGGCAGATTTCCCCATGAGAGAAAGCAGTCCGGATGACGGCATTTTCAGCCGTTTTCCGCTCTCTTCTTCATTGGAAACCTGAGGCTCCTCCTGATTGGTCTTTTTCTGAGGAGCCGATCCATATTGTATAAACAGAACATACGCTCCGTAAATAAGCAAAAGGATAACGAGAGCCCTTGCAATATTTTTCAACCTCTCACCCCCATATCATCAAACCGTTCTGTTTTTGTGTACTCTTATACAGTACAGCCTATTTGCATCGTCCGTGATTTATGTTTAATGGATAAACCCCTCCGGACCTCCGTCTTCAGAAATGTCAGACAGCGCCCGGCCTGCTTGCTCATTTGATTGCTCGGCCAACGAAAGATCGCCGAGCGTAACAATGCCGACCAGTTTTTTATCCCTTGTGACGGGAATTCTTCTGAGCTGATGTTCAGCCATCAAATGGAGCACCTCCTCCACAGAGGCGTCTTCTTCTGCACTGATAACCCGCTCTGTCATTGCGTCGGTTATTTTTTGCGAGTTCGGCTTTTTTGAAGCAATTCCCCGTAATACGAGATCTCTGTCTGTCACGATCCCGACAAGTGTGGCGCCGTCTTCATCCACTATCGGAATGGCGCCGACATCCGCGTCTTTCATCTTCACCGCAGCTTCATATACATTATCTAATACTGTACAATATTGCAAGTCTGACGTCATGAGCTTATTGATCTTTGTCATTGCGGAATTCCTCCTTTTTTCTGCTACTATTGTCGTCAAATTTTTGTTTTTGCATACTTTCACCGTATGAATCATTGAAAGTGTAACGCTTTCATACTATGATTGTCAGGAAAGGGCATTTTTAAAAGGAGGGGGAAGGTTTGAAGTTTGAAAACAGCGGTCTTGAAGGGGTAACAGCGGAGCTCAGCCGCTTGAACGATCTGATGGAAGGCAAAGGGCTCATTCTGGCTGGACAATGGGATTATGAAAGAGTGACTTACGACAAAAAGTTTTCAGTACCTGAGGGGACATTTTATCTGCGGATTCAAGGAACGGCAAAAGAGGGCGATGTCGGCGGCAGACGGGCCGTGATTCAGCTGAAGGCCCCTCTTTTAGGAAAGCATTATTATCCGCACGGCGTAGAATACGGCAGCGCTGAAGAATTTCCGGAACATGTCGTCGCTGAAAGCAAAGCTTTACTGCTTGAATTGGAAGAGTCATTAAAAACAGTGCAAATGTAATAAAAAAGTACAGCATATTCTGCTGTACTTTTTTTATGAGACGGTATGCTCGATATACGGCGGCTCTGACAGCGTATCTTTTTCCCGTTCCGTTCTGACCCACTGAAAAAAGATGACAGCCAAATATATTCCGTAGACCGCCTCTTGAATGATTTTCATCAGCACTGCCCCAAGCTGCTGATCTTCCAGAGGAGGTAGCGTGTTAAACATCTCCGGCCCGGATAAAGGGATCTCCTCCAGCAAATCTAAAGGAACGCAAAGCTTCATTGCTTCGGCCCAAGCCGCCGGATCTGTATACGTGGCATACATGGGCGCCCCGCTGAACATAATGAGCGCGCAGGCCGGCGTTAACAAAATCCCGTCCGCCATAATATACCCCAGCTTCATTAAACCGCTGAGACGGGGCAGACCGTCCACCTTATGCACAAGCGGCCACCACATAAAAAACGCCGTTACAAAGATGAGTCCGTTCATCAGCGTGTGATACAGCGAATCCGTTTTGACGAAATCAAATATAAACGGGATGTGATACAGCGAAAAAATACCGTTAAACAGCACTAAAGCGATAAGCGGCATTGAAAAAAACGAAAACAGCGGCTTTACGACAGGACGGAAGATCAGTTTTTTCCATGCCCAGCCGGGAATTCCGGAGATCAACAGCGGCGGTACGACTAAAAACAGAACCGCCATCTGCGCCATATGGGCGCTGAACATCACATGGCCCAATAAATCAACCGGACTTCCCGCAGCCGCGTAAAAAAATAGCGCGGAAAGCACAAACAGCACCTTCTCCTTAACGGCCACACGTCCTTTATGCCGGCTGCACCAGTAAAAGTAAACACCTGTTATCACGGCAGTTATACAAAACAGATACGGGCTCCACATTGCGCGAAACCCGAACATTTCCAACTTAATCAAATCTCTCACTCCCCGCCGCCCCGATTACCACCAAATAATCGTGACAAATGCAAGCACGGTGATAAACGCGACAAATATTCCCGAATACAGAAATAATGACGGCGCTTCATGCCCCTTCTGGCTCATATGCATAAAGTAAAACAGCTGAAAGATGACCTGAATGACCGCAAGCAGGATCAGAAACGGCATCGTAAACCATCCGGCAATGCCGTCTGCAGCCACCGTCAAAAACGCGACAAGCGTAAGGCCGATCATCAAGCCGAAGGAGATGACCTGATATTTCATCTCCTCGGCATTTTTCCTTCTCCGATATTCAAGATCCGTACTGACAGTCTCTCTGTTTTTGTTATCGTCCATCGTTATCCCACCATCCCCATCAAATATACAACGGTAAAGATAAAGACCCACACGACATCGATAAAATGCCAATATAAGCTGGCCACATAATATTTCGGCGCATTATAAAGGCTGAGCCCTCTTTTCGCATTCCGGATCATGAGCGCGCTGATCCACAACAGCCCGAACGCCACGTGTGCTCCGTGTGTGCCGACGAGCGTGTAAAACGCTGAGCCGAGCGCAGAGCTTGTAATGGTAAATCCGAACTCGTGAGTGTAATGCATAAATTCATAGATTTCAACCCCTAAAAATCCCGCTCCCAATAATACGGTAACCAGAAGCCACACCTGCATTTTTTTAAAGGAGAAATTTTTCATATGATACATCGCATACACACTCGTTAAGCTGCTCGTCAAAAGAAGCATCGTCGCGATAAACACGATCGGCAGCTCAAACATCTCAGCCGTTGACGGCCCTCCGGCTTTAGATTCCCGTAAAGCAAGGAATGTCGCAAATAGCGAGGCGAACAGAACCGTTTCGCCGCCGAGAAACAGCCAAAATCCCAAAAACTTATTTTTCCCCTCCAGCGTTGCTTTTTCAGGAGAAGCCGGAAAGGTTTCAGCCGTCATTTTTTCCTGCAGCTGCATTACGCCTTCACCCCTTTATCATCATTCGGCAGATCTTCTTTGTGAATATGATAGCCGTAATCATCGACCACAGAGCGAAGCAGCATGGTAAAGAATGTGATGCCGAGCCCTATGAAGATAACCGGAAGCCCCCATGAATAATCGGAGTGGTATAAAAACCCGAACGCTGCGACAAACAGCCCGAAAGATATGATAAACGGCATGATGGAGCCGTTCGGCATATGAATGTCCTCTACAGGCTCTGCAGGCGCCATCCCTTCATTTCCGGCCTGCTTTTCAATCCACAGCGGGTCAAGTCCCCGGACAAACGGAAGCTGTTTAAAATTATATTCCGGCGGCGGCGAAGAGACCGCCCATTCAAGCGTACGACCGTCCAGCCACGGGTCGTTCCCGACGTATTTCCCCTTTATTGAGGTATAAATAATATTGACGACGAGTAAAGCGGCCGCGCCTGCCATGAAAAACGCGCCGATTGAACTGATCAGGTTGCCGGTATCAAGCCCCTGGCCGGGCAGATATGTGTAAACGCGGCGCGGCATTCCCATCAAGCCGAGAAAATGCTGAATGAAGAAGGTAAGATGAAACCCGATAAAAAATAAGACGAACGAAATTTTCCCCATCGTTTCATGAAGCACCTTCCCGAACATTTTCGGCCACCAGAAATGCACGCCCGCCAGGATGCCGAACACAACGCCGCCGATAATGACGTAGTGGAAATGCGCTACGACAAAATACGTATCGTGGAACTGATAATCTGCCGCTGCGGCCGCCAGCATGACACCCGTGACTCCTCCGAGTACGAAAGAAGGAATAAAGGCGACGGCATACAGCATAGGCGTCGTGAATTTGACGTTTCCTCCCCAGATGGTCAAAAGCCAGTTGAAAATTTTAATGCCGGTAGGCACCGCGATCGCCATCGTCGCAACCGCAAATATCGCATTAGCGATCGGTCCGAGTCCCGTTGTAAACATGTGGTGAACCCATACCATGAACCCGAGAAAGCCGATCAGCACGATCGCAAAGACCATAGACGAATAACCGAACAGACGTTTCCTCGCAAATACGGGAATGATTTCTGAAAAAATCCCAAAGGCGGGAAGAATTAAAATGTATACTTCCGGATGCCCGAAAATCCAAAACAGATGCTCCCAGATAATCGTATTGCCGCCCAATTCAGGATTAAAGAAATTCGTTCCGAACAAACGATCCAGCATCATCAGCGCCAAACCGACGGTGAGCGGAGGAAATGCGAATAAAATGAGTGCCGACGCCACAAATGTCGTCCACGTAAACAGCGGCAGTCTCATATACGTCAAACCCGGCGCCCTCATATTAATAATCGTGGCGAGAAAATTGATCCCCGCAATGAGCGTACCTAAGCCTGATATTTGCAGGCCGAGCACGAAAAAGTCTATGCCGTGCCCTTTCGAATTCAGCGCAAGCGACGCGTACGACGTCCAGCCTGCATCAGGAGCGCCCCCTAAAAACCAGCTCAGATTCAAAAAGATGCCTCCGAAGAAAAACAGCCAAAATCCGAGCGCATTCAAAAATGGGAATGATACGTCACGCGCCCCGATCTGCAGCGGCACAACCGCGTTCATCAGCCCGAATAACAGCGGCATCGCCGCCAGGAAGATCATTGTCGTGCCGTGCATCGTCATAATTTCATTAAACTGCTGAGCACCCATAAAATCGTTCCCCGGCCTCAAGAGCTGAATCCTGATAAGCATGGCCTCAAGTCCGCCGACGACGAAGAAAAATCCCCCGGCGATCATATATAAAATCGCGATTTTTTTATGGTCAACCGTCGTCAAATAATCCCAAAGCAAAGAGCTTTTTCTTTGCTGTCCTGTAAGCGTATTCATCATTTGCGACCTCCCCCCTGATATTTCCCTGTCCTCACTTGTTCTCCGCTTTCAGCCCTTTTAAATATTCATACAGCGCATCCGTTTCAGCGTCCGAGAGCTTCGGATAAGTGCCTGTCATTTTATTGCCCGGTTTAATGCTGTCCGGATTTTTCAGCCAGGCTTTTATATTCTCTTTATTCGCATCCTTAATGCCGGCCACTTTGACCCGTTCACCGAAGGTAGCGAGGTTCGGAGCCGTTCTTGCCGCTTCAGCCCGTTTATCATTGGGCTCAACCGCATGACAGCTCAGGCAGTTTTTTTCCTTAAACAGCTCTTCTCCTTGTGCTGCTAAACCGGAATCTGTTGTATGCTTATAATTTTTCATCGCTTTCGTCCATTGTTTAAATTCTTTTGACGGCAGCGGTTTCACTTTGAAATCCATCAGCGCATGTGAAGGTCCGCACAGCTCCGCGCATTTACCGAAGAAATATTCTCCCGCTTCTTTGCTGCGTTTAGAATCGAAGGTCAGAAAGAAAGTGTTGTCATTATCCGTATTCGTATCGATTTTTCCCCCGGCTGACGGAATCCAGAAAGAGTGTTTCACATCTGAGGACTTCAGCTTGAAATAGACGCGTTCATCTGTGGGAACGATCAGCTCCTGACTTGTCACAAACCCGTAATCGGGATACTCGAATTCCCACCAGTATAAATTCGCCCTTACATTAATCACGAGCGCATCCTCTGCTTTACGGTTTTTCTTATCCATCGGCGACGTATCCGCCAGTGCCAATGTATCGATGACAACCGGAATGACAAGAATAATCAGAAGCAGGATCGGAATAACGGTCCAGGTGATTTCTAAAAAACGGTTCCCCTCCACCTGTTTCGGTATCGTGTCTTCCCCTATACGCGACCGTCTGAATCTCACAATGACGTAAAAGAAAATAACTGCTACGACCGCAACGACGACAACCATGATAAGTGTGCTGAGCACCGTCAGATCATATTGTTTATCAGCCACTTCGCCGGCAGGCTTGAGTGTGGACAGAAACGGTTTTCCACAGCCGCTCAATAAAAGCGGCACTAAGGCTAATAATGATAAAAGACGCCAACGCTTTAACATTTCACCCAACCCCTTTTTTGAATCAGTACGAGATGCACAAGCAGTAAATCTGCTTCCAGCCGAAATACTTCATTTCCTCATTTCTTAAAATATGAGATTTTTTACTTAAAATTCCATCTATGTATAAAAGCAAAGCCGCCTGATTAAACAAAAGGTCAAGGCGGCGTTTACTAGTTGTCATTGTTTGTTTTGGCGATCAAACAAGCTCATTATTCAATTAAAACAGCGTGAAGACCACCATCGCTACAAAATAAATGGTCATGTAGTTAAGCGAATAGACAAACATAAGGGTTGCCCACTTCATGATGTTTTTCATGCGGAATCCCATCAGTCCGAGAACAAGCCATCCGACATTCAGCAAAGTGCCGAGAATGACGATCGGAAGACCGAGACTGCCGAGGAAAAACGGAAGCGGCAGCAGGCATGCGACCCAGACGATAATCTGTCTTTTCGTCACTTCAAAGCCGTGCACTACCGGAAGCATCGGAATATTCGCTGCTCTGTAATCTTCCGTCTTTTTAATCGCAAGCGCTAAAAAGTGCGGAATCTGCCAGATGAATAAAATCATGAATAAAACCCACGCGACAACACCGATGTGCCCTTCAACCGCTGTCCAGCCGATTAACGGCGGCACGGCGCCTGATACACTTCCGACAACCGTATTAATCGTATAACGGCGTTTCGTCCACATTGTATAAAGAACAACGTACGTAAACACGCCGATAAAACCGATGACTGCTGCCATCACGGTGGTCATCAAAAGCATGATAAGTCCTAAAGCAATGAGTAAAATTCCTGACCACAGCGCTTGATTCGGCTGAATCTTTCCGGTTACCGTCGGTCTTACTTTCGTGCGTTCCATTAAATGATCAATATCACGGTCGTAATAGTTGTTAACCGCACAAGAACCGGCGATGATCAAAGAAGATCCTATTAATGTAAGAAGCACGGTGTTTAAATTGCCTAAAAAACTCAGACCGGATATATGTAACGCAAGCCACATGCCGGTAAAAGTCGTAATTAAATTCGAATTGACGATTCCTATTTTGATAAGCGAAAGGAAATCCTTCCATGCCGTCGTCTCTTCAATCTGTCCGTCTATAGCTGTATCGTTTAAAATTCTGGAATTAGCCATAACGTAAACCTCCCTTACAAACCTAAAGCAGGTTTTTTAAGACCTGCAACTCTATCATACAAGATAATGACCTGTAAAAAAACATCCTCTTAAATATTAAACGAGAAACAGGAATTTATTTGTGAACTTTTTATGAATTTTACCAAATCCGCCGGCTTCATAATAAAGCGGTTACTTTATTTCTATCAGACCCATCTGGAATAATCAACCCCATTATCTAAGAAGTCCTGATTCTATTATATTTTTGTGAACAAACAGAATTGAGAATTGCCACAAAACACATATTCGCTTACACTTGGTACGTATATCATTTTGTCCAGTTTGTTAAGAAGGTGAATGTAAAATGAATAAAGCTTTGAAAGCGCTCGGCGTGCTGACGACGTTCGTTATGCTCGTCGTGCTGATCGGCGGCGCTCTTGTCACAAAAACAGGATCGGGTCTCGGATGCGGAAGGCAGTGGCCGCTTTGCCACGGCCGGTTTTTCCCGGAGCTTAACGCCGCTTCTATCATTGAATGGAGCCACAGACTCGCAAGCGGTGTCTCAATCGTTCTCGTGCTGAGTCTCGCTTTTTGGGCATGGAGAAAAGTCACGCCTGTTTTCCGTGAAACAACCTTTCTCGCCATTATGTCCATTATCTTTTTATTTTTACAGGCGCTTCTCGGCGCATTAGCGGTTGTTTTCGGATCAAATGCGCTCGTTATGGCGCTTCATTTCGGTATATCGCTGATTTCTTTCGCTTCTGTTCTGATTTTGACGCTGCTCATATTTGAAGCTGATAAATCAGACAAAAAGCTCGTCAAGCCGCTCAGAATCGGCAGGAAAATGCAGTTTCATATGATCGGCCTTTCGATTTACACGTATATCGTCGTTTATACGGGGGCTTACGTCCGCCATACGAAATCAAGCCTTGCCTGTCCTGACGTTCCGCTTTGCAGCAGGCTGAACCACGGGTTTCCGTCTCATTTTCAGGAGTGGGTGCAGATGGGCCACAGAACGGCAGCGCTGCTTCTGTTCGTATGGATTCTTGTCGCTTTTGCGCATGCGGTGCGCTCCTACAAAGACCAAAAACAGATTCTTGGGGGCTGGATAGCGGCTCTTGCCTTTGTTGTATTACAGGCGCTCTCCGGAATCATGGTTGTTTATTCAGAAATGGCCACCGGCTTTGCACTTGCCCATTCGCTCTTTATTGCCGGCCTGTTCGGCGTCTTATGCTATTTCTTATTATTAATCGCCCGCTTCCGCTATGAATCAAAACAGCGGAACATCTGAGGCACATGAAAAGGCCGAAGCATCAGAGCTTCGGCCTTTTTACATATAAAAAACCTGATCGCACACGGGGCGGATCAGGTTTTTTATGTTTATTTTTTACGCTTTTTCAATTTCAATCAGTAAATCGCCTGTCTGAATCGGTTCACCGTTTTTCACATGAATCTGCTGTATTGTCCCGGAGAACGGCGCCTGTACCGTCGTCTCCATTTTCATCGCTTCATTAATCATCAGATGATCGCCTTTATTCACCTTTGCCCCGGTTTCCGTTAACAATTTAATAACCGTTCCCGGCATGGATGCCGCAATGTGGCTTGGGTTTGTCCGATCTGCTTTTAATTTTTCCTGTACGGACGATTTAATGCTTTCATCTTTAATGACCACTTCGCGCGGCTGGCCGTTCAATTCGAAATAAACGACACGTGTCGCATCTGGCTGCGGTTCACCGATAGATACAAGCTTCACGATCAGCGTTTTTCCGCGCTCGATTTCCACTTCGATTTCTTCACCGAGTGTCATGCCGTAGAAGAAAGTCGGTGTGTCCAATACGGAAATATCACCGAAGCGTTCAGCCGTTTTAACATATTCAGTAAATACTTTCGGATAAAGAGCATACGCGATTGCGTCCTGATCACTCAATTCCATCTGATGCGTTTCTTTCCATTCTTCTTTAATGCCTTCAAAAGATACCGGTTCAAGCAGCTCACCCGGTCTTACCGTGATCGGCGTCTGTCCTTTCAGAACGAGCTTTTGCAGTTTTTCCGGAAATCCGCCGTGCGGCTGACCGATCTGCCCTTTAAAGAGCTCAACGACTGAATCCGGAAAATCAAGCGTTTCGCCTTTATCATAAACATCTTGTTCTGTTAAATTGTTTTGCACCATGTAAAGCGCCATATCTCCGACGACTTTGGAGGAAGGTGTTACTTTCACGACGTCGCCGAACATGCGGTTGACGACGCTGTACATGTCTTTCACCTCATTCCAACGATCGCCCAGGCCGACTCCTTTTGCCTGCTGCTGCAGATTGCTGTACTGGCCGCCCGGCATTTCATGATTATAAATCTCAGTATGCGGAGACTTCATCCCGCTTTCAAATTCACTGTAATATTGACGGACGGATTCCCAATATTGTGACAGTCTTTCCACCTGCCGGACATCCATTTCAGGACGGCGGCTGTTTCCTTCAAGCGCATGATAAAATCCGCTTGCGCTCGGCTGTGAAGTCAGACCCGCCATTGAGCTGACGGCGACATCCACGATGTCCACACCCGCTTCAACAGCTTTGGCATAGAGAAAGACGCCATTGCCGCTCGTATCATGCGTGTGAAGATGAACGGGAATATCAATCGTTTCCTTCAGCGCTGAGACAAGTTCGTATGCGGCTTGAGGTTTCAAAAGACCGGCCATGTCTTTAATGCCGAGAATGTGCGCACCAGACGCCTCAAGCTCTTTCGCCATAGAAAGATAATATTGCAAATCATATTTCGTCCGGGTCTTATCAAGAATATCTCCCGTGTAACAAATCGCAGCCTCCGCCACTTTTCCGGTTTCACGGACGGCATCGATGGCCAGCGTCATCCCTTTTACCCAGTTCAGGCTGTCAAAGATCCGGAATACGTCGATACCGGACTCCGCTGACTGCCGGACAAATTTTTGGATGACATTGTCGGGATAGTTTGTATAACCGACGGCATTTGATGAACGAAGGAGCATCTGGAACAATGTGTTCGGCACTTCCTTACGGAGATCTTCAAGGCGTTTCCAAGGGTCTTCTTTTAAGAAACGGTACGCTACATCAAATGTCGCGCCTCCCCACATTTCAAGGCTGAACAGTTCAGGCCACAGGGCAGCCGTAGGATTCGCGATTTTTTTTAAATCATTGGATCTGATCCGTGTTGCGAGCAGGGACTGATGGGCATCCCTGAACGTTGTATCGGTCAGGAGCACGGATTTTTGCTCTTTCACCCAGTCTGCAAGCCCCTCGGCGCCTCTTTCATCAAGGATCTGTTTCGTACCGCTTGCCGGCTTTTCCCCGATATCTAACGTAACGGTCTGAGGCTTATCAAATGCAGGTTTTTCTTTTTTCCCGATTCCCGGAAAACCGTTCACCGTGACATTGCCGATATAGGAAAGCATTTTTGTTCCGCGGTCCTTCTGTTTTGGGAAAACAAACAGCTCAGGCGTTGTGTCGATAAACGATGTGTCGTATTGGCCCGTCAGGAATTTTTCATGCTTTGCCACGTTTTCAAGAAACGGAATATTGGTCTTAATGCCCCTGATCCTGAATTCCTGCAGGTTGCGGACCATTTTCGCTGATGCCTGTTCAAACGTCAGCGCCCATGTCGACAGCTTGACGAGCAGTGAATCATAATAAGGCGTGATGACGGCGCCCTGGAAGCTGTTTCCCGTATCAAGGCGGACGCCGAAACCGCCGCCTGAGCGGTAAGCCATAATTTTACCCGTGTCAGGCATAAAGTCATTCAGCGGATCTTCAGTGGTCACACGTGATTGTATCGCATACCCGTTTGTAAAAATGTCTTTCTGCTCTGGGATATTGACAGCGCGGCTGTGCAGTCCGTGGCCCTGCGCGACGAGAATCTGCGTCTGAACGATATCAACCCCCGTTATCATTTCCGTAATCGTATGCTCCACTTGTACGCGCGGGTTCACTTCAATAAAGTAAAATTCACCGCCCGCTACGAGAAATTCCACGGTCCCCGCGTTGATATAGCCGACATTTTTCGCAAGCGCCACAGCCGCTTCACAGATTTCGTCCCTTAATTCAGGCTGCAAAGATACACTCGGCGCCACTTCAATGACCTTTTGATGGCGTCTCTGAACGGAACAGTCCCGCTCATACAGATGGACGACATTGCCTTCTTTATCTCCGATCACCTGAACTTCAATATGCTTAGGATTTTCGATCAGTTTTTCAACATACACTTCATCATTTCCGAATGCGGCTTTCGCTTCTGATTTGGCCCGCTCAAACGATTCTTTCAATTCGCTTTCGCTTCGGACGATTCTCATGCCGCGGCCTCCGCCTCCGAGCGATGCTTTAATAATAAACGGAAATCCGTGGACTTTTGCGAATTGTTCGACATCTTTTAATGTTTCAGCCGGTCCGTCACTCCCCGGAATAACGGGGATACCGGCTTTTTCCGCCTGCTCCCTCGCCTTTACCTTATCTCCGAACATATCCAAATGCGCTGACGTCGGTCCGATGAATACGATGTCCTCTTCTTCACAGCGTCTCGCAAATTGGATATTTTCAGAGAGAAATCCGTAGCCCGGATGAATGGCATCAACGCCGTTTCTTTTTGCGATCTCAATAATCCCTTCAATATCAAGATACGCGTCAATCGGTTTTTTGCCTTCGCCCACAAGATAAGCTTCATCCGCTTTATAGCGATGATAGGAGCCCGAATCTTCTTTTGAATAAACGGCTACCGTTCTGATGTTCAATTCTGTGCACGCCCGGAAAATCCGGATCGCAATTTCTCCCCTGTTTGCTACTAACACTTTTTGGATGGATTGTTGTGACAAACTTTTCTCCCCCTTGGCCTAATAAATATGTAGTTTATAATAAAGGAATATCCGCCCTGTGTATACACTTGTTTTTTAGAGATACACAGATTTTTCCGTCTGCCGTCTTTTTACCCCTTTAGACGGAACGGGCTCCCTCTTTTTCTTCTTTTCTGAGTACTTGACATGCATGCTGACATTCACCAATATACCGGCGCTCGTCAATAACAAAAACATTGATGATCCCCCGTAGCTGATAAACGGCAGCGGAACACCTGTGATCGGAATTAAACCGCTGACACCGCCGAGATTGATAAAGGTCTGAATCGCAATCATGCTGGATATCCCGATTGCCAAAAGGCTTCCGAACGGATCTTCACATTTTCTCGCAATATAAAAACCTTTTAACACCACAAAAGCCAGCAGCACAATGACAAACAGGACGCCGAAAATGCCGAGCTCCTCTGAAATAACCGCCATAATAAAGTCTGTATGCGATTCAGGCAGATAACCGTATTTTTGAATGCTTTCTCCAAGACCGAGACCGAAAAAACCGCCTGAGCCGATCGCATAATACGAATTTATAATCTGCAGACCTGATGTGCTGGCGTATTTAAATGGATTTTCAAGGCTTTCAAACCGGCTCATACGCCCGGGTGTCAAAATATCGTCCCATTTCAGATAAATGATCGGGCTGATAAGGAGTAATACGATTCCCGCCATGAGAACCAGCCTGAGCAGGGTCCTTCCGCTGAATCCCGAACACATAATGACGCAAAACGCGATCAGACCGATAATCATCGCCGTTCCGAAGTCGGGCTGAATAGCGATAAGCGCACAAATGACTACGGTGACGATCACCGGCGGCGCAACCCCCGTCAAAAGCTGATCGATGTAGCTTTGTTTCTTTGCGTACACCGCGGCAAGATACAGTATCAGGGTCAGCTTGACAAATTCCCCCGGCTGAATGGCCATTCCGCCGATTTTAAACCAGCTTTGCGCATTTCCGGCAACATGTCCGAAAACAAACAGCGCGCAAAGCGCAGCCACTGACGCAAGCAGTATGATTTTCTGAATCTTTTGATGTGCGAACACTTTGTACGGAAAAACGGCCGCGATAATAAACAGCACAAACCCCGCGATGACGGCGAACAGCTGCCGTTTAAAGAAATAGTCGCTGCTCACGCCGTAACGCATAACGGCGGTAATCATGCTTGAGCTGTATACCATTACCAATCCGAAACTGCACAGCAGAATGATAGCGCATATCAATGAATAATCGTAAGATTTTAACATTCTTTTAAACATAACATCCTCTTTCCTGCTTAAAGCTTACGTTTAATACCTATTGCGTATTATATTTTACTATAATTCATAAACAATTTACGCAGTTTCTTTATAGTTTTTCGGATGAAATGCAGATTAAGAGACCGTCTTACGAAAAGAAGATGCAAAAAAACGGTTTACGGTTATAAAAAAACCCAAACCGTTGAATAGTTTGAGTTTGATCATTTATTTTCCTGTAAACGCGTCATGCAAAGCAGACAGTTCTCTTTCAAGTCTGTCCAACAGCTCTTTGCCGTCGTTTTCGTCAACTAATCCCAGGCGGACAGCAAAATCGATTTCCCTCGACAGTCCGAACATCTGAGTATCCAAGACCTCTTCATACAGAGGACATTGAGGCATCGTTAAGTTATCCATTTGTACTCGGATCAGCTTCAAAATCTTCTCAGCATCTAACTTCAACAGCTCGAATGCTTTCTGCTGATGGTCAACTATAATCTCTGAAGCCAAAAGTATCCCTCCGTTCCCCAGGCGAGTACCTAATTCTTCTATTTATCATAAAGGGTATCAGATGAAATTGCAAGAGGATTTAAGCAGATGTTATGATAAAAAATGTTTCAAAAAATACTCAGCCTGTATTTCTCAGACATGATTTCCAAAAGCTTCACACCCGCGATGCTGTTGCCTTTTTCATCAAGCGCCGGACCGAATATACCGATTCCGAAGTTGTACGGCGAAATGCCCATGATTCCTCCCGAAACGCCGCTTTTAGCGGGAATGCCGACCTTGATTGCGAATTCCCCGCTCGCATTGTACATGCCGCATGTCACCATAAACGTCTTGCAGATTCTCGCCACATCTTTTTTAATGACCTGCTCCCCGGTTTCCGGATGCTTGCCGTCAAGGGCGAATACACAGCCGATTTTGGCTAAATCCAGACTGCTCATCTTAATCGCGCACTGTTTTGTATACAAATCCATGACCTCTTCAACATCGCCTTTAAAAATGTCATACTGCTTCATGTAATAACACATGGCCCGATTAATCATGGAAGATTTGAATTCCGATTCCGCAACATGTCTGCAATATGTAATGTCCTGATTGTTCGCAAGTCTTCTGATGAATCCGAGCAGGTAATCCAGGCGGTCTTTCGGCGAATGCCCTTTAATTAAACCCGTAACGATGAGAGCTCCCGCATTAATCATCGGATTTAAAGGCTTGCCCGGATTCACTGTTTCAAGCTTAATCATGGAGTTAAACGGGTCGCCGGTCGGCTCCTGACCCACGCAGCTGAACACCTTTTCCTTTCCGTAATCCATCAGTACGAGCGCCAGAGAAAGCACTTTCGAAATGCTCTGCAGTGTAAATGTCCGGTCGGCGTCTCCTGCCGTCAGACATGTATTTTCCGCATGATAAATCGTGACCGAAAGGCTGTCTTGTTCAGATTCAGCCAGAGCCGGAATATAGTCTGCTACTTTGCCTTCTTCGGTTCTTTTTTTCGCTTCCTGAACTAATGCGTCCAGCTCTTGGTAATGCCGGCATACCATGTCGATCATCCTCACTTCGCTGCCGTTGTATACATCTAATTTGCAACGCAAAGTGACAATTCATGCGAAAACTTTTATACTTTAAGTAAAGGGGGGCTTCAACATGAGCGTTATTCAAGTAAAAGGCAATGTTACATACCCGATTACAATTGATCCGAGTGTCTGGATTTTCGATGACCGCAAATTTCCGTTTGAAAACAATCAGCCTGTTCATCCGGACGGCTCTGCAGAAACCCAGGAGCATACGCTTGATCCTGAACGGGTGATCAGAGAAGGGCGCATTTCGCCGCCGACTTTAAAAAGTGAAAAACGTTATGAAAAAGAAAGACTGATGAACGGCAGCTTCGCCATGAAGCTCGGCGCTGTTTTAGCAAATGCCGAGCCGAAAGAAAGCGCTGTCCTGTGCGCATTTATTTCAAAATCAGAAAGAACCGAAGTGCCGCTTGAAAAGGCGATGGACGCAATCGCGCATTTCAGCGATGCGGGGAAACCGCTTCAAGACGGCGGTCCGGTCCATTTTTACGTGGACGGAGACTTTGAAAAACCGATAATGGGCGTCACAGAAATCGAAGTTTTATAACAAATCGGCGGCAAGCTGTGCAAGGCCGGATCTCTCACCTTTCACAAGCTTCACGCTGCCGGAGACGGTTTGTCCTTTAAACCGCTCTACAACATAAGCAAGTCCGTTGTTTAAACTGTCTAAGTATGGGTGATCTATTTGCTCCGGATCGCCCATCAGGACAATTTTGCTGCCCTCTCCCACCCTTGTCAAAAGCGTTTTGACCTCGTGCCTCGTCAGATTCTGAGCCTCATCAATAATAATAAACTGATCCGGAATGCTTCTTCCCCGAATGTATGTCAGCGCCTCCACCTGAATCGATCCGATTCCTGCCAAAATCGCTTCAAGTTCACCCGGCTTTTTCGCATTGAATAAAAATTCAAGATTATCAAAGATCGGCTGCATCCACGGCTTGAGCTTTTCCTCTTTTTCGCCCGGCAAATATCCGATATCCTTTCCCACCGGGACGATGGGACGCGCGACGATCAGCTTTTTATAAATACCGAGATCCTCCGTCTGCAGAAGCCCTGCCGCGAGAGCAAGCAAGGTTTTTCCCGTTCCCGCTTTTCCGATCAGGGTGACAAGCGGGATATCTTCCCTCAGCAGGAGTTCGAGCGCCATTGTCTGCTGGACGTTCTTCGGCCTGATCCCCCATACGTGCTCATCATCGAAAACGAGTCTTTTGACGGTCTCTCCTTTCTTATCCGCCATGCCGACCGCAGACGAAGATCCTCCTAATTCATCTTTCATCAGCACAAATTGATTCGGATAAACCTGATGCTGCTGAAGCTCCTTGACTGGAATTTGTTTGTTTTTATAAAACGAGGCAAACCGCTCTTTATTCATAAATATATCTTTGTACCCGCTATATATTTCATCATGGTCAACGACTCTGTCGTTTAAAAAGTCCTCCGCCAAAAGCCCGATGGCATCCGCCTTTACCCTGACAAGCACATCTTTGCTGACCAGGATGACGAGGCGGCCGTTTTCTTTCGTTTCCTCCTCAAGGCTTAAATTTTTTGCCACCGCCAAAATGCGGTTATCATTCGTTTTTTCGATAAAAATTTCTTGGAGCTGATGAAATGACCGGTGGTTCAGTTCAATTCTGAGCGTTCCTCCGCTTTCAAGCGGAACTTTCTCGTGCAGCCTTCCTTTCTCCCTGAGCCCGTCTATCAGCTTAGATACGTGCCTCGCATTTCTCCCGACCTCGTCCATATACCGCTTTTTTGAATCGACCTCTTCCAGCACGACGGCGGGGATGACAACTTCGTTTTCTTCAAAGGAAAAAATGGCGTTAGGATCCTGCAAAAGTACATTCGTATCTAACACATAAATTTTACTCAAGTCTCAGCCTCCTGAAATAAGGATCAAAGCCCATCGTGTGCTTCTCTTTCCGCGAAAAACGGGGATGCCTGCTAAAATATATGATTTGGTGAATAAAGATAGAAGGTTAATTCAACAATAAAATAAATGAAAGCATTCAAGGAGGGAATCTGACGTGCGAATTCTTTTCATTATCATACAAGCCTTGTTTATCCTGACCGGCTGCACTGCTGTACAGGACGGCCGCGGCCGCAATATTCAGAACGAATCAACCGATCAGCGTGATGCAAAACCGATTCATGTGAAAAATACGGCTCCTGAGACAGCTGAAAATCCCGGCCGGACAGACATCGCTAAGCATCTCGTCGAGGTAACCGAAAAAATCCCCGGCATTTCAGATGCCACCGCGGTTGTACTCGGAAGATACTCCGTTGTCGGAATCGATGTGGATGACAATTTAGAAAGAAGCAAAGTGGAGAGCATTAAATACACGGTCGCCCAGGCGTTAAAAAACGATCCTTACGGCGCCAATGCCGTTGTCGTGGCTGATCCTGATACGGTTTCCCGTCTGAGAGGCATGGGCAGCGACATTAAAGCCGGCCGCCCCGTTTCAGGCATTTTGGATGAACTTGCCGCCATCGTCGGTCGTGTCATGCCGGAAGTCCCGAATGATGTGACCGACAATGAAAAAGAATCACCGACTCAATCGAATGATGATCAGCTGAACCAAAGAGACCAGAACAAGCTGCAGAACGAACAGAACGATCAATCGGATCATCATATGAAAAACCGCCAGTAAAAAGCAGCGCCCGCTCCAAAAGAAGGGCGCTGCTTTCTTTCCCTTTGGCAGGAGGGGCATCCATGATATAATGCTTGTCATAGTGAAAGAGGTGAAAATCAATGAGAGTAAAATGTTCCATTTGCGACAAAATCGAACAAATTGATGATGAAACACTGACAGCCAAACGCCTCCGCAATCGTCCGATTCATACATATATGTGCCGGGAATGCCATGACCGAATCAAAATCAAAACGGAGGCGCGGCTGAATACCGGACACTTTTCCTTTCATCCTGGACAAAAAGCGAAAAAAGATAAACTGAAAAAATAAACCGCAATAAAAAATGACCCGCCGGAAGGCAAGGTCATTTTTTTATTGCGGTTTAGCTGACTGGCTTTTTTTGGACTGGTGCAGACGGATTTTGTAAATGATCAAAATCAAGGCGGCGACAACAAGCCCTTCTCCGACCGGCAGAAACACACCGAAAAAAGTCAGCACGGTGCAGCCGAGCACGAGAAAGAGATAAACTGCCGCAGCCTTCAAAACCGGCAGCCGTTTGGCAAAGCCGAGTTTAAATACAATCACCGAAAGCACGACGATCGTTCCGTATAACAGCCACATTCCCGCCAGCGGATGCTCATCCACTTGGTAAAGAGCCGCAAAGAACGACAGCCGTTCACTTACTTCATTCAAAAAGATCCCCCTCCCCTTTTCCGTTCGGGTTCTACCTTTTCAAATTCTGCAAGTGATTAAGACATTCCTGCTGTTTTTTTCTTTTTCGCCGCTTTTTCACGTTCGTTTTTATTCAGGATTTTCTTTCTTAAACGGATGGATTCCGGCGTTACTTCGCAGTATTCATCCTCGTTTAAGTACTCGAGTGATTCTTCAAGCGACATAATGCGCGCTTTCTTAATCGTAGTCGTTTGATCCTTCGTAGCGGAACGTACGTTTGTCTGCTGTTTCATTTTGCTGACATTGACAACAAGGTCATTGTCACGGTTATGTTCGCCGACAATCATGCCTTCATACACTTCTGTTCCGGGCTCAACGAAGATGACGCCGCGGTCTTCAATACCTTGAATTCCGTAAGATGTCGCTTTTCCGTTTTCCATGGAAACGAGCACACCCTGACGTCGGCCTCCGACTTGGCCTTTTTGCATCGGCTGATAGCTGTCAAACGTGTGGTTCAGGATACCGAAACCGCGTGTCAGTGACAGAAACTCAGTAGAATAGCCGATGAGTCCGCGTGAAGGTACGGTAAAGATCAGGCGGACCTGGCCGTTTCCGTTATTAATCATATCAAGCATTTCGCCTTTTCTCGCACCCATTGATTCCATAACAGAACCAGTATGCTCTTCAGGCACGTCAATCTGCACGCGCTCAACAGGCTCGCAGCTGACGCCGTCAATTTCCTTAATGATAACTTCAGGTTTAGACACTTGAAGCTCATAGCCTTCACGGCGCATGTTTTCAATTAAAATGGACAGGTGAAGCTCACCGCGTCCTGAAACAACCCATGCGTCTGGTGATGCAGTCGGTTCGACACGAAGACTGACGTCAGTTTGAAGCTGCGCATTCAGACGCTCTTCAATTTTGCGGGCTGTGACATATTTGCCTTCACGGCCTGCAAACGGGCTGTTGTTTACGACAAATGTCATTTGAAGCGTAGGCTCATCAATGCGCAGAACCGGCAGCGGCTCATGGTGGTCAGCCGGACAAACCGTTTCACCGACGTTGATGTCTTCCATGCCCGAAACGGCAACAAGGTCTCCCGCTCTCGCTTCTTCAATTTCCACGCGTTTCAATCCTTGGAAACCGAAGATTTTCGTTACACGGAATGATTTAACCGTTCCGTCAAGTTTCATCAATGAAACCTGCTGACCCACTTTCATCGTGCCGCGGAAAACGCGTCCGATACCGATACGGCCGACATAATCATTGTAATCAAGCAGCGCCACTTGGAATTGAAGAGGCTCTTCGGCGTTATCTACCGGGGCAGGGACATGTTCAAGAATCGTTTCATACAGTGATTCCATGTTTTCGTCCTGCTTTTTCGGATCCAGACTTGCCGTTCCGTTAATCGCAGAAGCGAAGACGACAGGGAACTCAAGCTGTTCTTCGTTTGCGTCAAGCTCGATGAACAAATCAAGCACTTCATCAATGACTTCTTCCGGGCGGGCGAAATCACGGTCGATTTTGTTTACGACGACAACCGGATTTAAGTTCTGCTCAAGGGCTTTTTTCAGTACGAAACGGGTTTGCGGCATGCAGCCTTCATATGCGTCAACGACTAACAGAACGCCGTCAACCATTTTCATAATCCGTTCTACCTCTCCGCCGAAGTCGGCGTGTCCCGGAGTGTCCAAAATATTAATGCGTGTATCTTTATAGTTAATCGCAGTATTTTTCGCAAGAATTGTAATACCGCGTTCACGTTCAAGATCGTTTGAATCCATTGCGCGTTCGGCAATATTTTCGTTGGCACGGAATGTTCCGGCTTGGTGAAGCAATTGGTCTACCAAAGTCGTTTTCCCATGGTCAACGTGGGCAATAATCGCGATGTTGCGAAGATCGTTTCGAAGTTTCACATTTTCATCTCCTAAAAAAATTAGATAACTTTCATATTATACCACACATCCTCTTTAAAAGCGTTACGTTTTTCTGTAAACTGAAAGTATGACGTTAAAGGGGATGGAAATATGAAAAAATTGAATTGGCTCTTATTATTATTTGCATTCGCAGCAGTCTTCAGCATGATGCTGATCGGCGTATCAATCGCTGAGAAAAGCGCATGGGGTATTATCGGAAGCATTGTTCTCGTTATCGCCATGATGGGAAGCGGTTTCACCGTAAAGAAAAAAATGCGCGAACAGGGACTGCTTGATTAAAAGCATGACCCTTTGCAAAATTCCGTAAACATGGAAAGACAATATCTTATGAAGCCTGAATCAAAGATTCAGGCTTTTTTACCTCCTCAAAAACAGACTGCAGATGTAAGGCTTATCTCCCCCGCCGTCTAGTCAGGAAGCCGGGCATGACGGCCCCCATTCTAGTTACATCAGCAGATTCCCTCAGAATATACAGTCTGAAATAGTCCGGCATCGTTATGCAGAAAATACCATACCTCCTATATCAATTCCATCATTGTCTTTTTATACTTGTGACTGTAAGCAAATACACATGACAAGGAGAGAATGAAATGAAAACATCTTTTTTGAAGAAAACCGCTGTAACTGCCGCCGCAACCGCCTCAGCCGCCTTGCTTGCATTCAGTCCGCTTGATTCTGCCGGCGCAAAAACGATCCAGGCAAATGAACCGCATGCCCTGCAGGCTTCCGCAGAGAAAACACCGGAAGACGCGGCAAAACTCATTGACATCATTGGCCAATCGATTTACGAAAAAGACGGCGTCTATTATTTTGACGGTGAAACAGCGGTGGAATTGGGATTAGATAAAGAAGCCGCACAGACCATTCAAAAGCTGTGGGACAGTTCAACCGAATTTTTAACCGTTCTTTCTCAATGTATTGAGAAAACGGACGGCGAATATACATTTAATAAAGAAAAAGCGGTGGAGCTCGGATTTACGGAAAAAGAGGCCCTTATCGTTGATCAGCTGTTCACCGCTTTTTCCCAAAGTCTTCATATCCTTCAATCTGCGCTGATTGAAGAAGACGGTGTGTATACGTTTGATCAGGACCTTGCTGAAAAAGCAGGAGCAGGAAAAAAAGAAGCAAAGCTGTGTGCCGAATTCTTTAATTCACTGCCCCAGGACTTGCTTGAAGGGATTTATACAGCCTTTCATCCGGCTGAGTAAACGGATAAAACGCCCGGTCATGTCATGCAGCCGGGCGTTTT
The DNA here is from genome assembly GCF_021729365.1 of Bacillus sp. R45. Lineage (NCBI taxonomy): Bacteria > Bacillati > Bacillota > Bacilli > Caryophanales > Bacillaceae > Bacillus > Bacillus sp. R45. Next base: position 1,437,568 of record NZ_CP091421.1, on the reverse strand, counting down.
TTTAAATCAGCAGTTTAAGGATCAGCATGATAAAGAAAACATCGCCGAACAAACAGGCTGCTTTTATCAGCAGCTTCCCGTAATACCGTTCCTTAAACCGCCTTTCTTCTTCTGCATAACAGGCGGGCGCCTTCATCTCGGGGCTGCCGAGGTCAAGCGGCTCCTTCATCATATGATATAAAGTTTCGCACTTACCGCATGATTCAAGATGGCGGGAAATAAACCGCTCCGTTTCTGTTTCACAATCGCCTTCAATATATAAAGGGAGTAAATCTCTCACTAAACAGCAAGTCATATCTGTCCGTCCTTCCTTTTTTCCGCCAAGTGCTGTTTCAGCTGCATTCTCGCCCTGTACAGAGTGCTCTTCACCTTCGAAAGACTCCAGTCCAAAACATCAGCAATCTCTTCGTAAGACACTCTTGAAATATCTGTCGAAATGCTGAATAAAATGACTGAAAATCTCTGACATCTGAAACAATCCTTTTCGTTTATTAAGGCCTCACCTGTTTAGACAAACGGCTATAAAAAAAGTTTTACAGATCGGAACATTTTTCCTCTATCATTTCTCCCGACTTCATTTGTCATTTTTTTCAGAATAAATCGCATCATTCGACTCATGTTTGATTCAACACGTGCCTCTCGGCTTATCCCCTGACGCTGCCCGCCTGAAGCCTTTACGGGACGATTCTATCAATTCATCAGCGAAGTCTAGTTTTATATTGCAGAATGAGAGAATGCTGGTTTATTATAACAATATAAGTTTTCATTATTTTCAAAAAGGGGGATTTATTGTGGGTTTAGGTAAGAAATTGTCTGTTGCTGTCGCCGCTTCCTTTATGAGTTTAACCATCAGTCTTCCGGGTGTTCAGGCCGCTGAGAATCCTCAGCTTAAAGAAAACCTGACGAACTTTGTGCCGAAGCATTCTTTGGTGCAATCTGAATTGCCTTCAGTCAGTGACAAAGCAATCAAGCAATACTTGAAACAAAACGGCAAAGTCTTCAAAGGCAACCCTTCTGAGAGACTGAAGCTGATTGACCACACGACCGATGATCTCGGCTACAAGCACTTCCGTTATGTGCCTGTCGTTAACGGTGTGCCTGTGAAAGACTCGCAAGTCATTATTCACGTCGATAAATCCAACAATGTCTATGCGATTAACGGTGAATTAAACAACGATGCTTCTGCCAAAACGGCAAACAGCAAAAAATTATCTGCAAATCAGGCGCTGGATCATGCTTTTAAAGCAATCGGCAAATCACCTGAAGCCGTCTCTAACGGCAACGTTGCAAACAAAAACAAAGCCGAGCTGAAAGCAGCGGCCACAAAAGACGGTAAATACCGACTCGCCTATGATGTAACCATCCGCTACATCGAACCGGAACCAGCTAACTGGGAAGTAACCGTTGATGCGGAAACAGGGAAAGTCCTGAAAAAGCAAAACAAAGTGGAGCATGCCGCTGCAACCGGAACAGGTACGACTCTTAAAGGAAAAACGGTCTCATTAAATATTTCTTCTGAAAACGGCAAATATGTAATGCGTGATCTTTCGAAGCCTACCGGAACACAAATTATTACGTACGATCTGCAAAACCGACAATATAACCTGCCGGGCACGCTCGTATCAAGCACTACAAACCAGTTCACAACTTCTTCTCAGCGCGCTGCGGTTGATGCGCATTACAATCTCGGCAAAGTGTATGATTATTTCTATCAGACGTTTAAACGCAACAGCTACGACAATAGAGGCGGCAAAATCGTATCTTCCGTTCATTACGGCAGCAGATACAATAACGCGGCCTGGATCGGCGACCAAATGATTTACGGTGACGGTGACGGCTCATTCTTCTCGCCTCTTTCCGGTTCAATGGACGTAACGGCCCATGAAATGACACACGGCGTTACACAGGAAACAGCCAACCTGAACTATGAAAATCAGCCGGGCGCTTTAAACGAATCCTTCTCCGATGTATTCGGGTACTTCACCGATACTGAGGACTGGGATATCGGTGAGGATATTACGGTCAGCCAGCCGGCTCTCCGCAGCTTATCCAATCCGACAAAATACGGACAGCCCGACCATTACAAAAATTATCAAAACCTTCCGAACACTGATGCCGGTGACTACGGCGGCGTGCATACAAACAGCGGAATTCCGAACAAAGCCGCTTACAACACGATTACAAAAATCGGCGTGAAAAAAGCGGAGCAGATTTACTATCGCGCACTGACGGTATATCTCACTCCGTCATCAAGCTTTAAAGATGCAAAAGCAGCTTTGATTCAATCAGCGCGGGACCTTTACGGCTCTCAAGACGCTGCAAGCGTAGAAGCGGCCTGGAATGCGGTCGGCTTGTAAACAAGAAAAGAGACCGGAGAAATCCGGTCTCTTTTTTATATCTGAACATTTCACAATGGCTTCACCATGATCATATATGTCTTTTCCCGATCGTCTTTTTCAAGCTTAAGCTGTTCAAAGCCGCATTGGCTTAAAAACAAAACCCATTCCTGCCTGTCCAGGGGAAGGGCTGAAAACATCGCTTTATGCTCTCCTCTCAGCCGGCCCGCAATCTCTTCAATGACCGTGCGTCCGATTCCTTTCTCTTTTGCCTCCGGAGCGACGGCCACGGTTCCGAGCCACGGTTTTCCGTTTGAAGGGGCCCATTCCAAATGAAAACTGACGGCGGCAGGAGCGCCGTCAATCTCCCATACGAGCCACGTTCCATTGTACATGGAGTATGCAAGCATAAACTCCGCCGCATTTTTTGTTCCGAACTCTTCGTTTTTCCACACCGGGTGTGATGCCGCCAGCTGCTCCAGAAACCCGAGATCTTCTTCTTCAAAATCTCTACCTGTCAGCATGTAAATAGTCGTCAAAGATAATTTTATGTATAGCCGGATTGCCCGCAAGCACGCTGTGGTTGTCTAAAAACGTGAACGGTTCGCCGTCTGTGGTCGTGTAAATGCCCCCGACTTCGTTCAGCAGCACGCAGCCGGCAGCGTAATCCCACGGCGCGAGCCTCATCGTAATGTATGCGTCAATGCGGCCGGCCGCAACACCGGCCAGCTCAAGTGCCGCCGAACCGTAGGAACGCGTTCCTCTGACCCGTTTTACGAGCGGCGCCAAAATACTCGGGTCAATCCTTCTGTTTTCCGTCACCCATGTGGCATTGATTGCAATAATGGCTTCTTCAATGGAAGCTTCTTTTAAAGGAGCAAGCGGCGTATCATTCAGATAAGCCCCTTTTCCGCTGAATGCGTGATACAGTTCGTCCTGCATCACATCATAAATTAAGCCGATTTTGCCTTTTCCGTCTTCAAAGATGCCGATGGAGATCGCGAAATGCCGCTTTTGATGGACAAAATTCATCGTCCCGTCAATCGGATCAATGATCCAGACGATTCCGTCAAGGGAGCGGAGTTTATCCCCCTGCCCTTCTTCTCCGAGAATCCGGTGTCCGGGAAAAGTTCCTTGTATACGGTCAATGAAAAAGCGCTCCGTCTCTTTATCAATATTTGTGACTAAATCATTCGGATTTGATTTTGTTTCAATCGTCAAGCTTTCCTGCATGGATTGTCTGATTCTCGTTCCGGCTTCTTTTACCCATTGTTTTGCGATATCATCAATTTCCGTCCAATTTGTCATACCGTGTACCTCTTTTCTATGTATAGCTTATTCTATAGCATACTGATAAAGGCGATGAAAAAGCAAGGAAAATGAAAAAAATGCCTTCTCACGTAAAAACGAACCATTTCCTGCGGTTCGTTTTTACTATTCTTTATCCGTTAAGCCGAATCCATTCTTTTCTGAGACGTTCCAGTTTTCTTTTGCTGAGATCGATTTGATCTTCATTCTCTTTTTGCATGGCCTCATACAGGGTTGCCAATTCATAATCAACCTCTAGTCTCCAGACAGCTACACGGTTATTTTTTTCCTCCCTGAATCCTTCCTTCACCACTTGCCTCATTGTCTTTCGCCCCTTCCAGAGATCATTTGTTAAAAAAGCATCCCATTTTTCCAATTCATTAATGATACTTCTTATATCGTATGGAAACTTATATTCGGCTGTAACAACATTCTTAAAATTGTGTGTTTACCTATTCGTTTTTTACCACCATTCCTCTCGGCTCAAACGTTCTCAATGTTTTTGCGGCCGGCGGCGGCTGTGGTAAAATATGAATACTTACGTTAAGGAGGAAAAAGATGACTCAGATGCGTTTTACAAAAGAAGACTTCGATACATTTACAATAGAAGGTTTAGATCCGCGCATGGAGGTGTTAAAAGAACAAGTCCGTCCGAAGCTGACCTTGTTAGGAGAGCATTTCGCACCGACATTGTCAGCATTGACAGGAGATGAAATGTTCCCGCATGTCGCCAAGCACGCGAGAAGATCTGTCAACCCGCCGGCTGACAGCTGGGTTGCCTTTGCCAACAGCAAACGCGGCTATAAGAAACTCCCTCACTTTCAGATCGGTTTATGGGACACCCATATGTTTGTATGGTTTGCCATCATTTATGAATCTCCGATAAAAGAGGAATACGGCAGATTGCTGGAAGCGAAGCAGGAGGAAATCACAAAACAGATTCCCGGTCATTTTGTATGGTCGCCGGATCATACGAAGCCAGGTGCGTACAAGCAGTCCGACATGGATCAGGAGCAGCTGAAAACATTATTTGAACGCCTGCAGACAGTGAAAAAAGCAGAGCTTTTATGCGGCATTCAGCTGCAAAAAGAAGACGTGATCAACATGAACAACAATGAATTCCTGCAAACCATTGAAGATGCTTTTAGGAAGCTTTCCTTTTTATACACACTGACTCAGAAAGTCTCATAACATAAAAAGCGGGCCGATTGCCGGCTCGCTTTTGTCTACATTTTGATAATCGCTTGATCTGATTGTTTCGCCTGTTTCACAGTCCGATACGGGGAATAGGTGCTGTCAGCTTCAAATCGGCTGCAGATTTTCTTTTCTTCCGCTTTCCCGGGAACGATTTCTTTAAAGCGGCGGTACGCATTCAGAAGTCTGTCTCGGTCAGCTCCTTTTTCATAGGCGTTTTCCACCTGCTGAAAAAAAGCAATGACATCCACGGCCTCCTCTGTCGTCCAGTCCTCATTCATCGGATATTGATATTCCAAATGTCTTCACTCCTTTATGATCATGCTCAAAAATAAGCATCTTCCATAGATCATAAATTGTTCTTTACTTTCTTTCAAGTTCATAATATAATTCATTTGTTTTACGTTTAAAAAACGGGTAATAAAACTGAATGTAATACAAACTAATCCGTAGGTATTATGATAAAGGTGGGAAAACAATTGCCGCAACATGAAACACCCCTGTACAGCGGACTGAAAAAGCACGCGGACAGACAGCCTGTCCAATTCCACATTCCGGGCCATAAAAAAGGCGCGGGAATGGATCCGGAATTCAGACAATTTATCGGAGAAAACGCGTTAAGCATAGATTTAATTAATATTGAACCCCTGGATGATTTACATGCGCCAAAGGGCATCATTAAAGAAGCCCAGGATCTGGCCGCGGAAGCATTCGGCGCAGACCATACCTTCTTTTCCGTACAAGGGACGAGCGGCGCCATTATGACGATGGTCATGGCCGTATGCGGACCCGGAGATAAAATCATCATTCCGAGAAACGTTCATAAATCCATTATGTCGGCCATTGTATTTTCCGGAGCGGTGCCGATTTTTATACACCCGGAAATTGACGATGAGCTCGGAATTTCTCACGGCATTACGCTTGAGTCCGCCGAGCGGGCTTTGACGGAACACCCTGACGCAAAAGGCCTGCTTGTCATAAATCCGACATACTTCGGTGTGGCAGCTGACTTGAGCAGCATTGTAAAGCTCGCGCATTCTTTCGATGTGCCTGTTCTTGTCGATGAAGCGCACGGCGTGCATATTCATTTTCATGATAAGCTTCCTCTGTCCGCCATGCAGGCGGGCGCTGATATGGCAGCCACAAGCGTGCACAAATTGGGAGGCTCCCTGACGCAGAGCTCCATTTTAAATGTGAGAGAAGGCCTTGTTTCCAAAGAAAGAGTACAGTCGATTTTAAGCATGCTGACGACAACGTCAACATCCTATCTGCTTCTCGCTTCACTGGATGTCGCAAGAAAACGCCTCGCTACAGAAGGCCGCGATCTTCTTGAAGATACGATTCTGCTGGCGGATCAGACACGGGAACGTCTCAATCAAATTGAAGGCATCCGCTGTGTCGGCGAAGAAATCACAGGGTCTAAAGCTGCCTTCAGTTATGATCCGACTAAATTAATCATTTCGGTCAAAAACCTCGGCCTGACGGGTCATGACGTTGAAAAATGGCTCCGCGAATCATTTAATATCGAAGTCGAGCTGTCCGATTTGTATAATATTTTATGTATTTTTACACCCGGAGACAGAGCAGGAGATGCCGACCGTCTTGTAAGCGCGCTTACAGACATTTCAAAGCAGGCTTCCGCAAATGATTATGCTCATCAGCAAACGGAAGTTCTGCTTCCTGAGATTCCTCTGTTAGCGATGACGCCAAGAGACGCGTTTTACGCAAATACGGAAGTCATTCCGTTAACAGAATCCGCGGGGCGGATCATTGCAGAGTTTGTCATGGTGTACCCGCCGGGAATTCCGATCTTTATTCCGGGTGAGATCATTACTGAAGAAAATATCAGCTACATTTTTAAAAACTTGGACGCCGGCCTTCCTGTGCAGGGTCCCGAAGATGCCACGCTTGAAATGATCAGAGTCATCAAAGAGCAAAAAGCCATCCAATAAACATAAAGAAGCCCGAAACGAAATCGTTTCGGGCCTTTTACGCTTTTTACTCTTCTTCAAGATGACACTGGCATTGTCCGCAGCATGTTCCGTATAACGTCGTGACCTTCTCATCCTCAAAGTAATGAATCGCTTCGTTACAGTCTTGGCAAACAATTGTACCCATCTGTCATTCCCCATTTCTCAGAATTTGAAAACGCTTAATTTTTACTTGTTGTTATTATATTATTATGTCACATTTAATATGTCAACCGATAAATTGTATAACACATTTATTTTTTACGGTCTTTTTATAGCTCGAGGGTCAATCACGGTATATCCTTTATGACGCAATCCTTTTACAATGTCCGGCATGGCTTCAGCCGTCCATTTCCGGTCATGCATCAATATGTTGGCGCCGTCCCGCAGGTAAGGACTGCTCAGGGTGATATCGGTAAGCGCTTTTTTGGATTGATATTTCTGATCCCAATCATACCCGAAGGTCCAGTTCATTTTCACCATTCCTTCTTTTTTTATAAGTTTGTCACTATAGTCCGTATTGCTTCCGAAAGGCGCCCTGAAAAATGCGGGTTTCTCTCCTATTACCTTTTCAACCGCTTTATTGACGCCAATGATTTCTTCCCGTTGTTTTTGTTCGGAAAGATCTTTTAAGTTTTGATGAGTCATTGTATGATTTCCGATCATAAAACCTAACTCATGAATATGCTTAAGCGCTTTCTTATTTTCATCTTTTTTCAAAAAATGTCCGTTTACAAAAAAGATCGCTGACGCATTGAGATCATGCAGTTTGTTCGCAATCTCAGCGGCATGCTGATCAGGGGCGTCATCGATCGTTACCAATGCGATCGGTTTTTTCTCTTTCTGTTCATCCATTTTTTCCACAGAAAAGGTTTTCGGATTGATATAGTAACGGGGCTCCGCCTTCTGTTTTTTCTCTTTTGTATGATGGTTTTCCCGTTTGGCATGATTGGCCGCGGCTTGAGAATGGGGTTTGTTTGTTTGCAGCTTTTCATTTGATTGGCAGCCGGCGAGTAAGCACATACATATGACGGCTGTAATGGCTTTATACATGCAATCCCTCCTGATATGGTTTTGCCCCCAGTATAACGAAAAAACAGCGCTCTCACGAAAAACAATGTGCCTTTTTTACACATCGGCTGTGCAAGTTGTCACACGTATTATTTCTTCATTAAAAACGGTTTCAATTATATAACAATTCAGTAACAAGCCTTAGGTTTTTCACCTCTCGTGATACACTTGATATAGTCCTTATAAATGGATGAACCAATATATTATATAAAACAGAGGAGTAAGATAGATGCGCTACCGTACGGTGATTCCCTTTTTTTTGATGCTGTTCGTTCTGTCAAGCTGTTCGGTTTCTACTGTCAGTCCATTCAAAAATAACCGGATCGACAGCATTCATCACACTCAAATCTTGTTTTTTTCCGATGAAAATCATATAGATAAAGAAGTTCCTTATTACGATGCGATTCTTGATTTAGAAAAGAAATATCCCCATCATGTCGATCAAATGAAGGTTTATGACAACAGAAAGGGATGGGAAGAGGAAATCAACACGTTCCCTGCGCTGATGGTGATCAATCATCGGCATGTGGTCATGAAGATTGAGGGATCCGTAAAGAAAAAAGAGGATATCATCAAACCTATGCAGCATGTGCTTGCACAATAAAAACAGCCCCCGCTTTTACAAACGGGGGCTGTTTCTTTGTTACATCATTATTTTACGATGTGGATCGGGCTTCCGATTGCTACTTCGGCAGCTTCCATAGTGATTTCGCCCAATGTCGGGTGAGCGTGAATTGTCATTGCGATATCTTCAGCAGTCATTCCGCCTTCGATCGCCAGGCTCAATTCAGAAATCATGTCAGAAGCGCTTGCGCCGGCAATTTGCGCACCGATTACAAGACCGTCTTCTTTACGGGTGATCAGCTTCATGAAGCCGTCAGTTTCGTTAAGAGACAGCGCACGTCCGTTTGCTGCAAACGGGAACTTAGCTGCAACGACTTCAATGCCTTCTTCTTTCGCCTGTGCTTCAGTGTAACCGACAGAAGCCAGTTCAGGCTCAGAGAATACAACCGCCGGAATACCGAGGTAATCGATTTCAGCCGGCTCTCCTGAAATAGCTTCCGCAGCGATTTTACCTTCGTAAGACGCTTTGTGAGCCAAAGGAGGTCCGTCAATGATGTCACCGATTGCGTAAATGTTCGGTACGTTTGTGCGGCACTGCTTGTCTGTTTTAATGACACCGCGGTCAGTCATTTCGATACCGACTTGCTCAAGGCCGAGCTCATCAGTGTTCGGACGGCGTCCGACAGTGATTAATACGTAATCAGCATCAACCGTTTTTTCTTCGCCTTTTACTTCGAATGTAACTGTTACGCCGTCAGGTCTTTCCTCAACGCCTTTAGCCATGGCGCCTGTATGGATTTCAACGTTGCCTTTTTTCTTCAGTCTGCGGGTAACGAGAGAACTCATTTGTTTTTCGAAGCCAGGAAGAATTTCATCTCCGCCTTCTAAAATAACCAATTCAGTTCCGAAGTTCGCATACGCTGTTCCAAGCTCAGTACCGATATATCCGCCGCCGATAACAACGAGCTTTTTCGGAATTTCTTTAAGCGCCAGTGCGCCTGTAGAGTTCAGAACGCGTTCGCTATATTTGAAGTTTGGCAATTCGATAGGACGAGAACCGGTAGCAATGATCGCGTTTTTAAATGTGTATGTTTGCGCAGAGTTCTCATCCATTACGCGGACAGAGTTGCTGTCTACGAAATAAGCTTCCCCGTTTACAACGTCCACTTTATTTCCTTTTAAAAGACCTGCAACACCGCCGGTAAGCTTATTTACAACAGAAGCTTTCCATTCTTGGACTTTTGTAAAGTCAACCGTTACGTTCTCAGCAGTGATTCCCATGTCATCTGAATGTTTTGCATTCTCGTAACGATGGCCTGCATTGATGAGCGCTTTTGAAGGAATACAGCCGACGTTCAGACAAACGCCTCCAAGAGTTGCTTTTTCAACGACTGTTACTTTTTGTCCAAGCTGAGCAGCGCGGATGGCAGCTACATAGCCGCCGGGTCCCGCACCAATCACAAGAGTATCTGTTTCAATAGGGAAATCTCCTACTACCATAACATTACGCCTCCATTAAAATAAGTTGTGGATCGTTCAGTAAACGCTTGATGTGGTTTAACGCATTTTGTGCAGTTGCTCCGTCAATCATACGGTGGTCAAAGCTGAGAGAAAGAGCTAAGACAGGAGCAGCTACAATTTCACCGTCACGGACGATCGCTTTTTCAGCAATACGGCCGATACCGAGAATCGCAACCTCTGGGTGGTTGATAACCGGTGTGAACCATTGGCCTCCGGCAGAACCGATATTTGTGATCGTGCAAGAAGCGCCTTTCATTTCCGCAGGTGCAAGCTTGCCTTCACGCGCTTTTGTAGCAAGGCTGTTGATTTCATCAGAGATTTCGAAAACGGCTTTACGGTCGGCATTTTTCACTACCGGCACAAGCAGGCCTTTTTCGGTATCCGCTGCAATTCCGATGTTGAAGTAATGTTTTTGGATCACTTCATCTGTTTTATCATCAATCGATGTGTTTAAAACAGGGAATTTTTTCAAAGCGGATGTTAATGCTTTGACGACGTAAGGCAGATAAGTCAGCTTGATGCCTTGATCAGCAGCAACTTGTTTGAACTGTTTACGGTGAGCAACAAGATTTGTTACGTCAACTTCATCCATAAGAGTTACGTGCGGTGCAGTATGCTTAGAGTTCACCATTGCTTTCGCAATCGCTTTACGGATACCGCTCATTTTTTCGCGTGTTTCAGGGAATTCGCCTTCAGGAGCCTGAGCCGCTGCAGGTTTAGCTGTTTCCTGAGGTGCAGCTGTTTCTTGCGGTGCCGCTTCTTGAGCCGCTCCTCCATTTGCAAAGCTGTCGATATCTTCTTTTACAACACGTCCATTATTTCCAGAACCTGTTACTTTACGGATATCCACGCCTTTTTCACGGGCATATTTGCGTACGGAAGGCATCGCGATCACGCGTTTGTTCGGATCAGCTTCCGCTTGGTCCTGCTGTCCTGCGCCGGTTTCTTTTGCAGGCTCTTTAGGAGTCTCTTCTTTAGAGATATCCTGCCCTGCTTCAGCAGACGACTGAACTTGAGCCTCAGTTTTCGCCTCTCCTGAATCATGGCTTCCTTTAAATTGAAGATCTTCGTAACCAGGTGCGTCAAACGTAATAATCGTTTGTCCAACAGTTGCAACTGTTCCCTCTTCAACTTTTAATTCTAATACTTTTCCTTTAACAGGTGAAGGAATTTCTACCACTGCTTTATCATTTTGCACTTCAGCCAGAACATCGTCTTCTTCTACCTCGTCGTTCGGCTTCACAAACCATTTTACGATTTCGCCTTCGTGGATACCTTCCCCGATATCCGGAAGTTTAAATTCAAATGCCACAGTTTTCGACCTCCTAGTTGATTAAGCAAATTTTAGTTATGCATACGCAAGCATTGAACCTAGTAAACAGACTCCTTCATCATAAGAGAAAAGGACTCTCTTTACCGTCTTTTAAGATGCCTGATTAAAATTCAAGAACTTTTTTCGCAGTTTCAAGAACGTCTTTATGGTTTGGAAGCCATACGCTCTCAGCAAGCGAGAAAGGAAATACTGTATCAGGCGCCGCAACACGCAGAACCGGAGCTTCCAGGCTCAGAATCGCGCGGTCATTGATTTCAGCTACAACGTTGGCAGCGATGCCGGCTTGTTTTTGAGCTTCCTGCACGACAATTGCGCGGCCTGTTTTTTCAACAGAAGCAATAATCGTATCAATATCAAGCGGACTTACAGTGCGAAGGTCGATAACTTCAGCAGAAACGCCTTCTTTTTCAAGCTCTTCAGCAGCCTTAAGCGACTCATGAACCATCGCGCCGTATGTGATGATAGAAAGGTCAGTACCTTCGCGTTTCACATCAGCTTTGCCAAGCTCGATTGTGTATTCCTCTTCAGGAACTTCCTGACGGAAAGAACGGTAAAGTTTCATATGCTCTAAGAAAACAACCGGATCATTGTCTCTGATAGAGGCAATCAGCAGTCCTTTTGCATCGTAAGGAGTGGAAGGGATAACAACTTTAATACCCGGCTGCTGAGCGATAAGGCCTTCCAAACTGTCTGCGTGAAGTTCAGGTGTATGAACCCCTCCGCCGAATGGAGAACGGATTGTCACCGGAGAAGTCCAGCGTCCGCCGGAACGGTAGCGGAGACGAGCCATTTGTCCTGAGATTGAATCCATTACTTCATATACGAATCCGAAGAACTGGATTTCCATAACAGGACGGTAATCTTGCAGGCCTAAACCGAGAGCGAGACCGCCGATACCGGATTCAGCAAGCGGCGTGTCAAATACGCGGTCCTCACCGAATTCTTTTTGAAGGCCTTCAGTTGCACGGAATACGCCTCCGGCAACGCCTACATCTTCCCCGAAAAGCAGAACGTTTTCATTGTTTTTCAGTTCTGTGCGTAACGCATCAGTGATCGCTTGAATCATTGTCATTTGCGCCATGGCTTACTTCGACTCCTTCGCTTTGTAAATTTCAAGTTGTTCTTTCAAGTTGAACGTCGGCTCTTCAAACATATTCTCAATCAGCTCTGTTACTTTCGGTTTTGATTCGCCGTCAGCCTTTTTGATAGCTTGTTTGATTTCTTCTTTGGCCTGTTCAATCACTTTGTTCTCTTCTTCTTCAGACCATAGTCCTTTGTTTTCCAAGAACTTGCGGAAACGTACGAGCGGGTCTTTTTGCTCCCATTCATTTTCTATTTCTTTCGTACGGTATTTAGTCGGATCGTCACCGGACATTGTATGAGGTCCGTAACGGAATGTAAGAGTTTCAATCAGAGTCGGACCTTCACCGTTAATTGCGCGCTGGCGTGCTTCTGCAGTTGCAGCGTAAACGGCTAGTGCGTCCATTCCGTCTACTTGAACACCTGTAATACCGACGGCAACTGCTTTTTGGGCAATTGTCTGTGCGGATGATTGCTTTTCTACAGGAGTTGAAATCGCATAGCGGTTATTCTGAACAACGAAGATCGCCGGCGCTTTAAATGCTCCGGCAAAGTTCATTCCTTCATAGAAGTCACCTTGAGAAGCTCCGCCGTCACCAGTGTAAGTAATAGCAACCGCTTTTTTACCGCGCTTTTTAAGACCTAAAGCTACACCTGCGGTTTGAATAATTTGAGCACCAATAATAATTTGAGGTGATAAAGCGTTTACTCCCTCAGGCATCTGATTACCTTTAAAATGGCCTCTTGAGAACAGGAATGCCTGATGTAAAGGAAGCCCGTGCCAAATCAGCTGAGGAACGTCACGATAACCCGGAAGGATAAAGTCGTCCTGTTCAAGCGCGAAGTGTGATGCAATTTGAGAAGCTTCCTGGCCCGCTGTCGGTGCATAGAAACCTAAACGTCCTTGACGGGAAAGAGAAATTGAACGCTGGTCTAAAATGCGGATATACACCATTCTTCTCATTAATTCCTTTAACTGATCATCTGAAAGATCAGGCATTGCGTCTTTATTTACGACTTCTCCTTCAGCATTTAAAATTTGGAACGTTTCAAACTGCTTATTAATAGCATCAAATTGTTTTTTGCTATCAACAATTGAAGTTTTTGTCTTTGCAGCCATTTTTTAAACCACCTCTTCTTTTGATTTAACAGGGTTAGGATACCGTTTAGCCATCCGTATTAAAAACAGTCTTATCATGCTCTGCAATTCTAAAATTAATCATTCAGAAATTCACATAGCGCTTAAGCAAAGATAATGACGTTTAAACTGTACTAATAAAAAAAGATTTTTTATTAGTACAATATGATCAACAACCATAGTTTACAGTAATTAAACAAAGCCGTCAATTATTTATAACCTTATTTTGAAACCGCTTATAAAACTTAAGATCATACTGCGTCAAACTGTACTATAAAAGACTTTAAACTGTATTATAAAAACGCTCTACTGTACTATAATTAAAAAAAATTACAAAGAGTAAATTAAGTTATTTAACTTTGAGGGCGGGCTTTGAGAAGGTGCCGCGGGATAAAAACGGGCAGTTAGCAATCGTCCCGCCTGCCGGACAGGCGGGACGATGCTTTTGTCTAATTATTCAATACCCGCCCACACGATATTCAGCGGCGTCAGTACGGCATGAGGATGAAACTCGGAAATCGGAGTGAAAAATACATACGTAAAATCTTCGGCTGGATCAGAAAACATGCCGCACCAACCCATTCCAAGATGTGAGAACGTGCCTTCTGTCATGAAATAATGGTCACCGGCCGGCCACAAATTAATGCCTAAACCAAAGCCGCCCTCCTCTCTTGGCGCTCCGAAGAAGTAAAAAGGAAGACCGGGCTTTATTTGATTTCTCAGCATGGCCTCGACTGTTTTTCTTCCAAGCAGCTTCTTATCTTTCAATCTGCCTTTATTTCTAAACATTTCAGCTAACTTCCAAATATCTTCCAATGAAGAGTACAGACCGCTTGTCGCTTTATTCGGAAAATACGGGTGATGACTTTTTTCCAGCTGTACGCACTCGTGCTCATTGATCACACAAACTTCTTCTTTTAAAGCATCAGGCACATAAAAAAACGTTCTTTCTAATCCGAGCGCTTCAATAATATGCTTTGTTACATACTGTTCGTAGGACATGCCTGTTACTTTGGAAATAATGATGCCAAGTATGACAAAGCCGGTTCTGGAATAGTTCCATGCTTCATCCACTCCGTACTCTAAAGGCGTACTGACCAGATAGCTTATCCATTCTTCCTCATTCGTTAAGTCAATGCCTTCAGCCTTTTGAATATCCAGCTCAAAACTTAATCCCGCCGTATGAGTCAAAAGGTGTAAAATTTTAATGTCTCCGAAACCCGGTTTATCAAATGCAGGCAAAATGAGCTTGACCGGCATTTTCAGATCGAGCAGACCTTTTTCGACGAGCTGCATGACGGCTGCAGCGGTAAACACTTTTGTCAAAGAACCGATTTCTCTGATTGTATCAAGCTGAAATGTTTGCTTTTCTTTTTGTCCGCCGGTAAATTCCCCTAACGACTCAGCCGCAAAAACCTCGCCTCCTCTTGATATCATATAACTCGCACATTGCAGATCTCCATTGTCTATCATCGTCTGATAATGGCTGTTAAGAGCGTTAATTTGTTTCATATCAAATGCCGGATTGCTTATTGTTTGTTTCATTGTTTTCTCCCCCTGTACTGTATGTATCGTTTTCATCCCTTACTTACTGATTTCTTGATGAATTCTGACACCGCTTTATTAAATTCTTCCGGGTGTGTGATGTTCGGAAGATGCCCCGCTCCCTTAATTTTCTTTAATTCTGCATTGCTCAGCAGTTTCTTCAGCCTTTTTGTTTCTTTCTGATCAACTACGCTTTCCTTCTCACCCGTAAGGATAAGCGTTCTTGTATGAATGTCTTTTAAAAAGCCGATCGTAGAATAGCCTTCTTGTTGATGTATCTTCATAAAACGTTCAATAGAAGCATTTAAGAATTGATTCCTGTATAAACTTTCATATTCATGCGATTTTCCTATAGCTATAAAATCATTTTTCAGTTTTTCCTCAACACTGCTTTCAGGGTCTTCTTCGTATTCGGTGTAACTTCCGGAAAGAATGAGTGTTTTTACTTTTTCAGGGTATTCATAGGCTATCCTCTGTCCTATCATGCCTCCCCAAGAAGCTGCCGCAATGTGGATCGGCCAAGCAACCCCTATCTCGTTCAGCACTTCAATAAAAGTCTGAGCCAGCCCGCTCAGTGTAAAATCGGCGCTCCCCTCACTCAGCCCGTAACCCGGTGTGTGGATGACAATTACATTAAATTGGTCTGCCCACTCCTTCATTTGTTCTTTCCACATGTAAGCAGTGGTAGCAAAACCGCAAATCAGTAAAATTGTTTCACCCTTACCGCTCATCAATATTTCCATATGCCGGGCATTTTCTGTGTTAGCCAGAAAATGAACGGTTTCCGTTTCTTCTGTCTGGTAAAAAGCGATGAGTTTTTTTGCGGCATCGCTTTGATCGTGCTGAAGGGCTCCTTTCTTCAGTCTGCTCCAATAATGCAAATAATCGTCTAGATGACGATTGGAAGCTGTGCCGAGTATTCGGAAAGGACTTTCAGCTTCTTCTTCCGTAACGATTGACGAAGCATCAAAATCGGCTGCAATCGCTGAATCTCTTACCAGAGGCGGTGCTGAACGGGCGGATAACGGATTGAAATTATTTTGTATTTTTTCTTTTTCTCCGTATAACACGATCAGCTGGTGGCCTTGGCCGAGAAGCGAGTGTTCAAAAGCTTTGATTCCGGCAGTATTTTCTAATGGGTGAAGTCCGTACTCGGTTTTCATAATGTCTTGAATGCCGGGATCAACTGACATGCCTCCGTCTTTCCAGAAAGGCCAATTTACAGCGATGGTTTTTCCTGATCTCTCCCCCTCCTTTCTCATACATTCCCTCCACTCGGCAAAATGCTCCAGAAAACGATTGGCGTAGGCGTAATCGGCTTGACCCAGACTTCCGATTTCTGAAGAGATGGAAGAAAACAAAACAAAAAAGTCTAAAGGCATATTTCTGAGCGCTTCATCCAAATGAATCACACCATTGACCTTTGATTGCAGCACCGCCTGAGCTTCCGCGTCTGTTTTATTCAGAATGAAAGAGTCTTTTAACACGCCTGCACTGTAAATGACCCCGTTGATTTCGGAATAATCAGCATGAATTTTTTCCGCTAAATTGATGACCTGCTGTTTATCTGACATGTCAGCCTGGATGTAAGAAATGTTTGCCCCGTCATATCGGATGCTGTCTAATTTTTCTTCCATTTCTGCTGTCATTTTCGATCGTCCGGCAATGATAACGCTGGCTCCGTGATTTGCATAAATAAACGCTGAAATAATCCAGCCGATGCCGCTTAACCCTCCGATGATGAGATACACTCCGTTTTTTACAAACTTTGCGGCCTTTTGCCCTGGTTGCAGCGAAGCATCTTTGTATGCTGTCACCCGCCTTTTTTGATCGCCGTCATATTTCACAGCCTCATGATGTCCGGCACTTAATTCATTGAGAAGCAAAGATGCTTTTTCAATGGTTTGTCTTGAAGAAATCTCAACCGTTTTACACTTTATATTCGGCTGCTCCGCATTAAGCGTTTTAAAAAAGCCTCCAATCGCGGCGTAAATCGGATTTGTATATTGATCCTTGTCATGTACGTACAAAAGGTTGATGTTATCTTTTATTTTTTGACGGATCAACGCTTTGCTTAAATAAAGGATTGAATAAAAGCTGTGAGTCAAATCTAACGCTGCCTCAGTATAAGCTTTTTTTGACAGGTAATGAATGATTGACGCCGGAGACGCTCCGGACTTTTTCATATCATCTAACAGTCTGGTGTAATGAGCAGACTGCTCCGGATTAAATTTATAATGCTTTTCATTTACCATTTCATATTCAGCGGCGGCTTCCGCATAAATAACATTTTCACTGCCGATGTACTTTCGGATTTCATCACTCAATGAACTGCCGAAATCGAAAATCAATGTATTTTCCTTAGGCACTTCTCCGGACTTTAATGGCGATTCTATCCATTCTTTTTGTAAATATAAAGATTCAAGCATCGGCTTTTCAGACGGCTCTTTCGTTTGCGTTTTTTCTTTAAAAGCTGCGGCCGGCGTATTACGCACATCATATTTTTCTTCTAAATAAGCTGCTAAATCATGAATATTGTTATAATCAAAAAGCAATGTCGGATACAGTTGTGTATCTAATCTTTCCTCGAGCATTTTCGATATATGAAGCAGCTGTTTTGAGTCAAGACCCAGTTCGTAAAAAGATTGATGTTTGTCCGCTTTATTTGGCGGCGTGTTTGTCACATCTCCAATAATGGATGACAGCTCATCTGTTAATGTTTTTTGACTGTCTTGGTGCTGAACTGTATCAGAGATAGAGTCTGTAACGCGAGCTCCGTATTTCTCCTGCAGATATTCCGTCAATTCACCGATTGTGGAGTAATCAAATAATAAAGTCGGGTACAGCTTTGAACCTAACAACAGTTCTAATTTTTTGGATAAGTCTAATAATTGTTTAGAATCCAAGCCCATCTCGTAAAAGGAAATATCATTCTTCACCGTTTCAGCAGGCTTTTCAATCATGCCGGCTATCTCTTGGATTAAATTATTTCTGATCATTTCTTTATTGTTCGTTACGCTGCCGACCTCTTTAGCTTTTTGGGAATGCTCCAGCCTTTGTATTGATTTTTCATTTCTGACTCTTTTCACACCGAATCGCTCATAATAAAAAGCAAGCTCTCCATCAGGCCTGTATACTTCTATGTCCGCATATAAAATGTCTTTAGAAGGCGGCTGCGTTATACTGTTTTTATCAATATACACAAAACAAGACCCGGTTGTTTTATGCAGTGCCCGGAATGTCTCAATATATATAGGGATAAACGCATTTGTTCCTTCATCCGGCAAGTCTGATGTAAGGATTCCCAACAGGCTGAGAGATCCATCCAAAAATGCGGGATGCATATAAAAGTCATTTGTATATTCTTTTGAAAGTCCGCTTAAACTGACCTCTCCCAGAATATAATTTTCACCTTCATATACTGTACCTTCCAATTTCATAAAATCTTTATGAATCAGGCCGCCCCTGCGCAAATTACGATAGGCGGCTTCAGCATTCGAAGTCCGGACGGCCCCTTTCTTTAATGCTTCGATTGAAATTGTCTTTTCGTCTATCGCATTTTTTCTTATGATTTCCGCCTGCAAGTTGACTGACGCTTCACCTTCCGCCTTTTCAGCGACCCATTTCCTGCTTGTTGTTTCAACAAGCCAGCCGTTTTCTTGTTCCGTAAACTGGAAGGTGACTTTTTTATCAAAATGGACTGACGTCGCAACAGGTTCACGGAATAAAACATGTTTGATTTCAAAACTTCGGGGTGATATCCCTTTCTCAGCTAAAAATCGTGTTATTAAATCCAGATACGTTACGCCGGGTATCGTACGCACTTGATGAAGGACATGGTCTGAAACAATATAATCGTCATGTTTGACTAATACGCTGAACCTCATGCAACTCGACAACCTTTCTTCTTTTACAAAGTAAAGAAACAGAGCAGGTGCTACTCTGTTTCATCAATAATTTCAAGAAGCCGTTTTTTATTCTGTTTGATTTGTTTTTTTCGATTTGAATCCGGCCAGTACTCTTTTCTGACAAACTCGGCAGGCGGCAGCGGAGTTCTGACGGAATGATATGAATCATCCAGGCCGCTTACCAAAAGGTGGGCGTTTGTTCCGCCGAAACCGAAAGCGCTGATGCCCGCCCTCCGTTTTCCATCCTTCCAGCTTCTCAGTTCTGTATTCGGATAAAAAGGCGACTTTTCAAATTCAAAGCGGGGATTTGGCGTTTCACAATTCAATGTAGGCGGAATTTCCTTATGCCATATTGATAAAATCACTTTAATGAAACTTGCCGCTCCGGCGGCGCTTAATAAGTGTCCGATATTGGTTTTTACACTTCCTACTCCGCAAAATTGCGTTTTGTTTGTGTCTCTTCGGAATACTTTTGTCAGAGCCTGAAGCTCAATCGGATCTCCAATCATCGTGCCTGTGCCGTGAGTTTCGACGTAGCTGACTGATCCGGGAGTGATATCGGCTTTTTCAAATGCATCTTGAATAACCTGCTCTTGAAGCTTAGGATTCGGAGTCGTAATCCCCATTGTCGCACCGTCGTTATTAATAGCTGATGCTTCAATGATACCGTATATCCGATCTCCGTCAGCTTTTGCTTTCTCCAGCGGTTTTAACAGAACAGCGCCAAAACCCTCTCCGGGTACAAAGCCGTTTGCCCTTTCATCAAAAGTAAAACACTGACCGTCCGGCGAAAGAGCTCCTCCTTCTGTTAACATCAGGTAAGGAATTTCATCCAAAAGCAGATCCGCCCCTCCTGCCAGCGCCATTTCTGAATCACCGTTTTTTATGCTTTGGCAGGCTAAATGAATGCTGACTAATGAAGAAGAACAAGCGGTATCAGACACCATGCTTGGACCGTGAAAATTAAAGAAATGCGACACATGTGAAGCAATAAAGTTTTGACTAAGCCCGACGATGTGGCTGCTGCTTTCTTTCGGCAGTTTGTGACCGTAGCCGCCCATTCTGGAACCGACAAATACGCCGACTTTTTTTCCCGATAATTCTGTTTCTTCATAACCGGCATCACGTACAGTCTGTACACTCGTTTCTAAGAAATGTCTTATCAGCGGATCCGTTTGGATGGCTTTCTCCTCTTCCATACGGAAATACTCCGGATCGAAGCTGCCGATTCCATTAATAAATCCTCCCCATTTGCTGATGCTTTTTCCCTTTTGCTGCACCGGAGAGTAATGTTCTTCTATATTCCACCGGGAATCAGGTACTTCTTTAATATGATTCTTCCCTTTTCTCAGATTGTCCCAAAATTCCTCTTTATCAGCCGCGCCCGGAAACTTACATCCGATTCCGATAACAGCTATCTTTGCAGTGGAAGCCGTCTGCGGTTCTGTATTTCGGCTCGTCACAGACTGCATATCATGCTGATTGCTGCTTTGAGAATCAGTCTGTTCGATTTGTTTTTTCAACGGCGGCGCCGTCTTACCGATATATTCCGCGAGACCATGAATCGTGTTGTGTTCAAGAAGCACAGTAGGGTCGATTTTTTTCTGAATCATTGCTTCTATACGATGTATAATGCTGACAAGAAGTATAGAATCCACACCGTATTCCTGAAAATCCGTATTTGGGTTAAGCTTTTCAAGGGGTATGCTCAATTCCTCGGCAAATACGGCAGAAAGTTCACTGACAAGCCCTTCTGAATGATCAAAAGTGCCGGGAGTCTCCTGTCTTCGGGTTGGAAATGAAGCCTTGCCGGTTTTATTGATGTTCAGGAGACTGTCTGCATGAAACACTGTTCCTTTTTTCACGATAGGAATGATATTGGCCGATTTTTTCTCCAGTGCATGATACAAAATCGCCAGTCCTTCCCGCGTGGATAGAGAGTCCAATCCCAATTCATCATATAAAGGACTCGTCACTGTACCCATTCCGACTTCTTTCCAGCTCGGCCAATTGATGGACGTGAAATACGTTCTCCCCTTTTGAAAATGATAAGCCGCGAAATAGTCCATATATGCATTTGCAGACGCGTAATCAGTCATTCCTTTCGACAGTTTGGGTGACTGTGCTGCAATTGATGAAAACAGAATAAAGAAATCCAGCGGCCTATTATTAAAAATCCGCTCCAAATTCTGAAGTCCAGTGACTTTCGGCCCGTACACCGTCTTAAATTCACTCATTCTTTTATGAATAAAGGCCGGATTTCCGCCGCTGTGCAGTCCGGCACAGTGTATGACACCGCTAATATCTTTAAATTCAAGGCTTACTTGGTGAAAGAATGAACGAAGCTTCTCTTCATTTGTGAGAGAGCCGCTGTAATACAGATAGTCGACACCTTTTTCTTCAAAACTTTGAAACAGTTTTATATTGCTGATTGTCTTTTCGTCCTGTCTGCCCTCTTTCAGCAAATGATCCCATTCACTTCGCAAAGGTAATGGACGCGTACCCGTCAGCACGAGTTTTTTCACTCCCCGTTTCACCAAATCTTCAGCTATTGCTCTGCCAATGCCCCCTGTCCCGCCGGTAATGACGATGGCTTTATCCGCAGGAAATGAAACCGGCCCGCCGGTATGGATTCTTTCTTCTTCAAAATACGGAACATACCTGACGCCGCTGCGGTAGCATACTTCATTCTCTCCTGTACATTGCGCCCTTTCAATCTCAAAGATTTGTTTCAGCTTATGCGTTTCTTTCATGCTGTCTATATCTATTGTTTTCACATGAACAAAGCCGTATTCCGCAGAAAGGGCTTTCAGAAAAGCCGCTGATTCTGCACCCGTCAGCTTTGGTTTTTCCGCTTTAAATACCTGCAAGCCATTGGTTAGTTGTAAAATGGATAATGGTGTTTCCTTTTTACTCCGCTTAATTATTTCTTGTATAAATAAGAATTTACCATATGGGATGCCGTTCTGATTTTCACTCTGGTTTCCGATATCTGAGAAATCAAATATATTTTCGACCTGCCGCTCACCGCCCGAGAAGATCTCACAGATAACGTCGTATGCGTGGGTTTCATCTAATAAAGAACACTCAAACATTTGATCAGAGTGTTTTATAAATGAAGAGTGATGTTTTATGACAATCAGATTCTCCTGATCTATATCCGGACAAATGGTGCGGGCAATTGATTCTGTGTCTTGATTCACAAATGCGACTGTCAGTCCGTACTCTTTTGTTTCGGATGGATTTACAAACGGATTCTCCCTCCATTTTTTTTGCAAGTGATGTTGAGAAGAATGCTGAGGGATCTCTGCCTTCTCAGTCCTGGACGGAACCCAATAACGTTCTTTTGCAAACGGATAAGTCGGAATTGAGATCCGTTTACCCGGCTGCTGTAAATGTTGATGAACGGATTTCCAGTCGATATCCGCCCCCCAAACCCATAATTGAGCCAGCTTTTCCGCTTCACCGTTCTCAATAATGGTCTTTACAAACAATTCGCCTGCTCTGCCTTCCGTTAACGCCTTCATTTTTTCAGCAAATGCATCTGATTGCTGATTAACATATACGCCTGGAACTTGCTTGTCACCGCGGCAAAACTGAGATAATTTATCTTTCATTTCTTTAAGAGAGGTACCGGTAATCGCCGCTCTGGCCTCCATCGCTTCTCTGCCCGATTGTGTAGTGTATGCCAGATCCCGTAAAACGACGCTTTCCGATTGGCCGCCTTCCATCACTTCATTCGGGAACATGTCTCTTATCGCTCCGGCATATTCCTTCAGTAAGTATTCAGTAACCGCTTGAATGGAGGGGCAATCCGTTAATTCATACATCGTGAGTTCAATATGAAACATTTCGTTAATAAAATCCGCCATCCGGCTTAATTCCAAAGGACCTACGCCAAATTCACTCAGGTGATCAGAAATATTAATTTCTTCCGGATGAATATGAAGCAATTCCGAAACAAACGGTTTGAGTACTTCATTCACCTTTTCTTTCATATCAGGCTGTTTATCCTTTACTTCAGGACTTAGTGAACGCTGAATAAAATCTTTCATGTTTTCGGCATACTCAAGAAGACGTTCATTGTCTTTGGCAGATAACAGGACAATATGCGGTTCGTTCTCAACATGTTCTGTTGAGACGTTTGTTTCTTCATATTCTTCTATAATGATATGAACATTCGTTCCTCCCGCTCCGAATGAGCTGATTCCCGCTCTTCTCGGAACAGTTACTGTTTTTCCGTTTTCCTGCAGTTTCGGTTTCTTCCAGTCTTGCAATGACCGCTGTACATAAAAGGGAGATGCTTTAAAATCAATATTTGGATTCAACGTCTCTGCATGTATGGAAGGAAACAGTTTTTTCAGTTTCATTTGCAAAAGAACCTTTGTCAAACCGGCAATTCCCGCTGCGGCCTCAAGATGACCGATATTTGATTTGACAGAACCGATTGAACAATATTGAGTATGCTCCGTAAATTCCCGAAACGCTTTTGTTAATCCGGTGATCTCAATCGGGTCTCCCAGAGAAGTTCCCGTTCCGTGAGCTTCAATATAACTAATTGTACGAGGGTCAATACAAGCTTTCTGAAGCGCGTCCTGTATCAGTTCAGTCTGACCATTTGGATTAGGAACCGTAAAACCGTTTGTTCTCCCTCCGTGATTGACCGCTGTCGCTTTAATCAGCGCATAAATATGATCTCCGTCCCTTACCGCTTCCGCCGCCGGCTTTAAAAGTACGGAGCCCACTCCTTCTCCCGGTACATAACCGTCACCGCCCTCGCCGAATGTACGGCATCGGCCATCACTTGCAAAGAAGCGGCTTTGATTTAATAATGTATATTTATTCGGATGAAGCGTAAGATTGACCCCGCCCGCAACAGCAAGTGTGCTTTCTCCTCTTCGTATACTTTCACAGGCTAAGTGAATGGCGTTAAGAGAGGATGAACACATTGTATCCACCGCCATACTCGGCCCCTTAAAATTAAAGAAATACGATATTCTGTTTGCTATTGCAGAAAATGGAGACCCGACGGCCAGTTCATTTCCTTTAAGTGATTCTTCAACGCCGAAAAATTGATAGCTTCCATATGTGACGCCTGCAAATACTCCGACCTTTTTGCGGGTCAGATCTGAAGGTTTATAACCCGCATCCTCTATGGTATTGTACACTGTCTCTAAAAAGAGACGTTCCTGAGGATCAAGAAAAGCAGCTTCTTTCGGTGATATCCGGAAAAATAAAGGATCAAACCGGTCTGGATTTTTCAGAAAACCTCCCCACTTATAGCAGCTTCCCTCGAGCATTTCCTTCCGGTCATCAGGAATTTCGCTTACGCAATCCCGTCCATTCATCAGCACATTCTGGAACTCTCTGATGTTTTCCGCACCCGGATATCTGCCGCTGACACCGATAATGGCTATATCAGCAGAAAGGGGATCGGCCGCAATGTGCTCTTTTGAACCTTCTCCTTCAGAGCGTGCCGGCGCTTTTGTTTCCACTGGTTTTCTTTTTTGCTTTTTTTGATATGAAACAAGTTCAGATTTGCCGGCCGGGTTCAGCAGTTTCATCATTCGTTCGCTGTGATGACTCAGGAAATATTCGGCTAACTGCGATATGGAATGATATTCAAAAAATAATGTTTTCGACAATCTGCCGATACTTTGCTCCAGCTTTTTGGTCAGACGCATGATCATCACTGAATCAATGCCGTATTTCTCCAGGTATTGTTTTTCATCTATGAGTGAGGCCGGTAATTTCAATTCCTCTGACATTATATTTTTTAGATAGCTGATGATATTTTGTCTTAATTCATCGCTTTGTAAATCGGCATCTTCCTGCTGGTCTGAATGTAAGCTGATTGTGCCGGCACGCTTCAGCACATCCTCAATCTTTTCTTTTCGGCCTTTCAGGGCGATCAGCTGTTCAGATGATTGACACAAGCTGTTCTCCAGAGCCTCTATTCCGTCACCGTCATCTAGCGGGTCAAGGCCGAGTTCCTGTTTCATGTAGGATATTCCTTCATCGTCAATATTCATCCCGCCGGAAGTCCATAGCGGCCAATTGACTGACACCACCCTTTCGGCAGACTCTTTTGCGGTCATAACTGCTGCATACTGATCCAAAAAGGCATTGGCGAAAGCATAGTCACATTGGCCGGCTGATCCGAAGACTGCCGATGTGGATGAAAACAAGACAAGTAATTCAACTTTCATTTTTTTGATTTCTTCCGCCAGCCAGAGCGCGCCATAAACTTTCGAACTTGTGACTTGATCGATTTCTTCTTTTGTCTTTCTTAAGATAAAAGAGTCACGGAGTACGCCGGCACTGTGAAATACTCCATGTAAGGTGCCGAACTGCTCTTTTGCAAAAGCAAACATCCGTTCAGCATCACTTTGTTTTGAAACATCAGATCGGATATATTCAACTGTTGAACCTGAACTTCTTAAATATTCGATCTTTTTTTTCTGCTCTTCAGTTAAATCAGAGCGCCCTGTCAATATGAGATTCGCTTTCCATTTTTCCGACAGATGTTTTGCCAGTATATAACCGAGACCGCCCAGGCCTCCTGTAATCAGATAATTTTCATGATGTTTCAGCGGCTGGGTTAAATCGAATGAGCCGGCTTTATTATAGCTTTTCGTAAAACGTCTGCCGTTTTCATAGCGCACTTCAAAATGGAAATCCCGTTTTTCGTCACACTCTCTCTGATATATATCAGCTATTGCTGGAAGAGCGGCTCCCGCACCCTCTGATTGAGTGATATTGATAATCTGATAGTGAAAATTGGGGTGTTCCTGGTGAACGGTTTTCACCAATCCGCCGAGAGCATGATGCAGCGGCAGTTGTTCTTTATTCTGAGTTTGAAAAATATGCGTCAGTTTTATTATCTTTTTCCATTTTAATTCAATCAGCGCCTGTGTAATATACAGAAGAGAAAACAATCCGTTTTCCAATTGTTTCTGTATACCTCCCTTACTCATGTCAGCCTGAGAATCAGACCACAAGTGAAGAATCTTTTCGGGCGGCTGATAATGATCATGAATGTATCGGAACAGCTTTAGATAATCGTCTTTTTTCACGTGGTTCATACAAATCTTATCATCATGTAAAACAGCAAATTCTTCTCCGCGGATGACAAACAAGAGAGTGCAGTCCTTAAACAAACCGCTCAATTCTTGTATTTGCCGTTCATTTTCTGCAAAAATCAGGAGCAATCCCGTCAAGGGTACGCTCTTCGTACTCGGAATGAACGATTCTGTCCATTCCGGCTTGTAATATAAAAGAGGATGGTTCGATGCCCGTGATTTTTGATTCTGAATGGATGTCACACGGGCATAGCCTTCGTCAGCCGACATTTGTCCTGTTTGAATCAGATCAAGAATATCGCTGATTTGTTCACGTTTTCCGTTCATCATTCTTCCCCCATTAATTGTTTCAATACAGCCTTCTGATCAATATCATTGGTTTCCAATTGACGCAGGAGACGAATGAGTTCATCGTCCGTCTGAACAGTGTCTTTTTCATGATCATATCTGAATCTCACATCTCTGCACTCCGCCAGAATGCTTCCGTTTCCATCTGTAAATGTCATATGACACGTTACATCACGGCTGTTCTGCCGGTTCACTTTTTGAGTATAAACGTAAAAATTTTGAGCGAGAGGCTGATAGACATCCGCCGCTCCCATTCCGATCAATTCCGGGAAGGTTTCTCCGCTGACAAAAAATGCACTGGCTTGAATCGCGGACTCAAGCGCTTCAGGAGAAATCGTAAAATTTTCTCTTTTTGCATAAAGCTCATCCGGCATTGAATGAAGCGACAGCATTCCGTAACTGTTTTTCGCTGATTCAATGACAAAAGGCGCTTCAGCCGGATGTTCAGTCATTTCTGATTTGACTTCAGCAATATCAAGCGCTTCAGGAAGCATACCGCTTTCAGGCTTAACCATATGCGCATTTCCGCTGGCAAGACGTACTTTATTCTCATTTTTTGTGTTTGCATATATGTCAAACCGCGCAAAGTCACGCTCAGGCGTCAGCGTAATCATCAGTTCCCGTATATCTGTCATTCCGTTCATGCTTTCGTTCCACAATAAATCGGTCAATGTTTGAACTGGTTGTCCAAATGCCGCCGCTGCATTGACGATAGCCATTTCAGCCAAAGATGCATAAGGGAAAAAGGACACGTTTCCTTCAGACAGACTTAGTGCGAACGGATGATTACGGCTGATTTTTTTCGTGAAACTGAACTGATGAAAATCGGACGTGTTACTCCCCAAGAAAGGGTGACCCGTCTTACTCACATCCGCTGAAACAAGTGCTTCCCCTTTTTCCGCTATCCAATACCGCTGTTTGATCAGCGGTTGTCCCGGAATAGAAATCCTGCGGGCATTCCGATTCACCTCAAAAGTCTCCCAATCTATCTTTCTTCCATTTACCCATTTGGATGCTGCTTCGGCGTAATCTGAACAAACGTGAGGCATTTCATTGTGAACTTCTGATTCGAATGTATTACCGGTATGGCTCAAGCTGCTTTTTTCACCCCTGATATAAGCTGAAAGCTCTTCAGCAATGACCTGCCCGGAATCTGCCACTATCGCCAGCCGTTCTTCCATATGATCACGTCCCGTCTGAAGTGTATAGGCAATATCCTGAAGACGCAGTTTATGATTGTTATCCTTCGATTCATTTTCTGATAGAAAATCAGCCATAACCTTTGCATATTTTATCAGCCGTTGTTTGTCTTGAGCCGATAAAACAAAGATCACTCGGCCGCTTTGATGATCAAAAGCTTTTGGCGGTTCATACGCTTCCAATATAAGATGCGCGTTTGTTCCTCCTGCCCCAAAAGCGCTTACCCCGGCTCTCAAAGGATGAACAGCATGGCTGTTTTGCGGAATATTCCATTCAGCCGCTTTCCGCTGCACTTGAAAAGGAACCTGATCAAAATCTATAAACGGATTAACAATATCGGAATGCAGAGAAGGAACAAGCTGCTTATTCTTCATTTGGAGAAGCACTTTCGTTACCGCAGCGATTCCTGCCGCAGATTCTAAATGTCCGATATTGGATTTCACCGAACCGATGGCGCAAGGATGGTTCAATTGATAGGAATCTTTGAGTCCTTGAATTTCAATCGGATCGCCTAATGATGTCCCTGTTCCATGCGCTTCAATATAATTGACGGTGTTCGGATCAATGTCAGCTTTACGAAGCGCTTCTGAAATGACCTCCGCCTGCGCATCCGGATTCGGTATGGAATACCCGCTCGTCTTTCCTCCATGGTTAACGGCGCTTCCCTTAATCACGCCGTATATTTGATCTTGATCTTCTATTGCTTTTTTCAATGGTTTTAACAATACGGCTCCGACTCCCTCACCGGGAACGTAACCGCTTCCGTCTTTTCCAAAACTCCGGCATCTGCCGTCACTTGATAGAAACTGTCCCATGCTGAGGAACTTATATTTATTCGGATGTATTGACAAATTCACTCCGCCGGCTAATGCCACATCGCTCTCTCCGCAATGTATGCTTTGGCATGCGTAATGAATAGAGGTCAATGATGAAGAGCACATTGTATCCAGAGCCAAACTCGGACCTTTTAAATGAAAATAATAAGACACCCGATTGGCAATTGAAGAATAGACGGAAGCCGGCGAGAAAGCCGCTCCGTTTTCTTCTCCTTCAAATAGTTGATATTGGCCCCACATTGCACCGACAAATACACCGACTTTCATCTTTTCCAGCATGTTTCTCGGGTACCCTGAGTCTTCAAAACAATTTTTGGCCGTTTCTAAAAAGAGCCTTTCCTGGGGATCCATAAGTTCTGCTTCCCTTGGGGAAATATGAAAGAAAAGCGGATCAAATTGATCGGCTCCGCTGATAAAACCTCCCCACTTGCTGTAAGACTTCCCTTTCATATCTCTGTCTTCGCTGAAGAAATCATCTATATTCCAACGGTCAGGCGGGATTTCTGTAATACAATCTTTTCCGCTCTTTAAATTCTCCCAAAATTCAGGTAAGTCTTCAGCCATCGGATACTTTCCGCTTAAACCGATAATGGCAATGTCTTGATGCCTTGTATCAGCTGTTTCATTTATTTGGATCTCAGGGCTTTCATCCTCCTTGAAGGTATCTTGAAGTGCAGATTCCAATTTTTCTTTGTCACCTTCAAACACGATCAGCTGTGATGCGTTCAGAGAGAGTGAATCTTGAAAAGCTTTGATCCCATTGGTTTTACTAAGGGGAACCATACCGATTTTTTGTTTCATCCATTTTTCAGTTTGTTTATCCACTTTCATGCCGCCGTCTTCCCATAGGGGCCAGCCGATGGCTACTGAGACGCCGGAGCGTTCTTTTTTCCGCCTCATTCCTTCACGCCACTCAGCAAAAAGATCGATGAACCGGTTAGCCAATGCATAATCCGTCTGTCCGATATTCCCGTACATCGAGCTGCTTGATGAAAACATCACAAAGAAGTCCAAAGGTTCGGTTTGCAGCAAGCTGTCCAATAAGACCGTCCCATTTATTTTCGGAGCGATCACTTCCTGAATTTCATCTTTTGATTTTTGAATCAATAAAGCGTCGTGCGTCACACCGGCACTGTGTATCACACCGTTGATTTCTCCGAATTTCCTTTTAATAGTTTTTATGATTCGCTCTGCATCGCGGCTATCTGAAAAATCTCCTCTTATATATTGAACGGAAGAACCGCCTGCTTTCATTCGGCTGATTTTGTTCTTTTTGTCTTCCGTCAGTTCAGAACGGCCCGCTAAAATAATATTGGCTTTCGTTTGCGCTGCGATATGTTCTGCAAATATAAGGCCTAAGCCGCCGGCCCCTCCTGTAATCATGTATACTCCGTTTTCTTTAAAGGAGAAACTTGAGTTTTGAGCCGGTTCCGCTTCCCGTAAGGCACGGACCCAGCGCACATTTCCTTCATAATAAAGATCGGTTTCTCCCGGATGCGCTTCAGTTGATTCGCATCTGATGATTTCAGCTGTAAGAGCCGGCAACGATGTCTTGTCTGAAACTGATATCCCGATTGTCTTAAGGGCCAGTTTCGGGTTCTCAAGCAAAATAGACTGCCCTGCGCCATGGACTGAAGCGTAAAGCGGCTGATCATTTTTATGGTCCGCCGGATAAAGGAAAAGCGATACAACCTTTTTTTCCGCCTTGCTGCGCATCAATGCCCGGCTGAAAAAGAATAGCGGGTAAGCCCCTTTATAAAGCTGTTCACTTATTTTTTCCGGGCCGGCAAATGATCCTTCCGGCCACCCGTACACCACGGTGTCGGGCATTTGCCCCCTTTTTTTCAGATCAGCTGCAAGCCTGTCAAAGTGGGCTTCCTCCCTGTGATCTATCTCATAAACACCGTCTCCGTGATAGGAGAAACGATTCCCTGATAAAACGAGAATGATCTGTGTATTTTCGAATCCATTTTCAGCATTTTCCCGCATAAAATGAAAAAGCTCTCTGTCATATTGAAACAGCAGACATGTTCTTTTCTTTTTATTTCCGCAATGCGGGTCCCAAGCGGCAGCCTTTTGTCTCCAATACGGCGTTAAATAGGTCAGAGCCGTATGATTCTCTCCATGATGTAGAGGGAGGTCTTTGTCAACGGAAGTCTTTTCCCCGCTCTCCGCAAAATAATTTGCAAGTTTTTGAATCGTCGGATACTCAAACAATAAAGTAGGATACAGTTCCCTGCCTGTTTTCTCCTCCAATGCTTTTACGGCTTGCATAAGTGTGACGGAATCCAGGCCTTGTTCATAAAAACCTTTTACCACAGAGAGTGTTTCAGGGGCAGTCCCTTTGATGTCTGCGATCAGCTGCTGAATGTCTCCTTCTGTTATAAGAGCGGAAAGATTTTCGTTCTTACTTTCTTTCATGTCAGGCTTTTCAGCCGGTTGATTTTGCGTTAAGAAATAACTGGACATTTTTTGATTTTCTTTAATATACGCGGCGAGTTCCCGGATCGTTTTCTGCTCAAACAGGAGTGTAGGATACAGCTGTTCCCCTGTTTTGTTTTCAAGTTCTTTGACAATGGCAAGCAAAGAAGCGGAATCCAGGCCTTGTTCATAAAAACCAATGTCTGTCCTTATGTCACGCAGATCTATATTTGAAACCCCGGATATTAATTCTTTAAGGTGTGTCTCAATGCTTTCGCTTCGATCTATGATTGAATCTTTTCTCATCAGGCCGTCTTTTGGCTGAGAAGCCGCTTCAGTTTCTAAACGAGTCTGCTTCAGATTTTCAATTAAATCTTTTGAGCGAATATGTTTCACAGACAGCCGGGTAAAATAAGCGATCATCTCCCCGTGTGCATCGTACAAACCGTAACTGACTTGGATGACATCCCCTGAATCATGATTTTGGTCTTGCTTCTCTATGTACACATAACACCTGTCTTCCAGGCGCTTCGTCATACGGAAAGATTCAATATGAATGGGAATATACGTTTTCATCCGGCTTGCCGGAGATCCTTGTGTAAAATATTCGGGACATGCCTGATAAAGGATCGATATGATGGTAGACGCATCAAGAAAAGTGGGATGCAATTGAAAATAGCCGGTATATTGTTTGGCAATTTGGCTGAGCGACAACTCTGCAAGTACAGAATGATCAGACGCATAAACCTTCCCCAGACTCTTCATAAATTCAAAATGCTCTATCTCAACCTTTTTTAAATAGTCATAACATATCTCCATATCGGCTTCACGGACGGAGGCATGTTTGATTTCATCGATATGAATTGAACTCATGCTTTCCGGGAATTTCTGCATGAGCCTGCAGTTCATATTCTCATCCCAGCTTTCATCCAGAATCCGGTCATCTTTTACCTTTCTGCTCTTCGCCTGGATTCCCCATCCCTGTTCCAATCCCTGAAAACGGATGCGGATTTCTCTGTCAAAGGTATCCGATGTTGCTACAGGTTCCAAATACAAAATATTCTGACACTCGAGTTCTTCAATAGGCAAACCTTTACTCAGCGCCATACGGTATATCATATCTAAAAATGTGACACCGGGTATAATCCGGGTGCCATGCACCCGGTGATCCCTGACAATATAGTCCGTATGTTTAATTGTTAATGTGAACTGATAGTTTTGATTACTGGCCACCTGTCTCATTCCTTTTCTTTTCTTTATAATTCTTTGAAATCAAGTAAAGGAATCAGCAATTCTGACTCTTCCTTTTCTGGAGCTTCTCCATTGTCGATCCAGCATTGTTCCTTATTGAATATAACCGGAGAAAGCGGGTGTCTTTTTGTCTCTCCATATCCTAATGTGAGATGGCTGTCGCTCAATATCATATGTGCGTTCGTGCCCCCGAATCCAAAAGAACTGATTCCGGCTCTCAAAACCCCTTTTCTGGGACGCCATTCTTTTAAAGACGTGTTCGGAAAGAAAGGCGACTGATCAAATTTAAAACGCGGATTTGGCGTTTTACAATGTAGTGTCGGCGGGAGCATCTGATTTTTTATGGATAAGGCAACCTTTATAATACTCGCTATCCCCGCTGCGCTCATTAAATGTCCGAAATTCGTTTTTACGCTGCCTACTCCGCAAAATTGCGTTTCTTCCGTAACCTCCCGGAACACTTCAGTCAGCGCTTTTAATTCAATCGGATCTCCTATCATCGTACCGGTGCCATGCGTTTCGACATAACTGAGAGTATCTGCATCAATTTCGCCTTTTTTCAGGGCTTTTTTTATCACTGCGCTTTGCGCTTTCGGATTAGGTGTTGTCATTCCCATTGTCTGTCCGTCATTATTAACCGCGGAGGAGTCAATTACCGCGTAAATTCTGTCACCTTCGGCAAGGGCGTCATCAAGTCTTTTCAAAAGGACTGCGCCGCATCCTTCTCCCGGTACAAATCCATCTGCCTTCTCATCAAATGTATGACATTTTCCTTCAGGTGAAAGCGCCCGAGCCTCACTCAGCATGACGTAAGGCTTTTGATCCAGCAAAATGTCAACCCCGCCCGCAATTGCCATATCTGACTCTTTTGACATTAGGCTTTGACAAGCGAGATGGACGCTGACCAATGAAGAAGAACAAGCCGTGTCTACAACCAGATTCGGTCCTTTCAGATTAAAAAAGTGTGAGATATGCGCGCCTATGAAATTTTGTCCTATACCCACGATCGTATTTTTTGAAGGGGAACCTATTTTGGACATAAACGTCCCGGTGCGCGAACCGATGAAGACGCCGACTTCTTTGTTTGATACTTCTTCTTTTGTATAGCCGCCGTCTCTTAATGTCTGGACGCTGACCTCAAGGCATTTTTTGATTAACGGATCAAGCTCTGATGCCTCACTTTTGTTCATATTAAAAAACGCGGGATCGAAAGACTCAATATCTTGAAGAAATCCGCCCCACTTACTGATACTTTTTCCTTTTTCATAGGTGTCAGAGTAGTATGAAGAAATATCCCATCGCGACGCCGGGACTTCACGGACACTATTTTGTCCTTTCTTCAAATTTCTCCAGAATGTTTCTGTGTCCGGAGCATCCGGAAACTCACAGCCCATTCCGATAATAGCGATTTGATTCAGACTGGTTGGTTGCATTTGAGATCCGTTGCCCTGTACTTCGGGAGCATTTTGATTTATATGTTGCTCTTTTTTCCGACCCTCAATGTTTTCTGAATCAATTTGAGGACTGATCCCCTCACTTGCAAATAATTCGTTTAAATAGACGCCCAGTTGTGAAAAACTCGGATACTCCAGAAAAGCCGAAGGTTCAATTTTTATTTGAAATGCATCTTCCGCTTTTTTGACAAGCTGAACCAGTAAGATTGAATCAACTCCGTAATCCGCAAAAGACGTATCCTGATCTAAATTCCCGTAAGGTATTTTCAGCTCCGCGGAAAAAATCTCCATTAACTTCCTGATCATAGCTTCATTGTCTCCATCACCAGAGACCACTTTTTCCTCAGCATCCAGGTTATTTTTAGCCGCTTGAATTCTTGTCTGAAGCAGCTGCTGCAGCTTGAATTTCTCCGGATGTGTCTTTGCCGGTATAAGGCATGGATATCCGTTTATCGTCATGATTTCATCCAGCATGGAAATACCTGTTTCTGTTGAGTGTGAAAGTAAACCGAGTGCCTGATATGATGGACTTGTCACCTCGCCCATCCCAATGTCCTTCCAGCTCGGCCAGTTAATTGATTGATAATATGTTCTGCCGGCTGCATGCTGATACGCCGCAAAGTAATCCATAAAAGCGTTAGCCGCGGCATAGTCACTTGTTCCGGCGCCTAATAAAGGAAAAGCGCTCGCAACAGATGAAAACAAAATGAAGAAATCAAGTTCGTCATCAATAAAAACGTCATGAAGTACTTGCATCCCCTGCACCTTTGGCTCAAATACTTCTCTTATTTCTTGATCAGATTTATGAATAAAAGCCGGATTCGAATGATTGGCTGCACCAGCGCAATGAATCACCCCACCGATTTTGCCGAACTTCATTCGCACCTCTGAAAAGAAGCGATGTAATTTTTCTTTTTCCGTGAGCGGCCCGGAATACACTTCCACCTGAACTCCCTTTTGATCCAACTCATGCAGCAGTTGTAATTTCGAATAAAGAGGTGACTTTTCATCGGTGTCTTCTAACATGCCGGCTATTTTATCAGATTCCGGAAGGTCGGTTACTCCCATCAGCACAAGTTTTTTGACTCCCTTGCCGGCATAATGTCTGGCAAGTTCTGCTCCGATCCCTCTTGTTCCCCCTGTAATAACCAAGGTTTGATCCGTACGGCAGACCGGCAGACCGGATAGGTTCCGGTTTATTTCCGCCGCATGTAATTTCTCGACGTATGGAATATAACGTTCACCGTTCCGGTAGCAGATTTCACTATACAGCCCGTCAGCGCAAGCTTCATCTGTGATTACCTGTCTCAGTTCCGCCGCAGTCCCGACATGCCCGTCTACATCTATTGTTTTTGATTTTATCTTTTGATACTCCGCGCTCAGCATTTTATATAGTCCGGCTGTTTCGGCTCCGGCTAACGACGGCTTGTCATTCAGAAATGTCTGCAGCCCTCTTGTCACATGTAAAACGAAAAGCTGTTTACGTGTCTTTATGATTTCCTGCAGCAGTGTCAGCTTCCCGATTGTGCCGGTGCGTGCCCCGTTTTGATTACTCCGCAAATCTGACAGGTCAATCATGCCGATGATTTCCGGATTTTCTTCTATGACTGCTAGAGCCGTTTTTTTGGCTTCC
The DNA here is from genome assembly GCF_021729365.1 of Bacillus sp. R45. Taxonomy (NCBI): domain Bacteria; kingdom Bacillati; phylum Bacillota; class Bacilli; order Caryophanales; family Bacillaceae; genus Bacillus; species Bacillus sp. R45. The sequence goes on along the minus strand of NZ_CP091421.1, from coordinate 1,402,375 downwards.
CCATCCGAATGATCCCAGTTATCTGCGCAAATGACAGCGGGTTCAATCAGAGGATCTGAATCAAACAATTCGAATGCAAGCCGCTCACTTTCACTATTAGCCAGGATCATCACCTGTCCTTTCGTAAAAGCGGAAGGCGCAGCCTTTTGTTTTTTCCACGATTTTTTTAATACATCAAATGATAAGTCAGTCGGTGCATGGGGCAGACTCTGCGGTACACCTGTTTTCTGTTTCTGTGCTGCTTTTGCGGCAGGCACCCAATATCTGTTCCGTTCAAAAGGGTATGCAGGAAGAGAAATAAGCTTCGGTAATTCCGCAGTGTACATCTCTTCCCATTCAACGTCTCCTCCGTTCACCCAGTGAATGGCCATATCTCTTGCATTTTCAAAGTGAGCGGCTGACAGGGCATTCTTTTGACCGGCGCCTCGGCGGGCGTTTCCCCTATATAAACCGTTTAACTTATGATCTGACCGCAAATACATCGTCAGCTTATCGCGAAGATCGTCAATGCTGCTAACCTCAACAGCAAGCCGCTCTTCCATAGCGTTTCTCCCGGTCTGCGAGGTGTACGCGGCATCAGCTAGTGACGTTTTTGGCTCCAGTTCTTTTATATATGCATCAATCAAGAGTCTGAGCCGTTCTTCATTTTTGGCAGAAAGCAGAATAATTTGCGTCTTGTTGCTCTGTACCGTTTCCATCTTTTCTTCATTCTTGTACTCTTCGATGATAATGTGGGCATTAGATCCTCCAGCGCCGAAAGAACTGATACCCGACCTTCTGGCTTGATTTTGCGGCGTCTCCCAATCGGTCAGTTCAGACTGCACGTAAAACGGTGTTTCCTCAAAATCAATATTAGGATTTAAGTTATCGGAATGAAGGGAAGGAGCAAGCTGTTTATACTTCATTTGCATCAGCACTTTTGTGATAGAAGCAATTCCCGCCGCGGCCTCTAGGTGTCCGATATTTGACTTAACCGAACCAATTGCACAACGATAATCGCTTTTTGAGCTGTGCAAAGCTTTGGTTAAACCTGAAATTTCAATCGGGTCTCCCAAAGATGTCCCTGTGCCATGCGCTTCAATATAACTTATGCTGTTTGCATCAATCCCCGCCTTATCAAGAGTTTCACTGATGACGTTTGCCTGCTCGCCCGGATTTGGCACAGTGTATCCATTTGTTTTTCCGCCGTGATTTACAGATGTTCCCTTAATCACACCGTAAATCCTGTCCCCGTCAGCCTTTGCGGCAGAAAGCGATTTCAAAAGAACGGCCCCGACTCCTTCTCCCGGCACATATCCGTCTCCTCCCGCTCCAAAGCTTCTGCAGCGCCCATCGCTTGAAACAAAATGATTTTGTGAAAGTAAAGTATATTTATCCGGGTGTAAGGATAAATTCACTCCTCCGGCTATGGCGAGGGTGGATTCTCCCCTTTTTAAACTTTCACATGCAAAATGAACAGCAGAAAGTGAAGAAGAACACATTGTATCAATTGCAAGGCTGGGTCCGTGCAGGTCAAAGAAATATGACACCCGGTTTGCGATAGACGAATAAGAAGACAAGAGCGCCTGACGTCCCTCATCATCTGAAGCACCGGCTGCAAATAACTGATAGTGGCTGTAGGTGACGCCGACAAATACCCCTGTCTTATGCCGTTTCAACTTTTTCTTTGTGTAACCCGCATCTTCAAACGTGTGCCATGCTGTCTCTAAAAATAACCGTTCCTGAGGATCAATTAACTCGGCATCACGAGGCGAAATTGAGAAGAACAGCGGATCGAATTTATCAGCGTCTTTTATAAAACCTCCCCATTTGCTGTCATGACGGGCATTGTCACCTGTGTGATAATATTTCCGAAAATCCCAGCGCTCTTTCGGTATTTCCGTTATACAATCTTTTCCGGAAGAAATATTTTCCCAAAACTGTTCCACATCCTTCGCCATCGGGTAGCGGCCGGCTATACCGATAATTGCAATATCTTCCTCGGAAGGTGCGGATGGTATGCGGGAAACGGAAAGCTTCTCCCGTTTCGCCGGCGCCGAATGATCAATTCGCTGTTCGGCTGCCGGTAAAAACGCCTTCTTCAACTCATGTTGATAGTGTTCAAGAAAATACTCTGACAGCTCTTCAACACTGCTGTATTCAAAGAAAAGAGTCTTAGACACTCTTCCAAAATACTTTTCCAGACGGGAGTTAAGACCTAAAATTGTTAGAGAATCAATTCCGTAACGGTCAAATGTATCCTCGGGTAAAATGCTGTCCGCCGGTCTTCCCGTTTCCGCACCGACAATCTCTGTCAAAAGACGGATCGTTTGCTTTTTCAGATCTTTTTCATTTAATTGCGGCAGACTGTTGTTTTCAGGCACAGTCTCTATCTTTTTATGGTCAGTTGAGAGTAATTCACTTATTCTATCTTTGTCTCCGCTGATAACAGCCAGCTGAGAAGCAGAACGGCTCATACTGTCCTGAAAAGCGGCAAGCCCTGCTTGGGCAGATAAAAGTTCCAGCCCCGTGTGTCTTAAAGCCTGCAGCTCTGCCGGACCAACTGTCATATTCCCCGCATCCCATAAAGGCCAATTAATAGAAAGTGTTTTCCCGGGACGTCCCTTAATGCTTCGATACTGGGTGAATCCGTCCATACATCCGTTAGCGAAGGCGTAGTCGCTCTGACCCGCATTAGGCAGAACGGCCGAAAGGGATGAAAACATAACGAAGAAATCAAGAGGCTCTTCTTCAGCTGCTTTATCCAGCCAAACGGTTCCGAATACTTTAGGCGCTATAACTTCTTCTATGCTTTCTTTCGCTTTTTTTATGATAAATGCATCCTTAACAAGTCCGGCACTGTGCAAAATTCCGTTTAATTCTCCGAATGTCTGCTTAATGTGCTTAATTAACGCGTCCGCCTCTTTTTCCTTTGAAATATCTGCCGGGACATATAAGGCTTCAGCGCCGAGATTTTCAAGCGCGCTCAATTTTTGCGCCGTTTCACGGGACGCCGGAGAACGCCCGGTTAATACCAGCTTGACTTCCGCCTGTTTCGCCAGATATTCCGCAAACAGATACCCGAGGCCTCCGGCTCCTCCCGTAATTAAATACACACCGTTCTTTTTTACACTGAAACTATGTTTCTCCCCATCTTCTTTTTTTACTCTTTTAAGCTGCCTTTTATAATAATGCCTCGGCTCATAACAGGTAAAGTGGTCCGTCTTGCATTGATTGTTCCATTCAAAAGAGATGACATCTGCAATATGCTGCTTTGTAAACGGCTCGTCAAACATTGATTTCAGCTCTGCAGCCTTACATGTGAAATTCGGATTTTCGGCCTGTACGGTCTTAAGAAAACTTTCAACCGCGTTATAAATGGGCTGAACCTCGCCCTCGGCATTTTCATACAGATACAAAACTTCTGCTTTCGGACAAAGTTTGTTCGCCATGAAAGCCTGAAACATTTGAAACAAGGAAAACAGACTTTTATTGAGCTGCTTTCTTATTGCATCTTCTGTATTTTTGAAGAGCCCGGCAGCTAAAAAATGAATAATATGGCGGGGTCTTATATTTTGAGAACGCAGAACCCCGCATAGCGCATCATAATCCTCATCATTTGCAAAGTTCATTTTAAAACGACCGTTCCGGCAATCTTCGAAACGCTCGCCGGAAGTCACGTAAATGAAAGGCGCCTCATAGCCTTCAAGCTGTCTCTTCATTACGGTATACATGCTGTCGTCTTTGCAAAAAAATAAAATTGGCTCTTTCGTATTCGGGAATTTTTCACTGCCTTTAAATTCATGTCTATCCCATACCATTTCATATAGATGGGTTTTCCCCAAACTCTTAATTAATTCCAGCCCTTCTTCACGCGTCAGGCTGCCTTCTTTCACCTTTTTCACGATTTGCTCAATTTGCATCGTTTTTTCATTCATGGAAAAGCAACTCCTCTATCAGCTCTGACGTCTCTTTCGTATTCATCTCACCTGTTTGTGCTTTTTCAAGAAGCGACATGATTTCTCCATCTGCTGTATCTTTATTTGAATTGTGAAGCTCAGTGTTCGAGAAAGCCTCAATCTTCTGCGCTTCATCTTTATTTAAATGAATCCAATGTCTGTTCTTACTGAAAGGATAAAGAGGAAGAGGCAGTTTAACCGGTTTGAGTTCCTCCTCATACAAGTCTTCCCAGCTGATTTCACAACCGATCGTCCACAACTGAGCCAGTTTGGCCGGCTTGTTTTGCTGAATCAGTGATTGAACATATGCATGACCTTCGGGGCCGCCGAATAAAGGAGCGTACAGACTATCAAAATCCGTTACATTTCCTTCATAAACACCTTGCAGTCTGCTCCCCTGAATGTAACCGTTTAATTTTTCAAGAAGATCTCCGGTATTCGAGCAAGTGATCGCAAGGCGGCATTCAAATGGTTCCCTTCCGGTTTGCAGCGTATATGCTATTTCTTCAAGACCGATTCCGGACTTTTCTCTAAAATTGCCGTTATACGGTTTATCAGCTGATCGATTCCGGACGCTGCTGATATAGCGGCACAGCTCACTCAGGGTCATTAATTCCTGAAATATATCTAGTGATATTTCTGTGCCGTACATTTGGTTTATATAAGAGATTAATTCGGAATAAGCCAACGGATCAAATCCGAATTCTGAAAGAGGTGTCTTTGCATCTATATTTGCGGTATCTAAACGCAGGATACCCGCTGCCGCTTCCCGAACCGCCTCTTGCACATCACGTTCCTGCACCTCTTGATGACTGAATTGAACTGATAGTTCTTCATGTAAAAACGCTGTTAACTCTTTGGCTTTAACCATCAGCCTTTCCTTTGTTTTGGCCGATAGAACAATGATTTGATCCCGCTCGGCAGTTACTGCTTTATCTTGTCCGTATTCAAATTCTTCCACGATGACATGAGCATTTGCCCCGCCGAATCCAAAGGAACTGACTCCGGCGCGGCGCGGAATTTCATTTCCTTTTCGATCTTTTAATCTGGCCCACTTCATAGTTTTATTGACAATATGAAACGGTGTTCCGCTTAATTGAATGTAAGGATTCAGCTCCTTAACATGAAGTGTGGCAGGCAATGTTTTATACTTCATGGATAGTAATACTTTAATCAGCCCCGGCATTCCAGAGGCGGGCTCTAAATGACCGATATTCGTTTTTACTGAACCGATGCCGCAATATTGGTCATGATTCTTTCCTGGATGCGGCTCAAAAGATCCAAACGCTTTTTTCAAGCCTTCAATCTCAATCGGATCTCCCAGTTCTGTTCCGGTTCCGTGTGCTTCAATATAAGATATCGTATCAACAGGAATATCGGCATTTTTGTAAACAGACGTTAACAGTTCTGCCTGAGCTTCCGGGTTCGGAGCGGTTAATGAAGCAGATCTTCCTCCGTGATTTTCTCCGGTTCCTCTCAGGACTCCGTAAATATTGTCTCTGTCATTCATTGCCGCTTGCAATGGTTTCAATAACAGAACAGCTGCACCTTCACCGCGGACATAACCGTCGGCAAGTTTATCAAACGTCTTACACCGGCCGTCCCTAGACAAAATACCGAGTTTATCGGTATACATATGCGTGACTGGATCTAAGAGCAGCGAAACCCCGCCTGCTACCGCCAGCTCACTTTCGCCATTTTGAATCGAGCGCACAGCTCTGTGGATTGCTACAAGACTGCTTGAGCAGGCTGTATCAATGGACTCACTCGGACCTCTGAAATTAAAATAGTGGGATACACGATTGCTGATGAGCGCCTGGCTGTTTCCGGTTCCCGCAAACGCATGCGCCCCGTCCGAATGCCTCATCAGCAGCTGGCGGTAATCATTAAATTGAATGCCCGTAAACACCCCGATATGTTTGCCGGACAGCTTTGAAGCTTTGTAACCCGCATCTTCTATCGCTTTCCAGGTTTCCTGCAAATAAATTCTGTGCTGAGGATCCATGAGTTCTGCTTCCCGCGGATTAATATTGAAAAACGCCTCATCAAATTTATCGGCATCTGTGATAAATCCGCCCCATTTCGAATGTACTTCGCTGCTTCCTTTGCCTTCGGCGTATTTTTTCCAATCCCATCGATCCGGGGGAATTTCCTGAATCGAATCTTTTTCATTGATTAAATTGATCCAAAACTCATCTGCATTTTTTGCTCCCGGAAAAACACAACTCATCCCGATAATGGCAACCGGCTGCTTCTCCGGATGATGGTCAGCCTGTCTTGCTGTCTTTTTTTCAAACGGAAAACTTCGCGGCGGCTTCACGGTTTTCCCTGCGGTTTTCCCGGCGTGCACTTTCCTTTTTTCAGAAATATTTTTTTCTGCACCTGTATTCCCTTTTGCAACAGTACGCAGTTCACTGTTTAGGAATTCTGAAAGAGACTTTATATGGCTGTAAGTAAAGAAAACGGCAGGTGTCAGCTTAAGCTTGTATTTTTTATTCAGTCTGACAGCTAATGTTTTCAAACTGATAGAATCAAAGCCGAGATTGCCGAAATTCTCTGCCGTATCCAGCTGTTCAATGTTAATTTTCAATAATTCCGACACCATTTGTTTCAGTTCTTCAAGGACATTGTCTGCAGAATCCGGTCCTCTATAAGAACTTTCCTCTTGACGAACCGGAAGCGTATTTACTTTTTGATGCGGCAGATCTTTTTTTGCTGGTGTTGTTCCGGCATCCCCGGTAACAACCGAAATTTGCGGACAGTCACTTGCCAAAATTGTCTCAAAAGCCGCTATCCCTTCTTCCGTTTCCAAATAATCAAACCCGGATGCGGAAAGATATGCGTCTTCAGCTTCTTTGTTTAAATGCATTCCGCCTTTACGCCACAACGGCCAGTTAATCGAAATGCTCTTGCCTTGTCTCTCTTGCCGGCTGCTCTGTTCGGATCTCCAATTTATATATTGATCTTGAAAATAATTGCCCATCGCATAGTTAACCTGTCCAAAATCTCCGAAGACCGAAGAAATAGAAGAAAATACGATAAAGAAATCAAGCGGCTCATCTTTCGTTAATTCATCTAAGCATACCGTTCCTTCAATTTTAGCAGTCATGCCTTCCGTAAAATCAGTCAGATTCATCTCTGTAAATAACCGATCATCGGCATGACCAGCTGAATGAATAACGCCTTGAATGGATCCCCAAGTCCGTTTCGTTTCTTCTATGACCCATCCCATCGTCTTTTGATCTGCGGCATCAGCTTGATAATATACCGCGTCTCCTCCAAGCGCCTGCAGCCGGTCAATGTTATGTCGTTTATCAGCTGTTAACGGTGATCTTCCCGTCAATACTAATTTTGCTTGATACTGAGAGGCTAAATATTTTGCAAAAATCAGGCCCAGACCGCCCAAACCGCCCGTTATGAGGTAAATCCCTTTCTGTTTCAGCTGATGAGAGTGCTCTGTATGATTGAATACATACTCCTTTAATGTCTTAACATACCTCTTGTCATTTATATATTTAACTTCTTCCGCCTGCCGTTCCACGCCTGAAACCATTTCGTTAAGACAAAATTCAGCCATTTTTTCAATTGATATACGTTCTGAAAAACCGATTGACTTCACATTCTCTGCGGATGGCACCAACATATTTGCCGTTTTTAAACAGCCTGCAAGAGCGCCCGTATACGGATCATTCACGCCTTCTTTAAAAGAGTGAACAAGAAGCAGAGAATGAAGATAAAGAGAGGCGTCACTGCGGGCGCTCAGGGCTTTTAATAAATAAAAAATTGATTCCAGGCCGCTGAGAAGGCGGTCACCCGCGTAAAATGTTTCTCCCGTGTGCAAGATGACATCAGGAGAAAACCCCTTTTTCTCCAATTCTTCAAATAAACGAATATAATCTGACGTCACTTCCGGGTTTATACAGAATGTCAGCAGATTTTGATCGGTCTGCCGCTGATCCGGCGTGACGAGAATGACACGGCTGTCTGATTGATTTTTCAGAGCTCCAGCCAATGCTTCATCTTTTGCAAAAACCAGAATTGTTTTTGGCTCCCTATCTTTCTTTTCAATCAGAGGGTTTTTTTGATCCCACTCATGCTCATAAAAACGTACATTTTTATTAGGCTTTTCGCCAAAAACCAGCCCGCTCAGTTCCATCAAAATCCCGCCGGCATTGTCTAATACATACACATCATAAGCCGAATCGCTTTCTTCAGTTTGTTCTGCATATACATAAACGGGTTCAGTCTCATGATCAAAAATCGTACATTCTTTAATATTTTCCGGGGTCTCTCCGGCATTTTCCCCCGCAAGGTATACGACGGCTTGATATGCGCTCTCAATCACTTCCGGTTTGATTATGCACCCTTTCGGCCCGGCCTTTGCTTTTATCTTTAAAAGCACCTGTCCGTTCCTGCTGACGCAGTGCTCTGCGGCTTTCAGACTGTCACTGCAGCTGTATCCGAATTCGGCAAGCCGCTGATAAAACGCTTCGTACGGTATACGGTCTGCGCCCTGAGACAGGAACGGCTCAAGATGAATATTTCCGTTCTCGTACGCCCCGCCTTCTAATTTGAGCCGCCCTGAGGAATAAATGGATGAGTCGCTCTGTTTTTCTATAGAATACGATGCACCCTGATTATCCGGGGTTAATACAATCCGGATCTGCTCATTGCTTCCGCTTTGTAACATCGGTTCTCTAAAGGAGAGCTCAGTTAATTTAATAATCGGATTCCCTGAAGCCATCGCTCCGGCAGCTCTCGCCATTTCAATCTGGCTGAGAAACGGAAACATTTCCTTGTCTTGATACTTTGTTTTTATATACAAATCGGTATCGCTTACATTGATAAGAAACTTCTGGGCTTTAAAATCAGATATATTGCATGAAATATAAGGATGCAGATCGTTATTTACGTTCATCCGGGTGCTTCCCGTATTTTGCGCATCTATTCTGCATAGCTCTTTGGCAAATGGATATCCCGGTGCTGATACCCGTCTCAAAGTGACATCTTTATAAAGTGACGGCCAATCTACTCCGTTACCGCCAACCCAGTATTCAGCAATCTTCACAAGATCCCTGTTTGCGGCTGCTTCTTCAATTTCAGCTTTGTTCATCCTTTGAGCTTCTGTTGTGTCTTTGCCGCTTGTAAAAATATGATCCCTCGCATTTCCGAGAGTATAGTCTGTCAGCCCTTTAAGCAATACATCTCTTGTGGAGGCGATAACAGCCAATCTGTGCGGCATTTCTTCTCTCCCGGTTTGTAAAGTAAATGCTGTATTTCTAAGTGTTTCTAATGAATAATCTCTGGCTGCTATTTGTTCTTTTGCGCGTTTTGCATATTCTGCCAGCCTGTCGGTATTTTTTGCAGAAAAAACAAATAAAAGCTGTTCAGGTTCTTCAGCCGCCGCGAGAGGAGAGATAGCTTCATCCGCAAATTCTTCTAAAATAACATGGGCATTAGCTCCTCCTGCCCCGAAAGAACTGATTCCGGCACGCCTGGGAACGGATGACTCCCATTTTTCGGCTCTGTCCGGTACATAAAAAGGTGTTTTTTGAAACGGTATATTCTCATTCAATTCAGCAGAATGAGTCAGTGACGGAACAAGCGTTTTATGTTTCATTTGAAGAATAACTTTCGTAATGCCCGCTATGCCTGCAGCAGCCTCAAGATGTCCGATATTTGATTTAATCGACCCGATCGCGCATGTCTTCTTATCGCGTTCGGCACCTGAAAATGCTTTGGTCAGACCGGTGATTTCAATCGGATCTCCTAACGCGGTGCCTGTTCCGTGAGCTTCTATATAGCTGATGCTTTTTGGATCAATAAATCCTTTTTTTAAGGCTCTCGCAATGACCTCACTTTGAGCTTTTGGATTCGGCACGGTATATCCATTCGTCTTAGCACCGTGGTTGATCGCTGTTGCCTTAATAACTGAATAAATCTGATCACCGTCGGCAATAGCCTTTTTTACCGGTTTCAGCAGCACGGCACCTGTCCCTTCTCCCGGCACATAGCCGTCTCCTCCTGAACCGAAGCTTCTGCACCGGCCATCACTGGATAAAAATCCTCCTTGAGTCAGGAGTTCATATTTATGAGGATGAATGGATAAATTGACGCCTCCTGCAATTGCAATTTCACATTCATTCCTGATTAAACTTTCACAGGCAAAATGAACAGCCGTTAATGATGAGGAACACATCGTGTCCAAAGCAATACTTGGCCCGCTGAAATTAAAGAAGTAGGATACCCGGTTTGCGATTGATGCAAATGAGGAAGAAACGGCCGCTTCGTGACCAACGCTGTACAGCTGATATTGGCCGTACATAACCCCTGCAAAAACACCGACGTTTTTTCTTTCAAGCGTTTTCTTTGCGTACCCGGCATCTTCTATGGTGTGCCAAACCGTCTCTAAAAACAGTCTCTCCTGCGGATCAATTAATTCAGCTTCGGCAGGAGAAATATTAAAGAACAACGGATCAAAATGATACACATCGTCAATAAATCCCCCCCATTTGCTTTGGTTTTTTACTTCGTCGCCCGCCGCAGGCTGATAGTGCAGCCTCGAATCCCACCGATCCTCAGGTATCTCAGTTATACAGTCTTTACCGTTCAATAAGTTTTCCCACAGAGTATCAAGATCATTTGCCATCGGGTAACGTCCGCTGATACCGATAATAGCGATATCATTGTCATGATACTTCTCCTGCTGCACCTGATTTTTCATCTGGATTTTCTGTTTCCTGTTAAGATCGGCTGTCTGTTTATTATCTTTTTTCTTCTGAGATGGGGTGCCGCTCCCGCTTTCTCCTAACCGGAGTTTATGAAGAAGAGTATCCCTGTGCTCCTCAACGAAATACTGTGACAATTCTGCCGCAGTCTGATATTCGAATAACAGCGTTTTTGAGAGCGCGCCGAAATGTTTTTCAAGCTCATTCGTCATATTGATAATCATAACGGAATCAAGTCCGTACTTTTCCAATGCCTCTTCTGCATCTATTTTGTCCACAGGCATCCTGAATTCTGCAGCAATTATTTTTATGATAAAATCAGATGTTTCAGCTGTCAGTTTCTCTGAATCAAATGATTCGATATTTCTCCCTGTTCCTTCATCTGCCTGAATATTGTCTTTTCGTTCATATAATTGATTAACATGATTGTCAATTTGCTCATCTCCGTAAAATACAGTAAATTGCGAAAAACCGGAGGACAATGCGACGGCAAACGCTTTTTTACCTTCTTCTTTTTCTAAAGGATAAAAACCCGCCTTTTTCATTGTCTCTACCGTTCGCTCATCCACTTGCATGCCGACTTCTTTCCACAGCGGCCAGTTCAGAGAGAGAGAAATCGTATCAGAATGCTGGGCAGAACGCATATTCATAAAATGATCCATATAACTGTTTCCGAACGCGTAATCAGATTGCCCGACATTTCCCAACACTGCGGAAGTAGAGGAGAAGCAAATGAAAAAGTCAGGATTTTCTTTCTCAACAGCATCATTCAGCCACATCGTACCCAATACTTTCGGTCTGATTACCTGATCGAATTCCTCTCGTGACTTGTTAAGAAGGAAAGAGTCCCGGATGATTCCCGCGCCCTGAATGACCCCGTTTACTTTTCCATAAGAAGTTTTGGCTTTTTTGACTACATATTCGGCTTCTTCCTTATTGGTAATATCAGCCTGAACATAAACAGCTGAAGAACCGGCATCCTCCAATCGCCTCAGCTGTTTTCTTATATGATCTGAAAGCGGAGATCTACCTGTTAAAACAAGGCAGCATTTTGTTTGAAAAGCCAAATATTCTGCAAAGGTAAATCCTAATCCGCCCGCGCCGCCCGCGATAATATATACTCCATTTTCTCTCAGCGGCACAGCTCCGCTTCCGGAATTTTTTTCGGGTTCATACGTTTTGATCTGTTTGACATAACGCTGCATGTCTTTATAACGGATCTCTACATCTGAAGGCTGGAAATCACTCAGCTCATTGCGTATGATATCAGCTGCGTGAACGGCTGCTATTGACTGCTCCATTTCAATGCTTTTTGCTGAGATTAACGGATTTTCCAGCTGTAATGTCCGCAAAAATCCGCTTGCCGCCGCGTAAAGAGGCTGTTCTCCGGAAAGATGCGAAAAATATCCATATAACAGCTTGATCGGTTTGCGGCAGTTATTTTTGAAGAGCGCCTGTTGTAATAAAAACAAAGAATAGACTCCGCTGTCGCATTGTTCACGAATTGCTCTCTCTGTTTTTTCAAACGGCATGTCTGACCATAAATGCACCGCTTCCCGTATATCTGACTTCTCTTCTTCTATAAGCCATCCTAACAGGTTTATGTAATCTTTTTCAGAGCGGGGGTCGATTTCAAATACACCGTCCCCGGTTTTTCGAAACTCTTTCCCCGGCTTAACCAAAATAACCCTTGTATCATGCAATGCAGCAAGTTCTTTACTCACATCTTCATTTTTATCAAATAATAAAAGGCTGCCCTCACGCCGGCCGCCTTTTACATGAATGCTGAGATCTGTCCGCTGCCAGACCGTCTGATAATATATCGCCTGTCCGTTACCCCCTGCGGAATGAGAACCAAGCTGCTGTATCCGCTTTACTCCTTCTTCCAAAGAAATGTTGCCGCTTTCTATGTCAGAAAGTACTTTTTTTCTAATATGACGGGCTTCTTTCATAAAAATCTTCATCCCCTTTACAAATGGCACTGCCGCAAAATGATAAACTAATCCTGCATATGCTCCAGCGCATAATCTGCTTCTTCGGCAGTCAGTTCGCCCGCTTTTAATTGTCTCAGGAGCTCTTTTACTCTCTCGTTCTTTCCATTGGAATCCGCTGTTGCACGAGTCTGTGCCTCCGCGGAAAACGTTTCTTTTTTACGAATGGTTACATCCTTCAAACCTGCAAGTCTTTCTCCTTGTTCATTAAGCAGCTGAATATCGTAAATAAGCTCGGATTGACCTTTTTGGCCTGTTTTACGCGCATATGCCCAGCATTCTGCTGAAACTTTTTTCCGAATCGTAATCTCTCCTATTGAAAAAGGAACATAAACAGATGCCTCTTCTCTTCCGTCCGTAATTCCGAACAAAGATTGCAGAGCCCCATCAATTAAAGACGGATGCAATGTATAATTTTCAAGAGCATATGCGGCTTCTTTTGGCAGCAATAAGTGTGCAACCGCTTCTGTTTTTCCGCCCCATAAACGTTGAATCGGCTGAAAAGCGCGCCCATACAGGAACCCGTTTTCCCGAAAATACTTGTAACATTCATCTTGTTCACGGACAAAAGCACTTCTGTTTATCATCTCTTGTCTGTCGATATTCTCTATATCATCATCGTAATGATGATCATAATCTAATTCCCCCGTCACAAATCCATTCCTTACAGCAGCATCCTCGTCAGATGACATATTAAATAATATTTTGCCGTCTTTTACGGAAATGTGAGTGTAAATGGTCAGGCTTTCTTGCAAAAGCATGGCCGGTCTTGCAAATATCACGTTTTTTAAACGAGTGACCTCTTTCTTTCGATATGACCGCGTTCCCGCTGCGCATGCCATTTCAAGAAAAGCAGCTGCCGGGAGAATGCTCTTGTTTTTTACGATGTGGTCTTTTAACCAAATCTCTTTTTCTCTTAATGTCGTTTTAAAAAACTGCTGTTCCAGAGTAGATTCATTCGAATCCAGAAGCGGGTGCAGTGAAGACTGCCGCGGCAATATTTCCGGAAATATTGCGCTTTGATTTCGAGGCACCCAGTAAGACTCCTCAGCAAATGGATATAAAGGAAGCTTGACCTTTTGCGGGGTATACTCTTCATATAACTCTCTCCATTGAATATCAGCCCCGAAAGACCATAATTTTGCTAGAAGATTCAAGTCCTTTGTCTCCATCATCACTTCGAGGAATTTATCTTTCATCTTTTGATCATGAAAGATAAAGACTTTATCAAAATCTTTTGTAACATTGCCTTTGTATACGCCCTCTCCAATTGTTCCTTCAGTACAGAAAGTTCTCAGCTTCTCCTTAAGTTCCGGCAAATCGGAAGCTACAACAGCAAGTCTGTCTTCCATAGGCTCCCTGCATGTCTGCAATGTAAAAGCGATATCAGCTGCCGAGGCTATTGTCTCCCGCTCTGTGAATTGCAGAAGGCGCCGGGCGTATTCTTTCAGTCTGTCTTCATTTTTGGCAGAAAGAACTGCGGCAAACGGACCGCTTATTGTTTGTGTGTCCGCATGGTTTTGATATTCCTCCACAATGACATGGGCATTTGCTCCTCCCGCTCCGAACGAACTGATTGCTGCTCTCCTGTTAGAGGCGCCTGATTCTTTCCGCCACTCTTCTTCTTTCTGCTGAACGTAAAAAGGCGTCTTTTCAAATCGAATATTTTGGTTCAGCTGTTCCGAGTGAATGGATGGCGCCAACTTCTGATGCTTAAATTGTAAAAGAACTTTTGTAAGGGCTGCTATACCTGCGGCAGACTCCAAATGTCCGATATTAGACTTCACTGAACCTATGGCACAAAATTGTTTATCATCCGTAAATTTCTCAAAAGCTTTTGTCAATCCTGCGATCTCAATCGGATCTCCGAGCGAGGTACCCGTTCCGTGTGCTTCCAAGTAGCTGACGGATCGCGGACTGATGCCCGATTTCTTGAAATTTTCAGCAATCAGCTCAGCTTGTGCATTCGGATTCGGAACCGTAAATCCATTGGTTTTTCCGCCATGATTTACAGATGTTCCTTTAATCACTCCGTATATATGATCCTGATCAGCAATTGCTTTTTCCAGAGGTTTCAACAGAACGGCTCCCGAACCTTCTCCCGGGACATAGCCGTCTCCGCCCTCTCCGAAACTTCTGCACAATCCTTCGGTGGAAACAAAATTACCTTGACTCAGCCAAAGGTATTTGCTGGGGTGTATGGATACATTAACGCCGCCTGCAAGCGCAATTTCACTTTCCCCTCTTTTAATGCTCTCACATGCCAAGTGAATGGCCGTCAGCGATGATGAACACATCGTATCCAGTGCAATGCTCGGGCCGGAGAGATTAAAAAAGTACGAAACCCTGTTGGCAATAGATGAAAAGAAGGAACTGAGCGCAATCGGATTGCCCCGCGCAGTTTCTTCTGCGCCGAATAATTGATATTGTCCGTACATGGCTCCGACAAACACACCGGCTTTCATACCGTTAAGCTTCTCTTTTGTATATCCTGAATCTTCAAACGTATGCCAGGAGGTTTCGAGAAAAATTCGCTCCTGAGGGTCCATCAGCTCAGCTTCTTTATGAGAAATGTGGAAAAACAGCGGATCGAATTGATCAACACCGCTGATAAAACCGCCCCACTTACTGTTGATTTTCCCCTTCTCCATTCTGTCGGGACTGTAATTCGATCTGAAATCCCAACGTTCCTCGGGGATTTCAATAATACAGTTTTTCCCTCCGGCAATGTTTTCCCAGAACTCCTCAAGAGTATCGGAATTCGGATATCTTCCGCTCACACCGATAATGGCAATATCCTCCCCCGGCTGATCCATGCTCGGTGCAGGTGTATCCTTCTGCTGCCGGTGCTGTTTTTTACTCGGATTTTCTCTTTTCTTCTGTACTCTTGTTACCGGAGCTGCCCCTGCGGCCTTAAGCACTTTTTCTTTAAAAGATGTTAGGAAGAAGTTTGAAAGCTCTTCAATGTTCTGATATTCAAAAAAGATTGTTTTCGGAAGATCCCCGAAAGTATCTTCAAGCTTTGCAATAAGTGACATGATCATAAGTGAGTTGATTCCGAACTTCTCAAAAGAGTCTTTCGCATTTATTTTATGAGCTTGGATTTTCAAGACACCGCTGATGATCTTGATTAAATAGTCATTGACTTTTTCTTTCGCAGCATATTCCGCTTCTTCATCGTGTTCCGCCGTGAGTGTATCTTGATCTGCTGCAGCTGTATTTCTTTGAATCGAAAGCGCCTTTATCATTTTATCCCGCTCACCTTCTGCAGGCATTAAGCTGGTAAATGAAGACCGCAGCATTTTCAGAAACGCTTCCAGAACAGAGGAAGTTCGCATCGGAGTCATTCCGTATTTTTCTTTTATTTGAACGATTCCACTGCTGTCGAGACTCATTCCGCCATCTTTCAATAACGGCCAATTGATTGATAGTGTTTTTCCGTTTCGAGAGAGCTGGGATCGAAGCACTGCAAAACTGTCCATAAAATGATTTGCGTACGCATAGTCACTTTGGCCGGCATTTCCGTAAGCGGAAAAAGAAGAAAAGAGAACAAAAAAATCAAGATCTTCGTCTTTTGTCAGCTCATCCAGCCAGATTGTCCCGTAAACTTTCGGTTTCAGTACGTCCGTAAAATCACCGAGACTTTTATTTACAAGAAATGAATCACGAAGGATGCCGGCAGCATGGATGATCCCGTTTATGCTGCCGTACCGCTCTTTAACGCCGAAAATGAATCGCTCTGCCTCTGTTCGATCTGTTATGTCCGTCCGCTGATATTCAACAATAGAGCCGCTCTCATTAAGCTTACTGATCCGTTCTTTTTGATCAGCTGTTAAAAAAGAACGGCCTGTAAGTATAATCACGGCTTGATTTTCATTAGCGATGTGTTCCGCAAACAGCAGCCCGAGTTTTCCGGCTCCTCCGGTAATGATATATATGCCGCCTTTTTGATACGTTACAGATCCGTTATCGTGTTCCGGAATATCAATAGGCTGCAGTCCTTTCACATAACGGGTATATGAGTCTATTAAAACCTCACATTCATCCGTTTGAATGCACTGCATTTCACTGATTGCAACATCCCACATCTCGGAAACCGGAGGATTTATGTCAGAATCCTCGTGGCGTATCTGTATGGTTTTCGCTTTAAGCTTGGAGCTTTCCATGTTTACCGTTTTCACGAACCCTCCGACAGCTTCATGAAACGGCTGATTCAGACCGCTTGTCCAATAAATATGCAATAACGTAACAGGTTCGTTTCTTCGCATTAAAGCTTTTGATAATAAAAAGAGCGAGTTTATCCCTCTGCGAAGAGTTTCATTAACAGATTCTTCAGTGAATTCTCTGATTTCTCCGTCCCATAAATAAAGCACGACATCAGGTGTAAATCCGTTTTCAGCCAAATCAGAAAGCAGCATTTCGACATGATGTTCATCAGAAGGATTGATTGTGCATCTATTCCGTTCAATTCTGTAATCAGAATCGGGCGTTACGAGAATGACACGGTTATGTTCTCCATTCATCATCTCGGCATGCTGAAAAAGACGGTTATCCTGATCAAAAATCAGCATATTCCCCGGTGCCTGCTGATTCGGCATATCAATGTGATTTGTCCTGACCCAATCGGTCTTAAAAAAAATGGTTGGGGACGGAGCTTGTGATTCCGGCTCCGCCTTTTTTTCCATTTGTTGTTTTCTGTAAGTACGAATTAGCTCCAGTCCTGCATCAGGAGACATTTGCTGTTCTTCAATTAAGGAAAGTATTTGTTTGATCTGCACTATTTTCCCTCCAGCAGCTGATAAACTTGGTCAGCAGAAAGTTCACCGTTTTTCAATTGTTCCAATAAGAAGAGAATTTCCTGATCTTCATTTTTATGACCTGCGGTTAATTCTCCCCCGGTCACTTTTCTGACAGAGAAGTCTTTCATGCTCACGGCTACTTCGCCGCTCTCGTTAATAAAATCAATGTTATACGTATAAAAACCGGTTTCTCTCACCGAAACATGGCATCGGGCAGTAAGCGCCCTCTTAATGTGAAGCTCTCTAAGTGAATAAGGAACAAATAAGCCGTCTTTCTCATTTTCTCTTAACAAAAATGCAGCCGCTTGAAAACCGCCGTCAATTAATGAAGGATGGAGTGTAAAATGTGAAAACCCGTTCGCTAAATGATCCGGAAGCTCCAATTCTGCCATTAACTCCACATCACCGCGATATACGGCTTTCAACGTTTGAAAACCGCTCTGATATGTCAGGCCCATACGACTGAAGCGGTGATAACACTCTTTCCGGCTTATGACCGTTTTACTGCTGCGTATGAACTGATCAATATCGACATACTCAGGATTGCTGTTTATGTCTCCGAATACTGTTTCACATTGTGTGCAGATTTGCTGCACGCCATCCGGGCCCTCTTTACATATCGTTGCGTTCAACTTATCTTGTTTCATTTCCAAGCCGGTATAAATGTGCAGCGTTTTTCCTTTATATAATATAGGTCTGTTCCACATCACGTCTTTTATTTTATATACTTTACTTTCTCCGCTTATTTCCGCACAAACTAGAGCCATTTCAAGCGAAGCGGCTCCCGGCAACACACAGTCTCCTGAAACAAGGTGATCAGTGACGAAAAATTCAGTTCCGGAAATAACAGTTTTAAATGCTTGTTTCTTTAATGTTGAGACATTCTCGCTGATTAATGGGTGAAGACTTTTGCTATTAACCTCGCTTTTGTTCTTTTTCGGAGTAAACCAATAACTCTCTTTTGCAAACGGATAAGACGGCAGCGGCACTCTATTCAATTTCTCATTGCCGATGGTCTTCCATTCAAACTCGGCTCCATTGGCCCACCATTGTGCGAGCAGCTCCTCTTTTCCGCTTTGAAGAGCCTCCTGAATCATATATTCAGAAACAGCTGCGCGCTCTTCAGTGTTTTCGCTTATAAATACGCCATTTTGCACCTTGCTTTTATCAAGAAAGCTGACGTATTTATCTCTCAGCTCAGTCAGACTCACTGCACATACGGCAATTCTCTCGTTCATTGCTTCCCGGCCGTTTTGCAATGTAAATTCCATGTCACTGGCATTAACGGTCATGTCACCGGCAATCACGCGATCCAAGTACTGAACCATAAGCCGGATATACTCAAGTAATTGATCTTTGGTTTTCGCAGATAAAACAAAAATGTGTGTTTTACCGTTGTTTTCCGGTACTTCTTTTTGAGGTTCCCTATATTCCTCTAAAACAATATGCGCGTTCACACCGCCGAATCCGAATGAGCTGACACCTGCTCTCCTCGGCAGATCGTTGTTCTCTTCATCTTTTATCGGATTCCACTTTTGAGCGGTTTCTGTGATATAAAATGGCGTATTTTCCAGTTTGATGTATGGATTGAGTTCTGAAAAATGGGCGAGTCCCGGAAGTTTGCGATATTTAAAAGCCAGTAACACTTTCAGCACTCCGGCTATTCCGGCAGCGGTTTCGAGATGGCCGATGTTTGTTTTGACAGACCCGATTCCGCAGCTTTTCTGTTTCTCAAAAGGAATGTCCCATTCTTGATATAACGTTTTAAATGCCTTTATGATGCTGTTTACTTCAATCGGATCGCCAAGACTTGTCCCTGTGCCATGCGCTTCTATATATCCCGCAGTGGCGGGACTGACCCCCGCCTTCCGCCAAGCTTCGGTTAATAAGTCCGCCTGTGCGTTCGGATTCGGAGCTGTCAAAGAATTGGCGCGGCCGCCGTGATTTACAGCTGACCCTTTAATCAAACCATAAATATGATCACCGTCTGCCTGTGCTTTGCTGAGCGGCTTAAGCAGTACTGCAGCCGCCCCTTCACTCCTTACATAGCCGTCAGCGCTTTTATCAAACGTTTTGCACTTTCCGTCTTTGGAAAGCATACCTGCTTTATCAAAAGCTATAAACAGAGTAGGGCTTGTCATAACATGCACTCCGCCTGCAATCGCCATTTCAAAATCGCCTCTTTGAATCCCCTCAGCCGCACGATGGAGTGCAACTAACGAACTTGAACAGGCAGTGTCAATCGGTTCGCTCGGACCCGTCAGGTTCAGCTGGTAAGAAATACGATTAGCCAATATACAATGATTTAAACCGGTTGCGGTCTGCGCCTGAACAGAGACGCCATTTTCATTGAGACGTTCCGCATAGTCCGTTGTGGCGACCCCTGCAAACACCGCGGTTTTCGTCCCTGCCAGATCTGACGGCTTATAGCCCGCATCTTCTATTGTTTTCCATACAGTCTCCATAAAAATTCTTTGCTGGGGATCCATTAATTCTGCTTCGGCGGGAGAAATCCCGAAAAACAACGGATCAAAACTGTCCGCGCCTTTGATAAATCCGCCTTTTTTTATTTTTGTTCTATTGACGTCCCTGATCGGATCGCCGTCAAACTCTTTCCAGTCCCAACGGTCTTCAGGAATGTCTGTAATCATATCCCGCCCTTTTTCAATTCCTTCCCAAAAGTCTTCCAGCGTATCTGTTTGGGGGAAACGGCCGCTTATTCCCACTATTGCAACCGGCTCATTCATATGTCTTTCCTCTTGCCTGGTTTTGTTTTCAGGCTCAGGGGAATGTTCATAGGATTCCGGCGGAGGCGTGCTGTACAATGTTTTTTCGTCTGCTGCAGAAAAAGGTTCTGTCTCAGCAAAAAGGATTTCTCCGTATTGCTCGATTACATAATCAGTCAGTTCAGCCAGTGAATTGCATTCAAAGAAAATGGACGGCAATAATTCCGTACCATATTGTTGATTGATTTCATTTCCGAGTCTGGTAAACGTAATAGAATCAAATCCGTACTCGCCGAATGAAGTCTCTTCTTCCATTTCCTTTCTGTCAATCTTTAAAATACTGGACATCATCTTTGCGATGCCCTCAATCAGATTTTCTCTCCTGTCTTTCGCCGCAGATTCATCTGAAGAAAAAGATCCGCAGAGATGAAGCTCTTCGGAATACTCACTCTTTAAAAACTCAAGAAGTTCATTAAAATCAGTAAGACCGAAAAAATCTGACGGCATCATTGATATTCCTAATGTTTCGTTTAATTCGTTGCCCAGCATTGTAAACATAATTGAATCAAATCCGTATTCACTTATCGGCAGTTCAAAATCAAATTCCCGTTCTTCAATTTTTAATACGCCGGTGATGATGCGCGTCAAAGTGCTTTTTAAAGATTCAGTTTTTGACAGCTCTTTCGGTTCGTGATTTTCGTCGGCGATTGCCGGGTCACTTTTTCCGCTGTCAATCGTTATCATTCGTTCCAGCTTTAATTCATTACCGCTAAATACCATTATTTGATGTTCACACCCTGTCATTGCTTGATCAAATGCTGCAAGGCCTTCCCGTTTTCCCAGAGGCAGCATTCCGAAACGGTCATAAAGGAACTTCTCTGAATGAATGTCAATTTGCATACCGCCTTCTTTCCATAAAGGCCAATTAATCGAGACTGTTTTTCCAGGTTTATTTTCCGCCGCTCTCATTTCCGCAAAGTAATCCATAAACCGGTTTGCATAAGCATAATCAGTTTGTCCGGCATTCCCGATTATTGCGCTGATAGATGAAAACATAACAAAAAAGTCCAGAGGTTCTCTGTCTGTATACCGGTCAAGCCATATCGTTCCGTAAACCTTGCTGGCCAGGACTGAATCGAGATCCTCTTCACGCTTATTGATGAGTAATGAATCTTTTATCACACCGGCGCTGTGAATAACTCCTTTAACAGGACCTAATTTGTTTTTGACGAGTTTTATCAGGTTGTTGACATTTTCCTTATCAGAAATATCGGTTCTTACATAAAAAACTTCTGATCCGTTTTTTTCGAGCTCTTTTACATTGCTTACGGCTTCCTCAGAAAGCTCTGACCTGCCGATAAGCACAAGTTTTATTCTCCCTTTTCGCACAAGATGTCTGGCAAAAATCAGACCCAGGCCGCCTGTTCCTCCTGTAATAAGGTAAACTCCCCCTTCTTTTACTTCCATCTTTTTGGGGGGCTCTGCCCTTTCAATTTCTGCAGAGTGCTTTACCTGCCTGATTCCATCTCTGTATCTGATCTCTGAAGCATCATCGCTGATGACTGTTTCTTTCACAAGGTTTTTTAATTCAGGCAGACCGGTGTTCAGCTGTAACTGAATTTCATCGCTGTGTATTTCAATATTTTTACCGGACAACATTGGATGTTCTAAATGAAGCGACCTAAAAAAGCCGCTGATTGCCATTTGATAAGGTAAGATTTGATTGTTCCTTGTGAAAAATACATGTGATATCAGAATTTTATGTCTTGGGATTGTTGCTAACAGAGCTTTCGTTACATTGAAAACCGGCAAAACAGCCTCTTCCAGCTTTTCATGAATGTTATGCTCAATTCCCGTTTCAGGGCTCATCCCGATTAAAATGACGCGGTCAATTGTCACTTGTCTTTCTTTAAGAATCGCCAGCAATTTCTTATAGCCTTCAAGTTTGACGCTGTTCAATTCAAAGGAATCAGCTTCTTTTTCTTGAAAACTTCCGCCATGGCGGACAAAGATCATGTTCAGGCCGATATCTTTATATGCCTGGCGGATCAGCGGTTCTGATATATCCTGACGGAGTGAAATTACAAGGCAGCTGTTTAAACCGCTGCCTTCAGGCTGATGAAGCATAGGGGCCCGCTTCCACATATCAGTGTAATACTTAGCTGAATGCCGCTCATTTTGAGTCTGCGGTGCAGCCCTTAATGCCTTCAACGCTAAGTTTTTTATTTTAAGACTTACAGATCCGTGTTCATCCATAAATAGTATATGAAACCTTTTGACATCATCATGTTGTCTTTCATCGGCAGCAGTAATGTAAGCATAGCCGTTTGCCGAAGGTGGGTGAAGAATCTCCAGCTCACCTAATTCAAAAGGCAAATATGCGGTATGATCGTCTTCCTGAGCGGACGTAAACCCGATTGTGGATTGAAAAATGCCATCCAATAAACACGGTTCCAGCAGCGCGCCGGATTTTTTATCAATGCTCTCAGGAAGTGATATTCGTGCAAGAACAGCATTTTCATGGATAAACAGCTGTTTTATTACCTGAAAGCCGGCTCCATAGTCCAAACCGCTCTGCCGGAAGTTTCTATAACACTCAGCGCCGCTGATTAATCTTTTCTGTCCGGTTAACCAGCTGTCCAATTTAAAATGCTCTGTATGAGAGGCGTCTTTATCTCCGCATGTCATAATGTTTCCTTGGCAATGAACTGCCGCTTCAGATTGCATATCGGTTTTTACCACAAATCTGCCGTCTTTTTGATTCGGCAGCAGATCTATCATTATCGTCTTTTCTTTTTCAACGGTTATCGGAACCGCCCATACAACCTGACTCAGTTTTATGACTGATTTTCCGTACAGCCTCTCTCCCGCTTCTCTGGCCGCTTCGATGATTGCCGCTCCGGGCAGAACCATATTCCCATGCACAACATGGTCTTTTAAATAATATTCAGAATCTGAAAGCGTTTTATAAAATCGGCACTCACCTGCAGAAAAATCAAATAAAGGAGCTGTACCGGCTGCTGATGTTGTTTGCGCCTTATTTGACACCCACAGTCTGTTTTTTAAAAAAGGGTAAGTCGGCAGCGCAATTTTTGCCGGTTTTCTGCCGGTGCGGAAATCTTCCCAGCTTAAACTCCCTCCCGATACCCAGAATTCAGCCATGTCGGCTAATGTGGTTCTGCCGGATTTGAGCGGAAGATCCGATTGCCGCTGTCCGCGTTTATGATTCGGTTTTTTCCCTCTGAATATTTCGTGATCGTCAATTCCATTATAAAAGTGATTTAATTTCAACATCAGGTCATCGATATTTTTCGAAATGACAGCAAGCCTTTCCGGCATGGCTTCCCGCCCTTCAAGAAGGGTATATGCAATATCAGAAAGGTGAAGCGGCTTATTTGTTCCCGCCGGCTGTAAACACTCGCCCTGCTTATGACGAGCCTTTTGAAGATATCCCTCCAGCTGTTTTGCTGATTCCCGTAAACTCAGTGAATGCTTGGCTGAGAGTACGATAAGTTCTTCACTTTCCTCACGCCCCGTTTGACAGTCAGCAGCAGACTCATACTCTTCCACAAGGATATGAGCATTTGCCCCGCCCGCTCCGAAAGAACTTAATCCCGCACGCCGCGGATATTTGCTGTCAGAATGTTTTTCATTCGCGGGTTTTATCCAGTCGGCGGTTTCCCGCTGGAGACAAAAAGGTGTCTCTTCCAGATAAAGATCCGGATGCACCCGTTCAGCATGCAGTGTTGCGGCTATTTTTTTATACTTCATTTGTAAAATAATCTTTGTCAGGCCGGCAATTCCCGCGGCCGCTTCGAGATGACCGATGTTAGATTTAATCGATCCGAGAGAGCAATATGAAACATCTTCGGTATAAGCTCTGAACGCCTTGGTCAGACCTCGGACTTCAATCGGGTCACCCAGCGGCGTTCCCGTGCCGTGTGCTTCAATAAAGCTGACACTTCTGGCGCTCCAACCGGCCGCTTTAAGAGCTCCTTGAATTAAATCCGCCTGTGCGGCAGGATTAGGCACCGTATAGCCATTCGTCTTTCCGCCATGGTTAATTGCCGTTCCTTTTATGACGGCGTACACAGTATCATTATCACGTATGGCATCTTTAAGCGGTTTAAGAATAACGGCCCCGACACCTTCTCCGGGCACGAAACCGTCGCCGCCTTCTCCAAAACTTCTGCATTTTCCCGATTTTGAAAGCATTCCCATCTGACACCGGTATAAATAGTCAGAAGGATGAAGATACAAATTTACTCCTCCCGCAACCGCAACCGAGCACTCACCTTTTTTTAAACTTTGGCAAGCCATGTGAATTGCCGTTAAGGATGAAGAGCAAGCCGTATCTACAGGGATACTGGGACCCGTAAAATCAAATGTGTAAGACACTCTGTTCGCGAGAGACCACGGGAACGAATTTGGAAGTACATCGTTTTTGTCCGTCGGTATTCTTTCGCCGAGCAGCTTGTAAGAATTGGTTGTAACTCCCGCAAATACACCGACATGTTTTTCGGTCTGCTTTCTCAACCCTTCAATGGTATATCCCGAATCTTCAAATGCTTTCCATACGGTTTCGAGAAATATTCGTTCCTGAGGATCCATCGCTTCTGCTTCTCTCGGCGATATTTGGAAAAACAAAGAATCAAATGATTCAGCATTCTTTAAAAATCCGCCCCATTTGCAATAAATTTTCCCCTCATGCGCTTTAGCGGGATCTGGATCATAGTAGGTCTCATAATTCCATCGTTCTTTCGGAATTTCTGTGATTGAGGTTCTCTCTTTTGATAGAAGATCCCACAATTCTTCGATATTTTCAGCCCCGGGATAACGGCCGCTGATACCGATTACCGCTATCCCGTCAAGATGTTCTTTTTCCTCCGCCGCAGGTGCAGTGGTGTTTTGTTCCGGCCTGGCGGGGGTAATGCTCTGAATCTGTTTTCCTTTTTCCTCCCGTGAAAATAAACGTCCCAGCCGATCCGGGTATTCCTTTACAAGATGATCTGCTAAATCTCTGATTGTATGAAATTCAAATAAAAGCGTTTTCGAAATTGCTCCCAGTGACTGCTCCAGCTTTGTGTTGCATTGATGAATCATAACGGAATCCATTCCATATTCAGCCAGATGCACATCTTGATCGATCTCTTCCCGTTCTGCACCGACCTCACAGGAGATGATATTGGTTAAAAACAAAACTGTCTGATCCAAAATATCGCCTTGAGCCAAAGGAACGGCACTGCCTGTCTCTGTTTCGTCCGTCAAAAATCTCTGCTGCATAAATTGTTCAAAGCGTTCATGATCCCCGCAGACTGCAATATTATGCAGCTGACCCGAAGTTACAATCCGCGAAAACCATTGCGTTCCGTCTTCAGCAGGAAGTTCTTCGAGCCCTGAACCATGAAAAAGAGACGTCCGCCCTTGCCCTGACAGGTTCGCCCCCATTCCGATGTCTTGCCATAAAGGCCAATTGATTGTCAGGGTGCGGCCGCTGCGCAGAGAATTTTGCCGTTTCTGTTCCCGATATTCGGCAAAATGATCTAAAAAGCCGTTTGCATATGCATAATCACACTGACCTTCGTTGCCTGCAATAGAGACGACTGAAGAAAAAACGGCGAAAAAATCTAATTCGAGCGACTTCGTTGCATGATCAAGATTCAATGCGCCATGAACTTTCGGAGCAATCACCTCTGAAAGTTCATGCTTTGTTTTTCGAAAAAGCAGCGAGTCTCTGATAACTCCTGCACAATGAATGACGCCATGAAGACCTGCATGCTGATCGGTAATACCGTCAATCATTTTTTTTACCGCTTCTTTATCGGATATATTCGCCTGTATATAATAAACCTTGGCTTTAAAGCTGTTCAGGTATTCTAAATGTTTCTGCTTATCTCCGTTTAAAACAGATCGCCCCGATAGGATAATAGTGGATCTTTCAGTTTTCGCGCAATATTCAGCGATTTTACTGCCAATCCCCCCAAATCCCCCTGTAATTAAATATACTTTATCTTTTTCAGGGTATTGAATGGTCTTTCTGTTTGTTTCTCTCTGCTTCTCTAACATCCGTGCATATCTTACGCAGCCTCTGTAAGTGATATGAATATGCCGATCAGGCGCTGTGTTTATTTCTTTATAAAGAATGTCAGCCTTCTCTGAACATGAAACGGATGCAGAATCATATTCAAAGCAAACCGTCTTACAATGCAGCTGCGGGTACTCTTGTTTTACCGATTTTAAAAAACCGTTCACACCTTCAAAATACGGCAATTTTTCTTTTTGATCTGCGCTGAATGTATAAATGAACGTTACTTTGTTTATAAGGTTCTCGCTGATTAAAGCCTTAGTCAGATAAAACACAGAATAAATTCCTGATGCGAGTGTTTCTTCCAGTTCAGGCTGTTTTTCAGACCAAGTATGCAAAATTGCATCGGGCGCTGCGCCTTTTTCCTTTAACAGACGAATGACACCTTGATAATCTTCGGGACACTGCCTGTTGATGGTGAAAACACTGTCGCTTATCTGCTCTAAACGGTCACCGGGCATAATAAGATATGCGGACGTATTCTCTCTTTTTTTCAGCTCTTCAAAATAGTCTTTATTCCCGGAGAACAACAAAATAGTACAGGCTTGTCCGCTGCCCGCTTCATTCTCAAGTGCGGTTTCTTTCCATACCGGCGTATAAAGTGCCTGATTCTTCTTTTCTGAAAAAGCCGCGTCTGATTTTACCGGCTGAGGGTTTAAAGAAAATTGAGAGCGCTCAAACGGATAAGGCGGAAGCGGGGCTTTTCTTTTATGATAATCACCTAGTTTCGCCCATTCAATCTCTTCTCCTGAAAGCCACATTTGCATAAATGAATGATAAAGAGCCTCATCGGCTGGTTTGTCCGCTTCAAAAGCAGCCGCTTTGTTTAGTTTTGCTGATGGAGGGAGCGATCCGAATTGAAAAACTGAAAAATCAGAGATATTCACATCCGGCTCCGTTCCCTTTTCTTCCGTGTGAAGCGGCATATGGTCAGCTATCTCCTGAAACACGGCATCCATCTGATTGTATTCTGTCATCAGCGGAAAACGGGCCTTATTATAAAAACCTGACGGATGCTCATTCATACAAGCAACAGCCTGTTTAATTCCGTCTTGCTTTTTCAATAACATGCTCAGAAAAAGTTCTTTAGACAAGATTCCTTCATCCAGTAAATTTAATATTTCCAGAACATAATCATTATCAAAGAATCCATCATAATCTGTTAAATCCCATCTCTTATACAGTCTTCTCATAGAGGCAAGGATAGCCATGATCGCCGCTTCCTCATCAGCCGGCAATGCGTTTCTTTTATCCGCCGTGCGATTCACAATATAAGATAAAATCTCGATTTCCTGAGTCTTTCCCGCTTTATCCCACTCTTCTAAAAACCCTTTAAACGTATATTGGTGCTCAAGAAGCAGCCGTGTTTTCCCGTACAGGCGGTCTGTAAAATCAGCCGGGAAGCTCAGACCGTTCAGCAGCATCCTTACATATTCTTCATTTAATCGAACCGGTGGGTACGTTTTTGCAGTGTACGGATTGACAAATGGAATGGTCGGCGGCTCACAGGATAAGTGCGAAGGTTTTTCAGCGCCTGTGATGACAGAAATGGCCTTTTCAATTTTGATGATATCCGCTGCTGCAAGAGCGACGTAATATCCGTCTCCGGCGCCTGTAATGAGACTTGGCTTAAAACCGGATGCCAGGATACTTTTTATGATTTCCGTATTGATAACTAAAGAATACAAGCGGATTTTCTCAGGCGTCCATTTTCTTTTAAATGAACTGTGCAATGCTGGTATACCCTTCAGCACCGACCTTACGTTCTTTTCTAGATCAGGGAACACGCGTTTCAAAACGGCAAATTGTTTATAACTTTCCCATTTGAAGTCACCGATGGCAAGCGCCCATTCAGAATCATGTTTCCTCCGAAAACTTAATCCCTCTTTAAGCTGATTTTTAAATTCCTCCTTGCTGCCTGCCAATAAACCCGCCCTGTAATCAAACGATGTCCTTGTTAAAAGGGTGCTGCTGATCGCTTCATTTGATATTTTGCAAAATTCCTCAGAATCGTCAGAAAAGGTTCTCCAATTATGTATCATTTGTTTCATGCTTTCTTCACTTTTAGCGGAAAAAAGGAAGGGAACCCTTCCCTTTCTGTCAGTTTCGTCATTTGTATGTATAAATTCTTCGATGATGACGTGAGAGTTAACACCCCCAAAACCGAAGGAGCTGATTCCCGCCCTGAGCGGCCCCCCGTCTGCCGCCTTCCAATCACTTGAATCAAGCGCCGGCCTAAACGGTGTTTTTTCAAACTGTATAATTGGATTTACCGTATGTACATTCAGGCTTTTCGGCACCCTCCGATGTTTCATCATCATTAGAACTTTTATCAATCCGGCCATTCCCGCCGCTGCTTCTGTATGACCGATATTTGTTTTCACACTTCCGATTCTGCAATATTGAGTATCCTCAGTATATTGCCGATATGCTTTTGTCAATGCTTCTATTTCTATCGGATCGCCCAGAGATGTACCTGTGCCATGTGCTTCTACATAAGAAACCGTCGCAGCATCAACAGCAGCGTTGTGTAAAGCTTCTGAGATGACCCGGCACTGCGCTTCTGCTCTGGGAGCGGTTATGGAACGGGATTTACCGCCATGATTAACAGCCGTCCCTTTTATGATCCCGTATATATGGTGACCGGCTTTTACTGCATCACCAAGGCGCTGCAGCAATACAACGCCTGCCCCTTCTCCGGGAACGTACCCGTTCGCCGCTGCGTCAAAGGTTTTACATTTGCCGTCAGGACTCAGCATTCTGGCTTTAGAAAAAGAAATATATTTTCCGGGTTGGAAATTCAAGTTTACTCCCGATGCAATTGCATAATCGCTTTCTTTTGTCCGCAATGACTTAACCGCTTCATGTAAAGCAACAAGCGACGATGCACAAGCGGCATTTACAGACATGCTTTTTCCGGTCAAACCGAATGTGTATGAAAGCCGGTTGGAGAGCATAGCTTCGAAACTTCCTAAACAGGCGTAACTGTCGATTTCCGATTCATGACCTGTCTGCCGGTAGTCAGAATTCATAATACCCGCAAAAACAGAAGTGGTTTTACGTTGGAGATCCCGCAAAGAGACCCCGGAATCTTCGATGCACCGCCAAGTTTCTTCTAAAAGGATTCTTTGCTCAGGATCCATGTTTTTCGCTTCCCGGGGAGAGATATTAAAAAACTTATGGTCGAAATGGTCAGCTTTATGAATAAAACCTCCCCACTTGCTGATTGTTTTGTTCGGTATACTGATATCAGCTGAGTAATAAAGATCGGGATCCCACCGTTCAATCGGCACTTCCCGGATGGAATCTTTGCCGCTATTTATGTTTTCCCAGAATTCATGATAATGATCTGCATCGGGGAATCTGCAAGCAACCCCGATTATCGCGATATCCGCACTCTGTTTATTCAAGTGAACCATTGGCCTCCACCCGCCCCTTTTTTAGTGTAGAAATAACGTATCCAATCTGCGTCTTAGCAGACTTTCGGTCTCATTCATCATTTTTTCACCAATGTCATCGACATGTCTGTTTCTCCATGATTCCAACTCCGTGCCCTTTACCCAATGGTTAAAAGCGCCTAAAGACGGGCCGCAATGAACTTGGAAATTCACCTTTTGTTCTTCCTCCCCTTCCAAAGCAAGCAGACATCCTCTCTGCAAATACCACTTAAATAGTAACAGCATCTTATATTTTTGATTGCGCTCCGCTTTTTGGGCCAGGTTCGGCTGTTTTTCTATTATGCTTTCGTAGATTTCATCAAAAGTCTTATTAAAATAAACATTTTCGAGCTGAATCTTTGTCTCTTCATCTATCTCACTCAAAGACTCATATTGTTGGTAGATTTGAAATAATTTATTTGCCCTGACCGGAAACAGCGTGCCCTTTTTCAGCACCTGAACCTTTGTTCCGAACTCAAACAGAGTCTCCGAAGGCGCATAAGCAGTATCGCATATTTCTGTCTCACTCAGCATTTCTTTAACAAAACCGCTTGTTGCGGCTTCAACTGTACATTGATTAATGGATCCCGTCATAATAAAATCAGCGCCCATTAAAAAAGCAGACGCCGCAGACTCGGGAGTTCCGATTCCTCCCGCGGCCCCGACTCTGATCTTCCTTGCGTATTTATGTGTTTCCATCATTTCATCCCGCAGGTTAACAAAAAACGGCAGCATCGCCGTCAATGAGCCCTGTTCGGTATTACTGCCGCAATCTGCTTCAATAATGATATCGTCTGCTGCCGGAACACGGCTGAGCCACTCCGCCTGCTCTTCCGTCAGCATACCGTGCTGACACATTCTCTTTACGATACTTTGGGGAGGCGGACTCAGAAATGCGGCCGCAACTTCCGGCCGTGAAACTTTGGCAATGATCCGATTATGAGGTATGACCCTGCCGCTTTTGTCCATCTTCAACTGATGCGCTTTGTAATAAATTAATGGCGCGCTGACGGAAAGATACGAAGACGCTTCTATTACCCGTACGTCATGCTTGATATATAAATCTATCAATTCCTTTTCTCTATCTTGATGATCCGGCTCAAATCGCAGATTCATTCCGTAGGGCTGGCCATTTTTGAGTGTCTCCTTAATAGAAATAAGGGCCTGTTCAATTTCCCTTATAGTTAAACCCGCTGTGCCAAAGAACCCCAGCATCCCTTTCTTCCCGAGGCGGATCAGCATTTCAGCGGAAGAGATCCCTCTATGCATCGCACCTGCCAAATACGCGTATGTCAAACCGTAATCTTCTTTGAAAGATTGATCACCCAATCGGGACACCGGTGAAGCCGCAACGCTTTCTATATTTTCGGCCATGAGGCCCTTCTCTTTCCCGCTTTCGGAATTGTCCTTGTTCCCTTCAGAAAACAAGAGACTGTCTTTTGGCGCACTAATATTAAGCGGTTCCTCATCTCTTTGTATGGTTTGAATTAATTTAGTCAGAATGTTTCCGGGACCGATCTCTTCAAACACAGTGACGCCTTGTCCCATTAAGTACCTGATGCTTTCAGTCCATTTCACCGAGTTTGTTATTTGTTCAATTAAATTCCGTTTGATATCTTCTTGTTTATAAGGTCTTGCCGTATAGTTAGAGATGACCGGGAAATTCAATTCAGAAAAATGAAACTCCTCGATAAATTCCGCAAATTCACGCTGTGCACTTTCCATGAAACGAGAATGAAAAGCTCCGCCGACTTGCAATACGATATAAGCTTTCGCCCCTTCTTTTTCAAAAAAAGAGGCTGCACGCTTTATCTCTTCTGCAGCCCCTGCTATCACAATTTGTGAAGATGTATTGTAATTGGCGATATCTATTTGGCCGAATTCATACTTTTGAAGTATTTTTTTTATGTGATGCTCATCCAGTCCGATCACGGCAGCCATTCCGCCCTCGGAAGCCTCACTCATTAACTCGCCTCTTTTAGCAACCAGCCGGAGACCTGTTTCAAAATTAAAAACACCGGCCGCAAAAAGCGCAGTATATTCACCCAGACTATGTCCTGCAACAGCATCAGGGCGAGTATGACCTTCTTTTAAACCCTTTAAATATTGCAGTGCGCTCACTGTATAAATTGCAGGTTGTGTATACTTCGTATCAGTGAGCCTCTCTTTTTCATCTGAAAGGCATAAATCCTTTATGGAGTATCCTAAAATATGATCTGCCTTTTTAATGAGCTCACTGAATTCATCGAATAAGTCTCTGCCCATTCCTTTAAACTGCGCTCCCTGTCCGGGAAAGACGTAAGCAAGCATTTGTTTTCCTCCTTGTTCCGTATTTCTGCCGTTTCTTTTCGTTCCGATTGTGATTTGATTAACATTTTTCACTTCAATTTTTAAAATTGTCATTTACTCTAAGCACCCGGCACCATTACTTAATAAGCATTACGAAGCAAAATAAAAAAACCTTTATGCCGGATAAAGGTTTAAAAGCAAAAAGCATGTACAAAGATCATATTGCCGCAAATCTAAATAGATAGAATTTTCCGATAATTAAAACCGCATTTTCATTCTGTTTTTTATATATCAATATAATAAAAACATCCCAACGTGCCGAAACAACGATTGGTTTTATGTGAATATTTCCCTAAATAAATACTATACCATGATTTACATGTTGTCAATGGGAAACACACGTATATACCAATTCTTCAGCCGCCGTTTTACAGGCGGCTGAACTCGGTTGTTATCAGTTCATCAGCCCATGCCGATATGCCTTCACTATACTATTCGCGGAATAATAGTTCTTTCTCTTTGTTGTAGTCTTTAGTAAATTGATTGAACTCATCTGCTTGTTTATGCACTTTTTCGTAAACTGAGTTTACTTTGCCGATTTGCTCTTCCAGCTGCGATAATGTGAGCTTTTTATCTTTAATCAGTTTATAAAGGTCCTTATCAAGTGAAATGGCTTTTTCGTACTTTTTGTACAAAAGATCATAAGATGCATACCTTTTTTCCATTAAAGCGACAGCATGCCCGGCTTTTTCTTTTACTTTCTTATCCTTTATTTCATGAGAAGTTTTTTTTGCGGATTCAAATGCTTTTTTTGAATCATCAATACTGTCTTTTTCTGCTTTCAGATGTTTTTTTCGCTGATTTGCATTGCTCAGAGCCTGATCAGACAGTGTGACGATTTTCTTGTAATCGTCCATATTCAGTTTAACCGCGCTGTCGTAAAGCTTGTGCTCTTTTTTCTCCAATTTTTCCAATGTTTTCTGCTCTTTTTGAAACGGTTTTTCCGCTTGAACGGCTTTTTCCATCGAGACATGAAGCGATTCAACCGGATCTTTTCCCCCGCAGCCCGCAAGCAGCATACTTGCGGCGCCGAGCGCTCCGATTCCTGCTAATACCTTTTTTTGAATCATATTCACTTAAAATCCCCCAATCTTGACAATTTCCACTATAGAAGCCCGAACGCTTTTTGACAATAGCTGAGCTGTAATTGGCATGACCGGGTAAAAAGATGCTTACGGTGCTGTCAAAGAATACTTGCGTAAAAAATTGAGAAAACAGGGCGGATGACCATACATCTTTTTGGCTTTTACATAGTTTATAGTAGACGCCGGCCCTGCTGACAAAGGGTCAGCGTAATTAAAAGAGGAGGTTTTTTTATGTACGGATATGGATTTGGCGGCGGATTTGGCGGCGGTTGCTGCGGCGGATACGGTTATGGCGGTTACGGTTATGGCTGCGGCGGCGGATATGGCCGCACATTCGCATTAATCGTCGTATTGTTTATCTTATTAATCATCGTCGGTGCCGCTTATTTAGGCTGCGGCTGCTGACCTTATACACCATGAAAATCGGCCGGCCTGCTATGGCCGGCCAATTGTTTCGTTGCGCCGCGATAAAGAAATTCGCTATAATTTACATATTAAGCTTTAGGAGTGAAGTTTCTTGATTACTATGGAAAATATTGTACGCGACGGACATCCCGCGCTCAGAGAGATCGCTGAAGAGGTTCAGCTTCCCGCTTCCGACGAAGAAAAACAGCATCTTGCTGATATGATTGAGTTTGTGAAAAACAGCCAAAATCCTGAATTAGCCGAGAAATACAAGCTTCGTCCGGGCGTCGGTCTTGCCGCTCCGCAAACAGACGTAAAAAAACGGATGATCGCCGTCCATGCAGAAGATGCGAAAGGCACTTTATACAGCTATGCTCTTTTTAACCCTAAAATCGTCAGCCACTCAGTGGAAAAAAGCTACTTGACGAGCGGAGAAGGCTGCCTGTCGGTAGACGAACCCATTCCCGGCTATGTGCCGCGCTACGCCCGCATCCGCGTAAAGGCGGTGACGCTTGAAGGAGAACAGATTGACATCCGCCTCAAAGGTTTTCCGGCCATCGTGTTTCAGCACGAAATCGATCATCTGAACGGCGTGATGTTTTACGACCATATCGATAAAGAAAATCCGTTCAAAGAACCTGAAAACGCCATTGCCATTGACCGTTAAAAAAACCGGCACTTCCCAAAGTGCCGGTTTTCTTTATTTCAAAAGGCCCAGTTCTTTGACGGCCCAGCTGATTCCCTCTTCATCCACCGGCTTTGTGACGAAATCGGCGGCAGCTTTTAATTCCGGAACCGCATTTCCCATCGCCACCCCGGTGCCGGCAAAACGGATCATCTCAAGGTCATTTAGTCCGTCGCCGAATGCATAAGTGTCACTTACGCCGTACGGAAGCCGCTCAAGCACTCTTTTAATGCCTTCCGCTTTTGAACCGCCTTTCGGAAGCACATCCGTTGACAATTCATGCCAGCGGACGTAATCAAACTCCGGAAAAGCGGCATATGCTTTTTCTTCATGTCCGCGGCAGAATAAAAGCAGCTGATAAATTTCTTTTCCTTTATAAAATGTTTCATCAACTTCGGGATAAGGCGCTTTCAGACTGCCGATACCTTCCGAGACGTGCGGATGTCCGGGGACGGTCGTTTTCATCGTGTCTTCCGCCATAAATACGACGGGGTGCTCCCCTTCTGCCGCCTGCTTTAATAAACGCGCAACCGCATCTTCAGGAAGCGGATTTTTATAAATGACCTCACCTTCAAATACGACATACTGGCCGTTGTATGAAATAAATGATTCAATCTCAAGCTCTTCCAGAATCGGTTTTACCATAAACGGGGACCTTCCGCTGGCGATAAAAACGTGATGGCCAGCCTCTTTAAGCGCCGTCACGGCGTTTCTTGCGCTATCGGGAATATGTTTATCATGGTCATAGATCGTGCCGTCAATATCAAAAAAGATCAGTTTTGGTTTCATGTCAATTTCTCCTTTTTCCCGTTTATCAGTCGTGTCTTTTTCAATATCATCATACAGAAAGTTTTTCTTCCGGAAAACCGCCTTGATGAAATTCCAGTTTTACCCACGAAAACAAATTCATTTTTTCCGCATACTACTGCTATAAAGGGCTTTAAAGGAGGTATACGATGCTGCGCCGATTACGGAAGAAACTCAGAAGACAGTGGGGCGGAATGCTCCGGAAAAAAGTCATCGCATAGAAGGGATCTTTCGGTTTTTGAAAGTCCCTTTTTTGCTCGAGACTTTCCTTATAATCCGTTTTCGAATATAATAGAATAAGCGAGTCTAACATACGGCATTTAAGGAGAGATTTGGATGATTTATAAGGTATTTTATCAAGAGAAGGCTGACGAAGTACCTGTTCGGGAAAAAACAGATTCACTTTACATTGAGGGCGTTTCAGAACGGGACGTCAGAACGAAACTGAAAGATCAGAAATACAACATTGAATTTGTTCAGCCTGTGGACGGTGCTTTTTTAGAATATGAGAAGCAGAGCGAAAATTTTAAAGTATTGGAGTTATGAGCGGAATGAAATTTGTAAAAAATGACCAGACTGCCGTTTTCGCCCTCGGCGGATTGGGCGAGATCGGGAAAAATACGTACGGGGTGCAGTTTCAGGATGAAATTGTACTGATTGATGCGGGAATCAAGTTCCCGGAAGATGAACTTCTCGGCATTGATTACGTAATCCCCGATTACACGTATTTAGTAAAAAATGAAGATAAAATTAAAGGTCTGTTTATCACCCACGGTCATGAAGACCATATCGGCGGTATTCCGTACCTGCTCAGACAAGTAAATATTCCCGTTTACGGCGGTAAACTCGCGATCGGCTTACTTCGGAATAAACTTGAAGAGCACGGGCTGTTAAGACAGACCAAATTAAACATCATCGGTGAAGACGACATCGTGAAGTTCCGCAAGACGTCTGTATCCTTCTTCAGAACGACACACAGCATTCCGGATTCATACGGAATCGTCGTCAAAACACCGCCGGGCAATATCGTACATACCGGGGACTTTAAGTTCGATTTCACACCGGTAGGCGAACCGGCCAACTTGACAAAGATGGCTGAAATCGGGAAAGAAGGCGTTTTGTGCCTGCTTTCTGACAGTACAAACAGTGAGGTGCCTGATTTCACCATGTCAGAACGCCGCGTAGGCGAAAGCATTCACGATATTTTCCGAAAAGTGGACGGCAGAATTATATTTGCGACATTCGCTTCGAATATACACCGTCTTCAGCAGGTGATTGAAGCAGCCGTTTTAAACGGCAGAAAAGTTGCCGTATTCGGACGCAGTATGGAATCGGCTATTGAAATCGGACAAAATCTCGGTTACATTACCTGTCCTAAAAATACGTTTATTGAGCATAACGAAATCAATCGTATGCCTGCCAATAAGGTAACGATTTTATGTACGGGGAGCCAAGGTGAACCGATGGCGGCGTTATCACGCATCGCTAACGGGACGCACCGGCAGATTTCCATTAATCCCGGAGATACGGTCGTCTTTTCTTCCTCTCCGATACCCGGAAACACAATCAGCGTAAGCCGCACCATCAACCAGCTGTACCGTGCGGGCGCAGAAGTCATTCACGGTTCATTGAATGACATTCATACCTCCGGACACGGCGGACAGGAAGAGCAGAAATTAATGCTCCGCCTGATCAAACCGAAGTTCTTTATGCCGATTCACGGTGAGTACAGAATGCAGAAAATGCACGTCAAACTCGCGACTGATTGCGGCATACCTGAAGAAAACTGCTTTATCATGGATAATGGCGAAGTGCTGGCCCTCAAAGGCGAAGAAGCCGCTGTGGCAGGCAAAATTCCGTCAGGCTCCGTTTACATTGACGGAAGCGGAATCGGTGATATCGGCAATATCGTGCTCCGCGACCGCCGCATTCTTTCAGAAGAAGGCCTTGTTATCGTTGTTGTCAGCATCAATATGGACGACTTTAAGGTTTCGGCGGGACCTGATTTAATCTCAAGAGGTTTTGTATATATGAGAGAATCCGGTGATTTGATCAATGACGCGCAGCAGCTCATTTCGAACCATCTGGAGAAAGTAATGGATCGGAAAACAACGCAGTGGTCCGAAATTAAAAATGAAATTACCGATACGCTTGCTCCGTTCCTATACGAAAAAACAAAACGCCGCCCGATGATCCTTCCGATCATTATGGAGGTCTAAAAAAACTGCACTCATTACGAGTGCAGTTTTTTTATTGCAGCGGAATATGCTGAAAGGCTTTGACATCAAACAGACCGGCCGCCGTCATTTTAATATCCGGAATCACCGGAAGGGCTAAAAACGATAAGGTGAGAAACGGATTGAAATCACCGGTGAATCCAAGCAGAGGAAGCTTTTCATGAAGCACGCCCAAGCTGTCATTAACCCATTCCGCCGACTTATCAGACAAAAGCCCGGCGATCGGAAGCGGAACGGAGTGAAGCAATTCTCCGTTTTTCACGGCTGTTAATCCGCCTCCGGTGTCACGGAGCCTGTTGATTGCTTTTGCCAAATCAGCATCGTTTGTACCGACGGCGATGATATTATGGGAATCGTGAGAAATGGTTGTGGCGATGGCGCCTTCTTTTAACCCAAATCCTTGTACAATCCCGAGTCCTATCATTTTTTCGCCGCTGTGCCGCTCTGCGACGGCGATTTTTAATAAATCATTATCTGTATCAGGACGAAACGCGTCAGCAGACGGTGCAGGCACTTCTTTTTTTCTCGTCTCCAAATGATTCGGTATCATTTCGATTACATTCATTTTCCTGCCCTCTTGAATCGGTATATGAAAATCCGATTCAGTCAGCGG
This sequence comes from Bacillus sp. R45, assembly GCF_021729365.1. Lineage (NCBI taxonomy): Bacteria > Bacillati > Bacillota > Bacilli > Caryophanales > Bacillaceae > Bacillus > Bacillus sp. R45. The sequence continues at coordinate 1,364,490 of NZ_CP091421.1, read as the reverse complement.
CGCTTTCAGCCGCACTGTATCCAACAGTGCCTGGTCCGGCGAATAGGAACCGGCAGACTGTTCATAAACCGTCCGTCCGTTCTCGGCAACGGTCCGGCCGGCGACCATGGTCTTCGTGACGGCAGCCTCCCGTACATCTGAAATGAACAGCAGATCTGCGTCAAAACCCGGCGCTACCGCCCCTTTTGTTTCAAGGCCGTAGCACTCAGCCGCATTTAAGCTGGCGAGCTGATACGCAAGGAATGGATCAAGTCCCGCCTTTATCGCCATTTTGACTTGGTGGTTCACACTTCCTTCTGAAAGCAGATCATCTACATGCTTATCATCCGTACAAAAGAAAAAGCGGCGTGCGTTTTTTTCATTCACCGCCGGCAGCACATTGAGCGTATTTTTTGCCACCGATCCTTCGCGCAGCATGACGTACATTCCCCGTCTGATTCTGTCCAGCGCTTCTTCTTTTGTCGTCACTTCATGATCATTTGACACCATTGCGGTTCTGTATATATTGATGATATCTGAAGACAGTCCGGCTAAATGCCCGTCGATCCGCTTTCCGTGACGCTTGGCATCAAGCAGTTTCTGAAGCATATCCTCTTCACCTTCCGCAACAGACACATAATCCATTACTTCCGCAAGCCCGAGCACCTCTTTCTCCTGATAAAAAGGCTTTAAATCCTCGGCTTTTAATACAGCTCCTGAGCGTTCAAAGCTAGCGGCGGGAACACAGGAAGGAAGCATGAAACGGATGTTCAGCGGCGCCTTTTTCGCCTGCTCTATCATAAATGAAATGCCTTTTGCTCCGGAAACGTTCGCAATTTCGTGAGGATCAGTAATGACAGTAGTCACTCCGTGAGGGAGGACGGCTTTAGCAAATTCAATCGGAGTAACCATAGAGGACTCGATATGAACATGTCCGTCAATAAAGCCCGGAACGATCATTTGGCCTTCTGCATCAATAACTTCTTCCCCTTCATATTCGCCCAGCCCGACGATCACTCCGCCCGTAATGGCGATATCTGCAGAAATCCATTCCTGATTAAATACATCCATGATTTTTCCGTTTTTAATGACGGTATCGACTTTTTGTCTGCCGGCTGATGCATTCAGCCGTTCAGCCAGTGTTTCTTTGTTCAAAATGAGGCCTCCTCTTTTTCTTTATATGGTACAATATGCTATCGGATCGCCTGATCATAGTCAATAAAAATTGCAGAATATACCGCTTACATGATAAATGTCTTTCTATTCTGACATAATAAAAGACCGTCCTTTTACGGACGGCTTTTCACTTTGTATGAAGCACTCTTTTTTCAAATCGGGAAATGTCCGTAAGAGAGCCGATAACGATGAGAATATCTTCTTTTTGGATCATTTCAGTCGCCAGCGGAGATACGATCACTTCTTTTTCTCTCTTGATGGCCACGATATTAATGCCGTACTTCGCCCGGATGTCCAGATCAAGCAGTGTGTTGCCCGCAAGCCTGCTGTTGGCCACGATCTCCACAATGCTGTGTTCGTCGGACAGCTCCAAATAATCAAGCACATTATTTGATACGATGTTGTGGGCGATGCGTTTTGCCATGTCACGTTCAGGGTGGACGATGTGATCGGCCCCGATTTTCGCAAGTACTTTCTCATGATAATCGTTCTGCGCTTTAACCGTGATCGTGTTCACGCCGAGTTCCTTTAAGATCAGCGTCGTTAAAATGCTCGCCTGTATATTTTCGCCGATTGCCACAATGACGTGGTCAAAGTTGCGCAGCCCCAAGTTTTTCAGCACCGATTCATCGGTTGAATCGCCGATGACCGCGTGTGATGCGATTTTGGCGTATTCATTTACTTTATCTTCATCAATATCCATCGCCATGACCTCAAGGCCTTCTTCACTTAATGCTTTGCAAATACTTCCGCCGAAGCGTCCGAGACCGATAACGGCAAACTCTTTTCTCATAACAGTACTCCTTTAAACAATATCTCTAATAGGAATAGTATCACATTTTCGGCAATGAGTTCATATAGCGTTTAAGCTTTTCTGAAAAGGCGGGTGATAAATACAGGTCCGCTCCGCGTTCGATTTCTTCCTGATAGTGACCCGGAGGCGCAATTTCCTCAGCTTTATCAAGAACCAGAAACGTCAGGACGCCTCTGTATACACGGCCGCCGGCACACACTTCTATGAACGCGGGACGGTATGTGTGATTATCAACACCTTCTCTTTTGTACAGATAGGTTGCCGCTTCAAACGGGAGCTTGTACAGCACGCCTTCAGTTCGTCCCCCGTCTTCAACAAGATCGGCTCTGGAACCGTCAGGACGCCTTAACGTGAATCTCGTCGAATACCCTTCAACAACCGCCCCTCCGACCGGCTCGGCAAAGAAGTGGTCGACCCCCGCCTGTTTAAACCGGGCATTGTCCATACAGGAGCCGTAAGCGAAATAATAAACCGGACTGTCATCCTCCCGTTTCATAAAACGATATTCTTTCCAGTCTCCGCTTTTGATACGGCTGAATGAGGCACACTGGCCGTGCTTTACGACATATGCGAAGGCGGTTTTATTCCCGGCATCCGTCGTCACGGCAACCTCTTTCCGGTCAAAATCAGCATAATACATATCCAGCTTACGGATCATCTGATGATCTGTTTCATACAATTCCCCGTACACAAAAGCTGTTTCTGCTAAAGACGCCGCAGGCTGACCTTTATCCGTTTCGTACAGCACACCGTTTATCGCGGCCTGCTCGCACACACACGGAGCACCTTTCAGCAGTTCATGGTTTTCTTCACGCTTCCGTAACAAACCGTATACAAAAAGAAGCAAGTTATTTTTCCTCCTTTTGGACAGCAGCCGCTTCTAACGGCAGAATCACCTGAAACGTACTGCCTTCTCCATTTTTGCTCTTAATGTTAAGTTTACCATTATGCTCCTTCAGAATTCGTAAACAAATCGGAAGCCCGAGACCCGTTCCCTGATCTTTTGTGGAGAAAAACGGTTTCCCGATATTTTCAAGCTTTTCTTTCGACATGCCGTTTCCTTCATCCTGTATGCTGATCACCGCGTATTCTTCATCCCGTTCTGTATAAATATGAATATTCCCGCCGTCAGGCATCGCTTCAATCGCATTTTTAATAATATTGATAAATACCTGTTTCAGCTGGTTTTCGTCCCCGTTGACCATACAGGACTCAGTCTGCCTGAAATCCTTCTCAATCACAGTGTTCGACAGCACCGCGTTCGTGTCAAGAAGCGTCGCCACCTGCCTTAAAATATGGTTGAGATGATGAGCGGTAAACGTCACGGTCTGCGGCTTGGCGAGCAGAAGCAGCTCCCCCAGCACGAGATCAATCCTTTTAATCTCCGAAAAAATAATATCGAAATAATCCGTTCTTTCCGGATACTGGGCTTTCATCAGCTGGAGAAAGCCGCTGACTGACGTTAAAGGATTTCTTACTTCATGGGCGATTCCTGCCGCAAGCTCCCCGGCAATGGCCAGCTTTTGAGATTGCATGGCAAGGCGTTCGTTCGTTTCCAGAAGCTCGTCGACCGCTTTTTTCCGTTCACTGATATCAGACATCGTCCCCAGGCTTCCGACAAATTTCTGTCTGCGGTCATAATACAGCTTATAATGGACTTCTCCCCAAAAGATCGTGCCGTCTCTTTTAATATATTTGGCCGTAAACATTCCTGACGGGGACTGCTGCTTGATTTGGGAGATAATATAATCAATGATATGTTTTTCTTTTATAAAATAATCATTATACATCGTGCCCATACATTCGCTGATGGAGTGGCCCGTAATCGTCGTCCAGGCCTGATTCAAATATGTAATATTCCCTTGTGAATCCGTCTGAAAAACGATTTCCTGCAGATTGTCCATGATCCGGTTTTTCTCATCTGAAAGCGCCTTTGCTTTCTGCTCGCTGTCCTTCAGCTCCGCCAGCAGCTGCTTTTTATTGTCCACATAATAAGCCAGCAGCCAGACGCTGATTAATGTGACGGCGGTAAAGGTGATGTCAACGGGCCAGTTAATCGGATTCCGTTCAATCATATAAAATAAATAATCCCAAAACATAATAAAAATCATTGCCAAGATTAAGGAAATGATACGCGCTTGATATTTTCCCATAGTCCCACCTGCCGCTAACATTTCTACATATATTGTAACATTGTTGACTGCATTATTGACTAAAAAATGATAACTATTCCCAATTAATTGAGCAGGTTCGCTTACTTTTCCCGTGAGTTTTTGCACAAGTTCATAATAAAAGGACGGAATGATGCCCCGCCCTTTTTGCTGATTATGATCTATCTTTTAACGCTTCTTCGATTTCCTCAAGCAGCATTTTCGCTCCTTCAGGACTTAAAATAATTTTGCCGTTGCCGTACTCCTGATTTTCGGGGGTAATTTCCCCGGTCATTAAGCAAATGCCGTGCGGCTTGTATTTTTTTAAGACAATTTTGTCTCCGTCAACGAAAAATTCAATACTATCTTTAATAGCGATATCCAATGCTCTTCGCAATTCAATCGGCATGACAATACGCCCGAGTTCGTCTACTTTTCTTACTACACCAATTGATTTCATAGAAATCCCCTACTTCCTTTAATGTCTCTTCTTTATGTCCAAGGAAAATCCTTCATAAACGTAGACGAAAGGAACGGAGCAAAAGTTTCTCAGCATCCGGAAATGAATGTTTTTTACAAAAGAAAGCCTTTTGAAATACGGGATACAGACTTTCCCTCCTTTTTTACAAAAACATTTCATTCCCGGCGGAAACCCCCAAAAATCGTGGTTTTTCTCAGAAACTTTAAATGTAGAATCAATTAAATCAGGATAGGGATTGGGTGAAAACATGTTTCAATCAACTGAGATCGGAATCGACTTAGGAACCGCTAATATACTTGTTTACAGTAAAAATAAAGGAATTATTTTAAATGAGCCTTCCGTTGTCGCTGTAGATACAACAACGAAAGCGGTGCTTGCCATCGGAACGGATGCCAAAAGCATGATCGGAAAGACGCCGGGGAAAATCGTCGCCGTACGGCCGATGAAAGACGGTGTCATTGCTGATTATGATATGACAACTGACTTATTAAAACACATTATGAAAAAAGCCGGAAAAAAAATCGGAATGACCTTCCGCAAACCGAATGTCGTCGTCTGCACGCCTTCAGGCTCAACAGCCGTTGAACGCCGCGCCATCAGTGACGCTGTCAAAAACTGCGGAGCGAAAAACGTTCACTTGATTGAAGAACCCGTAGCCGCTGCAATCGGGGCCGACCTCCCTGTTGACGAGCCGGTCGCAAACGTCGTCGTAGATATCGGCGGCGGTACGACTGAAGTCGCCATCATCTCATTCGGTGGCGTCGTATCCTGCCATTCGATCAGAATCGGCGGCGACCAGCTTGATGAAGATATCGCCTCGTTCGTCAGAAAAAAATACAACCTGCTGATCGGGGAACGCACGGCAGAACAAGTGAAAATGGAAATCGGATTTGCATTGATCGAACATGTGCCGGAAACGATGGAAATCCGCGGGCGTGACCTCGTAACCGGTCTGCCGAAGACAATCAGACTGCAGTCTAATGAAATTCAGCACGCGATGCGTGAGTCGCTCCTGCATATTCTTGAAGCGATCAGAGCGACGCTTGAAGATTGTCCGCCGGAGCTCAGCGGTGATATCGTTGACCGCGGCGTCGTGTTAACCGGCGGAGGCTCCCTTTTAAACGGGATGAAAGAATGGCTGACAGATGAAATCGTCGTTCCCGTTCATTTGGCGGCAAATCCGCTTGAATCAGTGGCTATCGGCACTGGACGTTCATTAGACGTCATCGACAAGCTGCAAAAAGCGATTAAATAATAAGATTGTGCTTCTTTTTTCTCCGGCCGGCTCATATTGTGAGAACTGGAGAAACATTAAGGAGGAAGCATATGCTTAGAGATGTGGGAAGACGCGTAGCAGTAGCCGTCATTTTAAGCGGAATTATTTTGGGGGGTATGAGCATTTCACTGGCCAATATGCCCCATTCTCCGGCCGGCGGCGCCGTAAAACTGAATCACCCGTAAAGACGCAGCAAAAGCTGTGTCTTTTTCGTTTGTGCTCCTTTCTTTCCTTTATGAGGCGATATTTGATATGATGAGAAAAACCGATGAGGAGGAATGAACGATGAGTTCGTTTACTGAAAAGTTAAATACATATGCTCAGCTGGCGGTAGAAGTCGGCGTCAATGTCCAAAAAGGACAGCATGTCGTAATCAATGCCTCAACTGATGTCCGGGAACTTGTCAGACTGCTTGCCAAACATTCTTATGAAAAAGGCGCAAAAAACGTCACCGTAAATTGGCAGGACGATGAACTGTCCAGATTAAAATACGAGATGGCACCTTTTGAAGCGTTTGAAGAGTATCCTGAATGGGAAGCAAAAGGAAAAGAAGAGCTCGCGAAAAAAGGGGCTGCGTTTATTTCCGTCGTCTCATCCGACCCCGACCTGTTAAAAGGCGCTGACGGCAAACGGATTGCAGCGTTCCAAAAAGCCGCCGGAAAAGCATTGCATACATACAGACAATATATTCAATCAGATAAGGTCAGCTGGACGGTGATCGGAGCGGCTTCAACAGGCTGGGCGAAAAAAGTGTTCCCGGATCAGCCGGAAGAAACAGCCGTTCAGCTTTTATGGGAAGAAATTTTCAAAACAACCCGCGTAAATGAAGAAAACCCTGTGGAAGCATGGAAAAAACACGATCAAAATCTTCATGAAAAAGTGGAACACCTGAACAAAAAACATTACAGCGCCCTGCATTATCAGGCTGAAGGAACAGACTTAACCATTGAACTGCCGAAAAAACATGTATGGGCAGGCGCGGGAAGCGTGAATGAAAGCGGGCACGAATTCATGGCCAACATGCCGACAGAAGAGGTTTTCACCCTTCCGCAGCGTGACGGGGTGAACGGAACGGTTTCCAGCACGAAACCGCTGAGCTACGGCGGCAACATTATTGATAACTTCACTCTTACCTTTGAAAACGGCCGCATTGTCGATGTGAAAGCTGAAAAAGGCGAGGAGATTTTAAAAGGCATCGTCGAAACCGATGAAGGCTCACACTATCTCGGTGAAGTGGCCTTAGTGCCGTACGATTCACCGATTTCACAATCAAATATTTTATTTTACAACACACTGTACGATGAAAACGCCTCTAACCACTTGGCGATCGGCAGTGCGTATGCCTTTAATATTGAGGGCGGCAAACAAATGACACGGGAAGAGCTTGTCAAAGAGGGCTTAAATGAAAGCATTACACACGTAGATTTTATGGTCGGTTCCAAAGACATGAATATCGACGGCATTACCGCGGACGGCAAAAGAGAACCGGTCTTCAGAAACGGAAACTGGGCATTTTAATAAAAAAAAAGGAGGCGATCAGGCCTCCTTTTTATTTCGCTTCATACATTTGCAAGTTGGCGCAGACGGTTTCCAAAACAGGTGTATCAACTGACAAGCCTTTTGCTTTCTCAAGCAAAAAGCCGTGTAAATGATCACCTTCCGTCACCCTGCCCTTTTCCATATCTCTCAGCATCGACGATTTCATATGGTAAGACATGCTTGTCAATGTGCGATAACTCTCTTCTTCCAGACCAGGATCTTTCGGGATGCCGGCAGCCTTGAAAATGGCTCCGATTTCAGCAAAGAGGCGCTTTGCCGTGCTGCGGCCGCCTTCTGTTTCTAAAATCGGTCCGACCGGCTGTTGAAACAGAGTGGTCACTCCCGCCTGCGCGGCAATAAACATATATTTTTTCCAAATGTCCTTTTCAATATCCCCGCTGATGATGACATCCGCTTTCACGCCTGCAAATGCGTTTTCCAGCTCATTCATACGTTCTGTGCGCTCCCCGTTCCATTCACCGAAAACAAAACGGTGGGCAGCGCTCGTATGAAGAATTTCCCCTTTGTCGTTAAGGGCGCTCTCAATAAAGCAGAGGCCGCCTAGCACCTGCCGTTTTGAAAAAGCTTCAAACAGCTGGTTATAGTGCCTGTATCCGTTTAAAAAAGGAATAATGACCGACGAAGGCTTGACAAACGGTTTGACATCCCGAATGACGTCCTGCAAAGAATACGCTTTTGAAGCGATGATAACGGCGTCAAATGCTCCTTCTTCGCCCGCCAACATTAATTTCGGCTTGATTGAAACATCACCTTTTGCACTTTTGACGGTCAAACCCGTTTCTTGTAATTGTTCCGCCCGTTTCTTGCGGACGAGAAATGTAACGTCATTTCCCTTTTCTGCAAGACGCGCGCCGATATATCCGCCCACTCCCCCAGCTCCGACAACTAAAAACTTCATGATGCATTCCTCCGTCTCTTTTCAATTTATGTATTCCTTTATTGTAATGGGAAGTCAGAAGATTGAAAACTTTTTTCATAAATAAAAAAGCAGAGTCTCCCCTGCTTCTTTATTACGCGTATAGCTCTTCAAGCTTTTTCTGCACATCCGCGTTTTCAAGAAATTCGTCATAAGACATTTGTTTGTCAACAATGCCTTTAGGCGTTAATTCAATGATGCGATTGGCAATTGTCTGTACAAACTGATGGTCATGAGATGAAAACAGCATAGCGCCTTTAAAGCTGATTAAGCCGTTGTTAAGCGCTGTAATGGATTCCAAATCTAAGTGGTTTGTCGGTTCATCCAGAATTAAGATATTCGCGCCGGAAAGCATCGCTTTTGAAAGCATGCAGCGCACTTTTTCTCCTCCGGAAAGGACGTTTGATTTTTTGTTGACTTCTTCTCCTGAGAACAGCATGCGTCCTAAGAAACCGCGCAGAAAGCTTTCGCTTTGGTCATGCGGCGAGTATTGGCGGAGCCAGTCGACAAGGTTCGCATCGCTGCCGTCAAAATATTCGCTGTTGTCTTTAGGGAAGTACGCCTGAGAAGTGGTCACGCCCCATTTAAATGTGCCGCTGTCTGCTTCCATTTCCCCGGAAATGATTTTAAACAATGTCGTAACGGCTAGTTCGTTGCGGCCCGTAAATGCGATTTTATCTTCTCTGTTCATAATAAAGCTGACGTTATCAAGCACCTTAACCCCGTCAATCGTTTTTGTTAAGCCTTCAACCCGCAGCACGTCATTTCCGATCTCGCGTTCCGGCGTGAAATTGACATAAGGATAACGGCGTGATGACGGTTTGATATCATCAAGCGTGATTTTATCAAGGAGTTTCTTTCTTGATGTCGCCTGCTTTGATTTAGAGGCGTTGGCGCTGAATCTGGCCACGAACTCCTGAAGCTGTTTAATCTGCTCTTCTTTTTTCTTGTTGGCTTCCTGAGAAAGCTTTAAAGCAAGCTGGCTTGATTCATACCAGAAATCATAGTTGCCGACGTACACTTGAATTTTATTAAAATCAAGATCGGCGATGTGCGTGCACACTTTATTTAAAAAGTGACGGTCATGGGATACGACGATGACTGTGTTCTCAAAGTTGATTAAAAACTCTTCCAGCCACTGAATCGCTTTCAGATCCAAGTGGTTGGTCGGTTCATCAAGCAGCAGAACGTCCGGCTTGCCGAACAGCGCCTGTGCCAAAAGCACTTTCACCTTTTCTGAACCGCCTAAGTCGGCCATTTTCTTCGTATGCAGGTCTTCAGAGATGCCCAGCCCCTTTAACAAAATAGCGGCTTCACTTTCAGCTTCCCATCCGTTTAATTCCGCAAACTCTCCTTCAAGTTCAGCGGCGCGGATGCCGTCTTCATCTGAAAAATCAGGCTTCATATAAATCGCGTCTTTTTCCTGCATGACTTCGTATAAACGTTTATGTCCCATAATGACGACTTTCAGCACTTCGCAGTCTTCATATTCAAAGTGGTTCTGCTTCAGAATGGCAAGACGTTCGCCCGGACTCATATGGACATCGCCGGTCTGAGGCTCCAGCTCACCGGATAAAATTTTCAAAAATGTTGATTTTCCGGCACCGTTTGCGCCTATTAATCCGTAGCAGTTGCCCGGCGTAAATTTAATATTGACATCTTCAAATAACTTGCGATCCGCAAAACGCAAGCTCACATTATTTACAGCAATCATTTAGAATCCTCCATCGTGTCTATCATCATTAAAAGTATACCATGAATAAAGGGGAAGAGAAATGTTTCCCTGCGAATATACGGGTTTGAAAAGATGCAGGCGTCAAACCCGGAGCGCTGTGATACAATAGATATATATACATATTCATCACGGAGGAACAAGTTGAAGCTTTTAACACTCACAGAATACTGTCTTATGATTTTCTTCACCGGGGTTTTTCTGGCCGTCACAGGCTTTACGGCACGTGACATCGGCTTGTACGTCGGAATCGCCCTCATTTATACGTTTTCGCATCTCTTTTCCAAACGGATGCTTGAAAGACGCGGCAAAGAGAAGAAGCAGGTGAATCTTTTTTTCAGCGTTCTGGCCATTGTCGGATCAGTGCTGGCCACGGTATTGTTCATCGCCGTCGCGGCCTCGTTTGCCAAATAAAAACGCCTGCTGTCCGAATCGGGCAGCGCGGCGTTTTTATTTTGTCTGACGCATATCATGAAACGGGAAGAACACAAACTTCGAGGTGCCGACGATCCGGTTTTCGGCAATTAAGCCGAGGCCGTTCCGGCTGTCCATTGAGTTCAGCCGATTGTCGCCCATGACAAAGTATTTGCCTTTCGGAACCTTTACGGGGCCGAAATCTCCCGTCAGGTTGACTCCCAGTTTTTTCGCTTCTTTTTTATTGCTCGCGAGGTACGGTTCTGCGATTTTTTTGCCGTTTATGTAAAGCGTGTCATTTTTCATTTCCACCGTTTCTCCCGGTTTTCCGATGAGCCGCTTTACATAATGGACTTTCGATGTATCGCCGTTAATAATGACGATGTCCCCCCGCTCGATTTCTCCGATATAATTGACGCTTTTGTTGACAAACAGTCTTTCACCGTCATGTAATGTCGGGTACATTGATGATCCTTCCACTAAGTACGGTTCAAACAGGAAATGGCGGATTAACAGCGCAAGTGCAACCGCTATAATGATGGCCTTTCCCCATTCCCAATACGTGTTGGATTTTCTTTTTACCGATTTTTCAGAAGTAGGTTTTTGTTCTTCAGTCAACGTGGTTCCTCCTAGACGATCACTGTTTCGGTTCATGTACCATCTTTACTTTATCACAACTCATCACAAAATACATAACGCTTCTATGCGTATATGATTGAAAAAAGCGCCCGTAAAGGACGCTTTTCGCTTATTTCTCTACTACCGGTTTTTTGATGATTCCCAAGATAACCGCCGTTACAATCGCTCCGATCACGATGCTCATTAAGTAAAGCAGCGGATGGTTCGTAATGAATGCAACGAATATCCCTCCGTGCGGTGCAGGAAGCGTTACCCGGAAAAACTCTGTCAGTCCGCCCGCTACCGCAGAACCGACAACGGCTGCAGGGATGACGCGAAGCGGATCAGCCGCTGCAAACGGGATGGCGCCTTCTGTAACGAAAGCTGCTCCCATGAAGTAGCACGTAATACCGGCTTCACGGTCACGTTTAGAGAATTTGTGTTTAAAGAATGTTGTCGCCAGTGCGATTCCAAGCGGCGGAGCCATTCCGCCCGCCATGATGGCCGCATGCGGCGCATAGTTTCCGGCATCGATCATCGCGATACCGAAAGTGAACGCCGCTTTATTGAGCGGGCCGCCCATGTCGATAGCCATCATACCGCCTAAAATAATACCCATTAAGACAAGGTTTCCAGTTCCAAGGCTTTCAAGCCAATTTGTTAAGAAATTCATAAACGCTGCTACAGGTGTGTTAATGACAAACTGCATCAGGACACCGGTGATAAAAATACCGAGCAGCGGATAAATCAATACAGGTTTTAATCCGTCAAGAGTCTGAGGAATAAAGACAAACAGCTTTTTCAAAAGGACTACGACATAACCGGCTAAGAATCCCGCAATCAGTCCGCCCAAGAATCCGGCATTCGCCTGCGTAGCCATAAATCCGCCGACCATACCCGGCGCAAACCCCGGACGATCCGCAATACTCATTGCGATGAATCCGGCAAGTACTGCAACAATCAGCTTTAACGCATTACCGTCACCGATAAAGTTCAGCGCTGCAGCAAACGTGTTGTATGTCGGGTCTTTCGGATCAGCTGAATGAATTCCCCAGAAGAATGAAATCGCAACGAGAATTCCGCCGCCGACGACAAATGGCAGCATGTTGCTGACACCGCTCATTAAGTGTTTATAGAAAGTACTTCCGATGCTTGTGCCTGATTTCTGTTTCGGACCGTCTTCATTTGAAGCGGAAGATCCTCCGCCGCTGCCCTCGTAAATCGGCGCATCTTGGTTAACTGCTTTTTCAATCAGTTCCTGTGGACGTCTGATACCGGCCGTCACAGGCACTTGAAGAACATGTTTGCCTTTAAAGCGCTCCATTTCAACCTGTTTATCAGCCGCCACGATAATCGCAGGCGCGTCTTCAATTTCTTGAGCCGTCAGCTTATGTTTAATACCGCTTGAGCCGTTTGTCTCGACTTTAATGTCAACGCCGAGCTCTTTCGCTTTTTCTTTCAATGCGTCAGCTGCCATGAACGTATGAGCGATACCTGTCGGGCATGCCGTAACCGCAAGGATTTTCCCTTTTCCTGACGGCGCTGCCTGTTCTTCCTGCTCTTCTTCTTCCTCATCGTCATCTTTGTCATGCTGATTGATGATGTCAATGATCGCATCTTCTGATTCAGCTTCAAGAAGCTGTTTGCGGATTTCCTCACGCATAAGAAGCGTTGAAAGTCTTGATAATGCCTCAAGGTGCGTATTGTTCGCTCCTTCGGTTGCCGCAATCATAAAGACCAAGTGTGCCGGCTGACCGTCTAATGATTCATAATCCACACCATCTTTTGAACGGCCGAATGCAATGGCCGGGTTAATGACGCTCGCCGTCTTCGCGTGAGGAATGGCAATACCTTCGCCGATTCCCGTCGAGCTTTGGCTTTCACGATTTAAAATGGCTGCTTTGTAAGCCTCTCTGTCATTTAATCTGCCGGCTTTGTCAAGCACTGTCACCATTTCATCGATAACGTTTTCTTTCTCTTTGCTTTCTATATTGAGATGAATTGTATCTCTTGTTAACAGCTCAGTTATCTTCACTTTTCTTTCCTCCTCTATAGACGTGTGACTTTAACTTCAGGAAGAAGCTGCTGTACAAACTCTTCAGTTCCGAGTTCTTCAGAAAATGCCGTCGCGCTTCCGGAAGCAACTCCTAAACGGAACGCATCTTCCAAAGGCAGCTGTTTTGAAATTCCCGCAAGGAATCCCGCGACGACGGAATCACCTGCGCCTACCGAATTGACAAGCTTTCCTTTAGGAACATTGGCGAGGAAAACCGCCTCTTTCGTAAATAAAAGCGCACCGTCGCCAGCCATCGAAACAATCGCGTGTTCAGCGCCTTGTTCAATTAATTTTTTACCGTAAGGAACGGCAGCTTCGGCTGAATCAATGACCGTATTGAACATTTCCCCAAGCTCATGATGATTCGGCTTCATCAAAAACGGTTTCATTTCTGTCGCTTTCATCAGCGCTTCACCGGAGATGTCCACCACTACCCGGGCATTCTGCTTTCTGCATGCCTCAGCAATTTTTTCATACGTGTTATGCGGCAGGGAAGAAGGGATGCTTCCCGCTAAAACGACGATGTCTCCCTCTTCCAGAGCGGAGAACTGTTCTAAAAAGGCATTGAACACTTCGTCTGAAATCGTCGGGCCCTGTCCGTTAATTTCCGTTTCATCGCCCGTTTTCAGTTTTACATTTATACGCGTGTCTTCATCCACCTCAGAAAAAGCCGTTTCCAGACCTTCCTGCTGCAAAAATGACGTGATATAATTTCCGGTAAATCCGCCGACAAACCCCAATGCTTTTGACGGCACATGGTGTCTTTTCAGTAATCTCGAAACGTTGATGCCTTTTCCGCCGGGATACTTCGTGTCATAGCTGGAACGGTTTAAACCGCCTACGGCAAAATCTTCAACGTGAACGATATAGTCAACAGACGGATTGAGAGTTACAGTGTAAATCATGGTTTCACTACCTTTACGACAGTTTTTTCTTGGTAATCATCGAATGCAAGTTCTTCAGCTTCAGTGGTAATGATAGCTGCATCGCCCAAGGCGGCAAACGCTGCGAAAGAAATCTCGCCGAATTTAGAAGGATCGGCTAAAACATACGCATTTTTCGCCTGTCTCACAGCCTTTGTCTTCAGAAGAGCCTCATCCGGATCGGGTGTTGTAAAGCCGGCTTCAATGTGCACGCCGTTCACCCCGAGAAAGCTTTTGTCAAAACGGTACTGGCTGACCGCCGTTAATGAGGCGCCGCCGATCATCGCACCTGTTCTATGCTTCACATATCCTCCGAGAAGATAAAAAGGAATCCCCTTCCTTATTAAAGCGTCGATATGCATAACCCCGTTTGTGACAACCACAATGTCCTTTGTATGATCTATAAAATCAATCATGTGCAATGTAGTTGTTCCCGCATCAAGGTAAATACAGTCACCTTCTTCTAATAAAGATGCCGCTTCTTCAGCGATCTTCAGTTTATCCTGAAGGTTTTTGGAGGATTTTTCAAGCATATCGGGTTCTTGCCTGCTGTTGGAAAGTTTAGACGCCCCGCCGTGAACGCGCTTTAAAAATCCGCGCTCTTCAAGTGTTGATAAATCTCTTCTGATCGTTGATTCAGAAGCGTTTGTCATGCTTATCAGCTCTTGAATCTTCACCACATCTCGCTTTTCAATCTGATCCATAATCAGCTGATACCTTTCAGGAGTAAGCATATTCCGCCTCCTTTGAAAACGTATTCATTTCGGCTGCAAGATAATTGTAAACGCTTTTTTTACTTCAAGCAACTAAAATCACTCAAATTCATTCAATAACTATCAAAATCTTTCACATTTGTTCATATTAACGTATGTACATAGGGTTTGTAAACTGTAAATTCGACAAAAAGGGGGACAATTGTATGACATTTTCTTTTTATCATAAATGAAAAAAGTCTATTATATTCATTCAATCATTAAAACACAAAAAACCCCATGCAGACTGCATGGGGCGCCGGTTATTCATACCGTAACGCTTCAATCGGATCTAAGCGTGATGCTTTGTTGGCGGGCAGCATGCCGAAGATGACGCCAATCAGCATACTGAACAGCACGCCGATACAAACCACCTGCCAGGAAACGAGCGACGGCCAGCCTGCGATAAGGGAAACGAGTGTTGCTCCCCCGTAGCCGAGACCGATTCCGATTAAGCCGCCGATTAAAGTAAGCACAACAGATTCAATTAAGAATTGTGTCAGAATCTGTCCTCTCGTGGCACCGAGCGATTTGCGGATGCCGATTTCTCTTGTCCGTTCCGTCACTGATACGAGCATAATATTCATGACCCCGATCCCGCCGACAACGAGAGAAATACCGGCGATCGAACCGATGATCGTCGTCATAACGGTCGTGACCTGACCGATTCCCGCCGCGATTTCTTCCATATTCATGACTTGATAGGCCTCTTTTGTACCGTGATTGTCATTTAAGAGACGGGCCGCTTCTTTTCCTGTTGTTTTGATTTGATCAGCGGACTCCGTCTGAACGGAAACGTTGCTGTAGTCGTTAGTACCGAAAGACGTTTTCAGCATGTTGAACGGCACATACATTTCACTGAGTCCTAACGATAAAAAGCCGCTCTCTTCTTTCAGTACGCCGATTACTTCTACGGGCTGTCCGCCGGCCCAGACGATTTTCCCGAGCGGAGACGTTTTCCCGAACAGCTTTTCAGCCATTTTTTTCGAGATGATTCCCGCTCTTTTCCCGGAAAGAAAATCATTGTCCGTAAACGTCCGTCCATCTTGAACGTCCAGCTTTTTTACGTCCAAGTAGCCGCTGTTAATGCCGTTCAGCGTAATATCCGTGTCTTCTTCATGGTAACGGGCCGTCATGGATTTTACCGCGGAAGCGACAACCTGCTTTACGCCGTCCACTCCTTTTAATCCATTAATATCTTCTTCTGTAAAACTCGCTTGCTGTAAGGCGTTCGGATTGGCTGTTAATTCTTCATCACTGGGCATGTAAAACAATTCAATCGTATTGCCCGGCCCGCTGATGGATTGCTTCAGCATTTGCTCTCCGCCCTGGCCGACAGCCACAACAACGATTACTGAACCGACGCCGATAATGATTCCGAGCATTGTCAGAATCGATCTCAGCTTGTGAGCTCTTACGGAACTGAGGGCCATCCGGAGATTTTCTGACAGGCTCATTCCCCCACTCTCCTCTGCTCAGAATCACGGGAAACGATCATGCCGTCACGGACGAAAATCACTCTGTTTGTACAGTCCGCCACTTCAGGCTCATGAGTGACAAGCACCACGGTCACGCCCTCTGCATTAAGCTCTGTGAACTGCTCCATAATGGAAATGCTTGTTTTCGTATCCAGCGCGCCGGTCGGTTCATCAGCTAAAATGAGCTTCGGTTCGTTCACGATGGCTCTTGCAATCGCGACACGCTGCTTCTGGCCGCCGGACAGCTCATTCGGCATGTGACGCATCCGATCCGCCAAACCGACTTTTTCCAACGCGTGCTCAGCCCGTTCCTCACGCTCTTTTTTGCCGATACCGGCGTAGATCATGGGAAGTTCGACATTTTTTCTTGCATTCAATCGCGGCAGCAGCTGAAACTGCTGAAAGACAAAACCGATTGATTTGTTCCGGACCGCCGCAAGCTCTTTTTCGGTGCATGAAGAAACATCTTCGCCCGCAAGACTGTAATTGCCGGACGTCGGTCTGTCCAGACAGCCGATGATATTCATGATCGTAGATTTTCCCGATCCCGAGGGTCCCATAATTGACACATATTCTCCTTCTTCAATCGTCAGGTCGATTGAACGGAGAACATCAAACGTCTCCTTGCCGATCTGATAGCTTTTTTTCACCTTTGAAAGCTGAATCATCTATGCTTTCACATCCGTTCCGTCAGTCAAACCGTCAGCCGGATTCAGAATGACTTTATCATCCTTTGAAAGCCCCTCTTTTATCTCCGTAAGCTGATTTGCGGTATCGCCGACTTTAACTTTCACGCGTTTGGCCTTCCCGTCTTTTACCGTAAAGACCCAGTGCTCATCTCCGTCTTTTTTGACTGCGGAGGACGGAAGCGTGTCGGCTTTCCGTTTGTCGGTTTCAATGTTCATAATTAATTTAAATCCCGGCTTGCCTTCCGGAAGGTTTCCGATCAGCTTAACCTGAAACGGATACTGGACGGCTTGTTCCGTGCTTTCCCCCGAAGCAGCGCTTGACTTTTGATCCGGAACGAGGCCGACAGCCGCCACTCTCCCTTTCCACGTTTTACCGGGGATGGCGTCTGAGGTGATTGTAACGCTTTGGCCCTTTTTCACTTTCAGCGTGTCGTATTCGGACAAATTGCCGGCAACGACCAGGTGTTCCGAGTCTCCTATATGTATAACCGGTTCTTGAATATCCGATTTTTTAGAAGCCGCTTCTTGATTTACCGAGATAACCGTCCCGTCCATCTCACTCTTAACATTGAGATTCGACACTTGATTTTCAAGAGACTGCTTTTGCAAATCAGATTGCTTTAATTCGATTTCCGCCGTTTTTTGCTGAAGCTGCAGATCAGTCCGTTCGGATTCAATTTGTTTTTTGGCTTCCGCTTCTCCCACTTGTTTTGCCAGATCTTGTTCCTTGCTGTTTAATGCTCTGAGTTTTTCTTCAACTTGTTCGATTTGCATCCGTTTTGATTGTTCCGTCAACTCATTTTGTTCTTTATCAAGGTTGAGCTGCTCATTTGTATACGTGACTAACGACGACCCTTTTTTTACTTTGTCGCCTTCTTTTACTTTCACTTTATCAAGAGTTCCTTTATCTGCTTCATAAAAAACATACTGTTCTTTAGAGAATTTAAGTGTTCCCGGAACCATAACCGTAGATGAGATTTCTCTGTTTTCCATGGTTCCGGTTTCGATTTTTTTTTCGGCGCTGCCGCCCGCGGGAGCGGCAGACTTATAAATATTGATACCGATGAATACTGCAACAATTACGGCGATGCCGATTCCGATCCAAATTTTTTTCATGTTATACACCTGCTGTCACTGAACTTAACAGTCCTCCGACTGCCGTAACCAAAAGCATAATAACAAACAGGACAACCGCGGAAGTCCAGGCCGCTTTTTTCGAAATGCCGCCTGTATAGCGAAGTCCCAAAGCCAGCAAAATATAGCTCCAGATGCTGAAAATGTCGAACGCGCTTAAAAAGACCGCGACGCCGTCTCCGGCCGGTATGACACTCGCCAAAGATGTAACGGCGTACAATGAGCCCGCACCGGTAAAATAAGTGACAAGACCGTTAATAACTAAGCCGATATTGGTAATAAACGCCGTAAACAGGCTGAGTGAGAGCATTTTTTTGTAAGTTGTCACGCCGCCTGAAATTTTGACGCACAGCCAGTAAATGAGCGGAACGATAAACAGAGCGATAATGCCCCCGAAGATTCCTCCGAACATCGTGCCGAATTTAGCGAAGGTTTTGGTCATTTCAATCTGATCATCCGTCAAACCGTCAAGAGATGAGCTGTTCAGCACTTCTTCATAATTCATCCCAAGCCCGCGCAAAATACTGCCGGCCGCGATGAGAATGATGACAATCAGGAGAGGAATGCCGATGACCGGCTTTTCTTTTAATCTTTTAAACTGCACAACAGGACTTGTAATGACGCCGAAAATTGACGGCTTTTCCGTGACTGCCGCATTGCTTTTTTCCAGGTTTGGTTCCATATTGCTGATGCCTCCTATGTATTATTCTGTTTATACGTACGCTTTAGGCTGAGAGAAGTTTCAATTTTTTTGCCGTTTGCGTATTTATGCTAAATTGTAACACAAATTCTCAGCTTTACGTTCCATAATTATGTAAAAAAAAGCATCGTCAGACCGGTATGACGGGTGGCTCAAAACCTTGTAAAGGCACTGATATCAGCCTATTCATGCAGTGAAAACCGCCTCAATTGCAAAACCCTTTAAATCCCATTTAAATATTCTCTGAAATTCAGCGCCTATATACAAAAAGAGCCGGATGGCAATGATGCACACCCGGCTCTTTTTTCACCCTCCGCTTACAGGAGGGATAAAGGCAATGGTATCACCTTCTGTTACGATGCTGTTGTCTTTTACATATGTTTCATTGATTGCGATCATGGCATTGTCAATCGTCTGAAGGCCGTACCGTTCCTTTAACAGCGTTTTTACAGCAGACGCCGCCGTCTCTTTTTCGTCAAGTTCAATGACCGATGTTCCCGCCTGCTCCGCAAGCCCGGCAAATAATAATACTTTAATCATCGCGATTCCCCTTTATCCAAATCCGGTTTTCCGTTCGGATAGGGCGTTGTTTCCAGCTGATCGCCTATCCATTCTTCCCCGTCTTCCCAGATTTCTTTTTTCCATATCGGCACAATCTGTTTTATCCGTTCAATTGCATATTCATTCGCCTCATATGCCGCCTTTCTGTGCGGAGAAGACACGGCGATTACGACCGCTGCTTCACCGATATCAAGGACGCCGACACGGTGAGTGATTGCAGCTTCGGCTCCTTCCCATTTCGCGCTGATTTCACTGCCGATTTGAGAAAGCATTTGAACAGCCATCGGTTCATACGCTTCATATTCGAGACGCACCGTCCGCCGTCCTGCAGTCCACTCTCTGACCGTGCCGATAAACGTTGTGATGGCGCCGGCTTCACGCTTTTCAACTTTTTTTACGATATTTTCCGCAATGATAGGTTCCCTTGTAATTTGAAAACGTTCCATTTAAGCAGATTCCCCTTTCAGCTGCGAAAGCACAAACATAATGGCAGCCGGATCGTCCGCATGGAATACGGGCTTGCCTGCATCTGTCGGCATATGCTCCGTATTTCTGCTGACAATCGCGATCACGCGCTCCAAATGCTTCAGCTTTTGCCAATCTTCGCTGTTTTTGATCATAATGATTTTCGGATGCGGCGCATGTTTAAATCCCTCTATGAGAAGACCGTCAATTCCCAGACATTCATACAGACTGATCAAACCCGCCAGATCCCATTTTTTTCGCGCCGTAAGCTGCAGGACGCCGTCCCCTTCTACTGCCGTAACCGCGGCTCCGGCTTTTGAAAAGCGCTCCGAGTCTTTCCCGTCAGAAAAAGGTTCCGGTTCTCCGCCATGTCCGTGATGTTTTAAACATCCAATATCGCACTCTTTCGGCGCCGCTTTCAGCACACGTTCAATAAACGTTGTTTTACCGCTGTTTTGAAAACCTACGATCTGGACGATCGGGAAAGAATTGACCACGGCCATTCACTTCCATTCTCATCACGAATGAGGAGCGCGTGAACCGTCCGGCCCGCTTCATACCCCCTCGTTCCTCCCGGCAGAAGGATAAACGCGTTTGCTTCGGCAAGAGATGTGACTGAGCTTGATTTGTCGAGACCGACCGGTGACGCCATCATTTTTCCGTCCTTATGATAAACAAATGCCCTCACAAATCTCGTAAACGGATTCGGCTTCGGAAAGTCGTTTGTTAACACGGCTTCCGCCCATCCGGAATGAGGTTTTTCATTCAGAAGCCACGTCTGAATCATCGGTTTGACAAACAGGGTGAATCCGACATAACATGCGGACGGATTGCCTGAAAGGCCGAACAGCAGCATGTCATCGGCCCGGCCGACAGTTGTCACGCTCCCCGGGCGCATTGCCACTTTGTTAAAAAGAACTTCCGCTCCGAGCTTATTATAAATGTCCGGAAGAAAATCAAAATCGCCGACTGACACGCCGCCGGTCGTGATCAGAAAATCAACTTTTTTCATAGCTTCCTTCACCGCAGCATAGCTGTCATCAAAATCATCGGAAATTTTCCCTAAGTTCAGCGGTACTGCACCCGCTTCAATGACCTGGGCATACACCATGGCAGCGTTGCTGTTGCGGATTTTCCCCGGCTCAAGCGGATCGCTGACATGAAGAAGCTCGGTTCCCGTTGCGATAATGCCGACAACCGGCTTTCTGACCACGGGAACGGAAGCATAGCCGAAGGTTGCTAAAAGAGCGGTTACGCCCGGCGTGATTTTCGTCCCTTTTTTTAATAGCGAGCTGCCTTTTTTCGCATCTTCTCCTTGATATGAAATATTATCCCCCGCATGAAAAGGGCGTTTCACTGACATGTAATTCGTGCCGTTTTCAGAAAACGTTTTTGTCAGCTCAAGCATCACTACGGCATCCGCGCCTTTGGGAATCTGCGCCCCCGTCATAATGCGGACCGCTTCATAAGGCCCGAGTTCTTTTTCTGACACGGCGCCGGCTCCGATATGGTCAATGACTTCAAAGGTGACGGCATTGTCACGGGAAGCCCTTTTTGAATCGCTCGCCCTGATGGCAAACCCGTCATACGGAGAACGGTTAAAGGCCGGCACATCATGATCCGCCTTAACATCCTCCGCCAAATAGCGGTGGAGACTGTCCTCCAGCGCCACCCATTCGGTATCCCCCTTTTTTTTATACAGGCTCACCCGGCGGACTGCTTCGTCCACCTGAATCGGCGTTCTTTTTTCAAGCATCGCAATACATCCCCTTCCTACAGTCCGATCACTCTGGCCAGAACTGAATTCGCTTCTTTTATATCGTTTGTACCGTGAATCAGAGCCCGTCCGTCCTGAAAAATAACGATTCTGAAGCGCTCGTACGCCATGTGCAGCAAAAATTCATTTGCTTCCACTTTACCGATCTGCTTCAGACGTTTGACAAGCTCTTCTTTATCCAGCCTCTTTAAGGCTTCCGATCTGATTTGAACGGTGTCTCTTCCGCACAGCACGCTTGCTTTCGGCCTGTTTTCAGGCTGCAGATACGGATATACGGGCTCCGCGCCGCAGGAAGGGCAATGATCCCGTTTGATCTGATCCACATTTATGCTCATATTGGTGTTATTCCACACGTCAAACGTGAAAAAGCGCCGATTTACCGCCGCATGATTTCCTGTCAGCAATTTCAGCGCCTCAGCCTGCTGATAAGCGGAGACGATATGAACCGCCGGAGGTATGATGCCTGCTGTATCACATGTCGCTCCGCCCACGGGCATTTGCTCAAACAGGCAGGATAAACACGGCGTAACCCCCGGAATAATCGTCATGCACATTCCCTGACTGCTGACACAGGCACCGTAAATCCAAGGTGTTTTCGTTTTCAGCGCCAGATCATTGATGACCATTCTCGTTTCAAAATTATCTGTCGCATCCACAATGCAATCCGCTTGTTCGATCAGCGGTTCGAGCGTTTCCGCCGTACCTTCCGCCGCGTAAGCATCGATATGTATATTACTGTTTACCGCTAAAAGACGCGCCTTGGCCGCCATTGCTTTCGGCAGGCGCTGTCTCGCGTCTTCTTCTGTATACAGCTGCTGTCTTTGTAAATTGCTCCATTCCACATAATCCCGGTCAATAATCGCCATACGGCCCGCTCCGGCTCTTGCAAGGCCCTCTGCCGCGGCTGTTCCGAGGGCTCCGGCTCCGACAATCAGGACACTGCTGTCAGCCAGCGCCTGCTGCCCTTTTTCCCCTATCGGCTTAAATCTTGTCTGCCGTGAATAGCGCTCTTCCATCTGTGTTGTCCCCTTGCATTTTTATTTCCATCATACCATGTTTCTTACCGATCAGTCCTGATTTGAAGACTCGACATGCGCCAAAAGTCTGGTGTAATCGTCCCGTGTGTTGACATTAGCGAACTCCTCCGGCCCGGCGCCGATGTCTTCAGCCTGCACATAACAGACAGACAGCCGTTTCAGCGTGTCTGTCATTTTCAGTTTGTTTTGTGTCAGCTGATCAAAAAGCACATCCTGCACCCGTTTATGGTAAACCGCCAAGAGGGGCTGCTCTCTGTTTTCACAAATCGGTATGACAGCGTCCAGATTTCCCGTCAGCTTCATTTCAAGCGCAGCCATCGTTTTTCTTGTCACGAGCGGCGTGTCACAGGATATGACCGTATATGTTTCGCCTTCCGTTTGTTTCATTGCCGTATATATGCCGGCAAGCGGGCCCATTCCCCGAAACCGCGGCTCATCGGCAAAAACATGCCGCTCCCTGTTTGATAAGAACTTTTTTATATGCTCAGGGCGGCTGATAATTACCGTTTCTCCGCCGCCGAAGGCTTTTTTCGCCTGTTCATAAAACATGCCGCCCTTCCACTTTGCAAAAGCTTTCGGTTCTCCGAATCTTCGGGAAGCTCCCCCCGCTAATATTACATTCACCCGTTTCATGTCATCGCTCTCCCATTCTATATAAAAGCATAGCAAACGCCTCAGCCGAAATACAATATTACGGTGCTTGTCTGTTTAATTAAGAGGAATAGCCGTTGTTCCTTTCCCATATTGTAGTGTTAACATCATGAGGGAGATGGTTCTTATGAAAATATCAGGTCCGTTTTTCCACGACACTTCTCAAGAGAACCTTTACTTGAAATCCGAACTTTCCAGATGCAGAAAAATAATTTCGGAATTTGAAGCAAGCTACTTCCATCAAAAAAACAATAAGCTTCAGGAGGAAAACGCCAATATTAAAGAGCGGCTTCACAAGCTTTCTGACGAATTGGAAGCCATGGCGCAAAAACACAAACAGACTAGTGACACGGAACGTTCTTTGCATGAAATCAGGGCCGGGCTGCTCGATAAAATCGTCATTCTGCAAGAACTGCTTCAGCAGGAAACGTTTCGGCGGAAAAATGAGATGGAAGAAAAACATCGGCTGCATCTTACAAATGTAAAATTTGAAGAAGAAAATAAAAACTTACATACCCGCATCCGCTCACTTGAGACCGCCGTTCAAACCGAACGGACTTCTCACGAAGATATGAAACAGCGTTATCATGCCGCTGCAGACGAAAATACCCGGCTCCAAACACAAATGATAGAAAAAGAATACCAGCTCAAACATATTAAAATAGAAATTAATCATATGAGAGATCGAATACTAGAAACAAAAGAACGGCTTGTAGAAATAGAAAAAACGAAAGAAAAGTTATTTCAAGAAACCATTCTTTCATATAAACGGCAGCTTGACGAAAGCGATGCTTGGATTGCCGGCCATTTTGCTGATATTGACAGCCGCACGGCGGAACCGGCGGAACAAACTCTGGAAATCCCTTCCGTTTCCAAAGAGACTGTTCAGGCAGAAGACTTGCTTACAGCCGTTACCGAACAAGTCATCTCCCTTCAAAAACAATTTGTAGAATCAGAGTCCCGCGATCAGTCGTTTGATGAAAAACTGGATGCGTTGAAAGAACGAGCTGACGGCGAAAAGCCTTTCCAAAAATATGTTGTCAAGCTTGAAAAAAAGCCTGGAAAAGATGCGTCACTTCCGCAGAATAAACGGGAAAACGCAAAAAAACTGCTTGAGTAACGCAAGCAGTTTTTACTGTTTTATTCAGCAGCCGTATCATTTGCCGTTTCTGCTGTTTCCTGAGAAATTTCTCCCTCAAGAATATATTGGCCGCGGTATGGTTTTTTCACTTCCGGATACATTTTAATTAAGCTTTGCATAAATGTTGTCATATTAGGAATTTCAAGGCCGCTTTCCTTTTCAATTTCCTTTTGCAGTTCGGAACTTTTGATCGCTGCATTGTGGCGTTTCAATGTTTTAATCGCTGCTTCGCGCAGTTTTGCCGCTTTTGATCCCGGTCTCGCCGTCCCTCTTCTTCTTCTTGTAGAACCGTCTGGAATGCCGGCGGGAAGAGACGTAATAGACTGCATCTGCGGCTGGGAGGATTGCGGCTGTGTCTGCGGCTTTTGATAGCTTCTCATTTCCTGTGCTGCAAGCTCTGCAAGCACCGGGAGAGAGTCACTTTTTTTCTCCGGACGAAACTCTTTTTTTGTATCGGACAGGCTGCCCGTATTGTCTAATTCTCTCAGTTTTGCATATATTTTATCACGTTCTATTTGATATTCACGAATGACTTTTACCTCTGCTTCGTTCAATTGTTCTAAACGTAAGCGCAGCGCTTCTCTTTCATTAAACATGTGTAAAACCCCCTGTCAAAAATTTAAACGCTTTTATTAAGATATTAGATTACAAAAGTAATTTTATCAACTATTATTTTATCATTTTACTATTTTATTTACTCTATGAAAAATTGCTTATTTTCTGAAAATGGTACTTTATATACAAAAATCCCTTGTCATATAGGGGATTCTGGACAAAGTTCCAATTTATTGAACCATTTCAAAATATAACTTGAAATTACTTGTTTAATGAAAATTAGCGTGATATCTACAATTTTCGACTATAATATGTAAAAGATAATGATATGGATAAAACAAGCGGTACAGCGTGTTTACGGCTGTTTCTCTTATTTTTTAAGCCATACATGTCATATTGGAATTTTTTATCCAATAGTCACAAAAAAACCCTGTTACCTAACGGCAAAGGGTTTGCAGAACCGAGACAATAGTCCGGCGGAGATTGTCCCGATTACTCAGAAGCCTGCTCCGTTTCTGAAAGTACCCGGCTGATGCGTTTTTCAAGCATTTTCATCCCGCTCTCTCCCGCTTGAAAATGGCGGAGCTGTCCGCTTTTATCAAAAACGTAATAAGCCGGCACATATTCATTTTCAAATGCGTCAGCCAGCGTATGATCGCTGTCAACGTAAATCGGCTGAGAGATATCGTGTTCAGCCGCTGTTTTCTTGATTTTCTCAAGATCAAGATCGTCTTCGGAACGGGGCATGTGGATGGCCACCACATTCAGCTGATCTTTATATTTATCACGAAACCCGTTCACCTCAGGCATCGCTTCTTTACACATGCGGCAGCTGGCGGACCAGAAGTGAATCAGTGCCGGCTTTCCGCCGACCAGCTGTTCCTTCGTGACTTCTCTGTTAATCCATGCTTTAGCGCCTGTTAATTCAGGCATTTGCTGATGTAATTTCATCTTATTTCCCTCCTTATGAAAAAAGTTTTTTGCCGGGGCTTTCAGTCCGCCGGGCAACGTTCTCCTGTTTTCCCTCCAAAGGAAATGATTTGGCTGAATCACCATGTTAAAATGAGTGTGGCGATTCCTTAGTTCATATCTTCACAAAAATGAAGATATTGAAACCGGGCAATATGAACAAATCATAAATGTAATAACTGGTTTCTATGAAAAGGTTTATCTTATTTAAAAAACGGGTATATCACTTTTAGCTTTTTCCTCAATAGACTTGAAAGGAAGACATCACTATGATTGATTTAAAACACTTTGATTGGGCCGGGCTTCTCACATCTGCCGGGATTTTCATCATAAAGCTGGCTCTCATTATTTTAGCGTATTTTATTTTCCGGACGGCAGGAAAAAAGCTGATCAAGCATCTGTTTCAGAAATTCGAGCAACAAAACAACCTCTCCACAGGCCGCGCTTATACTTTGCGAAGCCTCGCGCTTAATGTGTATGGATACATCCTGATTTTCGTTTTTATCGTAATGATTTTGGATTTATTTCACTACAATCCGAGCGCTCTCATTGCCGGCGCCGGCGTGGTCGGTCTCGCCGTCGGCTTCGGGGCTCAGGGGCTTGTCAGTGACATCGTCACCGGATTTTTTATCCTTTTGGAAAAACAGATCGACGTCGGTGATTATATTACGGTTGCCGGCTACAGCGGCATTGTCGAGCAGGTCGGTCTCCGTACGACGCAAATCCGGAGCTTTGACGGCACGCTTCACTATCTTCCCAACCGGGGCATCACGAATGTGAGCAACCATTCCCGCGGAACGATGCAGGCGCTTGTCGATATTAAAGTGCCGCTTGAAAAAAATCTTGATGAAACCATTCAAATCCTGCAAACCGCATGTGACAAAGCAGCCGCTGAGCTCCCGCAGATTAAGGAAGGGCCGGACGTCATCGGGGTTCAGGATTTAAGCACGTCAGAAATGGTGATCAGAATCATTGCCAAAACAGAAAATATGGAGCAATGGCGGGTTGAACGCGTACTGCGGAGAGAAATGAAAATCGCGCTCGACCGTTTTAAAAACGCCGCTTCCGCCGAATAGAAAAACCGAAGCGTAAGCTTCGGTTTTTTCTTTTTAATGAAATTTTTTTTCCACTTCGCTGCAGATTTCGTCGGCGGTCATTCCGGAAGCCGTAATGACGGGAGCCTGAGTTGACGTATCGGCAATGCCTTGGACATTGCTGTCAAGTCCGGTTACGACACAGCAGTCACAATTCTTCGCATCCTCAGGAGTCTTCATCATCACTACGTCATATCCTTTTTGTTTTAACGCCTGTTCTACATCCGATAAAGATTGTTCAATTCCAATTTTTTTCGTCATATTGAACACCTCCGTTATGTAGAATGCTCAATTTTTGTTAGATTATTCTTCTTTTCGGATTTAATTGGCATACTTCGAAAAATATCCGACCATGACATTTACCGCGGTTTCCATCGCATCTTCATCCGGGTTCAGCTTGGCGTGATGAAGCCCGTGGGATGAATCGGCCCCCAGCCAGAACATAAAGCCGGGATATTTTTTCAGCATATATCCGAAATCTTCTCCGGTCATCGCTTCTTTCGCCGTTTTCACGTCAGCAAGCTGATGATCGCTGACAAATTGCATAAATTCTTCGGTCAGGCCGCTTGTATTATAAACTTGATGGTAAACGGACGGATACGTGACTTTTCCTTTGCATCGGAAGCCGATTTCAATTCCTTTGACAAGCTCTTCAATCCGCTTTTTCACCATACGCATTGATTCCTCGGAAAGCGTCCGGATGGTTCCCTCCAGATGAGCATGCTCTGCGATGATATTTTGCGCCGTGCCCCCGGTAATCGTTCCGACAGTTATCACAGCGCTGTCAAGCGGATCCGTATTTCTGGATATGACCGTTTGCAGCTGCGTGACAAGCGTGCTCGCGGCAACGACCATGTCATCTGCTGTATGCGGATATGCCGCATGTCCGCCTTTCCCCTCAAGATCGATGACGAGCTCGCTCGTATTGGCAAACAGCAATCCGCTTTTGGTGGAAATGGTGCCGACCGGCAGCTCTGGTGCTATATGTAGGGCGGTGATTAAATCCGGCGTCCATTTTTTCAGCACATCGCTTTCAAGCATCGGTGCCGCTCCGCCCGGTCCTTCTTCAGCCGGCTGGAATAAAAAGAGCAGATCATGTTTGACGGGGTGATGGACAAAATGATCAATAATGCCGAGCGCGATGGTCATGTGCATATCGTGTCCGCATGCGTGCATAAAACCGGGGTGCTCAGATGCAAACGGAAGCCCCGTCTGCTCTTCAATCGACAGAGCGTCTATATCCGCTCTGTAGGCGAGCATTTTTTCCGGAGCCGTGCCGTTGATTTTGACAAAGATGCCGGTTCTCCAAGTTTCGATTTCAATTCTTTCTTCCGGATATTGGTTTAAAAGATTCAGCAGGTACTGCTGGGTTTTATATTCCTGAAAGCCGATCTCCGGAATGCGGTGCAGATCTCTTCGGATGGCAATGAGCCGCTCTTTTTCCATATGTATTCCTCCTTGAGATAAGAATAAGGCGTGGATTTTATCATCCACGCCCATTCTATCAAACCATTCCTTACAGCTGGCGTAATTCCTGTTTGATTTCTGTTTTGCCTTTTGTTTTTTCATCGATATCTTTAATTTTTTTCGCTGGTGTTCCCGCTACAACGGTATATGGCTCGACGTCATTTACAACAATGGCTCCGGCGGCGACAACCGCGCCTTTACCGATTGTTACGCCTTCAAGCACAACCGCATTTGCGCCGATCACAACGTCGTCTTCTACGACAACAGGCTTAGCGCTAGGCGGCTCAATAACGCCCGCTAATACAGAACCCGCTCCGATGTGGCAGTTTTTGCCGACAGTCGCGCGTCCTCCGAGAACAACGTTCATATCAATCATCGTACCTTCGCCGATGACTGAACCGATATTAATAGATGCACCCATCATGATAACGGCATTGTCGCCGATTTCGACTTGGTCGCGGATAATAGCGCCTGGCTCGATTCTCGCTTTCACATCTTTTAAATCAAGCATCGGGATCGCAGAGTTGCGGCGGTCATTCTCAATGACGTAATCCTCAATTTTGTCTTTGTTTTCTTCGATTGCGCTTTTAATTTCAGCCCACTCGCCAAAAACGACGCCGGATTGGCCGTTCAGGAATGTTTTAGCGGAATCTCCAAAGCTGATTCCTTCGAGATCGCCTTTTACATACACTTTTACAGGCGTTGATTTTGTACTATTTTGAATAAATGAAATAATTTCATTTGCATCCATCATTTTCATATGTATTGTCCTCCTCTGATTTTCTACCTCATTACTGTAACAAAGGAAGGATACAAAGACAAGAAAAAAAGGAACAAGCCTTTATTCTGCCGGCTGGCTGCACAGCGCGGCAAACTGTCTTCCGAATTCCCGGAGCTCTTCTTCCTCACTGCCCTCAGGGTTGTTTTCAATTTTGACCGACGGCAGCACCACCCGTCCGCCGCGGGCCGTAATTACTTTTTCCAATTCGTCAACCGCTCCGCAAAAAAACTCATAGGACGTATCTCCGGAACCGAACAAAGCAAATGTTTTTCCCGTAAACTCCAGGTTTTCCATATCTTCAGCAATATCGAGCATTTCATCAGGAAGATCCCCGTCTCCCCACGTATATGTGCCTAATAAAATATACTCGTAATCATTAAAAAGTCCGGCATGAATATCCATCGCTTCATATCTGTCTACGGATGCTTGTGCTTCGATCAGCCCTTTTTCAATTAAATCCGCCATCGCCTCGGTGTTTCCTGACATTGTAGCGTAAACAAGCAATACATTCCCCATCTTCGTCTCTCCTTTATGCATAAAAACTAATGTGCGAGCCGAACCGCCTCATACGGTCTGACAAACTTACTTTCGTAAAGGCCCGCGCAAAAAAAGTCTTCTTCCCGGTTGGCCACCCGCCATCCGTGACCGCGGATCGTATCAAACCACTTTAATTCACCGGCAGCGAGGTCAGCTTGATAAATACGCGAAAATCCGCTTTCGTCCTGTGACGAAGTGACATAAATAATCCCGTTATCCTCAGACACGTCAAGAAATGATTTTTCCCGTACATTGTCCCCGGCTGTAATGGCAAACTCCTCATGCGTCCGCACGTTTCGGACAGCAAGCTCCCCCCGTTCTCCCTTTGCCGCGCCCTTTGCTGCAATGAGCCAGTCATTCTGATACATCATCATTGAAGCCGTCATGCGCTGCCTTTCGCGGCTTATACGCCGGATGCGGCCTTCCGTCAGATCATACGCCCAAATGCCGCCATGTTTCATATGAATCCGGGTGCCGATATAAACCGTCTGACCGTGTAAACAAAGTGAACGGATGACAGGCGGCTCCTTTAATTGTGAAAAAGGCTTAGCCACATGCCAAGTGACGCCGAAATCATCAGATAAGTAGATGCAGTATGTGCCGTGCGCACAGACAAATCCGTCATTCCGCCCGGCAACGGCCCATACGGAGGCGTTGGTCGGAAATCGGGAGGCCGTCCAAGTCTTTCCTTGATCGGCCGATCTGAGGACGGCGCCTTTTTCTCCAGCTGCGAATATGTAGGGCCCTATATAAGTCAGCACATGAATCCTGCTTTTCACTCGGAATAGTCTTTTCCAGCCTTCTTCCGCCGAAAAATGAAAAATACCTTCGCCTTTCACAGCGACAAAAAATCCTGAAGATACTGATGCCATGACAGCCGTCGCGCCTTTATGAAACATGGCACCGGTCTCCGTGGTGAGCGGCCCATGCAAGAAAACCGCGGACAAATTCTTTGCAGCATTCTTGATCTTCAGCCGTCTCGGGCGCCAGCTCAATTTTCAGCGTTTCCGGATATAAATTGGCTCCGGCCTGTTCAAACGCATCGCAAAACAGCGTGACCGCTTCGCAAAACTTCGGGTAGGCGTGATCGCCTGAACCGAAACAGGCCGTTTTCAGTCCGTTGAGCTGGCTGTGCAGAATATCTTCGTAAAAATCTTCCGCTTCGTAAGGAAGATCACCATCCCCCCATGTGTATGTGCCGACAAAAACATAATCATATGCTTTTAGAGAATCCGCATCTGCTTCGTCCATATCAAGACAGTCAACCGCTATCTGATGCCCGCTCAGTGTTTCTTTTATAATGCCGGCAATATCCTCTGTATTCCCCGACATGCTTGCGTATATCATTAATGCTTTCTGCATATGATCACCTCGTAATTGATAATGATTTTCATTAACATATATAACACTTTAAATGATAATGATTTTCATTGTCAATAAAAAATAAAAAATAAAAAAAGACAGCATGATTGCTGTCTTTCTAAAATGGGCGTTCCTGTTTCAGCATATCTTTAATGACAGAAACAAAAGCCTGCACCTGTTTTAATTCAAATGCCGGCTCATAACCGAGCAGCCATGTGTCACGGCCGATCGGATGGTCCTTTGTATCAAGCAGGGGCATTTTATTTACTTTATCTTCCTCTTCTAAGGTGACTGACGGCAGAATGGCATAACCGATCCCGTGCAGCGCCATCTGCTTGCACGTTTCAATCTGATCGACAAGGATGGTCTGTTTCGGCGAGGTTTTGAATTTTTGATGCCACCAATGCTGAATTTCCTGAAAATATGTACTGTCACTTTTGAATTGAATAAACGGCCGGTCGGTATGGGCAATATCATCAATACAGGAAATTTCCGTATCGACCAAATATAAATGATCGGTCATTAAATAATCTTTCCGGCCTTTCCATTCCGGATTTCCCCGGATAATGCCGATATGTACCTGATCTTCATACAGACTTTTCAGCATTTCGCTGCTCCAGCCTGTAATGAGAGAGACCTTTGCATTCGGATATCGTTCCACATATGTTTTTAACACTTTCGGAAGCCAGTGCTGCCCGATAATGGAGGCGACGGCAAGCTTTAATGTGCCGTGAATCTCACCCTCAAGTTCATCAATGTTTTCTCTGATTCTTTCTTGCCGATCCGTGACGTCATTTGCAAATTGTATGATTTTTTCTCCTGCCGGCGTTACCGTAAGTCCTTTTTGAGACCTAAGAAAGATCTTTGTTCCCCAGGTTTTTTCAATGGTCTGCAATCGCTGGGACAGAGCCGGCTGTGACACGAATAACCGTTCGGCAGCCTTCCTCATGTTTAATTCCTCAGCTAAAACTACGAGCATATGAAGCTCTTGAAGCTGCATGTCGTCCTCCTTTTCAATGCCTTTTCGTATTTCTTATCTACCATTCTAATCAAATAAAGGCTGCCGAGGCAAGCGCCACTCGTATGTATGCGTTTTCTTTTTCTGGCATGCGAAAGAACAAATAGGCTGATCGTGCGAGCCTACTTATTCAATGATCTGATATGACTGCTCAACTGCTTTAATACGACTCTTCTCGTGAAAATGCCTTCAAAGACGCCTTCATCATTTTCAACGCAGACAAAGCCGTTGTTAATGACCATGCTGAACCCTTTGATAATCGGATCATTGATGTGGAGACGGGGAATGTCTTTCAGCATGACTTCCTCAACCGTAATTTGATCCAGCTTCTCAAACTCGATCCGTTCAAGTCCGAAAATGCTGTTCATAATCATATTTGTCCCGATCAAACCGTGCAGACGGTACGAAGCGTCAAGGACGGGAATGGCGGTATAGCCGGTTTTCGTCAGCACTAATAGAGCATGCTCAAGGTTGTTTCCGACTTGAACGTGCGCCACTTTATCCGCCTCGATCATAAATTGTCCGACTGTTGCATCAAGAAGCTGATCTGATTGTAAGCTAATCATGTCACTTCGACCCCTTTACATTTTTCATCAAAGCATGTATTCCCTATATTGCAATAATATAAACATTATCATTTTTTGTCGAAAAGTTTCCGTCAATAAAAAAGATACTCTTTGCAATCGAGTATCAATTTATAGGCCGCTGATTAATTTTCGTTCCGAAAACGGTCATAGAGCGTTACGAGTTTTTTATAAGTGGTTCCATCAACGCTTTTTGACCCTGCTTCTATATCGTTGATTTCGCTGGTCAAAAGCTCAATGGCATATTCTTGATTGATCAGGATATTCAGCAGAAGTTTCTGTTCTTCTTCCGTAAATCGTTCACTGATAAGACTCATACGTAATCAGGCCCCCTATTTTTAACTGAATACCTCTGAAAGCAATGTGAAGATTTGCTTTCAGCTCTACCGCTAGAATAAGTAAACAGAAAAAAATCGTCAACCGCATAATTCGACATTTTGCGGATTCTGTATGAAATATTATTTTGTGTAACGATTGGCATAACTGAATGCTGTGCAGGAATCGGGCTTGATTTTCGCTTCAATGCCCATCGAGGTAATGCGGCCGGTCATTTCTTGTATCAATTCTTTTGTCAGCCCTTTTTGACCGATATCCAGATGCACTTCAAATGAAAGATCCGCCCCTTCATCCGCAAAAGGCAAGAGCAAATCTGTCAGTTCCATAAGACAGCCGTCGAGGATATGCGCAGCCATCTCCTGGCTGAACGCGGTTTCCAGCGAGATTTTTTCGCGAAGGCTATGTATCGGTCTTGCAAGGTCGTGATTTTTCAAACAGCCCCAAGCTCCCTTGCCTGTACGGTGCAAGTGTATAGCCGTAATAAACTTTGTGAAGTCGCGGTAAACTTGTGAATCAGTCCCTACAGACAGCACGTATGCTGAACGGGGGTCTTTATTGACAAAGCGTTTCAGCCGCTCCGTCACGTCTTGAAAGGTCATCTGTGCCTCAGAAAGATTATAAAACAGAAAAGAATCAGCCATGTACGGACACTCCTCTTTCCAGAGTCTACAACCAAACGAACAAGCACGTTCCTTTGCATAATTTAATAAAGCTCCGCTTGCGGAAGACCGGAAGCTTGGTCAGCCTGAAAAATCAAATCACATTACTGAAGGAGCTCAAAAATTTCAATAGAAATCATGTCAATGTTATCAAACGGATATGTGTTAGGTTTTTCACCTTTTTGGAAAACCGTCAGTTCAAACGTTTGATTTTTTTCGAAATATTTAACACTGCAAATTTTTTCGCCGTTAACTTCAAAATAACGCTGCATCGGCTCGTTAGCCGCTTCCGCTGTTTCTTGCAGACTTTGCAGCCGCGTGATGATACCCATTAATTGTGACATTCTAAAAAAAGACTCCTTTCAAAAAACAACTTCAAATCAACAAGTATTTATTATAATACAAGTCCTACAGAGCATCATACCATAAAGTAGACCGGGATGGCATTTTCCCGCTGGATTTTCAAAAAGAAATAAACGGGAAAACCGTGTTTTCGAATAGTTTGAAGCTTTTTTCGGAATGTCATACGCCTTTCAAAAATAATTTTTCGCTTTTTGAGCCGCCATTGTCAGATGTATGTAAGGAGAAGCCCTTTTATGCGCAGACAGCATAAAAAAACTTGGCGGGGGTAGCGCCAAGCTTTTTCGGATCTTGATCTGATAGAGGGGTTGGGGAACAGAGAGTAACTTCTCTCTATAACTAAATGATAATGATTATCACTATCATTGTCAATCGTTTTTTAAAACTTTTTCACATTTATAAAAAAAGCGGCTTACAGCAGCCGCTTTAAAGTAACCCGTCCTGTTCATATAAATAAGAGTAAGGCAGATCGATAAATAAATACATATTGTCATCCATCGGGTATGAAAAGGTTCTGATCATCTCACCCGTCTCAATATCACTGTACAGGTCACTGAAAAAGCCTTTTCTTGAATTCCGCATCTTCATAATGTTTTCTAAAAAGTACGGACGCCAGCTCCAGTTTTTCTCCACGTATTCAGGCTGATAAAGCCATTCGCCGGACTGCTTGAACACATTTCCCGTCAGCTGATAGCCTTCTTCATCACACATATAAATTCTGAAACAGCAGTCGGTCAGGTTTTCCGCCAGTTTTTTAATAAACTCATCGTCCGCCTGATGGGTTTTCTTCAGCTCAGAAACTGCCTGATTGACCCGCTTATAAAAATTCTCAGAGTGTTCGTATACTGTCTCCAGCTTCTTTTTTTCTCTCGTGATAAATTGCTGAAACTCCGTTTTCAAGCGTGCTTTTAACAGGCTCCGGTCTATAAAATCGCCGCTCGGCGCCTGCAGATAATAACCTTGAAAAAATCGGCCTCCGTTTCTCCATGCGTACTGGAGCTGAAAATCAGCTTCTATATCTTCATACAGCAGCGCGGCGCCGATTTTTCTCGCCAGCAATGAAATGCTGTACAGCACATGCTCATACGAAGGTGACGGCTGAGATACTTTCAGCGCCTGCAAATCTATTTTCAGAAGGTCCGGTGAAAGGAGCGCGATTCTGTCCAGGTTGCTGCTCTCCTTACCTATATTGTCCACCGCGATTTTAATGCCGTATGTACGATAGTAGGCAAGCATATGGTACAGCTGTTCAATGTCGCCTTCGAAATTGTGCTCGGTGATCTCAAGCACAATACGGTTCAATTCAATGCCCTGCTCTTCGTATTCTTTCAAAAGCTCAAGAAAGCTCTCGCCGTGGTCAAGCATCAATACATTCGCATCCTGATTGATAAAAATCAACAGATCGCGATCAGCTTCTTTAAACCGCTCCAGCGCCTGCCTGATGAC
Source organism: Bacillus sp. R45 (assembly GCF_021729365.1). Classification (NCBI taxonomy): domain Bacteria; kingdom Bacillati; phylum Bacillota; class Bacilli; order Caryophanales; family Bacillaceae; genus Bacillus; species Bacillus sp. R45. Next base: position 1,328,842 of record NZ_CP091421.1, on the reverse strand, counting down.
TCTGTCATCGACCTCAAGCTTATATTCTTCCGGAATGCCGGAATCTAAGAAAAACGGCCCGAGGCTCTCAATCTCCGCATCTGCCAAAATACGGCCAAGCACTTCGTAGCCTACGACTCTTTGTTCCTCAGCGTTAAAAATCGCTTGGTAATACGGAATAACATCATCAATATTCGTCAGTATATCAAGTGGGTCCAACATGTTATCACCTGCTTCTCTATCTTTGTCTGATTATACACAATTATATCAGCACCACAAATGTTTAGATTAGGGGAAAAAGGAGGCAGTATGGCAGCAGTTTAAAATAAAAGGGGAAAACTTTTTAAGATCACTCTTCAGACCGGTTAATTAAGGACGTTATTCATTTGTTTCACCATCACAAATAAAAGGATAAATATAAGAGCATGATAACCGGCGGCTGTCCAAAAATAATGGCTCCAATCAGTACTGTTAAATATCCAATCATCATGTTTCAACTGAAAGAAAGTTCCTTTTTTATCTAAAGTGCCAAATGTAAGAGTTGTTAACCCGCCAGCACTCTTGGAAACGTCAACTCCATACATTGAACCGGCATGATCAGTATGATTTATTGGCATATACGTATAATCAGATAAAATTGTTTCCGCCAGCTTGGTTGGCAGAGACACATATCATACAGCCGATGTATCGCCTCCGAGCCCACTCAAATACTCCCCGGCTTTAATAAATTTCGTTTCATCAGGAAAATCTATATGATATAGCTTTTCAAATCTGATTATTTCATCAGATGTAAGATTGGTATTTTGATAATACTCCGGAGTAAAAGCGCAAATGATAAAGTACCAAATATTAAAGATGATAACGAAACTGCTTACAAATAGTACAACGAACCATTTTAATAATTTCTTCACTTATTCACCTCTTAATCTTTAAAAATTATATCATAATTTTGAATAGAAAAATAAAACAAGCGAACGGTCACCTTTAACGTTCGCTTGTTTTGCAAAATATGTCATGTAAATTAAAACGGGTAAGGATTCAGCCATTGCCCCCCGTCCATTGTGATACAATCCCCGTTTATATAGGATGCTTCATCGGATAGCAAAAACGCTGCCAAAGCGGCGATTTCCTCCGGTGTCCCCAGACGGCCGAGCGGCACACTGTTCATAGTGCGGGACACCGCTTTTTCCGATTCAAACAGCTTCTCCGCACCGCCTGTCCGTTCAATCGGGCCGGGGGCTATCGCGTTTGTGCGGATGCCGTATTTGCTCCCCCATTCAACGGCCAGCGTTCTTGTCAGTGACAATACCCCCGCTTTGGCTGCAGCGGAATGAACGACACCCGCTCCCGCTCCCCATGCGTATGTAGCGGCCATATTTAAGATGACGCCCTTCTGCTCCTGCTCGATCCAATGCCTTGCCGCGGCTTGGCTGCAGAAAAATGTGCCGTTTAAAACAATCTCAATAACAGCTTTCCATCCATTGGGCGTCAGCTTCTCTGCCGGGCAAATAAAATTGCCGGCCGCATTGTTAATCAGCGCATCGAGCCGGCCAAAGACTTTTTTCGCTTCTGTAATCATGTCTGAAGCGGCGGAATCAGAACGGACATCCATTTGAAAACAGGCGACCTGCCCCTCAAAGGTCTCAATTTCTTTTTTTGTTTCCTCAAGTGCTTCATGGTTCCTCCCTGTCACCATGACGTGCCATCCTAATTCAGCCTGTTTTTTCGCCATTGCTTTTCCCATGCCGCTCGAACCGCCTGTAATGATTACCGCTTTCTTATCCATAACAAACCCACCCCTTTTATTGAATGAATAATCATTCATAATTTTATCATAGATGTCTTTCCGCGTCATTACATGCTGAGAAGGGATTTTTCAGCCAGGCTGATGATATAATAGAACAACTCTGACAAAGGTTGGTTTTACATATGGAGAAAATCACGAGAAGAACATTTTTAAAAAGAGGATTCGGCATTTTGGGTGCAGCTCTCGCAACGGCTTGCGGAGGTTACGGCTATGCCCGGTATATTGAACCGCGCATGATTGAGATCACCCGTCATACAATCACCAGCCGCCTGATCCCCCGCGGCTTTGACAATTTTAAAATCGTTCAATTCAGCGATACGCATCTCAGTGATGTGTTTACATCCGGTGACTTGAATAAAGCAGCGGAAAAGATCAATCAGCTGAAACCCGATCTGCTCATCTTTACGGGAGATTTAATTGATAAGCCGCATTTATTTAATGATCACCAGCAAGCACTGGCCGTGCTGCAAAATCTGGAAGCTCCCTTCGGCAAACTTTGTGTTTACGGAAACCATGACCACGGAGGCTACGGTACGAACACGTACAAGGTTCTGATGGAAGCGGCTGATTTTCAAGTGCTTCGAAATGGCTGCCGTCAGGTGCAGCTGACAGACGGAAGCCGGATTGAATTCGCGTTTTTGGATGATGTAATGCTCGGAAAACCCGATTATGAAGGCACCCTGTCCCGCCTTTCCGAAGATGCGTTTTCCATTTTAATCGTCCACGAGCCTGATGCCGCTCTCAAGATCGGCGGATATCCCGTAAACCTCCAGCTGTCGGGACACACTCACGGCGGCCAGGTCCAGCTCCCGTTTTTCGGCCCTCTCATTACGCCTCCATACGGAAAAACGTATACCGACGGCATGTATACGCTGCATGACACAGCCGTTTACGTCAATCGCGGGCTCGGTACGACAAGACTGCCGTATCGATTTTTAGCCAGACCGGAAATCACGCTGTTCACATTGAAAACCGTACAAAAATAAGACTTTTATCCCGATGCACAGACACCCCCTCCGTAATATGTATATGGAAAAGAGCAAAAAGGAGGGTGATGAAACTGCTGACATATCAAGTGAAACAAGGAGAAACCATCTCAAGCATTGCGCAAGACTTCAGAATAAGCACTGCTGCTCTCCTTCAGGCAAATCCCTCAATCCAATCGGTCATATACGCGGGACAGCACATTATCATACCGAATCTTCCCGACCCATCCACCATTCCCTATTCCATTGTCGTGTATATCGGAGCGAAGAAACTGGAGTTATACCGCCTCGGCAGGCTCATCCGTACGTACCCCATCGCAGTCGGAAAAATATTGACGACCACGCCGACCGGAGAATTTTACATTGTGAACCGCCAGCCCAAGCCCGGCGGCCCGTTCGGCGCTTATTGGCTCAGCCTCTCTAAAATTCATTACGGCATTCACGGAACAAATAACCCTTCCTCCATCGGCAAAGCGGTATCAAAAGGATGCATCCGGATGTATAATCAGGACGTCACTGAACTTGCCGCTACCGTTCCTAATGGAACAAGGGTGACCATTATAAGATAGAAAGATCTTATTTGTTAATGGAACGAGCTGATGATAATATATTACAGTGGGACCTTAGGGTAAGGAGCGTGTTTATGGATATATTTAAAAATCGCAATTTTGTCCGTCTCTTTTTCGCAGCACTCGCTTCTCAAATGGGAACGACTGTAGGTAATATGGCTTTCGCTTTTTACTTGCTGGACCATTTTTCAAACCAGCCGGCATACACAACTTTGGCTGAGCTGATGTATTCACTGCCGACAGTTTTCGTATTTCTGATTGTCGGTGTCGCAGCTGACCGGCTTGACAGGAAAAAGGTCGCAGAGAATTGTGACTGGATCAGAGCCGGACTGACGATCATATTGTTTGCCGCATTATACACCGGGAGCATCCCTCTCGTGTTCTGTATTTTGTTCATCAGAAGCGCCGTGACCAAGTTCTTTTTCCCGGCGGAAGCCAGCCTTGTACAAGCTATTCTGCCTAAGGAGCATTATGCGAAAGCGGCGGGACTTAACCAGATCCTGTTCAGCATCTTTATGGTATTCGGCGTCGGTATGGGCGCGTTTATGTATAAAACGATCGGTATTCACGGAGCCATTATCCTTGATTTTGTCAGCTTTATTGTATCAGGCTTTCTGATCCGCGCCTGCCGCATTCCGAAAGAAGCCCGTCAGCCGAACGGCCCTTTTAAATGGGGAGATTCGTTTCTGAAAGACTCGGTCGCTGATTTTAAGGAAGGGATCGTATATATTGTTAAAAACAAATTGCTTGCTTCCCTTATTTTCGGCTTTTTTATCTTTGGTTTTGTCAACGGCGGCTTTGCCGTACTGCCGATGTTTACGATGAAATACGGACTTGCGCCTGATCATTACGAATCACATACTTCCATCTTCACCGTCGCACTCGGCTTCGGCCTGCTTGCAGGAAGTGTGATCGGAACAATGATCGCAAAAAAAGTCAAACCGCATCATTTGATGTCGATTCCTATTTTGGCAGCCGGACTGCTCATTTTTGTCCTCGGCTATACGGATAAGCTGTGGATTTATTATGCGGCGGCTTTCATCCTCGGCATGTGCATCGGCCCTGTCAATATCGCCATCGGCGGCTGGATGCCGAAAATCGTTCATCCGAAAATAATGGGCCGGGTCAGCGGCTGGCAGGATCCTTTTATGATGTTTGCCCAATCGATTACACTCGGACTGGTTGCCCTGTTATTTCCGAAATTCGTTTCCAATATTGATTACCTTTATTACGGCATGGGAATCGTGATTTTAGCGGTATTTGTGTTCTATTTTATCGCTCTTCCGAAATACAGCGCCGAGGCAGCAGAGGTCGATGTGCAGCAATCATTAAAGGCTGATTCCGAAAAACATGCGAAACCTGTCTAATAAAGGAAAAAAATGCGCCCTTTTCATCAGAAAAAGGCGTATTTTTATAATCAATATTTGCATTTCAACGCTAAAAAAGTATAATCTATATATGAACTTGATCAATGCAAAGGAGAGAAATAATGGACGACCACGCTTATTCGAAAGAGCTGCAGCCAACCATCGAGAATCTTTCAAAAGCTGTTTATACTGTGAACCGCCATGCAAAAACCGCCCCCAACCCTAAATACCTTTATCTGCTGAAAAAACGGGCATTACAAAAGCTTGTGAAAGAAGGCAAAGGGAAAAAAATAGGGCTTCACTTTTCAAATAATCCCAGGTTTAGCCAACAGCAGTCAGACGTACTTATCTCTATCGGAGACTACTATTTTCACATGCCTCCAACAAAAGAAGACTTCCAGCATCTTCCGCATTTAGGTACGTTAAATCAATCGTACCGCAATCCTAAAGCACAAATGTCTTTGACAAAAGCGAAAAACGTATTGCAAAAATATGTGGGCTTAAAGGAAAAACCGCTTGCCGCCAACAGGCAGCAGCCCGCTTATCATAAACCCGTATTTAAAAAACTTGGTGAGAGTTATTTTTAATTCCGCCGCAAAAAAGCCGATGCGTCATGCATCGGCTTTTTTCTATTCAATCACGTACGTATCCACTTTTTTAATGAGCTCGCTGATTTCAGGCTTGCTGATCTGTTCATCCGCTCCGACTACTTCGCCCCGGTGGCGCAGGTCGTCCGTAATCAGGGACGAGAAAATCATAATCGGCACATCAGAGCTTTGCGGGTTATCCTTAAGGAGCTTCGTCAAACGATGCCCGTCCATTTTCGGCATCTCAATGTCACTGATAATCATGTCAATATGATCTGACAGGTTTGCTCCGTTATCCGTCAGTTCCACGACGTAATCATACGCTTCTTTTCCGTTTTCAAATGTAACGATTTCACTGTACCCCGCCTCAGTCAGCTCATCCGTCAAAAGACGCATCAGAAGCGGCGAATCTTCAACGATGATCAGTTTTTTACCCGCCCGTCTTTCATCAAATCCTTCCTGATGGACATGATAAGTCTCAACTCCGGATGCCGATTCAATATCGTAAATGATCTTTTCATAATCAGGCAGAAAGATCATCGTGTCTTCCAGTTTGATGATTCCCGTTAAATGCCGCTCCATGCCCTGGTTCAGGGAAGTCGGCTTTTCAATCGCCTCCCAGGACACCCTGTGGATTTGTGAAACGGAACCGACGTGAAAGACGATTTTCCGCTTGTTGAATTCCGTTACGATATATTTATCGTCTTTTGCTCCTTCGGCATCAACGCCGAAAAAGGAATACAGACTGATGACGGGAAGAATTTCGCCTCTCAGCTTAATCATCCCTTCTACGTCTTTATGAGACTGAGGCACAGATGTGACATCTACCGGCTGAATGATTTCCCGGACTTTCATCACATTTATGCCAAATGTATTGACGCCTACTTCAAATTTGACGATTTCTAATTCGTTTGTGCCTGAATCCAATAAAATATCGTATTGTTGTAAAGACAATTCAATCCCTCGCTATCCGCATTCAGTATTGTACTGTATATATCGGCTGTAAACGGAAAAAGTGAATGTATTCGGGCCAACTGGCCATGAACTCTTTATAAAAAGATGCTTTTTTCTGATATCCCATTGACTTTTTGACATCGAGTGGTAAAATAGTCAAGGATTTTTCAGGAAGAAGGGTGTAATAAATGGGTACAGTAGTCATATTCGACCAAGATCAAATGACGGTGTTAGAAGATATCAGCAAAACGGCTTACCTGCAAATGAAAAAAGAGGCGAAAGAGCGTCCCGACAAGCCCGCTCCATACATCTTATGGCGGGAAGACGTCAGCTTTGAATACGGGTATTAATGACATTCGCCACATATCACAATAGATAGATCATGATACAATGAAGACAATCATTTCAGCTGGTTGTCTTATTTTTTTCTGAAAGAAGGTATGTTTTCACATATCGGACATATACTCGGGATAGTTCAATAAAAAGATGACAAATGCTCAGCTAGTGGTAAAATAGGATAAACTCAATATATAGTATAAGGTGATGAATTATGGAACATTTGCTTAATCCGAATGTAAAAGAAATTGAAATTTCAGGAATTCGCAAATTCTCAAATCTTGTAGCTCAGCACGCCAATGTCATTTCGCTTACGATCGGCCAACCGGATTTCTTCACGCCGCACCATGTCAAAGCGGCTGCCAAAAAGGCAATCGACGAGAACGCAACGGCATATACTCCGAACGCGGGCGGCCTTGAGCTGAGACAGGCCGTACAGCTTTATATGAAGAAAAAAGCTGATTTGAATTATGAGGCTGAAACTGAAATCATCGTCACAACCGGGGCAAGCCAAGCGATTGACGCGTCTTTGCGGACGATTTTATCTCCAGGCGATGAAGTTATTCTCCCCGGACCGATATATCCGGGCTACGAACCGATCATCCGCATGTCGGGCGCCGTTCCGGTTCATGTGGATACGACGACACACGGATTTAAGCTGACGGCGCGGCTTATTGAAGAATCGCTGACACCAAAAACAAAATGCGTCATTCTTCCTTATCCGTCAAATCCGACCGGTGTGACATTGTCTGAGGAAGAGCTGCAAAACATCGCAGCCGTCCTGAAGGGCAGAAATGTTTTTGTCCTGTCTGATGAGATTTACAGCGAATTAACCTATGACAGACCGCATTATTCGATCGCGTCTTATTTGAGAGACCAGACGATCGTCATCAACGGCCTGTCAAAATCACACAGCATGACGGGCTGGAGAATCGGTTTCATTTTCGCACCGAAAGAAATTGCCAAGCACATCTTAAAAGTTCACCAATACAGTGTGACATGCGCGTCTTCAATCTCTCAGAAAGCGGCTCTTGAAGCGGTGACAAACGGTGTTGATGATGCGCTTATTATGAGAGAACAGTATAAAAAGCGGCTTGACTATGTATATGACCGTCTTGTTTCAATGGGGCTTGACGTCGTAAAGCCGTCAGGCGCATTTTATATCTTCCCTTCCATTAAGTCATTCGGAATGTCATCGTTTGATTTTAGTATGGCTCTTTTAGAGGATGCAGGTGTGGCTCTTGTGCCCGGCAGCTCGTTTTCAAAGTTGGGTGAAGGGTATGTGAGGCTGTCATTCGCATATTCACTGGATACATTGAGAGAAGGCTTGGATCGGCTGGAAGCATTTATTTTAAAAACGAGAGAATCCATGCAGACGATTTAAACAACGGCATAACGCCGTTGTTTTTTTATTGTTTCGGAAATGTAATGTGAAAGGCCGTGCCTCTGTCCGGTTTGCTGTCTACTTGGATGGCTCCCTGGTGGTTTTTAATAAGGTTGAATGTGACCATCAGCCCCAGGCCGGTTCCTTTTTCTTTCGTTGTCAAAAACGGTTCGCCTATTCGTTTCAGCACGTTTTCCGGTATCCCGTCGCCCTCGTCTTTCACCGTCACATTAACGGAATACTCATCTTCTGTCATGATGATGTGAACCGTTCCCCCATCCGGCATCGACTCAACGGCATTTTTAATCAGATTGATAAACACCTGTTTCAGCTGATTTTGATCACCGTTAATATACATGCTGTCATGTTCGTAATCCGTTTTGATAAAAATCCCTTTAAGATTCGCCTGCGTCTCTAAAAGAGCGGTCACTTCACTTATAATTTTCTTTAAGTTTACACGCTCTTTCACGGCGTTTTGCTGAGGTTTGGCAAGCATTAAAAGCTCACTTAAAATTAATTCGATTCTGCTCAGTTCAGAAAACACAATTTCAAAGTAATGTTCGTTTTCCTCCATCGTCGGCTTCATGAGCTGTAAAAATCCTTTGATCGCCGTCAGCGGATTGCGGATTTCGTGAGCGATCCCCGCCGCCAGCTGCCCTGCGATAGACAGCTTTTCCGACTTCAGCATTAATTCCTCCGTCTGCTTCCGCTCAGAAATGTCACGCAGAATGACCTGCACGGCCGTTTCTCCGAAAAACGTCGTCGGAATGCAGACCATTTCCGTGTAGATCAGCCGGTTTTTAAAAGTAAACCACGATTGCTTAATAATTTCTGACTCGGTCTTTCGGTTGATAATATTTTGGATCCGCTGTTTCACGTCGTCGTGATCACAGGGATGAAGCTGATCATAGACGTTTTTCCCGATTAAATCTTCATATGTTTCAGCCTCAAACAGCGAAATGCCCGATTCATTCATGAACACCCATTTATCATTGTGAATCACGGCGATCGTGTCAATTGAATTCTGAATGAGGAGCTGATAACGCTCTCTGCTTTTTTGCAGAATCGTTTGGAATTTTTTCCGTGAAGAAATATCAATCAGAAGCAGCAATTCCGCCCGCTGATTTTTATATGTCGTCGGTGCCGCCTTCACTTCTAAATGAACGGGCGTGCCGTCGAGCCTTCTCCACGTCTGTTCGATCATTCCGACTTCCATTCCTTTTTGCATCCGCACAATTCGGTTTTTCACAATGTCGTGATACTCTTCTTCAATAAACTCATAGGAGCGCCTGCCGATTACCTCGTCTTTGCTTTCGGCTCCCAGCATGGCAAGCATCGCGTTGTTGGCGTAGGCGATTGTGCCGTTGATGCTGACATATAAAGGATTCGGCAGCATTTCGACAAGACGCTCGAATTCGCCGTTTCCAGCCGCATCTTCAGACTGTTGTTCTGCCTTTTGCTTCTTTTGTTCATACATATAAGGCCGGCGGGGCGTCTTCTCCTCAAGCACCTTGATTTTGAGGATGATTTCCCGATCCGTCCCCTCCATTTGCGGTGTGACAATTTCCACACCCGCTTCAAGCCATACGATGGTATGATCTTTTTTAATAAGACGAAAGGTGCAAGGCATCAAATGATGCTCATTATAGAAGTAACTTTCAACCAAAAATTGATCTTCTTCATGCAGGAACGTTTTGAGAAATGACCCGATCATCTCTTCCTGAGAATAACTGAAGTACGATTTACAGTTTGCGGAAATATACATAATACGCCCGTTAGACGTCAAAACGGCATGAAGATCGGTTTTCGATTGAAACTGTTTGACATGCTGAGTATCCTGTTCCACAGAATCCCTCCTTTGCATTATACTCGCACTGCAGGCTGGACACGGACTGATATAAAAAGAAATTCCACTAGATTGATTCGCTAAAAAATGAGCATTCTCCTTCTATTCTTATTGTGAACGTCAATTTTCCTGAATGAAAGAAAGGGCGCACGATATGTTCGGCCGCCCTTTCATTTGTTATTTTTTATTGTATTTCTTTTCAAGTTCTTTGTAAGCGTCAATTGCTCCCTTAGCAATGTTTTTGCTTACATGATCTTTATCATTTCCAACAGACGGAACGACGACGCTGAATGCCACTCTTGGATGCTCTGACGGATAATAGCCGACAAAGGTCAGGTTATACGTGTACTTCCCCCACCAGTTTTTGTTCGTGCCGTAATAGTGCGTCTCCGCGGTTCCCGTTTTTCCGGAAACATCAGCGCCGGAACCTTGGAATGTTGAATAAGCCGTTCCTTGAGGTGAGCTTGTGACCAATTTCATTCCTTTATGAACTTGGTCAAAATCGCTCGGACTGTTATTTACTTTGTTCAAAATTTTAATATCCCGCTGTTCAATCGCTTTTCCAATCTTATTTTTGCTGTCCGGTTCATGAATGCTTGTGACGATCCGCGGCTGGACGCGATACCCGCCGTTTGCGATGGCTGAAATATATTGAGCCATTTGAAGCGGCGTATACGTATCAAACTGTCCGATCGCAAAGTCAAGCAGCAATCCCCCGACCATTTGCGGATTTGACTGCATGCCCGCTGATTCCTGCGGAAGATCAATCCCGGTCTTCACACCCAAACCGAATTGGGCGTAGTAGTTGCGCATTTTTTTAATATCGTCTAATCCGGCAGGCAGCGTGCCGTACGGCCTGTAGGTAATGCCGGCGATATGCATGGCCACATGAAACATATACACGTTTGAACTTCTTTGCAGCGCGGTCAGCTCAGTAATGGCTCCCATTTGTGTCCACGATTGTTTTCTCGTTTTGCCTTTAAATACAAGCGGTGCATCGACAAACGTTTTATAATGCGGGAGGCCGCTTTGGTAACCCGCGAGAACAGTCGCTCCTTTAACAGAAGAGCCCATCTCATATTGGGTCGTAAATGCTCCGATCGCAAAATCCTGTGTTTTATTTGTTTCGAGATCGATGCGTTTCCCCGCCATTGAGAGAATATCCCCGTTGTTCGGGTCCATCATGACGGCAAATCCTCTGTCAACCATATAGTTGCCTGCGGCGCGGCTTCTTCTCAGCTCTTTTTCAATGACTTTTTCGACTTTCGACTGTAATTCCATATCGAGCGAGAGCTGCAGATCGTAGCCTCTGCTGCCTTCATCGACGGGCTTTTGGCTGACGACCTCACCTTTGCTGTTTTCCACATACTCTACTTTTTCTTTATGCGCGTTTAAATAGTCCTCATACTGATATTCGATGTAGCTTTTTCCCACCCGGTCATTCAGTGAGTAGCCTCTTGTGACATAGTAATCTTTCCGTTCGCCCAACAATCCCTGTTCCGGTGTCGTCACACCGCCGAACAGAGAGTACAGCGTTTTGTCGTACGGATATTTCCGCGTCCAGTCATTGATCACGTCAATGCCGGGGAGCTCTTTCAAGTGCTCGGATACGACGGAAACTTCTTCATATGTCAGGTCGCTTTTTGGTTTTTGCTTGTTGTTTTCATGCTCGTCAAGCAATGAACCGCTGTTTCCGTTTCCGTTCAGCTTATTCGGGTCCATTGATTTGACGACTTGCGGCTGATAGGCGTTGCCGCTTGAAAAACGCGTATAAATCGCCGCAATTTGCAGCTCTTTTTTATCTTGTTTGATCGCGTCAATCTCCTGCTTCGGAACGCGTTCAATCTGGCGTTTGTACACTTCTTGGGATTTCAGGCTGTTTTCTGAATCCTTCATAAGCTTTTCCGCCTTCTTCGGATGTGCCGCAAGCCAGTAATCAATGATATTTCGATCCTTCATAAATTCAGTATCAATATGAATCAGTGCGGCGAGATTTTTTGCCGTTTTCAATTTGTCCTTTGCCGAGGTTTTTGAGGTAGAAACGTATACAATTTCAGGCACAGCCTGGTTATCAACCGCCACCCTGTTCCGCTTGTCATACATTTTTCCCCGCGGTGTCGGATAATAGGCGGTTTTTGCATTTGCCTTCTCTGCATCCTGGCGGTGTTTATCCCCTTCGACAATCTGGACGATGCCGAGTTTAAAAATCAGTGCCGTAAAGAGAAGAAAAACAATCAAAAAATAGAGATTCATTCTCAGCGCTCTGTAACGTTTCGTTTTTTTCTTTGGTTCGCGCGCGACTTCAGCCACTTTCTGTTACACCTCTCAAATCATTGAATATATTTACATAAACAGATTTTAATTGTAACATTTTTGTAAAAGTTGTTACAGCGAAAACGGGTAAAAAAAACTGTCAAGATCAAATTATCTTAAAATATATCTAACACTTCAAATAATTTGAAGAGATGTAACGGATTTTAAAAAATAAATACAGATCGTTTTTCCTGATATAAAGCCATTTTTCTGTGCTCAATTACAATTATGACAAACGTTTGTTGTCAAAGGAAATGGCTGCCTGCATTATGACAAAAAAGCTGTGATAAGATTTTTCATGTAGAAAAAAACAACTTCTCTGGGAGGCTATAAACTTATGAAAAAAGCATTTCTCTTATCTGCCGCCGCGGCAGTCAGTTTGATTACATTCGGAGGCATTCAGCAGGCATCTGCCAAAGAGCTGTCATGCCAGCACGTCGTTACCGTGAAAAAAGGAAACACCGTACAGCATCTGACTCTTCAAGAGGCTGTTGAAAAACTACATATGAAAACGAGCGTGAAAAAGCTGAACGTTAAAAATGAGAAAGAACTGAAACAGCTGCTGCAAAAACACGCAAAGCATTCTGACATAACAGTTAAGGATGTACAAAAAGAAACACCGGCAAAAACGGCTCCGGCAGCTGCCGAAAAACCGAAAGCCGATCAAAACAAGACGGCTGACAATGCAAAGCAGACAGATAACACAAACAACAGCAGCGAGAAGACTCCTTCATCTGTCAGTGCGTACGAAAAGAAAGTCGTTGAATTGACAAATGCAGAGAGACAAAAGCAAGGCTTAAAACCTCTGCAGATTGATGAAAAATTAAGCAAATCAGCTCACGCAAAATCACAAGATATGAAAGACAAAAACTATTTCGATCACCAAAGTCCGACTTACGGCTCACCTTTCGATATGATGAAGTCTTTCGGAATCACTTATAAAACTGCCGGTGAAAATATCGCCAAAGGGCAGACGACTCCTGAAGCCGTCGTTAAAGCTTGGATGAACAGTGAAGGCCACAGAAAGAACATCATGAATCCTGAGTTCACTCAAATCGGTGTGGGTTATGTAGAATCAGGAAACATCTGGACACAGCAATTCATCGGAAAATAAATAAAAAAAGATTGCCCGGCGGGCAATCTTTTTTATTTCACCCAAAGCTTATAAATGCTTTGAGTTCCGCTGTTTTCTTCACCTTGCGCGGAAAGCTTGTCGTACAATGATTTGGCCAGCGCCAATCCGGGCATTTCTTCTCCCATGAGCTCCGCTTCTTCAAGAGCAATTCCCATGTCTTTAATAAAGTGTTTCACGTAAAATCCGGGCGCAAAATCGCCTTTCAGCATACGGGGAGCGAGGTTGGACAATGACCAGCTGCCAGCCGCTCCGGTTGTAATGCTTTTCAGCACTTGTTCCGGGTTCAGACCGGATTTTTCCGCGTAAGCCATCGCTTCAGCCACTCCGACCATTCCTGCTGCAATCGCGATCTGATTGCACATTTTCGTATGCTGGCCGCTGCCAGCCGGCCCTTGATACTGAATGTTTTCCCCCATAACGGAGAAAAGCGGCAGGCATGCTTCAAACGCTTCTTTTTCTCCTCCGGCCATAATGGCAAGCGTTCCGTTCCGCGCGCCGATGTCTCCGCCGGAAACGGGTGCATCCAGGGCGTGAATGGATTTTTCTTTGGCTTTCTCCGCTATCTTCTTCGCCAGAGACGGTTTTGATGTCGTCATGTCAATGACAAACGCCCCTTCTTTTGCGTGCCGGAGAATGCCGTTTTCGCCGAGATAGATTTCCTCGACATCACTCGGATAGCCGACCATGGTAATAATAATGTCAGCTTTCTCTGAAAGGTCTTTGACCGTCTCCTGCCAGACCGCTCCCTTATTCAGAATCTCTTCCGCTTTTTGTTTCGTCCGCGTGTAGACTAAAACAGGATAGCCCGCTTCTAAAATGTGCGATGCCATACTGTTTCCCATGACGCCCAAACCGATAAATCCGACCGTTTTGTTCACTGCGCTTTCCTCCCCTGATGCGATTCATATATCACTCTTTCATGTCTATATTACCATATTATAGGCTGATAGAGACCGCGTCACAAGGTGAATTTAGAAATGGCGCTGATCAGATCTTCGCTTGCGCTCTTTAACATATCAGTCGATTGCTTCACTTTTTCAAGCGTAACGAGCTGTTCATCAGTAGAAGCATTCACTTCTTCCGCCGCTGCCGCAGATTCTTGAGAAATGGCGGAGATGCTTTGAATCGCTTCTTGAATCGCGGCTTGTTCTTCACTCATTTTTTGAATGTCATTGTAAATATGATCTATACCTTGAACGAGAGACTGCATTTCCGTCGTAATCAGATTGAGAACCTCACCCGTTTCATGAATGGCGCTGTTTTGTTCATCATTCATTCTGCTTGCCTCAATCATCGCGTGTGACGCTTCTTTTGTCTCAGATTGAATCAGACGGACCGTCTCACTGATATGGCCGGAAGAAAGAGCTGATTGTTCAGCAAGCTTGCGGACTTCTTCCGCGACGACGGCAAAGCCCCGTCCGCTTTCTCCCGCTCTTGCGGCTTCTATGCTCGCATTCAGCGCCAAGAGATTCGTCTGGTCTGAAATAGCGGATATTGCCGTCACGACTTCTTCTATGTTTTTCGTTTGTTCTTCCAGGTCATTCAGCATTGCCTCTACTTTTTTCGTTTCTGAATTGGCTTCGTTTGACTTCATCAGCAGCTGCCCGAGCGCGTCCAATCCTTTGTAGCTGGCATCCTCTGAAGATTTTGAGAGTTGTTTTATGCTGCCTGCGCGATCTGCGATTCCTTTTATTTTGACTGAGAGATTTTCTGATTTTTCGTTGATCGTCTCAACCTCTGACGCTTGCTCTGTCGCTCCGGCGGCGACTTCCTCTATCGCTTTTGCGATTTGTCCGCTCGTTTCATTTGTTTCTTGTGAAATGACGGTTAGTTGGTCAGATGTATCAGATACATTTTCTGAGGAGGCCTTGACCTGTTCGACCATCTCTTTCATATTTTCAACCATTTGGTTAAAGTCTTTTGTTAACTCGCCTACTTCATCTTTTGATTTCGTCTGGGCGCGGACGGTTAAATCTCCCGCTGAGACTGAATTTGTTTTGGCGATCAGCTGCTGAATGGGCCCGGTTATCGTTTTTGCGAGGAAATAGCTGAGTCCGATCGTAATCACAAGGGCGATCAGTGACATAAAAATGCTCACCGTGTTCATTTGGTCGGCTACTCCCATCAGCTGATCTTTTTCAAACTGCGTTCCGACTTTCCACCCTGTTTCTTTTACCGTTTGGTAGACGACCATGTTCCCCTGCAGCTCTTTGATGCCTTCTTTGTCCGCAGTGATGTCTTTTAACGTCTGATCTTCCGAAATATTTTTTCCCTGTTTTGCCGGATGGGCCAGAAGAGAGCCGTTTTCATCCGCCAAAAACGCAAATCCTTTATACGGAACCTTTTGCTCGTTGACCATGCTCTGAATGGAGGACAGCTTCAAATCTAAGCTCGCCACTCCCACGACGGTTCCGCTGTTTTGAATGGCTTTTGACGCCGTCACGATCATGTCTCCCGTCACTGCATCTTTATAAGGGTCAGTCCAGACAACCTTATCGGGTTTTTCAGCCGCCATCTTATACCACGTTCGATTTGTCGGATCATAGTCTTTGGCAAAATCGGCCTTTGGATATGTAAACATTTGTTTGTTTGCGGTTCCGACGTACGCAAGCGCGACATATTTGTCATTCTGTCCGATCTGTTTTAACTCATCGTTAAAAAGCCGCGCGGTTTCTTTCTTCCCATCTGATAGAAAAGACCGGGACAATTCACCGTCTGCTAATCTCATTAATACGGTCTCATCATTTTTCAGCTGAAGCTCAATGTTCTGACCGAGTGAATTGGTGACATTCTCTGTCGTACGTTTTGCTTCCTCCGTCATCATCGGCTTTAATGTCAAATATGAAGAAACCGTTAAAAAAACAACCGTTACAATAAGCATTGCCGATACAAACACAGCAATTTTGATATGCATTTTTTTAAACATAACCATCCCCTCCTGAGAGTTATATCGGTCTTTCGGCCAAGAAAATGAATAAATCTTGAAATAAATATCAAACATTTCCGTCATTTGGCGCAGCAAAAAAAAGAGCCGTCATGCCGACAGCTCCGCCTTACGTAAAATATTCGATTTTCGCTTTCGGAAAATAGGTTTCGATATAAGATTCGAGTGTTTCCCTTAAGGCATGTTCTTCGTCTTTTTGGTATATATATTTGCCGATTCCGTAGCGTCCCCATTTGTACCTGCGCTTTTCTTCATCAAGCTCAAGCTTTGTTTTCGGATAGTTCTTCTCAATCACCCGTTTGGCCGGTTTTGTAAAACGATGCTGGATCAGTTCAAATGTGATGTCATGCCGAACGTCTTTATCAAGCGCCGCATCCAGTTTCTCAAACAGCTCCTTATAGCCTTCCTCCCAGCCATCGTGAATATAAATAGGCGCCACGATGAAACCGAGCGGATAGCCCGCTTTAGCGACTTTGACGGCGGCTTCGATCCGTTTGTCGAGCGGAGAAGTTCCCGGTTCAAAGTTTTTAATGACATAATCCGCATTGATGCTGAATCTGAACCTAGTCTTTCCGTTATGTTTTGCATCAAGCAAATGATCGACGTGGTGAAATTTAGTCACGAATCTGAGCTGCCCCAATTCGCTTTGTCCGAAATGTTCAATGGCTCTTTTTAATGTATGTGTCAGATGATCGATTCCGACGATATCAGACGTACAAGAGGCTTCAAATCTTGTAAATTCCGGCGCTCGTTCTTTCATATACTCATCAGCCTGATCCAGAATCTCTTCCACATTGACATATGTCCGGATGTAAGGCTTTGACCCCATCGTCGTCTGCAGGTAGCAATAGTGGCAATGCCCCATACAGCCTGTCGCAAATGGAATGGCATATTCGGCGGACGGCTTTGAAGAATCGAATTTCAGTGTTTTCCGGACGCCGATTACCAAGGTTGATTTCGCGTTCCGGTATTGCTGCAAGTGATTTTTCCCCGGAATATTCCGGACTTGATTATGCGATGTTGTTTCTCTGATCTCAAGCCCCATATTTTCAAACTTATTCTTCAGCTCTTGTCCTAACGGGTATTCGAGCGCTCTCGGTTCTATATAAACAAGCTGGGGCACAAACGGCTTCAGCATGAACTGACACTCCCTTTTTTCATATTCTCATGTTGTTACTTTCCGTTTAAAAGAGAGTGAATATGCGTTGTAAACATTTCCTTTGATCAATGATATCGGTCTTCTTCAAAAAGCTCGCTGTAAAGCGCTTCCGCTTCCTCATATGTTGAAAAGACCGCGTCATCTTCGGCCAGCGGATGATAGGTTTCGTATAAAAACAGAGACAGTTCTCCCTCATGATATGGGTGATGGACGATCTCCGCCTCTTTAATATGGGCAACATTGGCGGCATGCGGATTGCGGTAAATCACATAGACCGTATCCCCCGCTGCAAATGATTTTGTCATAATAATCCCTCCTGTTGAACGTTATTGTTCCCCCCTTTTTTCCGAATATGAAAAAAACCAGACGGCTTATACCGTCTGGCTGTTGTATTACTTATTGAATGTTTCTTTAACGAATGCGACAACCTCTTCTGTCGTGCTCATAGACAAGATTGTTTCTTTGAATGATTCAGCTTCTTTTTTAGAAAGCTTGCTGATCTGCGTTCTTGCCGGAAGGATGGATGTAGCGCTCATTGAGAACTCATCTAAGCCTAAGCCGAGAAGAATCGGAATCGCAATTTCGTCTCCCGCCATTTCTCCGCACATTCCGACCCATTTGCCCTCTTTGTGAGCGGCTTCAATAACAAGGGTGATCAGACGGAGAATCGCCGGGTTGTATGGCTGATACAGATAAGCTACGCGCTCGTTCATGCGGTCAGCAGCCATCGTGTATTGGATCAAGTCATTTGTTCCGATACTGAAGAAGTCAACTTCTGTAGCAAACTGATCTGCGATAACGGCTGTAGACGGAATCTCTACCATCATACCGACTTCAATATCGTCAGAAACCGCTACGCCGGCTTCGACGAGTTTTTCTTTTTCTTCGAGAAGAATCGCTTTCGCCTGTTTAAACTCGTTTACTGTCGCAATCATCGGGAACATGATTTTTAAGTTTCCGTATGTACTTGCACGAAGCAGCGCACGAAGCTGAGTTCTGAAGATTTCTTGCTCTTCAAGGCAAAGGCGGATGGCTCTGTAGCCTAAGAACGGGTTCATTTCTTTAGGGAGCTGCAGGTAAGGAAGCTCTTTGTCGCCGCCGATATCCAATGTCCGCACGACAACTGATTTTCCTTCCATACGCTCAAGAACCGTTTTATAAGCGTCAAACTGCTCGTCTTCCGTCGGAAGCTGGTCGCGTCCCATGTAAAGGAATTCCGTACGGTAAAGCCCTACAGCTTCTCCTCCGTTTTCAAGAACGCCTTTTACATCGTCAGGTGTGCCGATGTTTGCGGCAAGCTCTACATGATGGCCGTCTTTTGAAACAGTCGGTTCATTGACGAGCTTCGCCCACTCAGCTTTTTGCGCCAGGTAAGCACTGTGCTTTTCTTCATATTTCTTTAACGTTTCACTGGAAGGATCGATGATCACATCGCCATCGATGCCGTCTACGATTACCGTAACACCGTTTTCAATTGTCCCTGTAGCCGCTTTTGTGCCGACAACAGCCGGAATTTCAAGCGAACGGGCCATGATCGCGGAGTGTGAAGTGCGTCCGCCGATATCAGTTGTAAAACCTTTTACAAACTGGCGGTTTAATTGCGCCGTATCAGACGGTGTCAAATCTTCAGCCACGATAACAACCTCTTCTGAGATCATGCTCGGGTTCGGAATTTCCACGCCCAGCAGGTGCCCCGTCACACGTTTTGTTACGTCACGGATATCCGCCGCACGCTCTTTCATGTATTCGTTATCCATTGATTCAAACATAGTAACGAACATGGAAGCTGTTTCTTTCAAAGCGAATTCAGCATTGACTGAATCTGTGCTGATTTTCTCCTTTACCGGGTTCAGCAGCTCAGGATCACTCAGAACTAAAAGGTGCGCGGAGAAAATGTCAGCTTTGTCTTGTCCCAGTTCTTTTAAAGCATGCTCTTTAATTTTTTCAAGCTCTTCTTTAGAACGTACAATCGCTTCATCAAAACGGCTTACTTCAGCCGCAGCATCAGCAATGTTTTTCTTTTCAACCGTTAAGTCCGGCTCTTCAAGCCGGTATGCTTTCGCAATCGCAATTCCGGCTGAAGCGCCTATTCCTTTTAATTCTTGCATTACTCGCCGAGTCCTTCGCTTTTCATTGTTTCTTCTAAAGCGTTAAGAGCATCGTTTTCGTCAGCGCCTGAAGCGGAAATTGTGATTTCAGCGCCTTTAGCGATACCTAGAGACATAACGCCCATGATTGACTTAAGGTTTACTGTTTTGCCGTTATATTCTAAGTTTACGTCAGCATCGTATTTGCTTGCAGTCTGTACAAGAACTGTCGCAGGACGAGCGTGGATTCCGGAATCTGCTGTTACTTTAAATGTTTTTTGTGCCATGATTATCATTCTCCTTTAAATTAAAGCTATTTTACTACACAATATTATATCATACAGCCGTACTTGTCATCTGACAAGCACGGCGTATTTATATGCTTATTTTCCGATTTTCACAATATCTTTTTGTTCCCGTTTTACGGTACCTTCGGCCGAAAGGGAAATCGCTTCACCCTCGGAAAGATTTGTAAAGACAATCGGTGTCATTAATGAAGGAACATGAGGTTTAACCGCTTCAAGATCAACTTCAAGCAGCTTTTGCCCCGGTTCAACCCGGTCACCCTCAGAAACAAAAGAAGTGAATCCTTCGCCTTTCAGGCTGACTGTGTCGATTCCGAAATGAATCAGGATCTCTCTTCCGCCGTCAGACTGAAGACCGATCGCATGTTTTGTCGGGAAAACATTCAGCACTTTTCCGCGGACAGGCGATACGACGATTCCTTCTTCAGGAAGAATCGCAAAACCGTCACCCATCATTTTTCCTGAGAACACCTGGTCAGGCACATCGGTAATCGGATGGATTTCACCGGTGATCGGAGAAGCGAACACTTCTTCACCCTGCTCGTTTCGGAGCGGATCTGCGATAACCTCCTCAACCTGCTGGCTGACTTCTTCTTGTGCGGATACTTTTGGTTCAGGGCGCGGCGTGCGTCCGGCGATAATATCCTGCATCTGTGTTTTTAAACCGTCAGAACGCGGGCCGAAAATGGCCTGAATGTTGTTTCCGACTTCAAGAACGCCTGAGGCGCCAAGCTGTTTCAAACGAGTCTTATCCACTTTCTTCTGGTCGTTGACCGTAACGCGGAGTCTCGTGATACAAGCGTCAAGGTGCTTAATGTTTTCCTGGTCACCCATTGCCTGCAGGATTTCATAAGGAAGGTCGCCGGCTTCGCCTGAGGCGCCCGCACCTTCATCCGCAGCCTCTTCTTCACGGCCCGGCGTTTTCAGATTGAACTTTCTGATCGCAAACCGGAAACCGAAGTAGTAAATAACGGCTAATCCTAGGCCGACCGGAATGACAAGCCACCAAGCCGTCCGGTTAGGCAGAATTCCGAACAGGAAGTAGTCAATCAGACCGCCTGAGAACGTCATACCGATTTTTACATGCAGCAGCTGCATAACCATAAAGGAGAGTCCCGCGAATACGCAGTGAATCGCAAACAGGATAGGAGCCACAAATAAGAATGAGAATTCAAGCGGCTCGGTAATTCCCGTTAAGAAACTTGTCAGAGCGGCAGAACCCATGATTCCGGCTACAAGTTTTTTCTTTTCAGGCTTCGCTTCATGATAGATTGCAAGCGCTGCCGCCGGAAGACCGAACATCATAAACGGATATTTCCCCGTCATAAATGTTCCCGCCGTCAGCTGTACGCCGTCTTTGATCTGAGCCATGAAAATCCGCTGATCTCCGCGGATGATGTCTCCGGCCGCATCTTTATAGCTGAAAAATTCATACCAGAACGGCGAGTAGAAAATGTGATGAAGACCGAACGGAATCAATGACCGCTCAATCATCCCGAAAATAAAGGCCGCCAAGGTTGGATTCGCTTCCACAAGACCCGTGGAGAAGGAATTCAGACCGTGCTGGATCGGAGGCCAGATCACTAACATAATAAGTCCGAGAATTAATGCGGAAATTGATGTGATAATCGGGACGAACCGCTTACCCGCAAAGAATCCGAGGTACTGCGGAAGTTCAATTTTATAAAACTTGTTGAACAATAACGCGGCCAGGACCCCGACGATAATACCGCCGAACACGCCAGTCGCCAAAGTGGGTATCCCCAGCATGTTAATATAGGCCGGATGGTTTTCCGCAAAAAACTTTGCCCGTTCAATTTTGTCAGACGGAATACTGCCGTTCGCCATAAGCACGGCGCTCATGGATACGTTCATGACCAGGTATCCGATAATGGCCGCGATTCCGGCAACACCGTCTCCGTTGGCAAGACCGATCGCAACCCCTACTGCAAAAAGAAGCGGCAGGTTGTCAAATACGATTTGACCGGCGCTTTCCATGACGTTCGCCACAAGCTGAACGTTATCATTGCTTAAGAAATGCATGACTTGAATCATATCTTTGTTCTGCATGGCATTCCCTAACGCAAGCAAGATCCCCGCAGCCGGTAAAATCGCAACCGGAAGCATAAGAGCACGGCCGATTTTCTGGAGAACGCCGAATAATGCTTTAAACATAAAAGATGTACCTCCTCTGTTAGCTAGTGTGACCTTACAGCGAAAATTCATGACAACGAATTCACTGGCGCAAGTCTTCAGTTTAACCGTTTACATTTGCCCTTTTACACAACAAAAAAGGCATGAGTAAAAAGGGTGTGCAAAATAACGGGATCGTTCTTCCCGTTTTTTACCCTCAATCACTCATGCCTGATCGAATCAGTGACACGTTTTTAAGGTTTCAACTGAATTTATGAAATTTTATTGGTTAATCGGTACAAATGAAGCGTGAGATAAACCGCTTCCGCCTCATGAACTGGTTTTTTCAGTATTTGCTGCAAGATTTTTATCAGTTTCCAAGCAGTATTGTAGCATAGCGGGTATTCATTTTTCAATAATAACATTAACTTTTCTGGTTCTTTTGTCTGCTCTTCCCGATTAATCCTGTCTATGGTAAATCTGATATGCCGGATCAGCCGCAAATAGTGGACGCTTTCTTTATTCACTTTCATCTGGAAAGATTCCTCAATCACCTGAACGAGGCGGGACATCAGCTGTGAATGCTGATTGACCTCTGAAAGGGGCCGATTCGTCAGGGCGGAATGGATATGCAGAGCGATAAAGCCGATCTCTCCTTCCGGAAGGCAGATTCCCGTCTTTTCATTAATCATGCCGACGACTTCACGGGCAATTTGGAATTCTTCCGGATAAAGCGTTTCGGTTTCCATGAGAAACGGGTTTTTAATGTCAAACCCCTGCTGCAGCCGCTTTACCGCAAAGGCGATATGGTCAGTCAGCGCAATATGAATATGCTCATTTAACGGTTGGCTTGTCCGCTTCTTGATATGATAAATGACGTCATTGGAGATGTCGACAAGTGTCTCGTCCACATAACCGAGGAGCTTTTTAAATTGTTTTTGTTCTTTTTCATCCTTTAAGATGAACATCTTGTCATACCCTTTATCTTCAATGACATCCGCTTGTTTTTTTCCAAAGCCGATCCCTTTTCCGATTAAGACGACCTCACTGTATCTATCATGTGTTGCGATGAGCACATTGTTATTTAATACCTTTTCAACTGTAAAGGACCCCTTCATGATCCTCAGCTCCTTTGTCATTCAATACCTCATATCGTACAAAACGAACGGAAAGCGCGTCAATTCTTTTTTTAGACGGTTGATCGTTCAATAAGGCGGTAATCAAGAACTTTCCTTCCCGGAGGCCCGCCGCTGATCCGGTTCTCAAGCATGTGAAAAGCCTGCTTTCCCATTTCTTTCGTTTGTATATCTATTGTGGAAATACCTAACATCTTGCTGATATCATGATTGTCGATGCTCAAAATCGCAAGCTCTTCCGGGATGCGCGTCCCGTTTGCCTTGGCTTCAAGGTAAAGACCCGCGGATACTTGATCATTCGCCGCAAACAGCGCAGTCGGTTTGTCATCCCAGCTCTTCCATCTATGAAAAAGGGCTTTCCCGTCAAGCAGCGTCAGCACCTTTTCCACAACCAGCTCTTCCCTGTAAGGCTGCCCGATCTTCTTCAGCGCCTCTTTGTATGCGGCGATGCGGACTTGACTGTTTTTTCCCTTTTTTCTGGCCAGGCTGATCGCTATTTTCCGGTGTCCCTTTTCTATCAGATAATCCAGACCGTGCCGAAATGCTTCCCGATGCGGATTACTGATGGATGAAAGCCCTGCCGCATCAGTGTACTGGCAGAGGATGAGCGGTTCTTTCACGGCAAGCAGATGCTCATCAGGAATTGCTTTGGAGCAGATAATCAGGCCGTCCACTTGGCGCTCCTGTAATTGTGATAAGGCAAAACGTTCTTTTTGCTGCTCATAATCTGTCTGGTATAAACAAAGATGCACGCCTGACGCTTCGGCAGCCTCGGCAATACCCGCAACAAGGTCTGCAAAATACGGAAGGTTCACCGACGGAAGCACAACGCCGATCATATCGGAAAAACCTTTGGATAAATGCACAGCATGAATGTTGCGCGTGTATCCGAGCGATTGCATCGCTTTTTTCACTCTTTCTCTTTTGTCCTTACTTACATAAGGGTGATCGTTTAAAACTCTTGATACCGTTGTAACGGAAACCCCGGCAGCGCCGGCAATGTCTCTGATCGTAGCCATGGCGTCCCCCCTTTCTTTTTTTCCCTTGATCTGGAATGCGTTTCATACAGTAAGCTAGAAACAGATACATCCTATCCGTTTGAAAGGAGAAGAACAGCGATGGGGATTCTTTGCTTAATCGGTTTGTGTCTGGCCATCCTCGGCGGCAGTTACCTTGCCCTGCGGCCCCTGAATGAAAAGCATGACATCAAACCATTTCAGCATTTTGATGATTTTTTCATTTAAAAGGTGATAAAAAAGGACGCTGCGTTCCAGAACCGTCCTTTTTTATCACAAAGCTTTCTATTTCAGAATCGTTAATTCTTTCGGATACTGCGTTAATGCTTCGGCGCCGTCTTTTGTGACAAACACATCGTCTTCTATGCGCACGCCGCCGACATCCGGCACGTAAATCCCCGGTTCTATCGTGTACACCATGCCTTCTTTGAGGAGTGTGTCGTTCGCGCTGCTCATTGATGGATATTCGTGAACCGAAATCCCGAGTCCGTGGCCGAGGCGGTGCGGGAAATAGTCTCCGTATCCGGCTTTTTCAATAATGCCGCGGGCTTTTAAATCAAGATCGCCGATTCTGACGCCGGGTTTACTTAATTGAAGCGCCGTCTGTTCAGCTTTAAGCACCGTTTCGTAAATCTCTTCCTGTTTCGGGCTGATTGATTGGTATGCGAATGTTCTCGTAATGTCTGAACAGTAGCCGTCAAGAATAACGCCCAGATCAAACAGAACAAAATCCCCTTTTTTCAACCGGTCTGCACCCGGATTCCCATGGGGCTGGCCTGATTTTTCCCCGAACAGCACCATCGTTGAAAATGACATGCCCTGCACACCTTTTTTCTTCAGCTCAAACTCAATCTGCGCGAGTACTTCGGTTTCACTCACACCCTCTTTAAGCGCCGCGACACCGACTTCAACTCCGTAATCCGCGAGTTTTGCCGCTTCCCTGAGAATGCTGATTTCCTTCTCATCTTTCACGAGACGGAATTGGTTGAGCGTTTCTTCTGCCGAAACAAATGCCGCGCCCCCTGAAGCTTGTTTGAGCTGTTCTGAGCGGGAAAGAGAGATCGAATCCTTTTCAACCGCGATGGAATCAAGCGGCACATTTCGTTTTGTGAGCTCGGCTTTGATCAGCTCCCACGGATCTTCGTGATCGCCGTAGCCGATAATACCATGCTCCCATCCGGCGCTGCGGGCTTGTCCGGCTTCCATTCCCGGACAAACGAAAAACGGCTCCTGTTCCTGAAACAGGAACAATCCCATTAACCGCTCATGCGGATCCGTGTAAAAATCAGTTAAATAAAATACGTTTTCCTTTGTATGTATAAACGCCGCATCATGTCCTTCTTTTTTCAGCCAAGATGAAACACGTTCTAATCTGTTCATTTTTTGCTTTTCCTCCTTACCAAAGTGACTCTTTATTCATTCTATCAGTTTTCCGGAGTTTATGCTGTGAACGAACATTAAAAAAACAGCCGCCCGATGTGCGGCTGTCATGTTTATTTTAATAATCTCAGTCCGTTCAGTATAACCAGAATCGTGCTCCCCTCATGCCCGATTACGCCAAACGGCAGTTCCATCACCTGCAGAAAGTTAGCGCAGATCAAAAGGCAGATGACCGAGAGCGAGAAAACAATATTCTGCTTAATAATCCGGTTCATTTTCCTTGAGAGTCTGCACATTTTCACAAGCTTGTGAAGATCATTTTTCATAAGGACTAAGTCAGCCGTTTCTAGAGCCACGTCCGTGCCCCCGCCCATCGCAATACCGACGTCAGCGGTTTTCAGAGCGGGCGCGTCATTAATGCCGTCTCCGACCATGGCGATTGTGCCGTACGTTTCTTTCAGCTTCTTCACTTCTTTTGCCTTTTGGTCCGGCAGACAATCGGCAACAACCGTCGTCATGCCCGCCTCTTTCGCAATGGCAGCCGCAGTTTCAGACTGATCGCCGGTGAGCATGGCTGTTTGAATGCCCAGTGATTCAAGCTCAGCCATCACGGCTTTGGCTTCAGGCCGGATTTGATCCTTTAAGGCGAAGCAGCCCGCAATCCGGTCATCTTTCTTAACAAAAACCAGTGTAAAGCCTTTATCCTTTAATTCTTTTCCCGATGTCTGCAAAAAAGCATCTGCCGCATGTTCACCTGCAAATCCCGCTTTTCCGACCATCCATTTGACGCCTTCTATTTCAGCCTGAACACCGAATCCGGACGTCTCGTCAATCGATAGATGGCCTGCGGGCGCGGCGCCCCGGCTTTCGGCAAATTCAGCTATCGCTTTTGCAAGCGGGTGGCTTGATTGCTTTTCTATCGCATACACCGCCTGCATGATCTCATCTTCACTCACATTTTCCGCTGCTTGAAATGCCGCGACTGCCGGCTGTCCCTTTGTGACCGTGCCGGTTTTGTCAAATGCGATCATCCGTACGCTTCCCAGCTGCTCTAAAAACACACTTCCTTTAACCAATAATCCGTTGCGGGCCCCATTTGAGATAAGAGAAAGCGCAGCGGGCATAATAGAAGCGACAAGCGCGCACGGGGAGGCGACCACCATAAACACCATCGCCCGGTAAAAGGTTTCACTCCAGCTCCAGCCTAAAGCGAAATGAGGAACGAATAAAAGCACAGCCACGGCTAACAGCACGCCTTTGACATAGACACTTTCGAATCGCTCAATAAATGCCTGAGCCGGTGACACGCTGTTTTGGGCTGATTCTACCAGCCGGATGATTTTTCTGAATAAAGACTGTTCATTTGTTTTCGTCACACGGACCGTTAAGGAGCCGTTTCCGTTTACCGTTCCTGTAAACACAGAATCTCCTGCTGTTTTTTCCGCCGGCATCGCTTCACCCGTCAGCGCCGATTCATCGAGGCTCGTCACGCCAGACTCAATAATCCCGTCTGCCGCTACGCGTTCGCCCGGCTTAATGACGATCATGTCACCGATCTTAAGTTCAGCAGCCGGCACCCGCTTTTCCCGTCCGTCCGCAAGCAGGGTCGCTTCCTCCGGTTCCAGTTTCATCAAGGATGTTAAATCACGGCTGCTTTTATTCATCGTATATGTTTCGAGCGCGCCGCTTAACGAAAAAATAAAGATAAGAACTGCGCCTTCCGCCCAATAACCGATCAGGGCGGAGCCGACAGCCGCAAATATCATCAGCAGTTCCACATTTAACGCCTTCGTCTCAATGGTATCCTCAATTCCCTCTTTTGCTTTTGCAAATCCCCCGATCAGGAAGGCAAGGATATACAAAGTGACGGACAGGCCTTTTGTTTCGGTAAAAAACCAGGCCGCAAGAATAAGGACGCCGGATACGAGCGCCGCAATGAGTTCTGCATGCTGGAGCCACCTTTTTCCGGCCCGCTCTTCTTGTATCTGCTGTTGTGAATGGGTTTGTGTCATCACTTGTTCATTCATTATGAATTCTCCTCTCTAATTGAGAACGCAAATCATCTTCAATTCCCCGATAAAAGTAAAACAGCCGCCTGACAGGCAGCATTTTCACAGTGTTTTCTTTATTATAGCATGCCGGCGGAAGATTTCAATTATAATTGTTTTAATTTCTTTTTGATAATAATTATCATTAGCGTTTCTTCAGCTGTTCATTATATGCAAAAAAGGTGCGGGAGGAATTCCTCCCGCACCTTTTTATTTCTCTGACCATTCTTTTAATTGTGAGGCGGTCATCGGACCGACGATCTTTTTTTCGATTTCTCCTTTTTCATTCAGCAGAAATGACGTGGGAATCGTTATGACATCGTATTCCTTCATAAGCTCGCCTTTCGTGTCAAGAACAATCGGGAATGTGAGATGGTGCTGAGTGACAAAGTTTTGAACGGTATTTTTATTTCGCTCGGCATTCATCAAATTTACCGTTACAAGGCTTACATCATCGGACTGATGCTGTTCAAAATAGGTTTGGAATTGCGGCAGTTCTTTTTTGCACGGCGGA
Source organism: Bacillus sp. R45 (assembly GCF_021729365.1). Lineage (NCBI taxonomy): Bacteria > Bacillati > Bacillota > Bacilli > Caryophanales > Bacillaceae > Bacillus > Bacillus sp. R45. The sequence continues at coordinate 1,300,857 of NZ_CP091421.1, read as the reverse complement.
CACCACGATGTCCAAAAATGTAAAATCGTTTTCTGCCCTTTATTCGGAATCGATATTTCGTCTCCTTCAATCGTCTTCATCAGAAACACGGCGGGAACTGCCTGTTTTTCTGAGGAGGCTTTTGCTTCAGGCATCCAGACGGCGGCAGCTATCAAAAGGACTGCACATACAATTAGGCGGTTTTTATGCATATGATCTTCCTTTCACGCGTTTCGGATAGCTTGCCCTTCCTTATTGAAATGTATCAGCCTTTTCAGCTTTCGATCCGGGGCGCTGTTCTTCCGCCGCCCGTCAAAAACACGGAGACACCGAGGTCTTTGCAGATCGTCGCGTAATGTAAACTTGTCAGAAGAATCATGCCGGTATTCATACCGAGTATAATGCCGAGCATTTGCAATTCCGGCATAGAACCGAGCACATACATCATTGAAAGACCTACAATGCTGCTCCATACGTTATGATAAAACGCCGTTTTCACGTGGCCGATGCCGATCAGACAGGCTTGAAGCGGCATCACAAACAGATGAAAAAGAAAAAACGGCCACAAAAGCTGCAAATAATACTGCGCTTCCGGAGACTGAAAAAACAAATGGGTCAGCGGGCCCGCGAACTGAAACATGACCCAGACCGCCGGAATGCCGTAGCCGAATGTAATAAAAATCGCTTGTCTCAGCCGTTTCAGCACAATATCATATTGGGACAGCGCATACGCTTCTGAAATGCTGGGAATCATAACGACCATCAGCGAATGGGCGATAAATGCGGGAAACGAACCGATTGTCATCGCTACACCGGCAAGCATTCCGTATTGATCAATCGCGGCGGTCCCGGCTGCCCCGGACGCCAGCAGCGCTCCTTTAACCAAGAAGGGTTCAATTGCGTTTGTCACCGCATGAAATATACGAAGACCCGTTGTCGGGATGGATACGGCCAGGAGGCGTTTCCGCACGTCTTTCCCGCGAAGATGAATGTGCTGATGGCCGGAAAGCGCCCTCCGCGCCAAAATAAACTGCGTATACAGATAAACGAACACCACAACATCGCTTGCGACCAGCACAAATAACGAAATAAGCACGGCCATATCAATTTCAAAAGAGTACCATTGAAAAAAGATAAACAGACAAAGCACTTGAATGATTTTTTTCAAGACATTCGCAACCGCGATTTTTCCCATTTGCTGCACACCCATAAAATAACCTCTGGCGATGGATGTAAAAGCGACGACTGGAATCAGCCCGATGACAATCCCTTTAATAAACGGGTGATACGTATCGAATACAGGAATGAACGGCAGCGCGATGCTTGCGGCCGCGGTGGAAAACGCGGTAAAAACGGCGGTCATTCTGAAGGCATGCCGGAGCATGCTTTCATGCAGCTTCTGATTGGATTCCGCGATGAATTTTGAAATAGAGATCGGAAGCTCCAGACTGGCGATCACGATAATTAAAAAAATGGTGGGCAGAATGCTCATGTAAAGCCCCATCCCATGCTCGCCAAGCTCCCGCGCCAGTATCATATTCACGACAAATTCCAGACATTCCGCGAAAAAGGCGGCGATGGATAAAAGAATGATCCCTTTCACAAATCGATTCATGGTGTCTCTCCTTGTCTCACGTTCTTCCATCATCATATGAGACAAGTTCTGAAAATATTTTCGATTTCTCAAAATTGAAAAAAGCATAGCGGGGATATTTTTGATCCCGCTATGCTTACATCGCAAATACGTGTCTGCCGATCCGTTCGATAATTTTTCGGGAACGGATCCAGTGGTCAGATGCCGTTTTCGGATTGTAGAAAAACAACGCGTTCGTTTCTCTGCCCGGATGGTCTAACGCCTCATTTGCGGCGGCGATGGAATCCTTATCCGGCTTTTGATTAATGCTTCCGTTTGCTACCGGTTCAAATGCATTCCTTTGATAGATCACGCCCCGAATGGTATCCGGGAAACCGTTTTTTTCAGTACGGTTCAGCACTACGCTGGCTACCGCAACCTTCCCTTTATAAGATTCACCTTTCGCTTCTGCGTGAACGAGACGTGACAGGAGCTGTCTGTCAGCGCGGGAATACGTTTTTTTCGGCGGCTGATAAGCCGTCTCTTCCGGTTTTGCTTTCTTCTCTTGGTGAGATGACAGCTTTATCGGTTGGATAGAGTGCTTATGATCCGTTTCTGAGAGCTTCGGAACCGGGCTTTTTTTATTTAAATCAGCAACCAGTGTGCTGGGTTCTTGCTTTGGCTTCTTCGCAAAAGTAAACAGAGCTTCTGTATGTTCAATTTTTGATGCAGGCATAAAACATAGAAAAAAGACAGCCAAGGCAGCAAATTTTGTCGTCATACGATTTCCTCCTTAAATACTTCACTACCTTAACAAGAGCTGTACGCAAATTCACGGTTAAAGATTTTCCAATGCTCCCAATCAGCTTTTATGATGGAAGAAGTTTGTTAACAGCCTTGTTATTGGCAGGAAAACAGCCGTCATTTTCACAACATTAACCAAATAGCAGTAAAAGTATCCATCGGAGGGATTTTACATTTTGTTTACATCTGTTACAGTCAGATGAAATAAGCAGCGAAAACAAAAAAAGACTCCTCAAGTGCGAGGAGCCGTCAGCTTCTTGGCTGTTCTAAATACTGGAAGATAACATCTCCGCCCTGCTGGGCAATACCGCGGAAATGCTTAAAATCTTCCTGCTTCGACAAAACTGCTCGAAATGCAAGAAAATGTTCTTTCTGCACCCTGAATTCTTTGATTTCACCGATGCGCATTTGGTTGATACGTTCTGAAATTTCCTCAGGCAGCAACGAATACAGCCTCCTTTTCTCGGCTTTTTCCCGAAAAACAATATACCATCTTTCCCCCGCCGGGACAATGATTGAGCGGGCTGATACCCATATCGCTTTACTTCTTAAAGAAAATACTGCAAAATATTTTCAAACAGGATTTATGATAAAGGAGAGGAAGCTCGTGAAAATTGCTAAGGTTGGAAACGTCATTGAATTTAAAAACGGATTAACCGGTATTGTTGAAAAAGTAAATGAAAACTCCGTCATCGTTGATGTAACCATCATGGATAATTATCGTGACCTTGAATTAGATTCCCTCACTGTCGTCAACCATAAGAATTATAAAATCATCAGAGACTCCTATTAAACCCCCCGAACAATCCGAACCATTTACATATCCCGCACAAAAGCTGCCGCCCGGCAGCTTTTTCAAATGAATTCAGATCTCGGTCATTTCCACAAAAAAATCACCGATCTCATCTTTATTGTAAAGATTTGTGACGGATGTATAGTAGTTGGTTATTTTACCGCGGAATTCAAGCCCACGCTCGGGCGCCTTGATGTCAAATGTTTTTTCATACAAAAGGACGGCAATATCATGATACGTTTCAGAGGTCACCTTCAATACGAATGAAATCATACGGCCGTTTTTACCCGCACTTTCTTTACAATCATACATTTTCAGCCTTACACCGTTTAACTCTAACGGCTCCATAACGAACACTCCTTCTTTTTACAGGACATGCTACCATGCTGACCATTCCTTTACAATTGATCCGCTCCGAATAAGAAAAAACAGCGCAGGTCTTTACAAACATACGTTCCCTATTTTATAATAAAACAGACGAGCTGCCATCCAGCACCCGTCACGTAATGAAGCGGCGAGTACACTCCCCCCGGGTTTACTCGTCTTTTTCTTTTCTCCAAATGATCTCTCTTTTCCTTATAGAAGTTCTGTGCGAATATCATGCACCTTTTTGGCTGCGTGGCAGAGACGAAAAATACCCCCGCTTAAAAGGCGGGGGTATTTAGGTTATAGTCCGAGTCCGTACTCCGTCTGAAATTAACGATTATCAATCGTCTCCGGATACATATCATGATTCATCATCCGATGTTCGGCCATTTTTTCGTATTTTGTTCCCGGTCTGCCGTAGTTTGTATACGGGTCAATAGAGATTCCGCCTCTTGGCGTGAATTTGCCCCATACTTCAATGTAGCGGGGGTCCATTAATTCGATCAAGTCATTCATGATGATGTTCATGCAGTCCTCGTGGAAATCTCCGTGGTTGCGGAAGCTGAAAAGATACAGCTTCAGCGATTTGCTTTCCACCATTTTTTCGTCCGGAATATAACTGATGTAGATGGTTGCAAAATCCGGCTGTCCCGTTTTCGGGCAAAGCGACGTAAATTCCGGGCAGTTGAATTTAACGAAATAATCACGGTTCACGTGTTTATTCGGAAATGATTCCAAAACCTCCGGCGCATATTCAAATAAATAGTTTGTCCCTTGATTCCCCAGGAGCGTAACTCCTTCTAATTCTGATTCTTTTCTTGTCATATAAATCTCCCTTTCTATTAAACTCCCCGTTTATTGCCCCAAAGCAATGTATGCAGCTGAGGCAGGACTCTGACGAGATTCAGATCCGAATCGGCTGAAACCTTATCAACGAGTGTTTCGTATTTTCCGAGCAGATGTGCGATCAATGCCCGGTCGTCCGTCGTATGGACGTTATCGTTTCCGACCTGAAGATAAAACGGGATATTCGGATACCGCTTGTGCACGGTTTTCGCGAATTGCAGATCTTCATCATTAAAAATGACGACCTTTAAGCTGACCGCGTTAAGCCTTTCTGCCGCATCAAGCGAAGACATAATGTGATCGAGCTTTGCAAAATCGGTTGTCATCCCCGAACTTGGCGGCTTCGGTGAAATCGTCAGGTCGTTAATCATTGTGAACCAATCCTGATAGACTGTTCCCTGCGTTTCTAAAGCGGCGCGCACCCCGTGCTCTTTCAGCAGCAGAATCAGCGCGTCAAGCTGCTTTAACAGCGCCGGGTTTCCTCCTGAGATGGTGACATGAGAAAAGGCGTCTCCGCCGATTTCTCTCAGCTCGCGGTAAATGTCTTCCGCCGTCATCCAGCGGATATCTTTTTTGGCTGATCCGTCCCATGTAAAAGCGGAGTCGCACCAGCTGCAGGAGTAGTCACAGCCCGCCGTGCGGACGAACATGGTTTTCTGGCCGATAACCATGCCCTCCCCTTGTATCGTCGGTCCGAAAATTTCTAATACCGGAATTCCTTTAGCCATTCCTATCACCTTTTTTCGGGCGGTATACGCAATAGCTTGTCGGGGTTTCCCTGACAAAAACCTGCACGCAGACCGGCTGATTCTCCAGTGTTTCGAGGTAGGACTGCACCTTATCGTAAATCGTTTTGGCCACGACCTCGGTCGTCGGCAGTGAATATCTGTCATCATCAGAAAATTCCTCATGGTCATTCAGCAATGTATGGTCATAAGCGCCGTGCACCAATTTCTTCAGCACGCTGAAATTCACGAGAAAGCCTGAATCGTCCAGTTCATCCCCCGCAACTGTAATATTTACTGTATACGTGTGCCCGTGGACTCTGCTGCACGCTCCGGCGCTTTCGCGGGGAATAAAGTGCGCGGCTGAAATGTGCATGTCCTTATTCAACTCAAACGAATAAGGATGCTGAACCTGCGGGTAAATTTGAGAAAGCAATTAGTTCCGCTCTCCTTTCATTTTCATATATTCATCATATCCTTTATTACGGAGCAGGCATGCCGGGCATTTGCCGCATCCGTCCGCAATGATGCCGTTATAGCAAGTCAGTGTGTTATTCTTTACAAAATCAAGCGCGCCGAGCTCATCCGCAAGTTTCCACGTTTCTGCTTTGTTCAGCCACATAAGGGGCGTATGAATGACGAACGGCTTTTCCATCGCCAAGTTGACGGTGACGTTGCAGGATTTGACAAACTCGTCACGGCAGTCCGGGTAGCCGCTGAAATCAGTCTCGCAAACACCGGTAATAATGTGGCGCGCGCCGATTTGATATGCAAGAATCGATGCAAAGGATAAAAATACAAGGTTGCGTCCCGGTACAAAGGTTGTCGGCAATTCCCCGTCCTTCGCTTCAATTTCGATATCATCTCTTGTCAGCGCATTCGGCGCAAGCTGATTTAAAAGAGACATATCAAGCAAGTGGTTTTTGACACCGAGCTTTTCGGCAATCGATTTTGCCACATCGATTTCTTCTTGGTGACGCTGATTATAATGGAATGTAACGGTTTCCACTTCTTCAAAATTTTGCAGAGCCCATAATAAACAAGTCGTGCTGTCTTGGCCTCCGCTGAACACCACAACCGCTTTTTCTTTTTTCATGTCTTTCTCTCCCTTATCTATCATTCCATAAAAAAAGCGCCTTTTTCGGAGAAGGCGCCCTAAAAAACATAAAAAAACCGTATCCAAGGATACAGCTCGTCCTTAGTTTTTTATAGAGGGTGTAGCTAGAACCTCTCCCGCATCAATACGGATTTTCTTCTTTTTTCACTTTTGCTATCATACCATAATGTTGTTTCCCGTGACAATAAAAAAACAGCCTGAACCCTGTGTCAGGCTGCAAAAGCGGGTTTAAGCCCCGCGTTTCTTCCCCGGAAATACCATCAGCGCAATCCCGATCAGAACAAATAAAGCAGGCCAGAAAACAGAAACCGGAATGATCGGCTGATACGTCATCATAAAGCAAAGTGCTGTCAAGGTCAGCACTGCAACCGGAATGAGCAGCGCCTTCTGTTTCCCGCCGAACAGCCACAGCTCAAATAAACCGAATGCCGTTGCCAACAGGTAAACAGGCCATGTCACATCAGAGTAGGACCAATTGGTTGCCGTTTCAAAGACAAACAAGATCCCCGTAATCAATAAGATGCCGCCCGGTACGAGAAGCCCCGCGTTTTTGACAGGTTTCGGGCCGAAAATCGGAATGTGAAAAGCGGCGCCCAGCAACAGAATGAGAGCGGGCCAGCCGCGTTCGCTGATGACTTCATTTGCATTGGTGAATATGCCGAAAATGCCCGCGGCGCACAGAACCGCCGCAGCAGTCAAAAGCCCTCTTTGCCTTCTGCCGAACAGCCAGGCTTCAAACAGCCCGAATGCAACGGCAAAGAGGTAAACAGGAGATGTCACATTTGCGTATGTCCAATCCGTCAGCGTTTCAAACCATAACAAGCCGCCCGTCACAAGCAAAATGCCGCCCGGAATAAGAAGGCCCGATCTTTTTTTCGGCTGCATAAAGGCAGCGGCGTGAAACAAAAGCGCGGCTGCGATGATCAAAAGCGGCCACAGCCCCGTCATCAGCATACCGGCAAAGCATAGTGCTCCCGCGGCTGTCAGGATAAAAGCAGGAATCAATACGCCGATCTTTCTCCCGCCGAAATACCACAGCTCAAACAGACCGAGAGCAGGCGCCCATATATAAACAGGCCACGTCATGCCTGAATACGTCCATCCCGTTGCGGTCTCAAAACAAAACAGGCAGCCCAGCACAAGAAACATACCGCCGGGAACGAGCAGTCCCGCCTGTTCAGGCGTTTTTTTCGCAAAAATAAATCCGGCGTGAAACCCTGCGGACATTATAATGAAAAGAAACGGCCACGCCGAACCTGCGGATATATGTATAACTCCCGCCTTCTGTAAAAAAAACGTAATGCCGATACAAATAAAAATAAATCCCAATAATACACGTCGATCCTTCATCTCTTACTCCTCCCCATCATTTCCCAATTCATTATACAGAAATGACAGGAAAAAAGAAGGGGAATTCCCAAAATATACAGACATTTTCCTTATATCCTTATTTTTCTTTCGGGATTTTTTTGCAAATCAATGCGCCGATGAAAGCGAGGCTCACATACCCAAACACCGGATAAACGGTGGAAATCAGCTGCCCGTAACCGATTTGGCTGATAATGAAAGCAAACGCCAAAATGCCGCCGTAAATATATGTACTTTTTATATGAAGAAAACTGTTTAATTGTTTTTCCAATCCGTATAAATTGCCGATAACCGACGTAAACACTTCCCCGAAAATAATAAACAAATAAATGATATGAAGCGAACGCGAATACGAATAGACAACTTGAGCCATCGGAATGTCAAACTCCAGCACATCCGGCAGCACCGATAATGATAAAAAGCTCGCGGCAAGCACCAGTGTCAACAGAACGCCGCCTATATAAGCTCCCCTTCTGATCACCTTCTCTGAAGACATTTCGTTCGCAAGCGGCACAAGGACGGCTTGGGCGAGCGATAAATTTAACGCGCCGTAAGAGACGGCGGACAAAAGCCAGTTCCACTTGTCAGGCCATACCCATTCGTCCGCGTTTCTCGTGCTTGTAAATACAAATGAATCAGCTGTCACGATAAAAGAGAAAGAAATTAAAAGCGGCACCACCAATATATTGACGCCGAACACACCTTTAACACCGCTTGTCATGACGGCAAAACTCAGTACGATCGTCAGTAGGATCCCCGCTTGTGCGGGCCAGCCAAGCTGTTCATGAAACAGCGCTCCGGCTCCGGACAGCATGACAGAGGTCACTCCCAGCAATATAAACATCATAAACATGTTCACGGCGCGGCCGATGGACTGGCCGAATAAATATGTGTTCAATTCCTGATAAGATGCTGCATGAATCCGTTTGGAAATAATCATGATTTTGGCGCCTAAATATGTAAACATCAGACCGCTTACCACGATACCGAACAGACCGATCCAGCCAAACTTCAGAAAAAACTCAACGATTTCCCGTCCCGTGGCAAAACCGGCTCCTACAACCGTGCCTACGTATACAAATGCAAGCTGACTTGCAGAACCTTTTGTTTGTCCCATTTCACCCTCCGGCTAAGCGCAGATTTGTCCAGGCCTTTATATATGCTTATGAGACAAGTCGCCCGAAAAGACGAACAAATCGTCCTTCCCCGGAGAAAACAGATTCAGCTCTCTCCTCTAAGCAAAAATATTGAAAGAAAAAAAGGGCCGGCGTATACTCTTCATCAAGAAAGGTCAAAGCATTTCATTTCCTTTCTAACTATATTGGTCAAAAATAATCAAACCTCACGAATATCACTTATCATGCTGTAAACATTTATTTTTCGGGGTTTGAAACAAAATACTTGAAAGTCAAAGAAGGTCAGAGTATACTAATAATCAAAGAAGGTCAAAGTTTCGGCCTTATTTTCTAACCTATTTGGTCAAAGATGATCAAACATTTTTCGAGGAGGTTTTGGCAAATGCGTTGTCAACATTGTCAGAAAAACGAGGCGACGATTCGCCTGAACATGCAAGTCAATTCCATTCAAAAACAATTCGTTTTATGTGAAACATGTTATACAGAATTAACCCGAAAACCGTCTATGAGCATGGGTCCGCAATCATTCGGATTCCCGTTTGAGCAAGGTTTCGCTCCCAATCAAAATAAACAGCAGGCCGGCCCTGAAAAAGGCCTGCTCGACGAGCTCGCTCAAAACGTCACAAACGGCGCAAAAGCAGGTCTGATTGACCCTGTGATCGGCCGCGACAATGAAGTGGCGCGCGTAATTGAAATTTTGAACCGCCGGAATAAAAACAATCCGGTGCTGATCGGTGAGCCGGGCGTCGGTAAAACGGCTATTGCAGAAGGCCTCGCGCTTAAAATCGCTGAAGGCGATGTGCCGAACAAATTGAAAAACAAAGAGCTTTACCTGCTTGACGTCGCTTCTCTCGTCGCCAATACAGGGATCAGAGGCCAGTTTGAAGAAAGAATGAAACAATTAATGAACGAATTAAAAGAACGGAAAAATGTCATCTTGTTCATTGATGAGATTCACCTTCTTGTAGGCGCCGGCTCTGCCGAGGGATCAATGGATGCCGGGAACATCCTGAAACCGGCGCTTGCCAGAGGCGAGCTGCAGGTCATCGGGGCGACAACGCTGAAAGAGTACCGCCAGATTGAAAAAGATGCGGCGCTTGAAAGACGCTTCCAGCCTGTCATGGTTCACGAGCCTACAATAGAACAAGCCATCAGCATTCTGGAAGGCATTAAAGATAAATACGAGAAATACCACGGCGTCACATTCAGCAATGAAGCGATAAACGCCTGTGTTACGCTTTCATCCCGTTACATTCAGGACCGCCACCTGCCGGATAAAGCGATCGACTTATTAGATGAAGCCGGCTCTAAGGCGAACCTGGAACTTGATACTGTAAATGAAGAAGATGCGGCTGAGAGACTCAAAGCAATTGACGCGGAGAAAACAAAAGCGCTTCGGGAAGAAAATTATGAGCTTGCCGCGAAACTGCGTGATGAAGAAGCGGCTTTGGAAAAGCAGCTGGCGCATGAAACACCGGCCTCTTCACCTGAAATCGGTGCGGAGCATATTCAAGCCATCATTGAACAGAAAACAGGCATTCCAGTCGGAAAACTCCAGGCTGATGAACAAGTCAAAATGAAGGAACTTGAAGAGCATCTTCATCAGCGTGTCATCGGTCAGGAAAAAGCCGTGAAAAAAGTGGCGAAAGCGGTCAGACGAAGCCGCGCCGGCTTAAAATCCAAAAACAGACCTGTCGGCTCCTTCCTCTTTGTCGGACCGACCGGAGTCGGAAAAACCGAGTTATCAAAGACACTCGCAGATGAACTGTTCGGTACAAAAGATTCCATTATCCGTCTCGATATGAGTGAATACATGGAAAAACACGCCGTTTCAAAAATTATCGGTTCACCGCCGGGATATGTCGGACACGATGAAGCCGGTCAATTAACGGAAAAAGTGCGCCGCAATCCGTACAGCATCGTGCTGCTCGATGAGATTGAAAAAGCCCACCCTGATGTCCAGCATATGTTTCTGCAGATTATGGAGGACGGCCGTCTGACAGACAGCCAGGGCAGAACGGTCAGCTTTAAAGATACCGTTTTGATTATGACAAGCAACGCTGGAACCGGCGAAAAACAGATGAAAGTCGGATTCCAATCTGAAGAGAGCGTCATGGAAGAACAAACGCTGATTGATTCACTGAGCGCGTTCTTCAAACCGGAGTTTTTAAACCGGTTTGACAGCATTATTGAATTCCAATCCCTGAAAAAAGAACATCTCGTGAAAATCGTCAGCCTGCTTCTCACAGAGCTTGAAGATACATTAAAAGAGCGCGGCATCAGCCTGAGCGTCACCGATGATGCGAAGGAAAAAATCGCTGAAATCGGCTACCACCCCGCTTTCGGAGCACGCCCGCTCAGAAGAACCATCCAAGAATTGATCGAGGACGAAATGACAGATCTCTTATTGGATGACAACGAAATCAAAGCCTTCCATGTCGTAATGGAAGAGGACGGCATCAAAGTCCGGGCACAATAAGAAAAAAGCGGCTCCCTCCTCGCGGGGAGCCGCTTTTTTGTTTCTTTCTCCATGCCGGAAGGGAGAAACTGTGAAGAATTCGGGAACAATTTTTCAATCACCCTAAAGTTCCATGCACTGCCACCGATATTAACCATAGAAAGCTAGTATAAAGGATTTGGTGAAAACTATGGATAAAACATCGATTATCGGTATCATCCTCGCCGTGATTGCTTTAAGCGTGGGCATGGTGCTGAAAGGGGTCAGCTTAAGCGCACTCGCTAACCCGGCAGCTATTCTGATTATTTTGTTCGGTACGATTTCTGCGGTGATCATCGCATTCCCCGGAAAAGAAATCAAAAAAGTGCCTGCCCTTTTTAAAGTGCTGTTTAAAGAAAACAAACAGCTGACAATTGCGCAATTAATTCCTATGTTCTCTCAATGGGCGCAAATCGCCAGACGTGAAGGTCTGCTCGCATTGGAAGCAAGCATTGAAGACGTGGATGACGCATTTTTAAAAAACGGTCTGAGCATGGCGGTTGACGGACAGAGCGCAGAATTTATCAGAGATATTATGACTGAAGAAGTTGAAGCGATGGAAGACAGACACCAGGCCGGCGCAGCGATCTTTACACAAGCCGGCACATATGCGCCGACACTCGGCGTTTTGGGTGCGGTCATCGGCCTTATCGCCGCTCTTTCCAACATGAACAATACCGAGGCGCTCGGACATGCCATCAGTGCGGCGTTTGTCGCCACCCTTCTCGGGATTTTCACAGGGTATGTACTTTGGCATCCCTTCGCCAACAAACTGAAACGCAAATCAAAGCAGGAAGTCAAACTGCGTGAAATCATGATCGAAGGCGTTCTGTCAGTGCTTGAAGGACAGGCCCCGAAAGTGATCGAACAAAAACTTCTCATGTATCTTCCTGCGAATGAACGCGCAAAAGTCGCTGAACAAGAAGGAGAGGCAAACAATGGCGAGAAAAAAGAAGAAGAAGCATGATGACGAGCATGTGGATGAGTCTTGGCTGATTCCGTACGCGGATTTGCTCACCCTTCTTTTGGCTCTGTTCATTGTATTGTTCGCCATGAGCTCGGTCGATGCGGCGAAATTCCAAATGCTGTCTAAATCATTTAACGCCGTGTTTACCGGAGGCACGGGTGTTCTTGAATATTCAAGCGTCACCCCTCCTGAAAACGAAAAAGACGGCGTTGATCAGTTAAAAAAAGACAAGGAAAAAGATAAAGAACAGAAAAAGAAAGAAAGAGAAGCAGCCGACCGCGAAGAACTTGAAGGCGTGCAAAAGCAAGTCAATCAATTTATAAAAAACAAAAAGCTTGAAACTCAGCTGGAAACAAAGCTGACTAAAGAAGGACTCTTAATTACCATTAAAGACAGTATCTTTTTTGATTCCGGACGGGCGGATATCCGTCAGGAAGATATTCCGCTTGCCAAGGAAATCTCGAATCTCCTTGTGCTGAATCCGCCGAGGAATATTATCATCAGCGGACATACGGACAATGTGCCGATTAAAAACTCACAATATCAATCTAACTGGCATTTAAGCGTCATGCGGGCCGTCAACTTCATGGCTATTCTCACGGAAAACCCGAAACTTGACGCAAAAGTATTCAGCGCCAAAGGTTTCGGAGAGTATAAACCGGCCGTGTCGAACAAAACCGCTGAAGGGCGCAGCAAAAACAGGCGCGTCGAGGTATTGATACAGCCTAGAAACGCCGCGACTGACCAAAATCAGTAATATAAAAAAGGAAGCCTTTCAAACGGCTTCCTTTTTTATTTCTGATGAAAATGTTTAGCGTTTAACCCCACTCTTTTCAGCATTTCCGTACACATTTCTATCTCTTCATCACTCAGCACACTGATCATTTCTTTAATTTCTTCAGCATGATCAGGGAAAATATCGTCCAAAAGACGGATTCCCTTTTCGGAAATTTGTGCGAAAGTCACTCTTCTGTCAGTCGGCGAGGCTTTTCTGATGAGAAGTTCTTTTTTCTCTAATTTGTCAACAACGTATGTAATACTTCCGCTCGCTAATAAAATTTTGTCGCCGATCTGCTGAAGCGGCTGGTTGCCTTTGTGGTACAGCAGCTCAAGCACCGCAAATTCCGTCGGGTTCAGACCGTGCTTATGAATATGTTTATTCATATGGTCGTTAATAGATCGGTACGCACGTGACAGTACAATAAATAATTTCAATGAGTTTTCTGTTTTATCCGTCATACATTCAATCATCCTTTTACAAAAGAAACCGTTACAGAGAAACATTAATAAACAAAATGAAAAATGTCAACAAAAATGTTTCCAAAATTTCTCTTCTTTTTGTCTGGCCTTAATAAAATAATTTGTTTTTCTATCATTTTGGTTATTTTTTCTTATTAAAGAAGTATAAAAATGATATAATACCTCTATTCAAGTGTAATGTTGGAGCGATGCAGAGTGAATACATTTAAAGGTGCCCGGGGAAAGATCAAACTTTATCTCATATTGGTGATCATCCCGGCACTTATTATCAGCTTTTTCATTTATGAAAAAGAAAAGCAGAAAATAGCCGATAAACACATACAGGAAGCCAGTATGATGCTCAACCTTCACCGCAATAAGCTCAATTATTTAATCGGTGAAACAAAAGCCCGGATGACAACACTTGCGATCGCTGTCGATAAGCCTGTCAATGAAGAAAAGATCATTGATATTCTCGATCAGGCTTTTGAGGATGAACCCAGATTCAGCGGTCTGTATATGCTGAATTCCAAAGGTGATGTCATCGCAAGCACGACTGATCTGAAATCAAAGGTGAATTTGGCCGACCGACCGTATTTTACGAAGGCGAAAAAGACGAAAAAAACGGTTATCACAAATGACTACTCCAGCAGAATTACAGGCCAGCGCATCTTCACGATCTGCGTGCCGGTGTTAGACGCAAAACGGGAAGTCACGGATTATTTAGTAGCCGCTATCCAAGTCGATTATTTGAGAAATATGATCAATATGCTGAGCCCTGACGTTTATGTCAAGGCAACCAATCAGAATAAAGTGATATTTGCCAGCGGACGGGCTGATCAATCAGAAGGGGTGAAACCGGTCAGCGGCTATCTGGATGATATTAATTGGAATATCAATGTTTATCCGAAACCGGTTGAGCTGAACGAGCTGACCAAAAGCGTGCTGCTGCCGATGTCCAGTATTGCCGTGCTGCTGAATATTCTGTTCATCCTCGTCCAATATTATCTGCTTAAGCGCAAGACCCAGCTGGAGCGCGCTCAAAATGAAGCGCAGAAATTGGAGCTGATCGGAACGCTTGCCGCCAGCACCGCCCATGAAATCCGCAACCCGCTTACAGGGATCAGCGGCTTCATTCAGCTTTTGCAGAAAAAATACAAATCGGAGGAAGATCAGCTGTATTTCTCAATTATTGAGCAGGAGATTAAACGGATCAATCAGATTGTCAGTGAGTTTTTAGTGCTCGGTAAACCCACTGCTGAACGGTTGGAAGTGAACTCGCTGCAGGATATTCTTGATGAGATTATGCCGATTATTTATTCTGAAGGGAATCTGTATAATGTGGAAGTGAATGTGGAGATTCTCGTCAATCGGCCGCTCAAGGTCAACTGCACGAAAGACCATATTAAACAGGTGATTTTAAATGTCGCAAAAAACGCGCTGGAATCCATGCAGGAAGGCGGCCGGCTGTCCATCTATTTAGAAGCCCGCGACCATAAAGCAGTCATTAAGGTGGCCGACAACGGAATGGGCATTTCTGAAGATATGCTTGAACACATTTTTCTTCCGTTTGTAACGTCAAAGGAAAAAGGCACCGGCCTCGGCCTTGTCGTATGTAAACGAATCATGCTGATGTACGGCGGTTCGATTGACATTCAAAGCGAAGTCGATAAGGGCACAGAGGTCACCATTACCCTTCCTGCCGCTTCACGATGAAAAAAACACCCTGGGTCGGGGTGTTTTTTATTTAAAGAAGAATATGTGTAAGAGGATATACCAGAGGAACGGCATCATAGCCGGCAGATAGTACGAGGCGCTTCGTGAGCCGTGCCAGCGGAAAAATCTGCTGACTGTACGCGGTCATCTTTCGGATGCGGCGCTTGATCAGGAAGCGCATTCAGTCTTCGTTATCTGTTTTATCATCAATCATTTGTTTGCTTCATATGCAGGCATGACGTCACCGCGGGAGAACAAGCCTATTTTCTTCACAAGGCCCTGTATTCCTTGGTGATGTGTGCGATCACGGTTTACCAGCTGCTGATACGCGTTCATCAGACAGTCCAGTTCCTGGCTGTGCCTGATCGTGTCATATCCGGTAAACCCTTGTCTGTTAGCCGCATCTATCATCATTTTTCTTTTTTTATCAATAGATACAAGCAATTTTTCTTGTTCAGAATAACTGCCCATTCACTTCACCCCTCACCGCTAAAAGAATAGGAAACAAGTTTGATTGGGTTATTGAGCATTATTACAGATTATACTTTATTTGTAAACATTTTTTTACTAAATAACTTATTTTTTCATTTCATATTGGAATCTTTAGCATGAATACGAGAATAATACCCATTCAGGTAATGATATAAACAGAATGCGGCATATTCAAGATTCAAAAAACATCCACAGCTGACTTTATATTACAATAAAAAACCTCTCATGCCGGCGGGGGCATGAGAGGTTCGGGCGTCTATCAGTTTTGCACACTTTCATTTTCGTAAATCGGCACCCAGCCCTCAGTCGTCACGAAAATTCGGATTGCGACGACCCGGCGGTCTTCCTGAAGCGTAAAGTAGTGGCGGATGTTCTCCGGAACTGAAATCAAATCTCCCGGATTTAAACGGACGTCGAAAAATGTGCCGTTTTTGCCTTGAATGACGAAGATGCCGTGTCCGCTGACGATAAAGCGGACTTCATCATCCGTGTGGTGATGTTCTCTTTGGAAATTTTTTAATAATTCATCAAGATTCGGCGTGGTATCTGATAAAGAAATGACATCCTGAGACTGATATCCGCGCCGGGCTGAAATGTCCTGAATCTCCGTGTCAAACGCCGCGAGAATCCGTTCTTTTTCATCTTCTGTCAGATTGTATTTCTCCGAAAGCTCAGACGGAAGTTTTTCAATGTTCCACTGCTCATAGATCACCTCTTGTTCGTCTAAAAAGCGCGCTACTTCTTCCTGATTTTCAATGAGCGTATTCTTTTCGTCATGTATTCTGATGGTCGCCATTTTCCGTTCCTCCTTTTATTTTACAAGCTGCGGCCGCAGTGACAGAAGCTTGAGGTGGCAGCTGAATAAAAATTCATAGGCTTCCAGCACCCTTTTCGCTTCAAATGCGGTCCGCCCCCATGCCGTAATGCCGTGATTGCGGATTAACACCGCGCCTGAGCCGGCGTCCGCATGGTGCGCGAAGTTTTCGGCCAATGCCGGGATGTGCGCCGGGTTGTCAATGATCGGAACGGTCACGGACGCGTTTTCCTCCCATAATCCGAGCGCCTTAATCATCTCCTGCCCCTGAAACGTGATTTGTTTTTCATCCCCGTAAAGCTCTGAGATGACATTATTATTAACGGTATGGACATGCAGACAGCAGCCGGCTTCTGTCTTTTGGTATAAGTAAGTATGGAGAAGCGTTTCCGCTGAAGGTTTTAAAGAATGGCCGGTCTCAGCGGGCTTCCCGTTCTCATCGATTAAGAGAAAATCTTCGTCTGTTTCTTTTCGTTTGTCTTTTCCGCTCGCCGTAACGAGGAAAGTCAGCGGCGCGTCGGATACTTTGATGGAAAGATTCCCGCTCGTTGCCGGGAACCAGTCTCTTTCGGCCAGCTCGCGCTTTACCTCGGCAAGTTCGCGCCAGCGTTCTTCTTTTGCAGCCATGCCTGCACCTCCCCGATGTTTTCAATGCCTGTTTTCACCTCATGAAAATCTTGAAAAGGCAGATGCCGGAGGCCGAGTTCTTTGCATTCAGTCAAAAGATAATCTCTCGCAAAACACATATCGGATAACTTTGCAGCCTCGACATCCGTGACCGAATCACCGATCATAATGAGAAATTTCTGCTGATCGGACAGCTTCCGGATGACTGACGGTTTGCAGCAGCCGCATTGATTGGTACAGCCTCCGTCACAGGCGTGCGGCCAGTCTATATGAATATATTCATTGTCAAAGGATGCATGATTGCAGAAAATCCGCTCCTTTTCTACGATCCCTTCCAAAAGCGGATGCACAAAAAAGTCCATTCCTCCGCTTACGATATAAAACGGGAGGCCGTTTGACCGGACAAACGAGACAAAATCCAAAAAGCCGTCCCGTATTTTCGCATCCTTCAGAATAAAGCCGGTCAGTTCTTCTTTTAAGCTGCTCGGCAGCAGTCCGAACATCCGGCCGACTCCTTCTTGGATTGATAGGCTTTTAGACAGAACACCGTCTTTTAATTCAAGCCACTCAGGAGGCGCGAATTCTTTCATCATGCTGACAATGTTGTCGTTCATGGTGACCGTTCCGTCGAAATCACAAATAATCAGCGGTGTGCGGGTCATACGGCTTCCACCCTTCCCCATTTGTCTAATGCGAGCTGAAGATCTTTGCACGACGCGGCTTTTTCTTCAATCGGCTGCGCTTCAAGCACCGCATCAATGATGGCGCGGAACGCTCTTCCGCCGCCCTCGGCTCCTTTCGGATGGCCGTGAATGCCTCCGCCGGCATTGATGATGTGATCGATGCCGAAATCGCGCATCAACAATGGCACCATACCGGGATGAATGCCTGCCGACGGGACAGCAAACGACGGATGAAAGACATCGTCTTTTACACATTCATCATGAATTGCAAGCGCGGACTCCTTCGGAAGAGCAACGGATCCGTAAGGTGACGGAAATAAACTGAAATCAGCGCCGCAATAGCGGTTCAGCTTGCCGAGCAAAAGCGCATGCGACAAGCCGTAAACGGGAGATGAAGTGAACGCGCCGCTGACTGCCGGATGCGCCATGATCGGAAGCGGGATTTCCCTGTCTTCGGCAAGGCTCTGCATCACATCTAAACCGTAAGCGAACACATTCAATAAAAGCGCGTCCGCCCCGAGTTCTGCCGCGCGCCTCGCTTTATCCCGCAGTTCAGCGGTCCTTCCCGTAAGGTTTACGGCATACAGCGTTTTATGCCCCGTCTCCTCCCGGGTTTCCTTCAGGACTTGTTTTCCTTCGATAATGCGGGTTTCAAACGGAGCCAGTTCATTTTCAAAGAAAATTTCGTCATCTTTAATCAGATCCACGCCTCCGAGCGCCTGCTGTCTGAGCTGTTCTTTAATGTCGGCGAGATCCCGTCCGATCACGCCTTTAAATATGCTCATCAGAAGCGGTCTTTCAAATTCGCCCAGCAGTTTGCGGATGCCGTATATACCGAATTTCGGCCCGGGAAGGGAGCGTTTAAACCCTTCGGAAAATTCAAGATCAGTCAATTTTATTTTTCCGTCCAGTGACAGCTTTCCGAATACCGTCGTCAGGACGGCCGGAATATCTCTTGAAAAGTTCGCCTCGGGATAGGCGATAGTGATGACGGATTGTGTTTCGTTTTCTGAGGTTCCTTCTTTCTCCTCAACTTTTACGACCCGGCCTTTATGTTTTCTGAGCTGTTCCTGCTTCACCAGGGGCAGGTCAGTCCAGGAGCCTACCGTCAGCCCCGCCGCAATCTGTTCCGCCCGCTTTTCACTGTCCGTTGTGTCTGTCAGAAGATATGTTGCCAATACTTCGCTCATGCGTGAACGCCTCTCTTTCTTTCACAAAACATAAAAAAACCTCTTCCGTATGAGCAGAAAGAGGCTTCGTGTTATGTCCGAATCTTATCTCTCAGCTCCTGCTGCAAGAATTAGCACCGTGCTTTATCAGTCGGTTGCCGGGCTTCATCGGGCTCGTCCCTCTGCCTGCTCTTGATAAGAATAATGATTTTATAAAGTATTTTGAATTATCGCATTGTTATCCAGATATGTCAATGCTTTTTCGGGTGAAAAGATTCAGTTTCCCGATCCGTTCCGCAGCTTCTTTAAGTCTTTCTTCACTTGTCAGAAGACCGACTCTTATATAGCCTTCCCCCCATTTTCCGAACCCGTTTCCGGCAGCGACGGCGACATCCGCTTTCTCGAGCAGCAGATCTGAAAACGACTGTGACGTATAACCGTCGGGCACAGGGAGCCATGCAAAAAAGGAGCCAGCCGGAGCCGTCACATCCCAGCCGATACCGCGGCAGGCTTCAATCCATGCATTGCGCCTCGATTCATATCTGTCATTTTGCGCTGCGACGCATGCCTGATCCTCTAAAAGAGCGGCTGCCGCCGCCTGCTGCGCCGCGGGAAACAGGCTGACAAACATATGATCCTGATAAAGATTGATCGCTTCGATGACAGAAGCGTTTCCGACGGCAAATCCGACCCGCCAGCCCGCCATATTATACGTTTTGGACAAGGTATAGATTTCGACTCCCGTCTCCTTTGCGCCTTCCGTCTGCAAAAAGCTCAGCGGTTTATGCCCGTCAAAGCCGACGGCTCCGTACGCGAAATCGTGAACGACACAAATACCGTTTTGTTCCGCAAAACCGACCGTCTCCTCAAAAAACGCCTCTGTCGCCACAGCGCCGGTCGGATTATTCGGATAATTGAGATAAAGCAGCTTCGCCTCGCTCCGCACCTTTTCAGGAATTACGCTGTAATCAGGGAGAAACCCTCTTTCTTCCGTCAGCGGCATCATTTTCATTTTCGCTTTCGCAAGGGCGACGCCCGACCAGTAATCAGGATATCCGGGATCAGGCACCAGAATGGTATCTCCCGGGTTTAAAAGACATTGCGGAAGCTCAACAAGTCCCGCCTTGCCTCCGAACAGCACGGCGACTTCCGTTTCCGGATCAAGCGTGACCCCGTACTCCCTTTCATAAAATGCAGCGGCTGCTTTTTTGAAGCTGTAAGCGCCCCGGAATGATGAGTATTTATGATTTTCCGGCCTTTCGACGGCGCGCTTCATTTCTTCAACGATATGCTGAGGCGTCGGCTGATCAGGGTTTCCCTGCCCTAAATTGATGACGTCTCTGCCTTCTTTCAGCTTTTGATTCACTTTTTGCACCAATGATGCGAAAAATTGTTCCGGCAGCTGTTTGAGTACATCTGAGATTTCAAAGTTCATATTTTTCACCTTCTAAAAATGTCTTGAAATGATAGTCCATCATCATATATGGTTAAATAAAAAAAGTAAAGAGAAACTTGAGGTGTTAAAAAATGAAATGGACCGTTTCTTGTTTGCAATTTGATATTTCATACGGAAATCCTTCAGAAAATTTTAAAAAAGCGGAATCTTTGATTGAGCAAGAAAGCCGCCATGCGGATGTAATCGTGCTTCCTGAGTTGTGGACAACCGGCTATGATCTCACACGGCTAGACCAGCTGGCGGATGAAAACGGCAAAGTTTCGGAACAATGGCTTAAAGAAACGGCAAAAACATACAACGTACACCTCGTTGCCGGATCTTTTGCGGTCAAAGAAGGCGAAAATGTCTATAACACCATGTACATCGCCGATAACAGCGGACAGATCGTGAAGCGGTATCAGAAAGCCCATCTGTTTCAGCTGATGGATGAACACCTTTACTTGTCAGCGGGAAACAGCGACGGTTCCTTTGAGCTCGACGGTGTCAAGTGCGCCGGGCTGATCTGCTATGATATCCGTTTCCCCGAATGGATCAGAAAGCATACGTCCCAGGGCGCGAATGTCCTGTTTATCTCTGCGGAATGGCCTCTGCCCCGCCTTGATCATTGGCGAAGCCTGCTTATCGCCAGAGCAATTGAAAACCAATGTTTTGTCGCAGCCTCTAACTGCACGGGGTCCAATCCCGATAATGAATTTGCCGGCCACAGCCTGATTATTGACCCGTGGGGCCGGATTTTAGCCGAAGGAGACCGGACGGAAGGCGCAGTCCGGGCGGAAATCGATGTGTCAGAAAGCGCGGCCGTCCGCGGAACCATTCCGGTTTTCCAAGACTTGCGGCGTGATTTATATTAATTTTCAAAAAAATGTTGACAAGAATATCCGGCACCTGCTAATATTTTCATCAACTGATTAATCCGAATTGTGATACAAATCAATATATTTTCTCTTATCGAGAGTTGGGCGAGGGAATTGGCCTTTTGACCCCAACAGCAACCGACCGTAATTCCATTGTGAAATGGGGCGCGTACATTTTGCGCCGAGACGATTGTCTCATAAGGCACGGTGCTAATTCCATCAGATGTTATCTGAGAGATAAGAGGCGGACTGCACTGTTTCAGCCTCCTTCTCTTTCAGAGAAGGAGGCTTTTTTTCGGGCGTATTCTCCGTCACGATCTCTTACTGCCACTACATAATTGGAGGGTAAATCCATGTCAGCAACTAAAACAAGTCTTTATGAACAATTAACAGAAAGCTCCGCCGCCGCGTTAGCCGTCAAGCTCGGCTTATTCCAAAGCAAAAGCACTCTGACATGCCGTGAAATCGGCGACGGCAATTTAAATTACGTCTTTCATGTTTACGATAAAGAAAACCAAAAAGGACTGATTATCAAACAGGCGATTCCTTACGCGAAAGTCGTCGGTGAAAGCTGGCCGCTTACAATTGATCGGGCGAGAATCGAAAGCAGCGCCCTCATCCGCCAGGGTGAACACGTGCCGCACCTCGTTCCGGCCGTTTACTATTCCGATACTGAAATGGCCGTCACGGTAATGGAAGACCTCTCACATTTGCAGATTTCAAGAAAAGGGCTGCTGGAAGGGCAGCATTATCCGAACTTATCGGTTCATATCGGTGAATTTTTAGGGAAAACGCTTTTTTACTCATCCGATTATGCGCTCGATGCGAAAGTAAAGCAGCAGCTCGCAAAGCAGTTTACAAATCCTGAGCTTTGCAATATTACAGAAAGGCTTGTGTTTACAGAACCGTTTCTCGACCATGAGACAAACGATTTTGAGGAGGAGCTGCGCCCGTACGCAGAAAAAGTTTGGAACAATTCCCGGCTGAAAGAAGGCGCTGACGAATTGAAAGCCATCTTTCTGAATTCCGCGGAAACATTGGTTCACGGCGATCTGCACACGGGAAGCATCTTCGCCGATGAACATGAAACAAAGGTGATTGATCCCGAGTTTGCTTTCTTCGGACCGATCGGGTTTGACATCGGCCAATTTATCGCCAATCTGCTGTTAAACGCCCTCAGCCGCGACGGTGACGACAGACAGCCGTTATATGACCATACTGCCGCCGTATGGGATACATTTGTGAAAACATTCAGTGAAGCATGGGAGAAAGACTGCCTGCCTTCCCGCAGACACCTGCTGGAAGACACACTGAAAAACGCGTTTGAAGAAGCGGTCGGTTTTGCGGGATGCGAATTGATCCGGCGCACGATCGGACTCGCCCATGTGGCTGACTTAGATGAAATCACTCCGTTTGACAAACGAATCGAACGGAAGAAGCTGGCGCTTGAGATCGGCGCCTATTATATCGAAAACAGAAAAGAACTGAAGCATATCACCGAGGTTCTGGACCAATTTAAGCTCCGTGTAAAGGAATGATGCAGCATGACCAATGAATTTGCCATCCCCCGTTCTGTGGAATGGAAAGAAACCTACATCCGCATTTTAAATCAGCAAAAACTTCCCGACGTCACTGAGTATGTGGAACTTGAAACAAAGGAAGATGTATTCGACGCGATTGTCACGCTGAAAGTAAGGGGCGCCCCGGCCATCGGTATAACCGCGGCATTCGGACTCGCGCTCTCCGCCAAGTCGTTTGAAGCCCGCGACCTTTCAGATTTCCGACGTCAGTTCGCGGATGTCAAAGCGTATTTAAACAGTTCGAGGCCCACTGCCGTCAACCTCGCGTGGGCGCTTGACAGACTGACGGATTCCATCAGGGATGCAATCTCAATCAATGAAGCGAAGACAACGCTCGTTCATGAAGCCATTCAAATTCAGATTGAGGATGAAGAAACCTGCCGAATGATCGGCCAAAATGCGCTGCACCTTTTTAAAAAAGGCGACCAGATCATGACCATCTGCAATGCGGGCTCGATTGCTACAAGCCGGTACGGTACGGCGCTTGCTCCCTTTTACTTAGCGAAACAAAAAGACCTCGGCCTTCATATCTACGCATGTGAAACAAGACCCGTTCTCCAAGGATCCCGGCTGACGGCGTGGGAGCTGATGCAGGGCGGAATTGATGTCACACTCATTACGGACAGCATGGCCGCCCATACAATGAAGGAAAAACATATATCAGCAGTCATTGTCGGCGCTGACAGAATTGCTAAAAACGGAGATACGGCCAACAAAATCGGAACTTACGGCCTCGCTATTTTGGCAAACGCCTTTCAGATCCCGTTTTTTGTGGCCGCACCGCTTTCGACCTTTGACTTGCAGATTGAAAACGGCGATCAGATTCCGATTGAAGAAAGAGATCCGGATGAAGTCAGACAGATCTCAGGCATACGCACCGCTCCCGAAGATGTGCCGGTCTTCAATCCGGCCTTTGACATCACACCGGGCAGCCTGATTTCAGGCATTATCACCGAGAAAGGAATTGTGACCGGTTCTTACACGGAAGAAATTGAACAATTATTCGCCGACTGTCAGCTGAGCTGAAAAACCGCTGATGATGTTGCCTCAGGCAATGTCAGCGGTTTTTTTGTCTGCACAATGTAATCACTTCATCTTTTTGGGCGGCTGTAATGAGATGCATTTTAAAAAACAGCTCTGCATAACCGGCTATCTTTTGCGGACGGCTCATTTTCATCAGGCTTCGTCCTCCTTTTTCACCAGACCAACTTTTTTCACTTAATAAAATGATATGTCGGACGCGAAAAAACGGAACGTGCCATATGTTTTATTTTTCTTTATAGGATATTTGTTCGATGTTCAGCAGCACCGCTTTTACATCCGTCTTCGTGCCCGCGTATCCCGTTAAGGCGCTGTTTTTGCCGATTACCCGATGGCACGGGACAAAAATCGGCAGCCGGTTTCGTTTATTGGCTTGTCCGATGGCGCGCACCGCTTTCGGTTTTCCGATCGCTTCGGCCATATCGCCGTAGCTTCGGGATTCCCCGTAAGGAATCATCGTCAGCGCGTTCCACACCTTTTCCTGAAAGGGTGTGCCTTTTTGTCTCAAAGGCAGAGAGAATTGCTTTCTTTCTCCTGAAAAATAGGATGCCAGCTGCTGCTTGGCCTCCGACAGCAAAGCGGTTTCGCACGGCTTTACGCCGGGCGCGTCTTTCCGCCATTCCTCAAAATCTTCCCCGGTGAGAAACAGGCCGGTAATAAAGCCCTCTTCCTCTGTTACGATAACGGTTCCAAACGGCGCTTTTACACTTGTAAAACAGATCATTCCCCGCTCCTTCTTTCTTCGGTATTCTGCCGTATCGGAAGCGTCAAATGAAAAACCGTGCCCTTCCCTTCTTCACTTTCCACATGAATGCGTCCCTGATGTTCTTCGATGATTTTATAGCTGACCATCAGACCGAGGCCCGTTCCCCTGTCTTTTGTCGTGTAAAATGGCTCGCCCAGACGTTTTAATTTGTCTTCGGAAATGCCTGTTCCTTCATCTTGAAAAGAAATCAAAATGTGGTCTTGATCAGAAGGCTGGATGGTCACGTAGATATTGCCGCCGCCCGGCATGACTTCAATGGCGTTTTTTAAAATATTGATAAACACCTGTTTTAATTGATTCGGTTCACAGTAAATCGGCGGGATGTTTCCGGTCAGGTTCAGATGAATCTGCACATTGACAAGATTGGCCTGGGCATTCAAAAGATCAGCCGTGTCTTTCATAATCTGCGTCACGTCTTTTTCTTCATATAATATCGCCTGAGGTTTCGCTAAAATTAAAAATTCAGTGATGATAGACTCGATGCGTTTTAATTCTGAGGTAATGACGTTAAAGTACAGGGAATATTCGCCTTCAATGCTTCCTTGAAGAAGCTGAATGAACCCTTTCAGCGCTGTCATCGGGTTTCTGATTTCGTGGGCGATGCCCGCCGCCAGCTCCCCTACAACATGAAGAGTGTCGGATTTCCGCAGCCTCTCTTCAAGCTCTTTGGCCTCTGTGACATCTTTAAAGATGGCCAGATTCATATTTTGAATGATATTTCTTTTGAAGGAGAATTCCAGTTTGCGGCTGTCACTGCTGCTTAACAGGAAGGGGATTTCATTATCCATTCCTTCTAAATCAATCTTTCTGGCGGGAACACCCGCGTTTTCAATATCAAATAAAGAAAGAATATCCGGAACGGTGTACGCTCTCAGCTCCTCATCCGGCATGCCGAGTATACGGCTTGCGAGAGGATTCGCGTCAATAATGCGGAATTGGTTGTCAAATAAGACCTTGCCGTCCATTGAGCCGTTGAATACTTTTCTGAATTTCAGCTCGCTTTCCCGCAATTCTTTTTCCATCCGCTTACGATCGCTGACATTTCTTAAAATGGTTAAATGCTGACCTTCAAGTATGGTTCGTTTTGATGTGAACTCAAGCTCTTTGTATTGGCCGTTTGCCATCTGAAACAGCATTTCTTCACGAATTTCCCCGTATTTTTCATATTTCTTCTTAATCTGCTTGTATTTTTTCTGCGGATCAACGATAAACGTACATAAATTCGTCTCCAGCAGCTTATCCATCGGCAGTTCGAAAATGCGGCACGCCGATTCGTTTGCTTTAGCAATCTTTCCGTCATCAGACCAAATGACAATCGCGTCCATCGCGTTTTCAAAAATTTCGCGGAATCGCTCTTCGCTTTTAAAGAGTTTCAATTCCATCAACCGTTTCTCTGTTATATCTCTCATAATGGACATGTAGAACCCGCTGATTAAGTTGGACGTAATCGTAAATTCAAACAGCTTCTCTTCGCCGGACCGAAGCTTGACGGGCAGTTCTCCTTTGGCATTTCCTTTTCTGCGGAGGGTTTCCCAGATTTCTTTCAGATGCTTTTTGTTTTCGCCGTCGGTAAAATGGCGGAGCGACAGATGGGACAATTCATTCTGGCCGATCTCAAAGCTTTTGCAAAAAGAGAGGTTCGCATCAATAAACCCGCCGTCCTTATCAAACAGCACGATGCCGTCGACAGCCCTGTCAAACAAATCTTTAAACAGCTGCTCGTTCATGGAGAATTCGCGCTCTAATATTTTTTTAGAGGAGATGTCCCTCATCACCACAAAAAAATAATCCTCCCCAATTCCGTCTCTGGCGAGGAATTCAATGTATTTCGTCGCGCCGCTGTCAAGCTTAATCGGCACCTCTTTCCACAGATGGCCTTTTTTTAAAAACTTTTTCACGGCCTTATTCAGTTCTTCCTGAGGCACGGAATATAAAAAGTCCAGGACGGAGCGGTTAATAAGGCTCTCTGCCTCAATCTGCATCATCCGGGCCGCAGCCTCGTTCGCCTGGACGATTTTCATTTCCTTACGGCATATAAAAATGGCATCAAGCGTGTTATTCATAATCACATGATACCGGTTCAAATCACTCTTCAGGCGGTCATTTTCCTCTTTCATCCGCTTCAGCTGCTCTTTCAGCGACTCGTTTGTTTGCAAATCCAGAGTTTCAGCCATTCAGTACACTCCTTCTTCAAAAACCTATCCTTCAATATTTCTACAAAATACCTCATCTTCCTTCATTCGCCCTATACATTTCAGAAAATTTCAATGATATGACAAGTTAAAGTCTTTTTCTACGATCCTTACCTCCCCGTTACATCATCCTAACAATCCCTTTTGTCCTCCTTCAATTTTTTGTTTTTTATTTTAAAATGAACACCAACAGGAAATAATCATGCAGTGGATGATTTTTGAAGAGAAGGTGATGCTATGACAAAATCGCGAGACAGTTACTTTGACAACGCCAAGTTTATCTTGATTTTTCTGGTGGTGTTCGGCCATATCCTCCGGTCATTTATTAACGGAAATGAGTTTATGCTCCATCTCTACAAATTCATTTATACTTTTCATATGCCGGCCTTTATCCTGGTTTCCGGCTATTTCGCAAAAAACTTTAAGCGGAAAGGTTATGTGAAGAAGCTGGCTGTGAAGCTGATTATTCCGTACCTGATTTTTCAGGGCATTTACTCGGTTTTTTACTATTTGATTCAGGATGAAAGCATGGCAAGCGTCAATCCGATTGATCCGCAGTGGTCTCTCTGGTTTTTAGTCAGCTTATTCTTTTGGAATCTGCTGCTTTATCCCTTTACGAAGCTGCCGAAAATGTGGGCGCTTGGGGCGAGCTGCGGGCTTGCCGTCATGATCGGGTATCTCGATTTCATCAGCAGCACGCTGAGTCTTTCACGGACGTTTGTTTTTCTACCGATGTTTCTCGTCGGGTTTTATTTAAAGAAACGGCACTTTGATTTGCTTCGGGCTAAAAGAGGCAGGCAGATTGCCGCGGGCGTACTGGGGATTGTTTTCCTCTTATGCTGGTGCATTGATTTTGATTACTCGTGGCTGTTCGGATCAGAGCCTTATTCTACATTCGGCACAGTGTCGCTGTTGAGCGGTCTGTCACGCATCGGCTGGTATGTTTTGGCCTTTGCCGCCACTTTCAGCTTTTTGGCGCTCGTTCCGCAAAAGCGTTATTTCTTTACGAAATGGGGTACGAGAACGTTTTACGTGTATCTGCTGCATGGATTCATTATAAAAACGCTGCGGCAGATCGGGCTTGAAGATCACTTGTCTGATTATCAGAATTTAGTCATGCTCTTAATGTTAACGGCCGCTCTTACGTCCATTCTCTCCAGCAATGCGGTGAAAACGGCCGCACAGCCGTTTATTGAGCTGCGGATAACCGGCTTGCTTCAAGCGGTGAAAGGAACAAGAAACGGTGCTTATTCGAAATAATGCAAAATACCTCTTAAGCGTTGCCGCTTAAGAGGTATTTTTTATTTTTTGCCGTCTTCTTTTTTCTTCGGCTTCGTCTGTTCAAGCGTTTCAATCCATTTTCCGGCGTTATAATCACCGAGCTCGCTTGAAAACTCTTCTTCAAGCAATTTAGGGTCCATCGGCTTTTTATGGTTTTGCATGTCTTTGCTGTGGCGGTTTTTTTTCGTCATATTACTCGCCTCCTTGTTTGCCGTGTTTTGATTTGCGGTTTGCGCCTCTCAGTCCGGGATCACCGTCATATTGTGTTTTGTATGCATCTTTGTCCATGCTCTCAGTCGGTGTATTGTTGTTGGTCAAAGCTTCATTCTTTGCTGCTTTGCGTTTCATTTGATTTCCTCCTTCTGTAAGCAAATCTGTTTTGAATTCATTAAGCATTTTTTTTAAGTCGCGCACTGTCACGTTTTTGGCCTCATCAATAAGTTCATAGCCGATCTGTCCGTTCGGCTCAAGCAGCACATATTTAAAATCTTGAATGTCTCCGAGGCCTTCCTGCCTGATCCTCATTGACAGCTGGTCTTCGGTAAAACGCATTTTTTTTAAGTTTTCCGGGATGATTTTTCCGTTTCTGACAACGGCGACGGTTTTTCCTGAAAATAAAAACTCAAAAAAGCTTGATTTGATTTCTAAATATTCCATCAGAATCAGTACCGCAATAAAAATCGTCGCCGCGAAAATGGTTTCCCATAAATTATGTTCAATAAACGGCTGAATAATAATCGAGCCGATCGAAATCATGATGACTGTCTGGGTCACCGACAGCTGGCTGATGGATTTCCGTCCGGCAATCCGCAATAAAAAGGTACCGACCGCGATCATAACTACCGACTTCCAAAATACGGCAAACAATGACGTCACCTCTTTACAAGTAGAATCTCCAAAGAAACTGTTTCCACTCATCCATTTTACGGCAATAAAAAAAACACCGCTTTCTGAAAAGCGGTGTCAGCCGATAATCATCCTTTCCTTCGGATAATGATAATTTGCTTCGATTTCTTTTCGGCCGATCAAATAAAGGAAAGTCAAAATGCCGATCCGGCCGATAAACATCACAATCATGATCACACATTTTCCGATATCGCTTAAATGCGGAGTAATCCCGAGCGACAGGCCGGTCGTTCCGAAAGCGGAACACACTTCAAAAAGCAGTCCGAGGAGCGTCTGATTTGTCTCCGTCACGGAAAGAATCAGCGTCGACCCGAACACGAGCAGAATCGCCATCATCGTAACGACCAGCGACTTCATGACATCAGCCTGATGAAGCTCGCGTTTAAAGACCTTGACCGCTTTATTCCCTCTGGCAAAATGAAACAGGGCAAGAAGGTTAAGCGCAAACGTCGTCGTACGGATTCCGCCGCCGACCGAGCTCGGTGATGCGCCGATAAACATGAGGGCGCAGATGAAAAATAATGTCGGCGCCGACAGCTGGCTGATATCAATTGTCGCAAGCCCGCCGCTTCGCGTAGCAGTTGATTGAAAGAGACATAAAAATAAAACATCATGCCAGCTTTTCCCCTTCATAACATGGCTTGCTTCAAGCGCGTAAATGCCCACGGCTCCGAACAAAACGAGCATTCCGAACGTAACGGTCGTAATTTTCGTAAACAGCGTGAATGAGTATCTGCGCTGTTTTGAAAACAAAAAGTCTTTTACTTCTACGAGCACCGGAAAACCGATCGCACCGAAAATAATCAGAAGCATCGTAATAAACTGCACGAAATAGTCATGTCTGAACGGGACGAGTGAATTTCCCGTAATATCAAAGCCGCCGTTTGTCGTGGCGCTGACGCTCGCAAAGAATCCGTGCAAGTACGCCTGTTCAAACGAATCATAGTACGTTAAAAAATATGTTCCTAAGATGATGCCGCCTAAAAACTCGATTAATAAAATCAAAAACAGCACTTGCTTCATCAGGTTGACGATACCGGAAAACTGCGATTGATTCTGATCCACCATAATGAGCTTCCGTTCCCGCAGACCGATCCGTTTGCCCATAATGAGCCAGACGAATGTTCCGAGCGTCATAATGCCGATTCCGCCGAATTGAAGCACGAAAGCCAAAATGACAATCCCGGCCGTGCTGAATGTATCAGCCGTGTTGACGACCGTTAAACCGGTGACACTGACTGAGCTGACAGCCGTAAACAGCGCGTCTATAAACGACCAGCTGGCCCCTTGTTTGTGGGCGGCCGGCAGACTTAGCAAAATAAATGCCACCGTCACAGCAAGAAAATAATATAATGCAATCAGCTGTGCAGGCGACAAGATCTGTATGAATTTCTTCAGTTTTAATTTCATAAGATAGTTCCTTCTGCCTCTCAAATGTAGTACGTAATTATTCTAATGATATTGGGAGAATTTTTAAAGGCCTTTTTTGAAAGATTTTTCATTACCTTATGTAATTTGCCGATCTTTAAACAAAAAACCTCTGAAACGATTGTCAGAGGTTTTGTTTATTATTTTGCTTCCAGCCTGCGGATGCGCTCATCGAGATCAGGGTGTGTGGAGAACAGTGACGAATGCTTTTTGCCGTTAATTTTTAACGTCTGCACCGCCGTCTGGTCTTCTTCATTCACATGTCCTGTATAAGACTTCAGCGTACGCAGGGCGTGAATCATTTTATCCTTGCCGGCAAGGTCTGCACCGCCGCGGTCAGCGTGAAACTCTCTGTGGCGCGAGTAGGCGAAGACGACAAGACTGCCGAGAATGGAAAAGATAATCTGAAACACGATCATCGCGATAAAATGCACGACCGGTGCGAGGTCTTCTTTGACAAAGCGGCTTGCAACCCATGCCGCGATTCGGGAAAGGAATACGACGAACGTATTGACGATTCCCTGCAGCAGCGTCATCGTGACCATATCACCGTTTGTGATGTGTGCGACTTCATGGGCAAGAACCCCTTCCACCGCAGCATCATCCATCTGCTGCAATAAACCTGAAGAAACCGCGACAAGCGAACGGCGCTTAGAAGGTCCGGTCGCAAAAGCATTGACCTCCGGGGACTGATAAATGCCGACTTCAGGCATTTTCGTCATCCCTGCGGCACGGGACAATCTGTGCACACGGTCAACCAATTGCTGTTCTTCATAGCTGAGTGACTGTTTCTTCGGATTTAACACCCGGACGCCCATCATCGTTTTGGCCATCCATCTGGACATTCCGAGAGAAATAAAAGAACCGACAAAACCGACGACAAGACTGAACACGAGCAATGCCATCAGATCAATGCGGCCATTTTGTATATACGAGCCGACACCGGTAACGCTTGTAATAATCGTAAGCACAATTCCGATTGTCGTAATGACCAAAAGGTTCGTTAAAATAAACAGAAATATTCTTTTCGCCATAATTACCTCCGTCTTTTTTAAGATCAAAAGAACTTATTTAATTAAATTATAAATGATCTGTTTGAAAATGCAACAATTTCGACGTATGATGTAAATGTAATTCTCAGTGATATCAGAAAGTGAACACGTAATCAATCAGAGGTGAACCATGAACACGTTTAAACTGACCCGAACTGATATGGTCCGGCTTCTTTACGCGTTAAAAGGCCAAGGAGACGCAACTCCTCTCCAAATCTTATTGCAATCAGCGGAAATGACATTGGATGAAGCGGAAAGCCGTCTGCATATCCCTGAATTTCTGACGAGATTCGAACGAAAAAAAGAGAAAAAGGAATACGGGCTTTCAACTAACGAGATTGTCGAGCTGGGAAATCTGTGCGAGCTGACGTCTTTAAAATCAACCGCCGTCCAAAACTGGGTGAAGCGCGATATTAAAGATTTAATCGGCCACCCCTTACTCGGCAAAAAATATACAATTGAACAAGCTGTCATCCT
The DNA here is from genome assembly GCF_021729365.1 of Bacillus sp. R45. Lineage (NCBI taxonomy): Bacteria > Bacillati > Bacillota > Bacilli > Caryophanales > Bacillaceae > Bacillus > Bacillus sp. R45. The sequence continues at coordinate 1,268,913 of NZ_CP091421.1, read as the reverse complement.
TCTCATTGTACGTGATTTAAAATCAATTTATGACTTCGAACATATACGCGGCATATTAAAAATCGCTTTTAACACGATCACAGACAGATCAGACGACGTCATCAGCCCGATCAGCTACTATGAAAGCTGCGCCCAAGTGATTGATTATCTTCATCATAAAGCAAACCCGCCGATGAAGGAAACGAGCCTGCAGGAGCTCGTTGAAGAGCAGACGGACAAGCTCAAAGGCTGCTTTAAAGAACTCGGAAGCGGACAATGGAACAATATCAGATCCATCATCGCCGTCACGGTGCTCTCCGTTTTGACTTTCCATATTCAAGCCTCAGCCTACAAAATGACCAGCCATTTATTATAATTCATAACGCTTCTTCGCCCCGGTGTCTGCGCCGGGGTTTTTTGCTGTACAACAATTGCCAGCATAATCAATACCGTTCCGTTTGAAACTAAAATGCGTAAACACATCTTGCCAGAGAAAAGGAGATGAAAAAGATGGCGAGCAGAAATAAACTCTTAGTTCCAGGGGCTGAGCAGGCACTTGACCAATTTAAATACGAAGTGGCTCAAGAATTCGGCGTGAACCTTAGCTCTGATACAGCAGCACGCGCAAACGGCTCTGTAGGCGGGGAAATGACAAAACGTCTTGTACAGCAGGCTCAATCACAATTAAACGGGAAAAATCAATAATGCAGCTTATTCGCCGGGACTTCTCGGCGAATTTTGATATTTATCGGCATTCTCCTTTCCGTGCCGGTAGCCGTTCGGATTCCTGCGGTCTGACGAATCTTCATGATGCCGATAGGAGTCCCAATGTTCATTGCGATCATGATTCCGCTGATTCCAGTAATGATTGTAATACTTTTGCTTAGGCTCTTTGTCATTTCCGTTTTCCTGAGGATTTTGTGTTGGGGGCTGCTCTGTTTCCCCATCTTGTTCCTTCTGTGTGTTTTCTTCTGATCCGGAAGCTGCATTTTTGTCGGTTTGCTGACTGCCGTCCTGACTGTCCGGCTTCGCTTCTTCCGTGCCAGGCGTTGTTTCATTGTTTTCCGGCTTCTCTGCTGCCTTTTCTTCATCAGGAGCTGTCTTTTCATCAGCCGCCGGCTTTTCTGTGTCCGGCTGCTTGCTTTGATCAGCGTCTGTTTCGGTATCTTTTTGATCTGTTTCATTGCCGTCGGTTTGCTTTTCAGACTGTTTTTCTTCTGTTTTCTTTTCGTTTCTTCTTATGTAGCTGCCTGTTGACATCCCTTCCTGTTTTGCTTTTTCTCTTGTTTCCATATCAGATTCAAGAGATTGGACCTGGTAGGTGCCCTTATATTTTTCAGTCATGTCAGCCAGCTGTTTTTTAACGCCTTTTTTATATGTATTGTCATCTGTATTTTCATAAACCGTGGAAATTAAAATCTCTTTTGATTCCTTTACATATCCATGCTTGCTGCAATCGGTAATAATATTATTGATGACTTCCTTAAAATCGCTGCTTTTCCAATCTCCGATGTCACTGATGACCTGTTTGGCGTCATGGTTCAGCGGTGTCAGTTCAATGACTTCATATTTGCTGTTTAAAGCCATTTCAATGCTGGGATTAATGTCAAGCGTCATATACGCGTAAGCTTTGTTATCAGAAAAAACCGGGAGCAAAATTAAAATAAACAAAATAATAGCAGTCATCGTAAACACTCCCAATTTAAAAGGGCGCAGTTTCAGAAAATCAAAAAAGCTGGCCCTTCTTCCCATACGCGTTTCGCCTTCGAACGTAATTTCCTCTCCGATTTCACAAGTGCGGTGATCATTTTTTGTTTTTAAAAATTGTCCGTCAGGGGTTAGCAACGTGACGAATTTTTTATTTTTCTCTACTATGATCCCTCTTCTCATGAGTGCAACACCCCTTTAAGATAATCTTTTAAATAAATATAATCACCGGTAATAATAATACTCATGGCGATGATATATTTTCGGTTCCGTTCGATCGTTTTTCTGCTGACCGACACAAGCTGCTCCAGCTGTTTGACAGGAAGCTGTTTTTTCTGGTGCAAAATGGACGCCAGCTCTTCATTTTCAACAAGCGTGTAGGCTACCTTAATCGCATTCTGCCTCGCATCAGTATGCTTCGGCGATTGTTCCAGCAGCTCTTTAAAAGACAGGCCGTATTCTTTCAGCTGCTTCTGAAAAAAAAGAATTTCTTCCCGGCGCTGTTCCTGTTCTATCTGTTTGCGGTATTCATCAATGGAAAGCTCCGCTTCGATAAGGCTCTGCGAAGATTCCTGGTCGTCGCCCTCCTGCACATCCATATTGATATGCTGAGCGGTTCTTGCTTCTTTTCTGATATAGTCTATCACTTTTCTTTTTATAATCAGCTCTGCAAATGCAAGCAGCGAATTACCTTTTTCAGCCGAATACTTTTCAATGGCTTCGTTAAACGCGATCAGCCCGATGCTGAATTCGTCGTCTTTTTCATCTATATATCGTTTACAAACGGATGAAACCGTCTTCGCGATAAAAGGCTTATATTGCTGTATTAAATCGTTCTGCAGATCTTTGTCGCCTTTTTGTATTTTTTCAACAGATGTTTCAAGCGTTTGCTTCTTTTTTCCCAATTTAAACAAAAGGCTAAGCACTGGTTTCACCTCAGTTCCTCCCTATAACTACTCATAATCATAGCTAATTTAGTAGGGATTCGCAAAGGAAGAAAAAGAGAAATCGATTTCATTTGTCTCAATTATGACAAGCCAATAAGACGTACTATACATGATTTCGTGCCCCCATGCAGAATTAAGGGGGTTTTCTCTGTGTTTTTTGTAACAATGCTGTTATAAAATTGTTATCATATGTCTTAAATGTAAGCGTTTCAAACAAAAAAGGGAACCTGCTTTCTAAAAAGCCAGACTCCCTTTTTGATCATTTTACGCGTGTTCTCTTTTTTCCGATGCCGCGCCGGACTCTGTTTGTTTTAATCCTGACATAAACCATCCGCAAACCGCAATGGCAGCCAGAACCGCCCAGAAAATGATTTTCCAGGCCGCCGAATGGATGACATCTGCCGGAATTATACCGAGTTCCTCATGGGCCAACGTATAAAGAGCGAGCTTCACGCCTACCCATCCGACAATCACAAATGCCGCCGTTTCAAGGCCCGGCCTGGTTTTCAGTAAGGATACGAACATTGATGCCGCAAAACGCATAATGATTAAACCGATTACGCCGCCGGCTAAAATAACGAGAAACTGACCGCCGTCCAAGCCGCCGATGGCAGGAAGCCGTGTTCCCGGAAGCGTTACGGCAAGTGCGACCGCCGCTAAAATGGAGTCAACGGCAAAAGCGATGTCCGCGAGCTCCACTTTCAAGACAGTCTGCCAAAACCCGCTTTCTTTCTGCGTTTTCTGCCCGGCGTTATCTTTGAATACATACCGCTTCAGCAAATGGCTGACCGCAATGTAAAACAGGTATAAAGCGCCGACGGCCTGGACCTGCCAAACATTCACCAGAAATGAAATGGCGAACAGCGACCCGAAACGCAAAATAAATGCGCCCGCCAATCCGTAAAATAAAGCCTTCTTCCTTTGTTTTTCAGGAAGATGCTTCACCATCACAGCCATCACCAGCGCGTTATCCGCCGCCAAAATCCCTTCCAGCCCGATTAAAACGAGAAGAACCCATCCATACTCCAATAATAATGCAAAGTCCAATCCATTCCCTCCGTTTCTTTTTTCTATCATCCGAGCTTATACCGGCGGTTTTTTTACGCAAAAAAGACCTTTGCCGATATAAGGCAAAGGTCTTGCTAGACATGAATGATTGGCATGCCAACAAAGCCGATGGATATGATCCATGAATTGACGACTTTGTTTCCGGAATATCCGGACGCTACTCCCCTTTGGGATTTCAAGAAATATTTGTTTATACGCTCATGATAAAGCCTGTTTCATCATTTGTCAACGCTTAACTTTTTTAACAAATTGAGAAATTTTTTCTGTTTTGACCCGCTGTTTTCTTCTCTTCAAAAACATCCAAAGAACGAGAAGCAACACAATGAATATACCGAGCGGCAGCATATATTGATCGAGAATGGAACCGACGCTTTTCCAATTTTCCCCGAGTTTCATTCCGAGGTATACGTAAGCAAATGTAATCGGCAGCATCGCTGCATATGTATAGAGAGAGAACACCCAGATATTCATCTTCGCAATGCCGCACGGCAAAGAAATCAGCGTCCTGACCCCCGGTATAAAACGGCCGCTGAACGCTACCAAACCTCCGTGCTTCTGAAAGAAATCATCTGATTTCTGCAGGGATTCGGGTTTTATCCATATGTACTTTCCATATTTCAGCAAAAACGGCCGACCGCCCAGCCTGCCGATCCCATATAAGACAAGCGGACCTGAAACACCGCCGAGCGAACCGGCAAACACGGCTCCGGCAAGCGTCATATCCCCTTTTGAGACCCAATAGCCCGCAAGCGGAAGAACAATTTCCGCCGGGATGAATTCTATACTGAGCGCCAAAAAAATTCCGGCGTAAGATAAGCTTTTAAACGCTTCAATTATTGATATGATGAAATCTTCGATGATCTATCACTCCCGGCTTACGTCTATATTCTGAAACTTAAGAATGATTTTAACACAAAACCTTGAGGCTGAAATATCTTTTAGACATGCCCGTTATAAATATGAGTCGTTTCAGATCGGCCCGCCTTTCTCCTGATTGCTCTTCTGGCGGCGGTTACATCACTTAAGATCTCCGGAAAAGTTACCCTTCGCGGTAAGCGGCGGCTGACCGGAATTCAGTTCATATGGGCAGTGCGTTTTGCCGGGATCTTTGCCATCGCCGAATCTGTTTTTATGGGAGCGGGAAATTCTCTCGGTCACTACATGGAAATGCGTGGGCATTTCCCGGGGAATGATTCTGTATAATTTTTTTGATCAACCATTGATGATTTTCGGGGACTTCAGCGATTTAAAGAACTTACCGATTCACATGCGATTTCCTTTTCAGCCGGCCATTACCGCATGAGGAAATAGAACAGCCGCTCCATGAACGCCGCATCACCCATAAGTTGCTACACATGGAACGGACCCGTTTATCCACAATAAAGACAAAAAGGAGTTTTTATTCATGCACACGATGTGGAAGGGTTCGATCAGTTTCGGCCTCGTCAATATCCCGGTCAAGCTTTTTGCGGCCACTGAAGATAAAGATATAAAATTCCGCAGTCTTCATAAAGAAGACCATGCGCCGATTAAATACGAAAAAATCTGCACCGGATGTGAAAAGAGTCTGGAGCCTGATGAAATCGTGAAAGGCTATGAGTATGTAAAAGGGAAATACGTCATTATGACAGACGAAGACTTGAAAGACGTAAAACAGGAACATGAAGAAAAAGCGGTTGAGATTGTTGACTTTGTCCAGCTGCAGGAAATCGATCCGATTTATTTTAACCGGTCATATTATGTCGGGCCGGGAGACAACGGCACAAAAGCCTATACACTTCTGCGGGAAGCGCTGAGGACGACGGGTAAAATCGGGATTGCCTCCATTACGATCCGCTCTAAACAGCAGCTTGCGATTCTTCGCGTGTATGACAACTGCATCGTGATGGAATCCATTCATTATCCGGATGAAGTCAGAAATGCCGGACATGTGCCGGGCGTTCCTGAGCAGACAGCCGTTAATGAAAAAGAGCTGCAGACGGCGATCACGTTAATTAATGAGCTGACAACCGAGTTTGACCCGGAACAATACGAAGACACATACCGGAAAGCCCTTCTCGCCAAAATTAACGATAAGCTCGAACATGAAGAAGCGGGCGTGACACCTGCTCCTGCCGGCCCGCGAGAAGATGTCATTGATCTTGTCAGCGCGCTTCAGGCAAGCATTGACCGGACGAAGCGGCCGAATCGCGAACAGGCTGCACCGGCACGGACAAAAGACACAGCGTCAGCAGGCGGCGGAGGCAAAAAGCAGAAGACGACCAGACAAAAAGCCGGAACGTCTTAATCATGGTGCTGACGATGCAGCCGATTTTGACCTCTGTACCGCCTGAAGGCAGTGAGTGGCGCTATGAGGTAAAGTATGACGGATTCCGCTGTCTTCTCCGCATAGACGAAAACGGTGTTACATTAACCAGCAGAAACGGACAGACGCTGACGAATCAATTTCCGGAGATCACGGCTTTTGCGGCCCGGTGTTTTCAGCACATGAAAGACAGGTTCCCCATTACGCTTGACGGAGAGCTTGTCTATTTAATCAATCCGTACAGGGCGGACTTTGAGCATCTTCAAATCCGCGGACGTTTAAAACGAACCGAAGCAATTAAAAGCACCGCTGAGAGACGGCCGTGCCGCTTTCTGGCATTTGATCTCCTCGTTCTGGAAGGCGCCGGCACCGTCTCATTACCGTATGTGAAACGGAAGCGCGCCCTTTCCAAACTGCTTAAAGAAGCAAATCTTCCCGCCTGCCCTCATCACTTAGCGGAAGAAGCAATTCAATACATTCCGGAGCACACTGACTTTGACGCGCTTTGGGACAAGGTCGTCCGCCATGACGGAGAAGGTATCGTAGCCAAAAGGACTTCCAGCGGATGGGCGGAAAATAAACGCTCTCCCGACTGGCAGAAGTATAAACATATGAAAACGGCTCATGTGCTATTAACCGGATTCAATCCGAAGAACGGGTATGTGACAGCCTCTGTTTTGAAAGACGGCATCGTCGTCCCGATCGCTTCCGTGTCCCACGGCATGCAGGCGGAAGAAAAAAACGCCGTCAGAACCATTATGGAGACCCACGGAAAAAAACAAAAAAGCGGCGAGTATACACTTGAGCCTTCTATCTGCATGACCGTGCAGTATTTAACCATATTGCAGGACACGCTGCGTGAAGTATCTTTTGTGTCCTTTCAGTTTGAAATGGATTGGACGGAATGCACGTATCAGCAGCTTATCCTCCGCTCTAAAACGCTGCCGCCGAAGCTGCAGTTCACAAGCCTGGATAAGATCGTTTTTAAAAAACATGAAAAAACGAAAGCAGATTTCCTTAGTTATATGGTGAAAATGAGCGATTTTCTTATGCCCTTTCTTAAAGATCGGGCCGTCACGGTGATCCGTTATCCGCACGGCGCGCCTGGCGAATCTTTCTTTCAAAAAAACAAACCGGACTACACGCCGGACTTTGTCTCAAGCGTGTTTGACGGGAGCCACGAGCACATCGTATGCAGCAGCATACCGTCACTTCTATGGCTGGCTAATCAGCTGGCGCTTGAATTTCACGTTCCGTTTCAGACAGTGCATTCTGAAAGGCCCGCAGAAATCGTCATTGATCTTGATCCTCCGTCAAGGAATGATTTTCCTATGGCAGTGGAGGCTGCGCATGTGCTGAAACAGCTGTTTGACTCATTCAGCATGACGTCATTCCCGAAGCTCTCCGGAAATAAAGGCATTCAGCTTTACATCCCGCTTTCACCGGAAGCATTCACCTATGAAGAAACCCGTGCTTTCACAATGCTCATCGCCGATTATTGCGTCAGGACACGCCCGGATCTTTTTACGACAGAGCGGTTTATCAAAAACCGAAACGGCAGGCTCTACCTAGATTATTTGCAGCATGCCGAAGGGAAAACCATTATCGCCCCCTATTCGACCCGGGGCAACGAATTGGGAACGGTTGCGGCTCCCCTTTATTGGAGCGAAGTCAACTCCTCTTTAACACCTGATGATTATACGATCGATACAGTAGTGAACCGCGTCAGGACAGAGGGAGATCCGTTTTATGATTTTTACCGGAATCCGCAGGACGGCCCGCTTTCAATCGTGCTTGAGCAAATCAAGAGAAAGAGCTGACGCTTTTGGTCAGCTCTTTTCAGTCTGATACGTGCACATCAATTTTTCTTTGGAAATAAATAAATAGCAGGAGTAAGGAATGTTTTTGAGGGTGAGCTGTTTTGCAGTAAAGTATAAAATCGGAAGATGGGCCGCTTTCTTAAACAGCCTGTAGCAGCCGCTGGACGGTTTTATCACATCAAAACCGAGTCTCGCCGCTCCTTTATGAAGCATTGTAATGCCGACGACTCCCTTAATCTCGTCTTTCCGTTTATGCTGGTTAATATAATCCGCTAAATGTGGCATGGATTGATATACCTTCTGATATAGCATAATCCCCCTTCTGACTGCGCTTTCAATAGGCTGCAGCTCTTTCAGGAGTTTGACATTATGAAGATGAATCTTAACTAACACGTCGTTTTTTTTAATTCTGGTTCCGTCGCTCAGGATGACTTCTTTTCCTTTATATCTAGTCAAACGGACGCGGAATACATTCGATTGCCGTTTATCAATCAGCGTCAGCCGGGTAAAGAAGAAATAAAGCGGATCAAGTAAGTACCATATAGACAGCAGACAGCTTCTCACATGTTCACCTTCTTTATATTCAAAGCACCCTCATATTTTGGCATGAGGCATGACACATTATGATTGGTAAATAATGATGCAGCCCTGTATCAGCTTATGCAAAAACCGCTTCAGGCTCTACTGTCCGAAACAAAAAAAAAAACACTCTTCATGAAGAAGAGTGTCTGTATCCGCTTTCTTTTAACGGAAAAGCAAATGCTGGCTGTGAATTCCTGCTTTTTTCAGTAAGGCTATCAGCTGTTCCTGTTCCTCAGGCATAAGTCCTGAAAACGCTCTCGCAATTCTCAATGAATGAATCGGATAAATTTTATCCAAATACTCGTTTCCTTTATCAGTTAAATGGGCGTAAACAGACCGTTTGTCCTTCGGGTCTTGTTCTCTGACCAAAAACCCGTTTCTTTCAAGCTTGTCGATGACATAGGTGACATTCCCGCTGACAAGCAAAAGACGCGACCCGATTTGCTGAAGCTTTTGCGGTCCTCTCGTATAGAGCAGCTCCAAAACGGCAAATTCAGTCGGATTAAAACCGTGTTCTTTACTGTCGCGGATGCTGTGTTCAGACACACTCTTGAAAGCCCTTGCAAAAACTTTGTACAAATTCATCGAACGCATCACTTCTTCTTCGTTAAATGATAATCTCATCATATCTACCCCGTATTTAAGATTTTTATAAAAAAATAATGTAAACCCTTACAATTCATAAGAGTCGTTCTTTGTTTTATATTCTATTCGTGCCGTTTTTCAGAATTCCTTCTTTTTTATATAAAAAAATACCCTTATACATCATTTAATTTGTATAAGGGTTCCGTTCTTTATAGGGAATGTTCCGAAAAAAATACGCGTATTCCTTTCTCAGCTCCGTAATTGTCATGGAATTAAGTATTTCTTTCGTATAGACTCCGATCTGCAGAAGCTTTTTGGAATAATGGTTTCTCTCTTTATCCAATGCATTTTGAAGCAAACGACTCATGACGGCCTCCTTTGTTTTCCGTTATTCTATGATCAGAATAACGCTTTTATATCAAAGACGTATAAAGCCATTGTAAAACTTCTGTAGATTATGATGTTTTTCGGTAAAGACCGTTCTGGACGGCTCTGAGCAGCGGAAAAGCGTGTTCCCCGGCAAGCTGCATGAACGCCTCCAGCATTTCATCGCGTTTCATATCTAATTCAATGATTTCTTTTGCCAGCGAAACCGCTTTTTCTTTCTCCATTCCTATCCTTCCTCCTCATTGTATCTGTACAATAAGCATAAAACGGGGCACAGAACCATGCATTAACCTTGTCAATTTTTCTGCCGCTTTTTTTCTAAAATTTTCTATTCCGCGTCAGAAAACCTGACAAGCGTCAGGTTTTTTCTCTTTTTTTCTTATATAATATGAGTAAAAGACATCCAGGGGTGGAAAAATGACGACAGACGAACAATCTTACAAAGATAAAAAAGTAATCTCGATCGGCATTGTAAGCGAATTAACCGGATTGTCAGTCAGACAGATCAGATACTATGAAGAACGGAAATTAATCTACCCGCAGCGATCATCACGGGGAACGAGAAAGTATTCCTTCGCGGACGTTGAGCGGCTGATGGATATTGCCAACAAGCGGGAAGACGGCGTGCAGACGGCTGAGATTTTAAAAGACATGCGGAAAAAAGAACAGGCTCTCAAAAACGACCCGCAGCTCCGCAAAAAAATGCTGGAAGGACAGCTTAATGCTCATTTTAAGTATAAAAACCGCTGATCAAAAAAGTCCGCCTCCTGTGAGACGGACTTTTTTTATAAAGCATGAAGAAATGCAGTTGCAATGCCGAAATAAATTAATAAGGACAAAATATCGTTCAGCGTCGTAATCAGCGGTCCTGACGCAATCGCCGGGTCAATGTTCAGTTTATGAAGAATAATAGGGACGATCGTTCCGGCCATCGTACCGATAATCAACGTTGCAAGCAGCGATGAACCGACGACAAAACCGAGCGTTAAGTCTTTCTGCCAGACGGTTGCGACGATCGTAATCGCGATCGCACAGACAATGCCGATGTAGATACCGGTTCTTAATTCACGGAAAATCAGTTTAAAAATGGTTTTTTTATTCATTTCTTCTTTAGCCAGTCCTCTGATGACGACGGCGAGTGACTGTGTGCCTGTATTACCCGTCGTTCCCGCGATCATCGGCATGAAAAACGCGAGGGCGACTACTTTTTGCAATGTATCTTCAAAATAATTCAGAATGCTTCCGGAAATCAATCCGATAAACAAAAGCAGAATGAGCCACGGCAAACGGCGGTACGCCGCCACGTATGCTTTCGTATCAAATGTAATCGCCTTACCGGAGGCTGCGAATTTTTCGTAATCTTCATCGGCTTCTTTAATCACGACGTCAATAATATCATCGACAGTGACAATACCGACAAGCACATTATTTTCTTCCACGATGGGAATGGCTAAAAAGTCATACCGCTGGATCAGCCGGGCGACTTCTTCCTGGTCTTGGAGCACCCCGGCCGAGATGACACGCGTAAACATGAGATCCTGCACTTTATCGTCAGGCTCGCCGAGAATTAAATCTCTGTAAGAGAGCACTCCGACAAGCTGCTTGCTGTCATTAATCACGTACAAATAATTTATTGATTCTGCGATTTCTGCAAAACTTTTCAGCTTCACGACCGCATCTTTTACTGTATAATGCTGCGGAATCCAGACGAAGCGGTTCGTCATCATCCGGCCCGCCGATTCTTGCGGATAGTTCATCAAAAGCTGTACGGCCTTTGATTCCTCAGCCTCCATACTGGATAAAAGCTGTTCTTTCAGTTCTTCATCCATCTCTTCAAGCAATGCGGCGAGATCGTCGTTATCCATTTTATTCATTGCGAGAGTGGCTTTCGTTTTACCGACCTTATGCAAAACGGCAAGCTGAAATTCCCGCTCCAGCTCTCCGATCATGTCGGTGATGTCATCAACCGTCATATATGACAGATAGCGGGCCCGGTGCTTTTCCGGCATTTCTTTAAATAAAAATGCCATGTCATAGGGCTGAAGCTCATCTATCATGTTTCGGAATTCTTTTATTTTTCCGTCCCGCAATAAAATGATAATGCGTAATATGAGTTCGTCATAGGTCATGTTTTGGACCATCGGGACTCGTACCTCCTTTACGGAGACGCGCCGTCCGTCAAGGGAAGTGCGGCGGTTTGTCTCCTCATCATGTCGTCACTGGTTATCTGGCTGTATATGGGTACTTCTTCTGACATACTCGAATGGGGAGAATCCATACTCCGCACCTCCTTATCATGCTCAGTCGTGTACGTTTTGAGGCATAAAAAAAACCTTCCGATATGAAGGCGAAAACAAGCACGGCAAATAAACGTGCGGGGCCTCCAATCGTAGAGCTTTAGCACTGTATGGCATAGGACAGCCATCCAGCTGCGTTAAGAATCACCTTATGTCGATGATTCCTGTTGACCCATTGGCGTCTTTGGACATTTTTGGGCAGCAGCGTATCTCCATACAGGAGCCTCACCTAACGAAGTTCTTATTTGAATTGACACACTGAGATTACAGAAAAAAAAGGAATGTGTCAACCTTAAATTTGTGATTTCAGCACATGCCTATAAAATAAACGGAATAAAGGCATAAAGCCCTTATTCCGGCAAATCGCTTTCATCCTCTTCTGAAAGGAAATGATAGGATTCATGCAGCATGAGCGCGTATTCCCCTTCTTTTGTCGGATGCGGTACATACTCAGCCTCGTTGATATACTGCTCTTCCCTTTTCTTCATATGACAGACCTCCTTCTCAATTTTAGATTGTCCAAAAGAAGCTCCGTTATCATAGGAAAGAAAAAATCACTTACGGAGAGGGACATGCAGCTATATTTTTCGGATCGTGAAAAAGTTCCTAAGCAGCCACGGGCCCGGTTTGAAACCGAGCGTTAATTGCCACGCGCCGATCGCCTGCAGTCCGAACTCCCGAACGAGAACCATTTTTTCACTCATGCTCCGTACATCCTCAAACCACACTTCATGCGTTCTTCCATTTTCATCAGTATACCGGAAGTAAGGGGAACGCTCCTGCTGGGAATAACGGATCATTGATTGATGCTTCATCGCCGTTTCCATGGCGCGCTGATTGGAGATGGCAGATCCGATCGTTCCGGGACGGTACGGAATCACCCAATCATACCCGTACAGCGGAACACCGAGAATCACTTTTCTTCTCGGCACCCTGCTGATGGCAAAATTGATCGTTTGCCTGACCTCTGTTAAAGGCGCCACGGGTCCCGGCTCACTGCCGGCGTGGTGCCAGTCGTACGCCATAATGAACATATAATCGACGACGGCTCCGATTCCGCCGTAATCATATCCCCTCAGCCACGGCACTGCATCACTTGTTTTCGCCGGAACCGATATCGTTAACGCGAGCTGATGCTCTGAAAGCCGGGTTTTTAACTGCCGGAGAAATCCTGTGAAGAGATCCCTGTCAGCTTCTCTGACCCGTTCAAAATCGATATTTACACCGCCGTATCCCTTTCTTACCGTTAAGGAGACGATATTGTTGACGAGATTCGTTCTTGCCGCCGGATTCTGCAGCACTTGATGGGCTAATTCCGGACTGAATCCCCCTTCTGTCAGATTCGTAATGACGGCAAGCGGGCGCACTCTGTTCTGCCATGTGGTTTCTATTGCGGTTCTGTCGTTTAAATCGTTCATGATATCTCCATTCGGGCCGAAATGATATTCAAACAAAGAAATCGCCGAAGAATACGGCGCAAAATCATTAATCAGCTCTCTATCCGCTTCAGGCGTCCGAATGACATAAAATTGCAGGGTTCCCGCAAGATAGTTAGAGATATCAGGGATCTTCACTTTCATACCCGTCCGCAGCCGGTTCGGCGGAATATCCGGGTTTGCCTGCATCAGCTGCATCTGCGGCACATAAGCCTTACCTGCGATAACGGCATACGTATCATTCGGCTGAACCGTATATTCATTAAGAGGGATTAAAAGCGCCTGCCCCGGAACGATATTCGTTTCCTCAAGCCCGTTGACGCTTCTGATGCTGTCAACAGGGTATCCGTACTTTCTGCTGATGGAAAATAACGAGTCGCCAGACTGCACTGTATGAACAAACATAGATGTCCTCCGTTTCCTTTTGATCAAAAGGGCTCTTCTTATCTTTATGAATGATCTTCCGGTCCGATTCCAAACTCTGTTCGGAGAAAGGCTGTTTACAAATCAGACATGATCAACTATGATGATGTCATTATAAAAAACTGTATAGGAAACGCACTAGGGGTGCTGTTATCGGCTGAGATAAAACATGCGGCAGGCGTGTTTTGATCCCTTATAACCCGATCTGGATAATACCAGCGTGGGGAAGTGCAGATTGACCGGAGCGCAGGGTTTTTCCCCATGCGTTTTCGTTCTGCTGCTGCATATTCCCTCGGATATGCAGTTTTTTATTTTTCATTAAAAAACGGGGGAGGACACCGCAATATGAAACTTACGATCAATCGTCTTTCGTAAAATCAACTCTTTCATACTTACGACTATCGATAAGAAAGCAGGAGATCACAATGAAAAATTGGAAAATGAGAGAAATTGTCGTCATGTCCGTCATCAGTGTTGTATTTGCTGTCATTTATTTAGTATCAACTCATGCAAGCAATATAGCGGCAGGATTTTTCGGCCGGATGAGCTACGAACCGATTTACGGTATCTGGTTTATCGTCTCGGTGATTGCCGCGTACATTATTCAAAAACCGGGAGCGGCTCTCGTTTCTGAAATCATCGCCGCGTTTGTGGAGTGCTTACTCGGAAATCCGTCAGGACCGATGGTGATTCTGATCGGGATCGCACAGGGAATCGGTGCGGAAGCGGTCTTTTTAGCGACACGCTGGCGGGTGTATACCCTGCCCGTGCTTCTTTTATCCGGTATGGGGTCTTCTGTGACAAGCTTCATTTATGACTTGTTCGTTTCCGGATACTCTGTTTTGAATCCGGGTTTATTAGCCGTCATGCTTCTCATCCGTCTGGTCTCAGGTGCGCTTCTTGCCGGCCTTCTCGGCAAAGCAATCAGTGATGCGCTGGCTTACACAGGAGTGCTGAACGGCATGGCGCTCGGAAAACAATTCAAGAAGAAAAAGAAACAGGTGAACCAAGATGCAGGCATCTGAACCCCTTCTATCCGCCGGCCGTCTTACCTTTTCTTATGATCAGGATGAAAAGCCGATTTTTCAAAACGTGTCCTTTCAGCTCCGCAAAGGAGAGCGGGCTTTATTGCTCGGGCCGAGCGGATGCGGCAAAAGCTCGCTCGCTCTCTGTTTAAACGGTCTGTACCCGGAAGCATGCGATGGGGTTCAATCGGGAACCGTTTCTTTATACGGAACACCTCTTTCACACCTGACAGAACCCGCCGCCAGATCCATCGGCGTCGTGTTTCAAGATCCGGACCAGCAGTTTTGCATGCTGACCGTTGAAGATGAAATCGCCTTCGGCCTGGAAAATTTGCAATATACAAAAGAAGATATGGACGCAATCATCGATGACGTTTTAGAAAAATTAGAGATCACTCATCTGAAAACGCGAACGATCGCTTCGCTGTCAGGCGGTTCAAAACAAAAAGTGGCGCTTGCCTGTATCATTGCAATGGAACCGGAACTCATTATTTTGGACGAACCGACGGCACAGCTTGATCCATATTCGGCACGTGAATTAGTGCGGCTGATCAAAGATCTTCAAGCAAAAAAAGGCTTCGGCCTTCTCGTTATCGAACATCAGCTTGATCACTGGGCGCCGTGGATGGACAGGACGATTGTCCTTGACGAAACGGGTCAGAAGGTGATGGACGGAGAGACAGACGTTATCTTTGAAACAAAGATTGAAGAGCTGATGCAGCTCGGCATTCCGATTCCGCGTGTGATCTCATTGCAGGAGCACGTCAGCATTCCTTTTACATTGTGTAAAGAAAATCTGTTTGACGAACCTGTACCATCTCTGCCCGAACCCCGGCCCGCCGCGCTTTCGGCAGAAGACGCGCTGAGCGTTCACGAACTGTCATTCTCAAGAGGAGCAGAAGTCATTTTTCAGGATGTGAGCTTTTCCGTAAAAAAAGGTTCAATCACCGCGATTGCCGGTCCTAACGGAACAGGAAAATCCACGCTCCTTTCTGCCGCGGCCAAGCTCATCCGTCCGCTGGGCGGAGACATCAAAATAGACGGCAGACCGATTGATTCCTATTCTGAAAAAGAGCTGCGGCGACAGATCGGATATGTTTTCCAGAATCCTGAACACCAGTTTGTCACAGATTCCGTCATTCAAGAGCTGATGTTCGGTTTTGAAAGCAACAGAGCCGCAAAGGAGAAAGCTCTTCAGCTGTTAACCCGATTCGGCATGAGACGCCATGCCTCACAGCATCCGTTTTCTTTAAGCCAAGGACAAAAACGCAGGCTCAGCGTCGCGACGATGCTTATGCACAATGTGAACGTTTTGATGCTTGATGAACCGACTTTCGGACAGGATGCCAAAACGGCGCGGGAGTGTATGCAAATGCTCCGTGAGATTCAAAAGGAAGGAACGGCTGTTTTGATGGTGACACACGATATGGAACTCGTCTCGGATTATGCCGACACGATCCTTGTGCTCTGCGGCACGAAGCTGGTGTACCGCGGAACGCCCGACTCATTGTTTTCTGATCATATCGGAATCGCGGAGCGGGCGCATTTAGCTTTGCCCCTGCGGTATGAATGGATGAAACACGACAGGAGGCGGAGAAATGAACTTGCGGCTGGAGGCTGTTAACCCGTCAATAAAGGCGGCGGCTGTATTGTTATGCGTCATTATGCTGTCATTTATTTATAATCCGTACACCCCTGCTTTGTTTTATATCATCATTGCGGGAGGCGTCCTCTCGGCGGGGCGTGTGCCGCTGAAAAAATGGCTGCTGTTCACGATTCCGTTTGTCATTCTGGCCTTCGGTTCTTTATGGACAGCCGCCGTATTCGGAAACGTCCCGACAACCGGGAGCAATCTGCTGTTTAAGCTCGGGCCGATTGCCGTCAACAGTGATAACGCGGCGCTCGGGATTTCTATCGCGTTTCGTATTTTATGTTTTTCCGCTTTGTCGATGATGTTTCTTTTCACAACCGATCCGATTCTGTTCATGCTCAGTCTGATTCAGCAGTGTAAGCTGCCGCCCAAGCTTGCATACGGCGTTATCGCGGGATTCCGGTTTCTCCCTCTTCTGAAAGATGAAATCCTGATCATCCGGCAGGCGCACAGAATCAGGGGTGCGGCGTCTGATTCCGGGCTGAAAGGAAAGCTCTCCGCCTTCAGGCGCTTCACCATTCCGCTATTGGCAGGCGCAATCAGAAAGGCGGAACGCACGGCCATCGCGATGGAATCTAAAGGCTTTACTGGGAGCCGAAACCGCACGTTTTACAGAACTGTTACTGTGCGCCGCGCCGACTGGTGCTTTTTCCTGCTCGTGCTTCTGTTATTCGGCGCAAGCTGGCTCATTTCATTGTTGTTTGTATAAAAACAGGCCGCCGGAGTGATTCGGCAGCCTGTTTTGTTATGTATGTTATTGATGATAATTGAGAGCCTGAGCGAGATTGGACTTGACCGTAATCTCTGAGAAATTAATGCCGAGCTGTACGGCGGTTTGAGCAATTTCCGGCCTGATTCCGGATAAAGTGGACGTGACGCCGATCAATTTCAGCGCCTCAATTAATTTAAAAATCTGATGCGCCACCATCGTATCGACAACCACTACACCCGACAGGTCAATTAACAGATGTTCAATCAGCCGTTTTGCACATGTGCTCAGCGTATTTTCAAGAATGAATTTGGCGCGCTCCGTGTCAATATCGCCGACAAGCGGCAGCAGCGCCGTCCGTTTGCTCAGCGTGATAACCGGCGAGCTTAACTCCAAAATCATTTCTCTTTGCGCATTCAGCTGCATTTTTGAGTTATGCTCAGTATGATCGACAAACGTGTAAATCGTAAAATCAAATACTTGTGCAATTAAATTCTCCCATTTCTTCCTTTCTCCCTCGGCAAACGAAGATTCATGTTTATCGGCAAACGCATCATAATAACTGATGTATAGTCTCCGGTTTCTCATGAATTCACGGACCACATACTGGACGGGAGTATCCAGATGCTTCTGGTCTTTCGCAAGCTCAATCACCCACCGCTCGAATTCTTCTAAAAATTCTTTTTCCGGCATGATATACATTTTATTAATATGCCGGTAAAATTCTTTATCCTGCTCCGTCAGTTCTTCTGTGATGACGGGATTTGTCAAAGAATAAATCGAATTCGGATCCGAATCTTCCATCGTTTCGATCCACTCTTTCGCAATTTGATCCACTTGTTCTGAAAAATAGCTGTATAACGCTTCATTTATCTTCATCTCTCTTCTCCTTTCCCATTTCCAATTATAGCGTCAGCGGGTCATGAATGAAAATGAAAGCTGTCAAACTATCCATTTATTTGAAATTTTTTAGTCCGATAGATTACGCCTTTTTTATGAAAATGCTTCAAATGACTCTTTCCGGCCGGCATGCTCTGCCATAAAATAGTAGCAACACCCTTGTATCCACTCGCAAGCATAAAAAAGGAGGGCTTTTTTATGAATGGTGAAATGCATTTGATTCCTTATGTCACGGATGAACAGATCATGGATGTGAACGAGCTTCCTGAGGGGATTAAAGTGATTAAGGCGCCAGAGTTGTGGGCAAAAGGGTTTAAAGGCAAGGATATTAAAATCGCGGTGCTTGACACAGGCTGCGACATCAATCATCCTGATTTGAAAGACCGGATTGTCGGCGGGAAAAACTTCACCGATGATGACGGAGGCAAAGAAGACGTGATTTCCGATTACAACGGACACGGGACACACGTTTCCGGAACGATTGCAGCCAATGATTCAAACGGCGGAATTTCGGGTGTCGCGCCGGAAGCAAGCCTTTTAATCGTTAAAGTTCTCGGCGGGAAAAACGGCAGCGGCAAATACGAATGGATTATTAACGGCATCAACTACGCCGTTGAACAAAAGGCGGACATTATTTCCATGTCACTCGGCGGGCCAAGCGATGTGCCTGAACTGAAAGAAGCGGTCACAAATGCGGTAAAAAGCGGTGTTCTGGTCGTTTGCGCGGCAGGAAACGAAGGCGACGGAGACGAGCGTACAGAGGAACTGTCGTATCCGGCCGCTTACAACGAAGTGATCGCAGTCGGATCAGTCTCAATCGCCCGTAAATCGTCTGAATTTTCAAACGCCAATAAAGAGATTGACCTGGTGGCTCCGGGAGAAAATATTCTCTCCACCCTTCCCAACCATAAATACGGGAAGCTGACGGGCACTTCAATGGCCGCCCCGCATGTGAGCGGAGCGCTTGCCTTAATAAAAGGGCTTGAACAGGACGCGTTTCAGCGGACGCTTTCTGAGGCTGAAGTCTACGCCCAGCTCGTGCGGCGGACCCTTCCTTTGGACATCGCCAAAACATTGGCCGGGAACGGATTTCTATATTTAGACGCGCCTGAAGTGCTGATGGAAAGAGCCGAACAGGCACAGCTGCTGTCTTTCTGATATTTTTCTCGTATAATGATTGATCAGTTTGTCACATCACCAATTTTTAAATTGTGAGATTTTCTATTGACAGTGATCTGAATAAGCTGATAAGATAACCAACAAATGATGTAACTTTTCAAAAAAATTGAAATACTTTCTCTTATCGAGAGTTGGGCGAGGGATTGGCCTTTTGACCCCAACAGCAACCGACCGTAATTCCATTGTGAAATGGGGCGCGTGATTTTTGCGCCGAGACGATTGTCTCATAAGGCACGGTGCTAATTCCATCAGACGTGATCTGAGAGATAAGAGAGGCTTGCATTTTGAAGTTAAAGCCTCTTTCTCTCATGAGAAAGAGGCTTTTTTGTTACATCTCACTTAAAGGAGGAGACTTAATGACAACAATCAAAACTTCGAACCTCGGTTTTCCGAGAATCGGCTTGAACAGAGAATGGAAAAAAGCACTTGAGGCTTATTGGAAAGGAAACACTGATAAAGAAACGTTTCTTAAAGAGCTTGACGGCTTATTCTTATCAGCTGTCAAAACACAGCTTGACCAACATATCGATATCGTGCCGGTCTCTGATTTCACTCATTATGATCATGTGCTTGATACCGCCGTCAGCTTTAACTGGATTCCGGAAAGATTCCGCAGCATCACGGATCCCGTTGATACATACTTTGCGATTGCCCGCGGTGTAAAAGACGCCGTTTCCAGTGAAATGACGAAATGGTTCAATACCAACTACCATTACATCGTTCCTGAATATGACGAAAGCATTGAATTCCGTCTGACGAGAAACAAACAGCTTGACGACTACCGCCGGATCAAAGAAGAATTCGGAGCGGAAACGAAACCTGTCATCGTCGGTCCGTATACATTCGTCACGCTTGCGAAAGGATACGAAGAATCAGAAGCGAAAGCGATTCAAAAACGCCTTGTTCCTCTTTATGTGCAGCTGCTGAAAGAGCTTGAAGCTGAAGGCGTCAAATGGGTTCAGATTGATGAGCCTGCCCTTGTGACAGCTTCCTCTGAAGACGTCCGCGCCGCCAAAGACCTCTATGAAGCGATCACAAAAGAGCTTTCAGGGCTGAATGTCCTCCTGCAGACATACTTCGATTCGGTTGATGCATATGAAGAACTCGTTTCTTATCCCGTACAGGGAATCGGACTTGATTTCGTGCATGATAAAGGCAGAAACCTTGAGCAATTGAAAAAGCACGGCTTCCCGAAAGATAAAGTGCTGGCAGCCGGTGTGGTCGACGGCCGGAACATTTGGAAAATCGATGTAGAAGAACGCCTTGATGCGGCTTTGGATATCCTCAGCCACGCTGATGTTGAGGAGTTATGGATTCAGCCTTCAAGCAGCCTTCTGCACGTGCCGGTGGCGAAACACCCTGACGAGCATCTTGAAAAGGATTTGCTGAACGGCCTGTCATACGCTAAAGAAAAACTGGCGGAACTCGGCGTCTTAAAAGAAGGGCTTCTGTCCGGCAAAGCGGCCGTCAGTGAGCAGATCGAAGAATCAAAAGCGGCACTTAAGGCTTTAAAAGCATTCGCAACAGGAGCGAACTCCGCTCAAAAAGAAGAGCTGAATCAGCTGACGGAAAAAGATTTCTCCCGTCCGGCAAGCTTTGAAGAACGATTGGCGCTGCAGAATGAATCACTCGGTCTTCCCCTTCTGCCGACGACGACAATCGGAAGCTTCCCTCAATCTGCCGAGGTGCGGAGCGCACGGCAAAAATGGCGGAAAAAAGATTGGACGGATGAACAGTACCAAGCCTTTATTAATGCGGAAACGAAGCGCTGGGTTGACATTCAGGAAGAAATCGGCTTAGACGTGCTCGTTCACGGAGAATTTGAGCGGACGGACATGGTGGAATACTTCGGTGAAAAGCTGGCCGGATTCGCCTTTACGAAATATGCATGGGTCCAGTCTTACGGTTCACGCTGCGTACGTCCGCCTGTTATTTTCGGAGATGTCGAATTTATCGAACCGATGACGGTAAAAGATACGGTCTACGCCCAATCGCTGACGGAAAAACACATGAAAGGCATGCTGACGGGACCTGTCACCATCTTAAACTGGTCATTCCCGCGTGTGGATATTTCAAGAAAAGAAATCGCCTTCCAGATCGGGCTTGCCCTCAGAAAAGAAGTAAAAGCGCTTGAAGATGCCGGTATTCAAATTATCCAAGTGGATGAACCCGCGCTCCGCGAAGGACTGCCGTTAAAAACGCAGGATTGGGATGAATATTTAACTTGGGCCGCAGAAGCATTCCGGTTAACGACGTCTTCTGTGCAAAATGAGACGCAGATTCATACGCATATGTGTTACAGCAACTTTGAAGATATCGTAGATACGATCAATGATCTTGACGCGGATGTCATTACAATCGAACACAGCAGAAGCCACGGAGGATTTTTAGAGTACCTGAAAGAACATCCTTACGTGAAAGGCCTCGGACTCGGTGTATACGACATTCACAGCCCGCGTGTGCCGGCAACTGAAGAAATCTATCAAATTATTGATGACGCGCTTGAGGTGTGTCCGACTGACCGCTTCTGGGTAAACCCGGACTGCGGACTGAAAACAAGACAGCAGGAAGAAACCGTTGCGGCATTAAAAAATATGGTCGACGCCGCGAAACAGGCACGAAAAAAACAAGCTCAGCTTGTATAATGAAAACAGCCATCCGTAAATTGCGGGTGGCTGTTTTTTCTGGGCGTGCTACTTATTCTGCAGCGCTTCTGCAAGTTCATACAATGAATCATACTGCTTAATTTGATAGCCCCGCCCCTCTTTTTGCAAATACCCTTTTTGGCAGAATTGCGTCAGCACATGCAAGAGATGACGGTAAGATACACCCAAATAATCACAGACCGTTACGTGCTTCTCTTTATAAACCCCTTTATAAGCCGTCTGCAAAATAAAATCAGCAAGCCGGTTTTCAAGCGGGAACGCCAGACTTTGTGAATATTTCGAAGCCATAAGCGTTGCCTTAGCACTTAAAAACTTAGCCAGCTCACGCAGGAATTTCGCATCCTGCAGCAATTGCGCGCGGCAGCGGTAAATAGGCAGAACAAAACAAACAGTCTTCGCTGAGGCTTGAATTCCTTTTGTGTAATACACTTCATGTAATAGTTCCATCTCTCCGATGTAATCATTTTTGTTGATAAAATTAATTAAAGAAACTTTCCCGTTTTGGTGGGTTACATATATTTTCGCTTTTCCTTCAATCACGTAAAACAGGAAGTCAGGCCTCCTGCCCTCTTGAATAATCCATTCGTCCCGCTCATATTCGCGCACTTCCATAAACTCTTCAGCGGGGAAAGAGAATAAATGCGCGATTGAGTGTTTTTTTAACTGATGCCGCTTTTTCTCGCCTTTATAAATTTCCATCGTCCACCCCAAAAATATGAGATATCTCATATTGTCTTTATGTCCTTACATGATAACATGCCAATTAAAGGAGGAACGGGAATGAAAGCATATCGCTGGATGAGTCTTCATTTTTTTAGTTTTTTTATGACATGGGGTGTTTTTCTGCCCTATTGGACGGGATGGATGGTGCATATAAAAGGGGTTTCCGTATCCGAAGCCAGTTTCATTATGAGTCTGGGCCTGGCGGCAAGAGGGATTTCCACATTATTTTTCTTCCCTTATTTATCAGGAAAATTCAGCAGCAAAGCCTTATTAAACGGCGCCAGAATCGGGACGCTTCTCGCACTTTTATGTTATATTCCCGCTGATTCTTTTCAAAGCCTGCTTCTTGTCACATTAGTGCTGCATGTGTTTTACCCGGCTTTAATGCCTGCTTTAGACAGCGCTTGCGGCGTCCTTGTACAGCATAACGAATTAAAGGCTTATGGGACTAGCCGACAGTGGGGATCCGCGGGTTTTGTTTCAGCCGGCGTCATCCTGTCCGTCTTTACAGGTATATTCGGAGACCAAGCGATTTTATGGGCACTGCTTTTGGGCGCCCTGATATTCACATCCCTAAGCTTTATGCATGCGCCAGCTGTTCTTTCAAAACGGCCGGAAACAGACCGCGCAAGAAAAGAGGGCATGTTTGCCTTATTCCGCATCAAATATTTCGGTCTGGTGCTCGCAATCGTTATCTTACTGCAGGCGGCACATGCATCTTACTACAATTACGGTTATCTCTTTTTGCAGGAAATCGATGCGCCCGCATATGCCATCGGAATCATCATCAACATCGCCGTTATCGCGGAGATTATTTTCTTTGCAATCGCTGACCGATACTTTCATCAATTTACGGCAGGCTCTTTGCTCGCCCTGGCGGCGCTTGGTGCTACCGTACGCTGGATACTCGTATTTGCCTTTCCGCATGTCATCATTTTCTGTCTTGCGCAGACGCTGCATGCCTGTTCATTCGCGATGGGACACTATGCATTTATGAAATACTTAATTAAAAATATTTCACCCGCGCAAATCCCGAAAGCCCAAGGTATATATTCAGCGCTTGCTCTCAGCTGGAGCACTGCGGTATTTACTATTTTCGGAGGTTTTTTATATGAAATTGAACCCCGGTATGCCTTTATCGGAATGATTGTTTGTACGATACCGTCCATGCTTCTCGCCCTTTTATACAGAAAACTTGAAATGAAAAAGAGCGTTTTTGCAGGAAACGCACAAGATATATAGCCATCGCTTTATAGACGATCACATGTCCCGCTGTCATTTTGACCGATTTTGTGAATGCTGTGCGATGTATTTTCTCTATATTTAAAGTATTTCCTTCATATATGATGAAATTAATGAAGAGAATTCGTTCAGAAACTTGGACAGAATCAGTGAATATAATGATACAGTACTGCTTACGCTCATTTTGGGGGAACTTTGTTCGCAATAAAATGATTTTCAGCCAACTCATAAGGAGGGACATTGTGTCACAGCCTAATATGCCCAATATCACCCCTGTCGTTACACTGTCCAGAGACGATACCATTAACCTTCTTCTTTCGTCAATTGCTATGGAAGAGCTGGGAATGGCACATATTCTGAATGCGGAAGGGGAAAAAATCCAATACGCGCTCGGAACGATCCCCGGATTAACAGGACCCCCGTCAAGTCTTGCGGATATTCTTAACCTGAATGAGAGCGTCCGGGATACGCTTGACAGCTTAATGAAACAGGAGCTCCTTCTCGGTTCAAAATTGGACAGTATCTCAAATATCCCTACACTGGCGGGACCGACTGGTGCCACGGGGCCGACGGGACCAGCCGGAGCGACGGGGCCAACAGGACCGACCGGGCCGACGGGGGTCACGGGTGCGGGTCTTCAAGGGATTGTTGCTTTTAATCCGCTGATCGCCCCTACTTACACGACCGGACAGGTTGTCTTGTATAACGGCAGCTCTTATGTCGCAAACGTAAACAGCCCGTCGGGAACCCCTGAAACCTCAGCTGACTATACACTTTTAGCTGCGGCGGGAAGCACCGGCGCTACTGGCTCCACAGGACCGACCGGAGTTACCGGGGCTACCGGCATTACAGGGCCTCCGGGAAGCACCGGAACAAGTCTGACAGCCACTTCCGGCTATGCGAGCAATACGGGCGGCGGTGTTGTCGCAGTTATTGTCGGCGGCACGGACATTTCCTTACCGAATGAACAAAACCTCTCAGCGGATATTACCGCTAATGCCGCAAATACTGTATTCACCGTTGCTCCGGCAGGACGGTACTATATTTCCTACCATATTAATTTAACGGCCGGCCTGCTAGTAAGTTCGCGCATCTTAATCAACGGCACTCCGGCTGCAAGTTCGATTATTGCCCCGGTCGCGTCTTTGGCAAGCTTCAATAACTCCTTTATTGTGACTTTGACAGCAGGCAGCACCATTCAGCTCCAGCTGTTCGGATTATTGGGTGCGGCCACATTGCTTAGAGGAAGTGCCGGCGCAGCTTTAAACATTATTCGATTATCTTAATGGAACATGCAAAAAAAGGATCAGGCGTTTGTCCGCTGATCCTTTTTTAATTGAGACAGAAGTTCTTGCGCGGGTTTAAATTGCGGATTGAATTTTACGGATTTTTTGGCGTAAGCGATGGCCGTCATATCATGGTTTAATGCAGCATGGCATTTCGCCATATAATAAAAAGCTCTGAAATCGGCGGCACCTTTTAAAATGAAGTGATCAGCGTTTTCTCCTTCAACCTGCGTTCCGGCTTCAAATGCTTTGATTGCCGCTCTGTACTTTTCCAAATGATATAATACAAGGCCTTTATAATAATGAAGATTGCTGTAATCAGGATAAAGCTTGAGCACTTTTTGAATCCCTTGTTCGGCTTCTTCATATCGCTTGAGCTCAAGCAATATTGTATATTTTAGAAAATACAGAAGAGACGGAGGCATTCGTTTCTCACTTAAAAATTGAAATATTGAGCCGTTGACAAGATGTAATGCTTTTTCATAGTCTTTTATTCTGTAACATTCACTTGCCAGATGATAGACTAGCCACGGATCAGGATTTTCCTCTGAAAGTTCTTCATTTAATATGCTGATATTCCGTTTATGTTTTTGTTTGATTTTTTCTTCCTGCTCCAAGTAGCCGTAGTGATGAATCACACATGGGAGCGTGAAAAAAGCATTGTTTTCTTCCTCATTGGGAGCCGAGATATTCTCGTGAATTCTGCCTTGATACAGAAGGCCTTTATGATTGCGGAACAGCCTCGGCTGCATGCTTTCAAACGCTTCGTTTTCATCGAGCTGCTTCCCCGTATAATTGATGATTTTCAAAAGTCCCCGGCTCGGTAATCCGTCATGAAGCAGCGAAGTTAAAAAACGGCCCGTCTCCTGATCGAGCTCTTCATCCGCGTCAAGCACTAATATCCAATCCCCTTCGGCATGCTGCAGGGCGTAATTTCTGGCCTTTGCGAAATCATTCTCCCATTCGAAACCAAACACTCTTGCCTGAAAGCTTTTGCATATATCTTTTGTATTATCTTGTGATCCGGTGTCTGCGATGACGATCTCATCAGCAATGTCTTGTACACTTGATAAACAACGGGAGATATATCTCTCCTCGTTTTTCACAATCATGCAAAGAGTCAGTTTACATTCAGCATTTCCGCTCATTTTCTCACCTTTCCCGATTTTGGAGTTGTTGATTGAACCAAGGCCGTCCAGGAGTGCCGTTCATCGTTATGATGACAGGCCGCACCCATCTGACGGCAGGTTCGGCAGTTGATTCTGCATCCCATTCCTGAAGCTGCCTGACAGCCCGCTTCGTAATGGGATGCGCCCGGAATTCGCGCGGGCTTTCACAAATGAATTTTTTCGTTCGTTCCGTCACTGTCTTCATTTCATGAAAGTGCCGCGCATACATCTGCTTCTGTTCTTCTTCCAAGCTGATCATTAAAAACAGCCGGCCGCCTGTTTCCATCTGCCAGCGGCACAATGCGGAGAACAGCCTGATTTCTTCTTTGTAATTTGAACCCCTTCTTTTATCCACGGTCACAGATAATATATTTAACAGCGCCATCGTGAGACAATGCAAGGCTTCAAAAGATGTCTGTTTCGCTTTTGAGATGCTCGGATACGGCATATGCTTCACCCGTCTCTTTTTTTATGAACGCTCCCCGCCTTTTTTCTTCCAATCGCAGTCCTCACAATCCCCGCACTCACAGCAGCCAATACGGCCGTAAAACAGGTCGTCACACGGATCTTCCGGATCACTGGGATCGTCCGGATTCCACGGGTCATCAGGATCGCCCGGATCACTCGGATTACTTGGGTCGTCCGGATTCCACGGGTCATCAGGATCACCGGGATCACTCGGATTACTTGGGTCGTCCGGATTCCACGGGTCATCAGGATCGCCTGGATCACTCGGATTACTTGGATCGTCCGGGTCTATACAGGCTTCAGCATCCTGTAAGTAGATAATGTCTTCAAGCTTCGTCTGCAAAAGGAGTTGTGATTTCATGACGGTGCGCAGGAGCCGTTCAGTGCTTCTATTGATTGATGATAATTCCCCTAAGGAGGGATCGCCGGAAGCGCTGAGAAACATTTGAATCCTTTCCGCTTCCGCCTGCAGAATATGGGATAGTCCGATTTCTTCCATAGCCACGGATGAAAGAAGGAGGTTCAGGGTCTCACATCTGGAGAGTGTAATGTCGGGGGTGATGTTCGGTATGTTTGGAAGAGTCATCGATTTCTCCCTCTTTTCTCTTGGTGTCATTATGCAAAAGTGCTATATCGTATTCTTATTCCGGGAGAGAAGAGATCATTACTGATGTTTTCGTTAATAAAATATCCCGGATATGAAATCCGGGATATTCGTTCGTTTCTTTATTTCAATTCAAGTTTGACGTCTACATTTCCTCTTGTTGCTTTTGAATACGGACAGAACTCGTGAGCGGCGTGCACCAGCTTCTCCGCCGTTTCTTTATCAAGATCTTTTGTATCAATGACGAGCGTTACGCCGATTTTGTAACCCCCGTCACTCTCATCTTTTAAAAGGCTGACCTGTCCTTCAATTTCAGAGGTCATGTCGATTTTTTGTTTTTGGGCGGCGAGTTCAAGCGCTCCCCCGAAGCAGGCAGCATATCCTGCCGCAAAGAGCTGTTCAGGGTTTGTGCCGGTTTCTCCGTCTTTTTTTGCATTCGGCATGATGATGTCAAAGTCCAGCACCCCGTCTTCGGATTTAATATGTCCTGCTCGTCCGCCGACTGCGGTCGCTTTTGAAGTAAATAATGCCATTATTATCAGCCTCCTCATTGTACTTACTGTATATATTGCCCCTGCTCATATTTTTAAACATGATTGCAATAGGAAATGGGCCGTTTTTCGGCTACAATAGGGGTAACGTTAACAAAAAAGAGTTGGTGAAAGAAGTAATGGCAGAAAAAGATTTTGAACATATGAAACTGGAGAATCAGCTTTGTTTTTTGCTGTACGCAAGCTCAAGGGAAATGACGAAACGGTACAAACCGCTGCTTGATAAGCTCAACGTAACTTATCCCCAGTATTTGGCGCTGCTTTTATTATGGGAGCACGAAGAACTGAATGTGAAACGGATGGGTGAGCTTTTGCACCTGGATTCCGGAACGCTGACACCGATGCTGAAACGGATGGAGCAGCACGGAATCATCATGAGAAAGCGGTCGGCTGAAGACGAGCGATCCGTGACGATCAGGCTCACAGATGAAGGACGGGCCTTGCAGAATACAGCGGCGGATATCCCCATTGCCATGCTGGAACAGACGGGACTGTCAAAAGAGGAATTAAAGCAGGTAAAACAGTCGCTTTATGAGGTTTTGAAAACGCTGCACGGCAAAAAATAAGGATGCCCCGAATGGGCATCCTTATTTTTATTCTGCTGCCAGAAGCTTCACTTCAATATTTCCCGCTGTCGCTTTTGAATACGGGCACACACCGTGCGCTTTTTGGATAAGGGCTTCAAGCTCCTGTTTCTCAATGCCGGAAGCTTTGACCTCAAGGGTGACGCCGAGTTTATATCCTTGGTCGCTTTCATCTTTCAGCAGACTGACATGCGCAGTGACCTCTGTTTCAATACTCAGACGCTCTTTTCTTGCTACGAGTTGAAGAGCGCTGTCAAAGCAGGCTGAATATCCTGCGGCAAACAGCTGTTCAGGGTTTGTGGCTTGTTCGAGCTTTTTTGCTCTTGGCGTTCCCGGCATGGCAACATCAAGATTCAGCACCCCGTCAGAAGACGTGACTTTCCCTTCACGTCCGCCTGCGGCTGAAACGGTTGCAGTAAATAATGGTTTTGTCATATAAATTCACCTCTATTATATTGTGTACAATTTAATTTTACGAAATATAATGGAAACCGTCAATCTTTCCGCATAAAAAAAGCTTACCCTTTTTGAAGGATAAGCTTAAAAGATTATACCCGGATTTGTCCGTTTCCTTTGATGATGATTTTTGTAGATGTTAACGCCGGAAGTCCCATCGGCCCTCTCGCGTGAAGCTTTTGCGTGCTGATGCCGATCTCGGCTCCGTATCCGAATTCAAAACCGTCCGTAAACCGGGTTGAAGCATTATGATACACGGCGGCGGCGTCAACGGCGGTCTGGAAGTAAGCCGCATGCTCGGCGTTCTCCGTCAGAATGGCTTCTGAATGGTTTGTGCCGTACTGCTGAATGTGGCGGACCGCCTCCTGTACGTCCTGCACCGTTTTTACACTGAGAATCGGCGCCAGGTACTCCGCTCCCCAATCGGCTTCTTCTGCTTGTTTCGCTTGAGGCTCCAGTCCGCAAATCACCTGGTCTCCTCGGAGCTCAACCCCTTTTTCTGTCAGCTGATTCAGCAGCTTTCGTCCGTGTTCTTCGGCCCATTTTTCATGAATCAGAAGAGATTCAATCGCATTGCAGACCGAAGGACGCTGTGTTTTGGCGTTGATGACGACCTCGCTTGCCATAAGGGGATCTGCTGACTCATCTATGTACACGTGGCAATTGCCCGCTCCGGTTTCTAAAACGGGTACGGTTGATTCCCTGACCACAAGATCAATTAAATTTTTACCGCCGCGCGGGATCAATACATCCAGCCCGTCATTTAATGTAAAGAGCTGTTTGGCGGTTTCTTTGCTTGTATCTTCGATGAGCTGAACGGCATCAATCGGAAGCTTTGACAGCCCCAGTGCGCGTTTCATCACATTGACAAGCGCTATGTTGCTGTGGATGGCGGAAGAACTTCCTCTGAGCACAACCGCGTTTCCGGTTTTCAGGCAGAGTGTGGCCGCGTCTACGGTAACGTTCGGTCTGGCCTCATAGATCATGCCCACTACTCCGAGGGGCACGCGGATCTTTTCAATAGATAATCCATTCTCTTTTTGAATGGTCTCCAATGATTCACCGACGGGATCTTCAAGACCGATTAGCAGTTCCACGGCGTCCGCGATATCGAGCAGGCGTTTTTCATCAAGCGTCAGCCTGTCAATAATGTCAGCTGTCAGTCCTCTGTTCCGTCCCGCTTCAATATCTTTCTGATTCTCTGTTAAAATAAGCCGGCGTTCATTTCTGAGTCCGTCTGCAATACATTGGAGCGCTTCATTTTTTTCAGCCGTCGTTTTCATGACCATTTCGGCAGCCGCTTCTTTTGCCAAAGCTGCTTTTTGCAATACTTCACTCATTCGTGTTCCCCCTCGTCAAATAAATTCACCCAATCATCTCTGTGAATCACTTCCACCTGCTTCGTTCCTGAAAGCTGGTCGCTCCGCTTCCCTTTGGCTTCTAAAATTTCATCGGATGAGTACTGCGTCTGCCCTTTGCCGATAATGCCGCCGGGCCCTCTGACTTCCACTACGGCTCCTTTCGGAAAACTGCCGCAGACATCGGCGACGCCGGCCGGGAGGAGACTTGACCCGTTATGGATCATCGCCTGCTCCGCTCCCCCATCAATGATGATTTCCCCTGATATCGGAGAATGAAACATGATCCATTGCCGTGTATTATTCACTGAGGACAGGTCTTTATCGCCGATATAAGTGCCGTCGCCTTTTCCGTTTAAAATCACCATCAGTTTTTCACGTCCGGAGCCGGTTCCGATAAACACCTTCACCCCGAGCGACAATGCGGTCTGAGCGGCGAGAAGTTTTGACTTCATGCCTCCGGTGCCGACCTTTGAGCCTGCTGACCCGGCATATCCGAGCAATTCAGGTGTGATGTCATTCAGATAGTCAAACCGCTTTGCGTCCGGGTTTTCATTCGGATTGGCATCGTACAGCCCGTTAATGTCTGTGAGAATCATTAATTGGTCTGCATGAATCAAACCGCTTACAAGCGCCGACAGCATGTCGTTATCACCGAACGTCAGCTCTTCGACTGATGTGGAATCATTCTCATTAATAATCGGCACGACGCCGCGCTCCAACAGTTCCATTACAGTGGCATAGGCATTTCTGTACCGCTCTCTTTTTGAGAAATCATTTCTTGTTAATAAAATTTGTGCCGGCGTCAGACCGTATCCTTTTAAATGGTCCATATATTGCTGCATTAAAAGCGTCTGGCCGACTGCGGCAGCTGCCTGTTTTCCTTTTATCGTAACGGGTCGCGACGGATAGCCGAGAGCGGAAAAACCCGCTGCCACCGCGCCTGAGGTAATGAGGATCACTTCATGCCCGTTTTCTTTTAATAAAGAAATGGCTTCCGTATGTTCCTTGATTTTTGCTTCATCAATACTTCCGTTACTGTTGGTGAGCGAGCTGCTCCCGATTTTCACAACAATTCTTTGTTTTTTCATCGTTTCTCCTCCGTGGCAATCAATCCAAACCGGCTCTCGTCAATAAAAAAAGCCCATTCCGTCCTGAAAAATAAGGACGAAATGGGCTTTCCGTGGTACCACCTTGTTTGAACGCGTTTTTCACGCGTCCCGCTTTCCTGTAACGCCAGGTATCGCGCCTGAGTTTTCCCCTCAGGACTCCAAGGCAGGTTCGGCAGGTTTCATGCGGCAAAATGTTTCAGCGGGCCATTTTGCTCTCTGTCACAGAAAGTTCTGCGTACTGATCCTCTTCAACGCTCAATGATTTTTTTATATTATGCAAAGAAAACAGGTTCTTGTCAAGACATTTTCATCCATAAAAAACAGCCCGCCTCCCCGGCGGACCGTCATTAATTAAATACGATCGTTTTGTTTCCGTGAACGATGACACGGTCTTCCAGATGCCATTTTACGGCTCTTGCCAACACGCTCCGCTCAATCGTTCTGCCGATATTCTTCAGATCCTCTGCGTGATCTCTGTGATCGACGCGTTCAATATCCTGTTCAATAATCGGCCCTTCGTCAAGGTCGTCCGTCACATAGTGAGAGGTCGCGCCGATTAATTTCACTCCGCGCTCATAAGCCCGTTTATACGGATTAGCGCCGATAAAGGCCGGCAGAAATGAATGGTGGATGTTAATAATCCGATTCGGATGGGCAGATACAAAATCAGACGTCAAAATCTGCATGTAGCGGGCAAGAACGATCACATCAATCTTATACTGCTCCAGCAGTTCAAGCTGGCGCCGCTCCACTTCAGCGCGGATGTCTTTGTTAGCTTTCATGTAATGGAACGGAATATTCAGCGGCTCGACCACTTCTTTCGCCTCTTCATGGTTGCTGATGACGACCGCAATTTCGGCCATCATATTGCCGCTTTGCCATTCCCAAATCAGTTCATGAAGGCAGTGCAGCTCTTTGGATACAAAGATCGCCACTCGCTTCAGCTCACTTGCCAGAGAGAGGCTCCATGTCATGCCGAATGTCTGGGCGATTGAGGCGAACGCCTGCTGTAAATCCTCCTTTTTCTCACGAATGCCCTTGCAGTCGAATTCGATCCTGAGAAAAAAACGTCCGCCTTCAGGGTCAGTCGTATATTGATTTGATTCAATAATATTCGCGCCGTGTTCAAACAAAAACGCGGAAACAGCCGATACAATTCCCGGCTGATCGGGGCAGCTGACAAGCAGGCGCCCTTTTTCCTCATTACCGCGGCGGTATTCTTTCAGCCGCTGTGTCATATATGAATTCATCTGTTTTAATCCCTCGTATCTTCATAATTCGTAACTTATTATAGATTATACTGAAAATTTGATAAAAATCAATTTACGAAAGAATTTTCAGCCCTACGGCTGCGCACAAAATAAGCGCAATGAAAAAGATGCGCTTCGCATCCTTCTGCTCGCCGTAGAAAAGAATGCCGGCTAAAGCGCCGCCCGCCGTGCCGATACCGGTCCAGATCGCATAGGCCGTGCCCATCGCAATCGTCTCCATCGCATAAGAAAGCAGGGAAAAAGAAGCCGCAAAGCCGACGATTATGAAGAGAATCCACTTGACTTTCTTTTCTTTTTGAAATTGATTCATTAAAATGACCCCGAGCATTTCACAAAGACCCGCGGCTATCAGACTTATCCAATGCATTACGCCTTCTCCTCCTTCGTCTCAGGCTTATCCTGTGTGACCAGCTTTAATCCGATGACACCGATCAGCAAAACGCCGATCAGCACGATTTTTACCGGATCGGCCTGTTCTTTGAAAAGCAGGATTTCACTGAGCACGGTGCCCGCTGTCCCGAGTCCGGTAAAGACCGCATATACCGTTCCTACGGGCAGGCTGTCCGTCGCCTTGATTAATAGATAAAAACTGATGATGATTCCCGTAATCGTGCCGCCCCACGTCAGTGCCGAATCAGCATGTTTCAGGCCGGTGACCCATACCACTTCAAATACGGCCGCTATGACCACTAAACCCCATTTCATGTTCTTCATCCTTTCTGTTTCCGGGCAATACAAAAAGCCCGGAATAGTCGTCTCACATGAGATTGACTCTCCCGGGCTTTTTTCCCTCCGTGTGCATATGCGGGATATGTCCGCATATGTGTTTTCTCTCGGACCAGGCCATGTATGAACATGCGGAACCCTAGAAAACATGTCTGTTCGTATCATACTACATTTCGCCGAAACGTTCAACGTCAGATGTGATGTCAAATACCGTCAGCCGCCTCTCCCATTTGGTAACGGTCTCACCGGGCACCATGCCGATTTTTTCCGCGACGCGGACGGAGGCAGCATTTTCCGGATCAATCAGCGCCGCTATGCGTCCGTATTGCTGCGTATGAAAACCGTAGTCCAGACAGGCGTTCGCCGCCTCTGTCGCATAGCCGCAGCCCCAGCGGCAGCGGGCAAACATATAGCCGATTTCCATCAAAGTGTTTCCGTTTACCGTCTGCGGAACGATTCCGCATTGACCGAGAAATGCGCCCGTCACTTTATCCTCTGCGATCCAAAGACTGACGCCGTATCCTGCGGCCAATCGTTTGTTCCAGGCAATCCATTCCTTCGTTTCCCGTCTGCTTTTAAGAGAAGGATAATATTTCATGACCTCTCTGTCGGTAAACAGCCCGTACAAATTGTCTTCATCGTCATCCCGCATAGTCCGCAGACGGATACGCCCGGTTGTCAGGATGGTGCCGGAAGACTTATGTTTCATCATGCACGCCACGTCTCCTTTCCCTGTAATAAATTATGGACCCGGCAGGAAAAGTCCTTTTTCAGCATAAAAAAACCGCTTTTAAAAAAAGCGGTTTGACGATTACCAAGGTTTATCTGTTCCGAGCGCCTCGGCCAGGGCCTTGCTGTGTTTTAAGCGGTTTTTTCGTTCTCCGGCGCGCTGAACGGCCGTATTGTGAAGCATGATTTCTTCCTCGGTTTCCGGCACGATCCGCGGAACGGGCACCGATTTCCCGTTTGAATCGAGCGCGACGAATGTCAGAAACGACGTTGCCGCAAGCTCGCGTTCACCCGTCATCAGATGTTCTTTAATGACTTTGACAAACACCTCCATAGACGATGTGCCGACCCATGTGACGTAGGATTCAAGGCATACGGAATCCTGTTGGCCGATCGGGCGCAAAAAATCCACAGAATCCATTGAGGCCGTGACTGTTTCACATCGGCAGTGGCGGGCCGCGGAAATTGAAGCGATATCATCAATATAGCTCATCAGCTTTCCGCCAAACAGCGTATTGTGATTATTCGTATCAAGCGGAAAAACCCTGCTTGTCTTGACAACCCTTGTTTCTTTGCAAAATCTTGATTCTGGAAACTTCATATTATTTAAACTCCCCTTTGGTGTCTGGTCGTTTTGACATTTCATCTGTACCCTATTAAACAATACTTTGATCGTTTTGTCTAAAATTTTAAATATTAAGTTGGTTAGATATTCTATCAGGTATGTTTCATTATTCATCACATCCGGGAATAATAAACGCACATTGAATACCGATAGGAGGATATCACATGGACGTATCCATTCCCAAATCCACGCGGAAACCGGCTTGCCGCAGTGAGTTTGATGCTTTGCAGACAGTCATCTTATGCCGGCCGGAACACATGACCATCAAGGATATTATTAACGGAACGCAGAAACATTTCAAACAAGAAAATATTAACATTCCCGTTGCCCTCAAACAGCATAGTGAGTTTATTGACATTTTAAGATCTCATCAGATTGAAGTCGTCCTGCTGCCTGCCGATCCCGCTTTGCCTGAGCAGGTATTCACCCGGGATATCGGATTTGTCTTAGGCGAGACAGCGTTTATTTCAAACATGGCGGCTTCAGTCCGGCAGGGAGAAGAAAAAGTGTTTCAAGACCTGCTTGACGATAAGAAAATCCCTTATACGCGACTGAAAAAAGCGAACATTGAAGGCGGCGACATCTTGATCGCAGACGGCACCGTTTACGCCGGGCTGAGCAAGCGTACGGATAAAGCGGCTGTCCGCGAGCTGCGGGAGGCGCTGCCGGAGATGACTGTTGTGCCGATCCCTCTCAAGGAGGATTTCTTACATTTGGACTGTGTATTTAATATGATCTCGGAAACGGAAGCGCTATACTGCAAAAATGGCTTGCGGCAGAAAGAAATTGATCTTCTCGCCGAACGTTTTGAGATGATAGAAGTGCCTGAAGAAGAGCAATTCACGCTCGGCCCGAATATCCTGTCAATCGGCAATCAGACAATTATCAGCCTGCCGCAGCACCGTCATACGAACCGCGAGCTCAGAAAAAGGGGTTATACGGTCATTGAAACCGAGTTTTCCGAAATTATCAAATCAGGCGGTTCCTTCCGCTGCTGCACCTTGCCGCTTGTCAGAACATCTTAAACATTTACAAGGCAGTTTCCTTCAAGATACGTTAATATAGAGAAGACAAGACTCTAAAGGGGGAAACCGAATGGCTAAGTACATAGGATACACGGGAACATATACAAAAGGCGGAAGCGAAGGCATTTATTGTTTTGAACTTGATACAGAAGCGAAAAGACTCAGCCGGCCGAAGCTGGCAGCAAAGCTCGGCAACCCGACATACGTCACTCCGAATTCTGATAACAGCATGCTGTATTCCATTGAAAAAGCAGACGGAAAAGGCGGCGTCGCAGCCTATCAGATTCATCAGAACAGCGGGGAATTAACGTTTGTAAACCACCAGCTGATTGAAGGCCCGTCTCCATGCCACGTCAGCATTGATGATAAACATGAATATGTGTTAACCGCTAATTACCACAGCGGAAAAGTGCACGCCTTTCCCGTCAATGAGGACGGAAGTCTGCAGGAGCCGGCTGCCGAAGCCGCTCATACGGGAACAGGTCCTCATGAAAGACAAGAGAAGCCGCATACCCATTTCGCTGGCTATACACCAGAGCATAACTACATTGCAGCCGTCGATTTAGGGACGGATACGCTGTATACGTACCAAATGAAAAACGGTTCGCTCACAGAGGTGAAAACTCACTCTTTCGCACCGGGTTCAGGGCCGCGCCACATCGTTTTCCATCCGGCGGAAAAATACGCCTATGTCATGACGGAAATCAGCAATGAAGTCATCGCGCTTGAATACAACCCGACCTTAGGTGAATTCAGAGAGCTGCAGGTCATTTCCGCTTTGCCTGAAGGCTTTACGGACAAATCGCAAGGCAGCGCAATCCGCATATCTAAAGACGGCAGATTTCTTTATGCCGCCAACCGCGGACATGACAGCATCGCCATCTTTAAGATCAACCAATATTCCGGTGAATTGTCTCTTATTGAATGGGTGCCGACAGAAGGCAACTGGCCGCGTGATTTCGCGTTTGACCCTTCCGAGACATTCCTTGTCGCGTCAAACGAAGAAACGGGAAATCTGGTTTTGTTTGAACGTGATCCGGAAACAGGCAAATTGACTCTGCTTCAATCCGACATTCCGGTTCCGTATCCGGTCTGCGTGTCATTTCTGCATCAGGTTTAATCAAAAAGAAAGCTGACTTTATATTGTCAGCTTTCTTTTTTGTATAAATGGCAGGCGACAAAACGCCCCGCCTTCACTTCTTCAAGCTCAGGCGTTATCTTACCGCAGAGCTCCATCGCTTCAGGACACCGCGTCCTGAATACACAGCCGCTCGGCGGGTTAAGGGGGCTCGGCAGCTCCCCTTTCAGAATAATCCGTTCACGCTTGTCCTCAAGAAGCGGATCAGGAATCGGGATTGAGGATAAAAGCGCCTTCGTATAAGGGTGAAGCGGTTCCCGGTAAAGCGCAGCGCTTTCTGTTATTTCCATCATGCGGCCCAAATACATCACGCCGATCCGGTCGCTGATATGCTTGACCATTGATAAATCGTGGGCGATAAATAAAAATGTCAGCCCTTTCTCTTTCTGAAGCCTTTTTAAAAGGTTGACGACCTGAGCCTGTACCGACACATCCAGCGCGGAAATCGGCTCATCCGCCACGATAAATTCGGGATGCAGAGAGAGCGCTCTGGCAATCCCGATTCTTTGCCTCTGTCCGCCGCTGAATTCGTGGGGATACCGGCTGCCGAAATCCGGATGGAGCCCGACAGCTTCAAGCAGTTCATCCGCCATCATCATACGGGCTTTTCTTGTATTGTAAAGATTGTGGATTTCCATCGGCTCCATAATAATTTCCCTTACAGTCAGACGCGGATTTAACGAGGCGTAAGGGTCTTGGAAAATCATCTGCAGCTTGCGGAAGAAGACCGACCGCTGTTCGGCCGCGGCACGGTGTATATCCGTCCCTTCATATGATACCGAACCGGCCGTCGGGTCATACAGACGGAGAATAACTCTTCCGAGCGTCGATTTACCGCATCCCGATTCTCCGACAAGTCCGAATGTTTCCCCTCTTTTAATGTGAAAGCTGACACCGTCGACTGCTTTTACGGCTTTCTTTCTTCCTGCGTCAAAATGCATTTTCAGCCCGCTGACTTCAAGGAGCGGAGATGCCGTCATTTTCTATTCCCCCTTTTCGCTTATACAGCGGCGTACGGTGCATAATTCTTTTTCATAGATCGTTCCTTCCAAGGACAGCACTTCGATTGTTTTTCCCGTTTTCGGGGAGTGCAGCATTCGGCCGTCTCCCAGCGCCAAACCGACATGGTGAATCGCGCCTTTTCCTTCTTCATAGGCGAAAAACAAAAGGTCAGCCGGCCGGATATCGTTTACCGCCGCGCCGCACCCGGCTTTTGCTTGGTCCTTTGCATCACGGGGAAGGGTATAGCCGTTTGCTTTAAATATCGAATACATAAACCCGGAACAGTCAAACCCGAAACCGCTCAGTCCTCCCCATAAATACGGAAGCCCGAGAAACATCATGCCCGTTTCGATGACATCGGCCGCCCGTCCTTCCGTATGCCGGCACTCGTCTGCGTCAGCTTCATTTACGAACCGTTCTCCGAGAGGCGTCACAACCCGAAAAAAGCCTTTCTCACGTCCTGATGCCGGAAGACGCGTTAAGAAACTTACTTCCAAGTCCGGTTCGCCGTTAGTGTGATATAAAAAAGCTGTCGGTTTGGTAATCCATACGGCGGGCGAAGATGAAAAAAAGCCGTCTTTTGAAAGCTGGCTTTTTTTTATCCAGCCCGGATATCCGCGCGCATCCTTGTTTGAGGGCTGGCCGGGAACGGCGACAAAA
This sequence comes from Bacillus sp. R45, assembly GCF_021729365.1. Lineage (NCBI taxonomy): Bacteria > Bacillati > Bacillota > Bacilli > Caryophanales > Bacillaceae > Bacillus > Bacillus sp. R45. The sequence goes on along the minus strand of NZ_CP091421.1, from coordinate 1,230,518 downwards.
GCCCATTCCCCTTCCTCTTTGAGAATGATCACCTCTTCCCCGAAAAGCGCTTGCGTTTGGACAAGGTTGTCTGTGCATAATTGCAGCCGCTCTTCATATCCCATAGACGCTAACCATTTTCTGATCTGCGGCGGGTTTTCAAGCACCGGCGCATCATACGAACGGGGAGATGACGGCATCGTCCATACGTTGGCTGCCGCCGCTGTAACGGCTGCTCTCATCTTTTCGCCTCCTCTTGTTTCGACACCCCGGTAATGCCGAGACCCGGTTCATCGGGAATCGTAATCTGACTGCCGCTGTATGTGATGCCGCCTTTAATCAAATCATCTTTCAGCATAAGCGGCGCATCAAAATCAAACCTTGTCACATTCCGTTTGCCCGCGGCAAAATGAGCCGCGGCGGTGATGCCGAGCTTGGTCTCAATCATGCTGCCGACCATGCATTCCACGCCGCACGTTTCGGCCATCGCATTGATTGTTTCCGCCTGCTTTATGCCGCCCGCTTTCATCAGCTTAATATTGATTAAATCGGCGCTTCTCGTCTGCAGCACGCAAAAGGCCTGACGGGGAGTAAAGACGCTCTCATCCGCCATAATCGGCGTGTCTACGGCATCGGTGACCTGCTTCAGCCCGGCGATATCGTCTTTATGAACAGGCTGCTCGACTAGCTCAATGCCGAGGCCGGCGTCTTCCATCTTTCGGATCGCAGTCACGGCTTCTTTCGGCGTCCAGCCTTGGTTGGCGTCCAATCTCAGTTTGACGTTTCCGCCGACACGTGATCTGATCGCCTGAATCCGGGCAACATCGTCCGATATGTCACCTATGCCGACTTTTATCTTTAAAATATGAAATCCTTTGTTCACATAGCGGTCTGCATCCCCCGCCATCTCCTCAGGAGAATTGACGCTGACGGTAAAATCTGTTTCCAGTGTATTCCGATAGCCTCCGAGAAGCCGGTAAAGCGGCTGTCCGTGCATTTGCGCCCATCCGTCATATACAGCCATATCCACCGCGGCTTTTGCGCTTTGATTTCTTTCCAACAGCCGGCTGATATCATACAAAACAGCTTCTATGCCGGAAAGGCTCCGCCCCAAGAGAGCGGGCTTCAGCACATCGCGGACGGCGCTTTCAATACCGTCCGTGCTGTCGCCTGTAATGACAACCGTCGGCGGCGCTTCGCCCCAGCCGGTCAGACCGTTGTCAAATGTGAGCTTCACAATGACCGATTCAGCATTGTAAACCGTGCGCAAAGCGGTCTTAAACGGCTTTTTCAGCGGCACGGACATCCGTCCCGTTTGAATATCTGTAATCCTCACGCCTGATCACTCCCTTCCGGAAACCCCCGATTCAATCGTTACCGCTTTGGCCGCCGTATCCATAACCGCGCGGGCTCCGATCGGAACGGCGAAGCTCGGTGAACAATGGCCGATTTTAAAGCCTTTGAGCGCGGGCTTCCCTGATTTGACAATGTAATCGTTCAGCACTTGCTCTAAAGTAAGCGACTTTTCTTTATGCTTCGGTTCGCATTGGTGAAAATCACAGACCAGGATTCCGGCTGCGTCTGACAGTTTTCCGGCCATCTTTAATTGATTCAGCATTCTGTCGATTTGGTACGGCTCCTCATCAATATCCTCGATAAACAGCAATTTGTCTTTCGTATCAATTTCAAACGGCGTGCCGAGTGTGGACGTAATGAGCGACAGATTGCCGCCCGCAAGCTCTCCCTCGGCCCTTCCGCCTGTCAGCACCTCCAGCGGAGAAATGTCCTCCGTATAGGTGAATTCCGTTTCTGTAAAAAGCTGATGATACGACGCTTTTGTCAGAGGATCAGCATCTTCAAGCCCGACATCCGTGCTCAGCATCGGGCCGTGAAATGTGACGAGCCCCGTATTTTGATGAATGGCGGTATGTAAAAACGTAATATCGCTGTATCCCCAGAAAATTTTCGGATTGCGGCGGATTAAGCCGAAATCGATGTCGGCGGCAATGCGGCCCGTGCCGAATCCTCCGCACGCGCATATCACCGCTTTGACATTCTGATCACTAAACATATCATGGAGATCATCGAGGCGCGCCCGGTCTTCTCCCGCCAAATAGCCGTGACGGGTCTTCAGCGCCCGGCCGAGTTTCACTTGAAGGCCAAGCTCATTCTCTAAAAACAGCAGCGCGGTTTGCAGCGTCCCGCTCTCAGGCGGGCTTGCGGGCGCAATCACACCGACCGTGTCGCCTTTTTGCAGTGCTTTCGGTTTATGGTTCATGACTTTTTCAATCTCCTTTCCGGATTGAAAAGTGAAACACGCCGCTCCTTTAACGGCAAAAGAGCGGCATATGTTTCCGCTGTAAGATCAGGACTTTTCCGCCCATTTCAGATCAATGTAACCGACGGGGTGCCGGACAATGCCCTTCACGCCGCTGTTCTGCAGATGCACCTGATTGTAAAAGTAAATCGGAATGATCGGAGCCTCGTTCATGAGCAGCTTTTCCGCTTTATGCATGAGCGCAAAACGTTTTTTGGCATCGGCTTCCTGTTTTGCCTGCTTGATGCAGCCGTCGTATGCCGCGCTGCCCCAGCCGGTGCGGTTCATGGAATTATCCGTTTGGAAAGCCTCAAGAAAACTGATCGGATCTGCGTAATCCGGTAAAAATGAGCTTTGAGAGAACTGGAACTTCAGTCCTTTCTGCTCTTCTAAAAAGACGTTCCATTCCATATTGGCGAGTTTAACGTCTATACCGAGCACACTTTTGAGCTTCTGCTGAATCGCTTCCGCTATTTTCTTATGCTCCGGTTTTGTGCTGTATGTCAATGTAACGGCGGGCAGCTTGTCATAATGCTCTTCTGCCATGCCTTTTTCTAGCAGTTTTTTGGCTTCTGATTCATCCGGAGTTAGTAAACTGCCGCCCGCTTCGCGGAAATCTTTCCCGTCAGGCTGAGTAAATCCCGGGGATACAAAGGCATGTGCCGGCTTTTCACTGTTTTTGGTCACATAATCCGTGATTTCTTTCTGGTCAATCGCTGCCGCGAACGCTTTTCTGATCTTTTCATTTTGAAACGGCTCCATTTTAACGTTAAAACGATAGAAATAGAGTCCGGCCTGATCCCACGTGCGGACATTTTTTCCTCCCATCAGCTGCTCGCTCAGCTCTGCCGGCACAAAGGCGGTATCCAAATCCCCCGACTGGAACATCTGATAGTCGGTATTCCGGTCACTGACCATCGCCCATGTCACTTTATCCAGTTTTACCGTCTTTTTATCCCAATACGTCTCGTTTTTGACCATCGTCATGCTGTCGTCATGCTTCCATTCCGTCAGTTTGAACGGCCCGTTGCCGACAAAAGTTTTTGCTTCAGTGAACCATTTCGGATCAGCCTTGGCGACCTTCTCATTAATCGGGAAATACGCCGGATTGGACACGACGCTCAAAAAATAATCCTGCGGGGCCGCCAATGTGACGACAAGCGTTTTTTTATCCTTTGCCGTGACTTTCACGTCTTCTTGTTTGCCTTTTCCGCTGTTAAATTCTTCTCCGCCTTTGATCATATAGCCGAGAAAAGCGGAAGATGCGCCCGTTTTCGGATCGAGCATCCGCTTCCAGGCGTACACGAAGTCTTCCGCCGTGACGGGATCGCCATTTGTCCATTCGGCGTTATCTCGGATATTGAAGGTATATGTCAGCTTATCAGCGGACACCTTCCAGCTTTCCGCCATGGCCGGTTCGGGCTTATTATCTTTTCCGAGCCTCGTCAATCCTTCCATGATGTTATTCAACGGCTGCCAGGAAACATTATTAAATCCGATCGGCGGATCAAGTGAGGTCGGCTCATTTTCGTTATTGAGCCGCAGCACCGTCTCTCCCCCCTGTTCTTTTGCTTTGCCGGGTTCTGTCCCCGCCTGTTCATTGGCTGTACAGCCCATCAGAGCAAACGAAACAACAGCAATCACACCAATCGCCCATCTCTTTTTCATTTCAATCCCCCTTTTTCCTCTGCTGCAGTCAGCTGCTGCTTCAGCCGCTCTGCACGGTGATCCTGAAGCCAGCAGTTGACGATATGGCTTTTGGATTTCACGGTTGTTGCCGGGTATACCTTTTCACAGACGATCATCCTGTCCGGGCAGCGGGCGGCAAACGGGCAGCCCGGCGGCGGATCAAATAAATCAGGCGGCGTCCCGTCAATCGGCGAAAGCTCACTATCTTCCATATCCAGCCGCGGCACTGAACGAAGCAGCCCCTTTGTGTATGGATGAGCCGGACGGTAAAAAATATCATGCCTCGTGCCGATTTCGGCGATTTTCCCCGCATACATAACGGCGACTCTGTCGGCGGTCTGAGCGACGACGCCGAGATCATGGGTGATCAGAATAATAGACACGCCTGTTTTTCTTTGAATCTTCTTAAATAATTCAAGGATTTGTGCTTGAATTGTCACATCAAGAGCCGTTGTCGGTTCATCGGCGATCATAATTTCCGGCTCGCAGATCAGAGCCATCGCGATCACGATCCGCTGCCGCATGCCCCCGCTTAATTGGTGGGGGTACTGCTTCAGGCGGGATTTCGAGTCCGGGATACCGACCAGATCCAGCATGGCGAGAACCTCGGATTCAGCTTGTTTTCTTGTCATGGCGCGGTGTTCCAACAGCGCTTCTGAGAGCTGATCCCCTATGGTCAAAGTCGGATTGAGCGCCGTCATCGGGTCCTGAAAGATCATAGAAATATCGCGCCCCCGGATTCCCCGCATTTCCCGATCCGACATTCGGCAAAGGTCTTTCTGTTTAAATTGTATGCTTCCGGATTCAATCTTTGCCGAATGTTTCGGAAGAAGACCCATCACGGCTTGTGACGTCACGCTTTTTCCGCATCCCGATTCACCGACGATCGCAAACGTTTCACCTTTATATAAATCGAAGCTGACGCCTCTGACGGCTTTTACAGTGCCTCCGTATGTTGAAAAAGTAACATGCAGATTTTGAACGGAAAGAACTTGCTGCGCCATTTTTCCTACCTCCTCAGTTTCGGGTCTAACGCGTCCTGCAAGCCGTCTCCAAGCACGTTAAACGCGTACATCGTTAAGGAAATGAAAAAAGCGGGAAAAAACAGCCGCCACCAATGGCCTGATAAAATCGCCGGCAGCCCGTCGTTTGCCATGACTCCCCAGCTTGCAAACGGCGCCTGAATGCCGAGTCCGAGAAAACTTAAAAATGATTCCGCAAAAATCGCCGCCGGCACCGTCAGCGTCATTTGGACAATAATGGCTCCCATCGTATTCGGCAGCAGATTTTTCTTAATGATCCGAAATGTTTTCGCTCCAAATGTTTTCGATGCCAATACGTGTTCATCATGCTTCATCCTCAGCACCTGCCCTCTCACAATCCGCGCCATGCCGACCCATCCCGTCACTGTCAGAGCGACGATAATGGAACTGAGCCCCGGCCCCATCAGCACCATTAACAAAATGACAACGAGCAGATAAGGCAAACCGTAGAGAACCTCGATGATTCTCATCATGGCGCTGTCTGTCCGGCCCCCTTTGTAGCCGGCGACGCCTCCGTAGATAACGCCGATCAAAAAGTCGATCAGCGCCGCCATCACACCGACAAATAAAGAGATCCTCGCTCCGTACCACGTTCTTGTAAACACGTCCCGGCCAAGTTCATCGGTTCCGAACCAGTGTGAAAAAGACGGCGGAAGATTCTGCTCGGCGAGCGTCTGCCTTGTCACGCTGTGCGGTGATATCAGCGGGCCGAACACAGCCGCTAGAAACAGGCAGCATAATATCACAAGTCCGGCCATCGCCAATTTGTTCTTTTTAAGCCGCCGCCACGCATCCTGACTGTAAGACAGGCTCGGACGCTTGACCGACTCGGTTTCACCCTTTCTTTCCGCGCCCGGCTGAAACCAGTCATCAGGCACTTCTGTGTGTTTTACCGTTTCTTGCGGGAGATTCATCAGGATCACCCTTTCTTATGAAGTTTTATGCGCGGGTCTAACAGGCCGTATGCCAAATCAACCAGAAACAGCAGGACGATCAGAATCACACTGTAAAATACGGTCGTTCCCATGATGACCGGGTAATCGCGCTGATTGATGCTTTCTACGAAATATTTGCCCATTCCCGGTATGGCAAAAATTTTCTCGATGACGAAACTGCCCGTTAAAATACTTGCGGCAAGCGTCCCGAGTACTGTCACAACAGGCATAAGTGCGTTTTTCAATGCGTGTTTGATCACAATTTTGACGGGAGAAAGCCCCTTTGCTTTTGCCGTGCGGATGTAATCCTGAGTCAGCACTTCGGCCATGCTTGATCTTGTCAGCCGCGCGATAATGGCCATGGGACCGACGGCAAGCGCAACAGTCGGCAGAACCATGTGAACGGGACTCGTCCAGGTAGCTGCCGGAAACCATTTCAGATGAACCGCAAATTGCTGAATCAGCAGCGTAGCCATTATAAAATTCGGAATGGAAATCCCGAGCACCGCAAGGCTCATGGCCGCATAATCGAGAAAGCCGCCGCGCCTGAGAGCGGCCGTTATGCCGAGCGCGAGTCCGGAAATCACAGCGATGATGATCGCCGTTATCCCAAGCTCGAAGGAGACGGGAAATCCGCGTTCAAGCATGGCGTTTACACTGTCTGACGGTTTTTTGATTGAAGGACCGAAATCAAAGGTAAGAATGGATTTTAGATAGATGGCGTATTGAGTGATAAGAGGTTCGTTCAGATGGTAGTAGGATTCAAGATTTCGCTGGACCGCTTCGTTTGTGCCCCGCTCTTCGTTAAAAGGCGAGCCGGGTATCACTTTCATCATGACAAATGTCAGAGTGGTGATGACGAGGACGGTCATCATCATGGCGATAAAACGTTTGATAAAATACCGCAGCAATGCCGTTCACCCCTTTAACAGAATGTTGTTCTCATAGCGAGTTCTGTCATGACGAGCATGGCCTGATAGGCTTCCGGCATGTCTTTTGCCTGAAATTGAACGATTGTCGTTCCCGGGATGATTTCTGTGCCCGGCATTAAATGGGCCCATTCAGCCTGTCCGTAATTGGCAAATTCAATGCCTAATACAGGTTTTTCAGGCGGAGTCAGCGGTTTGACCTTATCTTTATTTTTGAGCGCATAGGCTGTTTTTTCCGTCAGGAGCCGTCCGGCTTTTTGAGGGGACAGGCATTTGACCGCGGTTCTTGAAATGGTTTGTTTGACGGCGGCAGTCGTCACATTCGGGATCAGCTCCTCCGCCTCTTTTGCGGCGCAATCATCTCCGGCAGCCATGATGACCGGGACATCGTAAAATCCGGCGAGATAGGCATTTAACCCCAGTTCACCGACAGGCTTATCATTTATGTAAAAGTGGCGGACGCCGAATATCATGCTGTGCGACATGACGCCCGGCATCGACGCTCTCGCATGATAGCCGATAAACATCACACCTGAATACGATTCATCAAGCCCCTGCATCATGGAAAACGGCTTGACATCCCCCGTAATCAGCTCTGCCTCAGGGTGAAGTTTTTCCGCGAGCAGATTATTCATCTTTGAGTGGCTGTCATTCACGGTCACTTCCGTGCATCCGTTATTAAACGCTTCTGCGATGCACCAGTTTGCTTCTTCGGTCATCAGAACCCTGCCGCGCTCATAATTGTGCATGCGGGAATTGACAAATGTTTCATCAGGCAGTCCGGAAATCCCTTCCATATCCACAGATAGATACAGTTTCATGTAATGCCTCCTTTTTTACTTAAAATTTCGATATTAAATTATGAATATTCTAACAAATTATATTAAAAAAGGATGAAACATGCAATATACCATTCTGCCATTATGGGAAAAAACAAACCCTTTTCACCGGGAAAAGGGTTTGCTGATAGAAAAAGTTACATACCGTTTTTGTTTATAGGGTGACCCCGAAACTGTCTGACCGCACTTCTGTATTCGCGATCGGGAATGACCTGATGCCTGATCGGTCCAGGAGCCTGCAGCGAAGGCTCTTCAGCCGCCTGCTTACGGACGGCATGCGGTTTATGCGCCAGCTTATGTCCCATGCCGGTCGCATTCATGACAAATGATAAACACACTAAAAGCAAGCTTAAGATGAAAGCAATAAGAAACAAATCGCTGTATGTCCCCATCAGCAGGTCATGCGGCGATTGTGTGCCGCGCGCCCCCCGAAGCATGCCGGAAGCATCTCTTTTCGTAAAATACCCTATTAAAACAGGTGCGCCCATATAAATGAACAGCCTTAAAAACTGAACGGCCGTCATGCGTTTCACCAGTTCCGGAAGCGGTCCGCCCAACGCGGCGCCCATCAGTCCGGCTGCTACGATAAGCCCTGTCCCGGCCGCCAGCATCACGAAAAGCGCCGCAAATAGAATAAACGGTATATGATGACCCGCCGTCATCCATTGGAAATTCACGAACACCAGTATAACAGAGCCTGTTATGCCGAGCATGCCCGGACCGACTTTATCATATGCTAATGCACTGATAACAGCGGCGATGGCCACGCCTCCCAAAAGGCTCGCATATAAGAATATCAGTTGAGTTTGTGACATGTGATATGCGGTCTGAAGCTCCCCGTGAAATGCAGAAAGACTGACCGCTATGGAAATACTGCCCGCAGCGATCATGAAAACACCCAAAATCGGCTTTGGAATCAGCATAAGTTTAATCGAAATCAGCGCATGTTCGTTTCTGTACTGCATAATCAGCAGGATCAGCAGAATGACGATGCTTCCTCCAAATCCCGCCAATGTCTGCCATGATGAAAAGCCCCATTTCGGCAGATGAATAAAAGTATAGGCGGTCAGCACGGCTGATCCACCCGCTAACAGAAAACCGATGCCGTCAAATGGAGATTTTTCAGTATTTTTATGAGCGTCATCCCGCAGCCACATATAACTGAAAATGAGGCCGAAAAAAGACAGCAGGCCAAAAATGCCGAACAGCCAATGCCAATGGCCGGCGCTTGCCGCCGCCGTGCCTAAAACGGTCCCCATAATGACGGACCCGTAAAATCCGCCGATTAACACAAATAAGGCGTAATTCCGGCGTTCAATCGGAAACGAAAGCACCAGCATCGGAATCATAATCATCAGCATAGTGCCCGCCGCAGCTCCCTGTAAAAAACGGCCCGCGGCGAGCGGATAAATATCATTTGTCACAGCAGCAAGCAGCGCTCCGATGACACCCGCGGCCATCGAAATCATATAGACAGGCCGGGAGCCGAATCTTTTTCTTAAATACGGCCCCGCCGGCACGAATAAGGCAAATGCCATATTACCGATAATAATCGGATGAAAAGAGTCAAAGTTTTCCCCGCCGACCGTCTGCCGGACAAGGCTTTGGACAGCCGAAAGAGCGGTATTCGACATCAGCCCCGGCCCGACAGCCAGCACAGCAAGCAGAGAAATGATCCAGTGATGTTTTTCTTTCATTTGACAGCTCCTTTTTTAACTATTTGACAAAGTGAAAAAGCTAACAGATTTCCCCCATTAGCTTGACAGAATTTTTTATATCTTTTCATGTGAAGGATTGAACATAATATCCCATTTATTATTTCAAATCCGATGGAAATTGTCAATATAAAGCGCCGCCGTCCGATTTCGTCTTTTTCACAATTTCCCACAATCTTTTCATTATTATCCCACACTTTTTGTTTAAGATGGAGTCAGTAATAATAGGCAAATCATGCTATGATGAAATAGAGAAACGGAGTGAACATGATGGATAACTATCGTGATGAAAATCGGACAGACCAAAAAGAACAGGAAGTCCTTTTAGTAAAAGAAAACCCGCAGCCGGCCGGATATTCCGCGCCGGACGAGGACAAGAAAAAACGAAGCTTCGGCTGGTTCAGACCGCTTCTCGGCGGAGTGATCGGCGGAGGGCTCGCCCTCGGCATCTATACATTTACGCCGCTTGGAGACCATCAGACTCAAGATACTTCCAATCCGGCTCCCGCTCAGGAAACGTCATCGGTAACCGCCAAGCAGACATCTTCTGAATCAGACAGCGGCAAATCGGCAAACAGCTCATCGGCAAATTCAAGCAGCATTTCGAATATGGTGGAAGACATTTCACCGGCGATCGTCGGAATCACCAATCTGCAGAAGCAGCAAAGCAGTTCCGATTTATTCGGATTCGGATCAAGCTCGGATTCAAACTCTAATGCATCGGGTGATGATGCGGAAACGGGATCGGGTTCAGGCGTTATTTTTAAGAAAGCAAACGGCAAAGCGTATATCATTACGAATAACCACGTGGTCGAAGGCGCCTCTTCCCTTAAAGTGTCATTATATGACGGCACCGATGTAACAGCTAAACTCGTCGGCCGTGATTCGCTGACGGACTTGGCCGTATTAGAAATCAGTGATAAACACGTAACAAAAACGGCAAGCTTCGGCAGTTCATCCGCTCTCAGAACGGGAGAATCCGTCATCGCCATCGGTGATCCGCTCGGAAAAGACCTTTCCCGCACCGTCACACAGGGCATCGTGAGCGGCTTAAACAGAACCGTCTCGATCTCTACGTCAGCCGGTGAGTCAAGCATCAACGTCATCCAAACCGATGCCGCCATCAATCCCGGAAACAGCGGCGGACCGCTCTTGAATACAGACGGCAAAATCATCGGCATCAACAGCATGAAAATCAGTGAAAATGATGTAGAAGGCATCGGCTTTGCGATTCCGAGCAACGATGTAAAACCGATTGCCGAAGAGCTTCTCACGAAAGGACAGGTGGAGCGCCCTTATATCGGCGTGAGCATGATCGACTTGGAACAAGTGCCGCAAAACTATCAGGAAGGCACACTCGGCCTCTTCGGCAAACAGCTGAATAAAGGCGTTTATATTCGTGAAGTGGCGCAGGGATCACCTGCAGCCAAAGCCGGATTAAAAGCAGAAGACATCATTATCAGCTTAAAAGGGAAAGAAACTGACACGGGCAGCGAACTTCGCAATATTCTCTACAAAAATACGAAAGTCGGCAGCACCGTTGACGTGAAGATTATCAGAAACGGCAAGGAAATGACGAAAAAAATGAAACTGACTCAAAAAGAAGAAACATCTTCTTAACAAAAATCCAAGGCAGCCGCCTTGGATTTTTTATATACAGATGAAACTTTAGGCCTGGATCAGCCGTATGACTCAGTGTACAAAGGAGGATACATACACATGAAACAAACCGGACTTTTGCTGGTCGTTACCGGCCTGATCTTGCTCCAGCTGAGCATTCAGCTTCCTCAGCAAAATGCTGCTTGGGGAATGACGCTTGGTGCAAGCATTTTACTGAACCTTTCGGGAACCGGACTGATCATGCGTTCTCTGCACAACCAGACCGGCCGGAGATGAATAAAAAAAGCCGCGGGACATTCTGTCATCCCGCGGCTTTTATTTTACATAAAAGCACCCTGTCCGCTGGCCGGACAGGGTGTTTGTTAAGACATATGCTGGTCCCGATAAATCTTTTCGTTTTTCATGCCGTACGCTTTTTGCACGATATAGAGCGGACGGTCTTTTGCTTCGTCATAAATTCTTCCGATATATTCGCCGATCATTCCGAGCATTAATAGAACGATGCCGCTGAATAACAGCTGTATCACAATCAGAGAGGACCAGCCCGTAATGGTGCTGTCTGTAAAAAGCTTCATGTATAAAACGATAAACATATAGAGAAAACCCGCTCCGGACATGAGCATTCCCGCATAGCTTGCCGCCTTGAGCGGTTTATGAGAGAACGTTGTGATCCCGTCCATGGAAAGCTTCAGCATTTTTTTAAGCGGGTATTTCGTTTCCCCCGCAAGCCGCTCATCTCGTTCATATTCTACAGCAGTCTGCTTAAAGCCGACCCAGCTGACGAGTCCTCTGACAAAAGGATTTTTTTCTTTTAATCTTTTCATCTCATCACAGACTTTTCTGTCCAGCAGGCGGAAATCCCCGGTGTCGAGCGGAATATCAATATCAGTCACGCTCCGCAGCAGCCGGTAAAACAGAGAGGCCGTCTGTTTCTTGAAAAAGGTTTCTCCCTTTCGTTTCGTTCTGACGGCGTACACCACATCGTAGCCTTCTTTCCACTGTTCAATCATATCAAGGATTAATTCAGGAGGGTCCTGCAAATCGGCGTCAATGACGGCGATTGCATTCCCCTCTGCATAATCCATGCCCGCTGTGATCGCGATCTGATGTCCGAAGTTTCTGGAAAAATCAATAATTTTCACTCTCGGATCAATCAGACTTTGCTCTCTTAAAATCTCAATACTGCGGTCTTTGCTTCCATCATTGACAAAGATCAATTCATAATGCTCTTTTGTTTGATCCATGACTTCTTTCAGGCGCTGATAGGTTGTCTGAATGACGAGTTCCTCGTTATAAACCGGGACGACTATTGAATATTGAATATGTCTGCTCATGTTTTTTCCTCCTATTCATCAGATTGAAGTTCGTATAGTGAAGCTGACTGATTCATTCCGCCCGGCCCGCCGCTCATTCGGCTGTTTTTACCCGCGGCCTTGCTGCTTTTTGTATCAGCTGCATCATGATTTTTCGTTTTCTGATCTGTGCTTGATTGCCATTTGTCTGAAGATACTTTCTTTCCGTTTTTCTCAACCCATTCAACAATATCGTTGTTTCCGCCTTTGCCCATTCCGGATGTTAAGAAGTATTTTACTTTCCCTTCTTTTACGAGCTTTTTAAATTGAGTCAGCGTAATGGCCGGGTCAGACCCGCTGAATCCGCCGATCGCCATGACCGCTTTTTTCGTTTTTATAATGTAAGGCGCCGCTGTGTTGGAATCGGTTGCAGCAAATAGATAATCCGCTCCGGCGTTATGTTTTTCTAAATAGTTGATCAGTTTTGTATTGACAGATGCGTTATCCATTCCCATGCCTTTTCCGCCTGCTGACGCAAGCTGAGGGCCTGTTTCAGGCAATGAGCTGTTGCCTCCGTACAGAAGCGGTGTGCTCGCCCAATAAATCGGCATCACCATCAAGACGAGAAGGGCTGCAAGTGAAACATAGTAACTGAGCGGTTTTTGGCGCTGTTTGAATACGAACAGGGCGATTGCCGCCACTGCGCCGAGAACGCCTGCTCCGATGCTCCAGCCTGCGCCGATTTGATCATTGTAGTTTCTAAGGATAAACAGCTCAAATCCGGTTGTCACAAGAATAGCGGCCGGCAATAGCCAAGTTTTCCATCCCGCCTGCTTGCGGTACAGATGAACGAGGGCGACCCATCCCGCACCGGTAAGAGCAGCAATCGGAGGCGCCAGCATAATGAGATAATAATGGTGGAAAAATTCCGCCACACTGAAGAATCCGGCAATCGGCACAAGCCACGCTGCCCAAAAGATCGTTTCCTTCTGTTCTGCTGATAATCTTCTTCTTTCTCTCGCTCCGGCGATCAATAAACCGGCCAGTCCAAAAATCGCAAACGGCAGGAGCCAGCTGATCTGATCAGATAATTCTTGTTGGAAGAGTCTCAGCGGACCGGGTGTTCCCGTACCGAACATTCCTGACCCTGACTGCATTTTCGAGCCGGTGCCTGTACCGCTTTTTCCTCCGCCAGGACCGCCTTTGCCGCCGTCTCCGCCGCTTGGAGGGCCTCCTTGACCGCCGCTTGGCATTTGTCCGTTAGATGGAGGTGCCGTCATACTGCCGGTTTGTGATTTGTCTCCGCTTGCTGACTGGCCGGGCGGTTTTTGCATTTGTGAAGAACCGCCGGAAGAATACATCTCTTTCGATGCGTTTCCGTCGGGCCCGCCCTGGCCGCCGCCGGAACTTTGCCCCGTCAGCCGCTGAATCCCGTTATATCCGAAAGCCAATTCCAATACGGAGTTTGTCTGGCTGCTTCCGACATATGGCCTTTTGCCGGCAGGAATATTGTCAACAATGAGCGGCCATGACAATGAAACGGCTGCTAATACGGCCAGCGCGCTTACCAGTGAAATGATTTTTTTCTTAATCGCGGTATTTGCCGCCATCATATAGAACAGCAAGAAGGCCGGTAAGATCATATAAGCCTGAAGCATTTTTGTGTTAAAGCCTACTCCGACGACAAAAAATGCCGCCAAAAGCCAGATCAGTTTTCCTTTTCGAATCGCTTTAAAGAGAAGCCATGTGGCGAACAAGAGGAAAAAGACCAGTAAAGCATCGACATTGTTTGTGCGCGCTACGGCTACAGCAATCGGTGTACACGCCATGACAAACGAAGCGATGCGCGCCGCCGTTTTTCCGAACGTCGGCTTTATTAATAAGTACATGAATAGAACTGAACCTACCCCCGCCAATGCCTGAGGCAGGATGACACTCCACCCGTGCATACCGAATATCAGCGCGCTGATCGTTTGAATCTGGTATGTAACAGGCGGTTTATCTACCGTGATAAATCCGGCTGCGTCAAATGAAGCGTAAAAGAAATTATGAAAGCTTTGAAGCATACTCGTTACCGCTGCGGTGTAATAAGGATTCACCGTATCGTCATTCCAGATGTTGTACATATTCAAGAATGCGGAAGCGAGTAAAATGAGGATTAAGACCGCGTCTATCTCGCGTTTTTTCATTTTCACCTGTGTTTTCACTCCTTTTGTTTAACTTTGAACAAGTGTAACAACCAAATGTGAAAAATTTATTAATAAACAAAGACAATTATTTTGCCGTTTACAAATAGGTAAAAAGAATGACAAAACGGGTAAAAAAGCAAAAAAAAGATGCCCCCGTCAAGCCGGAAGGCATCTGTCATTATTTCTGATTTACTGAATCGGTTTCAGCCGCGCTTCTATTTCAGAACGGCGGTGTTCGAGATAAGGCGGGAGCGCAACCGTTTTGCCTAGCTCTTCAGGTTTTTCATCAACCATAAATCCCGGACCGTCCGTTGACAATTCAAACAGAACTCCGTTCGGTTCCCGGAAGTACAGCGCTTTGAAATAATAACGCTCTACAATGCCTGAGTTGCTGAAACCTTCTTTCGTAATGATGCGGTGCCATAAAGCAAGCTCCTCCTCATTCTGAACACGGAAGGCCACATGGTGCACACTGCCTTTTCCAGGACGCTCGCGCGGAAGATCGTTTCTTTCAATGAGATGGACTTCTGTACGCGCGCCACCGTTTCCGGATTCGAGCACCGTAACCGCGCCCCGGTCTTCATGTGTTTCTTTCCCGATTTCAGTGAAGCCCAGCACATCGGTTAACACACGCAGCGTCGGTTCTGCATACGGGACGGTCAATTCAACGGGACCAAGACCGCGGAAAGAATATTCTTCCGGTACGCCGCTTTGCTTCACCGCTTCACCGATGTCTTTTCCTTTTTCGTCAGCTGTCAGCACAAGCCGCTGTCCTTCATGATCCTGAAAAGCGAGTGTGTCCCTGCCCGCTATTTTCACGATCTCACCGTGAGAGACCTGATGCTTTTCAAATCGTTTTTTCCAATATTGAAGCGCTTGTGCATCCGGAACACGCAGGCCGATTGAAGAAATACTGTTTGTCCCCGCATGGAACGGCGCGATCCGCGGAATCTCGAAAAACGTCAATTCCGATCCCGGATTGGCTGATTCATCACCGTAAAATAAGTGATACATCGTCGGTTCATCCTGGTTTACCGATTTTTTCACAAGCTTCAGCCCCAGGATATTTCGATAAAAATCTAAATTTTTCTGCGCATCAGCCGTCAATGCTGATACATGGTGTATTCCATTAACTTTCATTATGTTATCCTCCAGTCAATTATCTCGATTTCGAGATATTTTATATATACAATTTATGTTATCCGGATCGTAAAGTCAACCCATCTGCTTCACAGACGGTCTGCAGACTGCCGCTCTCAAAATAACGAACTTTTGATATTAAAAAACCATTAATGTTCGCTTTTAAAACAGTATTTTTTCCTTCTCAAAAGCATAAACCTTTATCTTTTAGGCAAAACACCAAAATCAGAAAATTTATTTTATTCGTGTTTCAGCAATTAGGGTTTACAATATGGAAAATAGTTTTTTCAGCATAACGATTTTACATCTGGAGGGAAAGGATATGCAGATTGAAGAGAACGGACTTAAAAAAGAGATCGGCCTTACCATCGCCCTCTCACTTGTTATCGGCACCATCATCGGTTCCGGCGTATTTATGAAACCAGGCGCCGTGCTTGCCTACTCCGGTGATGCGAAAACCGCGCTTATCGCGTGGCTGTTAGGAGGCATTTTGACGCTTGCCGGCGGCTTGACCGTTGCGGAAATCGGCACTCAGATTCCGAAAACGGGCGGACTTTATACATATCTGGAAGAAGTGTACGGCGAATTTTGGGGCTTTTTGTGCGGATGGGTTCAAATTATCATTTACGGCCCCGCCATTATCGGAGCAATCGGCTTGTATTTCGGCTCTTTGATGGCGCACTTGTTCAATTGGGATTCCGGCTGGTCTAAATTAATCGGGATTTCAGCCGTTTTATTTTTAAGCATCATTAACATTATCGGAACGAAATATGGCGGCATCGTACAGGGAATTACGACTGTCGGCAAATTGATTCCGATTATCTGCATGATCGTGTTCGGCCTTTGGAAAGGCGATCAGCATATTTTCACAGCCGTCACAAGCAGCATGTCGGAAATGAATTTCGGCGCCGCCATACTGGCCACCTTGTTTGCTTATGACGGATGGATTCTGCTTGCGGCACTCGGCGGCGAAATGAAAAATCCGGAAAAGCTACTCCCGAGAGCGATGACGGGCGGACTCTTGGTCGTCACCGCCATTTATCTTTTCATTAACTTTGCGCTGCTGCACATTCTTCCTGCGAGCGACATCGTCAAACTCGGTGAAAATGCGACCGGCACCGCTGCCGGAATGCTGTTTGGCGACATCGGGGGAAAATTGATCAGCGTCGGAATCATCGTCAGCATCTTCGGCTGTTTAAACGGAAAGATTCTCGCTTTTCCGCGTGTCTCGTTTGCGATGGCGGAACGGAAACAGCTGCCGTTTGCCGGACAGATTTCGCGGGTGCATCCGACATTCCGCACCCCGTGGATTGCCGTGTCATTTCAGATCGCGCTGGCCATTATTTTCATGATCGCCAGCAATCCCGATAAGCTGTCTGAGATCTCTATTTTCATGATTTATATTTTTTACGTCATGGCTTTTTTCGCCGTGTTTATCCTCAGAAAAAAAAGCGGCGGAAAACCGCGCGCCTACAGCGTGCCTTTGTATCCGATCATTCCTGTTTTGGCCATCGCGGGTTCACTGTTTGTGCTGATCAGCACGATCATTACAGATACACTGAGCTGCGCGCTGTCCCTCTTGATCGGCCTCGCCGGGCTGCCGCTTTATTTTTGGCTGAAAAACGGCAGAAAAAACTGACAAAAACGGTTCCTTTTACGGGAGCCGTTTTTTTTCTGGCAAAATCACGTGCAAAAGTTGACAGCAAATTCACATCTTTTGTTATACTTTTTAAGCAAGATGTCTGAATTCGAAGTATGTTACGTTTTTTTGGCGAAGTGGGTAACATAAGAAAAACAGGATGAGACACGTTTTTACGAAAAAATCAAGAGGCGTTTTTTTCGACTTTATCTGTTTTTTTTCGACAAAAGGCTATATAATAATTTGATGTGTGCATTGTCTCATTCAAACAATGGAGGGTTTTTAATGATAAAAAGAAAAAAAGATAAGTTCTCACTCCTTTTAACAGAAATCGCAAAAAACATAGACGAAACCGCAGAATACTTTGTCAACTTTAAAGTGACAAACCAGACGACTTTAAAGGAATTTGCCGATACGTTAAAAGAGTTTGAAACAAAAGGAGATAATCATGTTCATGTCATGATTAAAGAGCTGAACAAAGCTTTTATCACTCCCATTGAACGTGAAGACATCCTTGAGCTGACAAACAGCCTCGATGACGTGCTTGACGGAATCGAACATTTTTCAGCAATGATGGAGATTTTCTCGATCACTTCTTCAGATGAGCATATCGATAAGTTCAGCGGATACATCAGAGAGTGCGCGAAGGAAATTTTAATCACGATTGAGCTGCTTGCAGAAAACCGATTGAAGGACATTCACCCTCACGCCATTAAAATTAAGGAATACGAGCACAGCTGTGATAACCTGCACCGTAAATCATTAAAAAATCTGTTCGGCACAGAAACCGATCCGATTAAAGTGATTCAGTACCGCGAGATTTACGAAACGCTTGAGGAAATTGCCGACTCTTGCCAAAGCGTTGCCAATAACCTTGAAACCATTATTATGAAAAACGCGTAACGAGGGGTTATAATGGATACTCTATTACTTTTAACGATATTAATTGTCATATGCGCTTTGGTATTTGACTTCATTAACGGATTTCACGATACCGCAAACGCAATCGCCACCTCAGTTTCGACAAAAGCGCTGAAGCCGCGGCACGCAATCGTCATGGCCGCCATCATGAACTTTCTCGGAGCGATGACATTTACCGGTGTGGCGAAAACCATTACGAAGGACATTGTGAATCCTTATACATTAGACAACGGGTCAGTTGTCATTCTGGCGGCTCTACTCGCCGCAATCGCCTGGAACTTGATCACATGGTATTTCGGCATTCCGAGCAGCTCTTCACATGCGATTATCGGAGCGATCGCCGGAGCGGCCATTGCAGCGTCAGGTTTTGCGACGCTTAATTATAAAGGGTTCATTAAGATTATCGAAGCACTTATTTTATCGCCGATTATCGCCTTTGTTCTCGGCTTTATCGTATATTCGATCGTGAAGCTGATTTTTAAAGACAGCAATCTGGCGAAAACAAATAAACGCTTCCGCAGAGTGCAGATTTTGACGGCTGCCATTCAATCCTATACACACGGAACAAACGACGCGCAAAAAGCGATGGGTATCATTACGATGGCGCTTATGACGGCCAATTTACATAAAAGTGATGCCATTCCTTTTTGGGTGCAGCTCTCTTGCGCCCTGGCAATGGGTCTCGGCACATCCATCGGCGGCTGGAAAATCATTAAAACCGTCGGCGGAAAAATTATGAAAATCCGTCCGGTAAACGGCGTATCTGCCGACTTAACCGGCGCAGCCATTATTTTCGGGGCCACGTTTATTCATCTCCCTGTCAGCACGACGCACGTCATTTCGTCTTCCATTCTCGGTGTGGGCGCTTCCCACCGCGTAAAAGGCGTAAACTGGGGAACGGCTAAACGGATGCTTATTACATGGGTCATCACCCTGCCGATTGCAGGTACACTCGGCGCCATCGCCTTTTTCATCTTAGATCTCTTTTTCTGATGACATCCGCTTCTTTACAGAAGCGGTTTTTTTTGTGACAGGAAAATGATGTCATGACATAGAATGAACATAGCAGACCATTTTTCGAATTGTGAGGGATGCTCATGCTTTTGTTTTTTCAGATCATGGTGTGGACGATGGCGGCCGCACTCATTTTATATGTGTACGCATCCTGGCGGTATGAAGCAAAGGTAAAAGAAAAAATGTTTGCCATCCGTAAAACGTGGTATTTACTATTTGTAGTAGGCGCCATGGTCTATTGGACATATGATCCCGAATCGCTCTTTGCCGCATGGAGACAATATTTGATTGTTGCCGTCTGCTTTGCCCTTATTGATGCGTTTATCTTTTTGAGCGCGTATATCAAAAAGCTCGCCGGCAATGAATTAGAGACGGATACGCGGGAAATTTTAGAAGAAAATAACGAAATGCTTCACTCCTATCTTGAAAAACTGAAAACCTATCAATATCTGTTGAAAAATGAACCGATCCATGTATATTATGGAAGTACAGAAGCTTATGCGGAAGGCATCAGCAGACTGCTGGCCGCTTATGGAGAAAAAATGAATGTCACGGCTTCCTTGTGCGACTATTCCGCACAATCGGATAAGGACCGCTTGACGGAGCATATGCCTGATGCGGCGGACGTTCAGTCCCGTCTTAACCGTAAAGACGTCTACTATGATCAAAAAGGCAGGCTTGTGCTTATTCCGTTTACAGTCCAGGACCGCCATTACGTGATCAAACTCACGTCGGAAAACCTGTTGACGGAATTCGATTATTTGCTTTTCACATCGCTAACGAGCATTTATGATTTAATGCTGCCAATAGAAGAGGAAGGTGACGGTTAAATGGAGCAGGCATTTCAAAACGGGCAGCCGGAACAAAGAGCGAAACCGTTCAAAATGTTTAAAAAACGTTCAATGACAAGTATCGCAAGTTACCAGGTCAGCCCTCATACCGCCAGAATTTTCAAAGAAAACGAGCGGCTGATTGACAAGTATAAACAAAAAAAAGCTTGATTACACTAAGGACAGGAGACACGGCTCTTGTCCTTATTCCTTTTTTCCATATCTTTCATATAATAAAACCAACAAAGAGATGCGACAGGTGATGATGTGAAGAAAATTGTCAGACGCGTAAAGTTTGTGGATTACGGACGCTTCGGGCTTTCCGCTTATTCGCTGAGGATGCGGGCGAGGAATCTCGGGTTATTGAACCGGTTAAAAAAGAAAAAAGGCTGAATCCCGCAATGTGAACGGGACTCAGCTTTTTTTTGTTAAAGCTGCATCAGAATTTTCGCTTTTACAGCGGGACCGTAGACGCCGTCAGACGTCAGTCCGTTTACAGATTGGAAGCGGGCCACGGCATCTGCCGTTTTCGGACCGTAGATACCGTCAATGCCGTTATTGACAGCTCCTTTTTCAGGATAGAAATAAAGCGCGGCGAGCGCGTTCTGCACTTGGTATACCTTTTCACCGGACGTGTACGGCTCTGTCAGCTTGATCACCTCGTCCGGAAGAGAATACAGTGCTTCAACCGGCGGGCTGACGATCAGCACTTGTCCGACTTTAATCAAGTTCGGGTCAGCGATGTTATTCCATTTCTGCAGATCGGCCACGCTGACGCCGAATTTCCGCGCGATCGCCGACAGCGTATCTCCTTTTTGGACGGTATACGTCTGTCTTTCCTCAGAACCGATTCCCGCTTTAAACTCATCCCATGTATCCAGCAGTCTTCTCGGACAAAGCTTTCCTGACCAATGCTTGTGCGCAACGACATTCGCAAGCGGGATGCCGTGCGACGTCATTAATGTGCGGATGAGCCATTGGGCGTTTGCCACGGCCTGCGAAAAGTTGCCGTCTGCGTTTTCACAAATTTCAATACCGATGGATTTACGGTTGCCGTCCCCGTTTCCGTCACCGGCATGCCAGCCGTTTTCGTTCAGCGGAAGATGCTGATAAATTTCCGTATCATCGACTGTGAAATGCCAGCTTGTCGGTGTATCGGGATTTTTCACATAGCTTGCGTGACTTTTGGCGTTAGCTCCGACTGCGGTATTGGCTGTATTGTGCACCGTAATGTAAATCGGTGTCATTGCATAGCCTGGGCGGTTATTGTTTCCTGCCGGGATAAAATCCTGTGTGATTTTCACCATATTCTCATCTCTCCTATTTCGATAAATTGTTTATTTTTAATAAAGCCTGCTGTTTTTTCCCTTTTGCTGTAACATAATTGTTTTTAAACCAGGCGGCGGCAGTCGTTATGATTGTAAAAACGGCCGACCCGGCGGCATACAGCGTATCTGCAAGCTGGCTGACCTGGTCCTCCTGAATATTCAGCGGCGATTTGCCGAACATCAGCAAAGTTTGATTCAATAAAGCAAGCAAAAGAAGCACCGTCCTGACGACCGTGCCTTTGTCCGCGAATTTCATATCGGTTTCCCCCTTACTTTTGCAGCAGATTGTACATGATGGCGATGGCTCCGCCAATGACGCCCGTGCAGATTGCTGTCACGATCGCTCCTGTAATGGTCCGCTTAATCCATGTTGTGTTTTCGTCAATTTTGTTCAGTTTTTCATTCAGCGTCATGATTTGCTGATCCTGCCGGTCTGATACCCGCTCTAATGCGGCTACCCGCTGTTCAAGCACCTTTTGTTCACCTTTGATGTCTGCGAATTCTTTTTGCACCGCTTGTTCATCCAGAAGCACTTCCGCTCCCTCCTCTTACATTGTTCTCACCTCCCTTCGGAAGCTTCATTCTTAAGAAAATGCCGTGCCTTTGACAGAAAGGCTCCCGCCGGAAATGCTCTTGATTTCCATGACGATTTCCTTAAAGCCGGCAATATCAAATGCCCACACTTCTTCTGTGCCTGACGTACCGGCGGCTGATGTCCCGTCATCAGACCTGATTCCTCTGATCGGCACATTTTTTCCCGAGATGGATCTCCCCCAAAACGCGACATGGCCCGACTCAGCCGTGCCGGTGATTTCGACGAGAAGTTTTTTCCAAGCGCCTGCTGAGAAGATGCTTCCCTCGCCCGCCTCTGCTGCATTTTCATGAAAAATCACGTCTGTATATGAAAATGCCATATCACCGCCCGTACCGACAGATTGGTATAAAACAAATTCGGACTGCTTTTGATTTCCATTTTCAAAACGGAACCGGTAATATCTTTTTGTCAGGCTGACCCACCCCGAAGCGGTCTGCACTCCGCCTTTTACTGCGACAGAATGTGAAGCTGTCCACGAATTGTTATCCTCGCTCTCTTCGATAAAAAGAGTTCCGCTGCGGTCCGAATAAGCCCACCCCTGTGCTCTGTTTATTAAGACGGCTCCTAAACGGTCTTGTCCGAATTGGCTGTAGACTTCAATCGCTTCTAGCGGCGTATTGGTAAGAAGCTCTGCCATTCCGGACAAATCAGCAACCGGTGTGACATAATCGTTTTTGTTACCGCGATAAGCTTTTACGGCGCCGGGCCTGCCAAGTTGATCGGCGGGAAATTCAAATGAATGCTTTTTCATCGGCCGTCCTCCTTTTCTCATTTATTAAAAATGACAAATAAAAAAAGCCGTTTGGCTTATGACACAGCATTTTTATAGTTTTCGTATGTTTCACCCGTTATTTCTTGAAATTCCTCAGGCGTGATATACTTCGCGGCCACACCTTCAGCCAGATCTTCGGCAGAGCAGTCATCATAGCCCATAGCCTGTTTTACCATTTCTGTTGAGGCCCACTCATAAAACAAGGCGTAAACCCAAAAGTTAAGTTTTTTCATTTTTTTCATTCTCCTTTTACGTTTAAGAGTTCCAGTTTGAAAGACGCTAATTGCCTGCCGAGTGACTGCTGCGCTTGTTCGGCTGCTTTTCTGGCCAATTTCTCATTCGCCAGCTGTCCGCCGAGGCCTGCAAGCTGGTTTGAATCGGGAGCCGTATCTTTTTTTAAGCTCTCTTTATATGCTTCGTCAGCGGTTTCCACCCATTCTTGTTTCTCTTCATCAAAAAATGGGCGCCACATGCCTTCGCCGTTTATTTCCGGCGGAAAGCCCGCAGCGTTAGGCGGCATCACATAATCTCCTGTCTCAGAATCCGGATAAAGCTCAACCGGAGTGCCTGTATAAATGTTGTCATTGTCATACGGAAATATTAATTTCATATTCTCGCTCCTTTACGTGAGTGCCAAAACAAGGTCAATATAATAGCCGTTCACGTTATTTTCTATATTGGCCATAATTCCCGTCAGCTTCATATCTCCATTAGAATAGATTATAAATTTGCTGTAACCGGTGGTGCCGCTGGCTGCAACCATCGTCACAACGCCTTTGGCCGGCGCACAAGAGGACGGCACACTCCCGAATACCACTTCTCTATCCGTAAGAACGTGTCCGTTCAGGTGAAGGGTGTTTCCCACTTTACGGTATTGAAGCGGCCTGTCTCCTGATTTAGCGCCATTTTTATAAGGAACATTTATCCAAGGTACATTCTCAGTATCAAGTTCAGTAACGAGGCGACGCCAGCCCTGCCAGCCCAAGTTCAGATCCAAATAGTTCGTGAACATATTATTTTTATAATCGACGGCAATGACATACCCAAACGTTCCTTTCCCCTCACTGTCAAGAGAGGTAAAATGAAACATGCCGCGGGTTGAAGCGTTGCTCGGACTGTTTGCCGCTTTGCCGGTTGAATAAAAGGTGCCGAACGCCCTGCCGTTTTTAACGATTTTTTCAAGAAAGTTATCATCATCACCAATTGTCAGAAGATAGCCGCCGTTATCGTTTGTTATTTTCGAAAGCTGTGCGCCGTTCCACATATCTTTATCCGCCTGTGTGACATGAATGTCTTTTTTATTGGCGTGAGCCTCTACTTTTGCTTGAGAGCCTGAATCTGTTTCTTGTTGGCTCCATTCCGACCATACGCCTTTAGTGCTGAAACTTCGGACGTATATGGGATTTCCGGCGGTCACTGTGTCTATAAACATTTGGACAAAAGTCGGTGATGCTCCGCGGGTTCTTTGCATGACAATTAATTGTCCGTATTCCGCAGGCTTATTTTCTGTATGCTGAACTGATATATAGTAGATGCCGGACGTTTTTATATTGTCTAAGTTTGTTTCTGTTACCGTTTTAGCATTCCCGTCATTGTCAGTCAGATTGAATAACTGCCCTGCATTCCATTTGTCTTTGTCAGACTTGGTTACATGAAGATCTGTTTTGTCGGCATGCTCATTTACTTTTGCTTGTGCTCCGGCAGCTGTTTCAAATGGCATCCATTCCGTCCAGATGCCGTTTTTCAGCGTTTTTCTCCAAAATCCCCCGTCATCTGAGAAAGCGGCCGCCTCTCCGTTATTCTTTGAAGAATAAAGGTATATACCCTCTGACGGTTTAGGCGGGGTATTTATTCCGGTTGCAGCTGCTGAGAAAGTAAAGGTCTTATTCTGGCTGGCAGCGGTCTGATGAAAATCCTGTCCGTCAGAGATATTAATAAAAGCGGAGCCATCATCTTTTGTGATTTTAGACAATTGCCCGTTATTCCACTTCTGGCGCTCTTCTTTCGTCACATGCCGGTCCAGATCTTGATTGTGCCGGTCAAAATCTTTCTTTGCTGCCTGCTGGACATTGTCCACGTTTCCGAGGCCGATTTGCGCCTTTGTCGTTTTGTGCGGGTTGTTCATGTCGTTTTTATGGGCCGCCAGATCCGTGTGGGCGTCTTTTATGCCTTTTTCCCAGCGGTTGACGTCATCTTCATTAATCGGATCGTCCGGAAGCCAGTCTGTTTTTTCTTCGTAAGCCATCGTTACACCACCTCAAAGGTAAATCTTAAATCAAGCGTTCTGTTATTGCTGAGATCTAAATTTGTTTTTCGTTCTGTAATGACGCTTCCTGTTTCGTCAAGCATCTGCACGGTTTCAATGTGTTTGACGTCTTCTTCCCTGCGTGTGAGAACGGTGACTGCGGCATCTTTTACGGAAATGTCCGCAATCGGAGTTTCTTTGCCGTTTAACAGCACTTTTGTGATCCTGTTTTTCAGATCGGCTGCGGCACGCTGTCTGTAAGCGGCTGATATCATGGTAAGACCACCTCGTTATTGTTGAGTGTGACGGAATAACCGACCTTCAGTTCACTGACTTTTCGGTATCTCCGATTGTTGAGAATGACCCGGTCTTTGATTTCCAGTGTTTCGTTTAATGCGGCTCTCAGTGTATACGCCAAATGAGCGGGTTTGATTTTTTCAAGCGTTTCAATCAGCTCGTTCATGTGCTGCAGGTCATCAAGCCCGATATCGGCATAAAAACGATACTGCCCCGGAAACATCCGAACATAAGCTGACGGATGTTTTAAAAAACGGTTTAGCGCCTGCTCGATCGCTTGATGTGTGATGGGCGGAATATTCGACATCTTCGAGATCAGCCTGAGCCGTCTCATATCCTCCGTGTCACCTGATTCCCGCGGTATTTTTAATATTTTTTCCCAGCGGTCAAGCCCCCATGTCGCCGTCGTGATAAAGAGCTGATCCGTCAAATCGAAAATATCGTTATTCTGCCGCTCAAACTCAGGAGCTTCCGCAATAAGCAGTTGTGCCATCTCTTTTAATCGGGTTAAAAACGGCGGGAGGTACGCCGTCATCTCATCGAGTCTGCTCAAGGATTTTCACCTCTTTGAGTTTAGGAATTTCCACGTCACTGAGCACGAGGTTTTCTGCCGCACCGTTCATTTTAATATCGGCGTAGTCACTGACGGATGCCGAGTTATAAACGATGTTGTTAATTTGTGATAAACGGACGGTGTTTTCTTCAAAGGCCATTTTCTTGAATAAATTCAGTACGCCTTTTTCAATCTCCGCTTTTACGTCATCGATCGAGCTGTTCAGCTCAGGCAGCACGGAAGCGGAGATTTCGATTTCCTTCCATACTGCGCTTTCCACCGTTACTGCCGCTCCGATCGGCGCCTGTCCTTCTCCCTGCCCTTCGTCCGGATCAATATAATCCTTTACTTTTTTGATCAGAATATCTGATGCCGGTTCCAAATTCGCATTTGTGATGACAACTTTCACTGTTCCGTCTCCGTTCCAAAGCGGGAAGATTTTTGCCCTGCCGACGCCGTCAACCTCTTCGGCCCATTGTTTATAATGCTGTTTATTTGCGCTGACTGCCTCCCGGCGGACACGGGTAAAATAGCGCGCCCTTAAGCTGTTGTCATCTTCTTCCTCACGGCCGGGAATTAATATATCGCGCATGACTGCTTTCTCAAGCCCGGGTATCGTATCAAGCGGCAGCAGGTTCTGCCCCGAAATGCCGGCATTGCCCGCTTCACCGGCTGTTTCACATTCAAGCGTTCCATCCCCCGTATATTGAAAATACAGGTTATCAACGAAGAAACGGGAGCCTGGCGGAATGGTGATGCCCGCTGTGAATTCTCCGGCTCTGACCGCTTTAGTGGCAGGTGTTCGTTCAATTCCCGCCTCAGCAGCACGCCTGTCCAGAAATTCACCCTGAGCCGTATCGGAAAACACGAGCTCCAGCACGGTATCCAGCCAAATATAAGACTTTGCGAGCTCAGCAGCCGCAGGCGCGAGCGCATTGTAAATGACGCTGCCTTCTCTCGTATCAATATCCGCCGTAACGCGCGCCAGCATTCTGTCCATAATGTCGTCAAACGTCTGAGCTTCAAACATCCTCACCCAGCACCTCCTCTATCTCAAGCATGCCCTCATCAGATTCAACGGTAAAAGAGACGATGAAGGCATCATCTTTTTTCTCAATCTCAAAATTGGTAACGGCCAAAATACGGTCATCATACAGCAAGGCTTCTTCTATCAGTCTTGGAATCTCCATTTTTTTATAAGCATCCGTCGTGTTCTGATCTGAAAGCACTTCCTGAAGTTCGTTTCCGATATCATGGCTGAAAACCGAATATGAATACCGTTCTGTGTGAAGAGCGATATAGACGAATTGTCTGATTGCGTCCAGTCCGTTTATCAGTTCATTGGTAATCCGGTTGTTTTCAAAGTCAATTCGGTAGGTTTGTGAAGTCTCAACGGCCTCACTCGCATCCTCCAAATCTTCAAATTCGATTTCCGGTGTCAGGGCCATTGCACCCGCTCCTTTTAGATTTGTTCATGTAAAAAAGCCCTCTTCGGCAGATGAAGCGGCTTTAATAGGCTGATATTCCCGTATATCTCCGTCCGGATGCCGGTTAAATTTTGTCCAGTACAAAGAAAGACTGTCCTCCTGTTAAAGCGGCGGTCATCACCCGATCACCCGCCTGAAGCTGATCCTCTCCCCCGGATCTCAGCCGCTTCGGCACAATGAGTGCATTAGACGGAATCAAAAGTTTGTCGTGATCTTTCAGTTTCAGCTCGAGCGGCGAAACGGAGGTCACTTCGGCCGGCATCAGCTCCACCGGCGCTTCAGCGTCAACCGCTCCGACGGCTAAATGTTTAATGGCATCACTTAATCTCATCAGGCTATCCCCTCCGGAAGTGAATTTTTCTCCGTGACGTCAATCGTCATGGTATGTTTTGTTCCTTGGAATTCATGGCGGTCCGTATCTACATAATAGGTTTTCTTCAGCCCGATTTCCGGAATTGAAATATAGACGGGCAATCCGCTTTCCAACCCAGGAATACCGATCGCCTGTATATTTTTCAGCTCTTTCTTAATGCCTTTTTTCTCAGCCTGCTTCACTTTTGCGCGCTGTTTCAGCTGGGCTTCGTTAATGTCGTCAGAAACCGTTTCGGTATACTGCAAAACGCCGAATGTTTTCATGCCGGCGCTGTCTGAGGCGGAAGCCTTTATCGTTTTATTGTCTTTTTGCAGCCGCATGACGACACGGGTTGCGGTGTCATCAATTGAGGTGCTGTATTGATACCCTATAATATTAACTCCTGTTTCCAACACCCATATGTCAGACGGCTCCGGCCATTCACGCAAGCCGAGCCTGCCTTTTTCTGAATAGAGCTGATAATTGCGCCCCGTCTGGCTTTTTGTCTGCTTTAACGCTTTTAGCATCATATCGTAAAGGCTTGTATCATTTTTAAAAACGAGTGATTTAATGGTATGGCCTGTGTTGGCAATGGATGTGACGGGAATTTGAAAATCGCTGGCGATCCTTTTTAATATTTGATCAGCGCGCTT
This sequence comes from Bacillus sp. R45, assembly GCF_021729365.1. NCBI lineage: Bacteria > Bacillati > Bacillota > Bacilli > Caryophanales > Bacillaceae > Bacillus > Bacillus sp. R45. Next base: position 1,202,145 of record NZ_CP091421.1, on the reverse strand, counting down.
GTTGGAAAACACGTAAACGTCCTGGTTTTTCACAAGGTATTGGAGCATATCGTATGCGGTGAAGGCGACGGTATGCTCATCGGGCGTTCTTGCAAAAACAATGCCGCGGAACAGCTCTTTTCCGTTCCATTTGAACAAAACCGTATCCCCTTCTGATACGCCGTAATACGTCTGGCTGCCCTGCTTTACGACAATCGTCGCTTCGATGGAGCGGGGCGCCTGATATCTGTGTCCTTCCAGCGTTACGCTTTCTGTGACAAGCTCGAGCCACTCCGTTTCTTTTATGACAAATAGTTCAATCATCTTTTCACCCGTTTCATTGCGGTATCTTCAGCTTCTGCCCCGGGAAGATCCAATGCCCCGGCTGCCGGATATTCCGTTTGCTGCGCTTAATCATGGCGGTTTTATTCGCGTTCCAGATTTTCCGCCACTCCGTGTGTTTTCCGTAAAACTTGCCGGCGATGTCCCAAAGCGTATCCCCTTTTTTGACGGTATATGTTTTGGGTGAAGCTTTGGACGGGCGCTTCGCTTTCGTTTTTTTCTTTTGTTTGATTTTTCTTGGCGAAGCGGTTTTATATTCTTTCAGTACGATATCAAAATTCCGGTCGCCGATTTCATTGTCACCTTCGCTGTAATTAAAGCTTTCAATGCTGCATGTGACATTGATTTTTGTCCCTGTAATCAAAAACTGAACGGGTTTTTTCGATTTCATCCATGCTTCAATGGCTGAAATGGCTTTTTCCGGTGAAGGAATGCTTTGATATTCGGCAATCGGGCTGTACCGTTTCGGAAAAAAAGAAGAGAACGAAATTTCTTTCGCTCCCGGTTCTTCGATAAACGTCACCTCTCCAAGTCCGGTGACTTTCACGGAATCATTCTGCACGCTGTTTGCGATATCAATCGCTTCAGGGAGAACGGGAAGCCGGAGCTTGTCCTTCCCCTGAGACAGCCAAAATTCGTAAACAGATTTAGTCAAAAGCAACGGCCCCCTTTGCTCCGGTATAAATGTCTTTTTGCAGTTCATCAATCAGCGTCTGTTTGATTTTGGCGGCGAGGCTGTCGGCGTCCTGTCCGTTATGGAAATGCTGATCGCCGCTGAATTCGATTTTAATTTCTTTTGTTCCCGTTTTTTGAACGGTTTGGCCGCCTTTAACGGCTGCGGAAACCGTGCCGGCTGAAAGCGCCCCCGGTTCCGTCCGGGACGGATCGGACACTTCCATGCCGAGCGCCTGAGCCGCTTTTTGCAGCAGATAACGGCCGCGGATGCCCCGCTCTTCAGGGATGATCCACTCCCGTTTGTTCCCTTCGCCGACACGGGCGATCTGCTCCTTGGTAATCAGACCCCCATTGGCATAACCGACGTAAGGGCCGCCATGAGCCATACTTTTAATCCCGGGGACATTGCTGATCGAGCCGTATCGGCTTTTAATATAGCCGATAGCGGCAGCGGCGTTGTGGATTGGATTTCTGATATCATTCATGCCCGGCGCTTTGTGATCTTCAAAGGTGCTCGGAATCGTCTGCATAAGCCCCTGTGACGGGTGTCCGGCTTTGGCGTTGCTGTCCCATAGATTAATGGAATTAGGGTTGCCGCCTGACTCATGCTGTGCGATCGTCATTAATCCCGGAAGCCAGCTGATCGGCGTATTGGTTGCTTTCATTGCGGCCAAAAGCCATTCTTTGACGCTTCCTCCCGCTGCACCCATGCCGGAAAAGGCTGCTGCAAGCGAGCCTGCCTGTTTTTCCGCATATTTTTTCACGTCAACTGAGCTGAGACCTTTGACGACGCCGACTGAAGCAAAGCGTCCGAGACTCATCATGACACGGGAAGGAGAGTGAATATCAAGCTCTTCCCTGAATGCGTCCTCGACTTTTTTGGCCATATCTTTGGCCGCCTGTTTGACTTCGCTTCCTTTTGCAGTCATCCCTGATACGAAGTGTCCGATCAGGCCTGACCCCCAGCCGTTCGCGGAATCTCTTGATTGAACAAACGGTTTATTGATATGTGCGCTTACGTATTGCGACGTTCCCGTATCTTTTGCATTCTGTCCGGCCGAATAACCTTTCACTGTGGCGGCGCCCCATGATGACGATTGATTAACCGCCGATTGATAAGGTGTTTTCACCTTTGTTTTTAAAAACGAATCGGTGCCCGTCGGCGATGTATTCTGACCTTTGGCATAGCCCGCAACGACTTGCTTTCCGTAATCGGGCGAAGACGAAATAAGGGCGTTAAACGGCGTTCCGATGTTTTTCTCCTTCCAGCCGTCCATATCCACCGCTTTATTGCTGATTCCGCTGTCAAAGCCTTCAGTAAACTGTTTGCCGAGTGATGAAGCCGTCCCCGCAAATCCGGAAGCATCCACAGACGCAGCGGCCGATACAGACGCCGAAGAAGAAACACCGCCCGCTCCCGCCGGCACAGCGGAAGACTGAGCCGAAGCCGCGCCCATATCATCGACAACACGCATGCCGAGCTTAGACGCAGCTTGTGAAAGCAGCATCTTCCCGCGGCCGCGATTGTTGTCGACGGGGATGACAAATTCTTTACCGGCTTCACCGATCCAGGAAATGGTCGGCTTTGTAATGTAGCCGCCCGTGGCGTTTTTGTCCGTTTTTTTCTTTTTATCTCCGCCGCCTCCTGTGACAAAGTCCATTACGCCTGAAATCAATTTGCCGCCGGTTTTATCCCAAATCTTTTTCACCCAGTCGAATGCTGCAGAAAAAGCATCTGATATGGCTGTTCCCACTTTTACAAGAGGTTCTTTTATATGTTTCTCAAACCAGCCGCTTAACCCTTTCCATATATCCTTTACCGTATCTAAAGCAGTCGTGAAAGCGTCTGATATTCCTTTTCCGACTTTTTCCACCATGTTTTTCACCGGGTTCCAGACAATATCCATGAACCAGCCGGATACCGTACTGAAAACAGATTTAATTTTATCCCAAGCTCCTGTGATTTTACTCCAAATGGACGTCGCTACTCCGACGACAGCCGATTTTACGGGCTCCCAGACAGTGCTCATAAACCAGCCGGATACTGTGCTGAAGACACCTTGAATCGTCGTCCACGCATTCACGATATTTGACCAGATGCTTGTCGCCACTCCGACGACAGCCGTTGAAACCGGCGTCCATACATTCTCCATGAACCAGGATGACACCGTGCTGAAAATCCCTTGAATCGTCGTCCACGCATTCACGATATTTGACCAGATGCTTGTCGCCACTCCGGCGACAGCTGATGAAACCGGCGTCCATACATTTTCCATGAACCAGGATGAAACGCTTCCCCAAGTATCTTGTATTGTTGTCCAAGCACTTTGCGCCGCTTCGGAAATATCATTCCATGTGTCTTTCAAAGCCCCTGAATCAAAGGCCTCTCCCAAGCTGGAACCGCCTAAACTGCCGGCGATGCCGCCTACCGCGCCGCCGATTAATGTGCCCACTCCGGGAACAACGCTGCCGATTGCCGCTCCGGCCGCGGCTCCTGCAAGACCGCCGCCTGCTGAGCCGACCTTCTCTCCTGCATTATCTTTATTGATGCCGGCTAAATCAGTAAGTGATAACAATTCACCTATGCCGGGAATTCCTTTAGCGGCACCTTTTAACCCTTTCATACCGCCTTTCAGCGCCTTTGAATCTCCTAAGCCTTTCAAAAGCCCGCCGATGCCTTTACCTGCCCCTTTTGTTTTCGGCGTGTTTACGGATGCCTGTTTGCTTTCCTTTACGGAGGAACCTCTTTTCGAAGATTTATTCCGCCCTTCGACTTTACTGCTTTTGCCCCTCGTCACTCCGGTACAGCAGCAGCAGCCCCCCAAAGCCCCGCCGGTTTTTTTGGCTGACCTTCCTGAAGATTTCGGTGATGGTCCCGTGCGCTGCGGACCCTTTGTCAGCTCAGGACGCTTTGGGCTGTTGGTGCCGCCGGCAGAAAGGCTCCCCTTACTCTTTTCTTTTTTCGTGCCGCCTCCTAATAATCCGCCGATATTGAGTTTGCCTAATTTTTCAGCGATTCCTGAAAATATTTTTTCTATTAATTCCCCGGCTTTTTCCATGATTTTGTCCGGGCTGAATTTCTCAAATTTCTTGGCAATCTTGCTGACAATTTTATCAACAAATGCCTCGGCTTTTTCGATGATCGCATCAGGGCTGAACTTGCCGAACTTTTTATCAATGCCTCCGAACAGTGAGGAAGTAAACTGCTCCACTTTTTCCAGAATCTTATCCGGATTGAGAAAATCGAATTTCTCAGAAATTCGGTCAATCGTGTCATTTACAAATTGTTCGGCGCGGTCGATTAGCTTATCAGGACTGAATTTACCGACAACGTCGTCGACTTTCTTCATAAACGAATCAGTAAAATGATCCAGCTCTTTCAATATGGTCTCCGGACTGAATTTGCTGACAACGTCATCAACCTTTTTCATAAATGAATCAGTGAATTTATCCAGTTCTTTCAATATGGCTTCCGGACTGAATTTACTCACGACCCCGTCTACCTTTTTCATAAACGAATCAGCGAATTTTTCCAGCTCTGCTAATATCGTCTCCGGGCTGAATTTGCTTGCAATCTCGTCCACTTTTCCCATGAATGACGTCGTGAACTTGTCCAGCTCGGCTAATATCGTCTCCGGGCTGAATTTGCTCGCAATCTCGTCCACTTTTCCCATGAATGAGGTCGTGAACTTATCCAGCTCTGCTAATATCGTCTCCGGGCTGAATTTGCTTGCAATCTCGTCCGCTTTTCCCATGAATGACGTCGTGAACTTGTCCAGTTCTGCTAATATCGTTTGCGGGCTGAATTTGCTTGCAATCTCGTCCACTTTTCCCATGAATGAGGTCGTGAACTTGTCCAGCTCTGCTAATATCGTCTCCGGGCTGAATTTGCTTGCGATTTCATAAACTTTCCCCATGAATGAGGTCGTGAACTTATCCAGCTCTGCTAATATTGTCTCCGGGCTGAATTTGCTCGCAATCTCGTCCGCTTTCTTCATAAAGCTTGCAGCGAATTTATCCAGTTCCGCTATGATTGTTTCCGGATAAAATTTGGATGCGATGTCATTGACTTTTTTCATGAAGGTGTCTGCAATGGAGTCAAGCATTGAAAAATCATTTTTCGGCGAAGCAGGAGCAGCAGATGCAGAAGCTTTTCCGACGTCCGGCATATTCTTTTGCATTGCAGCCAGCTGTGCTGTCACCTTTTCGTTTAACGATAATTGAATGACATTGTTTTTCCCCGTCAGCGAATCAATCCCCGCTGAAATTCGGCCGACTGTTTTCATGACGTGATCTATGACGCGTATAGTGACAGAGTACCCGTTCTTTAACGCAGATTGCATGTAGCGTTTGATACGTTCCATGGCAGGAGTCACTTCGTCTGACGCATACAGTGAAACGGTAAATCCTTTAAAACCGGCAGCCAGATCCCGCAATCTCTCAAATGCCGCTGTCGCGCTGTCTTTTGCTCCTATTTTAACGGTTAAAGACGCAGGCAGACCCGCTAATTGGGCTTGCACCTTTTGAATGACGGCACTGGCTCCGTCTTCAGCTGAAATAGAGATCATTTGTGCGCCCAGCTTTCTTTTCATAGAGCGCTGGATGCGGTCAATTGTTCTTAAAACAGATTTACTCTCTTTGCGTATATCAATTTCACTTTGGCGTTTTGTCATTTTCCTGTATTTCTCAAGCGCTCTGAAGCCATTTTGGATTTTCCTTATTTTCTTTGAAACCCGATCTTCCAATTCAAAACGGGCGGTCAGCTTTGCCATGATGTCGCTCCCCCTTTCTTCGCTTGTTTTTCAAGAATGTCCAGCTTGTAACCGATTAAACCGTACAACAGCGCCTTAAAATGTCTCGGTGCTTCATATAACTCTTTCAGTTCTGATGGAGAATAATGAAGCTCATGCATCGCGTAATAGAGATACACGGCTTCCTTATTCCCATCTTTTATCAGTTTTTTGCTTCTTGCTCCAGATCTTCTAATTCATCTTCAAAACCATTGATCTCAATCGCTTTATTCAGCCAATTTGCATACTCACCGCCGACTGAAAGAACGCGTTTTGCCACCTCGACCGGATCTGCCGTTTTGTAAGCGTCGCGGAGCTCCTTAGACCGGAAATCAGGGTAAATCGTAGATTCAACCGCGATCCGCGCATAGAAGCGCTGGCTGTCTAAGTCTTTTACGCGGCCCCTGCCCTTCACATTTTTATATGTCGTGCTTTCCTTCTCCAGTTCGTCAATGCGCTCAGTCGTAATGGCTTTAAAAATAAAAGGCACGATGTTTCCTTTTTTATCGACAAAACGCTTTGAAAGCGGAACCCGGATCTCCTCAGCCTCGACTGTTTTACCCGGCATAAAGAATGACAGATCATATACTTGTTCGTTTTTTTCGCTCATGATGAAAACTCCCTTACTCTTTTTTTTATAAAAAAACAGGCCTGTAAAAGGCCTGTTTCACTCACAATGATTCTGATTAAAACGTTTCAGAAAGCTTTTCCGGCACATCGAAATCTTCAAAGGTAAACGGCACTTCTTCTTCGAGGGCTTCTGAGTCTACGTCCAGTCCGGCGATTTTTGCAGAATCAAAGTTGACGTCATACAGGGTGACGCGTTCTGTTCCGCGGCCTGATGATTTGTCGTCAAGAACGGCTTGCAGCGTAAAATACGGGTCGCTGCCTTTTTTGACGTAATCCATCATAAGGACGGCGAATTTGGATGTGACCTTATAGAATGTTGCCGTGCCCGTTCCGTTGGCGCCTGTTGTTTTATGTCCTGTCATACGGCGGCCCATGATGTTTACTTCTGATTTGTTTTTTTCCACGTTTGCTTCAAAGGTTTTAATATGCGCCATCTCTTCTCCGTCGAGAAATAAACGGCCTTCTTTTCCTGAAATCGTGTTTTGCGCTTTTAATGCCATCTTAGTTTACCTCCACATTAAAGTAGAATTTTTCTGCCGCATCCACAGGCTGTACGGCGAGATCGATTAAAAAGCCGTCGCGGTCTTCATTCAGCCCGATTGTAATGTCTTTGTCTGAATCAAAGTTAGCGATGCCGCCCGCATCCTGGAGCGTTGTCAAATATTGAATAATCATCGTTTTGACGAATTGAAGGCCGTCATTTGTCGCAGGAAGATCGCTTCCGGTGCCTTTTTTCGATTTAATTAAGGCTTTCAGTTCACGTGTCAAATCGTTATTCACCGCATCAAGCACACGGACGATTTTGTTTTTCGCGAACTTTTTGTTTTTCTCTGCCGTAAATGTCACCAATGAGTTGATATCTTTTTCAACGCTGACTGACTTATCACGGGCATCATAAGAGAAAAGGAATTCACCTTTGGAAAGACGTTCGATCACTTCATCATGAGTCAAGCGGTGCAGCACATCGACGGCGCCTTCGTATTCAACGAATGTTAAGGATTGATTAAATGCGGCGCTGGCACTTGCGCCTGCCACCCAGGCGGTCGCATCTTCAGCTTTAATCTCAGTTCCGTCTTCCAGCAGCACACCTTCAGTCACATTGATAATGCCTTCATAATCCCCGCTGTAATGGGCGGTCACCCCTTGCACTTTCTGTCCCTGCGCATCGCGAAGGCGTTTAATGAATGCGGCAAATGTCGCTTTCAGCTGATCGTTTTCCGCGACAGGAAGAGCGATGACATCGAAATTCTCCGTTTCAGCCGCAGCTAAAAAATCCGTATAGTCTGAGTTGACCGGTGCTTTATCAGTTCCTCCCGCGAGACGGATGCCTGCCTGCGGGTTTAACGTTTCCCCGGATTCTTCCTCAGTGCCTGTCAGCGGGATGGAAGCCGACAGTTCGCCCGTTCCCGTAAATGTGACATAGCCGTTTGCTTTTAATTCTTCGGCTTTTTTCACCGTTTGTTTGTCAACTTCCGCTTCATCCATGTAAGTGGTCACATCGAAAGCGGTCTGATCAAGGACGTTTTCACTGATGCGGATGATGATGTCATTTCCTTTTGAACCCCCGTACAAAGCGGTTGCTTTAACACCTTGCGAAAGATCTGCGCTCGCTCTGATTCCCTCTGTCAGACGGTACATCAAAACGGTTTTTGCTTTCTTTTTCGCCTCACGAAGCAGAATCAGTGATGGATCTTCAATACTGAGCCCCACTTTTTTATTCAAATCCTCAACGCTTGAAATGGAAACGAATGTTTTCGCTTCCCCCCAGCCGGATGCGACGGGAAGGGCGACAATCCCGCGTTCACCGATCGATACCCGCTCCTGGGCGGTTGTTTTAAAGTTAAAATAGATTCCGGCACGTTCTTTTTCTTTTCCTTGCGTAAATGTTCCGCCGTTCATTATTGCATGACCTCCTTGGTTAAAAATGCTTCAATGTAAGACTTGGCTTGCGCTTTTGTCATTTGTTTTTGCTTCACGCCGAATAAAGCACCCTGGAGAATCTCGGGTTTTACGCCGAAAAGCTCCTTCGCGTGCTTTGTTAAATCCGCCGTGTCATAAAGAACCGCTCGTTCCGCCGTTGCGGCGTTTTTCTTTTTATATTGTTTCACTTTTGTTTCACCCCGCTGTTAATGTCCACATCCCGCAGTGCGGGAGATGTTTGTTTTTGATAGTAGTAGCGGCTCGTCCAGCGGATGGTGATCACTGCCTCGCCTTTGTCTCCGACTCTTGTTTCGATACGGCTGATGCGGACGAAATCACCGGTATCCTCCCCTGATTCCGTAAGCAGCGGAATCAGCTGTCTTGATTCTCTCACCGCATCGGCGATCCCGTCGGCTGCATAGAGGGCCTGCACCGAGTCGGCATGGAACAGCTTCACATTCAGACTGTATGTCTTCTTAAAGGTGGAGACTGTGTCATTCTCGTCAAAAGCATACGGGGGCGGGATGTAAAGTGACGGCACCTGAAATTGTTCAGGCAGTTCATTTTCATATACGGGCACGCCGCACTGCTGATACAAAAAAGCGGCGATTGAACCGGTTTCGCGATTCATCGGATATCTCCCCCCAACGTGTTAAGCCACTGATTGAAACGCTTGTCCAGCGATTCGGCGAAGAGTGTTTCATACAAAAGAAGGGCTTTGTCCCAAAACCCATTTCCGCTGATCCACTGTTTTTTGAGCGCCATACCCGTTGAAGCTGACGGATTATAGATGAACCGGGAGCCTTGAAAATACCCGGGCACCCATCTGACATTTTCATCTGAGACGGTCCAATGTCCGTCATTTATGAATGAGGCATACTCTACATTGGTGCCGATTTCAAGGGTCAGTCCCCCGTTTTCAATGATCCATACGTGATCCTGCGCTCCTTTCCGGAAAGAAGACAGCAGGCTTTCTGTATCAATCCCGCCCGAATGAATAAGCTCCTCCCGTACCAAGTCGAGAAAATCCTCTCCTGACTGTTCCAGCCATTCGCCTGCCTGACGGGCAAATTCTCCGGATGATGCCTTTTGCAGCGACCGATTCCATTGTTCAAGGTTTTTTATGTTCATAGTCTGTCATCTCTCACAGCGATAACCTCCCAATGGTGCTGTCTTGCTTTCTTCGGCATTTCCAGAATATACGCCTGTCCTTCCCAAATGATTTTGTCATTGACACGCACAACGGCCTCTTTCGGAAAATGAACGAGAAACCGCTGATATACCTTATGATCAGGCTCAAGCTGAATAAGCTGCTGCTGTTTTTCAACAAACAGACACGGCACGTCTTCATAATCGGGCACTTCCGGATAAGAAAAGACAGGCTGGAGCTTTTCGGCGGGAATCCCGAAGCGTCCGGCCTTCGGAACTGACACCGTCTCATGATAAATATCGCATCTGTCAGTGAGCAGCCGTTCGTAGCTCATAAAGGTCTCACCTTTGCGTGTGCAGAAACCGGAGAATAACCCGGCGCGATATATTCACAGAGCAGATGGTGCACCGCCGGTTTTCTGATTCCGCCTTCACCTGCCACCGTATACGAGTAGTCGCCTATCTTTTCAGATTGATAGGCGGAAGCGGCTGCTTCATTCTGGTTGATCAGCGCAAAATATTGAGAAAGCTTTAATAACGCAAGCTTAATCTTTTCGGGAAGCGGTGAGTAAACAGGGTCAGTGAACGAATGCCCCGCCATTCTGGCCGCCTCCGCCTCCGCCTCCAGAATGTCCTGTATAAGAAGCGGCTCCGGCCTGTTTTTGACTTGATCATAAACTGAATATGAAACAACGTCAGACGGCTGAATTAACATAACTGCCACCCCCGTCTTATTCTTTAACGTTTACGATTTTGGCGCTTGCATCTTCTTCTTCAAATTTGCTGTCAAGTTTAGCCGTCAGTACGATAATAAATTTGCGGCTGCGAATATCTTTATCTACTTCGATTCGGATATTTCTTGAAAAACCGAGAATGATATTTTTCGGGTGAGTCAAAATGATGTCAGACGCATCGTACTGGGAATCACCTTCTCCGACTGAGTACGGCTGCAGATTGGACACTCCTTTGACCGGAACGCCGAATGCTGAAGACAAACCGCCCTGCACCGCAAGATCTCCCAGATTGGTCTGACGGTCAGCCACACGGTCTTTCCATTCAATCTCCATGCCTTGAGATGTGTAAAATCTGAATTCCTGAGGCAGTCGCAAATATTTTGCCGGAATGGCTTTTAAGCCTTTTTTAAATGTGGCTCTGGACAGCTCTTCCCCGTTTCCGTCAATGACGTGAGATACAGTCTGCTTACGGATTCCGTCAAGCTGTGCCAAGTACGGATCAGAAGAAGATGTATCGCCGTTTACGACTAGCTCCTCAATATCGACTGCCGCCCGCTCCGCCAAAATCTGCATGATCGTCTGCTGCAGGCCGTCTTTTTCAATATTGTTTTCAAGCGTGTCATAGGTGATATTAATTTCCGCAATGACTTCTTTCGTATTCAGCTGCACCGTACTTGTTGACGGGACGGTCAGCTGATCGTCAGTTAAGGCTTTTCCTTCCTCAGCGGCACGCAGAATACGCTGGCCGAAACCGATTTTTTCAAATTTCTGCGAGTCATTTTCCATTTGAATCACACGCGATTCGCTGAAAATGGTCGGCGTGTTCTGCACCATGCGGATAAATGCTGAAGCTTGTGCGGGGTTCATTAAACCGCCGCTTTTTAAAGCGGAAAGTGACATTTCCGCCTTTCTGATGATATCTTGATTTCTCACTCTACAGTTCCTCCTTCTGACTGGGCTTAAAGCAGTCCGCTCCAAATCGATTTTTTAACAGGCTCTTGGCCGCCCGTCTCTTCTTCCGGCTGCTTTGATGCGCCTCTTACTTTTTCAAGCGCTTCAATGCGTTTAATAATCGGCGCCAGCATGTCCTCAACAAGTGTTTTCAGCTTTTCTTCATCAGACGGCGCAGCCGCCCCGTCTTTGTCTTCCGTGTTCTGGTCCAAACTGTCAAGCCGCTTTAAAAGCGGGTGCAGCGCGTGTTCAATCGATTCTCTTACGTCTTCTTTTCTCATCTTGTTCAAGTCCTCTCCCTTGCGGTTTCTTGATTTGCGGTCACGGTCGAGAAATTGCTTGACTGCGCCGAATAAGCCGGCTTGCTTTTCTGCCGGCTCTTCGTAAACGTCAGCGGTTCCCGCCATGCTGTAGCCCGTAATGATACCGGCTTTAATCTGATCCCATACTTCATCGGAAGCTTTGGTGACAAGCACCCAAGATCCTTTCCGGATCACAGCATTCCCGATTTCAAAGTCATCCGGGGCGACGTACGACTCCACCACCTCGCCGGTCCCGCCTTCAAAATTATGATTTGTATCGATGTTGCGGGCGTCCGCCAAAAAACCGTGAGCGGCCTTTTCAATCTCTTCAGCCGTCATATAATCGCCATGTGCATCGGGGACATCCGGCTCGTAAACGATGCCGTAAACAAGCTTCTGCTCATCCGATTCGTTTTTTGTAAACACCTGCACCTTTTTTTCAAATGACGGAAGGCCTCCGGCTGATTTTGTAAAAAAGAATTCCGTTTGGTTCGCCGCCTTATCGACATAGCTCACAAAACTGATGACGGCATTTCTCAATTCTCTCGGCACGAGATGTTTTCACCCCCTTTCAGGATTGCTCCTATTTCCCTTTCAGCACCGGCCGGCTGTAGTACTCTTCAGGCCATTCCTCAAGCGTCTTGCCGAGCACTCTTCCCGCCAGATCACGGAGGTCATTAGGAGAGACCGCGCCGGCGGAAATAAATGGCGTAAGCACCTTCGCAATTTCAAGCGGATCGCGAAAATCAGGCCCTTTTAATGTGAGCTGTACATCGTGGAGACCCAGTTCAGGCAAAAATAACGTGTTGAGCTTATTAATCAGCGTTTTCCGCTCCGGCTGAAACACCTGCTCCTCCGTTATTTTCCGTGCCGTATCGGCTGTGGCTTTGTTGTATTCCTGCGCCTCTCCCGTATAAAGCGGCGGGAGACGGAAAGCGGAACGGAGTTTATTTCTGCTTCTGTCGTCATATTCAAGAAACAGCGCATCATCCTGCAGAATTTCCGCAAGTGATTTAATTTCCACAGACACGGGCGTAATGTCTTCGCCTCCGTGAAGGTCTTTTTCCTTCGCAATGCCTTCCGCCTCAATCAGCAGAAATTTGTGGGCGTTTTCCACCCCTTCCAGGTCATTCATATAATCCTGAAGCTCTTTGTACGAGGTTTCTGACAGCATGCCGTTTTCAACCGTAATGGCGGCCGGCACGTGACGGCCCTGCTTGAAATACATAAAATTCAGTTCTTCCGCTTTCCGGGCGCCGTACAGATTGACGATATTGCCGACCCAGCGCGGAATGCCGTAAGTGCCGCTGCCGATTTTTAAGTGAATGGCTTCATTTGCCCGGTATTCTTCAGACAGGGTCTTTACGTATTCACCGGTTCTCATGTCCATCATGCGGGGATCGCCGTATTCCTTAAAAAACACTTTCCGTCCGTTCAGCATCTGAACATATTTACGGAACCGTTTTTGCCTTTTAATCGTTTTGGATGCGCCGTTTTCTTCATATGAAAATGTAACTTCAACGGGATCAGTCACACCGCAGACGCGCATATGTTTCACATCCAGATATTCAATCCCCGCCGGTTTTCCCGCGCCGTCCCGAAGCACTTCGAGAAAACCGTTGCCCGTTTTTTCGCGGTCTTCTATCGCATATCCGAGGACCGTCTCGGCCGATTCATCAAAATGAAGACATTTGTAAAAGCTCTCCAGCTTCATCCAGTTTTTTTCGGCCCGGGCCTTTTTAGACGGTGAGCAATCTGGGCTATTTACATCAAAGGTATATTCCACATCGAACCCAAAACCCGTAATATTGACCCGATACGCGTCAATGCACTGCTGAAGAATCGTCGAGTATTCGGCGATTGTTTTCAGTTCAATGAGATTATAGGGCGGTGAAATGATGTCTTCGCCGTACAGATCGGCAAATTGATCTTCGTTCATCTGCCTTGCCTGCGGCGCGGCCATTTTTGATTTAAAGACGGTGGCTCTAACGTTTTGATAGTTAGGCAACGCCTATCTCCTCCTTTCCCGATTCGGACGTCTCCGTTTTTGTGATGCATCTTTCAGATCCGCCGCGTCATAGTCATCCAGCGCATACCAAATGGCTGAAAGTGTGTGGGGATCAATTGAAAACTCATCTTCCGACAGAACGCCGTTTTTGTTTTTTGCGTACGTTAAGTTCTGCAATTCGCGGATCGTATTTTCACAGCTGTCTGAGCAATAGATATGTTTGAACCGTTTCAGCTTTTTTGTATACTGAAGTCTTGAGCCCGGAAACTTTTTGGCCGCGACCATGCAAAATCCCTGCCTGCGGAAATATTGGATGCTTTTCGGCTCAGCCGAATCCGCTTTGATCAGCTCTTTTTGATCCGCCAATTCTTGAAGCTCCTCAGCTGTCTGATCATCGGTCATTTTGTTTTTGTAATACTCCCAGAAAATATAAAGCTCTTTTTGATCCGGATCGACGGCAAGCCGGATGACCGCATTGTATGACTCTTCAAAACCGAAATCCATGCCCGTCCGAAACAGGGGGCGCCTGATGGACGCAATCCGCTCCGTTACTTCGTTGTGCTCCATGACCTGAAACTGCGGAAACACGCGGATGCCGTTGACGCCGAACCGTCCTTTGCGGGCGATCCGGTACAAATCAGGATCGTAATGCCGTAAGCTGTCCAGCTGCTTAATATAGCTTTTCGGCAAAAACAGATTATCGCACGCTGTGGAATGGTGATAATACGTATCTCCCTTAACGACGGTGCCTTTTTCATACAGTGTCTGATCATCCAATACGAACCGTTTGTTTTGCTCATCACGAAAAAAATGCCGGTACGTCCAATTGGAGGTGCCGACGGGATTTGTGGTGCATATCATATGAAGCGAAAGCTCAGGATGGCGCAGACGGCCGATCAGCTCCTTAAAGCCTTCATATTTCACTTCAGAGCATTCTTCAATCCAAATCAGTGAAATATGATGAATGGATTTCAATTTGGCCGGGTTGTCCATCCCTTTAAACATAATCCGGCTTCCGTTTGAAAATCTCAGCTGCATCGGTGATGACACGGCCTTTACGGCATGTCCCAGCTCAAGCTCTTCGATAATGTCCTCAAACAAGGCAAAAGTAGAATCTCTGTGCGTATCGAAAACTTCCCGCACGACAAGCGCCGTCCGCTTTTCACGAAGCAGCTTCAAGATGATTTTCAGCGCGGTATGATAGCTTTTTGACGATCCATAGCCTCCGACGAGAAATTGGTACGTTTCATTCCAATTGAACAAATAATCTTCAAAGCGCGGGTTGACCGCTTTTTCAATCATGTCCGTTCCTCTTTCCGCGTAATGACAATGTCAATCGGCTTTTGGCTGTCTTCTGTTTTTTCCATCTTCTGCTGTGCCAGCTTTAATTTTTCATTTTCGATTTTTTGTTTAAATTGGTCAGGGAAAAGGTCAAAGTACAAGGACAGCTTTTCAAGAGCCTTCATCTTGTCGGCAAGCTTTATTGCAATGCCTTCTTTCCCTAGTTTTGCTTCCGTGACGATGGTTCCGTCCAGAAGGTGCGAATCTTTAACGTCAACGTAGCTGATCTCCTGCATAATCGGATTATCATTTTCGTCAAAGAGCGGCCCTGATTTTCCGAAGGCCTGAACCTCTTTTTTTCCGAAGGTTACATAATCGGTAATGTCAGCGAAAGCGATTTTCACATAGACTTGAAGAACGTCCATCGCTTCGACAAACACTTTATTGACCATTTCCTTTTTCATGCGGCTGATTTCTTTAGCGACTTTTTCGTTTTTTAACAGCCTGCTTCCCGTCACATGCGCGCTTTCCGGTGAATACCCGGCTTTTATCGCAGATTGGGTGGCGTTAAAGCTTTTCACATAATAAAGACAAAACAGCCGCTGGCGTTCGTTTAACTCATCACCTTCGCCCGGGTTGTTTTTTCCGCCGCTTTCCGCGTTCTTATTAAGCGCCTCGTCCCAGCGCCCTTCTTTTTTCCATCTGCCGATTGTTCTTGCGGATACGCCTGATTTGCCGGCAAGGGCGCGATTTGTGATGCGGCCTTTATGAGACTGATAGATTGTAAATGCCTGTTCTCTTTTTGCGTTTTTCATGCTACGGCATCACCGCCACCTCCGACATGATTGTCTATAATAAAAAGCGGCTTCTAATCGGGCCGCTTTTTGTGATCGTCTGTTCACTTCTAGGTGGCAAACGTATGACAACTTATGAAGCAGGCGATTGATTTCTTTGTTCCTGCTGTTTTTGAATTTTCAGAAGCGCCCGTTTGACCGTCGTTTGTACGGTTGATTTCTTTATATTCAGCAAGGCGGCGATCCGTTCATACGAAAAGCATTCCGCTTTGTGGAGCAGCAGCATTTCTTTTTCTCTATCCGTTAAAACGGCTAATGCGTCCCGCAGTCTGATTCTGTCTTCTTCAGTCACATTTGCGGACGGTTCAAACATCAGCGCCTGCGAATAGGTTTCTATGATTCTCGGATCTTTAATGAGCATTCTCTGATAAGCGTCTCTGCGGTCTATCGCTCTTCTTATGCCGGGCTGCCGGCCTTTTTCAAGCCATTCGATGACATACTCCAAATCTGTAATAATCGTTCTGATGATTTTTTTATCTTTCAGTTCTTCTGAAGTAAGCACCGTTTCATCGGCTTCCTCCAGCTGCTTGTACCACTTTTTCGTCTCTTTCAGCGTGCGTTTATAGTCAAATAGTAAGTCTTCCATGTAGATCCTCCTCTTTTTCGGAACAAAAAAGGACACCAATCAATGCGCAGCATGTGCGCGATTGATCAGTGTCCGCAGGCTTTCCGTCTTGGACGTATTCTGTTTTTTTCGATTAATTCAATTTAAAGCCGATTTCATATTCGACCCGGGCCAGATCCCCTTTTCGCGTTTCGACAAGCGTTTTGCCGTGCTCCGGCGCTTCGGCGAGCCATGCTTCCTTCTTCAGTCCGTCTACTATAATCACCCGAACCTTGCCTTCTTCCAGCTGGCTTTTTAATGTTGTATGTTCAATGTCAGTCAGTTTTTTAGGATTCATGTTATACGTCCTCCGTCTTTTTCAAAATGTTCACTTCATGTATGAGGCTTCCGAGCTCATTTATGAACGCTTCTTTTTCTTCAGAACTTTCTCCCCGGAGCAGGCGGAGAGCCGTTTCGGCCGCCTCAAAGAGTTCCGGGGCTTTCGCCATCAATGCCGCGTTGATGTGCTGTGAGTATGAACTTAAGTTGAAAACGGCCGCGATGAGCCTTCCGTTTGAATAAGGGAACTTCTCTTTATCCGCTTCGCTGTAAGCGGAATAAATGTAAATGGGTTTTTCTTCTCCGCTGTGTACGGCCCGCCATGGAGCGGGGCTGTTTTTTTCTTGCAATGGTGATCCTCACTTTCCATCAGCCTCATGCCATGCTTCAATTTGCTTTTCTATCCGTTTTGCCCTGAACAGCAGGCAAAAAAGCCATTTGATATATTTACACACGTGCATCAAGCCTCGCTTTTGCGTCTTGAACCATTCGTTCAAGCCGTTTAATGACCGGCGTTAAATCAGTGCCTGTTTTGCAGTTCGGGCAAGGGTGAAAGACAGCGCCGAAACCCGTTTCCGTCACAATGACCTTCTTCGGTCCGCACAGCTTACACATTATCTCGCCCCCTCTAATCTGTGGTTTACGTCAAATGAATTGCCGTTAATGATGACTAAATAATCGCTGCACATCTCATAAATTCTTGTGCCCAGGGCTTCATCAACCTGCACCAATCCGTCACAGGCCAGCTCGCTCGAGATAAGAACCGGCTTATGATTTAAATAGCGGTAATTCACGACGGCGTACATTTGTTCAATCTGCCAATCGGTCGCCCGGGGTTTTCCGTTCAGCGGTTTGAACAGATCGTCAATAAAAAGCACATCCGCCTGTTTCATACGGCCAAGCTTTGCATCAAGCAAATCAAAATCATTTTTTAAATCCGTAAAGCCCTCAACAAAAGGAAAATACAGCACCGGTGTCTGCTTCTGTCTCATGACATAATTGCTGAGAGCGGTCAAAAGATGGGTTTTCCCCGACCCCGGACGCCCTAAAAGGGCAATGCTGTTTTTCCGGCAGTTTTTCATCTTGTCAAAGTTCTCAACATATTCAAGGGCGCACTCATATGCGTCGACGACTGCCTGAGGCTTGCCCCGCGTGATAAATCCTTTGAAATCCAGCTTCCGAAAGGCATTTGTAATCTCACTTGCGCCGAGAATGCGTTCTACTTTTCGTTCGGCGGCGCAGCGGCACTTCACCCACACTTCCATTCCCAGCTGGTTTTTGAGATAACCGCCCTGATCTTTACAGAGCGGGCAGTCAAAGCGGCTTTTGTCTGATTCTTCCGGTCTGTCCGCCAGTAATGGACGTTTTCCGTTTTTCAGGTCGGCCAGTATCTGCTCGATCGTTCGTTTTGTCATGTATCGTATTCCTCTCTTTTTTTGTTGTGATTGTCCTTCCCGCAATTCGTGCATTCAAGCGGTCTTCCATAAACTTGGCGCAATAGCTGAAAGCCTTGATCGTTTCAGCTGAAGAGGTGCGCCGCTGTTCAAAAGCGGTAAAGCATTCGCCGAGCCATTTGATTGCTTCTTGTGCTGACGCACCGAGGGAAACAATCCGGGCGATGGCCTGATAATCCCGGGGCGACGGGTATACGCTCCGCCCCTCCTGTGCAGACCTTAATCTGATAAAATGGGCGGCAATTTCGTTAATCGCTTCTTCAGCAGTATGATTTTTTGTTATATCTATTTCTCTCCGGACATTTTTGTCCCGGTGATCCGCCGATATTGTCCGGTCAGTTGCTTCCGGGCGGGTTAATGTCTTTTTCGGAGTGAATCTTTTCGAGTGTTTTACGGAGACGATGAGTCCATAAGGGGCGCGGACGGTTTTGATATACTCATGCTGTTCCAAGCTCTCGAGCCACCGCCTGACGGTTTTTTCGCTGACCGCGAATACATCGGCCATTTCTCTTGCTTTTACGGGCTTATGTCCGAGGACGATCCCCCACTTTATGCCGTCTTTTACATGTTCCTTTGTCGTTGAGCTGATGAACCATAAAAACAGCCAAATGGCGGACCCTATTTTGTCATAATGTTCAGAATTCAATAATCCGGAATAGATGAAAAACGGGTAGCTTTTACGATTCATAAGGGACGTCTCCATTTTTCTTCAGACGTATATAGCGCTCATACTGCAATCGGTTATCAAATCGGAATACCGGTAGTCCGCAAGCGGTAAAAGATATCGAACCGCCTGCTTTTCCTAAACATCTCTGGTCAGCCGGATTGCTGCTGAAACGGATGATTATCGGCTGCATCTCTCACCCTCCTGATCAATTTCTTATCGTATTTTGATACATTTTGTATCTCTATGATGTTGATTATATACGATACATTTCGTATCATCAAGACCTTTTTGATACTTTTTTTATCATCCCTTTCTTTTGATACATTTTGTATCTATAATCATAAGTAACTTAGGGTGTTGAAAAAAGAGAGGTCATTTCGGATGATAGGCGGAAGATTAAAGAGTCTCAGAGGTAAGAAAACGCAGGAAGAAGTCGCAAATCATATCGGTGTCTCGCGCGCCAGATATTCTCATTATGAAAACGGCCGATCTGAACCCGATTACGACACGCTGCAAAAGCTTGCGGATTATTTCAAAGTGTCGACTGATTATTTGTTAACCGGAAAAGAACCTTCAGATGAAGACATGTTTGCCGATCCCGACCTGCAGATCGCATATCGGGACATGCAGGACTTTTCCCCGGAAAGCAAGCAGCAGGCCATTGAATTCATTAATTATTTAAAAGAAAAAGAGAAAAACCGCAGGCCGAAACATAAATAATCCGCTCTTTTCCTTTAAACTGCTTAACGTTCAGCCGATATAAAAGCTGAATGTTTATTTTTAAAAGAAAAGGGAATTGATTCAAAGTCCGATCAGGGCTTTTCTTTCTCGCTTAAAAAAGAACATATGTTCGAAAGGGTGTATTCAATTGGGCGATTTTTTAACACATCTTGAGGAATACGTCAAAAACTTATATTGCCGCATGGGAATGACCGCCCCTCTCCATATTGATATGCAGATGATTGCCAAGGAGCTTGACATTTGGATTCATTTTGAAGATACGCACAGTATGATGCTGAAGCGGGACGGCATGTACAGCATCGTCCTGAATCAAAAAAAGTCACCCGAAGAGCAATGGCAGGATTTTGCGCACGAACTGTGCCATGTGCTGAAGCATACCGGGAACCATTTTCATATGAACAAGCTGTTCAGGGAACTGCAGGAATTTCAGGCCAACCATTTTATGTACCACTTCTGTGTGCCGACCTTTATGCTGTTAAACATGGAGCTGCCCCAGCGGAGGAGCCACGCCGTTATTTTAATCGCAGCCGCTTTCCGGGTGACGGCATCATTTGCGGAAAAAAGGCTCGAGCTGTTTGAACGGCGTAAAGCAGGTATTCAATTTCAGAAGCGGCTCGCTTGTCTGTTATCCGACAAGCGGCCGAATGTGTATTATGGAAGCGGACAGACA
This sequence comes from Bacillus sp. R45, assembly GCF_021729365.1. Taxonomy (NCBI): domain Bacteria; kingdom Bacillati; phylum Bacillota; class Bacilli; order Caryophanales; family Bacillaceae; genus Bacillus; species Bacillus sp. R45. The sequence goes on along the minus strand of NZ_CP091421.1, from coordinate 1,182,115 downwards.
CACTTGCATGCCGCTGAAGAAAAAACGCCGTATTTTATTGAAAATTAGCGATTCTCCGCCGGCTTAGAACACAGCCGGCAGAATGTCATCATTTTGAGATCGGAGAAAAAGTTTTTGCATCATGACGCTGTAATCACCGTGCTGCCCGCCAAGCACTTCATGCGCCGCATAGCTCCAGTGAATGTAAGAACGGGCCCCCTGTTCATTTATCATAAAAACCGGCCTTCACGGTTTCTACATACCGAAAAAACAGATCGGTTGGCGTGTATTTTTCTCCCCGGCAGCCAAAATTGCTGAACAGCGCGTGTCTCTGCGCCGTGCTCACTTCCAATTGCAGCCCCATTTTCCTTTTTGTCCGATTGACAATGTTGCCGGGATTTACACCTGCCAGCCGATCATTCTTCTCTGTCAGCTCGGCATCAAATCCCGCTTCACGCAGCAGATCACAAATCAGTCTTGCTTTTTCCAGATCCGCCCCCCCGACGAGTGTATTTGCCTTTTTCAGATCATGATACCCGTGAAAAGCCAATGCGTAATGATGGGCGGTCACTTTTTCTAAAGCCAGAGGCTCGTCAAAGCGTGTGCTTGTCAAGTGGAGAGAACGGTTATCGCACCGCTTCGTCCCTTCAAATAAATAAATTGAGCTTTGGTCAGAAAATGCCTGCACCAGCTCACTGACACCCGGCTCAATCCTGCCGCCGTGGGGAGCGAGGACGATACATTTACTTCCCTCTTTTTCTTCATAAATAATTCTGTATTCCGATTCAGCAGCGGAAAGGGCTGCGAAATTGTCATATCTATCTTTCATGTGTAACATGCTCTCCTTTTCCAGTCAGCACCAGTTTACTCTACTCATCTGGGAATGGAAACCTTTTTATAGTATGATTTGATAGAATACGTATCAGGGGGGAGATATCATGGGGTTCATCAACGGATTGCTGGGCAATGCGTCGACAATATCGACGGCTGAAGCAAAATCAGAACTGGCCCGTATTTTGCTGGAAGGCGAGAATGTCAATGCCGCATTTAAGCTTGTCCGAGATATCATTGTCTTTACGGATAAGCGTCTTATTCTTGTTGATAAACAGGGACTCACGGGGAAGAAAACGGAGATTCAATCCATTCCGTACAAGAGCATTTCCAGATTCAGCGTAGAAACCGCCGGCCGCTTTGACCTTGATTCAGAGCTGAAAATTTGGATTTCAGGCGCGGAACTTCCCGCTGTCTCAAAGCAGTTTAAAAAAGATGAAAGCATTTATGATATTCAAAAGGCCCTTGCCGCAGTTTGTATGTAAGAAGAAACGGAAGCCCGGGGAGCTTCCGTTTTATTGATTACAGTTTTTCTTCAATTTTCGCCTTCGTTTTCGGGCCGTAAATTCCGTCTGCCGTTAATCCGCTGACGGATTGAAAACGTTTTACGGCATTTGCCGTTTTCGGACCGTAAACGCCGTCCGCCCCATGATTTTTTGCTCCTTTATCGGGATAAAAATAAAGAGCGGATAAAGCGTTTTGCACTTGTTTTACGTTTGTCCCTTTCGTCAGCGGTTTCGTCACTTTGATCACACCGGATGGAAGCGGATAGGAAGACACAGCCTGACTTTTTGAAGAAGAACCCGTCTGAGCGAGCTTGATCACTTGTCCGACTGTAATGTGATTCGGATCGGTGATATGGTTGATGCTTTGCAGCGATTTTACGCTGACACCGTGCGATGCGGCGATTTCCGATAAGGTGTCGCCTTTTTTCACATGGTATTCAGACACCGGGGCGGAAGCTTTTTTCACCGACGTACTCCCATTTAATTTCTTTTCAATCTTCGCCTTCACTTCATCCCAGCGGCCTTCAGACAAAATACGGTGCGGGCAGTACTTTCCGTTCCAGTCCTGATGCTTTCTGATTCTGTCAATCTCCCAGCCCCGTTCTTTCAAAAGCTGCGCCGCAAACGCAATCGCCAGTTCTTCTGCGGCTCTGTACCGTTCGCCGCCTGACTTGCTGTAACAGATTTCTATAGCAATCGACTTTCGGTTTCCGGTGCCGTTCGTGCCGTCTCCCGAATGCCAGGCATTCCGGTCCAACGGAATTCCCTGGATCACTTCTTTGTCATCAACCGCAAAATGATAGCTCGTTGATTCGCTGTTTCCCGTCATATAGCTGATTTCATTAGCGGCGGATGCGTCGTTTGCCGTGTTATGAATGGTAATATACTCCGGCGTCATCGGATTCGGACATTTTAACGCATATTTATCAGCCGATACGAGCCGTTTTTTCACTTCAATCCCCACTCTTCATCTCTCCTTATGCCTTTTTCATCAATAGGTGGCATTCGTAGGACAGATAACTTGAGCATATCGACCCTGCATTCGGATAAAATTGGAATGGATACGCATGCAAAAAATAAGACCCTTCCAAAGAAGGGTCTTTATGTTATGTTTGGTTGCGCGCGGCAATATGGAACGTGCCGTCCGCTTGGTTTTCCAAATGGCTTTCATGGCCGATCACCTGTGTAAAGCTGAACCCGACAGCAACTAGCAGCAATCCTGACAACAGTTTAGATTTCATATAGACAATCTCCTCTCTGGATTTGTTTTTGGGCGTGCACCATTTTTTCATAAAACGTGAGCGCTTTTTCAGGCTGTCCGTGTTTCATGTAAAATTTGGCAGCGTCATGCGCCAATTCTTCCACATACGGATACAGCATGTGTTCTTCCAGAAAATCAAACGTGCGCCTGACGGATGCGTTATCCATTTCCTTGCCGTATAACGCATGCAAAAATTGGAACAGATTGACAAACAATTCATCATTGTATTCGCGGGCGATACTGAGCCCGAGGCGATATTGCTTCTCTGCTTCGGCTGTAGTGTTCTGTTTATAAAGAACCTGTGTTAATGAGTAAATAGAATGCGGAAGATTATCGAACTTTTCTGACCTGCAAATGGAAACGGATGTCTCAAAATATTCGGCTGCTTTAGAGAGGTCTCCCATTTTTTCGTAACAGTTTCCGAGATTATATAAGGCTGAACTGATAAGACGGGGATTGCCTTCTTGTTTTGCAAGATCTAAAGCAAGTTCTAAGTGGGGCAATGCTCTTTCTGGATACTGCATGTCATCATAATTCCCTGCAATAACGAATTCACATTGGATTCTGCGGACGTTGTACGTCTCATACGATTGGTACGTTTCAAGGGCTTGAACGGCATAACTCATGGAGACGTAGGTTTGTTTCAGGTTGTAAAAAATCTCGGCCATTTTAAAAGCAAACTCAGCTTTCTCGATGTCATCAGAAACGAGTGCAAGGTTTTTTTCAGCCCGTTTGTAATACATCATGGCGTTTAGGAACATTTTCTGTTTAAATTCGTACATTCCTCGAAAAAAATTAAAGTAGTAATCAAGCAGTCCTGTCAGTTTATACTGGTTGCCTTCAATGTCTTCCAATAATTCTGAAAACTCAGGCTGAGAAGGGTCCTCCTTTAAGGGCTTGATGTAATCCAGCATGACGCGGTGTCTGAATTCCATTAATGAATAATACAGCAGCAGATCCTGATCTTCTTCCATATCCTCAATCTCTCTCTCTACTTCACGTTTGACGCGCTCCGCCTCAAGGACGTGAAACTGCCGGATATGGGTATACCATTCATTAATTTTGAGCCCGACAAAAGAGGACGGAATAGTCTGCTTCATCCTCAATAAATCCCCCCTTTTGGAATGACCGAGATATGTCATATTTTATCATAATTGCTAGAAAAAGAAGAACGCAAAAAGACCGCAATTGTCGAATTTCGGATATCCGCAACGATTTATCTTCATCACAAGCTTATTGCTTGTTTCTTCCGTGCCGTTGATATAGCATATCCTTGCAGCTTTTATTCTGTATTAAATGGGGGTTTTCACATGACAGCACAAAATCAATTGGTCAGCCACTTTCTGTCACATCGAAACGTGACGATTGAGCTGGCGGAAAAAATCAGCCGCGAGCATTACGACTACAAGCCGGCAGAGACATCAATGTCCGCTCAGGAACTTGTAAAACACATCGTTTATTCTTTTCTTATGTTTGCAAACGTCATTAACGACGGAAACGGATCAGCTATCCAGAACAAACCGAAAGAAGAAGCGGAAACCGACCTCGTCAAACTGGCTGAAGCATGTACTGAAAAAACGACAGACATCCTGTCACAGCTGACTGAAGAGCAGCTGAACCGCGAAATTGACCTGACTGCCTCTTTCGGCAGAAAAATCACCGGCGCGGCTCTCCTTCAGCTTGCCATGGAGCATGAAATTCATCATAAAGGCAATCTTTTCGTGTATGTCAGAGAAATGGGCCACACGGAACTTCCGTTTTATCAGCAAAAATCATAATCCGGCCATCATCCGCCGATCTGCGAAATAACAGCAGGCCGGCGGATTTTTTGTTCTGTATAAAATTTTCCGAAAATTTAATTGATTACCGCCTCTTAATCATATATAATCTGATAAAAATAGTAGGATTATTCAGGAGGCACACAGATGACTGTAAGCATTGTGTTTATGGGTTTCTTTGTCGGAACGCTGGTCGGATTGACGGGTGTGGGGGGAGCGGCGCTTTTGACTCCTTTACTGATCGTTTTAGGGATCAACCCCTCAATCGCCGTCGGCACTGACCTTTTATATAATTCCATCACCAAACTGTTCGGTGTCGTTTCTCATTGGAAGCAGCGCACCGTTCAATTTAAACTTGTCGGCTACTTGGCGCTCGGGAGCATTCCCAGCGCAACAGCCGCCATCGGTATTCTTCACTTGTTTCCCGCTTTTCACCAGCATCAGGAGCAGATTATCAAACAGGCGCTCGGCTACGTGCTGACCCTTGTCGCCATTTCCATTATCGCCCGCCTTTTTTTCGATAAAAAACTGCGGCCGAACCGCTGGCAGCAAAAAACACTTGAAGAAAAGCGGACACTCATGATACTGATCGGCGTCATTTTCGGCTTCATCGTCGGCCTGACATCTATTGGGTCCGGCTCATTATTTGCGATCGCCATGTTATACCTGTTCAGAATGAAAACAGCAGAAGTGGTGGGAACGGATATCGCACATGCCTTTTTGCTCGTAACTGTTGCCGGTCTGTTAAACGCAAGCTTCGGAAGCGTCGATTACCTGCTTGTATTGAATCTGTTGATCGGCTCTGTGCCGGGTGTGCTTCTCGGCAGCTTCTTTTCGCCGAAATTCTCACCGCGCCCGCTGCAGTTTGTGATGGCGGCGATTATTTTAATCAGCGGGATAAAATTAATCTAAAAAAAGCGTCCTTTACAGGATCGCTTTTTTATTTGGGAAATCCCCCCAATGAGGCACCTCTATAAAAGTTCAATATTACCTTACACTTATTAAAATATAAACAGCAAACGCGACAATGTATACCAGAAATGATCCAGTCATAAATTTTACGGGTTTTCTTGAGAAGTTTAATACTCCCCTTAATCCATCATTCAAAATCATTCCGAAAAATGTCACCAGTGTAACTCCTAAAGCGAGCATTGAAATCACAAAAATAACCTGCTCCATGTCAAATCATCCTCCATTTACATTCTCTTTTTCTCAAATATGCCTATTAGTCTGGGAAAAAGATAAAACTATTGCGACCTGACATTTTCATAACTAGAAATGAAACGTTACAAATTTATAGCAGCAGAAAAAATGTCGCTATTAATAGTTTTCCGGGACTGAAGTTGGAGGAAATATCCCTAAAAGAACTTTAAGCAATGTCGTTTTTCCTGCACCGTTGGGACCTAATAAACCATATATTTTACCTTTTTCCAATGTTAAATTTATATCATGTAAAATTTCTTTCTTTTTTATAGAAACATTGATACCCTTGGATATTAAAGCTGGATCAGCCTTTCCCACTTTTCATCATTCCTCTCCGTCTTGTTCTGTTTATAATATAAACTTACGAGGTTAAAAAGAAGATATAGTCAAGGTTAATTTACGTTTAAATTTCTCAATATAAAAAATACGTGAAGCCTCTACGGCTTCACGTATTCATTGCTGTTTGGATAAATAATAAAAACCGTTCCGTTTTGATTGCTCTTTATTTTATGTTCAAGCCCCATTTGTTTAAGCATCATATTAATGATCGATAAGCCGATCCCGGCGCCTTTTCTTTCAGATTTATAATTCATTCCCGGGCCCCTATCCTCAATTATGATTACGGGTTTGTTTTCAATTAGCTTTGTCTGTACGGAAACGTATTTTCCTGAATGAGCATGGCGCAAAACATTTTGAAAAATGTTATCAAGAATTCTCTTCAGCCAAGTCTCGTCTATTTCCCATACGATGTTTTCCTTCAGATCAATATCTATTGTGAAGTGCTCTTTCTCAAAAATTGGATACCAAGCTGTTAACGAAGAACGTATTATCTTTAATATGTCACAACTCTTTTTATGAAGCGGCAATTTACCTGCGGCAAGAAGAGAAAATGATGACAAATTGTCAATCAGTTCGCCCATAAACGTTATTTTATCGTTTATGATGCCTAAAGAATGCTTTCCATTTTCACTGCTTATTTCATTCTTCAACGTAAATGTATGCCCTCTTATAACCGTAAGAGGGGTCCTTAAATCATGAGATAAATCAGCAATCAAGTTTTTTCGGATTTCGCCTTCTTCACGCTCTTTTTGTCTGCTGTTCCTTAGTTCCTCAACCATCTGGTTGAATGAATATTCCACTTGACCCAGTTCATCCTTCTGTTTAACTGTTACAAATTCCGGTATGCCGTCATTATCTTGTTTTTTCATATGATTCCCCAAAGAAATTAACCTTTTTTGTATTTTCGCAAAAAACATCCATGAATTAATCACAAAAAGTGAACAGACAAAAATCAAGGCGATAAACCATATATAGGAATACTTGGCCCTCATAACCTCCCATTGAGATCCTATAATTGAGCGCGGAGTTTCTAAAAATGCATATCCGCTGTCTTCACTCCCATTTACATAAGCACTCAGCAATAAATATTTCTTTTGGTTTTGTTCCATCAATTTAATCAATTCGCTAACGTGAATAACCTCACCCTTTTTGGCCAACCGTTCTGAGTTCGAAAACATCACCTTTCCCTTATCATTTATCCATACAATATCAGAGTGTTTATATTGCTTCATGTGCGGGAAAGCAGACGTAATTTCCCGATTGGATTTCCCTGAAAAACCTTCCACATCAGACTTCCAATCACTTTCCAACTTGTTTGGTTCATAGTGTACTTGCCCCTGGTGATCAATCAAGTATGTTAATGTGACATAGTAAAGAAAATTCACACCTAAAAAGGCTATCGGAAAAAACAAAATTGAGGCAACGATATTAATAAGGTATTTTGTTGATAATTTCATTGTTTAATCCTGTATCCAATCCCTCTGATCGTTTCAAGAATTTCCGGCTCATTTGGATTGATCTCGATTTTTTGCCGTAAATGCCTGATATGTACCATCAACGTCTTATCCCCTTCGATATAAGGCTGCTCCCAAATATTTTCATAAATTTGTTCCTTTGTTAATATTTGATTGGGATGTCTAAGCAAAAGCAAAAAAATCCTTAACTGCTTATCAGTTAAAAATATTTCCTCATGACTTTGATGATTTAAAATTCTTTTTTCTTTCAAGTGGACACTTAAGTGTTTTAGCTTCAATTCATGAATGGCAGTCTTGTCAAATCTTCTTAATAATACTTCGATTCGAGCGGCCAGTTCATCGGGATGAAAGGGTTTTGTCACGTAATCATCCGCAAATCCTAAGCCTTTCAGTTTATCTTCCAGACCCGTTCTCGCTGTTAAAAGCAAGAGCGGGATCTGTGGATGTGTTTTTTTCATCCTTTGACCGATTGTAAATCCATCTAAACCGGGCATCATTATATCAAGCACGATCAGATCAGCCTTTTCTATATATGTTTCGTAATTATAGGAAGAAGTGAGCCATATAATCATATAGCCCCGATCTTCTAAATCATCCTTTACAAATTGGCCAATTTCTTGGTCATCTTCAATGTATAAAATGTTATTCATTAGGACCCCCTCTGAAATATGTGACTAAAAACCAATCTTCCATAATAATTATATATATTATAAAAATCTCCTTTATGTAAGGCACCATTCCATTATTATAGCTCATAGATATTCACAATTCATCAAGGGGCAAAACGATAAGTGAATGCGAAAAGGCGGTCTGTTGTCAGATCGCCTTTTCCCTTATAACGTCACACCGGACTTAAAGATTGCAAGCTCCCGAAAATCGTTTTTTTCGTTATTGACGTATTCTCCGCTTGCAACTTTAATAATGTATTGAATAAAATCTCTCACAATGTGATCTTCTGTTGTTTGGTCTTCCGCCAATCTGCCCGCGTTGTAATCAATCCAATGAGGTTTTGATTGAAATAAATCGGTATTTGTTGATACTTTCACAGTCGGGACAAATGTGCCGAACGGCGTGCCTCTTCCGGTTGTAAACAACACGATGTGACAGCCCGCCGCAGCGAGCGCTGAAGAAGCGATTAAATCATTGCCGGGCGCACTGAGCAGTGTCAATCCCTTTGTTTTCAGTGTTTCACCGTATGTCAGCACATCAGAAACCGGTGCAAGACCGGCTTTTTGGGTGCAGCCGAGCGACTTGTCTTCGAGCGTTGAAATGCCGCCTTCCTTATTCCCTGGTGACGGGTTTTCATAAATCGGCTGCTCGTGCTTCATAAAATATTGCTTGAAATCATTGATCAATCGGACTGTTTTATGAAACACTTCTTCGCTCGCCGCACGCTGCATGAGAATCGTCTCGGCGCCGAACATCTCAGGCACCTCCGTTAAGACCGTGCTCCCTCCCTGTGCAATCAAGTAATCTGAAAATCTTCCTAATAAAGGGTTTGCGGTGATGCCGGAAAAACCGTCCGACCCGCCGCATTTCAATCCGATGCTCAATTCTGACAGCGGAATCTCCTCACGTTTATCTCCCTTTGCCGCAAGGTGTATCTCTTGAAGAAGCGCTGTCCCCGCTTCAATTTCATCTGTGACAGCCTGTGATTCGAGAAATTTCAACCGATCTCCGTTCACTTCAGACAGCGTTTCCTTAATTGCCGCCAACTCATTATTTTCACAGCCCAGCCCTAAAACCAGCACACCGCCCGCATTTGGATGGCGAATGGCGTTAATCAGCATTTGTTTCGTATTCTCATGATCATCGCCAAGCTGGGAGCAGCCGTATTGGTGCTTTAAAACCAACACATTGTCAAAGGGGGCAATGTCTTTCGCCTCTTTTACGAAGCGCTGCAGGATTTTCTCAGCGACGCCGTTTACGCAGCCGACTGTAGGCACGATCCACAGTTCATTCCGGACGCCGGATGTACCGTTTTCTCTTTTGTAGCCTTTAAATGTCCGGTTCTCATTTGTAAAAGGATTGTCCTCGAAGCGCGGTGAATACGTGTATTCTTGCACATCGGATAAATTCGTTTGCAGATTATGGGTATGAATATGCTCGCCGGCCGAAATCCGCCTTGTCGCACGCCCGATTGAAAAACCGTATTTAATGATGCTGCCGTTTTCTTCAATGGTTTGCAGCGCGATTTTATGCCCCCGCTTTACAGGGTCCTTCACTTCAATCGTCAGTCCGTCTGTATGCAGCCGCTCTCCTTTGTTAAAATGGCGCATAGCGAGAAGCACGTTATCGTTTTTATGGATTTTTATGACCTCTTTCATTCCACTTCCCCCTTATTGCCGCAGCATTCATGTAACGCATGCTTCATCCCCCGCTTAAGAATGACAGAGAGAAAAAAAGCCGTTCGTTCAGTCAGCCCCGGAAGATGGTTCAGATTCTTTCCCCACAATCGCTCTTCTCCTAATATAGAAAATGCCGCTTGAAACATATCATCTTTGCAACGGGACCGCGCCATTTGAAAACGGTTCAGAACCTCCTCGCCGTCTGCCGGTTTGTTCGGCCCGTTCCAGTATGAATAGATCATGGCGCTGAATGAAAACACCAGCCTCTCAGGAAGCCGGCCCTCCTGTTCGATATAAGCCTTCAGCGTCGGCAGGTTTCTTGTTTTGAACTTTGCGGCGGCGTTAAGGGTGATGCTTTGCAGATAATGTTGGATATAAGGGTTTTTAAACCGGTGTAACACATCTGCCGCATACTGGGTGACACCCTCCATTTGCAGCACGGGAAGGATTTCTTCATTGATCAGTTCTTCGATGAATCTGCCCGTCACCTCGTGCTCAGCCGCTTCCCGGACGGTTTGGAGTCCGTATAATAAAGCCACTGGCGCCAATGCCGTATGAGCGCCGTTTAAGATTCTCACCTTTTTTGTCCTGTAAGGCGTAAGATCAGACGTGATCAGTGCGTTTAGCCCGGCCTCAGCAAAAGGAAGCTCATTCTGTAGCTGTTCCGGCCCTTCTATCACCCACAAATAATAATGCTCTCCGACCACAAGCAGACGGTCTTCGTATCCGAGAAAATCGGTAAGTTCTTCCGCGGCATCAACAGGAAATCCCGGAACAATCCGATCCACGAGGGTATTGCAGAAGATGTTCGCATCATGAATCCATTGAGTAAAATCAGGCTCCAGCTTCCACAGCCCGGCATATTGAAGCACGGCAGCCTTCAGTTTCCGTCCGTTTTCTTCGACCAGTTCACATGGAAGCACAATGCACCCTTTCTCGGCGGCACCCGCAAATGCCTTATAGCGGAAATAAAGGAACGCCGCTAATTTCCCGGGGAATGTTTTTTGAGGCCTATCCTCAAGCCGGTCGCCTTTCTCAAACGTAATTCCCGCTTCTGTCGTATTGGAGATGATAAAACGAAGATCCTCTTGTGCTGCCAGCTGTTTAAAGGAATCATAGTCAGAAAAAAGATCAATGCCGCGGCTGATGGATTTGACAATCGTGTGTTCTTCAGCCGGTTTTCCATCCTTTAACCCCCGCAAAAAAAGCGTAAACAAACCGTCCTGTTCGTTTAAACGTTTTATTTTCTCAGAGCCTCTCGGCTGTACGGCGACAATGCTTCCGTTAAAATCCGTCAATTGATTCAATTGATCGATCTGCCAGTCAGCGAAGGCCCGCAAAAAGTTGCCTTCGCCGAACTGAAGGACTTTTTCAGGATATTGAATGTATTCACCGCACATCTTTTTATTCAGCTGCCGCAAGCTGTCCGCCTCCTTATATTTATGCACACGTTAACATTTTTCCGTGCGAAAACCCGGATAATCAGACGGGCCGTTATGTGAGTTTTTTAATTGAATCTCTTATCATCACCTCGGTGTTTTCGTATATTTTTTCCGCCGCCGTATCCGGGTCGGTGATAAGCGCCAAAATTTTCTCTGCGCCGAGTATGCTGATTTTTTCAACCGGGCGTTTTACTGTCGAAAGCCTCGGCGTCATGTATTGGGAAATGCCGATGTCATCAAACCCGATAACGGATATATCTTCCGGAACGTTCAGGCCTTTGGCGAAAATGGTATTCATCGCCCCGATCGCCATATCATCGTTTGAACAAAAAACAGCCGTAGGCGGTGATTGAAGCGCCAAAAGTTTTTCCATCGCCTGACTGCCGCTTTCCATATCATAGCGGCCTTTTACACTGTATTCATGCTTAATCGGGATAGAATGATCAATTAAAGATGTCAAATAGCCTTCTTTCCGCTGAGAAGCTGACCTGAATCCTTCCTTTCCCTCAATGATCGCGATATCTCTGTGTCCGTTTGCGATCAGGCAGTCGACCGCCTGTCTGGAGCCTTCTTTATCGTTTGACAGGATATTCGTGATGCTCCGGTCATCAATGTCCCGGTTCAGCACGACGAGCGGGATGTTTTTCTCGCGGATATGATAAATAAATGAATTATCACTGTCGCTTTGGCTCATTAAAATGATTCCGTCATATCTCATGGGCGTAATGGTTTCAAAGCTTTTCAGATCGTCAATCGCGCGGACGAACAAATTGTATTCCTCACTGATTGTGCGGTTTACACCTTTGATGGTATCGGAAAAAAAGCTGTGTGAGGTTCCGTTTGTGATGCTTGTAAAAAACAGTCCGATCGTATGGGACTTTTGCATGGCAAGGCTTTTTGCATTTACATTCGGTGTGTAATTCAGCTGTGAAGCGAGCTCTAATATTTTTTGTTTTGTATGCTCTTTAATGTAGGGGCTGCCGTTAAGTGCCCGGGATACGGTTGTGTGGGATACGTTGGCGAGTTTTGCGATATCTTTTATGGTTACCATCGTTTTTCCTTTCTTTCTGTATGCTGTCATTTATTTCTATTGTATCATTAACGGACAGTCCATAAAATCACTAAAGTTGAGGTTTTGCATGATGTAAGTCCTGAACGAGCTCGGCATGCTGCCGGTCCGTCAGTTTATACATTAAGCCGATAATCAGCATGGCGCACGCTAAAGCGAAAGCCGGGTACAGCAGCAGAAGCCCTTTAATCCCGATTAACGTGCCTTTTGTCTGAGACGCATTCGGGATATAGCCGATAACGCTCAGCCCGATGCCTGAAAGAAAACCTGATAAAGATTGGGCGAGTTTTCTGGAGAAGTTGAAAAGCGAATATGTCGTCGCCTCCTTCCGTTCACCCGTCTTCCACTCTCCGTAATCAATAATGTCCGACACAAGCGCCCACGTAATGCCGTTTGGTATACTGATCCCGATAAAAGCAATGCTCGCTAACGCCGTAAAGATATATACATTTGACGGGAGACAGAAATTCAGCGCATCAGCCGCGGCGCTGACGGCAAAACCGATCATCACCGTTTGCTTTTTTCCGAAGCGTTTGACGAGTTTCGGCATAAACAACACACCTAAAAATGAAGAGCCGATGATGATAAAACTCATGTAGGACATCAGCTCCGCATTGTTGAGATTGTATTGGGCGAAGTAAACAAGCATAGCGGATTTAATGTTGTATGCCGATATTGAGAAAATCGTCATGAAAACGACAGTCAGAAGCGGTTTGTTGCCGATAAAGCATTTGAAAACCGACATGACGGACAGCTTTTCTTTCGGCGCTTCACGGACGATAATTCTTTCTTTGCAGTTTCGGTAGCAGATCATAAATCCCGCGATTCCGATTACGGCCATCATTCCCATGACTGCCGGGTAGCCGATGTGAACGTTATCAAAATGAACGAGAATCGGGATGACGATGACACTTGTAATGAGCAGCGCGCCGAGAGAGCCGATCTGGCGGAATGCGGAAAGCGCCGTTCTGTCCTCCGCATCCTGTGTAATGGCTGCGCCGAGGGAGCCGTACGGAATATTGACAAAAGAATAAGCGACCCCCCACAGCATGTAAGAAGCATAGGCGTACACAAGTTTCCAGGTGACGCTCACGTCCGGTGACACAAAAATCAATACGGTCATGACCGCAAGAATAATACTTCCGAATAATAAGTACGGCCTGAATTTCCCCCGGGGTCCGATCTTTTTTCTGTAGTCAATGGCCGAGCCGACAATCGGATCAGTCAAAGCCGCAAACAGCTTGCTGACCAAAAAAATACTGCCGGCGAACGCTGCCGGAATGCCTGCGACATCTGTGAAAAACTTCAGCAAATAGATCTGCCCGAGATCAAACATAAATCCGTTCCCAAAATCTCCGAAACCATAGGATACTTTTTCTTTCAGACTCAGCTTATGCTCCTTCACTTTTGCGCCAGGTGGTGTCACGACAGGCACATTACTCATAGGCCACCTCTTTCATTCCATTTTTTAAAAGCGGAAATATTCCTCAGCATTCCGGTAACAAATTCCCTCGACAATCCTCCCTAAAAGCTCCATATCGCAGGGCGCTTCGCCTTGTTCCGCCCAGCCGCCGATCAGCGTGCAGACAAGCCGCCTGAAGTATTCATGGCGGGGATAGGACAGGAAACTTCTTGAATCCGTCAGCATCCCGATAAAACGGCTGAACAGACCTGCGTTTGATAACGCTTTCATTTGTTGAAGCATTCCATCTTTCGTGTCATTAAACCACCAGGCTGTGCCGAATTGAATTTTCCCCGGTGTTTTCCCATCCTGAAAGCTGTTGATCATGCTGGCGATAATATAGTTGTCATTCGGATTCAGAGAATACAAAATCGTTTTAGGCAATTGCCGCTTTTTTTCGGCGGAATCTAACAGCCGGGCAAGCGGTTTTGCGATACATTCATCATTAATCGAGTCATATCCCGTATCAGGACCGAGGCTGCTGAACTTATTTGTATTGGTATTTCTTAACGCGTTAATATGGAACTGCATCGCCCAGTCCAGTTCGGCGTAAAGACCGCAAAGATATTGCAGCGTCCGTGTTTTGAATTTCTTTTCATCTTCAAAAGACACATGCTCTCCGCTTAATCCGGCGGCAAAAATCCGGGCCGCTTCCTCTTCGGTCGTCTCGGCATAAACCATTTGATCTAATGCGTGATCCGACACTCTTCCCCCGGCATTGTGAAAAAAGCGGACGCGGGATTCCAACGCATCCAAATACGATTGGTAGGTGGTGACAGCCATTCCGGAAGCGCTCTCCAGCGACCGGACCCAATCGGCAAAACCCGGGCTGCTGATGTCCAGACCTTTGTCAGGCCGAAATCCGGGCAGCACTTGAACCGGAAAATCACTTTCTTTTAACAGTTCATGGTATGTCAGCGCATCGGCAGGATCATCGGTTGTGCAAATGACTTTGACATTTGATTTCAGAATGAGATCTCTTGCGCCAAACCCGTCTCCCTGCAGGAGCTCATTCGTTTTTTTCCAAATTGCCGCGGCCGTTTTTTCATTCAATACGTCATAAATACCGAACCAGCGCTGCAGCTCTAAATGCGTCCAGCTGTACAGCGGATTGCCTATCGCCATCGGCACCGTTTTTGCCCAGGCGAAAAACTTCTCTTCATCTGAAGCGTTTCCGGTAATGCAGCGCTCTTCAATGCTGTTGGCCCTCATAATCCGCCACTTGTAGTGGTCACCGTAAAGCCATGCCTCCGTAATGGTTGCGAAGGTTTTATTTTCATAGATTTCCTTTGGGCTTAAGTGACAGTGATAATCAATGATCGGCATGTTTTCAGCGTATTCCCGGTACAGCATTACGGCCGTTTTACTATCCAGTAAAAAGTCATCACCCATAAAAGCTTTCACACTTTCATCCTCCCTCTTAAAAATGTTAACGTTAACAAAATGGTTCTTTTTTATTTTAGCTTCCTCTTTCTCACATATCAATCATTTTTATTTTTTTTTCAGAAAATTGTATCTGTTAACATTTTCATGTAAAAAAGACATTGCCGAGAAAAGTCCGGCAATGTCTTCTGTGTGATCTTAAGGATTAGTAAGCGAGGCTGAATAATCCTTTGATATGTGTTAAATAACGTACGTTACTTGCTTCTTTCATTAAAGATGCCGGAAGGCCTTTCAGCGGAGTAGAGTTCGCTCCGATGATGGCAACCGCGTCTTTACGTCCGAGGCTTGCAAGCGTACCAGAGTTTACAGGCTTGAATGTTTCAAGCGTTTTTCCTTCTAAGTAAGCGAACAGGTTGTAACCGACAAGTTCACCCATCTGCCAAGCGATTTGCGCTGTCGGCGGGTACGGACGGCCGTCCGGCGCAAAGTATACAGCGCTGTCTCCGACAACGAATACATCTTCGTGAGAAGTAGATTGTAAGAAATCGTTAACCGTCGCACGGCCGCGGTTCACTTCAAGGCCGGATTCGCCGACTAACGGGTTGCCTTGTACGCCGCCTGTCCATACAAATGTGTTGGCAACGACTTTTGAACCGTCTTTCAGATCAATAACGTTTCCTTCAACATTTGTAACAGGAAGACCTGTTAAGAACTCAACGCCGCGTTTTTCAAGACTTTTTGTCGCGCGTTCGATAAGGTCATCAGGAAGAACAGGTAGAATTTTCGGACCTGCTTCTACTAATTTCAGTTTGATTTCTTTCGGGTCTACGCCGTATTTTTTCGTAAGGTTCGGCATGATGTCAGCAAGCTCACCGACAAGCTCGACGCCTGTTAAGCCGCCGCCGCCGATAAGGATCGTTGCATCAGCTTCGTTTTTCGTTTTAGAGTATTCACGCACACGGTCTTCCACGTGTTTGTATACTTTGTTGGCATCAGCAGCAGATTTCAGCACCATGCTGTTTTCTTCGAGTCCAGGAATGCCGAAATAAGCCGTAACAGAACCAAGTCCGACAACAAGCGCGTCATAAGTCAGCTTAGAACCGTCAGAAAGGGCAACTTCTTTCTTATCAACTGAGAAAGAATTGACTTCTGCGATTTTAATGTCAACGTCTTTTCCTTTCAGAAGTTTTTCCAGCGGCATAGCAACAGCCTGTTCAGACACGTTGCCGGCTGCAAGGCGGTGCAGTTCCGTAATGATTTGGTGAGTCGGGTATTTGTTCACAACGGTTACGCGTGCTTCATCTTTACTGTAATGTTTGCGAACGGTTAAAGCAGAAAGAACTCCGCCGTAACCAGCGCCTAAAATGACAATATGTTTTGACATCGTATATCCTCCGTCCTTTATATCAATTTGAATCTGAGATTATTTTTGTTTTTCGTTCATGATTTCAAGATAGCTGTTAGCAAAACGGAACAGCTTTTGAGCTTGAGGATCTTTCAGCATGCGCAGCAGGCCGAAAAGTCCGATCGTTTCATTGCTTGCATCCGCGCGGTCTTTTGCTTCGATGGCAGTAGCCGCAACTTCTTTCGCTGTTTCTTTCACCGGCTCAAGAATTTCTGTAAGCGCACCCACTGTATCGCTCTTCAATACTTCGTCTGTCGCTACAGACTGTGCAAAATCATAAGACTTCGTTAAAATATTTACTAACTCAGTCAGTTTTGGAAGCTGATCCACTAAAACAGTCAGTGATTCTTGAACTTCAGGTTTTAGCAGCTGATCAATAAGATCGCGTTGGCCTTGGCTGACAGATGCATTTGTTTGATCGATTGTTTCTGGCATATCCGATTCTCCTTTACTATAAGCAGTATGCTGATTTTTTTGGAAAGGGTAGCCTTTCCCCCCTTCATGCAGAAAAGCATGAAAAAGCAAGATTGTGAATTCATGCACAATCATTTACAAAAATAAATGTTTACTACCCAGTTTTTCACTTTGCCATATCCAGTATTATTTTTATATCAACAAAAACAATTGAATAAGTCAAAATTTCTTTTTCCTCTCTGAAAATAGCAAACATAAAAAACCCCAATTTGATTTACTCTTATATAATAACACTTTTTGAACAAAATTTGAACGTGAATTGTTTCGTTTATGAAATTATTTATATGGCGGGGGTGTAATAACGTTTCTTTTAGGCTATTTTTTTACAGACCGTCCGCTTTTCCCCTGTCATTTTTCCCACAATTCTAAAAGCGGGCCCGATTTTCCCGTAAAGGGGTCACATTCCGGGAGCGGGACACGGCTGATTTCTTCTGAAGTTCTATCATTTTTCTCCGTTTTTGTATCGTACTGCCGGCCGCCCGGATAAGCCCCGATCACGGTAAAATCAGAACTGCCCGACAGTTTTTTATGTCCGGTGCCGGCCGGAATGACCGCTGCGTCTCCCGTTTGAAGAACGGCGTCCGCCCCTTGTTCCCCGCCGAACCTCAAAACCGCGGTTCCTTTTACCACGACAAGAACTTCGTGCGTGGTGCTGTGAAAATGATGATACGGAAACACTCCGCCCGTCCAGCTGTTCGACCAATCGTGCCGGCTGAGGACGGACTCTGCTTTCTGTACCGTTTCTTCATTAAATACCGCTTTATAAATAACAAGCGGAAGATTCGGGTTATTCGGAATGCGGCCGTCATCTTCGAAATAAAGCACTTGAATATCCTCTTTTTGCATTGTGTTCACCTCCGTATATGTCTGTTTCCCATTCATCATTTATTAAAACGCTATTTTCTCATATTCCATTGCGAAGCCTGCCGGTGAATAGTATAGTATAAAAAAATATGTGTCAAAATGAGGGATTTAATGAAAGCCATCGTGATCGGAATATTGGCATCTCTGTTTTTTGCAGTCACATTTATTTTAAACAGGGCGATGGAGCTTTCCGGCGGAAGCTGGATGTGGAGCTCTTCCCTGCGTTTTCTTTTTATGATTCCGTTTTTATTTTTGATTGTTTATGCGAAAGGAAAATGGGCGCCGCTCTGGCATGAAATCCGGAAAAAGCCGTTTTTTTGGCTGAAGTGGAGTTTTACCGGGTTCGTGCTTTTTTATGCCCCGATTACGTTTGCGGCGGCATATGGGCCGGGCTGGCTGATCGCCGGCACGTGGCAGATTACAATTGTCGCGGGTGTGCTTCTGTCGCCGTTTTTCTGCGAAACAAAAAATTCACCGGCGGGCCCGGTTTCCGTCAGACAAAAGATCCCGCTGATTTCGCTGGTTACTTCCGTCATCATCCTGATCGGAGCCGGGCTGATTCAGCTTCAGCATGCGGGTTCTCTGTCCGGCCGCACGATACTATTCAGCGTGGCGCCGGTCGTCGTCGCGGCGTTTGCCTATCCGCTCGGCAACCGCAAAATGCTGGAACAATACGGCGGAAAACTCGATACGTTTCAGCGGGTGCTCGGCATGACGCTCGCAAGCCTTCCGTTTTGGCTTTTGATCGCCGCTTTCGGCTGGTATAGAGACGGGCTTCCCTCAATGGGACAGACATTCCAATCCTTTATCGTCGCACTCAGCTCGGGCGTTATCGCAACAGTATTATTTTTCCGCGCCACCGATATGGTGAGGAATGAGCCGCAGAAGCTCGCTGCTGTTGAAGCGACGCAGTCCGGAGAGGTTCTTTTTGCACTGATCGGCGAAATCGTCTTTTTATCCGCGGCGTTTCCGTCACTTCTTTCATTTGCCGGACTGTTCATTATTATTGCGGGAATGGTCATGCATACATTCGCTTCCCGGCAGACAGACCAGAAAACGGCGGAGCAAACGTCAGCCAATCTCACCGGTTCCTGATTTTTTACGAAAGGTGTCATCCCATATGAAAGAAGAAATTCCGGCAATATCTTTTCTGTCAGCCGGCAAACGCTTTGAACAAAACAATACGTCCTTTGATGTCCTAAGCCGTGTAACCGGACATATTCAAAAAGGTTCTATCACGGCGTTGATAGGGCCTTCCGGCGCGGGAAAAAGCACATTGCTGTCACTTTGCAATCTGATGAATACACCTGATGAAGGGGAAGTTCTTGTATTCGGAAAAGAAATAAGGCGCTGGGATATCAGGGAGCTCAGAAAAACCGCGGGCCTTGCATTTCAATCAGCTCCCCTCACGGGGGGCACGGTGCGGGACAACCTTCTGCTCGCAGAAAAACTCCACGGGGCGCAGCACTATACCCCTGAAGAGCTCGCAGATTTTACAGACCTTCCGCGCGGGCTTCTGGATCGGAATGCGAAAGAATTATCCGGAGGTCAGCGGCAGAAACTCTCATTAGCGCGAACTCTCGCCGGACTGCCGTCCATCCTGCTGCTGGATGAAATCACCTCGGCGCTCGACCCCTCATCCGTTCTCACCATTGAGAAACTGATTACGAAACTCCATCGGCAAAAACAGCTGACAATCCTGTGGATCACCCATAACCTTGAACAAGCAGAACGATTATCCGATACGGTATGGTTTATGGCTGAGGGACGGCTTTTAGAGACCGCGGAAACGAAAACGTTCTTTAAGGAACCGAAACACGAAAAAGCCCGGGCGCTTTTACAAGGGAGCGGGTGCTGATATGAATGATCTTTCACTGTTACTAACAAGTATATTTGTCATTATCGCTTTATTCCTGTCTAAATCTTTTAAAGCCGGCGTCGAAAAGGATATGATCGTCGCAACCGTCAGGGCCGTCATTCAGCTTCTCATCATCGGCTATGTGCTGTCGCTGATTTTTCGCGGTGATCACCCGATATTTATCATATTAATGGTGCTTCTCATGCTCACGGCCGCTTCGCACAATGTCGCCAAACGGAAAAAAATGCGGATCGGCTCATTTTGGCGCGTTTTTCTGACACTGGCAATCGCGGAAACCGTGACGCAGGGACTTTTACTGACCCTTCACATCATTCCGTTCACTTCAAGATATGTCATTCCGATAAGCGGCATGGTCATCGGAAACTCCATGGTGCTCTCAAGTCTGTTTTTAAGCCGGCTCAGTTCGGAAGCAGACCTGCGGAAAGAAGAAATCCAGCTGATTCTCTCTCTCGGAGGAACGCCTAAGCAGGCCGTCCGGCAGATATTGACGTCCAGTATGAAGCTCAGTATGATCCCGACGCTAGAAAGCCAGAAAACATTGGGTCTCGTTCAGCTTCCCGGCATGATGACGGGGCAGATTTTAGCGGGGGCTGATCCGATACAGGCGGTGCGCTTTCAGCTGCTGATCGTTTTTACAACGATGGCCTCCGCTCTTCTTACATGCATTATACTCAGCGCCTTGACATATCCTTCCCTTTTCACGGAACACTGGCAATTAAAAAAATTCAGCAGGGAAGCGTAAGCTTTTTTCCCTGCTGAATGGTGGTTTATGACAAGGTCAGAGATTCATAGTAACGGGATAATTCAATAATCATCGCTCCCATCCGCTCAATGTCCGGAGCAAGGACCCTCTTTACCCCTTCATCCCGGATCGCTTCAGCCGTCACTTTGCCGACTGCGGCGGCAAGCACATGTTTTTCGAATGCCTGCTGCAATTCTTTTGCGGATCCTTTTTCTTTTGCATAATCAAAGAGAGAGCGCACTTGAATGGCTGTCGTAAAACATACGGCATCGACCTCTCCGTTTAACAGCTCTCCCATCAGTTTATCGACCGTCTCCCTTTCAGGCGGAATATGCTGATACGGCAGAACAGGGAATACCTCCGCTCCGTTTTTCTCAAGGAACTCCGTTAAAACCGGCGCTTTTTCGCCATGAAGCTGTATCATAACTTTTTTATCTTTAAAGTCAAATCGTTCCAAGGAGCGGATCAGCCCTCTTGTTGTACCGTCTTCATCTGAGGCATGCGGCGTGATGCCGAGCTTTTTTAAGGCCGCATATGTTTTATAGCCTCTGCAGCCGATTTTCGCTTCATGAACGGCCGCTAAAAATTCTTCTTTCAGACCGATTTTTTCCGATACCGACAATAACGTTTCCGTACCGATGCCTGTGGTGAATATCACCCAGTCGGCTTTTTGCTCGGCAAATGTTCTTACGTCGGGTTCCATTTGATCCTCCGCCAGGTATACGGTTCCTTGGAGGGAACGGATGACCGCCGTTCCGCCCTGCTTTTCTATTAATTTTGTGATCTCTTCTGTTTTCCGCGAACCGCCGATGGCAATCCGTTTCCCGTTCAATCCTTTTCCCATCGCTGTTTTCTTCTTCCCTTCAGATGCCGGGCGCCCTATGGCAGGCCGTCATTTATTTCTATTATTGTTACGCAATCAGCCGGGAAAATCAAGCTATGCTCCCGTTGAATCCCCCGTGCAGTTGCTGTATCATTAACCGGGCAGAACGATTTGATTCGCGGAGGGACTTTCAATCATGGAAACAAAAAAAGAGTTCGAGACAAAAGGATACGATACTTCGGTCATTTATGAGTTCAATGAATATCCTGATGTTCACAGCGGCCGATGTGACAATTGCGACTACACGCTGTTTAAAAGCTCAGTGAAGGGCGGAAAATTTTTGAGGGAATGCCGGAGATGCGGCATGAAGAAAAACATATAACAAAACAGGCAGCCGTCCGGTGCTGCCTGTTTTCCTAATCAATTTTCGACGGACGCCTCTTTCAAAAATTCTTCAATGGCGCAAACAGCCTGTTTAGGGCCGCCGGTTTCTTTTATTTTCTGCTGCATGCTTTTCACGCGGCTGAGAATGTTTTTATCGCCGTATACGTTCTGAACGTCTTTTTGCAGACGGGCCACAGTGACTTCTTTCGGCGGCAGATGCACGCCAAGCCCCAATTCATCCACACGCTTTGCGGTGACCTCTTGTTCGTGCATTTGCGGAACGACAACGAGCGGAACACCCGCATTCATCGCCTCCATTGTACTGTTCATCCCGCCGTGAGATACGAACAGCTTTGCTTTCTCCAGCACATCAAGCTGCGGAACGTGCTGGCGGATGATAAAGTGATCGGGGACATCCGAAAAACTTTCCGGATCAATTGTTGTGCCGACTGACATAATAACCCGCCAGTCCGAGTCCCGAAACGCGTCAATACACATCCGGTAAAATTCAGGCCAGGCGTTAAACGCCGTTCCCAGTGAGATGAGCATAAGCGGACGGTCATCGGCTGCATCAATTTCCAGACTTCCCGTATTTGTGCGTTCCCCAAGAGACGGACCCGCAAAACAGAATCGTTCATCAAAGGTTTCCTGTTTCGGCTGAAAGGCCCTTGGCATAAAGACGATATTCAATTTTTCAGGCATGAAAAATTCTTCCATTGTCATCCGTTTCACTTGTTCATTTTCAATTTTCTCCTGATATTCTTCTATCGCCTGTTTGGCCGCTTCCATCGTTTCTTCGTCTCTTCCTAATTGAAAATACTCATTCATTGCATAGCTCGGGCAGAACTTTACGGCCGGGATGCCGCCATTATCCGCAAACAATTTTCCGGCAAGCGCTAAAAAATCAAACAGGACGATGTCAGGAAGGTCGTCTTTGTACAGCTCTTCCAGCTGCGGAAGCACTTCAACCGCTTCTTCCAGAAACATCACAAACGCGTCACTTTTGTTTACCCGTTCTTTTATCGTCTTCGGGTCCGCCTTTATGCTTGTGCGGTATAAAACGGGAATGGCACCCGTTTTGGCAACGGAAGCTTCAAATTCCTCAGTCGTAGCGAATGTCACTTTATACCCGCGATTGACAAGTTCCTCGGCTACAGGCAGCGTGGGATTGACATGACCGTGAGCGGCTACATTAATAATGGCGATGTGTGTTTTTCTCATCTTTTTTCTTCTCCCTCATTTTCGTTTATCTCGGCTTCTAAAGACTCCAGCCCGTACATGACACTGTTTCGGATCGGCTCAATCCGGACGGGCTCAAAGTGTGAAAAGGCTTTTACAATTCCTTTCAGTGCGGCTTCCGCTTCAAGTCTGGCAAGCGGAGCGCCTAAGCAGAAGTGTACGCCGAATCCGAAGGAAAGGTGCGGATTCGATTGGCGATGGATATCAAATACGCCCGCCTTCTCAAATTTGTTTTCATCACGGTTGGCAGATGCAACGTAGCAGAGAACGATCTCTCCGCTTTTCAAGCGGCGCCCGCGCAGTTCAGTGTCGTGCCGGACCGTCCTTCTGACAAACGGAGCGGGAGCGCGAAAACGCAGCGTTTCTTCCACCGTTTGCGCGATGAGAGAAGGGTCCTGTCTCAGCTCTTCATAAAGGCCGGGCGTCTCTAATATGCTGTAAACCGCATTTGAAATGAGATTAGTCGTTGTTTCATTTCCCGCCACTAAAAGCAGGTTGCAAAACGGGATCAGATCTTCTGGCGTGAGCTTCTCCCCCTCTTCTTCCTCTTTTATCAAAATAGAAATAATGTCTTGGCCGGGCTGTTTTCGTTTGCTTTCTATTATTTCCGTAAAAAACGCCGCCAGCTCCGCCTCACATTGGTCACGTTCCTGCTGATTTTTCTCCGCCGCTTCAGGACTCGCATCTTTCGGCATGCTGACGAGAATATCCGACCATTTTTTAAACTGATCCATACGTTCGGACGGAACGCCTAATAATTCTGAAATCACCATGACCGGCAAAGGGTAAGAGAGATCTTTAACGATATCAATCCGCCCTTTGTTCTTTGCCTGTTTCAGGAGATGATCGGTAATGTCTTTAATTCTCGGCTCCCATTCCTTCAAGACGCGGGGAGTGAAAGCGCGATTGACGGCAGATCTGATTTGGGTATGTTTCGGCGGGTCCATATTCAGCATGGACTTTGCAATCGAGCTTTTCACATCAGTCATGCGGCTTGAGAACGTCTCTTTATCACTGATGACTTTTTTGACATCATCGTATAAAAACACACTCCAAACCTTCGTTTCTTCATCAAAGTATATAGGGCTTTCCCGTCTCATTTTTTCATACCAAGGAAAAGGGTTGTATACGTCCAGGCCGTTTTTTCCTTTCATCAGGGTTCTTTGGATGGCTTGTCTCGTGCTCCTCAGCTTACTCATGTTACATCACTCCTGATTGTTTCATATTTGAATAGTTGACGTACCTTGAATTTTATCCTAGCACATATTTTCAATTTTTTTCTATTCATAACCTTAACTATTAACATAACACAACAAAAGTCATGAATCCGGAGGTGAAATTTCTCCCAAGAAAACAGCAGAAGCGCACAAAAAACCCGAGCCTTCAGCCAGGCTCGGGAGAAATGTTCACTCATTCGTCTGCGGTTTCTGATGCTGCTTTTGGTCTTCAGGAGGCTGCGTATTTCTTTCCATATCGTCCGTATCAGCGCCCATGCCTTTCAGGAAAGAAAACAGCAGAGTGACGGCCTTGTTGATTTCCGGGTCTTTTAAAGCGCGGACGATATCAAAATACCCTGTCTTCCTGCCGCTGTCTTTTTCTTCGACGGCCTTTGTGACGCCCGCATTGATTTTAACGATAAACGGCTCAAGCTGTTTTACATCGAGCATGCCGAGAACGCCGCTTAACAGCAGGAGATTTTTCAGCATATTGGCCGTTTCGGGCGTATTCGCCTTCTTCACGAGGATATCCATCACTTTGTCTCCTTGGCCGAAGAGCCCGCGCAGAAGCGCCAAAACGCCGCGCTCGTTCATGTGCTGAAGAATGTGCAGAGATTCCAAAATCGCGTCTTTATTTCGTAAAAGAGCCGTCTCGATCTCTTCTAAGTCCTTTTTTCGTTTGTCTTCTTCTGTGACGGTCTGTTTTCGGATGCCGCTGATTGCTTTAGCCATTCTGCTGTTTCCCCCTTTTTACGGCGTCTCCCGGAAATACATAATCTTGACGCGCCCATTTCCGATCAACCCGGACACCGATCTGCGGCTGCGGGTTTCCGTAACGGAAATTGATTTTCGGAAGCGGATTAACGCCTTCTTTTTTCAAAATCTCCATCTTCGCTGATGTTTCTTTATATGCCGGTGTATCGGTATCCTTATCCGCATAGCTGCTTGTCAAAAGGTTAATGGCGGCGTCTTTTGAATCGTTCATCGGGAGATAGACTTGTTTGCCTTTTACCCTGTCTGTGATGACGCATTTGACTTTCACATTTCCGTACGGTGATGTCAGACGGACAAGCGTTCCGTCTTCCAGCCCTCTTTCTTCGGCGAGTTCGGGCGAGACCTCAAGGAACACACTCGGTGTTTTTTCGGATATTCCTTTTGATCGGTAAGTCAGATTTCCTTCGTGAAAATGCTCGAGCAGCCGCCCGTTATTCACATGGATATCATATTCTTCATCAAATTCTTTCGGCTCGGTCCACTGAACGGGATATAGAATCGCTTTGCCGTCTGAAAACGGAAACTTGTCCGTAAATAAAAGCGGTGAATCGGTTCCGTCCGCTGCTACCGGCCATTGCAGTGAATTGTAGCCTTCGAGACGTTCGTAAGTGACGCCTGCGTAGAGCGGCGAAAGCATTGCCGCTTCTTCCATAATGTCTGCCGGATGTTCATAGCGCCAATCAGCGCCCAGCCGGTTGGCGATGTCCGTAATGATCTGCCAATCAGGCTTTGAATCGCCCAGCGGTTCAAACACTTCGTAAAGGCGCTGCACCCTCCGTTCCGTATTCGTAAACGTCCCTTCTTTTTCAAGGCTCGGGCTTGCCGGGAGCACCACATCGGCGAACTCGGCCGTCCGCGAGAGAAAAATATCCTGCACAACGAAGAAATCAAGCTTTTCAAATGCGGCATGAACATGGTTGATATTGGAGTCGACAAGCCCCATTTCTTCCCCTTTTACATACATACACTTCAGTTTTCCCGAGTGGATGCCCTCGATCATTTCATGATTTGTCATTCCGATTTCTTTCGGCAGGTCTGTTCCCCAGCCCTGTTCATACTTTTTGCGGGCTTTTTCATCCGTTACTTTTTCATAGCCGGGGAAGCTGTCAGGCATACTGCCGAAATCACTGGCTCCCTGCACGTTATTATGGCCCCGAAGCGGATATGAGCCTGCGCCGGGCTTGCCGTAATTTCCGGTCACAAGAAGCATGTTGGAAATGGCCGTGCTCGTATCACTTCCTCCGATATGCTGGGTGACCCCCATCGCCCACAGTGCGCATACGCTTTTGGCTTCATGAATCATCCGGGCCACTTTGATTAAGGTATCCTTGTCCACACCGGTATGTTTTTCCGCATATTCCATCGTATAAGGTTCAAGGCTTTTCACGAATTCATTTAATCCGTTCACTCTCTCCTTCAGAAATGCAGTATCCGCCAAATCGTGATCAAGCAGATATTTCGATACGGCATTCAGCCAGACAATATCTGATCCGGCACGCGGTTGGAAAAACACGTCGGAGCGCTCGGCCATTTCATGTTTTCGCAAGTCAGCAACGACGAGCTTCTGTCCGTGCAGTTTATGAGAACGTTTAATGCGTGTGGACAGGACGGGGTGAGACTCAGATGTATTTGAACCGATAATCAGCACGAGCTCAGCTTTTTCTATATCTGTAATCGACCCTGAATCACCGCCGTATCCGACCGTTCTGAACAATCCGGCCGTGGCGGGAGACTGGCAGTAGCGTGAGCAGTTGTCGACATTATTTGTTCCGATAACGGCTCTTGCAAGCTTCTGCATCACGTATGATTCTTCATTCGTGCATTTGGAAGATGTGATAAACGCAAGCGTGTCCGGGCCGAAATGTTCTTTTATATCGGTAAATTTATCAGCGATCAGCTGCAGCGCTTCATCCCATTCCGCCTCCCGAAACGAGTCTCCTTCCCGGATAAGCGGTTTGGTAAGGCGCTTTTCACTATTGACGAAATCCCAGCCGAATTTCCCTTTCACACACGTCGAAATTCCATTTGCGGGCGCCTCAGCCTGAGGCTCGACCTTTAAAATGTCTCTTCCTTTCGTCCATATATCAAAACTGCAGCCGACACCGCAGTATGTGCATACGGTTTTCGTTTTTTTGATTCTTTCATCCCGCATGGCCGATTCCATATCCGATATGGCTAAAATTGATCCGTATCCGGTTTCGACGCCTTTTGTGATGTCAATCATCGGCCGAAGCGTCTCTTGGCTGATGCCTGTTAAATACCCAGCTTCGCCTTCCATGCCTTTTTCCATCATGGCATTGCACGGACATACCGTCGAACAATGTCCGCAGGAAACACATGATGATTCATTGATCGGCACATCCTGATCCCAAATGACCCGCGGGCGTTTCCGCTCCCAATCAATGCTTAAGGTTTCGGTTACCTGTACGTCCTGACAGGCTTCGACGCAGCGTCCGCACAAAATGCACTGATCGGGATCATATCGGTAAAACGGATTTGATTCATCTTTAGGATACGGTTTTTGATCGAACGGAATGCTTTGATGATTGATTTTCATTTCCTTTACGGTATTATGTATTTCGCAGCTCCCATTGTTGTAATCACAGACCGTACAGTACAATTCATGGTTGTGCAAAATGTTGTCCATGCCGATAACCTGCGCTTTTTTTACATCGGACGATAGCGTATCAATGACATCTCCGTCCTTTATTTGCGCGGAACACGAACGCACCAGTTCCCCGTTAACATTGACGATACAGGTATCGCACGTTTCAATCGGCCCGAGACTCGGGTGATAACACACGTGCGGCACGTCAATTGAACTATTGTTCAAAAGCTGCAAAACGGTTTGGCCGTCCGGCGCTTCCATTTCAACCCCATTGATTGTAACTTTCTTTGTATCAGCCATTTTCTTTCCCCTTTCTGTACCCCTCTATACATCCTCTATGATTCCCAACCGGCCTTTCACTAAAACATCTCGTTTATCTCAGGAAACATACGGGTATGAGCGGTAAAAAGGAGGCGTTCACATGTTGAAGAAAAAAACACTCGTCACGGGATTATCGGCAGTGATCCTCACGGGATGCGCTTTCGGAGCAGAAGCATTTTCGGATACACAGCCCGTCCATGCCGCAGCCGCTTCAAAAACGGAAAACCAGCGTGCACAAGAACTGGTGAACAGCCTTTACCAATCGGCATTTAAAGGGGAAATGCCGCAAAATGTGAAAGGCCTGAAAATCAACCAAAGCACAAGACAGGACGTTTACAATAAAATCGGCGAGCCGGAACAAAAAGCAGACAGCCGCAATCCATTTGATTTATACAGCTGGAACATGGGAAACCCCGGGTATGGATTTTCCTATCATAAAAACGGAAAAATCTCGGAAATACGCTATTTCGGAACGGGGGTCGAGCGGCGCTTAAACCTCGGCAGCGTCACACCTGACGTCTTAAGCAAACAAATCGGCAGCGCTGACAAAATCCTGACAGTGCCAGAAACGGGCGAAACAGATTACGTCTACCATACGGGGCAGTATGAGCTCCGCTTCGTCATCGGCAGTGATCAAAGAGCAGATCATGTCAACCTAAAAGCCAGATAACGCAAAAAAGCGGCCTCCCGGGCCGTTTTTTTCATAGACAGCTTCTCCGTCGTTCCTTACAATACATGGGAGTACAAAAAAAGGGGAACAGTGTGAAGTGAATAGACATCCATTGACATACGGAATATGTACCGTTTTTATCATCGCCCTCGGTTTGCTGTCCAGAACCGCATACATCACCGCCCTATTGCCCGGCATCATAAACGCTTATTTAGGAGATGCCTTGTGGGCGGCAATGATTTTTACAGGATTCGGGCTTTTATTTCGGCACATCCGGACGGAAACAGCCGCAATTTTGAGCCTCTCGTTTTGCTGTCTGATTGAATGCAGCCAGCTGTATCACGCGCCGTGGATTGACGCGGTCAGAAGCAGCACGCTCGGCGGGCTGATCCTCGGCTGGCAATTTGTCTGGAGTGACATTTTTGCCTATACCCTCGGGGTATGCGCTACCGCACTTCTAGAATGGGCCGTAAAAAGAAACCGCCAGCCCTCTTCATAATCGGAGCACGCCGCCGATATGAACGGATAAGGAGGTGGAAGCTATGGATATCCCTGCGTTATCAATCGCAATGCATCAGGCATCTCTGGCGCAGAATGTAAATATCGCTTTAACAAAAACGGTCCTGCAGCATGCACAGGCTGCGGCGGAAGAAACAGTGAAAATGCTGCCGTCCCAGCACCCGACTGCCGGACATTCAATTGATGTGAAAGTGTAAAAAAGATGCCGGATGATAACCGGCGTCTTTTTTTTGCCCATTGTACATACACCGTACCGGGCATACAGGAATAAGGTAAACGGAACCAACATTTGAAAAGGAGGTTTTCCTCTTGTACGATCCTTTCGATCATGAATACACAGCCGAGAGCCACGAACGGGTGCCATATCATTATCCGCGGCCGCCTTATTATTACCCCAGACCATATCCATACTATCCGCGGCCGCCTTATTATTACCCTAGACCATACCCATACTATCCGCGGCCGTATATCCCGTTCTATCCTTGGTATTAATGTTTGAAAAGAAATGACTGCAGACAGGAGGCTTCCCCTGTCTGCTATTCAACTTTGACCGACAGGATATACGGGAGGGCTTGAACTTTCTCCATTACCGCTGCTTTCCCGCTTTTGCTTTTCACCCTTCCCTTCACTTCAAGCACCGCCTTATTCAATTCATAGGACGTAATCAGAATTCCTTTTTCCTCAAGAGAAGTTAAAATATCATGCATGACGGCTTTCTCTTCAATCCTGAAACTGACAGACAAAGAATGCGCCGCCGGTTTAAACAGAAAATTTAACAGTTCAAGCCCGATTAACGCCAAAATCGTGCCGCTGATGCCGATGACATACATACCTGCCCCGATCGTCAGCCCGATCCCCGACGTAGCCCAAATCCCCGCGGCCGTCGTAAGCCCCCGCACGACATGCCGCTGCAAAATAATCGTGCCGGCTCCTAAAAATCCGACGCCGCTGACGACCTGCGCCGCCACCCGGCTCGGATCAAAGGACGTATGGCTGTTGGATAACAAATCAAAAAAGCCGTATTTGGAAACGATCATCATCAAGGCGCTGCCGACGGCCACTAAAAAATGCGTCCTCAAACCGGCTTCCTTTGCCCTGAATTCTCTCTCCAATCCAATAAGAGCCCCAAGCAGACCCGCAACCGCCAGACGAATCACAAAATCAAGTTCCATCCGTCTCTCTCCTTTCCTTATCTTCTTACCCGCTTTTTATCCCCCGTATCTTTTTCAATCAGCACAGGACTGCCCTGCTGAAAAAAACTGCATTTGAATATATACTTTGGTTCTTTATCATATTGTCAGTGCTCTTATTTATATGCGGAAGGTATTAAGCTGCCGTTTCTTAAAATAAGGAAAATGACTTATTGAGAGTATATTAAATAAGTTTATTCGTTGAAGCTGCGGCCGCTTGTCTCTTCCAATCTTCTAAAAACAGAACGAATGCCGCTCCCTCATGCTCAAAATTGCTTTCAATCTGCGAAAATATATCGTAATATAAGATGTAATCTTAATAAACGATAGAAGGTGGATGATGATGTCTAACGAAATAATACGATTAAATGACCTCTGGACAGATATTTACTACCGGCTCCGTTATCAGCACCATGAAAAAATCACTCACCAAGGTGTACGGATTCTGCAAGTCATTCAAAAAGAGAAGGCAGTCGGAATAAAAGACATTGCCGAAGCGATTCAAGTATCGCATAATACTGCTTCGGAACATATAAAGCGGTTACTGAAGAAAAAGTATGTTTATAAAACCAGAAATGTTGAAGATGAGAGGAAAGTCATTTTAAAACTTACCAGTTTGGGGGCGGATGTCCTTTACCGGCATTCCGGTCTTGATGAAGAAAAGCTTAAACAGCTTCTTTTTGACAACATGAATAATGAAGAACGAACACTTGTCTTAAAAGCATTCAGTTTGATGAAGGAGCGTGCTGAAGATGTTTACGATCGTTAAAATCATTGTCTCCGCTGCTATTATTGGGGTTATCACTGAAATATCAAGAAGAAGCCCGAGTTATGGAGGTATTATAGCGGCTTTACCAATTGTCAGTATGCTGAGCATGATTTGGCTGTACATCCAAGGCGAAACGAAGGAGACATTAAGTCATTTTGCATTCAGCGTGGCTTCCGGCATCCCCTCTACAGTCATTATGCTGGTCATTATCGGCATCGCCCTTCGCCATTCACTGTCTTTCATTGCCGCATCAGGGCTTGGACTTACAGGATGGCTGGTTTTCTTGTATGCTCAGGATTTTATCGTGAAACATATAAACAGTCAGCAATAGGCACCTTAGCGCTTCTTTGGAAGAAATACGAAGAATTAAAAAGACAGGGATATCCCTGTCTTAAAAGTGACTCCGAATAAAAAGCGAAACTCCTTTCTTCACGAGAAGCGCCAAACACAAAAACATCCCGTGTTGCGAACGGAGTCCGCATCTCTACGGCCATACCCGTGTGAAAACCGGCTGATCTCTCAAACAGAATGTCCGGCAATCACCTCAAAAAACGAGGTGAAATCTGTCAGTATCCCGTCACCCGCCAGCTGTTTTTCTTCAAATAGCGCGCGGTTTTTTCCGTGCGGGTCAATGGCCATAATCTTGCCCGCACCTGCTTTTTTCGCCGCTGTGAGCCCCGAAAAGGCATCTTCAATGACCAAGCATTCTTCAGGTCTGAGGCCTAACTTTTCCGATGCGATGAGAAAAATATCCGGCGCCGGTTTTCCGGGGAAGCTCCCGTCATCAAACGTGACTTTGTCAAAATCAAACCACTGATCCAAATGAAAGACGTCAAAGTAAAACTCGACATTTTCCTTTACCGTAGCCGTAGCGATGGTCATCGGCGTTTTAGATTTTTTCAGATGATTCAATACGCCGGTCAGTCCCTTCGTCAGCTTTAATTCGTCTTTGTTTTCAAGGCATAATTCTCTGTAGTAAGCTTCTTTTTCAAAAGACAGCTTCTTGATTTCTTCATTTGTTAAATCGCCGGAAATAAAATACGTCAGGATTTCACTGTTTGTTCTCCCGTGAATGTTAACGAAAATGTCATCATCAGAAATGGTTTTCGGCGCGTATTTTTTCACCATGAAAAACCATGCTTTTTCGTGCAGATGCGAATCTTGAAACATCGTGCCGTTGAAATCAAAAATAACCCCTTTCATCGAACCGCCCGCCTTTTTTATTTTTTTGCGATTTTGACATCTACATATTGCTCGTAATGAATTTGAACATCTTTCATGACTTTATCATCCGTAATCAGATAGTCCATATCGTGCAAGTTATAGAACACGTAAAAATCTTCCCGGTTAAATTTTTTATTATCCGCCAGCAAAAATTTCGTCCGCGAATTATTCAGCGCGATTTGGTGAGCTTCCCCTTCTTCAATGCTGTAAGAAGAAATCTCATCATTATGTATGCCGTTGGCGCTGATGAAAGCCTTCGTAAAATTGAATTTCTGCAGATTGCCGTTCACGATGGGGCCGACGAAGGCACCGGTATTTTTTCGGAAGTCGCCGCCAATCAGGATGGTATCCGCAGTGTCGCCATGTTTCAAAATATCAAATACGGGATAGTTGTTTGTGATAATCCTGATTCGCTTATGCAGCAGGTGTTTCGCTAAAAGTTCAATCGTCGTGCCGGGCCCTAAAAAAACGGTATCGCCGTCATTTACGTAGGAAGCTGCGAGTTCCGCGATCTTCCCCTTCTCCTCCATTTGAACACCGAGTTTTTCATTATGCGATAATTCGTGATCAATGGAATAAGATATGCTCTGTGCGCCTCCGTGAATACGTACGATTTTTCCGGCCTTATCCAGCTCGTCCAGATCTCTTCTCACTGTCATATCAGAAACTTCCAGTTCATCGATAATATCACTCACCGTAATAAACCCCCGCGAGTTTACGATATCGATGATTTTTAAAAGTCGCTCTTTTTTTAACATGTTCAATCATCCCCTCAACTTTACACACAATCTAACATACTGCGGCAATCCGGTCAACAAAAACAAACATTAACAAACAACATAATCAACATGCGAAACAACGAAAAACTTATATAACCTCTATAAATACAGATGTTATTTCTTTATGAAGCTATTGACAACAAAAATGTATGCGTTTACTATTAAACAAAAGATAACAATTACAAACATTAACAAACTTCAATTCACACATTGGCGAAGGAGGATTCAGTAATGCTCAAATTACCTCATGACTTTATTTTCGGCGGGGCGACTGCGGCATATCAAGCGGAAGGCGCCACAAAAGAAGGCGGCAAAGGCCCTGTGGCCTGGGATGAATTTCTTGAAAAACAGGGAAGATTCAGCCCTGATCCGGCAAGTGATTTTTACCGCCAGTTTCCGGAAGATATTAAACTATGTGAAAAATTCGGAATAAACGGCATCCGCCTTTCTATAGCCTGGACGAGAATTTTCCCTGACGGCACGGGCAAAATCAATCAGGAAGGTGTTGATTACTATCATCGTATTTTCTCAGAGTGCCATAAACGCAACGTCACCCCTTTTGTCACGCTGCATCATTTCGATACACCGAAAGGATTATTTGATCAGGGAGATTTCCTCAACCGCGCTGCAATAGAGGCGTTCGTCAGCTATGCGGAGTTTTGCTTTAAAGAATTCAGCGAAATCAGATATTGGAGCACGTTTAACGAAATTTATCCCACAGCCACCAACCAGTATTTACTCGGGGTTTTCCCGCCATCTGTTAAAAGTGATATCACAAAAGTCATTCAATGCCTCCATCACATGATGGTAGCGCATGCGATGACCGTCAATCTTTTTAAAGACGGCGGTTATCCGGGAGAAATCGGGGTCGTCCACTCATTGGAAACAAAATATCCCGCCAGCGGCACAGAAGAAGACCGCCACGCCTGTTTTCTGGATGACGCGTTATCAGTGAGATTCCTCCTCGATGCCACCTACCTTGGCTATTATTCTGAGGAAACCATGCGTGCTCTGGATGAAATCTGTGAGGCAAACGGCGCTTCATACGAGTTTTCAGACAGTGACTTTGACGTGATGAAAAAAGCCTCAACGCGCAATGATTATCTCGGCATCAATCATTATCAATGCCATTTCGTCAAAGCGTACGACGGAGAAACCATTATTCACCATAACGGAACGGGCGATAAGGGCACTTCGGTCTATAAAGTAAAAGGAATCGGCGAACGAATTTACAAAGAAGGCCTGAAGCGGACCGATTGGGACTGGCTCATTTACCCTGAAGGCATGTATGACATGCTGATGCGCATCAAACGGGACTATCCGCAATATAACAAAATTTACATTACCGAAAACGGCATGGGCTATAAAGATGAGTTTGAAGACGGCATCATTATGGATAAGGCAAGGATCGACTATTTAAAAGTATATTTAGAAGCCGTCAGTAAAGCGATTACCGACGGAGTCAATGTAAAGGGGTACTTCTTATGGTCCTTAATGGATTTATTTTCATGGACCAACGGCTACAACAAACGTTACGGTCTTTTTTACGTCGACTTCGACACCCAAAAACGGTATCCGAAAGAATCGGCCTACTGGTACAAACTTGTAAGTGAAACAAAAACAATCATTTAACGATCATACATGGTGAAAAGAATCTCTTTTCATCATGTGTGCCGTCTTTAGGAGGTTTTTTTCATGACAAAGGAAGAATTGCAGATGCTCGGTTTTGAAATCGTCGCCTATGCCGGCGACGCCAGAAGCACTTTATTGAAAGTCCTGAAAGAAGTCCGTGCCGGAGACTTCGAAAACACGGAAGCAGCATTGAAAAGCGCCGATGAAAATTTAACCCTCGCCCACAATGCGCAAACGAAAATGTTAGCTGAAGAAGCTGACGGCAAGGACATGGAATTAGGGTTTATTTTCGTTCACGGTCAGGACCACTTGATGACAACCCTTTTGCTCCGTGATCTTATTCAGGATTTTATAGAACTCTACCGAAGCCGCCGATAAGGAGTGGAAAAATGAACGGTATCATCAAGCAAATCGAAAAGGGAAAACCGTTTTTCGAAAAAATCTCAAGAAACATTTATTTAGGCGCGATCCGCGACGGCTTCTTAACTGCCATGCCTGTTATTTTATTCGCCAGCATTTTCATTCTCACCGCCGCTGTGCCGGAAGTGTTGGGTTTCACTTGGCCTAAAAGTGTTTCTGAATGGCTTTGGAAAGTTTATAACTATTCAATGGGCGCCCTCGGTCTGATCGTTGCGGCAACAAGTGCGAAATGCCTGAGTGAATCAATGAACCGAAAAATGCCGAAAAACAAAGGGATCAACCCCGTTTCAGCGATGCTTGCTTCAGTCGTCGGGTTTCTCATTTTAAGCGTCACTCAAATCGACGGCGGGTTCTCCACGGAATATCTCGGCACAAAAGGTCTTTTAGCCGCTTTTGTATCCGCTTTCATAACGGTGAACGTTTACAGATTCTGCGTGCTGAAAAATATTACGATTAAAATGCCTAAAGAAGTACCGGGTACCATTTCACAAACATTTAAAGATGTTTTTCCGTTCGCTTTTTCCGTTTTGGCCATGGTGATCGTTGATTTATTGATCAGGAATACGCTGAATGTATCGTTTGCGGAGGCTCTCTCCTCTCTCTTATCGCCGTTTTTTACCGCCGCAGACGGTTATCTCGGGATTTGTGTCATTTGGGGAATGATGGCGCTGTTCTGGTTTGTCGGCGTTCACGGGCCTTCTATTGTAGAGCCGGCCATCGCAGCTATTATTTACGCAAATGTGGAGGCGAACCTTCAGCTTCATAATGCCGGCGAGCAGGCATCCAACGTGCTGACCGTCGGACTCGGGAACTTCGTCGGCACAATGGGAGGAACCGGCGCAACCCTTGTTGTTCCGTTTATCTTTCTGCTTTTCGCAAAATCCAAGCAATTGAAAGCAGTCGGAAAAGCATCCGCGGTTCCGGTGTCTTTCGCAGTAAACGAACCTCTTCTCTTTGCTGCGCCGATCATTTTAAATCCTTATTTTTTCATTCCGTTTGTTGTAACGCCGATGGTGAATGTCTGTCTGTTTAAATTTTTCGTGGATGTCATCGGAATGAACAGTTTTATGTATGTTCTTCCGTGGGCCACCCCGGCGCCCGCCGGCTTGATTCTCGGAACCGGCATGGGGCTCTCGGCTTTTGTGCTGACGGCTGTATTAATCATTGTCGATTTCCTGATATACCTGCCATTCTGTAAAGCTTATGACAAAGTATTAGCGGCGGAAGAAGCCCAACATACCGAACCTGAAACCGCGCCGCAAAAATCCCGGGAGATACAGCCAGCCATGGCCGGCGCCTCAGAAGACGCGGCCACCGTCATCAGCACAAATCTTCAGGAATCCTCATCCGCCTTGGAACACGGCACCAATGTGTTAGTGCTGTGCGCCGGAGCGGGAACGAGCGCTATGCTTGCGAACGCACTGACAGAAGGAGCCGAAGAATACAACGTGCCGATCACCGCCTCAGCAGGCGCCTACGGATCCCATTACGACATCATGAAAGACTTCGATATGATCATTTTGGCTCCGCAAGTCGGCTCTTATTATGATGACATTAAAGAAGATGCGGACCGCCTGCATGTGAAACTCGTCGCAACGAAAGGAGCGGAATATATCAGTCTCACCAGAAATTCACAAAAAGCCATTCAGTTCATACTGGAGCATACCTCAAAATAGAATCGGAGGTTTACCATGGATGCCAAACTTTTGAAATCAAGATTCGAAGACATTTTCAAGAGAAGTAACGGAGAACTGTTTTTCGCACCCGGCCGGATCAACCTGATCGGGGAACATACGGATTATATAGGCGGTCACGTTCTTCCATGCGCGATCACGATCGGAACATATGCCGTATGCGCAAAACGCGAAGATCACCAGATCCGGTTATACTCAGAAAACTTTCCTGACAGCGGCATTGTCTGCCTTGATCTTTCCGCCACTGCATACAAAAAAGAAGACGGCTGGACCAATTATCCGAAGGGGATGATCCATTACCTTCTTGAAGCCGGCGGCCAAATAGACAGCGGAATGGATATTCTTTTTCACGGTACGATTCCAAACGGAGCCGGTTTAAGCTCCTCTGCTTCCATTGAAATGTTAACCGGTTCCATTTTAAGAAAGTTATTCAGCCTGGATGTTTCCGATACTGAACTGGCGCTTATCGGAAAAAGAGTCGAAAATGAATTTATCGGCGTGAATTCAGGGATTATGGATCAATTCGCAGTGCAAAAAGGCAAAAAGAACATGGCCATTCTGTTAAACTGCGATAAGCTTGAGCACGAAATGATTCCGGCTGCTTTTAACGGATATAAAATCGTCATTATGAATACGAACAAGCGCCGGGAGCTGGCGGCTTCAAAGTATAATGAACGCCGCAGCGAATGCGACGCGGCTCTCACGGAACTGCGGCAATATCAAAATATCGCATCACTTGCGGAATTGACGGGAGAAGAATTCAACGAACTCGAACCTCTTCTCTCCCGTGAAACTTTGCGTAAAAGAGCCCGGCACGCGGTCAATGAAAACGAGCGGACCCTCTCAGCGGCGGAAGCTCTCAAATCGAATGATTTGAAAACGTTCGGGGAGCTGATGAATGCGTCGCACCGTTCGTTACGTGATGACTACGAAGTGACCGGTGACGAATTAGACGCGCTGGCTGAAGCAGCCTGGAAAGAAGGAGCACTCGGAGCGCGGATGACGGGCGCGGGGTTCGGCGGCTGCGCCATAGCCATTGTGGAAAGTGAAGAAACCGCCGGCTTTATCCGGGCCGTTTCATCTCACTACCGCAGCAGGACAGGTCTTGAAGCTTCTTTCTACATCGCGGATATAAGCGATGGCGCGGCTGAATGGAGGGAAAAATAAATCATGGCGATTCTCGTTCTCGGCGGAGCCGGCTATATCGGTTCTCATGCGGTTGATCAATTAGTAAACAAAGGATTTGAAACGATAGCTGTGGATAATCTCCAGACAGGCCACCGGAAAGCCGTTCATGAAAAAGCCGTTTTTTACCATGGAGATATCCGTGACAAACCGTTTCTTCGCTCTGTATTTGCGAAGGAGAACGTAACAGGCGTTCTCCATTTTGCCGCTCAATCCCTTGTCGGCGAATCAATGAAAGACCCTCTTTCATATTTCAATAATAATGTGTACGGTACGCAAATTACGCTGGAGGTCATGCAGGAATTCGAAGTGAAACACATTGTGTTTTCTTCATCCGCCGCTGTTTACGGCGAACCTGAAAAAGCGCCCATCACAGAAGACATGCCGGAAAAGCCGGAAAGCGCATACGGCGAATCAAAACTCATGGCAGAAAAAATGCTGAAGTGGTGCGATACCGCTTGCGGCATAAAATATGTCTCGCTTCGGTATTTTAACGTTGCCGGCGCGAAAACGGACGGTTCCATCGGAGAAGATCATCATCCGGAAACCCACCTTATCCCTATCCTTATACAAACCGCGCTCGGTCAGCGCGAGGAGGTTTTGATATTCGGCACTGACTATGATACAAAAGACGGCACGTGCATCCGCGATTATGTTCATGTTTCTGATTTAATCGATGCCCATATTCTCGCTCTGGAATATTTGCAAAACGGCGGAGACAGCGGCATTTTCAATTTAGGATCAAGCAGCGGGTTTTCCGTATCAGAAATGGCGGAAGCGGCCCGGCAAGTGACCGAAAGAGACATAAAAGTAAGAGCGTCCGCAAGAAGACCCGGTGATCCAAGCGCCCTCATCGCTTCCAGCGATAAAGCGCGGAACATTCTCGGCTGGAATCCGAAACAAACGGACATATCGGAAATCATTGCGTCAGCATGGAATTGGCATCGGCATCATCCTAACGGATACAAGGACAAATGAAATGGAGGCGGCGGTCATTGACGTTTTTGAATCAGTGGCAGGGTTTCTGAAAGAAAGCACTGTCTTAGGCGACATAAATGAAACAGATGTGATTTATACAAGAAACAGACTTCTCGATCTGCTCGGACTGACGGATTATGCAGAACCGAAACGTATCAAGAAACAAAACAGGCTTCACTATTTGGACGAAATGGTGAAAGACGCGGTAAAACGGTCAATCATAAACGATACGCCGGCTGAAAGAGACATGCTGGGAAGCAGAATCATGGACGTAATCACACCGGCCCCTTCTCTGATCAATGCCGCATTCAGCGAATTGTTATCAGATTGCCCGAAAAAAGCAACAGATTATTTTTATAGATTGAGTCAAAACAACGACTATATTAAGACGCGGGCCATTCGAAAAAATATCGTGTACCGCTCAATAACACCTTTTGGGGAATTGGACATCACCATTAATCTATCAAAACCGGAAAAAGACCCTAAAGACATCGCCGCGGTAAAAAACAGTCCGGAAAACCGGTATCCGAAATGTCTGCTCTGTATGGAAAACGAGGGGTATGCCGGAACACCGCATCACCCCGCCCGTTCAAACCACCGCATCATCAGGCTTGACTTAGCGGGAGAACAGTGGGGTTTTCAATACTCTCCTTATGCGTATTACAGCGAGCATGCCATCTTTCTTTCAAGCGTGCACAAGCCGATGAACATCAGCCGCGAAAGCTTCAGAAGGCTTCTGGCCATTACGGAAATTTTCCCTCATTATTTCGCGGGATCAAACGCAGACTTGCCGATCGTAGGAGGTTCCATTCTTTCACACGATCATTATCAAGGCGGCGCCCATGAGTTTCCCATGGCAAAAGCGGGTTCCCTCTACCCTTTTCATATGCGTCATTTTCCAGACGTTCAGGCCGAAGCCGTGAAGTGGCCGGTATCAGTGATCCGCCTTCGCGCAAAAGATCCGGATTTGCTGACAGATGCCGCTGCGTATGTTTTTGAAAAGTGGCGGGAATATTCAGACGAAACCGTCAGCATCATCGCGAAGACAAATGAACCCCATAATACCGTCACCCCGATTGCCAGACGCAGGGGAACGGATTTTGAAATCGATCTCGCTCTCAGAAACAACCGCACCTCCGAAGATTATCCGGATGGCATTTTTCACCCGCATCAAGACGTTCATCACATCAAAAAAGAAAATATCGGTCTGATTGAAGTGATGGGGCTCGCCGTTTTACCTCCCCGTCTGAAAGATGAGCTGGCAGAAGTGAAAAAGTATTTACTGAATGAACATCATGACATCAAGGACATTCATCTTCCGTGGGCTGAAAACATCAAAGCGGATAAAGACGTGACACCGGAAAATGCAGCCGCTGTTTTACAAAGAGAAACCGCGAATGTATTTTTACGCGCGCTGACCGATGCAGGCGTTTTTAAAATGACACCCGAAGGAATTCAGGCGTTTCAGCGTTTCACGACGTTATTGGAGAATGGCAGCTGAAACATTCAGAGTGAAATCAATCAACAATCTTTTTTATCAGGAGGTATTGTGATGTTCAAAAACCGATTGAAACGTGTATTTGTGAGCGCAATCTGTCTTTCTCTCATTTTCACCGCTTTTACATTTATTGGGAAGTCTCCTAAAGCAAAAGCGGATGCCCCGTTTGCCTATGGCGCGGATATAGGATGGCTGAAACAAATGGAGGATGAAGGTGTGCGCTGGCTGGATGACGGCGGGAAACAGAAAGATGCCTTGCAGATTCTTAAAGATCACGGAATAAATGCCGTGAGACTGAGAGTGTTTGTGAATCCGCCAAGCAGCTATTATTGGCTGAAAGACGGCACAACATGGACGATGCTCGGCTATAGTGACAAAGCGGGCGTACTTGCGGCAGCCAAAAGGGCAAAAGCGTTAGGAATGAAAGTAATGGTTGACTTCCATTACAGTGATGTGTTCGCTGATCCTGGCCACCAGATCAAGCCGAACCAATGGACCGGCTATTCAAACAGCCAGCTGCAGGCAGCCGTGTATAACCATACGTACGATGTCATGAAAGAACTTAAAAATCACGGCATCTCTCCTGATTGGGTGCAAGTAGGAAATGAAATGAATTCAGGAATTTTACTGCCCGACGGCAGCACGAGCGATTTCAGCAAATTGACCGGCTTACTGAACAAAGGCTATGACGCCGTGAAATCCGTCAGCCCGGCCACCAAGGTAATCAGCCATTTGGCACACGGCACGGACAACAGCCTATTCAGATGGTGGTTTGATCAATTCTTTAAAAACGGAGGGAAAACCGACATCATCGGCGTTTCATTCTATCCCTATTGGGAAGGTAAGCCGTACTGGGAGCTCACCGGCCATTTATCATCTAATTTGAATGACATCGCCTCACGCTACAACAAGGAAGTCATGGTGGTTGAACTGGGCGGAGATGAAAATAATCCGAAAGATTCCTACTGGACCATAAAAGACACCATAAAACTGGTGAAAGCCGTTCCGAACGGCAAAGGAACCGGCGTATTTTACTGGGAACCCGAAGCTCACTCCAGCGTTCTGTCAGATGCGTATCCACTAGGCGCAACCGCAAAAGTGTCTA
Source organism: Bacillus sp. R45 (assembly GCF_021729365.1). Taxonomy (NCBI): domain Bacteria; kingdom Bacillati; phylum Bacillota; class Bacilli; order Caryophanales; family Bacillaceae; genus Bacillus; species Bacillus sp. R45. Next base: position 1,140,646 of record NZ_CP091421.1, on the reverse strand, counting down.
AAAACGTCTTGAAATACACAACCGCAATTGACGCTTTTTATGATGCCGCAACAGGAAAATGATTGATGCAATTCTAAAGCAGGCTCTTTTCGCAGCCTGCTTTTTTGTAAGGCTGCAGAGTTAGCCTGTTATGAAGAGCTAATAACGAATACGGAAAGAAACATACTCGAAAAAACACATTTCGGTTAAAAATAGGATACTTCTTCTGTTCCCCCTCCTTCTTATTTCTGCGCACTATCTCTCAGTTCCTAAATAATAACTTTACGATTGTTGAAAAAGAAACAAACATTTTATAATATTGTGTAAGCACCACCGAGCAGGAGGACGGGTCATGGACAAAAAAGAACAGCTCCTCACGGATTTCAGGGACTTTTTTAACAAGATGGTGTGGCTGAATAGGCTGAAGATGGAAGAAAGCCTTAAGGGGCATAAACCTTCTGAAGTGCATTGCATCGAATTCATCGAAAAAATTGAAGACGCCAATGTGACAAAACTTGCGGAGTCCCTTTATATGACAAGAGGCGCTATAAGTAAATTAACGAAGAAGCTTATCAATAAAGGCCTTATCGAAAGCTATCAGAAGCCGCTTAACAAGAAAGAAATCTATTTCAGGCTTACCGAGCAAGGAAAAGTCATTTATAAAATTCACGAGGAATTGCACAAAGAGTTTCAAGAACGGGACAAAATCGTGTTTGAACAAGTAACTGATGAACAATTTGACACGATGCTGAGCTTCGTGGAAACATACAGCAGGCATTTGGATTCAGAAATAAAGAAACTTGGTGCAGACATGAAATCGGAATAAAACCATAGGCAGCCCCGCTCCATGAAAACGGGCTGCCTTTTTATATCCTTCTTATTGTTGACAAAGAAACAAAATCACTCTATTATTTTGTTGACAAGGAAACAAATACAGCAATTTTGAGAGGAGAATAATATGTCAACACATAAAAGAAAGGAACTTTTGCTGCCAAAAGAAGTTCTCACAGCCGCCTGGGCTATTGCACTGGGAGCAATTGCTCCCATGCTTGACTCTACGATGGTAAACATCGCCATCGACAAACTGACCAAAGACTTCAACACGACATTGGATACCATTCAGTGGTCCGTTACAGGCTATATGTTAGCACTTGCGATTGCAGTACCCGTATCCGGCTGGCTTATGAATAAATATAACGGTAAGAAAATCTTCATCGGCTCAGTCATCGCCTTTGGTGTCATTTCTGTTTTTGCGGGAATGAGCCGGGACATTTCCAGCTTCATCTTCTTCCGTTTGCTTCAAGGATTCAGCGCCGGCATTATCACTCCGCTTATGTCAACACTCTTGGTTAAAACGGCAGGTCCGGAAAACCTGGGAAAAGTGATGGCAATCGTCAGCACCCCTATGATCTTCGGCCCGATCTTAGGACCTGTCATCGGAGGCTTCATCGTCCAAGGCGCTTCATGGCATTGGATTTTTTACATCAACGTGTTCATCATTTTGGTTGCCGCACCGCTTATGATGAAAACCATTCCAGACTTTGAACCATTCAACAAAGATCGTAAACTCGATATTTTCGGGATTATCAATTTGTCATTAATGAGCGCGGCATTGATGTACGGTATTACGAAAGCGGCGGATCATGCATCATTTAACAATAGCGACACCATTTTATGGGCGGGCATCGGTCTTGTTTCAGCAGTCATTTATCTTGTATATAATCTGATCAAGAAAAACCAAACCGTGCTGCCTATGAATTTGTTTGCAAACAAGAGCTTCTTAGCATCTTCGATCGGGTTGTTCTTAGCGAATGTTGCCATCATGGGGCCGATGTTAATACTTCCGCTGTTTTTTCAAGACATTCGTCATTTCACGGCAGTCGGAGCAGCACTCGCTTTAATCCCTCAAGGAGTCGGAATGCTCGTGACTCGTCCGCTGATCGGAAAAATGATTGATAAGATCGGTGCGAAATACGTGGTTACGGTCAGTCTTGTTCTTTCGCTGATCGGATCTATCCCGCTTATTTTTATCACCGATAACACAAGTATGATTTGGATTTCCGTCGTATTATTTTTCCGCGGCACCAGTTTTGGAGGAATTATGCTCCCATTAATGAGTGACGCTTATACAGGTCTTGACAGCAAACAGCTTCCGGAAGCAGGTGTCGGTATTCATATGATTGAAAACCTCGGTTCCAGCTTTGGGTCAGCTGTGATCGCAACCGTTACCGCAACTGTCATACAAGGATTGCAGCCAACGATTCCGAACAGTTTAAAAGGCTACCATGCCGGATTCTTAGTATCCGTCATCATCCTTGCGGCCATCTTCATTCCAAGTCTGTTCCTTACCCATAAAAAGACTGCGATATAAAGAACTTTTCAAAGTAAAAAACCCTTGCGCAGCAAGGGTTTTAATGAATGAAACTGATGATTGTTGCCGGCAGAGTCAGCCAACAACATACAAAGCCTTTTACTCATTCACATTGCTTTTCATTAACCATTCTACTTCCGTTAATTCTTGTTTTTGAACGTCTTTTGTGTGCTTTTTCGTAAAATGGACTTTAACAGCTTCTTCGTTTTCCCAAATCTCCCAAAGCATAATTTTGCGTTCTGATGGTTCAAGCGGATGAGCATGGAACTGAATACAGCCTTCTTCTTTGTTCGTTTCTTCCTCAAGTTTTTTGAATTCCTTCATTATTTCATTAAGGTCTTTATCACTGATGATTTTTAAGCATGCCGTTATGTAATGCATCGAAACTCCCCCTCTTCCCATCATTTTATGGCTTTACATTATAACATCGAAACCCGCATACCGCATTCTCAACATATAAAAAACCGTCCATAAAAAATGAACGGCAATGTTTATTTAAGATCATGAAGAGCGACTTTTGCAGCCTCAGCGATAAGAGCATTATGATAATCGGCATCTTCTGTAAATCGGTTTGACAGGATTGCCAAAACAATCGGAGCTCTGTCAGGCGGCCAAACGATGGCAATGTCGTTTCGCGTCCCGTAACTTCCGGCTCCGGATTTATCGCCGACTTCCCATCCTGCAGGGGCGCCTGCCCGAATCAGTTCATCGCCGGTAGCGTTGCCCCGCATCCAATCCGTTAAGATCGTGCGCTTGTCAGTCGTGAGAGTGTTACCCAAAGTGAACGCTTTAAGATCGGTTGCCAGTGCCTTTGCTGTGCTTGTGTCACGACGATCCCCGGGAATCGCAGAGTTTAGATCCGTCTCGAATCGATCCGCTTTCGTTACATGATCCCCAATCTGTTTCAGTGATTTTTCGAAACCTTTAGGGCCGCCAAGCTGCTGCAGCAATAGGTTCCCCGCAGTATTATCGCTGTAACGGACAGCGGCTTCTGAGATTTCTTTCAGGCTCATGCCTGTATCCAGGTGTTTTTCTGTGATTGGAGAATATGTAACTAAATCGTCTTTGCTGTAGCGGATGATGGCATTAAGTTTTTCATTTGAGCTTTTCTTCAGAACAGCAGCTGCAGCCAGAACTTTATAGGTTGATGCGTAAGCAAACCGTTCATTCGGCCGATAGGCGATTGTCTTGTTTGACCCCGTATCAATCGCATAAACCCCAAGCCTGGCATCAAATTTTTTCTCAAGCTGAACAAATTTTTGATTCGTTATACAGCTTGTCATTTTTGTGTTTTCTATGGATTTTGCTTCAGCGTGCGTAGAGCCGAATAAAGGGCTGAAACCGGTAAAGCTTAAACATAAAAGCCCAATGCATATTCCAACTTGTATTCCCGCTTTATTTTTCACATCCAGACCTCCTCATTATAATGTTTTTGTATACATCTTCTAATTAACATTACAAACAGGATGAAAGTCAATATATTTCCTGTGAATGATTAAATCCTGCATTCTGATTCCTCCCCTTATTAAATGCGCCGCCCTTGCCGCGTCTGAATGTTTGCATGTCCGCTTCGTGTTCATTATCTATTTGTTATCCCTCCGTGCAAATAAAAACGGACACCAATCAGAGCATAGTGAGCTGTGCAATGATCAGTGTCCGCAGGCTTTCCGTCTTGGATCTATATATGTTTCTCTTGCAGACTATAAAAATCATAAGGTAAGTTAACAAACGCATTACCTTAATCTTGCCGGTCAAAATTATATCATTTTATATATTTCAATAAGATTATTATCTGGATCTCTGAAATGAGCAACTCGTGCACGCCATTCCTGACGATCATGTGGTTCATTGACGCATGTAATCCCTTGCTTGTGCAAATAGTCATACGTTTTATCAACATCTTCTACCTTAAATTGAAGCAAAAATCTCGATTGCGCATCTCCGTCTAAAGATTTTCTTTCTTCTCCAACTATTTCAGCCATATTTTCTTGAGATAAAAGCTCTATTTTCGTTTCTCCATTATCGAAAAGTGCATATTCCATTTCCTTCTCTAACCAACTTATTGGAAGTCCTAATGAATCTCTGTAAAACTCGACGCTTTTTTTAAAGTCATTAACCAATAGTCTAATTTGCAGCAGCTTCATATTGAACGCCTCCTATCATTTTACTGGCCATTCATTTAATCATACAATAGGGACCTGACAGCATTATGTCAAGTTTCCACAAAAAAATTTCCCATACTGCACCCAAATTTCGGATGGAAAGCCTTCGGAGATTCATGAAACTGCGTTTGATCAATTCACATTCTTAGTTTGAATTCTCCTCCTCTCCACCGTGGAGGCTCCGGCCGTGTAAGTCGCGCACCCGTAAACATCCGGCCCCCGCTCCCATAAGTAACACAACTGATAAATAATTGACTGAATAATTTTTCACCGTCATCGCTTCCCCTGCTTTTTATACTCTGCGATTTCCTTAGGGGTAGCCTTCCGGACTCCGTCTGTGTCTGTCCTGTTTGCCACTTGAGCGCCTTCCAGGTTTTTTATCTCGCTGACGACTCCCAAATGCTCTAAATACACATGATCACCAATCTTGAAACGATTCAGTTTGGCCCGCTCCTCGGTCATGCTCCTGTATTCAGTCGCGGCTTTCATTTTTAATTCAGCCAGACACATTTGACAAAGTGTTACTGTTACAGAATTGCCGTTAAAATCAGTAAACGAAACCGATCTGACAGATTCCTTTTCCGGGTGCATCGTACATGTTTTCTTCATAGGTGAAGGCCGTGTAAATTTAATCATTCCGCTTCCTCCTCAAAAAAGTCGCTTCGTCCCTCTGACATACCCCCCGCATTCGAACTGTCACAACACATGGAGATTGCCTTTCCTTCGCCGTCTGACGGATTTTCATCCATCCTGCATAGCTGTAAGCCTATATTCCTTTATATTCCCAATGCCCGCCGCATTTCCCTGTTATGTTGAAGTTTTTAAAGCTATTGACCAGTTGCCCAGGTTGATTCCATGCGGAAAGCAGTTTGGGCCGCCGTATCCTAATTCATTCGGGTAAATTTCAGCCCTCTAATATGTGTGTGTATGCTTTTTAAAGGAAGTGCGTCACATGATGTTCTAACAACCGATTCACCTAAAGCTAACTCTACCCCAATTCCCGATCATAAAATAAGTAAATTTACCCAGAACAAATTAATCATTTTGCACTTTCAAAATACTTATTTGGCTTTTCCTTCATTCTTCCATGGTAATATCTTGTTGAAGTATTTCGCATGAAAGGATATGGTCATGAAAGTTTTCGAAGCAACCACCCTCCTCGCCGCCGCCAAACAGCGTGCGGGTGAATATAAAAAACTGCGCGGTCAGATGGTCAATCTGAAAAAAGCGTTTCAAGGTATGGCTGATCTTGGTGACAATGATTTCTCAGGCCGGGGCGCTGACAACATCAAAGCCTTTTTCAAAGACCACGCCGGCGTCACAGACAGCTGGCTTGATCTGATCGACATGAAAATCGCATTTCTCACAAGCCTTCCCGGCAAGGTCGAAGATGCCGGACTTTCCAGTTCGCATGTGGAGGAATCTTTCCTGGAGCATGAGCTCACCCACGCCCTCAGTAAATCAAAGGCGATTATGGAAGAGCAAAAAAAGGACATGCGCTCCATCCTCGGAGAGATCGAAGACATCATCTCGCTCGAATTGTTTTCAACCGAAAGCACGGATCAGAAGCTTTCTTCAGCTGACAAAAAAAGAAGCGAAACGATACATAAGCTCGGCAAGCTTGATCACGATCTAACGAAAGAATACACAGAAACCGAAGCAAACGAACAGTTCATCCAAGCTGACTTCCAGCAGCTTCAAAACGCCACGGGCAAAGGAAAAAGCGCCACGCCGCTTCACTACAACGCCAAGGCATACCGAGAAAGCGACACCCATAAGAAGAAAGGCGAGATTGCAAGACATTCGGATGCTTATTTGACGATTAAAAAGGAAGAAGCGAAAGAGCGGGAAATCAAGGATCTGAAGAAAAAGCTGGCCGATGGTGTCACCGATCCGGATGAGTATTTGGAAATCACGAAGAAGATCGGCTATCAAAACCTTGAACCTGCTCAGGTGGAATATGTGTTGCAGCTTGAACAAGCAAAACAGCTCGAAGAAGTCGGAGAAACGGCTTGGGATATCGTCAAAGGAATAGGCGTCGGCCTTTATGATGTCGGGAAAGACACCATAACCGGCGTCAAAGATCTGGCTGTCGGCGCATGGGATTTTTACCATCTCTCCGATGAACAAAAAGTCGCTAAAACCATATCGGCTGTATTGAACACGCCCTCCTACACAAAAATCATATGGACAAACCTGGCGGATTCGTGGAATGATAAAATGGTTAACGGGGATGCGTATTCAAGATCCCATTACATCACTTACGCCATCGGGAGCATCGTCGGGCTCAAAGGTTCCGGCTCAGCTGTAAAAGTATCAAGCAAGCTCGCGAAAACAGGCGCCGCCAAAGTGGATAACGTCTTGGAAGCCGGTGAAAAAGCAGCTGCAAAACATGTAAAAACCGGGATTGAAAAAGGAAAAAATTATATCAATTCCGTTTCGAAAAATAAGTACCAACCCGCGCTTGCCGGAATAGCACAGGATATTGAAAATACTCACAATGTGAAGAATACGCCTTTGTTGAAAAGTATTATTGAAGATCAGAAAGAGAGTGTGCTCAGTAAATCTGTGACTTCTGACAATAACGGCATACATAGTGTTAAACAAGGAGACAGCAGTCCTCTCGCACCAGGCGGTGGCTTAGCTGCTCACGAAGCAAAAGGCGGACACCTTCTAGAAAGGCATGTTGGGAAAACAGATAAAGAATTAATAGAAAGACTGAAAACTGATCCTAACCCACATATTACAGCTTCATCTACTTTTAAAGATAGGGCTACCGCTGAAAGAATTGCTAATTCAGTTTTAAACGATCCAAAAAATATAAAGAAAATCGAAAATTGGATTGATGATCCTAAAAAACCTAAATTAATGTTAAGATACAAGGGCGATGGAGAAATAATCGGCAGAAGTGTATCAAGAAATTCAGATCTAGTAGAAAACGTTACAAACGCAAAAATTATACTCAAAAAAGATAATAACGGTAACTTTATCCTTACAGGATATCCAACCAAATAGAAAGAGAGGAAGTATCATGGATGAAAGGTATGATTTCTTAGATGAATTAGAAAATTTTTTAGGTGCAACATTTCATCAAGATATCCAATCCCCTGAACACGCCTTAGACGAATTTATTGAGGAAATTAGTAAAGAAGGTCTGCTATTTACAGTAAAGTATTGCGAAGAGTTTCTAAATAGCGATTTAACTATAGAAGAAAAGGAAGACATTATAAAGTGTAATGCAGAAATATATTTCCCGACAATTGGCTTACCACCTATAGAATGGTTGAAAAGTGTAATAGAACAACTAAAAGAAGCTCTTTAAAAGAACACTGAAGGCCCCCATTTTATGAGAGGGCCTTTTTATATTGATACCGAAGTTTGTGGCCGGATAGAAATGCAATACCGACAGTGCGGTTTGGATCTACTTGACGGCATCACCAGCTGAACTTTTCAACAATTTTGATCCTAAAAAGAGATACGGACAATAAATTTCGAGCCAAAAAATCAAGTTCGCCAACAGTTCGCCAACAGTTTGCGAATTTGATAAACCGGCTTTATTAAGAGAAAGTAAAAAACCCTTGCTACGCAAGGGTTTCGGCTATGATTCCGACTGGGCTCGAACCAGCGACCTCTACCCTGTCAAGGTAGCGCTCTCCCAGCTGAGCTACGGAATCATGATATGTATGTGTTGCTGGGTATGTTGTTGTCTCTCTGACATTTATAATTATATATCCTGATTTCTCATTCGTCAACACTTTTTTTATCTAAAATAAAAAAGGGCGCGTCGCAAAATTGACGGCGCCCTTTTCGTTTATGATCTCACTTGGGCGGGGGTTATTTTTTTCAATGCCTGTTCGAAGTCGCGTTCTAAATCTTCGGCGTTTTCGACTCCGACGCTCAGGCGCAGAAGGCCGTCTGTGATGCCGCGTTTTTCCCTCTCTGATTTCGGCATGGCGGCATGCGACATGGCTGCAGGGTATGAGAGAATGGACTCGACAGCGCCGAGGCTGACGGCAAATACCGGAAGCGATACGTTTTCGACCAGCTTTTTGACGGCTTCTTTGCTTTCCAATTTAAAGGACAGGACGGCGCCCGCTCCGCTCGCTTGACGTTTATGGGTATCGGCTCCCGGGTGTCCGGCAAGGCCGGGATAGTAAACGTTTTTGATGGCGGGATGCCCGTCAAAATAGGCAGCCAGCCGCTCAGCCGTCCGGCTCGCTTTTTCCAGTCTGACCTGCAATGTTTTTAAGCCTCTCAATACGAGCCAGCAGTCCTGAACACCGAGCACCGCTCCAAACGAGTTTTGCAGCTTATACAGCTGATTGCCGAGCTCTTCATCTTTTACGGCGGCAAGGCCTGACAGCACGTCACTGTGGCCGCTTAAAAATTTCGTCGCGCTGTGAAGCACGATATCTACACCGAGATCAAGCGGACGCTGCAGAGCAGGCGTCATGAATGTATTGTCAAGGTATGTCAGACAGCCGTGTTCCTTTGCCAGTTTGACGACGCCCTTAATATCCGTGATGCCGAGCGTCGGGTTTGACGGTGTTTCCATATAAATGGCTTTCGTGTTCGGCCGGATGGCGCGGGCGACCGCTTCTGTGTCCGTCATATCGACAAAGGTATGTTCGATTCCGAAACGGGACAGAACCTCAGTCACCATGCGGAATGTTCCGCCGTACACATCCTCCGTGACGAGAACATGGTCGCCTTGGGATAAGAGCAGAAACGCCGTCGAAATCGCCGCCATACCGGAGCTGAAAGCAAAACCTCTCGTTCCGCCTTCAAGACCTGCGATCGTTTCTTCAAGCGCTGTTCTTGTCGGTGTGCCTGATCGGCTGTAGTCATATGTCCCGAATTCTTCAAATGAAGACTGATGGAATGTGGAAGCATGCTGGATCGGGACGCTGACGGCTCCGGTGGCTCCGTCTGTTTTAAATGGATTGTGCACGAGCTGGGTTTCCAGCGTCCAATTGTGATTACTCATATGACACGGCCCCCTCTTTTACTTGCTGTAATGCCTGCTTTACATCCCGCTTCAAATCTTCTGCATGTTCAATGCCCACTGAAAAACGCAGCAGACGGTTGCAGACGCCGTTTGCGATACGAATGTCTTCCGGAATGTCCATGTGCGTCTGTGTCGCGGGGTATGTAATAAAGCTTTCCACCCCGCCGAGACTTTCTGCGAAACAGATCGTTTTCAGCGCCTTTAAAAACGGATTGACCCATTCTTCTTTTTGCAGCCGGAAAGACAGCATTCCGCCTTTTCCGGGATATAACACGTCGGCAATTTCCTCTTCCTGTTCTAAAAATTCTGCAAGTTCACGGGCGTTTTCTTCATGACGGCGCATTCTGAGTCCGAGTGTTTTCATCCCTCTCATTAAAAGCCACGAATCAAACGGCGGGAGAACGGCGCCGATCGCATTTTGGTGATTAAACATGATGTCGCCGAGCTCTTCATCCTTAACGACAGCCAGACCGGCAAGGAGGTCATTGTGCCCCGCTAAATATTTTGTGGCGCTGTGAATGACGATGTCCGCTCCCAGTTCAAGCGGACGCTGGATGACCGGGGTATAAAACGTATTATCCACAATCAAAAGCAGGCCGGCTTCTTTCGTAATCCGGGCGATTTTTTCAATGTCCGCCTCCTGCATTAACGGGTTTGTCGGTGTTTCAACAAATAGCGCTTTCGTGTTTTCCGTTATTTTGGAGCGTAAACAGTCTTCATCGCTGAAATCATCGTAAATAAAGCTTAAGCCGTATTTTCTCCATTCGTTTTCAAACAAACGGTACGTGCCTCCATATAAATCGGAGGATACAATCAATTCATCCCCGCTTTTAAATAGAGCCATAATGGTTTGAATGGCTGCCATTCCCGAGCTGAAAGCAAATCCTCTCGCACCGTTTTCCAACACGGCGATGGCGTCTTCGACGAGCTGGCGTGTCGGGTTTTTCGTGCGCACGTAATCAAAACCTGTAGATTCTCCTATTCCTCTATGGCGGTAAGCGGTGGACAGATAAATCGGCGGACTGACCGTTCCCGTTGCTTCTTCGCTTCTATTTCCGATTTGGGCTAATTTTGTTTCAACATGCTGCGTCATCAGTAAGCACCATCCTTTTTCAAAAATAAAAAAGCCCCCTCTTCATAAGAAGAAGGAGCTTTTCTCTTCCTCTTATCTTCCAAGCGTGAATCGCTTGCTGGATTTAGCACCTTGGCACTTTGCCTTCCCGCGGCAAAGCAAACCGGTTGCTGAGGTTTCAAAGGGCCAGTCCCTCCACCTCTCGTGATAAGAATATTGTTTTGTATTTTCTGATTGTTCTATATTAACGCACTATAAAATAGATTTCAACAACTTTTTATTTATCTGAACTCTCGCAAGAAGTGCATCTGAAGAAAGAAATTTCTAATAATTCATGGTACAATAGGAAAAAACCATCAAGACAAGAAGCGGCCTGGAGGAATGCGAAGTGGCATCAAAAAACGGAATCATTCATGAGAAAACACTTTTCTCCCATGAGCTTGAAGAGGAAATGACCGTTTTGGTCTACCTGCCCGCCACCTTCTCCCCTCTGTATAAATATCATACGGTCATCGCTCAGGACGGCCATGATTATTTCAGATTAGGGAGAATCGGGCGTCAGGCGGAAGAGCTTATGTCAAAAGGGGAAATTGACCGCTGCATCATTATCGGCGTCCCTTATAAAAATGTGCGGGAGCGAAGAAACACATACCATCCAGAAGGCTCTAAGTTCGCCTCATATAAGCGGTTTATCGCCAATGAGCTCGTTCCTTTTATCGACAAAGAATACCCGACTTATCAAGTCGGATACGGCCGCACCATGATCGGGGATTCCCTCGGCGGAACCGTTTCGCTCATGACGGCGATTGACTATCCGAATATGTTTGGAAACGTCATCATGCAGTCTCCGTATGTTGACGGGCACGTGCTGGATGCCGTCCGGCAGTCGGAGGATCTCAAACAGATTTCCGTTTATCATCAAATCGGAGAAAAAGAAACCGGCGTTCACACGACGGACGGCCAGGTTCTTGATTTCACCGCGCCGAACGAAGAGCTCAAACAGCTGCTGGAAAGCAAACAGTCTGAATACACGTATGAAACCTTCGACGGGGATCATAAATGGACCTACTGGCAGCCGCTCATCACGCCGGCGCTGAAAAAAATGCTGTAACCATTCATTTAAGGAGGGAACTTTCATGAAATACGGTATTGTTTTATTTCCATCAAAAAAATTACAGGATCTCGCAAATTCGTACCGGAAACGCTACGACCCGAGCTACGCGCTCATTCCGCCGCATCTGACGGTAAGAGATCCGTTTGAAGCGACAGAACAGGAAATCGAGCAGGTCGTATCACAGCTGAGACAGACGGCGAAAGAGTCGCATCCGCTCGTTCTGAAAATCACAAAATACAGCTCGTTTTCTCCTGTGAATAATGTGATATATATGAAAGCAGAGCCGACGGAGGAATTAAAATCTCTGAGTGAGAAATGCTACTCAGGAGCATTATCCGGCGAGCCGGAATACAGCTTCGTTCCGCATGTCACGGTCGGCCAGAAGCTGTCGTCAGATGAACATTCCGACGTACTCGGACAGCTAAAAATGCAGGACATTTCCCACGAAGAAGTCATCGACCGATTTCACCTGCTCTATCAGCTGGATAACGGCTCATGGACTGTGTACGAAACATTTTTATTAGGCGGAGGAGAATAACTGCTTGGAATCCATCATCGTAAAAACTGAAAAACAGCTGAACGACGCTTTTTTCGTCAGAAAAGAGGTCTTTGTTAAAGAACAGCACGTTCCGGAAGAAGAAGAGATTGATCAATTCGAAGACACGTCAGAGCATATAGTCATATATGACGGCGGCCAGCCGGTCGGAGCCGGCAGATGGCGCTTGAAAGACGGGCATGGAAAATTAGAGCGCATCTGCGTAATGAAAAGCCATCGTTCTTTAGGCGTCGGAGCCATCATAATGCAGGCGCTTGAAAAAGCGGCGGCAGCCAAGGGCGCCGGCAGCTTTATCTTACATGCGCAGACGCAGGCGGTCCCGTTTTATGAAAAACAAGGATACCGCGTCACATCCGGCGAAGAATTTCTCGATGCGGGCATCCCCCATCTGGAAATGATAAAGGAATACAAACAATAAAATCAAAAGCACTCCTGTTGATATAGCAGGAGTGCTTTTTTTATGAAAACAATACCGTTTAATGAATTTTATTGCATTTTATGGAAGGTTAATGTATGTTTAGTATACGAAGTATTACAATTCATACAAAAAATACAATTCATATTTCGGAGGGATAAACATGACGGCACCAAAAGGAAAACACATATTCGGGACTGTTAAAGTGGGCACAAAAGGACAGATTGTCATTCCTAAAGAAGCAAGAGATGTTTTCGATATAAATCCGGGGGATTCACTGCTTATGCTTGGGGATGACCAGCAAGGTATCGCACTTGTTAAACAAGAACTCTTTTTCGAGTTTGCAAAAGATATTTTAAACGCTAAGCAAATCGACGCAGATAGCGAGGATGAGTAAATGCACGCGATTGAGCTGAAGCAATTAACGAAACATTATAAAGAAACCGCCGCCGTTGACCGTCTTGAGTTCTCAGTTGAGAAAGGGGAATTTTTCGCTTTACTCGGTGAGAACGGAGCCGGAAAAACGACATTAATCAATATGCTTTGCGGACTCCTTTCTCCGGATGAAGGTGATGCATCAGTGCTTGGACACAGTATTTCGACTGATTTGGATAAAATAAAACCGAAATTGAATATGTCCCCGCAGGAAACAGCCATCGCTCCTCATCTAACCGTACGGGAAAACTTAGAGTTTATAGCCGGAGTCTACGGAATTCCGAAAAAAGAAGCAAAAAAAAGAACAGATGAGATGCTCGAATTGTTTCAATTAAAAGAGAAAGAAAGAGCAAAAACCAAAACCTTATCAGGAGGAATGCAGCGCCGCCTCAGCATCGCAATGGGCATGATTACGAAACCGGATATTTATTTCTTAGATGAGCCGACATTAGGGCTGGACGTCCGTTCACGCCGCGAGTTGTGGAAAAATCTTGAGACATTAAAGGGAGACATGACGATTATTTTAACGACACACTATTTAGAAGAGGCTGAAGCACTGGCAGATCGTATTTGCATTTTAGAAAATGGGACATTAAAAGCACTGGGCACGGCGGAGGATCTGAAAAAACAAACTCATTCAGCCACATTTGAAGATGCCTTTTTAGCGATTTGTGACGGAGAGGCGGGTCTTTATGCTTGATTTCGCCATTCGCAACCGCAAAGAGATTTTTCGTGATCCCTTATCTATCATCCTTGGAATCGCACTGCCTGTTATTCTATTGTTTCTGTTTACGGCGATTGAAAAAAATGCGCCGCTTGATACCTTTAAAATTCAGCATTTAGCACCCGGACTCATTGTTTTCGGTTTCGCTTTCCTTACGATGTTCTCTGCATTGCTGATCGCAAAAGACAAACAGACCGCCCTTTTGACCCGTTTGTTTGCTTCCCCTTTAAAAACAGCCGATTATGTCATCGGTTACGCACTGCCGATGCTTCCGTTAGCCATTTTACAAATCGTCATTTGTTTTATCGCAGCTGCTGCTGCCGGTTTATCCGCCGAGTGGATGAATCTTCTCGCAGGTATCGCTGTCTTGCTGCCGATTGCGATGATGTCCGTTTTCTTCGGTTTATGTTTAGGGGCTGTGTTTACGGACAAACAAATTTCAGGTATCGGAACGATTTATATTACACTCGTGCAATTTCTGGGCGGGGCTTGGATGGAGGTGAGCCTGCTCGGTGACACATTCAAACATATCGCTTATGCCTTACCGTTTATCCACTCGATCGAGCTGGCTCAGGAAGTCATATCCGGAGATTATTCTTCCTTTCATCAGCATATTTGGCCGATAGCGGGATATACCGTTTTGGCGCTTGCACTTGCTTTCCTCAGTTTTATAAAAATCAGGAAGAGTTAAAAAAGCCGGCACTCCGTAATGGGAGCGCCGGTCTTCTTTTTTACGTTTCTTTCAGAAGGCTTATCGTATGCGGCAGCAGACGGTCATCCCCCGGACTGCCATGGCCCGGAACGACAATGCTGATGTCCTGATATCTTTTCATGACTTTGCGGACGGCGCGCGGCCACTGATCCGGATAAAAGCCCGGAGTTGGTATGATTTCCTTTGTTTCTAAAGCCTTGATTAAGCAACCGCCGAATAAGAGCTTATCCTCAGGCAGCCAGACGGTAATATTGTCTTCCGTATGCCCTTTTCCCGGATAAAACGTTTCAATTTTCATATCGCCAAACTGCAGCTTTGTCACGTTTTTCAAATCTCCGAGCGGCCGGTCATATCCCTGCTGCCGGGCGAAGTCGGCGGTCAGCTTTGTGCTGTGCACCTTTACACCGTATTTGTACAGTGTGTTCAGCCCGCCGATGCGATCGTCATGGGCGTGTGTCACAATGGCATCGGTCATCCTTTTGCCGGGAAACCGCTGTTTTATTTGTGTCATTAATTGCTCTGTGAGACTGTCATTCCACGGAGTATCAATCAGTACGATTCCTTTGGAAGTTTCAAGAAGCAATCCGTTCGCAGGGACGGGACTTCCGTCTGCCGTACCGATGCTTGTATGCATCCAGACATGCGGCGCCAGCTGTGTGAGAGTGACATCTTTTGCTGCGGAGCTCTCCGCCGCGTGTGCCGGTTTCATTCCGGCAGTAAAGAGGCCGAATAGAAATAACCCCGCAATTAATAATGAAAGCTTTCTCAAATTGAATCATTCCTTTCCGCATCTTTCATATATACGGCTCAAAAAAACCCGGAGATTTCCGGGCTTTTTCACACATATTGATTTATCAACCGGCCTTTTCCCATAATTTGCGGCAGACGGGAAAGAGAGCGCTTACGTTTTTCCTCATGCATTTTCTTTTCTGCGGCTGCGGTGTTTTCCTGGCGGCGCTCCACCTCTCTGTACACCCTGTCATTGGCGAGGGCGGCCGCTTTCGTAATGCCGGCGTAATCAGGCTTATAACCCGCTGCCCGGTTTGCGTATTGAGAATACTGCTGGTTTTGAATCCGTCCTGCATAAATCATATGTACCCCTCCCCTTCGCTTTTCATTTCCCTTAATCTTACTTTTTGAAACGCGGTTCTTTTGTTATGATATTCTTTGTCTATCAAATGGATGAACACCTTTTAATGGGAGGACCCCTTTTTGAAATGCGCCCGACTGAATAACCGAACGATACATTTACATACATATTCTAGAGAACATTACCAATTCCTTTTTGAAGAAGCTCAGAAAGGAAATATTTTTTGCGCACATTGTGACCAGCCTGTCTTGATGCGGCTTTCGATTTTAGAGCAGCCGGCATTTTATCACCGGCAAAAGGGAGACTTCACCGCCTGTGAAAAAGCATGCGCCGCCGAGGAACCACAAGCGGAGAAAGAAAAAGAAGAGTATAAGGAGGCAGGCATGTTCCGCCTGCCGAAAGGAAAAGCGATTTCAGAGAATCCGAAACCGATCGTCTCAGAATGGAAAAGCCCGAAAAAAGTGCCTGCGGCCGAACCGTTTTCACCAACATCCGAGGCAGCTGATACATCTTTGTTCCCCGGCATCGGCCTGAACCGCGAACAGATGCGGGCAGTCACGGAAACGGACGGCCCCCTGCTGGTGCTTGCCGGAGCGGGAAGCGGAAAAACAAGGGTGCTGACAGCCCGCGCCGCCCATATGATTGAACACCTCGGCATTTCACCTGAGAATATGCTGCTTGTGACCTTTACGACAAAAGCCGTCGCCGAAATGAAAGAGCGGATGGCGAATGAGTACGGGCTGGCAGCCGGAAAAGTCTCCCGTCTCGTGACCGGAACATTCCACAGTTTTTTCTATAAAATACTCTATCATTATGATTCTTCAAAATGGAACGGCAGCCAGCTTTTAAAAATGGAGTGGCAAAAAGAGCAATATGTGAAAAAGGCGCTCTATGAAGAAAATTTGGATGAAAAAGAGTTTCCCGTCGACCAGGCGCTGCAGCTTATCGGCTGCTGGAAAAACACGTATCTCCCCCATGAGACCATTCCGCTTGCGGACGACTGGGAGAAAAAAGTGTACCGGCTCTACGAACATTACGAACGGCAGAAGCGGGAAAAACGGCAATTTGATTTTGATGACATGGCCCAAGGCTGTTATGAACTGTTTCAAAGCCGGCCTGATATTCTCGCGCAGTACCAAAACAGATTTTCTCATATTTTGATTGATGAGTTTCAAGATATTAATCCTGTCCAGTACAACATTATGCAAATGATCGCAAGCCCGGAGAATAACCTGTGCTGCGTGGGTGATGACGACCAATCCATTTATGCGTTCCGCGGCAGCAGCCCGTCTTTCATTCTTGATTTTCAAAAGGATTATCCGGCAGCAAAGACCATTTACTTAACGGCAAATTACCGCTCGCCGCATCCGATCGTCTCAAGCGCTCATGCCGTCGTAAAGAAAAATAAAAAACGGTATGAAAAAACACTTTCTGCCGTCAAAGACGGCGTTCACAATCCTGTGATGTTTTATCCTTACGATGAAGAAGAAGAAGCGACCATGATCGTTTCGGATATGAAAGAGAAAATTCAAAACGGGGCGAGTCCTGATGATTTTGCCGTGCTTTACCGGACAAACAGCGCCGGACGGGCCATTTATGAAAGACTGCACCAATCATCGATTCCTTATCATGCCGACCGTGGCGTGCAGACGTTCTACAGCCGCAGAATCGTACGCCAGATCCTCGCCTACTTATATGCGAGTCAGAATGAAGATGATACGGATGCGGTGAAAGATCTGCTGCCCGCCTTATTTTTAAAGCAATCCGCCCTGCAAACGTTAAAGGCGCTGTCAATCACGGAAGATTGCACGATGATTAAGGCACTGACGAAACTGCCTGACCTGAAGCCTTTTCAAATAGGAAAGATCAAGCAGATCGTTCCGTTTTTCGCAAGCATCCGGACAATGAAGCCCGTTGAAGCCATCACCTTTGCAGAAAGCAAAATGGGTTTTTCCGAGTATTTAAAAAAACGGGGCAATGAGGGAAACAAACTGGAAAAAGGCTCTGATGATCTCAGGGATGTCAAAGTGGCCGCCAAAAAATTCAAAACCATTCCCGATTTTCTTGCGCATGTCGATCATATGCGCGCCGCTGAGAATCAGAAAACCGATGAAAACGGCGTCGAACTGCTGACCATTCACCGCTCTAAAGGTCTTGAATTCAATACAGTCTATATTTTAGGCGCGGCTGACGGCTCGATCCCCCATGACTTCGCGCTTGAGACGGCGAGACAGGGCGATCCCGCTCCGCTCGAAGAAGAAAGACGGCTCCTGTATGTCGCCATGACAAGGGCCATGCAGCATTTATATGTATCTTGTCCCGCGTACAGGCGGGGAAAAACAGCGCGCAGCTCAAGATTTCTCGAGCCCCTTCTTCGGACGGACAGACGGAGCGCACTCAGGATATAAAGAACCCGGCAGATCACTGCCGGGTTCTTCTCACATAAAAAGGCCTTTTTAGCAAGGCCGGCTGACGCCTATTTATTGTTCAACATTTTAGAAATGGTGCCAAAATCAAGTTTCTCTTTACCGCTTGTAATCGATTGAACGATTTTGTCTTCCAATTCTTTCGGAACACGCTTGTTAGCCAGCTGGGACACCTTCTGAATGACGCCTCTCACCGTGTTTTCATCTTTGAAATTGGCATTTTGCAATGATCCTGCAAGGTTCATGACATCCTTCATGCTGACGCCTGTTTTCTTCTCAATATTTTTAAAAAATTGATTATCCATGGTGTGCCTCCTTTTGTGGAGTAATACGATATTGTATGAATAAAGGGCGGAACGTGTGCCCGTAAGACAAGGAAAAAATTCCGCATCTCCTTCTCTATCCTTCATACATTAGGGAAGCACGGGACTGAACGGTCCCGCGCTTATCCAAAGTCTTATTAAGGTTTAGCCAAAAAAGGATGCACCGACAATGATCAGAAGGATGAACAATACGACAACAAGAACAAATGTTGAGCCGTATCCGCCTCCGACATAGCCGCCTCCGTATCCGCAGCCGCCGCCGCAGCCGTAACCGCCGTAGCCGCCGCCGAATCCGCCATATCCGAATCCCATATTTAAGCACCTCCTTTACTCTCTATACTCTATGTGAGCCGACTTGTTTGGCTTGGATAAATGCATAGGGCCGGTGCGGATTTCATTTCATTTTATTGAGAATGCTCATTTTTCTTCAGTTTCGCTTCTGTTTCGGCGGCAAACACATCTATCCATTCCTCAAAGCGCGATCCCGCTTCATCAAACTCAGACAGCTGTTTTTCAATAGATAAGATATAGTTGTCATGCTCCCGCTGATTTTGATTGTGCCGGCGGTATTTACCGTTTATGAATGATTCAAATATATTCATAACATCCCCTCCTCCTATGATCTATGCCGGGCAGAGGCCGGCGTTCGGCAAAAAACAAAAAAACCGGAAGCTCCGGTTTTTTTTGAAAACGGCTATTTCGGTTTTTTCTTTTGGCCGCAGCCGCAGCCTTTTTTCTTAATTTTTTTTTCGTAAGGCTGATGCACAGTTGATTTGTATGGAGAGTGTTGGGAAGGTTTGCTTGATTGATTCATGGTGATCCTTCC
Source organism: Bacillus sp. R45 (assembly GCF_021729365.1). Taxonomy (NCBI): domain Bacteria; kingdom Bacillati; phylum Bacillota; class Bacilli; order Caryophanales; family Bacillaceae; genus Bacillus; species Bacillus sp. R45. Next base: position 1,121,433 of record NZ_CP091421.1, on the reverse strand, counting down.
TTTCCTTATGTCATATATGCCAGTTTATGCCGAAAGTGACGGTAAGTTGCTGGTGGAACCGCCTTATTCCTGCAGAAGACGAGAAACCGCAGCTTCAATGATCCCGGCCGCGCCGGCTATGGCTAACAGCAAAATCAGCCATTGCGCAGCCTCGGGGATCACAATCTGCGCCGCAATTAAAAAGGCGGCGCACCATACGCCCGTACACCAATAGCAGCTGAGAAGTTCACCGATAAATGCCCTGATGCCTTTTCCTTTTATGACAATGTAGGTTTCTGTCGTGCCGTCGGGTGCGGTTTCTGTTTTTTCCTCGTGAAAAAGGCTCCGAAGCGGCGCCATAATGGTGTCAAATACGAAAAGCCTGGCCAGCCGGAAAACGGCAAACGATAACAGAATAAATGAAAGCCAATTGATAACCACCTGTTCACTCCTTTTCAAAACTTGACCTCTTTATACATATGCGAAAACCCTGATCTTCATGAATCGCACCTTGTCCGGTAAAAAAATAGGTGCGGTTTAGTTGTTTTTCTTATTCCGCTCGGCGTTTCATTTGCATTATATAGAGTATGAATGAGAAAGGAGTGAAGGTTATGTCGTTTGAAGAAAAAGTCGAAACACTGCAACCGCAAATATACGAACAATTATCCAACGAATTCGAGCAGACGATCGAAGTGATTGATTGCGAAAATGTCACAATAGATACAACACATATAACGGCCGCTCTTTCTATACAAGCCTCAGTTACTACGGCGATTATCCTCGCGACACAGCTCGCGATCGCAGATGAAGACACAGCCGACCAAATCGCAACCGAACTGCTGATCCTGGATGATTGCCAAATAAAAAAGAGGACCGTCATTCAAGTCCTGAACAGCCGCAATATTAAAATCACACTGACAGCAGACGATATCATGGCCTTTGTACAAATTTTGTTTCAATTATTAAATATACTTTTTGCTGAACTAGACATCCTTTAACCTTTCTTTTCAAATATTTAAATAGAGGTGAGAACAAATGGCAGATAACGAAAAATTAAAAAAAGAACTCGAAAATCTACCAGAAGTGGATCCGCTTTTAAAGGTGCTTGTCAGCAATGTCTTCAAAAAACACGGCGTGACAAAGGATAAAATGCGGGAAATCCCTGATGAAGAAAAAGAAATGCTGATCGCATTAGTCAAAGACATGCAGGCGAAAACAGAAGCTTTTCTTGAAAGCCAGAAACAGAAAAAAGAGCAGGAAAAAGCGCAAGAACAGCAGACAAATCCGCAAACCCGCAGAGAACAATTAATCGAACAGCTCCGGCAAAGACGCCAAAATCCCGGTCAATAACTAAAAAATAGTGATTTTTATCAGGATAGATGCCTGAGTCAAAATAAGGGGCCGGCTCATTTAATAATAGTAAAAGAAAAGGAGGAATAGATATGGAAAGCAGACCATACTCTTGGGTTGCACTTGATCCTGAATGCGAACATCCGCGAGAAGAAAAAGAAGAAAAAGAAGGAAGAAGATGCAGTGTTTGCTGTAACGGACATGGATTTGGCGAAGATAATGCCTTCCTTGACCAAGACCTGGCTCAGGCGAATATCAACAAACAAGTTTCTGAAGAAGCGATTATTATCAGAGACTCTTGTGATATTAACGTAACGTCAACAGACGTTCAAGCAGTCGCTTCAGTCATGACAGCGATTAATGCAGCAGTCGTAACGGCCACTCTCACTTCAATTGCTGACGGAGTCATCGCTGAATTGGTCGCACAAGACTTATTGCAGCTAACAGCTAACAAACAAATCAACCGTCAAAAATTGCTCATCGAAAACTCCCGCGGCGTAAACGTGACAACAGTAGATGCCGATATCGCAGTGTTGATCTCAACAGCGACAAATTTACTGATTGCCGTCTTAGTCATCACCCTTGTCCTCTAAAAAGAAAAAGCAGAGCTAAAAATGCTCTGCTTTTTCTTATTTTCTCCGCATATGATGAATATATAGACGTTCACCCACACCAAGTGAGGCTCGCGTACATATGTTGTTAAAGACAAAAGTCAAATACCCTAAAAGAAGGAGCTGAAATCCATGAGCTGCGGAAAACACCATGGCCGAGATGAAAGTTGTGTATGCGATGCAGTCGAGAAGATTTTAGCAGAACAAGAGGCTGTTGAAGAACAATGCCCGACTGGATGCTATACCAATCTGTTAAGCCCGACGGTTACCGGTAAAGATACCATCCCGTTTCTCTTGTTTGATAAAAAAGGCGGTTTGTTCTCCACATTCGGGAACGTCGGAGGATTTGCGGATGACAGCCAGTGCTTCGAGTCTATTTTCTTCCGGGCAGAAAGAGTTTGTGATTGCTGCGCAACGCTTTCAGTATTGCGCCCCGTAGATGTGCACGGCGACACCCTCAGCGTCTGCCATCCTTGTGACCCGGATTTCTTCGGTTTAGAAAAAACAGATTTTTGCATTGAAGTTGATCTGAGCTGCTTCAGCGCCATTCAATGCCTTTCACCGGAGCTTGTTGACCGGCCTGAGCCGCACAAAGAGAAAAAGCATCACGGATAGTCATTGATTCGCATCTTTCCTAAAGAAGAATCCCCTTCCAACCTTCTATTACAGATGCAATCATCAGCCCGCCCGGACTTCCGGGCGGCTGACTCTCCGATATCGTTTAATCCGGTATATAAAACGTGAAGTCAGGAGGGATATTATGAGCAAGCATACAACATACTGTGTGCGTGAAGCGGTAGAAAATATTGAAGACCTTCAAAATGCGGTCGAGGAAGATTGCCCGGCCGGATGCTATTCCAACCTTTTATCGCCGGGTTTTTCATTAGGCGATACAGTGCCGTTTGTACTTTTCACTTCTAAATCATCACCGTTTACCGCATTCGGAAATGTCGGCGAGCTGGATAACGGTCCGTGTTTTAACACCGTTTTTTTCAGAGTTGAAAGGGTCTGTGACGGCTGTGCCACATTAAGCCTGCTTATTGCTTTTGACGAGCATAAGCACATTCTTGATTTTACAGATAAAGACTCTCTCTGCGATGTATTCCGTTTAGAAAAAACGAACTATTGCGTTGAAGTCGATCTCCATAGCTTCTGCGCCATCAATTGCCTGAACCCGAGACTGATCAACCGCACACATTCTTAAATCAAAAAGCATAAAAATAAGCTGCCGGATTAAAGAATTCAGGCAGCTTTTTGTATGGTTAAAATCCAAGCGGATGCAGCGAGGTAATATCGTCTATTGCGAGTTCTGCCGGCGCTCCGTTGCTTGTCGTCCGCAGGAAGATCGCATTATTTTTTCTTCCGACGATTACGCCTCTGTAGGTTTTCCCGTTAGCTTCTATCAGACAAAGGGTCCGCGGCATATTATGCGGCAGCTTCGTTAAGAAATCAATTTTTTCAAGAATAGACATTCTGCTCATCGGCTTTTTCACGCGCTTTGGCGGGATCTTTTCCTCTGGGGCGGCATTGTGAACCGCTTCAGGCTCTTTTTCAGCGGCTTCAGGCTCTTTTTTAGCGGCTTCAGGCTTGGCAGTGTCCTGCTCCGCTTGCGCCGGAACTTCTTGAACGGCTTCTTCTGAGCGGCTGTGCTGTTCAGGTACTTGCTTTTCTGGTTCGACAGCCACTGCTCCTTCAGGCTGAGTTTTACATTCTTCCTCCCGCTTTCCATGCATCGGCTCTTCTTCCGGCGGCTGCGGCGCTTTCCTTTTTTTGATTAATATGTCCTGCATTGATGATTGCGTGTCTGAATAATCCGCCTGAACAATATACATGAGCGGTTTTTTTTCCGCGTTTCTGTTTTGTTTTGACATCTTCATCCCTCCGATTCTGTCATGTTTTATTTATATGACGGAATGATTAAAATCAGAAGAAAGAAAAAAGCAATCCCTGAAAGGGACTGCTTGTTATTTAACGTGCGGTAATATGGAATCCTGAATCCACATGAAGATTTTCGCCCGTGATGCCTCTTGACAGGTCACTGAACAAGAATGCAGCCGTGTCGCCCACTTCTTCAGGTGTTGTCGTGCGGCGCAGCGGCGCGCGCTCTTCAATTTCTTTCAGGATAGAGTTGAAATCACTGATTCCTTTTGCAGACAGCGTACGGATCGGCCCTGCTGAAATGCTGTTGACGCGGATGTTTTCTTTTCCTAAGTCAGCGGCTAAATATCTCACGCTCGCATCAAGAGACGCTTTTGCCACACCCATTACGTTATAGTTTGAAACGACGCGCTCTCCGCCGAGGTAAGTGAGTGTAACGATGCTTCCGCCTTCAGTCATAATCGGGCGCGCCGCTTTTGCGACCGCTGTCAGAGAGTAAGAACTGATGTTATGCGCAAGCAGGAATCCTTCGCGGTTCGTATTTAAATATTCGCCGACAAGCTCTTCTTTGTTTGCGAACGCGATGCAGTGCGCGATGCCGTGAATCACGCCGACCTGCTCTTTAATGCTTGCAAAGCAAGTTTCGATCTCAGCGTCATTTGTCACATCACACGGAAGGATGATGGAATCATTTCTTTCTAATGTAGCCGCAAGGTCATGAACTGATTTTTCCAAGCGCTCTCCCGCGTAAGTGAAAATGAGGCGCGCTCCGGCTTCATGCAGCGAACGGGCGATTCCCCATGCGATACTGCGTTTATTGGCAACGCCCATCACAACGATGTTGCGGCCTTCAAGTGAGAAATTCATATGTATAAAGCCTCCTGTAATCGTCTTAAAGACATAGTTTTAGTACCTGATCTTAATTTTTATCATATCATAACCTTGTCCAGATTGAAAGCATGGGAAAAAGACCGCGGATGTTGAAGCGGTCTCTTTTTTATCTCGTCTGCAGACTGTTCCTTTTAAAGGCAAAATGATTGGTCGGGCCGTGTCCCGCTCCGATGCCGAGTGTATGTTCCACGGCTTCCCGCACAAAATTGACAGCTGTCTCAAACGCGGTCTGAATGTTTTTCCCCTTTGCCGTTTCTGCCGTCAGCGCGGCTGCGAACGTGCAGCCTGTTCCGTGGGTGTGTTTCGTGTCAATATAAGCGTGGCTGATTTGGGTAAAAGACGAACCGTCAAATAATAAATCAACGATTCTCCCCTGTTCAGGCTGATGTCCGCCTTTTATGATGACATGCTTTGCCCCAAGCTTGCAAAGGCGTTCGGCCGCTTTTTTCCGGTCCTCAAACGTGCGGATTTCCATCCCCGTCAATACCTCAGCTTCCGGAACATTCGGCGTCACCGCATAGCTGCGCGGAATTAACAGCTCTTTTAACGCGGCCTGAGATTCCTCACGCAGCAGGGAAGCGCCTCCTTTGGCAATCATGACGGGATCGGTGATGAGATGATCAAGCCCGTACTGATCCGTTTTTTCCGCAATTTCCGCAATCATTTCCGCGCTCCACAGCATTCCTGTTTTTACAGCATCAGGCCGCAAATCTTCCGCCACCGCGTCAATCTGGCTGCCCAGCGCCTCCCGGGTGAGCGGATAAATGCCGTGAACGCCTAACGTGTTCTGGGCGGTTACCGCTGTCAGGGCTGACATCCCGAAAACGCCGAGCTCCTGAAAGGTTTTGAGATCCGCCTGTATACCGGCGCCGCCTCCTGAGTCTGATCCGGCAATCGTCAATGCTTTGCATATGCTCATGATGTTTTTCGCTCCTTTCACATTATCCGATCCATTTATGATAAAAAGATTTCGCTCTGCTGATATCACTTGTGCCGTGTATTAATGCTCTGCCGTCACGAAACAGTACCATCTTGAAATTGTCTGTGCAAAACGAAATTAAATACGGGTTGGCTGAAACATCAAGCCCTGCCCGTCTGAGCTGCCCCGCAAGATTTTGCAGATCAAACTGTTCGGAAATCCCGGTTCTGATCTGCACCGTGTTCCGCCCGCACAGAACCGCCGCTTTTGTCTGATTTTCATAGGATAAAAACGGAAAATCGTTTGTGCCGCAGCTTGGGCAATCAGCCGACTTAAGACGGGCGACGTTTATTTCTGACCGTTCATTTTTCCATAAATCAAAGGAACGGAGAACATGCTCGATAGATCCGCCCGTTAACAGCTTCAGCGCATCTGCTGCCTGAAAAACGGCCGTCTGCAATACAGCCGGGCTGATGATTCCCGCCGTATCGCATGTCATACCGCCTAAAGGCAATGTCTCAAGCAGACAGTGAAGGCACGGCGTGACACCGGGAATGACGGTAAAAGAGAGCCCGTAGCTGCCGACACAGGCGCCGTACAGAAAGGGAATCCCTTTCTGCACAGCCGCATCATTCACAATCAGCCTCGTTTCAAAGTTGTCGGCGGCATCCACGATGAGGGAGGCATCACGAATCAATCCGGGTGCGTTTTCCGCAGTGACATCCATGACAAATCCCTCGACCTCTACATCGCTATTTATAGACCGAAGCCGTTTTTCAGCCGCCGCGGCTTTCGGCATTTCCTGTCTGACATCGTCTTCGGTATAAAGCTGCTGGCGCTGGAGATTACTCCACTCCACATAATCTCTGTCAGCGATCGTTACCTTCCCGACCCCTGCTCTGACAAGCATCTCCGCACTTGCCGTCCCAAGCGCACCTGCGCCGATAATCACGGCATGAGACGACCGGAGCTTCTCTTGGCCGGTGGGACCGATCGGCTGAAACAGCTCCTGTCTGGAATATCTGTCCGTCATACCGGAAGACCGTCTCGCGGACTGCTTGCAGTTCCGTAATCTTTCACCGGAATTCTCCCGGCTTCATAAGAAAGACGGCCAGCTTCTACGGCAAGCTTCATCGCCCTGGCCATTTTGACCGGATCATCTGCGCCTGACACAGCGGTATTTAACAGCACGCCGTCAGCCCCGAGCTCCATCGCGTAGGCGGCGTCTTTTGAAGATCCGACGCCGGCATCGACAATGACCGGCACCTTCGCCTGTTCAATGATAAAGGAAAGATTCAGCGGATTTAAAATTCCCTGACCGGAACCGATCGGCGAAGCGCCCGGCATAATGGCATGCACTCCGAGCTCCTCAAGACGTCTTGCGAGCACGACATCGTCCGACGTATACGGAAGCACGATAAATCCCTCTTCGAGCAGCTGTTCTGATGCTTTCAGCGTTTCAACCGGATCAGGCAAAAGTGACCGGCTGCATCCGATGACTTCTACTTTTATCATGTCACAAAGCCCTGAAGCTTTGGCAAGCCTTGCGATTCGGACCGCCTCTTCAGCCGTTGCGGCGCCGGCCGTATTCGGCAGAAGCGTGTATTTAGACAAATCAAGCTGTTCGAGAAAGTTAGGCTGAGACTCTTCAAAGATGTTCATCCGCCGCACCGCAAAGGTTAAAATATCTGATTCCGAGACGGCCACCGCCTCTTTCTGAATCTCAAAACTCGGATATTTTCCCGTTCCTAACAGCAATCTTGACCGAAACTGTTTTCCGCCTATTGTTAACATCCTCATCCGCCTCCTACAAAATGGACAATTTCTATGACATCGCGGTCACACAAACTTGTATTTTCATAATTCTTTTTTTCAATGATTTCTTTATTTCTCTCCACAACTACGATTCTTTGGTCAAGCTGGTACGATTCAAGCAAATCCTGAACCGTCCCCTCTTTTCGATTCCAATCAATTTGTTTTCCGTTCAGCTGAAGGATCATATATGAACAGCCTCCTTGCGATCGATTCGAAACGCTTCTTCCCATTCCTGTTTAATCTGTCTTTCCATGATCATATCCCGCACCATTTCAGCCGTTGCCGGCGCCAACAGGATGCCGTTCCGAAAATGGCCGGCGGCGAAGATGATGCCGCTGTCTTCAGGGTGTTGCCCGATAAACGGCTTGCCGTCTCTTGTTCCCGGCCTGAGCCCCGCCCAAAACCGGTCTATTTTCATATGTTCGATGGCGGGAAGCATGGTTTTCGCTTTTGCAATGACGGCCTCAATTCCTCCGATGTCAGGCGTATCGCTCCAGTCGCCCTGTTTCATCGTGGCGCCGATGACAAGCCGGCCGCTTTTTCTCGGGACGACATAACAATGATCATGGTAAAGGGTTTTGGTCAGCGGGGTATCGTCATTCCACACGGAAAGGCATTCTCCTTTCACAGGAAAAAAAGGCTGTCCCAAGCCGAGCCGGCTGAAAAACCGGCCGCTCCATACACCGCTTGCAACTGCGACTTTGTCAGCATAAACATCCCCGCCGGACGTTGTGATGCAATATTCTCCGTTCACCCGTTTTACGGAGGTGACTTGTGTGTGCTCACATATGTCAGCGCCATAGCGCCGCGCTCCTTTTGCATACGCTTTGCAAACATAGTACGGTTCGACATGGACATCGTCTTTTATAAGACTTGCGCCGAGAATGTCTTTTGAAGCGTAAGGCTCTTTTTCAAGGGCATCTTCCGCTGAAAGCCAAGTGACGGAAGGCAGATCATCCATCTTCCGTAAACGGGCGATATCTTCTTCGGTATACGCCAGTTTAAGCATTCCGCCGTTATGGCGCCTGATGTCAATGCCGCTAGCTTCCTCAAGCTCTTGCCCCGCCGCTTCATACAGCCTTTGACTGTGCATGGCAAAATTAAAAAACGCATCCCGGTTTTCACATTCCGCATGAGCGCCCAGCATTCCCGCGGCAGCGCTTGTCGTTTTTCGGCCGACTTCTCCGGCTTCAAACAAGACAACGTTCTGCTGCGTCTTCGCCAGCTCATAAGAAATGGCGCACCCGATAATTCCGCCGCCGATCACCGCCGTATCATAGTGCTTCTTCATAATCGGCCTCCCTTACCGCGCGTGCATACCGTTTTGCCGCCTCCTCGGGATTTTCAGCTGAGAAAATGCCTGACATGACGGCAATTCCGTCCGGCTTCGCCTGCTTTGTGTGTCCGATCGTCTGCAGTGTCATTCCGCCGATTGCGATAACGGGGATGGAAAGCGTGCGTTTGATCTCTGAAAGCAGGCTGATGCCTCTTGCTTCAAGTCCTTGTTTACATTCGGTTTCAAATATATGGCCGAACACCACATAATCCGCATCTTCCTTTTCAGCTTGGATGGCTTCTTCCAGCGAATGAACCGAACGTCCGATATGAAGATGGGGAAATCTGCTTCGCACCTGCTTTACGGAAAAGCTGCGGGACGGAAGCTGAACACGGTGTATGTTGGCAAAAAGCGCGATATCCGCCCTGTCATTGATGATCAATTTGTCCTTATCCGCACCGCCCTTTTTCAAAAGGGACAAAAGTTGCATGATCTCTCCCGCTGTTTTATCCCGCTCACGGATATGGATAAAGCTCACTTCGCGCTGAATCGATAGAATATCCTCGGCCAGCTCGGCAACGGGTTTGCGATTATCAGTTACCGCGTGCAGCTCCAAAGGATTCCACCTCTTTTCCGTCCTTCTCGGACCAGCCTTCTTTTTGATAAGCCATTCCCCAAAATTGATATTCATAATAGCTTGAAATCACAAAATTCTCTTTCATTTTCGCGCGGATTTCCTCTGTGCTGTTTTCAGCAATCTCGTCAAAACGGCTGATCTGTTCTTCGACCTGCTGTCTGAACCAGTCTCCGCCGTATGTACCGATCCATTTTTCATAAATCGGATGCTCCGGTTTGCACTCTTTTAGGTGTTCGCCGACTTCATAATAAAGCCAATAACAAGGCAGAAGCGCAGCTAATATTTCTCCAAAATTGCCGCTCATCACCGATCTGTACATATGTGACGTATAAGAATAGGCGGTCGGTGCCGGTTTAAATGCCGCACGCTCTTCTTCCGTAATTCCTAAAAGCTCCGTAAACTCGCGGTGCAGCGCCATTTCCGCTTCATATGTCCCTTGAGCGTGGCCCGCCATCCTGCCCGTCGTAAACAAGTCTTCGGCATATGCGGCGCCGAACGCCTGAACTTTTGCAAAATGCGTCAAATAGTAGGAATCTTGCAGCACGTAATAGCTGAAACGGTCTATCGGCAGGCTTCCGTCACCGATTCCCGTTACAAACGGATGAACAAAACTTCCGTCCCACCATTCGGTTGCCGCCTGTCTGCATTCTTCAGAAAATGTCATCATGTCTTCCCCCCTGATAAAATAAAAAAACCACTTTCCCGCATCGGAAAAGTGGTTTGGAATTTAAATGGATAAAAGGAACTCCAAAAAAATACCGCTCCACTTCCCTACGCAGGTCTGAACCTGTTCAAGTTATGAGGGTCTAAAAGTCTCACTTTTATCTCAGCCCTTATGAAGGACACCCCTAGTGGTCATACGATTAATGATTTATTTGTTATGCCTTCTATATTATCACGAATTGCAATTTGGTCAAGCTTCAAGGATTTTTCTCAGTTCTGACACGTAGTTGCGCGAGCCTGTGACGATGAGACGGTCTCCTGTTTTCAGCCGTGTGTCTCCGTGCGGAACGATGCTGTCCACACCTCTGAAAATCCGGACGAAAATCACATCGCCCATCAGCGGAAATTCCCGCAGAATGATGCCGTTATACGCCGGGTTTTCCAGATTGATCTGATATAACGAAGACTCCTCATTCGTCAGGAGGCTCATCACGCCCGGCGCCTCAATTAACGCGCGCAGCAGCGTTTTTGTAGACAGAAGGATAGAAAAAATACTGATGCCCTCTTCTTTCAGTTTTGTTTCATGCTCAACCGAGCCGACGCTTGCGATGATACGCTCAGTCCCTTTCTCTTTCGCTAGTAAGGCGATTTCAGCGTTCACATCTTCATTTCCCGTCGCCACGACAAGAATATCCGTTTTGAAAATACCGTGCGACTCAAGCGTGCCGGGCTCGTAATCAGAAATCGTGTCAACCGAAAAAACGGATTCCGCAAGCGTTTCCCCGGCATTTTCCTGATACACATGGACGACCCGTACTTCATATTCCTCCTCAGGCAATTCCAGCGTAACCGGGAGCGTCATTTGGTTGGCGCCGATAAATGTAATGCGCTTTTTTTCCTGCGGCGCGCTTTGCCGTTTGAATAATTTCTTAAAGCCAATCGGCGTGATGATGCTGGCAATAACCGCAACTAAAGTCAGCGCGCCGGACATATTGGCGCTGATAATGTGGAGCCTTTCTCCGATCGTAGCCGCCGCGATAACAAGCGACAGCGTGGACGTCAGCAAAAAGCCCGAAGCAAACACGGTTCTTTTGTCGTACCATTTCTTTAAATAAAACACCGGGAACATTTTACTGATAAACAGCGCAAGCAGAAGCAGCGGAATCATCGTTAATGTTTTCGGATCTTGGAAAAGCGTCCAAATATCCAATTTCACCCCGACCATGACGAAAAAGATCGGAATTAAAAACCCGTAGCCGAAGGAATCCAGCTGTTCCACCATTTCTTTATTCGGAGACAGAAGCGATACCAGAACGCCTGCCAAAAACGCGCCGAGAATATTTTCCGCCCCGAGAGATTCCGATAAAGCGACAAGCACGATAATCAGTGTGAAAATGGCTCTCGTGCCGATCTGCACAGTGCCTTTAGACATCGACTGCACAAATGAACGGTGTTTAAAGATCCTGCCGAAGAAATACAGCACGACCCCCGCGGCAAAGAGAATCAACAGAAGCCACATATTTCCGCTGTCTTCTCCGTAAAGAGAAGAGAAGAAAGCGAGCAGAATCATTGTAGCCAAGTCTGCGATAACGGCGACAAGCAGGATGATCTGGCCGATATTGGAGGTCATGATCCGTTCTTCCTTTAAAGTCGGGACCACCACACCGAGTGATATTGTTGAAATAATAAGCGTCATTAAAAATGCGTTTTGAATAAAACCGGCTAATACAAAGGCATAGGACAGCAGCAATGATAAAATAAAGATGCCGAAAAAGATAATCAGCGCGGCAGAAAACGTGTTGGGCGCTTCCTTGCCGTTCGGAAGGAATTGTTTTTTCTTCCCTTTCTCAAATGAAGAAAAATCAATTTCCAAGCCGCTTAAAAACATTAAAAAGATAAAGCCGAGAACAGACAGCGTCTCCAGCCACGTGTCTCCCTGAACGACAAGATTCAGGCCGCTTTTTCCGATAATAAGCCCCATGATGATCTCCGCGACGACGACGGGGATGCTGAGCTTAAACCGATGTAAAAGGAGCGGCGTCAAAAAAGCGACGATCAGAACGACGACTAAAGATGCGACTGATGTGTGTTCCATTTGTAAATACCTCCTTAAAACAAGGGTTATAAAAGCCCGCTTTAAGCGGACGAAACCTTACTTTTTTTAAAAACATAACGCATATTCTAACAAGGCTGAACGCGAAAAAAAAGTGATAAGGCTTTATTTCTTCAATTCTTTTTTTAATTTGTACCAAAACAGCGTAATTAGGTATAGGAATTAGCCCCATAATAAATAAAAAACCGTTAATAAGGAGGCTGAAACGAATGGCTTATGACATCATCAGCGATATACACGGATGTTATGACGAAATGATCGCCTTAATGCAAAAGCTCGGATATGAAGTGAAAGACGGAACGCCCGTCCATTCTGAAGGCAGAACGCTTGTCTTTGCGGGGGATTTAACGGACAGAGGCCCAAAATCCGTAGAAGTGATGCGTTTTGTGGCAAAAGCATATGAAAAAGGAACCGTCCGTTATGTCCCGGGAAATCATTGCAACAAACTGTATCGTTACTTAAAAGGAAACCCCGTAAAAGTGATGCACGGACTGGAAACGACGGCAGCCGAACTGAAAGAGTTGTCTCCTGCCGACAGAACGGAGGTCTCCGGACAATTTATCCGATTATATGAGTCAGCGCCGCTTTATGACATTTTACATAATGGCGATCTCGTTGTCGCCCACGCCGGCATAAAAGCTGACGATATCGGTAAATACTCGCGTAAGGTAAAAGAATTTGTTCTGTACGGCGATATTACGGGTGAAACGCATCCCGACGGCAGACCCGTCAGAAGAGACTGGGCTGCCGACTATGAAGGCAAGGCGTGGGTTGTGTACGGCCATACCCCGGTAAAACGCCCCCGGATCGTCAACCGTACGGTCAACATTGATACAGGCTGTGTCTTCGGCAATCAGCTGACAGGCTTTCGTTTTCCCGAGCATGAAACCGTCTCTGTGGAAAGCTCTATGCCGTATGATGCTTCACGATTTCGCGAGGATCACGGCAGGCAGGCATGAAAAAAAGCCCGAAACCGGTAAACGGTTCGGGCTTTACATGTGTTCAATTAATGTTTTCATATCGTCAGGCACCGGAGCGTGAAAAACGAGCGTTTCTCCGGTCATGGGGTGTACGAATGAAAGCCGCTCACTGTGAAGAGCCTGCCGGGCAATTCCCTCATTTTTTCCGCCGTACAATGTATCACCGACTAACGGATGGCCGAGGTAGCTCATGTGCACCCGGATTTGATGCGTCCGCCCCGTTTCCAGCCGCAGGGCTGCAAGCGTAAACGCATGTCCCGCTTTTTCCGTTTGAAAATGCGTCACCGCTCGTTGTCCATCCGGCGTTACCATCCGCTCAATAATACTGTCGTGTTTTCTTCCGATGGGCGCGTCCACCGTTCCTTCCTTCTGCAGCATGATCCCGTGTACGACAGCGAGATATCGCCTGCTGACAAGCCCCTTTTTCTGTGCTGCCGACAAAAGAGAATGGGAAAGCCGATGTTTGGCGATGAGCATCGCCCCCGATGTATCCCTGTCAAGGCGGGTGACAAGATGAACCGTTGATTGCACGCCGCTTTTTCGGTAGTGGCTGATCACTCCGTTAGCGATGCTTTCCGACGGGTGTTCTCTTGATGGAATTGAGGAGACATACGGCTGTTTATTGACCACAAGCACATGGTCATCTTCATAAAGAATATCAAGCGGAACCGGCTCAGGCAAAAGCGTTTCACTCACATGCTCCTTCGGAAATTCAATCTTAAGCACGTCTCCCTCCGCTAACACGGCGCGGACGGTTACATGCTCTCCGTTCACAAGCAGGTCTCCCCCGCCGAATTTAATGTCAGCGAGAAGCCGCTTTGAAATGCCGAGCTGCGCCGTATATTCTTTTACCGTCATGCCGGCATCCCGGGCAGTCATGTTCTTTTGGATAAAAAAGTTGTCCAATCCGTTTCCTCTTTCTATTCGCCTTTTCCGATAAAGGAATCCTGCACCCTTTTCCAAAACGGAAAAGGGCGGAATCTTGCAAATCTGACTTTTTCATTTGCCACACGGCATAGAATGGACTTGACATCCTTATGCAGCAAGGTTAAATGATCAATTGTGACTTGAAAGTCGACGTCGTTTCTCGGTTTGATGACACAGTTATGATGATCGGGAAGCAAAAGCGGCGAGCCGACAGTCCTGAACACTCTGTTGTTGATAGATGCCATTTCGGCAAGCTGAATCGCCCTGATGGAAGGGTGGATGATTGCGCCGCCTAACGCCTTATTATAAGCTGTGCTTCCGGAAGGCGTGGACAGACATAAACCGTCTCCCCTGAACGTTTCAAACAGCTGGCCTTTAATTTCCACGTCCGCGACGAGACTGCCTTCTATGCTTTTGATCGTACATTCGTTCAAAGCCAGATACCGCTCCTCACGCTCTTCATCATGATATGTGACAATCACCTCAAGAAGGGGATACTCCACGGTATGATACGGCGTTTTGGCAATGGCCAGAACGAGCTTTTCTATCTCCTGCGGAACCCAATCGGCATAAAAACCCAAATGCCCCGTGTGAACTCCGACAAAAGCCGTTTTATCAAGACGGTCGCTGTACCTGTGAAATGCGTAAAGAAGCGTTCCGTCACCGCCGACGGAAATAACGATTTCCGGCTCTTTTTCATCCAAGGTCATATCAAAATCGAGTAAATACGCCTGTATTTTGCTTTTCAGTGTATCTGAAACCTCGTCTCCTTTTGAAGAAACGGCAAATTTCATGCCATTCCCCTCCTTTCCTTCCTACTGGCGGTCTCCCGCTTTTTTCTTTCGCGAGAACGCGGCTTGGGCTTCCTGGATTTCTCCGCGGATTTCTGACATTTCTTCATCGAGCCGGGATGCGGCTTCTGAGGCCCGCTGCAGCCTCAGCTTTACTTTTTCGGGAATGTTCCCGCTGTATTTGTAATTCAGTGAATGCTCAATGGTTGCCCAAAAGTTCATGGCAAGCGTCCGAATCTGTATCTCCACAAGAACGTGCTTTTCACCGGACGTTGTTTGTAAAGGATATAAAACGACAAGGTGGTAAGACCGATATCCGCTTTCCTTATGCTCTGCTATGTAATCCCGCTTATCGACAACGGTAAAATCTTTTCTGGCAAACAGCATATTTTTGACGATCTGGATATCATCGACAAATTGGCACATAATACGCAGCCCCGCGATATCCTGCATCGTTTCAATCTGATGAAGCGGTATGCTTTTTCGTCTCGCTTTTTCAAGTATGCTCGCCACCGGCTTCACGCGGCCTGTCACAAACTCAATCGGTGAGTGGTCATCTTCATACTCATAAAGGGTTCTGACGCCTTTCAGCTTCACCTTTAATTCTTCAACAGCCTGGCGGTATGGCGCTAGAAATTGCTCCCATTGTTTGTCATCCATCGTACATCCCCCAATTCCGAACCTGTTCTAAAGAAATACGTTTTTCACTTTTTCTTCCATATCTCCGTAGTTTGCATTATCTTTAATATTTTCAAGAAGATAATCGAGTTCTTCATGCAGCCCTGAAAGTTCAACCGTTTTCGCGCCGGCCTCAAGGACCGCCGGTTTTCCTTGGTCTAAGGCTTCTTTCAGATCCGGCCAGACATGTTCTTTTATAATGACATATTCAAAAGAGTCAGCTGATTCAAGTATGTATACAAAAGCAAAGTGATCGGAATCAACAAGCATTTGACCTGAGGCTTTGCGTTCCGCTCCGCTTAAGTCTTCTCCGCACTTCAAGCGGAGCGCGTCTTCTGTTAATGATGCATTCTGGATTTCAATTCTCTTTTGCATAATGTTCTCCTTTTTTAACAAAGTACAGCATTTATTTTATCATATCAAGGTCGATATTGATAAACGTAACCTCTAAAGAGATAATGGGAATTATACAATTTTTCGTCCTGAAAGGAAGACTGTCATGACCCAAGAAATAGAAATTGAATTCAAAAACCTGCTGACAAAATCAGAATTTCTGAAGCTGAGTGAAGCACTCTGCATGAAAGAATATGATTTTAAACAGCAGGTCAATCATTATTTCGACACGAAAGATTTTTCCCTGAAACAAAAAAAATCAGCACTCCGCATCCGAGAAAAAGACGGCTCGTTCGTTCTGACTTTAAAAGAACCTGCCGCGGTCGGTCTGCTGGAAACGCACCAACAGCTTGCGGCGGCACCGGATCTTGACGTCTTCAAGATTCCGGATGGCCCCGTCAAACGGCAGCTGGACGGTCTAGGTATCCGTTCAGAACACATTTGCTGCTTCGGAACACTGTCGACCGCACGCGCGGAAAAAGAATCAGAAAAAGGCTTAATCATTTTAGATCACAGCCGATATTTAGAGAAAGAAGACTTTGAATTGGAATTCGAGACTGCTGACTGGGATGAAGGAAAACGGGCGTTTGAACAATTGCTCAAGCAATTCGGCATCCCAGAGCGGATCACGAAAAATAAAATCCAGCGTTTTTATGAACAGAAACAAAAAAAGGTGGAATGACACAGTGAATATAACGAATTGGGCGGCCCTTCTCCAGCTGCAGTCAATGGCGCTGCAATCAATCTCTCATACAAGCACGGATTCAGGCGGACAATCTTCAGAAAGCCCGCTTGCCAATTTCAGCGCGCTGCTCAGCCAGTATACGGACACAGCCGTCCGGCAGCAGCCGGAATCAGGGATTTTAAACGGTGTGCGGACCGCTCACGCTTCATATTCACCGAGAATTCCTGTTTCATCCGATTCCGCGGCTGCTTCACAGACCCCTTCCCCGAGCATAAAGTCTGCGGATGCGGCTTCTGACATCAGCACCGGAAACTTTTCAATAGACAGCGCCATTCAGAAAGCAGCCGAAAAATACGGAGTGGACGAAAAACTGATCCGCGCGGTTATTAAACAGGAATCAGGCTTTAATCCGAAAGCGGTCAGCGGTGCGGGGGCAATGGGGCTGATGCAGCTCATGCCTTCTACGGCAGAATCACTCGGGGTGTCAAACCCGCTTGATCCCGTCCAGAACGCTGAGGGCGGCACAAAGTACTTAAAGCAGATGCTCACGAAATACGACGGAAATGTATCTCTCGCGTTAGCCGCCTACAACGCAGGCCCCGGCAACGTAGATCGGTACGGAGGCATTCCGCCGTTTAAGGAAACACAGCAATATGTCAAAAACATAACCCGGCAGTATTACGCGTAAACCAGAGAGGCTTCCTTCGCCCTCTGGTTTTTTTGCGGAGTGAAATCTTACACATGAATGAAGACGATGTGATATGATATGAAATACAAGCGCCTGACAGAAAGGCACTTTGTTTGTAGAAATAAAATGTTATTGCTAAAATATACAGTAACTGAAGATAGTAAAACTGAAAGATAAATTCGCAATGGGAATTATGATTCCTATTAGCCATATAAAGGAGTAGTCAACATGGGACAATCGTTTAACGCACCATATGAAGCGATTGGAGAGGAACTTCTATCGCAACTTGTTGATACTTTTTATGAGCGTGTCTCGTCTCATCCCTTGCTGAAGCCGATATTTCCAAGTGATTTGACTGAAACGGCCAGAAAACAAAAGCAATTTTTAACCCAGTATTTGGGCGGACCTCCTCTTTATACTGAAGAGCACGGACATCCCATGCTCAGGGCAAGGCATCTCCCCTTTCCGATTACGGACGAGAGGGCTGATGCGTGGCTAAGCTGTATGAGCAAAGCGATGGATCAGGTCGGGCTGGAGGGCGATATTCGTGAATTTCTGTACGGGCGTCTGGAACTGACGGCCAGGCATATGGTAAACCAGTCAGAAGCGGAGGATCGATCATATTGACGAATTATCAGCATGAGCAATACTTCGCCCATTGCCACGGACATCCAAAAAAACCGCTCGAAATTTACATGTTTGTCGACCCTTTATGTCCTGAATGCTGGTCGCTGGAGCCCGCCATAAAAAAATTAAAAATCAAATACGGACGTTTTTTCACCCTGCGGATCATTGTTTCCGCGAGCATTACATCGCTGAATAAGCAAAAGCGGAAAAAACACCTTCTTGCCGAAGCTTGGGAAAAAATTGCGAACCGTTCCGGGATGCCCTGTGACGGAAGCCTTTGGCTTGAGCAGGATCAGCCTCTTGCATCGCCCTACCTTGCCGCACTCGCTTTAAAAGCGGCCGAACTGCAGGGAAGAAAAGCGGGCATTCTGTTTCTCCGCAGCATGCAGGAAAGCCTGTTTGTCTCCAAGCAGAATATTACGGATGAAGACGTTCTTTTAGAAATTGCTGAAAAGACGAAATTGGATGTTGAAGAATTCAAGCGCGACCTCCATTCGCAAAGCGCGGTAAAAGCGCTTCAGTGCGATATGAAAATCGCGGCGGAAATGGACGTCACCGTCAATCCGACATTGACGTTCTTTAACAGCCTGCATGATGATGAAGGGCTGAAGGTTCCCGGCAACTATTCTTATGACGTATACGAAGAGATCTTATTCGAAATGCTCGGGGATGAACCGAAGCCTTCTGAAACGCCGCCTTTGGAATGTTTCATTGAATATTTCCGGTTTGTCGCATCGAAAGAAATCGCACTCGTTTATGATTTGAGTCTAGAAGAAGTTGAAAAAGAAATGAAAAAACTGGCATTCGCCAAAAAGGTCGCCAGAGTGGAAGCAAAGCACGGTCTGTTTTGGAAATCTCTGGCCGGCACCCAGGAGGATGTCACCTGTTGTGACCATTAAAAAAAGCTGATTCCTTACGGAGCCGGCTTTTTTTGTGCAAATAAAGAAACCGCGCCGGGATAAGCGCGGTTTCATATGTCTTAACGACAACAAAGGGGATGGGAGAAATTTTTCACGGTCAAACAAAGGGGTAATGTTTGTTTGTGATCAATTTCACATCCTTATCATATCAAATCTTGTCGAGTTTTGACAAGCCATAAGATTAATGTTCATATTTTTGTCACAAAACATAACTGACTGCTTGTTTTCATAGAATATATCAATCATAAACAAGGAGGGAAATCAATGCTCCGCACCGTATTGATCATCGGAATGATTGTGTTTTTCTTCTTTTTAAACCTGCTGGCCATGATGCACATGCTGCCGATTTACATTACATCTCCACTGCTGTTTCTGTCCATATTGTTTGCCCTGTACCGGCTGAATCACCGAAAAACGTTTAAGGGGTTTTAGAAAAAGCCTGCGCATCTTATGCACAGGCTTTTTTGAATTACGAAGGGTTCACTTTCGAAAGAAGCTCTTCCATTTCGTTCAGTTTCTCTTCAAACATTTTGCAGGCCGCCTCGATCGGTTCAGGCGATGTCATATCGACTCCCGCTTTTTTCAGTATGTCGATCGGATATTCCGAGCTTCCCGCTTTTAAGAATTCGGTATAGCGCTCCACCGCAGGCTTGCCTTCTTTTAAGATCTGGCTGCTCAGCGCTTGGGCCGCACTGTAGCCTGTCGCATATTGATACACATAATAATTGTAATAGAAATGCGGAATTCTTGACCATTCCAGACTGATTTCTTTATCAATCACCATGTTGTCACCGAAATACTTTTTATTCAGATCATAATAAAGTTCGTTCAGCAGTTCAGGCGTTAGCGGCTCGCCTTCCTGCGCTTTCGTATGAATCAGATGCTCAAATTCAGCGAACATCGTCTGTCTGAACACTGTGCCTCTGAATCCTTCAAGCATGTGGTTGAGCAGGTACAGACGCTGTTTTTCATCCTTTAAGCTGTTCAGCATATATTCACCGAGCAGCGCTTCATTAGTCGTTGAAGCGACTTCAGCGACAAAAATGCTGTAGTTACCGTACGGATACGGCTGATATTTTCTCGTATAGTAGCTGTGCACGGAATGGCCGAACTCGTGAACGAGCGTAAACAGATTATTGACATTATCATGCCAGTTCATCAAGATGTACGGATTCGTGCCGTATGTACCGGACGAATAAGCACCGCTGCGTTTTCCTTTGTTTTCGTATACATCGACCCAGCGGTTTTCAAGTCCTTCTTTTAAAATAGACGCGTATTCCTCGCCCAGCGGAGCAAGTCCTTTGAGCATATAATCTTTCGCTTCCTCATATGTGACCTTCATTCCCGAATCTTTTACAAGCGGTGTGTACAGGTCATAAATATGGACTTCATCAAGGCCGAGCACCTTTTTCCGCAGGTCAATGTAACGGTGTAATAACGGAAGATGTTTATTGATCGTTTTGATAAGGTTATCGTAAACCTCTTCAGGAATGCTGTTATTGGATAAAGCCGCTTCCCGTGCTGATTTATACTTTTTCACACGGGCGTAAAAATTATCTTTTTTCACAGTGCCGCTGAGTGTAGTCGCCATCGTGTTTTTATACTGTCCGTATGTTTTATATACGGCTTCAAATGCGTTTTTGCGGACTTCACGATTGCTGCTTTCCAGGAAATTAATAAAGTTGCCGTGTGTGATTTGAGTTTCCTTGCCGTTTTCATCTTTAATCGACGGAAACGTAATATCGGCGTTATTTAAAACACTGAATGTATTGGAAGGCGAAGACAGCGCTTCAGAGGCTTCCGCAAGCAGGGCCTCTTCTTGTTCGCTCAGCACGTGCGGACGCTGTTTTGTAATTTCTTCAATTGCATGGGAGTAAAGCTTAAGCTCCTCTTTTTCCAGAATAAACTGGTGCAGCTTGTCCTCCTGAATCGCCAGAATTTCCGGTTCAATGTAAGCAGTCGCGCTGGCAGCCTGAGAATACAGGCTTGCGGCTTTGTCGTTCAGCCCTTGGTAGAAAGAATTTCCCGTATCCTGGTCTGAGCGCATATGCGCGTATGCATAAAGTTTCCCAAGGCGGTTCGTCACTTCATCCTGTGCCGTAAGCGCCGCGTATAAATTATCAGCCGAATGAGCAAGCGTGCCTTTAAATGAAGATAAATTCGGAATTAATTCTTTAACTGCTTGAAATTCTTTATTCCAGGCCTCATCACTAGGAAAAATATCCTCTAGTCTCCATGTATGCTCTGCCTTTACTTCACTTCTGTCAGGCAGCTGTGCTGCTTTATTTTCCTCAGTCATGGTGATCCCCCTCGTTTTCTTTACTTCAAGCCAATTGAAAAAACGATTGTTTCTCCAAAAACTTGTGTTGTGATTATCTTCCGGCTTTTCACTGCCTTTTGTCAAATCATATGCGGCATATAAGACCGAGCATACCAATAATACAGTGAAAAAACGAAAACAAAATGCTTGTACGCCCCTCACATTCGCCACCACCTTGACGTTAGGGTGAACGAAATGAAGCATTCTCATTCCCCAAAAAAGAGCAGGTCCCGCCGGCGCAGCTCTTCTGCCGTTTGAGGGTGCTTCTGTTGAGATGAGGGCATATATACTTCATTCTCAATTTCCCTTAAAAAATCCTGCAAGCATAAGAAATCAGCATATTGTTTTACCGCCATTCCGATAAGGCTGTCTTGTGAACCATACCGCATCCGGATCTCCTTATGCCTGATTTTTTGCCGTAAATCATGAACCATGCCGGATAATCGGATCGGCGCGCCTTTTTTAGAAAGTTCCGCAAGCCGCAAGTATAAATGGCCCTGCCACACAAAAACGGGACTTGCAAACACAAAGCCTGCTGAAACGGGAATAAACACTTCAGAGGGGAGAAATGGAAATGCAACCTGATGTCTTTCGTAAAAAAGACGCCGGATAAGACCGGCATCTTCAGATAAAAACCGCCCGCCTTTGTTGCGGAAGCCGGCAACGGCACGCCCCCACGAGGAAAGTCTGACGCTGTGCCGCCCTTCCGGATGACAAATGTCTTTCAGGTTTGCTTTGTGAAGAGGGATTGTGGTTAAGCCGGCATAAGAATAGCCGGTGTAAAACGGAGTGATGGAATGCAGCCTGTAAAAGGAGCGGACGTCGGGGCAGTAAAACATTAAGGAGGAAAATGAATTGACTTCAAAGAACTGCCAGTGAAAAGCAGAAAGCCGGAAAAATTGCGCGGCCATCCGTTTTAACCGTTTTGCCCCAATGATCCAGACCGGCCGGTACCCGGCGTTTTTCAGGCCTGCCGTCCGGCTCTTTAAAGAGTCCGCCGAAAGGTTCGCACATTGAAATTCAAAAGCCAGCCTTTCTTCTCCGCTTTCTGCCGTCAAGTCAGGCCGCTGTCCAGCGGAAGTCAGATACGGTTCCAGGCTGACACTGCACCCTTGTGTCTTCAGCCAGAGAAAAAGCTGTCTTTTTCCTTCCAGATGGTATTCGCTTTCAGGTTCGGATTCCCCGGGACACAGCCTGCTTTTTTTATGAGCGAAGTGCGGCAGTTTTTCGCGTCCCAGTTTGATATCAAGCTCACTTTTGCAAACGGGGCAGAACCAGCGTTTCTTTCTCAGCTCCGCCGCTTTTTCCTTTGAATAGCTTCCGGCCAGCTGAATGAGCCATCCGTCGGCAGTCACTGCACTGAACATGTTGCATCTTCTCCTTTCCTGAATCTTGTTGTATTCAGCAGGAAGAAGGCATAATCCTGTTTGCGGATGAGAGCAGTTATACGGTTTTCAGCCGTTCATCCTGTCATTCAGAACAAAAAAAACCGATTTCTGCTGAGAGAAATCGGTTTGTTATGATGCAAAGTGTTTTTTTATTGTATATAACGCATGATCAGCGATCACCAATTTTCCGTATTCTTCAAGACGGTGAATGCTGACTGATGATTCGTGCGCGTACTCCAACAGGATGCTTAGCTGATTTTCAACCTCTTCATCAGTTTGCTCATAAAAATCTGCATATAAATAATATCGGTCTTCAAACGAATACAGGGTCGTTTTGATTCCGTTAAGATTCAATTTTGATAGCGAGATGAGATCCTCAAAATCATCGAACCGCAAAGTGAACTGAAGCTTTTGCTCCTTATCTTCCCGGCTCTCGGCCTGCTCTTCTTTCTGGAAATCATCAAGTAAAGCATCGAGATTTTCATCTGCCGGCTCTTGTTTTTTATCTTCCGGGATCGGCAGTTCGAGTTTTTGTCCGTCCTTGGAAAGCTGGGCTTTTGTTACGATTATTTCCAGTCCTTTGTCCAATGCCTGAACCTGAATCCAAAGAGGACCCTCGACAGCGAATTCCTCTTCATCATGCACTTCATCCATGACTTCCCAGAACAGTTCTTCACTGCGCTCGCGATTGTACCAGATTTCTTCTCTGTCAAAACCGCGATCTTCAATATCACCATAAGACATATAAAATTTTACAGTATGCTCATTAATTCTTTCTATTTCCATTTTGCCAACCTTCCCTTCTTTATAAGATGTTGAAGGGACATCTAAGCTCCCGATGAATAGTACTTTACTACACTTTACCCATTCCGTCCACATCTTAACCTTATAGAAGACAGCGCAAATTCTTTATATTTCTATTTTATGATAAAACAGTTATAAAAGAAATAAAAAAGCATTTTCACACCGAAAAACAGGCTTTCTCCCGGTTCCCATCATAAATAGCGCATTGCTTCATATATTAGCTGTACAAGCAATCGATCTATAAGCGAGGTGTTACCATGCCGCACGATTATCTGCTGTCCCTTCTGCTTATTATCGGGATTGACCTTATTCTCGGCGGTGACAATGCCGTCGTCATCGCGATGGCCAGCCGGAATCTGGCCCATAAACAAAGACAGCAAGCGATCATCTTCGGAACATTTATCGCAGTCGTCTTGAGAATCGTTCTGACGAGCGCTGCGGTCTATTTATTGAATGTTCCTTTTTTACAATGCGCAGGCGGGGTATTTTTATTGTATCTCGGCTATCAGCTTCTGATTGAGAAGAAAGATGCGCAGCATGTGAAAAGCAGTTCTTCTCTTTGGAAAGCCATCCGCACAATCGTTCTGGCTGATATCTTTATGTCGCTTGACAATGTCATCGCAGTAGCCGGCGCTTCTCACGGTGAGCTGACACTAGTAGTGATCGGTCTCTTCATCTCGGTGCCGATTATTATTTGGGGCAGCAAGCTCGTTCATGCCGCCATGGAAAAAATGCCTTTATTGATGTATGCCGGGAGCGGTCTTCTCGCATTTACCGGCGGTGAAATGATTGCCGGAGACAGCAAGCTGTCATTTTTCATGGCAGAACACGGCATGATACAGATGATGCTGCCGATTTTGACCGTTGTTTTTGTGATCCTCGCCAGTATGATTTACCAGCAGACTGAAAAATAACAAAAAGCCCAAACCGCGATGGTTTTGGGCTTTTTCCATGCTTATCGTAAGCTTATATCAGTTGGCAAGACGCTGTGCTTCTCTTAATTGGAAAGAACGCACTTTTCTTGGCAGGAATCGTCTGATTTCATCTTCGTTATAGCCGACTTGCAGTCGTTTTTCATCAATGATGATCGGACGGCGGAGCAGTCCCGGATGCTCATTGATCAAAGTATATAAGTCTTGAAGCGGCATAGATTCAACATTTACGTTCAGTTTCTGGAATACTTTAGAACGGGTAGAGATAATTTCATCCGTACCGTCTTCAGTCATACGCAGAATCTGCTTGATCTCATCAATTGATAACGGCTCGGAGAAAATGTTTCTTTCTACAAACGGAATCTCGTGCTCTTCAAGCCAAGCTCTTGCTTTTCTGCATGACGTACAGCTAGGTGATGTGTATAATGTAACCATTAATCTTCACTCCTCTAATTAGTAGGATGAACATGTTTGTATTCTCAAATTGAAATGACTTTAAAAAAGGAATCTTTATAGGTATTATACTATAAAAAAGTAAGTGTGAACAGTCTCCTGAGAAAAAAATGTGTCAATCCGGCAAATTTACGGCTGGAGGATTTTTCTCCATTCTCAATTAGCTCAGCTGATCGAAAATGTTTTTTTGTTTTTTCTCATCAATGACTTTGAGAACTTCATCCGTTTTTTCGTATGATTCTCCGTACCATTTTTCATCTTTATAAGTGTGAATGTTTTCATATGTCTGTTTCATCGCTTCAAATATTTCTTCTTCTGATTCCGTCTTAGGTGACCAGTACAGAATCTCCATTTTGTTCACTTCATTCGTAGCCAATGACCGGCGCCGATACCCGATTGACTGCGCGTGCTTGAAATGCTCTCTTTGATAAAAACGCAAGCGTTTCTGTGTATCCGTGTCATCCTCGTCAACAGGCTCCACCTCAAGCAGAATCGGCTTGTTCTTCTTTTTCAGTCTGCCGATCAGCTTGCTTCCGAGGCCTTGTCCTCTGGATTTCTTTGACACAAACAGGTAATCAATAAAGATGAAAGAGTCAAATTCCGCATACATCAGCACGTGGTACTGCCCCTCTTCTTTATGATAAACATCGCTTTGCTCCTTTAACAGAGCTTCCATATGCGCTTTTGATTTCATTTCTTCAATCGGAAAATATTCACTCAGCTTTTCGTACCAGTTCATTCATTTGCTCCTTATGGGTTCGTTGTCTTCACACTTTTAGATATACCCCATTTCCGATTGTTTAAACAATCTTACATCTATTAAGACGTGTGATCCTTTAACATGGTTTCAATTTTTTTAAAATGGTGTGTAATCGACGTTTTTGGTATAACGGTTTGCCGCGTCCCACAATAAAAATTCGTCAATTCCTTCATCATGCAGCGCTTTAACCTGGTCCTCCACCTGGCGTTTCCCGTACTTTTGATAATTTCCGCTGCCGAGATATGATGCCGTGAAGTCCTGAAGCCACGGACGCGATACAGGCGGGTGTTTCAGCTTGGACAGCTTTTTATTTTCCACCTTCGCGTATTCTTTGACGACATTGTAGGGCTCAAGATCCGGTTTATCAATGCCGAAATAGCTTGTCCAATGGCTCGGATAAATCATGGATGAAATGACATCGACCTGGTCTGAAATTTTGCTGAAATTCTGGCCGATACCAGGCGCTTCAGGCAGCGTGGCTGAATAGCCGAAAATATCAACCGACACATCCGCGCCGTACGGCTTGAGTTTTTTCTTCGCATAACCGACAAAATCGGTGACGGCGTGAACGCGTTTTTGCACATTGCTGTCTGCTGTTTTTCCGTAATCGCCGTGTCCGTATGTCAGTTCGTCATCACGTTTTTCAAACCCTTCAGGAAAACGGACATAATCAAACTGAATTTCTTGAAAACCCATCTTTACGGCTTGTTTTGCAATCTTTACATTGTAATCCCATACTTCTTTCATAAACGGATTGACGAACGATTCGCCGCGGCCGTTTTTCCAGACACTTCCGTTTTTTTCTTTAAAGGACCACTCGGGCTTTTTGTTCGCGAGTTCGCTGTCTTTAAATACGACAATACGCGCGATCGGATAGATCTTTTTTTCCTCCAGCTTTTTCATCATCTTTTTTGGGTCTTTGATGTACGGCTTGGCGATTTTTGCATACTCAGAATGGCCGTCCGGCTTAAAGGTGAGGTTCCCGTTGTCGTCCTTGACATCAATGACCATTGTATTGAGTTCCGTTTTGTCCACAAAGTCTGTCAGCTCCCCGAATTTGCTTCCTCCCGCTGAATGCCCTGTGACGTAAATGCCCCGCACCTTATCAGGATGTGAAAAATGCAGCCCTGACGGATAAGCGAACCGTGCATTTGATTTCGGCAATTCTTTTTCAGCCAGCGCTACTTTTACAAGCGGCTGCTCCTCTTTCACAGCGGCATGGGCCGGATAAGCGGCTGCACTGATAAACAGTCCCGCACAAATGGCGCACAAAATGGTTTTCATACTGATCTCCCCCTTTTTTTCCATTATAGAAAAACGGGAGCAGGCTTAATAAACTTGAATGTGCGCAAAAAAATCCTCCAAGACTCAGTCTTGGAGGATGATACGTTTATAGATAGGTTTTAAATTCAGCTTCTGTGCACATGACAAAATGTCCCGGTTTCACTTCTCTGAATTCCATTTTTTCTCCTTCTTGGAGCTGATGAACTGCCGGATCGTATTTCTTTCGCGTGCGATTTCTTTCATAGTCCGGATCAGGAAGCGGGATAGCGGACAGCAATGATTTCGTATATGGGTGAAGCGGGTTTTCGTAAAGCTCATCCGCCGGCGCAAGCTCCACCAATTTTCCGAAATACATGACGCCGATGCGGTCGCTGATGTATTTGACCATTGATAAATCATGGGCGATAAACAGGTAAGTGAGCCCTTTTTCTTTCTGCAATTCTTTCATTAAATTGACGACTTGCGCCTGAATGGAGACATCAAGCGCCGAAATCGGTTCGTCCGCGATGATAAAC
Source organism: Bacillus sp. R45 (assembly GCF_021729365.1). Classification (NCBI taxonomy): domain Bacteria; kingdom Bacillati; phylum Bacillota; class Bacilli; order Caryophanales; family Bacillaceae; genus Bacillus; species Bacillus sp. R45. Next base: position 1,094,156 of record NZ_CP091421.1, on the reverse strand, counting down.
TCCGGATCAACCGCCAGCGCTCTGGCGATTCCGATACGCTGGCGCTGTCCGCCTGAAAATTCATGCGGGTAGCGGTTGGCGTGCTCTTTATTTAAACCGACCGTTTCCAGCAGTTCGTGAACCCGCTGCATCCGCTCTTTTTTCGTTTTTGCCAGGCGGTGAATATCTATTCCCTCGGCAATAATGTCGGCGACTGTCATTCTCGGATTTAAAGATGCGTACGGATCCTGGAAAATCATCTGCATTTTCCGGTTAAACTCCAGCAGCTTCTTGCGGGATTTTTTCCCGTGGACATTTTCCCCGTTAAAGAGAACTTCCCCGCCAGTTGCCTCATACAGCCGGATAATACTGCGGCCCGTCGTTGATTTACCGCAGCCCGATTCTCCGACAAGGCCGAGCGTTTCGCCTTTATAAATATCAAATGACAAATCATCTACGGCTTTTACCGTTCCTTTCTGCGTGAAAAAATGCTGTTTTAAGTGTTTGATTTCGAGAAGTTTCTCAGTCATTTTTTTCACCTTCCTTCATTAAAACAGGATGCTGATACGTATTCGGAAGCTGACGGATTTTAGCCTTCACCGCTTCAGGCGGCTCGACCTTAGGCGCATCAGGATGCAGAAGCCACGATTTCACAAAATGCGTATCAGACACTTTATACATCGGCGGTTCCTGTTCAAAGTCAATTTTCATCGCATATGAGCTGCGGAGCGCAAATGCATCCCCTTTCGGAGGATTCGTCAGATCAGGCGGCGTACCCGGGATGGCCGTCAGTTTTTCCTGATCGGTGCTGTCCAGACTCGGCATTGAGGCAAGCAGCCCCCACGTATACGGATGGCGCGGATCATAAAAGATTTCATCCACCGTGCCCGATTCGACGACCTGACCCGCGTACATGACGGCGACCCGGTCGGCGACATTGGCGACAACGCCGAGATCATGCGTGATAAAAATGATAGACGTATCAATTTTCTTTTGCAGATCTTTCATCAGCTCAAGGATCTGTGCCTGAATCGTCACATCAAGCGCTGTTGTCGGTTCATCGGCAATTAACAGTTTCGGATTTGCCGCAAGCGCCATCGCGATGACGACACGCTGTCTCATACCGCCTGAAAATTCATGGGGGAATTGGCCGATCCGTTTTTCGGGCATCGGAATTCCGACGAGATCAAGCAGCTCTATGGCGCGCTTTTTCGCCGCTTCACTTGAGATTTTTTCATGTTTGAAAAGCACTTCCGTAATTTGCTTGCCGACTCTCATCGTCGGGTTCAGAGAGGTCATCGGATCTTGGAAAATCATTCCGATGTCCTTTCCTCTGATGGCCTGCATTTCTTTTTCGGACATCGGCACGATATCGCGTCCGTCAAAAAGAATCTGTCCTCTTTTAAAGTAGCCCGGCGGCATCGGAATCAGCTTCATAATCGCTTGGGAGGTCACACTTTTTCCGGAACCCGACTCCCCCACGATCGCCAGCGTCTCTCCTTTATTCAAATGGAAATTGACGCCGCGGATTGCCTGTACCTCTCCGCCGTATGTTTTAAATGAAATGGCTAAGTCTTTTACTTCTAGCAAACGTGTCACTCATATCACTCCTTATTTGCGTAACTTAGGATCCAGCGCGTCTCTTAACCCGTCGCCGACAACGTTAAAGCCGAACATCGCCAGGCAGATAAAGCCGGCAGGGAAGAACAGACGCCAAGGGTAATAGGTTAATGCAGGCAATCCGTCTGAGGCCATCGTTCCCCAGCTCGCAAGCGGCGCAGGTACGCCGAGGCCCAAATAACTTAAAAACGCTTCTGTAAAAATCGCCGTCGGAACCGTCAGTGTCATCGTTACGAGTATAGAGCCCATCGCGTTCGGGACGATATGCTTAAACAAAAGCCGGCCGGTTTTGGCACCGAGTGTCTGTGAAGCAAGCACATACTCCTGATTCTTTAATTGCAGCACCTGTCCGCGGACGATCCTCGCCATATTGATCCAGCCCGTGATCGTCATGGCGACGATAATGGTGAGCAATCCTTTCGGCAGGACAACCATCAGCAAAATAACCATTAATAATGAAGGAACAGCCCACAGAATGTCGGCGATGCGCATCATCACTTCATCTGTGCGTCCGCCGCGGAATCCGGAAATGCTGCCCCAGATTACGCCGATCAATAAATCAAGCACGGCAGCTGCGACACCGATAAAGATGGAAATCCGCGCGCCCACCCATGTCCGGACGAATATATCCCTTCCAAGGTCATCCGTGCCGAACCAATGATCTTTCGACGGCGCTTTATCCGCATTTAATAGATTGGTAGTGGCATAATCATACCTTGAAAAGATAGGCGCAAAAATCGCCATCAGAATAATAAGAACGATCAGTACGAACCCGACCATCGCAAGCTTATTGCTGCGGAAGCGGAGCATGGCGTCTTTCCAGAGGGAAAGGCTTTTTTTATTTATTTTTTCGGCATCGCCGGCATTAGCTGAAGCTGGTTCAAACATATTTTTAGGAATGTTCTGCATGGTCTAGGCTCCTTTCTTTGCTTTGGAAAGCTTGATTCTCGGATCGATTAATCCGTACAGCACGTCTACAATTAATACGCATAGAAGCAGGAGCACGCTGAAGAACACGGTAACTCCCATAATGACCGTATAATCACGGTTTGTAATGCTGTTTACAAAATGCGCGCCTAAACCGGGAATTCCGAAAATGGATTCAATGATGAAACTTCCCGTTAAAATGGATGCCGCCATCGGCCCCATATATGTCACGACCGGCAAAAGCGCGTTTCGCAGCGCATGGCGCACGGTGACTGACGGACGGGAAAGTCCTTTAGCTTTTGCAGTCCGTATGTAATCGCTGTTTAACACTTCAATCATGCTTGAACGGGAGAGTCTGGCAATGAACGCCATCGGCATGGAAGCGAGCGCAATGGAGGGCAGAAAGGTGTATGCCCAGGATTCCCACCCTGCGACCGGGAACAGTTCTAATTTAATTGAGAAAATATATTGCAAAATCGTCGCCAATATAAAGCTCGGAACTGAGATCCCAAAGATCGTTAAAATCGCAATGGTATAATCCTGCCATTTATTATGGTACAGGGCAGCAAGCACCCCGAAAAGCACACCGAACGCTAAAGCGAGGAGAATAGCTTCTGCACCGAGAGTGAATGAGACGGGGAAGCCTGAATTGATTAAATCATTAACACTTTGGCCTTTATATTTAAAAGAAGGCCCGAAGTCCCACATCGCCACAGATTTTAAGTAGCTGACATATTGAACGAAAAGAGGCTTGTCCAAACCATAGTGTTCGTTTAAGTTTGCCTCAATTTCAGGCGGCAGCTTTCTTTCGCCGGAAAATGGTCCGCCCGGCGCTGCCTGCATTAAGAAGAACGTGGCGGTCACAATCACAAACAATGTGATGATCATGTAAATGAATCGTTTACCGATATATTTCAGCAAGGTGAACACCTCCATGTTTTTTACAATTTTATACGTAATCAGTAAGAAAGGTATATGGGGACATCCTCCCCATATACCTTGGGTCTTTTGTTTTCAGAACCGGCTTTTATTCAAAAGAAGCGTTTCTGAAGTAAACTTCGCCTGTTCCTGTCAAGATCACATTTTTGAGGTTTTTATCCTGCACCCAAGGATCCGTATAGAAATAAACTGGCGCGACCGGCATTGCGTCGATAAAGATCTTTTCTGCTTTTTTCAGCTCTTCGATACGTTTATCCGGATCCGTTTCAAGCTGAGATTGGTTCAGCAGCTTTTTAAACTCAGGATCTTCCCACCCGGTATCATTGTTTCCGCCTTCTTTATCACGGAACAATTCAAGGAAGTTGATCGGATCGTTGAAATCGCCGAGCCAGCCCATACGCCCGATTTGGTAGTTTTGGCTGTGCAGCTTGTCGATGTAAACATTCCATTCGGAGTTATCAAGTTCAACTTTGACGCCCAAGTTCTTTTTCCACATTTCCTGTACGGCCTGCGCGATTTTCGCATGCGCGTCATCCGTATTGTAGGACAGCTTGATCGCCGGAAGGTCAGAGGCACTCTTGACGCCTAATTCCTTCAGTCCTTTATTTAAGAATTCTTTAGCTGATTTGACGTCATTGTCTTTGAAGTAACCTTTTGTGTTATCCTTGAATCCCTTCATTGACGGCGGCACCGCAGCCATGGCCGGGATTTGTTCGCCCTGGGTTACATTTTTCACGATGGACGAGCGGTCGATCGCATAAGCAAGGGCTTTACGGATGTTAACATTGTTCAGCGGTTTCGCTTCTGTGTTGAATTTGTACCAATACACGCCTGCGATCGGTTCAACGTGAAGAGATCCGTCTTTTTTCAATGTCGGCAGAGATTCAGTCGGAAGCTGGCCGAGCGGCATTCCTGCCCAGTCAAGCTCACCGGCCTGGAATTTTTTCAGTTCGGTGTTGTTATTGTTAATCATCACCATGTTGATTTTCTTCAATTTCACAGCGTCTTTATCCCAATATTGATCGTTCTTTTCGAGCGTGATGGAACCGCTGTGTTTCCAGGCCGTCATTTTGAACGGGCCGTTTGACACATAATTTTCGCCCGCGTTTGTGTTCCAGTTTTTATGTTTTTCGGCGATTTTCTTGTTGATCGGCATATACGTATAGAATGAAGTTAATTGCGTGAAATAAGGTGTCGGGTTATTCAGTTCAACCTTTAATGTTTTGTCATTTACGGCTTTTACGCCTACATCATCAATCTTGCCTTTTCCTGTATTGGCAGCTTCAGCGCCTTTGATGTAGTAGAGCTGATAAGCGTATTGTGATTCGTTGTTCGGGTCAAGCACCCATTTCCATGCATATTCAAAATCCTGCGCCGTCACAGGGTCGCCGTTAGACCATTTCGCACCGTCACGAACCGTAAATGTATAGGTCTTTCCGTCTTTGCTTGTTTCAATTTTAGATGCCATTCCTTCTTCAGGCTCACCTTTGGAGTTTACGCGTGTCAATCCTTCAAAAGTCTGTCGGATTACGCCTCCTGAAACGGAATCATTCGCTAAACCCGGATGCAATGAGAACGGCTCGGTTTTAATATTGATATTAAGTGAAGTCTGTCCTTTGGTGTCTTTTTTACCGCCGCCTGATCCGCCGCTGAATCCGCCGCACGCACTTAATACAAGCGAGAAGATAAGCATCAAACCTACAATAGACCAACGCTTTTTCATGCACTAACCCCCTAATCAAATTTTTCAGCCTTTACTACTAAATACTCAGAAATATCAGACAAAATAACTTAATATTTTTCTAAACTTTAATTGTGTTCCGTCTTTTCTGATTATTTTATGTAAAGAAGCTGTAACAATAGAGTGAACAAGTTCATTATAATGAAATGAATAATTTATTGCAATACTATTTTCTCAATTTAAAATATTTAAATTTGGTCAGTTTTTCTGTCAAAAAGGTGATACACTTCTATAGTTTAAAGCATGACCTAACTAAATTTTTTTAATGTAATTTCCAGTTCATATTGCTTTTTACATATAATATTCGTTATACGAAATGTTGATATACGTTATCATTTAAGCATTTTCAGTTCTTTTTGAGGATTTCCACCTCTAAAGTAAACTGGAAATAAGCTTGTATTCCTCTGATGACATTTGGCTATAATTGATTTATAATAGATCAATCAAATACATTTGTTGTGATTGCGATGATGAAGAGTAGTACACATTTTCATCCGTTTGAAGAGAGTCTGCGGTGCTGGGAGCAGGTAACGGGCGATGTGGAATGGACTTCTGAGCAGCTGACCGAACGTTAGTAGGCCCAGCCGGAGCAGCCTCCGTTACCAACGTCTCGAGCGATTCCATTGTAATGGAATAATCAGGGTGGCACCACGGTTCATTCGTCCCTTTTTTCTACGGGAAGAATGGGCTTTTTTTATTATGTTTTAAGAAATGAGGTAAGAACTATGAAGAAAACGATTTTTTCAGGCATTCAGCCGAGCGGTTCCGTTACCCTCGGCAACTACATCGGCGCAATGAAGCAATTTGTTGATTTGCAGCATGACTACAACGGCTACTTCTGTATTGTCGATCAGCATGCGATTACGGTTCCGCAGGATCGGCTTGAGCTGCGGAAGAACATCCGCAATCTCGCGGCTCTTTATTTGGCCGTCGGACTTGATCCCGAGAAAGCGACCCTCTTTATCCAGTCGGAGGTTCCCGCTCATGCCCAGGCGGGGTGGATGCTCCAATGCGTCGCATATATCGGCGAGCTTGAGCGGATGACGCAATTTAAGGATAAGTCAAAGGGCAAAGAAGCCGTCGTGTCCGGACTGTTAACCTATCCGCCGCTGATGGCCGGCGATATTTTACTGTACGGAACGGATCTTGTTCCGGTCGGAGAAGACCAAAAACAGCATCTTGAACTGACCCGCAACCTGGCGGAACGCTTTAATAAAAAATACAATGACATCTTCACGATTCCTGAGGTGAAAATTCCTGAATCAGGCGCGCGCATCATGTCACTGGCTGATCCGCTCAAAAAAATGAGCAAATCAGATCCGAACCAAAAGGCATTCATCACGCTGCTTGATGAGCCGAAGCAGCTCGAGAAGAAAATCAAGAGCGCCGTGACTGATTCTGAAGGCATTGTAAAGTATGATAAAGAAAACAAACCGGGCGTTTCTAATCTTTTGACGATCTATTCTATTTTAGGAAGCACATCAATTGAAGAATTAGAAGCTAAATATGAAGGCAAAGGGTACGGTGAATTCAAAAGCGATTTAGCCGAAGTCGTTATCGGCGCATTGACACCGATCCAAGAGCGCTATCGTGAATTAATTGAGAGCGACGAGCTTGACCGCATTCTCGACGAAGGGGCGGCGCGCGCAAACAAAACGGCCGGCAAAATGGTGAAGAAAATGGAAAACGCCATGGGTCTCGGACGGAAAAGAAGATAAAAAAAAGAGGCGGGAGAATCCCCGCCTCTTTTTTTAGTTCACTTTTGATTCCTGTTCCATTTCCCAAAGCTTTTCGAAAAACGGCTGCCCTTTAATCAAATTTTCACAGAACGCAAGATGTTTATCCGACCAGCCTTCAATTGTTTCATTGTAAAGCATGTCCCAGATCTCTTCAAAACTCATCCGTTTGATCTGCTCATACATATGCGGATTCCATTCCGTGTACCAATACACAATTTCCGCACGGTTTTTCAGCCCTTTCAGCTGGTCGAGCGCCATAAACATCAGCTGCTTGATCTGCCGCTCTTTTCTCGTCAGACCTCTGACATGCTCCGGCGCCAATGACAAAATGTGATATTCCTTTGAAGACTCCAATTGCGACGGCTCAAATTGAAACAATTCCGGTTCTACATCCTTTACCATTTCATAAACAAGCTGCTCCTGTCTCGGAATCAGGCGGCTCTTTCTGACCGGAATGGTATACCCGATCGTATCCACGGCAATGATGCCGATCCCGTCTGTCACGACAAAACAGTACTCCAGCTTTGTCCGCTCATGATTTTTTCGCACGTATGACTTCTGGTGGACTTGGTCAAGCAGCTCTTTCGGAAGCTCTGATAAGTCGTTTTCTATGTAATGAAATAATACCGACGGCACTCTGAGCAGCGGCGTCTGATCCAAAAGCTCAACCGTGTCTTCCTTCCGCCATTCGTGAAAATGGCATACATTGTAGCCGTTTTCTTCCCCTTCAAACCAATTAACCCATACATCATGAAGAAATAACATATTCGACCCCTCACTTTATAAAAACTGTTGTCCACAGTATAGGCAAGGGATAGATAAATTATTCCATTTCAATATGAGATTTCCGTTTTACGGAGCTGGATTTCCGACTGCATTGCAACAAAAAAATCTCCCGTTCGTCCGGGAGATCATTTCACATTTTTCGGATCAAGCGCATCACGCAGCCCGTCTCCGACAAAGTTGAAGCACAATACGGTAAGAAGGATCAACAAACCCGGGAATAACGGGTACCACCAAGCCTGTATCATAAGCGTAAAGTTCTGTGCATCCTGAAGCATATTGCCCCAGCTTGCGATCGGTGGCTGAATCCCGAAACCGAGATAACTTAATGTAGATTCCGCCAAAATAACCGTTCCCACCTTTAATGTGGCTGAGACGATAATCGGTCCGAGCGCATTCGGCAGTATATGAGAAAAGATGATGTGATGGTTTTTTGTACCGATCGTCTTTGCAGCTAATACAAACTCTCTGGAACGAAGCGATAAAAACTCTCCTCGGACAAGGCGTGCCGTTGTTGTCCAGCCTGTAAGGGAGAAAATTAAAATTAATTTATCCATTCCGGGCTGAAAAATCGTAACAAGTGTAATTAACAAAAATATATCAGGTATGGATAATACGATATCAACGGTTCTCATGAGAACGGCATCGACAAACCCTTTAAAATATCCGGCAACGGCTCCGACAACTGTCCCGATTGTAATCGCGCCGATCACAGAAGCGAATCCGACAAGCAAGGAGACGCGCGCCCCGTACAGAACCCTCGTAAAGATGTCTCTTCCGAATTTATCAGTTCCCATTAGATGTTTTAAGCTCGGCGGCTTCAAACGATTGATGAGAGATTGACTCTCCGGAGAGTAAGGAGCGATTACCGAAGCGAATAAAGCTGACAAGATAATGATGGTTAATATAACGGCTCCGATTACAGCTAGTTTATTTTGAAAGAACTTTTCGAAAAAAATCTTCGTCATTGTTTCCGGTTTGGATTGAATATTTTCCTTTAATTTCACTTCGCTGGGGGGTGTGCCGGTATTTGGCTGTAACATTTGACCTCTCACCTCTCTTTGTTAATATTCAATGCGGGGATCAACCAGCGCATATAAGATGTCCGCAATTAAATTCCCCACTACAACCAAAACAGCTGAAATGACCGTCATGGCCATGATAACCGGATAATCCCGCGAAAAGGCTGAATCAATAAACAATTTGCCGAGACCCGGCCAAGTAAAAATCTGTTCTACCACTACCGCTCCCCCGATAAATGACGGTATCATCAAACCAAAAATAGTGATGACAGGAAGAAGTCCGTTTCTCAAACCGTGTTTAAAAATCACTTTATTATCTCGGAATCCTTTCGCACGCGCCGTTCGTATATAATCCTGTTTTAACACATCAAGCATACTGGATCTTGTGTATCTCGTTATCCCTGCCATGTCTGCCGTGGCGAGCACAAAAGCAGGCAGAATCAAGTGATGCAATCGGTCAAATATGTTAAAGTCAGCATTCAAAGTGCTTACTCCGCCAGTGGGAAACCACCCCAGATTTACAGATAAAACCATGATTAAAATCAAACCGAACCAAAAATTCGGAATGGCAAGCCCTAAAAATGAAGTAACAGTTATCCCGTAATCCAATTTTGAATAAGGACGTTTCGCTGACAGAACACCAAATGGAATAGAAATCAGAAGAGCGACAAGGGTTGAGAAAAGCATAAGCACAATCGTATTCGGTAAGCGGGATAAGATAAGTTCAGAAACCGGAGTGCCTTTCTTGACGATAGAAGTCCCAAAATCCCCTTGCAGCATATTCCCCAGCCATTTCACATATTGAACAGGTTCCGGATCATTCAACCCGTATTTTTCAATGAATTTCGCCCTGTCCGCTTGACTGATTGTAGGGTCCATCATAAGTGACATCGGGTCTCCCGGCGCTGCTTTCATGATGGCAAACGACAAAATTGTAATGCCTAAGAGAATCGGCAAGGACATTAATGTTCGCCGTAAAATATATGTAACCATATTCTTGTCCCCTTTTTAAATAGGATAAGAGAGGAAAGGAACCTCCTTCCCTCTCCAGGGCTTTTGCTATTTTTGATCCAGCCACCATTTTTCAATATTGTACAAGTCATTTTTAGGGTGGAATACATAGCCTTGTAAATTATTCGGCATCGCTCTGTGGTAATTGTAATAGAATAAGAAGCTGTACGGCTGATCTTCAGCAATCAATTTGTATATCTCTTCATACTTCTTTTGGTATTCTTTTCTGTCTGTAATTGTCTTCGCTTCTTCAAGCAGCTTATCGACTTTCGGGTTTTTATACCAGATATTATTCAGCCCGTTTTTCGATTGGCTTGAATGGAAGATAGAGAATTGATCCGGGAACGTTGCAAGACTCCATCCGAGAAGAAGAGCGTCATAATCCCAATTAGGGGCACTTGTCTGTTCGATTAACGCACTGAATTCAACAATTCGCGGTTTAGCCTCGATTCCCACTTCTTTTAATTGCTGCTGAACGACAACAGCTAAATCTTCACGAATTTTATTGCCTTGATTCGTTTTAATTTCAAATGAGAATTTTTTTCCGTCTTTATCAAGGTAGCCGTCACCGTCATGGTCTTCCCATCCGGCTTCTTTTAGCAGCTGCTTTGCTTTTTTCGGATTATAATCAAATGTCGGCACTTTAGACTTCGGATAATTCCATGACAGCGGACTCTCAGGAACATCCGCTACCTTACCGTCTCCGTTCAGCACTTGATCCACCATTGCCTGCCTGTCAAGAGCGTAAGTCAATGCCTGACGCACTTTTTTGTCCTTAAAAAGCTCTTTTTTCTCATTCCAGCCGATATAGCTGTAGTTTAAGCCAAGATCAGATTTGACCTTCACGTTTCCAAACGTTTTAACCGTATCAAAATCTGTGCCCGGCACAACGAAGAAATCAATATCTCCCGCTTTTAACTGGGCCACGGCCGCGTTAGAATCAGGAATTGTTTTGACTGTCACTGTATCAAGGTAAGGTCTGCCGCCAAAGTAATCATCATTTGCTTCCAGTTTGACATACTCACCTTTTTTCCACTCAACAAACTTAAACGGACCGGAGCCGATTGGATTTTTACGGTTAAATTCATTCTCTCCCAGATCTGCAACCGGCACCTTACCCAATATATGTTTTGGCAAAATGCCGTAACTGTCGAGAACGACATTATAGAAATAGGCATCTTTTTTCTTCATTTTAAACTGAATTTCATATTTTCCTTTTTTCGTTACGGATTTAAGGGACTCAAAACCCGAGCCACGCTCACCGTTGTAATCCTTGTTAAGAGGGATGCTGTAGGTGAAAACAACATCATCGGCCGTCAGCTCTTTTCCATCATGGAATTTAACGCCTTTTTTCAGTTTTACATCATACGTTAATCCCCCGTCAGCTTCTGTTACTTTTTCAGCCAGCGACGGCTTGACGTTTAATTTCTCATCCGTTTCCAATAATGTGCTGTAAATCATGCCTTCAATATCAGAACTTGCAACATCGGTAGAATAAAGTGGATTAAAAAGTGTGGGTTCCCCGGTTGACCCGACAACCAAATCTCCGCCTTTTTGCGGTTTTCCTGCCGGTTTGGATTCGGTGCTTGTGGATTTTGAGCCGGAGCAGGCTGACAGGAAGATGGCGAGCGCCATAAAAACACTTAGCATCATCAGTGCGCTTTTACGTAATTTCATATCAATTCCCCCTTTGTGATATATATGCAGCAAACTGGTTATGTAATCCGGCATACCCCCTCTCGATGCTTGTCATTTCAGGCATATAAATGGCAGGCGACGTAATGGCCGGGAGCGGCTTCTTCAAATGCCGGGATTTGTTCCTTGCAGATCGGTTTGGCCATCGGGCACCGCGTGTGGAACACGCAGCCTTTCGGCGGGTTTGCCGGGCTTGGCAGTTCTCCTTTCAGGATGATTCGTTCCCGCTTGACGGCGTCTTTTTTTCTCGTGACGGGCACTGAAGACAAAAGCGCTTGCGTATAAGGGTGAAGCGGATTGCCGTACAGCTCGTGTTTATCGGTCAGCTCCATCATTTTTCCCAGATACATGACGCCGACTCTGTCGCTGATATGGCGGACAACACTCAAATCATGAGAAATAAACAAATAGGTCAGGTTGAATTCATCCTGCAGTTCTTCCATCAGATTGATGACTTGGGCCTGAATGGAGACATCGAGTGCGGAAACGGGTTCATCCGCAATAATCAGCTCGGGATTCAACGTCAGAGCCCGCGCAATCCCGATCCGCTGGCGCTGCCCCCCGGAAAATTCGTGCGGATAGCGGTTTGCAAAGCTCGGGTGAAGGCCGACTTTCGCCAGCAGCTCCTCCACTCGCTCGTTCCGCTCGCTCATGCTGTACATATGGTGAGTCTGGAACGGCTCTTTAATAATGGAACGCAGCGTTTTCCTCGGGTTAAGGGATGCGAAGGGATCTTGGAAGACCATCTGGATGTTTTTGCGGACGCTTTTTCTCAGCTTTTCTTCAGATAAGCCGGAGATATCCTGCCCCTTAAAAAGAATCCGGCCGTCTGTCGGCTTGTATAAACGGATCATCGTCCTTCCCGCCGTTGATTTGCCGCATCCTGATTCACCGACGATGCCGAGCGTCTCCCCGCGCTTCAGTGAAAAAGAAACGCCGTCAACAGCCTTTATATCACCGACTTTCCTTTGAAAAAAACCGGAGCGGATCGGGAAATATTTTTTTACGTCTTTCAGCTCTAAAATCGTTTCTTGGCCTGCAGCTGTCATTTTGATTGGGCACCCTCTTCCTCATATAAAAAACATCTTACAGAACGGCCGCTTTCATGCGTTATCAGCTCCGGCTGCCCTGTTTTGCATTTGTCCATCGCTTTTGAACACCTCGGGGCGAATCGGCAGCCTTCCGGAAGATTATCCGGTGTCGGGACACTGCCTTTGATCGCTTTTAATGTATCAATCTCTCCATCTATCACCGGTATGGAGTTTAACAGCCCTTCGGTATACGGATGAAGAGGGTTTAAAAATAAGTCCTCCACACCCGCACTCTCTACGACTTGTCCGCAATACATAACGATCACCCTGTCGGCGGCTTCGGAAACCACACCTAAATCGTGAGTGATCAGCAGAATAGAAGTATCGAATTTTTTGCAGAGGTCTTTCATCAGCTCCAATACTTGGGCTTGTATCGTCACATCAAGCGCCGTCGTCGGCTCATCAGCGATCAGAAGCTTCGGATTGCAGCTGAGCGCAATGGCGATCATCACCCTCTGTCTCATCCCTCCGGAAAGACGGTGCGGATATTCTTTCATCACTTGTTCCGCTCTGGAGAATCCGACGAGTTCCAGAAGCTCAACGGCTTTTTTAGCCGCTTCTTTTTTATTCATTTTTTTATGGTATTCAAGCACTTCGGTAATCTGTTCGCCGATGGTCAGCACCGGATTCAGGGAAGTCATGGGCTCCTGAAAGATCATAGAGACGTCATTTCCGCGGATTTTGCAATATTCGTTTTCGGTGAAGGAGGCCAGGTCCCTGCCTTCCAGCTTAATCGAGCCGTCCATAATTTTTCCGCCCGAGCTTTGGACAAGTCCCATAATAGAAAGCGAGGTGATGCTTTTGCCCGAGCCGGATTCTCCTACAAGAGCGACGGTTTCGCCTTTGTTAATGTGAAAATCAACCCCGTCGACTGCAGGGATCGGCTGTTTCTTTCTGAAAAAATAGGTCTTTAAATTATTCACTTCTAATAGTGTGCTCATGATACGCCCCTTTCTCATTCCGCTGAAGCAGAGGGAAACATACGTTTCGCTATCACAAAATATAGAATAGTCGAAAAATTTTATAGTTGTATATTATTACATCATTATTACAAAAGCAAGAATTTTTTAGGATAAATGTAATATCCTTAAATAATTTCCATTCTTTTAATCTATTAAAGCGTTGCTTCCAGAAAGGTTTTTGAAGGGATGGCCAATGCTTCTTTTACTGTTTTTTGATGGTCGGTTAAATATTTTTTTACTATATTGAATCCGACGGCATAGCCAAGCATTGAGGGGAAGTATCCTTTTCCGTATAACAGCTGGGAAAACATTCTGCTGTCTCTCGTTAAGCGGAGGTTCGGCTTGACTCTTTTTTCAAACAAAAAATCAAGCTGCTCAGGCGTATAGTAGGACGTCCATTCCGCCGTAAGACTTGAGCCGAACCGCTCATATACAGCATATTCTGCCAGCCCCTCCATCATGATTGTATCAAGAAATGTCTCATCTTTTTCGTCCTTTGTCACATGTTCTAACCGGCAGACGTGATTATATTCATGTGTCATAAGGGCGGATACAGCTGAATTGGAACTATCCGACGATAGAAAGAGGAACATTTTGTTCCGAAAGGCCAGACCGGATTTTGATCCGAATTCCTGACGGATTTTCCGGTTTCGTTCATCAACGGGCAAAACTACGATCGGCACGTCCGGCCCGTTCCACTTCTCCTTTAAATAGGCTTCCTCTTTTTGTATATGGCTGTAGCATCCTTTTTCTTTCAGCCGTTTACTGGTCCTAACGCCGTCCTTCAGATGGCGGAACATGCCGTGGTTTTGCAGCATCCCGAGTATCGGCTTCCACTCTTTCTTATCGGCCCCTGAAAAAAGCGGCAAAAGATGCGGGGCCAGGTCATTTACGGATGCCGCCTTTTCCATCCATTGATATGTCTGCTTGACGCTCATACCGGTTCGCCTCCTCTTGTTGTTATCATATGCACGCACAAAAAAACCGGCCACCTTTTTCAGGCAGCCGGTCAAAAACTGTATTATTGATATTTTTTAAAGATCAAAGTGGCATTATGTCCGCCGAAGCCGAGCGAGTTGCTGAGAACGATGTTGACATCCTGCTCGCGCGCTTTGTCCGGTACATAATCTAAATCACACTCTTCATCAGGTGTTTCGATGTTAATCGTCGGCGGGATAATGCCGTCTTTAATTGCCATGACGGAGAAGATTGCTTCAATTCCTCCGGCAGCGCCTAACAAATGACCCGTCATTGATTTTGTCGAACTGACGGCAAGCTTGTACGCATGATCACCGAAAACGGTCTTAATGGCTTTTGTCTCGTATTTATCATTGTAGTACGTGCTTGTGCCGTGAGCGTTGATGTAATCAATTTCTTCAGGCTTGATGCCCGCATCTTTGATTGCTTCCTGCATCGCTCTCGCACCGCCTTCCCCGTCTTGGGCAGGCGCGGTAATGTGGTAGGCGTCACCCGTTGAGCCGTAGCCGACAATTTCCCCGTAGATTTTCGCACCGCGGGCAAGGGCATGCTCAAGCTCTTCAAGCACGACGATCCCCGCGCCTTCTCCCATGACAAAGCCGTCACGGTTTTTATCAAACGGGCGGCTTGCCGTTTTCGGATCAGGATTTGTAGAAAGGGCTTTGTTTGCGCTGAAGCCCGCAAATGACATTCTTGTCAAGGGCGCTTCCGTTCCGCCCGTAATCATCGCATCGGCATCGCCGCGCTGAATGACTTTAAACGCGTCACCGATAGAGTTCGTTCCCGTCGCACATGCCGTCACCGTACAGGAGTTGACTCCTTTTGCTCCGAGAGCGATTGAGATTTGGCCTGTCGCCATATCCGGAATCATCATCGGAACAAAGAACGGGCTGACCCTTCTCGGCCCTTTTGTCAGGAAGATTTCGAATTGGGATTCAAGCGTTTCAAGACCGCCGATTCCGGACCCGACCCAAACGCCGACTCTCGGCGCGATCTCGTCTGTGATGTTCAGACCGGCATCTTGAACGGCCATTTTCGCGGCTACGACAGCGTATTGCGTGAAGCGGTCCATTTTTCGCGCTTCTTTTTTATCCATGTGATTTTCAATATTGAAATCTTTCAATTCAGCAGCTACTTTCGCCGGATACTCGTCCGATTCCACACGTGTGATCGGTCCGATTCCGGATACGCCGCCGATTGCATTTTTCCAGCTTGTTTCGGCGTCGTTGCCAAGCGGAGACAAGGCTCCAAGCCCTGTAACGACTACTCTTTTTTTACTCATCTTGTGTGCACCTCACCTTTTTTTATCGTCCCCAGCGTAATGCTATGGCGCCCCATGTCAATCCTCCGCCGAAACCGACCATGACGATGACGTCGCCGTCTTTAATTTTGCCTGCTTCCAGTTCCTCTACTAATGAAATCGGAATGGATGCTGCGGATGTGTTTCCATATTTATGGACTGTTTTAGACATCTTTTCAACCGGAAGCTCCAAACGTTCCCGTGCCGCTTCCATGATGCGGATGTTTGCCTGATGCGGAATCAAAAAGTCTACGTCCTCTTTGGAGAGGCCGGCTTTTTCAATAACATTTACACTCGATTCACCCATTTGCCGGACGGCGAATTTGAATACTTCTCTTCCATGCATGATTGTATGCCCTTTTTCATCTAAGTACAAGTGCTGACCGCCTGTACCGTCTGCTCCGAGCTCAAATGAAAGTATGCCTCTGTCGTCACTGACCGGTCCGATGACCGCCGCTCCGGCTCCGTCTCCGAACAGCACAGCCGTATTACGGTCGTCCCAGTCGGTAATGCTTGAGAGCTTTTCCACGCCGACCACGAGGACATGTTTGTATGTTTGCGATTCAATGAATTGTTTGGCGGTTACGATACCGTACATAAAACCCGCACATGCGGCGCTGATATCCATCGCGCACGCTTTTTTGGCCCCGAGCTTCTCTTGTATCATACAGGAAACGGTCGGGAAAGACTGGTCAGGAGTAACCGTCGCCACAAGGATCATATCAAGCTCCTCAGCGGAAATGCCGGCCTGATCAAGCGCTTTTTGCGCAGCCTCAGCGGCCATGCCGGATGAATACATATCTTCAGCGGCGATTCTTCTTTCTTCTATACCAGTTCTCGTACGAATCCACTCGTCCGATGTATCTACCATTTGTTCAAGATCATGATTTGTCAGCACTTTTTCCGGGATGTAACGGCCGACGCCAAGAATTCCAGCTTTCATTGGAAAAGACTCCTTTTTTATAATGAATTTAAAACTAATTAGTTATGATCAATTATTAGTATCAGGTACTAATTCTACCCTATTTTTTTTCTGTTGGCAATATATTCGTCTAAACTATCGGACGCTGCTCCTCATAGAATAAAAGGAAGACGAAAGGAGGCTTCACTATGGATATTTTCTCCAAAATGATGTTCGGCGATTCCAGAGACCGGGATAAAGAACCGGAAGAAAACCCGGAGCAGCCTCAGGCTGAAAACGAAGAAGAGATCGATTACAACCACGTGTTGAATCAGCTGGGGTCCATCATGAACTCCCTGGATCAATTAAAGCCCGTATTTAAAGACTTTGCGCCGATGGTGTCCGCCATAAAGAAAAAAATCATGTGAAAAGCCACTTCATGAAAAAGTGGCTCTCTTTATTTATTCAGCTCCCCGGCATCAGATCTGCCAAGCTCATACGCTTCCGCCATGACCGATGTAAACAGGTCCATAAACGGCTGAATCATTTCCATAGACAGATCTATGCCGGATTTCTCAAGCTCCGCCTTTGCTTCCGGCAAGTATTTCATCGCGATCTGCATAAATTCAAGAGACTTTTCATGCTGCATGTGTATCCACCTCTATTCATTTGACGGCAGTTCATTTGTTTGATTATACGTTTTGACAAGGTCTGAGATTTTGTCTTGAAACGCTTTGTCCACCAGCGGGCTGAACGTCCCCATTTCAACGACTCCTTCCCTGAAATCAAAGTCGTGATCTCCGCTCTTGAGCGTACCTTTATTATATTGCTCGGCAATTAATGTATAGGCTTTATCTACGTTTTGCACCGTGCTTGTCAGCACCGTGTTTTTGCCGAGATTCGATTGCTCGGCGACATAGCCGATGGCGTAAAGCCCGTCTTTTTTGATTTGCTGAATGACAGGAACATTATACCCGTCTCCGGCCGGATATACAACATCCGTGCCCTCCGCTTTTAACTTCTCGTAAAGATGCAGCGCTTCATTGCCGTTATCCCAGTGGTCCGTAAATTCAGTATTGACGGTGATATCAGGCTTTTCATATTTCGCCCCTTTGATAAAGCCGTCTACTTCAGGCTGCCACAAAAAGGAGGCGATGACACCGACCTCATTGGTTTTTGACATATGGGCGGCCGTCATTCCCCCGAAAAAACCCATTGCTTCTCCCATAAGGTGAACGCTTGTGACATTATCGCTTTTCGCCGTTCCGTTTGCGACGACGAATTCCATGTCGGGATAATCCTTGCTGATCATATTGAAGATTTCCTCGTATTCATTTCCGTGCCCGTATAAAAGATTGACTCCTTTTTTATGAAAATCATCTATCGCTTTTAAAATATCTTCATCGGATCTGATATTTTCTTTATAATAAACGTCAACGTTAAATTCAGATTGTATCGCTAATAAACCTTTGTAACCTTTTGTGCCCCATACCAAGTCACTGATGGTATCGGGGAAAAGCATTCCGACCTTCTCAATTTTTCCTTTAAACGGAGTTTGTGTGCATCCGCTCAATAAAAGGAGGACAGAAAAGATCATGACAAGCCTGGTGATCAAGCCATGTTCAACCCCTTTTCAAACTCATAACATGTATAATTGATATACGTTTATTGTAGCGGTAATGCACATAACATGGAAGGTATTTCTTAAAAAATGTCGAATATTGATGAAAATTGTCTTTTCCATTCTTTAATTTTTTCTTCCGCTTCCGTTTTTTGCGTTTTTTCTTTTATTTCCAGGGTAATAATCTGATTTTCGTCTTCTGTGCCGTCAGCCTCAAGCTTATTCATCAGCCCGCAGACCGCGTCTTCTAAAAAGATCCTGCTTTCGCCATCTTCTTTTGCTTCCGTCCACGGACCGTAAAGGGGAGGAAGGATAATCGCTTTTGCCGTATCCCGCTGACCGTTTTTTTCCCAGTCTCCGTGATCCTCACTGTAAACAATCCAATATAAAGGCTCAGCCCTTTTTTCAGGCAGACACCCGCTCCCGTATTGAACGCAGATACGATCGTATTCCTTTTCACCGATTTTCTCTATTATTTGAAAAAGCCCGTTTCTCGCGAGCCACATTAAACGTTCTTCTAAATACAGCTGCCTCGTTTTGTCCTCCGGTTCTGCCAAAATGACATCAACGTGCACACCTTCATCCATCAACCGTTCGCACAATGAAAGGCCGAGAAATTCATCTGCTCCAATGATCAGCGCTGTTTTCATCACATCTGCCGCCTTTCCGGTTTTTCATACACACACAAGCCAAACAGCCCTCTGAAAAGAGATGGCTGTTGTATTCTATTCATTACAGGTCTTTTTCATGACTGCGGAAAAACCGGCAGATGGCTCTGTACATACGAGCAGGGTTCTCAAGCAGGTGATACGTGATATCAATCTTGCTTCCGGTCTTTTCCCGGGCTTCTTTATACGCGTTCGCGTGCAGGGTGTACGGGTACGGCGCTCCGGTCGTTCTTTGCCATATATGTACCGGCACGCGGGTGCGGCAGCCGGTAATGGTCTGATAGCTCAGTGAGCTTGCCTCTTTTTCAGAAACACCGAAGCTTTGTGCCGTTTCCCTCAGAAACTGCTTATAAAAAAACTTATTTTCTTTCTCTGATTCAAAATGGGCTTGAAGGGCAAGACAAGGATCTAACATTGCGGCTGAACGGATATGCTCCGGTGAAGACTGCAGCAATTGATCGGCGATGAGGGCGCCCATGCCTTCTGCGAGCAAGTGTATTTTCGGATTGAGGGTTTCTTGTTTCAGCACATAATGAATCAGCTGTCTGGCGTAAAGGGCGGCTTTTTCCGAACCCCAATGCCGTCCGTATAAATTGCTGTTGAAAATGGTGTACCCTCTGTCAAGCAGCGTATTTAACAGCTGGTTCCTCCCTTCATGTTCGAGCCAAAAGCTTGAGTCCCGGCTGACAAAGTGAGTTCTGTCCCCCAGAATAAAGATACAGAAGCCGTTCGGCCGATACGGCAGATGGATGACGTTCAGCTCAGATCCGAATTGGAAAAATCTTTCCGTTATCCCCATGCCTGCCCGCCTCCTTTTACTCCTAATCTCTCTATTGGCTATCATATGTAAAAAGAATGAAAACGGATCGGATAAACTCCTATTTGCTGCTATGTTTTGGCTATTATCCCAAGCACGGGAACCGAATTTTCCGTCAGACGGCAAGACAGGCGGGCACATGTCAGTTTCAGGCGCGCTTTTTGATGAGAAAATGACCTTCCGCCCGCGCTTTATGTATGGTATGATACAACGTAGAATAAAATGAAGGACGAGGTGGAAACGTGCGGTTTATTATCGGTTTTATTTGGACGTTCCTTTTAACACATATGGCCTGTTATTTGGTCGCCTCCATGAACAGCGCGGCGTACAATTTCAAGCAATCATCCGTTATTGCCGTGGTTATTGCGGTGCTAGTCTTTGTTCTTGCGGAGATCATGCCTGTCAAACAGGATGCAAACCAGCATTAAATAAAAAAACCTGCTATTCAGCAGGTTTTTTTGTGTTCACGGTTTTCGTTGGTACGTCCACAATCTGTTGTGGTTTGAAGTTTCAGGGAACATTTCTCCCACCGTAAGCTTGATTTTTTGCGGATTTTTGACCATGCTTCCCGTTTCGCCGATTTCAACGTACACACCGTTATTCGGCGCTTTTTGTCCCGGGCGGAATTGATGCTGCTGTCCCACGTCATTTCCTCCTTTTTCTTTTTTATGTAGTATGCGCTTGTATGCGGAGAAATATCAAAAACCGCTGAATGAGATTCAGCGGTTTTTTTGTTCATCCTGTTTGTATAGAAGAGCTTTCAGGAGCGCTTTTTGCGCGTGAAGCCGGTTTTCCGCCTGCTGGAATACTGCAGAGTTCGGGCCGTCGATAATCTCGGACGTGACCTCTTCTTCCCGATGCGCCGGCAGGCAATGCAAAAATGTATAGTCGGGTTTGGCGAGACTGACGAGTGAGGCGTTGACTTGATACGGCGCAAACACATTCAGCCGCTGCTGCGTCTCTTCCTCCTGCCCCATGCTCGTGAAGACGTCGGAGTAAATCACGTCTGCATCCCGCACCGCTTCCTGCGGATTTTCGGTAAGGGTGATTTTCGCTCCGGAAACAGCCGCTGCTTCTTTCGCGGCATTCACCGCCTCTTCCTCTGCTTCATAGCCTTTCGGCGAAGCAACCGCAATGTCACAGCCCATTTTTGCGCAGCCGATCATAAGTGAATGCGCGACATTATTTCCGTCACCGATATAGGCGACTTTTACTCCTTTTAATTTTCCTTTTATTTCTTGTATTGTTAACAGATCCGCGAGTGCCTGACACGGGTGATACCGGTCGGTCAGCCCGTTTATGACGGGAATATCAGCATGCTCGGCAAGCTCTTCGACTTTTTCATGCTCAAAGGTGCGGATCATAATGGCATCAACGAAGCCGGACAGCACCTTCGCCGTATCCGCGACCGTCTCCCCCCGCCCAAGCTGCAGGTCGCTGCTTGAAAGAAATAGTCCCGTTCCCCCGAGCTGGGCCATTCCCGCTTCAAAAGACACACGTGTGCGGGTTGAAGATTTTTCAAAAATCATCGCCAATGTTTTCCCTTGGAAAATCGGCTGTATCGGATGTTGTTTTAATAATGAAGCTTCTGTCAGAAGCGCATTGATGTCTGACGGGCTGACATCTTTTAATGAAAGAAAATCTTTGCCGTACAAATGGGTTAATGTGTGTTCCGCTTTTATTGTGTGCATGATGCCACTTCCTTTTGATAAAGATCTTTGAGCGATACAGGCTGAGGTTTGCCGGAGCCGCTTGCTAAAAATGCCTTTACGGTTTCCGGTTCAGTAAAGACCGTCACACCGTGCGTCATGGCTTCGATCCGTTGTTTACGCGCTTCTTCAGAGTGATTGAAATTAATATGAACCGCTTTATCCTTTCGCTCTGCCCATGCCGGGAACGCATCTTTGCATACGGTAAATCCCGCCTCTTGAGCCTGACGTTCCAATTCCGCATCACAGCCTTCCAGATAGATGCTGCCTTTTTTCTCCCAGACGTGCGCGTAGATTTTTTTCAGTGCGCTTTCTGCGTCAAACGCGACACACATGCCTTCTCCGGTCGACTTCATTTCCGGCCCGGGCTTTACGTCCACATCCTGAATGGCGTGAGAAGAAAAAACCGGGAATTTCACTGCCGTTCCGTGCTGATTTTGAACCTCGGGCTTGATGTCTTTAAGGGAAGCGCCGGCCAGCAATCTGGCGGCAAGCGGGATCATCGGCACCCCCATCACCTTAGACACGACAGGAACCGTGCGGCTTGCCCGGGGATTCACTTCAAGAACGAGAATATCCCCTTTGTCATCAATGACAAACTGAATGTTCATAATGCCTTTAAAAGCCAGTTTTACCGCGATTTTTTCGGCGGCCTCTTTTATATTCCGCTGCATATCAGGTGTGACAGACGGACCCGGAAGAATCGCAAAACTGTCGCCCGAATGGACGCCGGCCCGTTCAATGTGCTCTGTGTAAGTCGGCACGAATACTTCATGTCCGTCGGAAATCAGATCGATCTCCAATTCTTTTCCTGTAATGTACTGATCGATCAAAATCGGGTACGGCATGCCCGCTTCTTTTCCCAGCAGCTCTGACATTTGCGCTTCTGAATGAACTATGATCATGCCCATCCCCCCGATGACATAAGACGGACGGATCAGCACGGGGTAGCCGATTCGGCTTGCTTTTTCCGTTGCTTCTTCTTTTGAATAAGCCGTTTCGCCTTTGGCATGTTTGAGGTCAAGATCGTCAAGCAGCTGATAAAACAGATCCCGATCCTCCAGTGCATCAAGGGTTTCAAAGGATGTTCCGAGCAGCGGAATGCCCGCTTTTTCCAGCGGTTCAGCGGCATTGATCGCGGTCTGTCCCCCAAACTGGACGATGGCAAAATCAATGTTTTCATGTTCCGCCACGTTTAAAATATGTTCTGTCGTCAGCGGTTCAAAATAAAGCCGGTCGGCGATTTCATAATCCGTGCTTACTGTTTCCGGATTGTTATTGATCATAATCGTTTCATATCCCAGCTTTTGCAGGGTCAGAACGCCGTGGACGGCGCTGTAATCAAATTCCACTCCCTGACCGATGCGGATCGGGCCTGAGCCGATGATGAGAGCGCGTTTTTTCTCTTTTCGGCTGACATCTCCGTCGCTTTCCCCAAGGTAGGTGGAGTAGAAATAATTCGTCTTGGCATCAAATTCAGCGGCGCATGTATCTACGATTTTAAACGACGGGACGATGCCTGATTTCTTTCTGAGAGCACGGATGTCTTCTTCCGTTTTTCCCGTGAGAGATGCGATCATGACATCCGTGAAGCCTTTTACCTTCGCCTGCTTTAAAAGCGGGACAGACAGATGATCCCCTTCTTCCATCAGCTTGTTTTCTAATGTCATGATATTTCGGAATACATGGAGAAAAAACGGGTCAATTTTCGTTTTGGCATGGATATCTTCTATCGTTTCACCGCGGCTTAACAGTTCCATGACGACGAAAAATCTCCGGTCATCCGGCGTTACCGCTAATTCCCACAGCTGATTGATCGTACAGCCGCCGAGTTCAGGCAGGCGGGTGCCGATCGTTTTCAGCTCAAGGGAGGCCGCCGCTTTTTGAATGGCCGCTTCCATATTTCTTTCGATCGCCATGACCTCTCCCGTCGCTTTCATCTTCGTTCCGAGCGTGCGGTCGGCATGTTTAAATTTATCAAACGGCCAGCGCGGGAATTTGACGATGACATAATCAAGCGCCGGTTCAAAGCTTGCATAAGTAGAGCCCGTCAGCGGATTTTTCAGTTCGTCGAGCGTATAGCCGACGGCAAGTTTCGCCGCCATTTTGGCAATCGGGTAGCCGGTCGCTTTTGACGCGAGGGCCGATGAACGGCTGACACGCGGGTTCACTTCAATGACATAGTACTGTTTGCTGAACGGATCCAGCGCAAATTGAATGTTGCAGCCGCCGACCACATCCAGCGCCGAAATAATCGCCAGGCTTGCTGAACGCAGCATCTGATATTCTTCATCCGTTAACGTCTGGGACGGTGCGACGACGATAGAGTCTCCTGTATGCACGCCGACGGGATCGATGTTTTCCATATTGCAGACGGTGATGCATGTATGATTGCTGTCGCGCATGACCTCATATTCGATTTCTTTAAATCCGGCGATGCTTTTTTCGACGAGGCATTGGCTGATCGGACTTGCTAACAGCGCCTGTTTAATAAGCGTCTGAAACGCTTCTTTTGTTTTCGCGATTCCGCCTCCCTTTCCGCCTAACGTGTACGCCGGTCTCAGAATAACCGGAAATCCGATAGACTCAGCGAAGCGGAGGGCGTCTTCTTCGTTGTCGACGATTTCGCTTTCCGGAACGGGCTGGTCGAGCTCTTTCATCAGGGCGCGGAACTGCTCCCGGTCTTCGCCTTTTTGAATGGTTTCCACCGATGTTCCTAAGAGCTTGACGTGATGCTTCTTCAGCACGCCTGCTTCTTCAAGCTTAACGGCTAAATTCAATGCCGTCTGGCCGCCCAAATTGGCAAGCAGACCGTCGGGTTTTTCTTTTTCAATAATGGCCTCGATGCTGTCGGTTGTGAGCGGTTCAAAATATATTTCATCGGCAAACGCCTCATCCGTCATAATCGTTGCCGGGTTGTTATTGACTAGAATAACGCGGTATCCTTCTTCTTTCAGAGCCATGCAGCCCTGCGTTCCTGAATAATCAAATTCAGCCGCCTGGCCGATGATGATGGGGCCGGAGCCGATGACTAATATGCTGGAAATGGTTGTATCTTTAGGCATGAGCGATTTCTCTCCTTGCTGGTATCACTTTTTCTAGAAATTCATCAAATATCCACTCGCTCTCAGCCGGACCGGGATGAGCTTCAGGGTGGAACTGGACGCTTAATACGGGAAGGCGCTTATGAATGAGCCCTTCCACTGATGTATCATTGACATGGTGAAATCTGATGGACAGCTCGTTTTCGTCAATTGACGCTTCATCGACGACATAGCTGTGGTTCTGGCTTGTCATAAACACCCGTTTCGTTTTCCGGTCAATGACGGGATGGTTGGCACCCCTGTGGCCGAACGGCAGCTTATACGTATTTCCTCCGAAAGCCAGGGCAATCAGCTGATGCCCGAGGCAAATGCCGAGTGCAGGGAAATTACTGAGTAAAGATGTAATCCGGTTCATGTACGGCGCAATCGCTTTCGGGTCGCCCGGGCCGTTTGAGAGCACGATTCCGTCAGGCTGAATGTCATAAACGGCGTCCATCTGCTGATACGGAATGACCGTTACTTTACAGCCGCGCTTTACAAGTGACGAGGCGATTGATTTTTTATAACCGAAATCAATCAGCGCAATATGCCGGTCTCCGTTCCCCATTGAAGTGATGTCTTCAGACTGCGCCAGCTCCGCCGGATTTTGTGTTCCGGATGCTGCGGGAATTTCTCCTGCTGTTGACACAGCAGCGTTCATCGTGCCGCCGGAGCGGATGGCTTTGACGACGGCCCGTGTGTCCACTTCGGTTAAGAGCGGGATGTTCCATTTATTTAAATACTCTCTCAAGCTTGAGACTGCTTCATGGTGAGAAAAATGTTCACACGCTTCATAGACGGCAACAGCCTTGACTTGTGGAATTTTACTTTCAAGGTCTTTTTCATTAATTCCGTAGTTTCCGATCAGCGGATACGTAAAGACGATGATCTGCCCCTTATATGACGGGTCTGTAAGCACTTCCTGATAGCCCGTCATTCCGGTGAAAAAAACAGCTTCGCCAACACAGCAAGCCTCTTTTTCAAGTTCACCGCCGAATGATGTTCCGTCTTCCAATACTAAATAGCCTTTCATCTAAAGCCCACCTCTTGATGAATAATTAATTAAAAATATGAATTTTTATACCTTTATATCGAAAAAAATTACCGTTTCACTGCCGAATGCGCTTCGATCGCTGCTTTCAGCATACTGACGGCCGACAGCATTTCTTCTTCAGAAACCGTAAGCGGCGGAAGCAGCCTGATGACATTCGGTCCGGCCGGAAGCACGAGAAGCCCGCGTTCCTGCAGATCTCCGATGATGCCGGACACGGGACCTGCGCATTCAATGCCGATTAATAACCCTTTTCCGCGGATTTCTTTTACAAAAGGCCCTGTCAGTTCACGGTTCAGCTGCGCTTTTAAAAAAGAGCCTTTGTCTGCCGCCGCCTGGAGAAAGTCCGGCTGAAACACAATGTCCAAAGTTGCTTTCACAGCTGCCATGGCGAGCTTATTACCGCCGAAAGTCGTACCATGCGTACCCGGCGTAAAGGCGTCGGCAAGCTTCTTTTTGCCGATCACGGCTCCGACGGGAAAACCGTTTCCAAGCCCTTTCGCAGCAGTGATGATGTCCGGAGAGATGCCGAAGTGCTCATAGCCGAATGCCTTGCCCGTCCGGCCGATTCCGGTTTGAATCTCGTCTGCGATAAGCAGCGCCTGTTTGTCTTTGCAAAATGTCTGTAAGGCTTCGATGAATTCCGGATCGGCGGGATTGACTCCCCCTTCTCCCTGCACCGTCTCAAGCATGACGGCGGCGATATCATCCTCTTTTGAAAGTGTGCTGAATGCCGACGGGTCATTAAACGGAAGATAGTGAAAGCCTTGGAGCATCGGTCCGAAACCGGTCTTGATTTTGTCTTGTCCGGTGGCGGCCATCCCCGCATAGGTCCGTCCGTGAAAGGATTGATGAAATGTTACGATTTTTGTCTTTCCCGTTGCTTTACGGGCAAGCTTAATGGCGCCTTCATTCGCTTCGGCTCCGCTGTTGCAGAAGAAAACGAGATCCCCCGCGCTATGTCCGGCAAGCTTTGCCGCGGCTTTTTCCTGAAGATCATTTTCAAACAGATTGGAAACGTGCCATACGCTGCCAAGCTGTTCTTTCACCGCTTCCGTCACCGCATCATGACAATGGCCGAGATTGGAAACGGCGATGCCCTGAATAAAATCGAGATACGTTTTTCCGTTTTCATCCTCTGCGATTGTCCCTTTCGCTTTTTTAATATCGATAGGCCAGCGGCTGTAGGTTTGAAATAGGCTGCTCATGACACGCTCTCCTTTTCTTTAACGATTTTTGTTCCTTGGAAGACTTGATTGGTGAAAAACGCTCCTTTTCCGTTTACGATCATCACTTCCTCGACATCTTCACTCAGTGCCGATAATGCCGAGTTTACCTTCGGAATCATCCCCCCTGAAATTACGCCGTCATCGATGAGGGCCTGAATTTCTTGCGGCGTCAAAGTATCCAGCCTGTTCTCTCCGTCCATAATTCCTTCGACATCCGTGACAAATAAAAGTTTATCGGCGTGTAAGGCTGAAGCGACGGCCGATGCCGCGGCGTCTGCGTTGACGTTCAGCGTTTCGAAATCACTTGTCATGGAAAGCGGAGCGATAACGGGAATGATGCCTTCTTTCATTAATGCGTGGATGATTGACGGATCGGTTTTTTGTATTTCGCCGACTTCTCCGTATTTGTCTTGATTAAGGTAAGACGCTTGAAGGAGACCGCCGTCCTTTCCTGATATTCCCGCGGCTTTCAGCCCGTTTTTCGCGAGTTCGGTTACGAAAAATTTATTGATCGTCCCTGACAAGACCATTTCCGCTGTTTCCAGCACCGGTTTGGTCGTTTTCCGCTGTCCATCGACAAATTCCGTTTCAATCTGCAATGTTTTCAGCATTCTTGAAATGTCCGGGCCTCCTCCATGCACGACGGCAAGGTTCCAGCCCGATTGCATAAGCTCTTTTACATTTTGAAAAAAATCGGCGGATAACTCGCGGATTACACTGCCGCCGCACTTAAAAACGATGGTTTTCTTCATGCCGCTCCCCTTTGCTATGTGCGATAGCTCGCATTGATTTTGATATAATCATAGGTTAAGTCACAGCCCCATGCCCGGCCGCTGCCGGAGCCTTCCTGCAGGCGGACTGCAATCGTAATTTCATCACCTGATAAGTACTCCTTGGCATCAGTTTCCGAAAACGGCTGAGGTTCGTTGTGTTTAAACAGACACTGACCGCCGAGGAAAACTTCCACTTGTTCGGCCGTTACGCTTGCCGCACTGTGCCCGATGGCGCCGATGATGCGCCCCCAGTTGGCATCTGTGCCGTAAACGGCGGTCTTCACAAGGCTTGAGCCGACGATTTTTTTGGCGATAATATTCGCCTCAAGGTTATTTTTCGCGCCTTCGACTCTGGCTTCAATTAATTTCGTCGCTCCTTCACCGTCTCTGGCAATATCTTTGGCAAGGTCTTCGCATACAAGCTTTAACCCCTTTTTAAATGCCGGCCAGTCAGGGTGCTGCTCCGTCAGGCAATCATTCCCCGCGCAGCCGTTCGCCATCACAAGCACCATGTCATTCGTCGATGTTTCTCCGTCAACGGTGATTTGGTTAAATGAAACATCCGTAATCTCTCTGAGCGCATTTTTGAGCGACTGTTCTTCCACGGCCGCGTCCGTTGTGACAAAGCCGAGCATTGTCGCCATGTTGGGGTGGATCATGCCGGAGCCTTTCGCCGCTCCGCCGATCGTGATGATGTTTCCGCCGATCACCAGTTCATAACACGTCTGTTTCGTCACTGTATCCGTCGTCAAAATGGCTTCTTCAAATGCTCCGGACACTGACGGCGCTTGACCGAGCTGTTCAATGCCCGCCTGAATTTTTTTCATGTCTAAAAGCTCGCCGATCACCCCGGTTGACGAAACCGCAACAAGCTCCGGCTCAATGCCGAGCTGGCTCGCGAAGCCGTCCCGCATTTCATAGGCGTCCTTTAATCCTTGGTCTCCCGTACAGGCGTTGGCAATCGCGCTGTTGACGATAACCGCCTGAAGCACGGCCTCTTTTTTTAAGCTCTCTTGCGTCACTTTCAAGGGCGCTGCCTGAAAATGGCTTTGCGTATATACCGCCGCACTGACTGCAGGCGCTTCGCTGATAATCGCTCCGAGATCTTTTTTTGAATAGCGCAGACCGCAGTGCACGCCCTTTGCCTCAAACCCTTTCGGCGAAGATACGCCGCCTTTTACTTTCGTGATTTCCTCACTCAGCTGAATCATATTTTCGAATCCCTCTTTCGTTCTATGGATAGACTGGCGTCATCGTAAGTCCCGTTTCTTCCTGCCAGCCATTCATGATATTTAAATTTTGAACCGCCTGCCCTGCGGCGCCTTTCATCAGATTATCTATGACAGAAACGATGGTGGCACGGTTTGTTCTTTCATCCACGGTGACACTGATATCACAAAAATTGCTGCCGTATACCTCTTTCGTCGCCGGAAATTCACCTTCCGGCCTGATTCTGACAAAATATGAATCTTTGTAGAATTCGGAATACAATTCTCTTACCTGTGCAGCAGACATACCAGGGGGAGCCTCCGTATATATCGTCGCCATAATGCCCCTTGTCATCGGCGCCAAATGTGCGGAAAACGTGATCGGACCTGTGCCGGGCTGCCAAGCCGCTAATTGCTGTTCAATTTCCGGAGTATGCTGATGCTCATTAACCTTATAAATTTTAAAATTATCATTCAGCTCAGAATAATGAGTGCCCATGGATGCTTTTCGGCCGGCACCGGATACGCCTGTTTTCGCATCAACAATCAGAAAAGAATCTTGTAAAAGCTTATTCTTCGCCAGCGGGGCGAGCCCGAGCAGCACAGCCGTCGGAAAACATCCCGGATTGGCAATCAGCTTAGCAGTCTGAATCTCTTCTTTTTGCAGTTCGGCTAAACCGTAAACCGCGCTTTGAATCGTTCCTTTCGGCGCGGCCTTCCGCTTATACCACTTTTCATACACGGCCGGGTTTTGAATCCGCAGATCGCCGGATAGATCAATGACCGGGATGCCCGCCTCCGCCAGCTTGGGCGACCACTCTCCGGAAACGCCGGGCGGCGCGGCTATAAACATGACATCAATTTCGTTTCGAATCGTTTCTATATGAAGCGGCTGAAGTGATTGTGACGCTATATTCCTCAAATGCGGATATGAAGCGGCATATTCTTTTCCTTCGTCGCTCGATGAATATAATATACAATCTTCTGCATAAGGGTGATGGTTAAGAATCCTGACAAGTTCGGCGCCTCCATAACCAGTCGCGCCTATAATACCTATTTTCAACGGGTTCACCTTCTTGGTTTTTGTGAAATTATTTAACATTATAACATGAATAAAAATTAATTCAATTGTATATTTAATATTTTTTCATTCATTTTCCATCGGTTTTCGCTGACAAAAAACCCCCTCTCGATCAAGGGGGTTTCATAAGAAAAACAGGCTGATCGGATCAGCCTGTTTTTTTCAGCATCATCAGCCCGCTTATAAAAAACAGCACGGAGCTGGCGTAAAAAATAATATAAACCGTAAAGAAATCAGCGAGAAACCCGCCGAGAATAATGGCGGCAGCTGAAAATACGGCCGTCCAGAAATGATAGCTGCCGACTTTTTTCCCCCGCTCCCCGCCGTCAGTGTAATCGGCGATCATGATTTTCTCGCCGTGTTTTTGCATGGCGCCGAACAGGCCCAAAAGCACCTGCACCACATAAACCTGGTGCACGCCGGTAATGTGCGGGAGCGTCAGAAGAAGCACCGCCATCCCCCACGAATTCGCCATCAGGAACCAGCGGGGATCCAGTCTTGCCGACAGCCGGCCGAGCAGCGGATGAATCAATGCGCCGCTCAGGCCGAACAAGCCGTATGATAGACCGAATTGCGTGTAGCTGGAACCGATGTTTTTAATAAATAAAATATAAAACGGAAAGATCAGGCTGCCGGCAAAAAAGACACTGCTCTGAGACAGGATCAGCCATTTTAAATGGTTGTGTTTCATGATTTGTACCTCTGATAAAAATAATTCATAAACAAGTCATCGGGATCATATTTGTGTTTTTTCTGAAAGAACATATCGCTTTTCGGATATGCCTCGCGCATCTGCTCTTTCGTTTGATACAGCATATACGGCAGATAATAGCTGCCGCGGTGGCGCAACGCCGTATCCGTCATTTTTCTGACAATCCGCGCTGCACTCGCCTGGCTGTCTTTTGAAAACCCTTCATTGATTAAAAGAACGAGTGAAAACATGTCTTCCTTTGCGTATGACAGATCGGCTTTTTCATTTTTTTGCACGTAGCGGATCGTAATATTTACGAGATTGAGATCTTCATGTGACAGCGTCTTGCGTAAATCATGAATGTACGGTGCAAATTCGCCGACGGGCACGAAGTATTCTTGAAGCACGTCGGTGTTGTCCGTGTTTTCATATTCCAAAAATTTCGATTCTGACCGCATGACATTGTTCCTGGAGACTTTCACGCCGTTTTGACTGAGAAAATAAGACTGCTGGGTTGACCAGAACCAATTTCTTCCCCAGTCATACCGGCGGGAGAGGCCGAGCGCGAATTTCGTCAGCGCCGGATGCTCATCTTCTTTCAGTTCATTGTGCCGCTTTAATTCTTTCTGATTGTCTGAGAGTGTGTAATCAGTCACATACATATCGTGCAAAAAGCCTTTATCCCCTGTTGCGATCCGCGCGAGATGCATGCGCACGGCGGGGTTGCGCTGAACATGCTGCGTAAAATATTGACTGTATGTATCAGCGTTCATGCGTTTCGTTTTCATTTCATAAAGCTCATCATCCGTCAGCTCAATATCCGCGTCAAGGATGACGCCGAACAGGCCGTAGCCGCCGATGACGGCTGAAAACAGGTCATCTTTCGGAGTAACGGTGATGACTTTGCCGTCCGCCTTTAAAAGATGAAACGATTTGACCGTATCAATCAGCGAACCGTACCGGATATCCCGGCCGTGGGCGTTGGCGCTCAGTGAGCCCCCGATCGTAAAAATGTTTTGCGATTGCATGACTTTTACCGCGAGCCCGTACGGATTGACATAGCGCTGAATATCATTCCACGTCGCTCCCGCCTGCACTCTGATGATTTTTTTCTTTCGGTCGAGACCGAGTATTTTGTTGTAGCCCGTCATGTCGAGAACGATGCCGTCTTCATAATACGTCTGGCCGCCCATTGAGTGCTGGGCGCCTGCGATTGAGATCTTCAAATGCTTTCTCTTTGCTTCCTTAATCGTTTCGACCAATGTTTCTTTCTCTTTTCCTTTGACCGTCTGCTTAATTTTCACGGGCATGAGACGGCTGACATCCGTCATTGTCCCTGCCTGCCGCTCCGGCTCTTTGTGAAAGGCGGAAACAGCGAACAGCGCCGTATAAACAAGAATGCTAAGGATAATGAGAAGTAATTTTTTCTTCATGGGTTCCTCCCTCGCATGCAGCCGGTCTATTATATCATGCCTCCGTCCGTTTTTTTCCTTTTTAACCCGATACCGCAAAAAACCCCGAATGGCGGGAAACTTGGTTTTTTTAGTGACTTGCCCTTCTTTCCGCACGCCGGTCTGCAGCGACAAAGCAGACAAAACGGCGCCCGGCAGAATCATGTTTAGTACAGTTCAAAACGGTCATCCGGAAAACATCAGGCATAAAAAATACACAGAAATCCCTAAAAATGATTTTTTAGTCAGTATATAATCGATATATATGCAGATGTATTACCAAAGGGATTGTTTAAAACAAAGATGTTAAATGAGGTGGGGAAAATGAACATAAAAGGGGTCAATCATCTTCTTTTTTCTGTTTCAGATTTGGAAAAATCTATAGAATTTTATGAGAAAGTATTTCATGCACAACTTCTGGTTAAAGGGCAAAAGACAGCATATTTTGATCTGAAAGGACTTTGGCTTGCACTTAACTTAGAGGCGGATATACCAAGAAATGAAATACATAAATCCTATACGCATACGGCCTTTACAATTGACCCAAAAGATTTTGATGCAATACTTCAAAGGTTAAAAAATCTAAATGTAAATATATTAAATGGGCGTCCTAGGGATAAGCAAGATCAAAAGTCAATTTATTTTACTGATCCCGATGGACATAAATTTGAATTCCGCACAGGTACACTCCAAGACAGACTGTCCTATTACAAAAAAGATAAACCTCATATGAAATTTTATATATAAAGGTTTGTTTGCAATCCAAAACAAGCCCTCACTGTCGCTTATATGCAGACAAAAGAAAAGCACCTCCAAACTTTAGGATGTACCTAAAATCCGGGGTGCATTTTCTTATTACTGAATCCCTAATGCGATTTTTGCGTAGCGTGACATTTTGTCTCTTGTCCACGGCGGATTCCAGACGATGTGGACCTCCGTCTCTTTTACATCCGGAATGTCGGCGAGCGCTTTTTTCACCTCGTCGACGATGATCGGAGCGAGCGGGCACCCCATTGATGTCAGTGTCATCGTAACGTGCGTCAGGCCGTCGTCATCCATATCAACGTCGTATACAAGGCCGAGATTGACGATATCGACGCCGAGCTCAGGGTCAACAACCTGCTCCAAGGCGCCCATGATGTTTTCTTTTAATGCTTCTTCCACGTTCCATCACTCCTTTTTCCTCAGTATAACGTAAAAGCGGCTTTTGTTAACACCTTTGTGCTTTATAAATGCTTATCGAACCAGGCGACGGTTTCTAAAACGGCGTATCTCGGGACTTTATGATCAGCCCGTTCGTCTTTCAGAAACTGAAGATGGTCGGGCCGGCTGCTGTAATGAGGTTTAATCGTTTCATAAAATCCGCGGGTCGGTGCATACGGAACGACTTTGTCTTGAACACCGTGCCAGAACAGCAGCGGGCGGCTGCGGAGTTTTTCCGGTTCCAGACTGAGGTCGAACGGTTTGAGCCGCGCAAACAGTTCATCGACCTGTTCTTTTGTGACGTCAATTTCGATGTCCTGCTTTTGAATGTGGTCAATCTGCTGCTGAAAAAATGCCGTATAGTTCGGACTTCCCATCAGACTGACGCCGGCTTTGACCCAATCATACGCAGCCATCGCGCCGAATGTCGTAATTCCGCCCATTGACGTCCCCGCAAGACCGATCCGCCCGTCTTCAATCAGACCGCGCCCTTCAAAATCCTTTTTCAGCACGTCAAGCTCCTCGATTTCATTTAAGACAATGTCCCAAAAATGGACGGCGAGCTCTTCTGCTGACAGCTGTTCAGCGCGTTCACCGTGGTAAAGAGCTTCCGGCAGCACGGCTCTGAAACCCTTTTCAGCAAGCAGGTAAGCGAAATGAAGATTATGCTCCTTCGCGCTTGTAAAACCGTGAATAAAGAAAACAAGGGGAGCGGGACGGTCCCGATTTTCTTCTTTTACAATATGTAAAAACGGAATGCCTGATACGGTTTGATGATCAATAAGAATCACGTTGACTCCCTCCTTAGGATAACCATAATCATAAGTGTAACATGTAGACAATAAAGATGGTAAAAAGCTACACTGTACATAAGAGAAAAACAGCAAATTATATGACAAAAGGAGTTATTTATGGAGACAAAACCTTACCTCATCGCCTTAGATCTGGATGGAACCTTATTAAAAGATGATAAAACCATTTCCCCTGAAACGGCACGGACGATTCAGACGCTGAAAGAAGCGGGCCATCATGTCTGCATCTCAACCGGCCGCCCTTTCCGTTCCAGTTCGATGTATTATGACGAGCTTGGGCTGACAACGCCGATTGTCAATTTTAACGGAGCGTTTGTCCACCACCCGAAAGACGAGTCATGGGGACGATACCACACGTCTTTATCTGTCGATGTGGTCAGACAGCTTGCCGAACTTACAGAGACCTACCAAATACATAATGTGCTCGCTGAGATCATTGATGATGTGTACTTCCATTATCATGATGAGCATTTAATTGAGGCGTTTCATATGAATACGGCGAATGTCACATTCGGCGATCTGCGCGAAACGGTCCAAGAGGATGTGACGTCCGTATTGATTCACGCGAAGGAAGAGGACGTCGCGGACATACGCGCGCATTTATCCGATGTGCACGCCGAGGTCATTGACCACAGAAGATGGGCGGCTCC
Source organism: Bacillus sp. R45 (assembly GCF_021729365.1). Classification (NCBI taxonomy): domain Bacteria; kingdom Bacillati; phylum Bacillota; class Bacilli; order Caryophanales; family Bacillaceae; genus Bacillus; species Bacillus sp. R45. The sequence continues at coordinate 1,059,421 of NZ_CP091421.1, read as the reverse complement.
TTGGCATGTGATTGAAATTATTAAACACGGGATGAATAAAGCGGTCGGCCTGAAGAAAATCAGCGACTATTACCAAGTGCCGAGAGAACGGATCATCGCGTTCGGCGACGAAGACAACGATCTTGAAATGCTTCGATTTGCCGGGTGCGGCGTAGCGATGGGAAACGGCACGGATGAAGTCAAACAGGCCGCCGATCGCGTCACGGGTTCAAATGAAGCGGACGGAATCGCCGATTTTTTAAAATCCTATTTCTCCCTGTGAGGTTTTCCCGCTCATAACACAAAGCCTTCCGCCCATACTAAAACAGACGACTCATCTCGTCTAAATATGGAAGGGGGACATTGCAATGGGTAAACGAAACAAATCAAAACGGTTTATTCAGCAAGGCAAGGACTCTGTCAGTCTTCATGACGCAAGATTTCCATATCGGTCTACATTAGAGGAAGCACAGCATGATGCAGCAAAAGATTCGGCTGAAAGGCAGGTTGACTTTTAATGAGAAACGAACTGTTTTCTCAAGCCAAGTCATTTGTCCAGCAGGCCGTCATGATTGCTAACGGTTTCGAGGACGGCGACCAGGAAAAAGCTGTCTCACGCGCCAAAAATGCCGTGTCTTCCGCGTACGCCAATTCGACGGATGCAGAACGTCAGCAGCTGCACCAATTTCAGGATCAGCTGGAGAAATTGCAATAAAAAAAGGCGCCCCGTTTAGATGAGGGCGCCGCTTTTTTATTTTACTTCAAATGTTTTTACCGTTTTCAGTCTTTTTCCGATCTGATCGGACTTCCCTAAAAACGTCACCGTCACCGTGTATGTTCCCGGACCGGGCACGTTCTTCCACACATCTGAAAAGTCATACGTTTCATTCGGCATTAAGGTCACGGTCTGAAACGCCTGGGTAAACATTTTGTCTTTTGAATAGCGGTACAGTTCTTTGTGATGTTGGTCATGTACGGTCAGTTCGAATTTCTGCCCTGAGCTGAATGTGAAATCGATCGGGCTTTCGCTTTTGTTTTTTAAAGACATTTGAAATTCGATCTGCTGATCTGTCTGCACAGGATTTACGGCTAATTCCGCTTGCTGTTCATTCATCTCTCCGGATACCTCCTCAGCGGGCTCCTTCTGCCCGGATTGACTGCTGCATCCGATCAATAAAATGACCGGTAATAACAGGCCAAACAGCCACTTCATTCTATCCGCTCCTATCAGTCTTTTCTGAAGAAACCAAAGATCCCCGTCGTTTGCACGATGTTTGTGAAGGCTTTCGGGTCGACTTCTTTCACGATTTTCTCAAGGTCATACAATTCGTACCGCGTGATGACGATGATCATCATTTCTTTCTGTTCGTTTGTGTAAGCGCCTTTTGCCGGCACCGTCGTAATGCCTCGGACCATTTTCCCGTAAATCGCTTCTTTGATTTCATCAGCTTTTTTTGTAACAATCATGGCGGTCAGTTTCATGTGGCGCGTGTGAATGGCGTCAATCACCCTTGTTGTGACATACAGAGCGACAAGGGTATATAATGCTTTCTCCCATCCTTGCAATAATCCTGCCGTCAAAATGATAATCCCGTTCAAAATGAAGAAATATGTGCCGACCGGTTTATCCTTCCATTTGGCCAGCACCATCGACACGATATCAAGACCGCCTGTCGAAGCGCCGAATTTCAGCGTTAAACCGATGCCGATAGCTGAGATGACTCCTCCGAATACGGTATTCAGAAGAATATCGTGTGACAGTCTCATTTCCGGGAGAATCCCCATAAAGACGGACGTCAGCGCTACGCTTAATATGCTGTACACGGTGAATGATCTGCCGACTTTCAGCCACCCTAACACACCGATGGGAATGTTTAAGAGGAACATGAGAACTCCTGTCGAAATATAAAAGGGGGCGTATTGATCAACGACGCTTGACAGCAGCTGGGCGACACCGGTAAAACCGCTGGCATATACATTCGCCGGTATCAGGAATAAATTCAGTCCCGCCGCATACAGAAACGCGCCGATGACGACGATTGCTAATTTTTTTACTTGTTCTAGTACCATGGCTTGCTCCTCCGCTCATTTTCATTATTAGCTTTTCCCTTAAAATAAAGTTTTGAACACTATTTTGCCAAATTTATATGATATAGTTGGCATCACTCTCACCAACCGGAAAGAAGGGAATTATGATGACAGTTCACCTTATTGCTGACAGCGCCTCTGACCTGCCGAAATCTTATATTGAAGAAAACCGGATCGGGTTCATTCCGCTGCACGTAACACTTGATGGAAACGAATATGAGGACGCGGTCACCATTCAGGCGGATCATATCTTTCAAGCGATGCGGGAAGGGAAAGTTCCGAAAACATCCCAGGCATCACCGGATACGATAAAAAAAGTATTTTTACAATACGCGGAACTGGGAGAACCGGCGATATACATCGCCTTTTCCTCAGGTCTTTCCGGCACCTATCAGACGGCCGTAATGATCGCCAATGAAGTAAAAGAGGAATTTCCCGATTTTGATTTACGGATTGTAGATTCCAAATGCGCTTCATTGGGCTGCGGCCTCGCGGTGATGCACGCGCAAACACTCTGTGTTAACGGGAATACAATACAAGAAATCGAAACGTCTGTAAAGAACTTTTGCGCACGGATGAAACATATATTTACGGTCGATGACGTCGCCTATCTCGCACGGGGCGGCAGAATTTCAAAAACGTCCGCTTTTGTCGGGGGGCTTTTGAACATCAAACCGATTCTGCATGTGGATGACGGCAGGCTCGTGCCGCTCGAAAAATTGCGCGGACAGAAGAAACTGTTTAAACGGATTATAGAAATGATGAAGGAAGAAGGCGGCGATTGGGCGGATCAAACCATGGGAATCAGCTATGCAGATAATGAAGAGACGGCGATTGGGATGAAGGAAATGATTGAAGAAGCGTTCCATCCGAAAGAGATCATTCTTCATTCAATCGGCTCTGCGATCGGCGCCCACTCCGGGCCGGGCACGCTCGCGATTTTTTTCCTGAAGCCATAATTTCAATGCGGGCGGGCATCCTAACGGACAGAAGGGAGGCTTTGCCGCATGAAAGATGATGACAAAAAACCGTTGGACAATAACGCCGTAAATCAGAAAAAGAACCGGCTTGCCGAAAAAAACCGGCAGGCGGGAAAAAACCAGAATTCCAAAAAACCGGACCATCTGTAAAAGCAAAACAGCCCTCTTGTCTTAGAAGAAAGAGGGCTGTTTTTTGCGCACGGATGTCTGTTACAAAGTAAACCGGCGGACCTGATCGTTTAACCGCTCTGTCAGGCTCACCAGATTATTGACGCTTTCCGCCATTTTATGAAAAGAAGACAGCTGCTCAAGTGCGGAGGCAGAAATCTCTTCGCTTCCTGCAGCCGTTTCCTGAACGACGGCGCTGATGCTTTCGGCATGATGCAGCACTTGCTCACCAAGCTGTTTCGATTCGATGATCCGTCCGTCCAATTGAGTAAGCTCCGCCTTAATATGGGCGGCTTTTTGTTCAATATGGGCGAATGATTCTGACGTTTTCTCCATCAGCTCCTGCTGTCTGTCCGCTAAAGCGACGCCGGTCGTGACAGCTCCGGTAATAGATGTGATGCCGTCTTCAATTTGCTTTACCATATCGAAAATCTGCGCGGTCGCTTTGGCTGATCCGTCTGCGAGCTTCCGTATCTCCTCGGCAACGACGGCAAATCCTTTTCCGGCCTCGCCTGCTCTGGCCGCCTCGATTGCGGCGTTTAATGACAGCAGATTGGTCTGGCCCGCAATGTCGGAAACGGTCTGCGCCATCATACTGATGCCTGCCGCATGCTCTATGAAGAGATCGGCGGCTTCGGAAATCTCTTTTGATGTCTCATTGCTTTTATCAATGGCTTGCTTGGTCTCGGCTAAAGCACCTCGCCCCGCAGCCACCGCCGCAATCGTCTCTTCGCTGCTTCTCGTCGTTTGTTTTGAACGTTCGGCGTTCGCCTTTGAATGTTCATCCATTTGTTCAATGAATTGCACCGCATGCTGCAGATCTTCTGAAATGGTTTGGGAGCCTTGCGCCATTTCTTCCGTCGATACGGACACCTGCTCGGTCATGTCCTTCAGCGTCTGGTTTTCCTTCGTCAAACCTTCCGCAAAAGTCTCGACTTCACGGCCGACCTCTCCGATCGCCTGAATTAAGGTGCGGAGCTGTTCAGCCATCATTCCGAATGAGTCATTCAGCTCTTTCAGTTCGTCCTTCCCTTTATAATCAAGCATTTCAACGGCAAGGTTCCCCGCTGCAATACGACGGGCATTTTCAGCCATGCGGCGGATCGGCCCTGCAATTCTCTTCGTCAGCCTGATGGAAGATATGACGGTGACGGCAAGTATCACGATGGTCAGCACGGCTGCGCTGTAAACGATAAACTGAATCTGGTCAGCCGTCTGCTTCTGCATGTCTTCATAGTGATCCCGGCTTTTCAGATTCAGCATATAAATATCATTCAGAAGACCGTTGATGCGGGCCGCCGTCCTTGTCGCTTCAGCCGGGCTTTTCGAATCAAGAGCAGCGTCCGCCTCCGCCTGCCACGATTCGTATTTTTTGGCGAGTTTGTCATAAGCGGCTTTGTCCGCATCGTCCGTCATCGTTTTTTTGAGCGCCGCCAGTTTGTCCGAGCTGCTTTTCATATAGCTTTGTACATCTTCTTTCTGGGCGTCTGCGAGCGTATAGGAATAGCCGGTGATGCTTTCTTTTAACGTATTAAGGTCGGCTTTTGCTTCCTGGACGTTTAACAGCGCGTCCACTTCATCTTCATTTGAAGCCTGAATCTTCATCATGTTTACGATGGTAAAGCCGATGACGGCGGCGAAGCAAATCATCGTAACGGCTGCGTTAACGAGCAGCCTTGTCCGTAATGTCACTTCAGATCGCCTCCTTTTTCAATCAGACTGTTTTTCATATCCGTGATCTTTTTCGTCAGCCCGCCTGCGTTTTTGACAACTCTGATCTTGGCTAAGTCCATGCCGTTTTCCTTCAGTCCGTAAACGATCTCACCGCTTTTGATCTCCTTGTTGTCTTTTAAATCTTTCGCCAATTCATAGATGACATGGTCGACGTTTTTCACTAAAGAAGAGATAACGGCGTGCTCGGCGGTGTAATATTGATCGCTGTCAACACCGATGGCGTATACTTTTCGCGCCTCCGCTTCTTTCAGTGCGCCGACACCCGTGAAGCCGGCCGCCGTAAACAGGACATCGGCTTTTTTTCGGATCATGTTTTGGGCGATGCGCTTCCCGAGCTTATCATCATCAAACGTACCGCTGATTTCCGACAGCACGCGGATGTTCGGTTTGACTGATTCCGCGCCTTTCAGATAGCCTTTCTTAAACCGTTTAATGACGTCGGCATCTGAACCGCCGATAAATCCGATCGTGCCGGTTTTGCTCGTCATAGCCGCGAGCGCTCCGGCTAAGAAGCTTCCTTCATCCTCTTTAAACGTGACGGAGGTGACATTATCCAGGTCTGATACAGAATCAATCAGCACAAACCGCTGCTTCGGATATTTTTTGGCGACCTTTTCTAAATCCGCCTGCATGCTGTAACCGAGCCCCACAACAAGATCATTGCCTTCCCGGACAAGCTGGGTCAGTCCTTTTTCGTACGTACCGGTGTCTTTTATTTCTCTGTAATCAAATGTGATGCCGAGCTCGTCTCTTGCTTTCATCAAACCTTGAAAGCCTGAATCATTAAATGATTGGTCGCCGAGGCCGTTGTCTGTCAGCATGATGCCGATTGTTTTCGTTTTTTCAGCCGCCGCCCCCTCGGATTTGCCGGCACATCCCGCCGTGCTGAGCGCAAGCAGCAGTACAGCCGCAAATATCGCCATTTTTCTCATTGAAACTCTCCTTTTGTTTTTTTCTATAGTTATATATCGGTTCGGATGTCAGAATATTTTATTTCAATAAAATATGTATGTTCGGCAGGGTGATAAACAAATGAGGGCATAGAAGCTTTTGAGAAAATAAAAAACACCGGTTTTGGTTCACCGATGTTTTTGCAGAAAATTTATTGTTTTTCGTATGTCCAGCCGTCTTTCTGATACACTTTGCCGTTTTTCATCAGGTGCCCGAGCGCCCGCTTAAAGGCGGCTTTGCTTAAATGAAACCGTTCGCGGATATCGTCAGGATCGCTTTTGTCTCCGTAAGGCATCGCGCCGTTTCTTGATCTCAGATAGGTCAGAATCTCCTCCGCGTCAACCGAAAGCGCATCCTGCTTTCTCGGCAGCAGGGACATGTTGACGGAGCCGTCTTCCTTCACCTCGATGACACGCCCCGTCACGCGGCTGCCGAGTCTCGGCTCTTCTTTTCTTTCTGAAGGGTGAATAAACGCGCGGATGCCTTCATCGGTAATCAGAAAAGAGCCTGATGCGATCAGTCTGTACACCGTGCCTGTCAGGTCTTTATTCATGACGTCTTCCTCTGCATCCGTAAATAATTCACTGATGATATCCTCAGGCGCCGGCTTGGCAAACATGCGTCCGCGGCTTGTCACCTTCAGCATGCAATACAGTCTGTCGCCTTTTTGCGGCCAGACGGATTTGTACGGAGGCAGGTGCTCCGTTGCGACGAGCGCGTCTTTTGACAGACCGACGTCGACGAATACGCCCATATCCTCCACAGCGTCCGTCACTTCCACCCATCCGTAGTCATAAAAGCTGATGAGCGGCTTTTTCATCGTCGCCGCGAGTCTTTCCTGATGATCGACGTAAATAAATACGTCCACTTCATCTCTGTCTTCAATATCCTCTGTAATTTCACTGTTATGTAAAAGAACCGTATCCTCGCCGTCGGTTAAAAAATAACCGAAATCGGTTTGGTGATCTATACTAAGCGTGAGCTGCTGCCCTGGTCTCATGTTATCGTCCTTCCTGATTCGCCCGTATGGGGCTGATGTTTTTCTCATTTTTTCCAATATGCATAAATTCATGCTTTATGCAGTTGGACATTTCTCTTTATTCTACTATAATCAACTCATAAGTGAAATGTTATAGGAGGTTTTCTCATGGCAAAAGAAAGTTCTTTTGATATTGTATCCAAAGTTGAATTTCCCGAAGTGCAGAATGCGATTCAGATGACGCTGAAAGAAATCGGCACGCGCTATGACTTTAAAGGATCTAAAAGCGATGTAACTTTAGAAAAGGAAGAACTTGTCCTGATTTCTGATGACGAGTTTAAGCTGAATCAGCTCAAAGATGTGCTGAGCGGCAAGCTGATCAAACGGGACGTGCCGACGAAAAACATTGAATACGGCAAAATCGAAAATGCCTCAGGGGGCACGGTGCGCCAGCGCGCGAAGCTTGTACAGGGCATTGATAAAGACAGCGCCAAAAAAATCAACGCGGTGATTAAAAACTCCGGCTTGAAGGTCAAGTCGCAGATTCAGGACGACCAAGTGCGCGTCACCGGAAAAAATAAAGATGATCTGCAGCAGATTATTGCAGCCGTCCGCGGGGCAGACCTGCCGATTGACGTTCAATTTATTAATTTTAGATAAATTATGTGATTCCTATTGATTATTGTCTCTATTTTCGGTAAATTTGGAGAAAGGGATTTTCACAGTTAAGTTTTGGAAACCCATGACAATTACATGAACGTTCTTATCAAGAGAAGCCGAGGGACTGGCCCGACGACGCTTCAGCAACCGGTGTAATGGTTTAACCCAAACCATGACCAAGGTGCTAAATCCAGCAAGCTAAAAACAGCTTGGAAGATAAGAAGAGAGACAAATGATTACAGAGTCTTCTTCTTAAGAAGACTTTTTTTATTTCTCTTTTTTCCTTGCTGAATGTGACGAAGGAGGCAAACAATGGGACTATTACAAGACTTAAAAGAACGGATTTTAATCGGGGACGGCGCGATGGGCACTCTCCTCTATTCCTACGGCATTGACAGATGTTTTGAGGAACTGAACGTATCAAAGCCCGAGGAAATCAAGCGGATACATAAGGCTTACGTCGAAGCCGGGGCAGACATCATCCAGACAAATACGTACGGCGCGAATTTTATTAAGCTCTCAAGATACGGACTTGAGGATGAAACGAAAAAAATCAATCAGGAGGCGGTCAGAATCGCGCGCGCTTCCTCAGACGGCGCTTATGTATTGGGAACGATGGGCGGCATCCGCACATTTAACAAAAACGCCTACAGCCTGGAGGAGATTAAACGCAGCTTTCGGGAGCAGCTTTATTTATTGCTTCACGAAGAGCCGGACGGTCTGCTCCTGGAAACATACTATGATTTAGAAGAGGCGCGCGAAGTGCTGAAGATAGCGAGAAAAGAAACGGAACTTCCGATTATGCTGAATGTATCCATGCACGAACAGGGCGTGCTGCAGGACGGAACGCCGCTTCGGGAAGCCCTCAGGTCAATTGCCGATCTCGGCGCTGACATAACGGGAATCAATTGCCGGCTCGGCCCGTACCACATGATTGAAGCGCTCACCGAAGTGCCGATATTCCGTGACGCTTATTTATCGGTCTATCCGAACAGCAGCCTCCCGTCTTTAGAAGAAGGCCGGCTTGTTTATGATACGGACGATGCCTATTTCCGGGAGAGCGCCGTACAGTTCCGCACTCAGGGCGCGCGCATTATCGGCGGCTGCTGCGGTACGACGCCAAACCATATCAGAGCCATGGCTGAAGCGGTCTGCGGACTTTCTCCCGTCACTGATAAAGAAGTGAAAATCAGACGGGAAGAAGAAGTCATCTCAGTTCGGAACGAACGGACCGAGCCGGGTTTAAACGAAATCGCCGCTCAAAAACGGTCAATTATCGTAGAGCTAGATCCGCCAAAAAAATTGAATTTTGACAAATTTCTGCAAGCGGCGGCTGAATTAAAAGAAACCGGCATAGAAGCGCTGACGCTTGCCGACAATTCATTGGCGACACCGCGGATCAGCAATGCCGCCTGCGGTTCATTGCTGAAAGAGCGCCTTGATATCCGTTCTCTCGTTCACATTACATGCAGAGACCGCAACATCATCGGCCTTCAGTCACATTTAATGGGGCTGGATACGCTCGGGCTCACCGACATTTTAGCCATCACGGGTGATCCTTCAAAAATCGGCGACTTTCCGGGGGCTACCTCCGTCTATGATTTAACGTCCTTTGACTTGATCAGGCTGATTAAACAATTCAACGAAGGCATTTCTTTATCAGGGAAACCGCTCGGCAAGAAAACGAACTTTTCCGTAGCCGGAGCATTTAATCCGAATGTCCGCCATCTTGATAAAGCGGTAAAACGGCTGGAGAAAAAAATCGAGTGCGGAGCTGACTACTTCGTGTCCCAGCCTGTCTACTCGGAGCAGCAGCTCATTGACATTCATCATGAAACGAAACATCTCAAAACACCGGTGTATATCGGAATTATGCCGTTAACGAGCAGCCGCAACGCAGAGTTCATTCATCATGAAATCCCGGGCATTAAGCTGTCAGACAGCATCCGGGAAAAAATGGCGCTCGCCGGCGAAGACAAGCAAAAGCAGAAAACCGAAGGCCTCGCCATCGCCAAGTCGCTTCTCGACACGGCGTGCGAACTGTTTAACGGAATTTATTTAATCACCCCGTTTCTCCGTTCTGATTTGACATCAGAACTTGCAGCTTATATTAAGCAAAAGGATGAAAAGCGGGCTGATGTATATTTGCATTGACGCGGAAGAGGCCGCCTGATATGACAGGCGGCTTTTTCATGGTACGATACAGAAAAAGAATCAAGCAAAGGAGGATTTTTTTATGGTTGAAGTAAAACCCATCACCGCAGAAGACACATACGCGATCAGACACTGCGTGCTGCGCCCCCATCAGACGATTGAGGATTGTAAATATGATCAGGACAGCGTCAAAGGAGCATTTCATCTCGGAGGTTTTTACGACGGGACATTGATCAGCATCGCTTCTTTCTACCCACAGAACCAGCAGGCTTTACAGGCGGCGCCCGCCTACCAGCTGCGCGGCATGGCAACGCTTGAAGAATACCGGACGCAAAAAGCGGGAAGCACGTTAATCGCCTATGCGGAACGAAAACTGGCAGATATGGGGGCGGCGCTTGTCTGGTGCAACGCCAGATGTCACGTGAAGGGATATTACGAAAAGCTCGGCTGGAAAAGCACGGGCAGCCCCTTTGACATACCCGGCATCGGCCCGCATGTGATCATGTATAAAGAACTCGCCTGAAACAGACAAAAGCCCTTGGCATCCCTTATAAGGGCTTTGTTTTGTTATCTTTCGGCGTGCCGGATGACGTTCAAACGGAATGAAGCTTTTATAAGCGCCGCTATTGACGCGATCCCGCTTTGATATTAACCTTTGTTCAGTAAACAACACGCAATTCGGCAAGGGTGGGCAGGGGCGAAAACGATATCTGCCAATTGCCGATTTCAGCTATTATGTTTAGAAAAGGGAGTATGAGATGAATACGATCCAAAAACCGAAAATCCCGAAAGAATTGCCGGTGCTTTCTTTCACTGAAGCGCTTCAGGACGAGGAGCTCAAAGAAGTCATCATTGAAAACGGCATCGTAAACGGCAAACTGGACGGCCTGCGCGCCGAAAAAGTCATTTTCAGAAACACCGTTTTTACGGATGTCTCTTTCAGACATATGGAATGTACGGATGTCCTGTTTGACAAATGTGATGTCTCAAACGCTGATTTCAGCGGAAGCATCATCCATAGAACGGCGTTTCAGCATTCAAAACTTCTCGGCTTGAATCTGGCGGATTCCGCCATGCGTCATGTACGGTTTGAAGACTGCCTCGCAAATTACAGCTCCTTCAGCTATTCCAATATGAAGCATGTCCGTTTTGACTCGTGCGGCCTTTCAGAAAGTGAGTGGAATGATGCTGTTCTTGAATACACAGATCTTGACGTCTGTGATTTGAACGGCGCAAACTTCATCGGCACGTCTCTTTTTAATATGGATATCAGCACGTGCACATTTGATCATCTGCACGTCTCGCTTGATAAGCTGAAAGGATGCCGCATCTCTCCGTCTCATGCCGTTACATTCGCAGAAGCGCTCGGCGCCATCGTGACGTAATCTTTTATTAAACGAAACCGCGGATACAGGCGGCCGGCTCCCCGGCATCCTGAATCAATGCTCGGCATTGGTGATGTGGGGTGCTGCTTTTTATTTTGCGGCGCTTTTGTTTCGATAAAAGGAATTCGGCCAGGCCATGTTGAATGTACCGGAAGGAAAAGGGGGAATTGGAATGTCAGACATTTTAAAGCTGTATCACTACCACAGATGGGCAAATGAGCAAGTTATTCAGCATCTGAAGACCCTGCCCGCGGCAAGCTTACAGCAGGAACTGGATAGTGTTTTTCCGACTTTGAACGCCGTGCTTGTGCATATATGCCGGGCTGATTACATTTGGCTTCACGTGCTTTACGGAGAAACTTACGAACAAATCGTCTCGCAGTTTGATCAATTTGAAAAGCTTGACGGAGATTTTGAGGCGATTGAACATAGAATGACTGAACTGGACAAAGAATACAGCGAATTTTTAAGAGAATCGGAGAACATGGAAGGCCCGATCTCCATTTCTCATCCGCGCATGGGAACGCTTCGGACGACATATGCCGATGTGATCCGGCATATTGTGAATCACGGCACATACCATCGCGGCAATATAAGCGCGATGCTTCACCAAATGGGCTATAAAGGCGTGCCGACTGACTACATTTTTTTCTCATATGAATTATAAAAAAGCAAAGGCATGCCGGGCCTTTGCTTTTTTACTTCGAATCTATCATAATCCGGCATAGCCGGGGGCGCCCGGGGTAAGCTTTACAGGCCTTCCGGTTTTAAAAGATTCCGTCGCGGCGATCCCGATTTTTAAGTTAATCGCGGCATCGATGTCTGTCACAATCGGCGTTTCCCCTTTTTTCACACATTCGGCAAAGTGCTCAAGCTCCAGACGGTAAGCGTCTTTAAAGCGGGCTTGAAAATCCGGAATAATTTCGTAGCTGCTGCCTGACTCCGTTAAAATGGTGACATGGCTTTTCCGCAGCGTGCCGACTAAAATGCTTCCCTCCGTCCCGATAATTTCCGCGCGGATGTCATGGCCGTACGGAGAATTTCGGCTTGCCTCCACATCGCCGGCCGCGCCCGAATCAAATTCAAGATATGTTAATGCCTGATCGACATCGCCGCACTCCTCCATGAACGGGTGCTTTAAAATCCTCCCGTGCCCGCTGACGGACGTAACCTCGGCATTCATGAGATATCTCGCGATGTCGTAATCATGAATCGAGCAGTCAATGAAAAGCCCTCCGCTATGTTTGATAAATTCCGCGGGCGGTGCGCCTTGATCTCTTGTAAATCCTTTATAATAAATGGGTCTGCCGATTTCCCCGGCGTCGATTCTTCTTTTCGCGTCGGCGTATGCCGGATCAAACCGCCTCATAAAACCGACCTGGCAGATGACGTCCGTTTCTTCGATTTTTTTCATGACTTTTATCGATTCCTCAAGACTCAGGGTGAGCGGCTTTTCAACAAAGATGTGCTTGCCGTTTTCAGCCGCCTTCATGATCATTTCCGCATGTGTGCTTGTCGGCGTGACAATGATGACGGCGTCAATCGTGAGATCTTCCAGCAGTTCATACGGATTCTCCGTCCATTTGGCGATTCCTAATTCTTTCGCACACGCTTCCGCCTTCCCCTTCATCGGGTCACAGACGGCCGCAAGCTCGGCTCCCCGCACTTCGCCGGCTAAATGCTTCGCATGAAAATACCCTAATCGTCCTAATCCCAGCACCGCACACCTGACTTGATCTGTCATCTATCACCGCTCCTTTTTTCTTGAGGCCGCATGCCGCAATGGCGCAAGCGGTTTCTCTTATTAAACAGAAATCATTATTTTGAAAGCGCTTTATTTACAACTCAAGCTGTTTGCTTTCTTTGCTTGCAATCCGCAGTATTTGCGCAAGCGCTTTCTCAAAAGCTGTTTTAATTTTACAATGCTTTTCGCTCGTTTGACAATGTTTTTCACAGAAAAAAACGCGCCTTATCGCTGAGGGCGCGTTTTTACCGGTGCCGTAGAATGCCTGATGACGAGTTCCGGAGATAAAATGATTTTGCTTTTTGTTTTTTTCTTCCCTTGAATCTCATCAATGAGAAGTTCAACGACACGCCGCCCCATTTCGCGGATCGGCTGAGAAATCGTCGTGAGCGGCGGTGCCGTCATTTCAGCGAGAATGGTATTGTCAAAGCCGATGACGGACAAGTCTTCCGGCACCCGAATGCCCCGGGAGCGCGCCGCCTGTATCGCCGCACATGACAAGACATCATTAAAGGCGAAAACGGCGGTCGGAAGGTCTCTGTCAAACAGCTCGCCCGCTGCCTGTTTTCCGCTTTCCAGCGAATATTCCGTCGGTATGACCAGCGATTCATCTAGTGTCATCCCCGCTTCCCGCATCGCTTTTTGAAAACCTTTGATTCTGTCTCTTTCACCCGTGGTCGAACCGTTTCCGACGATACAGGCGATTCTTTCATGGCCTAAAGATATGAGATGCTCAGCCGCCGTATAGCCGCCGAGAAAGTCATCGATAATGACGACGTCCATCGGCGCGAGCGGTTTATCCTGCGTAATCATCGCAAGCGGGATGCCCGATTTCACAATATCATCAAGCGCCGTGACGCTGTCATCATGATCAAGTCCCGTCGCGAATATAATGCCGTCCGCCTGCTTCTGCCGCAGCATCGAAAAATACTTCGTTTCTTTTTCAGGCTGATAATCGGTGCTGCAGATAATGATATGAAACCCAAGTACACCGGCGCTGTCTTCAATGCTTTTCGCCAGTTCCCCGAAAAACGGGTTTGAAATGTCCGGGGTGATCAGGCCGATCATATTCGTCTTTTTGCCCGTCAAAGCGGATGCGTGAACATTCGGATGATAGTCCATCTCCTCCATGACACGGAGCACCATCCGGCGGGTTTTGTCACTGATCCTCCCCGTATTGTTGATGACCCGCGAGACGGTCGAGATGGAGACGCCCGCTTTTTCGGCCACGTCGTAAATTGTCATTTTCATGCTTACCGATCCCTCTTCTGTTCTCTGGTATTAGGTCAGTCCGTTTTCCGGCTTACGAATTTGCGGTATTCAAGCGGCGAAATGCCTTCAATCTGTTTAAACAGTTTGGAAAAATAGGTTGGGTCCTCCATGCCGATGGCGTCCGCGATCGCCCCCATTTTGTCATTGGTTGCGGACAAAAGACGTTTCGCCTCCGTCATTCTGACTTTGTTCGTATACTGGCCGGGCGTGACGCCGAGCACCTGCTGCATGCAGCGGGTCACGTAGTCTTGGTTGTAATGAAGTGCCGAAGAGAGCGCTTTGATGGTTGTTTTCTCCTGATAGTGCTCCTGCAGGTACCGGGCGGCCTCCCATGCGACTCTTTCCTTTGCGGACGGGATTTGGAACGCTTCTTTCTGAAGATGGAGCAGCAGCTCTTCAAACAGAATCTGCTTTCTGAGCGGCAGGTCGGAGTTCTCGGCGCTTTCATCTGTCAGCACACTGAATTGCCCGGCCATAAACTGCGGGCGTCTCACCTTCCCTTTTTGCGGCAGGGACAAGCGGTAGCGGGACGGCTCTTCAAAGCTCCCTTTTTTTCGCCTCAGCTCCGACCAGTTGTTCCCGGTGGTTTCCGTCACCTCATAATCCGCTCCTTCAAAATGAAGCCACGAATAGGATGTCGTTTCTTCACTGCCTTTTGTTCCGTAATGTTCAAGCCCGGGAGAAAGCAGAATATATTCTCCCGCTTCAACGGAAAAGGCGTTTTCGTCTTCTGTAATGTAGAGGACGCCTTCTTTCACATACAGCAGATCAAACACCGGGAAGACCCGTCTCACATGGGTTTCGCCTTTTTTGAACACTCCTTCTCCCGCAGCGATAAAGACCGGGAACGGAGGGACTGTGAACTCGAGAAAGGACATATTTCCGGCCCTCCTTTTTAAGTCGGATTTTTGCAAGAAGTTTCGTTTCTCTCCCTTTTTATTATAAGAAAATGGAGGTACACTTTTAAACGTTGATTTTTTCAGGAAAGGGGTTAAAAGAAATGAAACAAGCGATTTTAAAACGGGCTGCATTCAAACAATCCTCTGATCACAAACTCTCATTATACGCGCTGACTTGGCCGATATTTATTGAGGTTTCATTATATATGTTTATGGGAAACGCCGACACTCTTATGCTTAGCCAATACTCTGACAACAGTGTGGCGGCCGTGGGTGTCAGCAATCAGATTTTAAATTTAATTATCGTGATGTTCAGCTTTATCGCAACGGGTACGACAATTGTGATTTCACAGTTTTTAGGATCTAAACAGAAAAAAGAGGCGCAGGAAGTGGCTTATGTATCAATAGGAGCGAACTTTGTCATCAGTCTCGCCATCAGCGCCGCCATATTTTTTGCGGCCGTTCCGCTGCTTCATGTGATGGGTCTTTCCAATGAATTGATGCCGGATGCCAAAGTCTTTTTGCAAGTGGTCGGCGGGCTGTCCTTCATTCAGGCTTTGATTATGACGTTCAGCGCCATTTTAAAAAGCTACGGTCATACGAAGGATACGATGTTCGTTACGATCGGGATGAATATTTTAAATATTGCCGGAAACTTTCTTGTCATTTTCGGGCCGCTCGGCCTTCCGGTGTTAGGCGTCGCCGGTGTTGCGATGTCAACGTCCTTTGCGCGGATCATCGGGCTCATCGCGATGATTGTGATCGTCAAAAAACGCATCGGACTCGGTCTGACATGGCAAAAGATTTTTCACGTCCATAAAGAGCACTTGCGGAAACTCCTGAAAATCGGGATTCCGTCTGCCGGCGAACAGCTGTCTTATAACATTTCACAAATGGTTGTCACTTATTTTATCGCCATTATGGGCGCTCAGGCGCTTACAACAAAGGTTTATACACAAAACATCACCATGTTTATCCTGCTGTTCGGAACGGCGATCAGCCAGGGCACACAGATTTTGATCGGCAGATATATCGGCGCCAAACGGTTTGACGACGCTTATGACCGCTGCATGAAAAGTCTGTACTGGGCGCTTGGCATTGCCGCTTTGACATCCGTGATCATGACCTTGTTTTCAAAGCAGCTGATCGGAATTTTCACAAGCAGCCCTGACATTATTGCGACGGCGAGCATGCTGATCGCCATGACGATCATTCTTGAGCCCGGCCGTTCATTTAATGTCATTATCATCAACTCGCTGCGGGCTGCCGGAGATGCAAAATTCCCCGTCTACATGGCGATGATTTCCATGTGGGGTATCGGACTGCCTCTCGCTTATCTGTTCGGCATCCATTTCGGATTGGGGCTTATGGGCATCTGGATTTCATTTATCGCGGATGAATGGGTCAGAGGCATTCTTATGTACAGAAGATGGCGGTCGCGGATTTGGATTCAAAAAGGGATTGCATAAACGCCCCGAGCTTCGTTAAGAAGCCGGGCGTTTTTTTATGCCTGCGAAAGCCGTTTTCTCATGTCACCGAGCTCTGACCGGTAATGTGCCAGCAAACCGGTAACGGCGGGTCTTGAGTATAACGGAAACAGCTCCAGCTCTTCAGACGCCTCCTCGAAATACGCCTCGGCCTCGAATGCGATGTACTCCCATACATTCATAAAAGCTTTGTTGACGGTATGGCTCTCCAGCTCTTCTTCCGTATAGCCGAATTGCATCATCACCTGGCGCGGGAGACGCTTTTTCGACCGCTCATCCGTATGGACCCCCAGAAGCACCCGGGTCAGCTGAATGGCTGCTCCTAATGAAACGGCTGCATGGCGGAGTTTCTCTTGGTTCCGGCGCGCGCAAACCGGCAGCAGAAGCAGGCCGAGGGCTCCGCCTGTTTGGCCCGCGTACATCAGCAGGTCATCAAACTCTTGATACGTTACTTTTTCTCTGTCAGAGATGTGGCCGGCGATAAACTCACGCAACGGCTCTTCTTCAAGTGCAAATTGCTGCCGCACATCAGTGAGCGCCTCCCACAAAAAGCCGTCGGCGCGTGCCCCGTTCAGAAAGTCTTGTGCCGCCTGTTCAAATCCCCCAAGTTCCTGCATATCAAGCCGATCAGCTTCGTGAAACAAAGCAAGCACCGCCCATGCGGCCCGCCTGTTTTTTGGCGGCAGGGATGAGAAAGTCCGTTTATATAAAGGAAAGTGCACCTCGGCAAGCTGGGCGCATGTTTCGTATTCGGTCATGGTATCACTCCTCTGTTTTTTAGTGTACCATATGTTTCACAATAAAAAGACCGATATCCTTCAGCGGAAACCGGTCGCGGCACTGTTATTCTTCTATATCGATACGGTACGCCTCAAACCATGTATGGATCTGGGCAAGATGGGCGATCAGCTGCGGGCCTTTCATCAGCTGGCCGAACCACGGCACCTGAAAAGATGAACCTTCTGTCTCCAGCAGCATTTCCAGCTTCTTTCTGTCAAGCAGGGTGTGAAGCACGGAATCTTTCTGTTGTAAAATCGTTTTCAGCCATTCTGTGACCCCCTGCGTGTATTTCGGGTGATGCGTTTTCGGATAAGGGCTTTTTTTGCGGTACAAAATATCTTCAGGAAGCAGTCCTTCAAGCGCTTTCCGCAAAATGCCTTTTTCCCGGCTGCCATGCATTTTCATTTCCCAAGGAATATTCCAAACGTATTCCACAAGTCTGTGGTCGGCGAACGGCACCCGTACTTCAAGACTTGCGCCCATGCTCATGCGGTCTTTGCGGTCGAGCAGATTGGTCATAAA
Organism: Bacillus sp. R45; assembly: GCF_021729365.1. Lineage (NCBI taxonomy): Bacteria > Bacillati > Bacillota > Bacilli > Caryophanales > Bacillaceae > Bacillus > Bacillus sp. R45. Next base: position 1,041,639 of record NZ_CP091421.1, on the reverse strand, counting down.
CCAAAGCATATTTAAGTAGAACAGCTGCCGTCTCGCTTTATCTGTTCCCGTCTCACCGTCTAACAGCGGCGTTTCCGCAATGGTTTCTTCATATCTCGCATTCACGTATTCTCTAAGATTCAGCCGTTTTTGCCACTTTTCATCCAAGAGCGTGACCCTCTCCTCAGTCGACCTCATCCAAGGAAATCCGTCTTCTTCTGCCGCGGTGTGAAACCACGGATATCCGCCGAAAATTTCGTCCGCGCATTCTCCGGAAAGGCTCACGACAAAATCTTTTTTAATTTCCCGGCAGAACCATAATAGCGATGAATCAACATCAGCCATGCCCGGCAGGTCTCTAACGAGAACGGATTCCTCCAGATGTTCAACCAGCTGATCCTGCGTAATCACGCACTTATGATGCTGTGTGCCGAATGCATTTGTCATTTTATCGATCCACGGGCCGTCATCATTCGGCTGAAAGGCGCTCGCTTTAAAAAATTTGCTGTTCTCCTCATAATCAATTGAATAAGTATGAAGGGGATCTCTTCCTTGTTTCTCAAAATGAGCGGCGGCTATCGCGGTTATCGCGCTCGAATCAAGCCCCCCTGATAAAAACGTGCAAATCGGCACGTCAGATACGAGCTGGCGTGTCACTGCATCCTGAAATAAGTACCGAATGTGAGCGGCGGTTTCATCGAAGCTGTCTGTATGCTTTTCGCTCTTTACATTCCAATAACGCCATATGGACAAACCGTCCTTTGAGAAAGTGAACGCATGGGCGGGACGCACCTCGTGAATTCCTTTAAACACCCCGCAGCCCGGAGTTCTGGACGGCCCGAGTCCGAATACTTCCGCAAGTCCGCCGCTGTCTGTGCGGGCTTTCACATCAGGGTGAGCAAGGATGGCTTTCAATTCCGACCCAAACAGAAAGGAAGAGCCGTGTTCTTTATAAAAAAACGGTTTGACGCCGAGCCGGTCTCTTGCCCCGAAGAGCCGCTTTCGCTTTTCATCCCAGATGGCAAAAGCGAAAATACCGTTCAAGCGGTCCACGCACTCCTCCCGCCACTCAATATAGCTGTGCAGCAGCACTTCTGTATCAGAGGTCCTCTCAAAACGGTGGCCCCTCGCCTGAAGCTCCTTCCGCAATTCCTCCGTGTTATACAGCTCGCCATTATAAATGATGGTGAACGTTTCCTCTTGATGCGTGCAGGCCATCGGCTGGCGGCCGCCTTCAATGTCAACGACCGAAAGTCTTTTATGTCCGAATAAAACATGGGGCTCTCCCCAGACGTTTGAATCATCAGGCCCTCGTTTTGAAAGAGTGTCTATCATATTGTTCATAATATGTTTCTCTTGGACGAGCTGCTTTTGAAAATCGACCCAACCCGCAATTCCACACATGTGATATCAGCTCCAATCCCGTTTCTGTCGGTTTCAAATTCGTTTCTATCAGCACTTTACCCAGTTTATGCAAAGAAACGCAGATAGTTGATTTGTCCCACTAAGAGTTGTATGAGACAAGCCCGATTTGGAAAGAACGGAAGAGAAGAAACAAACAAAGGAGACGGGCACGGTTATGAAACGAAAACAGCTTTTCTCAGAAAAAAACAAATGGGGGCGCGGCACACTGATGATAGAGGACGGCATCTGCCTCGTCGAAAACGATGAAGGCGATATCCTGCTTGCAGACAGTCTCGGAAACGCAGACGTATTGATGAAACGCGACGGCAGATGGCAGCCGGCACGGATTTTCGGCGGTTCGGCCGAAATCGGCGCAGACACCATCCCCCTGCTCGGCGGGGAAGAAATCCGTTATGAAAAAGCGGTCAAACGGCCGCTGTTAACCTTGCTCGATTCGCTGGACGATGAAACGTTTCTGCTGTTTCTCAGCCATCTGCACGGGTTCGGCCTGTCTGTATATGATTGCGTATTTTCCTATAATCAGGCGCTGTTTTCCGGTGAAGGCGTTTCGTTTTATCACTTCTCGGCGGATGACGCACAATGCGCCCTGCAGCATCACCGCGGCAGCTCGGGTAAACACGACAGATTTGAATGGACGGCATCTGACGGGCGGCGCTCCATTATGTATTCAGCGGCAAGACAAGACGGCACCGCGTAACAAACAGGCGGCACCTTTTAAATAGGTGCCGCCTGATGTATTCAGCTTTGTTTTTCACGCTGATTGACGGCCGGCGTTTGCTTTTACCCTTCACAGCCGTAGCTTTTGCGGCAACAAGAGTGATTGACGCTTTTGGCATCCTGGACATCTCTTTCGCCTCATCAACACGGCATTTCTCATTCAGCGGCACAGTTGCGCAACTAAAAAAACCCGGATGCATCCGGGTTTTTCAAGCGATTGATTAAAATACGTGAAAACCGATCGGCAAGTGAAGGCCGAGCAGCACCGTCAGGACGAGCACGATAATAAAACCGATCCACAGTCCGCCGGTTGATTTGCCTTTTTTCTTGCGGATGACGAGCATTTCCATCAGTCCGATGGTAATGATGCCGAGCAGCATTTTTCCTGCGTACTCTCCGTTCCAATTCGCAAAACGGACAAAAAGCTCAGCTCCGGTCAGAATAATAATAATGTAGAATAAGCGCAGAATCATATGCGTAATTTTTGCGCCCTTCGCTTTTCCGGCACCGTACAGCCCGTAGCTGACAAACACCAGGATAAGCGCAACGACCCATGAAGTAATATGCCAATGTGTCATTATGTTCAATTCCCCCTATCAGATCAATCTGCCTCATTTATGGTACCACAACAAGCCGCTCGGAGCATTATCAATCGTGCGAAAGACACACAATTATCCGATTTGGTTCGACAGCGTGCCGATCGGTTCAATTGTAATGTCAATGCGGTCCCCCGGCTTTAAAAATTTCGGCGGCTTAAACCCTTTTCCGACACCGGACGGCGTTCCCGTCGCTATAATGTCACCGGCTTCAAGCGTCATCCCTTTTGACAGCGTCTCGATTAATTCAGCTATCGGAAAAATCATGTCACCCGTTGATCCTGATTGGCGCAGTTCTCCGTTCACCCGCGTTTCAACTTTCAGGCTTTGCGGATCACTGACGGCCGACTTATGTACAATGACCGGGCCCATCGGGCATGTCGTATCGAGGCTTTTGCCGATAAAAAACTGTTTATGTTTTTTCTGCAGATCGCGCGCTGTTATATCATTTACAATTGTATAGCCGAATATATGATCAAGCGCATGTTCTTTGGAGATGTGCGATCCGCTTTTTGATATGATTACCGCAAGCTCCCCTTCATAATCAAGCTGCTCCGTTACGTCCAAGTGGCTGTTCACTGTTTCTCCGTGTCCTGTAACGGCAGCCGGGGCTTTCGTAAAAACCATGGGATGCTCCGGTATATCCGCCTCACTCCCCATTTCAACGGCATGATCACGATAATTTTTCCCGATGCAGATCACGTTCTTTGAAGGTCTCGGAATAGGCGCGCAAAGCTTTACGTCAGACAGCGCATACATAAATGAACCCGACTCGTCATTCGGTTTTTTCGCCCATTCCGCAAGCTGTCCGGCATGCGCGACAAACTTATCTCCTTTTTGAATGCACTCGATCAGCGAACCCGGAATCGTCTCAAGTTCAAACAATTTTTTTTCAGCCTTTTGCAGATCTAAGATTTTGTCATCATCAATAATCAGACCGACAAATTTTCGGCTGTTCAGTTCCCCTGTCGCAAATTTCATGTTAATCCCCCATCATTTTTAAATGGCATTCCTTTATGTATTCTTCCTCCGGGCGGGAAATCCCTCTTTTAAACAGGCTGAAAATAAGTGTAAAAGAGTATCAAAAATTGTCACTTTTTTAGTCATATTGACGAAATAAAACCTTCTTGGCCAAAATGGGTTATACTATTATCATCCTATGTTTTCCAAAATAATCGAGAATTGGAGATCACACGATGAACAAAATTGAAGAAAAAAGATTAACTTTATTCGAGACAGCGCAAAAATTCGGAATCAATGCGACGGAGACCATCAGGTGCAGCCAGGAGCTGGACAGCCTTTTAAACGGGTGCCGGGGCGGGCTCATCCAACAAACGAAAGACAGCGGGCCGAACCCGGCCGCACAGATTCAGCACGGCCGCGAAAGAAAAGAGGCTTTCTCATAAACGTGATATGTATATAAATCTGTATCATTTATGTATAAGACCCGGCATCTGTAAAGTGCCGGTGTTTTTTACGTCTAAAGTTTTTTCCGCTCACAAAAATGTGCATTTGTCATAAGCTATTTTAGGCAGGCAGCCCAGATAAGCTCCTGGAGTGCAGTCATGAAAATCTTCACGAAAAGGATGTGCTCGTATGCCCGCAATTGTCGGAGCGTTTAAAATTAATGCCGTCGGTACGAGCGGAGTCGTTCATATAGGCGACTGCATCACCATTTCTCCAAAAGCAGAGGTTAAGACATTTGCCGGAGCGGGCAGCTTCAATACCGGAGACAATCTCACACTGACGAATTACAGGAATTCAACGAATGTGTACGATAATGATGTAATCGATCAGCCGATGGCAGGAAACGCATAAAGGAGGCGCCGTATGAATTTTTACGTCAATCAGTCGATCCATATCAATTACATGCGTGTAGAATCTGTCAGCAATTCCTCCATACTGCAAATCGGAAGCGCCGGTTCAATTAAATCTCTTTCCAATCTGTACAATACAGGGAGTTATGTTGAGCCGGCGCCGCCTGTCACCGCGGGGCAGCAGGCTGTAACAACAGGGGGAGGTCCCGGCACCTCATCATTTGTACCGCTCCAGCCGCCAAGCCGGTAGTTTTAATGAAGGAAACGAGACGCGAGGTGAATGTCATGTATGATCAATCCGTTTCATCCTACCTGCAGAATTTAAATTCTTTCGTCCAGCAGCAGGCGCAGCAGATTCAGGAGCTCGAACGGCAGCTGAAAGAATTCCAAAATGAAATTTCAACGCTGAAGCAGCAGCCTTCTACAAGAATCGATCGGCTCGAGTATAAATTTGATCAGCTGAAAATTGAACGGCTGGAAGGAACGCTGAATATCGGATTGAATCCGACTGATCCGAATGCCGTGCAAAACTTCGAAGTCGGCCAGACATCTCCGCAGGTCGGAATGATGCAGCAGGAACAGGCGGGCCAGCAAATGCAGCAAATCCGTCAAAACGTCGATATGTACCTGAATGAAGAAATCCCCGCGCTTTTAGAGCAGCTCGAAACTCAGTATGAGAGCAGGCTGGACGAAACGAACAAATATCATATTATTGAAGATATCAGAAAGCAGATGGACAGCCGGATTCAGTATTATCTGTCCCATGTCCCGAAAGAAGAAAATACGGCGCCCGCGCAATATGCCGAGCAGATTGCCGAACATGTGAAGCGTGATATTGTCAGGGCCGTCGAGCACTTTATTAAACACATACCTGGTGAAATGAAAGGTGATGATCCGTCATGATTTTTACAGTGATTAACCGGAATATTGAAGTCGGCGACATCCGGTCTACCGGTGTATCCAGTTCTTCCTTATTATTAATCGGCGACACCGATTCCGTCTATCTGTCTTCCATCTTTGACACGCCTCCGGAATCTCTTATTATCGGGCCTTATGTGCCGCTGGCGCCGGAATAATGTTAAAGCGCATTTCACGCCTCCGGAACGCCAAAATCAATTCAGTCGGGATTGCGAGTGTCTTTCAAGCAGGCGATACGAATGAAATCAATATGCGGATCAAAGTATTGGCCGATCAGCGCAGTCTTGCTGTATACAGAGATGATGAAGGCTCATTTAACAAAAAAGAATACCAGATCTTTCGGCAGCCGGCCGTCATGCCGTTACCGGAAACGGGAGTCCAAAGCGCATTCTGCCATGAAAATCCTTCAATTCGGGTAAGGAATGTAAAAGTTCAAGGGGTATCGTCAGCGTCCGTGGTTCAAATCGGATCGACGTCGGTCGTTCTGGGAGATTCGCGGCTGAAACATATTAGGCAGATCTTCACGCCAAGCTCACAATCACAGCAGCCCTGACATATAATGACGGTGAGACTTCTATAAAGGGTGTCGTTTATGCCAGCAATTACCGGACCTATAGCTATCAATTCCATATCGGGCGGAGTCGTAAACTTTGGTGATTCCTTTTACCTTTCTCCAAAAAGCTCTTCTAAATCTGCGCTCGGTTCGGGAGCAGGCAATACCGGAGATTTCCTGTTATTAAACAACGTTGTCAATGCGACAAACTATATAGACCCCGATGTCAGCGATCAAAATGTGGTCGGAAACGCCTAAAAAGCAGCCGCTCTTTCAGAAGAGGGCTGCTTTTGGTTCAGCGTTATTTTCGTTCATTTGCTTTTTTTGTTTTTACAAGCTTTTCCGGCGGCTGTTTTCTGATCCATTTCACAAACCGCGCGAGTTTCGGGTCACGCCGCAGCTCTTCTATTCCCGCGAGCCTTGCCGCAAGCTCCTGATTCGTATAGAGCGCGTGAACCTGTTTATGACAAGGGATGCAGAGCATTGCGGTCGGAAGGAATGTCCCGCCTTCTTCCTTAGGCGTTAAGTGGTGTTCCGTCAGCCGCACATGATGGCGGCCGCATAATTCACATGTGCCCTCGGCAGAATCGGCCATAATTCCTTCTCCTTTCTACATGATCTCCAATGTGACCCGGGTGCCTTTCCCGCCCGGTTCGGACGGATGAACGATTAATTTTTTCGGCAGACGCGCTCTCAGCTCCTGCACATGGCTGATCACTCCGACGGATAAGTTGTCCGATTGCAGCTTTTCGAGCGCTGTGACAACGGTGTCTAAGAGCCCTTGGTCAAGAGTCCCGAATCCTTCATCTAAGAAAAAGAATTGCAGCGGGTATTGCCCCCGCAGCTGAATCTGGGCGGACAAGGCAAGCGCAAGCGACAGCGATGTCAGAAACGTCTCCCCGCCGGAAAGGCTTGATACAGGCCGTTTGACGCCTCCGTTCGCGTCATCACGCATGACGAAACCGCCTTCTGAATCGACTAATATGGCATACCGCTGCCTTGTCAGCGCTCCGAGACGGGCAGAGGCGTCCCGAGCCACGCTTTCCAGCTGTTCTTCCGCTAAAAATTCGACGAATGTATTGCCTTTACATACAGACTGGAGCTTATCAAGCCTGTCAATCTGTGTCTGCCAGCTTTTCAGTTCGGCTTCAATCTCTTTAAAGCGCTTATGCTGTTTTTGCATAACCGCGAAGGCTTTTGCCTGTGCTCCTTTTTCCTCCATGGCGGCGCCTGACTCAGCCTCTGCCTGCTTCAGCAGAGAAACGGATGCTGTCCATTCTTCCTCCGATATCCGGCGCTCGGCTAATTTATCAGTAACACGGCTGATATTTGCCGATAGCTGTTTTGAGGTGTCCAGAAACTCATCAATTTCTTTTTTCATTTCCTCTGCACGCCCTTGCGGAAGCAGACTTTTTTTAACTTGGTCCGGTTCGGTAAACCCGGTGTCTTGTGACCTCACGCGCCAGTCGTTTTGCGCTTTCTCAAGAGAGGCCTCAGCATCCCTGAGTGACATGAGACTCCCTGATTCCCGGCCTTTTGCGTCATTCAGCGATTGCTGCGCCTGCTTCAGCGCATCGAATAGGGACTGTTCTTTTGATTTTAACAGCTGTAATTCCTGCCGCACCGCTTCAAGCTTTGCGGAAATTGATGTTTCTTCAGCTGCTGTTCCGAGCTCTTGTTCATATCCGTCAATCACCTGCTGCAGGCGCTCAGACGCATAGTGAAGCTCGAGCCGTTCCCGTTCAAGCCGATGCTTCATCTCCTGCAGGCGTTCTTTCTCCTCTTCATGTTCCTTGAGGAATGCGATGCTTGTTTCAATGCGCTTCTCACATTCTTCTGCCTGCCTGTCCTTCTCATCTATCGAAGCCTGCCAGGCGTCAATCCGGTTTGGCGGAATATCACCGCAGACTTCGTTGTACTGATTCAATCGGCTTTCTGACAGCGATTCAAGCTCTTCTAATGAATGTCTGAGACGGTCGGCTTCTTTTTCCTCGTAGCGGATTCGTTCGGCAAGCTGCTCAGCTTGTTTTACCGTCTGCTGATGCGCGCTGATCAGTCTTGTGACCTTCTCTTTTACCGACAGCATATCCTGTTTCATTTGTTTCCATTCCAAGCGGACGGCGCTGAACGCTTCATCAAGCGGGCGTCCGCTGATGGAAGAAGCGGCTTCCAGCTCCGGAACCCGGGCGCTTTGCAGAAACGGACATTCTTCGGTAAAACGCCCCGACTGTTCTTCTAATGCAACCTTGGCTGTCAGCACTTCCTGAGAAAGAGCCGCCGCCTCAGAAAGCAGTGCTTCCACCTGCTGCAAATGTTCCTGCACAGCGGTATCAGGCGAGAATGTTTCATGAGCGGAACGCGGGCGGTCATGCTGCGTCGAGCCGCATACAGGACAAGGCTTTCCTTCGATCAGTTTTTCCGATAATTCTTTTGTTAATGCAGCCGTTCTCGCTTCCTCTGAGCGCCTGCGGAGATCGGCTTGCGTTTTTTCAGCCCGTTCGGCTGCGGCTTTCAGTGAACGTTCCGTTTCACAGACCATATGGTAAACGGTTTGCAGCGTTTGATAAGCGCGCGTAATGTCTTCCTCTTCCGTTTTCGCTTTCGCTGTGAGCGACTCGCTTTCTCTGTTGAGCTTCTCCACGTTTTTCAGCTGCGTTGTCAGATTGGCCCGCTCTTTCGTGATTTGTTCCTGTGTCTGCTGAAAGCCCGCCGCCAGCTGTGCTGCGGTCTGGCATTTTTTCCGTTCATCGGCGGTCACCTGAACTGCTTTCAGCTCTTCTTTCAGCTCATTCTGCCTGTTTTGGCCGCGGGTCAGGCGGTCTTTCACTGCGGCCAGCTGTTTCGAGGCGGCTTCGTATTCTTCCTCTTTTTTGCTGTGCTCCGCATTTGTTTTTTCCGCTTCTTTTTTCGCTTCAAGCAGTTTTTGTTCAATGGCTGAAAGTCTTTGATACAGCTCTTCTTCCTTGACAAGTTTCGGCTCCTGTTCGGCCTTATGGGCGCGCCATGCTTCATAGGCTTCATTTTGCCGGGTAAATGAAACGGTTTCCGCCTCTGATTTCCGTTTGGCCAGTTCGTGTTCCTGTTCGGCGCGCTGCTTCCGGCGGACGGCTTCGGTGCAGCGGTCTGCGTACGGCTCAAGGGCGAGAGCTGTTTCCGCCTCTTTAAGACGCTCAGTCAAATCCGTGATGTACGGGCGTCTTTCCTCAAGCTTTTTCTCCCGGCGCTCATATTCATCTCTTTCTGTCTGCAAGTTCCAAATTTCCTGGTGATTTTCAAAACGCTCTTTTGCCCGGACCCGTTTCTTCTCAGCTGCTTCAAGCCGTTCGTTCGCTTCGTGAAACTGCTGTTCAGCCAGCTTCAGCGCATCTTCTCCTGCGTCTCCGAGGCCGGATTGTTCGGCCAGCATTTCATTTTTTTTCGCTGCCGCTTCCTGCGCCCGCCGCCGCAATTTTTTGACAAGCCTGTCCCCGTACTGTTCCAGATTAAACAGGCGCTGGAGCATATGTCTTCTTTCCGCGCCTTTAAGCGACAGAAACTCGGCAAACTTTCCTTGCGGCAGAACGACGGCTCTTGTAAAGTCGTCAATGGTCAGGCCAAGAAGCTCCTCTACCTTTTTGTTCACTTCATTCGCTTTATCGGCCAGCACCGTTTGTTCGTCTTTGATTTCAATCAGCCGGCAGAGGGCGGTTTTTACTTTCGTTTCATCCGTTCTCTTAAAAACGCGCTCGACCTTGTAGGAAACCCGGTGGCCGGATTGAAGCGCGAATGTAAATGAGACGGCAAGCTGATCTTCGGCATGATTCAGAATGCCGTGCGTATTATTTGCGGCGCGCTCCACTTTTCCGTATAAAGCGAGTGTCATGGCATCAAGGATCGACGATTTTCCGCTTCCGGTCGGCCCGAAAATCCCGAACACCCCGGCTCCTGACAGTCCGGCAAAATCAATGGTCTGTTCCTCCCTGAAGCTGTGGAGCCCTTTTATCGTTAACAGAATCGGCTTCATGTCGCATCCTCCTCATCATCTGCTGACGCAAGCTCTAAAAACAGCTTGACCATCTCCTCATCCGGCACGCCGCCGCCCGTTTGTTTTTCATAAAACTTCTTAAATCGATCCTCAATTGATGTGTGTTTCACTTCAATCCGGTCATTTTCGGTCTCTTTTTCTTCAAAAACCGGCCTGATATGGATAAAGCCGGGATGCGCCTTTCTCAGCCGATGAATTTCCTCGAGAGAAAGCTGATCCGTCAAATGGATATCAAGATCGATCCAGGCATTCCGGTCACGCCCTTCATCAAGCCAGCCGTGAACCTCGCTCAGCCCCTGCGCTTTCCATTTGACGAGCGGTTTACCGGAAGACAGGAAAATCTCTTCCCACTTCGCTTTTCCGCCGGGCTTCGCTTCTACCACCGTCACCGATTTGGCATAACCGGCTTCCGAAAAGCTGTATGCGAGCGGAGAGCCTGAATAACGGGCAGCCGTCTTGGCGCGCTTGATCGTTTGCGGACGGTGGAGATGGCCGAGAGCCACGTAAGCCGCATCAGCCGGCAGGCTGTCAGCGGCGACCGTGTAAGCGCCCCCGACTTCAATCGGACGCTCTGAATCGGTCTGATTTCCCCCCGCGACATAAATGTGGCTCGCCGCGATTTTCACGGCATCGTTCCGGCACAGTCCGCACATGTGAGCAAACGCCTCTCTGATTTTCACATCGTAATGATCGCGAAGAAGCTTTTCCTCAAACGTATCAGAAAGCACTTCGTTTAATCTCGCCTCTGACGGATATGCCAGCGCGGCTACGGCTAACAGCTCGTCCGCCGACGGCACCTCAATATGGACGGGTTCTGTCCGCGGATAGCCGATTAAATGAATGCCGCGCTCATTTGTTAACGGAGAAGCCGCCGCCAGCCTGTCGGGATTGTCATGGTTTCCGGCAATGACGACAACCGGGCGTTTTCCGCCGTCAGAAAGCGCGGAAAGACTTTCGTAATACAATTGTTCAGCGAGCGCAGGCGGGTTGACCGTATCGAATACATCCCCCGCCATAATGACCGCATCAATGTTTTCTTCCTTGACAATGGTATTCAGCTCTTCCAGTACTTCGGCCTGCTCGCTCAGCCGGCTTCTGCCTTCCAGCGTTTTGCCGAGGTGCCAGTCAGCTGTATGTAAAATGCGCATACCGCATTCACCTCACTTTTTGATAGAAAAAAAGATCCGCTCCAAAAAGGAGCTTCGGATCTTGTTACAGTGTAAGAACGTGGCCTCCATCGAAGAAATAGAGCGCACGCCCTTTCACTTTCGTTTTTGTAATTTGTTCAACCGCTTTTGTATACAATTCGATTTGTGTTTCATATCTTTTTTGCAGAATCGGGGCCGCGCCTTCAAATCCATTCCGGAATTTCCCCTCTATCCGATCTGTTTTATAGTCCAGCAAATAGAGACCGTCCGCAGTTTCGTAGAGGCAGTCAATAATCCCTTGTACGAGCAGCGGTTCACCGGCCGTTTCGGCATCCTTGTACACCTCGCCGGCCGGAAGCGCCATACTGAACGGCACTTCCCGGTCAATCCGCAGCGCCCCGAGAAGATCTTTACCGATTTCAGTTCCGAAAAACCGGACAATTTCTTCTATATCAATGGCTTCCTGCTGCTCTTCTGTCAGCAGCTCTTTTTCGTAAAGCATCCGGACCGTCCGCTCTGCTTCTTCGGCAGTCGGAATGTGCGTCAGCGGTATGTGCTGCATCACCGTATGCATCGCCGTCCCTTTTTCGGCGGCTGTCAGCCCTTTTTTCATCATAAAACCGGGACGCCTGTATAAAAGCGTGTCTCCTGACGGTTTGATGAGAGAGCGGCCGCTGTATTCATCCTCGTACTCTTGCTTTCTCTTCAGCTCAGAAACTGACTGCTTCGTTCTGATAGCCGTCAGCTCTCGGTACGGATATTCCCATTCAAGCAGACGGCGCGCCTGATCATCAAATGAAAACGAACCAGGAATCGGCTCGCCCTGCTGTATCGCCTTGAGACGTTTGCTCTTTTCTTCAGCACGTTCTTTTGGATTCTCTTCCAGCAATTCACTTTGCTGAAGCATCCGGATGTGAAAACGCGACGGGTCGCGCGCGATATCCTCAGTCGAAGAAAGTCCCGGCGTCCTGTGCGCCTCCATGTCACGGTGGCGGATGAGCGCCGGCCCGATAAAGTCCAAATAAGATGACGCCTGATAGCGGTCGAATTCAGAAAGAAGCCAATCGGCCCGGTCTGCTTGCGCCTGCCATTTGGCCAGCTGTTTTTCCCGGTTTTTGCAGGAACCGACGAGAAACAGCTTTTCCTTCGCTCTGGTCAGCGCCACATACAATACACGCAATTCTTCGGATAAGAGCTCTCTGCGCATCTTTTTCTTCATCGCCACAAGCGGAAGAGTCGGATAGCTGATTCTGAGTTCCGGATGAATATACTTCGTGCCGAAACCGAGCTCTTTATCAAGCAGGTATGATTTGTTGAGATCCATCATATTAAAACTTCTGCCGAGTCCGGCGGTGAAAACGACGGGAAATTCAAGTCCTTTGCTGCTGTGGATCGTCATCAGCCGAACGACATCCTCCTGCTCGCTGAGCGCACGGGCGGTCCCCAGATCATCGCCGCGCTCCTGCATCCGTTCAATAAACCGCAAAAAGCGGAATAACCCGCGGAACGCCGTCGCTTCGTACGAGCGCGCCCGGTCATACAAGACGCGCAGATTGGCCTGGCGCTGCTTTCCGCCGGGCATGCCGCCTGCATAGTCAAAATATCCGGTATCGCGGTATACTTCCCAAATCAGCTCAGACACCGAATGATTCGTCGAAAATGACCGCCACTTTTGCAGACTGTCATAAAAGGTTCTCAGTTTTTGATACAGTTCATCATGTCTGTCAGCGTTCGCTATATATGCTTTCAGCGCTTCATAAAACGGCGCTTTTTTCTTTTCAAGGCGTATCAGCGCAAGTTCATTTTCGTCACAGCCGACGATGGGCGAGCGCAGCACGGAAGCAAGCGGAATATCCTGATACGGATTATCAATCACCTTCAAGACTGAAAGCGCCGCAGCCACCTCCACGGCTTCAAAGTAACCCGACGTCAAATTGGCGTACACCGGAATGCCCTGGTTTTTCAGCTCTTCCATTAATTGCGGCGCCCACGGCATGGAGCGCAGCAAAATCACGATATCCCGGTACTGGATATTCCGGTGTGTTTTTGTTTTCCCGTCATAGACCTTAAACGGAGATGAGACAAGCTTTCGGATCTCCCCGGCTATCGCTTTCGCTTCCCAATGCACGGTTTCAAAGTCTTCGGCATCCTCGGAGCTGTCTGCGTCATCAGCGCTGTCAATCAGCAGCAGTTCCGTTTTTGCCGCGTCATTCGGCGGATACGATGCGCCGAGCTTCAATGCCGCCTGTTCATCGTAGTCCACTTCGCCGATTTTTCCGCCCATCAGCTGCTTAAACAAGAAATTCGTACTGTCCAAAATATCGGAACGGCTGCGGAAATTTTGGTTCAGGTCAATTTTCTGCCCCGCGCCTTCCCCGCTTTCTGTAAACCTTTTATATTTCCCGAGAAACAGCAGCGGCTCAGCAAGTCTGAAACGGTAGATCGATTGTTTAACGTCGCCTACCATAAACAGATTTCCCGCCTCTTCATCCCCGCTTTTCACAAGCTGCAGGATAGACTCCTGCACAAGATTGGTATCTTGATATTCATCAACCAGAACTTCATGAAACTGGTCTTGATAATAAACGGCCGCTTCGCTCGGCACCCGCCGGCCTTCTTCATCAACCGCAGTTAGAATCGCCAGGCAGTAATGTTCCAAATCTGAGAAATCAATAATTGATTTTTCTTGTTTCGCCGCTTCAAATCGTTTTCCGTACGATATCACGAGCTGAACGAGCGTTTCGATGACAGGCTTCATATCTGTTAAACTCTTCAAGTGATCTTGCGGACTTCTTGTAAAGTAATCGGTCTTTAACTTTTCGATCAGTTTCTTCGCGCCGTTTCGCAAATCGGTCGCTTCGTCCAAAAGCGCTTTGTCAAATTCATCACCCTTTACCGGCTTCGCCCGCTTAAATGAGACTGCGGGGACCCGTTCATACAGCGCATCGAAGTCATGCCGGCAGCTGATCAGCTCTTCTATCTGCTGAAGGTCATCCAGAAAATTACCAGCGCGCGGGGCCGGCCCGCCGGGCGCTTTTGTCAGTTCAAGCGCCTTCTCAAGCTTTTGTTTTGCCCCGAAGAGCGCCATTTCCGCATCTTCTCTCACATACTGGTAAAACGGAAGCTCTTCCATTTTGCTTTCTTCCGTCACGTCATACAAGCGGACAAAGCTCTGCAGCCACGCTTCCGGGTCAGGATGCGACCGGGAATACTCGTACACCCGTTTGACAAGGTCTTGAAGATCCAGATCATGCCTGTCTGTCGTATATCTGTCCGCAAGCTCAAAAAACGCCTGATTCCCTTTTGCGTATTCATCTTCAAACAGCTCATCAAGCACTTCGTCTCCGAGCAATTCGCCTTCCGTCTGGTCAGCCATCCGAAAACCGGGGTCAAGATCAATCATATAATAATATTTTTTAAGCACTTGCAGACAGAAAGAGTGAAGCGTCGAAATGCTCGCCCGATTTAATAGAGAGAGCTGCCGTCTGATATGCAGAGATCCCGGATTTTTGGCGAGCTCTTTTTCTAATGCTTCAGCGATCCGATGCTTCATCTCCGCTGCTGAGGCGTTTGTAAAGGTCACCACAAGGAGCCTGTCAACATCAACAGGATCTTCCTCCGCGGTTATCTTTCTGATCATCCGTTCCACGAGCACGGCCGTTTTACCTGATCCGGCTGCGGCAGCGACAAGAATATCGCGGCCGGAAGAAACGATGGCGCTCCATTGGTCATCCGTCCATATGCTGTCTTTCGGTTTAGGAATTTGCATCATCATCCGCCTCCTTTTTCAGCCAATCCAGTATGGTGCCGTCTTTTTCCGCTTTCAGGCTGCGGTATTCATTTTCCTTAAGCGACTCATCAAACTGGCACACCGATTTAAACGCACAGTACGTACAAGGCGTCTTATCTTTCAGCTTATACGGGGTAATGGACACAAGCCCGTCCGTTATCGCTTCGCCCGCCTGTTCAAATGTCCGCCGCACATGGTCTGTCAGCAGATGAAAGTCCTGTTCGCTGACCGCCGCTGAGTCGGATCTTAAAGACCCGTCCTTTTTCAAACCGGCATTGACGATATTTGAACGCCCTTCCTCCAAAGTCGTGTCCATCAGGCTGATCGCCTCCCGGTCACCGAGGAGAAGGCCTTTCATTTTAAATTTCTTGAAAATTTCCTGCTCGATTTCATCAAGCCCCATCGGCAGACTGGCCTGAATCATCGGATCATGGATATGGAAATACAAAACGCCTGCCGGGGTCGCTTTCATGCCGAGCCAATCCGCAGAATGTGTAATCGATAAGTCAAGATATGTGAGCATTTGCAGAGCGAGCCCGTAATACACCTCAGCCAGATCAAGCCCCCTGTCGCTTGATTTATAATCAACGATTCTCAGCAGCAGGCCTTTTGAACTTTCCGCTTTATCCACGCGGTCGATCCGTCCGACGAGTTCCATCGTACAGCCGTTTTTCAGCGTGAAAGTGAGCGGAGGCAGCGGTCCGCTTCCGCCGAAACCGAGTTCAAGACCGACCGGGACGAAACCGCTCGCCTTCGCATGCTCGCTTAATATGCCAGAAACACGCGTGACGATCTTCTGCAGTTTTTCCTTCACATAAAAGTGTCTGTTTGAGCTGAGCAGAATCTCTTTTTGCAGCTTTGGCGCAAGCCGTTCCACCGCTTCATAGGAGAAATTCCGGCACTGATCTTTCGTCAGATCGCGCCATTCCAACTTCTGCTCACGAAGCCGGTCTGAAATCAGCTTCAGACTGGAGTGAAACAGCTGGCCGATATCCGGCGCTTCCAGCTTGAAAAACTGCCGCTCTTTTAATTGCAGCCCGTGAGATGCAAAATGAGAAAACTGGCAGGCATTAAACGCCTCCATCCGGGAGACGCTTCCTTTAATATGCTCGCCGTAAAGCTGGCGCGAAACAGGCCGTTCAAGACGCTTCGCCTCATTGCGGAAAAACAGGCTTGAAAACAGCTTTTTCGCACGCTGGTGATCAGACTCTTTCATCAGCACATTGTATGCGCTCCACCATACGTCACTGATCTCGTACTCTCTTGTCCACAGCCTGAGCTGACTTGCCGTATACGTCTGAGCCACCTGTTTATTGACGAGATACTGAAGCTGCTCTTCTTCGCTTACCTGCTCGGGATCAGCCGCTGACAGCTTTTCCTGATGATCGGGAAACAGCTCGCCAAGCCTGTTTACAACGATTGACGGCAGGAGCGTTTTTCCTTCCGCATCGGCAATCGGGTATGACACATAAAGACGGTCAGACGGACTCGACAGCGCCATATAGATGAGAAAATGCTCATCAAGCAGCCGCTCACGCCCCGCGGAAGACAGCTCCACTCCGACCGCTTTCAGCCACTCCCGGTCATCATCAGACAGCACGCCGTTTTCATCCGGGCGCGCCGGAAGAACGCCGTCATTGGCCCCGATGACGAATGTGCAGGACGTGCCGTATATTCTTGAGAGATCCATATTCCCTACAAATACTTGGTCAAGCGCAGGAGGAATTAAAGAAAAATGAAGCGATTCCGTTCCCGTTTCAAGCATTTGCTGGAACAGCGCCAAAGATATTTCATCTTCACCCATCATGCCGGCAAACTCCTCGAGAAGCTGGATAACGGCATCCCACGCCTGGCCGTGCTGCTGCGCTTCGATCATGTTTCCGGCCTCTTCGGCACGCTGCCTTTTCCGGTCCAGCTTCAGGGGAACATCGGTATCTTCCAAAAAGAGATAAAGAGCCTCCGCCATGCTTTGAACCGTTTTCGCTTTTTTCATCCGGTTCTGCAGCCGGATAAGGGGTGCAGCTATCCACTCTCTCGTCTCATTCAGCATGTGTTCCATCTCGATTTCCTGATCCGTCTGCGCGAAATCCTCATCGAGCGATACGAAGCGCCTGTATACAAACCGCTCGCCGTTCGTCCAGCGCTCCCCTTTAATGCCGTAGGCGATACAGTAATTTTCAAGCTGATCTACCTGCTCTCTTATTTTCTGCTCCGGCTGATCAAGCGGGAATAACAGTTCGGTTTTCGCACAGCGGAACACCGCTTCATATCTCCAGTTCCCCTTCACGACATCCAGGCTTGAACGGATGAATTCAATAAGCGGGTGATGCTGCATAGAAGCTTTTCCGTCAATAAAATAAGGAAGCCCGTAATCGGCAAACACTTCCTTCAGCAAATCTTTATAATCTTCCGGCTGACGGATGAGAATCGCCATATCTTTGTACCGGTATCCTCCGTCCCGGACAAGCGATTGAATTTCCCGGGCAATACCTTCGAGCTCAGCTCTTCTGTTTTGCGCCTGCATGACGGTAAAAGCTTCCTGTCCGCCGGTATACGCGGCGGCGGGACGCACATCGTACTGCGACTCTATACAGGCAAGCTCCGGCACATGCCGATGCCGCTTCGTGCCATGCAGTTCCTTGCAGGAAATATCGGCATTCAATTCCTTTGCCGTCTGATAAAGCTTATAGTAAGTGCTTCCCGTCATTCTGAACAGATCGAGCTCATCCGGTGCCTGTTCCGCCGAAGGGCTGTCCGCCGTCAGCGAGAATGTGACATGTTCAGCATACATGATCAGCTGCTCCAGCACCCTTAATTCCTGCGGCGTAAATTGATAGAATCCGTCGACGTAAACACGGGCGCCTTTTACAACGTCCGCCAAAGGAATCTGCTGAGCGAGCAGCGTCAAATAATCCTCCGAATGCAAATAGTGTCCGGCGAGGCTTCTTTCCATCTGCTGATATAAAATGCCTAAGTCATGAAGTTTTTCAGACAGCACCCGCTCTCCGCGATACTCTGACGCCGTTCCGCTTTCCGCCATGCGGCGGACGTCTTCAGGCTCAATACAGTATCGCTTAAACTCTGTCAGCATCCGTTCCACCTGCTCAGTGAATCCGGCTTTGTCACTCGCTTTTTGATACACTTTAAAATCGTGCTTATGTTCTTCAATCAGTTTCCTTAAAAGCATCTGCACACCCGTCGTCGTCACAAACGGACGGTTCATGCCCCCGGTATGCTGAAGCACGCGCCACGCCAAACGCGAAAAACTGAACACTTGAGCGCGTATCATGCCGCCGATATCCGGCGTTTTAGCAAGCTCATATTCCATTAAAAACGTCATTTGATCCGGGACTAGAAAAATGATCGGTTTCCCGAACGGCTCCCGGCGCAGTTCATCTTGAATGCTGTCGATAATCAGCCTCGTTTTCCCACTCCCCGATCTGCCTACTAAAAACTCAACACCCAAATTAGAAGACCCCTCTCTTTTTATCTTTCTACATTTTATCGAAAGTTGACGAAAATGACCAATCTCATCTGCTGGTAAAAACGGGATGACTGTTTTAAAACATATCGTTTTTGACCAAATTAAAGAAAAAAAGGATTAAATATGATGTCAGAATATCCCGAAGTGATTGTGCGAACGATTCTGTCGTTCAGCATTCTGTTTATCGGCGCCCGTATACTCGGAAAACAAACCATTTCACAGATGACGCTTTTTGATTTCATTGCGGCCATCTCGCTCGGCGCCATCACAGCCAATCTGTCGTTTAATACAAAACTGCCGATTCATTTTACTGTCAGTGCTTACACGATTTTTGTGGTTATCATTTATCTTGTCGCATATCTTTCTATGAAAAACAGAACTGCCAGGGGTTTCTTTGCAGGCAAACCGACCATTATCATTCAAAACGGAAAAATACTTGAGCATAATATGAAAAAGATGCGCTATACCCTCGACTACTTGAACCAGCAGCTTCGTGAAAATGATGTATTTGACATTTCTCAGGTTCAGACTGCCATCATTGAAACAAACGGCAGCATGTCAGTGGAGGTCAAACCGGAATTTGCGCCCGTTACAAGACAGGATCTCGGCATCTTCGCCGGACATGAAAAGAACTTTGCCGTTGAGCTGATTATGGACGGCCGGCTGGTAATGAAAAATCTGGAAGAAAACCACGTATCGGAAAAATGGCTGAGAGAAGAATTGGATAAGAGAAACCTCAAACCGGAAGACGTCGTATACGCTGTGCGCGGAAGCAACGGCCGGCTTTTTGTCGACACATACGACGACCATATTACATCGCCGCTGGATCAAGAATAAAAATGACATCCGCACATGTCACGGGCTGCCGCCGTATAATACCCTATAAACATCCGGGGGTGAGTCCAATGCACGAGAATTTTTTTCATTATACAGCCATCTGCAGTGACGATTCTGTGCTTATAAAGGATCTGGTAAAATCCATAAACGGTGAATACAGCGCTGTGATTTGCTACTCAATATTAGCCGAAAAAGCGCCGACCGCAGAAATCAGAAGACGAATCGAACATATCAGAGAGGAAGAAGTGCGCCACATGCACGCTTTCTCTTCACTGTATACGTCAATTACCGGAAAACAGTTGACGCCGAAACAGACGGAGCATTGTCCGCACACATACAGAGAAGGACTGAGGGCGGCGTTTTATGATGAGCAGAAAACGAATGATTTTTATTTACAGGCATCCGATAGAGCCGTGCATCCGGAAGCGAAACGGTTATTTGCCCGCACGGCATTTGACGAGCAGCGTCATGCCGTCTGGTTTTTATACGATATGGCCCACTCTCCTTTCCACCATACAGGGGGAACGGTATCAAACTCGCCGAACACAAGCTACACCGAGGTAAATACCGGAAAATAACGATTCAGACGCTCCCCGCTGGGAGTCATAGACGGCAAACCCCGTTCTTTCAACAGGAGAGAATGGGGTTTATTTTTCGAGCCGTTTTTATACTTCCACTAAACAATGGATAACTTCTTCATTGTATAGTCAGCAAAAACCCTTTATAATAAAATAAACCAACTGGTCGGTTTTAAACGAACCGAGCCCCGCTTTGCCGGGACAACGATATGAATGAGGCGGAAAGGATCTGTGTGAAGTGACAAATACAAAAGGCGGTGCCGGAAAGAGCGAAAAGACGAAGAACAGGCTCGTATCCGCTTCGCGTGACTTATTTGCAAAAAAAGGATATTCAGAAACATCGATTCGGGATATTTTAGAGGCGGCCGAGATCAGTAAAGGCAATCTTTATCACCATTTTAAAGGAAAAGAGTTTCTGTTTCTTCATATCATGGAAGAGGATCACCGTGTGATGATCGAGACGTGGAGGGAAATGGAAGCTGATCTGAAAGATGCTGCCGAAAAGCTGACGGGCTTTGCGGAGCTGCTCAGCCGGATGAGCATCAATTACCCGCTTATGAGAGCAAGTGAAGAGTTTTATGCGAGTGCGTTTACGTCAGAGGAGGTCGTAAAGCGGCTCAACAAAATTGATATTGAATATGACGATGTGATGAGAGAGATCTTAGAAGAAGGAAATCAAGACGGAAGCTGGTCCATTCATCATGTCGAATCAAAAGTAAAAATCCTGCTATCCGTCTTCTACGGTTTAGATGTGTTATATAAAAACGATACCATTCAGCAAAGAATCGAATTGCAAAAAGAAGCCATCTCCGTGTTTATTCACGGGTCGATCAACGCTGATAAACTGAATGACAGCTGACAAAGGAGAAACAACATGCAAAAACCGATCAGAGAACAAAAGGCTGTACTCATCATCTTATTAAGCAACATATTTATTGCGTTTTTAGGCATCGGATTGATCATTCCCGTTATGCCGCTGTTTATGAATGTGATGCACTTGACGGGCAGCACAATGGGATACCTTGTCGCTGCCTTCGCCGTCGCGCAATTAATTGCATCTCCCATTGCGGGGAGATGGGTTGACCGTTTCGGCAGAAAAATCATGATTCTCGCCGGACTGTTTTTGTTCGCATTATCCGAGCTGACCTTCGGATTGGGCACACATGTCTCCATTTTATATTTCGCAAGGGTGCTGGGGGGCATCAGTGCCGCTTTTATCATGCCCGCCGTTACAGCGTATGTCGCAGATATTACGACGGTGCAGGAAAGATCGAAGGCGATGGGCTATGTATCTGCCGCCATCAGCACAGGGTTTATCATCGGGCCCGGCATAGGAGGATTTATTGCCGATCACGGCGTTCGTATGCCGTTTTTCTTTGCGGCGGGAATTGCATTTATCGCAGTGATTTCCTCTGTCTTTATGCTGAAAGAGCCGTTAACTAAAGAAGAACGCGCAAAGCAGATGGAAAGCGCCAAAGAATCAACCTTCTTAAAAGATTTGAAAAAGTCGATTCATCCAAGCTACTTGATCGCCTTTATCATCGTTTTTGTTTTGGCATTCGGGCTGTCGGCGTACGAAACGGTATTCAGCTTATTTACAAACCATAAATTCGGCTTCACGCCAAAGGATATCGCCATTATTATTACGTTCAGCTCCATTGTGGCAGTCCTCATTCAAGTGCTCGCGTTCGGCAGACTTGTCAACTTCCTCGGGGAGAAAAAAGTCATTCAGCTTTGTCTGATCATCGGCGCTGTGCTGGCTTTCGTTTCTACGGTGATGTCAGGGTTTTTGCCCGTGCTCGCTGTCACCTGCATCATTTTCCTTGCGTTTGATTTACTGCGCCCGGCACTGACTACTTATCTATCGAAGATCGCAGGAAATCAGCAGGGGTTTGTTGCCGGTATGAACTCAACATACACGAGTTTGGGCACCATTTTCGGCCCGGCTCTGGGCGGTATTTTATTTGATATGAATATTCACTTCCCGTTTCTGTTCGCAGGTGTGGTTTTATTTCTCGGTCTGGGATTGACGCTTGTGTGGAAAGGAAAAGCGGGCGAGGTTTCGGAGTAGGGTGCACTCACCCATCTCCGGAGCTTTTTTTGTGTTTTCGATAAGAAAAATGAATGGATTATGAGAAATAATTCATTATTTATTTATCTCAAAATCTATACTATAGTAATAGTAAGGTTAACGAGCTTAACAATTTAATATGAATGTTTCAGGAAGAAGGGTTTTCATTGAAGAAAGACAAACATCTCCTTACGGATATCTGGTTTATTCTCATCAGTGCGGCAGGGGGGTTTCTTCTTTCGCTTACAGGGATGTCGATCGCCTGGATGCTCGGAACGCTTGCCGCCGGCTGCATCCTCTCCATGACGAGGCCCCGCTGGCTGTTCATGGCGCCTGACAGAAGAGGGATTCACCGCAGATGGCTTGCGGCGGGACAAATGATCCTCGGCATCGAACTCGGCCAGAAATTGAACCTGTCCGTTCTGTCGGTTTTACGGGAGCATTGGCTTCCGGTAGGCTTCATGCTGATTTTCTCTATCGTGATGGCGCTTGTTTCCGGATATGTGCTCTTTCGGTTCAGCCGGACGGACATGATGACAAGCTTTGTAGGAACGGCGCCGGGCGGTTTATCCGCCATGCCGGGTATCGCCCAGGAAGTCGGCGCAAACACCGCGATTGTAAGCCTTATTCAGCTGACGCGCGTCCTTTTGGTCGTCATGACAATACCGTTTCTCGTCATTTTCTTATTTACCAAACAAAACGGTGCGGCTCAGACATCAGCCGGAGCCGTTTCAGCAGGAGCTTCACATCCGGGCCTTATTCCCGTCTTGTTAACGGCCGGATTTATTTTAGCTGCCTGGCTTGCAAGTAAAGGCGCAAAACGGCTGAAATTCCCCGCCCCTTGGCTGCTCGGCAGCATGATCGGCGTTGCTGCTGCGGAAATCGGCGTGTCCGCCTTGGCGGGCAAAGACATGCTGGCCTGGTGGCCGCCGGAAGCGAACCAGCTGTCACAAATTTTTCTCGGCGCCACAATCGGATCAAAAATGTACAAAAGCATGTTCACCGGTGTGACGAGAGTGCTGACCGTCGGGTTTATTTCTTCCGTCGGATTAATCGCCGCCATGATTCTGAGCGCGGTTGCGGTTTCTAAATTAACGGGCATCTCCATGATTACATCTGTTCTCGCCTTTTCTCCCGGCGGGATCGCCGAGATGGCGGCGACTTCGATCACCCTGCACGAAGACTCGACTTTCGTCGTCGCGGTTCAGGTCATCCGGATCGTTCTCGTCATCGCCATGCTTCCGCCCTTCTATCGGCTGCTGCACCACCTTTCTCAGCTGAAACGGGCACACGGCGAAAGAGGCCGGGCAGAAAGAGGAACATGATCCGAATAAAAAAACACGCATCCATATGCGTGTTTTTTATTTGAACAGCTCTCCGCCGCCATTTACAGACCGCCAGTTTGCTGAAAGATCACGGAACAGCCGTTCAGCAAATAACAGTTCTTCATCTGTATAGCGGTCTAAAAACGCCAAGAGCCGCTGTTTTATCAATTCATGATATTCATGATGAAGGGAATGCAGCTCTTTCCCGGCAGGAGTCAGCCGGAAATAGACTTCTTTTTTATTGTCACTCAGCCGGGTTCTGCGCAGAAAGCCGGCTTCCAAAAACTTCGCGCAGCTTCTCGACACGGTCGGCTTTGTCGTCTTCATTTTTTCCGCTATTGACGTGACATTGATCGGTTCATGATCTCCGATACACGACAAAATGTGAATTTCCGTCAAGGTCAATTGTAATTTTTTCCCGTTTCCTTCGCGGAGTTCATCCATCCGTCCGGCCAACGACGCCCTGATATCCTCCTGACACCTCTCCTGCTCGTGAAAAATATCGGTCAGCCCTTCAAGAATCATGTGTTTTGCATGGTCTGGCTGTCTTCTGTCCAACTGCTGAGTCACCCTTCCGTATTGATTGTTTCTTTTACTATAACGTTTTGTTACATAAGAAACAATCACACAGGCGCATAAAAAGGTTATCAGATGAATAATCCCCATCTCTCCAAACCGGCCAGAACGGCTTCTTCCGCTTCACGTCCCGAGCCGCCGGCTGCCCATGCCGCATGGCCGTCCGGCCGGATTAAAACGGTGTGGACGTCATTCCAATCGGCACGTGTTTCAGCAAGCTCCGCCCTGACTGCCGCCACGCTGTCCGTATCAATACCGGCGGGAATGCTCCCTCTTAATGACAGAAGCACAAAGCCGCCCTTGCGGAGAAAATCATACAGCCGGGCCGGCCGCCCGTCATGAAGGGTCAGTTCGATATCCGGCAGGCGTTTTCCGTTCAGGGTATGCGGCGGCAGCTCCGCATCCGGTTCATAATGCAGATCAAGCGCGGATACTTTTCCCGCCAATAAACGGTTGGACTCCTGAAAATCCAGCAAGGCGGTCATCGTTTCTCTTAATGCCATCCCCGACTCGGTAAAATCCATGAGCTTTATCTGCGTTTTGATATTGTGCAGCACTTCTTTTCCTGTGCTGTGCCTTTCCTGATGATAGCTGTCCAGAAGATGAGGCGCCGCTTTTCCCTTCATTTGCGCCGCCAGCTTCCAGCCGAGATTGACGGCATCCTGAAGCCCCGTATTCAGGCCTTGGCCGCCTGCGGGAAAATGAATGTGCGCCGCATCCCCGGCCACAAAAATCCGGCCGGAGCGGTACTGCTCAGCCTGACGCTCGGCATTGCCGAACCGCGACATCCATACCGGATCACTCAATCCGAAATCAGTGCCGCATATCCGCCGCAGGTCTTCTTTCAGCTCATCTTCGGTGACCCGCTCTTCCTTCCGCTTTTGCGGGACATGCGGAGAAACGATGAGGACACGGAAAAGTCCGTCCGTAAGAGGGATAATCACAACCGATCCCTCCAGCCGGCACGTTGAAAAAAAGGAAGATTCGGGCGGATGTTTCAAAGCGGCATCACAAAGGGTTCCTGTTAAGTCGGCATCAGTGCCCGAAAAAGCGATGCCCGCCTGTTTCCGGACAATGCTCCCCGCTCCGTCTGTACCCGCGGCATATAAGCTGTGAAGAGTGCGGATTCCGCTTTCGTCCCGGAACACCGTCTCCACTCCGTCATCCGTCTGGGTGACAGCCACCGCTTCCGCCCCGCGGATGATGTCTGCGCCGAGACTTGATGCATACTCCTCCAACATCCGCTCCGTTTCTGCCTGTGGCAGCATTAACGAATAATTCTGCTTCGTATCCAGCCGAGAAAAATCCAGCCGTGTATCCAGCATGGAAAAATGGCCGGAAGACACCTTCGTCCCTTTTTCCAAGAAGCGTTCCAATATGCCTCTCATGGCAAAAAGCTCAAGTGTGCGCGGATGCATGATAAGCGCTTTGGAATACGGCATCGTCTTCTTCAATCGTTCAATGACAGTCGTTTTCACTCCGGCCAGCGCCAGTTCTGATGCAAGCATAAGCCCGACCGGACCTCCCCCGATAATGGCAGCCTGTGTTTTCATTTCATCAGCCCTCTTTCATATTTTTGTTGCGCGCGTAACAAAAATATGAAAAATAAAACACCTCCTTTTTTGTTTCGCGCGTAACAATTTTCATTATAGTCTTTCCTCCGCTTTTTGACAATCATTTCCGAAAAAAAGACGCCGTTCACTTGGCGTCTGATTCACTGATGACTCCGACAATGTCTTTATCCTTAATCGGACCGAAATGACGGCTGTCGAGGCTGTATATGCGGTTGTCGCCAATAACAAAGTATTGTCCCTTCGGTATGCTTTTGCGCCCGGTCGTTTCCTTCAGCGTATAATCACCAGTCACATGGCTCCCGGCGGACAATGATGACTTTAACGGTTTTAAAAACGGTTCCGCCACCCGTTTTCCATTCACATACAGCTGATCCTCCCTGTATGCGATTGACTCGCCGGGGAGCCCGATGACACGTTTGATCAGCACTTTGCGGTGCGGGCCTTTAAACAGAACAATATCGAAACGGCGGATCGTTTTGTAACGATGGGAAAACTTGTTGACCATCAGCTCATTTCCTTGTTTAAAGGTCGGATTCATGCTGATTCCTTCGACTTTATAATCAATAAAAATGGCATTCTTTAATTGTATGGCCAAAACAACGATAAGCACGCCGGCTATAAACCAAAATCGTTTTTTCAAGATTCCTGTCTCCCTCCGTCTTTCTCATGCTGACTGATTCTCGTCTGTAAACGCCGTTCGATATGCTTTCCGGCATACCACAGCACCGCGATCACCATTATGGCGCCCGCCATCCTGAAAGGCTGTGTAATGAGTGCGTGAAGATCATACCCGATAAAACTGATCATAAAGATCATAACCATTTTCCCCATCGCGGCTGCTGATATAAACTGCAGCGCCCCCACCCGTGACAGACCGGCAACGATATGAACCGCAGCGGACGGCGTAAAGGGGAAGCAAAGTAAAATAAACAGCGGACCGAAACCGTGCCGCTCAACCCAGAGCATCATCCGCCTTATGGTCTGATGCCTGCGGATGAAACCGAAAGCTCTTTTCTGTCCGAAACGGCGGACGGCATAAAACATCAGCATCGATCCTGACGCAGACCCGAGCCATGACAGAAAAAAACCTTCCCACAAACCAAATGCATTCGTATTCGCCACCACAAATACAACGAGCGGCAAAAACGGAAGAAACGCTTCAATAAAAGGCAATACAGCCGCAGCCGCCGGGCCGAAAGCTCTATAGCTTTGGAACCATTCCGTCAGCTGTTCCTCAGTCAAATATGATAAAAAATGCTCCAACGTTTATACTCCTTAACGAGTTTGTCTATCCTTATTCTACACATTATCTCCAAAAAACGAAAATGTTTACGAGATTTTCCGTCTTGAAATATCGTGTAAGCGAGTATAAAATAAGAACAAACGTTCTCTTTTTTAAGAAAGAAGGAGTATTTATGCCTGACATTCGGAGCGGCACCCGCGATCTCATCGAAAAAGGGCTGTTTCTGCCCATGGCGGCCGCCATCCTGAACCGGGACCTCGAAGCGCTTGATTCGTGCCCGTTCAAATTAAAACAACCCTATAAACAGCTTATCAGCTGCTCTTTAAAATTAGCACAAAAGGATTTGAGTGATGTTCGAAAAGAGTTAAGAAAGCGTAAAATTAAAATATACGAAGCGGAAAGAGACGAAGCATTTACGCTTTATATATGCACCATTAACGGCTATGAAGAAAAACACCGTTATTTCAACCCGAGAATACGGGAACAGGTCACCGCCTTATTGGAATATTACCTGTCTCTTGCGACCATTTAAAAAGCAGCCGGGCCTGCTTTTCCTTTTCAAAAAATAAAATTCAGACTATTCACACTATACATTCGACATGATTTTCTTTATAATCGGGACACGCTGTTTTCAATGAAAAGGAGGAATGTTATGAAACTGATTCATGTTCTCGCCGCCCTGCCCTTTTTCGGAATTCTCGCCGGCATTCCATTTGCCAACCGGGTGACGCCTTATGTTTTCGGAATGCCTTTCATTCTCGCATATGTCGTCATCTGGGCGGTGCTGACTTCCGTTCTGATGGCCGCCGTTTACAAATTGGACAAAGAAAACAAGGCGGGTGAGACGGAATGAACGCAGCATTTCCCGTAATGGCCGCCGTGCTCCTGTTTTGTGTATATCTCGGAATCCGGGCCCGAAAAGGAAAACATATGGACCTTGAACAATGGACGGTGGGCGGACGCGGCTTCGGCACGATGTTTGTCTTTTTATTAATGGCGGGAGAAATATACACGACCTTTACATTCCTCGGCGGAAGCGGATGGGCTTACGGAAAAGGAGGCCCGGCCTTTTATATTATCGCGTACGGCTGTCTTGCCTACATTTTGTCATATTGGCTTCTGCCAGCCGTGTGGACTTACGCCAAACAACACAAACTGATGTCGCAATCAGATTTTTTTATTTCAAAATACAACAGCCCGCTCCTCGGCATTCTCGTATCGCTCGTCGGCATCGCATCCCTCATCCCCTATCTCGTCCTGCAGCTGAAAGGGCTCGGATTAATTGTTTCAGCAACGTCATACGGACAGATTCCGCCCTCCGCCGCTGTCTGGATCGGCGCTGTCTCCATCACGATTTATGTGATGATTTCAGGAATCCACGGTTCAGCGTGGATATCCGTCGTCAAAGATATCATGATTTTAGGCATCGTCCTGTATTTAGGTATTTATCTGCCCATTCATTATTACGGCGGGTTTACGGAGATGTTCAAACAAATTGACGCCGCAAAACCCGGTTTTCTCACGCTGCCGGAAACCGGACAGAGCGTTTCCTGGTTCAGCTCAACGGTTTTGCTGACCGCCCTCGGCTTTTATATGTGGCCTCATACCTTTGCCGCTTCCTATTCGGCGGAGCATCCGCGGGTGTTTCGGAAAAACGCGATCATCATGCCTCTTTATCAGCTCGTCCTGCTGTTTGTCATCTTTACCGGATTTGCGGCGATTCTGCAGGTGCCCGGTTTAAAAGGGGCGGACACGGATCTCGCCTTATTAAAGCTGTCTGTGAAAACCTTTGATCCCTGGTTTGTCGGGCTGATCGGATCGGCGGGCATCCTGACGGCGCTTGTACCCGGTTCAATGATATTAATGGCCTCAAGCACGCTGTTCGCCAAAAATGTGTACAAAGCCATTCTGCCCGGCACGACTGACGAAAAAGTCTCACGGCTCGCAAAATACGCCGTACCCGTTATCGCGCTGATTTCCGTATATTTTACGCTGAAAGGCGGAAATACCATCGTCACCTTGCTTTTAATGGGCTACAGCCTTGTCACCCAGCTTTTCCCCGCCCTCTTATTCAGCCTGCCGAAGCGGCGTTTCATCACAAGCCACGGCGCTTTTGCCGGCATAACGGCCGGGGTCGGAACAGTGGCCTTCATTACGCTGACCGAATCAACCGTCGGAACCCTCTTTCCGTTTCTTCCGCAGATCGTTAAGGATATGAATACAGGCATCATCGCGCTGGTTCTGAACATTGCCGTCATGTTTGCCGTCAGCGCCGCAGTCAGAAAAAAACAAATCAGCGCAGCCGAAAAGGCGGCTTAATGATAAAATAGCGGTAAGACACATGAAGGGGGAAAGCCGCATGATCATGACAACGACCGAAACCGTCGCCGGAAAACAGATTACGGAAGTAAAAGGCTTGGTGACAAGCAGTATCGTCCAGTCCCGTCACATCGGAAAAGATTTGCTTGCAGGCTTAAAATCTGTCGTCGGCGGCGAATTGAAAAGCTATACCGAAATGCTGGAAGACTCCAAAAAAGCGGTGAAAGAGCGGCTGATCAGAGAGGCGGAGCAGCTCGGAGCGAACGCCATCGTCGGCCTGCGGTTCGAACTGACCGCAGGACAGAACACATCCGAATTAATCGGATACGGAACCGCCGTCACCGCCGAATCCGTTTAAAAAAACAAGCCTCTTTAAAGAGGCTTGTTTTTTTATTTCTCACATGCGATATAGTCTTTATCCCGGTCAAGTCTTTTATTTGCATTATAAAGCGCTTTTGATACATACGGCTTGTACTTTGTTCTGCCGCCCTTGTTTTTCACTTTCGACGATTTGGCCACGCCGCCCTTATACACCTTATTCAGCGCCTTACAGTTTTGATACGTTTTTACCTTTGTTTTCGCTTCTGCCGTCTGCCCCGCTCCGTATGAACAACCGAACACCAGGCCGAAAGACAAAAGCACAGCTGCCGTCTTTTTCATTTCTATCCTATCCCCTTTCCTGAATCATGTTGTATGACTGAACATATCATAGTTCAAATAATCTCCATTTACAAGATAAATAGGAAAATAGTTTTAATTTACGTCCGCCCGTATATCTTTTATGGAATTTTTCCCAAAACCTTTTATAATATGAATTGATAGCGCTATCTGACTATGATGATAGGAGGAGAAATGATGATGAAAAAAGGGCTTGTTGCGGGTGTTCTCACTACAGCCGTTCTATTCGGCGCATGTACGGCGGATATTCCGGGGGTGATCAGTCCCAATACGGCGGAAGCGGCGTCCCAGCTCAGTAAAGGAATCGGCGGAAGGGCCTATCTGAACAGCACGGGCTCAGTTCTCGTCACGAAAATTCAGCTTCCAAGCTCGATTCAGGTGTCAAATGGGACAGCCTATATTTACTCAGGATTTACCGGAGGCACAGAGGCTGATATCGGGCTTCAGTACAGTGACACCTATCATGTATGGAAACCGATCATGAAAGTCGGTTCAAAGGGACAAGGCCAGGTCCGGTATCTGGAAGGAGAAAGCCAATTCACTTATACGAAAGGCTTCCGGCCCGGCAGCACCGTACAGCTGACCATTTACAAAAATCTGAACGGCAATACCCGCGCCACATATTGGGGCACGAATAATGACGGATACACCGGCCGCATCATCTCAGAACTCGCCCAAACCAATGTAGGCTCTGTCTCAAAATGGAAAGCGCTCGCCACCGTCGCGGTCACATCAGAGGATCAGCGCCCTTACATCAAATCAAACTTCTCGACAGCCTTTACGAACATCACGATCGACAATAAAGCAGTCACACCTGTGATTGATACACAGGATTTTGCCAAATTGACAGTGTCAGGCAGCAGCGTCAGCATGTCTGTCGTCAAATAAAGAATTTTGAACGCACGATTTCTGTCATCGTGCGTTTCGTAAGGGTCTGCCGGATACGCAAATCCCTTATTTTTCGGATTACGTTTAATAAAAAAACAGCCCTCCTCAGGGTTGTTTTTTTAACATTTCTTTCATTATTTCCGCCAAAACGCTGAGCAGTCCGCCTTATCCTTGATATTAAATTGAATCATGCGTTCAAGCAGCTCATAATACACCGGTTCAGTCCATTGAATTCTGAACAAACGGGAAGTAGCGCTGTAGCCGGCACGGGCAATGCCGTCGGCAAAATGCGCAATTCCAGCTTCTTCGGGAGAAACACTTACATGATGCTTTGCTGCCGCAAAGCCGATAATAAAGGTGCCGTGATCGGTAAACATCGGCGTGTTCCACTTGATCTGCGGTGTTAAACCCGGGAATTGCTCAGACGTCCACGACAGGATTTCCTCCATTCGCAGACGATGGTCAGGGCTGTCGATACTTGATAAATAGTCTTTGAAAACGTCCATGTCTTCCTCCTTCAACATCACGTCCGCTAACGCCAAAACCCCGGATTTTCAGCTTTTTCTTTGATGTTAAATTCGATGATCTTCTTAAGCAGATCATAGTGCACCGGATCA
This sequence comes from Bacillus sp. R45, assembly GCF_021729365.1. Lineage (NCBI taxonomy): Bacteria > Bacillati > Bacillota > Bacilli > Caryophanales > Bacillaceae > Bacillus > Bacillus sp. R45. The sequence continues at coordinate 1,010,482 of NZ_CP091421.1, read as the reverse complement.
GTCCACCGAATTCTGAACAGGCGTGAAGAAGCGCTGTACCCGGCTTGGGCGATGTCATCGGCAAAATGCTCCATCGTCTCTTTTTCAGGCAAAATGCTCAAATGATTTTTTGCCGCGGCAAACATAATGATATAGGTGCCGTGATCGGTAAATGTCGGTTTGTTCCACTTGATCTGCGCTTCTAAGTTCGGAAATTGGTCAGCCGTCCACGACAAAATTTCCTCTGCTTTGAGACGGTGATCCGGGTTATCGATTTCTGATACATATTTTGCAAACACATCCATGCCCATCTCTCCTAAAATGAAATATCATTACTCTTTACATCATCATAGCCAACAGACGGACACGATACAACTCTATCCGGGCATGTAAATCGAAAAAAGCCCTTCCCAAAAGGAAAGGGCCCGTCCCTTCACATCACAGCTTTCTCTAATATCTCTCCCCCAGCTCCCGCAAAATAAAGTCGTAGATCATTCTTGTCCGCTCTTCTTTCGGATACAGCATGAATTCCTGCCGCTTCGGGATATGACTGCCCATCCTGTCCTGAAAAGTGGTTCTGAGATAGGCGGTTCTGTAAACCTGATTTTCAAAAGAATGATAGGATACTTCCAGTTCCATCGTTTTGCCGTTTGAGAACGTGACCGCTGTGTCATCAAATGCCGTCGGTTGAAAATCTTTAACGTGCACATGAGATATCCAGCCGCATTGAGGCCTTGCAGAAGAAAGTGTAGGGAATAAAAAGATGTGATTTGAAGGGTCCACCATAATCGGCGGCTTGTGAGAAATTTTAATCGCTTCATATGTTCCCGCTTTTCTCCCGGCATAGCTGGAGCCAAAGTAGCGGCAGCTTCTGTCGATGATGTGAATCGGCTTCATGCTGACATACAGAATGCAGTCTTTTTCAATGACCTTCGACCCCATTTTACCGTCTATTTCCTCAGGCAAAACAGCGATGGTTGAACGATTTACTTCATAGCTTTCTAAGGGTGCGTGTGTTTTCTGGCACATGATGTGCAGCCTCCAATCCTTTTCTTGAAAATTTATACTAATAATCTATCATCTGTCATTGGAAAACGACAGGTTTTTTTTGAATATAGCTAAAAATCACCTTTTAAAGCTGTAATTTAGTCTTAAATTACTATTTAAATATTATTTTTCTTTTTCATTTCACCTCATTTATACAATGATCATTTTCGTTTTTTCGTCAATTTGCAGGATATGTCGATATATTTCCAAGTATTAGTTGTCTAAAGATTATAAAAATTAATTGATTTTTCCGGCCGTTATCCATATACTATAAAAAAGGCATTGGGGGGATTCTTTATGAAAGAGAAAAAGTCGTACACTGAGCTCATGAAGTCCCGCAACACGGAAAAAGCAAACGAATTCGATGTGACAATGGCCGATATTTACATTCAAATGGTGCTTGATGAATCCTTGTATAAACGCCGGATCGCCATGCTGACAATGCAGATTAATAAGGCGCTTGATGATAAAAATAAAGAAGCGTTCCTCACGCTTTCAAAAGAATATGCCGCTCTCAAACAGAGTGAATAAGCCAATCCATATGGATTGGCTTTTTTTACATTATCCGTTTACGATGGTGCCGCCGTTCACATGAATCGTCTGTCCCGTGACATAGGAAGAATCATCGCTTGCTAAGTACAAATAGCTCGGCGCCACTTCAACAGGCTCTCCCGGGCGCTGCATCGGCACGTCTGAGCCGAAGACTTCCACTTCCTTCGCCGAGAAGCTCGCCGGGATCAGCGGCGTCCAGATCGGCCCCGGCGCCACTGCGTTTACCCTGATGCCCTGAGTGACAAGAGATTGGGAAAGAGATCTTGTAAACGTGACGATCGCCCCTTTTGTCGCTGAATAGTCAATCAATGTTTTGTGGCCTTTATAGGCGGTAATGGAGGCCGTATTAATGATTGAACTTCCTCTTTTCAGGTGAGGGAGCGCGGCTTTCGTCAAGTAAAACATTGAAAAAATATTCGTCTGAAACGTTCTGATGAGCTGGTGGCTCGTGATTTTCTCAATCCCCGGCTGCACGTGCTGCTCACCCGCGTTATTGACCAGGATGTCAATGGAAGGAAAGGCTTGGCCCGCCTGGCGGATGACATCGTTGCAAAAGGCTTCGTCGCCGACATCCCCTGCGATCAGCAGACACTTCGCCCCTTCTTTTTCTACATATTGCTTCGTCTCTTCGGCATCCTGATGCTCATCAAAGTAAACGATGACCACATTAGCGCCTTCCTTTGCGAATAAAACGGATACGGCGCGGCCGATCCCGCTGTCTCCGCCCGTGATGATCGCCGTTTTCCCTTCAAGTTTTTTCGCCGCTTTCGGTTTGTCAAAAACGGGGCGCGGGTCCATTACATATTCAAAGCCCGGCTGCCGGTTTTGATGCTGCGGCGGCAAGGTTTTCTTCTTCTGATTCGCCATTTTGATCACTCCTTTACATTAATTACTATATTATGAGTAATTTGAGCATCTTATACGAATTTCATGTATGAACAGAGTCTTATTGGAAAAATTAAGAATATACAACAGAGGAGGTAAATCTGAATTGACTACTTTTTCAAACGAGGAACCGGCTTCCTATTGGAAAGCAACAGCTGACATTCCTTCCTTTCCCGCCCTCACTGAAGATACGGAATGTGACGTTGCGGTGATCGGCGGAGGAATTACGGGCCTGACAACGGCATACGAACTGACGAAAAGAGGTTTCCGTGTCGCTGTCATTGAAGCAGACCGGATTTTAAACGGGACGACCGCGGGCACGACCGCAAAAATCACCGCCCAGCATGATTTCATCTATGCCGATCTTATTCAGCAGATCGGCCTGACCAGCGCAAGGCTGTATTTCGAAGCCCATCTCCGCGCCATGGAAGACATGAAGCAGATCATCAAGGACCTTTCGATTGACTGCAGACTGATTGAACAAGACGCATATCTTTACACCAATACAGAATCAGGCGTCAAAAAAATGCGCAGTGAGCAGGAAGCTTATACCAAGCTCGGTATTGAACACGAGCTTGTGAAAGAACTTCCCGTCCCCGTTGATTGCAGGCTCGGCCTCGCCATGAAGAATCAGGCGCAATTCCATCCGCTTTTATATGGTGCGGCGCTCGTCAAAGAGATCGTTAAAAACGGGGCGCGGATTTTTGAACAGACGGCTGCGATCGACATAAAAAAAGAACCGCAGCCGGAAGTGGTCACGAAAAACAGACACGGCATCAAGTGCAGCTACATTGTCTGCGCTTCCCACTTTCCTTTTTATGACGGAGGCGGGCTTTATGCCGCCAGAATGTATGCCAGCAGATCCTACGTACTCGCGGTAAAACCGAAACAAGCGTATCCGGACGGGATGTATCTCAGCATAGACAAGCCGTCCAGATCACTGCGATACACCGATTTGAACGGTGAAAAACTGGTGCTTGTCGGCGGTGAAAGCCACAAAACAGGCCAAGGAAAAGAAATGTCCGGGCATTACGAAGCGCTGAAACAATTTGCGGAAGACACAATCGGAGTTGAAAGCATCCCATATCATTGGTCTGCACAAGACCTTGTCACCATTGACAAAATTCCGTTCATCGGTCCGATCTCAGGCGATGAAGAACATATTTTGGCGGCGACCGGTTTTAAAAAATGGGGCATGACAAGCTCAGCGCTCGCCGCGAAGCTTTTGGCTGATCATATTCAAAACAAAAAGAACCCGTTTTCCGGCCTGTTTATTCCGTCACGCTTCCACGCAGATCCCGGACTGAAAAAACTGATTTCCTATAATGCCGACGTGGCCAAACACCTTATCTCGGGCAAACTTGAGAGGCCGGACGCTGCGCCTGAGAGTCTTGGGCCCGGGGAGGGAAAAATCGTAACGGTAAACGGCAAACGGGCCGGCGCCTATAAAGATGAAAAAGGCTGTCTGCATCTTGTCGATACGACATGCACCCATTTAGGCTGTGAGGTTGAATGGAATGACGGCGAACGGACGTGGGACTGTCCATGTCACGGGTCCCGGTTCACACCCGACGGCGGGGTTGCCGAAGGTCCCGCCATCAAGCCGCTGAAACGTCTCACCCAAGATTGACTAAACCATTCTGTACGAATGGTTTTATTTTTTTCCGCATTAAAATATTTTTATCAGATTCCTTCATTCAAGTTCCTTCCAAACCGATAAAAAGAAAAAGAGAATATCTGGGGGAACTAATATTGTTATTTAAAAAAGACCGCAAAAAAGAAACAGCATATTTTTCAGAAGCCGATGGAAAAAAACGCATCGCGCTTTCAAATCAATATGCAGATGTCCAAAAACAGCTGAAAATGGTCAGGCTCGGAAACGAAGAACTTCATGTGCTTGAAGAGCTGCAGCCGTTAATTAAAGAACATATCTCAACAATCGTCGATTCCTTTTACCGAAACCTGGATCACGAAAAATCATTAATGACGATCATTAACGACCACAGCACGGTCGAGCGCCTGAAAAAAACATTACGGCGTCATATCCATGAGATGTTCGCCGGCACGATTGATGATGAATTCATTGAAAAAAGACAGCGCATCGCTTCCATCCACTTGCGGATCGGCCTTGAACCGAAATGGTATATGGGAGCGTTTCAGGATCTGCTTCTGTCGATGATGAACATATATGAAGCAACCATTCCGGATTTGCATGAGCTTTTAAAAGCGATCAAAGCGACGACGAAAATATTGAATCTTGAACAGCAGCTCGTCCTTGAAGCATTCCAGACTGAATATAACTGCCAGCGTGACGAACAAGAGGAAAAGAAAGCCCGCCTTCATCAGAAAATCCAGGAAACTTCCGGATCACTCGCTGATTTGTTTTCAGAAACGAGCAGAGCCGTGCAGGAGCTGGTCGATAAATCTGAGGGCATTTCCGAGGCGTCAAAAGCCGGCACCGTCACTTCCGTACATGTCGAAGAAAAATCAATCGGCGGGAAAAAAGAGCTTGAAAGCCAGCAGCAGCAGATGAATAAAATCGACGCTAGCCTTCTGCAGATTGAAGAAGAAATGGACAAGCTGAATGACATCGCCCAGCAGATCGAAAAAATCTTCGGCATCGTGACGGGGATCGCCGAGCAAACGAATCTCCTGTCACTCAACGCTTCAATAGAATCCGCGAGAGCCGGGGAGCATGGCAAAGGGTTCGCCGTTGTCGCGACGGAGGTAAGGAAGCTTTCAGAGGATACGAAAAAAACTGTTTCCACCGTATCAGAGCTCGTGAACAATACCAATACACAAATCAACATCGTGTCCAAACATATTAAAGATGTAAACGGACTTGTAAGCGAAACGAAAGAAAAAATGACGCAGATCAACCGTCTGTTTGATGACATCGTCCAAAGCATGAAAACGAGCAAAGACCAGACAGGCAAAATCGACGTTGATTTGCAGGCCTTTCTCGGCGGCCTTCAAGAAGTCAGCCGCGCCGTTTCCCACGTTGCATCATCCGTTGATTCACTTGTTATCCTTACAGAAGAATAAAGATAAACCGACCGGCCTTTTTCATAAAAGGCCGGTCTTTTTAATGTTAACTTAAAATATAATAGAGTTGACATATATAAAGACTCGCTTTATTGTATAAACATATTTTGATAAGCTGGAGGAATACATAATGAAATTGACAGAAATGATGCATATTGCCGTGTTTACCGCCATTATGGGACTTTTGGGGCTGCTTCCGCCGCTTTTCTTATCCTTTACGCCGGTTCCGATTACGCTCCAGACGATCGGTGTGCTCTTATCAGGAAGCATCCTGAAACCGAAAGCGGCATTTTTAAGCCAATTGCTTTTTTTGCTGATTGTGGCATGCGGAGCGCCTCTCCTTTCAGGCGGAAGAGGCGGGTTCGGGGTTTTTTTCGGGCCGAGCGCCGGATATCTCATCGCATATCCGCTGGCGGCATTACTGCTGAGCCTCAGCATCCAAGGCCTTCGCTCAGCTGCTGTCCCCCATTTGTTTATCAGACAGTTCTTGTTCGGCGTGCTGTTTTTGTATGTCATCGGCATTCCCATTCAGGCTTTTATAATGCACATTGATATCTTGACTGCCGTAAAGCTCAGCCTCATCTATGTGCCCGGAGATCTGCTTAAAGCGGCCGCAGCCTCATTCGCAGCCGTAAGAATCAGAAAAACTCTTCAAGCAAGCCGGCTTTTGCCGACGAAAGGAAGCTGATTTTAGTCACCATGATTACATCATCATATTCAGATACAGCCGGACAAGCGCCGGAACAGATCGCAATTCAGACAGAAACAGAACAGATCACCTATCAAACTTGGAACAGGCTAGTAAACCAAACCGCAAACTGGCTTGGCAGCCTTTCAGATAAACCGGAAAACCTTGCGATATTACTGCCGAACGGCATCCCATTTTTACAACTTTTCGCAGGGGCGGCGCATGCCGGCTGCACGGCGGTTCCGTTAGATCCCCGCTCGGCTGCGGCGGAACTCGCGGACCAGCTGCACATCAGCAAAACCGACCTCGTCATCTGTGACCGCCGGCTGAGCGGCAGACTGGACGGCATCAAAACGCCTGTCATCCTGTGGGATGAATGCAGGCCTTTGATCGAGGCGGAAAAAACGGAAGGCGCTTTTATCAAAAACACCGGCCTGCCCTTTTATACCGGATTCACCTCGGGATCGACCGGTAAGCCGAAAGCCTTCACCCGCTCTCACCGTTCGTGGCTGGAGAGCTTTTCTTGTACGAAACGTGAGTTCGGCATTTCCCCTGATGACAAAGTGCTGGTACCGGGCACGCTTCGCTCGTCACACTTTTTATACGGCGCCGTCAGCACTTTGTTTATCGGCGGAACCGTCCTCCTTCAAAGAAAATTCAATCCGGCCGGAATGAAAGACCGGCTCAGACAAGCTGACGTTCTATATACCGTTCCGACAATGACGGACGCCCTGCTCTCACTAGAGGCGTTTCCGGATACACCGCTCAAGGTGATTTCTTCCGGTGCAGACTGGCCCGCTTCGTCTAAACAAGCGCTGTCAGAGCGCTATCCCCATTTACGGTTGTACGATTTTTACGGAACGTCTGAGCTGAGTTTCGTGGCGTTCTTATCGCCTGAAGACAGCGTCCGGAAGCCTGACGCGGCGGGCCGTCCGTTTGAAAATGTTACAATCGAAATCCGCCGGCCCGGCGGAGAACGCTGCATGCCGGGCGAAACGGGGAAGATTTTTGTGAACAGCCCGATGAAATTTTCCGGATACATCAACGGCGCAAAACCTGATGATTCCGGCTGGATGACGGTTGATGACATGGGATATATCGATCGTGAAGGCTATCTTTATATCGAAGGACGTGAAAACGGGATGATCGTATCAGGCGGCCTGAATGTATTCCCGGAAGAGATAGAACGTGTGCTCAACCGCTGTCCGGGCGTCAGAAAAGCGGCCGTCATCGGCATTCCTGATGATTATTGGGGCAGCATCGCCGTTGCGGTGATCGACGGACATGCAAATGTAAAGGAACTGAAGAAACAGTGCCGCGAGCAGCTGGCGGCATATAAAATCCCGAAAAAATGGCTGTTTTCAGAAATACCGGAAACAGCCGGCGGAAAGATCGCCCGTGCCGCCGTACAAAAGCAGGCAAAGGACATGATGGAATGGAAGCTGTAATTACGGATGCGAAGCGGACGATTTTCGCCCGGGAAAACGGCCTGTTAAAAGACTGTCTCCCCGAAGATTTGGCAGCTCCGCTGATCCGACATTTGAGCCGGAACATGCCCGAAGACATTGATGAAGTCCTGATCGGAAACGCGACGGGCCGCGGCGGGAACCTCGCCCGGCTGTCAGCCTTGGCCGCCGGGCTTCCTTTGAGCGTGTCCGGTACGACCATCGACAGGCAGTGCGGTTCCGGATTGGACGCCGTGAGGGTCGCGTGCCACTTTGTTAAAGCCGGCGCGGGGAGCACATACATCGCGGGAGGAGCGGAGAGCAGCAGCCGTTCCCCTTTCTCATCCCGGGCGCGCTTTTCTCCTGAACACATCGGCGATCCTGATATGGGCATAGCGGCCGAGTATACGGCACAGGCTTACGGCGTAACGAGAAAGATGCAGGACGAATATGCCCTTCTCAGCTATGAACGGAGCGTCAAAGCGCACGAAGACGGCTTGTACCGCCGGGAAATTCTCCCCTGTCACGGATTCGCCGCTGACGAAAACATGCTGAAAAAGCGGAACATGGGGCCTCTCATCGCCCGCGCCAAACCCGTCTTTCAGTCCGGAGGCTCTGTCACCGCGGCCAACAGCTGCGGAATTTCTGACGGGGCGGCGGCAGTTTGTGTGATGGAAGAACAAAAAGCGCGGTCTCTCGGTTTAAAGCCGGGATTGCGTTTTATCGGAAGCGCGGTAAGCGGCGTCCATCCGCATTATCCGTCAGCAGCTCCGGTTTATGCCGTCAAAAAGCTTTTGAAGGAACGGGACCTGTCACCGGATGATATTGATATATACGAAATCAACGAGGCGTTTGCCGTCAAAATATGCGTTTTCTCACAGCAGCTTCAAGTGCCGTATTCTAAAATAAATGTCCGGGGCGGCGCTCTGGCCGTCGGGCATCCGTACGGGGCTTCCGGGGCGGCGCTTATCACCCGGCTTTTTTATGAAGCAAAAAGACGCCCGGATGCCCGCTACGCAGCAGCAGCGATCGGCAGCGGAGGCGGAGTCGGACTGGCGCTTCTCTTTGAAGTGTTAACGTAACGGCAGTATAATAGATGATATCGATAAAAAATGATCGGAGTGGAGACTTTATGACTGCCGTTTGTTTAGTAAGACATGGAGAGACTGATTGGAATGCCCAAAAGAAGCTTCAAGGCAAATCGGATATTCCGTTAAATGCGACGGGAGAGCGTCAGGCGAAAGAAACAGGAGAGTACTTAAAGGGGTCCGAATGGGATGTCATCGTCTCGAGCCCGATGAAACGGGCCAGAAAAACAGCTGACATTATTAACGGTTTTTTGAATCTTCCCATTGTCGTCATGGAAGATTTCAGAGAACGGAGCTACGGTGATGCGGAAGGAATGTCTTTGCCGGAACGGTCGAAGCGCTACCCGGATAAAAACTACCCGAACATGGAGACCGCAGAAGAGCTGACAGACAGAATGCTTGCCGGTTTAGTGAAAGTTCAGGAGCGGTTTCCTGATCAAAAAGTACTGATCGTCGCTCACGGCGCAGCCATTCACGCCCTCTTGTCCGCTATTTCTGACGGTGATACCGGCATACAAAACGCAAAGCTTGTCAATGCGTGCCTGAGCAATATCGAACGAATTGAAAATAAGTGGCGCGTCAAAGATTACAATGTAAGCAGCCACCTATCAGAATCATAACAAAAAGGCCCGAATTAGTTTTGGGCCTTTTTGGCGAGCATTTTTTTCTGAAGATCATGTAATACGGCGTCCGCACCGTCAATGCTCCGGCGCTCCGTCCATACCGCCCTGTCCGCGCGATAAACGTGTCCGTTTTTTACGGCAGTCAGCTGTTTCCAGAGGTGATTTTTTTCGAGTTCTTCCTCACCGTCCAATAGTACGATGTAATCAGGATCGATATGCAAAAGCTGCCCGGGCGTCATTTTGATAGCGCCTGATTTCCCGCCGGAATCCGTCTGGACCGCATATGTAAACCCTGCGAGCGTCATAAGCCGGGATGTGAAAAACCGGTCATCCTTTACGGAAATGCTGCCATTTGCAGCGTCAATTAATAAAATCGTGCCGCCTTCTGCATCCAGCTTTCTTTTGATGTCATTCAGCTTTTCTTCCTGAGCCGACAATTGTTTCTCTATGATGCCCTCTTTACCGACCGCCTTTTCAATGGTAAGGGCAGCATCAACCGCATCCTGATAATCCGCAGCTTCATTTTTCAAAGCGATTGTCGGAGCGATCTTTGTCAGCTCATGGTATATCCCCCTGTGCAGGCTTGAGTCTGCAATGATGAGATCGGGTTTTAACGAAGTGATCTTTTTCAAATCGGGATGTGACGGGGGCCCGACGGACGGACTGCCGTCGTTTCGCTCTTTCCGGTTATCCGCCGCGGCCGCCGGCTTTATACCGAGATCATGGAGGGTGTCAATAAAGCCCTCATTCAATACGGCGATGCGCTGCGGGTGCGCAGCCACATGCGCCGTCCCCAGATCATGCCTGACGGCGGTTTCATGTTCCTGTTCTGAGCATGCCGTTATGAAGAGAACGGATAAGATCATCAGCATACTGAAAATTGGTTTCATCTGTTCCCCCTCTTTCGTTTTTCCGCAATTATATCATTGACAATATAAGTATCAATGATATTCATTATCATTATTTTTATAAAATGGTTTCACAGCTTTTCTCCCTCAAGAAAGTCAAAGACTGATTCATGCCGGCCGCTTTATTTCATTCCGCTTTCGTTTCCATCAGACTTCTGCATTCAACAAAAGGTGACATTTATCCTGTTTTTGCCTCAGCTTCCAAAAATGGAATCAAACCGTTCGACCCAGTAAACAAGAGAGCGATTGCGACTGTGTACAAATACTCATGTCCTTCCATCGGTTTTTTCCATTAAAATTTAAATATTTCGGGTTCCTATTAAACGAAAGAGAGATGATATACCTAAATAGAAATAAAACAAACTGAAAAAAATTGGGTCTACTAAAATATTATTCCATACTATACAATTAATCCACAGAATAATCTGTCTATTGGTTATTCTGCAAATGAAAAAAGGAGTGGATAAAGAGTGAGAGGCAAAAAGGTATGGATCAGTTTGCTGTTTGCTTTAGCGTTAATCTTTACGATGGCGTTCGGCAGCACGACTTCTGCCCAGGCTGCAGGGAAATCAAACGGGGAAAAGAAATATATTGTCGGATTTAAGCAGACAATGAGCACGATGAGCGCCGCCAAGAAAAAAGATGTCATTTCTGAAAAAGGCGGGAAAGTGGAAAAGCAATTCAAATATGTAGACGCAGCTTCAGCTACATTAAATGAAAAAGCTGTAAAAGAGCTGAAAAAAGACCCTAGCGTCGCTTACGTTGAAGAAGATCATGTTGCACAGGCGTACGCGCAGTCCGTGCCTTACGGCGTATCACAGATTAAAGCCCCTGCTCTGCACTCTCAAGGCTTCACCGGATCAAATGTTAAAGTAGCGGTTATCGACAGCGGTATCGATTCTTCTCATCCTGATTTAAAGGTAGCAGGCGGAGCCAGCATGGTTCCTTCTGAAACAAATCCTTTCCAAGATAACAACTCTCACGGAACTCACGTTGCCGGTACAGTTGCGGCTCTTAATAACTCAGTCGGTGTATTAGGCGTTGCGCCAAGCGCATCTCTTTACGCTGTAAAAGTTCTCGGCGCTGACGGTTCCGGCCAGTACAGCTGGATCATTAACGGAATTGAGTGGGCGATCGCAAACAATATGGACGTTATTAACATGAGCCTCGGCGGACCTTCTGGTTCTGCAGCCTTAAAAGCGGCAGTTGACAAAGCCGTTGCTTCCGGCGTCGTAGTGGTTGCGGCAGCCGGTAACGAAGGCACTTCCGGCGGCTCAAGCACAGTGGGCTACCCTGGTAAATACCCTTCTGTCATTGCGGTAGGCGCTGTTAACAGCAGCAACCAAAGAGCATCTTTCTCAAGCGTAGGTTCTGAGCTTGATGTCATGGCACCAGGCGTCTCTATCCAAAGTACGCTTCCTGGAAACAAATACGGCGCGTACAATGGTACGTCAATGGCATCTCCGCACGTTGCCGGAGCGGCTGCTTTGATTCTTTCTAAGCACCCGAACTGGACAAACACTCAAGTCCGCAGCAGTTTAGAAAACACCACTACAAAACTTGGTGATGCTTTCTACTATGGAAAAGGGCTGATCAACGTACAGGCGGCAGCTCAGTAAAACATAAAAAACCGGCGTCGGCCATGGCCCCGCCGGTTTTTTTATTATTTTTCTTCCTCCGCATGTTCAATCCGCTCCATGATCGACGGGTGGCTCCCTCTGAAAATTTTGACGAGAAACGGCGGGTTGACCCGGCTCAGTCCCGTATCGGCCAAGTCCTGAAACGTCTCAATCGCCGCTTCCCGGTTTCCGGTCAGCTCGATGCCGTAACGGTCGGCGGCGTTTTCCTGATACCGGGAGACGGCGTTCGTAATCGGATCAGAAGCAAAACTGAGAACGGATATGAGCAGCAATAACAGCGGGAGGGCGGCCAGATCTTCAGGCCCCTTTATATGAAGCATTCGGCCGAAGAATTTGGACAGCCGCTTATAAAGCTTGTCAATGATATAAAACCCGGCTAATGACAGCAGCAGATACCCGGCCAGTCCGATGTACACGTGCTTCATCACATAGTGCCCCATCTCATGCCCCATAATGAACAAAATTTCCCGATCCTTCAGTTTGTTAAGCGTCGTATCCCACAAAACGATCCGCTTATTCGAACCGATGCCCGTCACATACGCATTCAGCGCATTCGTTTTCTCCGACATATTTACTTCATACACATGGCTGGCCGGAATGTCGGCCTTGTCGGCAAGCGACAAAATTTTGCTTTCCAGCTCCTTGTCTTTCAGCGGATAGAAATCATTGTATAAAGGATCAATCACGACCGGCTGCAGGAAAAACAAAAACAGGGTAAACGGCACAGTAAGACACCAAGCGTAAAACCACCATTTTTTTGTATGCTTTGTGATCAGCCAGTAAAACACAAGCACACACACGGCAAACAGCGGAAAACTGATCCAGAAATCAATGACATGGTCTCTTATCCAGCTTGCTGCTGTCTGCGTCGAAATATGATACGCAAGCGAAACCCGATATCCGATCCACTCAAGCGGAAGCGAAGCCGCCGTAACGATGAGTGAAATCACAAATACGAAGCTTACGATTTGCAGCACCCGAAAGCGCACCGCTGCTTCCAGCCAATGCTTTATTTTTTTTGCAAGCCCCGTAATGAGCAGCAGAAAAAATAAAAACCAATCTAACGGCGCTCCGATGAAAAATAAAAAATCCTTTACATTTGAAAAGTTTTCAGCGGCTGCCAGGCGGCCCGGGTCCATGAACGAGGACGGATCGGCTTTCGTTCCCTTTACGGCCTCCGGGACGGCGGAGTCTCCTGTCATAAAGAAATACCAATAGAAAAAAAGGCCGTACAGCACATAGGCAAGTCCCGCTGCCGCTATCCATTTGCGCATGGAAGTCTCCCTCCTTAGCCTTATGACTTACTCCTATTGTAAGCATAAATGCAAATAAATAGAACCAAGCCTCCGAAACGGATGTTAATCTTTTCACAACAGAAAAGAATGGAACAACAGGAAGCGGGAAAGACTAAAAGACGGAGTGATGAATATGAAAAAAATAATCGCGTTTATTGTAGTAATCGCCCTTTTGGTTATTGCTTTCTTCTATGTATACAGCCGGACCGGCGATGTGTTTCCATCAAGCAACGCAGATCTGATTATTCTGTCAGAGCACGGAAAAAAAGAGATCAAAATTAAAGACAGGCAGAATGTAAAAGATATGCTCGATATCTTGAACCAAGGAAAACAAGTCAAACTGACCAAAAGCGTGTCTCCCGATTACGACGGAACGGTCAAATACCATGAAGACCGTTTTGATTCATTCAGCATGTGGCTCGAAAGCGGCAATTATATGATGTACAAGTATAAAAACACGTATTACAAACTGACCCGGCATGATACGAAGCTTGTGCAAAGCATCATTAAGGAAGAATCGCAGAGCTGACCGGATCAGCATGTAAAAGCGAAGCCCCCGGCTTCGCTTTTCGTCCGTCATTTCGGAAGCATGTCCCGGACCGCCCTTCTCAGCAGCTTCCCGGTCGCGTTCTTCGGAATCTCATCAAGAAAAACCACTTCCGCCGGCCGCTTATATTTTGCCAAATGTGTTTCACAGTAATCGAAAACCGCCTGCTCTGTCAGCTCACCGTCCGCAGGCACTATATAAGCATGCACCGCTTCCCCCGTTTTGGCGTCAGGAACGCCGACGACCACGGCTTCTTTAATGCCCTCATGGCTGTAGAGCACTTCTTCTACTTCGCGCGGATAGACATTGTATCCGCCGACGAGAATCATATCTTTTTTTCTGTCGACGATATAAAAATAACCGTCTTCGTCGCGCTTCGCCAAATCACCCGTGTACAGCCAGCCGTCTTTCAGCGCGTGCTCCGTCTCCTCGGGCATCTTGTAATAGCCTTTCATCACATTCGGCCCTTTCACGATCAATTCTCCCACTTGATGGTCGGGCAATTCGCGTCCGAGCGTATCGACGACTTTATTTTCGACATGTAAAATATTCGTCCCGATCGAGCCGGGCTTTCTCCCCCGGTCAAACGGATTAAAACAAGTAACCGGAGACGCTTCAGAAAGTCCGTACCCCTCCAGAATGGTGACGTCAAAGGTTTGTTCAAACGTCTGCAACAGAGCGACCGGCATGGAGGCCCCGCCTGAAATGCACAGTCTGACGGACGCAAAATCCTCCGCCTTGCCGTGCTCGTATTGATACAGATAGTTATACATCGTCGGAACGCCGGCAAAAATGGTTGCCTGACGGCTTTTAATCAGTTTAAACACAGAGGCCGGGCTGAATTGCGGCTCGATTAAGACACACGCTCCGCTCATCAGAGGCGCATTCATACAAACGGTTAAACAAAAAACGTGAAACATCGGCAGTGCCGCCACAATTTTGTCTTTCTCATTCATTCCTAAGTATCCGGCGACATCATTTGCATTGGAGAAAAGATTCTGATGGGTGAGCATGGCGCCTTTCGGTTTTCCGGTCGTCCCTGAGGTGTATAAAATGACGGCAGTATCGTCTTTGGACAATGTCGGATAAGTTCTGCTGCGCTCCGCCGGGCGGAGCATTTTTGTAAACGTTGTCATTTTTAAGCGCAATTGAGGGTCTTCTGTCGATGGAGCGTTCTCTGCTGTCTGGCTGATAATGATATGCTCCAACAGCGGCAGCGAGCCGTGCAGGCTTTCAAATACGGGAATTAATAGGTCGATGCCGGCGATCGCTTTGACATCGCCGTTTTTCAGCATGTATGCGATTTCTGAAGGTGTGTATGCCGGATTAACAGGTATGACGACAATTCCCGCTTTTAACGCGCCGAAAAACGCAATAACAAAGTCAGGCGTATTTCCGAGCAGCAGCGCGAGATGATCCCCTTTTTTCAGTCCCCTGTCCTCCAAGCCGTTTGCAAATGCTTTGATTTTACCTGCCAGCTCCTCATACGTCATGTACTGATCTTGAAACAGACAAGCTGGTTTTTCCGGTTTCTGCGATGCCGTTTCTTCCAATTTGGAAACCAGATTCATTTTCCCACCCCTTTAAAAATATAATGAATGAATAGTCATTCATTTATCCGGAATAAACGTTCACTTTTATTATAGAAAAATATAGAAAAACACTCAAGGGCAAAAAGCCCCGAGTGCCGTAAAACCGGAAACTATAATTGTTTCAGCGCTTCACTGACCAGCGTGCCGCCCGCTGTCAGATCGAACGCTTTTTCATACGTATTCGGTTCATCAAGGGATGCGATAACGGTCTTGGCGACATCGTCTCTTGAAATGGAGCCTCTTTCTAAATCGGCCGCGGCTTTGATATTTCCCGTGCCGGGATCATTTAATAACCCGCCCGGCCGGATAATCGTATACGTCAGACCGCTCGCTTCAAGAATTTTATCCGCATAATGCTTTGCGGCATAATACGGCTTCAGCGCTTCATTCCAATTGTCGCGGTTATGAGCCTGAAGGGCGCTTACCATAATGAACCGCTTGATGCCGGCCTTCTTTGCCGCTTCTATCGCTTTCGCCGCTCCGTCAAGATCAATCAGAAGCGTCTTATCGTATCCGGTGCTTCCTCCTGATCCGGCGGTAAACACAATCGCGTCACAGCCTTCAGCGGCTTTCGCGATGTCTTCCGTGCTTCCTTCCAAATCTGCAAGAACGGCTTCTGTTCCTGCGGCTTGAAGCGCTTCTTTCTGCTCTTCTTTCCGGACCATCGCCCGCAGCGTATGCGTGCCGTCTTTTTGAAACAGCCCGGTCAGACGCTGTCCGATCTGCCCGTTTGCTCCGATGAGAAATACTTTCATCATGATCCCTCCCCATTCATTATGGTTCTATCATTTCACAAAAACGGGTGCTGATTCAAATCATGCGTTCGGCAAATGTTCTAATAAATCAGCTCGAGGAAATCTTCCAGCTCTATTTTGCCGAAATACTGTTTCAGATCGATTCCGGCCAGCGCCTCCCTGATAGCGGTTCTGTCATACTGTTTTCCGGTCAGCGCCTGTTCGACTTCACTCACATCTTTCGCACCGAAGAAATCACCGAAAATTTTGCAGTCCTGAATGATTCCTTTTTTCACTTCAAGACGCAGATCAATCGATCCGACCGGATAACGTTTCGAATGCTGAAGGTTGAATGCGGGCGACCTTCCGAAATTCCAGTCCCAGTTTTGATAGCGCTCTTCGGAAATCTTCCGGATCGCTTTCCAGTCTTCATCGGTCAGTTTATATTCCGGCACTTCGGAAAGATCATTTGTATTAAAAATATGGTGAAGCAGATGTTTTTTGAATTCGTCCGCCGTCATTTTGTCATCAAGAAACTCGCTGATGTTGGCGACACGGCTTCTGATTGACTTAATGCCTTTTGATTCAATTTTGTCTTTTTTCACTTTTAAGGCTGACACGACATGATCAATGGCGGAATCCAGCATTAATGTTCCGTGGCTGAAAATACGCCCTTTCGTCGAAAATTGAGCGTTGCCGGAAATTTTTCTGCCGTCCGCGACGATGTCGTTTCGGCCGCTTAATTCAGCTTCCACACCGAGCTGGCGCAGCGCCTGAATAACGGGTTCGGTGAATTTTTTAAAATTGTGGAAGCTGTCGCCGTCATCCTTGGTGATAAAACTGAAATTCAGATTCCCGAGGTCATGGTAAACCGCGCCGCCTCCTGACAGCCTGCGGACGACGATGATTCCGTTATCTTCTACGTATTTCGTATTGATTTCTTCTATTGTGTTTTGGTTCTTCCCGATGATAATCGACGGCTGATTGACATAAAACAGCAGGTATGTCTGTTCAGGGTCGAGATGCTTCACGCAATATTCCTCGATCGCGAGGTTGATCCTCGGGTCGGTTATGTTTTGGTTGTCGATAAATAACATGGTGCTCCTCCTTTATTTCTCCCACTTCAATCCGGAAGCGGCGATTGTCACTTCGCCCCCGAACACGGATTCCGCTTCTTCTTTCAGCTTCCGGTGCTCGCCGAAATGAGGCAGATGTGTGAGAATCAGCTCCCCCGCTCCGGCCTCCTCCGCGATACGTCCGGCTTCCAAACTGTTCATATGGCCGGCTGACGTGCCGTCCTGGTCCGCGTAAAAATTGCACTCGCAGATCAGCAGATCGGCATTTTCCGCAAACGGGATAAACGCGTCCTGGTAGCTTGAATCAGCCGTATACACAACAGAAGCTGAACCGTCAGTAATCCGCATCGCATAACAAGTGACCGGATGCACCGTTTTCAGGAAGGTAATGGTGAACGGCCCGGCGGAAAGCGGGCGGTCCGGCTGATAGGCCACTCCTTTCGTATGCGTTTTATATGTAAGACGCTCAAACTGTTCTATATCAGCATCATGCCCGTAAATCGGCAGTGCATGCGTCCCTTTTCCGAGAAAGGAGCCGACCTGTTTGGCAAATTGAAGCGGCCCGATATCAGCGATGTGATCATGGTGATAATGGGACAAAATGACGGCATCAAGCTCTTCTGCCGGAACATAGGCAAACAGCTTTGATAATACGGCGCTTCCGCAATCGACGAGCAGAGAATAGCCGCCGGACTGAAACAGATAGCCTGAAGTTGCTTCGTTTGCGGCCGGAAACCCGCCGCAGCATCCAATAACTGTAACTTTCATATGACCCTCCGAATGTTTATGATAAAAAGACCCTTTCCTCCAATATACCTATTTTTCGTACAAATTGCATGTTTTAAACATTGTGCCAAAACAGCCGTTGATTTTCCGAAACTGTTATAATACAATGTAGAGACAAAACAATGAAAGAGGGATGGGTATGTTGGAAAAGATGTCGGATTTTTTCAGAAATTTACCCGGTAAGAAATGCGAAGAATGCGGAAATGAGATTGTTGAGCAGTATGAGTGTCACATTAATCTGTGCAATGACTGCTTGAAAATTAAGGATATGTGACAATAGGGCGCCGCACAATTCTAAGTTGTGCGGCGCCCGTTTTTTCGGCCGTCATCATACTTTCTGAATAGGGCGTTATTCACCATTATTAGCAATTATCTGTACGTTTTAAAAGATTCAGTATTTTCAATCTATATTTTTCTATAGACGGATTGTTTTCTTTTCTATTATAATTTGTTCTAATAGCTATCTTTTTAGATACTTATTGCACTTTTTTCTTCGGGAGGTAATCTATGAAAAAATTACGCTTTGGACTAGCGACGCAAATTTTCGTCGGACTCATACTAGGGGTTGTAGTCGGTGTCATCTGGTACGGCAATCCCGCCATTCCAACATATTTACAGCCTATCGGCGATTTGTTTTTACGCTTAATCAAAATGATAGTGATTCCAATTGTCGTCTCCAGCTTAATCATCGGCGTTGCCGGCGCGGGAAGCGGAAAACAAGTCGGAAAATTAGGCTTCAAAACGATTTTGTATTTTGAGATCATTACCACTTTTGCCATTATTCTCGGGCTGGCTTTGGCGAATCTGTTTCATCCGGGAACAGGCGTTAATATACATGAAGCTCAAAAGACAGATATCAGTCAATATGTTGAAACAGAAAAAGAACAAAATAACAAATCTATCGCAGACACATTCCTGCATATCGTACCGACAAACTTCTTCCAATCATTAGCCGAAGGAGATCTGCTTGCCATCATCTGCTTTACCGTGCTGTTTGCACTCGGCATCTCGGCAATCGGTGAAAAAGGAAAGCCTGTCTTGGCCTTCTTTGAAGGTGTTTCTCATGCGATGTTCCATGTTGTGAACCTCGTCATGAAAGTTGCGCCGTTTGGTGTTTTTGCGTTGATTGGTGTTACCGTTTCCAAATTTGGGCTCAGTTCCCTGCTTTCACTCGGTAAACTGGTCGGTTTAGTGTATGTAGCTTTGGCTTTCTTTCTCATTGTTGTATTCGGAATCGTCGGAAAGCTTGCCGGAGTAAACATTTTCAAATTCCTCGCCTATATGAAGGATGAAATTTTATTAGCGTTCAGTACGTCAAGCTCCGAAACCGTACTCCCCCGCGTTATGGAAAAAATGGAGAAAATCGGCTGTCCGAAAGGTATTGTTTCCTTTGTTGTGCCGATCGGATATACCTTTAACTTAGACGGATCTGTGCTGTACCAATCTATCGCCGCTTTATTCCTCGCTCAGGTATACCACATTGACTTGTCCATTTGGCAGCAGATTACCCTTGTGCTTGTCTTGATGGTCACTTCCAAAGGAATGGCTGCCGTGCCCGGGACTTCTTTCGTCGTCCTGCTTGCGACATTAGGCGCATTCAACATTCCTGCAGAAGGCCTTGCATTCATCGCCGGTGTTGACCGGATTATGGACATGGCCCGCACGGTCGTCAATCTGACCGGAAACGCGCTGGCATCCGTTGTGATGTCAAAATGGGAAGGCCAGTATGATCCCGTTAAAGGCGCGAAGGTCATGAGCCTCGCCAAAACAGAACAAAACACAACCATTTCAGGTTAAAATGAAAACCCTGCACGGAATGATTTCCGCGCAGGGTTTTTTATGCCATCGGCGATAGAACGTACCGGTGCAAAAGCTTCGCCGTATTAAGAAGCGATAATTCATGCGTGCGTTCAAAAGCGTGTGAAGCGTCAATTCCCGGGCCGATCAGCCCGTGAACGATGTCATGGCCCGAACGGATGGCTGCTGAGGCATCAGAACCGTAATACGGATAAATATCAAGCTGATAATCAATGCCATAGCGCTCCGCAAGCCCGGCCAGATGTTTTCTGAGCTGATAATGGTACGGTCCGCTCGCATCCTTCACGCAAATGGAGACGGTATATTCATCCGTAGACTGGCCGTCGCCGATCGCTCCCATATCAACAGCCAAGTATTCGACGGTCTCAGGAGGAATGTTGGAATTGCCGCCGTAGCCGATTTCTTCATTATTAGAAATCAGAAAATGCGTCGTATACGGAAGTTCGATTTTCTCTTCCGTGATGCGGCGGATTAAATTCAAGAGCAGAGCCACGCTCGCTTTGTCATCAAGATGCCGGGACTTAATAAAGCCGCTCGGCGTAATCTGCACGCGCGGGTCAAATGAGATGAAATCGCCGACCCTGATGCCGAGCTCGGACGTCTCTTCCTTCGTCCGGACAGGCTCATCAAGGCGGACTTCCATATTCTCCTGATTCCGCTCTGCCTTGCCGGCGTCCTTGTAGACGTGCACTGAAGTCTGATGCATTAAGATGGTGCCTGTATAGGTTTTGCCGGAAGAAGTTTGGATCTCGCAATATTCCCCTTCAATCGAGTGATATCGGAAGCCGCCGATCAAGTCAATCTTCAGCCGGCCGTCCGACTTTATTTCCTTTACCATCGCGCCGAGCGTATCGACATGCGCCGTCAGCAATCTGTGTTTCTTGTCATCACGGCCGGGAATTGTGACAAAAAGACCGCCTTTGCGGTTTCTGTAAGAGGAGACGCCCCATTCTTTTAAAAGACTTTCTGTATAGGCGATAACCTCGTATGTATTGCCCGTCGGACTCGGAATCGACACCAGTTCTTTAATCAGTTCCATCGTATGTTTCATATTTTCCACAGGTCATTCCTCCTATCAATTTTATTCTTCTTAAAATATACTCTTTTGATCCATAACCCGTCCAATCTTTTCCTGCTCTTTTTTCATAGAATGAAGGGAGCATGAGCATAGGAGGGAAATGTATGATCAGCCGTAAACCGCACAAGCGGAAAAGGTTTCATAATGATTGGTTTGAGGATTGGTTTGAGGATGATTGGTCTGGTGCAGCCTTCTGGTGCTGTAAAAAAGAAAAAGATCACTGTAAAAAGAAAAAAGAAGACCCTTGTAAAAAGAAGAAAGACAAAAAGAAGAAAGACAAAAAGAAGCATCATCATTCATGCCGCCGCTGCTGCCGTCATTGGTAATCGTTCACACAAGCCCGTTTTACAAATAAAATTCTCATGCTCCCCAAACAGCGGATGCTGCTTGGGTTTTTTTATTAAAATTAGTACCAAGTAATAATATCAGGTGTTATAATCTGATATAAAGGAGTGATTTTTTCATGTCAAAATCTAAAATTACAGCAATCGGTACATATGCTCCGGCACGCCGATTAACAAACGCGGATTTGGAGCGCATCGTCGATACATCTGATGAATGGATCGTCCAGCGCACCGGTATGAAGGAAAGACGCATTGCCGGCGAACATGAATTCACATCGGATTTGTGTGTGGAAGCGGTGAAAAACCTTGCAGAACGATACAGCGGAACTCTTGATGATGTCGATATGATTCTTGTCGCCACAACGACGGCGGACTATGCGTTTCCAAGCACCGCGGCACGCGTGCAGGCTTACTTCGGCTGGCCGCACACGGGAGCGCTTGATATTAACGCCACATGCGCCGGACTCACTTACGGCCTTCAGCTCGCAGACGCATTAATTACCGCCGGTTCCCATCAAAAAGTGATTGTCATTGCCGGTGAAACATTATCAAAGGTAACGGATTATACTGACCGGACGACCTGCGTTCTTTTCGGAGATGCTGCAGGCGCCCTATTGGTGGAACGCGACGAATCAGCGCCGGGCTTTTTGGCAGCCGTGCAAGGAACAGCGGGAGGAAGCGCGGACGTGTTGTATCGCACGGGACTGAGCGCAGAATTAAACGGCGAGCCGCTTAAAGGCGGAGGAAATATGGTGCAAAACGGGCGCGAAGTATATAAATGGGCGGCCAGAACCGTGCCTGAGGAATGCAATGCCCTTTTAGAAAAAGCCGGCTTTTCAAAAGACGATCTGGATTGGTTCGTTCCTCACAGCGCCAACATGCGGATGATCGAATCCATCTGTGAAAAACTGCCCTTCCCGCTTGAACGGACATTGACAAGCGTTGAATATTACGGCAACACTTCATCGGTTTCTATTATTCTCGCTTTGGATGAAGCTGTGAAAGCAAAAAAACTGTCGGAAGGCCAGACGCTGGTATTGTTCGGGTTCGGCGGCGGATTGACGTATACCGGACTTTTGGTGAGATGGGGATTTTAATCGAAATCAAAAAAAAGAGGCCCTGAGCATCTGCTCAGCGCCTCTTTTTCTTATGCTGTTATTTCTTCTTCCGTTTTGTGTTCTTTTTTGCTTTGCACCGTAAAATACACGATGGTCAGCGCGATCATGACAACGGCGATGCCCAACAAAATGGATGCCTGCTGCCACATATAGCCGTAATCGCCATTTGAAATGACGGCACGGAACCCGTTGATGCTGTAAGTCATCGGCAGTGCCCCGTGAATCACTTGATAGAATCCCGGCAGGAGTTCAAGCGGGAAGGTTCCTCCGCTTGCCCCAAGCTGGAGCACCAGAATGATGACAGCGATAAAGCGTCCCGGATTTCCCATCGTTGTCGCCAATAATTGAATCATCGACAGGAATGCGATGCTGGTAATCATCGTAAAGAGATAGAATCTCCAAGTGCTTTCCACATCAAGCCCGATTCCTTTTAACAGAACCGTGGCGACTATAACGGATTGAATCAGTCCGACGAGCAGAATGACGCTGAATTTGCTGAGGAACCATTCAAAACCGTTTCTCGGACGCCCTGAAGCTTCACTCAGAGGGAATACGACCGTCAGCATCAATCCGCCGACATACAAGCCCATAGAGAGAATATAAGGCGTCAGTCCGGTACCGTAGTTAGGCACGGAATGAATCGCGTTATCGTCCGTTTTTACCGGATCGGCAAACATGCTGTACGTTTTGTCATCTGTCTTAATGTCCCCGGTTTGATCAGCCGCATCTTTCAGCTGGCTGGACAATTGTCCGGTGCCGTCTAAAAGCTTGCTTAAACCGGTGCCGAGAGACGCTTGACCCTGCTCAATTTTGGACGAGCCGTCATGGATTTTGTTTTGCGCGTCCAGCAGTTTCGTTAAGCCGCCAGACACCTGGCCGCTCCCTGACACTAACGCTTCTGATCCTGATTTGAGCTGTCCGAACTTGCTGTTGTATTCGCCGATACCGGCCGTCAATTTGTTTTGGCTTTCAAAGACGGTCTGCGCTCCGCTGTACAATTTATCAGTTCCAGCCGTCAGCTGGTTAATCGCGTCTTGTACCGCCGCCGCGCCGTTATACAGTTTCGATGTGGACTGAGGCAGTGCTTTCAGCTGATCAGCCTTCGCTTTTACATCTGCCAGCGCGCTTTTTATGACTGACATATCCGGAAGCTGGATATCTCCGCCGGACGGAAGCTGGCTGACGATATTGTCTAAATCCGGAAGGTCGGCCTTCGGAAGCTTCTCATTCAGAAGCTGAACAAGTTTCGCTTTTTGCTCATCCGTTAAGAAATCACTGTCCTTAATCACCTTTTTGACCGCGTCATCCCGGGCATCCAGGCTGTTTTTCAGATCAGAAAGCTTTTTCTTAAACTGCTGCAATTCCTTTTCAGTCTGCTCAAGCTCGCCAACCGCTTTTTCAATATCTGAGAGGTTGACTGAATTGATCGCATCTTCAAATGCCGCCGCTTTTTGCGACACTTCCTGCGCCTTGCTGTTTAACGCGCTTAATCCATTCGTTAAATCCGGAAGCTTTTGCTGGAGCTGCTTTTGTGCGTCAAGGCTCGTTTTCAGCCCGCTGGCCACTTGGCCTCCTCCTGAAGCAATCTGTCCTGATTTATCTTGAATTTCGGCGCTTGCGCTCTGAAGTTTTGCGATAGAGCTGTCAAGCGTTTGAATTCCGCTTGTCACTTTCGCCGCTCCGTCTGCAAGCTGCTGCGTTTTATCGCCGATGGTGGCGGTGCTTTCAGTAAGCTTCGCTAAATTTTCCTTCAGCTTGGCGCTGCCGTCTTTCGCGTTTTTCGTGCCGTCGTCTATTTTCTTGGCGCCGCTGCTGGCTTTGCCGAGTCCTTTGGCAATATCTTTAAAATTGTCAAAAATGACTTTTGCGTATTGCTCCGTCACTTCTTTCGACACGGAGGCTTTCAGCTTGTCGATCGCCTTTTCTCCGATTGTCGCGCCGACATAGTTTGATCCGGCATTCGTATGATATTTCAGATCCAGCTTCTTCGGATTTTTATCCATTACCGTGCTGGCGTTTTTAGAAAAATCTTCAGGAATCTCGACCAATAAATAATATTTAGCATTTAATAAGTCCTTTAACGATTGATCAAGATCGTTTGAAAAATGCCAATCAAAATTATCATTTTTCTTTAACTCTTTCACAAGATCGTCACCGATCTGAAGATGTTTCCCTTCGTAGTCCGCCCCTTTATCCTGGTTGACAACGACAACCGGCAGCTGATCCACCGTGCCGTACGGGTCCCAGTACGCCTTCAAAAACACTCCGCTGTAGATCAGCGGAACGAATAATATGGCAATGATGGGGATTAACAGTTTCTTGTTCGTTACAATGTCTTTCCACTGGCTTTTTATTGTATTCAACCCTGTTGCCTCCTTCCGCAAACTGACTCATTTGACAAAACGGTCACGGCACCTAAAAAGTGAAGGATCATCTATTATTTAGATAATCCTTGACCAACATACATTTCCAGCAATTCGGCGATCGTCTCTTTTTCAAGAGGCGGATGGTTTTTTTCCCAGTCAAATATCAGCGCGATGTAGAGCTTGAGCATCACAAAAGCGGTCAGTTCCGGATCACACGGTTTAATGCTTCCGTTTTCAATGGCTGTTTCTATCTTTTCTTTAATGTATGACAGAATGGCCCGCTCCATTTTCGCAATGACATCCTGAACGGCTATTGTACCAATCTCGGCGTTCTCCTGAAAAATTTTAATAGTCAGCTGGTGTGTTTTTCTGAATTCCAAAATCGCGACAAGCGCCCGGTGAACATTTTCGTGAAATGAAAGCTCCGGTTTCATCGCTTCGTCTGCGTGTTCCTTCATTTCTCTTAAAATAGTGGTGAAAATATCATCAAACAGTTCTTCTTTGTTTTTGAAAAACGTGTAGATGGTTCCCTTCCCCACATTTGCAAGCTTTGCCACCAGATCCATTGTCGTTGCTTTGTAGCCGAATTGTGTAAAAGACTTCGTTGCCGCTTCCAGAATGAGCTTTTTCCGATCGACGGACATGTTTCCCACCTCGTTAAATTGACCGTTTGAACGTTTTAGTCATTTTGTACATAAGATAACTTATCACAGTCGCAAAGAAGATTCAAATGTTTTTTCTCTTTATTGGTGTTCCCTTTACAGAACGGGAACATGCAAAAAACCTCCGTTTTACGATAACGGAGGCTGGTACGTTTCAAATAAATAAGCGAGTGAATCATATACGGCGGCTTTTCCCTGGTCGATACAGTCGGGGATGCCCACCCCTTCGAAAGACGCGCCCGTCGCGTATACGCCCGGATAGGAAGCTTTCAGCGCATCTCTGAACTCTTTGATGCGCTCCTTATGGCCGACATGGTATTGCGGCATGCTTTCGTTCCAGCGGGTCACACAGGTCATTTCCGGTTCGCCATTTATTTTCATTACTTTTTTCAAATCTTCCATTACGATTTTAATGATCTCGTTATCTGAAAGATCTACGATGGATTCATCTCCGGCCTTTCCGACGTACGCCCTGAGAAGTGTTTTGCCCTCCGGCGCCGCGTGCGGCCATTTTTTATTCGTCCATGTGCAGGCCGTGATGGAGAAATCGCTGTTTCTTGAGATAACGAATCCCGTACCTTCATGCTCCATTTTGACGGCTCCCTCAGGAAAACCTAAGGCGACGTTGGCAACGGACGTAGAATGCATATCTTTGAGACATGAAACCGCCGGCAGATCAGAAAGCATTTTCGCCGCGGCTTTATGCGGGGCTGTCACTATGCATCCTTCCGCATAGAGCACTTTGCCATTATCAAGCGTCACGGAATATCCTTTCTCCTCGCGGCCGATATGGGTGACTTTCGTTCCTTTCATCACCTTTGTCAGCGTAAGCTGCTTTTCCAGCTCCTCCACCAACGTTTGAAGCCCTGTCGTCAGCGTTAAAAACTGGCCCTGCTTTTTGGCCGTCAGCTGCTGTCCCGAAGGCTGCGGACGTGATTTTTTCATACCGAGAATCAGGCTTCTGTGCTTTTGCTCAGTCTGATAGAATTGCGGAAACGTGGACATGAGGCTCAGCTTATCAATATCCCCGGCATAAATCCCTGATAATAGCGGTTCTATTAAATTCTCAACGACTTCGTCACCGACGCGTCTGCGGAAAAATTCACCCAGAGACTGATCTTCCTTCGGTTTGCTCGCAGGCAGGACAAAGTCAAGCGCCGCCCGCGCTTTTCCGGGTACAGAAAATAAACCGGTGGAGATGAACGGAGCGATTTTGGTCGGAATGCCCATCACCGCGCCCTTCGGCATCGGATGAAGCGTCTCATTGACGAGCACGTAAGACTGGCCGGTCGCATTGTTGACGAGCAGATGCTCAAGCCCCAAATCCTTAACGAGCTGCGGCGCGCTTTTTTTCCTTTCTAAAAAAGAATCCGGCCCCCGCTCAATGATGTAGCCGTCTTTATGCGCCGTCTGAATTTTGCCGCCCGCTCTCGGGCCCGCTTCGATCAGGGTGACCTCAAGCGGCAGCTGTTTTTCCTTGATTTCTTTTTCCATGTAGAAGGCGGCGGCTAATCCCGTTATGCCGCCGCCGATGATGACCAGATGTTTTTTATCGCCACTCATTTTTATCGCCTTCTTTACCGTTTAATTCTACTTGTCCAGCTCTTTCAGCACGACCGCTGCAAGCGCGTCGATAAATTCAGGCTGTGCGTTCGGCATGGCCGGACGATAGTAGCTTGCGCCGACTTCTTCGGTCACAGCTTTGCATTCATAATCATTATCGTAAAGCACCTCTAAATGATCGGCAACGAAGCCTGCGGGCACGTATACAAATGCTTTATAAGGATGCTTTTGATACAGCTCGCGCGTGAGATCCTGCACATCCGGCCCGAGCCACGGATCAGGGGTGTTCCCTTCGCTTTGCCAGCCGACTGCGTAATCGGTAATTCCGGCGCCTTCGGCAATCAGTTTTGCGGATCCCTCCAGCTGGTCAGGATACGGATCGCCGTATTCTTTAATTTTTTCAGGAAGGCTGTGCGCTGAGACGATCAGCATCGCGTCATCCCGTTCTTCTTTCGGCATTGATTCATACGTTTTCTTCACCTGGCCGACCCAATAATCAACGAATTTCGGTTCATCATACCAGCTTTCAACAGACTTGATGGTCAAGCCGCCGAGCTTCTCCGCTTCTTCTTTCGCGCGTTTGTTGTATGACTGGACGCTGAATGTTGAAAAATGAGGGGCGAGCACAAGGCTGACAGCTTCTGTAATGCCGTCTTTATGCATGTCCGCCACCGCGTCTTCAATAAACGGTTCAATATGTTTTAATCCGATGTACACTTTGAATGTTACGTCGTCCTGGATTTCATTTAAACGCTGTGCGAGCTTCTCCGCCTGCTCCTGCGTAATTTTTGCAAGCGGCGAAATGCCTCCGATCGCTTCATATCTGTCTTTTAAATCTTGAAGCATATGAGGCTCCGGCTTTCTTCCGCGTCTGATATGCGTATAATAACGTTCTATGTCCTCTTCTTTGTAAGGCGTTCCGTAAGCCATGACAAGAAGTCCCATTTTCTTTTTGCTGCTCATTTTGTTAAACACCTCTTTTGATGGTCTGTCTACCTTGATTTTGACAGGAAAATCTTCTTGTAACCAACGATCTGCTCAGGAAGATTGTTCCGTTTTTTTGGCCGCGGAATATTCATGTACAAACGCCGTCAGCTTTTTCAGCGTTGCCGGATTGACATCAGGGAATACGCCGTGCCCTAAATTGAAAATAAACCCGTCCGTTTTCATGCCTTGATCAAGTATCGCTTTCGCTTTTTTCTCGATGACTTCCCAAGGTGCAAGAAGAAGCGACGGATCAAGATTGCCCTGAACCGTTTTTGTAATGCCTTGTTTTCTGGCATCATCTATGCCGAGTCTCCAATCAAGACCGACGACATCAAGAGGAAGGTCATGCCAATCCCCGGCCAGGTGGCTTGCGCCTACGCCGAACATGATCAGCGGAACTTGCTCTGCTGAAAGCTCCCGGAATATTCTGTCCATCACCGGTTTTATAAACTGCCGGTAATCTTCGCGGTTCAGCGCGCCGACCCATGAATCAAAAATCTGAATGGCTTTTGCGCCGGCATGAATCTGCGCTTTTACATAAACGATAATCATGTCCGCGAGCTTGTCCATCAGCATTTGCCACGCTTGCGGCATACTGTGCATAAACGCTTTTGTTTTGTTGTAATTTTTAGAAGGCCCGCCTTCAATCATATAACTGGCCAGCGTAAAAGGCGCTCCCGAAAAACCGATGAGCGGAACATTCAGCTGTTCGTTTACGAGTAATCGGATCGTTTCCAACACGTAAGGAACATCCTGTTCGGGATTCAGTTCGCCGAGCTTTTCAATATCCGCAGCAGAGCGCACCGGCTGATCGATCACCGGGCCGATTCCGTTTTTTATTTCAACATCCACTCCGATATAAGGAAGAGGCGTCATAATATCTTTATATAAAATGGCAGCATCCACTCCGTACTGCTCGACCGGGAGCCTCGTCACATACGCGCACAGCTCGGGCTGATGCGTAATTTCGACTAAGCCGTACTTTTCTTTCAGCTTGCGGTATTCCGGCTGAGACCTCCCCGCCTGTCTCATGTACCAGACAGGGACGTGATTTGTTTTTTCTCCCCGTGCCGCTTTTAAAAACGTATCATTAAACGCTTCTCGTTTACTCATCTGAATTTCCACCTTTCCTCCTGCAACCATACGTTCGTGTTCTTCGCCCATTACACTATACCTTGTTTTTTCTGAATGGTATAGAATTGAGGCTTAATGTTCAAAAAATCGCCGAATTCATGATTAAGAAGAAAAAAGCTTCGGCTGAACGTATTCCGTTCCCTCTCCTTCTTGATTCGTCTGCGAATTAAATGGAACGACTTTGTATGAGGCCCCTGAAAACAGATTGGCGTACGGTATGTCAAAGCTGCCTTTTCCTTTCACCGAATCCAGAAGCTTGTCTTTTCCGTCTTTCTTCTCATATATTCGGTAAACAACCCGATCATCCTTTTGAATATCCCATTTTAATTGAACCGTAATCAGTCCCATCGCCTTAAATGTATAACGGGCCGACAGGGATTTTACCGCCTCCAGCTCAATCGGGCTGCCCAGTTCCTTCACATTTTCAGGCTTTTTGAATGTCCGGCCGTTTTCACCCGCTTTTGTGACGATATCTTTAAAGAGTCTGACCGGGTATTGGCTGCCGCCTTTCAGATAATGGGTTTTATCCGTTTTGTCATAGCCCATCCAGACGGCTCCCGTCAGTCCGGGAGTGTATCCCGCAAACCAGGCGTCCTTTGTCGCGCCGGGGATGCCGGTAAATGTGGTCGTGCCGGTTTTCCCCGCCAGGTCACCTTGATAGCTGCCTTGTGAAGCGGTTCCTTCTTTTACGACCTGCTGAAGCATTCTCGTCATATTCCATGCCGTCTGTCCGCTGAAGACGCGCGTTTTGCCGTTTTTAGGCCCGGATAACGTTTCTCCGTCTTCGTCCGTGATGTTCTCTATAAAAAATGGCTTCGTATACATTCCGTTTGCCGCAAAGGTATGATAAGCTCCGGCAAGCTGAAGCGGAGTGACGCCTTCAGACAGACCGCCCAGCGCAATCGCGAGTCCGTTGTCAGAAATGTTCATGCCGTTTTTCTCAAGATACGATTTTCCCGTATCCACGCCGATCTGCTTCAATGTCCAGACAGCGGGCGCATTTATGCTGTAAGTGATCGCATCCTGCATCGTCACTTCCCCCTTGTACTGTCCGTCATAATTTTTCGGTTCATACCCGTCGTAGGACGTCAGTTTGTCTTGGAGAAGCGAATACGGTTTGAACTTGTCTTCCTGCATGGCGGGCCCGTATACGGCAATCGGCTTAAACGTTGAGCCCGGCTGCCGCTTCGCCGTAACCCTGTTGTATCCTTTTGTCACGTAGTCGCGCCCGCCGACCGCCGCGCGCACGCCTCCGGTTTTATTATCAATAAAGACGGCGCTTCCCTCTGCCGCCTGATCCGTCCCCGGAAAATAGCCGCTTTCCTTCATGAGGGTATATGCCGTTTTCTGCAGCTTGGAATCAAGTGACGTCCGGATCGTATAACCGCCTTGAAGCAGCTGTTCTCCTGACATCGAATAACGGTCTTCCGCCTCCTTGATGACAAGATCGATATAACTGTCAAACCAAGGCGTTTCTGATGTTTTCTTGACATTAAGCCCCAATGTCCGGCCCTGGGCTCTGACGGCTTCCTTGGCGCTGATATAGCCTTGATCGTTCATCATTGCAAGAATCGTATCGCGCCGTTCTTTATTTTTATCCGGATGCTGAATCGGCGAATAAAGAGATGGCGCCTTCGGAATCGCTGCCAGAACGGCTCCTTCCGCAACGGTTAAATCTTTTACTTCTTTATTAAAGTAGTAGTGGGACGCGGCTTGAATGCCGTAAACGCCATGGCCGAAATAAAGCTGGTTCAGGTACATTTCAAGCAGCTTGTCCTTGCTGTAATCACGCTCAAGATTGATGGCGATAATGACTTCCTTCGTCTTGCGCAAAAATGTTTTATCATGAGTCAGAAAAATGTTTTTCGCCAGCTGCTGGGTGATCGTGCTTCCGCCCTCCACCTTGCCGCCTGCTAAAACATCCCGGAACACCGCCCGGCCGACAGACTTCACATCAATGCCGTGATGTTCGTAAAACCGTTTATCTTCAACGGCGATAAAGGCATCTCTCACATCTTCCGGAACCTGCTGAATGGATACCGGCTCACGATTTTCCGTATAGAGGCTCGCAATTTCATCACCGTTTTGATCGACGATTTTTGAAGATGCGTGCAGTATTAATTTCTTTTCATCGATGACATAATGGCCGAGAAATATAATGATAATGTATCCGATTAACGCGAGAAAAGCGGTTGCCGCCGCAATTACAGCCGGAATAAAGAATCTTTTTTTCTTTTTCAGCATAAGTCACCTCGCCTTTCTTAACTTGTAGTATGGGAAATATTGTTTCGAATTATGTCAGAATGAGTCGCCAATAGAAACTTATACCACTCTTTTGATATACTAGCAAGCAGGAGGTGGCTGATATGAAGGTTTATATTACATACGGGACAGCCGATTTTTTAAAGACGATTGCCAAGAAACACCCGAGTGAGAATATGGTGCTGATGCAAGGGGAGGATAATGCGGTTTTAATTCATGAAACAAATGGAGAAACCGTTTTTCAGGCGCCCCATTCCTATGAAAGCATCGACAGCGTCGGGGAAATCAAAAATCCGGGCTACGCCGTCCTCAACAACATCGCCGTTACCCAGGAAGGCCGTCCGCTGTTTGAAAACCGGTTTAAAAACCGCGCCGGCAAAGTGGAAAATGAACCCGGTTTTAAAGCCATCCGCGTATTAAGACCGCTCGAAGGCGATACGTATGTCATTTTGACCCTGTGGGAAGAGGAAAAAGCCTTTCAGGATTGGCAGCAGTCAAACTCTTATCAGGAAGCTCATAAAAAACGCGGAACATCTGCCGGTATCGACACGACGTCTATTTTTTCCCGTCCGTCTTATGTAACCGCTTATTACGCAATAGACTGAAAACCGCCGGAGATTCTCCGGCTTTTTTGATGTCCCGATTTTACGCATCCTTCTTTGCACCTTCCGCCCGCCTATGAATACCCTGTAGCAATCCTATTTATAAACGGAGTGGTTCAATTGGGGATCGGCGTCTACTCGGTACATCTGCTTTATGTTGCTTTTATCGCGGCCATTATCGTTTTTATGCTTCTCAGAAAAGATACAACCTTTATTTCACTCGCCGGCATTTTTGTGATTGCGCTATGGACGACGCATTCATTCTCCGCTTCGGTCAGCAGCCTGTTTCACAGCTTTACGTATGCCGCCGGAGAATTGCTGCCGACGATTTTTATCATTTGTTTTATCGTGGCGATGAGCGGCCTTTTGACCAAAACCGGTATTAATGAAGCGATGATTTCTCCGTTTGCAAAGCTGATGAAAGGGCCGGCTGTCGCGTATTGGGTTATCGGCTGTCTGATGTTTGCCATCTCTCTTTTTTTCTGGCCGTCACCCGGGGTGGCGCTGATCGGCGCTGTGCTGCTTCCCGCAGCGATCCGGGCGGGCCTTTCTCCGATCGCTGCGGCTATGGCGATGAACCTGTTCGGCCACGGATTCGCTTTATCGGGCGATTACGTCATTCAGGCGGCCCCGAAATTAACGGCCGATGCCGCGGGCATCCCCGTGAGCGATGTCATGCAGGCAAGTATTCCGCTCGTTTTGATCATGGGGTTAACGACGACAATCACCGCTTTCTTCCTCATCATGCGGGATCGAAAAAAAACGAAGGCCCCCCTCTCCTTGGACAGCTCCGGTTCTTTGGACACAAGTATGTATCTGCCGAAAAAACTCAGGGTGATCCTGGCGGTTTTCATTCCGCTTGTTTTTCTCGCCGATATTATCTGCATGATCGTATACCGCCTCCAAGGAAATGATGCGACGGCACTCATCGGAGGAACCGCGATCGGCATTCTCCTGATCATTCATTTCATTGTATATAAAGAGCGGCATTTAGAAAAGATCACCGAGTATTTTATCGGCGGTTTTCAATTCGGCTTTAAAGTATTCGGCCCCGTCATTCCGATCGCGGCCTTCTTTTATCTCGGTGACGCGGGGTTTAAAAATATTTTGAACACCCCGCTGCCGAAAGGGTCTGCGGGAATCGTCAATGACCTCGGACTGGCCCTGTCCCATTCTTTTCCGATGTCCGGAGAATTCGCCGGCATCGCCCTGGCCGCAGTCGGTGCGATTACCGGGCTCGACGGGTCAGGGTTTTCCGGTATATCTCTTGCAGGCTCGATGGCAAAGCTGTTTTCTGCCGCGCTTCATACGGACCCGGCCGTTTTAACGGCGCTGGGCCAGATTTCAGCGATCTGGGTCGGGGGCGGAACATTGGTCCCTTGGGCACTGATTCCCGCTGCGGCTATTTGTAAAGTTGACCCGTTTGAGCTTGCCAGGAAAAACTTTATCCCTGTTGCGGCCGGACTTATCATCACGACCATCGCCGCCATCATCATTCTCCCGTAGCAAAAAGATTGAAATCTTCTGACATTTTCTATACAATCATGGGAAAAGCAGACGAGGGGGCATCGCTTTTGACGTTAACGACACTTCAAAAAAGCTTAAACGCTCAGCTTGACGGGCTGTATGAGGAAATGGTTGAAATCAGGCGTCACCTTCACATGAATCCCGAGCCATCCTTTAAGGAGAAAAAAACACCGGCGTTCATCGCCTCATTTTATGAAAAGCTCGGCGTCCCCATCCGGACGAATGTCGGGGGCAACGGTGTCACAGCCTGTATTGAAGGCGGTGAACCGGGACCGGTCGTGGCACTCAGAGCTGATTTTGACGCTTTGCCGATACAGGATGAAAAAGATGTGCCCTATGCTTCACAAATTCCCGGCGTCATGCACGCCTGCGGGCATGACGGCCATACGGCGGCTCTGCTCGCGGCCGGAAAAGTGCTGTACCGCAACCGGGAAAAACTGAAAGGGTCATTTGTGATGATCCACCAGCACGCTGAGGAATTATCTCCCGGCGGAGCAAAAGCAATGATTGAGGACGGCTGCCTCGAACATGTCGATGCCATTTTCGGCACACACCTATGGGCGACTGAACCCGTCGGAACGGTCTTATGCCGCCCGGGCCCAGTAATGGCCGCCGCTGACGGCTTTACGATTAAAGTCATCGGCAAAGGCGGTCACGGTGCGATCCCTCACGATACGAAGGACGCCGTTTTAATCGGCTCACAAATCGTCACGGCTCTTCAGCATATCGTCAGCCGGCGGGTAAATCCGGTGCAGCCGGCCGTCATCTCAGCCGGCTCGTTCACCGCTGAAAATCCGTTTAATGCGATTGCCGATCAGGCAGTCATTTCAGGCACCGTCCGCTCGTTTGAGGAAAGTGTGCGCGGCCTGCTCGAAGCAGAAATAGAAGCCGTCGTAAAAGGAATCTGTTCCATGCACTCCGCTTCCTATGAATATCGTTTCAAACGCGGCTATCCCGCCGTCGTCAATCATCCTGAGGAAGCGGCGCACGCGGCGGCAGCCGCAGCGGAAACAGACGGCGTTACGAAAGTCGTTGAAGGAGAGCCGCAGATGGCGGGAGAGGATTTTTCCTATTATCTGCAGCATACAAAAGGCGCTTTTTTCTTTACGGGCGCCGCTTTAGAAAACGCGGAAACCGTTTATCCTCATCACCACCCGAAATTTGATTTTAATGAAAAAGCGATGCTGACAGCCGCCAAGGTGCTTATCGGCGCCGCGGTAAGCTACCCCCGCTGACATAAAAAAAACAGCCGGTACATTACGTACCGGCTGTTGTAATTCTTAAATGAAAAACGTGCCTTGCCGTCTCACCGAGCTGTGACAGCAGTTTATAATTGGCCGCTCCGCCCACGGCGGCTCCGACGACCGGCAAAAGCTGAAACAATTTCACCACGTCCAGATAATCGCGGTATTCCTGCTGAAAAACTCTCCAATCGACATCATGCTTTTTCGAATCCCACTGTTCAATCATTGAGTATATGCGTTTCCGCTGTTCACCGCTTGAGAAAGCCAGCTGAAAAATAAACAGCAAAAACAATCGCTCATCCCTGTCTTTCACATCATAGCCGTAAATGGAGGCAAGATCGAACAGACATTTCATTTTAATGGATAGCAGCAAAGGAAAATCAGCCATTCCTAAAAAAATTCCGCCGGCCCCCGTACCGATACCTTCAGCTGCCGCGACCTTTTGGTACGATGCGATGGTTTGTCTGGCGAGAGCATCTTTTTCAGCAAGCGTCATACCGTTTGTATCCCGCTTGCTTTTCACCAGATTTGAACCCGCCATTGTTGCTTCGGTCATTTTTTTAATGCTTTCTGTGATGACGGCATGAATTTTTTCGGGAATCCGCTCATTTATTTTCGCCTGCATTCCTTTAGAAAAGCGTTCAAGCATGGAATCTTTGCGCAAAAAACGCGCTTTCCATTGCAGTGCTTCCTGTACCAGCTGCTGATCGTCGGTCATCTGTGTCTCCTTCTTTCATTGAGGTTTCAAAAACCCGATTGATTACAGCTTGCCGTACTTTTTCAATCTTCCGCCCATATACGATGGCATGATCACAAAAATCAGAACGGCTGAAGCAACGGCCGCATACAGCGCCCCGCTGACTCCCGCGGCATAGGCTGACGCTGCGCAGAACAGCAGCGCCTGCACGGTTAATGCCGATTTCATCAGCGAAAAGAAACTTTGCAGCTTCGCTTTCTGATTGACCGGGTAAAGCTCCTGCAGAGAAAGATGATGAAAATGCCCGAACAGCGGAAGAAGCTGTATTCCCGTAATAAAGACGGTAAATACGGTTAACGCCGCCGTGATCCACGGATTGGCGGAAACGAGCATAATAATCAGGATAAAAATAATCGTGAGCCTGACCTGAATGCCGAGATAATCATTTGAACGCAGAAAGGCCCGCGCATACATATAGGAGAACGTTTTCCGCTGCTCAAACGGAATCATTCTGAGCAAAAAGTCGAGATACGCCCGGCGTTTTGCCTGTTTTTTCAGGTGAGGCACATCGGTAAACAGATTGGCGATTCTGTAAAACCGCTGCTTCCTTCTTAATTCATATTCAATATGAGCTTCCCATTTTAATGATTTATGTTTTGCGGCCGATGTGAAATACACATAAAGACCGGCCATCACAATGTAGACGGCGGCAGCGTACACATAAAACGACTGTAAGACGAAGTATAAAAGCAGCATATTGCAGATAAAGCGTATGACCGCATCCATCATTTTCATGCTTCTGTCATTCATAAACGTCATCCGCCACTCCATGGCCTGATTCCACGCTTTTACCGCCAGCATCTGAATAAATACGGCGGCATACGACGCAAGCGACGCCCCCGGACTTACAGCGAAAAACAGAGGCATGCATACAAGCGACAGAGCAATAAGCGGAAACAGCTGTGACAGATAGCTGTACTTAAATGAATGCTTAAA
This sequence comes from Bacillus sp. R45, assembly GCF_021729365.1. Lineage (NCBI taxonomy): Bacteria > Bacillati > Bacillota > Bacilli > Caryophanales > Bacillaceae > Bacillus > Bacillus sp. R45. Next base: position 974,154 of record NZ_CP091421.1, on the reverse strand, counting down.
GTATGTCCCCATTTTCGGTTCAAGCGGCAGCAGAAACACGAGGTCCGCTTCCTTTAACAGCGTCCGGACGTATGAACCGGTCAGCACAAATGAAAAGAGCACCGCCATCACCCAAAAAGAGGGAAAATGAACGGGGATGTCTTTGACCCACTTGCTGTACCAGCTCGCCGCGCCGGCAATAAAAAAGATCAGCACAATGACGAGATGATCATTGAGCATATATTTCATATACATTCTGGTTTCCTTTATATGCTCTTCAAGCCGGGACTGCCAAATAGTAGACATATTATTCATGGCCGGCGTCTTCCTTCGTCAGTTCAATATACAAGTCATCTAGAGCTGCGTCTTTCATGCCGAACTGCTCTCTCAGTTCTTCCAGTGTGCCGCTTGCCCGCACTTCGCCGTTATGTAAAATAATGAAAGCGTCACAGTAGCGCTCTGCCGTAGCCAGGATATGCGTTGACATCAGCACGCTTGATCCGGCTTTTTTCGCGGCGTCCATCCGCTCCAGCAATGCATTGATCGCAAGCGGGTCAAGGCCGAGAAACGGCTCGTCAATGATATAAAGCGAGGGCTCCGCGAGAAACGCGCACATGATCATGACCTTCTGCTTCATTCCTTTGGAAAAGTGAGCGGGAAACCATTTCAGCCTTTTTTCCATTCTGAATTCTTTCAAAAGCGGAGGAAGCCTTTTTTCAAGCGTTTCTTTGGAAAGGCCGTACGCCATGGCCGTCAGCTCCAGATGCTCTTTGAGCGTCAGTTCTTCATACAGCACCGGCGTTTCGGGGATGTACGTAAATTGCGAGCGGTAGCTTTCCTTATCCTCCGAAAACGTCTTGCCGTTCAGCTCGATCGAGCCTTTATGCGGGTCCATTAATCCGATAATATGCCGGATCGTCGTGCTTTTGCCCGCGCCGTTTAATCCGATGAGTCCGACAATCTGGTTCGGCTCAAGGGTGAATGAAACATTTTTTAAGACCGGGTTTCTCGTATAACCGCCGGTTAAGTCTTTTACCGATAGCAGAGACATAATTTCTCCCCTTCTGATTCGTTTTTCTTCATAGTACCAAAAATAAAGTCTGATTTGAAACGATTCCCTTTTTTTCTCACGTGAAAAGCGTGCATAGTTATCGTTTTGGCGGACATCATAATGTATGTAGAAGGAAACAGCTTTAATCAACTGAAAATGAGGTGTTTATAAAAGACGTCTTAGAACAGTTGGATGAAAATCAACATGTCCTGTGCTTACAATTTCTTCACACACTGCTTTGATGATGTTCTTCATTCATGATGAAATAATCAAATGAGGTGTTTGTCCCAGGAATGATTAAGCAGACCCATAAGTCTTCATTTTAAAAACAAATGAGGTGCTTACAAAAGGCATATTTAATTTTCTGTGATAAAGCTCGTACTTCTGCATCAGGGTGAACGCGCAGCCGTTCATCCTGTTTTTTGTTTTGACCGTTTTTGTGGTACGATGAGAATATACATATATTTCTTTTCAGGGAGGAAACCCATCTATGCACAAAGCGGACGATTGTATTTTCTGCAAAATCATTGCCGGTGACATTCCGTCTTCAAAAGTATACGAAAATGAACATGTTGTGGCGTTTCTTGATATCAGCCAAGTCACAAAAGGCCATACGCTCGTGATTCCGAAAACACATATCGAAAACGTGTACGAGTTTACGCCTGAGCTTTCTAAAGAATATTTCGAAGCGGTGCCGAAAGTCGCACGCGCCATCCGCGATGAATTCGAGCCGATCGGGCTGAATATTCTCAATAATAACGGTGAAAAAGCGGGCCAATCGGTGTTCCATTTTCACATGCATATCATTCCGCGTTACGGAAAAGGCGACGGTTTCGGGGCTGTCTGGAAGACCCACGCCGAAGACTATACGCCTGACGATCTTCAGGAGATCGCTTCAACCGTCAGAAAACGGCTTGCCTCATCTTAAAGATGAGGTTTTTTTGCGTCCGGCAACACAAAAAACATAAAATTATATTTTTTCATATCAAAAAAATCAAAAAATTGTGATAGGATAATTGTATTATTTCTTACACTAAAGCGGAAAACAGGGAGAGATCGTAAACATGGAACGTACAACGAATTTCAATGCAGGACCCGCAGCCCTTCCACTGGATGTGCTGCAAAAAGCACAGAAAGAATTTGTCAACTTCAATGACACCGGCATGTCCGTCATGGAGCTGTCCCACCGGAGCAAAGAATATGATGCGGTGCATCAAAAAGCAAAAAGCCTTCTGAAAGAACTGATGGATATTCCCGACGATTATGATATTTTATTTCTTCAAGGCGGCGCAAGCCTTCAATTCTCCATGCTGCCGATGAACTTTTTAACGCCGGAGCAAACGGCGCACTTCATCGTAACGGGCGCATGGTCTGAAAAAGCACTCGCCGAGGCGAAACTGTTCGGAAACACATCCGTCACGGCAACAAGCGCAGATTCAAACCACAACCATATACCGGAAGCGGACCTCACAGGAATCAAAGACGGCGCCTACCTGCATCTTACGTCCAATAACACGATTTTCGGAACGCAGTGGAAAGAGTTCCCGAATTCACCGATCCCGCTCGTAGCCGACATGTCAAGCGACATCCTGAGCAGAAAAATTGATGTCAAAACGTTTGATGTCATCTATGGCGGCGCCCAGAAAAACCTCGGCCCGTCCGGCGTCACGGTCGTCATCATGAAAAAATCATGGCTTGAAAACGAAAACGCCAACGTCCCTAAAATTTTGAAATACTCCACTCATACAAAAGCCGATTCACTGTATAATACGCCGCCTACATTTGCGATTTATATGCTGAGCCTCGTCCTTGAATGGCTGGCTGAAAACGGAGGTGTCAAAGCGGCTGAACGGCGCAATCAGGAAAAGGCCGACGTCCTGTACGGCACAATCGACGCAAGCGGCGGTTTTTACGCGGGGCATGCCGCAAAAGACAGCCGTTCTCACATGAACGTCACGTTCACCCTCCGCGACAGCAGTCTCACGAAAAAATTCGTTGAAGAAGCGAAAGCGGCTAAAATGACCGGACTCGGAGGCCACCGCTCAGTCGGAGGATGCAGGGCGTCTATCTACAACGCCGTCAGCCTGGCTGATTGTGAAAAACTGGCTCAGTTTATGAAAAAGTTCCAGCAAGAAAACGAATAAATTTCTTCTAACATAACGGTTCCTTTGATATACTGTTTGCATATCAATTTTTCCGGCCATCGCAATAAATGACGAGCATATTATTGGATGGCGAAAAAGCTTAGCAGAGGAGAGCTTAGTATGAAAACAAAAGAATTAGTCATTATGGCCCTGTTTGCGGCAATCGGAGCGGTGCTTCATTCCATTATGCCGCCGGTATTATTCGGAATGAAACCCGATATGATGCTTGTGATGATGTTTATGGGTATTCTGTTATTCCCCCGTGTGCAGAACGTGCTGATGATCGGGATTGTAACGGGAATCATTTCCGCACTCACGACATCTTTTCCGGGCGGACAGCTTCCGAATATCATTGAAAAACCGGTAACGGCGTTTCTGTTTCTCGCGCTGGCGCTTTTGGTGAAAAAGAGCGTGAAAACAGCGGCCGCCGCCGTCATTACAATAGCCGGCACCTTCATCTCCGGTTTGCTCTTTCTGGCGCTGGCCCTTCTGATTGTCGGCCTGCCGGGCGGATTCACCGCCTTGGTGCTCGCGGTCGTCCTTCCGGCGGCTGCGCTGAATGCAATCGCCATTATCATTATGCATCCGATTGTGCAGACGATCTTAAAACGATCCAATATGATTGAAACGGTGAAATAACCGCATACCGAAACCTCTTCCGGCCGGAAGAGGTTTTTTAATGTGTTTCAGCATGTTTTATACGAGAAGTTTTGTGAAAAAGATAAGGAACAATGCGAGGGCGGTTCCTGCTGAGCAGACGATGGCCTTTTGGCGGACGACCCGCTTCGGCGGATAAGAAGCGGCCTGACCGAGCAGTTTCAGGTAATAAACGGCGCCCGCCGCAAAGACAAGAGCCATACAAGATAAAACAATCATAAAGACAGACAACCTTCTCCCTCCTTTTCCCTTAAAAAATATGCTAAAATAAAGCAAGCTATGTATAGAAGTTTATTCTTCTGAACAAAAATGATAAAAGTTATGAGAAAAAAAACGGGGTGATTTTAAATGGCTGACGGACGTTCCCTTTTAACAGGCCTTTTCGTAGGCGGATTGATCGGAGGCGCAGCGATGTTACTTTCGGCTCCTTCATCCGGAAAAGAGCTGCGGGGCAAAATCAAAGCGAATTGCAATTCAATTGAGGACACAATCAAACGGTTAAAAAAAGACGGAATGGCGCTTAAGGACCAGCTTGTCCAAACGGCGAAAGAAAGCGCAGAAGTCATTAAAGACGTAGGCGGAGAGCTTCAGACCAGCATTAAAAGGTGGCAGGAGGAAATCAAGCCGCACCAGCAGGATCTCCAAAAGGAAATCGCTGATATTGAAGAGAAAATCAGACAGCTGGAGAAAACCTTACAAAACTAATATCCTATACAACCAAAAAAAGTGCGGGCATATTGCGTTCCGCACTTTTTTTTGCGGTTTAAAGCCTTTCACAGCAACGGATTAAGAATTTATTATAAAATTCTTAAATTTTCATCTTTATTAATCTTTATTTTATTGGCATAATAGAGGAAAAGAAAATGTGAAGCAGGTGATCTGTATTGAATCGTGTTGAACCGCCTTACGATCTAAAAGAAGCTTTAATCTATACCCAAAAAATGGCGCAGCTGTCCAAAGCACTCTGGAAATCTATCGAGAAAGACTGGCAGAATTGGCTGAAGCCGTACGACCTTAATATTAATGAGCATCATATATTATGGATTGCCTATCAGCTTAAAGGAGCTTCTATTTCAGAAATCGCCAAATTCGGCGTTATGCACGTATCAACTGCATTTAACTTTTCAAAAAAGCTTGAAGAACGGGGATATCTGAAATTTTCCAAGCGGCTGAATGATAAACGGAACACGTACATTCAGTTAACAGAAGAAGGGGAAAATGTATTCGAAAGCCTGCTTGAGGAGTTTGACCCGTCTAGAAACGCGGTGTTTAAAGGCTCACAGCCGATCTACCACTTATTCGGGAAGTTTCCGGAAGTTGAAGAATTAACCTGTGTCATCCGCCACATTTACGGCGAAGATTTTATGGAGATATTCGAGAAATCATTGACAAACATAAACAATGATTTTGATAGTGAAGACGGAAGGCTGAAGAAAAAAACGGACGAATCGGCTGTCCATGAAACGGCTGAAGAGCTGGAACCGATCAACAGTTAATCAAAGTGCTTCATAATCTCAATAAATTCTTCCATCAGCGCTGTATAAAGCCCCTGCTCATACAGAGCAAAAATCGTTTCATGAACATCTAATTTTTCGTTCAGCTGTCCCGCAAAAAGCGCAAGGAGCTTGTCAAACGTCACAAAGCCTTGCGCTTTTTGCGACTTCAGCTCGTCCTCCAATTCGCGGCAGATCCGCCCGACCTCTTCTCCTTCTTCTTCGGTCAGCCCTTTTTCAATCATCATCGCATAAAAAGGGTACTTATCCATATCCACCGTTTTCACCAGCAATTGTATGTAATATTCTAAACGCCCGATACGCTGATCCATTGAATCCATCCGTTTCACTTCTTTCTATCTTTAATCTTATTTTAGCTGATAATGAATGGAGAAGAAAGGTTAAACCGTACATTTCCATGTTTCACCGAGCTCTTCTGTTCTTCCCTTTCCGGGGTTATTTTTTTTCTTTAAAAAAGGATTGATTTTTTCTCCTGAAGAGAGTAAATTATTTTGAGATTGTATTCCATCTTTGTACGGAAGGATGACTCTGATGAATTGCTGGAAAACCATTAATCTGATCAAAGATTATGGTGCGGTTCGTTTATTATTGACTGCTGTAGGTTTTATGATCCTGTTTTTTATATGCAACTTCTTGGCATTCGGGCTGCTGCGTCCGAATATCAGTTTAAGTGACGGGCACGTGTTTGCTTTTTGTGTTCTGCTCGTTGTTACTTTATTTGTACATAAAGTCATACATGTCCTGCCGATGATCTGTAAAAAAAGAAAAAAGGAAATGAAAATGTACTTCTTGCGGATGCCGACATGGAAAGGCATACCGAAAACGACGATGCTGATTTCTACGATCAGCCCGTTTTTATTCATTACGCCGCTATTGTTTTATGCCGGACTGGCATTTCCGAGACACGCTCATTACTTTTATATGATTTCGAGCATTCATGCGGGTTATTGCCTGCCTGATCTTCTGTTTGCGCTGCACCTGGTCAAAGCGCCCAAATCATGTCTGATTGACCAGGAATCCGACGGTTTTGATATTTTAGTAAAAAAAGTGCCGGAGTCTTGATATCCCGCTGATTTTTCAGGTTACATTCTATCTTTTTTAATAAATATTTGGTAATGTAATATGGGAGCAGTTCAGAGAGAGGGGGAATCTCCCATCATTTTATTCTATTTTATCGTGGCTGCCCTGTTTATTCTTTATTTCATAAACAGGCTCACAAATACATTATGCCTTGTCAGAGAGATTCCTGAAGACCGGCAGGATAAGGTATTCCGTTTTATTAATGTATCTATTTTAATTTTACTGATCTCTTCATTCGTCGAGATCTCCTTTACTGTGTAAACAGGCAAAAAAATATGGCTGACGGAGGTCTGACCCCCGACAGCCATATTTTTTTCTTAATAAAGCCAAGAAGCGCCGATGATGATCAATAAGATGAACAGAACAACCAATAATGCAAAACCGCCTGCAAATACTTCACCCATCTCCAAAAGCACCTCCTACAAAACGTTTTATTTTTCCAATTACATCATATGCAATTTACTTCTGAAACGATTAGGCGCCCGGGTAAGAAAACGGACCGCTTTTAGAAAAAGCGATCCGTTTCGCTTAACAAATGTAAGCTGCACCTACAATGATAAGCAATATGAACAGTACTACGAGCAGTGCGAAACCGTTTGAATATCCTCCGCCCATGGTTCATTACCTCCTTTTCATGATCAATATATTTGTATGTATCAGGAAAAAGTTTGACTAGACGAATGCCCTTTATTTAAAATCTTTTTACAGAAAGCCACAATATGTTATGATACGCATATGCAATTTAATTTGGATGATTAGGAGTGTTTAAAGGAATGAAGAAAATCGCGATAGCAGCTATTACGGCAACGAGCGTCCTGGCTCTCAGCGCTTGCAGCAGCGGCGACAACGACGTGATTGCCAAGACGGATGCCGGAAATGTAACAAAAGGCGAACTCTACACGAATATGAAAAAAACCGCGGGCGCAAGTGTGCTGACACAGCTCGTACAAGAAAAAGTATTAGCAAAAAAATACAAAGTATCGGATAAAGAAATCGATAACAAGCTGAAAGAGTACAAAACGCAGCTCGGCGATCAGTACAGCGCCCTTAAACAGCAGTACGGCGAAGATTACCTGAAAGATCAGGTGAAGTACGAACTGCTTGCACAAAAAGCGGCGAAAGACAACATCAAAGTGACTGACGCTGATACGAAAGAATATTACGACGGCTTAAAAGGTAAAATCCGCGCGAGCCACATTCTTGTCGCTGACAAAAAGACAGCTGACGAAGTGGAGAAAAAACTGAAAAAAGGCGAGAAGTTTGAAACGCTTGCGAAAGAATATTCAACTGACAACTCAAAAGACAACGGCGGCGACCTTGGCTGGTTCGATAAAAAGTCAATGGATGAAACATTCAGCAAAGCTGCATTCGGCCTGAAAGTCGGACAAGTCAGCGATCCGGTCAAAACAAAATTCGGTTATCATATCATCAAAAAGACAGAAGAACGCGGCAAATATGATGACATGAAAAAAGAACTGAAAGAAGAAGTTCTTAAACAGAAATTAAACGACAACTCAGCTGTACAGGCGGCAATTCAAAAAGTCATGAAAAAAGCTGACGTAAAAGTGGAAGACAAAGACTTAAAAGACACGTTTAACACTTCAACTTCTTCTGAATCTAAATAAAAAAAACTGTGCGGGCTCTCAGCGAGCCGCACAGTTTTTTTATGCGATGGAATGATTGGAGTTTTCTTCTGCATCCGTGTTTTCACTTGCGGGCGCCGCCATACGGCGCTCGCGTTCCTGTTCCATCCGTTCAATATACACCCTTCCTTCTTTTTCAATAAACGACTGGTCAAGCTTTTCCTCTTCTTTAGCTGTTGTGAAAAGCTTATAGGCGCTGAAAATAATTCCGATAATGCAAAGGTATACCCACCAAGGAAAAAATAGCACGTCGGTTTCCTCCCTTTTTCACCCAGAGTCTTTATTCTAAGCTATGCTTGATAAAGACAAGTTATGAGAGCTGAACGTAAAAAAGACCGATCATAGAGAATCGGCCTTTTTATCTTATTGATGGAACGTCGGTTTGTAGAAAGAACGGTTTTCCAGCGCAAATACACGCTCTGTGTATTCGCCCGGCTTCACCCGTTCCAGCGCTCTGTCCATCATGATCATTTTTGCATCCAGATTGTCAATGTAGTGCAGAATTTCCGCTTCTTTCACCATCGGCGGTTTCGGGCTTCCCCATTCCGCTTTTCCGTGATGGCTTAAAATCAAATGCTTCAGAATCAGCACTTCTTCAGCGTCAATCTGAAGCTCTTCGGCAGCTTTTGAAAGCTCTGTCACCATGATCGAAATGTGCCCGAGCAGATTCCCTTCCACGGTGTACGTCGTGGAGACGGGGCCTGAAAGCTCTTTTACTTTGCCGAGATCATGCAGAATGACCCCGGCATACAGTAAATCCCGGTCAAGAGACGGATACAGATCGGCAATCGCTTTTGCCAGGTTCAGCATGGACACTACATGATACGCGAGCCCGGAGACGAACTCATGGTGGTTTTTAGCCGCCGCCGGGTAATCCATAAACTCAGCCGCATATTTTTTGACCAGATGTCTTGTGATCCGCTGGATATTTGGATTTTTCATTTCAAAAATGTATTGAGTGACGGTTTCCATCATTTCATTTTTCGGAATCGGCGCCGTTTCCAGAAAATCATCAATGCTGACATTTTCGTTCTCGCCGGCCGGCCGGATGTTTCTCAGCTTAAGCTGGTTTCGTCCGCGATAGTGATGGACATCTCCGATCACCTTCACGATCGTCTGCGCCGCGTACGTTACTTCATCAGTCGGCTTGGCATCCCACAGCTTCGCTTCGATATCTCCCGATTGGTCCTGCAGCATTAACGTCAGGAATGGTTTTCCGTTGCTTGCGATTCCCTTAGTCGAAGATTTAATCAGAAAGTATTGATCGACCTGCTCGCCGACCTCGTGCAGCATAATACCTTTTGCCATTCTATTAAAAGCTCCCTCCATATCTTACATAATACCAGTATAGCACATACCTCTTTTTTGAAAATAAACTCTTTTATGACAGGAGCCGCATGACTTGTCCGCTGTGAAAAGACCGGCTGACATGCTCATGGCAGGTGAAATAAAGTATCTGCCGCCCGCCTTCTGAAAGCTGATTCAGCACATCAAACAGCCGCTCCAGCCGCTGCCTGTCAAAATGGACAAAACTGTCATCAAGTAAAAACGGAAGTGATACCGCAGATTCCCTCTCTGACGCAAGGGCAAAACGGATCGCCGCATAAAGCTGCTCGCATGCCGCCTGTGACAGTTCGCCTGCTGAAAACACAGTTCCGTCTTTCCGCATGACCATAATGGAATCATCCGCCTCGGAGAAATACAATTTATGGTAACGTCCGTCCGTAAGCGGTCCGTATAATGCACCGGCGGTTTCTAACAGACGGGGAAGCGTCACTTTTTTATGCCGCTCCATTTTTTCCCTGATGATGTGTCTGACCGTCTGTAATGCGGCCCACTCTTTAGCGGTTTTTTTCACGCGCTCCTTCTGCATTTCTGTCTGCTGTTTTAAATCGGATACAAGCCCCGAGGACTCCAGCTGCTCTTGTTTCACCGTTAATAAAGCGGTTTTCTCACGGAGCTGCGCGCTTTTTTCCTCAAGCGTTTTTTTCTCTGTTTCCTTCTGAACGACTGTATGTTCAAGTTCGGACACTGTGCGGCTCATATACGGCTCAAGCTGTTTTCCGCCTATGCCGGACAAGTGCGTTTTGATTTCGCGCAGCTGCCGCTCTGTTTCCCGGCGGCTTTCATTCAGTCTGGCGAGTTCACAAAAGTGTTCGCGATTTTTTGCGCCTGCCGCCATGAAAAGCTGTTTGACCTGCTGTTCGTAGTAATGAACTTCTTCATTTAATTCACGCATTTGCTCTTGTGCATGCAGCAGATCCGTTTCGAGCGCCTGCTTTCGTTTTGCTTCCTCACGGGCCCGTTCCGCCTGCGCCAGCAAAACGCGCAGTCTTTCTTTTACGGACAGCTCCCTTCCGTCTGAAGGACTCAGCTTTTTGACCCGGTCCTCAAATGCTCTTTGCAACTTTTGCAGCCGGCCCGCTTCAATGGTCAGCTCATGCTTATTAAGGATTTCTTTTTTGACATCTTTCATCACATGATATGCGTCAAGAAGATGGGAAGAACTTCCTGAAAAACCCAGTTCCTTCATAAAAAGTTCCGCCTGTTTTTCAGACGGCGCCATTTCCGCCTCCCATTCTTCATATTGGCGGATGACTCTTTCATATGCCGCTTCTTTCTGTTCAAGCACGGCTTGATCCGCAATCAGCTGCTGCCGGTGCCGGCCGTCACGCCAAAGCTCTTCCTGCAGAAGGTCAGCCGCTTCTTTGGAGATCGTCGGCTTCTTTTTCTTGTGACCGGCCCCTCCTCTTTCTGACGGCAGCGGCTTTTGCATGCCGGACAGCATATACAGCAGCAGAGCGCCGGTAAAAAGGGCGGCGGGCAGCCATTCCTTTAACATAGCGAAAATCGCAATGAACAGAATGCCCGCACCGAGAAAGAGCTTTTTTTGTTTGGCGCGCTGTTTTTCCAGCTGCTGTACATGTGCCTGCCATTCGTTTCCTTCTGTATCAGCCGTTTGCTTATATGATTGTAAAGCGGCTTCTTTTTCTTTCCTGACAGCGGGGTCCAAAATGTTTTCCGACGTCAAGGCATGTTTTCGTTCGGCTTCTTCCAGCTCCAGCCGCGCTTGTTCGAAAATCGCATCAAGCTGTGTCTTTCTTTCTCTTGCCTGTCCGGCGCTCTGCACGGCTTCCTGCAGCCGCCATTCATATTCATAATCGGTGTTCAGTGAAAGAATGCCGTCTTCCTCATGTCTTCCGAGCTGCTGTAATCCTGACGAAACGCGGGCAGATGTCTGCCGGATCTGTGATTGGATGGCGGCAAGCTGTTCGCCGCGCGATTCGTACATATGCTGCTCGCCGGAAAGCTCCTGCAGCTGCCGCTCTGTTTGCAGCAAGTCCTCATTTGGAGCGAGCAGCTCAGCCTGCCGCCTGAGTTCAGCCGCTTTTGCCCGAAGTCCCTCAAGACGGGCAGCTTTCGGATGGAGATGCGATTCGTATTTTTCAAGCTGATGCATCCCGTCCTTCGGGAATTGCTTCAATGCATCCGGATAAGAAGAAAGTTCGCTTTCCAAGGCTGTTTTTTTGTCTGCGAGCGGCTTTGCTTCTATCGCCGATTTTACTGTTTTGATTTCTTCAGTTATGTCTTTCAATCGTGCTTCGGCATCCTGCAAACGGCCGCCGGCGCTTTTTTTCTCTTCCAGAAGGCTGTGATAGCCCGCTTCCGCAGCTTCCGCCTGTTTCAGCTGAGCGCTGAGCCGCTTTAATGTATCCAACTCCTGATTTAAGCGGGGGTTCCGCCCGTTCGGCTTATACATCCTGTCAAGTTCTTTTGCCAGCCGCCCGTCAAGCTTTGCCGCCGCTTCCGACCCGAATAAGCTCGAATACAGGAGAAACTCGCCGATTTTGTCCCGGTTAAAAGCTTGAATCTCCTGCAGTCCGAATACATCGAACGAATAGATCGCCTCGTACAGCGCCCGATCTGTATCGGAAAGAAGCTGTTTGAGCCATTCTCCGTCCTTGATTTCGCCTGAAGCCGTATACACTCTGACTTTTTCGGCAGCGCCTTTTGTCCGTTCGATTTTGACGGCACCGTGATCGCCATGCTTCAATTCCACAGTGCCGCCGTAAACCCCGCCGTTTTTCGGTTCGTATTTTTTTGATTTCGGAAAACCGAACAGCACGCTTTTGATGAAGGACATCAATGTTGTTTTGCCCGCTTCATTTAATCCGTAGATCACTTGCACGGGAGAATCTGACAGCTGAAAACTTCGGTCGGAAAATTTTCCGTATTGGTAAATATGCATTGCCGTTATTTTCATCGCTGAAGCTCCTTCATCTGGCGTCTTAAAACGGCTTGAGCCTGCCGCTTAATATCCAGTATCTCTTCATCTGTAAATGAAGCCATCTGACGCCGATATACGGGATGACGCTCAAGGGCTTCAAATACACCGCTCATGTCCGCGCATTGTTCTATGTCCTGAAGCAGCCCTTTAAAAAACGGATCGGGCGGCACGCTGTCTGTTTCATCCGTCCGATCCTCAAGCGCTAGCGGCCAGACGAAACATTCCTCTTCGGCCTCTTCCTCCTGTAAAGCGGAAAGAAACTCCTCTGCGATGCCTGCGGGCGCTTCCGTCCAAAAACGGGGCGCCGCGCCGCGAAGCACCAGCCTGACACATGCCGGGCGACCCGCCGCGCGCAAGCCGGAGAATGTATCCGATGCGGCTTTCAGAAGTGAAGTCATATGTTCAGCTCCGGAGATATCAAGATCAATTTCCTCCCATAACACATCATGCGCTTCTTTGAATTCCCAAGACATCTCACCGTTTGCCGCCCGGACGAGATAATATCCCTTAGGCCCGGTTTCTTTTAAATGCCGGGCTTGAATATTCCCGGGGTAAATAGCGGCGGGATGCTGGGCGGACAGAACCTGCCGTTTATGAATGTGTCCGAGCGCCCAGTAATCCATGCCGCTTTTTTCAAGGTCTTCTTTCGTAAACGGGCAGTACGGGTCATGCCCTTCCGCTCCTGATAACATGCCGTGGAGCATGCCGATATGATAAGGCGCGCCGGTCATTTTCCGGTAACGGGCCGCCTGATTGACCGTTACGCTTCTTTCCTGATAGCTGCATCCGTATATGCTTGCCGCAAGCTCTCCGTTTTTAAAGAAAGATTTTTCCTCCGGTGTACCCGAGGTGAATATATGTACATTTTCCGGCCATTCAATCGGCGTCCACTTACCGCCCAAATGATCATGGTTGCCGAATATGACGAACACTTGGATACCCGCTTCCTGTAATCTCGTAAACTGTTTTCTCAAAAACAGCTGGGCTTTTAAACTTCTGTTGGCTTCGTCAAACAGATCCCCCGAAAGCAGCACGAAATCTGCCTGCTCCCGGAGTGCCCCGTCCGTCAGACGGCGGACGCTGTGAAATGTGCTTTCTTTAATACGCGCATATACCGGTTCAGGCAGATTCGAAATGCCGTAAAACGGGCTGTCCAGATGCAGGTCAGCGGCATGAATAAACGTCAGATCAGCCATCTCGCCCTCCCCTTTCTGCAGATTGAATTACCCTTATTTTAGCACCGTTTTTATACGAATGCACGTTCTGTAAAATAAAAAAACAGCCCGGCTGTTCCGGGCTGTTTCATTTATTTTTTGGAGATGCGCAGCGCTTGTTTGATCGCTTTGAATCCGCTGGCGTTTCCGTAAATCAATACGCCGCCTTTGTAAATTTTCGCGCCGACCGCCGCAAAGATCACAATAGTGACCAGTGTCAGGGTGATTCCGGCCGCAGCCTGCCAAAACGGGATATCGAGCATCCCGACGCGTAAAAACATAATCATCGGCGTGAAAAACGGAATGTAAGATGTAACGGTAATAAAACCGGCGTCAGGATTGCCGATGCCGAACATGGCGATCATAAAACCTGCCACGACCAAAAAAACCATCGGCTGAATCGTCTGCTGTACGTCCTCTATCCGGCTGACAACACTGCCGAGAAACGCGGCAAGCGTCGCGTAAAGAAAATAGCCGAGCAAATAGAAAATGACGGCATAGACTATCGTCGAGACGGGAACATCCGTAAAATTGAGGAATGCACTGATCGGCGACGACGCATCATTTTGAGGGTTCAGCTTCAGTGAGAGATAACCCGCTGCAATCAGCACCGCAAACTGTGTGATCCCCACGAGCGCGATACCGAACAGTTTGGCAAACATCTGCTGAATCGGCGGCATGCTTGAAATTAAAATTTCCATGACGCGGGACGATTTTTCCGTCGCCACTTCCATCGCAATCATGCTTGCGTACATGATAACTGAGAAGTAGATGACAAACAGCATGATGTATACAAGCCCCATTACCTGACCGAGCTCTTCCTCAGATTTCGCCCCTTTTTCCAGCGCGTCTTTGCTGACTTCCGGCGGAGTGTAGAGGCTGCTGACTTTTTCTGCCGAAATGCCGAGCTTGGCGGTTTCGACAGCGGTTTTCGTCTGGGTTAAAGCCTGCTTGAGCAGTTTATACGCTGATTCATCAGAAATGGTCAGCGCCTTGTATGCTCCCGTTATCGTTCCTTTTTGATCCTGTCTGATGATAAACAGTCCGTCCCATTCACCGTCTTTGACACGCTTTACGGCATCTTTTTCGGACTCCTTCGTCTCCATTGCCTGCAGATCATTGTCTGTATCCGCCGCTTTAAGCTGTTTTGCAAACGCCGGGTACAGCCCGCCCGTTTCATCAATCACCGCGATTTGCTGCTTGCCGTCATCCGATTGAAACACGGAAATAATCGATTGCAGGTTGGTCACCGCTAATACTAATAAAACGGTAATGGCGGTCGAAATAATGAATGACTTTGTTGCGATTTTGTTTTTATATGTATGAAACAGCATAATCCAAAATTTATTCATATACGGCCCCCACCTTTTCTATAAAAATATCATGCAGTGACGGCTCTTCCAATTCGAACTTCCGTATAAAACCTTTCCCTTGCAGCGCCCGGAAAATATCCTGCGAAACCGGTTCATTCGCGACCTGCAGTCTGATTCCGTCATTTGTTTCCTTCCATTTCACGACACCTTCATGCGTTTTTAAAAAGCTGAGGTCATCATCTGAATGAACGGTGACATTTTTTTTGCCGAAAGACCGCTTAATGTCTTTCAGATTGCCTTGAACGACGGGTTTTCCCTTCTGGAGAATGCACAAATTCTCGCAAAGTTCTTCCACATGCTCCATTCGGTGGCTTGAAAAAACGATGGAAACGCCGCTGTTTTTCAAAGAAATAACCGCTTCTTTCAGCAGCTCGACATTCACCGGATCAAGACCGCTGAAAGGTTCATCGAGAATCAGCAGTTCAGGCTTATGCAGGACGGCCGAAATGAACTGGATTTTCTGCTGGTTTCCTTTTGACAGCTCTTCGACTTTCTTATTCTTGTAATCTGTAATGCCGAAGCGTTCGAGCCATGTCATGAGCTCTTTTTCCGCCTCTTTTTTGCTCATTCCTTTTAATCTCGCCAGATAGACAAGCTGGTCACTCACCTTCACTTTCGGATACAGCCCCCGTTCTTCCGGGAGATAGCCGATTTTTTCACTGATGGAATAATTGACCGGCTTCCCTTTCCAGGTGATATGCCCGTCAGTCAGGCTTAAAAGACCTAAAATCATCCGAAAGGTCGTCGTTTTTCCCGCGCCGTTTGCGCCGAGCAGCCCGAACATTTCCCTTTCAGGTATTTGCAGGTTCAAATTGTCAACAGCGGTAAAGCTGCCGAATGTTTTCGTTACATTTTCAATTGTAAGCACGAATCCAACTCCTTCCTTGACCCATTATATACTAATAATGGGTAAAAATTAATGGAGGATTTTAAATTCTTTATCCGAATATCATTCTATAAAGGGGGTGACATGATGGGACAATATGTATTGACCGCATTCCATGCGTCGGGAGAAACGCTGCTGGATGAACGGATCGAAGCAGATAATGAGGCGGAGGCGAAGGCCGCCGGAGAGGCTTTGTTAAAGGAAAAAAAGCTTGAGAACAGTACTCACCGCTTGGTAAATGAAGCCGGAAAGCTGATTTTATTCCACAGATAACAGAAGCTTTCCGGCTTCTGTATTTTACCGGTTAAATTGCGGCGTCCGTTTTTCTAAAAAGGCGCGGATGCCCTCTTTATGATCATCCGTTTTTCTCATATTTTCCTGGGCCTTTCGTTCAAGAGATAAAACGTCTTTTAACCGGCTGATATGGAGGCTCTGATAAATAGCCTTCGTTTCAATCATCGCTGACAGCGGCGCATGCAGCAATCGGTCGATATACGGTTGTGCCCCCTCCGCAGGGCCGCCGCTGAACAGCCCGTCGGCAAGCTTGAGCCGCACCGCTTTTTCAGCCGGCAATTTTTCACCGCTCCAAATCAGTTTTTTCGCTTCGATCTCACCGACGCGTCTCATTAATAAATAATGGCCTCCTCCGTCGGGAACCAATCCGATGCCGATGAAATTCATCGCGAGTCGGGCGTTTTCTTCGGCGAGCACCACATCGGCGCACAGCGCGAAACTCAGCCCGAGCCCCGCCGCGGCTCCGTGGATGGCGGCTATCACAATTTTTTTCATATCATAGAGCGTCAGCGTAATGGATTCAATCATTTTCATGAGCCGTTCATATTCTCCCGAATCATGATCCGACGTCATCATCTGGATATCACCGCCCGCGGAAAATCCCCGGCCTTCCCCCCGCAAGAGGACGATAAGCGCTTCGCTGTCGGCTGCCATAACGCATGCATTTTCCAATTCCCGGAGCATTTGTTCATTCAGCGCGTTGTAACTGTCAGGACGGTTCAGCACAATCTCTGCGATCTTTCCCTTTTCTTCATAACGAATATACTGCATGTTTACTCCCTCCTCGAATCCGCTTACATATTTTGTTCAAATGATATATTCCTTCCCCCGAAGCGAAACTCCTTTATTTTTCAAGGTCAACAGATACCGAAAAATGCATATCATTTGAAACTGAACATACATTTTTATATAGTGAAATTGATATACAAAACAAAAAGGGGGGAAAAACACCGATAATGAAATATGTGATACTCAGCTTGTTACTGAGCTTTTTTATGGTGCTGTTCCCCCCTTCGGATGTCGCTCTTCCTTCCCAATTGGTGACAGAAACAGACAGCCATGTACAAATTTCGGTCTACCCGCAGGAAACGGAATCGGCAAAGACGCCGGTTCAAACCAAAACCGCTCCGCAAGGCCTGTCAAAAGGATACGGTGCGTTATCCCGGATGATCTCCCTGTTATCTGTCAAACCTCTTGATCAATTCATTGATTCCACACTGGAAAGGACATGCGCCATTCCGATACAATACCAGTCAAATTACCTCCGGCATCAGACCATTTCTCATTACCAATCTGTACTTACGGTGTAAAAACAGTATATTCCGGAGGGATTTTTTATGAATATTAAAGAAAACGATCTGCCCGGCATCGGGAAAAAATTCGAAATCGAAACGAGAAATCATGAAAAAATGACGATCATCATTCATGATGACGGCAGGCGGGAAATTTACAGATTTGATGACCGCGACCCTGATGAGCTTCTGGCAAGCATTTCACTTGATGATGCGGAAGCAAGACAGATTGCCGCGATTATCGGCGGGATGGTGTACAAACCGCAGGCGCTTGAATCGATTGAAATGGCGTTCAGCGATCTGATTATCGAATGGTTTAAAGTTGAAAAAGGGGCAAAAGCGGCAGGGCGGACGCTCGGCGAACTGGATGTGCGCCAAAACTATGACGTGACGGTTATCGCCATCATAAAGCATGACCAGAAAAAGTTTTTAAACCCGGGGGCTGATTCGCTCCTTGAAGCAAACGATACACTCGTCCTCTCAGGTGAAAGAAAGCATCTGAAAAAACTGATCCAAGACTTCCTCTCCAGAGACGGAGTGTGATCTGTTTATGGACCATCTCGTATTTGAAGTCGGTACGGCGTTAGTTCTTGTGGCCATTGCGAGTGTCATCGCCAATAAAATTAAATTCTCGATCATCCCCTTCCTGATCATTTTAGGAATGCTTGTCGGGCCGCACGCGCCCCAGGCGGGCATCATTGACCTGACGTTTATCGAAAGCCGGGAAGTGATTGAATTTTTCGGACGGATGGGCGTCCTGTTCCTCCTCTTTTACCTCGGGCTTGAATTCTCGGTCGGAAAATTAGTCAAATCCGGACGTTCAATCGCCGCCGGCGGAACGATTTATATTCTGATTAATTTCAGTTTAGGGCTGATCTACGGCTTTATCACGGGCTTTTCCTTTTTGGAAGTGCTTGTATTGGCGGGCGTCATCACGATATCATCAAGCGCCATTGTCGCAAAGGTGCTTGTCGACTTAAAGCGCACGGCCAATCCGGAAACGGAGCTGATTCTCGGCATCATTATGTTTGAGGATATCTTTCTGGCGGTTTACTTGTCCGTCGTTTCCGGGCTTGTTCTGGGAGACGCGACGTCTGTCGGGGGCGCGCTGATGTCAATCGTGATCGCTTTCGGCTATATGCTGCTGTTTTTCATTGCCGCCCGGAAATTGCCGCCTCTGCTGAACAAGCTGCTTGATATCCGATCAAACGAGGTATTTGTCATCGTCATTTTCGCCGCGCTCTTTTTCATTGCCGGCTTTTCCGAAACGATTCATGTCGCTGAAGCGATCGGCGCGCTCTTGCTCGGGCTCGTGTTTTCGGAGACAGCCCATTCTGACAGGATTGAGCATCTTGTCGTGCCGTTCCGTGACTTTTTCGGCGCCATGTTTTTCTTCAGCTTCGGCCTCAGCATTGATCCGTTTTCACTCGGAGATGCGGTATGGCTTGCCCTCGGCGCCGTTCTGCTGACGATTGCCGGAAACTTTATCGCCGGCATGATCGCCGGGCGCCGGGCGGGGCTTTCTCATAAAGCATCGTCCAATATCGGGCTGACCATTGTGTCCCGCGGCGAATTCTCCATTATCGTCGCAAATCTCGGCATCGCCGGCGGCCTGTCCGCTTCACTTAAACCTTTCGCCGCCTTATATGTTTTGATACTGGCCATCTTCGGCCCTTTGCTCACGAAAGAATCGAAGCGGATATATCTCCTGCTGAACAGCGTATTCAAATGGAAGACGCCTGAAAAGAAGCCGCAGAAATCATAAAAAAAACTGACCTCTTCATAAGAGGTCAGTTTTTTTGAGCGGGAAGAAATTGCTGAAAAGCCGTTTTTTTATTAATGGAGAAATGCTCTTTTCCCAGAATGGTATTGATGATTTTTTGGTTTCTGTAAACAGACAGCTTCAAATTCGTAGCGCCCGTTCCGTGAGCATGATCAAGATTCGTTAATGTGAAAAAATGATGCCGTCTGTCGTCCTTAAAGACAAGACGGGAATCGGCCGTCACTTTAAACCGTTTCTCATCCTCCCATTCGATATCGGGGGCGATTGCCGTAAACCATTCCGGAATATGAGGTTTAAAGCCGGTCGCCAATATCACTTTTTCTGAATCGGCCGTAAAAGTTTCATCCATCTGCCATTGATGAAAGCTCAGTACACAGCGCCCGTTTTGCTTTTCAATTTTTTCAAGCTCCGCCATCGGCTGAATATACACGTCAGGCGAACCTCCGCTGATCGATCTGTGATACAGGGCGTCGTAAATGGCGGCAAGTGTGTCAGAATCAATGCCGTGGCGCAGTCCGTCCAGCTCAGGGAGTGTGTTCAGCCGTTCTTTAAAAGGCAGGCGGTTAAAATATTCCACATAATCAGGTGTAAACATTTCCTGCCCGAGCTTGGCGGTTTCCAATTCTCGAAATCCGGCGGAGCGTGTCACCCATTGCAGCCGGCTGCGGCGGTATTGTTCATCATGCAATAAGTCAGAAAAGATCTCCGCGGCGCTCTGTCCGGAGCCGACCACCGTAATTGATTCGGCGCCGGCGAGCTCGTCTTTCCGGAACAAATATTCCGTGCTGACCATCGTGTCCTGACGCGCCCCGTCATCAATCTCTGCGGGAATAAGCGGTTCAGACCCCGTCCCCATGACGAAATGCTTCGTCTGATAGACACTGATGCTTCCGTCCTCAATGTTCTTGACGCTGACTTCATAATGTCCGCCGGCATTTTTCACGCCGATTACCTCTGAGCCGAAACGGCATGATTTGATTTCTGAAGCCGCCCAGCTCAAATAGTCGTTAAATTCCCGTCTCGGAATATCAAATTCATTAAACGTATAAAACCGGTACAGCCGGTCATGTTCATGGAGAAAGTTTAAAAACGTGTAGCGGCTTTTCGGATCGGCGAGCGTGACCAGGTCCGCCAGAAACGCCACCTGTAAATCCGTTCCTTTAATTAATAGACCGGGATGCCACGCAAATTCTTTCTTTTTATCGAAAAAAAGAGCGTCTGTTCCGGGTATATCCTCTAACAATGCGGCAAGCCCTAAATTAAACGGCCCGATTCCCGCTCCTATGACATCATACATATTATGCACCTCTTGCGAATAACAGTCTGATGATCTTTTCCCGTTTTTACAGACGGTTAAACATAAAAAAACGGCACGCTGATTCCGTGCCGTTTTTGATATTATAATGCAGATTTGACGAACATCTCATCTAAGTATTTGATTTTCTCTTCTGTATAATGCTCGAATCGGTCATTATATGATTTCGGGTCTTTCGGATTGGCGAAGTGCGTGATTTTTCCGGTTTCCGGATGAATGAATTTGCTTGCCGCGCCGCAGCCGATACCGATAATCGTCTGCACTTCTTCCATAATCATAATGTTGTAGATGCTTTCCTGACCCGGGAAGGAGTAGCCGACATTTTCAAGGTTTCCGAGAATGTTTTTCTGCCGGTACAAGTAGTACGGCGTATAGCCGTGCTCTTTTGTCCAGCGGACGGCGTCATCCATCATGCGGGACACTTCCTGTCTGTCGGCAACTTTATACTTATGCTTGTTTCTCGTCATTTCTGACGCCCGTTTAAAAGAAAGCGTATGAACGGTCAAAGATTCAGGCATCAGCTTTTCCGTTTCTTCAAGACTGTGCCTGAACTCAGCCGTCCCTTCTCCCGGCAGACCGATGATCAGGTCCATGTTGATATTATTCATGCCGTGTTTGCGGGAAAGATGGTATTTTTCGATGGTTTCTTCAACGGTATGGTGTCTGCCGATGGCCTTAAGCGTTTCGTTTTCATAAGATTGCGGGTTGATGCTGATTCTGTCAATCTTATACTTATTTAAAACGGCAAGCTTTTCCTCCGTAATCGTGTCGGGACGGCCCGCTTCAACGGTAATCTCCCTGATATTTGCGACATCCGGGAAAGAGCGGACCATTTCTTCATATAAAAGATCCATTTCTTCAGCGGTAATGCTTGTCGGCGTGCCGCCGCCGAAATAAATGGTCGTCACTTTGATATCATGCCGCTTCAGCCATTCTCCGATTTTCTGCATTTCATAGTGAAGCCCCCATAAAAAGGAGCCGACTCTTCCCGCCTGTCCTTGAATGGCATAAGCCGGAAACGTGCAGTAGGCGCATTTTGTCGGGCAGAACGGGATGCCGATATATATGCTGACTTCATCTTTGACCCGGTACAGATCGGGAACCGCAGCGAGCTGACGGTCGACAATCTCCTGCATCAGATTGATTTTTTCATCATGGATCAGATAATCTTTTTTCAGATCGGCATGCGCCTCTTCTTTTGTCAGGCCGCTCTGCAGCTTTTTATGAAGAAGTTTAGTAGGCCTGATGCCGGTTAAGATTCCCCATTTTTGTGTCATGCCCGTATGCGATTGAAGAAGATTTAAGTAGACATATGACAGCGTGTTTTTCACCTGTTTAAATACTTCTTTTTCGCTCCATCCGGCAAGAAGCGGTTTCGTGTGATGTTCCTTTTCGCCGGTTCCTTTGATTTCTCCGGATACCGACACGCTGTCTGCATCTTGAGAAATGGCAAGTGAGATGACGAGATCAGAGGGTTCCTCCGTTTCGCCGTACGCAAGAACACACTCTTCAAAAAATAAATTCGCGATGTTTTGCAGCGGACGATGCAGCCTGTCATCCGATATGCCGTCTATTTTTATTTGCAATGTGATCACCTTATTTTTCAGATTCAAAACTTTCTTTAGTGTACAGAAAGAACAGGCTAAAATCAATCCGCGAAAAAGCCGCAGACCGGCGTTTCGCGTCTGCGGCTCTTGATTACGGCCGTTTCATATGGAACTTATCGAGAAAGCCTTTGCGGTGCTGCATGCGGAAATATTCCTTAATCATATAAGCCACTCCCTGTTCATCATTTGACCTTGTCACCCAGTCCGCTTTTCTTTTTAATTCATTTGAAGCATTCCCCATCGCGACGCCGAGACCGGCCAGCTCGATCATCGGCAGATCATCTTCCTGATGGCCGATAGCCACAACCTCTTCCATTGAAAGCCCGAGATCAGCGGCGACCATCGAAAGTCCGCTTTCTTTTGAAACCCCTTTAGGCACGATGTTCAGTTTTTCTCCGTTGACGCGGATCACATCGACGGCCGGGAATGCTTTCATTATCGTATCCGTTATATCAGCCTGCAGGCCATCTTCAGCATGCACTTCAATGACGGGCGCTGAAACCGGCTCATCAAGGAGCAGGTCACTTAATGATTCGACAAACTGCACCGGATAAAAGATCGGGTCAGACGGATGAATCATCGTTTTCCCGACCAGATTGGAGTTCACTTTCTTCTTGTTACCGATCGAATATTTTTCGTGAAGAAGCCGGATATTGCATTGATAGCTTTCCAGCACCTGAACGATATTAAACGTGTGATCTTCTGATATTTTCTTTTCAAAAAACGGCTCATCTATTTTTTCAGAAATGTATGCGCCGCTGTGGGTAATCAATTTTGCATTCAGCTTTAATATTTTCGCCACTTTTTGAGCGGAGCGAAAATGGCGGTTTGTGACCAGTGTGACGTAAATCCCTTTTTTCTTGACGTATTCGATGGCATCCTTTGTCGTCTGATGAAGTTTGCCGTTGGAGCGAAGAAGCGCTCCGTCTATATTTAACGCCAGCATTTGTTTTGACACAGAGAAGTCCCCCTCCTTGATGACTGTACTTGTCATTAGGATATGACCCTGTCTCTTTGTTTAGAACAACCTTTTCTCCGCAGCAAAAAAGCCTGCCTCAAGCAGACTTTGAACTGTCGTTTTGTTGGGATACGATCGATTTGCTGCCTTCTCCCCAATGTGCATTTCTATTAACGAAATATATCAGGAACCCCTTATTTGACCGTTGATGCGCTCGTTTCACTTACTCTCTGTTGCTACCCCTTAACATACCAGGCAGTATAGGCGACCGTATCCTTAGATCATCTGTAAGTGTAGGCGCTTTCAGAGTTATTATCTCAATAATATTGTTAAAAAACAAGGGTTTTTTTAACTAAAAAAATCAGGGGGAATATCTGTGCTGAATGTATGATAAAGTTGAAAGGGAACGTATATTCGCATATAATAAAAGAAAAAAAGCGGTGACTGTCATGTCTCTATTAAAAGATATTTATAACGAAGAATTTGCAGAAGCACTTCTGCACAGAGTCAAATCGGCGTATCCGGCTTTTGAGCGGGACAAGTGCCGGGCGCTGATATTTCAGGAAGATTGGCCCGGACTGACGTTAAAACAGCGGATGCGCCGGATCACAGACTCTTTATATGAAACACTGCCGAAGGATTACATACGGGCGCTTGACGTCTTATATGAGACAGCTCCCCATTTCACAGGGCTCGCCGGGATTATTTTTCCCGATTATGTCCAACAGTACGGAACGGATCACTGGGAAGAATCAATGAAGGCGCTTCAGTTTTTCACTCGTTTTTCCACTTCCGAATTTGCGGTCCGCCCGTATATCAGGCTTGACCGGGAGCGGATGTTCAAAGAGTTCCTTTCCTGGACGGAGCATCCGGACGAACATGTCAGAAGGCTTGCCAGCGAGGGCTCAAGACCGCGCCTGCCGTGGGGAATCTCCATTCCGGCTCTTCTTGAAGATCCTTCTCCGATTCTCCCTGTTCTGGACCGCTTGATGCAGGATGACTCGTTATATGTCAGAAAAAGCGTGGCGAATAACCTGAATGACATCTCCAAAACCCATCCGGATCTTCTGGCACAGACCGCAGCCGAGCGGTTCGGAAGCTGTCCGCACACGGATTGGATTTTGAAGCACGCCTGCAGGACACTGTTAAAAAGAGGAGACAAACAGGCGCTTGCGATTTTCGGGTTTGAAGACGCCTCCCGGATTTCATTGGAACGTTTTACACTGAATTCGGAAACGGCCGCCATCGGAACAAGCATACATTTTTCTTTTCAGATCCGCTCAGCCGCCCGGCAAAAAGTCAGGGTTGAATACGCGATTGATTTTGTAAAGAAAAGGGGGCACCGCAGCCGCAAGGTGTTTAAGATGTCGGAGTCCGCCATGGATAACGGAAACGTAAAAGCCTTCAGCAAACGTCATTCCCTTAAAGATTTAACCACCCGCAAGCATTATCGGGGAATTCACACTCTGTCTGTCATCATTAACGGAACGGTAAAAGGTTCGCTTGATTTTTCTGTTGAATAAAAAAACCCCTCCATTTCATAGATGGAGGGGTTTGGAGCTTATTGCGGGCTGCCGTAAAGCTCTTCAAGAGGTTTCATAATGATTTTGTTTAACTCGCCGATCAGCATGCTCATGCGCTGTTCCGCTTCCATCAGCTGAGAAATCAATTCATGCTGCTGTACGAGAGCAACCGTTTTTTGTGCCTGCTCTACCTCTTCCTGAGTGATTTCTTCACCTGACATCTGTTTCTGCTGCAGCTGCATCTGTACATTGCGGAAGTTATCAAACATGCGTTTTGCGGATTCATCTGCGTTTACTTGATCATAAAGCCCTCTCAGACGGCTGTATTCATCACTGTTTCGCAAAGCTTTTTCAAGATCATATGCTGCATCATAAAAATGAACTGCCATAGTAACCGCTCCTTTCTTCCTTTCGGACATACCACTCCACTATAACAGACTGCGGAGCGACTTTCATCATCGGCGTATGTTTTCCTTAGAAAAGAATGACAAACAAAGCCTGAATTGCTCCGATTATCCCGCCGAGCAGACCGCCTAAATACGTTATCATCTTAAATTCTCTCTTGGAAATCGACAGCACCATTTCTTCCAGCCGTTCAACGGGAAACTGATCAACCTGCTCTTTGACCACTTCCTCAAGACGCAGCCGTTTCAGCACATCCTCCAAATGAGCGGCAATACTGCCGAGTGCCGCATCAAGCAGCTTCGGCGCGTACGTCCCCGTAATCTCCCCTTCATAACGGGAGATGATGTCACCGAGCCGGCATTCGAAAAAGGGCGCGGTTTGAAGTGCGGCCAAAGCCCGCTTTTTCATGCTGAACAGCAGATCTTTCGCATTCCACTTTTCATCGGCCTCATAAAGTGTATAAGATTTGAGCTTGCCCCATTCTTGAGAAAGCAGATCAGCCAGAAGCTTTTTCGTTTCCTCATTGCGCAAAAACTTTAACAGCTCAGGCAGCACACGGTCTGCCAAGCTTGAATTGCCGAGGAACATCTGCACCATGCCGCCGAGCATCCCCCGGGAATTCAAAAAGTCGTCAATCATATTTCCGAGTCTGTCTTTCCCTTCTTCGCTCTCAAAATAATCAATGCTACGCTTCAGGATATAATCTGCGGCCAGCGGGATTTTTTCATCCAGCTTTTCCTGCAGCTCATCAGGAAGCCAGTCTTTGATGGCGCGGTGCTCATATTTCCGGTACAGGTCCGAAAGCTTTTCATCGGTAAAACGGTCAATCCAGGCATCCGTCTTTTCCTGCGGATTCCGAATGCCCGCGGCGGCCAAAGCTTCGTGCACCGTCATCTCGGAAGCGGCCATTTTTTGCGTGAATTGTTCGGCGAAAAGAAGCGCCTGGTTTTTAACGTTATCTGATAAAAGCCGCTTTTTTATTCCTTCCGGGGTTAAAAGGTGGTTCGTCACCATGAGCCCCATTTGTTTTGCCAATTCATCCCGTCTTTTCGGGATCAGCCCCGGCGTAAACGGAACCCGTTTTCCGAACAGGTAATACGGCCGGTACGGACGAAATAACATCTGAATGGCAAGATGATTCGTCACCGCGCCGATCGCGGCCCCGATCACAATCATAAATAGAAACGTTCCTGCTATGCCCATTCCTTTTCTTCTGCCTCCATCTTATGTTCAATTTTCTTGATGATATATCTATTCGTATTATAGAGGCTGGCGGGCATGCGGGCAAATGAAGAACCTGAATTGTTGTTTGTGAGGAATAAGGCAAGATGCTGTTTCGTACTCTTTACAGTAGATCATCTTTTATGATGCGCTTAGCATATTTATTGGATGGAAGGGCCGTTCCATCAGCGGCTTTTTGAATAAAGGGGGAGTAGTAATATGACAACACTCGGTTTTATGTCTGTATCCCGCCGGCACGAAGAAGATTACGCCGGGGAATTGGCTGAAAGAGCGCCTCAATATAATGTGCGCTTAGCCCGCTTTACACCGTTTGATATATTTCCGGATTCTTTGCGCGTGAAAGCGCTCGTCTATCACCCGCAAAGCGGAAAGTGGAACGAAACGGAAATCGATATTCCCGAATATATTTACGACCGCTGTTTTTACGGAAAATCCGCTGAAGCGCAAAAAGCCAAACCGATCGTCGAATGGCTGAAAAAATATCCGAAAACGGAATTTATCGGGCGGGGGCTTCCTGATAAATGGACGGTTACAGATGCGCTCCAAAAGCATCATCTGATCAGTCCCTATATTCCTGAAACGGCCGAAGTCAGCCGCTATGAACAGGTGCAATTATACTTAGCCAAGGAAAAAGCATGTATACTTAAGCCCGCTTTCGGCGCGGGAGGCAGAGGCATCATCCTGCTTGAAACAGGCAAAAAATCAATTACCGCCACTTACTATATCGGAAAAAACAAACAAACAAAATCATTTTCCAATCACGTGTCTTTTAAGTCTTGGTGCAAAAAAGTGCTGCAGCACCGCTATTTGCTTCAATCCTACTTAAATATCCAGGATAAAGAACGGCATCCGTGCGACATCCGCATTTTCATGCGCAAAACGGAGTCAGGCGTTTGGGAAACGGTCGGAAAAGCGGTCAGAAGGGGTTATCAGAACGGTCTTTTATCTCATTTGCCCGGAGGATCAGAACCGATTAAGTTTGACACATGGTTTGAGGAAATTCCGAGAAAGCAGCAGGCCGTTTTATTGGATGATGTCTTTTCGATCACCCAATCCGTTCCTTATTTCCTTGATGAACGGTTCGGACCGCTGTTTGAGCTGGGGCTCGATATTTGTTATGCCAAAGACGGACGCATCTGGCTTTTGGATGTCAATTCAAAGCCGGGACGGAAAGCTATTTTAAGCGTGGCTCCGGAGGCAAAAGAGGATTTGTATACGGGTCCGCTGAGACGCTTCCGCGAACTTCAGTCACAGGACAGCAGGAAGGGAGTATTACCGCGTGAATCATAAAGGGATGATTGTCGGCATCGATAAAAAAAGCAAAAATACGCTGTTTCTCCCCTCCTCCATGAAACGGGAAGGGCTTTTATCCGCTGCCTTCGGGACCAAGGTTGTCAAATGCCGTGTAGCCTTTTCTCAATCACTTGAAAAAAGCGCGCTCCTTTCTGAAGATTTGTTTGAGGAGCTGTTGATACCGTATAAAAGCCGGGCTGACTTTCTCATACACGGCCAGACGGTGCACATCGGACCGCTGATCGGCGTTTTCACAGCCGGTTTCACATCATCGCCGTCCCGCCCGTTAAGAGACCGTACAGCCTTCTTTTCCAAGATGCTCTCACTTCATGAACAGGCGAACGGATATTGTTTCGTTTTCGGAGCTCATCAGATCAACTGGGAAGAAGGCACCGTCCAAGCGCTGATTTATAAAGAAAACAGCTGGAAACGGACGTCCGTCCCGCTTCCGAATGTCGTATATGACAGGCTCCCGAGCCGAAAAACGGAAGGAGTTCCGCTTTTACAGCAGACAAAACAGAGGCTGATGAATGACTATCAGATTCCGTGGTTTAATCCGCAATTCTTTAATAAATGGGACATTCATAAGCTTCTGGAAAAAAACAGCCTCACCGCTTCACTCCTGCCAAAATCTGTCCTGCACCCGAATGCAGAGGCGTTAGAGACGTTATGCAACACATTTGACACCGTCTATATCAAACCTGCAGACGGCGCACTCGGAACGGGGATTTACAGGGTGGAAAAAACAGATGCCGGCTTATCTGTCAAACACACGAATGAGGAAAAAACGGTGGTGACGGCAGAGTATTCAGATGCGGCATCCTTCATGAAATCATTTAAAGAAAACAATGACCCGTCCGCATTTTTAATTCAGCAAGGCATTGACCTGATCCGGCTGGATGGACGCCCCGTCGATTTCAGGGTGCACACGAATAAAAACGCCGAGGGGAAATGGACAGTGACGGCCATTGCAGCAAAAATTTCCGGTGAAAACAGCATCACGACGCATCTGGCAACCGGCGGAGAAGTCAGGACGTTAGCTGAATTATACGGCGATCCGCGAGAGAGAGTCGGCATGATGCGGAAACTTTCAAAAGCCGCCTTGGCGGTCAGCCGCGTGTTAAATGAGCACATTGAAGGTTTTATCGGCGAAATCGGTTTTGACCTCGGCGTCGATCATTCAGGGAAAGTTTGGATGTTTGAAGCCAATTCCCGCCCCGGGCGCAGCATTTTTTCCCATCCGAAGCTGAGATCGGTCGATTACCTGACAAAACGGAGAAATTTTGAATACGCGTCCTATTTATCAGAACGGTCCATCACCGCCCCGGAAAAACTTTGGCGGTGAGGCTGTCTTTTTTTGGTTTTACCCGGGACAGGCACAGAATGATGAGCTACAATGAACAAGATCAACATTTCCTACAAGAAGCGTGAACGTCATGATTTCGCACTTCAGCTGGAAACCGTTATTCAAAAAAGAGAAACTGCCCGGATGGCGGATTTCATTTTACTGGCAGGGTACGCATTACGAAGGGGTTTACCATAAGTCCGGTGACATTGAATGGGGACACACACATCCGGGAAAAGAAGAGCCGGCTCTCGTAAAAGAGCTGCACGAATTAATGCTTTATCACATATATGACTGAAAGCTAAAAGCTCAGCCGCATCAGGCTGGGCTTTTCTTTTTCCTTCCGCTATTTACCACCCGGTTTTCCGAATGAGATGCCGTTTGATTCACCATAATACGTAGTACAAAGCGGCAAACAGCATTGGGTGAAGCCGAGCTGGCAATGGTTTTCATTCCGAAAATCATCGGCTGGTGCAATTCCAGCAAACCCAACCATACTACTTAATAAAGGAGATCATACAAATGGCAAACAACAACTCTTCAAACCAACTATTAGTACCCGGCGCTGCTCAAGCAATCGACCAAATGAAATACGAAATTGCTTCTGAGTTCGGCGTAAACCTTGGCGGAGAAACAACTTCTCGTGCAAACGGTTCTGTCGGAGGAGAAATCACGAAACGTTTAGTATCTTTCGCACAGCAGAACATGGGCGGCCAAGGCGTACAATAACTCAATAAATGGCTTACAGAAGGCGCGGGATACCGCGTCTTCTTTTATGCCGTCACCCTTTTTTCCTATTCCACATACCCTAGGAAAAAAGGAGGGAAAACATGTCATTCATTGCCTCAGTCAATTGGGAGCTGTTTCAGTTCGTAAGTGTTTCTTTGGTCAATGAATATGTTGCCCACCATTTCCCGTTTATTCACAGGCATTCTTTTCCCCGCTGCTTTGAATGATATAATGAGCGGCGAGGAGGTTTTTTACATGAACATCGCTTTACTCGGAGCAACGGGAAGAGTCGGACAGGCTTTTATAAAAGAAGCGCAGAAACATGGACACATGGAAATATTCGCTCTTGTCAGATCAGCCGGAACAGTCCTTCCCATTCCTGAAAAACAGATCATAACAGGGAATGCGAGGCGGCGGGAAGATGTCAGCCGATTGATTTCCAAAGCGGACACAGTCGTGAGCTGTCTCGGCACGGACGGTGACGATACCCTTTCAGCCGCTATGACCCATATAATAGACGGCATGAAACGGCATCATGTTCAGCGTCTGATTACGATCGGCACCGCGGGTATCCTTCAATCACGGCTTATGCCTGATCAATACCGTTTTGAATCGGCAGAATCAAAACGAAAATCAACAAGAGCCGCAAAGGAACACGCCCGCGTATACGAGATGCTGCTGGCAGAGGATCTTGACTGGACGATCATCTGCCCTACCTACCTTCCTGACGGAGACGCTGCCGGAGTTTACCGGTTCGAACAGGATCGCCTTCCTGAAGACGGCGCCGAAATCACAGTCGGAGACACGGCGCATTTTCTGTACCGCGAGTTGATCAGCCCGCAGTTTGTCAGAAAACGGGTAGGACTGGCTTACTGAATGAAAAAAGGGCGAATCTTTTGATTCACCCTTTCCGATTACACCGCGGATTTCGCCGTTCCTTTCTGTAATTCATACATTTGATGGTACTGCCCCTTTTGCGCCATTAATTCGTCATGGCTTCCCTTTTCAATGATGCGGCCCTTTTCCAGCACGAGAATCTGGTCTGCGTGTCTGATCGTGGAAAGCCGATGGGCGATAATAAATGTCGTGCGCCCTTCTTGAACCACTTGCAGCGCTTTTTGAATGACTGCTTCTGT
This sequence comes from Bacillus sp. R45, assembly GCF_021729365.1. Lineage (NCBI taxonomy): Bacteria > Bacillati > Bacillota > Bacilli > Caryophanales > Bacillaceae > Bacillus > Bacillus sp. R45. Next base: position 943,403 of record NZ_CP091421.1, on the reverse strand, counting down.
TTCGGTATCAATGTGCGCCGTCGCCTCATCCAAAATTAAAATGGCCGGATCAAACACAAGCGCTCTTGCAAAAGAAATCAGCTGACGCTGGCCTGAGGACAGTGTGCCGCCTTTTTCGGTGACGGGCTCTCTGATGCCCTTCGGCAAAGATTGCAGAAGGCTTGCGGCGCCGACTTGGCGAAGCGCTTCTTCCGCCTGCTCCAGAGAAATACGCTGATCATCGAGTGTCACATTGGAGCCGATCGTGCCCGAGAAAAGATACGGGTCTTGCAGCACAATGCCCATATGCGACCTCAGCTCCTGCCTTGACATGCTGTATATGCTTTTACCGTCCAGCAGGATATCCCCTTTTTGGGCATCATAAAAACGGAACAGAAGATTCAGGATGGAGCTTTTGCCGGACCCCGTATGGCCGACGAGGGCGACCGTCTCCCCTTTTTCAGCTGTAAAGCTGATGTGTTTCAGCACCTCTTCTCCCTTTCGATATCCAAAAGAAACATCGCGGAATTCCACTGTCCCTTCCGCCTTTCTGTCTGCGGGAGCGCCTTCTTCTTCCGTTTCCTCCTCCTGTAAAAGCTCGAATACTCTGGCGGCAGAGACACGGGCCAATTCAAGCTTCGAAAATTGGTTGACAATCCCCGTAACCGGCTGGAACAAACGGTTTAAATAATCAACAAATGCATATAAAACACCGATCGAAACAATTCCGGCCGCACTCAGACTCGCGCCTCCGAAATACCAGATCAGCCCGACAAACGCCAGATTGCGCAACACATTGACAAGACTGTGGGACATGAGGGAATTTAAGGACAGCATTTTGTTTTTGTAGCGGAAATGAGCTTCATTCAATTCTTCAAATTCCTTCATCGTTTCCTTCTCGCGGCGGAACGCCTGAATAATCGGCATTCCTTGAATGGACTCATTCATTTTCGCATTGATGTCACTGTTAATGGAACGGATTTTTTGATTGAAGACGGATGCGTATTTGCGGTACACAACCGACCAGATCATTAAAATCGGAATAATCAGAAGGCAAACGGCGGCCAGCCTGACGTCAAGCATAAACAGCGCCGTAAAAATGCCGAGCATATAAACGCCGCTTGTGATAAATGTCGACAGCACCGTTACATATAAATCCCTCACCGCTTCTGTGTCATTCGTAATACGGGCCACGACTTTTCCGGCAGGCAGATTATCAAAGTAGCGGATCGGCATTTTCTGAATGTGTGAAAATACATCCTGCCTCATGCGCTGTATGATCCGGTTCGCTCCCATCTGCAGCAGATAATGCTGACCGTAATGAAAACATACGGAAAACATGAGCAATCCCGCATAAATGGCGGTCAACGTCAGCAATCCTTTAATTTCCGGACGGTAAAATCCAAAAATCTCCTGTCTCGATAACGTAATGGCGGGATATGACCTGCTTTCTTTACCGTTTGATATTGTCAGCCGGCCGTCAGACACCGAACGGTTTCCGTCAAAACTGACGGGACGGTCAACAAAATAGTAGCCCGCACCGACTTGATAAATGTGCGCCTCTCCGGTTTTATCCGCCCCCGGTTTGAGCCGGTCCTCCCTGACATAATCATGCCCCCGGAACCTGACGGCGCCCGGATCGTCCGCAGAGGCTTTAACCCATGTTTTTTCAATGCCGAGAATGTGGTCATCAATCATTTTTTTTCCGATAAACGGGCCGGTCAGCTCAGTGCCGACCGCAATAATGAGCAGGACGACCGCCCATATCAGCAGCTTCTTATATTGAAGCGCGTAATTCCATAATCTTCTCCCGGTCTTCATGCGCCCGTCCCCCCTTCTTCAAGAGAGGACAGCTGCTGCCTCTCATATTGTTTTCGATACCAGCCGTTCTGCGCCAATAGCTCCCGGTGCGTGCCTCTTTCAGACACCCGGCCTTCGTCCATGACGAGAATGAGATCTGCGTGTTCAACTGCCGAGAGCCGGTGGGTGGTGATAATCGTTGTTTTATGCCGCCGTTTTTTACGGATGCTGTCAATGATTGCGGCTTCCGTTTTCGCGTCTACGGCAGAAAGCGAATCATCTAATATGAGAATATCAGGATCGGTCAAAAGCGCTCTCGCAATTGAGATGCGCTGCTTTTGTCCGCCCGAGAGCGCTACGCCCTTCTCGCCGACAAGCGTCTCAAGCCCGTCGGAAAGCATGCCGATATCGTTTTCAAAATGCGCATCTTTCAGCGCGCCGCCGATTTCCTCTTCGTTTGCATCCTGCCGTCCGTAAAGCAGATTCTCCTTTACAGTCTTAGAAAATAAAATATGATCCTGCGGCACATAGCCGATCCACCCGCGGAGCTCCTCAAGCGGGATCTCCTGAATCGGAACGCCTGTAAACGTGACCTCTCCCGCACCGGGCGGATATTCACGCAGCAGCTGCTTAATGATCGTCGTCTTTCCGCTTCCCGTCTTCCCGACGATGCCGAGTGTCTGCCCTTTTTCTACGGAAAAAGATACATCGGAAACCGCCGGTCCCGCTCCGCTCGGATACGTGAAAGTCACTTGTTCAAAAACAAGACGCCCGGGCTCCTTGATGCCGGCGGGGCGCTTGGGCCCGATCACGTCCGGCTCATAGGAAAGCGTCTCATTGACACGATCCAAGGAGGCATTGCCGCGCTGCATGATATTGATTAATTCTCCGATCGCAAACATCGGCCAGATCATCATTCCGAGGTACACGTTAAACGATACCAGCTCTCCCAGCGTCAGCCGGTTTTGAAAAACGAGATAAGCGCCGTAGCCGAGACCTATGAGATAGCTGAGGCCGACGAGAAGTTTCACAGTCGGTTCAAAAAGTGAATCGATAAACGCCACTTTCATATTTTTCTCATATACATCCGCCGTCATATCACCGAACCGGCTGACATCATTTTTTTCCTGCACAAATGCCCGGATGACCCGGACGCCGGATACCGACTCCAGCACCTTGTCATTTAATGATCCGAAAGCATCCTGCGCTTCCGTAAACCGCTCATGGATCTTTTTTCCGTACAGGCTGACCGCAGCCGCCATTATCGGCAGCGGAATAATCGCGGCAAATGTCAGCTTCCAGCTGATGAGAAGCCCCATTGTCAAAAATATCGTCAGCATATACATCGTCGAATCAACGAGCGTTAAGACCCCGAAGCCCGTCGTCATACTGACGGCCTGCAGGTCATTTGTCCCCCGCGCCATTAAATCGCCCGTTCTGTATTTCTCGTAAAACGGCGGTGACATTTGAAGAAGCCTTCCCATCAGCTTTGACCGGAGAATTTTCTCCATGACATTCGCCCCGCCGAAAAGCTGATACATCCAAAAATAAGACAGTAAATAGACGGCTGCCGTTAATGCGAGAAAAACACATATGTAAAACAGCATCCCGCTTTTCGTAAACACGCCCGCCTTCATATCGTCTATCGCATTACCGAGAAGTTTAGGCGGAAACATCTCAATGACATTCACAATCAATAACAGAACAATCGCTGTCGTATAGCGCAGCCAATAGGCTTTAAAAAACCACGCGAGCTTTTTTAATACAGTAAACAAATACCGTCATCCCCTTTCATCAATCAGCCGCCCTCAAGCTTTTCCGGATTGTTTTTCATTGTTTTCGCTAATGCCGCCACATGCATCACACCTGTCTTTCTTTCATTTTTTTGTATAAAAAAAGACATGAAGCCTCAGCTCCATGCCTCTTATTATTATAAATAAGGTACAGACCCGCCGTTTATGCGCGACTGCCCCGTTTTTAAGCAAATGTTCAGAAAACGGAAGCTGTATGGAAGTCACGCCGGTATTCAGCTGAAGATGAGTTGACAAGCTTTAGTTTTGACATGATCCATACCTCCTTTTTCCTATATTGTTCCTTCATCATATAAATAAATCCTTTTTTTGTCAATGCGGGTTTTACATTTCTGCCGCACGGGTATTGTAAAACAAACCTTTTTTACTGAAAGGATGAGGCTGATGTTTCACGCAGACCGGTTGATAGCAGCTTTTGACGGAAGTGATGATAGTAAAAAAGCGCTTCAAAAAGCCATAGACCTTTCAAAGACGTTCCACGCGGATTTAACGGTCGTACATTCCCACAATGCAAAAGATACCCAGACGATTGTTGATCCCCCGAGGCCGGGAGCCGGGGCAACGTATATCGGCGGCGGGATTGCAAGCGTTCCTGACCCGCTCCAGGCGGAAAGAATCTCCCCTGATCCGATGATTTATGAAGACCGTACGGAAAAAATCGTTGCGGAAGCGAGAATGCTGATGAACGACAGCCAGATTGACGGGGATATCGACATTTTAGAAGGTGATCCCGCTGATGCCATTATCGAGCATGCCGACCGTATATCGGCGGATTTGATCGTCATGGGGAGCCGGGACCAGAACAGGCTGAAAAAACTTTTATTCGGAAGCGTCAGTGAAAAACTGTCATCGAAATCCGATATTCCCGTGCTGATCGTAAAATAATTCTTTCTGTAAAGCAGCTTAATCAAAAGCTGCTTTTTTTACAGCTCCCGGCTGTTTCTTCTTTTTTTCGGCATTACAAAAAAACTCGCCATGATCAAAAAATCGATGCACAATACGACAGACCAGCCCTTTAACAGTCCGCTGAGCGCTTCGGTGCGGGAAGCGTCCTGAATGAGAAATACCGTTCCGGCTAAAAGAACGCCGCCGATGACAAATGCTAATACATGTCTTCCCCATCCTTTTGCATAATGTTTGGCATAATCCAGTCCGTACCGCTTGACCGGTTTTGCCCCTTCCTTTACCACATAATAGCGGAACCGCTCATCCGCCCACTGAATCATGCTTTTTCCGAAGGCGACAGACACTCCGATATAAACGGCCGCCACTGCATGCGCCATAGTCGCCGCCGCCCCTCTGTATAAATCAGCTGCGGCCGCCAGAAACAGTACGGCATCCAATATAGGAATGAGAGCGAAAAAAAACATTCCGAGCTTTTGCCGCCTGAATATATAGCGCGCAGCCAATCCGAAGATGACAGCCGCCCAAAAAGCAGCCTCACAAATGACAATCAACCAAGCAATCGCGTTCAATCCGGTTCCCCCTTATCGTTTTCTAAAATGCATTGTATCACTGCTTTTTATTTAATACAACTGTATTACAAAATTGCAAGAAAAAATATTTCCTGTTACACTGGAACCATGCCTAAAATAATCGATCATGAAAAAAGAAGAAAACAAATAGCCGAAGCCACTTGGCGGACGATTTTGGAGCGGGGAATGGAAGGAGCGACAGTGAGAAACATCGCCCAAGAAGCGGGTCTTTCTTTAGGCGCGCTGAGGCACTATTTCACCACCCAGGATGAGCTTTTAGGGTATGCGATGACACTCGTAAAAGAAAAAGCGGCCGCCAGAATTAACGAAGTTGCCATGAAAGATCTGCCGCCGAAAGAAAAAGCGGTGCGTCTGATGCTTGAAATTATCCCGACAGATGAAGAAACGATGGCTGAAATGGAGGTGTGGTTCGCTTTCACAGCTTATGCCAGACATAAGGGAGAAGAGTTTCAACCCCAGCAGGACGGGATCTTGGCATATATCCGCGGCCTGATTGACTGGCTGGATGAAAATAAGCTTCTGAAACCGAATCTTGATAAAGAAACCGAAGCGGAGAAAATGTACGCTATCGCCGACGGATTGGCGCTGCATGCCATGCTTGAACCTGATCGTCTTTCAAAAGAGAAGATCTCCCGTGTACTCGTTCAGCATATCGAATCTCTTTTTATCTGACTGGAGCAAAAAGGCCGGATGTGTTCCGGCCTTTTTTTCAGCTTATGACTGAACGCCGAGCTCCTGCTGAATGTGCGACTGAAAAGCCTCCTGAATCGTTTTGGCTACAGGTCCCGGCGATCCGCTTCCGACCGGTTTTCCGTCAAGGGTTACGATCGGGATTAATTCAGACGTGGTTGACGAGATGAAAATTTCATCCGCATCTCTGAGTTCCTCTTCGGTAAGAGCCTTCTCCCGCACCTCAATCCCGTTTTCTTTCATCAGCTCTAATAGTTTCATCCGCGTAATGCCGTTTAAAATCAGCTCATTTGCAGGATGCGTCCGGACGGTGCCGTTTATGACGGCGTATACATTGGATGAGGTTCCTTCCGTGACCGCCCCGTCCCTTATCAGCACGGCTTCATAAGCGCCTGCTTCATAGGCTTTTTGTTTTATCATCACATTATACAGTAAATTCAGACTCTTAATGTCACACCTCAGCCAGCGTTTGTCTTCCGCCGTGATGGCCTGCGCTCCGGCTTTTTGTTCATTTTCCGGTTTTTTCACTGAAAAGGTGTATGCCGTCGTCTGCGGCTCCAATCCTTCGTCATACTGGTGCTTCCGCGGCGCCTTCCCTCTCGTCGTCTGTATATAGACCCCGCCGTCAATGAGTTTGTTTTCCTGTACGAGCTTTTGCAGATCCCATTCTATGTCCTCTGCGGAGAACGGCAGGGTGATGCCGATTTCTGCGGCGCTTCTGAAAAGACGGACGATATGCTCACGCAGACCGAATAAGGCGCCGTTATACACTCTGATGACCTCATACACACCGTCACCGAATTGATATCCGCGGTCCTCAATATCAACTGCCGCTTCTTCACGATCAATCAACTGGCCGTTTACTAATGTCTTCATGTAAACCCTCCTAATCGTTATCTGCCGTGATGTGCATTCTCAGCTGTTATTGTCAACTATTCTATCATACTGAACGAGCCGGCTGCGGAGTTTATTTTTTTCTTAAAATCTTATTATTCGACATCTTTTCTATGTCTTTTCCAGTTTTGTTCCTGTATACTTGATTCGACATACATATGCTGTTAACTTATGGCACTTCGCAAGCCTCCGCTGTTATCGGCATTATGCAGAAACTTATGCTACTGGAGAGATTGTTATGCGCAACACAAAAGAAGGTGCTTCCCCTTCTCTGTTTTCATTGGCTTTTAAACTTACGAGTTTAGCAGTTTTGTGCGGACTGCTTCTGGTAATCGTCATAATGGGATATTCCGCTTCCGCCGCAAAAAACAAACAGGTCACCGTGACCGCAAACGGGCAGCTTCGGGATGAAGCAGAAAGCCTGCGGCTGAAAAATGATTCTCCCGACGTCTTAATGAAACATTTGCAGAAAGAGCGTGACCCAGGGAAAAAAACGGTATATTTAACCTTCGACGACGGGCCGTCTCCATATACTGAACAGCTGTTGAATGTATTGAAGGCAAATGGCGCAAAGGCCACTTTTTTTATGCTTGAACCGCGGATGAAAGCCTATAAGCATTCCGTGCAAAGAGCGAAGCAGGAAGGGATCGCGCTGGGCCTGCACGGCGTGACGCACGATAATCACCTGTTTTATCAAACACCGACATCACCGCTGAACGAAATGCAGCAGGGACGCGATACGCTCGAGACAATCACTGGAGTAAAAACGGATCTTGTCCGCACGCCTTACGGCAGTAAACCGTCATTGACGGATGCCCAGATTAAGAATCTCGAAAAAGACGGATTCGTGTACTGGGACTGGACGATAGACAGTGAAGACTGGAAGTACAAAAACGCGCGGTACGTGCCGGAAGTATTGAATCAGCTCGCATATTTGGAAAGCGTTCATACGAGCAGGCCGCATGTCATTTTAATGCACGATCTGCCTGCGACGGTGCACGCTTTACCGAGCCTGATCCAAAAACTGAAAGCCCAGGGCTACTCCTTTGATGTTCTGACGGATCAAATGATTCCCGTCCATGAATAAGAAAAGCCGGATCTGTATAGGATCCGGCTTTTTTTATGTCGCGGCGCTGATCCGTTTTGCAAATTCACCGATCTTCTCATGGATGACAAGATCAAATAAATGATCGCAATATGTCGGCTCAAGGTTAATGATCACTTGCTTCAAACCGGGAATCCGGCCCGCATCCTCAGGGACAAACCTTGCCGGCGCCACTTCAAGCGAAGTGCCGATCACAAGAAGAAGATCAGCTTTATCAAGCTTTTCATAAAGGGTTTCAAAATGCTGAACGAGATCGCCGAACAGCACGACATCCGTCTTTAATACGGTGCCGCATACCGCATGATCACCGATTTCGGCCGTACATTCCGGCACTTCGTCCTTCAGCAGATGAGAAAGCCCGTAGCGCGCTCCGCAGCGGGGGCATGCGGCGGTCTGAATTGAACCGTGAAGCTCATAGACACTGCTGCTTCCCGCTTTCTTATGCAGTCCGTCAATGTTCTGCGTGAAAATGTCTACCTGCTTTCCCCGCTTTTCAAGATCCGCCAAATACGTATGGCCGGCATTCGGCTCATAGCTTCCGCTCATTTTCATCTGAAAGAGCTGTTTGAATTTAGGCCAGAATTCACGCGGACGGCGTTCAAAGTATTCCCTGCTCATCGCTTCCATTCTGGAGGTGTCTTCGGTCCATATACCGCCCGCCGAACGAAAATCGGGAATGCCGGATTCCGTGCTCATTCCCGCTCCCGTCAGCACCAGGATACGTTCAGCCTGATTGATCAATGTTATAAACGCTTCCACTCTTCCACCGCCTTTTCTTTTTATCATATCATGAAAAAAGAACGGCGCCTGTTATGCCCGTTCTTTTTCTCCGGAATGATCCTTCACATGAACCGGATCATCGTGGCTCTTCTGTTTTACGAATACATTCTGGCCCGGATAGGCGAACTCCACGCCTTCCTCAGCAAAAATATCAATAATCCGGCGGTTGATATCCTGCCGCACGTCCAGGCTTTCCGCCCAGACGATGGTCTTTGTGTAAAAGTTGAAAAACAGATTGTAATAGCTGTCCGCAAACACGTCAAAGTTAACCATAATCGTATCATCATGCACGCCTTCATGTTCACGAAGCATTTCCCTGAGCCTTGTGATGCACCGCTCTAAACGATCAATCGGCGTCGCATAAGAAACACGAACTGAAAACGTGACCTGGCGCTTCGTCATCCTCGTCCAGTTTGTGATGGCTTCCATGGACAGCGTTGAATTGGGTACGGTAACAAGCGCCCCCTGCGCCGTGCGGAACCTTGTGCTTCGGAATGTGATATCTTCAACGCCCCCCGTCACAGATGACGTCTCGACCCAGTCGCCGATCGTAAACGGCTTTTCCGTAATGATGATAATGCCGCCGAAAAAATTGCTGATCGTATCTTTAGCCGCAAGCGCGAAGGCCAAGCCGCCAAGTCCGAGTCCGGCCACGAACCCGTTTACATCATAATTGAATTCCTGCGCGATCACACTGACGCTGAGCGCGAGAATGACAAAGCGCAGCACCTTGGATAAAAACGGCGCCAAAATGTCATCCATATCAAGCTCAAAGCGCTGATTGACTTTATGAAATAAAAACGAAGACGCCGATGTCAGATTGCAAAGCCCCCAGGCGATCAGCGCTATGATCAAAGAGCGGTACATTTTTTTGACAATGTCCATCTGCCCGTCTAAAAACGGCGAATACTCAATCGCCAAAAACAGACCCAGCGCCACGAAAAACCATCTGGCCGGCTTGTCAAACGCTACGGCAATCTGTTTGAATATGTCGGTTTTCGGCTTGTTCGCCAATTTGTAAATGAGCTGAAAAAAGTATTTGACAAACAGTTTTCTCAAAACGAGAAAAGCCGCTAAAATTCCGATGCTGATACTGATCTGCAAAATATGGTCAAGAGTAAAAAAGCTCTGAAATTGTGTCATCATGGCATATGCTCCTTTGTCTTGTCGAAAATCTATTATACTAAAACATTCGGACATCAGCTTGTTTTAATGTCTTTAGGCAGCCTGAAAAACCCCGGCCTCAGAGCACAGCCGGGGTTTTTCACACATTCGTTCATCTTTCAGCCAGATACAACAGGGTCAGGCACTATTTCTTCTTTGATTGTGTCTGTTTCAGGAGAGTCGCTTTTTGGATTTCAGCATCGGTTTCGGCCTTAATTCTTTCTTCCACTTTCAATCTCCCTTTTCCCATGATCTCGCCTCCTTTTTGCCATTATAAATCATCACTGCGGATTGTAAACCGAAAAAAGCACTATCTTTATTCCAAAAAAATACTGTTTTGCACATTCACCAGTTTGAATCGCTGTGCATATACGAATCTGATATAATAACAGAAATGCCCATGAGGGGAGCTGACAAGCTTGTATACCATCGCTCATCGCGGCGCATCCGGTTACGCGCCCGAAAATACATTTGCGGCATTTGATATCGCTGCCGAAATGAACGCTGATTTCATTGAGCTTGACGTCCAGCTCACAAAAGACGGCCAGATTGTCGTCATCCATGATGACAAAGTCGACCGGACGACGGACGGCTCCGGTTTTGTAAAAGATTTTACGCTGAAGAAGCTGCAGTCTCTGGACGCCGGCAGCTGGTATGGGGCTGAGTTTAAAGGGGAGCGGATTCCCCTGCTCGAAGAGGTTCTGAAGCGTTATCATTCTGAAATCGGATTTTTAATTGAACTGAAAGGGCACGTTTCTCAAGTCGGTCTTGAAAAAGCAGTCGGCCAGCTGTTAAGCAGGTTTACCTTTTCCATTCACCCTATCGTTCAATCATTCAGTCTCAAGTCGATTCAGACCTTTCACGACATGTATCCGTCCGTTCCGACTGCAATTATCGCAAGACCCAGCTTCGGGATGTTTTCCAAAAGCCAGCTGGCCGCTTACAAATCAGCCGCAAATTATGTCAATATTAAATATACCCGCCTGAATCGGTTCTTGATTTCCACCGCTCACAAACACGGCCTGAAAGTATTTGCCTGGACGGTCAGAAATCACAAGACGGCCGAAAAGCTGCAAATGATGGCAGTTGACGGCATTGTAACTGATTTTCCGGATATTATTTCTAAGGATGGCTGATATGAAACAATACATCGCAATTTTTATCGGAGGCGCGCTTGGCGCATTGCTCCGCTTTGAAATGAGCGCGCACATTCACAGCGGAACTTTCCCGGGTGCCACTTTCCTCGAAAACGCGGCGGGAAGCCTTTTACTCGGTCTTATTACGGGTTATTTCATCATTCGGGCTAAACGCCCTCTTTTGAACGCCTTTTTAGGAACCGGTTTTTGCGGAGGTTTCACGACGATGTCAACCTTCGCAAAAGAAACCATTTTTCTGCTGCAATCGTCTCCCGCAGCGGCTTTTTGTTATGCTGCCGCGACTTTATTCACTGGTCTTGCTCTTGCATACGCCGGCATTTTTTTGGGACGGCGGATTGCCCTTCACGCAGCCGGATGGGGGCATGATACGCCATGACGATTGTCCTGATGCTTATCGCGGCGGGTATCGGAGCGGTATTACGGTCTCTGCTGGGTAAGACAATTTCAGAAAGAACAAAAGGTTTTCCGATTCCGCTTGGAATGGCTGCGGTCAACCTGCTCGGCTCCTTCGGCCTCGGCATATTCACCGGCTTGGGTCTGGATAATCCTTCTGCCGGCGTCATCATCGCGACGGGCTTTTTCGGTGCGTTTACGACCTTTTCCACCTTCAGTATTGAAGCCGTGCAGCTGATGATGAACAACCGCATAAAGGAAAGCCTGCTCTACATCGCTGTTTCAGCAGCCGGAAGCCTTTTGGCGTTCTGGTGCGGCTTTGTTATGATATCCATTTAAAAAAACCTTGAGCTTATTTTTCGCTCAAGGTTGCGTTATGAAGCATGACCGTTTCCGGCACGGGCAGCGGGCGGTTTATTGTCCCCTGACCGCCCGGGCGGCCCTGTTCTTCTTTGAGTTCAAGCTGTTTAATAAACCGGCCGTCCATTTCTAATATGAGGGCAGTGTATCCCCCGATTTGTATCGACTCACCCGCACAAATGTCAATATTCCGTTTCAGCACAAGACCGCCGATCGTGTCGACTTCCTCTTCAATCTCTGCGCCGAGAAGATGATTCACCTGATCGATCCGAACCTTTCCGTCCAGCACATAATGGCGTTCGGACAGCTTTTGAATCTGCGGCTGTTCGTCCTCATCAAATTCGTCTCTGATATCGCCGACGATTTCTTCAAGTATGTCTTCGGTCGTCACAAGACCGGACGTTCCGCCGTATTCATCAGACAATATCGCCAAATGAATCCGTTCTCTCTGCATTTTTATCAGCAGGTCGTGTATCGGGATCGTCTCGATGACTTCAATCACCGGGCGGACGTAAGACATGATGGATACTTCCGCTTTTTCATCTTCTGTCATAAACAGCAGATCTGAAAAGAGATGCTTCGTATTGATCATGCCGATGACACTGTCTTTGTCCCCGTCCGTTACGGGCCAGCGCGTATATTTGTCTTTCAGCATCATATCAAGCATTTCCGGCACGTCCATATCAGTGGAAACAGCCGCGATTTCTTTTCTCGGGATCATGATTTCCTTGGCGATCCGATTATCAAAATCAAAAATTTTATTCACAAATGTATATTCAGACGGATTGATTTCACCGTTTTTTAAACTTTCTGACAGCAGGATCCGCAGCTCTTCTTCAGAGTGGGAGCCTTCATGCTCAGATGCCGGCTTTAATCCGGCCAAACCGGTCAGAATTCTCGCGGAGCCGTTCAGCACCCAAATAAACGGGAACATGAACACGTAAAATAACCGAAGCGGTCCGGCAATCCATAACGTCAGCTTTTCCGCTTTTTGAATCGCAACCGTTTTAGGCGCAAGCTCACCGACGACGACATGTAAAAACGTAATCAGCCCGTACGCCGCAGCAAAAGCAATCACATGCTCGGCTGAATCCGGCAGCCCCATACCCTGAAACACAGGATGAAGCATCCGCTCAAATGCAGGCTCTCCCAGTACGCCGAGCCCGATGGATGTGAGTGTAATGCCAAGCTGCGAGGCGGATAAATACTCATCAAGATCCGTAATGATACGCTTTGCGAGCACCGCCCGTCTGTTTCCTTCTGAGATGAGCTGATCGATTCTGGATCTCCTCACTCTGACGATCGCAAATTCACTCGCCACGAAAAATGCCGTTAACGCAATGAGCACACCGATTAAAATCAAACTGTCAATATCGTCCATTTCACCTTATCCCGAATTGAAGGATAAGGACGTCACCTCCTGATTTCATCGTTTTTTCTTAAGCGAGAGGAACGAAATGGGTGATTGACTACACAGAGGGCCCCATCCTGCCACCTCCTAAGTCAAAGCATGATTGTCATTTGTATAGTTTATTGTATCACAACTCCATTCTTTCATCATTTTCAGATTTTTCATCATATAAAAACAGCCTTCAAAAAGAAGGCTGCCGTTATCTGCTTCGGAAATGATTTTCTAAACAAAGCGCCGTATTAATCCCCCCGAATCCCATGCTTAAGCTTAACGCATGGTGTACGGTATGGACGCTCGGCCCGTCGGTCACCCACTGAAATGAATCGTCAATCGGCTCCGTTAAGTTTCGGATCGGATGAAGCTTGTTTTCCCGCATTTGCAAGAGAACAGCAATGATTTCCACCGTTCCGGCCGCACTCAGACCGTGTCCGGTAATCGATTTTGTCGCATTAATCCGCGCGTGCGACAGGCCGCTTTCAGAAAGCGCCCGGCATTCAGTCTTATCTCCGATCGGCGAACCGGTGCCGTGCGGGTTGATGTAATCGATCTCTTTCGCTGAAAGACCGGCCCGCTCCATCGCCTGGCGGATCACCGTCATTTCGCCCTCTGCTGAAGGATTCGGGTTGCGGTTCGCATCGGAAGCCATCCCCCAGCCCTTTAAGCCGGCCCACGATCGTGCGCCCCTCTCTTCGGCAGATTCAGCGCGTTCCAGCACAATCGCCCCGCACGCCTCTCCGAATATAAACCCGTCCGTATGCCGGTCAAACGGGCGGCAGGCGGCTTCAGGCCGTTCAGCGTATGTATCAGTGCCCATCGCTCCCAAAGAACGGAGAGCGTGACACTCCATGTACGACAGATCGGCCAGCGCCCCGATCACGATGCACCGGTCAAACAGGCCTCCTATGATTCCTTGAGCAGCCTGGATAACCGCCGCCTGGCCGCTTGCCGACGCGCCGCCGACCGTAAAGGCCGGCCCTTTTATCCCGAATTGCTCCGTGCAAAGCCCCGACAAATCACTATCCATAAAAGAAAGCCCGTATGTCGGATTTACAAATTGCGGCGTTTCACCGTTTTTCTCAAAGGCCTGCAGCAATTCGCGCTGCGTCATATTCGACCCGCCGATGATCAGACCGGTGCGGCTGTGATCAGCGCCGTCTAATTGAGCGTCATGCCACGCTTCATATAAAGCGATAAGCGCCGTCTTTCCTGATAATGCGGCCCTTCGGTACAAGCGCTTCGACAGCGCGTCCGGCGGCGTTAATTCGCTAAGCTCCGCGCCGATAAACGAACTGCCTTTCTGCCGGCCGGGACGTTTCATCACATCAAAGGCGTGCCGCCCCTCCATGAGCGCATCGAGAAACGCCTCCTTGCCTTGTCCGACCGCGGTTAAGACTCCGATTCCTGTAATGCTGATGTCTGATGTGCCATTATTTCTCCTCGACATTTGTCCGTTCTCCCATCTTTATGTATTGGAAGCTATGAAGAAAAATCTTGATACAGTGCTTTGAAAATATCGCGCGACTGTCTGATCTGTTCCGAAGGCACGCTGAAAGATAATCGGAAATAGCCGCTTTTTCCAAATCCGCTGCCGGGTACGATCAATAGTCTGTATTTCTGTGCGGCATGCATGCAGAACGCCACCTCGTCTTCAATCGGTGATTTCGGAAAGACGAAAAAGCCTCCTTTCGGCATTTCAAATTCGAAGCCGGCTTCTGTGAGGATGTCCACCATAAGGTCTCTCCGCTTTCTGTAAGGTTCAGCGTCAATCGAAAGATCATCCATTTTCGCCACGGCGCGCTGCATCATGACCGGAGCGTTCACAAAGCCGAGCGTCCGGTTGCAGAAAACGAACGCATCCGTCAGAAGATCGCCCTCAGGCATTTGGGCGTCCGCCGCGATATACCCGAGCCTTTCCCCCGCAATGCCGAGATCTTTACTGAACGAACTGACTAAAATCACGCGGTGATACGCCTGAAACGGATTCGCCTGCTCTTCTCCGTAGATCAGCTGGCTGTACGGTTCATCAAATAAAATAAATATGCTTTGGCCGTTCCGCTCTTCGGCTTCTTTTAATAAGGCGCCTAATTCGTTAAGGTTTTTCTGGCTGAGCACAGTCCCCGTCGGATTATGCGGCGTATTAACGATCAGTCCTTTCGTACGGGGGGTGATCGCACCTTTAACCGCTTCAATATCAATCTCAAATGAGTCAGTCAGCGGGCAGATGACGGGTCTGCCGCGGTAATTTTCAACATACGCTTTATATTCCGCAAAATAAGGCGAAAGAAGGATGACTTCTTCCTCCGGGTTTAAAATGCTCTTCAGCGCGACATTCAGCGCCCCGCCGGCTCCGACCGTCATAACTGTATGCCTGGCGGAAATTTCTGTCTGAAACCGCTCTGACAAAAAGCGGGCAACCTTTTCTCTCGCCTCCGGAAGCCCTTGGTTTTGTATGTATCCGTGCCGCCCTGTTTCAGCCGCTTCGCAAAGCGCCTTTTTAAACGTTTCAGGCGGCTCCGCAACCGGATTTCCTATTGAAAAGTCAAACACCTTATCGGCGCCGAACTCTTTTTTCAGCCGAGCGCCTTCATCAAATAGTTTGCGTATCCATGAACCTTTCTCCAGGTTCTGTGTCACTTCCCTTGATAAACCGGCCACTGTCATCTGTCCCTTCTGTCTTTTTCTGCCGTTTCTATTTACAATGATTATGAAAGATTTACATGGCGCAGTCAACGCTTTTTCAGACAGCCTGCCGCCCCGTTTCAGGAGAAAGACGGAAAACAATAAACTTGTGCAAACTCCCCTTCATATATTAAACTATTCTCATAACTATAACGTGATGGTTGGGGAGGGATTTAGATGGGGCTGAGACTTATCGCATCAGTGAATTAGCAGAGCTTGCCGGTGTAACGAAACGCACGGTGGATTACTACACAAACCTCGGGCTTTTAAAGCCTGACAGGTCTTGTTCGAACTATCGTTACTACGATACACTTGCACTTAATCGGTTAAAGTTTATAGTCGCTTGTAAAAAGCAGCGATTGGCCCTGTCTGATATAAAAGATCGACTGGAGAACCAGTTTCCCTCTTCAGCCCTGCCTGACGATGTTGGAAATCTGGCATCGGAAAT
Organism: Bacillus sp. R45; assembly: GCF_021729365.1. NCBI lineage: Bacteria > Bacillati > Bacillota > Bacilli > Caryophanales > Bacillaceae > Bacillus > Bacillus sp. R45. The sequence goes on along the minus strand of NZ_CP091421.1, from coordinate 927,236 downwards.
TGATCACATGAATCAAAACATCTCCGGGATCTTGAATCGGTTTGAAAAGCTTGAACCAGAGGAGCGCGCCCAACTGAAAAAAAGGCTGGCTCCTGAAAAGCTTGCAGTGCTTCAATCATTTATGCTGCTGTTAAGTTAAACCATTATCTTACTAACAGGAGGTGTTACCTTCATCTTCCCAAAAGGAGTGAAGGTTCTAATTGGACATTGTGAATTTGATTTTAGTTGCGGTTTTAATCGCGCTGACGGCATTTTTCGTAGCATCTGAGTTTGCGATAATCAGAATCAGAGGCTCACGGGTTGACCAGCTTATAGCAGAAGGAAATAAAGCCGCAATCGGTGTCAAAAAAGTGACCACGCATTTAGATGAGTATTTATCGGCGTGCCAGCTCGGCATAACATTGACTTCCATCGGTCTTGGTGTCTTAGGCGAATCAACGATTGAACGCTTGCTTCACCCGCTTTTCACAAAGATAAACGTACCAAGCTCATTATCGCATATTATTTCATTTATTCTCGCCTACGCGATCATTACGTTCTTACACGTGGTCGTGGGAGAATTGGCGCCGAAAACAGTCGCCATCCAGAAAGCGGAAGCCGTTTCAATGCTGTTTTCGAAACCGCTCATTTGGTTTTACCGCATCATGTTCCCGTTTATCTGGCTTCTGAACAACTCCGCCCGTCTTTTAACGAAGACGTTCGGTCTGGAGACGGTGTCTGAAAATGAGCTTGCCCACTCTGAAGAAGAGCTGCGCATCATTTTATCGGAAAGCTATAAAAGCGGTGAAATCAACCAGTCTGAATTTAAATATGTGAACAAAATCTTTGAATTTGACGACAGACTTGCAAAAGAAATCATGATTCCGCGTACGGAAATCGTCAGTCTGCCGCATGATATCAAAATTTCTGAAATGATGGATATCATTCAGATTGAAAAATATACCCGGTACCCTGTCGAAGAGGGTGACAAAGATAATATTATCGGCGTTATTAACATTAAAGAAGTGCTGACCGCCTGCATCAGCGGCGAAGTATCAGTCGACTCGCCGATTACGGATTTTGTCAATCCGATCATCCATGTGATTGAGTCGGCACCGATTCACGATCTGCTTGTAAAAATGCAGAAGGAACGGGTTCATATGGCGATTCTGTCGGATGAATACGGCGGAACCGCGGGGCTTGTCACCGTTGAAGACATTATTGAAGAAATCGTCGGGGAAATCCGTGATGAATTTGATATCGATGAAATCAATGAAATCCGCAAACTCGGCGACGGCCATTACATGCTTGACGGCAAGGTCCTGATTGATCAAGTGAACGAACTACTCGGCATCCATTTGGAAAATGACGAGGTCGACACCATCGGCGGCTGGTTCCTTACCCAGAAATACGACGTCGAACAATACGACTCGATTATCGAAGAAGGCTGTGAATTTATCATTAATGAAATTGACGGCCACCACGTCGCGTATATCGAAGTGAAAAAACTGGCGTTTGATGAACTGCTGGAAACCGCCGAACAAAAAGAAGCATAACAAAAAAGCTTGCGCGTCTGATACAGACGGCAAGCTTTTTTTCATTTACAGTTGTTCAAGTTTTTTCTCAAGCTCTTTAATTCTGGCATTCAGCTCTTCTGTCATGGCCGCAAGCCTCTCCTTCGGCGCAAGATCGGAAAAGTCCTCCAAAAAAATCGGCTCGCCGATGATAAGCCGCATTTTTCCCTTTTTAAACAGCGCTTTTCCCGTAGACGGCCCTTTATATGCGGCCGGAACGAGCGGCGCTTTCCCCATTTGGGCGATGGTCACGGCCCCTCTTTTCAGCGGGACGTCTTCAGAAGTTCTCGTGCCGCTCGGAAAAATCCCGACAATCTTCCCTTCCTTCAGAAGCTTAATCGGCATTTTAATGCTGCTCGGACCCGGATTTTCACGATCAACCGGAAACGCGTGAATCTTCTTTAAAAAACTTCCGATCCACTTTTTCTGAAACAGCTCTTTTTTCGCCATATAATGAATCTGATGGGGCAATATCCCGACACCGAGCGTGAGGACGTCCACCCAGCCCGCATGCGTGCACGCGATAACGAATCCTTTATCAGACGGAAGATTCTCTTTATTGTATACTTTGACTCCTCCGCGCAGAGAAAGAATGAATTTGATGGCATTTGCACAAAACTTATACATAACGCACTTCCTTTGTTGTAATGATCAAAAGTGTTCTCTCTCTATTATAACAATATTTTTTATTACCTGGTACTAATAAATATATTTTTCCTCCGCCGATCTCTATCTTTTATGACGGATTTTGGGTACTATAGAGAAATGGTGTTTGATGAGGTGAAAATGAATTTAAGCCGTTTGCATGGAACGTGCAACTTTAAACCTTTCTTATGCGTGTATAACATAGAGGGGAGAAAAGGCAGTGACGATCGATGAAATTTACCAAATGTATATGAATGATGTTTACCGGTTCCTGCTCTCCATGACAAAAGACAAGCATCTCGCTGAAGATTTGCTGCAGGAAACCTTTATGAGGGCATACATACACATTCACTCCTACGACCACAGCAAAGTAAAGCCATGGCTTTTTCAAGTGGCGAGAAATGCGTTTATAGATTATGTCAGAAAACATAAAAAGGAAGTGACCATTTCCGATGACTTAATTGGGAGCCTTTTTCAGACGGCTGTTCAAAGCCCGGCTCATCAGATTGAAATCAAGGAAGTGCTGACAGGGTATATGTCCGAACTTCCCGACAATTATCGGGAGGCCTTAACACTGTATTATTTAAAAGAACTGAATTACAAAGAAGCATCCCATATTATGAATATTTCAGAGGCTAATTTTAAAAGTGTTTTATTTCGTGCCAGACAGCGGCTGAAAGCACTTTATAATAGAGGTGTTAATGATGAATGAAGAATTTAAAAAGCGTTTTTACCAATACAAAAATGGAGAAATGAGCGACCGGGAAATGGCCGCCTTTGAAGAAGAGCTGGAAAAGCTTGAAGTCTATCAGGAGTTGATTGAAAGCGAAATGCAGGACGACCGGGAATGGGACGTCGGCATCAGCCCGGAAAAACAGAAGGCCATTTTGTCATACGGAAAACGCAAATCGTATTTGCGGATTTCAGTTCTCGCCGTCATCTCCACCTTGATGATTTTGCCGCTTTGCACTTTGGGAAGCTACCTCTATTACGGTTTGGGAGGAAAAGAAAGCACCGGCAATCAATTAATGGAAACCGCAGCCGTGACGGTGGCGACCACCATGCCGAACGTACTCGTCGATACCTCCGGACTGAAAAGCCAGGTGAAGCTGTTTGGGATGAATACAGAGTTTCCGCTGCAAAAGCAGATCGGCACAAAAACGAAATCCGTCGGCGGAGAACGGATTGAAATGTTTTTAGATACGGTCAAATCGCCTGCCGTTAACTACTATGATCTAGACGCGGCACAGGCAAAGCATTATTTTGCCCATCCTTCCGGCTTAAAGGAACGCACGATTGACAAAGCCGGACAGACATTAAAAAAATTGCCTGAAGGAAGCGTGGCGGAGGTCTATCTTTCTTATGACCGGGCCTATCCTTCTTCTCAAGTATATTCTACTTTTAAAAAATACGATGTGAAGTTTTTATGGAACGCGGTCGAAACGGAGAAAAATCTGAAAGACAGTCCTTATGCCGAGCCGTTAGGATTTCCCGGGAAAGATTCCAAGATGGTGTCCTCTTTCGAAACGCAAGGACAGACAGACCGTGAACAATTTATCAATGCCCTTGAATTTATGTCCCGCCATAAAAAATGGGCGCATGCAATATCGAAACGCAAAGACATGAATCTTGGCAGCCGAATCGACTATGTTGAACATCACGGAATGAACGTATACGGCTCTGTCGTGACGGGGCCGACAAAAGAAATCGAACGTCTGCTGAAAAACAAAACAGTAAAAGCAGCAAACATCGGTGAGGTGGAATTATGGAATTGGTAAGAATTTTTAAAGAGCATAATGTTTTCGGCTGGATATCAGTCGGTACCGCGATTTTGTCGCTGCTGCTTTTGAACGTGGCAATCATCAGCAATGTGACTTTCTATTCTTATCAGATGCTGCCGTTTGCGATGGCCGCCGTGCCGTTCGGCATCATTGAGCTGTTTATTAAAAAAGGACGGACGGGCCCGGGACTGCTCGGTGTCATCCTCAACCTTTTCGTCATTGTTTGTGTATATACGATCGTTGCCGTTGATACGAATCTGCAATTCGGTTTTTAAACATAAAAACAGGCCCTTTTACGGGGGCCTGTTTTTTTAAAATGAAAGAACGCCGATTAAATGCAGCAATACGACGATGATAGCCAGCGGCACGAGGTATTTCAGAAGGAAATACCACACCTGAAAGAAACGATAGCCGATGGCGGAACCGCTTTTCATCTCGGCGAGCAGCTCCCGCTTCGGTATTTTCAGCGGGATGAAGATTGATATTAATAAAGCGCCGAGCGGAATCAGCACATTGCTCACTGTGAAATCCGCTAGATCAAAAAACGTTTTTCCGAACAAATGAACATCACCGAGCACACCGTATGATAAACACGACGGAATTCCGACTAAGAAAATGAGCAGACCGCTTGTCCACGACAGCTTCTTCCTTTTCGTTTCATCACCTTTCCCGACAGTCGCTACGATAATTTCCACCATCGAAAAGGCCGAAGTCAGCGCGGCAAAGAAAAAGACCGCCAGAAAGCTGATAAAAAACAGCGAGCCGAACGGCAGCCGGTCAAACACAGCCGGCAGTACGGTAAACAGCAGTGTAGGCCCTTCATCCGGTTTAAATCCGAACGAAAAAACCGCCGGAAAAATGGCCAGTCCCGCAAACAGCGTGACGAGCACATTCATCACAACAATGGAACCTGCCGATCCCGGAAGGTTTTGGGTTTTCGGCAGATACGAACTGTATGTCACCATGACCGAAACGCCGAGCGTTAATGTAAAGAACGCCTGTCCTAAAGCATATAGGATGGATTCCGGCGTCAAATCTTCAAAGTGCGGAACCAATAAAAATCTAATCCCCTCAACGGCATGATCGAGCGTGACTGATCGCAGCACAAGCAATAGAAACAGCACGAATAAAACCGGCATCAGCACCGCACTGACACGTTCAATCCCTTTCTGCACGCCTTTTGCGACGACCGCCACTGTCAAGATCATAAATACAAGCTGCGCGGCGAGAGTCTGGATCGGATTTTCAATGACCGTCCCGAACACCGTTCCGTACTGCTCCTGAGTGAGCCCGGATAAAGAACCCGTAACAGCTTTTAACACATAAAGCAAAATCCACCCGCCGACAACACTGTAAAAAGACAAAACTAAAAAACAGGCCGCCACACCCACATAACCCGTGAGGTGCCATACCGACTTCGGCGCGGCTTGTTTGTAGGCATCAATCGCATTTGTCTGGCTCCGTCTTCCGAAAATAAATTCACCGAGCAAAAGCGGATAGCCTAAAAGCACGGTAAAGAGGACGAATACAAGAAAAAAAGCGCCTCCTCCGTTCGTACCCGCTACGTAAGGGAACTTCCAAATGGCTCCCAGGCCGATCGCCGAACCGGCAGCGGCCATAATAAATCCTATTTTTGAGGCCCATTGAACCCTTTTTTGGTCAGACACGACTTTCCACTTCCCTTCCGCCCTATATTATCCCTTATTCACTGCGATAACTTAAGCCCATTTCAATATGTTTCATTATTCCGAAAAATAAAAAGGAGCGGCGGGTGCCGCTCCTTACAAATCCCCGTTTAATTTCGAATGCTTTCTCGAATATAAGAAATAAATCACCAGACCGATGATCAGCCAGATAAAGAAACGGAATATGGTGGTGGCGCCAAGGTTAATAATCAAAAATACGCAGAACAGAATGGACAATATCGGAATAAAGGGAACCCCCGGACATTTAAAAGCTCTCGGCAGATCAGGCTGTTTCTTTCTCAATACGATAACCGCCACTGAAATCAGGACAAACGCGGCAAGCGTGCCGATGTTCACCAGCTTCGCCAGCTCATCAAGCGGGACGAGCGAGCCGAGTAATGCCGACAGGATGCCGAACACCCATGTCACCACGTGCGGCGTTTTATGCTTCGGATGGACTTTTGAAAGCGCCCCCGGCACCAAACCGTCACGGGACATGGCAAACATCACCCTCGTCTGGCCGTACAGCATGACGAGCATCACCGTTGTCATTCCCAACACTGCGCCGATATCAATAATCCCGGCCACCCAATTCTGTCCGGCCATCTGCAGGACGAGAGACACGGGATGGTCAACGCCTTCAAAGCGGGCAAACGGAACGACGCCCGTCATAATCGCCGATACGGTCACATACAGCACGGTGCAGACGATTAATGAAAAGATAATTCCTTTCGGCAGATCCTTCGCCGGATTTTTCGTTTCTTCAGCGGCGGAAGAGACGGCGTCAAAACCGATAAAAGAGAAGAAAACGAGCGCCGCGGCACTGAAAACACCGCCGAACCCCATCGGTATAAACGGCTGCCAGTTATGAGGTTTGACATATACGGCCGCAACGGCGATAAACAATAGAACAACCAGAACCTTCAAAATGACCATAATATTATTGACCCGCTTCGATTCCTTAATGCCTAAGTAGAGGAGGAATGTAATCGCAAGCACGATAACAAATGCGGGGAGATTAAAGAATGTGACCGTGCCTTTAATGGATCCCGGCGCGGCCGTTAATGCAGTCGGAAGATGAATGCCGAAGCCCGCCAAGAATGATTGAAAATAGCCGGACCAGCCGACCGAAACCGCGCTGACGGCGAGCATATATTCCAAGATTAAATCCCATCCGATGATAAATGCGAGAAGTTCACCCAGTGTCGCATAAGTAAACGTGTAGACGGAACCGGAAACCGGGACGCTTGAAGCAAATTCGGCATATGACAAAGCCGCAAATAAACACGCAAGAGCGGCGATGACAAATGAAACGGTCAGCCCCGGCCCCGCCGTGACAGCACCTGTTCCGGTTAATACAAAAATTCCCGTTCCGATGATGGCCCCTATCCCCAGAAGGGTCAAATCAAAGGCCCCTAACTCTCTTTTCAGCGACTTTTCCCCGCCCGTTGCGGCAAGCAGGTCCTGAATGCTTTTCTTTCTGAATATGCTCCCCTTCATCTGCTTCACTCCTTGTAAATCAATATATGTTAGAATATTCAGATAACAATAGCAATAATGACTAAATTCTTATTTTTCGCATGAAATGTTTCAGCACATCATTCCTTTCTCCTACATCATATTATAGCGAAAAATATAAAAATGAAAATAACTTTTTTTGAAAATTCTATATATTATTTCAGTTTTCATAAAACAGAAATCAGCGGATTCTCCGCTATGAAATATTAACATTAGTAATTCAGCTGGCGGCTTCTATTTTTTAAAAATCGTATTCATATGTAATCAAATAAAAATCCCGCCCTTTTTAAAAGCGCGGGATAAAACTTGCGTATTATGTTGAAATAAACCTGCCTCCATTTACGTGAATGGTCTGCCCAGTCATATAGGAAGATTCGTCTGAAGCCAGAAGCACATAAGCTCCTGCGTGTTCCGCAGGCTGTCCCGGTCTTCCCATCGGAGTGTCCAGACCGTGCTTTTCCACCTTTTCTTCAGTAAACGTTGCCGGAATCAGGGCGGTCCAGATCGGCCCGGGTGCCACCGCATTTACTCTGATCCCCTGATCGGCCAATGACATCGCCATTGAACGCGTAAAGGAAACGATGCCGCCTTTCGTGCACGAATAGTCGATCAATGATGTGTCTCCCTGATAAGCGGTAATCGACGTTGTATTAATGATGGCGCTCCCTCTTTTGAGATGAGGCAGCACGGCTTTTGTCATATGAAACATGGAAAACATGTTTGTACGGAATGTCTTCTCCAGCTGTTCAGCCGTAATATCAAGAATCCCGTTTTGCGGATGCTGCTCAGCCGCATTATTAACGAGAATATCTATTTTTCCGTAGTGATCTAAGACTTGCCGGACCGCCTTCTGACAATGCGCCTCATCACCGACGTCTCCCGGAATTAACAGGCAATCGGCCTGGTATTCTCTCGCACGCTTTTTCGTTCTCTCGGCATCGGCATGTTCGTCTAGGTACAGGATGGCAAGATCCGCCCCTTCCTTCGCGTAAGCGATCGCAGCCGCTGCGCCGATGCCGCTGTCTCCGCCCGTAATAACGGCGACTTTTCCTTTTAATCTGCCCGACCCTTTTACATCCGGATCCTCCAAGAGCGGTTTTGGCTCCATGTCTGACTCAATGCCGGGCTGGCGGTTTTGCACCTGCGGCTTTTGTCCTTCCGTCTGTCTGTCTATCGGATTCATATTCTCACACTCCTGCAATTGGTATTACTGAGACGATACCACGCAGTGCGGGGAGTTAAACGGACAAATATGCCGGTAATTAAAGCTGCTGAGCCGTTTCGGGAAAAGCGCCGGTGTATTTCGCAGACGGTCTGTAAATCATGTTGTCAGCGGACTGTTCAAGCACATGTGCGCACCAGCCTGCCATTCTGCTTGCTGAAAAGGTCGGCGTAAATAAATCATTGTCGACATCAATGGCCTGCATCACAGCCGCTGCGTAAAACTCCACATTCGTATACAGCTTCCGTCCGGGCTTATATTGCTCTAACAAGCGGATGGCTTCCTTCTCCACATAAAGCGCCAAGTCAAGCGACGGATCATTTCCCGCCACTTCTTCAGCCTTTATGCGCAGCGCTTCCGCCCGCGGGTCTTTTGTTTTGTACACCCTGTGCCCGAAGCCCATCAGGCGTTCTCCCCTCATAAGCTTCGCTGTCAAATACGCTTCTGCATTTTCTTTTTCCCCGATGTCTTCAAGCATTTTCGTGACGCCTGAAGGCGCGCCTCCGTGCAGCGGCCCTTTCATCGTACCCAGTGCGGCAGTGACGGCAGACACTAAGTCCGATTCAGTCGAAACCGTGACTCTCGCTGAAAAAGTCGATGCATTCATCCCGTGTTCCATCGCCAGAATCATATACGTCTCAAGCGCTTTCTTTTGGGCTGCGGACGGCTGCCTGCCTGTCAGCATATACAAATAGTTTTCAACGTGTCCGTATCGCGCCTCGGGTGACAGCGCTTCCTGCCCTTGTTTACGGCGGTATCTGTACGCAATAATCGTCGGTGTGACGGCAATCAGTTTAATCGCTTCTTCCGGCTTGGGCGGATATGTAAATGAATCTGTGCCCAAACCTGAAACAGCCGTTCTCAGCACCGCCATGTCGTCCATTTCATCCGGAAGCGTTTCCAGTAAGCCGATCAAATGTTTCGGAAGCCCGCGCTCGGCTGCAAGTTCTTCCTGAAACGCAAGCAATTGCCGCTCATCAGGAAGCGCCCCGTTCAAAATGAGATACGCCGCTTCTTCAAAACTGAATTGCAATGCGATATCCTTCGCGTCATAGCCGCGATATATTAAATGCCCCTTTTCTCCGTCAATGTGGCTGATCGCCGTTTCTGCACAAGTAATCCCTTTCAATCCACGATAAATCAATTTCATTCCCCCTTATCCTCTTTCTGTTATTATAGTAAATATAATATTTAAAAAATAATGAATATTTTTAAGGGAATTAATTAAAACTTTTAATCAGAGGAGTGCATCTATGGATTTTAAATGGCTTCACACCTTCGTCACCGCGGCAAAATACGAGAATTTCAGAAAAACGGCGGAAACGCTTTTTTTATCTCAGCCGACCGTCACCGTTCATATAAAATTATTAGAGAAAGAAATCAGCTGCAAGCTGTTTCAGCGGAGCGGCCGGAAAATACAATTGACGGAAGAAGGAAAAGCATACGTGCCGTTTGCCATGAGACTTTTGGAAGACTATGAAAACAGCATGGCGGAGCTGCACAGGGTGCGCCAGGGCTACTCGCACACGCTGACACTCGCTGTTTCGCCGCTTATCGCCGACACCGTTCTCCCGTCTGTCATGAAGCGTTATACAGAGGACAATAAAGAAACCGAAATGACGGTCACCATTTTCGAATCGGAAGAAATCGCCTCTCAAATCAGAAACGGCTCAGCCGATATCGGACTGAGCTGCTTAAAGGTGCAATCATCTTCCCTCACTTGCCTCCCCCTGTACAATGACCCCGTTGTCCTCGTCGCGCCACCCGGCCGAAAACCCGGGACAGGGAAGGCGGATGAAGTGAAAGACCTGTTCGGACAATATCTGCTTTTGACCCATAACCATCCTGACTATTGGGATGATTTGCTCCGCCAGGTCAGAATACAGTTCCCTTTCGTCAGGACAATGAAGGTGACACAGACGCATATTACGAAACGATTTATTAAAGAGGGGCTGGGCGTCTCATTTCTGCCGCTGTCAGCGGTACGGTCCGAACTCGCCGCAGGCAGCATGATTGAAATTCCGTGCGAATTCGCCCAGATGCCGAGCGCGGGCGCGTACGCCATCGCCCTCTATGAAAATGAAAAAAAGAAAACCTTTTTAGATTTTTTATCACATTTTCATTTTTAGGTGAAACAAATGGAGCTCTGCCCCGTCTAAATAAAAAACCCGTTCGGATGAACGGGTTTCTCTCACTGCTAGAATCTTTTCGCGCCCAGGTAGCGCGGTTTCCAGTAGCTGTTATTCAGATCACTTGTTGTGACGCCGTCAGAACCGGCATGGATGAACTTGTTGTTTCCGATGTATACACCCATGTGTGAAGGACCGGCTTGATATGTTGTAAAGAAGACGAAGTCTCCTCTTGACGGGCTGGATACGCTCTTCATTGAGCTCCAGTATCCCGCAGTGCTTGTTCTGCCGACACTCGTCTGTTTGTTTAACAGGTACCAGATAAATCCGCTGCAGTCAAAGCCGGAAGTCGTTGTTCCGCCCCATACATACGGCGTGCCGATTAAAGATTGCGCATCAGAAACCAGCTTGTTTACATTCAGGCTCGTCTGTGCAATATTATGGCTGGATGAAGGCTTCTTTGATGACGAAGATCCTGAAGACGCTGAACCGGAAGTTGATCCTTTTACTTTAAGCACTTGTCCGATGCGGATCAGGTCCGTTTTTAAACCGTTTAAACTTTTTAATTGGTTTACCGTCATTTTATATTTATTCGCAATTTTCCAAAGGCTGTCGCCTTTTACGACTTTATATGTAGACGATGATGACTTGCTGCCCGAATTTGAACCTGAAGATGATTTACCGTTGATCGAAAGCGTCTGACCGATGTAAATGATATCCGATTTTAATTTGTTCTCAGATTTAATGGAATTAATTGACGTTCCATACCGATTTGAAAGTCCCCATAATGTATCGCCTTTTTTTACCTTAATCGTTTGCGCAGACGCCGCGCCCGCAAACAAAGTCGTCCCCAAAACCACTGCCGTTGTTGCTGTAACAAGTTGCTTTTTCATATTTTCCTCCCTGAATGATTCTATCTATTTTATGTGTCTCTTTTTTAAAGTTTTTATCTGTTTCCTATTATAAGGTTCAATTTCCACTAGAAATAGACTTGACTTCCCGTGACAAATTTCTTACTAATTCGTTTTTGAAAAAAGTTTTTAAGGGTATTAAATATTTCAATTTGATTTCAAACGTGACGAAAAACGAGTCAATTTGTCATGTTTTTTTCCTGTGATCCTCGTATTTTGGAAAAACAAAGCAGTTTACTTTCCAAATAACTCCTTGTTAAAAAAATCCTCGTCTTTTTCAAAAAAGTGAATGGTTTTCACTCTTTCTTGAAAACATAAGTTACACCGGAATTTACATTTCTAACAATGTTTCACCTGAAATTTACAGGAGGAACAGGCGCTCTTTACAAACACCCCCTACCATTAGACATGCAGACACGATTAAAGGAGGACGAGTGAGAATGAGTCTATTTAAACAGGTTCGATCAAAACTTCTGCCGGCGGCAGCCGTATCCGTGCTGACAGCCGGTCTGATTGCGGGCGCGGGGTTTCAGCACTCTGAACAGGCTGCGGCAAAAAAACAGCCTGACAAAAACGAGATCAGAAACGTCATCTTCATGGTCGGCGACGGAATGGGCGCACCCTATATGAACGCCTACCGTTCGGTCATTAACAAAGGAAAGCCTTCGGATGGTATGAAACTGACGGCATTCGACCCCAATCTCGCCGGTATGATGATGACTTATCCTGACGATCCTGATTCCAATATTACCGATTCCGCGGCGGCTGGCACGGCAATGGCCACGGGCGTGAAAACGTATAACGCGGCGATCGGAGTCGATAAAAAAGGAAAGCGGGTCAAATCCGTCCTCGAAGAAGCGAAACAAAGAGGGAAATCCACCGGACTTGTCGCAACTTCGGAGATTGCCCACGCCACCCCTGCGGCATTCGGAGCCCATAACAAATCCCGAAAGAACATGGATGAGATCGCAAGCAGCTACTTTGATGACCGCATCAACGGAAAACAAAAAGTCGATGTGCTCCTCGGAGGCGGCAAATCAAACTTTATCCGTAAAGACCGCAATGTAACAAAGGATTTCAAAAAAGCGGGATACAGCTACGTGACATCAAAACAGGAGCTGAAAAAGGACCGTAACAAGAAGATTCTCGGCCTGTTTGCCGATGGCGGACTCGACAAAGCAATCGACCGGTCAAACGCTGTCCCTTCATTAGAAGACATGACAACGGCGGCGATCGACAGGCTGAACAAAAATAAAAAAGGGTTCTTCTTAATGGTCGAAGGAAGCCAAATAGACTGGGCGGGACATGACAATGATATAGTCGGCGCAATGAGTGAAATGAAGGATTTTGAAAAAGCGTATAAAGCAGCGATCGCATTTGCCAAAAAGGACAAACATACGCTTGTCGTTGCCACGGCTGATCATACCACCGGCGGATTGACGATCGGCGCGAATGACGATAAAAACTGGCATGTTGAACCGATTCTTGCCGCCAAAAAAACCCCGGCATTTATGGCTGACCAAATCAAAGCGGGCAAATCCGTATCTTCCGTGCTTGCGCGTTATACAGACCTGAAATGGTCAAAAGCGGAAATTAAACAGATCGAAACGGCCGCAAAACAGGATGCTGACAAGAGCGTCTACAAAGCGATCATTAAGCTTTTTAATGCGAAAACAAACAGCGGCTGGACAACCGGCGATCATACGGGCGAAGAAGTTCCCGTTTACGCATACGGTCCGGGAAGAGAGTCATTTACGGGGCTTTTAAACAACACGGACCAGGCCAAAAAGATCTTTCACATCCTGAAACACGGAAAATAAAAAAGGATGCGGGGATTTCCCCGCATCCTTTCTTCTTTTACAGATATCTCCGGTGCACTCCTTTGCCGTCATACGAAAACATCACTTCTCTGTCTTCAAGAACAGATTCGATGTGCACGCTCCTGCCCCACAGCTGGTGCAGATACGGCAGCACTTTCTCCAAATATTTCAGATCAAGCTCAATTCCCTCATACCAGTGTTTAATATAAAGCTCATTATTCTTCAGGTAATCCCCGTCATTGACGGTCAGATAAGGAAATCCCCCGTTGACCCGCATGTTCACGAGCTGGTCGCGCACGGCCTTCCATTCTTTGTCGATCACTTTATAGTCCCTGCCCTGCTTTTGGAATAAATACAAATCCTCACGCATCACGAGATCTTTCGTCAAATAATTGCGGATAAATGATATATCCGATTCAATTTCCCTGACCTCAAACATTTTCTCGCGTCCGGAACCGGGCTTTACTCCTGTTTTTTTCATTTCATCTGTCGGGTTGTCATAACGCTCTTCGATGTCTTCAAAAATTTTCAGCCCTAAATAATACGGGTTGATTCCCGTTTTTGACGGCTGAACGACGCCTGCGTTCAGCTTCGCAAATTCGATGGCTTCATCTGAAGTCAGGTCAAGCTCGCGGATAATCCGCTGATGCCAATAGGATGCCCAGCCTTCGTTCATGATTTTCGTTTCCAGCTGAGGCCAGAAATACAGCATTTCTTCTCTCATCATGGTTAAAATGTCACGCTGCCACGGTTCAAGCTCCCGCGAATGTTCCTCGATAAACAGCAGAATATCTTTTTCCGGACGGGGCGGAAACGGTTTTTTCCCTTTTTTCTTTTTCACCTGTTTCGGCTTATCCATTCCCCATAAATCATCGTAAGGCGATGGCGCGGTTTCTTCTTCGTCCTCCTCTTCGTCATCGACGCTCCACAGCAGCTTCGGCCTGACGAGCGACGGATCGATATGTTCCTGAATCGCCAGAATGGCATCTAAAAAGGACTCCACCTCTTTTATCCCGTGAATTCTTTCATAATGCTTAATCCGCTCCGCCGCAGCCGCCATACTCTCAACCATGTCCCGGTTCGTATTTTGAAAGCGGCAGTTATTTTTGAAAAAATCACAATGGGCAAGAACATGGGCTACAATTAATTTATTTTGGATCAGCGAATTGCTGTCCAGCAAAAAAGCGTAGCAAGGGTTGGAATTAATGACAAGTTCATAAATTTTGCTCAAACCGAGATCATAATGGAGTTTCATCTTATGAAATTGTTTGCCGAAACTCCAGTGGCTGAATCTCGTCGGCATGCCGTACGCGCCGAATGTATAAATAATTTCAGCCGGGCAAATTTCATATCTCATCGGGTAGAAATCAAGGCCGAAACCCTTTGCAATGTCGGTTATTTCCTCAATTGCCCGCTGTAAACCTTTTGTCTCCTCCGCGTTCAAGCGAATCCCCCCTACTTGGACTTATTTATAATGTATGACCCCTCCTCTCAAAAGATGAAATAACAGACCGGTTTCCGACTGAAAACTTTCGGCACATCCGCCCTGTTTGCTTTATATGTAAGTGGGTAAAACACACACCATACCCCAAAAAGAAAAGGAGCGATTCTACTTGAATACAGCAGACATGCTTACGACGTATCTCAGCAAACTCCCGAATCTGATCATTGCACTGCTCGTCCTGCTTATCGGCTGGGGCATTGCCAAAATCATTGAAAAAGCCGTATACAAAGGCCTGCAAAAAACAAAAATCGACGACAGGCTGTTCGCCGAAAAAAAGCCGGCGCGCTATTCCTCAGAAAAAGTCATCAGTAAAGTCATTTATTTTATCGCATTAATCATCGTTTTTATTCTATTCTTTAACATTCTGCATCTGACAACCGTGGCTTCGCCTTTTGTCAGCATGCTGTCGGCGATAACGGCGGCTGTGCCGAGCGTTTTAAAAGCCGGCTTGATTCTGCTCGTGGGCTGGGCGGCCGCTTCGCTTTTCAGCTATCTCGTCAAAAAAGCGGGCATGAAACTCGCTGAAAACGGCCGGCTCAGAAAATGGACAATGGTGTCTGAAGAAGCGGAGATGAGCAGATCCGTTACGGCCGCTTCACGAATCGTTTTTTACTTCGTCTTGCTCTTGTTCCTGCCCGGCGTCTTGTCCGCTCTCCAGATCAGCGGAGTGTCAGGGCCGTTTACAAATATGATTCAAAGCGTTTTGTCCTTTATACCGAAATTATTCGCCGCGGCGCTGATTGTTTTAATCGGCTGGCTTGTTGCCCGTCTCGTCCGTGATATCGTCACAAACTTTCTGGCGAGTATCGGAACGGAAAGGCTCGCCGCACGTATGGGGCTTTCTATTTATCTGAAGGATACGAGCCTGTCGGCAATCATCGGAACGATTGTCTACGTGCTGATTTTCATTCCGGTGATCATCTCTGCGCTTGACCGGCTTGATGTGGCGGGTATTTCTGAACCGGCGTCAGCCATGCTGCACACGGTCTTCACAATGCTCCCTAATATCATCATCGGTATTGTGCTGATCATCGCCGGCATCTGGGTCGGAAAATGGGTCAGCAGCATTGTATCCGGGCTCCTGCACCGGGCCGGTTTCGACTCTCTTCTCGGTAAAATGGGCTTTGAACAGGCGGGCACCCCGAAGCTGACGCTTTCTCAGACGGTCGGCATGATTGTTCAGATCATCATCGTCCTGCTCTTTACGGCAGAGGCGCTGCAGCTTGTTCATCTCGAATTTCTCGTCGTTATCGCAACCGGTATTATCGCTTACCTGCCTAATGTTCTGGCCGCTGTATTTATTCTCGGAATCGGACTTTTGGCCGGACAGCTTGTCAGCAGGCTGCTTGCCGGCATGCTGAGCGGAAAGGAATTCAGATTCCTGGCGCCGCTTGCGAAATATACCATTATCACTCTCTCAATCTTTATGGCGCTGGATCAGCTCGGTGTCGCCGACACGATCGTAAATGCCGCGTTTATTCTGATTCTGGGCGGTTTCGCGCTTGCCTTCGGACTTTCATTCGGTCTTGGCGGAAAAGAATTTGCCTCCCGTTATCTCGCAAAATTGGATCGCAAAATTGAAAAACATCAATCGGCTGACGATCGTAAGCCGCCGATGTCTTAACGAAAAAAACGTGTGCTCAGAAGGAGCGCACGTTTTTTTTGAGTTAAGGGGGCAAATTCCTTTTTTTTCATTTTAGATTCATATATGATAGACTGTAACAGAAGCAAAATCTCTTTTTTCGAGGTCATTCTATGAAATTAACGAACTATACCGATTACTCTTTACGCGTTTTGATTTTTTTGGCTTCCAGACATTCCGACGAACTTTCCAACATAAAAGAAATCGCAGATACTTATTCCATCTCTAAAAACCACCTCATGAAAGTCATTTACCGTCTCGGCCAGCTCGGATATGTCGAAACGATCCGGGGCCGGGGAGGCGGAATTCGATTAGGAATGACACCGGAAGACATAAACATTGGAGAAGTCGTTCGACATACAGAAGACGACTTTAACATCGTAGAATGCTTTGACTCCAAAAAAAATCTCTGTATCATATCTCCCGCCTGCAACTTAAAGAACCTTCTGAATGAAGCCCTGCAAGCTTACCTGGCCGTTTTAGACAAATATACGTTAAGGGATCTGGTCAAAAACAAAGAGGAGATTATGAGACTGCTCAGAAGCTGAAGGAATGTCCGCATTCCTTCTTTTTTTATGCCGGCATAAGAAAAAAGGACTATTTCTATTAATATGATAAACGATTGCAGACAAGTGCCGATATAAAGATTATCATTACTGATATCCTCACCTTGCGGCTGCAACGAATGGGGATAGAAAAATTATCGCAGGAAAAGGGAGATTCACTATGAAAAAAAAGGTAGCGGTCGGTTTGACTGCATCTGCGATCGTCGGGTCTGCGTTAGCTGTAACACCGGCAGAAGCACAAACGATTAAGGTCAAAAGCGGAGATTCATTATGGAAGCTTGCCCAAAACTACAATACAAGCGTGGATGCCATTACATCAGCGAATCATCTAAAATCCACCGTTCTTTCTATCGGGCAGACGCTCAACATTCCTAACGGCAAATCAGATTCCGGCAGCAAAAAGCCATCTTCAAAGAACAGCGGCACGACTAAAAGCGTCTATACAGTGAAAAGCGGAGACTCGCTGTGGCTGATCGCATCTGATTTTAAAATGTCCGTACAGGAACTGAAAAAATTGAACGGTCTGACAAGCGACTTAATCCGCGCCGGACAGAAGCTGCAAGTGACGGGGAAAGTTTCCTCAAGCACCGATCAGAAAAAAACCGCTCCTGGCAGCAGCTCAAACAGCAGCAAAAAGCAGTCATCATCTTCCGGGACCTATAAAGTCAAACTCGGCGATTCACTATGGAAAATCGCAAACAGCGTCAATATGACCATTGCGGAACTCAAAGTATTAAATAACTTAAAAACGGATACGATCTACGTAAACCAAGTCCTGAAAACAAAAGGAACGTCTTCTTCGGGAAACACGCCGTCAAAAGACAATTCAAACCAAAATCAACACCAGACGCAAACGTCCTCCTATACAGTAAAAAGCGGAGACTCACTCTGGAAAATCGCAAACGCATACAATATGACGGTTCAGCAAATCAGAAGCATCAACAAACTGACGTCAGACATGCTGCGGGTCGGACAAGTGCTGAAGCTGACCAAAACGTCTTCTTCCGGCTCTTCGTCTTCACCGTCAGCTCCGAACCAGTCCGGAAATACAGGGAAAACCACTACATATACCGTGAAAAGCGGGGATTCTTTATGGGTGATCGCCCAAAAGTTCAATGTGACAGCCCAGCAGATCCGCGAGAAAAACAATCTGAAAACAGATGTTCTTCAAATCGGACAGAAACTGACGATTACCGGGCAGCAGACAAACACGACACCGAATCAGTCCGGCAGCACAGGCGGCACAGGTTCAACAAGCGCAAAGATTAATGTAATGATCGATGCCGCAAAAGCTCAGCTGGGCGTACCGTATGTATGGGGCGGGACGACGCCGAGAGGCTTTGACTGCAGCGGTTTCATTTATTACGTTCTCAATAAGGTCACTTCTGTATCCAGACTTTCAGCCGCAGGCTACTGGAATACGATGACATCAGTCAGCCAACCGGCGGTCGGTGACTTTGTCTTTTTCTCAACCTATAAAGCCGGACCTTCCCACGTCGGTATTTATCTCGGGAACGGCCAGTTTATTAATGCCAACGATTCGGGAGTCGTTATTTCCAGCATGAACAATTCCTATTGGAAACAGCGCTACCTCGGCGCAAAACGTTTCTTCTGATACCTGATAAGCTGTACGGCCGCATAAGGCTGTGCAGCTTTTTTACAGTCTGAAAATATTGATGCTGATCACGTGTTTTGTTACGGGATGGAAATACACTTCAGCACGGGATGAAAACGTTTCTTTTGCGGTTTGCACCGTTACGCGAAACACGTCTTTCGTCTGTTCCCTGTTCACTTTTGTACGGCCCATGTACGAATAATCGGTAAGCTCGGCCCCTTTGTATTCACGTTCAAGCTGGTTCCATGCGAGCTGTTCCCATTTTTCAACTGACGGATCGAGGTGTTCTGTATGCCCTTTTTCAGCGATAGAGGCAATGAGAATGCCGCAAAACAAGAGGGCAAGCGCAAATGGAAGGGATTTCATCTTTATGTTCTCCTGAGTCGTTTTTTGTCAATCTTAGCGTGTCCAAAGAAGAGACGGATATGCGGTTTTATTTTATGTCTCCCTCATATTGCTATGCCGCAGTGATAAGGACACCAAGTTTTCCCCCGTTGCATCCGGGCTTCGGCGGCATAAACTAACGGAGAACTTCTCATTGAAAGGAGAAGCGTAAGATGGATCATGCCGATTATGATAAAGCCTTGTATTACACACACCGGTCTCAATGGGACAATTTATTAATTTTGATGGTTCGTACAAAAGATGATTTATTATCAAAGCGTATTGAGCACTTTCTGCACGCGTATCATTTCGAATATGATCATGCCGTGCTTGAAAAAGAGCTGTATTCCCTTCTCGGGTATATTGATCATGCGACAGAGCTCGCTTATGAAGATCAATTAGCCATGCTGACATAAAACAATCCCGGCGTCAGACGCCGGGATTTCTTGTGTTTGTGAACATATTCAGCTCTTCGATCATGTCTTTCAGGCTGACCGCCATATCCTCAGATACGGTCCGGCGCTCCATGTCCATGTGAATCGGGTCTAAGACCAGCTGTTTCGGGATGACATTTGCATAGACGCCCCGCATGACCGTCCGCATATTCGCCAGCGCGTTCATGCCTCCTTTTCCTCCGCCCGCCGCGGCAATGACGGCCACCGGTTTGTATGCCCAGTGATCGCTGCTTAAAAAATCGATGGCGTTTTTTAAAGCGCCGCTCATGCCGCTGTGATACTCAGGAGATAATAAGACGACGGCCGCTGACTTTTTCACCTGCCGCCTTAACTTTTGCACTGAAGGCAGCTCGTTCTGTTCTTCTTCACCGTTATAAAGCGGCAGTTCACTTTCGCTCAAATCAATAAAATCGGTATGAAACCGATCTCTGATATAAGAAGCGGCAATTCTCGTCCGCCCGTTTTTTCTCGGTGTGCCGCTGATCACTAATATGCTCATGATTTTACCGCCTTTCCCAAAACATTATATTTTACCGCATACAATGCCGCCTGCGTCCGATCGGAAAGATTCAGCTTTGACAGCAGGTTGGACACGTGGGTCTTCACTGTTTTTTCTGAAATAAACAGGGCCGCCGCAATTTCCTTATTGCTTTTTCCTTTGGCTATTTCTTGAAGAACATCTTTTTCACGGGGGGTCAGCTGATAATATTTTTCCTTATCCTGATCATCATGAACCATATGGGTCAGCACGTGAGGCACAATATCCGAACTTCCGGCCGCCGTCCTCAAGCGGTACGGTCGCATGATGGGTAATGCCCTCCGTATCGCGGCAGTTCGTCGTCTGTTCCGCAAATTCAATCCGTTTGCAATTCATTATGTTTACGGCCTTTGTCAATCCGCCATTGCTGAATTTGGTCAGACAATAGCATTCCCCGCTGCACATGAGTGCATTTTCCCGCTGACCGAGAGCCGGCGGTAAATAAGCGGATGCGGCGAGCGTATAAGACCCGTCCGGCTCAATCAGAAAAATCCACCCTGTCTGCAGCCCGGTCAGGCTGAGCAGTTCGCGGAGCACTTTATCAAGCGCTTCCTTTAAATCGTGGTTTTGGTTTAAGGTTTCCGCAATCGCTTTTAACGTTTTTAACGTTTCTACCGTCGTTTTCGTCAATTTCTCTCACTCCGGCCAATCAGAATTATCCATATTATATCAATTCTTTTCTGTATATTCCTTTGTTTTCAGCATGAATTTTCCTCATACTTTCGGATGAGGCGTATAAAAAAACCGCCGGATGTCGCTTCCGGCGGTTTGTTGTTTATTTCGTTTTTTCCACTATGCCATCCACCGTTTTCATGACGGCTTCAGATAATGCGGCAAGACGCTGTTCGCTGTCTTGTAAAGAAGTCCCCTTCACGGCGAAATAGAACTTCACTTTCGGCTCCGTTCCTGATGGACGAAGGCAGAACCAAGAGCCGTCTTCAAGGAAATATTTCAGGACATTTGACTTCGGCAGATCAATATCTTCTTCAAGATGATCGGCAAATACAGTCCGTTTTCCCGTTGAATAGTCTTCAGCCTGCGTGATTTGTTTTCCGGCCATCTGCTTCGGCGGATCGTTTCGGAATGAAGTCAGGATAGCGGAAATCTGCTCTGCTCCCTGTTTTCCTTTTAATGTCAATGACTTCAGGCCTTCACGGTAATATCCGTATTCTTTAAAAATGGACAGCAGCGCGTCATAAAGCGACATGCCCTGCTTTTTATAAAAGGCGCATACCTCAACGGCTAACAGCGCAGCCTGGATCGCGTCTTTGTCACGCGCGAAATCGCCGATTAAGTAGCCGTAGCTTTCTTCATACCCGAACTGGAACGTGTATTGGCCTGATTTTTCATATTCTTTGATCTTTTCTCCGATAAATTTGAAGCCTGTCAGCGTGTCAACCGTATCTAATCCGAACGATGAAGCGACGGCGCGGCCCAATTCGCTCGTGACAATCGTTTTCATGACGACACCGTTTTCAGGAAGGGTGCCCTGTTTTTTCTTCTCGGAAAGCAGGTAATGCAATAAAAGCGCGCCTGTCTGGTTTCCCGTCAGCACTGTGTACTTGCCTTCGCTGTTTTTTACGGCAATGCCGAGACGGTCGGCATCCGGGTCCGTAGCGACAAGAATATCGGCATTTTGTTCTTCTCCGAGCTTAATGGCATATTCGAATGCCGCGTGCTCTTCCGGATTCGGCGATTTGACGGTTGAAAAATCCGGGTCCGGCAGCTCTTGCTCCTTTACGACGGTGACGTTTTTGTAACCGAGTGCTTCAAGACCGCGGCGCACCGGTTTATTTGCCGTGCCGTGAAGCGGAGTGAACACGACGCTGACATCCACTTCATCCGAAAGCTCGGGATGTACGGAGATGGAAGTCAGTTTTTCAGTATACGGTTTATCAATTTCTTCACCGATTATTTTAATCAAACCTTTTTCTTTCAGCGACTGTTCATCTTCAACTTGAATCGTTAATTCATTTTCTATGGCATTCACTTCCGCAATGACGATGTCCGCTTCTTTCGGCGGCAGCTGTGCGCCGTCATCGCCATACACTTTATATCCGTTATATTCAGGCGGGTTATGGCTGGCCGTCACGACGATGCCGGCATAAGCGTTCAGCTTTCTCACCGCAAAAGACAGCTCAGGCGTCGGGCGGAGCTCATCAAATACGTATGTTTGAATGCCTTGGGAAGCAAGGGTTTTTGCAGCTTCCATCGCAAACTCAGGAGATTTATGACGGGAGTCGTATGCGATCGCAACCCCTCTTTTTTTCGCGTCTTCCCCCTGTTTCGCGATATACGCCGCAAGTCCGGCGGATGCTTTGCGGACCGTGTAAATGTTCATTCTGTTCGTACCCGGCCCGATTTCTCCTCTCATGCCTCCTGTTCCGAACTCAAGATTTTTGTAGAAAAAATCTTCCAGCAGCTGCTCGTTTCCTTCTGCGTCCGCCAATAATTTTTTCAATTCTGAATCTAATTGTTCGGCCTGATTCCAGCGTTCGTAACTCTTACTCCAACTCATGTTCGTCCTCCTATAATTTCAGCTTATGACCATATTTTAATATGAAGCGGCTGCCCGTGTCACTTGATAACTTAACCAAATGCTTTATGTAAAAAGATAAAAGAAGGGCTCATGCCTTTTCGGCACAGCCCTCCGGTTATTATTGTTCGAGCGGAACAACCGCGTCGTGCAGCAGCGTATTTAACCACTCAGTGTGTTTTTCTTTCGTTTCGTCATTCCATTGGAATCGGTCGCTCATGTAATCAATCACGGCCGTTTTATACGTTTGCACCCATTTGATGTCGAAGAACAGTCTTCCCGTTCTGCGGACGAAGAAATCGGCAGGTGTCGCAGCCATTTCTTCTTCGATGCTGTAAGCTGCTTCAGCCAAAATGTGAACCGGAATCTGGCGTTTTTCCGCTTCGTCTTTCAGTCCTTCAATCCGGCTGAATACATTTTCAACGTTAGAGCCGTATCTGATGGCTAACTGCTTAGCGGTTTCCTGTGATAAACCGATTTTCAAGCCGTCTTTTGTCTTTGCTTCCACAAATGACTCGAAGTTTTTAGAGCCGCCGACATGTCCGCCGGAAATCGGCATCGTCTTCGTCTTGCAGCCGCCGAAGTCCTGGCCGCCCTCTTCTTTCAAGCGGTCGCGGACAAGATCGACAATGTGCTCAGCCATTTTACGGTAGCCCGTCAGTTTTCCTCCGGCGATCGTAATCAGGCCTGATTGAGATGTCCAGATTTCATCTTTACGGGAGATCTCAGACGGGTCTTTCCCTTCTTCGTGAATAAGCGGTCTGAGGCCGGCCCAGCTTGATTCAATATCGTCCGCCGTAATGTTCAGTTCCGGGAACATATAATTGATGGAGCTGACGACATAATCGCGATCCTGCACCGTCATGCGCGGGTGCTCAAGTTTTTGTTTGTAAACCGTATCGGTCGTACCCACGTATGTTTTTCCTTCACGCGGAATGGCGAACACCATCCGGCCGTCCGGCGTATCAAAGTACACCGCCTGTTTAAGCGGGAATACGGATTGGTCGAATACGAGATGGACCCCTTTTGTGTGCTGGAGATGTTTTCCGCTTTTGCTGTGGTCTTTTTCTCTCAGCTCGTCGACCCACGGACCTGTCGCATTGACGATTTTTTTGGCGTACACTTTGTATTCCTTGCCTGACAGCAGATCTTCAATTAAAACGCCGACAACTTTTCCTTTTTCATAAAGCAGTTCTTTCACTTTAGAATAGTTGACAGGCTCAGCACCGAATTTAACGGCTTCTTTCATGACTTCAATCGTCAGTCTCGCATCGTCCGTCCGGTACTCTACATAATAGCCTCCGCCTTTTAAGCCGTCTTTTTTGACGAGCGGCTCTTTTTGCAGCGTTTCTTTAGCAGACAGCATGCTTCTGCGCTCTGATTTTTTTACTCCCGCTAAATAGTCATACACACGCAGGCCGATTGAAGTAGAGAATGAACCGAACGTGCCGCCTTTATGAAACGGCAGCAGCATCCATTCCGGCGTCGTGACGTGCGGGCCGTTTTCGTACACGATGGCGCGTTCCTTACCGACTTCAGCCACCATTTTGACTTCAAATTGCTTCAGATAACGCAAACCGCCGTGGACAAGCTTTGTGGATCGGCTTGATGTGCCGGCCGCGAAATCCTGCATTTCGCTCAAAGCGACTTTCATTCCCCTTGAAGCAGCGTCAAGCGCCGTACCGGCACCCGTAATACCTCCGCCTATAATAAACAGATCGTATGTTTTTTTAGTCATGTCTTCCAGCATATGATCCCGTTCCAAACTTGAAAATTGGTGATTCATCATTACGCTTCCTCCTTGTTGTCACGGTATAGAAAAAGAGACCACAACAGCCAAAGCGCATGTCATCACTTTGGTGCTGTGGTCTCTCCTCATCTCAGGACCGTTCCTATTAACTTGTTTTCAGTATACCATAATTTTATCTTATTTAAAAGCCATAGCTGCATTTACTGCTTTTTTCCATCCGCCGTACAATTCATCGCGTTTTTCATCTTCCATTTCCGGTTTGAATTGCTTATCAAGGTTCCACTGATCGGCGATTTCAGTGCTGTCCTTCCAGTAGCCGACAGCGATTCCGGCTAAATATGCGGCACCGAGCGCAGTCGTTTCATTAATTTCCGGACGTTCGACCGGCACATCAAGCAAGTCGCTCTGGAACTGCATGAGGAAGTTATTTTTTACCGCTCCGCCGTCTACACGCAATGTTTTTAAAGAGATGCCTGAATCAGCCTCCATGGCATCAAGCACATCTTTCGCCTGATATGCGAGAGATTCAAGCGTGGCACGGATAAAATGCTCCTTCGTCGTTCCGCGTGTCAGGCCGAAAACTGAGCCGCGCACGTCACTGTCCCAGTACGGTGTGCCCAATCCGACGAAAGCGGGCACGACATAAACACCGTCAGCGGAATCCACACGCTCTGCGTATGTCTCGCTTTCTTTCGAATCCTGAAACATCCGCATGCCGTCTCTCAGCCATTGGATGGCAGAACCTGCGACAAAGATGCTTCCTTCCAGGGCATACTCGACTTTTCCGTCTAATCCCCAGGCGATTGTCGTCAGAAGGCCGTGATCAGAAGTGATGGCTTTTTCTCCGGTATTCATCAGCATAAAGCAGCCTGTGCCGTATGTGTTTTTCCCCATGCCTTCTTCAAAGCACGCCTGACCGAACAGCGCAGACTGCTGGTCTCCGGCCGCTCCCGCAATCGGAATATTTTTACCGAAGAAATGATAATCAACCGTTTTCGCGTACACATGAGAAGACGGTTTCACTTCCGGCAGCATGGATTTCGGCACGCCTAAAATATCAAGCAGCTCGTCATCCCATTTTAATTCATGAATATTAAACATCAGCGTTCTTGAAGCGTTGGAATAATCCGTTACGTGCGCCGCGCCTCCGGACATTTTCCAGATGAGCCATGAATCAATCGTTCCGAACAGAAGATTTCCGTTTTCCGCTTTTTCCCGCGCGCCTTCTACATTGTCAAGAATCCATTTGACTTTCGTTCCTGAGAAATAAGGGTCGATCAAAAGTCCCGTTTTTTCTCTGAATGTATCATTATATCCTTTTTCACGAAGCTCTTCGCAAATGCCGGATGTTTGTCTCGATTGCCACACAATCGCATTGTATACCGGCTTTCCGGTATCTTTATCCCATACGACCGTCGTTTCCCTTTGGTTCGTGATGCCGATGCCGGCAATTTGATCAGCGCTGATTCCGGACTCGGAAATCACAGTCGCGATAACGGCGAGCACCGATCCCCAGATTTCGTTCGCATTGTGCTCCACCCAGCCCGGCTGAGGGAAATGCTGTGTGAATTCCTTTTGAGCGGAATGCACGATTTTTCCTTCTTTATTAAAAAGAATCGCTCTTGAACTTGTTGTGCCTTGGTCAATTGATAAAATATAGGTCTCCATGATGCCGCTCTCCTTTTTAAATATATTCAGAATTTGATAATGTTTTCCGTGATTGAGATTTCTTGGTATAAATATAGAGTATGAAAAGCACTACAACCATTATAACGCTTACAAACCAAAAGCTAAGTGTCACATTTCCTTTAAACGCGGCATTGTAAAATACGCCGCCGAACGCACCGCCCATGATCGGACCGATTACGGGAATCCAGGCATATTTCCAATTTGACGGCCCTTTTTTCGGGATCGGCAGAAAGGCGTGAGCGATTCTCGGCCCCAAATCCCGCGCAGGGTTGATCGCATATCCGGTCGTCCCTCCAAGAGAAATCCCGATGGCAACGATGAGGAATCCGACAATCAGCGGGTTCAGCCCTTTTGTAAATTCATTCGCTCCGATTGCCAAAATGCCGAGCACAAGCACAAACGTACCAATGACTTCACTTATCATATTCCCAAATGTATGAGGAATACTCGGGCCGGTCGAGAAAACGCCCAGTTTAGCGGCCGGATCATCCGTCGCCTTCCAATGCGGCAGATAATGAAGGTACACAACAACCGCACCGATCATTGCTCCGATCATCTGTCCCGCAATATAAACAGGGACGTCTTTCCAAGGAAAGCTGCCTTCAAGCGCAAGGCCTATCGTTAAAGCCGGATTCAAGTGAGCGCCGCTGATGCTGCCGACGGCATATGCCGCCATGGCTACTCCCAATCCCCAGCCGAATACAATAACAATCCATCCGGATTGGTATGAAAGCGATTTCTTTAAGTTGACTCCCGCACAAACGCCGCCGCCGAAAATAACAAGCAGCATTGTACCGATTACTTCTCCCCAAAATGCTGTCATCATCATTCCTCCTAAATGACAAAATAGCAGGTTTGACAGAGTTATAGAGAATAAAAAACCCACAACAAACCGCTTTACGCTTTATTGCTTCCGTAAAGAGCTGTTGTGGGTCTCCGGGTCTCCATCACATAGTATTAACCTAGGTCTATTGTAAC
The DNA here is from genome assembly GCF_021729365.1 of Bacillus sp. R45. Lineage (NCBI taxonomy): Bacteria > Bacillati > Bacillota > Bacilli > Caryophanales > Bacillaceae > Bacillus > Bacillus sp. R45. Next base: position 900,315 of record NZ_CP091421.1, on the reverse strand, counting down.
AATGGGTGTAAGCGGTGTCAATCTTTTTTTGTCATAGAATGTTCATATTTAGCCCATAGTTCGGTGTCTGAAGTCGTCACGGCCGTGGCTCCTGCCTGCAAGGCGTTTTCAACGTCCTGCTCCGTGCGGATGAAGCCGCCGGCAAAAATCGGAATCCCCGTCATTTCTTTAATTTCTCTGATTAAAGTCGGAACGATGCCCGGGAGAACCTCGATAAAGTCAGGCTTATGCTTTCCGACGAATTCCATGCTTTTTTCCATGGCGCTCGTATCCAAGAGAAACAGACGCTGGATCGCGTATATTTTCTTTTGTTTCGCTTTGACGATGACGGCGGATCTCGTCGAAATGATGCCCGCGGGCCGGATGTCCTGACAAATGAACTCCGCACCGTATTCGTCATGCTTAATGCCGTGAATTAAATCGACGTGAACCATCAGAAGTTTTCCGTGTTTTTTCGCTTCATTCACGACACCTTTTAATTGACCGAGGTGGATATCTAAAATGACGCCGTATAAGAACGGACTCTCTAAAAATGCATCGAATTGCTTCATGTTCCGGATAGCCGGTAGAATCTTCTGGTTGTGAAAACTCATGTTTTACTCCTTTACTTTAAAAATCAATGCTCAGCACGCTTTCCTTGACGGTCGAAATGATGAAAGAGAGCTCCTCGTCGGACAGGCAAAAAGGCGGAGACAGCTGAATGACATTATTATATCCCGCTACAGTATCACCATTTTTCCCGACAAGCAGGCCTTTTTCTCTGCACGCGGTGATGACGTGCTGCACAAGAGCGGCATCAGCGGGTTCCTTCGTGATTTTGTCCTTGACGAGCTCAATGCCGGCAAGAAGGCCTTTGCCCCGTACATCGCCGACCGCCGGATGTTCTTTGAGCGGCTCAAGCTCACGGAGCAGCCGTTCTCCAAGCTCCCGGGAGCGGGCGATCAGATTTTCGTCCTCCATCAATTGCAGGTTTTTCAAAGCAAGGGCGCAGGCTGCCGGATTGCCTCCGAATGTATTCACGTGCCGGAAGCGGCCGTACGGCTCAGCGTCCGAATACGCCTCAAAAATCTCCCGTTTTACTGCCGTTGCCGACAGCGGCAGATAAGCGCTCGTAATGCCTTTTGCCATTGTGACGATGTCCGGTGAAACGCCGTAATGCTGAAATCCGAACGGCTCTCCCGTGCGGCCGAAACCGCAAATGACTTCATCACTGATCAGAAGCGCGCCGTGGCGGCGGCAAATGTCCTCTACCTTTGCCATATACCCGTCCGGGGGCATCAGTATCCCTCCGCCTGTAATAATCGGTTCCATAATAACGCCGGCAATCGTTTCGCTTAACTCCCACGTCATGATCCGGTCGATTTCATGCGCGCTTTCCAATGTGACGGCATCGCCGGGATTCCGATAAAGATCAGGCGGCGCCGCGTGCAAAAAACCTTGTGAGAGCGGCTCATATTTATATTTTCTCTGCGCCTGGCCGGTAGCGGCGAGCGCCCCCATCGTATTGCCGTGATAGCCTCTGTACCGGGAGATGAATTTGAAGCGGCTGTGATCGCCGTTTTCAATGTGGTATTGGCGGGCAATTTTGAACGCGGTTTCATTTGCTTCCGATCCGCTGTTGGAAAAGAAGATTACATAATCGCCGCCGAGCCATTCATTCAGTTTTTCCGCAAGCTCAATCGCGGGTTGATGGCTTTGGGTCAGCGGATAATAAGGAAGCTCCTTCAATTGGCTGTAAGCCGCATCGGCAAGCTCCTTTCTCCCGTATCCGATATTGACGCACCACAAACCTGACATGCCGTCCAAATACCGTCTGCCGTCAATGTCCGTAACCCAGGCGCCTTCCCCTTTTTGGACGATTATGCTGTCATCCGGCTCCGCCCCTTTCATCGCGTGCCAAATCAGCTCTTTATCCTTTTGTTTGAGTGACTGATTTTTTTGTACATGTTCCACACCGCTCATCTCCCTTTCAATATCATTGCACTGTATCGAAAGCTGCCCGGCTTCTGACGCCGATTCTCATGGTGAAGTTTTCCTCTTAATAAGAATATAAAGGCGCGGCATGGGCGAGTCAATAAAGCGGCGGCAATTAAAAAAACGCTTTCTCCCAGAAAGCGAAAGGGCTACAAGAGCATATCCCGAAACCGGGGCCGGTGCAAGTGTTTTTATAAAAAAACCCGCCCTTAAGCGGAGCGGGCGTTTTTTTATTTCAGATGCGTAATCCGGTAAATGTCTTTGCGCCGGTCTTTCAGCTGGCGCACGGTTCCGTTTTCACGCTGCCTTCTTAAGATTTCAAGGTCCACGTCCCCGATCACGACCATTTCGATATTCGGATTCGTTTCACCGACGATTCCGTCTCTGGCGAATTCAAAATCAGACGGAGCAAAAATGGCTGACTGCGCGTATTGAATATCCATATTTTCTGTTTGCGGCAGGTTTCCGACCGTACCTGAGATGACGGTGTAAATTTGGTTTTCAACCGCTCTCGCCTGAGAGCAGTACCTTACGCGCAAATAGCCTTGGCGGTCTTCAGTGCAGAACGGCGTAAAGATAATTTTCGCCCCTTGATCCGCGGCAATTCTCGCAAGCTCCGGAAATTCGATATCGTAACAGATCTGAATGGCGATCTTTCCGCAGTCCGTATCAAATACGCGCACCCTGTCTCCGGCGCTGATGCCCCACCATTTCCGCTCATTCGGCGTAATGTGAAGCTTATATTGTTTTTCAATCGTGCCGTCACGTCTGAATAAGTAGGCGATGTTATAAATTTTCCCCTCTTCTTCAACGAAGTGGGAGCCGCCGATAATGTTCACATTATATTTCACCGCGAGATCTGTAAAGAGGCTGATATAGTCCTCGGTATATTCGGTAATCCTCTGAATGGCCAGACTCGGAGAACGCTCTTCGAGAAATGACATGAGCTGCGTCGTGAAAATCTCCGGAAATACCGCGAAATCAGATCTCGCATCTGAAGCCACATCGACATAATATTCAACCTGATTGGCAAATTCCTCGAAAGAATAAATCTTTTTCATCTCATATTGAATGACGCAGATGCGCACCGGAAATGCCGATTTGTAATAGCGCTTTGACTGCGGCAGATAATCGACATTGTTCCATTCCATTAATGTCGCATATTTAATGGACGCGGTGTCATCCGGGAGATAATTCGGATTGATCCGCATGAGCGTAAATCCGTTCATCAGCTGGAAAGAAAGCACCGGGTCATAAATCTGATGGCGCGTCACCTGTTCGACATAGGCTCTCGCCGTCATTTCTTCCGCATACTTATGATAATTCGGAATCCGCCCGCCGATAATGATGCTTTTCAGATTCAATCGTCTCGCCAAGTCTTTTCTCGCCTCATACAGCCGGTGTCCGATTTTCATCCGCCTGTATTCCGGGTGAACCATTACCTCAATCCCGTACAGATTCAATCCGTCCGGGTTGTGGTTCGTGATATAACCGTCGTCTGTAATGTCCTGCCACGTGTGGCGGTCATCATATTCATCGAAATTGATGATCAGGCTTGAGCATGAACCGATAATTTCCCCTTCATACTCGGCGCAAAACTGACCTTCCGGAAAGTGCGCGAGATGGCTGATTAAATGCTCAGGCTCCCACGGCTCCATCCCCGGAAAACAATCCTTTTGCAGCTCAATAATTTTGTTGATATCTTTCTCTTCCATATTCCGTATGACCATTTTCTTTTCAAAACGGGTCAGATCAAGTTTCTCAGACAATGCTGCTTCCCCCTGCCGGTTCGTTTTGATCGTTCAATCGCTGTAAGAGTAATTCAAGTTCCATTTCCGCCATCGATTCCAGTCTGTGATCGTATTCTTCAAATAACAGGGCGCTCGTTACCTTATTCGGCACGATGACACATTTCATGCCGGCGCGTTTGGCTGCGATTGAGCCGTTGACCGAATCCTCAAAGGCAAGACATTCAGAAGGTTCAACGCCTAAATGTTCCGCAGCTTTCAGATAGAGCTCCGGATTGGGCTTCACTTCTTCTACGTCGTCAGCCGTCTGAATCACTTCAAATTCATCAAACAGGCCTAATTCCTTCAGATGGCCCGACACCCATTTAAAATCTGAGCTGGAAGCGAGCCCCACCTTCAACCCTAATTCTTTTGCCGCGGCTAAATAAGCCTCCACTCCGGGACGTGCCGTTTCCGTCTTCATCCGCTGTTCGAAGCGCCCGCGCCTGATCGCCGTCAGTTCATCATGATCGAGCTTTCTTCCCAGCTGCTCCTCTAAATATGCGAACGGCTTAAACCCCGCCGCCGTTCCGATCACCTTTCCCCAGACGGATAAAGGCAATGTTGAACCGTGTTCCTCAAACATTTCCTGCAGCACTTCATATTCATGGGTTTCTGTATCTAAAATTAACCCGTCAAAATCAAAGATTAATGCTTTTATCAATGGTTACAGCTCCTTTAGCTAAACGTACTGACCTATGTATACACTATACCGTGAATTTCTTTTGCATTCAAAATGTAACATTCTCACGGAAAGAAGAGCCTGCATGAGTGCAAGCTCTCTTCATCCGTTACTGTGTGTTTTGACTGGAAATATTGGAAAGAGCCGCTCCCGCAGACTCATTTGAACGCTGATCGACCGCTAAGTCTCCAAGCGCAACGATCCCGACCAGATGATTTTGATCGACAATGGGAAGGCGGCGGATTTGGTGTTGGGCCATCAGATGTGACGCCTCTTCAAGACTCATTTCCGGGTTTCCGGATACAACTTGAGAAGACATCACGTGTGAAACAGGTGTTTGGCCGTCGCGGCCTTGAGCCGTTGTTCTCAATGCGATATCACGGTCTGTCAGCATTCCTTTTAATTCCCCTCCGTCAACGACGGGAATTGCTCCGACATTATGCTGGTGCATCAGCGCAGCCGCTTCCTGGATCGTTTGGTTGGGAGAAACGGTAGCCACGTGGGTAGTCATTGATTGTTTGATTGAACTCATTGTAAAGCACCCCTTTCGCATTTTATTATGCTCGGGGATTTGACTCATTATAAAGGGAGTTAGAGGAAAGAAATTGTGGTATCATGTCAAGGAAGCAAAAAAGAGCCTGTCAAAAGGCTCTTTATACCCGTCAGATCAGCCTTCTGTGACCGCAGGCTTCTGATCCGGCCCCTGTCTCGAAATCATCATAGGTAAAGGGAAAATTCATTCCGCATTCATTCAGCAAAGCGCAATTTTTATCAAACAGCGCCCGCTCTTTGACGTCATATACGGGGTGCGGCTTTGACAGCATGATATGTACCGTTTGCAGACAAGCCATAATTTGAAACGCTTCTTTTAAAGTTCCTTGGTAACGTTGGTTTTGTAATGACAATACGCCCCTTTTTTTAAAGCGCTGAATTTCCAGTTCGGAGAAATAAAGAGGAAAGACATTTTGAAACAATTCAGAGGAAAGCTCTTGTATCGCGCTTTCTTGTCCGTCAGTCGCTGCGTTCACAATTCTCACATCAATCACCTTTCTTGCCATGTGAATATCCTTAATCTTTATCAAGAATAGCATAGAAAAAAACGCGAAAGCTAAGGTAAGTGTTTCCTATTGAAACAGCCGCTTTCCGCTTGAAAAGGAGCTTTATGATATGAAACAAAATGACCGCGGTCTGGAACTCCTGATTACGGAAAAACACGCCGGACAATGGCTGTTTTCAGTCCTGAAATCTGAATTCCAGGCGTCAAAACCCGTGATAACGGAATGGATGAACCAAAAAAGTATTCAGGTGAATCGGACATCCCCGAAAAACAACATCATACTGAAAACCGGAGACCGCTTATTCATTGATCTTCAGGAAAAAACGGGTTCTTCGGTAATTCCTGAATACGGAGAGCCGGACATTTTATTTGAGGACAGTCATATGCTGATTGCAAATAAGCCGGCGGGAATGCCGACTCATCCAAATGAAGAGGGTCAGACCGGAACCCTCAGCAACCTGATCGCTTACCATTTTCAAATCAACGGCGAACAGGCGAAAGTGCGCCACGTTCACCGTCTTGACCGTGACACGTCAGGCGCGGTCGTTTTCGCGAAACACCGCCTGGCCCATGCAATCCTTGACCGTCAGCTCGAAACCAAAACATTAAAACGCACCTATATCGCCGCGGCGGAAGGAAAAGTCACGCCGAAAAAAGGCACGGTTGACTCGCCGATCGGCCGCGACAGGTCACATTCCGTCAGACGGCGCGTCTCACCCGGCGGACAAGCCGCCGTCACCCATTACAAAGTGAAGGGCTATCATCCCGGTGCGCAGCTTACATTGGCAGAGCTTGAACTGGAAACCGGGAGAACACATCAAATCAGGGTGCATATGGCAAGCATCGGCCATCCGTTGGCGGGCGATGACCTGTACGGCGGAAGCAGGGCGCTGTTTCACAGGCAGGCGCTTCACGCCAAAAAAGTCAGTGTCGTCCATCCGATCTCAGGAGAAGAAATCGTTGCCGAGGCGCCGATGCCGGCTGATCTTGCTCATTTTACCGAAACGTATTTTTCTTAAACCGGGTCGGCATATATAATATATCGTTTCGGCGCATTTCCAATGTAAGAAAACGGATAGCAAGTGGTCAGGATCAGTTCCTCCCGCTTGTGTTGAAGGGTGATGACAGACGTATCATCCCGGCTGACGATTTTTGTACGGCTGATTTTATAAGAAAACGTGCCGTAAGACAAAATCACGTTCAGTCTGTCTCCTTTTTTCAGTTCGCCGGTCCGGCGGAACACCGTGTCCCTGTGGCCGGATAACACAATTTGGCCGTGATCGCCAGGATAATAGCTGTCCTTATAATGTCCGACGCCTTTTGCTAAATCATCTGCGTCAGTCCCTTCGACGATCGGGAGCTCAGCGTCAATTTCAGGGATTTCTAAAATGCCGCTTGCCTCACCCGTTTCGGGGTGAAATTCTTTTTTGAGCTGTGCCTGCACAGCGCTTTTTGTTTCGTTCTTTTCCAAGACAGGTTCTGTTGCTTTTTTTGCTTCTTCAAGCGATTGGTTCGTTTTCATATGTGAATCAATGATCTTCCAGCTTCCGTAACATGTGATGATAACACCTGCGATGATGACGAGAAGCGGAATATGTTTCAGTTTGTTCATCGTGTGCGGGTTCCCCTTTTCTTTCTGAAAAGCCAATATACGCCGGCACCCGTGATCACCAGGCCGGCCAATGCCGTCTGATGGCTGCCCGCTGAAGTATCAGGCAATGGGCGGCCTTTTTGTGTGCCGCTTTCAGTCTGTTCTGTGCTTTGTTCCGAATCTGCGGCAGACGCCGTACGGGATTCGGGAATTGACTGCACTGTATCAGATGCTGCTTCTTTTACGACAGGACGTTTAGGTTTTTTGGTTTGATCAGGCTGTTCTGCTGCATCCGGTTTTTTAGCGGGTTTTTCCGTTTGAGGTTTTTCTCCTTTATCAGGCCCGGTGCTGCCCGGTGTTTCCCCGCTTCCCGGCTGATTGCCGGTGTCATCAGGTGTTTCGGCGGCTGATGCCGTGCGGATGCGGCCGTCGGTTTGATAAGAAATCGGTGCGGAAAAGCTTTTGACATAGTCTACTGTCGCTTCCAAATCCTCAGGCCCCGTCACCGGATTCTTGCCGAGTTTCCCGATCGGACCGTATTTTGCCCCCGCTGCCGTCGCCATAAATTGATTGACTGTTACTGTATATCCTTTTTCGGGCTGTATGTCTGTACCGTCCGCCATTTTCACATCCGCCGCTTGTCCGGTTTCCGGGTTCCATGTATAGGAAAATCCGCTGATGCTGTAATCCGGTCCGTACACCGGAGAAATTTGCGCGTTGATGATCTCCCGCAAATCTTTTCCTTTGATTTCAAGCTTCGTCAGCACATTGCCGAACGGCTGTACATTATAAAGATCTCCCCATGTGATCGGCCCTTTTTTTATGCCGTCCCGGATGCCTCCCCCATTCATAAGCGCAAAATCGGATTTCATCTTCGCTTTCATACCGTCGGCAATCAGATTTCCGAGCGCCGTGTCGCCGTCATTTGAATACCCGCCCGTTATATCATGGGCCGCTTCCCCGACCGCTTCGCTGATAATCGGTTTCACTTTCTCTTCATATTTGCTTAATATGCCTGCCGCATCCGGATCAGGCTTGATTTTACTTTGATCGATATATTGGATTTCCGCTGATTTTTTCACGATATCCTTCGACTCTTTATCTAGTTCGAGATCGGCGATTCCGATTGCTTTTCCGTATTCAAATGCCTGCACGATCAGCTTGCCGTTGATTTCTCCGTTTACGACTTTATGATTGTGCGCGGCGAAAATCACGTCAATCTCTGAGTCTGTTCCGCTTGCAAGCTTTGCGGATTCTCCCGTGATGGCTGAGCCATTTTGTTCAGCAGACATATGGGCGAGCACGGCGATTGCTTTAATTCCTTTTTTCTTCAGGTCTGCGGCGGCGTCATTGACGGCCTTTACCTCATCCGTAAACGTAATATTTTTAATTCCGTCCGGGATGACCATGCCTGCCGCCGATCTGGTTACAACCCCGATAAATGCGACCGGAATTCCGGAAACGTATTTGATTTCATACGGCGGCAGAAAGGACTCCCCTGACTTCAATTTACAGTTGGCGCAGACGAGCGGGAAATCTTGGCCGTCATAACCGCTTGTCCCCTTACCGTCCGGATGATCTCCTCCATTGATGATCCGTTTAAGCTCATTCGTTCCTTCATCGAATTCGTGATTGCCGACAGTTCCGACATCAAAACCGATGTCTTCCATCAATTCTACTGTCGGTTCATCCTGAAAAAGGGCTGACACGGGAGAGCTGCCCCCGATCATATCGCCCGCATGCACGACAAAGGCGTGTTCTTTCTCGGCTTTCGCCTTTTTAATGTACGCGGTGGCGTAGTCCATCCGTCCGAAAGTGCCATCCGGTTTACCGTCTCCGTTAAGGTCAAGCTCATATTGCTGATCAATTTTTCCGTGCAGATCATTCATGCTGATGATTCTGAGCGGGATACGGCCGGAGTCTTCAGTCTGCCGTTCTTTATACGCTTTATCCGTTCCAGCTTCATTCAGTGATCCGGCTTGTCCGATTGCTTCCGCATCTTTCACGCTGAACATCATAAAACAAACCGTCAGCAAACAGCACGAAAGACGCAAACCCCTTTTTTTCTTCATTCATTTCCCCCCTGTCTTCTAAGAAATACGTTAGCTTATTTTCTTAAAAATCACATCACTTTTTTGTAAAGATTGTCTTCGCTGGCGCAAAATAGTAAATAATCCCCACGTAACGAAATAAGTCTTGATGTATAACGGATCGGCTTTTTTCACATCTTAAATGTGATTTGACATGAAGGAGGAAAACAACCAGTGGAACAGCAGCAGAATCAGCAGCAGCCGCCAGTAAATCAGGGGATTCCGGGTTCACCGCAAGTGAATCACGGAGGACATGAGCTTTTCGATATGCATGAAGTGCTGGCCGGAACAGTCGGCGTTTTGGATCAATTTATGATGCTCAGACAGTTTATACAGGATCAGCAGCTGGCCGACATTCTTGACCGCCAGTATCAATTCATTCTCGGACTCTATAATCTGACGGCAGAATGCTTTAAGACCGGCCAAAAGCCTTCTCAGGAAACGTCGACATATATGATGGAGGAACAGAACCAGGCCGTCTACGGTATAAAACCGACTCAGCCGAAAAAACCGAATCAATCATTAAATGATGTCAAAGATCTCGGAATAAGCGGCCATATGCTCGGCCTGATTAAAGCTCAAGCTTCTCTCTTGACGATGAGCTCGCTTGAAATGACCAATCCTGTCACAAGAAGAGTGCTCTCCGCCCAAATTCAGCAATATGTCGAAATGGCGTATGAAATCTTCTTATACCAAAACAAACACGGTTATTATCAGGTTCCTCAGCTCAATGCACAAGATATGCAGACCATGCTGAATTCATTTGCGCCGGCGCAGGGACAGCCGCAAATGCCTCCGATTAAAGGACAAATGGGACAGCAGCAGCAAAACCTCCATTAATGAAAAAAACGGCGTTGGAAACCTGACTCTCCAATGCCGTTTTCTTTTTTTCATATGCTTTTGTGAAATCATGTTCAAATTGTTTCAGGCTTTCTTTCGTAGCCGCTTCAAAGCCTTTTTCAAAATCCTGTGTTTCGGCGGTTTTATTGATAATGGTTAAGATAATGCCTTCTCCGAATGTTTCGGTTAAATCCTTTATCATATAGAAACTTTGCAAATAAACATCCGTTTCATATTCCATACGCGATTTCTGCCATTTTCGGTCGGTCGTTAATTGATCAAACGGCACGACGGAAAATTCAATCGGATCAATGACCACATCATAATGCGCAACCCACTCGCTCAGCCCCTCATGAAACCAAAGCGGAAATACAGACGTATCCGTCCCCAATTGGCGTGTTTTTTGATGAAATGCGTAGTGTGTATATTCATGTATAATCAATTGCTTATACATGAAAACGGCCAGCTCATCTTTTTTCAAAAGCTTTTTTTTCTCTTCTGGCAAAAGCCCCATCATCTGCTCCTGCTCTGAATAAAAACCGACTACATTTTTCAATCCTGAGTATTGCTCCATTTCAGCTTCATCCGAAAAGAAAATGAGTTCAAGAGGCGCCGCTCCTTTATAGCCGACAATGATTTGGTTGATACGCTTTGCGTGGTCCAGCGTAAGCTTGGTCAGATCCAAGAGCGGCTTTTCATCCGCCGTATAGTAAATCGCTGTATGTTTGTAAATTTCTTTATTCATGTGTTCAGTCACTTGTTCCTTCGTCGGAACAGAGCGGCTGTTTTGGCCTGACAGGACGTACATCATACTTACTGAAACGGCTGAACTGACAGCCAATATGACAAGGACTCCGCACAGGATCAGAGTGAATGCCGCCCGTTTCCCCATGCCGTCACGCAAACAAGCTCCCCTCCCCGATCCTTTAATTTTCATCTCATTCTTTACTTTATGCTCAGAAGCGCTGGGTCGTGACGGCAGATAAAATAAAAAAGCCGCAGCAAATGCGGCTTTTCCATTCATTTATTTATTGGGGTTTGGGAATACACGCTGCACCATTTGGCCGAATTCATCAAACAGTCCGGATACCGGGTGGCCGTTTTGGATTCGTTTTCCGTAGCCTTGCATACGTTCAACGAAGTCCGGGTTTGCTGATACATATACAGTCCGGACATGTTTATCGGCTGATTTCACCTTATCGGTAATCTTATTTTTCAAATGGTTGGCGATGGCGCCTTTTTGTCCGTTTGTCAGAACAACGGCTACATAAGCGCTGTTTCCGGCAACGATCACAGTCGCATTTTTAACTTCTTTTAAATCAGTCACCTTGTCGGCGGCTTTATCAGCCACTCTCAGGTTACGGTTGTCATTGTGATCGGTGTTTTGGTTATGACGGTTCACTGTATTCATATTTGTCGCACCGTCGTTAGGTGTGTTGCGGTAATTTACATTCTGGGTGCGGTTGTCATTTCGTTTTCCTTCTCCCTGGTTCCCCATACTGCACCCTGCGGTAATCAGCATCGGCAGAAGAAGGGCAGAAATAACTGCTTGTTTTTTTATCATGTGAATTCCTCCTTTCTCACTTTACGTATAGGTTTTTCTATTCGGCGGGATTTATGCACGCCGTTTGCATTCTGAGCGGTTTGGATAAATATCAGAAGGATAGGGAAAGGTAAGCGTAATCAATTGAATGAGGAGGGATTTAACTTGTTCAGACAAAAAAGCGGCATCAGCCCGACAGCGCTGCTGATCGGATCATCGATTCTGATTGCAGCTTTATCACCCGAAATCCGTCGGAAAATCTCCGGAATGGTTTCAGGCCGAATGCAGCATAAAGATGGTACACACTCCATGCAGCCTGCTGACCTGATTCAACAGGCTTTCAGCGGGGAATCCGGCGGACAGCAGCACACGGACAAACCACGGCATTCACAAACAGGCTCCGTGCAGCCTGCCGAGCTGATCAAACAGGCTTTCGGCGGGGAATCCGGCGGACAGCAGCATGAGCAGACTTCCCGCAATCACTCCGGCTCATCCCATACGGACGGACAGGCAGACCGCAGTAAAGAAACTTCGCCGAAGCCTCACTATACCGAGCCGATTCACTTCGAAGAAAGCGCGGTAAATGTTTTAAATGACAGCACCGTGATGAATATGCTGGAAGAAATTGAACCCGGAAATCATTAGAAACGAAAAAAATCCTTCATTCGTTCAACGATGAAGGATTTTTCGTTTTAGCGCTATCTGCTTTTTTATTAAGCTTCTTCAGCTTCAATGACGATTGAGGAATCATTGTACACCGCGGTATCGGTTTCCTTCGTCATTTTACTTGTTAACAGCCCTGCGGTCATACTGCCGCTGACATTTAAGGCGGTACGCCCCATGTCAATTAACGGCTCAATTGAAATGAGCAGCCCGGCAAGCGCGACAGGCATGTTCAAAGCGGATAGGACGAGCAGAGCCGCAAATGTCGCGCCGCCCCCCACGCCTGCTACACCGAATGAACTGATTGCCACGATGGCGATGACGGAGATGATAAATCCCGGTTCAAACGGGTTTTGCCCTACTGTCGGCGCAATCATCATCGCGAGCATCGCCGGGTAAATGCCGGCACAGCCGTTTTGACCGATCGATAAACCGAATGAACCGGCGAAGTTCGCAATTCCTTCAGGGACGCCCATGCTTTTTTGCGTTTTAATATTAAGCGGCAAAGCCCCTGCGCTTGAACGGGACGTAAACGCAAACACCATGACAGGAAATGCTTTTTTCACGTATGTGATCGGATTTAAACCGCTGAACGTAATCAGCAGCAGGTGAATGATAAACATGACGATAAGCGCGGCGTATGAAGCGATCACAAACATCCCCAGTTTCGCAATGCTGTCGATGTCGCTTGTCGCGATCGTCTTTGTCATAATCGCCAATACCCCGTAAGGCGTCAATCTTAAAATTAACGTCACGACACGCATAATAATCGCGTATACCGCATCGACAATTCCGCTGAACGTCGCAGCGTGCTCCGGCTGCTTCCGTTTCACGCCCAGAAAAGCGATGCCGAGGAAAGCGGCGAAAATAACGACTCCGATGGTGGAAGTCGGTCTGGCTCCCGTGAAATCAAGAAACGGATTTCCCGGCAGAAGCTCAACGATTTGCTGAGGCAGCGTTTTGGCCGTCATATCCTCAGATTTTTGCTGCAGCTCCTGGCCTCTTGATAACTCGGTGCTTCCCTGGTCGATATGGACGGCTTTCAGATCAAAAGAAAGCGCCGAAACAATTCCGACTGCCGCGGCAATTGCTGTCGTGGCGATCAAAATTCCGATGATCAGTCCGCTGATTTTCCCGATGTTATGGGTCAGTTTCAGCTTCGTAAATGCGCCGAGAATAGAAATAAAGACTAGCGGCATGACGATCATCTGAAGCAATTTGACATAACCGCCGCCGGCGATATTAAACCAATCGGCCGTTTGTGTCACGATATGTGATGCCGGCCCGTAAATCAATTGCAGTGCAAAACCGAATACAATGCCTAGTCCGAGCGCGGTAAAGACACGTTTAGAAAAGGAAACGTGTTTTTTTTGCATGACAAACAGACCTGCTATAAGCAAAAGCATAATAAAAACATGTAAGACTACAAATAAATTCTCCAAAACAGGTAAACACTCCCTTGCTCATTATCCTTTAACACTATATTATATCAATTCCGATCGGTCAAGTAAGGATTGACAATATATGTATTTTAATTGATTTTTCTCTTTTCTTTCCACCCTTTCTCTAGTAACTTATATAAGGGTGATTGTTATGCTGAAGGAACTGTTTCTTAATTTAACGATTTTAATCACATTTAATTATCTGTTCACCCTTCTTTTTAAAGAGTCGCTTTCGTATAAAGAAGACCGTCCGATGTTTCAATTACTGAAGGGGACGGTCTGCGGGCTTTTAGGGGTTTTTCTGATTGCTTTCGGCTTTTCTTACTCCGATTCCATCATTGATCTCAGAAATATCCCCATTATCATCGCCGCTCTTTACGGAGGCTGGGTGTCTACGGCAGCCGCCTTTGCGATTATCGTCGCAGGCCGTATCCTGATCAATTTCAATGCAAGCGCCATTTTTTCCATCGCCGCCGTCGGGGTTATTGCGATACTTTCTGCGGCCGTCCTCAGAGGAAAAAAGCCGGATCATAAAATGGCGTTCGTTATGCTGCTTTTTTCAAATGTTATTTTCACCTTGACGCTGCTGTTTCTTATGCCTGAACAGCCTGCCGGGGCCCTCGTTTATTATTGGCTCATTTCCATCTTGGGCGGAATGCTGTCACTGTATATCATCAAACACGAAGCCGATGCCCGCGTTTTGTTCAAGCAATACAAGTTTCAAGCGAATTATGATTTTCTGACGGGAATTTTTAATAAGAGAAAATTCGAGGAAGTCTCGCGCGTTCTGTACGATCGGACGTCTCAATCCCCCTCGTCTCAGCTCGCGCTTATTTATTTGGATATTGATCACTTTAAGCAGATCAATGATCAATACGGCCATTATGAAGGGGACCAAGTGCTGAAGGAACTGGGGGCGCGCCTGAGGTTCTTACTCAGCAGTTCTCATACGTCAGCCCGCATCGGCGGGGAAGAATTTGCCGTGCTTATGCCCAATTGCACGTATACAAAAGGGCTTCACCTCGCAGAGGAAATCAGGCACACGATTGACGCGAACCCGATTCTGCTGACGAGCGGAGATACAATTCCCGTGACCGTTTCCCTCGGCATCGCGCATTATCCGACAAATACACCGGACCCTCAGACATTGCCCCTGATCGCGGACCGGATGCTGTACAAAGCGAAAACATCAGGGCGCAATCAAGTGTGCAGCACTGAAAAAAAAGAATGATCGCCCGAAGAGGAAATCATTCTTTCTTTTCAGTGAGAAAGCCGCCCCTCAGGAAAACGGGAATCAGGCTGCCCTCATATTCTTTTTCAATCAACGCCGCGGTATCATCTGATTGATACAAAGACAGGAGTTTTTGCATCCGTTCATCATCTTTATCCTCAGCTCTGACGGCGATCAGATGAATATACGCTTCCTTCATTTGCGCCGATCGGATCAGCGCGTCCTTCTCCGCATGAAATCCTGCTTTTTTCGCCTCGCTTTGACTGAGAACTGCTGCGTCAGCATGTTCCGCCGCCTGATAGGCGTTCTTTTTTGTTTCCGTTTTTAAGGTCAGATGCTTCGGGTTGTCCTTGATCATATCCGTTGAACCCGTACCGGTGAATCCCTTTTTCAATGTAATCAGTCCGGCCTCCTGCATGAGAAAAAGCGCCCTGCCGAAGGCCGCCGCTTCATCAGGCACGGCAATGACCGCTCCGTCCGGTATATCCTTCAGCCGTTTATGTTGCTTGGAATACACCCCCAGCGATGCCGCATATGTCGTTCCTAAAGGAGCCAGCTTCTTTTTCACGTGAGGCGGCAAAGATTTAAAATTAGTAACGGATTGAAACGCATTGGCGTCGAGATCCCCGCCGGCAAGTGCCAAATCGGCCTCAGCATAATCCGAAAACGTTACCAAAGAAAGCTGCAATCCTTCCTCACCGGCTTTTTTCGCGACAAACTCCCAGATCGATTGATCAGATTCATTGATTCCGATAGTAATGGTCCGGTTCCCGTCAGGATAATCGCATGAAGTAAGTGACATGATCAAAATGAAAAGAAACAGACTGTTTATAAGCCGCAGATTCAAGTTGACCTACTCCCTATCTATTTTTATGTACAGAAGCTGCACCATGGTATTCGGGCTCATGATTACATACAATACCGATTAAAAAAAGGGTTGTCAATTGCTTCCTTAAGAGGTTGCAAAGCGGTTTTTATCAGCTGCAAATGGGCTGTTCTGGTCTCAAATCAGATTTCCGTATCAGAGCGTTTTCCTCTTAAAACATGTTATTTCGAAAAAAGTTACATTTAGCAGTTGTTTTTTCTTCGGATTACTGGTAGAGTAAAGGTAATTATTTTTGTTCGAACTATCTTTAAGAAGAAAGTTTTGTAAGAGTTTTCGTCTTGGAAGTTTGTTTTAGAGCAAGAATAGTGAATTTAAGCGTTTGTCGCTTTAGGAGGAAATTTCATGTTAGAAGGTAAAGTAAAATGGTTCAACTCTGAAAAAGGATTCGGATTCATCGAAGTAGAAGGTCAAGACGATGTATTCGTTCACTTCTCTGCTATTCAAGGCGAAGGCTTCAAAACTTTAGAAGAAGGCCAATCTGTTTCTTTCGAAATCGTTGAAGGAAACCGCGGACCACAAGCTGCTAACGTAACAAAAGCATAAATTGTTTAAAAAACCTGCCGGTGTACGCCGGCAGGTTTTTTTCATCTAAAACGAAAAGCTGTTTTGCAAAGGCAAAACAGCTTTTTTATATCAGGTGGCAATATCCCGTTTTAAGAAGACGCCGAATGCAAGCGCCAGAAAAATAACGAAGTAAATCACAAGCATCACAACCGAAAATGTCATCGTCATCCCCTCTACTAAAGGAGTCCCGTTCATATATTGCGACAAATCCGTGTTCGCAAATAAAATATATTTAGTCCATTCAAATTTCGCAGCAAGAAATACCGTCGCCGTGTTCCCCATAACCAATAGAAAAATAGAAAATCCGACCGCTAATGAGCTGTTCCGGAATACCGCAGACAGCATAAATGCCATCGTCGCAAGCATAAAAGCGGAGACAGATTCATAGACATATGTTTTAGCGAGGAAAGCGATGATATTTTGCTCAAAAACATGGCCGTCTTTGTATACGAGATGAACATCAGCCGCAGTATCTCCGCCTGTACCGAAAAAGACCAATCCCAACAGAGCGGAGCCGGCAAATAAAATCACAAGCATCAGCAGTCCGAACAGCAGCACTGTCATATATTTAGAAAGCAAAATCTGAAAACGGCTGAGCGGACGGATGGCCAGCAGCTTGATCGTCCCCCAGTTGAACTCATTCGCCACGATGCCTGCGGCAATGATAATCGTAAACAGCCCGGTCAAAACAGTCATCATCGAAGAATCAGCTACGTATGACCACACTGTGTACCCTGTATCCTCGGGGATGTTATGATCCATACGGTATTGATTTATCGCGACATTCTGTTTCAGGTTATCAATGAGCGTCTGATTTCCGGTTTCCTTCATCTGCTGTTTCATTTCTTTGTTTTCAGCCTGGAGCTCCTGTTTCCAATTCGGATTGGCTTCGCTCGAGGTGAAATGGTTTGACAGAAGCGCAAAACCGATCATCGAAACGCCTAAAATCACAATCATAGCCCACGTGCCGACGCGGCTGAAAATTTTAATCCATTCATTATAGATCAGCTTAAACATATTGAACCTCCTCTTTCGTCCCGCCGGTAATTTCCAAGAAACGGTCTTCCAAAGATTTTGTCATGATTTTCACTTCATATAAGCGGATGTTTTCACGGACGAGCAGTGATATCACATCAGGCACTTCCTGTTTGGACAGCTGGATCTCAATGCCGTTTGTCTTCTTCACACAGTCAAACTGACTCAAAACGGCAAGAGCCTCTTCTCTTTGTTCAATATGGAAGAAGTATGTATCTTTATCCTCTTTTCCTTCATCCCTTACTTTTTGAATATCGACAAGCTCTCCTTTTTGCAGAATGCCGATTCGATCGCACATTAGCTCCATTTCTGACAGAAGATGGCTTGAGACGATGACAGCCATTCCTTTTTCACGTGTCAGCTTTTTCAGATGGTCCCTGATTTCTCTGATGCCGGCGGGCAGTATCTTCAATAAAAAAAGGCAAATCCGCTCTTGCGCGGATTTGCCTTTTCAATTACTTCTTTTTGTTTTTTAAGGAGAGCAGCGCATCACGATAGCTGCTATCCTGCATTTTGCCGCCGCTATCAGGATCGTTTGGTTCCTGATCCGTCTCAGAAGTCTTAAACTTCTGAAGCGCCTGACGGTACACATCATCGCCCATTGTATTCTTTTTCTCACGGGGAGATTCAGATTTTACAACGACGGGAGCATGCTCGGCTGAGCGCTCCTCGGCCGGATCATGCTTTTCCGGCTGTTCGGCTGTAGTGCCGATCGCTTCTCTCTTTTCTTCTTTGACATCCTGTCCTGCAGAAGTGCTGCGGACATTGAATGTGATAAGAAGTGCAATCACAATGACAGCAGCAATAACCGCTATAATAATGGCCATATAACCCTCTCCTTACTGTCGTCCGGCAGTTAGATTACCAGTGACCTGGCTGACACGTCTGCCAAGCGCACGGCCTAATTGAAGGCCTTCTTCCGTCATCAGCACATCGCTGTCAACCGGGCATGTGACGCCCGCGCCGTAGTAAGAGCCGTACAGCGCGTTTTCAGGAACGTTGCCGGGAAGACCGACAACAATCATGCCTTGGTGAAACATAGGAGTGATCAGATTGTGCATGGTCATTTCTAATCCGCCGTGTGTTGTCGCCGTCGTACAGAATACAGCGCCGACTTTATCAATCAGCTCGCCTTCAGCCCACAGATAGCCGAGCCTGTCGATCCACGCTTTTAAGCCTGAACTGATGGTACCAAAGTGACCCGGGCATCCCCAGATAATGGCATCCATGTCTTTCAGCTTGCGGATGTCTGCTTGATCGACATGGTCGATCAGGACTTCAGCCTCAGCGTTTTCTCGTGCGCCTTCGGCAATGGCTTCAGCAAGATGTTTTGTGTGTTCGCCTTCACTATCGTACACTACGTAAATTTTCATTCAGGAAACCTCCCATTCAGATGATTAAGATTCCTTCACTTCTTTAGGGGCCGGAAGCAATGACAGCTCCTCTTTTTTCTTCGCCCGCTGTTTGTCTTTCCGCACGTCACGCAAGAACAGGCTCAGGACTACGCCGATAACCGCAAAGATCGTCGCCCACATAAACGCGTCATTAATCCCCATAACGTTGGAATTGAGTGAAGCTGTTTTGTAGAGATATGAATAAACGGTTTGTTTCGCCGCATCAAGCGACATGTTCATGTTGACCATTAAATTCGAAACCGCGCTTTGGAACGACTGCATGAAGCTTGGATCAGCCGTGCTTGTTTTATCCGCAATCTGCGAATAATGCATTGTCGTACGGTTCGTATAAATCGTTGTGATCAAACTTGTTCCGATTGATCCGCTGATCTGGCGGAGCGTGTTGCTCATCGCCGTGCCGTGGCTGTTCAACCGTGCCGGAAGCTGGTTCATTCCGGCTGTCATAACAGGCATCATTAACAGTGACATACCGAATGCGCGGATGGCATAGACAAGCATGATGTGCGTGTAAGGTGTGTCAATTGTCAATTTTGTGTACTGGAATGTCGTTGCGACCGTGATGACCAGCCCGATAATCGCAAGCGGTCTCGGACCGATTTTGTCAAACAGAATACCGGAAATCGGCGACATGATCAGCATGACAATCGCGCCCGGCAATAGCAAGAGACCCGATTGCAGCGCCGTAAAGCCGACTAAGTTCTGCAGGTAAATCGGAAGCAGGAACATTCCTGTGTAAAGCGCAACGGTAATAATGATATTAATGACACTGGAAAGTGAGAAAATATCATATTTAAATACCCGGAAGTCAAGCATCGGTTTTTCAGAGCGCAATTGCTGAATGACAAACGCGGCAATCGCGATGACACCGACAATGACGGTAGACAGCACGATCGGATCTCCCCAGCCGTCGCTGCCCGCTTCACTGACTCCGTAAAGCAATGAGGCGAATCCGACAATAGATAGAATCGCACCCAAGCTGTCGAGTTTGATTTTTTGCGGTTCCACCAAGTTCTTAAAGAGGAAAAACGCTATGATAATAACGATTGCCCCGATCGGAACAAGGCCGTAGAACATAATGCGCCATGTGTAATGCTCGATGATCCAGCCGGATAAAGTCGGTCCGACCGCCGGAGCAAACATCATCGCAAGACCGAAAATCCCCATTCCTTTCCCCCTGCTTTCAGGCGGGAAAATAAGCAGAATGGTTGTCATGACCAGCGGCTGCAGGATACCGCCGCCGACCGCCTGAATTAACCGGCCGATCAGCATGGTTGAGAAGTTAGGCGCGATTCCGCAGACTAACGTTCCCGCTGTAAAACAGAACATGGCTACGAGAAAGAGGCTTCTCTGTCCGAACCGGGTGATTAAGAACGCAGATAACGGAATCAAAACACCGTTGACCAGCATGTATCCGGTCGTAAGCCACTGAATCGTCGTCGCACTCACACCGAACTCGGTCATTAAGTGCGGCATCGCCACGTTAAGAAGCGTTTGGTTCAAGATCGCCAGGAATAACCCGGCCATAAGCACAATAAGCAATGTTTTAGGACTTTTTACTTGATTATCTGATTTAGCCACCTAAGACAACCTCCCTTCATGGTTTGATGACTGATCTGTATTATTCAGAGATTTTTACAGATGCGTTCATACCAGGAAGCACCTTGTCAGATGGGTTGCTGAGTGAAATTTTAACAGGAACTTTTTGCGTTACTTTAGTGTAGTTGCCGCTTGAGTTTGAAGAAGGCAGCATATCAAATGTTGAATTTGTCGCATAACCGATTTCTTCTACTGTTCCGTCAAATGTTGTATTAGGATCGCCGTCAACAATTACGTCTACTTTGTTTCCTACTTCAATGTCTCTAATGTCTGTTTCTTTAATGTTTGCAGTGATGTAAAGGTGTTTCATGTCAATTTCCTGGGCAATTGTCGTACCGGCTTGCACCATTTGGCCGTTTTTCACTTCGTTTTTCACGATTGTTCCATCCATGATGGCTTTTACGTCAGCATTTTGCTGTCCTTTAATTTTTGCAACCACGTCGTTTTTGCTTACTTCTTTCCCCTCATCAAGGTTCCAGTCAGTTACTTTACCCGCAGCAGGAGCTGTGATAGCAGCCATGTCGCCGGCAACTTTCGCTTCATCGGTTTTTACATAGTGTGTGCTTTGATAATAGTAGTAAGCACCTCCGCCTATAATTGCAAGAACAACAATCAAACCGATAATGTTGGTCAGAATTAAACGTCCTCTGTTCATTTTGTTTTCTCCTTTCGTTTCTTCCTCTATCATTTTGTGGAATGATGATAAAAATATGTGGGGATTTTTTTATTTTCCGTTTTTCACTGCACAGCCGTTTGCAAGCTTCGTTAAACTTTCCGCAAGCTTGCGCAGGTACTGCAGTTCAGCGGTATTGAGCTGCCGGTATAAGACCGCCGCTTTTTCGGCATATTGAACAGCAGCTTTCTTTAGAAGTTCTTCCCCCTCTTCGGTTAACTGAATCATAACAACACGCCGGTCGTCGTGATAGTCGCTCCGAACCATTAGGCGGCGCTTATACAGAATATCGGTCATTCTCGTGACAGACGCCGGTTTCAGATCAAGCGACAAAGCCAGCCTTGAAAGCTGCGTGCTTTTGCTCTTATGTATTTTGAACATCAGCAGATACTGCAGCACTGTAATATCAAATGGTTCAAGCACTGTCTCCAGAATCATTTTCTGCTTTTTGTAAATCGATCTGGAAGTATCAAACAGTTGTTCAAAACTGAGCAAAGCGAGCTCTGATTCAATCACCGTATTTTCACCTCATTCCCTTAATAATAGTTCACAAGATAAAATATTAATAAATGAAAGAAGGTTTGTAAAGAGAAAAGTTTCATTTTTTAAGGATTTTTTTTATGCCGTTTTTTCTCTTTATTTTTAATTTAAAAAAGCCGGGTGAAGAACCGCGGCCGCACGATTCTTCACTCGGCTTTATATTTAATACGATGCTTTGCTTATACCGGCTTCCTCATTTTTAAAAAAGCTTTTCAGCGCTTGAAATACGTCCGATTTCTGTTTCAGGATGTAGTATTTAAATTTATCATCTTTGACATTTTTATAGGCGGACATGAGGGTGGAATGCCTGTTATATTGATTGACCTCACCGTAACAGAACAGATTCGATTTTTTCATGATGTCATTGACGAGCTTTACGCACCGGGCGTTATCCGAAGTCAGGTTATCTCCGTCTGAAAAATGAAACGGATAGATGTTGTAGCGGGCGGGGTCATATTTTTCATCAATTAATTCAAGAGACTTCCGGTAAACGGAGGAACAGATGGTGCCCCCGCTCTCGCCTTTCGAGAAAAAATCTTCTTCCGACACAACCTTCGCTTCCGTATGGTGGGCGATAAATTCGATATCAACCGTTTCATACTTTGTCCGTAAAAATCGTGTCATCCAAAAAAAGAAACTCCTCGCCATATACTTTTCCCATACGCCCATCGAACCGCTTGTATCCATCATGGCTAAAACGACAGCTTTCGATTCCGGCTTCGTCACATCATTCCATGTTTTGTATTTCAGATCTTCCGGATAAATAGGGTAAAACGACGGCTTGCCTGTCATGGCGTTTCGTTTATAGGCCGACAGCATCGTCCTTTTCTTATCGATATTCCCTGTCAGCCCGGTTTTCCGGATATCATTGAACTCGATATCGGTATGGACGATATTGTCCCTTTCCTTTTGCTGCAGATTCGGCAGTTCTAATTCCTGAAACAGCGCTTCTTCCAGATCCATCAATGAAACTTCCGCTTCATAATAATCCTCGCCTGCCTGATCGCCTGCTCCCTGGCCTTTTCCGGCGCCCTGCTTTTTATCTGCGCCGTCTCTTGCGACGACATCGCCGACTTCGCTGTCGCCGTCGCCTTGGCCGACATGTTTATTTTTATCATAGTTATAACGGATTTTATATTCATCAAGCGAACGAATCGGGATTTTCACAACATCTTTTCCGTTGGACATAATAATGCTTTCCTCAGTGACAAGGTCCGGAAGGTTGTTTTTTATCGCTTCCTGCACTTTCTTTTGGTGGCGCTGCTGGTCGTCAAAGCCTTTGCGATGGAGGGACCAGTCTTCCTCTGAAATCAAAAAATTTCCGCTGTCATTACGGGACATGAATTCCCCTCCTTAACCGTTATGGTCGTTTTACATGTGTATTCCGGCTTGGTCCTGTTTATGAAACAAGTCCGGCGAAAAGATTTATTTTTATCTTATGCCGGCCGGACTCTCCAATTGACAAACAATTGCGAAAAACAGACAAAAGAACCCGTCCTTTTACAGACGGGCCTCTCAATGAAATCAAATATCAGCGGTTTAACAAGCTTCCGACATACTTCAGCAGTTCATTAGCGCTAGTCGAATTATAGCCGTGTTCATCTATTAACCTTGCCACTACCTCATTGACCTTTTTAAGCTGCTGTTCATCCGGCGTTTTGGTGGAGGTCGTAATTTTCACTACATCTTTTAAGTCTGCGAACAGCTTTTTCTGAATCGCTTCGCGGAGTCTTTCGTGCGAATTATAGTCAAAGCGTTTTCCTTTTCTTGCATAGGCGGATATGCGGATTAAGATTTCTTCGCGGAACGCTTTTTTGGCGTTTTCTGAAATGCCGATCTGCTCTTCAATGGATCTCATCAGTTTTTCGTCAGGATTCATTTCTTCACCCGTCAGCGGATCGCGAAGCTTATTTTTATTGCAGTACGCTTCCACATTATCTAAATAATTGTCCATGAGAGTTTTCGCGGATTCTTCATATGAATAAACGAACGCCTTCTGCACTTCCTTTTTGGCGATGTCATCGTACTCTTTCCTGGCGGCGGAAATAAAATTCATATACCGCTCTTTGTCCTCGGCGGAGATGGACGGATGCTGGTCGAGTCCTTCTTTTAAGGAACGCAGCACGTCAAGCGAATTGATGGATTCCATATTTTTTCTGATAATCGTTGAGGAAATGCGGTTGATGACATAGCGCGGGTCGATACCGCTCATTCCTTCATCATGGAATTCCTTCTTCATATCCTCCAGATCAACGGAATTGTAACCTTCAACGCTTTCTCCGTCATAGAGCCTCATTTTTTTGACGAGATCAATATCAGAGCGGTTCGGTTCCTTCAGCCGGGTCAAAATAGAAAACATCGCAGCCACTTTTAATGTATGGGGGGCGATGTGTACGTCAGAAACATCACTTTCAGAAATCATTTTTTCATAAATCCGTTCTTCCTCTGACACCTTTAAATTATAAGGAACAGGCATCACGATGATCCTGGAGTGAAGGGCTTCGTTTTTCTTATTGGCAATAAACGAGCGGTACTCCGTTTCGTTCGTATGCGCAACAACCAATTCGTCGGCTGAGATGAGCGCAAACCGTCCGGCTTTGAAATTCCCTTCCTGCGTGAGTGACAGAAGGTGCCACAGAAATTTTTCATCGCATTTCAGCATTTCCTGAAATTCCATCATTCCGCGGTTCGCTTTATTTAATTCACCGTCAAACCGATAAGCGCGCGGATCTGATTCCGAACCGTATTCGGCAATCGTCGAAAAATCAATGCTCCCCGTCAAATCGGCGATATCCTGTGATTTCGGATCAGACGGGCTGAAGGTTCCGATTCCGGTACGTTTATCCTCCGAGAAGAATATACGTTCAACTTTAACATCCTCAATTCTGCCGCCGTATTCTTCTTCAAGCCGCATGACATTAAGCGGAGAAAGGCTGCCCTCAATTCTGATGCCGTATTCTCTGTAGAAGTCGTCGCGCAGATGATGGGGAATGAGATGGAGAGGATCTTCATGCATCGGGCAGCCTTTAATGGCGTAAACAGCGCCGTTATCTGTCAATGAGTAGGCTTCAAGCCCTTTTTTCAGCATGGTGACAAGAGTTGACTTTCCGCCGCTGACGGGTCCCATCAATAGTAAAATCCGTTTTCTTACATCGAGCCGCTTGGCAGCCGGGTGAAAGTATTCCTCCACGAGCCGTTCCAGAGATTCCTCAAGGCCGAACAGCTCCCGCGAGAAAAAGCTGTATGTCTTTTTCCCGTCATCCTCCTCGATTCCGCTGTCTTTTATCATATTAAAAACGCGAGAATGAGCAGACTGCGCGACCAATGGATTTTCTTTTATGATCTCCAAATAATCAGCGAACGTCCCTTCCCATTTGAGACGCTGCTCTTCCTCTCTGTACTTTTCAATTTTCTTTAATATATCCATAAGAACCTCCTCTATCATGGTTAATGCACTAGAAATAAGGTACTTTGTTACAATCTATGCGGTGACGTGATAATACATGCTTTTCGTTTCTTAAAAATAAAGACGTTATAAGGCCGTCATTGACAAGGGTCCGGTGCACCGTTCATAATGAAAGAAATACAGTTTCATCCAGACTCGGACATCAAATGGAAAAGCAAAGAGGAGGAGACATGATGAAAACGATCATTTTACTTGGGGTCATTCTCACTTTTTTAGTATCCATTTTTACTGCGGGTTACGACAGCAAACCTGAAAACAAATAACGGCAAAAGGGTGCTCTTAATGAAGAGCACCCTTTCCTGTACAACATAACAATGTTTCATATTTGAATATGTTCTTGGACAGTTGATTTTTCATGAGACTTGCAGCTTGTTTGATACTCGATTTTTCCGATTTTGCAGCCCGGGCCGATTTCCACACGCTTCCCTCTGACGATGTCCGCTTCCGTGTATTCGAGGTAAACTGCGTCTCCTTCGATCAATTCAGCAGAAAGCATGCCGGCTTTCCGTTTAAGAAAACCGGGTTTCCGTCTGACGGTAATCGATGTGCCGCCGATTTCTTTCACGCGGCTTCGGTCATAACGCAAATGGATGTTTACGTCCCCTGCGTTTAACAATCCCGCCACATTGATACATCCTGTTACATGAAGCAGCTCCGTCTCGCAATCGCCGCCGACGGTGAGACTGCCTTTTATATGACACTGTTCCCCCGCGGCCCCGCCGCCAATTTCAGCAAGTCCTTTCAGCCTCATCCTGGCGAAACGCATGGAGCCGCCAATTTTCAATGTGCCGATCACATTTGCTGAATGTGCTGATAAATCTCCTGCAACTTCATGCTCTCCGAAAATTTTCAGCCTGTTGATCTCGGCATCTCCGAGAAAAAGTCCCGTGCCGAATATCCGGCAGCGTTCGCTTTGAAGTCCTTCGCCGACAGTTCCTTCCCCTTTAATGCTTACATTTTGGTAGGAACCGCCGGAAGCGTGTCCGGCTCCGTACATTTTTAAATGACTCAATTTTTTTGTCGTTTCCATTGCAGCTCCTCCTATCGTTTCACGACTTTGTTAACCAAAGCGGTAGGATCACATGTAAAATCGCCGCTGTATTCCACCGTCCCAATGGTGCAGCCCGCGCCGATCCGCACATGATTTCCGCGGACTGTCTTCGCGTTCGTGTCCGCCAATTCAATGATGTCACCCTCAATCAGCTCTGCTGTCAGCACCGGGGCCGGCATCAGCTTAAAACGCGTAAGCACGCTCTTTCTGCTCATCACTTTCAAATGGCGGCAGCCGATTTCTTTCACATGGCTTTCTCCCGCCGCCAGCTTCATACTGACTTCATCGGCATTCAGCAGGCCGCCGATCTTGCATTTGCCTTCCGAACGGAACGTCTCTGTCTCGCAATCACCTTCAATCCCGGCTTTCCCGGATATGAAAATATCATCAGCTTTCACACCGCCGCCGAAAGACGAAAATCCCGCAACGTTCAGCCGCTCCGTTTTGACATCACCTTTAATGACACCCGTTCCGTTGATACGGATGGATTCAGCTTCGGCACTGCCGGAGATTTTCCCCGAACCGCTGATTGTCAGCGTTTGCGTCTTGACATGTCCGTCTGTTTTTCCGCTGCCGTTAAACAAAAGGCTCGTGCACTCCACATCACCCGACACCGTGCCGCTCCCGTTGATCTCCACTGTATGAAAACGGCCTCCTTTTGAACTTCCCGAACCGTTAATGATTAATTTATCTGTTACTTCCATTGATGGTCCTCCTGCATCCATTTCGCTTTTAATTCTTCCGATGCCGCAGCAAGCGCCACCCGTTCAACCACTTTGACAGTCGGTTCAAATAAAATATGTTCCGCGTCTGCGATGAAGCACGTCGTTACGCCGAGCTTTCGGAGCATGACAAGCTCCGTATTCGCTTTCAGCTCGGAAGCCTCATACGTCTTCAGCACCCCCGCCGCCAATTTTCCTTCCTCAAGGCTGATATTGCCCGATTGCAAAAGCCCTTCAAGCACATATAAAGACAGCAGCGCGCGGGACGTGAATGTCACGCCGTCTTCGCCATAAACTTGCAGCGCGGCTTTTGAAATCAGTCCCTTTTGAAGCAGTTCCGCAGACGTTATATTGACATCAGTCATTTGCGGAGACAGCATTTCTCTCATTTCATCCAGAGACAGATTTTCTTTCATTTCCTGTATTTTTGAGATGCGTTTTAATATTTCCGCTCTCGGAAAAAATGTTTCCTGGCCTGTAAACGTCGATTTTCGGATAAACCATTCTTCAGGAATTAAATTTTTCCGTTTCCACCGGTACAGCTGCCCGTATGAAATTGATGTTTCTTCCAGCAATTCTTTTTTAGAAATCAGTTGTTCCTCCATGAATCCAGCTCCTTCGATGAACGTATTGTAACATAACACTGTTACGTTGTTAAGCCTGGAAATATAAAAATGCCGTAAACCGCTGCTGCCTGTCTTTTTTATTCAATAAAAAAACGCCCGGATGCGGGCGTTTTTTCTCACGTCAAATCTCTGTAATTTTGCTGGCGCAGCGCTTCATATACAAGAATCGCGGCCGTGTTGGACAGATTTAATGATCTCACATGCTCGGTCATCGGCAGACGCAGGCAGCGGTCCATATTGTTTTCGATCAATTCTTTCGGAAGTCCGCTCGTTTCTCTGCCGAATACGAAGAAAAAGTCTTCCTCCGTATTTGAGTAATCAAATGATGTGTGCGGCTTTTGACCGAATTTTGTAATGAAGAAAAACTTTCCGTTCTCATATGCTTCAAATAACTCTTCCAATGAATCATGATATACGACGTTGACGAACTCCCAATAATCGAGTCCGGCGCGCTTCAGCATTTTATCATCGGTTGAGAATCCGAGCGGGCGGATCAAATGAAGCGTTGTGTCTGTTGCCGCACAAGTACGTGCGATATTTCCCGTATTGGCCGGGATTTCAGGTTGATATAAAACGACATGTAATGCCACGATGTTCACCTCTGTTTTTTATTCCGCCCACCATTATATCATTAATTACTCTTTTGTCGTATCATCCGTAATATGAAAAAACGCATATCTGATGGAAGGAGTATACGCCGTTGAATCCTCATATGACCAATATCTCATCCTGCTGTCATACGTTTGGGCATTGACGAGCGGCATATTGCTTTTATCTTTTGCGACCACGATCGCCGTATGATTAAAACGGCCGTCTCCTTCAAAATCATAGCAAATGATATCTCCGGGCATCAGTTCTTCAGCTCTTGATACTTGCACTGCGCGAAGCCCTGCCTTGGATTGGGCCAGATACATCTTCATCGAATGCGCGACCGTCCAGCTGTAGCTCCACGAGCTTGCCTTCATCCACCAGCCTGAGCCTCTGTTCGGATGCCCCCGCATCGGTGCTTTTCCGGCATGTAAACATTGGGAAATAAAATTGGTGCAATTATCGCTGAAATTTTTATAAGCGGGGTTTCGTTTATTCCAAAACTTCTCCGCGTACTGCACGGCAGCCAGACGGTCGTATTGAAACGCCCGCCCGAAATCTTCCCGTTCACTCCGCTCATATTCAATTACGCTGTTTCCGTCAGAAAATCCAGCCGGTTTTTTCTTTACTTCCCGGTCTTTAATCAAAAGCTCATCATAGAGAAATGCAGTCCGTTCCTCAATCTGCTCTTCTAAGTAAAGGTGTCCGTCATGCTCCTTGCACAAATATTCGAAATGAATCGTGTACATGACACATAACGTGCCGTCGTCCTCAAGACTGCTTTTGACAATGACGGCCTTTGCCTTCGCTTTCACGATATCAACTTTCCGTTTTTCAAACAGCTCTTTTTTTCTCGTCAGGACCTCAAGATCGCCGGCCTGCCCATTCTGCCTCATCTCAGTTCCGTTAATTAAATAATGAAGCCGGGCCTCCGCTAAATCTTCAATAATATGCTTCAAGCGCTCCACCCACCATACGATTTTATAAAGAAAAAACACTTGAACTCCGGCCAAGTGCTTTTTCTCTATACATATGTCAGGACCGGCCGGTTTTAGTCTTCTCAGAAACCGATAACAGCTCCAGTCCCTTTTCAATTTCCCGTATGGCGTCCTCATCCTGCTCCTTTTGAAGCGCTTTTTCTAATTCCTCCGCATAATCAGGATCACCGATTTTCCCGATGGCCCAGGCGGCCGTACCCCTGATGACGGGGCGCGGATCTTGGTGCATCAAGGCCGTTAATTCCGGAAGAGACGAGGCATCTTTAAAATGAGCCAAAGCTAAAATCGCATTCCGCTGTATCGGCTTCTTGCCGCGCCATGATCCCGATACATGTCCGAATTTTTCTTTGAATTCGCGGTTGCTTATGGTCAAAAGCGGCTTTAACAGCGGCTTTGCGATTTCCGGATCAGGCTCCATCTGCGGATGAAGATGAAAATCTTTCCCCTTATTAATCGGACAGACCGTCTGGCACGTGTCACAGCCATACAGACGGTTTCCGATTTTCGTGCGGAACTCATCCGGCAAAAATCCCTTTGTCTGGGTCAGGAACGAAATACAGCGCTGGGCGTTAAGCTGTCCGGGATTGACGAGGGCGCCGGTCGGACACGCGTCTAGACATTTTGTGCACGTACCGCACATATCTTCAATCGGCACATCCGGTTCAAAGGGCAGATTGGTGATCATTTCAGCCAGATAGACGTAAGAACCGTATTCAGGCGTGGTGATCATGCAGTTTTTGGCGCTGAAGCCGATTCCCGCCCGTTCAGCAACGGCCCTGTCGGACAATTCTCCTGTATCCACCATTGACTTTGTGCGGATATCCTCATGTTTGCTTTGGAGAAAATTCTCCAGCAGATCAAGCTTTTCCCGCAGCACATCATGATAATCCTTCCCCCAGGAAGCTCTGCAAAAAATGCCGCGCCGCCCGTCCCTCGTGCTCCTCGGCGCATCTTTCATTTTGGAAGGATAAGCAAGGGCGATGGCGACGATTGATTTGGCTTTCGGGAGAAGCAAAGACGGAGTAACCCGTTTTTCAATATCCGGCTCTTCAAAACCGGATAAATAGCCGAGTGATTCCTGAAGAATCAGCCGGTCCCGCAGACTGTCGAACGTATCAGCCGTTGTAAACCCGATTTTGTCAACTCCGATGCTTTTGGCGTATTCGATTAATTCCTCTTTCAGTTTATGAATATTCATTTTTTGCACAGCCTCCTTTCTTTGTGATCAGGCTCCCGCACGGGTATAATAGAGTTTTATCATCCCGAAATGGAGTGAACACACTTGAACATCAGTTTAGATCCACTTATTGCTGAACGGGTGCCGGGGATCAAAGCGGCAGCCGTCTTATATGAACAGATCGAAGTCGGGCCCGCTCCGCAAATGCTGAAAGGCCGCCTCCGTTTATTTCAAGAATCTCTTTACTTTGATTATGCTGACAGCGGTATAGATGAGCAGCCTTTTGTTAAAGAGTGGGCGCGTATAATGGAACAGCTCAGCCCCGCCTTTTCAGGACAAAAAACGCCGATGGAGCTTATGCTCGGCGATATTTCCCGGGAACGATTCATTGAAAGTGTGAATTCAGCCCATGATACCATACTTTTTTTCTCCTTGAAATATTCATTGCCTATCATGGCGTATGACGCCGCAGAAATAGATGAACCGATTTCGATTACAATCGGAGAAAAAGAACACGTACTTGCTTTCTCCGACTCTGGCGGCATTTTCGGCGGCCTTACCGGACATATCAATACCCGCCCTGTAACAACCGGCACAAAGAAAATGCTGCAGCTGATCTTTTTCCCGCCTTCATTTCATGCCGACGCGGCGGATGAGCTGCTATCATCCTTAACCAAAATGTTTGAACAAATTCACGGAGGCACACATACCGTCTCTTGGCTTTCATAAAAAGACACGCCTTCGTGTCTTTTTTCACATAAAAAAACGCAATACTTCGTTTATCAGAGAAACGAAACACTGCGTTAATAACGTATGTATGGAGCGGGTGATGAGAATCGAACTCACGACATCAGCTTGGAAGGCTGAGGTTTTACCACTAAACTACACCCGCATCAAAGTTTTTTGTCAGTACCGATTTGATGTTTCTAATATTACATGTATATTTTTTTTTCGTCAAGGGAATGTTAAAAAATTTGTCGAAAAAAATTCTTTTTTTGTCCACATGTTAAGTTAGGTTTACATTTTGTTAAGAATCTCATACAATATAAAAAAGAAGAAAACTTGAGGTACGCCCTGATGATGAAAAATAAAGTAAAAGAGCTGAGAGCCAGATTCGGCTATTCTCAGGAAACGCTCGGAAAAGAAGCCGGAGCCACCAGACAGACGATTGCAGCGATTGAAAAAGGAGATTATGTGCCTTCACTCTTATTGGCGCTTAACATCTGCCGGGCTTTCTCACTGCCGATGGAGGAAGTTTTCTGGCTGGAGGAGGAGAAAAAATGAGTTTGAAAAGAAAAGCGTGTTTTCACCTTGCACTCTACGGATTGGCCTGCTGGACGCTTATTTCCTTTATGGAAGCGGCGCCGCGGATCGCTCAGTTTTTCCAAACGGAGGGGAGCGGTGCATTTGAGCTGAATATCACTCCGTTTCTGCTGTTTACCGTTTGTGCCGCATTGTATATCTATGCCGAAAAGAAAAAACGAAACGGCAAAAAGCATAGGCTAGTGCCCGATGAATTTGAGGAACAGGATGAAAGAGAACGAATGATGACGGCTAAAGCTTGCCGTTCCTCGTATATCGCCGTTTACTTCTCATTGCCGGCCGCAGCCGTTCTGCTTTTGTTTTATCCGCTGATTCAGCCGCATCTTCCTTTTTTTCCGATTCTTTTGATTTTCATTCTGATGATGATTCAGCATTTGGCTTATGTTTTCACTTTTCATAAGCACGGCAAAAACTCCGGTTCATGACAGATCCGGAGTTTTTTACATTACCAGCTCGCTTTTTTCACCCCGGGAATCCGGCCTTTATGGGCCAGCTCCCTGAATGCGATTCTGGACAGTTTAAATTTTCTCATATATCCGCGGGGCCGCCCCGTCACTGTACAGCGGTTATGAAGCCTGGCCGGAGCAGAATCACGCGGCAGTTTGCTCAGCGCTTCCCAGTCTCCTTTTGCCTTTAATTCTCTTCGGATGTCCGCATATTGTTCAACAAGCTTCTGCCGCTTGAGCTCTTTAATTACTTTTGATTTTTTTGCCATTTCAGCACTCCTAACAAATCGTAATAATTACGTTTTGTATCATATCATCCATATGAGCATCGTGCAAGCTAAGCGCTTAAAAAGGCGGGTGAATACCCGCCTTCACTGCCGGCATTTCCCCGGAAATGAAACCGCAGAAAGCACCCGCCATCAATGATCCGCCTTGCGACGTCATCAGACTGTCGCTTTATTTCCTCTTGCAAAATGGTCGTTTCCCATTGCTTCACCCAATCTGCGCTCAAGCTTTTTAGTCCGCTCATTCTGAAACGGCAGAAGCGGAAACACGAGTTCAGCCAGATAATAAGCTTCTTCCAGATGCGGATAGCCTGAAAAGATAAACGACTCAATGCCGAGTGCCTGATACTCTAAAATTCGATCAGCGACAGTCTGCGGATCACCGACAAGCGCCGTGCCCGCTCCGCCTCTGACCAGTCCGATGCCGGCCCAGAGATTCGGGCTGATCTCAAGCTTCGAGCGGTCACCGTTATGAAGATCGGCCATCCGTTTTTGTCCCGATGAATCAGCGCGCCGGAGCGCAGCCTGCGCTTTCGCAATTGTCTCTTCGTCTAAATGGCTGATTAATCGTTCAGCCGCTTCCCATGCCTCTTCCTCAGTCTCCCTGACAATCACGTGAAGTCTGATGCCAAAACGCATCGTCCTTCCTTCCTTCGCAGCCTGTTTTTTAACGGTTTCAATCTTTTCTTTTACCTGCTCCGGCGGCTCTCCCCATGTTAAATAGACATCTGTTTGTTTCGCAGCAGCCTCAATTCCCGCTTGTGATGAACCGCCGAAATATAATGGCGGATGCGGAGACTGTTTTGGCGGAAACAGGAGGTTGCTGTTTTCCACTTTGATATGGTCCCCTTCATATGTCACCGTTTCGCCCCGCATGAGTCCGCGCCAGACGGTTAAAAATTCTTCAGTCGCCTTATAACGTTCATCGTGGCTGATAAACATACCGTCTCCCGCCAGTTCATAAGGATCTCCGCCCGCTACGACATTTACGAGCAAACGGCCGTCTGACAGCCGGTCCATTGTCGACGCCATTCTCGCGGCGACAGACGGCTGCATCAGTCCCGGACGGACCGCCACTAAAAATTTCAAGTCACTCGTTTCCCCCGCTAAAGCGGCAGCCGTCAGCCACGGGTCTTCACATGATCTCCCCGTCGGCAGCAGAACCCCCGTATACCCGAGTCTGTCCGCCGCCTGTGCCACTTGCTTAAAATAAAGATGATCCGCCGTTCTCCCTCCCGTTTGCGTCCCTAAATACCGGCCGTCACCATGCGTCGGAATAAACCAAAGAATCTCCATATGAATCTCTCCTTTTTTAATAGGTTACCCTTCATAACTGTTCCGCCATTTTAATAGTTTCCGTTCGAGCATTCTGACCAATGCATCTGTCAGCTTGCCGACAGCCGCAAAAATGATAATGCCGACAAACACCTTATTTGTCTGTGAAAATTGTCTGGCATCCATAATCATATAACCGACGCCCTCGCTCGATCCCATCAGTTCCGCCACCACGAGACCGAGCCACGCAATGCCTAGAGAGAGCCTGATGCCGAGCAGGATATTCGGCAGAGATGCCGGAAGAATTAATTTCGTCATCTGCTGATACCAATTAAATTCCAGCACCCGCGCGACGTCAAACAGCTTCGCGTCCACACTGCGGAGTCCGAGAAACGTATTAATATACACGGGGAAAAAAGCTCCCAATGCGATCAGCAGAATTTTAGATGTCTCATCAAATCCGAACCACAAAATGAACAGAGGAGTCACGGCCAAGTGCGGAACCGTCCTGAGCATTTGCAGAGACGGATCAAGATATGCTTCCGTCCGCTTTGAAAAACCGACCAGCAGCCCGAAAACAAGTCCGAGGCCCGCGCCAAGCAGAAATCCGGCAGCCGCCCGGTATAAACTGATCTCTAAATGACCCCAAAGCTCACCTGAAAGAAGAAGTTCCTGAAACGTCTGCAAGATGACGACAGGCGACGGGAGCACCGCGGCCGAGACGATGCCCAGACTTGCGATAAACTGCCATACTGCGATGACCGCAGCCGGGAGTACACCCCCCTTCACCCATTGGTATGAATACTTCCGGGATCTTGCCAGAGCTTTCTTTTCTGATTGGCTTATTGCGCCGGCAGCCGTTGATGCTTCTGCTTTCATTACTTGCCATCCCCCGTTTCAAGCGCTTTTTTAATAAATGAATTGTCGACAACGTCTTTTACATGAATTTTCTTATGAATCGCTTTTGTTCGATATTGAAAATCAGCGGTTTCCTGTTGGGCTTTGACAATATCATCATCGATCGGTTCATTGAGAGGCTCAGTATTGTTAAGCACGTTTCTGACGACTTTCGGATCAAGATGTTTGATTTTCGCATATAAGGAGACGGCTTTATCTTTGTGTTCCTTTTGCCATGTAACTGCTTTATTGAACACTTTCAGAAAACGGACAACCTCATCCGGGTGTTCTTTGGAAAATCCCGTTCTGACTAATGTGAAACCGGGAGAATATAAATCTGTGCTTTCTCCGTTCGCCAATATTTCCGCCCCGTGCTGCAGCGTTTCAATCGACAAATACGGCTCCCAAATGGACCATGCGTCAACTGATTTGTTTTCAAAAGCGGAAACCGCCTCATCAGGCTGAAGCTGGATGATAGTGACGTCATCGGCGGAAAGCCCCGCTTTATCTAAAGCTTTATAGAGAAAATCAAAGCCGCTGCTGCCTTTGGCTACGGCGATTTTTTTACCTTTCAATTCTTTCAGGCTCTGAATCCCGCTGCCCTTGTTTACGAGAATGCCGTTTGCCTTTAACCCGTCCTGAGACAGCCCGATCTCTTTAAAATCAATTCCCGCCGCCTGACCGGAAATGACCGGTGAATTGCCGACCTGGGAAAAATCAAGCTTATCGGCGGCAAGACCTTCAAATTGCGGAGGACCGCTTTGGAATTCGACCCATTTTACTTTTATTCCGTCTTTTTTGAAGGCCTCTTCAAACCAGCCTTTTTCCTTGGCAATGAGAAGCGGGCTTAAACTCTGCTGGATGCCGATCCGGATTTCTTTCACCGTTTTCCCGCTCCCTCCTGTCCCGTCGGCACTGCATCCGGCTGACATCATGACTGCTGCGGCTAAAAGAATGATGATTTTTTTCACTTCGCTTCGTCCCTTCTATATTCCGGACCCATCCGCAAACCGGAGGTCTTCCGTTTTCTCAAATTCAGAAAGCACCTTCTGCCGGACGGCCTGAAAATCCGCTGACGTCCGATTGCGCGGATGCGGAAGCTGAATCGGCATCAGGCTGTGCAGCCGGCCGGGCTTTGCCCTGAGGATCGCCAGCTTATCGCCTAAATAGACGGATTCATCAATATCATGCGTGACAAGAATCATCGTCGTTTTTTTCTCGCGCCATATATCAAGCAGCACATCCTGCAAATGTTTTCTCGTAAAAGCGTCAAGCGCCC
The DNA here is from genome assembly GCF_021729365.1 of Bacillus sp. R45. NCBI lineage: Bacteria > Bacillati > Bacillota > Bacilli > Caryophanales > Bacillaceae > Bacillus > Bacillus sp. R45. The sequence goes on along the minus strand of NZ_CP091421.1, from coordinate 864,574 downwards.
CGAACGGTTCATCTAAAAGCAGCACCTCCGGCTCACGCAAAAGGGCTCTGGCGATGGCAACCCGCTGCGACATGCCGCCGGATAATTCGCGCGGATAAGCGTTCTCCGCTCCCTGCAGCCTGACAACCTCAATCAGATCATCCACTTTTTTCCGAACGGCCGGGTCGTTCATATTGAGATCGGCAGCGATGTTTTGTTTTACCGTCAGCCAGGGAAACAGCCGGTGCTCCTGAAAGATAAATCCCTGCCGGATGCCCGGTCCCGACACATTGCGGCCGTTTATTGCGACAGAGCCTTTATAATCGGTATCAAGACCGGCAATCAATTTTAAAAGCGTGCTTTTGCCGCATCCGCTCGGTCCGATGACAGTCAAAAATTCTCCCGATGCAATTGACAGCTCAATATCATTCAGCACCGGCGTTTTCCGGCCTTCATGCTCAAAAGCTTTTTCTTGTATGCTGATGGTTACAGCCATCTGTCTTCCCCTCTCTTTCTGCCGCATGCGATCGAAAAACAAAAAGGCCCCCATCTCCGATTGCTTGCAGAGATGGGAGCCTTCGGCGGTCCGATCGGCAACCCGTTTATTTTTAAATTTGAATATCATGTTAATTCAAATTATTCCGACTTGTCAACTGTTTTTTGTATGAATTAAAAATGCGTCTTCCGGCATAAACCTGCCAAAGAGCGCATCGGCTGTATCACGTATTTACTTCCTTTTCTTGCCGGGCGATTTTCAATAATGTCCGCGCGTTGTTGCCGAAAATGTTTTCTATATCTTCTTCCCGCATATTGATTTCCCGGCAGGTCCTCACCTGCTCCTGAAGATATCTGTATACATATCCTCTCGGAAATCCGTTCGAATCCGTCCCGAAGATGATCCGTTCAGCACCGATTAATTCAGATGTCTTTCGAAACAGAATTTCCAAATCAAGCCGGTACGGCATCCACCTCATCCACTGATTTGAGCCGGACGTGTCAATATACACATTCGGGCAGCTCCAGCACAGCTGCAGCAGTTCCTGATAATATCCGGCGCCGAAATGCGGAATGATGAACGGTATATCAGCATACTCTCTCGCGACGCGATAGATGGAGAGCGGGTTGATGTTGCGATGGCTGACAATGCCACCCGCTCTCCCTAAAAGTCCGAAGTGAATTAATACAGGCAGTCTTTTGTCAGCCAGATACGTCCACAGCTTTTTCAGCGACGGATCATGAAACTCGATGTCTGTCAGCGGCCCGAACAGTTTATATCCTTTCAGACCGAGCTCTTCAACCGCTCTTTTCAGCTCCTCATACGCATCCTTTTGTTCCAAAGGATGATATGCAAATCCGGTAAACCTCGCGGGATTGGCTTGAATAAACGCCGCCATCCGGTCATTGCTCTCTGCAGTTAAAAAATTCAGCACCTCAATGCCGTACTTATCTAATTCTTTCTCCCATCTTGTCATCAAAGCGATTTCGCCGTCATCGCCATCAACATCATGCGGATCAGGAAAATCCCAAGTGAGATTCATTCTTTCCGACCGCTCCCGGTTATAATCGGAAAATGTCTTATCGTTTTTGCCGAAATTAAGGCTGTACGGCAGATGACCGTGAATATCGACAGGTTTAAAATGCTGCCGGAAAAGCATACAATCGCCGCCTCCCTTACCGCCTGACAATAAAAAAAGGCCCTTATCCAGTGAAGAATAAGAGCCTCTTGTGTCCAAGTCAGCGGTTTCTATTTTTTCTCATATTAAACCCATTATTCCCGTCAGTCAAGTGTGTCATTAAACCCATACCTTCTTTTCGATAATAAAAATAATTATTTTATAATCATTATAAAATAATATTGACTTTTTACTGATAGGTGATATTATGTTCTTATAAATTTAAAGAGGTGATCACATGAGTTCAAATAAATTGACAACCAGCTGGGGCGCTCCTGTCGGAGATAACCAAAACTCAATGACGGCCGGCGATCGCGGTCCTGCTTTAATACAAGACGTCCATCTGCTTGAGAAATTGGCGCACTTTAACAGAGAACGCGTTCCGGAGCGTGTCGTTCACGCAAAAGGCGCGGGCGCACACGGTTATTTTGAAGTCACAAATGACGTTACAAAATATACGAAAGCTGCATTTCTGTCAGAAGTCGGTAAACGCACGCCGCTTTTCATCCGTTTCTCAACCGTTGCGGGCGAACTGGGCTCTAGTGACACAGTGCGCGACCCGCGCGGATTTGCCGTTAAATTTTATACAGAAGAAGGAAACTACGATATCGTCGGAAACAATACACCCGTGTTCTTCATCCGCGATGCCATCAAGTTCCCTGACTTTATCCATACACAAAAAAGAGATCCGAGAACACATCTGAAAAATCCGACGGCCGTTTGGGATTTCTGGTCTTTGTCACCCGAATCCCTGCACCAGGTAACCATTCTGATGTCAGACCGGGGCATTCCGGCGACTCTTCGACATATGCACGGATTCGGAAGCCATACATTTAAATGGACAAATGATAAAGGCGAAGGCGTCTGGATTAAATATCACTTTAAAACAGAGCAAGGCGTGAAAAACCTTGATGTTAATACAGCCGCAAAAATCGCCGGCGAAAATCCCGATTACCATACGGAAGATTTGTTCAATGCGATTGAAAACGGCGATTTCCCAGCATGGAAATTATATGTTCAAATCATGCCGTTAGAAGATGCAAACACATATCGCTTTGATCCGTTTGACGTCACAAAAGTGTGGTCTCAAAAAGACTATCCGCTGATCGAAGTCGGCCGCATGGTTCTGAACCGCAATCCGGAAAATTACTTTGCGGAAGTAGAACAGGCGACGTTCTCTCCCGGCACATTAGTCCCCGGCGTCGACGTCTCACCTGACAAAATGCTTCAAGGCCGGTTGTTCGCATACCATGACGCGCATCGCTACCGTGTCGGCGCGAACCATCAGGCGCTGCCGATCAACCGTTCCCGCAATGAAGTGAAAAACTATCAGCGTGACGGACAAATGCGTTTTGATGATAACGGCGGCCGCTCCGTCTATTACGAGCCTAACAGCTTCGGCGGCCCGAAAGAGTCACCTGAAGATAAACAGGCGGCATACCCTGTATCAGGTTTCGCTGACAGTGTAAGCTATAATCATCATGATCATTACACACAAGCCGGCGACCTGTACCGCCTGATGAGCGAGGAAGAGCGCGCGCGCCTTGTCGCCAATATCGTCAGTGCGATGAAACCTGTGGAAAAAGAAGAAATTAAGCTGCGCCAGATCGGCCACTTCTACAAGGCTGATCCTGAATACGGCAGACGCGTTGCCGAAGGACTCGGACTGCCGTCACCAAAATAACATCAAAAAACCTGCCGGTCTGCCCGGCAGGTTTTTTATGTTCATTATCAATAAAACCGTTTTTTTCTCAATTACACGAAGTGGCATGCCGCAAAATGATGAAGCCCTTTTTCTGACAGCGCCGGACTTTTCTCAGCACATATCTTCTTGGCTGCCGGACATCTCGTTCGGAATTTACAGCCTGAAGGCGGATCAGAGGGGCTCGGTATATCACCCTTTAAAATTATCCGCTCCCTTTTCGATCCGGGATCAGGAACAGGCACGGCTGATAACAGCGCTTTCGTATAAGGGTGAAGCGGCCGTGAAAAGAGCTCCTCCTTTGACGCATATTCCACAATCGTCCCTAAATACATAATGGCGACCTTCGTACATAAGTGCTCCACCACGCTTAAATCATGAGAAATGAACAAATATGACAGCCCGTGCTGTTTTTGAAGGCTGCTGAACAAATTGATCATCTGCGCCTGGATGGAGACATCTAACGCCGCCACGGGTTCATCCATAATGATAAATTGCGGCTTGAGCGCCATCGCTCTTGCAATTACGATCCGCTGCCGCTGCCCTCCGGAAAATTCATGCGGATATCGGTCGATAAAGTTTGCGGAAAGTCCGCAGGCTTCAAGAACTTCCGCCGCTTTATCACGCGCGTTCCGCTTCACCGCCAATTGATGCTCGATCATCGCTTCACCGATGGCTTCTCCAATCCGGCGCCGGGGATTTAAAGAACTGAACGGATCTTGAAAGATGAGCTGCGCTTCCGATCTGAAAGTTTTGAGCTCGCGCCGGCTCATCCGAAACACATCACGCCCCTGAAAAAACACCTCTCCCCCTGTTTTCTCATGAAGCCTCAAAATGGTCTTGCCGATTGATGACTTTCCGCTGCCCGATTCTCCCGCTAAGCCGAACACTTCTCCCTTTCCTATCGTAAAACTGACACCGTCAACCGCTTTTACGGGTTTTTTATGAGTCTTTCTCATCCCCCCATGCTCCTCGTAATATTTTTTCAGCCCCTTGACCTCCAGCAACACATCACTCATCTGCTTTCTCCTCTCTGTAAAGCCAGCACGCCGCCTGATGCCCCTTCCCGAATTCAGTAAAATGCGGGCTCGATCTCCGGCATATTTCCGTGCTGTGTTCACATCGCTCCGCAAAATAACAAGACGATCCGGACAGGTCCGCAAGCTCGGGGACCTGCCCCGGAATGGTGTACAGCGTCTCCCTTTTTTGACCGATAACCGGCTTGGCCGCGAGCAGCCCTTTCGTATACGGATGCTTCGGATCAGAAAACAGCTCTGCAACCGGTCCTTCCTCCACAATTTTTCCCGCATACATGACAATCACAAAATCAGCCATTTCAGCAACCACGCCAAGGTCATGAGTAATGAATAAAATAGACGTGCGAAATTGCTTTTTCATATCCCGCAATAAATCCAATATCTGCGCCTGAATGGTTACGTCAAGCGCTGTCGTCGGCTCGTCGGCAATGATCAGTTTCGGATCGCAGCTTAGCGCGACAGCCGTCATGATGCGCTGCAGCATGCCGCCGCTCAGCTCATGAGGATATCGGTTCATAACCTGCTCGGCATTCGGGATCTCCACTAACGTGATCAGTTCAACGGCTCTCCGCCATGCCTCTTTCTTACTCAGCAACAAATGTTCGCGAATCGGTTCGGTCAGCTGCTCACCGATTGTAAACACCGGATTCAAAGATGTCATCGGTTCCTGAAAAATCATCCCGATTTCGCTTCCGCGGATTTTCTGCATGTCTTTTGGTTTCAGTTCCAACAGGTTCTGTCCGGAAAAATGCACCGCTCCCCGTTCGATTCTCCCCGTCTCGGGAATAAGCTGCATAATGGACAATGACGCCATGCTTTTCCCGCAGCCGGACTCTCCTACAATACAAACCGTTTCCTCCTCATGTATCGTAAAGCTGACATCGTCCACAGCCTTTACCGCGCCCTCCTCTGTATAAAAAGCCGTTTCCAAATGCCTCACTTCTAAAAGCGGTTTTTTCATTTCATTTTCACCTGCCGTTTTACCTTAGGATCAAAAGCGTCTCTTAAACCGTCTCCAAGCAGATGAATCGCCACAACGGTCAGAAAAATGGCCGTTCCCGGCGGAATCCACAGCCACGGGCGGAGTGTAAAATCCATAAAATGATTCGCCGCTTCCATCATGTTTCCCCAAGAAGGTGTCGGCGGAGCAACGCCAAGCCCGAGAAAACTCAGCGCAGATTCACTCAGCATCGCTCCCGCCACATGCAAAGTCGCCGCTACCAATAATAACGGCAATGTATTGGGAAGCAAATGATAGAGGATTTTCCGTTTATCACTAAGCCCCAAAACTTCCGCGGCCATCATAAACGGCTGCTCCTTCAGCGACAAAATCTGTCCGCGTACAAGCCGCGCCAAACCGGGCCATCCGATCAGGCTTAACATCATCATAATCAGGTACATTCTGTATTCAGAAGGCACTTTCCACTCCGACATCACCGCAGCCAAAATCAAAAGCAGCGGCAGGCCCGGGATGGACATGAGCATATCAGCAATGCGCATAATGATCATATCAGCGGCTCCCCGATAAAACCCGGCCGCAGCCCCGAGTAAAGAGCCGATGACAAGCGACAGCACCATTGAAGCAAGCCCCACGGTCAGAGAAATCTGCCCCGCCAGCATCAGCCTCGTCAGCACATCTCTCCCGTACTGGTCGGTGCCCAGCCAGTGATGGATTCCCGGATGCTGATTGGCATTTGAAATATCCGTCCGATCTGTTATGTACGGAGAAAAAGACGGCCCGATAAAGCACAATAAAAACATAAAACATAAGAAAAGAAGACTGATGACCGTCAGCTTATGCTGCAGCAGGCGGCGGTACGTCTGCTTCCAAAGAGAAGGCGGCACCTCTTTTTGTTTTTTCATTCCGAACACCCCCTATTTCAGTCTGACCCGCGGATCAACCGCGGCATAAGCGATATCCGCCAAGAAGTTCCCTACAATCGTTAAACAAGACAAAAACAAGGTAAACGCCATCAAAACCGGATAATCACGATAATGCACAGATTCAAGCTGAATACGTCCGACACCCGGCCACCCGAAAATCTGTTCAATAATGATGGCTCCGGAAAACAGTCCCGGCAGTTCAAAAGCAAGCAGGGTGATGGCCGGAATAAGCGCGTTTTTCAACGCATGTTTCCAGATGACGGTGCGCTCTTTCAATCCCTTCGCTCTCGCCGTTCTGATATAATCCTGTCTGATCACGTCCAGCATGCCGGAGCGGAAATACCTTGTCAGCGAGCCGATGCCGAGCATAGATAAAATCACGACCGGAAGAATCATATGTCTGGCGGCTTCAAGCACGTACGAAAAACCTGTACTCGTGCTGCCGGTATCAATCATCCCGCCGACGGGCAATATTTTCAAATCCACCCCAAACCACTTAATAAACAGAAGGCTGATAAAAAAAGACGGAAACGCCATGGAAGCAAAAACAAGAAACGTCACGATCCCGTCAAACCATGAGTATTTCCTGACAGCGGATATGACACCCGTTATCATCGCGGCTGACCATGTGACAAGCAACGCCAAAAACGCGACAAAAAACGAATTCCAGGCATATTTCCGAAGCAGTGACAGGACGTTCTCCTGATATTTCAAAGAAAACCCAAAATCTCCGCTGAGCACATTTCCGAGCCATGTCACATAACGCTTCCAAATCGGCTGATCCAGCCCGTAAAGCGCTTTTAACTCCTTCGCTCTTTCCGGAGTCAGGTTTACATTGGAATCAATATAGTCGCCCGGCAGCATGGCGAATAAGAAAAAAATAATAAAGGACGTACCGAATAAGATCACAAGCATTTGAATGAATCGTTCTGCGGCATACCTTTTCATAAAAAGCCCCTCCTTTCCGCTGAAAGGGCAAAATCCCCAGGATGCATCGGGTATTTTGCCCAACCGTTCTATTGAATTGAGACATTTGAGAGACTTGAACTGATTCCAGAATAATTGTCAGGCTCAAGCCCTTTTATTTTTCCGCTGACCGCCCTTGCGCTCTGACGGTAATGAATCAGAATGTAAGGCGGGTTTTCCCCGAGCTCCCGGTACAGCTGGTGATAAATCTCTTTTCTTTTGCTGATATCAAGCGTGCCGGCTCCTTTCTCTATCAGCCGGTCCGCTTTCGGATTGGAATACCCCGTCACATTATTGGGATGGCCGGAAGCCAGCTTTTCCACCGTGTCATTCGGATCAAGGATCTGCGAGGTGGAAACGGCGGCAAGGTCATATTGTTTGTCATTGATTTTCGCTACTTCTGTATTAAAATCCATCACTTCCGGTTTTAATGAGATTCCGATGTCCGCATAATTTTCTTTCGCTATCGGGATGAAATCATCATCCGCTTTAGATGTGTAATAGCTGATTTCAAGCTTTTTGCCGTTTTTTTCACGTACACCGTCTTTGCCCGTTTTCCAGCCTGCTTCATCAAGAAGTTTTTTGGCTTTTTCAGGGTTAAACGCATACCGATTGACACCTTTGTCATCATAAGCCCACGAAACCGGAGACACCGGAACATTCGCGACCTCTCCGTAGCGTTTAAAGCGGACATCGACGATTTTTTGACGGTCAAGTCCGTAAATAAGCGCCTGGGACACTTTCTTATCTTGAAAAGGCGGACGCTTGTGATTGACGTACACAAGCCCGTAATCATTCACGACAGATACGCTTATATTCGCAAAACCGAGACTTTTTAAATGCTGAACCGTATCATCATCAGGTGAGAAAGAAGCGTAATCAAGGTCACCCGTTTCAAACAGCTGAAGGGAGGTTGACGGATCGATAATTTTATAAATCAGCTTTTCCGTTTTCGGTTTTCCGGCATAATAGTGTTCATTAGCCTGATAGCGTATTTCCTGTCCCGGAAGGTATTCTGTAAATTGATAAGGTCCCGCTCCGAGCGGTTTGGCATAAAGCTCTTTTAAATAGTCCAGTTTGCCGAATTGATATTTCTTCCCGTAGTAGGCTTCTGACAGCACCTGCCCGCCCAAAAGAAGCAGCGACTTCGCACTGACTTTCTCAGTCGTGATTTGAATGGTTCTGTCATCAAGGACGCGAATGCCCTCTATCGTCTTTGCCTTTCCTTCTTTGTAAGCCTTACCGCCTTTAATATAAGCCGTGGTGATATCTTCATAGCCCGCGTATGCAGGATCATGCAGCAGTGTTAAAGTGAATGCTGCATCCTTTGCGGTCAGCGGTGAACCGTCGCTGAAAACGAGATTTTTTCTTAAACGGAACGTGTATGTAAGCTGATCTTTGGAAATTTTCCAGCTTTCCGCAAGAGCCGGGGCAGGCTTCCCCGTTTTATCCAGTTTGACTAACGGTTCAAAAATAGGATCTGTCGCATTTCCATCCCAGCCGTTTTCGTAAAAGTACGGCAGAAACACGCCGCCCGGCGCGGAAATCCCAGCAACAAAAGTGTCAGTTCTGGCTTTCGATTTAGCGGGAATCGCCGCCGGATGAGAAGCTTTAAATTCCTTTGTCTTGACATGGGTGATACGTGTTTCTTCCTTTTTATCAGCCGCAGATGACGGTTCTTCCCCGGCACTCCCTAACGCGCACCCTGATAACATGATGGATACCGACAGCGCGAGTACCGTTGTTTTCAACCTCCATTTTCTCTCCTTCATCTTTATCGAACCCCCGCATGCTTTTCATCTATCTTTATATAAATCTGCTCCATCTGTTCCTCATTTCTCATAATCTCCCGTTTGTTTTTCTCTACAAGCAGTTCGAAATTCAATGTGTGTTTTCTGTACTTTTTCCGTCTTTTGCTCTTTTTGCGCACATGTGATACCTTTTTTAACGCCACTTTTCATCCCTCCGCTTTTCATTTAATGACTTTCACGCAAAAAAGGCCCTTATCTGTTTAATAGATAAGAGCTTTCGGTGATCCGATCAGCCATCGTTTGGAAATATGTAATGATTATGTTAATTCATACAATCCCTACCTGTCAACTATAATTTAAAATATCGTGTCCTTCCGGGGGTTTTCCTCATACACTCTCTCATTTTTCCGCATATGCTAGAAAACATAGCAGATTACAAGTGAAAGTGAGTGAGAATGTGGAAAAGACAACATTGAGCGGTCGCATCGTCAAAAAAGATGACCCGGACTATAATGCCGCAAGAACCAATTTCAATTTAAGCCTGCAAAGATATCCAGACATCATTGTGTTTTGCCAAAACAAACATGACGCCCTCAATGCGGTGAGATGGGCACGTGAGAACAATGTGCCTTTCCGTATCAGAGGCGGAAGACACAGCTACGAAAATTTTTCCCTGTTAAATGACGGACTAGTCATTGATCTCAGTGAAATGAAGAAAATAAGAGTAAATGAGGATAAGCGGCTGGTCTCGATTGAAGCGGGAGCCGAATTGGGGGAAGTCTACCGGACACTCTGGCGGTACGGCTTGACCCTTCCTGCGGGAACCATTGCGAATGTGGGAATCACGGGGCTGACGCTGGGGGGAGGAATCGGATATTTAACAAGGACTGCCGGACTTACTTGCGATCGTCTCCTCCAGCTTGAAATGATCATAGCGGACGAAAAAGCGGGTGCTGACTTGATCACAGTCAACCGCTCAAAGCACTCTGATCTATTTTGGGCATCTCAGGGCGGAGGGGGAGGCAACTTCGGCATTGTCACTTCCATGATGTTTAAAGCCGTGCCGATCTCGTGCGTGTCTGTTTTTTCTGTCACTTGGGGCTGGGATGATTTCGAGGAAGTATTTAATACGTGGCAGCGCTGGGCTCCATTTACAGACAACCGGCTTACCTCATCAATTCAGTTTTGGCCTAAGGAAGTCAACCGCATAGAAGCGCTCGGTCAATTTACCGGGACAAAAGAGGAGCTGAAAGAACTGCTGGCTCCGTTAATGAAAGCGGGAAAACCGACAAGCGGCATGGTCAAGACAGTGCCATTTATTAAAGCGGCAGCCTTTTTTAACAGCCCGGGAGGCAATCAGCCGCAAAAGATGAAGCGGTCAGGATCCTTTATTGAAAAACCATTATCAACACGCGCAATATCCACTTTAAAGCGCTATTTAGAGCACGCTCCGAACGAAAACGCCAGTGTCTGGCAGCAATCTCTCGGCGGGGCGGCCGGACGGATCGCTCCGGACCAAACGGCATTCTACTATCGCAACGCAATCATTGCCCAAGAATATATTACAACTTGGACATCTGCTGAAGAAGAAAGACAAAATGTCCGCTGGATCGAAGGACTGAGAACGTCCCTATCAAGAGAAACGATGGGGGATTATGTGAATTGGCCTGATAGAGAAATCAGAAACTGGCTGCAAACGTATTACGGAGAAAATGTTCACCGCCTCCGTCAAGTCAAAACGAAATATGATCCGGAAAATATATTCCGCTTCGAGCAGAGCATTCCGCCGCTTCGCCGTTCACCGTTTTTCTAAAAAAGATGAAGATGGGTACACTCCATCTTCATCTTTTCTTTTATTGATATAAGCGGCTTCCCTTCTCTGCAAACTCTTTTGCTTTTTCTTTCAGCCCTTCATTGACGGCCTCGTCTTCAGTAAGTCCGTTTTCCTTCGCATAATCACGAATATCCTGAGAAATTCTCATGCTGCAGAACTTAGGGCCGCACATCGAACAGAAGTGAGCCGTTTTTGCGCCTTCAGCCGGCAGTGTTTCATCATGATATTCCATTGCTCTTTCAGGATCAAGCGACAAATGAAATTGATCACGCCACCGGAATTCAAACCGCGCCTTAGACAGAGCATCGTCACGGATCTGTGCACCCGGATGCCCTTTAGCAAGGTCTGCGGCATGTGCCGCGATTTTGTACGTAATGACGCCTTCTCTTACATCATCACGATTCGGCAGCCCCAAATGCTCCTTCGGCGTGACATAGCAAAGCATCGCCGTCCCGTACCAGCCGATCATCGCCGCGCCGATTGCTGAAGTAATGTGGTCATAGCCCGGAGCGATATCCGTTGTTAATGGGCCGAGCGTGTAAAAAGGCGCCTCTTTACAAATTTCCAGCTGCTTGTCCATGTTTTCCTTAATTTTATGCATCGGCACATGACCCGGTCCTTCGATCATCACTTGCACATCGTGCTTCCACGCAATCTCCGTCAATTCTCCGAGAGTCTCCAATTCCGCAAACTGCGCTTCATCATTGGCATCCGCAATCGAACCCGGACGAAGCCCGTCACCAAGTGAAAAAGCGATATCATAGCTCTTCATGATTTCACAAATTTCTTCAAAATGCGTGTACAGAAAGCTTTCCTGATGATGAGCCAGGCACCATTGCGCCATAATCGCCCCGCCGCGGGATACGATTCCCGTCGTGCGTTTAGCCGTTAACGGGACGTAACGAAGCAGTACGCCGGCATGAATGGTGAAATAATCCACGCCCTGCTCCGCCTGCTCAATCAATGTGTCACGATAAATGTCCCACGTTAAATCCTCGGCAATGCCATTAACTTTTTCAAGCGCCTGATAAATCGGCACCGTCCCCACAGGCACGGGGCAGTTGCGGATAATCCATTCACGCGTCGTATGAATGTCTTTTCCCGTGGATAAATCCATCATCGTATCAGCGCCCCAGCGAATCGCCCACGTCATTTTTTCGACTTCTTCTTCGATAGAAGATGTAACAGCCGAGTTGCCGATATTGGCATTAATTTTCACATGAAAATTCCGGCCGATAATCATCGGCTCGCTTTCCGGGTGGTTGACGTTAGAAGGAATAATCGCCCGGCCGCTGGCTACCTCGTCTCTGACAAATTCGGGAGACACATGCTCACGTATAGCGATAAACTCCATTTCCGGCGTAATGATGCCTTTTCTCGCATAATGCAATTGTGTTACATTTTTCCCCGGCTTGGCCCGAAGCGGTTTCCGCTGCAGGCCGGGGTATTCGGCGGTACTGCCCTCTTTTTTATAGCCGTTGTCTTCAGGTCTCACGGTCCGTCCGTTATATTCTTCTACATCTCCGCGCCCGGTAATCCACTTTGTGCGGAGCGCCCCCAGACCTTCATGAATATCAATCTGTACATCCGGGTCTGTATACGGTCCGCTCGTATCATAAACACGGACCGGCGCATTCTCCTCTTCCCCGAATGCCCCCGTAGTCGCACTCAGGCTGATTTCCCGCATCGGCACTCGTATGTCGGGCGAAGAACCTTCTGCATAAACCTTTTTACTGCCGGAAAAACTCGACATAATGGAAATGTTCGCTTGCTGTACTGATTGATTTTGCATACAAATCTCTCCTTTATCATTTGAATAACAGAACCAAGCTCAGCACCAGCACAAAAAAACCGGGTTCAAAGAAGAACCCGGTTTTGCAGTCAGAAAGAAACTATTATTGTTTTCCTCAACAATAATAAAACCTTTACTTCCCCACGCTGGTACGAACCAGATCAGGTCCAAAGGGTTAAGAAGCCGCCGCTTCTCTCTCAGCCCGCTCAGACGGGCACCCCCAGTAACTATTGATTTCGCTCTCATCGTAACATAAGTTGTGTACAAAAAAAAGCATATTATCAAAATTCAGATAACGGAATGGTCATAAGCTCTGTTTCCCGAACGCCTTCTTCGGTATTAAAAACCCGATAACCCTTTGCGGTTTCCCGGGATGAGACAGCCAGGAACAGCTGACCGTCTTTATAATGAAGCGCAGCGCCGTCATCAGCGGCATAGCCCTCCCTGAGTTTCTTTTCGGAAATCAGACGGTGATACACCGGCCGGCGCTCTGATTCTCCGTCATAGTGCGGACAAAAGCTGCCCGGCAAAAATCCTAAAGCTGTTAACTCTCGCAAATCCCCCGCTGAATCCGTCACCCCTTCTTCATACCAGCAAATCGCTCCGGCGCTGAGACCCGCTAAGATGATGCCGTTTTCCCAAGCCTCACGAAGAATAAGGTCAAGCCCCCACTCTTTCCATAAGACAAGCATATTGCGCGTATTTCCGCCGCCGACATATATAATATCTTTCTTCATGAGAAAGGATCTGAGATCAGAACCCGACGGTTTAAACAGCGACAAGTGATCCGGCTCACACCGCAGCTTTTGAAAGGCCTGATAAAACCTGCCGGTATATTTCTCCGAATCTCCGCTTGCCGTCGGCAAAAAACAAACTTTCGGCTTTGACCGCGCCGACTGCTCTAAAATATACTGATCCAGCACAAGATGATCCGGCTCCATGGAAAACCCCCCGCCGCCCATTGCAATAATCTGCTTCAATGTCATCACCTCTTTTTTTCTCAAGTATAACAGCTCATTAAAAAGGCGTTATCCCAATTTCGGATAACGCCTTCAAAAAGTATTTGTTATCTGAAAAATACGCACCGTATAACACAACGGAGATCCCCGCGGCGTTAATCGCCGGAACAAGCTTCGAACGGGCATACTTCGCAACATTGATCCCCAACACCGTATTATCACTGAGGGGAGAAGCAAACCAAATGTTCCGCTCGCTAATAATAAGCTGGTATGTAACTGAACCGCCAGCGTTACGCCGAGCGTCCCAAGTCCCCCAGGATGACCCGATAAAATAGGAGATAACAGCCCCCAGTATAAAAAGAGACAGCGCAATAAACATATGAGGGATCCATGATTAAATGAAAAGTAACATATTTCGATAATCCCAGATTTTCAGCTACTGGTGTTACGGCCCAAATCAGCGATAACATAATAATAACATTGATCAATTCGTTTCCGCCCTTAATAAAATGGGTAACAAGCTCGCCTGCAGGAAAGCGCTGAAACATAAAAAGAGCAAATACTGCAATAACCGCTGCCAATAATGCGCGCTTTTGAATGGCCGCCCCACCAGCTGAGAAACAGTGTTAATAGCAAAAACAGCCCGATCGGAAAGATTTAACTCCACGGCCGAATCGGTGTTTCCTTTTCAGCTCCTCCTGCTGCAGGTATCATGTTTTCACAAGCCTTGGAGATATTTTCATACAACAAAAAAGGCTTCTACATATTGTAGAAGCCTTTGTATACCGGTGGCCGGGGTCGAACCGGCACTCCAGAAGGAACACGATTTTGAGTCGTGCGCGTCTGCCAATTCCGCCACACCGGCATGTAATCCGTCGTGTTCAACCGACGTATATAAATATAACATGCATTTTATAAGGTGTCAATGGTTTTAGTAAAGTTTTTTCAAATGGTAATGCAGTATATACGATACAAGCAAGAAACTTATATTGATAGT
>NZ_CP091421.1:172500-845000 GCF_021729365.1 Bacillus sp. R45 | reverse complement strand
ATTACTAGCGATTCCAGCTTCACGCAGTCGAGTTGCAGACTGCGATCCGAACTGAGAACAGATTTGTGGGATTGGCTTAACCTCGCGGTTTCGCTGCCCTTTGTTCTGTCCATTGTAGCACGTGTGTAGCCCAGGTCATAAGGGGCATGATGATTTGACGTCATCCCCACCTTCCTCCGGTTTGTCACCGGCAGTCACCTTAGAGTGCCCAACTGAATGCTGGCAACTAAGATCAAGGGTTGCGCTCGTTGCGGGACTTAACCCAACATCTCACGACACGAGCTGACGACAACCATGCACCACCTGTCACTCTGCCCCCGAAGGGGACGTCCTATCTCTAGGATTGTCAGAGGATGTCAAGACCTGGTAAGGTTCTTCGCGTTGCTTCGAATTAAACCACATGCTCCACCGCTTGTGCGGGCCCCCGTCAATTCCTTTGAGTTTCAGTCTTGCGACCGTACTCCCCAGGCGGAGTGCTTAATGCGTTAGCTGCAGCACTAAGGGGCGGAAACCCCCTAACACTTAGCACTCATCGTTTACGGCGTGGACTACCAGGGTATCTAATCCTGTTCGCTCCCCACGCTTTCGCTCCTCAGCGTCAGTTACAGACCAGAGAGTCGCCTTCGCCACTGGTGTTCCTCCACATCTCTACGCATTTCACCGCTACACGTGGAATTCCACTCTCCTCTTCTGCACTCAAGTTCCCCAGTTTCCAATGACCCTCCCCGGTTGAGCCGGGGGCTTTCACATCAGACTTAAGAAACCGCCTGCGAGCCCTTTACGCCCAATAATTCCGGACAACGCTTGCCACCTACGTATTACCGCGGCTGCTGGCACGTAGTTAGCCGTGGCTTTCTGGTTAGGTACCGTCAAGGTGCCGCCCTATTTGAACGGCACTTGTTCTTCCCTAACAACAGAGCTTTACGATCCGAAAACCTTCATCACTCACGCGGCGTTGCTCCGTCAGACTTTCGTCCATTGCGGAAGATTCCCTACTGCTGCCTCCCGTAGGAGTCTGGGCCGTGTCTCAGTCCCAGTGTGGCCGATCACCCTCTCAGGTCGGCTACGCATCGTCGCCTTGGTGAGCCGTTACCTCACCAACTAGCTAATGCGCCGCGGGTCCATCTGTAAGTGGTAGCCGAAGCCACCTTTTATGTCTGAACCATGCGGTTCAAACAACCATCCGGTATTAGCCCCGGTTTCCCGGAGTTATCCCAGTCTTACAGGCAGGTTACCCACGTGTTACTCACCCGTCCGCCGCTAACATCAGGGAGCAAGCTCCCATCTGTCCGCTCGACTTGCATGTATTAGGCACGCCGCCAGCGTTCGTCCTGAGCCAGGATCAAACTCTCCGATAAAGTAGTTTGACTGACTACGCACATCGCTGTGCGATTTATTTAAAACTTTGAATTAACAGGTACGTTTTGTCTTGTTTAGTTTTCAAAGATCATCTCAACCTCATCTCGAGGCGACTTTTTCAGTATAACATTTCAGCAATTTGCTGTCAAATGTTTTTTTGTTTTTATTTCTCCGCCGCTGTGAGCTTTTTGGTGAAGCGCATCAGCGACGTTTAATAATATACCATGCCTATGATTCAGCGTCAACACTTTTTTTGAAAGAATATCCTCGATGATATACTTCCTGCCCTTTGGTCTCTATTTGAGATACTTCAACAAAGCCTTTTTCCGTCAGGTAATCAAGCATGACACCGAGATCTTGGGTGAAGTGCACCAGTTCAGGGTGCTGAAGCAATTCTCCAAACTGCCACATTTCTTTTTCTTTCATCACCTGAAAAAGGTGCGCAGAACCGATTTCAGCTTTTGAATGGATGAGAAAATCATTTGCTAAGAATAATAATTCGAGCCTTTTCTCCAAGCTTTCGTGACTCTCGACAAGTTCGGAATATAGCTTATATACCTGCGGCTCAATGTGACGGACCTGGTTCCAGACTGTCGTTTCGGGATAAAACCCCCGGTCAATCACTTCTATGCGGGCCAAGTGGTGAAGAGCGTGCACTACCGCATAATATGCATCCAGAAAATGATCAGCTTCAAAAAACGCTTTTCCTTCTACAAATCTTCTGATCAGCTTGCCGTATTCCATTCCGATCTTTAATTTCCGCTCGGCGAAAGGAAAAGTGCTGAGCCGGTCATTGAGTTCAGATATATATTCATTGCGGTCAAACAGCACTTTGCCGTTGATGATCCAATCTATGACTCTTCTATTTGTCCCAAGCAGAATCCATTCCTGAAGCAGAGCATCCGTTACAATATGTAAAGAAGCGGTTTTGTGTTCGAATTCATAATGCTTTATAAAAAGAGGTTCATCAGCCTGTTTGACAATGACAAGCATGACCGCATCAAAGTTATCCGTGATGGATGATGCTTTACTCCTTCTCTCAATCATAAGGACGGCCAGCGTATCGGGATGACTTGCTCTTTCTTGGTAAATTGGACGGAGAAGATTGTCCATTACGATTCCTCCAATGCGATTGTTTCACTAGCTATTGTTTCTACATTTCTATGATAAAACATGAAAGTCCTTTTTTCTAAACACATTGCACTATTATAACAAATTTCCTTTCAGGTGCCATATTTATTCTTCCCTTTTCTTACGAAAACATGAAGAATATGCCATATGTTTTGTGCTATAGTTAAACGAGAGGGGGATGGACATGGCGAAATACTCAAGCAAAATTAATAAGATCAGAACGTTTGCGTTAAGTTTGGTTTTCGTTGGGTTTATCATTATGTACATCGGGCTGTTCTTTAAGCAGTCTGTTTTGCTTGCCAGCTTGTTTATGATTCTCGGCCTGCTGTCGATCGGACTCAGCACCGCCGTTTATTTTTGGATCGGCATGCTGTCCACAAAAGCGGTCCGGGTGATGTGCCCCGCTTGCGAGAAAGAAACGAAGATTCTGGGCAGAGTGGATATGTGCATGCATTGCAGAGAGCCGCTTACATTGGATAAAGGATTGGAAGGCCAAGCGTTCGATGAGTCTTATAACAGAAAAAACAGTGTAAAATAAACGAAGCTGACCGTATCAAAGCGGTCAGCTTCGTTTAGTGGTTTTCTTTTTTGGAACATTCTTGGCAGACGCCGTAAATCTCCAAACGGTGGTGGCTTACCTTAAACCCTGTGACGTGAGCAGCAAGCTGTTCCACTTCGTCAAGCCCGGGATAATGGAAGTCCACGATTTTTCCGCAGCTTTCACAAATGGCGTGATAATGGTCAGAGGTGACAAAGTCAAATCTGCTGGACGCATCTCCGTACGTCAGTTCCTTTACAAGCCCCGCTTCCCGGAATACACGCAAATTGTTATACACTGTCGCAACACTCATATTAGGGAATTTCCCTTCCAAGGCTTTATATATATCGTCCGCTGTCGGATGTGCCATAGAATCCACGAGATATTCCAGAATGGCATGACGTTGAGGAGTAATCCGGACTCCCGTATCCTTCAACGTGTCTAAGGCTTCTTTTAATTCATGTGCAGCCATCCGTCATGCACCTCTCTTCTAAAAAAGATTCTTACTTTATAATGTTTATAATTAGTGTACATCTTTTTCCGGTCTCCTGTCAAATGTAATCTGAAGAAAACCCCGTGAGTTCAGCATTTGTCCATTAATTAGACGCAATTTGTTCCAATTCGCGAAGCGCCTCGGCAACGTGATCTTTCACTTTTACCTTCCTCCACTCCTTCACAAGACGGCCTTCTTTGTCTAACAAAAAAGTGGATCGCTCGATACCCATATATTCTTTCCCAAAATTCTTCTTCAGCTTCCACACATCAAAAGCTTCCGCCAGTTTGTGCTCATCATCAACGAGGAGCTGGAAAGGAAGATCGTGTTTTTGCTTAAATTTTTCATGTTTATCACGGCTGTCAGGGCTTACTCCGATGATAACCGCATCAAGTCCCGCGAAACTTTCGTGCTGATCACGGAAATCACATGCTTCCGTCGTGCATCCGGGTGTCATGTCTTTCGGATAAAAATAGAGAACGACGTACTTCCCTTTAAAATCCGTCAATGCTACTTCTTCCCCGCTGTCATTCACTAATTTCATATCCGGTGCTGTTTGTCCGATTTCAATCGTCATTTCTTATACCTCCGGGTTTTTTATTAAGCGTATCCAATTCACGTTAAGATTACAACCGTTATCCCCCGGCTCTTTTCTGAAAGCATGAACCCGTTGTGCTCGCAATGAAGCATGCTACAATAGAACATGATGTAAGGAGATATTAGGAGGGTCATTTTTTGTATACAAAATCAGTTGAACTTCATAAGGAAGCGTTAGAGCATATCGTCGGAGGCGTGAACAGCCCGTCCAGATCCTATAAAGCGGTAGGCGGCGGTTCACCCGTTGCGATGGAAAAAGCGAACGGCGCTTATTTCTGGGATGTAGACGGGAATCAGTATATCGATTATTTAGCGGCTTACGGTCCGATTATTACCGGACATGCCCATCCGCATATTACTGAAGCGATTAAAACAGCGGCGGAAAACGGCGTGCTGTACGGGACGCCGACCAAACATGAGGTCACTTTCGCCAAAATGCTGAAGGAGGCCATTCCTTCACTTGATAAAGTACGATTCGTAAACTCAGGCACTGAAGCGGTGATGACAACGATCCGGGTTGCACGCGCTTATACAGGCCGCACAAAAATCATTAAATTCGCCGGCTGCTATCACGGCCATTCTGATCTCGTACTTGTCGCTGCGGGTTCCGGCCCGTCTACGCTCGGCACCCCTGATTCCGCCGGCGTGCCGAAAAGCATCGCCAATGAGGTCATTACCGTTCCTTTCAATGACATTGAAAGCTACAAAGCCGCGCTGGATAAATGGGGTTCAGAAATTGCAGCGGTTCTCGTCGAGCCGATCGTCGGCAACTTCGGCATCGTTGAACCTGAAGAAGGATTTTTAGAACAGGTAAATGAATTGACCCATAAAGCGGGCGCGCTCGTCATTTATGATGAAGTGATCACGGCGTTCCGTTTTATGTACGGAGGCGCGCAGGATCTTCTTCAAGTGAAGCCTGATTTAACGGCGCTCGGTAAAATTATCGGGGGCGGCTTGCCGATCGGCGCTTACGGAGGCAAAAAAGAGATCATGGAGCAGGTTGCTCCGCTCGGCCCGGCATATCAAGCCGGCACGATGGCCGGAAACCCGGCATCTATCCTATCAGGCATCGCCTGCCTGGAAGTGCTGAAGGAAGAAGGCGTTTACGAGCGGCTTGATGAGCTCGGCGCCAGACTTGAGCAAGGCATTCTCGCCCATGCGGAGACACATGGCATTACCATCACCGTCAACCGTTTAAAAGGCGCGCTCACGGTTTACTTCACTGATGAAAAAATCGTCAATTACGAGCAGGCGGAAAATACGGACGGAGAAGCATTCGCCAAGTTCTTCAAGCTGATGCTTGAACGCGGCATCAATCTCGCTCCGTCGAAGTATGAAGCTTGGTTTATCACAACCGCACATACTGAAGAGGATATCGACGCCACTTTACAAGCCGTTGAAGATGCGTTCAGACATATGAAAAAATAACTTCTGAAACAAGCGGGAGCCCGGGGCTTCCGCTTTTTCTTTTTGTCCGATTTGTGAGATAATGGTTTTTTCAAAAAAAGACCTTGAATAATTGGTATGATCCCTGTATATTACTTTATTGTTTAGCAAATCAGCCGACAGGGAAATGTAAGTGTCAGCCGTTCGTTCGGCACATAATTTATTAGAGAAAGGAATGCACGCACAAACCAATGAAACTTGGTGCCCGCATTTTTAAAACAGGGATTGCGATTACGCTCGCGCTCTACTTAGCATCATGGATCGGACTTCCGTCGCCGATCTTTGCCGGGATTGCAGCTATATTTGCCATACAGCCCTCTATTTACAGGTCTTTTCTTATCATTATTGATCAGGTTCAGGCAAATATCATCGGCGCTGTCATCGCTACGGTATTCGGACTGATTTTCGGACCGAGTCCGATTATGATCGGATTGACCGCAGTGATTGTCATCACGATCATGTTAAAACTGAAAATTGAACACACCATTTCGATTGCGCTCGTGACGGTTATCGCGATTTTAGAAACACCGGGAAACAGCTTCCTGACGTTCGCTCTGATACGAACAAGCACCGTTATTTTAGGCGTGCTGTCTTCTTTTATTGTGAACCTTGTGTTTCTTCCGCCGAAATACGAAACGAAGCTGACTCATCATACGGTTGAATATACCGATGAGATCATGAAATGGATCAGGCTGACGATGCGTCAGTCCACGGAACACTCGATATTGAAAGAGGATATTGAGAAGCTGAAGGAAAAAATGATGAAGCTTGATCATACGTACCTTCTTTATAAAGAGGAGAGAAGCTACTTTAAGAAAACGACGTATGTAAAGTCGCGCAAGCTTGTTTTATTCAGACAGGCGATTATTACGGCAAATCGGGCGCTTGATACGCTGAAAAAGCTGCACCGCTATGAAAACGAGATTTATCATATGCCGGAGGAATTTCAGGAGACGCTGACAGAAGAAATTGATTATCTGCTTCATTGGCACGAAAGGATTCTGATGCGGACGGTCGGCAAGATCAAACCGCATGATGACGATGCTGAAGAAAGCATAAGATATAAACAGCTTTTGACGAAGTCTTTCTTGAAAAATCAGCAGAACTGCGAGGATGAACTGCTTGATTACAATATGCTCAGCATTATGGCTGCGGTTGCGGAATACCGCGAGCAGCTGGAGCATCTCGATACACTAATTACGAGTTTTCAGACATACCACCCGAAAGACAGCGAATTAGAAACAGACGAAGAGTAACCCGGTGCTTCCGTAAAACCGGGTTTTTTTGCATTCAAAAAAACGTATGCCGCCCATTCGGACGGCATACGTTTTTGTATCAGTTCAAATTCTGAATCGTAAATAAGTGTCTGTACTGGCCGCCTTGGGCCATTAATTCCTCGTGCGTGCCGGTTTCGACGACGGCGCCGTTTTCCATGACGACAATTTTATCCGCGTGCGTAATCGTGGACAGCCTGTGGGCGACGATAAAAGTCGTCCGGTTTTTCGCAAGCTTTTCCATCGCTTCCTGAATGTAGTGTTCACTTTCAAGATCAAGAGCCGATGTCGCTTCATCCAAGATCAGCAGCGGCGGATTTTTTAAGAATACACGGGCGATCGAAATCCGCTGCTTCTGCCCGCCTGACAATTTGACGCCCCGTTCGCCGACTTTGGTTTCGTAGCCTTCGGGGAAGTTCATAATAAATTCATGGGCATTTGCCGCTTTCGCAGCCGCAACCACCTCATCCAGAGACGCTCCCGGTTTACCGATAGCGATATTTTCACGAATCGTCTCACTGAACAGAAACGTATCCTGAAGAACCATTCCGACTTGATTGCGGAGGCTTCTCGCTTCATAATCGCGAATATCTGCGCCGTCAATCAGCAGGCTGCCGCCGGATACATCATAAAAACGCGGTATGAGGCTGACAAGCGTCGATTTTCCGCCGCCGCTCATCCCAACGAGCGCGACGGTTTCCCCTTTTGTCACCTTTAAGGAAACGTCCTGCAAAATCGTTTCTTTTCCTTCCTCATAACGGAACGAGACATTTCGGAATTCAACTTCACCCTTAATGCCGTCAGCTTTTAGTGCATTCGGTTTATCAGTCAGTTCATACGGCTCGTCGATAAATTCAAATATGCGGTCCATTGAAGCGATCGACTGGGTCAGCGTCGTCGATGAGTTGATCAATCTTCTGACCGGATTGTACATTCTGTCAATATAGCCGACGAACGCAACCATCGTCCCTACCGTAAGCGGGCCGTTTATGACAAAATAACCCGCAAACGCGATAACAAGCAGCGGCGCCAAATCCGTAATGGTATTCACAACTGCGAACGTTTTCGCGTTCCAATTCGTATGACGGATCGCTTTGTCCAGAAAATGTCCGTTTTTTTCATCAAAATTGGCTTGTTCATAATCTTCAATGGCGAAACTTCTGATAACGGGCATCCCCTGAACTCTTTCGTGCAAATGTCCCTGAACTTGGGCGAGTGCCTGAGAACGCTCACGTGTCAGTTTTCGGAGACGGCCGTAAAAGTATTTCACTGAAATTCCGTATAACGGAAACAAAATGACAGATATCAATGTCAGCTTCACATCGAGTGTAAACATAATACAGATGACGATCAGCACCGTCATCATATCAAGCCAGATATTCATCAGTCCCGTTATGACAAAGTCTTTTGTCTGTTCGACATCATTTATCACCCGGGAAATGACTTCGCCCGTTCTCGTGTTGGCATAAAACCTCAGGCTCAATTTTTGAATATGATCAAACAATACCCCCCTGATATCGTAGAGCACCCGGCTGCCCGTCCATTGTGCGAAGTATTGCCGATAGTACTCTACCGGGGGACGCAGAATTAAAAACAGCACGAACATGATGCCCATTATCGTGAATAGCGATGATGTTTTAGCGCTTGCCGTTCCGCTCCCTTGAATAATGTCATCGACCACGTATTTTAACAGAAGCGGGAGAGCCAGCGGGATGGAGAATTTTATAATGCCAATTAACACTGTGATAAAAATTTGTTTTTTATAAGGTTTTACAAATTGCATATAGCGTCTGATTACGCCCACACTTTATCCCCCTCTCTCTTTAAGGCGTGTGAGCCCATGTGAAAAACCTGTTGACACCCCAACAGGTTTTTTATTGTATTCTTTATTTTGTATAGCGCAGATACCGTTCATACCACATATCAACAAATTCCGGAGCAAACGGTCCTTTCCGCTGATGAATCCAGTGCAGCAGCGTATTCAGATACTCCTTCAGAATGCTGTCGATCTCTTTAGGGTAATTCATTGATTTGCGGTGGTCATCGTATTCATCCTCGTCAAGAATGTTATACGTCATATCCGGAAACACCTTGACATCCAAATCGTAATCAATATATTTGATGGCCTCTCCGTCATAAGCGAACGGCGAGCTGATGTTGCAATAATAGTGTACCCCGTCATCTCTCAGCATTCCGATGACGTTAAACCACTGACGGGCATGAAAGTAGCAGATCGCCGGCTCTCTCGTCACCCACGTCCGTCCGTCGGATTCCGTCACCATTGTCCGGTCGTTGGCTCCGATGATACACAATTCCGTACTTTTTAAAATCGTCGTTTCATTCCAAATTCGATGAAGCAGCCCGTTATGCTTATAGCTGTGAATTTGAATGGTTTCTCCTTCCTTGGGATATCCCATATTTCTCCCCTACTTTCTGTAAAGCCCTGCAGTCAATGCAGCCGCAATTGCTTTCCGACAAGTCTTTTCACTATTATAACGTTACGAATTAAAAAATGAAAATAAAAGAACCACTCCGCTTCCGGAATGGCACATTCATTTCTGCACATAGGAAGACGGCTTTTCCGTGCTGCGATAAGACTGGATGACTTGCTCTGTCTGCCTTTGGAATAACTCCTGTATGCCGGCCAGGTCTTTTCGCTTTGTCGCAATTTCGTCCTGTACATTGTCCAGCTTTGCATCTCTTTCCAGACTGATGAGTTCCGCTTCCACCTGCCGGCAGCGGTCAAGTTCTGACTGCAGCTCGAGAAGCTGATCCATGATTTTCATCTGTTCACTTACAAGCTTTTCAAACTCTGACATCGGGTTCCTCCTTAGGCTTTAGGTTGATACTCCTTACCATTTCGATTTTACGCCGGAAAACCCTTTGACTCATTCTGTAGAGGAATCACAAGTTTTGTCGTTTTGGCAACAGAAAAAAGCACTTCCATCCGAAGATGAAGTGCTTTTTCGTTTCAGTGATTAGCTGTTTTGCTGTTTGTTTTGTTCAGCAGATTGGTTTTGCTTTCTAACCTGCTGCGCATCAGTTTCACTGCCGAATTCAGTGCCGTATTGACCCTGACCGGAAGCTGATTGCTGGTTTTGTCTTTTCACCTGCTGAACGTCTGTTTTGCTGTATTTTGAGTTTGCCATTGTTATCACCTCCACGCACTTTAGAATGCGCAGGAGACGATAAGGCTATTCATCTTTTTTTAAAACTTATACGAGCAGAGAGCGTCCGCCGTCAATAATGATGGTCTGGCCGCGGATCATGTCCGCTTTTGAAGAAACTAAAAACTCCACCGTGTCGATCATATCTTTAATCTCGACCATTCTGCCGGCCGGCGTATTTTGGCGGGCATCTTCCAGCAGTTCATCTCTGTTAGGGAAATGCTTCAGCGCGTCCGTATCAATCGCTCCGCCTGACACCGCGTTTACGATGATGTTTTTCGGAGAAAGCTCAACCGCCAGATAACGGGTTAACGATTCTAAAGCGGCTTTTGAGACACCGACAGTCGTATAGTTTTCAAGATAGCGGATGCTGCCGAGCGAGCTGATGCTGACGATGTGGCCGCCTCCGTTTTTCTCCATCATCTTTGCCGCTTCCTGGGCGCAGAAAAGCAATGCTTTCGCGTTGATATTCATCGTCCAGTCCCAGTGTGTTTCTTCGAGTTCCATAACAGGTCTCAGCACGCCTGAAGCCGCATTATTGACGAACACGTCCAGTCTGCCGAATGTTTCGTCAATCTGGCGGAACATGTCTTTGATTTTTGCCGGCTGGCCGACATTAGCTTTAATAACGAGCGTTTTAACGCCGAGTTTTTCAATTTCTTCGGCGGTTTCTAATGCCGCTTTTTTACTGCGGGCGTAATTGATGACGATATTGTATCCTTTTTCCGCGAGTCTGATGGCGGCTGCTTTCCCGACGCCTCGGCTGCTTCCCGTGATCAGTGCGCATTTATTTTGTTCCATTTTTCCTCAGCTCCTTGCTGTGTATAGTTCTTTTCATTCAACAAACAATAAAAGCAATATCTGTTGAAAGGGGTCTTTTATATGTATGTCGGACGTGATATGGACGAATTGGCCATGATGCCCAAACAAGATTGGAGAGATTCAGAGCTCGCCTATTTCCATCATGCCTTCCAGCAAATTATGCCGTATTTAAACGAAGAAGGCCAGTCCAAATACCGGGAACTGATTCAGGAAATCGAAGCCCGCGGCGGACTGAAACGGAATGAAGCGGATTACGGCCACGGCACTAGCGTCAGCTATGACTGACGCTTTTTAGCGGCCGCTTTCTTCCGCCATTTTCCATATCTTTTGATGGGAAACGGGAAATGCGTATTCCTTGAGCTCCTCTTTTGTGACCCGTATGAATTCCGTTGTATCCGACACTTGTTTTACTTTACCGAAAAAGACCGAAATATTCCAGACGAGATGGGTGAAAACATGTTCTACGATGCCTTCCAGCTCCCCGATTTCAGCGGTTATTCCCATCTCTTTTTCTAAATAGGCTTCAAGCTGCTCTCTTTCGGTTTTGATTCCTTTCTGGGTTTCGGTATTCGGAAACTCCCACAAGTTGGCGAGCAAGCCTTTTGGCGGCCGTTTATGAATATAGACATCGCCTTGTTCGTCTGTCAGCACAACGGCTGCCATTGTTTTTATTCCGGGCTTTTTCTTTTTGCTTTTAACGGGCAGCTCCCGCTCTGTCCCTTCCGCAAATGCCGAACAGTGCTTTTGTACGGGGCAAAGCAGGCATGACGGCGATTTCGGGGTGCAGATGATCGCGCCGAGCTCCATTAAACCCTGATTGAATTCAGACGGTTTTTCATGAGAAATGAAAGCGGATACTGCCTGTTCGAAAATGGTTCTGGTTTTAGGTTTTGCGATATCGTCCCATATGGAAAGAATTCTCGACATGACACGCATCACATTGCCGTCTACGGCGGGAATCGGTTTGTTGTATGCGATGCTGAGCACGGCGCCTTTTGTATAAGGGCCGACGCCTTTCAGTCCGCCAAATTCCTTTTCCCCGGCAGGGACGACTCCCCCGTACCGCTCATGTACTTCTTTTACGGCACTTTGCAGATTTCTTACACGGGAGTAATAACCTAGCCCTTCCCAGGCTTTGAGCACTTTTTCCTCATCGGCTTCAGCGAGCGCCGAAACGGTCGGAAATTGCTCAACAAACCGCCGGAAATAAGGAATGACGGTATCTACGCGCGTCTGCTGCAGCATCACCTCTGACACCCACACCCGATACGGGTCCTGATTTTCTCTCCACGGCAGAATTCTCTGTTCTCTTTCGAACCATGTAATTAAGTCCTCGCGAAATTTGTCTATATCTTTTTGTTTCATTTTTTCTTCAAGTGCGTTCATATCTTCTCCTCAGATGTTTCGGGTTCCGCTTTTCTTGACACTGTATTTTGGTGTAAACTAAGGGCACGTTACGATAATATGTTACATTAAATAGTGATAAAGAAAAAGCGGAAACATATGAGAACGGCGGATAAACGCCATGATTGGGCAAACAGAAAATGGGGAATATCTTATAATGCGAAATATGCGGGCGGCTGATTTTTAACGCCTGCTAGGAGGTCAACAATGGATACTGGCACTCACGTTGTCATGGGTATCGCGCTTGGCGGAATCGCAACTCTTGATCCTGCCGTCGGCATGCACACCCCCATGTCTCAGGCAGTTATGATCGCCGCGCTTGCCGGCTCTCAGGCACCTGATATTGATACCATATTGAAGCTGAAAAATAATGCCGTTTATATTCGAAATCATAGAGGATTCACGCACTCCATTCCCGCCGTATTATTTTGGTCCGTTCTGATTCCGGGCATTTTGTTTATGTTTTATCCGGAAGCGAACTTTTTGCACCTGTGGCTGTGGACGCTTCTGGCTGTCGTTTTGCATGTGTTTGTTGACATTTTTAACGCATACGGCACACAGGCCATCCGCCCGTTTTCGAGAAAATGGATCGCTCTCGGTTTAATCAATACCTTTGATCCGTTTATTTTCGTCAGCCATTTGGCCGCGATTGCCGTTTGGTATATCGGAGGTCATCCGGGCGTGACATTTCTGATGCTTTATATCATCCTTGCAGGATATTACGCCGTCCGGTTTTTGATGCAGCTGCGGATAAAGCGAAGGCTGCGCGAAATGATTGAAGAGGAGATTGAAACCATCATTATTTCGCCGACGATGAAATTCAGGCAGTGGCGTATCGCCGTGACGACGGCGCATGCCTTTTATGTCGGCAGAAGCCTTGACGGCCATGTCGTGATATTGGATACATTCAACCGCGTGCCCGTTCCGGAAACCGATGTGATGAAGGCCGCGAAACAGGACGAAAATATTGCAGCCTTTCTTTCATTTTCCCCCGTTTACAGGTGGGAGGTCGATACTTTTAAAGATCATTATGAGGTGCGCTTTATTGATTTGCGCTACCGGAGCAAAGGCCACTATCCTTTTGTCGCCATCGTCCACCTCAGTCATGATTTAGAGCTTCTCTCTTCCTACACGGGCTGGATTTTCAGCGAGGAAAAACTGCAGAAAAAATTAAAGCTCGGCTCTGTTTAAGAGCCGGGCTTTTTTTGTCTTCTCACATATAATGCGGCAAACACGAGGCTGATCACCGATAGAGCGGCCGCGGGTTTAAAAAACGGCGGGTAATACGTTAATTGAATATCGTTTTTTCCTTTTTGCGCTTTAAATCCGATAAAGGAATAATCCGCTTTTTCAATCTGTTCTTTTCTGCCGTTTATCTTCAGCTCCCAGCCTTTTTCATATGGAATCGGAAGCATGATATACGGTGCGCGGGTTTTGTTTTCATACGAGATATGAAGCGTATTTCCGCGCCATCTGAGATCGGCCCGCGGTTCTTTTTCCGCTTTTCGGTATGCGTTTTTCAGCGTATCGTACCGTTCTTCGTAAAGCGCCAGCCTGTCAAGCTGATACGATCCTTTCGGCAGACGGATTTGGATGTTTTTTGTTTTCGGCACTCTGACAGTAAGATCGTTGACACCTGTTTTGTAAATGGATTGATTCGATTTTCTCGTTGTCGTGTAATCGTTCACTTTTAATGTAAAGCCCTGGTCCTTCGCTTTATTCTTCAAATAAAAGCTGACGTAATAATCGCCGCCGTCCATCTTAGCGGCTTGCGGCGTAATGATCAGGCCGCCGTCTTCGTTTACCGTCAGGATGCCGTCTTGATAATCCGCATGGTCGGCCGTTACCTTTGCCTGACGGATCATATTTTTCGCCTCAGGCGCTTTTTTCGTGTTGGCTGCGCTTGATTCCGTGATGATCCCGTCAAGCATTGCCCGTTCTCTGGCAAGGGCGGGCGCTTTTTTCAGATCGTCCTCGTTATATACGCGATCAGCTGTCCGTACGAACGGAAGCATATATTGATTTTGATAAACCGCATAATGGGATGATTCCATGATTTTTTTGAACCCGTACGGCACGCCGGCCCCGTTTGTTTTTTCCGTCATATAATATTTTCCGTAAAGCAGGCTGTATAAATTAGCCCTGTTTCCTAATGTCGCATAACGGCTGACGCTTTCTCTGCCCATATCAATCCGGAGATCGTTCCAGTAAAAGGACAGCAGATTGCGGTTCAGGATGCTTGAGTATACGCTGAATCCGTTGAACCCGTAAATGATCGGGGTGTTATTGAAAACACCGTTCATCCAATCTAAGCGGGCAAACGGATCAGGGTCTTTTTCTTTCAGACGCTGAATAAGCTCTGTTTGTTCTTTGCCCTTATAGTCAGGACCCGTCATAAAGGTATGCGATACCGTATAAATCTTCCCGCCTTCTGATAACGCATATTTTTCATATGTATTAGCCGTCAGCACCGCCGTCAAGAGAATGACGGCATAGACGGCGGGCACCGCGCCCTTCAGTCTTGTCTTTGCTGCAAGGAAAGCGGCAATGGTCAGCCCCAGAAGGAGCAGGATAGGCAGGTTGGCCTGATCAGAAATATCCAGGCTGAACCGTCTCACTTGGCTCCAATAGAGCAGAACGGCGAGTACGGCGGATATCAGCATACTCTTCATGCTGATGTCTGAAAGCTTAGAAAGCCCTGCTGCAACCGTTCCGGCAATCGTGAAGCACAGGACGTATTCAAACCTGTTTTGCGGAGCTGAAAAACCGTTAAAGGCGCTTGCCGCAAACGGACTGAAGTGAAACAGAATGTACAGCAGACTGATTCCCGCAAACAGCCGGAACAGCCGGTTTTTATATAAAGAAAATGTAAATAGAAAAAGTAAAAAAACCGCCGGCAGAATGATTATCCGGCTTGAAAATAAAATGTTGTCGGAAAAATCAAGCCATGCAATATGCTCTGAATACGGCGGCCGCAGATTATGAAGGTAACCGTATACGACAGGAATAAAGGAAACTGCGCTTATGCCGAACCCGAGAAGGCCCGACAGAATAAATATCCTGCATTGAGTGAGCCTTTTCGCCTCATTGCCTTCAAGGGGGATCATCCACCTGAATAAGATATAAATGCCGATGAAAATCAGATTAATATACGCAAAATAAAAGTTGTTGATCAATGTCAGCGCACAGGCGAAGATAAACCACGCCGGCTTTTTTTCCCTGATGATTTTTTCCGCGCCGAGCACGAGCAGCGGCAGCCACACCATACTGTCAGTGAAAAAGTCCCAATACACCTCATGCCGGAAGTAGATAATCGAGACCCCGTACAACACGGCGCCGGCAAAAGCAGGCACCGTCCGTTTGACGAAATAGCGGAACACACACGCTGCCGTGAATATGATGAAACTCTGCTTGGCGATGCTGATAAAAACGGAGGCCTGCGCCCAAAACAGCGCATCAGCCTCACCCGTCAGCTGAATAAGCTGCAAAAAGCGGACAGCGGCGGAGATAAACAGGAATAGAAAAGAAGTAGAGAAATAATAGCCGAGCTGACTGTACACTCCCCCGCCCAGTCCGAACGAATAGCTGTAAAACAGCCTGCCGTTCATATATTGATCAAACAGCAGCTTTTTGAAGACCGCCATTTGGGCGATCCCGTCTCCAGACCCCGTCATATAGCGGCCTGCCGACCACTCTTTTAAGAAAAAAATATGAGCGGCAGCCGCAGCCAGCACACAGGCTGCCGGCAAGATCCATTTATTTTTTTTCATACAACGTCCCCAGACCCTGCGCACAGCGGCGGCTGTTTAATGGTTCCACTTGCGCTTTTTTGTATAATTCGTTTCATTTTGTTCTCCGTACGTTATATTCGCTTCTTTAATTAAATAGTGCGGGCGTTTTTTTGTTTCATAGTAAATCCGGCCGATGTATTCTCCGATGATGCCGAGACTCAAAAGCTGGATGCCCCCTAAAAACAGCACGGCGGAAATAATGGTGAAGTATCCGGGTACGGACACGCCGTGTGTCAGAATATGAACAAAGGTCGTTACAATATAAACCATCGACAGAAGCAATATCAGAATACCGGTGAAAAAGCATACCCTGAGGGGCTTGTTGTTGAAGGAGACGACACCGTCCATTCCGTAGTTGAACAGATTGCTGAATGACCATTTGGACGTGCCGTTCTTCCTTTCGACATTTTCATAAAATACGATTTTCTGGTCAAACCCGATCCAGCAGAACAGCCCTTTCGAGAAACGGTTCCCTTCACTCAGCTTCAAAAGGGCATCAACGGCCTGCCGGCTCAGCAGGCGGAAATCTCCGACCCCGTCACGCAAGTCCACTTCGACGGCTTTGTTGATAAATTTATAATACAGGGAAGAAAGCACGGAACGCACGGGGCTGTCCCCTTTTCGGTTGCGCTGCGCGATGACTTGGTCATACCCTTCTTCATAGCCTTGAATGAAGTCTTTCAGCAGATGGGTCGGATGCTGCAGATCGGCGTCCATCACGATTACCGCTTCGCCCTGCACGTGTTCAAATCCTGCCAAAATGGCCGCTTCTTTCCCGAAGTTGCGGGAAAAAGATATGTATTTGACGCGATGGTTTCTGGCGGCCAGTTCTTTAATCTGCTGAAGGGTGTCATCCGCGCTTCCGTCATTGATGTAGAAAATTTCATAGTCATAATGAATCGTCTGAAATTCTTTTTTTAAAGATTCATGGATGAGCTTGACGTTGTTCCCTTCATTGTAAGACGGAATAATAATTGAGATTAACCTTTGTTTCATGAAGGCACCTTCTTTGTATTATTCTTTTTTTAGGACGGCCTTAAAGGAATTGTCCGCAAAACTTCAGTAAGGCTTTTCCTTTTTTTAATGACGTTTAAACCCTTTTTTTGTTACAGGGAAAGAAATTTTTTTCTGCATATGATTTATATTTTGTCATGTTTTTCGGCAGATATGAGAAAAAAAAGAAAAAGTCTGTACGCGGGACAGACTTTATTGCTGAAGGTATTCATGAATCAAATGGCTGACGATGCGCGGTTTTTCGTGAATGACCCAATGTGAGGCATCATCTATGAAGATTAAGTCGCCGTTTGGAATCATCCGTTTTGTTTCCTTGGCGAGCTTTTTGCTCAGCGCGCGGTCGTTGACGCCCCATATTAACCGGTACGGAACGGGCATTTTAAGCGGAACGGCAGGGCCTAAACCGCCGGCTCTGATCGCCCGGTACCAGTTCAGCATCGCCGTGAGCGCTCCTTTTCTGCCCCATGCTTCTTTGTAGCTGTCGACATCTTCCCGTGAAAAAAGCGCCGGGCGTTCAGATAAGCCGATCGCGTGATCCAATACGCGGTAATCGTCTTCAGACAATCTCCGTTCCGGCTTTTCCGGAAGCTGAAAGAAAGCGATATAAGAGCTTTTCTTCCACTGCGGCGGGTAGAACGGTGTGACCTTCCGCATAACCGCCGGGTGCGGGATATTGACCGTGATCAATTTTTCAACGTATTGCGGCCGCGTGGATGCCAAATGCCAGGCCACGGCTCCTCCCCAATCGTGTCCGATGACGACGGCTTTGTCATCTGTAAAATGAGTGATCAGCCCGATAATGTCGTCTCTGAGCGTATCAATGGTATAGTTTTCAATGCCCTCCGGTTTGTCACTGAGATTATAGCCGCGCTGATCAGGCACGACAACATGGTATCCGGCATCCGCCAGCGGTTTGATCTGACTCTTCCAGCCGTACCAGAATTCCGGAAACCCGTGCAGCAGCACCGCCAAAGGACCGTCTTTCGGACCGGCTGAAGCCGTGTGCAGCGTCACTCCGTTTGTTTCGATCATGTGAAACGTAATGTCATTCATCGATTCTCCTCCCCGTTTGTTTCAATCTTCTTTCTGTTAAGACGATGATCAGTACGCTGATCGCGATCAACAATACGGCCTGAACGATCAGGGCGAACGGCTGAGTCTGCCGGATAAGCAGGCTGACCGCAAATCCAGCTGCCGCCGAAATAAGGCCGAACAGAATCATGAGGAGCGCACTGAATCGATTGCCTTCTTTCCACTGCGACTCATCCGCCATAGAGCGCTTCGTCCGATATCCGTACAGGCTGTTGATCGACTTCGGCGGAAAAAACGCGACTGAAATGCCTGCCGCAGCCATCAGAAGGCCGCCGATTACCATTATCATATCCGTCACTCTCCTTTTCATCTTTTACGAAAGGAAAAGCGAAAGGTTTCAGAAAAAAAGCAGGCTTATTCGCCCGCCTGAATCTTTACTTTTGAGTTAAGTCGGCCGTTTTCACATAACCTGCTTTCCCGCCGTATGTGACGTACGCCCATTTACGGTCAAACCCTCCGTCATGGCTGAACCCCCAGCCGAGCACATTGACGGTTTCACCCGCTTTAACGGACTCTTTTTTGCCGGTTTCCAAAGTCGGCGTATAAAAATCGGTTTGTTTCGCGGTCACCGCCTTCACCGGCTGCTTCATCAGAAAATGCGTGGAAATATAGGCTTTGTGACCTTTGTAGTCAATTTCAGCCCAATCTGCTCCTTGAAGCCGTTTAACCTTTACGGAATCCTCTGAACGAAGCGTGCCGATAATCCGCCCTTGTTTATTGGGTTCTTTGCGGACATTAAGTTCTCCTGCTTTCACGATATATGTATCTGCTGCGGTGTCTATTTTTGTCTGATGAACTGCTGCGGCATTCGCTGCCGGATCAAAAAAAACGGTGCCTGCGGCTAAAAATAAGCAAAGTCCTGCGGCCGGAATAAATGCGGTTAACCCCTTTTTCATGTTCATTGTGGTTCCTCCCCGCTATTTTATAAGTTATTACACATTTCCACATTCCGCCGGTCGTCAAACATGATTTTCCCATTTCTTTTATAAAAAGAAAAAACCGCCGGACGGTATCCGGCGGGCGCACTGCTATATTAATGCAGGAGACCCCTGCTTTGATCCAAATAATGAGAAACGTCTTCCCGAACGCTTTGGAACATATGGAGCTTGCTGCCGTATGATTCGATCCATTCCTTGACGACGCGTTCCGTCATTTGCTCTCCTTGGTACGGGCGGCCGGCTTTTGCGTAAGTCGCTTCGAAATCTCCCCATAAAAGCTCAACCCAAGTCCGCGCTTGCAAATAGCTGAGCATGTCATTTTTCTCAAGCAGCAAATTCGTCAGTTTGTCGATATATGTATTCATGTCTCTGTCTCCTTTCCTTGGGAAAACCTGCTGCTTTTACGCAGCTTGTCACAGGCATATACTAACTTTACGTCTTCAGTCCAGAAGGCGCAACCTTTTGATATTGGCCGAGGGGGAAAACAAATGGTCCGGAACAAGGCAAAAGGATTTCCTAATCAGAACAATAATAAGTTTGAAGGCGAACCGCGGGCAAAGGATGACTACGCTTCTAAACGGGCGGACGGTTCAATTAATTCGCACCCGCAAGAGCGCATGAGAGCTTCAGGCAGACGATAACACACACCGTAAGAGACCGGGAATGACCCGGTCTTTTTTTTGCGGAAAAAAACATCCTCTTGCGGTCATAACGCTAAATAAATTCCATAATATGTTAAATGTTAAACCGCAAGCCGGTAGACAAAAAAGGAGGGGTTTTATAAAATGAAGACAGTTTCAAAACGATTGCTGAGCCTTACCGCATTCTTACTGTCAGTTTCATTATTTGCTGTTTCAGCAGAAGCAGCGGGCAGCCCGCAGACATCTGTATCAAACAGCGGTGAGGAGTTTGACGCAAATCAGAATCAGCCTGTACAAACAACACAGACATCTCCCGCTTATGAAGGAACGGGCCTCACCAAAAGACAGCTTGCACAAAACAGCAAAGCTGACATCAAGTCATTAAAGCCTTCCAGTATTATTGGGACAGACGAACGAATCAGAATTTCTCCCACAACATCATTTCCATATCGCGCGACAGCACAGCTGACCGTTACATACAGCGGCAGCACAAGCACCTACGGATGCACCGGTTTTTTTGTCAATGCCGACACGATCGTTACGGCGGGACATTGCGTGTATGATCAGAAAAACGGCTGGGCATCGAAAATTACGGCAGCTCCCGGCCGCAACGGGTCATCGTACCCGTACGGCTCTTATTCAGGCAAGACCTTCTACAGTGTCAAAGGGTGGACAGAAAACGGTGACACAAACTATGACTACGGCGCAATCAAAGTAAACGGGTCGCCCGGGAATACTGTCGGCTGGTACGGCTATCGGACGACCAATAGTTCCAGTCCGGCCGGGCTTTCCTCAACCGTGACAGGGTATCCGTGCGACAAAGTGTCCGGTTCCATGTGGTCGGACAGCAAGCCGATACGTTCTGCCGAGACATATAAACTCACTTACACGACAGATACGTTCGGCTGCCAGAGCGGATCGCCCGTTTACCGCAATTACAGCGACACCGGCCAGACCGCCATTGCCATTCATACAAACGGCGGGTCGTCTTACAATCTGGGAACAAGGGTGACAAACAGTGTATTCGACAACATTCAATATTGGTCAAATCAATAAAGCTTTTGTCTTCTTTCTCGCGGCAGCCGTTTTATGCGGATGCGGCAAAGCGGATGATTCCGCCGCCAAAAAAGCACTGCCCGTTACGCTCCATGTTGAGAATGCAGACGGTTCACCGGCGGCCGGTGTGACGGTTACCGTGATGAAAGCGGCGGAGTCAGATCATCAGCCGAATATAGACCGCGGAGAGATAATAGGCAAGACTGATCACCACGGCGAGATGACATGGAAAAGCGGCGCGAAAGGAACCTATGCCGTTGTTTTTGAAAAAGACGGGGTACCGGAAACCCGGAATATTTCCTTAGCTGAGAGCGATAAACATACGGTGATCAGCATTACGTTGAAACATTGAAAAAAGCTTGCAGGCGGAATATCCCCTGCAAGCTTTTTGTTATCCTTTATGCACTTGGTATTCATAAACATCTTTCTTCTCAGACAGATGAGCGAACGTGGAAAGCACAAGGCCGAGAGCCGTCATCAGCGCACCGCCGGCAAACAGCCATGAGTAAGATCCCGTTCCCCCGAGAATCAATCCGCCGATCCAGGCGCCGAGCGCGTTTGCCAGGTTAAAGGCGGAAACGCTCACCGCAGCGGCGATTGTCGTGCCGTTTTCAGAGGAGGAAATAACCTTGGTCTGCAAAAGCGGCGGCGTGCCGAACGCACATGCGCCGAACAAAAATGTCGCTGAAACGGCTGCGGCGGGAAAAACAGCGATATAAGGAAAAATCGCCAAGACGCCGATCAGGCCGATCATCACACCGATCATCGTGCGCGTCAGCAGTTTGAGCGGCACTTTCCCCGCGAAGAAATTCCCCGCCACTCCGCCGAGACCGTAGGCAAATAATGCGCCTGTAATGCCGACTGTGCCGAACCCCGCTGAATCTCTTAAAATCGGCTCAATAAACGTGTAAGCGATAAAGACGCCTGAGTAGCCGAGAATGGTGATCGCAAAGGAAAAAATCACTTGTTTATGCTTAAAGACACTCCATTCATTCATCAGCATCGGAATCACTTTCGGTTTTCGGTTCGGTACGACCAGCATCAGTCCGATCAGCCCGATCAGGCCTAAAACGGAAATAATGAAAAAGACGGCCCGCCAGTTAAGGGCATCCCCTAAATAAGAGCCGAACGGAACGCCGAGCATCAGCGCCACGGTTAATCCGCCGTTCATGGAAGCCGCGGCGGCGGATCGTTTTTCAGGCGGCACCATTTCACTCGCAAACACCATGGCGATCGCAAAAAAGGCTCCGTGAATGGATGCGGATAAAATTCTGGAAATCGCCAGCACGGCGAAGTTCGGCGCAAAGACGCTCATCAGGTTGGCAAGCACGAAGATGCCCATCAACCCTAGCAGCACCGGCTTTCTCGGCAGCTTAACCGCGATAATAGTTACGATCGGGCCCGTCAGGCAGACGCTTGCCGCGTACGCCGTAACAAGCATGCCCGCTGAAGATACATGTATATGAAAGTCATCGGCAATCGACGTCAGAATACCCATAACAGCATATTCCGTATACCCGATGGAAAATGTGCAAATCATTAAAACAAAAATCATTAATTTCACAGATGGCTGTTTCATTTTGATATTCAACGCAAATCGCCTCCTTTTTATTAAAAAACAACGAATTCCATCTTAAAAGATATCAAAAATGAATTCAATCATTTTTTACTGAAAGGTTGAAACGAATGTGCCCGAAAAGAAAAAGAGGCCGGAACCGGCCTCTTTTGTTATTATTTTTCTTTTAAAACGGAAATCGGCAGTGCTTCTTCCCCGTCAGACGGGGAAGATCTGTGTCCCCAGGCGAATACGCCGTTGATGTAATCAATGCGGAAAGTGTCATCAGAACCTTCTATCTGATACACCCCGCCGGGCCGAAAGTCTTCCGGGTTCAGCATGTAAGCTTTGGCCATCGTAATTTTCCGTTCAAGCACGGCCAGTTCATTTACAATGCCCATCTGTTCCGCTTTACGCACTTTTTCCGTCAGTCCCGCAATTTCTGTCTGTAGTTCATGAGGCGTCATTTGACTGTATCGTTTGTCCATTTCAGTTTACTCCTCTTCCTGCAAGAATTGATCAATATCGTCAATCGAGAATCCTTTTCTGAATAAGTACTGTTTGACCTTCATTCCGCTTTCATAGCTGCCGTCATAGCGGTATTTCCTGATCGCTTTTTCCGCATGAGCCTTCAGAGCTTCCATCTCGGCTTCATCATCATTTTCATACTCCGTCTGCTCCAGAGCGGCATTGATGACGTCGAAAGGGAAACCTTTTCGCTGAAGCTGCATCTGCGCCCGCTGTCTGATCTCTTTTGTGGACAGCTTTTTGTCTTTTTTGAGGATTTTGCCGATATGTTTCAGCGCTTCTTGTATCTGCTCATCAAATGTAAACGCGCTGAGCGTCTCCTTGATGGTATCGTCGTCTATTCCTTTCGCTTTCAGCTCGCGGAACAGGACGTCAGGGCCTTTGCCGTTTGTTTTTTTGTGGGTGCTCGCATAGGCTTCGGCAAATTCTTTGTCATTTAAGTAGCGGTAATCGTACAGTTTATGGATGACTTCAGAAATGACCATGTCCGGTGTTTCTTTTTTCTTCAGGTGATCCCGGACTTCTTTTTCAGACCGCATCCGATATGATAAAAATTCTACGGCGCGGTTAAAGGCTTTTTTCACGTCATCACCGTGCTGGATTTCAAGAATGTCAAGCTCGTCCAGTTCTTTCCCTTTTTTCAGGTCAAAACGCACAAGCACGTCGGCGTCGACGCTGAATGCATATTTCTCATCAAGAAAGATGTTGAAGCGCTCGGTATTTTTCTTTTGGGTCGATATTTTTGTAATAAACGGCATCCCGGTCTCCTTTCCCGCCCCGATGTTCAGGCGTTTTTCTTTTTGGCAAATGAGGTACAGTATATGTATCAACGTGTAAGGAGAGATGGATATGAATATCGCGATGACAGGCGGCACTGGTTTTCTGGGCCGGCATCTGACAGGTGTGTTTACCCGCCGGGGACATCATGTCTATATTTTATCAAGAAAACAGAGAGAAACCGAACAAAAAAATGTGACATATGTTCAATGGCTGGCCGAAAACGCGGCGCCTGAGCGCGAGCTTCCCCCTATTGATGTATGGGTGAACCTCGCCGGCAAATCCATCTTTGACCGCTGGACGGACACAACGAAGGAACAAATCATTTCAAGCAGAATAGAAGCGACGAGAGAAGTCAGACGGATTATGAAGCAGCAGCCGAAAAAACCCCGGACTTTGATTCAGGCAAGCGCCGTCGGCATTTACGGCACAAGCACAGAGAAAACGTTCACTGAGCAGTCCGATACGTCAAATGAAGACTTTCTCAGTCATACGGCTCATATGTGGGAGCGTGAAGGCCAGAAAATTGAAGCGCTCGGCATCCGGACGGTATATGCCAGATTCGGCGTGATGCTCGGTGAAAAAGGCGCCCTGCCGCTCATGGTTCTCCCTTATAAGCTGTTAGCGGGCGGCACCGTCGGCTCTGGACGGCAGTGGCTGTCATGGGTTCATGTCGATGACGCCGCGGAACTTATTGCTTTTGCGGCGGAGCATGATGACTTGTCCGGTCCCATGAATGTGACATCGCCGAATCCCGTAGAAATGAAGCAATTCGGAAAGACGATCGCAAGCGTCCTGCACCGCCCCCATTGGATTCCCGTACCGGAATTTTTTCTGGAGAAGGCCTTGGGAGAAATGAGCCTGCTGATCGTAAAAGGCCAGCGCGCCCTGCCTAAGCAGGCGCTGACATCCGGTTTTCAGTTTACGTATGAAGAACTTGAGTTGGCTTTAAAGGATATCTTATCTGCATAAAAACGGAAATAAAAGCCAATCCTATTGGTATTCTGTTTTGAAGGAGGGTCTTCTTTTATGGAAAAGAAGCGCGAAAAACATCAGCAGGGAGCCAATCTGAAAAAAATGCAGGAAGTCCTTTATTCCGGTGAATTTAAAAAAGCGGAAAGAGCAGCCAAACGGAAATAAACTGAATAAAGATCGGGGCCGGGCAGATACTATGTTTGTTTGATATCACTTTTTTCAGGGGGCGATTGATATGGGCAGAAATCATACTCACAAAAACCGTGATAAAAACAAACAAAAACTTCCTCAAGTTCCGGATGCTTTGAAACGCGAAACAGACGGCACGTACGAGGAATATTCAAGCGAGCTTGCTGATTCCGCTGACCGCGAAGCGCAGGCGCGGATGAAAGCCGCTGACAACAGAGCTAAAAGCAAAACCCGCTAATACGAAATCCCCGCCTCTGTATAGAGACGGGGATTTTTTTACAACTCGGTAAACAGGCTTTTTGCCGGCGTCCGTTCTTTCGCCTTAGGCTGTTCATCCGGATAGCCCGTTTGAATGATGGCGGCGAAGCGCTCATTGTCTGCCAGACCGAAGTCTTGGTGCACCTGTTTGTCATACATGATGCGGCCGCTTTTCCAGACCATGCCGATGCCGTTTTCATGTGCGAGCAGCTGAAGGTTTTGAATCATGCCGCTCAGCGCCGCGAAATCATCGTTTCTCGTAAATTCATTTTCATCTTCTTTTAAGACGACAAGCAAAAATCCCGGAACGGCGCTGAGGTTTTTTCTCATGTTCCGCTCTTTTTCCTCGTTGAAATCATCTTTTATTTTTTTGAAAAATGAGACGTAGCTGTCCGCAAGCTTCGCTTTTCCCGCTTCGCTTGCTGCGTAGATAAAACGCCATGGCTCCGTCAGTCTGTGGTTCGGCGCGTAAACGGCCGTTTCAAGCATATCTAATATGACTTCAGAAGGTACGGTTTCCGGCTTAAACGACCGGATGGATCTTCTGTTTCTGATTGTATGTGCAAGACTTTCGTTTTGCTGTAGTTGTTCGGTTTTCGGCATGCCGATTCACCTTCCTATTCAATTGAAAATGATTATCATTTATAATATAACGGATACGACCGTCTCTTGTAAACCGTTACGGAAGCTGAAAATTGATTGATTCGGCATACACGGCCGTTCCCGTCATCTCGATTTTCATCTTTTCGTTATCTTCTGTAATCCTGATTTCCACTTTTCCGTCTTTCCCGATTTCGTGGCCTTGTTCAATCGTGAGGCATTCGGCTTCAGAGCCTCCGTATTGCCTCATATAGGCCGCCATAACGCCTGAAGCGGTTCCCGTGACGGGATCTTCGGTCGTTCCGGAGAAAGGGGAAGAAAAATGGCGTCCGTGCAGATCACTTTCCGGATGAACGGTTTCCAGAGAAAACGGATGAACGCTCGCTTTCGGAAGATCGCGCAAAACAGCGGGGAATTGTGCGTTTTCCGGCACCATATTCCGTGATGCTTGAAGTGATCTCAGCGGAACAATCAGTGTCCAGATCCCCGTTGATCCGTAAACAATCGGCAGCTCGCTGTGAAAATCCTCAGCTGTAATCCCGAGCGAGGCCGCAAGCTTTTCTTTGTCTCCCGTAAACGGCAGAAATTGCGGGGGTGCCTGTTCGAGCGTGATGTATACCCGGCCGTTTCGTTCAGCGGCTTTTGCGGGAAGAATACCGGCTTTTGTCTCAATTTGATATGTCTGATCAGCCTGAAGCCTTCCCTTTTCAATTAATGCGTAAAGAGAGGCGACGGTAGCATGTCCGCATAAATTCATTTCGTGGCCGGGTGTAAAATAGCGGATGCGCAGATCGGCTTCTCCGCTTTTGCAGAGAAATGAGGTTTCATTGTACCCTGCCATTTCGGCGATCATCTGCATCTCTTCATCTGAATAATCATCTCCGTTAAAGACGATTCCCGCGGGATTTCCCAAATCAGGAATATCGGTAAACGCTTCATATTTAAACACGGTTGCCTGTTTCATTCATCAGCCTTCCTTTCACCTTATGATCATGTTATTCAGTATAACAGAGTAAAATTAGAATTTTTAGTTAATTCTTCAAAAAAAAGACGCCTTTTAACGGCGTCTTTTTTTGGTTTTTCCGATCAGGCGGGTGACGAGAATCATCGTGACGGACAGCGATCTGTTTTTACGGTACGCCAAGTATTTCCCGCGCCACTCCGGTTTGTATTTTTCTTTAAAGGCCCGCAGCCCGCTGAAGCTGTACATATACCGGACGTTGTTGAAAATGACGGCCGCGATTCTTTCCGACCAGAAAGATGTAAAAGCCGTTCCTACGTTTGACAAAGGCGCCATGCCCATATTAAAGGTGGTATAGCCTTTTTCCTGCGCCCAGAGAAACAGACGGATGAAAAGCGCATCCATAATACCGTTCGGCGCACTTTTCCGATAACGCATCAAGTCGACTGATATCTCGCCTTCCTGATACATCGGCATCAGGTTGGCAAAAGCGATGATCTCCCCTTCCGCGTCTTTCACGTAAGCAATCGGCGCCTGTTCCAGATAATCCCGGTCGAAGAAACCGAGAGAAAAACCTTTCTCTTTTTTCGGTCCGAGCCATTCGTCCGATATGTCTTTCAGCTTGGCGATAAACTCGGAGGAAAACGGCGGTTCCCCGACATGAAATGTGTAGCCTTCGCGGTCAAATTTGTTGTTAATCGCCCGCAGCCCCGCTTTTTTCTTACCTGACAGCGTAAATGCTTCCATATCCACGAACGCCTCTTCTCCGAGCTTGAAGAAGTTATAGCCGAAGTCATGGTACAGCGCCAGATCTTCACGTTCGATCTGATAAAACATGACACTCAGCCCCTGCTTATGCGCTTCATTCAGAAATTCCTCAATCACAAGCGGAAAAGAGTCTCTCTGTCCTGACGGATCACCGAGCACGACAAGCCTTCTGGAAATCTGGCCGAACAATAAAAGCGCTTTGCCGTCGCTTGAGAAATAAAACCGCTTATCCCCGAGAAAGCCGAGATGGCTGAGGGCGTTTCCGCCTTCTTCCGCCAAAAAGGACTTCAGCCGTTCAGGATCGGCCTTTTCTCCGATCGGCTTCGATCTTTTATGATAAAAGACCGTAAACAAAAGGAAAAACAGCGGCACAACAATAATGGCCGTCATCGTGGCATATGTAATGTGCGAATTGTTATGAACGAAATAATCGTGGCGCAGCAGCCGATTCATTTTATCCCAAATAAAGCCGGCAATGAGATTGTAGTTAAACAAGGCGATAATAAACAGAGCGGCGGCAAAAATCATCTGGCCGAGCGTATACGATGCCTGCTCTCTGATAAACTGCCGCTTTAACAGCACCAGCAATACGATGACGACAGGCAGAATAAAGATCGCGCTGATGTTCAATCCTTTTAAGAAACTGAACACAAAACCGCCGACCAGCGCAGCAACCGCCATTGAATAAGAACGTTTCGTCCGTTTGTATAATTCAATCGGCAAGATTAAAAGAATCAAAGCCGCGCTTAACGATAACGCGTTAAACGCAAGGAGCGCCGGGCGCGGAATATGCGGGATGACCGTCTCCCTGTCAATCGGCAGGGCAACGGACGCCAGCACAACGACTCCCGCCATGAAAACCAAAAGCGACAGCG
Organism: Bacillus sp. R45; assembly: GCF_021729365.1. NCBI lineage: Bacteria > Bacillati > Bacillota > Bacilli > Caryophanales > Bacillaceae > Bacillus > Bacillus sp. R45. Next base: position 816,751 of record NZ_CP091421.1, on the reverse strand, counting down.
AACCGTAAAGCACTCTGATTAAGATGGCGCGCTGGAATACGAGAAGCACGTTCGTCGTTTCCACGGCGGGCGCCATCTTCGGATTTGATTCCAGCCGTTTAAGCGTATTTTCCGTTAAATCGCCGGCCGCAAAGAACAGCCCGAACACAAACGGAATAAATGAATACACAATCCGGTAGATGACGATGGATGTCACAACCGCCTCCTGCGGAAAGCCCATATTCTGCATACCGAGCAGAAACAGAAGGTCAAACGAACCGAATCCTCCCGGCACAAGGCTGATGATTCCCCCGATAGCGGCAATGGCAAATACACCGAATACATGGCGGACATCCGCGTGAATCCCCATGACATACAGGGAATAATACATGACGACGGCCGCCGCAAACCATTCGGCAAACGATGCCCCGATGTAAGAAAAAACCGGATGCCTCGGTTTTGCTTCACCGTCTTCTGCGCGAGCTTTTTTATTGTTGATCCAAGCGGCGATTAAGGCTGCCGGCACAATAAGCGCCACTCCGGCGATTACAGCCCACAGCCACGGTTTCTCACCTGTAATCTCTCCGACCGGCAGAATGCGGGCAATCGTCAGGATACTGAAGACGGACAGCCCGAGCAGCGCTGAGGACGTAAGCCAGGCGATGCCTGCGACAAGGCGTTTTACGTCATTCGTATGCTCTTTGTAAAGCATCGTCCGCAGCCCGACGCCCGCCAGACCGCCGAATCCAAGGACATTGTTAAAGGAATTGGCGATAAAGGAGACCCTGAATACTTTCCAATTCGGAATGTCGAGGCGAAGCGTCCGTTTCAGCACAAAGTCATAAAAGGACATCGCGCTGACGGCAAGGAGACCGAGCAGAACGAGAATAAATAAATCGTAACGCTCAATCCCGTTAATAATATACAGCGTTCGTTTAAAAGAAAGGTCTGTCAATTCCTTTTTGGACTGATAAATGACTAAAAGCAAAACTGCAATAGGAAATAATACTTTTAATATCGATAAGGCATTCTTTTTAGTCAGCAATGTTCTCTCCAATCATCATAAAATAGCTTATTTATTATAATTCCCCCAATAATCTCCAACATATTATACACTACCACCTCACATTCAAACAAAACTCGTCTGCAACTTTCTTTCTCTGATTAAAATCAGTAATATGGTATGCAGGAGTATGAATGAGGAAGTGAGACGATGGATTATAATCTGCATGATACAACGGTATTAGGCGGCGATATTTTTTCTCCTGAGGAACGGGATATTTGGATACTGTACATGAAAGTGATGACCTCGGCGGGACTCGGCGATGTGTCGGAGTGGATGAAGCTTGATATGAGCATGCCGCAAATGAAGGTGCTGATGCTTCTGAACAACCACGGGACGCTTAAGGTGAGTGACATAGCGGAGAAAATGGGCGCTTCTCTTTCAAATACGACGGGGCTCCTTGACCGTTTAGAAAAATCATGTTTCATTACACGCGCTCCGTCAGAAGAAGACCGCCGTTCAGTCGTCGTTCAATTAACGGAAAACGCAAAAGATATTTTCCGCAGCCTTTATCAAAAAGGACATGTAAAATTGAAGCGTTCATTGGAAACGCTGACCGCTGAAGAAAAACAAACGGTCAATCAAGGACTTGCCATCTTGGCAAGAGCCCTTGATTCTTCCAAACAGGCATAGAGATGAAAAAGGCCTGCCGGTATCGGCGGCCTTTTTTTGTTTGACATTTAATTCACTCTAAGTGAATAATATATTCGAAGTGAATTAAAAAAGGAAGGATTGATCAGTATGCCGGATCCATTGCAAACAGAAAAAAACCAGAGCCGGGCCATCACTCTTTTTACGATCGGTGTGTTCATGGCGGCGCTGGACAACGGAATTATTTCCGCTGCTCTGACGACGATTAACAGCTCTTTTGATGTTTCTCCTTCATGGGGATCATGGGGAGTGACCCTTTACACATTGGGACTCAGTGTCAGTGTGCCGATTGTCGGCAAGCTGTCGGACCGATACGGGCGGAAAAAACTGTTTATGATGGAAGTCGGCCTGTTCGGACTCGGCTCTTTGCTTGTCGCACTCAGTCAGAGCTTCCCGATGTTTTTGGCGGCACGGCTCATTCAGGCGCTTGGCGGCGGCGGAATTTTTATAATCGGGAGTTCGCATGTGCTGGCCGTGCTTCCGAAGGAGAAACAGGGGAAAGCTCTCGGGCTTTTAGGGGCGATGAACGGTATGGCGGCCGTCCTCGGACCGAATATCGGGAGCTTTTTGCTTGATGTAACCGGATCGTGGCATTGGCTGTTCTTGATTAACCTGCCGATTGCCGCCGCTTTGGTTGTGTGCGGCGGTTTGTTTATCGCTGAAACGAAAGAGCCTGAGGCGAAACGGCTTGACCTCGCCGGCACAATGCTGCTGTCTCTTGCGATTTTATCTTGTATGATCGGTATCACGAATCTCGATGGGGCGAAGCTGTCAGAAAGCATAATGGACGTAAAGGTGTACGGGTATCTTTTGGGAGCGGCACTTCTCTTTCTGGTGCTGCTTAAGGTCGAAAAGCGGGTTGAAAACCGGGGGGGCGATCCGATTCTCGCCTACTCGCTGCTGCAAAATAAAGTGTTTCAATGGACGCTTGTCATCGGATTTTTATCGGGAGGGCTGCTCGCTGCGGTCATTTTTATTCCTTCTTATGCGGAGCAATATTTGCACGTATCGGCGGAGAAAGCGGGTTATTGGATGACGCCGCTTGCGTTGGCGTCAGGCATCGGAGCGTGGCTCGGCGGGGCGGTCACGGATAAAAAAGGACCGGTCTTCTCCGCGGTTGTATCAGGCGCCATCGCCTTTGCGGGCTTCAGCCTGTTTCCGTTATGGGTGACGGATAAATGGGAATTTGTCACGGCGAGTGTCATTGCGGGGATCGGTTTCGGATTTCTGCTCGGGGCTCCGCTGAATGTGCTTGTATCAGAAACGGCGGGCCAAAACAAAGGAACAGCGCTCGGCACGCTGTCACTCGTAAGGCAGGTCGGGCTGACGCTCGCTCCGGCTTTATATGCCGGCTTCATTACAGCGGGCTTTGACCGGATCGGAGAGGAAATTAAAAACCGCTTAACGAAAAGCGGCATTCCCGCTGATCAGGCGCAAACGCCCGATATCGGCGGCGGACTTTCTTCGTTGCAGGAGCAGGTAAGCCGAATCCCCGTTCCCGCCGTCAAAAAAGCGGTTTCTGATGCGATTGAAGCGGGCATTTCCAGCGGCTACCACCATCTTTATACGGCAGCCGCCGTCATTTCATTATGCACGATTGTGTCTGCGGCTGTTTTGGCGTTTTTCCGGAAGCCGGCATCCTCTAAGACAGATGCCAGCCCATCCGCCGGGAAAGCTCGGTAATATGGGCGATGTGATGTTCAGAGTGCCAGACATATAGCCCGAGCGCCTGTTCCAGCGTAACCGTCTCTTTAGATACAGGATGGAAGTATGTCCGTTTGAATTGGGCTTCCGTCATGGAGCGCAAAAGAGCGGCCCATCTTCTGTGCAGGATCGTTAACAGCTCAAGCGCATCCCCGCAAGCGGCTGTTTTGGAATCATGAAGAGCGGCCCAGCCTTTTTCATCATAAGGACGGATTTCCGGTTCATTCTCCGTTAAGCTCAATTTAAACCGGGTATAGCCGTTCATGTGGCTGTCCGCCAGATGGTGAACCACTTGGCGGACAGTCCATCCCCCTTCGCGGTACGGCGTATCAAGCTGACTGGCCGACATCGCTCTGACAGCTTGGTTCAGTTTAGCCGGAGCGTGTTCCAGCGCATTGATCCATTCTTGTTTCTGTCCGGCCGAAATCGATTCAGCCGGCTGATACTCTCCGATCGGATAGCTGAGGGTTTGTTTTTCCATTTTTGTCTCTCTCCCGCTGCTCGTATTATGAAAGTATGATGGTGATGTCGCAGCCTTCCGCTTTCGCTTCACGAAAGACCTCAAGCACACTCTCGGCGCCATTTTCTGTAAGCTGCTTGCTTTGTTCAAACTGTCTCCATTCTAAAACAAGAGGGTACTCCACCCATCCGGTCAGACAGTCCCATAAAGCGTCAAGGTTTTCACCGTAGTACTCAGGAAGGGCAAGTTCCTTTTTCAATGTCTGGTGCAGGTCGCTCATACTTCTGATTTGCTCCCCGTTAATAACTGCTTTATTCATGCGCGGCTCCTTTCTCATGATTCTATTCTATCAGTTTACCATTTTCCTCTTCAGAAGTGACCGGAGTCTGCCGCGGTTCCAGCTGGACGATGCCTTGCCCGCCGTCAACGGCCACCCTGTCCCCCGTTTTCAGTTTTGACGTTGCATTTCCGCACCCGACAACGGCAGGAATCCCCAGTTCCCGGGCGACGATCGCCGCGTGGGACAAAGGGGCGCCGACGTCCGTTATGATGGCAGCCGCTCTTGGAAAAAGCGGGGTCCAGCCTACATTGGTTGTCGACGTCACTAAAATTTCTCCCGCCGCAAAAGAATCACCGTCTTCCGGAGCATCAAGGACACGGACAATGCCCTCCACTCTCCCGGCCGCTCCCGCGAAACCTTTTAAAGTATGCGCATCATCCGTTTCCGCAGGCATAAAAGCATCGTAATAATCCGCTCTTCTGTCAGGATCCTCAGCCCATTTAAACGGATTGAATCTTCCGTTAATAACGGATGGAAACGGCGGCAGTTTTTTATAGGTTTCATAGTTTTGCTTTCTCGCTTGAATCGACGCAACCGCCGGCTCTTTCCCCGCGAGCAGATCGGTTATTTCATGCAGATACAGGAAGAAAATATCGTCCTTCATGCCGGTCATTTCCGCCGCTCTGAGCGCGAATGCTCTGGCTGTCCGGTACACTCTGACAAATTCGGATCTGGTTGTTTCTCTAATATTCGCGTATTCTGACGCTTTTTCCATTTTGGCTTTGAGCCATTTGACCTTATGAGGAAACTTTTTTTCAAATCTTCGGAAGGCCTGTTCATGCGCCCGCTGCTGTTTCAAAAGCAGTTGTTCGGCATCAATACCCGACTCCTTGTGTTCTTTGATCTGCTTCGTCAGCCAATCCCGGTTTTCTCCCGGATGCGGTATGGAAAGTTCGTATTCATGCGGGCCACGGTGGCCCTGGTTCCTGAGATATTCTTCCTCGCTCATACGGCCTTTCATGACTTGATCAATGCCGATAATCGGCTCCAGGCTGGCCAGTCCGCCTTTTCCCCTCAGATTGGAAAGCAGGAGATTCGCATCTTCTATGCCTGCGAGTTTTGTTAATTGAGAGGTTAACGACGAAGAGGATTGCGCAGAATCACGCCCGCCGGATATTAACGCAAACCACGCGTTGCATAAATACGGATAGATCTCATCGTTCCATATCGCTAATAATGCCTGCTCCGTTTCGGCGCGTTTCAGCTTTTCCTCAATATTCCGGCACCACTCTGGTGATTCGTCCAAGTAGGAAGACATGTTTTTTTTCGCTTGCTTCATTTTCGACAGATACGGTTTCAGTTTTTTCGGGATGATCTTCAATAATTCATACTTTGAGAACGGATATAAAGGTATCTTCATTTCCGCCGGGATTTCTCCCAATGTATCGCTCATCATTTTTCCAATTTTTCCGCCTTTCGGATTCAGACCGAAAGCGGCGAGAACGGAAAGAGGCTGGCTCATATTGTTATAGGCTCTGCCGCAAATATTGCCGGACCAGACATAATAGCCCGGAATGATGCCCGACTCTTCATCCAGATTCCGGAGGAGCGACCATGTCAGCGGCGTCATCACATCGGGAATCGCTTCTCCTATATTTGTGTTTGTCCATAAAAAATCACCGCTGAAAGAATCGTTCCATTCATAGGTTTCCAGATTTCCGGCTTGTAAGGTCGTAATCGGGCGGGATTGAAGAATATACAATGTCCCGCCCGCGGCGGCCCATTCAATATCCTGCGGCCCTCCAAGATCTTTTTCCAGCTTTTTCGCCAGTTTATAGAGCTTTGACGCATATTTGCGAAATTCCCCGGGGCCGTCATATTTTTTCTTGGGCCGTGCCAGTTTAAAAGAATAGGCATCGGCTTCCCCGGAAACGAGCTGCTCCCCGAGACCGTAGACGTAATTGCCTGTCATCTCCCGCCTGCTCCCCGTAATTGGATCTGCGGTAAACAGCACTCCGGATATCTCAGACGGTATCATCAGCTGGATGACGATTGCGATTTCATGCTCATCTTCCATTCCCTGAACGGCGCTGTACGCTTTTACTCTTTCTGACTGTACCGACCGGCGGACTTCATCAATCGCCCTGGACATGTCTTGATCTGTTCTGACATTCAACACCGTATCGAATTCTCCGGCAAAGGAAGCCTGAGCGGAATCCTCGCTCAGCGCGGATGAGCGTACGGCAAACAACGCAGATGCATGGCGGCTGCGGATGGAATTCACATATTGATCAACAGCCTCTCTCGCCTGATGGCGGAGCTGTCCGTCCTGAAAGGCTGACGGCAAAATCACAAACCCTTCAGGCACAGGATACCCGCTTTGATACATTTTAGAGAGAATGCTTCCTTTTCCTCCCGCAAAGGAATAAAGTTCGGCCGGAAGTTCTCCGAATGTTTTGACACAGTCATTCATAATGTCCCCGCTCCTTTTTAGTCGTTCATCCAAGCTCACAGTTTTTCTCTTTTTCACTTTTTTTGAAAGTATTTCCTATAAGTATACAATATATCGGTCTTCACAAGGGAGAAAATCGATGGCGTTATTTTGTCATAAATGCATCCGTCAAAACAGCCGCAGGCGGGGGCTTTGTATGCAGGATGTACAACTATCCGTCCTCGTGCCGGATAAAGCGGACCCGTATCAAAAAGGCGGCCGAAACGCCGCCTTTTTTTCAGACTGTGCGGCCTTGATGCGCCGCCGTATTTCTTTTGGTCTGCTTCGGCTGATACACTTTCCCGACAAACAGGTATCCGTATCTGAAATGGTTGCACCCCCACGATACGAAAATGGGACCTAGCGTGCAGATCAAAAATAAAAGAAGGATGGCAGCCGCTAAAGGCATTGACCGCAAATAGCCTTCCAGAAGATATCCGCTGATTAAAAAGTAGGAGTGCAGCAGATAGATTGAAAACGAATAGTTGCTGATCATCATCACAATCGCGGGCACTTTTTTGAGCTTTGAAAACAGATGAAAACACAGAAAGATCATACTGACCGCGTAAATCATAATATCCGGACGCTTAGAGGAAATGGAGCCGCCGCTGATATATGAAACGGCCACAATCAATATTGCCGATACGGCCGCACTGAAGTAAACCGCATAACGGTACTGATTGATGAGCGATAAAAAACGCGGATATTCCTTTCCGCAATAAAATGCCAGACAGAAATAAAATACCCAGCCCGGAAACGGAACCCAAAAGAACGGAAAAATAGAATCAAGCCCCGATGATGCCGGCGGATGAAAGATGGAAAAGTAAGCCAGATAGACGGCGTTGATGATAAACGAAACAGACAGCACCCCCACGGGGGATGTGTTGTTCAGCCAGCGGTGCAGCAGCATATGGAGAATGTAAAATTGAAAGATCACAAGAATGAAGTAGCCGATGAAGTTTCCTAAAAACACATTTTCTAAAAATTTACCGATCACTGAAACGAATCCGGCTCCTTCTTCCGCCACGCTTTTCATTAAAATGGCATCCACCGCGGCAATAAACAGAAACGGCACGAAAATGACTTTGCCCCTTTTCTTTAAAAAACCCGCTGGAACGCCTTTCGGGTATGACCTGGCAAGCAGAAATTCCGAAATAAAGATAAACGCCGGCGTGCTGAACATCAACAGGGTCCGAAACGCATCAACCGTATGGGCGGCACTGGCTAAGGACTCTTCCTGAATCATCAGCACCATTGAAACTGCGTGAAGCAGAACGACACTTAAACAGGACAGGCAGCGAATCACGAAAATTTCTTTTATCTGCATGCGGCCGCTCCTTTTTCACAAGCGCGCCGGACTTTGGCGTATGCTTGGCGCAGCCATTTTTCCCGCAGTTCGGGGGTGCTCGTTCTGACGACAGAAAAAAGGTTCCGCTCGGCTTTTTGAATGCCGCAAAATTGCAGAATGCTTTTTTTCAGCGTAATCCAGTCCGAGTTTTTCCGGAACCACTTTAAGTACCAGCCCGGGGAGTCCGCCGTATAAAAGACCTGTGCCGTCTCTGCCCGGAGCAGTCCTTTTACGCGGCCGTTTTCATATGTGTAGGCTTCTCCGGCGACAAGCACTCTGTCAAAAAAGCCTTTCATAATCGCCGGAACGCCTCCCCACCACAGCGGGTAGATGAAAATGAGATGATCCGCTTCTTTCATCAGTTTCCGGTATTTCTTCGTTTCAGCGTCCCGGTTCATGTCAGAGCGCTTTTTTTCGCCGCCGTACTTCAGCACGGGATCAAATTGATCGGCGTATAAGTCAATGACCGTATAGCTTTGGCCGCTGTCCTTTAAAGCCATGGCGACGTATTTTACGAGAGCCGCATTGAAACTGTTCTCATCCGGGTTTGCATACACAATCACCGTCTTCATATGTCCCTCCCAGTATTTATTAATTTTTACAATGATTATATCATGATGTCATATGAATGAGGCAAAGACACGAGAAAGGCTTTTTCCAGTTCTGCTGCCGTTTCGATAACCCCTTGCTGCATATTTTTGCTGATTTTGGCGCCGCGGATTCAATGACAAGCATCCGGCGCTTCTGCGTTTTTGAGCGGCCGTATGGTATACTAGCTGTCAAATGAATGGGCTTGGAGGACAACATGAGAATTTTAAAGTACGCGATTTTAGGGCTTTTGCGAAAAGGCGAATTGAGCGGATATGATATATCGAGCTATTTTAAGGAAGAGCTCGGCCAGTTTTGGAGCGCAAAGCACAGCCAGATTTATCCGGAATTAAAAAAACTGACGGCTGAGGGATTTATTACGTTTCGCACTGCGATTCAAGGAACGAAGCTTGAGAAAAAAATGTACACGCTGACTGACAAGGGAGAGCTGGAGCTTGCTGCCTGGCTGACGAAAAAAGACCCGATTCCGGAAACGGTGAAGGATGAATTTATGCTGAAGGCTTATTTCATCTCAGCTTTGACGCAGGAAGAAGCGGATGAGCTATTCACCGATCAGCTCGTAAAGCGGCAGGAGAAATTGTCCGATCTGGAAAACAGTTATCAAGAACTGATGACATCGTCCGCGGAGGCGGATTCATTTTCTTCTCCTGATTTCGGCCATTATCTCGTGCTGACAAAAGCGCTTGAGCGGGAACGGAATTATATTTCCTGGCTTGAAGATATTTTGGCTCTCATCAAAAAAGCATAAACAAAACGGGGCGGCTCTGTATCTGCAGGCCGCCTGTTTACGTTCTGAGGACCGCATTGATAAACGAATCAGCCATTAAAATAAGAAAAAGCAGACTGAAATAAACAATCGAATAAAAAAACATCCCCTTCGACCATTGCGTGTCATCCGCCGCCTGAAAGCCTTTGACGCTCCGGTACAGCCAGATGGCCCCGAGCAGGAGAGCGGACGCGGTATAAAACGGGCTGACGTCTATATAAAGAGGAACGAGCAGCGAAACCGCAGTCAAAACGGCGATATAGCGCAGCATTTTTATTTTTGTGACGCGATTGCCTTTTATGATCGGCAAAAGCGGAATGCCGGCGGCACGATACTCTTCCTTTCGCCTGATTCCGATCGCCCAGAAATGCGGCGGCTGCCACAAAAACATAATCGCGTATAACAAAATCGCGGGCATATCAATGTACCCGGCCAGCGCGCAATAACCGATTAAAGGCGGAGCCGCCCCCGGAAAGCTGCCGACAAATGTGCTCCAGACGGATTGTCTTTTAAACCAAAGCGTATAAACGACGGCATACAGCAAAAATGCAAGCAGGCCAAGAACGGCGGTCAGTACATTAAGCGAAGCAAGCATGATGAATCCGCATACGCCGAGACATGTGCCGTACAGGACCATGACCGTCGGCGGTATTCTTCCCGTGACGCTGGCGCGGGTGCGGGTTCGCTCCATCTTTGCGTCCATGCCGCGGTCAAAGAAGTTATTAAAAACAGTGCTTGACGCCATGACTAACGCCGTGCCGATCATGGCAGCCGCCATGGCGGCAAATATACCGGGCCCTCCGTCCGTCCTTTCCGACTGAAGCCACGCGATCCAAAATCCGCCTAATGCGGCGAGTGAATTTGAGATGATAATCCCCGGTTTGGCAAGAATGATAAAGTCCTTGAACGTCATCCGGTTTCCGTTATGCTTCATAGACTGTTCCGTCTGTGCTGCATTTGAATTCATTTGTGGAGGTTCTCCTTTTTCGGCTTATCATATCAGGAAGAATCAGGAAGTACAATTTATTTTGGGCATTTTTCACACAATTGTAAATTGTATATGAAAAGCCGCATCTTGTGACCGGATGCGGCTCTTCCCTTTTTCTATTCAAAGTCTGCCCATACAGCTCCCTGATCCGCCGAACGGACACCCATTTTCAATCCAGCGGATGCCCTGAGTTCGGGCCGGCGATGGCGGGCTCCACGCGTCATTTTTGCGCCTCACTGAGATGTTCGCTCTCTTCAGTCACACAAAAGCCGGGTGTATATTGCAAATCGACGTTCTTCTTTCCCGAGCCTTTAGAAAAATAAAAACCCTTGCCGGTTAGACGGCAAGGGTTTTTTCTTACAGTGTAAATGCGATATCCGCCCCTGATACAGGGTCTTTGACGAATACGCCCTCTTCTCTTTCTTCGATCTCAAAGCCGGCATCGGTCAGCGCTTTTGTCACACGTGACAGCTCTTTTTGATGCGGCAGCGCGATGGTGTAATAATCCAGCCCGCTTGCATTTCCCGGTTTCGGCGGCGCATGTTTTCCGGCCCATATATTCAGACCGATGTGATGGTGATACCCTCCCGCCGAAACAAACAGAGCGGACATTCCCGCGTAATTACCGACAATGTCAAAACCGAGGATATCGGTGTAAAACGCTTTGGCTTTCTGTAAATCCGTCACATGAAGATGGATGTGGCCGATAACGGTTCCTTCCGGGAGACGGCTTTTCCGTTCAGCTCCGGCTTCTTCCAAAAGCCCGTCCACATCGACGGGCGCCGTTTGCATGACATAATTGCCCTCTGCATCGCGCTGCCACGTGCTGCGGGGACGATCGGCGTATATTTCAATGCCGTTGCCGTCCGGATCAGACAAGTAAAGAGCCTCACTGACCGCGTGATCCCCCTGACCGAGCGCGATGCCGTTTTCAATCAGCCTGGCCAATGCGATGCCGAGTTCTTTCCGGTCAGGCAGAAGTATCGCGAAATGGTAAAGGCCGGTGACAGACCGCTCCGGGAGAACGATGGCGCTCGGATTTTCTTCAAGCACCAGCAGGACGCGTTTTCCGTCTGCTGACAGTTCTGCAGAACGATCTGTCTGCGAGATGACTTGAAGGCCGATGACATTTTGGTAAAAGCCGAGCGAGCGTTCCATATTTTTAATCGTCAATTTGACATAACCGATTGCTGTATCTTGATGAATGCCGGTCATTTGAACGCCTTCTTTCTTATGCTGAAAAAGTTTCTCCCTTTTTTGATTTGAAAAGGAGCTGATCCAATGAAAGCAGACGGCTTCCTGAAAGCGCTAAGTGAATTGACGCAACCAGTAAGATGAAATCAAATTCCGATCCGCCCATAAATGGTGAGGAAAGCTTCGCCGTGAAAATGGCGCCGACTAATGTGACGGCAAACAGAACGCCGATAATGCGCGTCGCCAAACCGAAAAAGATCAGAACCCCGCCGACAAGCTCAATCGTCGCGATGACGTAGACCATAAAGGCCGGAAGCCCGATGCTCTGGAAAAATTGCGTAGTTCCTTCCAACCCTTGAAACTTGGATAAACCGTGAACAAAAAAGATAATACCTGTTACAACCCTTAAAAGCAGTGTTCCTGTTTCGAATGATTTATTCATAAAATCCTCCTTGAAAATTATTATCACTTACTTTATGTAAGCTAGTATATATACATAACTTATTTACGTCAAGTAATTTTGTTACATTTAACGAAAATAACTTAAAAGTACTATTTGTCTTCGCAAAAAAAAGACCTCCGCACTCTGTCGGAGGTCTTTTTCCCTACCTATGATTCCCGGAACTGGCTCTCATATAATTCCCGGTAAAACCCGTTCTGGCTGAGAAGTTCGGCATGGGTTCCTTTTTCAGCCATTTCGCCGTCTTTCAGCACAAGAATCTGATCGGCTTTTTGAATCGTGTTCAGCCTGTGAGCGATGATGACGCTTGTTCTGCCCGCCATTAAACGGCCGAGCGCTTCTTGTATTTTCACTTCCGTCACCGTATCAATGTTGCTCGTCGCTTCATCCAAAATGAGCAGCACCGGGTCCGCCAGCACAGCTCTCGCGATGGAAATAAGCTGTTTTTGTCCTTGGCTGATGCCCGCGCCGTTTTGGGTAAGGACGGTATCGTAGCCTTTCGGGAGCCGTTCGATGAATCCGTGGGCATTGGCGGCTTTTGCGGCTGCCTCCACCTCTTGATCAGATGCATCCAGACGGCCGTAACGGATATTTTCCCTGATGGTGCCCTGAAAGAGAAAGGAATCCTGCAGGACAAACCCCATGTTTTTTCTCAGACTGGACCTCGTCAGTTTTTTGATGTCCGTTCCGTCAATGAGGATTTTTCCGTTATTGGGCTCGTAAAAACGGGCGATCAGGCTCGTAACGGTTGTTTTACCCGCTCCGGTCGGTCCGACGAAGGCGATTGACTGTCCTTTCGGAACGCTGAAGGACAGATGTTTTAAGATCAGGCTGTCTTCCTGATAGCCGAAGGAGACATCTCGGAATTCAATCTCTCCCGTTTTGATCGGCTGGTGCGTCGCATGCTCTTCATCTTCCCGCTCCTCTTTTTCATCCAGCACGTCAAACACCCGCTCAGCCCCGGCGATGGCCGATAACATCGTATTGAACTGGTTCGCCAAATCATTTAAAGGGCGCGTGAACTGCCGCGAGTATTCTGCGAATACGACAATGGAACCGATCGAAATCCACCCCTTCAGCGCAAACAGCCCGCCGACCGCCGCTATAATCGTAAAGCTTAAATTGTTTAAAGAGTTCATGACTTTCGGAATGAATCCCGAAATTGTCTGCGCCCAAAACCCTGATGATTGTAACGCCGCGTTTTTTTCTAAAAATTGCTCCATGACGCGGTCTTCCCTCGAATAGGCTTTAATGACCTTCGCTCCTGATATCGACTCTTCAATAAAACCGTTCAGCTCGCCGAGGTTTTTCTGCTGCTGCTTAAACAGGAGTCCCGTCCGGTTGGTGATCCATTTAATGCTCAAAAGCATGATCGGAATAATCAAAAGCGTGATCAATGTTAAAAGCGGGCTCATGTACAGCATGACGGCGATTGTGCCGACGAATGTAATGACGCTCGACAGCACTTGAATGACGGATGTATTTAAAGTGGAGCTGACATTTTCGATATCATTGGTAACCCGGCTCATCAAATCGCCGAGGCGCTGTTTATCAAAAAACGGTATCGGCAGCTCATGCAGATGGGTGAACAGCTCGCTCCGCATTTTAAACACGGTGCTTTGCGAGATATTGATCATCCAATAGTTTTGAAACCATAAGGACAATGATTGCACGAGGTAAATCCCAAACAGTATGAACAGTACACCCGCCAATCCGTCCGTCGTCCGTCCGACGATAAAATGATCAATTGCTTTCCCGATGACGAACGGTCCGAGCAGGCCGAATATGGCGCTTATGACTACCATGATGATCACAAGGGTTAAAAGCCCTTTTTTTTCGGCTACATACGACCAGATTCTGCGCAGCGTGCCTTTTGTATCTTTTGCTTTCGCGCGTTTTCTGCCGCCTTCATTTGATTTGAGCGGTATTTTCGGATATCGGAAAGGTTTACGAATGTCTTTCTCCACTGTCAGCTCCCTCCTTTCCGAATTGTGATTCATAAATCTGCCGGTACAGATGAGACTGTGCCATCAGCTCTTTGTGCGTGCCTTTTGCCAGCAGTTCGCCGTCTTCAAGCAATAAGATGGTGTCAGCCTTCATCGCGGTGGTTATTTTCTGCGTAATAATCAGTGTCGTGCATTCATAGGATCTGATCGCTTGTAAAAGCTTCGCTTCCGTTTGAAGATCGAGCGCGCTCGTACTGTCATCTAACAGCAGGAGGGACGGTTTTCTGATAAAAGCGCGCGCGATGGAAATCCGCTGCTTCTGCCCGCCTGACAAATTGACGCCCCGCTGTCCCAGCACCGTGTCGTACCCGTTTGACAGCTTCATAATCGTGTCATGGATTTGCGCGTCTTTGGCCGCTTCCATTACTTCATCTAGTGAAGCATCCTCCCGTCCCCAGGCGATATTTTCACGGATTGTGCCCGAAAACAGAAGCACTTCCTGCGGCACATAGCCGATTTCCCTGCGCAGCCCGCAAGCGGAGAATTCACCGATCGGTTTGCCGTCTATGAAAATACTGCCTGAATCAGCCGTGTACAGGCGCGGAATCAGCTGAAAAAGCGTTGATTTCCCTGAACCTGTCGCGCCCATAATGGCAACCGTTTCTTTCGGGCTGGCTGAAAAGGACACGTGATGCAGCGCGTCTTTTTCCATGTCCGGATAGCGGAAGGACACTTCGCGAAACTCAATCCCGCCTGCTAGCGCCCGCGCCGGGTCATGCCCCGTTCCCTCGCCGCCTTCTGTTTCCAGCACCTCGCCGATTCTTTCCCCGGAAGCCTTCGCCCGGGAAAATACCATAATGAGAAATGGCAGGACGGACAGCGCGCCTGTAATCCGCGTCGCATAGTTAATGACGGAAACGACATCGCCGACCTGCGCTCCGCCCTGAGCAATGCTTTTGGCGCCGAACCATAAGATAAACAAAATGCAGCTGTTCATCAGCAGCATTAAAATCGGCATCGCCGCTTCCACGAGACGAAAAGCGGAAACCGTTTTTTCCATCAGCTTCGTATTCGATTTCAAAAAACGTTTCACTTCGTGGTTTGCACGGAGGAGCGCTTTAATCAGTTTGATCGCCGTCAGGTTTTCCTGCATGATCGTGTTGACCTGATCAAGCCGCTTTTGCACGGACCGAAACAGCGCGCCGCCTCTTTTCAGCACCCACAGCAAAAACAAAAGCAAAACCGGCACCGTGATCAGCAGAAAAAACCCGAGTTTCGCATTGACGGTCAGCGAGAGAATAATGCCCCCCGCAATCATTAACGGCGCCCTGAGCATAAACCGGAGACTCATGAAAAGCATATTCTGGACCTGCGTCACATCGTTTGTCAGCCTGGTGATAAACGACGTAGATGAGAATTGCGCAAACGTCGAATAAGAGAAGGATTGAATTTTTTGAAAAATCCCTTTTCGCGTATCATACGCATAGCTTTGGCTGATGTGGGCGGAGTAGAATGAATTTAAAATTCCCGATGCGAATGAAACAGCGGTCAGCCCGATCATCACGCCGCCCCACAGCCAAACCGTACCGAGATCCTGCTTTAAAATTCCTTCGTCAATGATTTTCCCGATCAGCAGGGGCTGTATCAGCTCTACCGCAAGCTCGATGAGCATGAAAAACAGAGCGATTCCCGCCAAAAGGGAATACGGTTTTACATATGATAAAGCCTTTGACATGTGTAAGCCTCCAAATCCTTTGTTCAATATTATTATTTTATGCCTTTCCGGCAAATGAATAAAGAAATTTGGTGTGCCGTTTTTTCAATAATCTGCGAAAAAGATAAAACCTTCCCGGGGAGGGGAAGGTTTTGACCTTATTGATCCATTTGCTGTTCAATGCGCTCCCGCATTTGCGGAACGCCTAATCCGACAATGACCTGAAGCGCCCTGCCTTTTCTGACGACGCCGTGGGCTCCCAGCTCTCTGAAATCGGCGTCACTTTTGACCTTTGATTCATCAGCGACAGTGACGCGGAGACGGGTGGCGCAATTGGTGACCTCCGTAATATTGTCCTTTCCGCCCAGCGCTTCAATATACAAAGCGGCTGTATCCCGCTGTGTTTCGTCTGCCGCAGCCGTTTCTTTTGAAGCCTGCTTCCGTTCTCTGTACTCCTTTTTCGAATAGAGCTTTGTTTCCTGCCCTTCCTCTTTTTCTCTGCCCGGTGTGGCGATGTTGAATTTGAGAATGAGGAAACGGAAGACGAAAAAGGAAACAGCGGTAAAACACAGCCCGATGATGATCTGGTATACATACGTCAAACCGTGGCTTGACGCCAGCGGGATCCAGTTCAAGGTCGCAGCTTCGATCAAACCGCCTCCCATATTTCCGACGACGCCTGCCATATACATGACGGTTGCCATGGAAGCGGCAAGCAAAGCATGAACCGCAAATAAAAACGGCGAGATAAAAAGGAATGTAAATTCAATCGGCTCTGTAATCCCCGCTACAATGGACGTCAAGGTGACCGGGATCAAAAGGCCGGCGACGATTTTTTTCTTTTCCTTTGAAGCCGTGGCGTAAAAAGCGAGCGCGATTCCCGGAATGCCGAAGATTTTCGAGTTGCCGTGAAGCGCGAAGCCCCCCTGCGGGAACAATTCTTTCAGCGGTTTGACGCTTTGAGAGTATTCCCCGAGATGCTGGGCCCAATAGGTGACGATACCGCCTTCAGCCACAGCCGGACCGTAAATAAACGGCGAGTAAATAAAATGATGCAGGCCGGTCGGAATTAAAATCCGCTCCAGGAATGTGTAAATCCACACGCCGATCGCCCCGGAAGAAACGAGAAAACTTTGCAGCGATCCGATTCCGGACTGAACCATCGGCCATACGTATGCCACCGCAAGTGAAATCGGTATCATAATGAAGAAAGAAATGATAACGATGTAGGAAGATCCTTGAAAAATCCCCAGAAAATCCGGCAGTTTTTTATCAAAATAACGATTGTGCAAATACACGACAATAGATGAAATAAAGATGGCGCCGATAATATTCGTATCAAGCGTTTTGATGCCGGCGATCATCGTCAGCCCGCTCGTTCCGCCGGCTTCCTGAGTCATATCCACATGAAAAGCCCCGCCCCAAACCGTCAGAATCGCATTGATAAAGTAATTGAATGTCAGATAAACTGTAAGCGCTTCCAAACAAGCCCGCGCCTGCGCTTTTTTCGCTAAGGCGACAGGGATGCCGATCGCAAACAGGAGCGGCATTTGATTAAAGACGGTCCAGCCGCCCTGTTCAATGACGTACCAGCATTGATACCAAAACCCGTCAGGATCAGCCAGCGGCCCCATCAGCGTTTTATTTTTAAACAGCGTGCTCAGACCGACAATAATACCGGAAAATGCAAATAATAAAACAGGCACAAACATCGCGCTGCCGAAGCGCTGGACTTTTTGCATCATTTCACGTGACCTCCCGCTATTTATCAAAATTTTCGAGCTCTTTATAATCAACATATGCACGGAATAACGCTTCGCCCACCAGAAAAAACGGGGCAAATGCGACGATTTCCGTTTTATCGCTTAACGTCACCGGCTTGCTGGTCGCATAAAGATTATACGGCGTCGTTTGCGCCAGTACGTTGTTTTTCAGATTGGTGATTGAAATAAACGGAACTCCCTTTGCGGACAGGGTCCTTACCTGCGGAATTAATTCGGGTGTTTCGCCTGATAAAGAAATAATGATGAATACGTCATCAACCTTAAAATCATCACACATGATATCAAACTCTGTGATGTCCTGAATTAAAATCAGATACTTCCGCCGGGATACAAACATCCGCTGCAGCTCACGGGCGCACACCCTCTGAGCCGTCCCCGATCCGTAAACGAAAATCCGTTTTGCTTCATCTATCAGCCGGCACATCTCCGTCATATCTTTTGACTTCACGTATTTTACATTGGCTTCAATATCATCCAGCAGCTTTTCAAACGTCATATTCTCGCCCTCTTCAGGCTGATCCTCCCATTTCAGAAAAACACGGAATTCACTATAGCCGCTGAAGCCCAGTTTTTGGGCGAGCCGCAGGATGGAAGACCGAGAGACATTACAGGCTTTCGCCATGTCATTGATACCGAGATGGTAGCACGTATGTTTATGATTCAATATATATTTTAAAATATAAAAATCGTTGTCATTTAATTTCGCGTAATGCTGATTAACCAGTTCTTCAAGACTCATCCCAAAAATCCCCCCGTTTTCTTTCTATTATATAGAATAACAGATAAAGATAACGGGGAAGATTGTCATCAGGAAATAGGAGACGGGCTTACATCAAGCTCAGGCCAGTAGTCCTTATTAGCCTCCATCAGATCTTCAAGAATCAGTCTTGCCACACGGGCATTCGGCACTGTTTTTGACAGGATCAGCGCCTGCCACAGCTTTTGAAATGACCGCTCTTCCCACGCTTCAGCCGTCAGTTTTTCGACAGACACCTGCTGTTCCATCAGGCCTTTTTGAAATTGCGGTATGTTCCCGACTGAGAGCGGTTCCGGTCCGTTTGAACCTACGAGACAAGGAATCTCAACCATGGCTGACGGATCAAAGTTTGCGATCGCGCCGTTATTTTCAACGATTAACAGCATTCTCTCCCCGGTGTTATAAGCGATGGCCCGGGCAAGATCGACGATATAGGAAGCATGATCATCAATTTTAATTTCACTGTTCTCCGATGATTGTTCGCGCGTAATCATATCGCATTGGCTGAAAATGAAAGCTTCGCGCCCTTCCATGACTTCGTTGGCTCTCGTATGGTTCGGATTTGATTTTTTCACCATATCATCCGGGAATAAGTAATATTGCAGATATGTGTTCGGAAGCGTATCCGGATCAGCCGCCTGTACGTCGCGCGCTTTTTTGAAGGTGTCATTCCAGCTTGCTTCAGTCTGTTCGGCCTCCGTCTTCGGAACGTAGCCGTATTCACGGACATGCTCTTTCAGCTTCGGCATTAAATCATTGCCTTCTCGATCCGTGATGGACGTCCACCAGCCAAAGTGGTTCAAGCCGTAGTAACGGACGTTCATTTCTTTTCGTGAAGATAATCCGAGGATGTTCGCCATGCGATCCTCAATTCCGACCGGCATGTCGCAGATGTTCAATATTTTTGAATTCGGTCTGAGGCGCCGTGTAGCTTCGGCCACAATCGCCGCCGGATTGGAGTAATTCAGCATCCATGCGTCAGGCGAGTACGTTTCCATATAATCAAGAATCTCAAGAACACCGCCGATAGAGCGCATGCCGTATGCGATTCCGCCCGGCCCGCATGTTTCCTGGCCGACCACGCCGTACTTCAGCGGGATTTGTTCATCGAGCGCGCGCATCGCGTATTTTCCGACGCGGATATGCGCCATGACGAAGTCAACATCCGTAAAAGCCGTCTCTGGGTCATCAGTCGCCAAAAATTCAATGTCCGGCGCTTTTTCTTTTATGAATACCTCACACGCACCCGCAATCCGCTCCTGCCTTTCTTTATCATTGTCATAAAGTTTCAGCTTTCTGATCGGAAACTCTTCCAGGTGATTCAAAAGCATTAATACAATTCCGGGGGTAAATGTGCTGCCGCCGCCTGCAATAACGATTGAGAATGATTTGTCTGTCATGTGAAGCCCTCCTCTGATAACGTTTACATTTTATTTATATCATGAGAAGGTCCGATCTGTACCGGGTTTGAAGGAGTTAGATCATTTGATCATTTTTAGTTATTTTTCTCAAAAAGCGGGAAAGTTCCCACAGGTACGAAAAAGGCCTGCTGTCATCAGCAGACCCCTTCTCAAAAATGCTCTTGTAAATCAGAAAGCAGCACTTCCTGCTCAAATTGTGGATTTCCGATCGGAAAAATCCTGGCTGTTTCCTTGTCTTCGTTGACATGCTGAATATAAATCGGGACTCCTTCATACGTCACATACGCCATGGCGGCGGATTCCGAAATGTCTTTCGCACGCTGTGTATTCACGTCTCAAACCTCCTTTAGGCCTCACACATAACGTGTCCGGCAGCCAAGAGAAGTATGCTTGTTTCTTACAATTGTCCGGCGGTGAGTTTGAATTTTTTGAGGCGTTTGTAAAACGTGCTCCGCGGGATTCCGGCCATTTTAGCAGCCAGCGTGACATTCCCCTTCGCTGATTCAAGCGCGTTTACGATGATGTTTTTCTGAATGTGCTCCCGGATGGAGACAGAGGACGCTTCTTCCTGTTCATAAGACTCGGCCGCTTCTTTAAGACCTGACGCTTCAAGCAGGGCTGCGATGGGGCGCCCTGACAGCCGTCCGTCCGGGAACATGACGGAAAGACGTTCAAATACATTAAACAATTCCCTGATGTTCCCCGGCCATTTCCGGCTCTTTAATACGTCTAAAAAGTCAACAGGAAGCTCCCCCCGCCAGCCGCGATTTCGCTGAAATTCAAGGAAGAGTCCGGGAATGTCTTCGGTGCGTTCTCTTAATGGAGGGAGGTGGATCGGACAGACGTGAAGCCGGTAAAATAAATCTTCTCTCAGCTTTTTGCATTCGACAAGCTGTCTCAGATCAGTGTGGGTGGCAGTGATGATTCTGATGTCAACGGGAATCTCTTTTGTCCCGCCGACCGGGGTGACTTTCCGCTCCTGCAGCACCCGTAACAGAGCCACCTGCATGGAGTGTGATATTTCTCCGATTTCATCGAGGAAAAGCGTGCCTTTATCGGCTTTTTGCAAAGCGCCGCTATGTCCTTTCCGTTTGGCCCCGGTGAAGGCGCCTTCCGAGTAGCCGAACAGTTCGCTTTCAATCAGCTTTTCGGGGACCGCTCCGCAGTTGACAGCGATAAACGGGCCGTTTTTCCTGGAGCTGTTGTTATGAATCGCCCGGGCGGCAACCTCCTTTCCCGTCCCGGTTTCTCCCGTAAGACAAACGGTTGCGTCCGTTCGGGCGACAAGCTCCAGCTGCTCAAGCATATGTCGGGATGACGGGCTTTTGCCTGCCGCACCATGAAATATAAACGACGGCTTTTCTTCCCGTTTGGATAAGTAAACGCATGTGAAGCCGTTCTCCTCCCGCTTCGTCCGCTTGATATGATAGCCCTGTTCCTCAAGCTCGCGCAGCATATGTCCGGTAAAATGCTGAACGGGACGGCTTGCGGCGATAACCCGGCTCATTTCATTGCAAAGCACGATCGGATCATGAGACCGGGTAAGCCCGGCGAATTTGCTGATCATGTCAAGTTCTGTCATTTTGATCTTTAGGGCAAGCTCCCGTTCCGCCGTATAAGCGATGGAGGAGGCAATTCCGAGCATAAAAGGCTGAGCGCGGGCGGCGGGGCAGGAAATATCAATGACACCCGCCAGCCGCCCGTCTTCATAACGGATGGGCGCGGCGGAACAGCTCCATTGATGAGAAGCGAGCGAATAATGTTCAGAGCCGTGTATCATGACCGGTTCATTTGTATAAAGAGCCGTCCCGATCGCATTCGTGCCGACGGCCGTTTCCGTCCAGCGGGCGCCTTTTAAGAAATTGATGCGGTTCGCTTCATGAATGGTGCGCGGGTGGCCGTCAACTGAATGGACAACGCCGTCTGAATCAATCAGGAGAACCATCATTTCCATTTCCCGCATCGCTGTTTTCATTCTTTCTGCGTGCGGCATTGAGGCCGCTAAAAATAACGCATGCTTTTCGGCCTGCCTTTCTAAATGATCTGCCGGCATTACATTCGGTCCCTTTTCTAGATAAGGGTTGACGTCGGCTTTTTTGCAGCGGTGCCATGAGGCGGCCACCCGCTTCTGAATACGGGATTCATCGAGCACGCCTTCTTTCACAAAGCGCTTCCAGGTTTTAAAATCATTCCGAATGACATTCATTGTATTCGCTCCCCCCTGTCCAGACCATCTTTTCATATATTGTAGGGGAAAAGTAAAGCGCTTTCAACGAAAAATACCCCTTCTCATCTGAGAAAGGGTATTCCGGTTATACGGAATGCACCGCAAGTCCGGTGACATTCAGCAGGGCTTCCTGAAGCGTTTCTGACAGAGTCGGATGCGCCGCGATAAAGTGCTCCGACATATCCGCCGTCATTTCACCGTTCATCATCATGACCGCCTGACCGATCAATTCCGTCACGTCCGGTCCGATCATTGACACCCCGACGATTTCTCCGAATTCCGGCTCGGCAATGATTTTCATTTTGCCGCCGTGCTGATGCTTAATTAACGCTTTTCCGTTAGCAGAAAATGAGCATTCTCCGATTTTCACATCTCCGTATGTCTCTCTCGCCTGTGTTTCCGTCAGCCCGACAGTTGCCATTTCCGGCGATGTATAAATACAGCGGGGCACCGCCCGCATATTGACTTTGCTATCCTTTCCCGAGGCATGCGCGGCGGCTGTGATTCCTTCATGAATGGCGGCATGCGCGAGCTGCATTCCTCCGGCCGCGTCGCCGCACGCATATATATGAGGCACATTGGTCTGCATATGGTCATTGACTTCAATCCCGCGCGGAGAATACCGGATGCCGGCTTGATCCAAATTCAGGCCTTGCAAACGCGGTTTTCTGCCGATTGCAACCAAAATGTGATCAGCCTGAGCTTCAATTTCTTTTCCGTCTTTTGTCCACACGGCGGTTTTCCTTTCTTTGTCAATCCGCTGAAGGGCGGCTTTTGTCTGAATATCAGCCCCGCTGTCTCTTAAAGAGTCTTCGAAAACGGCGGCGATTTCCCTGTCTTCTGCCGGGAGCAGCCGGTCAGCCGATTCAATCACCGTCACTTTCGTTTTAAACCGGCTGAATAAAGAGGCAAATTCGCAGCCGATCACACCTCCCCCGACAATGAGCAGAGACGAAGGGATTTTCTGTAAAGAAAGCGCATCTTTGCTGTCGATTACCCAATCGCCGTCAAATGGGGCAAACGGCAGCTCCGCCGGTTCAGATCCGGATGCAATCAATATCCGGTCCGCTTCCAGAATGTCTTTTGCGCCTCCTTCTTCTTCAACAAGCAATGTCTGCTCTGTGAGAAATGAGGCTGTCCCGCTGATGACTTTAATCTGATTTGCTTTCATTAAGTATTGAATTCCCTGCACGAGCTGGCTGACGATTTGCCGTTTGCGCCCCTGCATGCGGTTCCAATTGAGTGTAATGTTTTGCGGCAGTTCGATGCCGAATGTATTTGCATGCCTGATTTTATCGAGCACATTCGCACTTTCCAAAAGCGACTTTGTCGGGATGCACCCCTCATTGAGACAAGTGCCTCCGAGCGGCCCTTTGTCGATCAGAACGACTTCTGCTCCTCTCCGCGCGGCAGTCACGGCAGCTGCATATCCGGCCGGCCCGCCGCCGATAATGGCTAGTTTCATTTTTTCACCTCTCTCTATAAAATCAAACCGGCAGGCTCTTCAAGCAGCGCTTTGACCGTTTTCAGGAAGTCCGCAGCCGGGGCGCCGTCACATACTCTGTGATCAAAGGTAAGACTCAGCGGCAGCATGATGCTTTTGACAAGCTCATCTCCTTTAAACGCCGGCGTTTCATAGCTTGCGCCCACTCCGAGAATACCGGCTTCAGGCGGATTAAGAATCGGGGTGAAATGCTCAATTCCGTAACCCCCGAGATTTGTAATAGAAAATGTCGAACCGTGGAGATCATCTCCGGAAGCATTGCCTTCCCGCGCCCGGCGTGCCGATGTGCTGATGTGATCCGCAAGCTCAAGGAATGAAAGCTTTTCCGCATCCCGGATCACCGGCACGACGAGACCGTTTTCAAGAGAAACCGCCATCCCGAGGTGGACATATGGATAGGTGATGATCCGCTCCTCTTGATAAGAGCTGTTCAGCTCAGGATGCTGTTTCAGCGCAAGCACCGCGGCCCGGGATATGAAATGTGTGACCGTCAGTTTAACACCGCTCCGCTTTTTCGCGCTGTCGGCGAGCTGCTGCTGCCATTTTACAAGCTCCGTAATGTCCGCTTTCATCGTCAGCGTCAGCTGGGCGCTGTTTTGCAGGCTTTTGTGCATTCGGTCTGCAATCACTTTTCTCATCGCTGAAGCCGGTTTTCCCTCCGGCTGTGCTGTCTGAACCGAAGACTGCGGTTCAGCTTCTGTCTTCATCGCCTTGATGACGTCAGCTTTTACGATTCTGCCTCCGGGCCCCGTCCCGTTCAGCGTATCGACTTTCAACCCGGCTTTCTCCGCCATTTTTCTGGCAACGGGAGATATTTTCACGCGGTGTTTGCGCTTTTGCCCGGCTTTTGGAGCGGGAATATGTTCAGGTTCAGCTTGCGGTTTCCCTGCTTTTTCAGGAGCCGGCGCCTCCTTCTCCCGCACTTCTTCGCCGTTTTCCCCGATATAACAGATGGGCGTTCCCGGCGGGACTCCTTCTCCCTCTTTGACTTTAATGTGAAGAAGCGTGCCGCTTTCAGGCGCTTCTATTTCCATTTCTATTTTTTCCGAGTTGATGCTGGCGATGCTTTCTCCCTTTTCTACCGGGTCGCCGACTTTTTTATTCCAGACGGATACTTCACCTTTCTTCATCGCCATTCCCAGCTTCGGCATTACTACTTTTACAGCCATTCTATATCCCTCCTTTAATTCATTGCCGGCTCGCCAAGCAATTCAAGTGTGACGCTGACAATACGGTCTGGTGTCGGCAAATATTGATCTTCAAGCACCGGCGAAAACGGCACCGGTGTATGCGGCGCTGTAATCCGCTTAATCGGCGCATCAAGCAAATCAAAGCCCTTATCGGCGACAATCGCAGCAATATCCGTGGCGATGCTGCAGCGCGGATTGGCTTCGTCAATGATGATCAGCCGGTTTGTTTTTTCTAACGATGTGAAAATCGCTTCCTCATCTAGAGGAGACAGACTCCGGGGATCAAGCACCTCGGCGTCGATGCCTTTCTCAGAAAGCTGTGCAGCCGCTTCAAGCGCGGTATTAACCTGCTTGCCGACCGCAAACAGCGTGATGTCGCTGCCTTCGCGTTTGATATCCGCTTTTCCGAGCGGAATTGTATAATAATCTTCCGGCACCTCGCCCTTCATGCTGTAGGACGTTTTGTCTTCAAAAAAGAATACCGGATCATTGTCTTCTATTGCCGCCAGCAGCAAACCTTTGGCGTCATACGGATTGGACGGCACAACCGTCTTCAGACCCGGGATGCTGGTGAACAGGCCATACAGCGCCTGCGAATGCTGAGCCGCTGCCCGGAACCCGGCTCCGTATGTGGTGCGGACGGTGATCGGCACTTGCGCTTTACCGCCGAACATATAGCGGAATTTCGCCCCTTGGTTGATCACTTGGTCAAAGCACGTTCCGATAAAATCGTTAAACATCAGCTCGGCAATCGGTCTCAGCCCCGTGGATGCCGCAGCCATGGCCGCACCCATATAGCCCGCCTCAGAAATCGGTGTATCCAGCACTCGGCTGCGCCCGAATTCCTGTACGAGACCCTTTGTGACCCCGAGTACACCGCCCCATGCCTCATCATCTTGCAAATGATCGACCGCCGCTCCCCCGGCGACATCCTCACCGATTACAAGCACATTTTCATCTCTTCTCATTGCAAGCTTCATTGCTTCATTGATCGCGTCCGACATGCTTATGACTCTCGCCATCTCAAATTCCCCCTTTTTCATATGACACGTAGACGTCTGTCAACAGCTCTGACTCTTTCGGATAAGGACTCTTTTCGCTGAACGAGACGGCTTTTTCAATCGATTCGCTGACTCGCTGTTCAATGTCTGACAATTTATTTGCATCTGTTTCTTTTAGAAGATAGTTTTTAAAGCCTTGGATAGCATCCTTTTCTTCAAGATGCTCAGTCTTTTCATCCTTTGTTTTATAAGTTTGGGCATCGCCTTCGAAATGGCCGTAGTTTCTGTAAGTCATACATTCAATCAAAGACGGGCCTCCGCCGTTTCTTGCTCTTTCTATCGCTTCCCCGGCTGCCTGATAAACCGCTAAAATATCTTTTCCGTCCACCGTGACCCCCGGCATGTTGTAGGCAGCCGCCCGATCGGCGATTGAATCACAGGCTGACGCGTACTCAAATGTCGTGGCTTCGCCGTAGCCGTTGTTTTCGGCGATGAACACGACAGGAAGGTTCCATACTGCCGCTAAGTTCAGCCCTTCATGGAAGGTGCCTTGGTTATTGGCTCCGTCTCCGAAAAAGCAAACGCTTACATTTTTAGTTTGTTTATATTTAGCCGTGAGCGCTGATCCGCATGCGAGCGTAAATCCGCCCCCGACGATTCCATTTGCGCCTAACATGCCTTTATCAAGATCCGCAATGTGCATAGAACCGCCTTTGCCTTTACACAGTCCGGTCGCTTTTCCGAATATTTCCGCCATCATGCCGTCCAGATCACAGCCTTTGGCGATACAATGGCCATGTCCCCTGTGTGTGCTTGTAATGCTGTCGCCATCATCTAAATGAGCGCACACCCCCGCAGCTACCGCTTCTTCACCGGCATACAAATGGACGAATCCGGGAAGCACTCCTTGCGCGAAAAGTTCATGCACTTTGTCTTCAAAGCCCCTGATTTCCAGCATCTTTTGGTACATCCACAGCGCTTTTTCCTCAGTTAATGACAAGCCTTCTCGTTTTAACAATTCCATTTTGTGCGCCTCCTTCTATTTAGGGTTCACACTTATAAATGCAAGAAGCATGCCAGCCTCTGAAGCCCGTAAAATGAATGTTTTTATTTTTTCAATGTAGACAGTTTGAGACAGGTGTCTCATTTTGTCTCGATCCGTTCCCTTTGTCTCGTTTTATGGCATAAAAAAAAGACCGGGCATCACCCTGTCTTTGACAATGATCGACGTATTTATTTCCTCGGAAATCTTTTATTGCTTCATTCTTCCGCATACAGTCCATCGCGGCGTTTGAATGGTTACACTCTTTTTTTTCATATCCACGCGCTGCAGTTCATCCTTTTCTTCAACAGCCCGATTCAGTGCTTGAAGCATGTAACCAATGCCTTTATACGATGACAGAGGCCAGGTGATATGCTGATGCTCTCCGATGACGGCGTTTAGAATGCTTCGGTATTTTTTCCCGCCAAGCATGACAAGCTCTTCGACGTCGGAAAAGCCTTTTTCATAAAATTGACGGCGCAGCTCGTCCGCTGCCATGATCTCCGGGTGACCGGTTCCAAAAGTGACATCGTAATTTCCGGGAACAGTATCATCCGGACGAAGAAATCCGTGCTTCGCCGACAAAATCACCCACTCATCGAAAAATGCTTTCGCATATCGCTCGCATGCCTGATGAAACGGGCTGAGATAAGCGTCTTCCGCCCTTACCGGCCCTGTATCTGAATGGACATCCCAAATTTTTTTCTTGCCGCAGGGGATGATGCACAGTCGTTTCATTTTTCTCTCCCCTTTATGATGTATCTCCTATCAATGTACCATTATTCGTTTATTTCTGCATGACGAAACCGGCCATGGATCTGTCTGGGTAAAAGCTGCACACAAAAAGGCCCGGAATTCAAACCGAAATCCGGGCCGGATGATGAGTTGTTTATGTCACTCTTGCTCCATCCCATCAAGATACTTTCTCTCAAAGTCATCGAGCAATGCACGCACTTCATCTGTTGACTTTGTATTCATGCATTGATTTCTTAATTCACTTGCTCCCCGGAACCCGCGGAGATATATCTTGAAAAAGCGGGGGAGCGGTTTATATGCTCTGGCTTCTGCTTTTGAATATTCATCATGAAGATCCAGATGCAATCTCAAAAGATCAAGCAATTCCTTACTGCTATGCTCTCTCGGCTCCTTTTCAAAGGCGAACGGATTAGTAAAAATGCCTCGTCCAATCATAATCCCGTCAACACCGTATTGTTCAGCAAGTTTCAAGCCGGTTTCACGGTCAGGAATATCCCCATTGATCGTCAAAAGGGTATCCGGCGCAATCTCGTCACGAAGTTTCTTGATTTCCGGGATCAACTCCCAATGCGCATCTACTTTACTCATTTCCGCTCTTGTACGCAGATGAATGGAAAGATTCGCAATGTCTTGTTTCAGTATGTGTGTCAGCCAGCCGCGCCATTCGTCAACATCCGTGTAGCCAAGTCTCGTCTTCACACTTACCGGCAGACCTCCTGCTTTCGCCGCCTGTATTAATTCGGCTGCAACTTCAGGACGGCAAATCAGGCCGCTTCCCTTTCCATTCCCCGCCACATTAGGGACAGGGCAGCCCATATTGATATCCAGGCCCTTAAACCCTAATTCCGCCATCCCAATACTCATTTGGCGAAAGTTTTCAGGCTTATCTCCCCATATGTGGGCAACCATCGGCTGTTCATCCTCCGTGAAAGTCAAACGGCCGCGCACACTATCCTTCCCATCCGGGTGACAATAGCTTTCTGAGTTTGTAAACTCTGTGAAAAACACATCAGGTCTGCCTGCTTCACTCACAACATGGCGAAAAACGACATCCGTCACATCTTCCATTGGTGCCAGTACAAAAAATGGCCGCGGTAATTCACGCCAGAAATTATCTGTCATAACAAATCCAAATCCTTTCATGATGGGATACAGCGAAACCTTTATCCCAAAATTAAAAACTGACCATGCTTCTTTTACACTTATAGCATGTGTCAGCACTTCTTATCAAACGATAGTAAATTTTGAACATTTCACTTTTTACACGTTAAAAGTAAAAAAGCAAACTGGAGTAGAACACATTACTTGAGTTAACGTAATAGACTATCGCTATAGTTAACCCCATATCGTTTATTTCTGATCAACTCAGTCAACTCCT
Organism: Bacillus sp. R45; assembly: GCF_021729365.1. Lineage (NCBI taxonomy): Bacteria > Bacillati > Bacillota > Bacilli > Caryophanales > Bacillaceae > Bacillus > Bacillus sp. R45. The sequence goes on along the minus strand of NZ_CP091421.1, from coordinate 788,038 downwards.
TCACCTTTAAAAGGGTTTGAGAGAGAAAAAGTGTGATGATTATCTACACCTAATTTTTATTTATATTGTGGTTTATTAAGATTAGCGCTGACCTTCATCTTTCTTAGCGGCCTTACTTTTGCTCTTTTTGGATAAAAAGGATTCCAACCTAAATAGAATATCATATGAGTTCTCCCTATTACCATAAAACAAATTTCAAGAAATAAGTTGATTAAGCAAATGGGGCTGGGGGGGTATATCTGAGTACTGAAGAGAATGTAAAAAGAAAAAGCCTTAACTTGCCGCTGGTGAATCACATGGAGTAAAGAGGATGGCATGGGAAAATAAACTCGAACTTAACAGAATTCAAGAACTTCAATCTGGATCTTTTCGGATTTGCTCATGGTTTAGAAATAACCAACGCCGCAAGTGGCTTGGCTCTATACAGTATATGTACTAAGGGTTGATCGGCTTTTAAACCCCGTATGTTAATATCTTTATACAATCACCTATATATATTTGTATAAGGTTACGCTTCGGTAATCCTGATCCAAAACCAATAAAATAGACTGCTGACTAAGTGCCGCAGTCTTCATTCATAAGATTAATTAGAAAGTGTTCATGTTCTTTCATCATTAAATAAGGCATCAGAAGTTATTGCTTTCATCTCGGATATTCTTTGTTATACCTTTAATGATTTGTATAACAGTGAAAACCCCCAAGAAAACAGTGACAATATTAAACCATGGATTATCATAGAATGAAAGATATGTTTGAAAGAAATCCAGTTCAGCTATATTTGCTGGGAATCCATTCATTTCTCTATAATTAGGACCCCATCCCGTTAATTCTACAAAGTTAAAATAAAGCTGTGATACTAAAAATGCCAACAACGTGTGAAACCAACTTCTTTTATATACTTTACCCATTTCTTTATCCATTTCCTTTTCTGCAATACTTTTTAGCCTAGTGTCAATTTAACATCATTATATGATGAAGCATGATTGTCGCAATAATTACTTATTAAGGATATAACCATCGCAGGTATTACTGTAATAGTTGTTATCACTTGCGGTTCCGCCTCATATTTATTCCTTTTTTGGGATCAAGAGAAATAGTTGGGATCCTTTTCCTGTTTAGGCTTTCATATTATATATAACGACCAAACATGCTTTTTTAGTGTATTTGATCTTTTATCGACAGTTGTTGATATGCCAACTGCCGCTGTGATTATTGAAAGTAAGCACCCTTGCCTTTTACAGCTTCTACTTCAGAACCTTCGTTCAGTTGTTGAAATCCCAATATCTCTCGTTCGGTTTCACCTCCTTTTTATCATTTATTAAAGACCTACTTACTTTGGCATGATAAATACTTTACAGTTGAATAATGTTACAACTTCATCTCAAACCAATGATATCAAATTATTTTACATTATCCCAGTAATGTCATAATAAACCACATCGTCATTATACAAACGAGGTCAAAATTGGCTGTTTTCCCTCGCTTTCCCACACGTTTTTTCAACTCTTTTCGTCAGTTTAAGTTAAAGATCTCCGAGAAAAGAGGGAAGATAAAGTTTAGAAAAGACAGCCAGGGCAAAGGCTGCGCATAAAAAAACCCGGAAATCGGAAATGTTTATACCGAAATCCAGGTCTGATTACGAATTGTTTATTTTAGTTAGACGATTTCAACACAAGCTTCGCCACAGCTTCCACATGGGCCGTTTGCGGAAACATATCAACAGGCTGAATATATTCGACGCGATAGTCTTTCGACAGCGCCTGCAAGTCTTTCGCCAGTGTGGAAGGATTGCAGGATACGTAGACGAAGCGTTTCGGTTTTACTTTTTTGATGGTATCTAAAAATGTTCTGTCACAGCCCGTTCGCGGCGGGTCGACGATGACCACGTCGGGACGGAAGCCTTCTTTCGTCCATTTCGGGAGCCAGTGTTCGGCTGTTCCCGTGACATATGCCGCGTTTTTGATGCCGTGTTTTTTGGCGTTTTTCTTCGCATCATCAATTGATTCTTTAATGACGTCCATGCCGCGGATCTCTTTTGCGCCGCTTGAAACCCACATGCCGATCGTACCGACGCCGCAATACGCGTCTACGACTTTTTCTTTTCCTGTCAGCTGAGCCGCTTGTTTCACTTCGTCATACAGCTTGACCGTCTGCTCAGGGTTGAGCTGGAAGAAGGCGCGGGCGCTCAGTTCAAATGACACGTCACCGAGCACTTCTTGAATGGCATGGCTTCCTGCCAGCGCTTTTGTTTTGTCACCGAAAATGACGGATGTGCGCGCGCCATTGACGTTTTGAATAATCGATTTCACTTCCGGCAGCCGGTTCTGAATGGCTTTGACGATCTCGTCTTTATTCGGCAGTGTCTCTTTCGCGGTGACAAGCACGACCTGCACTTCGCCTGTTTCAAAACCGACTCTCGTCACGATGGTGCGGACATCGCCTTTTTTGGTCCGTTCGTTATAAACGGATACGTTGTGTTTTTCCAAAATACGGCGGACGATACCCGTTGTTTTGTTTGTCGCCGGATGCTGGACAATGCATTCCTTAATCGGGACGATTTTATGGGAATCAAGTCCGTATAAGCCGGCAATGATGCTGCCGCTTTGCGAGCGTCCGACTTGGAACTGGCTTTTGTTCCGGTAATTCCAAGGGTTGTCCATTCCGATCGTATCTTTAATGTTCATTTCTTCGACATTGAATCTCGTATGACGTTCCAGAGACTGAATGACGATGTCGCGTTTTTCGCGAAGCTGCTGGGTGTATGCCAGATGCTGAAGCTGACAGCCGCCGCACTGGTCGTAGACCGGGCATGGCGGCGTGACGCGGTGTTCAGACGGCTTGCGGATGTTTTTGACGCGTGCTTCTGAAAATTTCGGCTGCACATTTGTCGCTTCGGCAACGACTTCTTCCCCGGGCAGAGCGCCGGGAACGAAGACAACTTTTTTCTTAAAATAGCCGACGCCCTCTCCGTTAATGCCGAGACGTTTGATGGTCAGCGGAAATGTCTGCCCGATTTTCAATTCGGCAGGCGCCTTTTTTTGATGTTGATTCACGTTTTTTTCTCTCCGTTTCTATATAAAGCCTTTCTCCTGGGAAAGCGGCTGATTTGAAATATCACATCTTTTCAGTATAACATGCAGCCGGCGGTTCCTTCATGTTTTTCACTGGAAGTTTCCAAAAAATGATCAAAGCGGTTTTTCATTCAATACTTCTCCACAAATACAAGGACGCATAGCTTAAATACGGCGCCCATTCGCTGCTTACCTGAAGCATCACGTCTTTTGACGGTTTATCCTCAAGGGCGAAGCGGCGTTTGATGGCATTTTGCAGGCCGATATCCGCCAAAGGAAACAGATTCGGGCGGCCGAGGCCGAACATGAGGACGTTTTGGACGGTCCACGGGCCGATGCCTCTGATGGTGATCAGCTTTTTCATAATGTCTTCATCCGATAAATGGGTAAGTTCCGCCAGATTGAGCGCTCCGTCTGCAATCATGCGTGAAATGTCAATCGCATATTCCGCTTTTCTCATGCTGAACTGGAGCTCCCGCAAGTCCTGATACTCAAGCGCCGCGATCGTTTTCGGCTCGGGATAGCACCAGACGCCGTCTTTTTGTTCACCGAAGGCATGGACGAACCGTTCCGTTAAGGTAAATGCGAAAGACAGGTTGAGCTGCTGGTGGATGATGCATTTCATGAGACAGTTGTAGACGTCATATTCCAAGACGAGCGGGGTACCCGCATGCTCCTCAAAAAGCGCCGACAGATTTGTTTTTGAGAAATGATCAAGCACAGGCTGAAGCGGCTGTTCCCACTGAAAAATGTGTTTGATCCGTTCAATCATCTCCTCGCGGTCCGTTTCTCCGCTGACGAGGAAGACCGGGTCTGCGGCGGTGCCTTCCGCTTGAACCGTGATGACGGACAGTTTGCCGTCCCGTGTTCTGAGCGGCACTTTGATTGATCTTGCATGAAGATCGACCGCATTCAGCGGATCGAGCGACAGCCTTTCAAGGACTTTATCAAAATGATACGGCGGCGTGACCGAAACGGTTTCCTTCCACATATGCTCCACCCCTTTTTGTCCAAGTATATCATGAAGCGGGCGGGCGGCAATTCGTATACTTTTCTTCATAACGCCGCATGATATAATGGCAGGCGGAGGGTTGTTTATGATACATATAACCGCAATCACAACACATAATGAGATATTAGATAATATCCCCCTATCACGTACAGAACAACCGGACATCGCATGGTACTGGATCGATTTTTTCGGCGCTGAGATGCATGAAACCGAGCTGCTGCGGGATTATTTTCACTTTCATCCGCTTGCGATCGAGGATTGCTTTCAGCATATGCAGCGGCCGAAAATCGACCATTATGACGGCTACCGTTTTTATGTGCTCCACGCCTTGAACCCGGACACACTGGAAATGGAAGAGGTGGACATTTTTCAGTCCGACCGTTTCATCGTCAGCTTCCATTTGCACGAATCCCCCGGCGTCTCAAGGGTGAGAGAACGGTTTTTCGCTTCTCCGGGATTAGCCAAAAAAGGGCCGGGGCACATCACTTATATGATTATGGATCAGCTTGTCGATGAATATTTCCCCGTGCTGTACAAAATTGAAGACCGGCTGAATGAAATTGAAGACAGCAGAACACATAAATCTTACGGCACTTTAATGAATGAAGTATTTGAATTGCGGACTGATCTTTTGAATCTGAGACGGACGATCATTCCGATGCGCGATTTAATGTACCGGATTTTGAGCCTTGACCATGTAAAAGAAAGCCGTGAAACGAAGGCGTATTTCAGCGATATTTATGACCATCTGTTAAAACTGGCCGAGCTGATCGAGTCAAACCGTGATATGACGTCAGATTTGCGGGACAGCTATGTGACGCTGAATTCAAACCGGATGAACGCCATTATGATGACATTAACCATCGTCTCGACCATTTTTATCCCGCTGACGTTCATCGCGGGGGTTTACGGCATGAATTTCGATAACATGCCTGAGCTTCATTGGAAATACGGGTATTTTATCGTTTTGGGCGTCATGGCCGTTCTTGTCGCCGCCATGCTGTTTTGGTTCGCCCGCAAAGGCTGGTTTAATATTTTCAAGTAAGAACGGCTGCCGGCTGTTCTTTTTTTTGAGAAAACATGATAGTCTGGAAAAAAACGTAAAGAGGTGTGCGCCGTTACCATCCTTTCTCATAAAATCATTTCTTCTGTCCTCCTGCTATTCAGTGTTATGTCCATTGCCCCGCTGTATAACGGCTGTACGGTGTCTGATTACATCTTTGAGTCGCTCGGCTTTTCTTCCTGGTCTGAAGACGGAGCCCATATCTCCGTCATTCCCGGGGTCGTCCTTTACTTTGCGGCGTTAATCTGGTGTGCCGCCGCGTTCAGGCGGACGCTTCCCGCGGCGGGGCTGTTTCTGATCTTTCTCAGTATGGGGGCCGCTTCCGGTATCAGTCCTGCCACCGAATATGCCGCTTTTTCCTTAAAACAGTTCGCGCCCGAAAAAGAGTCTGTCGAATATTTGAAGCACCGCAGCGAATGCAGTCATCTGATTGAGCGAAAAAGAGCGGGCATGAGCTGCACGCTTTATATCAATCATTACGGAAAAGGGGAACAAACCATTTCTGTCACGCCGGATTTATCAGAAAACATAAAGGACGTCACATTCAAATCAAAAACATTCACTGTAAAACCCCGTTCAAAAACAATCATCAAAACCCGATTTACCGGATTTTATAAGGGGACAGCCGCATCAGACTCCGGATGGTCTTCAGAACCGGAACTGAAAGTGGCAATCCTGTACACAGCAGATTAACCATTTTGCATGTATAATGGTGGAAAACTTTTCATTGGAGGGACTGTCAAATGAAGATTGCCATTGTCGGACTCGGCAATATGGGCCGCCCCATCGCCGAAAATATCATGAAAGCCGGATACAGCCTGACTGTATATAACCGGACGAAAGAAAAAGCGGCTGACCTGCTGGATAAAGGGGCCGAATATGCCGAAACGCCCCGCCAGGCAGCTGAACATGCGGACATTGTGCTTTCAATGCTGTCAGACGATGAAGCTGTAACAGGCGTGACGTTCGGAGCTTGCGGCATTATTGCCGGGTTATCTGAAAACGGCATTCATATTTCAATGAGCACGATCAGTACGGCGCTGTCAGAACAGCTTTCCGCCGCACATTCGGGCAGAGGGCAGTCCTTTATTGCCGCTCCCGTCCTCGGCCGCCCCGATGCCGCTGAGAAGGCCGAGCTTCGCATCATCACAGCCGGACCGGCAGAAGCGAAGAAAAAGGCCGAACCGCTGTTTAACATCCTGAGTCAGCAAGTATTTGATACGGGTGAAGAAACAAAAACGGCCAATGCCGCGAAAATCAGCGTCAATTTCTTGCTCGTTTCTATGCTGGAGGCGTTATCTGAATCATTCTTAATGATGGATAAGTTCGGTTTAGAACAAAAACAATTTCTAGAAATCGCCAACGCGCTCTTTGGCTCTCCCGTCTATCAAAATTACGGCACGATCATGGCTGAGGAGAAATTTGAGCCGGCCGGCTTCAAAATGTCTTTAGGGCTCAAGGATACCAATCTGGCGCTCGCCGCCGCTGAACAGGTTTCCGCAAAACTCCCTCTTGCCGAACTGGCGAAGAGCCATTTTGAAAGCGGGATCGCACAAGGCTTCGGAGATTTGGATTGGGCGGCATTGATTAAATGTATCAAATAACAAAACACCTCTCCATTACCAGGAGAGGTGTTTTCTACAGGCGCGGCAGCTTCATTTCTTTCTCAAACATCAGGTCATCAATGCTTTTAAACGTGTAGCCTTCTTTTTTCAAATCGGTAATGGCATCGTCCAGAGCTTCTGAATTGTCCTTTGAAACGGTGTGAAGAAGGTAGATCGCGCCGGGATGCGCCTGCTTTATCATGTGATCATAGGCGTATTGTTTTCCTTTTTGCTCGTTAACCTTCCAGTCGACAAATGCGACGGACCAGAAAACCGTTTGGTAGCCGAGACGCTTCGTTTCTTTGAGGACATATTCGCTGAATACGCCGCGCGGCGGACGGAGATACAGGTTGTCCCGCTTTCCGGTAATGTTGTACACAGCTTCCGTGACGGAATCGAGTTCGTCTTGAATCTGATCGCCCGTTTTTGTCGTCAGATCAGGATGATGAAAAGAATGATTGCCGATGATATGGCCTTCCTTTGACATCCGTTTAATCAAATCAGGCTGCTCTTTCACAAAATGACCCGTGACAAAAAAAGTGCCCGTGACGTGATGTTTTTTTAACACATCAAGCACTTTCGGGGTGTACCCATTTTCATATCCGTTATCAAACGTTAAATAGATGGTCTTTTCTTTCGTATTGCCCAAATAAAAGGCATCATATTTTTTGACCAGATTGTCCAGCTGTCTGCCGGCATCGGGCGGCTGATGATTGACGCTGCGTTTAAATCCCCAGTTTATCCGTTCATTCGGCACCGCTTCTGCGCTGTTGATGCCTCCTGCAAGTAAAACGGCCATGCAGCAAATTGAACAAAACCATTTCATGACCAGCACTCCTTCTGCATTTTTCCTTATTTTGCAGTAGGCCCTGCCCTTTTATACAGCCGCATTATGGAAAAAGAAAAACCCCGGCATCCGCCGGGGGTTATTCCCAATCTTTTTTAAAGCGTTCGTATTTTGCTTCCAGATCATCAAGCATGCCGATGAGCCGGTCTATATCTTCAACGTCCGTTGATTCAGGGTCTAATGAATCAATGACATTCATAAACATATCGAGTCTGTTCTTCAGGTAATCGAGCTGCTGATCTTTGCTGTTTACTGCATTCCCCATACTTCCACTCCATTCATTTTTTATAATGGTAGCGTATTTTTTGGCGTTTTTCAATGGTTCCGCTACTTGCGATCTTGGCAGATCAGGTCTAAAATTAACAGTTGGCAGACGTTAGTATGCCCATTTATAAAGGAGTTAGATAGTCATGACACAAAACACAGCACTGCGTCCGATTACACCGGAGTACGACCCTTGGGAAGCGTACATGGATGTCGACCAGTATGGAGATATGAAACTGACGAACGTTGAATTCACAACGACGACTTTGTGCAATATGAGATGCGAGCACTGCGCCGTCGGGTACACGCTCCAGCCGAAAGACCCGGATGCGTTGCCGATCGACCTTTTATTAAAGCGGCTTGATGAAATTCCTCTGTTGCGCTCTATCAGCATTACGGGCGGCGAACCGATGCTTTCGCTGAAATCGGTAAAGGAATACGTCGTCCCGCTTTTGAAATATGCGCATGAACGCGGCGTGCGCACACAGATCAATTCAAACCTGACGCTTGATATCGGGCGCTACGAACGGATTATTCCTTATTTGGACGTTCTTCACATTTCCCACAACTGGGGAACGGTCGAGGACTTTGCCGACATCGGATTTGCGATGATGGAGAAGAAACCGACATTTGAACAGCGGGCGCGCTATTTTGACAAAATGATTGAAAACAGCCGCACGCTGGTCGAAGCAGGCGTAATGGTTTCAGCGGAAACGATGCTGAACAAACGGACGCTGCCGCATATTGAACATATTCACCGGCAGATTACGGAAGAAATGAAATGCCAGCGGCACGAAGTCCATCCGATGTATCCGAGTGATTTCGCCAGCGCGCTTGAATCACTCAGCCTGAAGGACATGAGACAGGCCATTCATCATCTGCTCGACATTCGCGATGAAGAGACATGGATGCTGTTCGGCACGCTCCCGTTTTACGCATGCAGCCCTGATGAAGAAGACCAGAAGCTCCTCCGCCGCCTGCGGGAAGCGAAAAACGTTACGGTGCGAAACGACCCTGACGGCCGCTCCCGCCTGAACGTCAACATTTTTGACGGAAATATCATTGTCACGGATTTCGGCGATACACCGCCGCTCGGCAATATTAAAACAGACAGCCTTCCCGAGGCATATGACAAGTGGAGACAGACGAAGCTGAGCAAGGAGCTGAACTGCCGCTGCACAAACGTCCGGTGCCTCGGACCGAACGTCCTTGTCAAAAACAGTTATTATCAGGACACGGATTTTTCATTACGAAAAGCCAGAGGTTAACAGAAGATGGAAACGACAATTACGGATATTTTGAAAAGCAAAGTGGTTGAGATCATCATCGTCGCTCTCGTGCTTTACGCCGGTGTTTTTCTGATCAACCGCTTTGTCCAGGTGTTATTTAAACGCATAGATTTCTTGGAGGAACGGAAAGGGAAAACGATTGAAAGCCTCGTCCGATCCATCACCCAGTATACAGCGACGATCGGTTTTATCTTTTACGTCATTTCGTTATTCGTTCATGATTTCGGCCGAATTTTAGCCGGGGCGGGTGTTGCCGGTATCGTCATCGGTTTCGGCGCCCAGTCGTTAATCAAGGACATATTGGCCGGTGTCTTTTTGATATACGAACGCCAGCTTCATAAAGGCGATTACGTGACAATTAACAATCTGTTCAACGGCACAGTCGAAGAAATCGGGCTCCGTTCCCTCCAGATCCGTGAGTGGACCGGCAAGCTGCTTACCATTTCAAACGGTGAGGTCAGACAGCTTCAAAACTATAATATTGATTTTATGCGGATTACCGAGTCCGTCGTGATCAGTTATAAAGAAGATCCCGAGCGGGTATATGCCGTCTTAGAAAAAGCCTGCGACATGCTCAATGATGAGCTTCGCGATTCACTGAAGCGGGATGAATTTCTCAATGCGGCGGAGCCGTTTCAAGTGCATGGAATCATGAGCCTGAACAAATTGACGAGAGGCATAGAATTTACCGTCAAAGGCATGGTTCAAGATAAAGAATACTTCTCGGCAAGCCTTGCGGTGAGACGCGTTCTTGCCCGGGAGCTGTACAACAACAATGTGCAATTGCTTGAGGAAATGTATCACACACAAAAAAGCTGATTCCCGAACCGGAATCAGCTTTTTTTATTTATCTCGGCTGCGCTGTCATTTGAAAACCGAATGTGACGTGATCCTGCACCGGAATCCAAGCCCCGATTCCTTGCGAAGTCACATTTTTGACGACAAGTTTCCGCTTGCTGCCTTTCAGCACCAAATACACTTCACCGTATGTTACTTTTCCTTTTTCATTAACGGCCGGAGCGTAGGCGTGCAGGTAGCCGAGCCGCTGCGGAGAAATTTTGTAGGTTTGATCGCGTTTTGTGCCTGCGCCGATAACCGTTTCAAACGCGAGCGGCAGTTTTGTTTTCTTCATCGCTTTTTGCATCATCATGCTTTTTACGTCTTCTGCGTTCGGCACCTTCGCTGTGAGCCCGCCTTTAATTTTGTACTGCTGTTCTTGGGCGTATGAGATAACCGCGGTTTGCTGTCCGCCCCGGTTATCCGCTCTGTTCGTATTGATTTTTTTATATTCCCAGTTGGCGACCGTTTCGTTCGATTGATAGCCGAGCGCCCATTTCCCGAGAAATATTGTCGCCCGGTAGCCGATGGCAAGCGGTGAACCGGAAACCGAGGATTCATTCAGCATTTTTATCAGATGCGGATTTTCGATGTTGATCTCGGATGTATCTAACAATTCCTTTGCCAGTTTGCTCGGCTGAAGCATCGGCTGGTCCTGTGAAGCATTCGGATACGTATTTTCCTTTGAAATGCTTACAACAGAGTTGGGAACCTTAAACGGTTTCTTTGCACCGGCAGACGGCATTGCGAAAAAACTAAAGGATAACAGCAGAATCAGTGTGGCATGAAACAGCTTTCTCATCATATCACTCTTTCTATAGCATTTTCCTTTAGTCTTTTCCCCCGCAATCGTTGTTATCCGCATTTTTTACAGGTTAAAGCAGGAAAAAACCGATCGCCATGATGACATAAGCGGCAAGGAGCGTAGCCCCTTCAAACCAGTTCGAATCGCCGTCATTTGAAATCATCGTCATCAAAAGGACGGATGATATCATCGCCACAAGCTCGGGCAATGTGAATACAAGCGGCATATTGACCGAAAAAAAGATAGAACAGATCACAAGAACCGGGGCTACAAACATGGCGATCTGCAAAGTCGAACCTACCGCGATTTCAACGGCGACATCCATCTTGTCTTTGTACGCCATAATAATCGCCGACGCATGCTCTGCGGCATTTCCGACAATTGCGACGATAATCACCCCGATAAACAGCTCGCTCCAGCCGAACTGTTCAGCCACCGCATGAAACGTATGGACAAGGTTTTCAGATATGTAGGCGACAATAATAGTTGAAATAAATAAGACGGCTGTCGCTCTTTTCCCCGACCACTCTGGCTGCTCCTCTTCTTCCTTTGCCTCCGGCTGATTCGGCTGATAAACACCGCGGTGGGTGACGAGCTTGAAATAAAGAGCTGCCACGTACAAAAGGATCATGATGATGCTGATGCCGACACTCAAATCAAGCTTGTTTTTTTCCCCCATATCCATGGAAAACACTTCGGGAATGACAAAAGCTACGATAATGGCAAAAATCAGCAGGCCTGAATTATGCCGGGCATCATGAATATTGAATTCCTGCCGCTTGTATTTCAAACCGCCGATAAAAAATGACAATCCCGCGACGAGCAAAAGATTGCCGAGCACCGAACCGGTCAGTGAAGCAAGCACGATGCCCGTCAGCCCTTCTTTTAAGGCGAAAATCGATATAATCAGCTCTACCGCATTGCCGAACGTGGCATTCAGCAGACCGCCGATCCGCGGTCCCGCGATAATGGCAAGAGATTCAGTCGCTCTCCCCATATAACTTGCAAGCGCAATAATCGTCAAGCAATAAATAATAAACAAAACCGCTGACGGCCAGTGCATCAGGCCGCCGATGACTGAAAGCGGCACTCCCGCCGCAGCCGTAAAGAAAAAAATCCGATTCATATCTGCCTGGCTCCTTTTTTCGAATAAGTCTTTTTATATCCTTCTCAAAAACTCCCTCAATTACACTTCCTCGGCAGCCCGAATTGGCATTTTCAGGTTGCCGGACGCGGCAAATCCGTGTACGATCAAGAAAGATACTGAAGAAGGAGAAATACGCGATGTCACGACTGTACTTCTTTATTTTGGTTCTGCTTGTTTCCATCTCCGGATTTTCCCAAGGCATGCTTCTGCCGGTGATCTCCGTCATTTTTGAAACGAACGGAGAATCCGCAGCCATAAACGGACTTCACGCAACCGGCCTTTATATCGGCGTGCTTCTGGCGTCGCCGTTTATGGAGGCCCCGCTGCGCAAGCTCGGATTCAAACCTCTGATGGTCATGGGCGGATTTCTTGTTATCATCAGCTTATTCAGTTTTATTTGGCTTCAATCCATATGGTTATGGTTTTTTCTTCGGCTGCTTATCGGAATCGGGGATCATATGCTGCATTTTTCAACCCAAACGTGGGTGACTTCCAAGTCAACGCCCCGAAACAGAGGAAGAAACATTTCGCTGTACGGACTGTCCTTCGGGCTTGGATTCGCTGTCGGCCCGTTCATGGTCCCTCTTGTGAAAACAAGTCCGTCCCTTCCGTTTATCGTATCCGGCTGTATCAGTCTTTGTGCCTGGCTGTTTGTGTTTGCCTTACGTAACGAGTACCCGGCGCAAGGTCCGGATGAAACATCCGGGGACAACAGCGCAAAACGGTTTTACCGCGCCCTTCTTTTCGGCTGGGTCGCTTTTCTCCCGGCTTTCGGGTACGGTTTTTTAGAAACGGCGCTGAACGGAAGCTTTCCCGTGTACGCCCTTCGTTTAGGCATATCCGTGGATGCCGTCGCGCTGATATTGCCCGCTTTTGCCATCGGAAGTATTGTATTCCAGTTCCCTCTCGGTTTATTAAGCGATCGATTCGGGAGAAAACGTGTCCTGCTCGTCATCTTATTAACGGGTGCCCTTTGCTTTTTGACGGCCGGACTGTTTCCGTCGCCTTCTGTCATCGGCTGCTGCTTTTTCACGGCGGGGATGGCGGTCGGCAGTATGTTTTCCCTCGGCATCAGCTATATGAGCGACCTGCTGCCGTCCCATCTGCTGCCGGCGGGCAACCTGCTCTGCGGCATTTCCTTCAGTCTCGGAAGCATGATCGGCCCGGTGGCGGGCGGCTGGTATATGCAGCGGTTTGAAAGCGCCAACTTGTTTTACTTTATTACGGTGATTCTGGTCTGTATTTGGCTTGCGCTCGTCTTCGGGAAAACAAAGCACAGCCCCGCTTCCGAATCCCATTCTTTTCCGGCCACATAAAAAAGCCGCCTGATCTGAGCCAGGCGGCTTCTTTCTAGTGGTATCCGTTCTGCCCGTTGGCGCTTCCGCTTGTTTTATTCTTCGGGCCGTTTTTTGAGTTTTGTTTATTATGGCTTCCGCCTTTTTTCGTATGCTTGGTCATAGCCGATTCCCTCCGTTTTTCAGCTTGAACGTCATCCGTTCCTCTATAGCTTGCTCCCGCGGTACGGATTTTCATCAGGAAGCTTTTTACGTTTATGTAAAAGCGCGTTGATTTCTCCTCCTAAAATCAGAAGGGTTCCCGTAAGGTAAAACCAGATCATCAGGACGATAATTCCCCCGATGCTCCCGTATGTGGCGCTGTAGTTGGCAAAGGTGCCGACGTAAAATGAGAACAGCATACTGACGATAATCCAGCCGGCTGCCGCGAATACAGCTCCCGGCAGGACAAAACGGAGGGAAAGCTTTTTATTCGGCGCGAATATGTAAAGCGCGGTAAACACGATTAAAAGGATAAGCGGACTGATACCCCAGCGGACAACCGACCACACCTGCAAAAACAGGTCCGAGGCGCCGATGAAATCCGCGGCCAGCATTCCGATTTCTCTGCCGAACACCGGCAGAAGCAGTGCGATTAAAATCGTAACCACCATCGCAATGGTTAAAAAAATTGAGGTCAGGCGAATGATGATAAATGAGCGGTTTTCCTCGACTTCGTAGGCATGGTTAAATGCTCTGACAATCGCGTTCATACCATTCGAAGCCGACCAGATGACGGCGATAATCCCGAATGACAAAAGCCCGCCGCTGCGCTTGTTCAGCGTTTGCTCCGTTATGGATTTCACCATGGACATGGCGCTGTCGGGCGCGTATTGATCGACCGCCCCGAGCACGTCTTCTGCCGATATGGGAAGATAGGCGGTGAGCGTCAGCATGAAAATCATCAACGGAAACAATGACAGCAGGAAAAAATACGCCAGCTCCGCCGATTTACTTTGTCCTTCATGCAGAGAAAACCTTGCAAACAGCTCCTTTATAAAACTCATGACATCCCACCTCAATGATCGTTTTTCGAAAAATGCTCCTTCGTTTCTTTTAACAGGTCAATGACCTGCGGCGTCGTCTGCTTCAGCTTGGTGATCTGCCCGTTTAAAAAACTCAGATCTTCCGATACGGTATTGGCAATGTTTTTCACTTGATCCAGTTTTGCGGAAGCCTGCTGCTTCAGGGCTTCAGGATGTTTTCGGTAAAATGCCGCACGCCGCCTGCACGCGTCCATGTTCCGGAAACATGCCTCTCTCGTCGGCTTATGTAATAAGGACAGTGCTCCGCCGGCGGCAGCGCCGATCAGAATCGCTTTTGCCATGATGCGTGTCTGCTTCATCGGTCAATCCCCCTTATAAATGATGGTCTTTCTTTATTGTCTCCAGCAAATGACGGCACCCGGACTCGACCAAAGCGTACACCTCGCTGAAATTTCCGGTATAATACGGATCGGGCACGTCGGCAAGGTCTGACTCCGGTACATAATCAAGCAGCCTTGCAATACGCGGCGCCGCTTTTTTATAACCGGCCATGCTGCGCAGATGTCCGATATTTTCTGCATCCATCGCAATGACGTAATCAAAATCGGTCAGATCAGACTCACGGACCTGCCTCGCCGTGATGCCGCTTGCGCTGATCCCTTTCTCCTTCAGGATCTCCTTTGTCCCTTCATGCGGCGGATTTCCCGCATGCCAGGCGCCGATTCCCGCTGAATCAATGTTAATCTGCCCGTTCAGCCCGTTTTTCTTCACCATATCAGAAAATACCGCCTCTGCCATAGGCGACCGGCAAATATTTCCCAGACAGACAAACAGCACATGTATCATATCGATAACCTCCCTATTCTTTCCCCGCATTTTGAGGATCAAAAACCTTATCAACATCTTAGCAATTTTTCTGCGGCTGTGGAAATAAGCTTTTATTCTAAATGAATTCTGTTAGAATAAAGGGTACGAAAACGGTCATGAAAGGATGCATGAATTTGCCGAGCCAACAAACAGAAACGTTAAATAAAATGATTGAAGACATTTCGCAAAAGCTCAACATGCTCAATGTCGGCGTCATCAGAGCGGAAGATTTCAGTGATGAAAAAATAGAAGATCTTACATACCTTCATCAAATGGTCATGAAAAAAGCATCATTCAGTCCGAGTGAAATGCAGGCCATTGCCGAGGAGCTCGCCTCTCTCAGGAAATAAACCCATGTCAGACCTGCCGAAAAACGGCGGGTCTTTTTTGATTTAAAAAAGTAAAAAATAAAAGTTCATCGGTTTGACACATATAAAAAGAAGGAGTATAGTAACTGTGAACTTGGTAGAACGATATACTAAATGAGCGGGCCGCTTATCTTTTTTTGTTTAGTAGAACGATATACTCATTGTGATATCAGCGTTATTCAAGTTTGTCTATGCAACCGTTGTATCAAACAGTTTTCAAAGAAAGGCAGTGGTTCAATAAAGGGGAATGGTGCTGTGCTTTTATCAATTAAAAAAATAATTTAATTCTTTATTAACCGCATTAGGGGATGTCATCATGAAAAACATATACACCAAAATGGCAGCGGGTCTTTATATTAACTATTTCCTGCTGGGCATGATCAATATTATTATCGCATCCAATATGGAGGCATTATCAAAACAGCTTCATACTTCCGCAGCCGGTGTCAGCTATTTGGTCTCCGCCATCGGGATCGGGAAGCTGATTTCGCTTCTGTTTGCCGGGAAGCTTTCGGATACATTCGGGAGACGGCCGTTTATCGTGTCGGGCGCCTTTCTGTATCTGATTTTCCTAATCGGGATTCCGCTTTCGACAAACTATACGGCCGCGTTTATCTTCGCCATTTTCGCCGGGATCGCCAATTCCTTTTTGGATTCCGGGACATATCCGGCGCTTATTGAAGGATTTCCGAAAAACGCAAGCTCTGCAACCGTGTTAATCAAAGCATTTGTATCAATCGGCGCGACGGTGCTTCCGTTTTTTATCGCGTTTATTGCGGACAGGCATTTGTTTTACGGCTGGACGTTTTTCGTACCGGGCATTATTTTCTTCCTGAACGGCTTTTTCCTGTTGAAAGTTCCGTTTCCGAATCATAAGCAAAAAGAAGACGGCGGCCGGACGGAAGCCTCTCCGTCTGATGACGCGTTCACATCACAGCCGTCGATATGGCGCGAAGGCCTTGCGATCATTCTGTTAGGCTTTTCATCAACGGCGCTGTTTATGCTCGTTCAAGTATGGCTTCCTAAGTTCGGGCAATCCGTTTTGGGCATGCCTGAGGTGCAGGCCGTCAAATTGTTGAGCTATTACAGCATCGGGGCGCTTGTGTCCGTGTTATTGCTGGCTGTGCTGTTAAACAGAGTGATTCAGCCGATTACGGTAATGGTGCTGTACCCTGTGATCGCGGCAATCGCGCTGCTTGCTCTGATTTTCATTCAGCAGCCGGCCGTATCGGTCATCAGCTCCTTTGTCATCGGACTTTCAACTGCGGGCATTCTGCAATTGGCGATGACGGTTATGGCTGTTTTATTCCCTAAAAATAAAGGTACAATCACATCTTTTGTTAATATAGCATCAAGCTTATCTTTTATTGTCATTCCGCTTGTAACGGGAGCGATATCCAAAGCCGCCGGCCTGACGCCTGTTTTTCTGCTTGATATCGGAATTGCGGCCGTCAGCGCCCTCCTCGCATTGTTTATCGGAATCCGCTTTAAGCAAGTGATGAAAGCCTGACTATTTTTTAAGGGAGAGGATTTATCATGCAATCTATCACAATCAGAAACACGGTCATCGGTGAAGGGCTTCCGAAGATCATTGTGCCGCTGATGGCGGCCGGAGAGAAAGAACTGCTCGAAGAAATTGAAGCCGTCAACAGGCTTCGCCCGGATATCATTGAGTGGCGGGCGGATGTATACGAGCATGTTGACAGCCTGGACGCCGTAAAAGGCATGCTTGAAAAGCTGCGGAAAGCCGCAGGAGCAACACCGCTGCTTTTCACATTCAGAACCCATAAAGAAGGCGGAAATAAAGTTATTGATGACCGCTTTTACATTGAATTGCTTAAAACCGCCATCGAAACAAAACATATTGACCTTGCAGACGTTGAGCTGTTTACGGGAGAAGCGGAAGTCAAATCAATTGTGAAAACCGCTGAAGACAACGGCGTATATGTCGTCATGTCCAATCATGATTTTCATCAGACACCGAAAAAAGAAGAAATCATTTCCCGGCTCCGGAACATGCAGGCGTACGGCGCGCACATTCCGAAAATCGCGGTGATGCCGCAAAGCACTGAAGATGTTTTCGTCTTATTGGATGCCACTCACACGATGAAAACACAATACGCAGACCGGCCGATCATCACGATGTCAATGGCGGGAACAGGCCTGATCAGCCGGCTGGCCGGCGAAGTCTTCGGCTCAGCGTGCACGTTCGGAGCGGGCAAAGAAGCATCAGCGCCCGGGCAGATTCCCGTTGAGGAATTGCGCAGCGTACTCAGCATTTTAAATAAACATATGTAATCAGCGTTTTTTGCCCTCAAAGCGGGAGGAAAAACAAATGAATGGACTAACGGAGGAATACATCATGAAGAAAGAATTAGGACGGATTAACGGAAAAACTCAGCTTATCGGATTATTCGCGACACCGATCGGACACTCATTATCTCCGGCGATGCACAACCTGGCGTTTAAAAAATTAGGATTGAACTACGCTTACCTCGCGTTTGAAGTCGGCAATGAACAGCTGGAAGATGTGGTAACGGGAATGCGCGCCTTAAACGTCAGAGGCTTCAATGTCTCGATGCCGAACAAGATGAACATTCTCCCTTATCTCGATGAACTCGCGGATTCAGCGAAATTCACCGGCGCGGTAAATACAGTCGTTAATGAAAACGGCAGACTGATCGGCCACTCCACTGACGGTATGGGATACGTCCGCAACTTAAAAGAACACGGCATCGATATCACAGGCAAAAAAATGACGCTGGTCGGTTCCGGCGGGGCCGCCACTCCGATAGCGATTCAATCCGCATTGGAAGGCCTCGGAGAAATCTCTATTTTCGCCCGCAATGACGCGTTTTTCGAAAAAGCGGAAGAAAATGTCCGCATCATCAATGAAGAAATGAAGGGATCTTCTTGTAAAGCGAAAGTCTTCCCGCTCGAAGATCAAGATGCGCTGCGTGCTGAAATCGCTTCAAGCGATATTTTCACAAACGGAACAGGTGTCGGTATGAAACCGCTTGAAGGCTTGAGTGTTATTGAAGATACATCCATGTTCCGTCCGGATTTGATTGTGACAGACGTCGTTTACAACCCCGTTACGTCGAAATTGCTTGAACAAGCTCAAGCAGCCGGCTGCAACACCATTAACGGTCTCGGCATGATGCTTTGGCAGGGCGCCATGGCGTTTGAATATTGGACAGGCCGTGAAATGCCGGTTCAGTATATTAAAGAGCAAATGTTTGAATAACCTATTGTGACAGAAGCGCCGAAGGACAATCCGTCTTCCGGCGCTTTATCTTTTTCTCCCTCCTCTCTCTTTCTTCTCATGCGCCAAAACGCTTATAATGGATGTAACGAATAAAAACCAAGTGAGGAATGCGACGTATGAAACAGCAAAAAAAACGCCGGGTGACATTGCAGCAGGTCGCCGAACATGCCGGCGTCTCAACATCCACCGCTTCATTAATTGTCCGCAATAATCCCCGAATTTCCGAAGCGACCCGTGAGAAAGTGCTGCAATCCATGCGGGAGCTGGGGTACGTATATGATCGGGTCGCCGCGAATTTACGATCACAGACGTCCACAACGGTAGGATTGATTATCACTGACATTTCCAATACGTTTTTCTCAGAATTTCTGATCGGCGTTCAGAATACGCTTGAGGAAGTCGGATTAACGGTGCTGTTAGGCACGACATTTGATTCCGTCGCCAAGCAGGAGCAGCTGATCTCGACCATGCTGGAGCACAGGGTCGGCGGATTGATTTTGTGTCCGGTTTCAGGTACGGCTGAGGAAACCCTTTCCCGCCTTGAGCAGCTTGACATTCCGGTCGTGCTCGCCGTCAGGGAGATTGCCGATGCCAACTGTGATTTTGTCGGAGCCGATTATGAGGAAGGCACCTATAAGGCAGTGCGTCATTTCATTGAGAAAGGCCATCAGGAGATTGCGTTTCTGGGCGGCGTGAAGCACTCATCAACATGGACGAAGCGTATGAAAGGGTTTAAAAAAGCGCTCCGTGAAGCGGATCTGGAAGTGAAAAATGAATATGTCATTGACAGCGCGCCGACCCGCGAAGCAGGCTGTGACGCCGTGACGGAGCTCCTCCGCCGGTCTGAGCGCCCGACCGCGATTTTCTGCTTCAGTGATTTGGTCGCGTTCGGCGTCATGCAAGGGATCAGAAAAGCCGGGCTCGTTCCGGGCGAAGATATTGACATTGTCGGCTTTGATAACGTGCCGGAAGCTGAAATTTCTTATCCTCCGCTTACAACCGTTTCTTCCTTTCCGCGGCAGTCGGGAAAAGAAGCGGCTCAATTGCTGCATCATAAAATCACCAATTCCCAGCACAAAAAACAACGCATTATTCTGGCGCCTGAGCTGGTCATCCGGGAATCTTCACAAAAAAAGCGGAACGCCTGATACGGCGCTCCGCTTTTATATTACGCAAGCAGTTTTAATGATTCGCGGTTGAATGCCGGAATGTCATCCGGTGTGCGGCTTGTGACCAGCTGGTTCTGGCAGACGACGACTTCTTCATCCACCACATTCGCGCCGGCGTTTTCCATATCGATTCGGATTGAAGTAAATCCTGTCGCTTTGCGCCCGTCCAATGCTTTCGCGTTGATGAGAAGCTGAGGGCCGTGGCAGATAGCGAACACCGGTTTTTTATCATCCATAAACGCTTTGGCAAATTGGACGAAACGGTCATCCGCACGCAGCATGTCAGGTGAGAATCCGCCCGGGATCAGCAATGCGTCAAAGTCTTTCGGATTCACATCATCGATGGACGCGTCCACTTTCACTTCCGCTTCCCCTTGTTTTCCTTTGACTGTTTTTCCTTTTTCCTGTTCAATTACGGTTAATTCATGACCCGCATCTTTAAAAGCTTTCGCAGGTTCAGTATACTCGACATCCTCAAAGTAATCCGTTAATACAACTGCAATTTTTTTACCCATAGTTACTACCTCCTGCTTGATGAAGTCTACATAAATCCATGTACCCCAGCCACACTAACATCAAACATAGGTAACGCGTTTACCGCCCGCCTGTTTTACATAGGTCATTATCCTCATTTTTTATCTTTTCACAAGAATCATCATGAAATCTATATAAACTTTCACAAAATATTCTTACAATGGTACTGCATGACAAAATTTGTTGAAAGGTGGAGAACAGGTGAGAATACAGAAAAGACGATGCAGCGTCAATATGACACTCCGTATTCTGCTGCCCCTAGTTATGATACTTAGTCTGATCCTCCCAACATCACCCATTAAAGCAGAAGAAAACAAATCCTCCAGTGTGAATCTCAGCATTTTAGCCACAACTGACGTTCACGCTAACATGATGGACTACGATTACTACAGCGACAAACCGACAACGGAATTCGGGCTGGCCCGAACGGCTCAGCTTATTGAGAAGCACAGGCGCGAAAACCCGAATACGCTGCTTGTCGATAACGGAGACCTGATTCAGGGGAATCCCCTCGGAGAATACGCCGTAAAATATGAGAAAAATGATATCATTTCAGGCGCAAAGACCCATCCGATCATTGAAGTGATGAACAGTCTGCATTATGACGCAGGAACACTCGGCAATCATGAATTTAATTACGGGCTTGAATTCCTGGACGGGACAATCAAAGGCGCTGATTATCCGATCGTTAACGCCAATGTGAAAACAGTAAGCGGCGAAAACCGTTATACGCCTTATGTCATAAAAGACAAAACCGTCACGGATGAAAACGGCGGCAAGCATCAGCTAAAAGTCGGCTATATCGGCTTTGTTCCTCCCCAGATCATGACGTGGGATAAGAAAAATCTCGAAGGCCGCGTTCAGGTCGAGGACATTGTGGAATCCGCAAAGAAAACCGTTCCGAAAATGAAAGCTGAAGGAGCCGATATCGTCATCGCCCTCGCCCACAGCGGCATCGAAAAAAAAGCGCAGTCTTCCGGAGCGGAAAACGCCGTTTTTGACCTGGCAACGAAAGTCAGCGGAATTGATGCGATCGTATCGGGCCATCAGCACGGGCTTTTCCCTGATGCCGAATACAAAGGCGCTGCTCAATTCGACGTCGATAAAGGCACGATTAACGGCATCCCCGTTGTTATGTCAAGCAGCTGGGGCAAATATGCGGGCGTCATCGACCTCCGGCTTGAAAAAACAGACAGCGCGTGGCATGTGGAAGATGCAAAAGGCAGCATCGAGCCGATTGCCGGCAATGTGAATTCGGAAAACGAAACCGTCGTCAATACCGTCAAAAAAGCGCACGAAGGCACTTTGAAATACATCAGAGAACCCGTCGGCCAGACAAAAGCCGATATCAACAGTTTCTTCGCCCAAGTCAAAGATGATCCGTCCATTCAAATCGTAACGGATGCGCAAAAATGGTACGCCGAAAATAAGATGAAGGATACGGAGTACAAAGATCTGCCTATCCTCTCGGCGGGCGCCCCGTTTAAAGCCGGCGGGCGGAACGGCTCAAACTACTATACAAACATTTCCGTTGGCGACCTCGCCATCAAAAACATCGGCGATTTGTACCTGTATGACAACACGGTTCAGATCGTCAAGCTGAACGGAAGCGAAGTGAAAGACTGGCTCGAAATGTCCGCGGGGCAATTTAATCAGATCGATCAGGCAAAAGGCGGCAGCCAAGCGCTTTTAAATGACGCCTACCGCTCATACAATTTTGATGTCATTGACGGTGTCACCTATCAGGTCGATGTCACAAAACCGGCGAAATACAACGAAAACGGAACAGTCATTCATCCCGATGCAAGCCGGATCGTCAACCTTTCTTATCAAGGAAAGCCCGTCAGCGCCAAGCAGGAATTTCTGATCGTCACAAATAATTACCGCGCTTCAGGCGGCGGAGGATTCCCTCACTTAAGCAATGACAAAATCGTATACTCTTCTGCCGATGAGAACAGGCAGGTCTTAATGGATTACATCATCCAGCAGAAAACGATTAATCCGCAGGCTGATCATAACTGGTCCATCCTTCCGGTCAAAGGGACAAATCTGACATTTGAATCTTCCTTGGCCGCAAAGCCGTTTGCCGACCGCGCAGATGACGTCGCCTATATCGGTGAATCACAAAACGCGGGCTACGGACAGTACAAGCTCCAATTCAAAGATGATGAACCGGGCACAGATCCGCCGAAAGATGACGCATGGAAACTCACCGTTATGCATACAAATGACACGCACGCCCACCTTGATAACGCGGCGAGGCGGATGACGAAAATCAAAGAAATCAGAAGCGAAACCGACCGCAGTATTTTGCTGGATGCGGGAGACGTTTTCTCAGGCGATCTCTATTTCACAAAGTGGCAGGGGCTGGCTGATTTAAAATTGATGAACAGCATGGGCTACGACGCAATGACCTTCGGAAATCATGAGTTTGATAAAGGTCCGGGTGCTCTCGCCAGCTTCTTGAGCGGTAACGGGAGCGCGTCTGATCCGTCCGGGAAATACAATTTTCAAGCGCCTGACTTTCCGCTCGTCAGCTCAAATGTCGATGTGTCCAAAGAGTCAAAACTCAGACCATTCATGAAAAAAGCAGACACATTTACGGCAGGGAAAAAGAAAAAAGCAGGCATCTATCCATATATTCTGCTTGATGTAAACGGAGAAAAAGTCGCCGTGTTCGGCTTGACGACAGAAGATACGTCCGTCACATCAAGCCCGGGAAAAAGCATTGTCTTTCATGATGCCTTCCAATCCGCACAAGATACGGTAAAAGAAATACAGAACAAGGAACATGTCAATAAAATTATCGCCCTGACCCATATCGGGCATCAGCGTGATCTCGATCTCGCCAAAAAAGTAAAAGGCATCGACTTAATCGTCGGCGGACATACGCATACGCTTGTAGATAAAATGGAAATTGTCAAAAACGAAGAGCCGACCATCGTCGCCCAGGCAAAAGAATACGGCGAATATTTAGGCCGTGTCGATGTCGCATTTGACAAAAACGGCGTCGTCCTGCCGGAACAATCCTCTCTTCAAGCGCTGCCGGTGAATGAGCAGACGAAAGAAGACCCGGATCTGAAAAAAGAGCTTGATCCGTTTAAAAAAGAGCTCGTCTCAGTTAAAAATGAAAAAGTCGGTTCAACGAAGGTCGCACTTGACGGCCGGCGCGAGCATGTCCGCTCCAAAGAAACCAATCTCGGAAACTTCATCGCGGACGGCATGCTGCAAAAAGCGAAGGAAGCGGCCGGCGCCCAAATCGCGATCACAAACGGGGGCGGCATCCGCGCGGGCATTGATAAAGGAGACATCACACTCGGCGACGTGCTGAATGTAATGCCGTTCGGCAACACGCTTTACGTCGCGGATTTAACCGGAAAACAGATCAAACAAGCCCTGGAACAAGGATTAAGCGGAATTGAGGCTCAAGGCGGCGCCTTCCCTCAAGTTGCCGGTTTAACATACACGTTTACACTGAATAAAAAGCCGGGACACCGTGTTCTTCAAGCTTCGGCCGTACAGGATGACGGCAGTGTAAAGCCGATTTCTGATAAGAAGACATACAGAGTCGCCACCAGTAACTTTGTCGGTGAAGGCGGAGACGGATATTCCGTCTTTAACGAAGCGTCCCATAAAGAAGACCTTGGCTTTGCCGACTATGAGGTCTTCGTTGAGCAGCTTGAAAAAGCGGGAAAAGCGGTGGAACCGAAAGTTGACGGCCGCGCGCAGGAAGTGTACCTGCCGACAAAACAAAAAAACGGTTCGTGGACGCTTGAAGATGACAGCGCATTTGCCGTCTATGCCAAAAACGCCAACACGCCGATCGTGTATTACGATAAGAATGACGGCGCCAAAAAGCCGATTGATCTCAACGTGACCAAAAAACAAATCGGCCTGTTAAAGGACAGAACATCGGATTCTTCCCTTACGATCCTGCATGACAAGTTCAGCATGAAAATGCCTATGGCAAACGCCGCTTCAGCTGATACACGATTCGGCGTGGCGCCGAAAGGAAAAGTTAGCGGGGCGGCGCTTTCAAATGTATACGACTTTACAATGAAGCAGAAAAACAAAGACATCAAAACATTCAAAGCGCCGGTAAAGCTCACCCTGCGCATTGAGAATATGAAAAAGGCGAAACAGCCCGGTATTTATCATGTAGACCGGAAAAAGAACGTCTATACAAAAACAGACAACGGTTCGGTTTCACACGATCTCGTCACGGGCTATACAAATCATTTCAGTGAATACACCATATTAAACGCAAACACGAAGAGCGCGCCGCCGACAAGCGGAGATCATGGCTCCGGAAAGCAGCCAAGCGGACAAAAACCGTCATCCGGCCCTGCGCAGGACGGAGTATCGCCGGGCGGCCTGCTTCCTGATACAGCCACAACGATGTATTCCATCCTTCTTGCCGGGTTACTCATCAGCGCGCTCGGAACGGCACTGTATCTGTACCAAAGAAGAAAAGCAAAAAAAGTGAACGAAGCATAAAAAGACCGCTTTTATCGGGCGGTTCATCCCAAGAGCTCTCCTGATCTGATATCAGGAGAGCTTTTTCTGCCGGTCCCCCTCTGAGTCGACAGCCGTACGGCCGAGTGATAAAATATGAACGTTATTCGCGAAAGACTGCATCCGCATCGTTTAACACTTCACGGCGGGGCCTCTTTTTTACACGGCGCCGCCTGTTTGGAGGACTTTTTTTGAAGATTACAGGAAACAAACGAATCCGCATGTCTTACAAGAAAAAGCTGTTTTACGTGATAACAGCGCTTTGTTTTATCAGCTCGATCATTTTTGTCACTCACAACGCTTCTTTTTATGAGCGGCCGATTGCCAGAGTGACGAAAACAACATTGGAACACCAGTCTGACGTACAGGACATGCATAAAAACAAAGATAAGATTTTCAATCAGACGATCACTGCCAGACTTGAAAACGGCAGTCAGAAAGGGCAGCTCATTCATTTGTCCAATCAGTATTCTTTATCCGGAGCGAATGATCAGAAATATTCGATTGGCGATGAAGTATTCGTTTCTATTGATAAAGGGAAACCATCAAACAAAGATATATCGGGAAGCATTATAGATAAAAAACGGGATAAACAGCTTTTGCTGATCGCTTGGGTTTTCATCTTCACCTTGCTTATCGTCGGCAAAAAACAAGGCTTCTTTTCGATCGTCAGCCTGATGTTTAACGCCGTTTTACTGTCGTTTGCATTAGATTTGTACAGGAAGCATCCTAATATAGGGTTAATTTTTATCTG
Organism: Bacillus sp. R45; assembly: GCF_021729365.1. Taxonomy (NCBI): domain Bacteria; kingdom Bacillati; phylum Bacillota; class Bacilli; order Caryophanales; family Bacillaceae; genus Bacillus; species Bacillus sp. R45. The sequence continues at coordinate 762,304 of NZ_CP091421.1, read as the reverse complement.
CGGTATCTGTATTCTCATCTTTACGGTCATATCATTGCTGCTTGTCAGCGGTTTTCACGCGAAAACATACGCCGCCATAGCCGCGACGCTCGCAGGCACTTTCGTTTCCCTGCTGATTACGTATCTGGTGATGCTGGCAACCGGAGAGAAAGGTCTCAGATATGAGGAAATGCAGTATTTAACCCGCCCTTATCACACGGTGTTTATGGCCGGGGTATTTATCGGATCACTGGGAGCGGTCATGGATGTAGCCATTACCATGACGTCATCTGTCTTCGGATTATATGAAGAAAACAAGGGTATCTCATTACAAGCTCTCAGACGTTCCGGGATGGAGATCGGAAAAGACATCATGGGGGCGATGACCAACATTCTGTTTTTTGCTTATATAAGCGGCTCTATTCCGATGATGCTTTTGTATTTGAAAAATGATTCCCCGATAGGATTCACTCTTTCTATGAACATTTCCTTGGAAATAGCCAGAGCATTGGCCGGGGGGATCGGAATTGTATTAACCATACCCGCCAGTCTGTATGCTTCTGTCTTTTTTATTAAACGAAAGAAGGCAAGCTCATGAATGTCATCGTAATTCTCGCGGCGATTTTATTTCTATTAATGGTCATTATCGGCGGAAAAAAAGGAGCGAGGTCTTTTATTGCGTTATTCTTAAATTTCGGGGTTCTCTTTCTCACCATTATTTTCATGACAGATCCGCATATCAATCCGATTGTTTTAACATTGCTCTCTTCCGCCGTGATTTGCAGCATTACTCTTTTTTATATTAATGGAGGAAACGTCAAAACCGTAACCGCCTTTATTTCTGCGATGCTGACCATTGCATTGCTGCTGTTTTTTATTATGTCCGTAACAAAACATACTTCGATTCAGGGATTCGGTGAAGAAGAATTGGGGGATATCGGCATATTCACACTGTTTGTCGGGGTGGATTTTGTGAAGGTTACCGCAGCTATGATCATCATGGGCACGATTGGGGCGATTACTGATGTCGCGATTTCCATTACTTCACCCATGCGGGAAATTTACAGTCATAATCCGTCCATGAGCAGAAAAGAACTGTACACATTCGGATTAAGCATCGGGAGAGATATTTTAGGAACGAATACGAATACGTTATTCTTTGCTTTTTTCGGCAGCTATTTGGCTTTAATTATCTGGTTTAAAGACTTATCATACTCAGCTGAAAAAATAGTGAACTCAAAAGTATTCAGTGCGGAAGCCGTCACCATTCTTTGCGCCGGAATCGGAATCGGCATCATCATTCCCGTTACGTCCTGGATCACCGCCTGTTTTTTAGCAAAACCAAATAAACATTAAAAGCTGCCGGGACACGCCCGGCAGCTTTTTTTATCTTATACCCACTTTACAACGTCTTTTGAGGCAGATCTTGTTTTCGGGCGCGGTTCTCTGACACGGTAGCCGAATGCGGCCATGACAGAGATGTCGAAACTTCCGTTTTCCAGAAGCCCTTCTTCTTCAAGAATCCGGTGGATCTCTTTGTAGTTGAAGCCTTCAACAGGGCAGGAATCGATGCCGATCTGCGCAGCGGCTGTCATCATATTGCCGAGGGCGATGTAAGTCTGTTTGGATGCCCAGTCAAACAGCGCGCGATCTGATTCAAGCAGATTGAAATCATTTTTCTGGAAGTCTTCCGTTTTGCTGATATAGCCTTCATACATATCTTCCGGCATTTTTTTGACTTCCCGCAAGTGGTTTTTGACATAGTCGGCGTCAAAACGGATATCCTTTGCCGTCCGGGCAAGCAGAAGTACGAAATGGCTTGCGGTCGGCAGCTGCTTTTGCGCCCCCCATGTGAACTCGCGGAGTTTTTCACGAAGCTCCGGATTTTGAACGACGACAAATTTCCAAGGCTCCAAACCGAGTGAGCTTGGGGATAATCTTCCCGTTTCTAAAATGAATTCAAAATCGCTTTCTGAAATTTTTTTCTCAGGATCAAATTCCTTTGTAGCGTGTCTGAATTGATACGCTTCGATGATCTGCTGTTTTTTATCTGACATTCATGATCTCTCCTTTTTATCTCGTTATGTACTATTGTAGCCATTATTTTTAAAAGTACCAGTACGCACATTTTTGTTGGATAGTATTCATTTTGATACTGACAAAAAAACGGGCTGCCGCGGCAGTCCGTTTTTATTTTTCTCTTCTCGCAAAGTCGACGAAACGGAATTTATCGAGCCTGTGCCGGCTTTCCGTGTACTGAAAGAGGCTGGTATCCTCCAAAAAGACGCGGTTTTTCACGACCGCCATATGGCTGAACCCGCCGAGATCCAAATACTTCCGGTCTTCCTCCCCCGCCGGCTCCACGACAATTTCCTTTTGCGCGTAGCTGATGGACAGGCCGAGCTCTCCTTCGAGATACTCATAGATCGAATCTTCACAAATCGCCTTCGTTAATAGAGGCACATGTTTTTTCACAAAGTAATCCTTGTCCAAAATAATATGTTCTCCGTCAATCCGTCTTGATCTGACGACTTCCCACACCTTTTCATCCGCCACTGTACCAAGCTCTTTTGCGGCTTCTGAGGGAGGCAGGATCAGCCCGAGACGGTGAACCTCCGTTCGCGTCTCTTTTCCGAGCGTTTCCGAAAGCTCTTTGAAGCTGATCAGGCCTGAGACGGGAAAGCGCATTTTTTCTCTGTCTAATATGACGGAGCCTTTGCCTTTGATTTTCTGGATGTAGCCGTTTTGCGCCAGCATATTGAGCGCTTTACGGACGGTTTCTCGTGATGTGCCGTATTGATCGCATAAATCATTTTCAGACGGAAGAACGTCTTCAGCCTTCCGCTGGCCGCTTTCAATCTGCCGCACCATATCTTTATAGATTGTGATATATTTATTCACTTTCATTCATGACCACCCAGATTAGTGTATCACGCTTTTGTCAGATGATAAACGATCGATTCATACGGACGGAGCGTCAATCGTTCCGGCCGCCCTTCCCTCGGTTCATCATTCGTCAGCAGCACCGTAAACCGCCAGCCGTCCGTGTCTTTAAGCGGAACCGTAAAGTCCGCTTCTTTCCCGTAGAAGTTGTTGATGCACAGAAGTTTTTCATCCTTGCCGTGTCTGACGTACGCCAGAACCGCCGGATCATCTTCAGCAAGCAGCTCAAACGTTCCTTCAGTCACGATGTCATATTCCTTTCTGAGCTTGATGAGCTTCTGATAATGGTAGAAAATTGAATCCGGGTCCCGCAAAGCCGCTTCCGCGTTAATGTCCCGATAATCATCCGCCGCCGGAATCCAAGGCGTTCCCGTCGTAAAGCCGCCGTTCGGCCCGCTGTTCCATTGAACGGGGGTTCTTGCATTGTCTCTTGATTTCTCTTTTAAAATGGCGATAATGTCTTTTTCTGACACGCCTTCTTCCTTCATCTTTTTGTAAATGTTCAGTGATTCGACATCGCGGTATGAGCCGATGTCATCGAACTTCGGATTGCCCATGCCGATCTCCTCACCTTGATAAATGTAAGGCGTGCCCTGCATCATATGAATGGCCGCCGCCAGCATTTTGGCTGATTTCGTCCGGTATACGCCGTCGTCTCCGTATCTGGATACGGCCCGCGGCTGGTCATGGTTGCACCAGAATAATGCGTTCCAGCCTCCGCCGTTTTGCATCTCCGTCTGCCAAAACGCTAAAATCCGTTTCAGCTTCAGAAAATCAAACGGAGCGAGCGCCCATTTTTCACCATTCGGATAATCCACTTTTAAATGATGAAAGTTAAAGGTCATATTGAGTTCTTTATTTTCAGGGTTTGTGTACCGGATGCAGTGGTCAGCCGTTGTCGAGGACATTTCACCGACCGTCATGCTGTCATATTTCGAAAAAACTTCCCGGTTCATCTCATGAAGAAATTCGTGCACGCGCGGCCCGTCCGTATAATAAGGGCGCCCGTCACGACCATCCTCGGCATCAGGAAACGATTGGTCTTTAGAAATGAGGTTGATCACATCCAGCCGGAAGCCGTCGATCCCTTTTCGGAACCAAAAATGCATCATGTCGTAAACCTGTTTTCTCATCTCTTCATTTTCCCAGTTCAAATCGGCCTGCGACACATCGAATAAATGCAGATAGTGCTGGCCTGACGCCGGGTCGAGCTCCCAAGCGGAACCGCCGAATTTTGATTCCCAGTTGTTCGGCGCCCGGCCGTCTTCCTTTCCGTCTTTCCAAATGTAAAAATCCCGATACGGACTGTCGGGTGACGAGACCGCTTCTTTGAACCATTGATGCTCGACTGATGTATGGTTTACGACAAGATCCATGACGACCTTGATTCCTCTTTTGTGCGCTTCATCGAGGAGGCGTTCAAAATCCTCCATCGTTCCGTATTCTTCATAAATGGTGCAGTAATCGCGAATGTCATAACCGTTGTCATTCTGCGGCGAATCGTAAATCGGCGTAAGCCAAATGACATCAATCAAAAGCTTCTGCAAATAATCAAGCTTCTCGATAATACCGTTCAGATCACCGATCCCGTTTCCCGTCGTATCATTAAAGCTCTTCGGATAAATTTGATATACCGCTGCCTTTTTCCACCATGGTGTGCTGTCTGTTTTCATTTTTCTTCACCGCCTGTATTGTTTTGAATGGAAAGGGAAAAGGGACAGCCTGTTAGAAGGCGCCCCGCAGGTTTTCTATTTTTGCCGTTTCAGCCGCGCATACCCGTATGTTCCCGCAAACGGGAGTATCAGCACGATCAGCATTCCGATCGCAAACGGACCCCAGTACCGGCTCATAATGGAGAAGATCCCCGGGACGCCGCCGACTCCGACCGAGCTTGCGAGAACGCCTTTGACGGAGATGAACATCCCCGCAATCCCCGAGCTGATCATGGCGATCACAAACGGAAATTTGTAACGCAGATTCACGCCGAAAATCGCCGGCTCGGTAATGCCCAAATATGCGGAAATGCCGGCCGTCAGTGAAAGCCCCCGCTGTTTTTTATCTTTTGTAATGAGCATCATGGCCAGAGCCGCCGATCCTTGAGCGATATTTGATAATGCGAGCATCGGCCATAAAAATGTGCCGCCGAGCTTTGATCCGATTAATTGAAGATCGACCGCGAGAAACGTATGATGCATCCCCGTGATGACAAGCGCCGAATACAGCCCTCCGTACAGCAAGCCTCCGATGGCGGAGAATTGGCCGAAAACGGCAATCAATCCCGCCGTCAGCGCGTTACCGATCGCAAAGGTGATCGGACCGACGATAACAAAGGATAGAAAACCGATGACCAAAAGCGTCACCGGCGCGACGACCAACAGCTGAATGCCCTCCGGCGTCCGTTTCGTCAAAAAGAGCTCAAGCCTGGCAAGTAAATAAGACGCCAGCAGAATCGGGAGCACCTGACCTTGATACCCGACTTTCTGCACCTCAAGGCCGAACAAGTTCCACACCGGAATATCGCCGCTCTGCTCGGCGGCCCCGTATCCCCATGCGTTTAACAGATCAGGATGCACCAGCATCAGCCCGAGCACGATGCCCAAAAGCGGGCTTCCTCCGAACCGCTTCACTGCCGACCAGCCGATTAAAGCCGGCAGAAAAGCGAAGGCCGTCCCCGCGATCAGATTAATCATATTGGCAAGATCCGCCCATTGCGGATACACTTGAACAATCGATTTCGTGCTGTAGAAAATGCCTTCCGCCGTTAAGATATTGTTCAGACCCATTAAAAGCCCGGCCGTGACGATCGCCGGCAAGATCGGAATAAAGATGTCCGCAAGCGTTTTCACAGCACGCTGTAAAGGATTCATGTTTTGCGATGCCGCCTTCTTCACGTCATCCTTGGACGCTTCCCCGATCCCTGTTTCCTTCACTAATTCCGCATATACTTTGTTGACCGTCCCCTGCCCGATCACGACTTGAAACTGCCCGTTTACCGCAAAAGATCCTTTGACAATGTCTATTGCATCAAGCATTTTTTGGTTTACCTTGGTTTCATCTATTAATGCAAACCGCAAACGCGTCACACAATGAGTCGCCGCCTCAATATTTTCGATTCCGCCGACAGCTTCAGCGATCTGCCGCGCAGCCCGGTTAAACTCACCCATGCCAACCCCTCCGTAACCGTTTTCATTTTGTCTCAAAAAACTTGTATATACATGTTTATGACTCTATTGTAATGATGTATATACATGTCGTCAATCTATTTTTATAGCGCTTTCATCACAAATATACTGCGAAAGACCCTGAAACAAAAAAAGCCCCGCCGGAACCGGGCCTTGACTTCTTGTTTGGTCGGGAACATGTCCGGGCGGAATTCACAACAGGAGCACAAAAAGCATACAGTACTGTACAACTAAGTTAAAGAGGTGTGAAGAGATGCCATCCACTGTTATCAACCTGTACTATTTGAAGATTAACAGTATTTCTGGCAACGGATCTATTACGATTGGGGAAGCGGCATACAACAGTCCCACCACAAATAACAAATCACAAGGACTGAACTCTTCATTCGGCGATACGTCACCTATAGAATCGATGATGGAGAACTTGTTAAATGATCCTGATGTCAACGACCAGACAGCCATCGGAACCGCAGATACCGCAAATATTACGCCGGTGCCGCCCATTATAGATTAAAGGGGTTTTTATGAATGCCTTACCAAATTAACGTCGTCAATATAAAAGTAAACGGAGCAACGCAAAACGGAAACGTCGATATCGGTCAGACCGTACAAAACAGCCACACCGCCAACAGCAAATTTGTCGGCGCGAACTTTTCTTTAGGGGATTTTTCGCCGGCCGCCGGATGTTTGAATTCGGGCCATCTTGACCCTGACGTGAGCGATCAGGATCAGATCGCCAACCCGTCAATGCCGATCGCAAATCAAATATAGGGAGGTTCTGCCGAAGTGGATATCGAAAAAATGAGAAAGTGGCTTGAGATTACGAACGAGCACAAGCCCAGCGACTTTTGGACCAATGTCCTGAAACGGAAATCTCCCGAAGATTTTTTCTCCTTACAAAAAAACACCCTGACTTATGATATTTATCAGGATGAACAGCACACATTTGTCATTGTGGAAATGCCCGGCGTTTACGAAGAAGAATTGACATTGAGGCTGCTGTCAAGAACACGGCTGCATATAAGAGGAAACATCACACCCCTTTTTCCGAAGAACATGGGCGTCTGCCAAAACCGGTATTACGGGGAAATCGATGAGACGATTGAGCTTCCTGAACCGGCTGAGCCCCACCTGTTACAGGCGCAGTGCGTAAACGGCCTGCTCCACATTTCCTACCCGCGCCTTATGGAGCACATTCCTTTTCAGAAAAAAATATAAAGAGCCGGCTTACGGGCGGCCCAGCCGTCTGTATACTTTCTCCTTATAATGAGAAGATGCGGGTTTTGAGAACATGGCTTTCTCCTCCGTCAGTTTGTCGAGTCTGACTTGTTTTTCCGTCCGTTTGTTCCGCAGGTGATCCCGCTCCTGTTCATTGCGGCACTTGGCGATCAAATAATCGAGCGTCATCAGCTCTTTCTTCAGCGCGCCCTCATCCTCGGCGATTCCGGCGTTTTTTAATATGCGGTAGCCCATTCTGAGCGACTCCGGAAGATGTGCGGCATCGTCTTTCGGCAGGGGCTTTCCCATTCCATTGATGCCGGCGAACTCTCCATCCTTAATGGCGCGCTTGATTTTATCTTCAGCCACGATATGCGCAATATCCATCACTGTTCACCTCTTTCTTCAATAGAATCGGGTGTGATCATACGGAAATTCACATCCCAGTTTGTGCCATTTGTGTTTTTTAAAGCTGTCATTCAACAGATCAACCGCCGCTGCGACAGCGTTTTTCGCCCTTTTTCCGATGAGCCTTTTCCACCTTTTCTATTTGCTGGTTTCATGGTATATTGATTACGTTCGTTTTTTCTATCGTTCCGTGTAAACCGTGATCGGAAAAAAGGAGTGTAACAATGAAAACATTTATAAAAGAAAGAGGACTTGCCTTCTTCTTGATAGCGGTCGTGTTATTGTGGGTGAAAACATATGTCGCTTATATTTTAAACTTTAACCTCGGCATAGACAACACGATCCAAAAAATATTGCTTTTTGTGAATCCGCTGAGCTCCAGCTTGTTCTTTCTTGGATTTGGGCTTCTTTTCAAGAAGAAATTACAGCAGACAGCCATTATTGTGATTCATTTTTTATTGTCTTTTTTGCTTTTTGCAAACATCGTCTATTATAGATTCTTTAATGATTTCATTACCATCCCGGTCATGATGCAGGCAAAGACAAACGGCGGCCAGCTCGGAGACAGCGCGTTCTCGTTAATGAGATGGACAGACGCCTTCTACTTCCTGGATACCGTCATTTTGATTATTTTGGCCCTTAAGATGAAAAAACCGGCTGAAAAACCGGCGAAGAAATCATTCAGAATCGTTTTGGCTTCCGCCGTGCTTGTGTTCCTGATCAACCTCGCCGTCGCGGAATCCGACCGTCCCGAGCTTTTGACACGCTCATTTGACCGAAACTATCTGGTGAAATACTTGGGCACGTACAACTTTACGATTTACGATGCCGTGCAGAATGTGAAATCAAACAGCCAGCGCGCGCTTGCCGATTCAAGCGATGTAACGGATGTGGAAAACTATATGAAGGCCAACTATGACGTGCCGAATAACGTCTACTTCGGAAAAGCCGAAGGAAAAAACGTCATCTACGTCTCATTAGAGTCTCTGCAGTCCTTTATCATTGATTACAAAATTAACGGCAAGGAAGTGACGCCGTTTTTAAACAAACTGGCGCACGATAATCAAACATTCTACTTTGATAACTTTTTCCACCAAACGGGACAAGGTAAAACATCTGATGCGGAATTTATGATGGAGAACTCTCTGTACCCGCTTTCGCAAGGTTCGGTTTTCGTCAATAAAGCGCAAAACACGCTGCAGTCCGTTCCTGCGATCTTAAAAGGCAAAAAGTACACGTCTGCCGCTTTCCACGGAAATACGCAGACTTTCTGGAACCGTAACGAAATGTACAAATCGGAAGGCATCGATAAGTTTTTCGATTCCGCTTATTATGACATGAGCGAAGAAAATACGAAAAACTACGGCATGAAAGACAAACCGTATTTCAAAGAATCCATGCCGCTCTTAAAGAGCCTGCCGCAGCCGTTCTATACGAAGTTCATTACGCTGTCCAACCACTTCCCGTTCGGAATGGATAAAGAAGACACGGACTTCCCGGCGGGAGACTTTGGCGATTCAGTCGTCAATAATTACTTCCAGTCCGCGAACTATCTGGATGAATCAATTGAACAGTTCTTTAATGACCTGAAAAAAGACGGCCTGTACGATAAGTCGATTATCGTGATGTACGGAGACCACTACGGCATCTCCGAAAACCATAATAAAGCGATGGCGAAAGTGCTCGGCAAAGATGAGATCACTGAATACGACAATGCCCAGCTTCAGCGGGTGCCGCTCTTTATCCACGCTCCCGGCGTGAAAGGCGGCCGCAATCATAAATTTGCCGGTGAAGTCGATGTCGCGCCGACCGTTCTTCATCTGCTCGGCGTCGATACGAAAGATTATCTCATGTCAGGTTCTGATATCTTATCGAAAGAGCACAGAGAAGTCATTCCGTTCCGTAACGGAGACTTCATCTCGCCGAACTATACGAAAGTGTCCGGCAAGTATTACGATACGAAAACCGGAAGACTTTTAGATGATTCAGAAGTCGACAAAAAAGAAGACTCTCTCGTCAAGACTGAGCTTGAAATGTCTGATAAGATCATCAACGGCGATCTGCTTCGTTTCTATCAGCCGAAAGGCTTCAAGAAAGTGGATCCGTCACAATTCGATTATACGAAGCGTGAAGATTCCTCAGCAGACGATCAAAAAGAATAAACAAAAGCCAGATCATTGATATGATCTGGCTTTTTTATGTTCAGCTCCCGGCGGCGGCCATAGTGCGCTTTTGCAGGCTGTCGGAAAGAACTGAATAAGCGACGACTTTCTTTTTCTGCTGCTTGACGACATCTACATGATCTTCGTAGCTGTATACAAACACCGTCACATCTTTTTTTCCTTTTCTCGTCTTAATGACAAGCGGATCGGCTCCGTTTTGCGGATGAAGATAACGCTCTTCATCCCCTGGGTATATATAATGCCGTTCGATAAACACGGCTTCGTTAAAATCATCAATCACCCGTCGTTTGTCTTCGCCTTCCAGACGTTTTCCGCCGAGGGAAACGGCAGCGGACTCGTCACTGAGCTTTGAATGGGTTTCAAACTTGCGGAGGATCCATTCCACCGCTCCGGTAGGAAGGCATGTCAGCACAATCTTAATCAGGCTTATGACAACAATTGAAACAACTGCAATCCATGTCACCTTACATCATCTCCATACTTGTTCTACATGAATCTTAACATAGAAGGAAACATTGTTTTTTGTACATTATGTGAAACTTGATATATGTTCAAAAAAAATCCGGATCACATAGGTGATCCGGATTTTTCAAGTCTGCTTCTGATCGTCAAGGCGGACGGCCTCTCTCAGCTCTTCCGCGACAAATTCGACGTTCGGCCCGATAATGACCTGCGCCGTTTTATTCCCAGTTTTGATAACCCCTTTTGCTCCCGCTTTTTTAAGCGCCGCCTCATTAATGAGAGACGTATCCTGCACGGTCAGCCTGAGGCGGGTCGCACAGTGATCAATCGTTTCGAGATTTTGCCTGCCGCCGAGCCCCTTGAGCATGGCATGTTCTTCGACGGAACCGGCCGTATCTTCACTAAGCACTTCTTCCTCATCATCTTCCCGTCCCGGCGTTTTCAAGTTTAACGTTTTGATGAGCATATAAAAGACGACAAAATAGATCACCGCATAACAAAGCCCGACAACGAGCAGCAAAAGCGGTTTTTCGGCAATGCCGTAGCTGAGGAGATAATCGATCGCCCCCGCCGAGAATGAAAAACCTGACCTGATTCCGAGAACATTCACGATAAATAAAGAGAACCCGGTTAATATAGCATGAACCCCGTACAAAAGCGGTGATAAAAACATAAATGCAAATTCAATCGGCTCTGTAATTCCGGTAATAAATGCCGTCAGCGCGAGACCGATCATCATTCCGGCCGTCGCTTTGCGCTTACTTGGCTTAGCCGCAGCAATCATTGCCAGACATGCGGCCGGAAGCCCGAACATCATAATCGGGAAGAATCCCGTCATATAAGTTCCCGCCGTCGGATCCTTCGCAAAGAAACGGGCCAGATCTCCCGTTTTTCCGTGAAAATCGCCAAACTGGAACCAAAAAATATTATTCAGCACATGATGAAGACCGAATGGAATCAAAAGCCGGTTAAAAATCCCGTAAATCCCGGCGCCGATCCCGCCAAGCCCGATCATCCATTCCCCGAAGGACGTAATCACCGACTGAATCGGCGGCCACACAAATCCGAAGATACCCGCCAAAATAATGGTAATCAGCGCCGTTACAATCGGAACGAGCCTGCGCCCGCTGAAAAACCCGAGATATTCGGGCAGCTTCGTATCCTTAAAGCGATTATACGTGTATCCCGCAATTAACCCCGCGATAATCCCTCCGAAAACGGCCATATTATTTGTCGAATTGATTGATTTTACAGCCGCGTCCAGCATGATATAAGAAATGGCTCCCGACAGAGCGGCGGCCCCGTTGCTGTCTTTCGAAATCCCGATCGCGATTCCGATCGCGAAAATCAGCGGCAGATGATCAAATACCGCGGTCCCCGCCGCGTAAATGAACGGAATATTTAATAAGTCCTCTCTGCCGATGGCCAAAATAATACCAACGGCGGGCAGAACGGCAATCGGAAGCATAAAAGACTTTCCGAGTTTTTGCAAAAATTGAAGCATTTTACCCATCCCCCTTCTTTTTTCTTAAATATACCACATAAGTTATCTAGTGATCTATACCAATTTTCCTTCATTTATTCACATAAGGCTTGTTGGTTTTCTATTTATAAACCAGTTGTGGTAAGCTTGAATCAGATGATTAAAAATAGAAAGCGGGAATGACAATGATTGTAACGAACGATCAAGAATTAGAAGGCCTTAAAAAAATCGGCAGAATCGTCGCGCTGGCGCGTGAAGAAATGAAGAAAAAAGCCGAGCCCGGCATGAGCACGAAAGATCTTGACCTGATCGGAAAGGCGGTGCTTGACGAGCACGGAGCCGCTTCCGCTCCGGAGAAGGAATACGATTTCCCGGGCGTGACATGCATCAGCGTAAATGACGAAGTCGCTCACGGCATTCCGAGCGCCTCTAAAATCTTAAAAGCCGGAGATCTTGTCAATATCGATATTTCGGCGGAGTTCGGCGGTTTTTATTCCGATACGGGCATTTCATTTGTGCTCGGAGAAGGCGATGAACGTCTGCAAAAGCTTTGTAACTGCGCGGCATCCGCATTTCAGAAAGGATTGGATCAGGCAAAAGCCGGCAAACGTCAAAACCAGATCGGCAGAGCCGTCTACCATGAAGCCCGCTCCAACGGATTTACCGTCATTAAAACGCTGACGGGCCACGGAATCGGCAGAAACCTCCATGAAGCGCCGAACCACATCATGAATTACTACGATCCGTTTGATAACGCGCTGTTTAAAAACGGAACCGTGATCGCGCTTGAGCCGTTTATTTCCACGAAAGCGGAAACGATTGTTGAAGCGGGAGACGGCTGGACATATAAAACGCCGGATAAAAGCCTTGTCGCCCAAGTGGAACACACCATCGTGATCACAAAAGACAAACCGATTATTTTAACTGCATTGTAATGTTTCATCTCCCTCCCGAACAGGTATACAACAACTAACCCGAAGGAGGGAGACGCATGAAAAAAGATAAAGAAAAAATCAAAATCGAAAACGAAATACACGCCATGCACGGCGTAACGAAACAGCAGATTTTAGAGGATTTCGAGGAATTTAAGGCGTACCTTCATCAGAAAATTTCCGCCGGAAAAAAACTGGGTCTGGATGACAGCAAAATCATCAAAAGCGCCGCCATCCTCGGGGACTATCTCGCCAAACACGAGGAGCCCCGCAATGCGGAAGAAAAACTCTTACAAGAACTGTGGGACATCGCGGATGATAATGAAAAACAGCATTTGGCCCAGCTTCTCGTCAAACTTGCCGGACACTGATACAGTGCCCGGCTTTTTTATGCTCCGTTATAAGAGTTGTGCTACACTGGACATATGTCTGTGAAAGGAGCCATTTTTCAACATGTGGTTTATTATCTTCGGGTTTATTTTCTTTATTGAAAGCATCATTCTCACCGTTTACGGGGTGAAGAAAAAGAAGGGGATGCTGATTTATTTCGGCGTCGTTTTCGGAATCATGACACTCGGAACGGTGCTGTTAAAATTAACCGGCCATTAAGCATGAAAAGACCGCCCTTTACATATATATGTAAGAAAGCTTTACATCTCTGAATCGAAAGGCTCAGTTTTTGCATTATCCCTTTTCAGCGTCTTTTTATAGATGTTACAATGCCAAAAGTTTGGCAAAAACTGAAGAAACCTCCCCAGCGGGAGAACGGAGAAAGGAGTTTTCTGACATGCATTATGGCAGTAAAGGCTGGTATGTAGAAGAGTTAAAGAAAAAAGGAATTACCCACTATGAAGGAAGAAAGCTTCAAAGCTTCAAAAAGTACTTCCTTGCCAATCTGCTGGAAACAAAGAAACAAGCATAACGTAAATCAGCCGTGCTGTCAGTGCAGCACGGCTTTTTTTCTATACATTAGTGAGCCTGTCCCTTTTTTTAAGGAAGGACTCCCTCCAGCTTTCTGACAGCGCTTCTTCCCGCAGTATTTCTTCAATCGCTGACAGATTGTCTGAATCACGGTATTTCACTTCGTTCGCATACCAGACGGAAATGCTTTCTTTGCCTCTCGACAGACGCTTGAGGACGGGACGCGGATCGACATATCCTTCTTCAAGCACCCTGAAATAAAAGCCGGTAAATCCCGTCTGCTGTACACGGAGCACCATATCTTTGATGCCATATTTGAGCGCGAGTTTGACGCAGGGCTGGCGCGGCTGGCTTACTTGAACGACGGCTTCACCTAGCTGAAAGACGTCTCCGATCCACACGTCTTGTTCGGCCAGTCCTTTGACCGTTACATTCTCTCCGAACGCGGCGGCGGGAAGTTTTCTCGCGAGCGTTGTTTCCCAATATGAATAATGCTCGGCGGGATACACGCACACCGCTTTATCGGGACCTCCGTGATGCTTCAGATCAGCCTGCCCGTCCCCGTCAAAATGGGTTTTATACAGCATGACGGGAGAATCTGCGGGCCGCTTGATGATGCCTGAATTGATTTGTCTGCCGGCAAATTCATGAATTGCGGGCTTTCCGAGATTGATAGATAAGACAGAATAGTCTTGCGTCATCTCGTTCACATCCTTTGCGAAATATCCTACCTTTCCTTTATCATAGTAAGAAAAAGGTGGTTTTTCCATGCTTCAGTATCATATGATTGCAGACGGCCGGGTTCAGGGCGTAGGTTTTCGCTACTTCGTCCAGATGGAAGCCGACAGACATAAGATAGCCGGCTGGGTAAAAAACCGTGATGATGGCCGGGTGGAAATCCTTGCCGAAGGCCCTGAAGAGTCGTTAAAACAATTTGCCGAAGCGGTCAGAAAAGGCAGCCCCTTCTCAAATGTCACAAACGTAACCATCGAAGAATCACACCGTCTGAAAGGGTACCGCACCTTTTCCATCAGTTACTGATAAGGCTTGTCCTGATAAAAATAATTCGGCTTCACAATCGTATTGTCATATGATTTATGAAAAATGTGGGTGGAAGCCGGCGAGATCGGCGGAATCAGCCAGGTCCAGTCGCCCGTCAGCTTTCTGCCCGCGTCTTGTTCCTGTTCTTCAAAGCGTTTAAATTGATTCGCGGCCGTATGGTGATCGACAATGCTGACACCGTGTTTTTTGTATGAATAGAGCACTGCCTTATTCAGTTCCACCAGCACCTGATCTTTCCACAGGTCGGTATTCAGGCTGGCGGAAATCCCCATGACCGAAGCGGCTTTTTTGAGCATATCATACCGCTTTTCGTCAGCAAGGTTCCTTGCGCCGATTTCAGTTCCCATATACCATCCGTTAAAAGGCGCCGCGTTGTACGACAGTCCGCCGATTTCAAGCCTCATATCGGCGATAATCGGAACCCCGTACCACCTGAGATTTAAATCGGCAAACTCTTCAATATCCGGATGGGTGATCGGCACTTCTTTCACGAGCGTCTGAGGCAGGTCATACCAGACCGGCTGCCCGTCCCCTTTCATCCGGAAAAGCAGCGGCAGAATATCAAAATCGGTCCGCTTCCCGCGCCAGCCGAGTTTTTCGCAGACAGCCGTCAGCTCATATGATGCCGGATCACCGACTCTTCCTTTTTCAGTCTCATATCCCGCATAGCGGATGAGCTGGTGATTCCAGATTTCCACTTGTTTCTCCCCGTTCTTCTCAGGAGGGAAAATCGTAATCGTCGGTTTAATTTTTCCGCCGTTCGTGGCGATTTCAATATGTTCAAATAATGCGTCACGCACCTCTTCTTTCGTGTTCACATTGCGCCGGTCAATGACGTTCAGCGATTGCCAGAACAGACGCCCGATACAGCGGTTGCTGTTGCGCCACGCCATTTTCGCCCCGTGTTCAAGCTCTTCCGCCGTATGGACGTAACTTCCCGTCCGATCTATCTCATCTTTTATCGCGTGCAGTCGCGCGTTGATTTGCGATTCCATTCCGAGTTCGTGATAGCAGACATCAATAAAATCCTTCGCCTCATCCCAAAGTATTTCCGTATGTTTCAAAAAACTCTCTCCTTCAATTTACATCTGTTTCCCATTGTATCGTTTTTAGGTGTGAACACAATGGTTTTTTTGTATCATACTGGAAACTGCGAAGAAAAAACACCTGTGATTTTCGCAGGTGTTTTACAAAACGGAATGCAGTTTTTCAGCCAGTGTAAGCAAATCCTCACGGTAGTTTTTTCCCGTCATCGGAATTCCGTGACCCGTCAAAAGCGCTTCCGGCTCCAGTTCCGCCAATTTCTGAACGGATGCGGCCGCCGTCTGCGTATCCGCTGTAAAATAGGCGGGCGGACCGTGAAGCTCTTGCTTTTGAATGACAACGTCCGCAAGCGATTCCTGTTCAACAGTGATCACGGCATCACCGGCAAGCAGCACGCGGTCTTTATCCCGGAATAATGAAATATGGCCGGGTGTGTGACCGGGCGTATGCACCCATTTCCATTCTTCAAGAAACGGAACGGTACCGTCTGAAGGCAGTGCCTGAACGGACGGAATGCGGATCGTATGGCGCGGAAACAGCGGTGACAGCTTTGCGACAAGCCCTTTTTTCGCATCGGGCCTGGCAGGCGGATAATCCGCTTTCCCCGTGACGTACGGAAGCTCCTTTTCATGAATGTAAACCGGTACATTCCAAAGCTCAAGCAGTTCTTCAATCGCACCGACATGATCAAAATGACCGTGTGTCAAAATGACCGCCTTCAGTTCATACCCCTCTTTGAACCGGCGTTTCATTTCATTTGTAATCATCTCCGACGATTGAGGCATTCCCGCGTCAACCAGAATGATTTCCCGCGGAGCTGAGGGATTTTCGATAAAGTAAACATTCGCAATCTGCACGGTCAGTCCGTAAACGCCGTCCGCCGCTTTAAAACCGGCGCCGCTTCTCACTGAAAAAAGCGGCATAAACGGATCACTCATCATGGCACCTCCTCTGATGCCTTTAGTGTGCGACGAACCGGGTGTTTTATGTTAAAAAATCGTGATTGCGCCGATGATGAGCGCAAAAGCCGTCATGACGATAACGGCAAGAACCGCCCATTTCATCGCAAATTTCTGGTGTTCATCAATGGTGACCCCGGCAAGCCCGACTAATAAATGCGTCGACGGCACGAGCGGGCTTAACATATGAATCGGCTGGCCGATAATCGAAGCGCGGGCGATTTCCACCTTATCTACACCGTACGCCACGGCGGTCTCAGATAAAATGGGCAGCACGCCGTAAAAATAGGCGTCATTAGGCATCAGAAACGTAAAGATACCGCTCGTTAAGGCAACAATCGCCGGAATAAAACCTCCCATCTGTTCCGGAATAAGCGATACGAGGGAAATGGCCATTTCATCAACCATCTTCGTCCCCGTTAAAATTCCGGTAAACACGCCTGCGGCAAAAATCATCGAACCGATCGCAAGCACATTGCTCGAATGGGCTGAAATGCGCTCCCTTTGATCATTAAGTTTCGGATAGTTGACAATCAGCGCGATACAAAACGCAATGATGAACAGCACGGTTAAATTCACTTTTCCTGACACTAAAAATCCCACTAAAGAAAGCGTTAACAGTAAATTGAACCACCACAGTTTCGGCCGCTTCCATTCATCTTCCGCAGCCGCAGCCGTTTCATTTGTATGGGACGGCTGCTTTAATTCGATCACCCCGAGCCGTTTCCTTTCCATCCTTCCGAGTACATAAGCGACCACAATCATACACACCATTCCGCTCGCGATGACAGGCAGCATCGGCCCCGTCAGCTCTGCCGGATCAACGCCGAGCGCACTCGCCGCACGCGGCGCCGCGCCGCCCCATGGAATCGTGTTCATGATACCCATGCCGACCCCGGCGATTCCCGCTAAAATAATCGGACGGATTCCGAGCATGATATACAAAGGCAGCATTGCGCTTGTCGTAATCATA
Source organism: Bacillus sp. R45 (assembly GCF_021729365.1). Classification (NCBI taxonomy): domain Bacteria; kingdom Bacillati; phylum Bacillota; class Bacilli; order Caryophanales; family Bacillaceae; genus Bacillus; species Bacillus sp. R45. The sequence continues at coordinate 744,555 of NZ_CP091421.1, read as the reverse complement.
TACGTCGTCGAGCCGTCTCCGTCCAGTGCGACAAGCATGGTCAAAACGGCTGTTCCGACTACAATTTTGAGCGGGTCGCCTTTAACCAGCTTTAAAATACGCGACACCATCGGATCAAATAAACCGGTATCAATCATAATGCCGAAATAAAGAATCGCAAACATAATCATCACTGCGATCGGCGCCACCTGTTCAATACCGGAGATCATCATCTCGCCGACCCGGTTAAAAGAAAACCCGGCAATCAGCGCAAACACGATCGGCGTTAATACGAGCGCCGTTAACACTGAAAGCCGTTTTGTCATAATCAGCACCATAAAAACAAGCATCATAAGAAAGCCTAAGATTGCTAACACAGTATGTCCCCCTTATTATGAATACGCTTACATTTTAAAGGCCCGATCCCCTTTATCCGCCTTTTTGCTATCTTATGAGAATTGGATATTGAAGTAAATATTTTGGATTTTAAAGATTTTTAATTTTTTATAACCTTTTCGTTCATTTTGTTCATTTATAAATCAAAAGCCTTCCGCAAATATGCGGAAGGCTTATTTTTCGCTGCTCATCATCTCTTTATAAAACTCGGTCTGCTCTTCTAAAAAGCGTTTTGCGCCGCTGCTGTTTTTATAAAAGCTCTCCCAATCCCGTTTTTTCAACATTTGCTTCCACTCCGCGGATGAAGTAATCTGTTTCAAAGCCTGATCCCAATAGGCGATCTCGCCTTCGGTCATGTCTTTCGGCCCCATGATGCCTCTCCAGTGCGCAAAGACAAACGGCACCCCCTGCTCTTTCCATGTCGGCACATCGCTGAAGCCGGAGAGCCTTTTGTCAGACGTAACGGCCGCCAATGTGATTTTCCCTTTCCGATAGGCGTCTCTCCCTTCTGAAATGGTCATTGAGGCGGCGTCTATCTCGTGACTGATAAGAGCTTCAATGACTTCATTGCTGCTTCCGTATTGAAAAAAGCGGATATCAAACGGAGAAATTCCGGCCATTTCCGCCGCTCTCGCAAAGGAGAGCTGGTCATCATTTCCGAGGCCGGGCGCAAATCCGATTTTTATGCCGCCCGGATTTGCTTTAATATCGCCGAGCAGCCGCTTTCCGCTTTTTATCTTTGAATCCTTCGGAAGAGCGACGGTCTGCCACTCTTTTGCGATAATGGCCAAAGGCGTAAAATCAGCTGCCTTCAGCCGGCTTTGTCCCAAAATTTCATTGCTTAACAGCAGACTTGAATTCATACTGATGACATCCGTTTTTCGTTCGTTTACATATTTCCAGCCGCTGTCTCCGCCTCCTCCGGGTTTATAGATGATCTTTACGGGCCGGCCTAATATTTGCTTCCGCTCTATTACCGATTGCAAAGCTTTTGCCGTTACGTCCCAGCCCCCTTGAGGCGCTGCCGGGACGACTATTTCAACCGGCCCTTCAGCTGAACGGATGCCCGCCGCCTGCCGTCCGTCAAAAGAAACCAGCGCCGCCAGCATGACAAGAAGCACTCCCAACCGCTTCATTTCTCCCATCCCTTACTCATGTGCTAAATAATATTTCCGTTCCGGCCTGCCGATAATGCCGTACTCTAATTCAGCGAGCGCTTCTTCCCGAGAAACGAGAAACTCGGCGTAGCGCCGCGCCGTTGTTCTGGAGGCACCCATTTTTTCTCCCAGTTCTTCAGCCGTCATCCCTTTTTGGGCCGTTCTGAGCGCGTTTTTGATTTTTTGAAGCGTAATCGAATTAATCCCGGTCGGCAGATCATTGTGCTGTTTTTGTTCTTTCTGACCGCTTCCGAAAAACATGTCAATCACGGACTGGCTCAGCTCCGGCTGTGAGTGCAGCCATTCTCTTTTTTCACGGTACTGCAAAAGCACTTCTGTAAATTTATGTGCCGACACCGGTTTTATGACATAATGGGCAACGCCTGATCTGAGCGCTTCCTGCAGCAGCCTTGTTTCGGCAGAAGCCGTAATAATGATGATATCAACGGAAGGAAAACGGCCGCGGATAAGCGGGAGCAGATCTGTTCCCAGCTCATCCGGCATATAAATATCCAATAGCAGCAGATCAGGCTGCCGTTTCTCAAGCAGCGATATGGTGTCTTTGGCATTGATTGCTTTGCCGATGACATTGAATCCATCAAGATGTTCGATAAATTTTTCGTGAATTTGCGCTATTCGAAAGTCGTCCTCTGCAATCGCGATGTTAATCACACCGATTCCCCCTTTGGCCTTTCTTTCGGTATAAACACCGTAAATACGGCACCGCCGCTCTTTTGCTGCGAAATCTCAATCGCTCCCTGCAATTCACTGACGGCTTCTTTCAGATTGGCTAAGCCGTATCCTCTCCTTGTCCCCTTTGAAGAGTAGCCCTTTTCAAATATCGTTTCTGTTTTTTCCTGAGGCACGCCGTCTCCTGAATCCGCCACTTCGATGACGATATCCCTGCCGATATCGGTCATAAAAAAGGATACCTCTTTTTTCTCTTTTTCGGCGACGGCTTCGAAAGCGTTATCAATAAGATTTCCGATGATCGTAATGAGCTGGGATGAACCCACATGCTCCGGCAGCGATTCTAAAAAGCTGTTTTCATCTATTGAAATCTTCACTTTCTTCTCAGACGCCTTTCCCATTTTTCCTAATAGTATGGCCTGAACCCGCTGTGAATGAATGTTTTGAAAGAGGATTTCGTGCTGTTCATTCTGGATGGCGTACTCTTCTTTTATCAGTTCAATGGCTTCATTATATTCTCCCAGCTCTAACAGACCGAGTATCGCGTAAAGCTTATTCGAGAATTCATGCGTTTGCGCCCGGAGATCCTCCGAGTATTTTTTCATTTCAGTCAGCTTGTTAATCAGTTTCTTGAGCTCCGTTTTTTCGCGGAAGCTGATCACCGCTCCGTATACTTGTCCGTTCTGCTTCATTTCTTTCACGTTTAAGATAAATACTTTATCTCCGGCACGCACCTCCACGTTCGGCGGTAATTCTCCCCCTGCCAACACCGGCATGAGCTTTGCGCCCGGCATGATTTCTTTTATATGCCTTCCGATCATCGGTTCCGGAAGATTCAGCATATCAGCCGCAGATAAATTCATCATGGTTACCGCGCCTTCTTTGTTTACGGCGATAATCCCTTCTTTCATCGCAAGGAGCATCGCATTGCGTTCCCTGTACAGCGCTGCAATTTCATGCGGTTCAAGGCCGAGTGTATCTTTACGGATGCTTTTTGCGAGCGCCGCCGCTCCCCCGATGCCGATAAGAAACACCAAACATGCAAAATAGCCTAAATGCCGCAAATGCGCCTTCATATCTTTTTCTATCTCATCTTGTAGAAATTCGACTGTCACCGTTCCGACGACTTCGTTATGATTTTTTTCCTCCAAAATAACCGGGGCGCTTCCCCGGACGGCCTTCATTCCGTCGGAAACCGGAGACCCGCCGAACATGACGGTTTTATTTTGCAGATTTTGATTTTCTTTCGGAATACTGCTTCGGGCCGAATGAAATGCAACATGCCCTTTTTGATCAGTGATGTAGACGGCGTGCGCGCCTGCCTGTTCTTTCATTTGTTCAATGACGTCTAACTTTGTAAAAGCCTCTTGATCCGCAAGCCGGAACGCCTCTTTTACGGGAGGCATATATGAAATGGTTTTTGCCGTTTGCACCGCCAACTGTTCAGCCTGCTTCTGCCCTTCCTTTAATTGCTGAAAGGCAAATATAACCGTGAGCGTTCCGATGACAAGTATTAATAAAGCCGTAATTAATCCGGCGATTTTCATTTGCAGAGAGACATAAAACCGCTTCGCTTCCAACACAGCACCAGCCGTCCTTTCCTCCTAAAATCATACCATTTTTTAAATCTTCATTTCTCATTTTTGAGAATTTTCGTGATCTTTTTCTCTTGTCATTTCTTTCAAAAAGTGCAGTCTGGTATAATTTCCCTCAAGAGAGATAAGAAGGATGAACTTTTTATAATCACTGCGCAAAAAAAGACTGACAGGAGCCAGTCTCGGGATGTTTCACAACGGACGTATATTCAGTTGACAAAGTGTTTCTCTATGATGGCTGAGATACATTTGAATGACCGGAAATATCAATCAATTTTCCTTTGACGGCCAGGCGTCCTTCGGTTCTTACCGCCTTGTCGCATGTGATTAATGTAATCTCTTTATCTTTTGTCTCCTGAATTGCGTTTGCTTCTATTTCTGAAATCATGGTTTTTGATGTTACAGAATAAATATAGTCTTTTCTAAAGTCGGTAATCACGATTTGCGCACCTTTTTTTATGTGTAAAAGAGGGCCGAACAATAGGTTCTCCTGCTTCAGATGGTGGCCTGCCAACGGGTAGTTTCCCTCGCCCATTTTCTGATCCGGACGCATAGTTGCCGCGCCGATCAGCAGGTTTTCATTGGTTGTGCCTTTTAAAATCGGAAGGTCTAAATCGATGCTGCTGATGGTTATCCGTCCGATTATCGGTTTCGGTTTGCGATTAAAACTTGACTGAACTGTTTCCCTGAAACCGGGCGGATGAATGGATTCAAATTCATAGTCCGCTTTTTTCATGTTATTTTTTCGCGCCTGTTCTGCGGTCAATTCCGATTCAATTTGGCTTTTACTGAGGTACGCGATCAAACAGCCTTTCATGAGAGGAGAGGAAATGAGAAGCAGCCCGGACAAAATAAGAACGGCAATGATCATTTTTTTAACCATGAAGAAAATTCCTTTCTTGTACGTCATGCGGTGAGTATTTGGTGAGAAATGATTCTCTTTTTAAAAAAGCACCTGATCGATTCTTACATGATCAGGTGCGATAACGTCTATCTATTCCTTGCTTTCTTCTTTCTTGATACAACAGCCGCGGCTCCGCCGGCTAATAGCAGCAGAATACCGGCCGTGACCGGCATCATACCGTCCGTATCACCGGTTTTCGGCAGGTTTTTGCCTGTATTCGGGTGATTGGTTTTACCATTGGTATCAGGGTGATGCCCGCCTTGATTCGTTTGATGATTCGGTGTGTCTTTCCCAGGTGCGGGGTTTTTTAATTTCTTATTAGAAACGACGACCTCAACAGCTTTTGACTGTCCTTTTTCAATTGTGAATTCAATTGGTTTTTCGTTCAGCTGATAGCCGTCAGGCGCTTTTGTTTCGATAAATCGATACTGCCCGGGCGCTAATCCTTTCACCGTAAACCGGCCCTTTTGATCCGTCTTCCATACCGCCGGCCGTTCTTTGCTGCCGCCGGTGTTTACCGGATGTCCGGCAGAATCCGTTATCTTGAATTCAGCACCTTCCAGCACCTTATTTTTATCGTCATGATCAACTTTTGTCAGTGTTACATCACCCGGCGTCAGTGTATTCTCCGCACTGATTTCGACTGGTTTTATGTCGGTATTTGTGATCTTGAATGATATTGGCGTTTGATCCAAACTGTAAAGTTCAGGCGCTTTTGTTTCGATAAATTGATATTCGCCTGCTTTCAGTCCCCGTACAACAATCTGTCCGTGCTCATCTGTCGTCAGACCTTCTCTCAGCACTTTGCCGTTTGCATCTGTCAGATTAAACTTCGCACCTTGCAGGACTTTCCGTTTGTCACCTTGATCCAATTTTGTGAGAACAACACTGTTCTTGATGTTAACTGCAGTCAGGGCAGCCTGATTCGGTTTTCCGCTGTTCTCAGCCTTAATCGTAAACGGCACAGGGGTTGTTGACAGCAGATAACCATCCGGCGCTTTTGTTTCAACAAATTGATAGTTTCCGGGCGCCAAACCGCCGGCGTCAATTTTACCGCCTTCTTTTGTCATCAGATCGTCTCTTACGGTTTTTCCATCACTGTCAATGATTTTAAATACTGCACCGTCTAAAACGTTTCCGTCTTGATCCTTCTTAACCAGCTGGACAGAGCCTTTATAGTTGACAAAGGTGCCGCTCTCGGACGGCTTCGGCTTTCCTTCCGCTGTTTCTGAGATGGTAAACTCTTTTTTCTCCGTATTTAACACATAACCGTCAGGCGCTTTCGTTTCGATGAAGGCGTAATGACCCGGGGCAAGACCGGATGTTTCTACTTTTCCGTCTTTATCTGAAACCAGATCGTCTTTAACCGTTTTTCCATCACGGTCGACGATTTTGAAGACTGCACCTTCAAGGTTTCGGCCTTCCGCATCTTCCTTCGTCAGCCGGACAGAGCCTTTATAGTTGACGGCCGTTCCTGCGTCAGTTGACTCCGGCTTTCCTTCCGCTGTTTCTGAGATGGTAAACTCCACTTTCTCCGTATTTAACACATAACCGTCGGGCGCTTTCGTTTCGATGAAGGCGTAATGACCCGGGGCAAGACCGGATGTTTCTACTTTTCCGTCTTTATCTGAAATCAGATCGTCTTTAACCGTTTTTCCATCACGGTCGACGATTTTGAAGACTGCACCTTCAAGGTTTCGGCCTTCCGCATCTTCCTTCGTCAGCCGGACAGAGCCTTTATAGTTGACGGCCGTTCCTGCGTCAGTTGACTCCGGCTTTCCTTCCGCTGTTTCTGAGATGGTAAACTCCACTTTCTTCGTATTTAACACATAGCCGTCCGGCGCTTTCGTTTCGATGAAGGCGTAATGACCCGGGGCAAGGCCGGATGTTTCTACTTTTCCGTCCTTATCTGAAACCAGATCGTCCTGAACTATTTTTCCATCACTATCGACGATTTTGAAAACTGCGCCTTTAAGGTTCCCGCCGTCTGCATCTTTCTTCGTTAAAGCGGCTTTTCCTTTATAATTCACCATTGATCCCAATTCAACATCAGGTACTTGATTCTTTTCGTTCTTTGCGATTGAGAAGTGAATGGCTTTTGTGTTTACGATAAACCCTGATGGGGCTTTCGTCTCCATCAGCCGGTAGTATCCGGCAGGCAAACCGTTGATCTCAACTTTCCCATTTTTATCGCTTTCAATATTATTTTTTATCAGAGTATAGGTACCGTCGCTTGATTTTTTCTCAAGCTTAAATACAGCACCGGCCAAAGGATTATTGTTTTCGTCTTTTTTGATAAGCGTCACCTTATTTTTTTGATTTATGACTTTATAGAGTGCTCCTGCTGCGGAGGATTTGCCGTCAATCGTAACGGAGACCCCGTTTACATAAGCATCGCTGATAGTGTAGCCGTCCGGCGCTTTTATTTCTTTCAGTACATAGGTTCCGTAACGGATATTCCCAAACGTAAGTTTACCGGCATCGTCTGTTGTGCCCGTACGCAACAGCTGCTTGCCGTCTTTAGACCATAATTGAAAGTCTGCTCCTGAAAGAGATGTTCCGTCTGATCCTGTTTTAGATATCGTCAGGCTTCCCTTCTCCCCTGACCCTGAGCCGCCGCCGCTTGAAATAGCGACAAACACTGAGCTGTTGTTCTCTTGGGTCTGCTCCTCAACATTCGTCCCTGATATCGACACTTTGTTGTTGACCTGACCGCTGCTGCCGGAAATATTAATGAGAGAACGATATTGTATGACATACGCACGGTCGATTTGTTTATAGCCGCCTGTAAAGGTAAGGACAAATGATTGTTCACCGGTGGCATTGTCAGTTTTCATATCTAATTTATAGTCCTTATCTTTCTCAAGCTGCACATCACCCGGAATAAGATTTCCGCTGCTGTCTTTCATAACGCCGTTCTCATTATATTTTGCTTGATATACTTTAAAAGAATCTTCATCTATTATTTGATTCTCATCCGGTGTGTCTTTGACTTTTACGTCATCCAGTGTCGATTGGCTGGCATTGACATTGATGTTCCAATCGATATTGTTTCCGTTCTGTTTGCCGCCTTTAGAAATCAGGTTTCCTCCGTTTGCGACGGAAACTGAACCCGTCAGCGTTCGGTCTGCATGGTCATTATTAAAGTACTCTGCTTTGTTTGTGTATTGATTCTGTTTAATGACCTGGCCTTTTAATGACGTTTTAAATTCAATCAGGTATGGTACAGCGTCATCTGTTTTGAGATGTACGGTTAACGTATTTTTGTTGCCGTCTGACGGCTCTTCTATTTCATATTTTGAAGGATCCAGCGCCTCTCCTTCAGTGATGGAGCCGTTTTTGCTGATGGTATACGTTTTAACAGCAACCGACCCATGCAAAAATTGCTGACCATCTGTGATCGTATCTTTTATATAAGGATGTTTTGAAGGTTCGCCATTGTAATTGATGCCGACTTTCCATGTGATTTCTTTTGAAACGGCGTTGTATGAGCCGTTTTTGAATCCGTTATGGGACGTCTGATTGTTCGGTGTGAAGTCGCTCGATTCCTTATTTGTGCGTTTGTTGCCGTTTTTATCGGTCCATGTCGACTCCGCCGTATTTTTAATCGTTTCGTTTGAAAAGTCAGCGTTGAATTTTGTCTTATACGTGATCTTAAACTGACTGTTTGTTTCTGCGTAGTCCCCGATCAATGCTATTGTAAAGCCTTGATTTCCGGGCTTTTTTGTTAATGTATAATCCGTTCCTTCTTTCAGCGTTTTGTTTTCAGTCGTGTCTTGCATGTTAAATGAATCGTCAATGAGCGCCAGGCCTCCGCTGGTGAATTGATCATCCAGCGTCCAGTCTTTCATTGTGTAACCGTTTTTGTTAACTGTGATTGTCCAATCAACCGTCTTCTTCTCATAGTCTGCGTTTGAATAATGTTTGATCAGATTCTGCTGAATGGCGGTTCCCGGAGTCTCCTTTGAATCCCCCGTATCTGTCATTGCTGTATTGGTGTATTTGACAGGACTGTCAATAATGACCCCATCGTTGACTTGAGATTGATAAATGATCTTATATGCTCCTGTGACAGTTTGCTTGAATTTTATTTCAAAGCCGTTCCCGTTATCAGTCAGCGTATAATCCTCACCCTCTTTTAATGGGGCGCCCTCTTGTTCGCTGCCGTTCTGGCTGAATGTAATCGGAAGGACTTTCAATGATCCGGGAACTAGATGCAGATCGTCTGATCCGAACGTATCCTTAATGCCGGCTTTGGATTGATCAATCTTTTTCTCACCGTAGTTGTACATAACAGCCCAGCTGAACGTTTGGGTTTCTCCTTTATAACCTGTCGAAGATTTTTCTATCATTTTTCCGTAACCCGCTGTTACGGAAGCTTCCGCAGAAATCGGCTCCGCATTGTCTCCGCTGAATGCCGCCTTGTTTGTCAGCGTGATGTTTCCGCCTTTACCCGGCTTTGCCTCATCTTTAATTTCCGTGTCATATATGAGCCGGTAGGCTGAATCAATTGTCCCGGCGAAGGTGACATTACCGTTTTCGCCAACGGTATAACCTGAAGTTATCTCATTTCCCTGACTCACCGAGCCGTCAATATTCACATCAAGTTCATACACTTTCACAGAGCGGAAAGTCAATTCGTCCGGAAGGCTTTCAGTCAATTTCGCATTTTTAACTTCTTCTTCCTTTTTATTAAGGTCAACCGTCCACGTTACCTTTCCGGGATTAATGCCTTTATCCAATGACCCTGATTTCTCAATGGTTTTATTGACATTCGGTTTAAAATAAACCGTTACGTCCGGCGTATCAGAGTTAACCGGAAACTTAATCTTTTGTGTGGTTGATCCTTTTATTTCTTTCTGATTGAATTGGGTGTTTACATACAATGACCCCTTGACGTTAGAATCTTCTTTTACCTCGCCGTTAAACGTCATGATGACATGGCCGCTCGTATTAATGGAAAAAGTTCCGTACGTACTATCGCCGTCGGTCAATGGCTGGTTCGTAATGTCATTATGCATAATAAATTCTTTAGGCAGGTCAAATTCATATCGATCACCGTCGTTTATTGTTTTCCCCAGCTCATTCGGAATCGCCCATTGGATGGTGATATTCGCCGGAGAGTTCGTATTCGCACGGTTGTTTTTGTCATATGGTTTTCCTTTTTCATCCGTCAATTTCACATCAGTTAAAATATTTTGCGTAATCCGGTTTCCGCCTGATTGAAGGCTTTTAGCGGCAGATTTGCTTGTAATCACCATTTTTGATTGACTGCGTTTAGCAGAAGGTTTTGATTTCGTTGCCTGTTCTGCTTTATCCCCGCCGTCTGCAGATGCTGATTTTTTCTCTGTCTTATCCTGAGGTTCAGCAGGTGTTGAAGAGGTGTTTTTTTCTGTATCGGAATCCGTTGTTCCGTCTTTCTTCACAGGTATTAACACTTGCTGGGTCTTGCCGGCATCCAGTTGAAAAAGAGCTTTTGCCATTTTCGTCTTATCTGTTATGTCGGGAGTAAACTTCGCCGACAGTGTAATGGAGCCTTTGGCATCCCCGGCATCCGCTTCAGCATCGTTCACTTTCACTTCCAGCGTGCTTCTGTTTGCTTCAGCTTTATATATACCGATCACCCGATCAGCTGATTTCAGCTCACCTTCGGCATCATTATCTAATGTAAAACTTTCCGGAATCTTTACAGTGATATTCCGGTCACTTGCATCTTCTTTGTGTTTTAGTGACCATTCGTATGTCAGTGTCACTTTATCTCCCGGTGTTAAAGCCGGTTCACCGGCTTTTGATCCGTCAACGGTCTGCTGTCTGCCGTCTTTGACTGCAACTGAATCAAAGAACCCGCTCTCGCTATGTTGTGATCCGGAAGCGGCTGCGATCGGAGTAAAGCTGACAACTTGGCTGAAGATGAAAAACAGCGTGAAGCATGAAATCAATGCCGCCCTCAGCCTTTTGCTTTTTTTCGGGCTGAACGAAAAGTTCCTCACTCCCAATGTCTTATTCCTCCCCTTTTATATAGACTTACGTTCGAACAAGCCGGTAAGCATGGGATTCTCCTTATCCGAACCAAACTACATTGTATGAAATCGGCCTATACAAATTCTGTACATGGGATCATTTCAGAAATAGCGCACAAAAAAAGACCGGCATCAGCCGGTCCGGTCATTCAATCGTCAATTGATTTTATCTTTTAATTGTTTATATCGTTCGTATTCCTTTATCGCCTCTTCTACCTTTCCCAGTTTATTAAATAACTGCAGTTTGTATTGTATAACTTTATCGTCACCGGGCTCTATTTTCTCAACCTGCAGGCAAACGTCCATCGCTTGATGATTGTTCTTCTCTTGGATGAGAAAACCAATCAGTTCGTACGCTTTGCTGAGCCACAGATGGGCAAGACGCGCCTTTTCCGGCTCTGCCCACAGATAGCCATTCTCCATGAGATAATGGTTCTGATATGACATGACAATGTTCATGTGCCGGGTTAGTGCAGCTGCGCTGAGCGGAGGAGCCTCTTTGAATGTTTTTTCCCATTCAACTGTATCAATCTTTACCCCGGAAAGCCGGAGAATGTATCCTATATCAGTATTTTCTATTGATTGGCTGAAGGGCAGCTGACCGATTAATTTCCGTATCTGATATATTGTCGAGTAGAGCTGGGTGCTTGCTTTTGATATATCATAAGCAGGCCAAAACATCTCCATCAGCATGTCTTTACTGACCGTGCGCCCTTGATTAAGAAGTAAAAATGCATACAGTTCACGGGCTTTGGATGTTCTCCACTTGACTGTTATGTATGTTTTGACACCATTTACCGATTGATAAAAGTCCAGGTTCCCAAAACATTGTATAACATAATCCGTCCCGGTATTCCCGTCCGCCGACCTGAGTTTTTTATTCATTCGGATCCGCTCAACAGTTGTCAGCAGCCGGGCATTGTCAACCGGTTTTAATAGATAGTCGACAGCATTCAATTCAAACGCTTTGATCGCGAATTCATTATAAGCGGTGATAAAAATAACTTGGATATTTTCATTGACCTCCTGAATCGATTCAGCAAGCTCAATACCGTTTATCCCGGGCATTTCAATGTCAAGAAACACCGCATCAGCTGCTGAAAGTTCCGAATGCTCCAGAACTTCCGCCGGATCTTGAAACGTTATAATAGATTGAAAGGCGTTTGTCCGCTCAAGCATACGATTAAAATGAAGCAATGCCAGTTCCTCATCATCCACAATTAACGCTTTCAAACCGCATCCCACCCGTCAATATAGATATATCTGAAAATAATTTCAATTATACCATGCCCAATGCCCTATATAGTTGGATTCTTTTTCTTTCTCTTGTTGTATTATAACGTTTGTGATTACAATATTTATACATTAAATAGGATAATAGAATGCCCCTGAATGGGATAAAGGAGTAATGATGTGAAAGAAAAATTTATTTCGATTACGATTATTTGCGGCTATGCTGCTTTCTTTATGATTTTTATGGCCATGGATCATTTTTCAGGATCATCCCTCCCTCAAGCGGAACAGGGCGTGATCAATCTGGAAAATTGGGATTTTCAAAAGGATGGAAATGTCCAGCTGAACGGGAAATGGATTCTATATCCAAATCAGATGCTGTCACCGCAGGCGCTTCATTCAGCAAAAGGAAAAAATCCCGTACTCGTTGATGTCCCTGTCAATGTGAAGCTGTTCGGAAAAACAGCCGACGTGGATTACGGAACGTACAAACTGACAATCCGATCAAATGAAGACAATCAGGTTTTGGGGATCAGCACATCTTATATCTACAGTTCAAACCGCCTTTATCTTAATGGAAAAGTAATCGGACAGAGCGGCAATCCTTCAGAAAAAGCTGATTTTAAGGCGCAGAACAAACCGTACAGCAGCTTTTTCAGGCTTCGCAAGGGTGACAATGAACTTGTCCTGCATTTTTCGAATTTCGGAAAAGTTCCCGGCTGGGGGATCGCAAAACCGATAACGTTTGGGACTCAAGAACAAATTATACGCGAGAATCAAATTTCCTTTTTTAATGATTCCATTATGATTACGGCTTTTTTCATTACCGGTTTATATTTTCTCGGCTTTTTTCTGCAACGGACAAAGGATAAACATTTATTGTTCTTTTCCGTGATGTGTCTGCTTTTTTCAGCCATTATTCTTATGATCGGGAAAGAAAGAATTATCTTTCTCCTCTTTCCGTCTATTTCATTTTCATTGCTGAATTCCTTGCGTATCATCTCAACCGTGCTTGTCAGCATGGCGGTTTTTCTTTATCTCTTTTATGCATACAGAGAAATTGTTTCAAAAACGACGATCACCATTTTAACCGCTTTATCCGGGATCATCTTGATCACTGATTTTATGTCCGGAAGTTTCATTGATCACCTCTCATACATTTTACATTCTGTGCTGGCCGTTACGACTCTGTTTTATATTACATATATTTTTACGATTGCCGCCATAAGAAAAATAAAAGGAAGCACGTACCTTACACTCGCATCCGTCTCGATGAGCGCTTTTGTGATTCTTACGACCATTTCAGCTTACAGCGGCAAAACAGCTTTTTCTTTTAATTCGATCTATTCATTGCCGACAGTCATCGCTTTATTGGCGGTGGTTCTCCTGATGGCGCAGCAATTCGCCGGAGCTTTCCGGGACAATGAAGTCCTCTCACGGAAATTAGTCAAAATGGACCAACTGAAAGATGAATTTATCGCCAAAACTTCACACGAATTCAAGACGCCGCTGAACAGCATTATTAATATATGCCAAACCCTTGTAGCCGGCAGAAAAAAGAAGACGATAGAGGAAGAGAAAGAAAATATGCAGCTGATCATCCGTATGGGCTACAGACTTTCCGATCTCGTAAATGATATTCTTGATTTGGAAAAAATGAAGCAGGGGATGCTGCAGATTCGTCCGGTTCCCGTCGATGTGCATGCCGTCATATGCAGTGAGATGAACTTCTACCGGCTTTTATCCAAACATAAAAAACTCGCGATTCTTAATCATGTGCCGGACGATCTCCCTTTGGTGCTTGCAGATGAAAACCGATTCCGGCAAATCTTAACCAATCTTATTGAAAATGCAATCAAGTACACATCCGAGGGGAACATTATTCTTTCCGCCGAAAACCTGAATGACAAAATGATTCAAATAACCGTGACCGATTCCGGCAGCGGCATTCCTGAGGCTGATCTTGAAACCATTTTTGATTCTTTTCAGCAAGCGGGAGGGAAGGAAGAAGATGGAACGGGTTTAGGTTTAAGTATTGTGAAACAGCTCGTCAAGCTCCAAAACGGGGACATCTGGGCGGAGTCAGCGGCGGCGCAAGGATCAGCCTTTCATTTTACGTTACCCGCCGCTCAAATTGTTTCTTTACCGGAAGCAAAGACCGAACTTCCTAAATCACAGCCCGGACAGAGAATACCGGATATTTCGCTGGTCACGCCTTATCACTCAGAGAAAATCGATGCTCCGACGATTCTGATTGTCGACGATAATATCGAGAGTTTGAAAATTTTAATTGATATGCTGGAAGGTGTTCCTTATAACGTAATCGCAGTAAAAAGCGGAAAAGAGGCGCTTCAAGCTGTCTCTTCCTCGAAGCTTGACTTGGTCATATTAGACTTGATGATGCCTGACATGACGGGTTTTGAAGTCTGCACAAACATCCGCGAAAGGTTCAGCATGGTCGATCTGCCGGTTCTTATCGTTACGGCAGCCATTATCAGCCATGACAAATACAAGGCGTTTCATGCCGGAGCAAACGACATTTTACAAAAGCCTTATCATTACTCTGAATTCACCGCGCGTATTAAAAATTTAATTTTAATGAAGCATACGGCTCACCAAGCCACAAATTTAGAAATGGCATTTCTTCAGTCGCAGATTAAGCCTCATTTTCTTTACAATGTATTAAATACGATTATCGCGCTCAGCCATTTGGATATTGAAAAAGCAAGGGAAACCACTGCTGCATTTACAAACTATTTAAGGATGAGTTTTGATTTTCAAAACACTTCGGACATCAGCTCATTCAGAAACGAACTTTCTATCATTACGTCATATCTTTCTATAGAAAAAACACGCTTCGGCAAACGGCTTGATATCCTTTTTGATATTGAACAGGACATTGACTTCCCCCTTCCGCCTTTAATGATACAGCCATTGGTGGAAAACGCCGTTCATCACGGGATCAGTAAGAAAAGAGGCGGCGGACGGATAAAGCTGACAGCGAAAAAACAAGGCGAAAACACGTATCTTATCAAAGTGGAGGATAATGGAACCGGCATCATGCCGGACATACAGAAAGATATTTTGTCTTCTGATGTTAATCGCAGTGTCGGCCTGAAAAATATCAATCGGCGGCTGAAGCATTTTTGCGGAAGCGAATTGACGATCACCAGCACCCCGGATGAGGGCACCGCTGTTTCGATGATGATTCACACTCCCGGCACAACGGATGATTTGATCTCACTAAAAACGTCTTCATTAAGATACTGATTAACTTCAAAAGGCATGTAAATACTTCTGCCGGCTGTCGGGAAATTCCCGTCAGCCTTTACAGAAAGACGTAAAAACAAAAAAGCTTGAAGAAAAAATGATATCTTCTCCAAGCTTAGCTTAGATGATCCGCACCAGTCTGGCCGTTCTCACTTAAGAAATCGTAACCCCCGCGCTTGCATATCCCGCCACTGTATTAATAAGCGAAAGGCCTGTCGCAGTGGCAGAGAATACCATTAACAGCCGGGTTTGAGGAGTTACCGCAATGTTCAGCCCTGTCGTGATTCCGTTGCTGATGCTGCCGATTGACAATACGCCGGTGAGGGGAGGAGCTAAAGTGACGGATGCTCCGGGGATCGGCGTGAACGTATTGTTCGGCACAGTAGAACTGTATAGTTGTGCGGTTATCGTAACAGTCGAGCCGACAAGCGACAATGCTGCGGTTGTACTGAAATAAGCGGCAATTGATGTAATGGTTCCGCTTCTCGGAGCAGAAAAAGCAAAGTTCAGCAGAGTTCCTCCAGCCCCGGTAAGATCAATTGCGCCTCCCCCTCCGACATTGACGCCCGTCACAGAATTGCCGAACCCGACAAGGCTCACCGTTCCGATTAATCCGCCGGCAATGGTCGTCACGGCAGTTGGAAGACCAGAAGCGTAAGGAATGATCGCGCCTGCTCCGGTGATCCCGGTGGCGCCTGTTGCTCCAGTAGCGCCTGTTACTCCGGTTACTCCGGTGATCCCGGTGGCGCCTGTTGCTCCAGTAGCCCCGGTTGCTCCGGTTGCTCCCGTTACTCCGGTCGATCCGGTTACCCCAGTTACTCCAGTCGCTCCGGTGATCCCAGTTACTCCAGTCGCTCCGGTGATCCCAGTTGCACCTGTTATTCCTGTCGCTCCTGTTACTCCGGTAGCGCCTGTTACCCCGGTAGCTCCGGTGATCCCAGTGGCTCCAGTATCCCCGGTGGCTCCTGTTACTCCGGTTACCCCAGTTACTCCGGTCACTCCGGTTACCCCGGTGGCTCCCGTTACTCCGGTAGCGCCTGTTATCCCAGTTGCTCCAGTAGCCCCGGTTACTCCAGTGGCTCCCGTTACTCCAATCGCTCCGGTTACGCCTGTTACCCCGGTTGCCCCCGTTACTCCTGTAGCACCTGTTACCCCGGTTGCTCCCGTTACTCCTGTAGCTCCTGTTATCCCAGTGGCTCCAGTAGCCCCGGTTACTCCAGTGGCTCCCGTTACTCCAATCGCTCCGGTTACGCCTGTTACCCCGGTGGCTCCTGTTATTCCTGTCGCTCCCGTTACTCCTGTCGCTCCGGTTACCCCGGTAGCGCCTGTTATCCCAGTGGCTCCAGTAGCCCCGGTGGCTCCTGTTACTCCGGTAGCGCCTGTTATCCCAGTGGCTCCAGTATCCCCGGTGGCTCCTGTTACTCCGGTAGCGCCTGTTACTCCGGTTACTCCAGTTGATCCCGTTACTCCAGTGACTCCGGTGATCCCGGTCGAGCCTGTTACCCCGGTGGCTCCCGTTACTCCCGTGGCGCCGGGATCTCCAGTGACTCCAGTGGCACCGGTTACCCCAGTCGCTCCGGTATTCCCGGTCGAGCCCGTTGCTCCGGTCAGCCCTGTTGCTCCAGTGAACCCCGTTGCTCCAGTCAGCCCTGTTGCTCCAGTGAACCCCGTTGCTCCAGTCAGCCCTGTTGCTCCGGTCAGTCCTGTTGCTCCGGTCAGTCCTGTTGCTCCGGTCAGTCCTGTTGCTCCGGTGAATCCTCTTACGTGAAAATGATTTGGATGACAGCATGGACACCATCTTTCATGACAGCAAGGGGGTTCGCAACAGAATCCTTCACAGCAATGTGCCCGATTTTGATAACTGCGCCTTTGATTTCTTCTTTTATGTTGAAAATGACAGCAGCACTCATTACAATTCCGGCAGTCGTAATCCCAAGAGTCGTATCTGTTATACCAAGTATCTCCTTTTCTCATTACACCACCTCTATTTTCATAATATTTCCACAGAGAAAAAAGGTGTGGCAAAACCCCACTTCTATTGGGCAATTTTTCAAATGTTCGTTAAGACTGCATCATGCACAGCATTTTACAGAAAAAAGACCTAACTGTGCATAAGTCAGGTCTTTCATCTTTAAAATATCAGTCTGCTGTTGTATTAGGTTGTCGGAAAACTTATGCTGTTAAAATCGATATTGAGTGCAGTTGCTGTCGTTAAATTATTAGCAGTTGTGAAAATAACCCTGAGCTGGTAAGTGTTCGTTCCTGCGGTCGGCGCAGTATCCACTGTTGTATCAGCAATCGAAAAACTATCCGTAGCTGCGAGAGTACTGGTTCGCGACAGAGTTCTTGTATGAATTTGCACTGCTCCCCTATATAATCTCACTTCAAAAACAAAGTTTGAATTCGCTGCAGTTGTTAACGCGGCACTGAGTGCATAATCCAGCTTTACATTCTGCAAAGCATTAACTGGGATTGCCAGCGTAGCAACGGGAACTTCTGTATTTAACGGCGGATAAACAGTGAGCGGCCCGTTGGTTCTTGTGAAGAGCAAGGTTGGTGTACTGCCTGTGGCGCCGGTTGGTCCGGTTGGGCCCGTTACTCCAGTTGGGCCAGTCACCCCGGTTACTCCCGTTGCTCCCGTTGCTCCTGTTACTCCGGTTGCTCCCGTTACTCCCGTTGCTCCCGTTACTCCTGTTACTCCGGTTGCTCCTGTTACTCCCGTTGGGCCAGTCACCCCGGTTACTCCGGTTGATCCCGTTACTCCTGTTACTCCAGTTGCTCCTGTTACTCCGGTTGCTCCCGTTACTCCCGTTGCTCCTGTTACTCCGGTTGCTCCCGTTGCTCCCGTTGCTCCAGTTACACCCGTTGCTCCAGTTACACCCGTTGCTCCAGTTACACCCGTTGCTCCAGTTA
The DNA here is from genome assembly GCF_021729365.1 of Bacillus sp. R45. Classification (NCBI taxonomy): domain Bacteria; kingdom Bacillati; phylum Bacillota; class Bacilli; order Caryophanales; family Bacillaceae; genus Bacillus; species Bacillus sp. R45. The sequence goes on along the minus strand of NZ_CP091421.1, from coordinate 726,398 downwards.
CACCCGTTGCTCCAGTTACACCCGTTGCTCCAGTTACACCCGTTGCTCCAGTTACACCCGTTGCTCCAGTTACACCCGTTGCTCCAGTTACACCCGTTGCTCCAGTTACACCCGTTGCTCCAGTTACACCCGTTGCTCCAGTTACACCCGTTGCTCCAGTTACACCCGTTGCTCCAGTTACACCCGTTGCTCCAGTCACACCCGTTGCTCCAGTCACACCCGTTGGACCGGTTGGGCCTGTTACTCCCGTTGCTCCAGTTAGTCCTGTTACACCTGTTGGACCCGTTTCTCCGGTTGAACCTGTTACTCCTGTTGCGCCAGTCGCTCCGGTTATCCCCGTTGCCCCAGTCACTCCAGTGGCTCCTGTTGATCCCGTTACTCCTGTGGCTCCAGTCACACCCGTTGAACCGGTTACTCCAGTTGAGCCCGTTGCTCCGGTTTCTCCTGTTACACCTGTTGGGCCGGCTTCTCCGGTTGCTCCTGTTACTCCAGTTGAGCCCGTGACCCCAGTTGGTCCGGTTTCTCCGGTTGAACCTGTTGAGCCTGTTGCTCCTGTTATTCCTGTTGACCCTGTTACACCGGTCGCTCCGGTTTCTCCGGTTGAACCAGTCACTCCTGTTGCACCAGTTACTCCAGTAGCTCCAGTATCCCCGGTCGAGCCAGTTGCACCGGTTTCTCCGGTCGCGCCGGTTATCCCCGTTGCTCCGGTTGGGCCGGTTGTTCCCGTACCCCCGGTTATACCAGTTACCCCAGTCGCTCCAGTTGAACCAGTCACTCCCGTTACACCAGTTACCCCAGTCGCTCCAGTTGAACCAGTCACTCCCGTTACACCAGTTGACCCTGTTGCTCCGGTTTCTCCCGTTGAGCCAGTTGAGCCAGTCGGTCCGGTTATTCCTGTTGACCCAGTTACACCGGTCGCTCCAGTTACTCCAGTTGAGCCCGTTGCGCCGGTTTCTCCTGTTGTCCCAGTTACTCCGGTTGATCCCGTCGCGCCTGTTGATCCGGTTAACCCCGTTGCTCCAGTCACTCCAGTTGCACCGGTTTCTCCCGTTGTCCCAGTTACTCCGGTTGATCCCGTGGTTCCGGTTTCTCCTGTTACACCTGTTGGGCCGGTTTCTCCTGTTACACCTGTTGGGCCGGTTTCTCCGGTTGAACCTGTTGAGCCGGTTGCTCCTGTTATTCCTGTTGACCCAGTTACTCCAGTTGAGCCCGTTGCGCCGGTTTCTCCTGTTGAGCCAGTAACCCCTGTTGGTCCAGTCACACCGGTTGGGCCCGTCGCGCCTGTTGCTCCTGTTATCCCCGTTGCTCCAGTCACTCCAGTTGCACCGGTTTCTCCCGTTGTCCCAGTTACTCCGGTTGATCCCGTGGTTCCGGTTTCTCCTGTTACACCTGTTGGGCCTGTTACTCCCGTCGCTCCTGTTTCACCAGTTGGGCCGGTTGAGCCAGTTACACCGGTTATTCCTGTTGACCCTGTTACACCGGTCGCTCCGGTTTCTCCTATTGAACCAGTTGATCCGGTTGCTCCAGTTACTCCCGTTGAACCAGTTGATCCGGTTGGACCGGTCGCTCCAGTTACCCCCGTTGCCCCAGTTGCTCCTGTCACTCCCGTTGAACCAGTTGCTCCTGTCACTCCCGTTGAACCAGTTGAGCCTGTTGCTCCGGTTACACCAGTTACCCCAGTCGATCCTGTTGCTCCGGTTTCTCCAGTTATTCCCGTTGCGCCGGTCGCCCCGGATGCACCCGTTGCGCCAGTTGAGCCGGTTTCTCCCGTTGCTCCAGTCACACCCGTTGGACCGGTTGCGCCAGTCGATCCAGTTGCACCGGTTTCTCCTGTTGAACCAGTCGCGCCAGTTGGACCCGTTACTCCGGTTGCGCCGGTTGAGCCAGTCGCGCCAGTTGGACCCGTTACTCCGGTTGCGCCGGTTGAGCCAGTTGAGCCAGTTGAGCCAGTTGGTCCGATTTCTCCAGTTACCCCCGTTGCCCCTGTTGCACCGGTTTCTCCTGTCGCTCCTGTTACTCCAGTTGAGCCCGTGGTTCCGGTTGCTCCTGTTGATCCTGTTAAACCTGTTGGCCCTGTTGCGCCGGTTGGGCCGGTTGGGCCTGTCGATCCTGTGGCGCCTGTTTCTCCAGTTAATCCCGTCGCACCAGTTGAGCCGGTTACTCCCGTTACCCCAGTCGCTCCTGTCGATCCCGTTACACCAGTTAGACCCGTTACTCCGGTGGGGCCGGTTGCTCCCGTTACCCCAGTCGCTCCTGTCGATCCCGTTACACCAGTTAGACCCGTTACTCCGGTGGGGCCGGTTGCTCCCGTTACCCCAGTCGCTCCTGTCGATCCCATTACACCAGTTAGACCCGTTACTCCGGTGGAGCCGGTTGCTCCCGTTGAGCCTGTCGGTCCGGTTGAACCAATTGCTCCGGTCGATCCTGTTGCCCCTGTTATTCCGGTTGAGCCTGTTGATCCGGTTGGACCGGCCTCTCCCGTTGGCCCGGTCGCTCCTGCTGCTCCAGTCACTCCCGTTGCCCCAGTCACTCCTGTTGGGCCAGTTTCTCCGGTTGCGCCAGTAACTCCTGTTGGACCGGTTGAGCCAGTCGCGCCTGTTACCCCCGTTGCTCCTGTTACTCCGGTTGGACCGGTCTCTCCCGTTGGGCCGGTTGCTCCTGTTACCCCCGTGGCTCCTGCCGGGCCGGTTACTCCAGTAGCTCCGGTTTCCCCGGTCGAGCCAGTTTCTCCGGTTGCTCCAGTCGGTCCTATTGCTCCTGTTGAACCTGTTGCTCCAGTTGGTCCTGTTACACCAGTTATTCCCGTTACACCAGTTGGACCAGTTGCTCCGGTTTCTCCTGTTGAACCAGTCACTCCTGTTGCTCCAGTTACTCCAGTTGCACCGGTTTCTCCCGTTGGACCTGTTACTCCGGTTGAGCCGGTTATCCCCGTCGCACCGGTGGCTCCTGTTGCTCCAGTCACTCCGGTTGCTCCGGTTTCTCCAGTTATTCCCGTTGCGCCGGTTTCTCCAGTTGCTCCAGTCACACCCGTTGGACCGGTTGGGCCGGTTGAGCCAGTCGCCCCAGTTACTCCTGTTGGGCCCGTTTCTCCCGTTGATCCTGTTACTCCAGTTGATCCCGTTGCGCCAGTCGATCCGGTTTCTCCCGTCGCTCCAGTTTCTCCTGTTGAACCTGTTGGTCCCGTTCCCCCAGTTACACCCGTTGCCCCTGTTGGGCCGGTTGGGCCGGTTGGGCCTGTCGATCCCGTTACCCCTGTTACTCCGGTCGCTCCTGTTACTCCCGTTACACCGGTTGAGCCAGTTACTCCTGTTGAACCAGTTTCTCCCGTTGCACCGGTTTCTCCGGTTGAGCCTGGCGATCCAGTTGGACCGATCTCTCCCGTGGGTCCAGTTGATCCTGCTGCACCAGTAACTCCAGTTGAACCTGTCGACCCGGTTGGACCGGTTGGACCGGTTGATCCCGTTGCTCCTGTTGCTCCTGTTGAACCAGTTGAACCTGTTCCCCCGGTTGCGCCTGTTTCTCCTGTCGGTCCGGTTGGGCCCGTTACACCAGTTACACCCGTTGCCCCTGTTGCGCCGGTTGGGCCGGTTGGGCCGGTCGATCCCGTTACCCCTGTTACTCCGGTCGCTCCTGTTACTCCCGTTACACCGGTTGGGCCGGTTGAGCCAGTTACTCCTGTTGGGCCAGTTTCTCCCGTTGCACCGGTTGATCCTGTTACCCCAGTCGATCCTGTCGATCCCGTTGCACCGGTTGATCCTGTTACTCCTGTTGATCCGGTTACTCCCGTCGCCCCGGTTTCTCCGGTTGAACCTGTAGATCCAGTTGGACCGGTCTCTCCAGTTGCGCCGATTTCTCCAGTTACACCCATTGCCCCTGTTGGGCCGGTTGGGCCGGTTGAGCCTGTAGATCCCGTTACCCCTGTTACTCCGGTCGCTCCCGTTACACCCGTTGCCCCTGTTGGGCCGGTTACTCCAGTAGCTCCGGTATCCCCGGTCAAGCCGGTTTCTCCGGTTGCACCTGTTGCTCCGGTTGGGCCAGTTGATCCGGTTGCGCCAGTAACTCCTGTTGGCCCTGTTGAGCCAGTCGCGCCTGTTACCCCCGTTGCTCCGGTTGGGCCGGTTGTTCCCGTTCCCCCGGTTATACCAGTTACCCCAGTCGCTCCCGTTGCACCGGTTTCTCCGGTTGAGCCTGGCGATCCCGTTGGACCGATCTCTCCCGTGGGTCCAGTTGATCCTGCTGCACCAGTAACTCCAGTTGAACCTGTCGACCCGGTTGGACCGGTTGCTCCTGTTGATCCCGTTACTCCGGTTGCACCGGTTTCTCCCGTTGACCCAGTCACTCCCGTTACACCGGTAGTGCCGGTTGAGCCGGTTATCCCCGTCGCCCCGGTTGCTCCTGTCGATCCCGTGACCCCGATCGGGCCAGTCACACCAGTTTCTCCGGTTGAACCTGTTGGTCCCGTTCCCCCAGTTACACCCGTTGCCCCTGTTGGGCCGGTTGGGCCTGTCGATCCCGTTACCCCTGTTACTCCGGTCGCTCCTGTTACTCCCGTTACACCGGTTGAGCCAGTTACTCCTGTTGAACCAGTTTCTCCCGTTGCACCGGTTGATCCTGTTACCCCAGTCGAGCCTGTCGATCCCGTTGCACCGGTTAATCCTGTTACTCCTGTTGATCCGGTTACTCCCGTCGCCCCGGTTTCTCCGGTTTCACCAGTTGGGCCGGTTGTTCCCGTTATGCCAGTCGAGCCTGTTGCTCCAGTTACTCCCGTTGGACCGGTTGTTCCTGTTGGGCCTGTTGCTCCAGTTTCTCCCGTTGAACCAGTTTCTCCGGTTGGACCGGCTTCTCCAGTTACCCCTGTTGGGCCGGTTGAGCCAGTTACACCGGTTATTCCTGTTGACCCTGTTACACCGGTCGCTCCGGTTTCTCCTGTTGAACCAGTTGCTCCGGTTGCTCCAGTTACTCCCGTTGAACCAGTTGCTCCGGTTGGACCGGTTTCTCCTGTCGCCCCTGTTACTCCGGTTGGGCCGGTTTCTCCTGTCGATCCAGTTGGACCTGTTATACCGGTCGCGCCGGTTATCCCCGTTGCTCCGGATGGGCCTGTTGCTCCTGTTATCCCCGTTGCTCCAGTTGGGCCGGTTGTTCCCGTTCCCCCAGTTACACCCGTTACCCCAGTCGCTCCGGTTGGGCCGGTTGCACCGGTTATCCCCGTTGCCCCAGTCACTCCGGTTGAACCGGTTGAACCAGTTGCTCCCGTTACTCCAGTCACTCCGGTTGAGCCCGTGGTTCCGGTCGCTCCTGTTACACCAGTCGAGCCGGTTGCTCCAGTTACTCCTGTCGGACCAGTTACTCCGTTTGGACCGGTTACACCCGTCGCTCCTCTTGCCCCGGTTGCACCAGTTACTCCCGTCGCTCCTCTTGCGCCGGTCACTCCTGTTGGGCCCGTCACTCCAGTGGGACCTGTAATTCCTGTTACGCCAGGTTCACCCCCGGTTTGCGCCAATGAAACATCGTCTATTAAAACCGTGCCGGAAGAAACTTTACTTAATACAATGACGGCAGAGGCCGCGCCAGAAGGCACACTGCTTGTTTTATAGATTTCAGACCATGTGTGAAAGAGCACGTTCGGCAAATTTCCGGGTGTAATATTTTCTTGAATGGAACTGATTTGTTCACCTGCTGCGCTGACATAGATGATCTGGAGAGTGACTTGGGGACTTGGATCATTTCCGAGCGTTGCGAGTGATACGAATAGAGTCACTGACTTGGCTGAAATGGGAACGATTTGACTGAGGTAAGCATATGGCTGAGCTCCAATAAATTGCGCAGAATATCTCCCTGAATGTGCAAACAAACTGTTAATCTGGGTATTTGCCGAACTCCACCCCGCTAATGTGCCGGTTTCAAAGCTTCCGTTTATAATCGGATTATTCATTCAATCTTTTTCCCTCTCCTTCCCGTTGTTGACCGTCTTACTTATTAAGACAGCATATTAATACGGGCTGTGTTTTGACAACCTAAATAAAAAAGGTGATTTCTTTTCATCACCTTAATCCGATCCTTGAATGGGGAATCCCGTCGCAATGAGGGAGCGGTTTGCTGCTGCGACTTGTGTTACGTAGTTCGAAGAAAGGACGGATAAATAGAGCTGATACGCGGCTGTTTCATCCGCCTTCATTTCGTCGATGTACGTAAAAGGAATTCCTATGATTTGTCCGCCTGAAGAAAAGAGGTTCCGCTCTTGTCTCTGTGTTTGTATCGTTACGCCATTTCTTTGCAGCTCGACAGCTAAGACCAATGAGAAATGAGACGCAAGCGGATCTAATTCCACATTTACTTGTATGACGGCATCCGTTTTCACCAATTGATCTGTCGGCGCAGCTATCACTGCGCTTAACACGTTTATCGGTGTTCCTTCTAACGGAAGCGTCATTAGGTCTGCTGTATTTTGAAAAGCTACCGCAGGAACCGCTCCCGGCGGCCCCTCAGGCCCCGGGGGACCGGGCGGACCCGGCGGACCCGCCTCCCCTTGCGGACCGCGGGAGCCGGCGGGTCCTCTTTTGCCTTCGGGACCTCGCAGCCCGGGTACGCACAAGGCAGATCGATTTTCATCTGAAGACGGAAACCGTTTTTCCGTCCCTGTTTCCGGACTTTCAAGTTCACATGGTAATTGTTCATACCGGCGTTTCATATGTCTGCTCATATATTTGTATGGTTTCTGTTTCAATATCATGTATTGATTACGGCCGCTGCTCATAATATCACCCCGGCAATATTCTATTCGCACTGAAGTCATCATGTGCAGGCCCTTCCCATTCCTTACAGAAATAAAAAAAGGCAGACCTGAGTCTGCCTTTTTTCTTCTACCATAACCCTAATACTTTCCACCATAATCCGCCAATCACAAGCCATGTCACAATATGGACGATTGACAGGATAAAGCCGATGGACCACCATTTGCTTTGCGAGATATAACCCGCTCCGAAAAAGACCGGAGCCGCTCCTGAGCCGTAATGCGTCGTCGAACCGAAAAGGTTGCTGAAAAACGCCAGGCTGAGCGCCGCCAACAGCGGCGGAGCGCCTGCCGCCACGATGACGGCGAGAAATGCCGCATACATGGCGCTGATATGCGCGGTTGCGCTCGCAAAGAAGTAATGCGTGTAATAATACACGACAATCAGAATCATAAATGCCACAATCCATGAAAAACCGGAAACAGATGATTTCATCATATTGCTGAACCAAGACACCATGCCGAGCTCATTCAGGAAATTCGCCAGCATCACAAGCGCCGCGAACCAAGTCAGCGTATCCCATGCACCTTGTTCTTTTTTGATGTCCTCCCATGTTAATACCTGTGACAAAAGCAAAACGGATAATCCGATCAGGGCCGTCGTCGTTGCGTCGATATTGAAGCTTCCTCCGAAAATCCACAGCGCAAGCACCAATAAAAAGACGATAACCATGGAGAGTTCGGATTTTTTAAACGGACCCATTTCTTTCAATTTTTCCGTTGCGATTTTAGCCGCGTCCGGTGTTTCTTTAATTTCCGGCGGATACAGCTTATAAATGACGAGCGGCGTAATGATTAAGCTCGCCAATCCCGGTACAATGGCCGCGATTGCCCAGCTTGTCCATGTGATGTCCACCCCTGCGACATCGTGGGCCAGCTTGGCGATCAGCGGATTCGCCGCCATTGCCGTCAAAAACATCGCAGACGTAATCAAGTTTCCTTGAAAACCGGTTTTTAATAAGAAAGCGCCGATTTTCCGCTCTGTTCCGTCTGCCGGCGTTGATCCGAAAGTTTCGGATAATGATCTGATAATAGGAAAAATAATGCCGCCCGCCCGTGCCGTGTTGCTCGGAATGGCAGGTGATAAAATTAAATCACTGAACAGCAGTGAATAAGAAAGGCCGAGTGTTTTCTTCCCGAACCGTTGTACGAATACGTAAGAAATCCTGGCGCCAAGCCCGGTTTTGATAAATCCCCGGGAAATAAAAAAGGCGATGACAATCAGCCAGATTGTCTTGTTTCCAAATCCGCTTAACGTATTTTCAATAGATAGCGTTCCCGTTAACGCGGTGACTGCCAATGCAAAAATTGCAATTGCGCCCATTGGCAAGGGCTTGGAGATAAAGCCGATAATTGTTGCGACAAAAATAGCGAACAAATGCCATGCTTTAGGTTCAAGTCCGGACGGCGCGGGAATAAACCAAATGATTAATCCCACAGCAACAGTAATAAGCAAAGGAATGATTTTTACTGCCTGCTGTTTTTTTGCGTCTTTTTCTGAAGCCATTACAGGTCTCCTCCTATTTTGTTGTCTTCCATCCCCCTATCCCATTTTACTACTTAACTAAGTTAATAAACGTTTTTGTTAATTAAAAAACACAAAGGAATATTTTCCTTTGTGCTTCTTGTTTATTATTTTAATATACCCGACCCGGCTTTAGATATAACATCTGATTTTACATTTGATGATGAGCCGATGGAACCGTGCAATGACGGTGTCCAGCCGACGGACTGACTTAATCCGTTGGCAGCTGACGCGTTAATTGCGGCGCCGTTTAAAAGAGTGCCGTCTTCATGAAGCGCTTTTCCGCCGCTGAAGACGCTGATGACTTTATCAGCAGCCAGTCCCGGCACTTCAAAGACATTATTCTGGGCATATATTTTTGACGCGTGGCCTGCGCCCCACGCATAGCTGAACGGGTATGCGGCGCTTTTAGAGCCTGCGTAAAAATTATTATAAATATGAACCTGCCCGTACCGGACCCGCGGTGCGCGCTGGACGATGTTCTGGTAATAGTTATGGTGAATGGTCACCTTCAGTTTTCCTTCATCCGACGTCTTGCTGTCGCTGTTTCCGATGACGGAGCCTTTGTCATGGTCATGATATTTATTATAGGACAATGTAATATAATTCGCCCCGTTGGCTATATCCGTCTGGCCGTCATGGTGCTGATATTTTCTCCCGTAATAGTAGGGAAAACCGCTGTCGGGATTCGATCCGTCATTAAAGGTGCAATGATCGATCCAGATATGCGTCGCGCCGTTAATGGTGATATTGTCATATTCCGAGTTCCAGTTGCCGCTGCTGCCGTCCGTCGGGTCCCATTGCGGAAAATAGTCGTAAGCGTCTTGAAATTCAATGTTGCGGATGATGACATTGTCGACGCCGTTCTTTATATTAAAGCTTCCGCCTGTCACTTTGGCATTTGAACCCGAACCGATGATCGTCGTATTTGAAGGAATGTCAATCACGACCCGTGCTTTCTGGTTTTTTTGAGATCGCTGTCTGGCGTCTTCCTGGGTGCCTGACGGCGCTTTTTTCCCCCATTTGTCCGGGTCGTACGCCTTCAGATAAGCGTTGAGATCATATGCCGGATCTTTATAATCATTAAAGCCGAGCGTTTTATTCCGGTCGTCCGTATTCATATTGATTGTGCCTTGTATGTAAATAATCTTCGGCGTGCTGTTGGCGCTTCCCCCTAATGCAGAAACGAGCTGCTGTCTGTTTGATACGGTGTAGACATTCGATGAAGAGGCTTTCGCGCCGCCGGTTGTCCCGCCGGAAGCGGCTCCCCAGCCGTCATTTGTTCCTAACGTCTGCCGTCCCAGGTCAGCGGCATAGACGTCCGCAGGGATCATACATAAACAAACCGCCAGCATAAGTAACATTTTTTTCATAAATTGTGCTCCTCCTGATTCTCTGTTCCAATTTATTACAATTGGATTGTATCAAATCAGTTGAGAAACGGCACCGAAAATGTACAGCATGTGCCTTTCGGTTTTATTGCGGAAACCGCAAAAAAATCCCAAGGGACCGAAAACCCCTTGGGATCTGTTCAGCTTACGCCCATGATTTTACTTTTTCGTTATCCGTGACAAACAGAAGAACTTTTCCTTCATCTAAGCGCTTTTCAAATTGTGATGCTTCCTCTTCTGAAAAGCCGATTTCGTGAATTTTGTTGCGGAGCTCGTCGCCTTTTTTATTAAACATATTGCCGACCGCGTGTTTAATGCCCGTTTCTTTCGCTCCGATGGTATTGACATCAGTATTATCCGCCAGACGGTCCGTTCTGTCGTCATCATGTGAAAGCACATATACGTCTTCTTTTGCGACACCCAATTGCTGAAGCTCTTTTACGTCCTGCATCAGTTTTTGATCATTTGTATATTCTCTTACTACCGGTTTCATTGATAAGTCCTCCCTTTTGTTTTTGTATATTGGATGTTTACCCGCTCAACCAAAGGTCAAACAAAAGAAAGAGAGTTCCGGGAAAAAACGGGCAGATTGTCGGTGGATATTTTCCGGCGGGACATGTTACAGTAGGGAAAGTAACCTTTATCAGAAAAATAAAAATCTTCATGAGCCGATTAAGCAGGGAGGTGGTTCCTATTCATTACTTTTCACCGGAACAGCGATTTAACGCTTGGGTTGTCAGTGATTTAGTGAAGCAGGTATTCCGCCGGCATACCCGCTGCCCGGATGGAATAAAAGAGCTTACGGCCTTCGCTGAAGATACTTTTCATATTAATATCGATTTCGTTTTCTCTATCATTATCAATATCGGTGATATCGAATCCGTTCTGCCGACAGAAATTGAAAATAAGCTGGGTTCTTATCTGACTGCGCTTCAGCCCGTGATTACCTCTGACATGCTTCATTCTTCAAAAACGAATGCCTATGAATATTTGGAACATGAGAAAAACACCGATGTGTACCGGTTATTCTTTTAAATACGCATATAAGAAAAGAAGGGCCCTGGCCCTTCTTTTTTTGTTGCCGGCGGACGGTTTGATTTTGTATTCGGGAAATGGTTCGTGTTACATTTGGAACAAACACTTATCTTGAAGGAGGATTCAGTATGCCGAATAATCAGCAGCAGATTCAATTGGCAAGACGCCCGAAAGGCGTTCCCGTCCATGACGATTTCCGCTTTGAAACGATTGCCGTTCCCGAACCGAAAGACGGCGAAGTGCTTGTGAAAACGAGTTATGTGTCCGTTGATCCGTACATGCGCGGACGGATGCAGGATACAAAATCATATGTAGAGCCGTTCGCTTTAGATGAAGCCATAACAGGCGGAGTGATTGCCGAAGTTCTGACAGACGGCGATAAGCTGAAAAAAGGAGATGTTGTGATCGGAAATCTCGCATGGCAGGAATATTCAGCCGTCAATGAGTCCGCCCTCCGCAAGTTGGATACGGATATCGCACCCGCCCAGGCGTATCTCGGCATTTTAGGGATGACCGGACTGACCGCTTACTTCGGCCTGCTTGATATCGGCCGTCCGAAAAAAGGCGAAACCGTCGTCGTTTCAGGGGCTGCGGGCGCCGTCGGCTCAACGGTCGGGCAGATTGCCAAAATCAAAGGCGCGCGGGTTGTCGGCATCGCCGGTTCTGACGAAAAAATCGCGTATCTGAAAGAGGAGCTTCAATTTGATGAAGCCATTAATTACAAAACGGCGGATGATATTCAAAAAGCGCTTGAACAGGCATGCCCTGACGGCGTCGATGTCTATTTTGACAATGTCGGCGGACCGATTTCAGATGCGGTGATAAACCTGCTGAATGAATTCGCCCGCATTCCGGTATGCGGAGCGATCTCTTCATATAATACCGAAAGTGAAGAGGAAGACATGGGCCCCCGCGTCCAGCCGAAGCTGATCAAAACAAAAGCACTGATGCAGGGGTTCATCGTCAGTGATTATGCTGACCGCTTTTCCGAAGGCGCGAAACAATTGGCCGAATGGCTCAAGGACGGGAAGCTTCATTATGAAGAAACGATTACGGAAGGATTCAGCCATATTCCTGACGCGTTCCTCGGTTTGTTTAAAGGAGAAAACAAAGGCAAACAGATCATCAAAGTCAGTGATCTAGGTTAACATGATGATGAAAAAAGGAGGGCTTTCTCCCCTCCTTTTCTGCTTTTTCGCATCAGCCGCGAAGAATCAAAGTAAGAAAGCCGTCTTCATCAGGCTCCGTATTTTCCAAAGTGAATCCCGCTGCTTGAAAGCAGACTAAACTGATTTGATTGTCTTTTTAGATGCTTGCCGCCCATTCCCGCACGCCGGTAAACCCAGGATCAGTCAGCAGTTTTTGCAAGATCTGTTTTCCGTACCCTTGAAGCTGGTACAAAGGATTGACGATCAATCCGATATACGCCCGTTCCTCCACAAACTCTATAGAGACTATACCTGCCTGAAGCTGCCCGTCATATGCCATAATGACAGTATCGTCTTCATCTTTATTCAATCGTGCATACCACGCGTCTAATGGCAGCATCGCATCCATTCTCCGTCTGATGTTATCGTTCTTAAACCAGTGTTCGAGTATTTTCAGCCCACGTTCCTTCAATATTTGAAATCGGTCTATTGAACCCATCTTCCCACTCCCCCGCCTGAACCTTTTCTATTATTTCACAATAAAAAAGAAGGGCTTCCCGCCCTCCGTTTCTTATTTCTCAGATAATTTTCCGCCTGAATAAACGGCCTCTTTCAGCTCAATTCCGAGTGATTTGGCCATTTTTTTCAATTTGGATTCTTCCATCGGCGTGACAAGGCTGAGTACGGTTCCTTCTTTACCGGCCCGCCCCGTCCGGCCGGATCTGTGGATATATCCGTCTTCATTCGGGATGTCTGCGTGAATGACGTACGGAAGATCATCGATATCAAGTCCGCGCGCCGCTATGTCAGTCGCCAGAAGCAGCGGAAATTCTCCCCCTTCAAACGCTGATAATATCTTTGCCCGCTCCATTTTTTTCGCTTCTCCGTGCAGGATGCCGAGATCCACGTGATGATAGGCGAGTTTTTCCGCATAGACGCTTAAATTTCCGATATCTCTGACAAACACGAGCGCCTGCATGCCGTTCAGCCGTGACAGCTTTTGCAATAGCTTCACTTTATCCCGCTGATCGCAGACGAGATATTGATGCGTGACGCGCGCTTTTTCCGCCGTATTCCGCTCCACTTTCAAAACGGCCGGTTCATGTGCGATGGCATTCAGCACCTCTTCTGTCTCCGGCTGCAGCGTAGCGGAAAAGCTTAAAAGCTGTCGGTCTTTCAGCGTCGTTTTAATGATTTTTTTCATCGTTTCGCGGTGTTCCTTTGTCACGAGCTGATCCGCTTCATCAAGAACGATCGTCTTGACTTCATGCATTTTCAGCTTTTTCGCCTGAATCAATTCGAGCACCCTGCCCGGTGTGCCTGCAATGATATGCGGTTTATTTTTGAGCTTCTCCACCTGCTTTTTCACGTTTGCCCCGCCGATCAAAGACAAAGCGCGAAGATCGGAGCCTTTTTTCCACTCCTGAATCACTTGAAAAATCTGCATCACAAGCTCGCGGGACGGCGCTAAAATGATCACTTGCGGATGTTTCTGTTCCGGGTTGATCCGCTCCAGAACCGGAAGCGTGTACGCCAATGTTTTTCCCGTTCCCGTCGGGGATTCGGCAATGACGTCTTTCCCTTCCATGATCACCTGAGCGGCTTTTTCCTGAATAACGGTCGGCTCCTGAAAGCCTGACGCCTCCCAGTTTTCGGCGATAAATGGTTGTGTATGCTGTAAAAATGGCCATGTTTGGGTCATGTCGTTCTCCTCAATTCTTAAAATCTACTCCATAGTATCTCAAATGCACGCGGCAAACGCAATTTTCTTTTTCCTTCCAAGCCTTTTAACAAACGGTCTCCTCCTTTATAATCATAAATGAGAAAGACACATGATAAAAAAAGCGTGTCTGATAACGATAGAGGTGTAATGATGAGTATTTTATCCGTAAAAGATTTAAGCCACGGCTTCGGTGACCGTGCGCTTTTTAACAATGTATCGTTCCGTCTTTTAAAAGGGGAACACGTCGGCTTAATCGGAGCAAACGGCGAAGGTAAATCAACGTTTATGAATATTATTACCGGAAAGCTTGAGCCTGATGAGGGTAAGGTTGAATGGGCGAAAAACGTGCGTGTCGGCTATCTCGATCAGCATACCGTGCTTGAAAAAGGAAAAACGATCCGCGACGTGCTGAAGGATGCGTTCCATTACTTATTTGCGATGGAAGAAGAAATGAACGAGATTTACAACAAAATGGGCGAAGCGGACCCTGATGAGCTTGAGCAGCTGCTTGAAGATGTCGGTGTCATTCAAGACGCCCTGACAAACAATGATTTCTACGTGATTGACAGCAAAGTTGAAGAAATCGCCCGCGGCCTCGGCCTGCAGGAAGTCGGCCTAGACCGCGACGTCACTGACTTAAGCGGCGGACAGCGGACGAAAGTGCTGCTCGCCAAACTGCTTTTGGAAAAGCCGGAAATCCTTCTGTTGGACGAACCGACGAACTACCTTGATGAACAGCATATTGAATGGCTGAAACGCTATTTGCAGGAATATGAAAATGCGTTCATCTTAATTTCTCACGACATTCCGTTTTTAAACAGCGTAATCAATTTGATTTACCATGTGGAAAACCAGGAGCTGACGCGTTATGTCGGCGATTATCATCAGTTTATGGAAGTCTACGAAGTGAAAAAACAGCAGCTCGAAGCCGCCTACAAAAAACAGCAGCAGGAAGTGGCTGAGCTGAAAGATTTCGTCGCCCGCAACAAAGCCCGCGTCAGCACGAGAAATATGGCGATGTCCCGTCAGAAAAAGCTTGATAAGATGGATATGATCGAACTGGCGGCCGAAAAACCGAAACCGGAATTCCATTTCAAGCCTGCGAGAACGTCAGGCAAGCTCATTTTTGAAACGAAGGACTTAGTCATCGGTTACGATACTCCGCTGTCACGCCCGCTCAATCTCAGAATGGAGCGCGGACAGAAAGTCGCCCTGTACGGCGCAAACGGCATCGGGAAAACGACGCTGTTAAAAAGCCTGCTCGGTGAAATCCAGCCGCTGGAAGGCACGGTGGAGCGCGGCGAGCATCAATACACGGGCTATTTCGAGCAGGAAGTGAAAGAAACCAATAACAATACGTGCATCGAAGAAGTGTGGAGTGAATTTCCTTCCTTTACCCAGTACGAAATCCGCGCCGCCCTCGCCAAATGCGGCCTGACGACCAAACACATTGAAAGCCGCGTCTCCGTTCTCAGCGGAGGAGAAAAAGCGAAGGTCAGACTGTGCAAGCTGATCAATTCAGAAACAAACCTGCTCGTGCTTGACGAACCGACAAACCACCTGGATGTCGATGCGAAAGAAGAGCTGAAACGCGCGCTGAAAGAATACAAAGGCTCCATTCTGCTGATTTCCCACGAACCCGAGTTCTACATGGATATCGCGACGGAAACATGGAATTGTGAATCTTGGACGACGAAAGTGCTGTAAACACAAAAAGGAACTCCCGCCCGTGCGGAAGTTCCTTTTTTTTAATGTCCGGCTTTTATTCCGGCAAGATGTTTGCGTCCCATAAGAAGAACAAGCATGCCGACAAAAACGACAATCCCGCCTACTGTATATGGTGTGCTTGCGGTGAAGTGTTCTGACAGCATTCCCGCAATCCACGGAGCGAGCGCACCGCCGATAAAGCGGACTGAGCTGTAGGCTGAAGACGCGATGGAACGTTCAACCGGCGCAGCACCCATCACAGCGGTTGTCATGATCGTATTCACCATACCGAGGACAGCACCGGCAACAACGATACATGTAATGATCAACGTCTGATGGTCAGTCCAGACCCCCATAATAACGAGAATGGCCGCAAAGGCGATAAAGAGAACGACGAGCGAACGCACTGTGCCCAGCGCTTTATGCACGAGCGGCGCCGTAAAGACTGACGTAATTGCCAGCAGAAGGCCCCAGCCGAAGAAGACGTATCCGAGACCGTGTTCATCTAAATCCAGAACGAACGGAGAATAAGCAAGCAAAATAAAAAATCCAAAGTTGTATAAGAATGCAGATACTGCCATTGTCAAAAGGCCTTTATATTTGAGCGCCTTCATCGCATCAAACACACCGACGCGTTTCGCCGGTTTCGGCAGCTTCGGCAGCATGAGTGAAATCGCGCAAAGCGCTATAAACATCAGGACAGACACTCCGAAGAACGGAGCGCGCCATGAAAGGCTGCCTAGCTCTCCGCCGGCAAGCGGCCCGACAGAAATTCCCAGTCCGAGCGCGGCCTCATACAGAATAATAGCTTTGGCGCTGCCGCCGACAGATACACCGACGATGACGGCAAGCGCGGTTGAAATAAAGAGAGCATTCCCAAGTCCCCAGCCGCCGCGATAGCCGACAAGCTGAGCGATTGAACTTGAGCTTCCGCCGAGAGCGGCAAACACGATGATAAAAATAAGTCCGAGAAGCAGCGTCCATTTTGCGCCGATCCGGCTTGAAATCGCGCCGGAGAAAAACATCATAAAACCGGTAACGAGCAAATAACTTGTAAATAACAGAGATACTTCACTAGGTGAAGCATGTAATTGTGCGGCGATTGCCGGAAGAATTGGATCGACAAGACCGATTCCCATAAAGGAAATCACACAGGCAAACGCAACCGCCCAAACGGCTTTCGGCTGGCTGAATAAGCCTGTTTTCTGTTGTGATGATGTATCCATTTGACCAGACCTCCTGTTTTATCCATTAAAAGAAACGCTATATCCATAGCGTTTACAGCAAAATCATTCGATTGATTGAATGGCGCGGTCAGCTTTTTCTTTCATTCCGTTAAGGCGCGTTTTAAAATGCTGAAATGTGCTGATCTTCTCATCAATCATCTCAAGCTGGTGGTTCAAAGCGTGCTGAATCTCTTCCAGCTTTTCTTTCCGTTCCTTCGGATCCAGTGACAACAAGTACCCCTCTTTGTTTAATTCCAGCTGACGGCTCATCTCCATAAACTGCTGAAGTTCCTGAAGGGAAAAACCGAGCACTTCTTTTGTGCTGGTGACTTTTTCGAGCTCCTCCATATCATCTTCAGAGTAAAGCCGGACGCCGCCTTCTGTCCGTTTAGGAGCAGGAATCAAACCAATCTCCTCGTAAAAACGAATGGTTCGTTTTGTCAATCCGCTTCGCTTGGCAACTTGATCAATCTTCATCCATTCCAAGGTGAATCCCCCTCTTGTCGTATCTGTTTCTATTATACACCATTTGAACCTTAACGTAAACGTAAACTTTTTATGCCGGATAAACTTGGCTTGGACGGAACCTTTGTCTTTAAAGCGCCGGGAGACATCTGTGTAAGATAAAAAAAGCCGGTATGACCCGCCATCTTCTCGGGGGCCGTACCGGCTTTTCTTAATTCTCAAGTTCTTCAATCATCAGTGACAATTCGGTCCAGCGTTCCATCGCCGCTTCAAGCTCTTCAGCCGTTTTTGCCTGTTCGGCCATCAGTTCTTGTATCTTTCCGAAATCACTTCCCGCTTCAGCGATTTCCGCTTCCAGACGCTGATGCTTTTCTTCAAGGCCGGCGATTTTGTCTTCGATGCCGTCCCATTCGATCTGATCCTTGTACGAAAGCTTTTTGCGCTTTTTCTTCGGCTCTTCTTCCGCCTTTTTCTCTTCGGCCGGCTGTTTTACCGCCGTCTTCTTCTCTTTTGCTTGTTCCATGTATTCACTGTATGAACCTTGGAAACGGGAAATGACACCGTGTCCTTCAAATACGATCAGGCGGTCCACGACGCGGTCAAGGAAATAGCGGTCATGGGATACGGTGATGACGACGCCCGGGAACTGTTCGATATAATCCTCGAGCACGCTTAATGTTTCTGTGTCCAGATCATTGGTCGGTTCATCTAAAAACAGCACATTCGGCTCCTGCATCAGTACATTCAGCAAGTACAGACGGCGTTTTTCCCCGCCTGACAGCTTTCTGATATATGTCTGCTGCATCGGACGCGGGAACAGAAAACGCTCAAGCATTTGTTCCGCGGTGATGACATCGCCTTCCGCCGTTTTGACGATTTCGGCCGTCTCTTTTATATATTCAATGACTTTCATATCGCCGTTCATTTCGCTGTGATCCTGGGTGTAGTAGCCGATCCGGACCGTCTGCCCGATGGTGATATTGCCGCTGTCAGGCTGAATTCTGCCGGCGAGGCTGTTTAAAAGTGTCGTTTTCCCGATTCCGTTCGGCCCGATGATGCCGATTCGTTCCCCAGGGATGACAAGCTCATTAAACTGGCTGATCAGCGCTTGGCCGTTATAGGTAATGGAGACGTTATCGGCTTCGATTACTTGTTTTCCGAGACGGTGGGAACCGATCGCGAAATCGAGTGATCCGGAGACTGCCGGCCCTTTTTGCTCCTTGAGCGCCTCCGCTCTGTCCACTCTCGCTTTTTGTTTCGTCGAGCGCGCTTTCGCTCCTCTTCTGAGCCACGCCAATTCGCGGCGCAGGAGGTTTTGACGTTTTGTTTCTTTCTGCTCCGCCAGCGCTTCCCGTTCGGCCCGTTTTTCCAGGAATACTTCATAGTTTCCTTTATACGTATAAAGGCTGCCTCTCTCAAGCTCGTAAATTCTGTTCGTCACCCTGTTCAGAAAATATCTGTCGTGCGTGACAAGCATAACGGCGCCCGGATATTGCGATAAGTAGCCTTCCAGCCATTCAATCGTTTCATTGTCCAAGTGGTTTGTCGGTTCATCCAAAATGAGCAGGTCAGCCGGCTGGATGACGTTTTTCGCAATCGCGACGCGCTTTCTCTGGCCGCCGGACAGCTCGCTGACATCCTTCATCAGATCGGTGACGCCAAGTTTGGTTAAAACCGTTTTGGCTAACGTATTCGCCTCCCACGCATCATTCGCGTCCATTCGGGCCTGCGCATCAAGCAGGTGTTTCTGACGCTGGTCATTTTCCGGTTCTTCATTCAGCGCCTGAAGCGCTTTTTCGTACTCTCTCATCGTTCTCATGACGGCTGATCCGCCGGAATAAATATGTTCAAGAACGGTTTGTCCGGCCGGAAGCTCAGGGTCCTGATGCAAGAACTCAATATGCACGTTTCCTGAAGCCGTAATCTCGCCTTCCTCCGTTGATTCAAGGCCGGCAATGGTTTTCAGAAGCGTAGACTTCCCCGTTCCGTTCGGGCCGATTAAACCGATTCTTTCATTCTCTTCAATATGAAAGGAGATATGGTCGAATAATGTCTTATCTCCGTATGTTTTATAAAGGTTTTCCGCTTTTATGATGCTCATGGTTCCTATCAATCCTCACGTAAGTTCATGTGTTCATTTTAAATCAGGCGCTGGAATAAAACTAGTAAAAGGACAGACAAATTTCTTGGAAGAGATCATTTTGTCCGAAGAATGTTTCCGCCTCTCCTTTTATACACTGGAGGGGAAGAGGTGATGACATGATCAGCGTCAGTTTGTGCGTTATCGTGAAAAATGAAGAGGAAGTGCTTGCGGGCTGTCTTGATTCCGTCAAAGACATTGCGGATGAAATTGTGATTGCTGATACGGGCTCGACCGACCGGACGAAAGAAATCGCGGCCCGTTATACGGATAAGATTTATGATTTTGAATGGATCGATCACTTTGCCGCCGCCCGTAATTTTGTGTTTTCGAAAGCGGAAATGGATTATATTCTGTGGCTGGACGCCGACGATATGCTGACGGTAAAGGACCGTGAAAAGCTGATTGAACTGAAGGCGTCGCTTTCAAAAGAGGTGGACGCGGTATCCATGTATTATCACGTCGGCTTTGATGATCGGGGAGAGGTCAGCTTCAGATACCGCCGCAACCGACTCGTCAAGCGTGAAAAAGGGTTCCGCTGGATCGGAGCCGTGCATGAGTATCTTGAGGTATACGGAAACATCATAGAAACCGATATTGCCGTCACACACCGGAAATCCGAAAAAAAGCACTCGCCTCCCTCGGACCGCAACTTGAAGATTTATGAGAGAATGGCGGAAAACAGTGAATCGATGACACCGCGCGATTTGTTTTACTTCGCGAATGAATTAAAGGATCACGGCCAGTATCAGCGCGCCATCACGTATTATCACCATTTTCTTTCCACAAAACAGTGCTGGATCGAAGACGAGATCAGAACGTGCCAATATCTATCCGATTGCTACAGGGCGGTCGGCCATGAAGAGGCCGCCATGACGTCTCTCTTAAAATCATTTCTGATCGATTGTCCGCGGCCGGAGTTCTGCTGCAGGCTCGGCGACTATTTTGCGGAGAAACGGCAATACCGGCAGGGCGTGTTTTGGTATGAGCTCGCCCTATCCGCCAAAAGCAGTGATGCAGGCTTTACCCAGCTCGAATATTCCACCTGGTACCCCCATCTGCAGCTCTGCGTCTGCCACTGGCAGCTCGGCGACAGAGAAAAAGCGAAGATTCATAACGACAAAGCCGCCTCCTATCATCCGTCACATCCGAGTGTCCTGTATAATCAAAACGTGCTCGGCACATAACATCAAAAAAAAGAGCTGCCCCGTATGAAGGGCAGCTCCTTTTTGATTACGCTGTCGGAATTCCTCCGCTTACACTGTAAATTTGGGATGTCACATAGCTTGATTCTTCTGAGGCCAAAAAGACATAAATTCCTGCCAGCTCCGCCGGCTGTCCGGCACGCTGTAATGGAACGGCCGGTGTTTCCTTGCCGAATTTCGGAATGTTTTCTCCGGGCTGTCCTCCCGAAATCTGCAGCGGTGTCCAGATCGGCCCCGGCGCTACCGAGTTGACTCTGATTCCTTTATTCGCCAGCTGCTTTCCTAGGCCGACGGTAAAACCGATAATGGCATGTTTCGTCGCAGCATAATCCAACAGCATCGGGCTTGGATTATACCCTTCTACGGACGTTGTCGTGATAATAGACGCGCCTTCCGGCAGATACGGAAGCGCGGCTTTGACGAGCCAATACAGCGAGAATACGTTGACTTCAAATGTTTGATAGATTTGTTCTGCGGCAAGATCGCTGATATCATCCACTGCCTGCTGTTTGCCGGCGACAAGAGCGAGCGTGTCAAGACCGCCAAGCTCTTGATACGCTTTTTCCGCCAATTCTCCGCAAAACGCTTCATCGCTTAAATCTCCCGGCAGCAGAACAGCTTTTCTTCCCTCTTTTTCAATTAACGCTTTCACTTCTTCGGCATCCGGCTGTTCCTCAGGCAGATAGTTAATGGCCACATCCGCCCCTTCCCGGGCATAAGCAATCGCGGCGGCCCGGCCGATACCTGAATCGCCGCCGGTGACGAGGGCTTTTCTTCCCTTCAGCTTGCCGGCTCCTTTATAGCTTGTTTCACCGCAGTCCGGCACAGGCTTCATCTCTTTCTGCAAACCGGGCGGTTCTTGATATTGTTTTGGAAATTCATCATGATCATATTTCGTCAGCGGGTTGTGCAGATTTGCATCAGACATACAAGACTCTCCTTTATCATTGGTGATGTATTCGTATGTGTACCCCTGAGCATGACGGATCAAACGTGTAAGTGCAGTTTCCGATTGATAAGGGAAAACAAAAAAGGAGCCCGTAAGCTCCCTTTTTTTATGATTCTCCGAGCACGTTTTCAGCCATTTTCGCTAAATGCTGGGCGCTTCCTGAAATCTCCTGCATCGTGGCAGAAATTTGTTCTACCGCCGCCGCTTGGCCGTCCGTGTTCTGGTTGATGGATTCAATTGAGTCCTCCAGCCCTTTCAGCAGGCTGTGGATTTTTTTCGTAATCTGGTCAATTTGACCGACATTGTCTTTTGAATGAGTGGCAAGCTTGCGGATCTCATCCGCCACCACGGAAAAGCCCTTGCCGGATTCTCCTGCTCTCGCGGCTTCAATGGCCGCATTCAAACCGAGCAGATTGCTTTGATCCGAGATGCCCTTGACAGTGACGGAAATGTCGGCGATTTCTCCCGCGCTTTCACTGACTTGTTTCGCCTGAGCGGAAATCCCGGTCATCTGTGCTGAGAAACCGCTGATGGATTCTGAGATATCCGCGATCGCCGAAGCGGTCTGTTCCACGACGGCGGACAGGCTTTCAGCGACATCATGAAGCTTGGCTGATTTTTCAAGGCTCGTGCCGAGACCGACGCCGCCGATGACTTTTCCGTTTTCATCATGAAGCGGAATCGCTCTGGCGATCAGCGGAAATCCGAACAGCTCTTTCGGCACCATGCTTGTCTTCTTCTGATTCATGCGGATCGCGTCTGTAATGATGTCCCCTTTTTGCAGCGGATCTCCCGGCTTTACATTAAGAGAAAACGTTTTAGCCGGAATATTCACGATTAATTTTTCTGTATCATAAATTCCGATGGTGATGTCATCTTGGATCAGGCTGTTTAAAAAAGGCGCAACTTTGACAAAAGCGTCAAGCAGGCTGTGCGTTTGCTGCTCCGTCTGTATACTCATTTCTTTCACTCCTTCTTAATATGGGAATTGGCGTTTTTCATGCTGAACCGAAATCCATTTCAGCGTGGTGAATTCTTCAAGGCTCCATTCGCCGTTCAGCCTGCCGAGACCTGATTGTTTCTCGCCGCCGAACGCGACGTTCGGTTCATCATTAATGGTCGTATCGTTGACGTGAATCATGCCGGTTTCGATCCGCTTAGCAAACTCAACGCCCCGCTCCACGTTTGCCGTATGCACGGCTCCGCTTAAACCGAACGGTGTCGCGTTTGCGATGCTTACCGCTTCATCCTCCGTTTCAAACGGCATGATGCAGACGGCCGGTCCGAACAGCTCCTCCTTCGCGATGCTCATCTCAGGTTTCACATCTTTTAAAATGACGGGCTCAGCGACCGTTCCGCTGAATCGGCCGGACAGCACCGGAACCGCTCCCTCTTCTATCGCTTTTTCGACAGACCGTCTCAGGCCTTCCGCCTGTCTCTCATTGATTAAAGGACCGATAACCGTATCAGGGTCCATCGGATCGCCGACTTTCAGCGATGACACTTTCGCTTCGTAAAGCTCTGTAAATTTGTCATAAACAGATGTGTGAACGAGCACGCGGTTCGCCGACATACAGATCTGGCCTTGATGCGTAAACCGGCTGAATACGGCCGCATTGACGGCGTATTCAAGATCAGCATCCTCAAGCACGATCAGCGCGCTGTTTCCGCCAAGCTCCAACAGCGGTTTTTTAAAGTGTTTGACCGCAAGCTGTCCGATATAGCTGCCCACTCCGGTTGAGCCTGTAAATGAGATTATCCGCGGCACGGGATGCTCAACAAAGCTGTCGCCGATCTCCCCGATATCCGTCACGATGACATTCAGCAGCCCATCCGGTACGCCGGCCGCTTCAAAAATTTTCGCGATAAGCGTTCCGCCGCAGATCGGCGTTTCTTCATGAGGCTTCAGCACGACGCCGTTCCCCGCGCCGAGTGCCGGCGCAACAGATTTCATCGAAAGGAAAAACGGGAAATTAAACGGGCTGATTACCCCCGCGACTCCGGCAGGTATTCTGTACAGCCTGTTTTCTTTTCCGTCAATCGTGGACGGGAGAATTTTCCCTTCCATCCGCACCGGAAATGTTGCGGCTTCTTTTATCATATTTTTGACAAGTCCGATTTCAAACTCAGCCTTCAGCCGTGTTCCGCCAAGCTCCTCCATGATTAAGTAAATAATCGCTTCTTCGTGCTCTTCAATGAAAGAAACGGCTTTTTCCAAAATGGCCCGCTTTTTAAAAGGGTTTACTTTGTCCCATTCTTGTTTCGCAAGAGCCGCGGCGCGATATGCCGCATCCACGTCATCAGGCGTCGCTTTTCGGAATGAGGTGATGACTTTTTGAGTATAAGGATTTCTGTTTTCCAATACGTTCCGGCTGCTCCCATCCCTCCATCGGCCGCCGATAAACTGCTTATTTAGTTCTTCATATTGAAACATGTAAACATCTCCCTTTCACCGAAACTTGAAATTAGTTGATGAGTCATCTTTTGTATCGGTCTTAAGGTGAGAAAATTGAACTATTTCACAATAAAATTCCCTTTCCTTCCGTGCATCGACGCTTTTTAGCTTTGTCCTTTTAAAGTGGAAAATTCTTTAATTGACTGCGAGAAATTTCGACAATATAATACAAACGTCAGTGTATATAATGATAAGAATATTATGAATTTTCAGGAGGACCCATATGTCTTTACTATTTCGGAAAAAGCCGCTGGCCGACTTAAAGGCCCAGAGCAAACAGACCAGCCTGTCCCGCTCGTTAAGCGCTTTTGACTTGGTTTTGCTCGGAATTGGCTGTGTTGTCGGCACGGGGATTTTTGTGATTACCGGGACTGTGGCCGCGACAGGCGCAGGACCGGCTTTGATTCTGTCGTTTGTGCTCGCGGGCCTTGCCTGCGCGCTCGCCGCGTTTTGTTATGCGGAATTTTCTTCATCCATTCCGATTTCAGGCAGCGTATATACGTATTCATATGTCACTCTCGGGGAGTGTCTCGCGTTTTTAATCGGATGGGACTTAATGCTTGAATATGTTATCGCGCTCGCCGCCGTCGCAACCGGCTGGTCATCCTATTTCCAGTCGCTTCTTGCAGGCTTCGGGCTGCATCTTCCGGAGGCGCTGACCGCCGCACCCGGCAGCAAAACGGGTGCCGTGTTCAACCTGCCGGCCGTTATCATTATTTTGGTCATTACCGCGATTGTTTCAAGGGGCGTGAAAGAAAGCACCCGCTTTAACAATGTCATTGTATTGATGAAAATTGCGATCATTCTGCTGTTTATCGTCGTCGGTTTCGGCTACGTGAAACCGGAAAACTGGTCGCCGTTTATGCCGTTCGGAATGAAAGGCGTCATCACGAGCGCCGCGACCGTTTTCTTCGCGTATCTCGGATTTGATGCCGTGTCAAACGCGTCGGAAGAAGTGAAAAACCCGCAGAAATCAATGCCTATCGGAATCATCGGCGCGCTTGCCATCTGCACCGTTCTTTACATTACGGTATCGCTCGTCCTGACAGGAATGCTTTCGTACACCAAGCTGAATGTCGGAGATCCGGTATCTTTCGCGCTCCAATTTGTCGGCCAGAACAAAATAGCAGGCATTATTTCCGTCGGCGCGATTATCGGGATTACAACGGTCATGCTCGCTCTGCTTTACGCTCAGGTGCGCCTTACATTTGCGATGAGCAGAGACGGCCTTTTGCCCCGCATGTTTTCCAAGGTTCATCCGCGTTTTAAAACACCGTTTCAAAACACATGGGTGACGGGGATCGCTGCCGCCGGGATCGCAGGTTTTATTGATCTGGGAACCTTGGCGCATCTCGTCAATATGGGAACCTTGGCGGCCTTTACGGTCATTGCGATCGCCGTCATCGTTTTAAGAAAGAAACATCCGGAGATCAAATCTTCCTTCCGTGTTCCTTTCGTGCCTTTTGTGCCGATCATCAGCGCATGCTTATGCCTGTATCTCGCAAGCAGCCTGCCGGGCGTGACATGGCTCGCCTTTGTCATCTGGATCGCCGCCGGGATCGTGGTATATATGATGTATTCGAGAAAACACAGTTTGTTAAATAAATAAAAAGGGAGGCTCTTTTTTCTGTTTGAGAAAGAAGAGCCTTTTTTGCCCTTGATAATTCATTCACCTTATGAATAATATGGTGTATGCTTCGTTTACATAAAAAGGAGGAGAATCACTTTGGCAATTGCCGCCCCGCTTAAAGAAAAACCTGTCCATCGTCCCGAGACAACCATGTATTCTATTTTGTTCATTATCGGGATCTGTCATCTGCTGAACGATTCACTGCAAGCGGTGATTCCGGCGATGTTTCCGATTTTGGAACGTTCCATGAATCTTACATTTACGCAGCTCGGAATTATCGCCTTTACGCTGAATATGGTGTCTTCCGTGATGCAGCCCGTCATCGGCTGGTATACGGATAAACGCCCGATGCCGTATGCTTTGCCGCTCGGACTCACCGCAAGCATGCTCGGCATTTTAGGTCTCGCGTTCGCCCCGTCTTTTCTGACGATTTTATGCTGTGTCTTTTTTATCGGCCTTGGCTCCGCCGTCTTTCATCCTGAAGGATCGCGTGTCGCTTACATGGCCGCCGGCGAAAAGCGCGGATTGGCGCAATCGATTTACCAAGTCGGAGGGAATACCGGCCAGGCGATGGCGCCCTTGATTACCGCGCTGATTCTCGTTCCGCTCGGTCAATTCGGCTCTGTCTGGTTTACGCTAGTCGCCGCAATCGCTGTGCTGTTTCTCATTTATATCGCCAAATGGTATAAAGGCCGCCTTATTCATTTGCGCGCCGCAAGTAAAAAATCACCGGCCGCCGCTGTGCAGACCGTGATTACAAAACCGATTATTCTTGCACTTATCATGATTATCTTCTTAATTTTCGCGCGCTCCTGGTATGTGAGCGCGATCGGCAACTTCTATACGTTCTATGCGATGAATGCCTATCATGTCAGCATTCAGCAGGCACAGAGCTACATCTTCGTCTTTTTATTTTTCGGAGCTGTCGGAACGTTTCTCGGCGGGCCGCTTGCAGACCGTTTCGGAAAGCGGAACGTCATCATCGTTTCCATGACGGCATCGGCTCCCTTGACGATTTTCCTTCCGTTTGCGGGACCTGTCATCGCCTATGGCGTACTGGCGCTGATCGGCGTTGTTCTGATGTCCAGCTTCTCCGTGACGGTTGTCTACGCGCAGGAGCTTGTTCCCGGCAAAATCGGAACGATGTCAGGGCTTACGGTCGGGCTCGCCTTCGGAATGGGCGCGATCGGAGCGGTTGCGCTCGGAGCTCTTATTGATTCAGCGGGATTGACGCCGACCATGACAGCCGTCGCCTTTCTGCCCGTTTTAGGTCTGCTCGCCTTTGTCCTGCCGAGCGACAAAACATTAAAAGAATGGCATTCATAAAAAAATCCCTGCCGAAAAGGCAGGGATTTTATGTTTCAACCGTATAAAAATGAGTGTCAGGAACCGCATATTTCGGAATAAACCCGTCTCTGAAATCAGGAAACGCTTTTTGAATTTCATCAATCCATTTTTTTACGTTTTTGATGTACGGGACGTAAATCATACTGACTGTCGCCTCATCATCAATGTGATAGTACCAGCAGAGATTGAATTCGTTCTCCGTGACGAGCGTAAAGCCTGAAAAATGATAAAAAATCAGCGGGGTGTCATTGACATATACAGCCCCGTCGCGCAGGCTGACGTCATATTGCTCAATATTCCACAGCGCCGCATTCGCGCCGATCGACTCCGTGACATGCACGTGTTCAAACTGCGCGGGCCACTTTTCAACATACCTTTGGTCACCGTATGTCTTTTTTTCTTCATTCATCTCCACCGTACAATAGGAGATGCAATCCTGTCTCCACTGCCAGACCGCCCGATACGCTTCCCCGGTATTCCGCGCGCCGACAAACCCGGTGTTGTACTGCCCCGTCAGCTTGTAATAAGACGCAAACCGTTCTGAATTGCGGTGATCCGTCAGAAAAAGGGAAGCATCCGGCTTTTCCGCAAACAGCTCGCCCGCATCTGAGAAGAAAAAGAGATCGGTGTCCAAATGGGCAAAATATTCGGCTTCATCATACTCCGTCATCACATGGAACAGAAAAGCCGGCTTCAGCGTCCAGCAATATTCATGAAACGTCCGGCCGCCCTTTGCTTCAAGCAGCTCCGGGTCCTCCATTTCATGGAGCTGAACCGCCGTGACATGTTCCCACGGCACCTGCTGAAGCAGTTCGTACGCTTTCTGATCGACACACAGCACATACAGATGAAAATCCCGGCAATGCTCATGGAGAGAATGAATCATCGGCATCAGTTTAAAGATATGCGTTCTGGAAACAATGGTTGAAAAATGATATTTACTCACCATATCACATCCAATTTATTTAAGATCCACATGCAGTAAATCAGCAGTCAGCGCTTTGAACGCCCTTGCAAAGTGCGTGACGCCCAGCTTTTTTTCCGCTTTTGCCAAAAGCTTTCCGACCTCCGGCAGCTGGAAGCTGTTCGCCGTGATCCGCGGGCTTTTCGTCTTCCAGTCCGGATCGAGGTTGCGGTCTTTAACCGCGTGCAGAAGCTCGAGAAAAATGTGCAGCAAGCTTTCATATTTCTCATAATCAAGCAGCACTTCGATGTCTGCCATTATGCTGTTGGTTAACTCCGCGTCAAACGGGCCGTTAAACGCGAGGTGCACGTCAAGCGAATGAATGTCATTGTACTTGTCGCACATGTACGCGATATTCGCCCTGATGTCATCAACGGAAGCGCAGTTGCTCGGATGCTCCTGATGGACGCTCATGATATCGCGCCGCAGCTGAAATCTCATTCCCGACTGATGAAGCCTGATGCCGAGATCATAATCTTCAAAGCCGTATCTGACAATGCCTTCATCAAACAGGCCGAGATCTGCCACGTGCTGCCTCTTAACTGATGAATTGTTCGTAATGAAAAAACGCCATGGCAGACGGTAGCCGTTCAAATCATCTCCGTATTTTTCCAAAATGCTTTTCAGCACCCGGATAAAGTCGGTATCTAAATCAAAGCATCGTTCAAGAAAGCTTCCGTCTCTGATGTCACTTTCATCAAGGAGCGGCTCTTTATCGCCCGGCAGCTCTTCATACAGTTCGGCGAGTTTTTCCTTATGCTCTTTTTCAAAACGGTCATAATAAAAGCTGTAAATCCGCTTCCAGAACATACCGCATACGACAAGATCGTCCCGGTTCTCATGAGCCTTGATATGCTTCGCCACCAAATCCTTTTCGGCAAGCATGTCGCTGTCATGGAAAATCAAAATATCGCCTCTGGCATTGCGGACCGCCTGATTCCGGCCGTAAGCGATCCCTCTGTTTTCTTTAATTCTCACAAAAATCAGCGGAAAATTCGCGCTGAATGATTCAAGCATGGATAAGGTTCCGTCTTCCGAACCGTTGTCAGCCACAATCACTTCGAACGGCTCTGTGCATTCCTGTTCATTCAGGGACAGCAGGCTGTTATAAAGCCTCTCCTTGGAATTATATGCGGGAACAATGACGCTTGCCTTCACTTTTCGTTCACTTCCTGTATATGATCATTTATTTGTTATCATCCTCAGATGCAAAGCCGCTGAACTCCGGGCAGACGGCGCTGACCGTCCCGATCACCCGCTTCAGAATGTCCTGATAAAGCTGATGGACAAAAGGCAGGTCGGTCCGGTCCGTCTCATGAATCTGCCGAATGTCGCCGGCTGTGACGATCCGGTATCCGCTGAAATGATAGAAAATCAGCGGATTTCCGTCTTCGAGCACAAGACGCCCGTCCTTCCATGAAAACGTGTGGCGGCCGTAATTCCAATGGCCGATATTCACGCCGGGCGTGGTGATGTCACACACGTTCGGGAACAGACCGGACATGTAATCCAAGTAGCCTTGATCTCCGAATTTTCCTTCGCCCGGCGCATTTTTGCATTCTTCAAGGCAGCGTTCTTTCCACCATCTGAGACAATCTGTGCCGGCACTGTCGGTTTTGAAGCTGAGAAAACCGGAATTATACCGGCCTAAAAGACGCTGCAGCATGTCGATTTCCTGTTTTTCAAATGAGGGAATGACGATATCGCCCCGTGACAGAAGCACCGAACAATCCGGCTGATTGTCAAAAATCGCGCGCGGATCAGCGAAGAAAAACAAATCGGCATCAATGTACGTGACACGCTCTAATTCCGGATGTCCGTCCAGCACGAATTCGAGAAATACCGGCTTCACCGTCCAGCAGTATTCGCTCTGATCCCTCGTCCGCTTCAGTTCAAGGAGCTCCTCATTTTCCAGTGCGGACACCTGAATCAAGGTGACATTATCCGGACGCATTGCCTGAAGCACGTCATAGGTGTCTTGATCCATACACAAAGTAAAAATGGGGGCGTCCGCCTGAACCGCTTTCAATGAGCCGAACAAAGCGATAGCCTGATACAGCCTTCCTTTTGATAAAACTGTGCAATATGCGCTTGTCACGTCTTTCTCTCACCTCTGTTTCTGTTACTTTTGAAAAAAGGCTTTATACCATTCGATCGTTTTTTCTAATCCTTCATCAATGGTATGCGCGGGCGTCCAATTCAGAAGCTTCCTCGCCTTTTCCGCTGATAAATATTGGTGCTTGATTTCGTGGCTTCCCTGGTTAAGCACTTTCGGCTTGAGGTCACTGTCCATCGCCTTAAGAATTTTTTCTACAAGTTCCAGCACCGTCAGCTGAATCTCATTGCTGAAGTTGAACGCTTCTCCCGCAAGATTGAGCTCCTCCATCTTTTCCGCCAGCAAAAGGTATGCCTCGACCGCATCCTCGATGTAAAAATAATCACGGATAAATGTGCCGTCGCTGCGGATTTCCGGCGCTTCACCGTTCAGCACGAGCTGAATCGTCTGCGGAATAATCCGGTTGAAGTTCAAATCTCCGCCGCCGTACAAGTTGCCGCAGCGCGTAATACAGACCGGAAGTCCGTACGTATTAAAATATGTGTGGCTTAATAAATCGGCACAGCTTTTTGATACGTCATACGGATGTTTGCCCTGAAGAGGCATGTTTTCATCGTACGGCAGTGTCGGCTGGTCGCCGTACGCTTTATCACTGGACGCGACGATCACCCGCTTGATGAGCGGGTGCCTGCGGCACGCTTCAAGGATGTTCCATGTGCCGAGAATATTGGCTTCAAATGTGGAAATCGGATTGCGGTTTGCGACGCCGACGATCGCCTGAGCGGCTAAATGAAAGACCGTGTCAATTTCATACTCGCCCAGCGCCCGCTCAATCACATCCAGATCTTCAAGCGCGCCGTGCACGATATTCATTTGCTTCACTTGTTCTCCCTGATACAGGTTCGACTTGGGCACAGTGTCACGGACAAGTCCCGTCACATTAGCCCCCTGATCGATCAGTTCCTTCACCAAGCAGCTTCCTAAAAGACCTGTACATCCCGTCACAAACACATTTTTATTTTTCCAGAAACTCAAACTTGATCACCATACCTTCCATACATGTTGTCCCCGGTCCCACATCTTGTTGATTTCCAGCAGATTTTTATACGTATCGATCGCCGTCCAGAAACCGTAATGCCGGTATACCGCCAATTCGCCGTCCTTTGCCAGCTCCTTCAGCGGTTCTTCTTCAAACATGACGTCCCTGTCTTTCGGCAGATAATCAAATACCTTCGGGCTGAGCACGAAAAATCCGCCGTTGATGATGCCGTCACTTGAGGTTTTTTCAGAAAAGCTTTTCGCCATACCGTCTTCAACCGTCAGCGTTCCGAATTGCGAGGTCTTTTCTATACCGGTGACGGTTGCCGCAGCCCCTTTTGATTGATGATAGCTGATCAGATGAAACAGGTTGATGTTCGCCAGTCCGTCCCCGTACGTCATAAGAAAGGTTTCATCACCGATGATGTCCTTCGCCTGTAGAAGCCGCCCCGCTGTCTGCGTGTGTTCCCCCGTGTCTAAAAAAGTGATTTTCCACGGCTCGGATGTTCCCAATATCCGCACTTCTCCGGTAGAGCTGTCCAGCGTCATGCTGTGATTCTTCCAGTCATAATCTAAGAAATATTCCTTAATCATTTCTCCTTTGAAACCAAGAAGCAGGATAAATTCGTTCACGCCATAGTATTGATAGAGTTTCATAATATGCCATAGAATCGGTTTGCCGCCTATCATGGCGAGCGGTTTGGGACGTTCATTGGTGATTTCGCTCATTCTCGTTCCTTTTCCGCCGCAGAGAATGACTGCTTTCATCTCTACCCCTCTTCTCTGTGAATATTGGATTCGAAACCGCCCGTATAAGAGAAACCAACCCGATAATTTGTCCGATTCTCTACCACCGGTTTCAAAATCTACTGTAAGATATGAGAGATTGGCGCCCTTTGTGACCAAAAGCTCTCTCTTTTTTCAGATTGGTGAAGATACACAAAAAAAAGAGCCTCACGGAAATTCCGTAAGGCTCTTTCTATTATTTATTATCCTGATTCAGCTTTTCTTTGCCGTAATGATATTTAGACGGATCAACCGGCGTAAAGTCGCTCAATTTGTGGAATCTGAGCAGGTCTTTGTACATCACGCTGTCAGACAGCTTCAGCTGCTCTGTGACTCTGGCTTTCAGGTTTTTCGTTTCCTGATTGCCTTTCAGTTCTTTCCCTGTCTTCGTATCGTATACGACATTGGAGATGGAAGTATATTTCGGCGTGACGTAATCTCCGTTGCGGAACGTCACCGTATCATCATGGTCTTTCGAGAAGAGATCGGTGCCGAAATTAATATATTTCTTAGAATCGATGCCTTCCAAGTGAAGGATCGTCGGCACAACGTCCATTTCACCGCCGTACGTATGGTTCACCCCGCCTTTTTTGCCGGGGATGCGAAGCATAAGCGGCACACGCTGATTCTGCGCGTTTTGATAAGGCGTAATTTCTTTGCCGAGAATTTCTTTCATCGCGCGGTTATGGTTTTCAGAGATTCCGTAATGGTCTCCGTAAAGCATAATCACCGAGTTGTCATATAAACCGGATGACTTCAGATCTTTAAAGAACTGTTCAAGCGCTTCGTCAAGATAACGCGCCGTCTGGAAATAGTCATCCACAGTCGCGTCGCCCGTTTTCGCTTTTTCGATCGTTGCGTCTTTTTCATCAAGCGTAAACGGATAATGGTTCGTCAGCGTGAGCAAATGCGCGTAGAACGGCTGTTTCAGCGACTGAAGCTTCGGTATAGATTCTTTGAAGAACGGTTTATCCTTCAGTCCCATATTGACAAGGTTGTCATCAGACATATCGTATGTGCTGGCGTCAAAGAATTTATCGTAGCCGATATGTTTGTAAATCTGGTCACGGTTCCAGAATGATTTGTAGTCACCGTGTAAAACGGCGCTTGTATAGCCCTCACTTTGGTCAAGGATGGCAGGAAGCGATTGATACGTGTTTTCCCCTTTTGTCACGAAGGCTGACCCTTCAGGCAGTCCGAACAGACTGTTATCCATCATCAGCTCGGCGTCAGATGTTTTACCTTGGCCCGTTTGGTGGAAAAAGTTATCAAAGTACGTCATGTCCTCTCCGCCGCGGGCGAGTTTATTCAGGAACGGCGTAACTTCTTTTCCGTCAAGTTTGTAATTGATCAAAAATGATTGGAAGCTCTCCAGGTGAATCTTAATGATATTTTTGCCTTTGGCCTTGCCGAAATACTCGGCGTTCGGCTTCGCATAATGCGACGATGTGTAGTTTTCAACGCTCGTCAGGTCATCACTGCTGGCATATGCACGCTGTGATTCCGTCTGCGCCGTCTGTACGCCGTCATAAATCGTGTAATTATAAAGGCCTAAGTATTTTACAATGTAATTGCGGTCAAACGTTCTTGTCAGCAGCTCCGGGCGGTCCTCTTCGGCAATCGCCAGGTTCACGAAGAACAACACAATACCCGTCACGATAATTAATGACGTATACCGTTTTTTCAGCTTGAATTCCTTCAGCTCACGTCTCCACACCAGAAGCGCGATTAAAATAATAATATCAACAAAGTATAAAATATCATGGCCGGACATAATGCTGAAGATGCCGTCTCCCATATTTCCGACATTACCGGATTGCTTTAAGTTCGGGAATGTCAAGAAATCATCGAAGAATCGATAGAATAGGATATTGGCATACAAAATAAACGTCATGATGAAATCAATAATCACCATGATAATCGCTGATTTGCGGCCTTTCGCAAACAATGCCAGTCCTAAAAAGAAAATGGCGCTTGAGAACGGATTGATCACAAGCAGAAACTGCTGCGTCGGACCCTTCACCCCAAGGTTGAATTCAGCATGATAGGCTAAATACGTTTTGGCCCAAAACAAAATAATAGCCAGTACAAAAAAACTAAGTCTGTAAGAAAATAATTTCTTCATGGCAACCTCTACTTTCCTAAACACTTTAAATCTGTATTCTTACTTTTTGCTTCAATTCCTGCTTTCCGAGCAAAACGAAAGCATCACACAGCCCCATAAACACACCATTTTAAAAAACGATATATTTATCATTCGTGTCATGCCTATTGAACATCTTATCCCGCCAGCCATTAGACGCAGGATATCCGTTCTTCGTTTCACATTTTTTTCTGGCATTAAAAGGTACCTTATCAGACCCGGTCTGAAAATAGGAGATACCAAATATAAGAATAACACAAACTTCTAAAAACGAAAAATGAATATCAAAGACAGCCGCCCAACAGGCGGGCTGAAGTTATTGTATGCAAAGGGACTGAAAAACTTGAAGGTTTTTTTTGGGTGATGTAAAAAAAGGACCGGAGTCATCCAGTCCTTTTCATCACATCGCTCAAATCCCCGCCCAAACATCTTTTGCGTAAATGCCTTTTGTCTGGAGGTCCAAAAGCCATTCTTGCGCTTGCCGTTCGTCTGTTTCGCGGACCGACTGATACGCTTTTTGCAGCGTTGCCTCTACATCGGGCGCCATTTTGCTGCCGTCGCCGCATACGTAGAGGTGCCCTCCCCGGCCGAGGATGGAAATTAAAGCGCCGGCGTCTTTCGCCATTAAGTGCTGCACATATGTTTTCGGTACGCCTTCTTTGCGGGAGAAAGCCGTATGAAGCGTCACGATTCCGTCTTTTTCATAAGCTTCAAGCTCGTCACGGTAAATAAAATCATGATCGTTTCTGCATCCGAAATACAGATGAGCCTCCCCCAGCTCTTTTCCTTCTTTTTTTAACGCTGCCCGAGCCTGCAGAAATCCGCGGAACGGGGCGACTCCTGTGCCGGGACCGACCATAATAATCGGTTTTTCCGGATCTTCCGGCAGCCGGAATCGTGTTTCCGGAGTGCGGACAAACATCACGATACCATCCTCAGGGCGGCGGTCCGCTAAATAATTCGAAGCGACTCCGCGATACTCACCCAAACCGCTCCGGGCGGGGCCGCGAACGACGCCGACGGTAATTGAGGCCTGCCCGGGATGTTTCCGAGGCGAACTTGAAATCGAATAATACCGCGGCTTCAGCGGGCGCAAAAGCTCCAGAAATCGCTCAAACGGAAGTTCACACGCTTCATATTTTTCAAGGAGATCGAGCATTGAGACGCGCGATGTTAAGATTTGCTCCTGATAGACGCCCTCCTCAAGAAAATCTTCCAATTCCCGTTTGTGCGGCGGACAGACCGTATAAGCGGCCATTTCCCGGATTTGAGCCCTTGATGCCGCTTCCTGCAATTCGACACAGCTGCTCAGAAGATCATGCAGCCTGACGGGCCGATCGAGCGGGAGATGAGCCGCGCTCTGTCCGCTGGCCGTCAGCAGCACTTGATCATTCCCGTTCAGATTGAACCGGCGGAGAACACGGCTGACCTGCTCTTTGCTGTTTACCGGCAGCACGCCGAGATGATCCCCTTCATGATAGGCAGCCTCTTTCGGCAGAGTGATTTCGATATGCCTTGTGCTCCGGCCGCTTTCCGGCGCCTGAAGTTCCCTGTTTTCCGCAACGGATGCGTAAACCGCTTCATACGTCTGTGCCAACGGAGACCCGCCAAGCCCGCTGACAAATTGAAGGCCCAGCGCACTTCGCTCTTTTTCGGCATTTTCATTCAGCTTAAGACCGAATGCCTTCATGGCGTCCGTCCACATGCTTTTTTTCCATTCATCAAGCTTTCCTTCAAAATCCCCGCTGACGTCCCCTTCGCCTCGGGCAGAAAAGCGTTCCGCCCCTTTTTCGGCAAGCTTCTCATCAATCAGTCTCGGCACAGCCTGATATGTCGCCGCCCAGTTATGATCACCGCAGCCGAAGACGGCATATCGGACACCTTCCAGCTCCCCGGGTTTGACTTCTTCAAGCCATTGAACGAATTGTCCCGCGTTGCTCGGAGGCTTTCCGTTATAAGAGGACGTAATGATCAAGAGAGCTCCTTCTTTCGGCAGTTTTCCGATCCGGTCATTTAAAGGCGCCGTTTCAGTCCGGACGCCGTGCATCCCGGCAGTATCGGCAAGTTCCCGCGCCACGCCTTCTGCGGTTCCCGTATCTGAGCCGTACAAAATCAGAAGCGGTCGGTTATCAAGCCCGATAATGGATGCGCCTTTTGTTTCCCGTTTTTCTTTTTCGACGTCTTCCGCCGCTTTTTCAGCCGCCGGGAGAGCTGCCGCAACGGCTCCTTTGTTTCTCGGCCGCACCCGGATATGAAAGTCGCCGGGCTTAATCGTCAGTGTCTGTTTAATATCGAGCTCATAATCGGTGTGATCGATAAAGGTAAAATGCTGCAGAATCATCCCCAGAACAAGAGTTGCTTCATGCAGGGCGAACTGCATACCGATACACGCCCTCTGCCCGTTTCCGAAAGGCTTATACGCATGGTGAGGCACTAGATCAGGATGTTCAAACCGCTCCGGATAAAATTCCTCCGCATTGTCTCCCCACGCGTCTTTATCACGGTGAAGCTGGGGAATTAAGACGGAAATTCTGTCTTTCGGCGTGATCGGATATTTCCCGCCGATCACCGTATCCTCTTTCGCATAAAGGCTGAACGCAGGCGCGGTCGGCCATAAGCGCAATGACTCCTGCAAAATCATTCGGATATAACTAAGCTCCAGTACTTGTTTATAAGAAGGAACGGGATCGGTCAAAACCCGATCGGCTTCTTCATAGGCTTTTTCCAAAACACGGGGATGTTTCAGCAGAAAATAGATGGCAAAGGAAAGCAGGCCGCTGGTCGTTTCGTGGCCGGCAATTAAAAACGTGATGATTTGAAACCGGATATTTTCATCATCAAGTTTTTCGCCCGTTTCCGGGTCTTCCACATTCAGCATTCTGGCCAGCAGATCCTTTTCATCCCGTCCGCCTGACCGGCGCTCTGCGATAATACTGTCTACTAACGAAAACATCGCCTGAATGTCATGATGAAATTGGCGCTTCGTCCTGATCATGAGCTTATCCTGAACATCAAGGCGCTGCATTTGGTGCATCGCTTCATCAAGGGCGCGCACCATGCTGTTGATAAACGGATGAGGCGTTTCCCTGTAATAGCTGTTAAACCGATAGTTAAAGCCGCAAAGCCCGATCGTATCGAGCGTCAGGCGGGTCATATCGGCAGGCACATCAACGGCCTCATCCGGGTTCAGCCTAGCCCATTTTTGAATCAGCTGCACCGCGATATCAGTCATCATCGCATGATAATCTTTCATCGCGCGCTGGCTGAAGGTCGGCATCAGAATATTATGCGCCTTTCGCCAGTTAGGCTCATGCGTCCAGCTTGTAAACAGCCCGTCACCGGAAAACGCCCGGACTTTCTCCAAAGCACCTTCAATGCTTTTATCGAACCGCTCTTCATCACATACCTCTTTCACCAGTTCATGTCCGGACACGACGATAATGGCGCCCGCCGGGGTATGCAGCTGAAAAATAGGCCCCTGCTCGTTTGCCAGTTTGATCAGCGACATTGTAGGCTTGTCTTTATCAAGCAAAGGAAGATTGCCGAGAGGACCGAATGTCTTCGGCTGCGGAATCGGACCTGTTTCCTTCATGAATAACACCCTTTCTTACACATTGATGCGTTCCTTCCAACTACAGTGCCCTTTTCACCGGCCAATTATCCGCCGTTACGGATCAATCCCCGGATTGACGATTGATAACGGTTTTTTCTATACTGGAGAGGCTTGTTAAATACAGAAATAAGGTGAGTTCACATATGGATTTTGAAATCAAGTTTTTATCGTTTTATGTCATTCAAGTGGAAGGAAAAGACGAACAGGCAAACAAACAGTTCAAACATTTCCAGACCCTTGACACAGACGAATTTGAAGAAAGCGAGCTGAAGGATTTTCTTGACGGGGAATTGAAGAAAATCGTCAAACGGAAAGCTGAACGGCATCCGCAATCCGAGCAGGTCCCCACAAAAATCGGCCATTTTATCACGGAGCCGGGCCATGAGCTTGATTCAAATCCGAATTACAACCTTTTCAACCGCGCCAGACTTGCGGATACGAAGGAAGCATTTATCGAGGCAAGCGAACAGTTCGTCCGTACTTATCTTGACACGAGCGCCGTGCGCGGCGGTGTTTTTATCGTGGCTTCGGCCGTTCCGCGCAAATATTTTGAGGACAAATTCGTCTTTATGATGAAATGCGATTTCGAGCCGAAGGTCGCCCGCATCTCAGACGCCTCGTCTCTCATTAAAAAGGTCGAAATGGCCATCACGACAAAAAACATGAAAAGCATTCAATATCCGTATATGCCGGAAGAAGGCATGACGGAAGAGCATGAGCTGAAAATCCACCAGGCCTCGCACGCCCGTTATTTCGAAGATTTTCTCAAATTTGTCGAATATGGCGAATCGATGCCGGAAATCATGAAAAACCAAGTCATGAACATGGTGCAGGAGCACGTGTATGAAACTTTTGAAGAAAACAGCGAAGAGCTTCAGCAGTTTGAGCACGACATTGAAATTTGGGAAGCGAGTGAAAAGCGGGAAATTCAGGAGCGCCTCGACACCCATCAAGTCATCGAGGCATCCGCGCAGATCATTGAACACACGCCGGAAGCCGAGCTGAAAATGAAAGTCGGAGAAACAGAGATTAAAGGATTACTGGCTGATTTCGGCGAATCCATCCATCTCGCAAAAGTGAACGGGCGCTATGTCGCGCTCATTGAGGCGGAGACGATCTCGTTTGAAAAAGGCAGTTCGCCGGTGGAGTTTCACAAGCCTGAGGGGCTGCATGAGGTGATTGAGCGGATACGGAATAAATCTGAACAAGACTGACAAAAGTCCAGACGCCATGTTCTGGACTTTCTGTATTTAATAAGGCTCTTTGAGCAATCGATAGCATTCACCGATGATGTCTTGGACGCCGGGCGTTCCCTTTATCTCGCGGCGGACGATTTCAGATGAGAGATTCTGCACCTGTAATGCCCGCTCCGCCCGTCTTTCGAAGTATGCTTGACATGCAGTTTCATGGTTTTCGTGTTTTTGCAGTTCTTTACTAAGCACAATCGCGTCTTCAATCGCCATCGCCGCTCCCTGCGCCAATGTCGGCGCTCCTGCATGGACGGCATCCCCGCCCAGAACGACGCGGCCTCTGTGCCACGGTTCTTTGACCGCCATCTGCTCAATCTTATGAAACAAAACGGGATATTCCTTTGACATATTCTCTGTCACAAACTTCACTCCCGGAATTCCGCGCAGCAAGTCTCTCACCCGTTCAAAACGTGTGTCCTCGTCATCCCTGAAGTCAGCGTCATACGGCCGGATGATAAATACGTATCCTGTTTTTTCAGAGAGCGGCACGACCCCGACCTGCGTCTGCCCCTTTTTATACATCAGTGCCGAATCATGAAAAACCGGCTCGGGAAAAGAAATGTAAAATCTGTGCGCTCCCATGCCGAGATACTCTGTTTTCACTTCCCTTTGCAGCATGTGATCGCGGACAGCGGAGCGGATGCCGTCAAAGCCGGCGAGGATGTCAGCCGTCATCGCGGTTCCGTCTGCACAATGCACCGTTATTTCATCTGCCGTTTCTTCGTAAGACACGACTTTTTTACCGGGCAGAATCGTGACCCCCGCCGCCTCAGCATGCTTCCTGAGGATATCGTTTAACGTTTGACGCAATATATTATTCCGCCCCGGCAATGAATCATCTAAAAACGCCTCACTCACTTTAAACTGCAGCGTTCCGTTTTCATCATGCTGCTTCAGCCATTCCGTTTGAAAGCCGTGTTGACAGCATTCATCATACACACCGATTTCCTGCAGCACCCGCAGCGCATTTTGAGGCTGGAGAATGCCCGCTCCGCTTTTTCGCATGTCGGACGCCGCCTCGCAAAGGGTCACTTCAAAACCCGCTCTGCCGAGAGAAATCGCTGCGGACAGGCCGCCGATCCCTCCGCCCGCTATGATGATCTTTTTCACTTCATGGTTCATCACGATACCGCCTTCTCAATTTATTTATCATTTGTTAACTATTAGCCACCTTACTATATTGGCTGAAAAACTGTCAATCTTTATAGGTTGCCTTTTGAATCCGGCAAGCTTATACTTTGAATCACTAAAATGGTACGGAGGCTTACAAAATGGAATTGAGACATTTGCCGGATTACTCGCAGATTGCCGGACGCGCTGAGATTTACGCCGATATGGATGCTGAATCATTGAAAACATTTTTGACGTTATTTGATATGTCTAAAAAAATGAATCAGGTCATGGAGCATTATTTCTCAAGTCACGGATTGTCCGAAGGGAAATTCAAAATTTTAATGTTTCTGTTTGACGAACCCGGCCATAGCCTGAGTCCGACGGAGCTGGCGAAAAAATCCAATGTCACCAAAGCGACCATCACCGGATTGATCGACGGACTCGCACGGGACGGCTTTGTAAACCGCAGCCGGCATACCGGTGACAGACGAAAAATCAGCATCGAACTTACAAGGGAAGGAAAAGAAAAGCTGATGCTGTTTCTTCCCGGCCACTTCTCCAACATTTCAGGAGTCATGGAAAGCTTCACCGCTGGAGAAAAAGCGGAATTGACAAAAATGCTTGAAGTTTTATTTGATAAGCTTCTGCTATTTTCCGGAGACAGAACATAAAAAGGCGCCCCTCTTAGCAGGGCGCCTTTTTCGCGCGATTAATCATCACTGTTTAAAATCCCGAAAAACCGAAGCAGGTTGATAAACAAGTTGATAAAGTCGATATAAAGCGTCAATGCCATCAAAGGAATCAGGTCAGCCGTGATGTCCCGGTGCTTGATCTGGTTCAGATCGTATAAGATGTACATTGAAAACACAATTGTTCCGATGACGGAATACGCCATCATGGCGGCGGAATTCAGCGGGCTGAAAATATTAAAGATCCCCACTGCGAGAAGCGCGATAACAGCGACAAGCAAGAAGGACCATAAAAACGACAAGTCCTTTTTCGTCTTAGCGCCGATCGTACCGAGCACCGCAAAAATCACAAACGAAGAACCGAATGCCTCCAATACGACATAGGCTCCGGCTGCGGACGCATAATGGCTGATGATCGGAAACAGCGTCATTCCGGAAATAAAAGCGAATGAAAAGACAAACACATATCCGACGGCTTTTTTTCGGCGCAGCCAAAATGCGGCGATGATCATGACGACCTCCAAGATCGACAGCGGCAGCATCAATGCCGGCGGAATGAACTGGCCCGTATACAGGCCGATTGTCGCAACTAACAGTGTAAACACAAATACCGTGATAATGCGCTGCATAATAGATTGTTTGCTCTCATAAGCAGCAGTTTGCATGTCAAAAGTCCTCCCAAAAAATGATCGTGATAGGTCTATTATAAATAAAATGGGAGAAATTCGCATGATTTTAAGAAGATTTTAAGGATGTCAGGCCTGACGTTTTGCTGCGCACTCCTGCATATCCATGAAATCATGCAGTTTTTTCGTCAATCCGCCGTGCCCGAATCGGATATTCCCCTTCTGCCCCGGCGTTTTCACGAAATCAAGGAATGCCAGCACATAAAGACGCCTGACGGGAATCGGAATGACGCCCGCATCATAAAACCAGCCGTCAATTGTATTGAGCACGCCTTTATTTATGCCGTATTGCTTCGTGCACCAATGCAGAAAGCGCACTTCGGGCAGGTGCAGATACCGGCTCTCCCGGAAAGGAACAGTTGAATGCTTCATATGTACCGCCTCCTGTCATTGGCTGTTTTTTAGGATTGTTTTACTTCTTTGCTCTTCAGGGAAAATCGATATTTCTCCACCTTATCAATTTGTGTCACTTGGGAATTATGAACCGTAATCTGAACAGTCCCGAAATCGAGCGTTTCCAGCGCACTGATAATCTTTTCGATCACATGCGGATCTACGTTTCCTTTGGACGTCATCATGCTCCCCCTTTATGTCTGGACGTTCGTCTTTTGACAATGAGTGTTTTAATTCATACTATTCTGATAAGAAATATATAATTATACTATTATGTTTTCATTCAGAAATCAACAGCATTTACACAATTTTCGGATATGTTTTCTTTGCGAAAACTTTCACTTCCTTCGCTTTGACATAAACCGTGTCGCCGACGCCCGCCCCCAAGGCGTCATATTGCTGTTTTTAAGAACGCAATCTTCACGTTCCGACATGTTTAAATTGTTTTCCGCTGACAAAAAAAGCGCCCCGCCTCTGGACGGAGCACCTTTTT
Organism: Bacillus sp. R45; assembly: GCF_021729365.1. Taxonomy (NCBI): domain Bacteria; kingdom Bacillati; phylum Bacillota; class Bacilli; order Caryophanales; family Bacillaceae; genus Bacillus; species Bacillus sp. R45. Next base: position 684,438 of record NZ_CP091421.1, on the reverse strand, counting down.
TCTATGCTTTTGCTTCCTCGATAACACATGTGACACCCATGCTGGCGAGCGCCTGCTCCAGAGAGCCGTAAGTTTGATACTCTGAAAAATCAAGTCCCAATTGGATAGAAGTCTGTGCCACATCAGGCCGAATGCCGGAAAACACGGTTCTGATGCCGAGGAGAAATAACGTTTTCGACAGCATATATAATTGCTGCGCCACCATCGTATCGACAATGGGCACACCGGACAGATCAATTACAAGGTTTGTGATCCGTTTGGCGACACAGTTTTCCGGCACCGACTCCAAAATCACACGCGCCCGTCTCGTATCAATCGCGCCGATGAGCGGCAGAGTGCCGATCGTATCCGCGATCAAAATAACCGGACAGCTCAATTCGGAAATAAGCTCCTGCTGAGATGACAGCCTCGCGATCATTAATTTCTGAAACTGTTCAGTAAAATCCGTCATCAGCTGATCAAACGAGCCGTTGACAAGGTAATTCCAGCGGCGGGCATCCTCATTTGTTACAATGTCCTGATGCTCATCCATAAAACGGGTGACCGCCTCCCAAAAGACGGTTCTTGAATTGCCGATCGCCTCAACGACCTCATGAACCTCCGCGTCTTGCTCCACTCTGCTTTTCGCTACCTGAGCGGCCCATTTTTCTTTGTTATGCTGAAAAACGGCCGGATCTTCCAAAAAAGCGCTTGCGATGACCGTGTTTGTAAAGGTATGCTGCTCGATCAGCAGCCGTTTCATTTCCTCACTTAATTGATCCGCAGAATAAAAACGCCCTCTCAGCTTCCGTCTCAGCTTGAGCCATTTTTCCGTCAGCTCTGCCGAATGTGTAATAATATAATCATGAAGTAATTGGTCTTTGTTCACTGCCGTCTCCTCTTTCAAGAATATGTACTTTTGTCTAAATTATAAATCGGAATCGCCGATCGCACTAGAGAAATTAAAAAAACCTGCACATTAAAGCTTTTGATTGCTTTTTTCGGCAGGAGGATACACTATAAAAGAAATGAAACAGGAGGTCAGTATGATGATCAAAAAAATCGCGACAGTCGCCGTATACACTGATGATCAGCAAAAAGCGAAAACATTCTGGACGGAAAAAGCGGGGTTTGAAACCGTCGCCGAGCATCCGATGGGACCGGGCGCCTTCTGGCTTGAGGTAGCGCCCAAAGGGGCCGCCACTCATTTGGTTATTTATCCGAAATCGATGATGAAAGGCGCCGAGCATATGAAGGCTTCTATCGTATTTGAGTGTGAAGATGTCTTTGCCGCATATGAACAGATGAAAAGGAACGGCATCACCTTTTTAGATGAACCGAAACAAATGGAATGGGGCAGCTTCGTGCAATTTAAAGATGAGGATGGTCATGTCTTTCTCCTGAAATCGTAATCCGTCAGGCATCTTAATTGACTTTGAGAATCATTTTCATTTAAAATGTTGGATAAAGCGTAAAAAGGATTGGAGAGCTGCCAGATGTTTGTGCAAATCAGAAAAATGACCGTAAAAGAAGGACATGCCGACAAAGTAATCGAACGCTTCAGTTCAGAAGGCGTGATTGAAAAGCAGGAAGGTTTGATAGACGTAACGATCCTGGAAAAAAAAGTCCGCCGCGGTGATGAAGAAGTCGTCGTGTTAATCCGCTGGGAGTCAGAAGACCATTGGAAACAATGGGAAAAAAGCGAAGACCACATCGCGGCCCACAAAGCAAACCAAGGCAAGCCGAAACCTGATTATATGCTTGGGACGGATGTCGGTATGTATCATGTCAGAGCCGTTAAAACAGGCGTACACGAAAAATAATAAAGAGCATTTGCCCCAGGGCAATGCTCTTTTTATTTTTTCTCCTCAAACGGCAGGACAAACAGCGGTTTATCGGGCTTCCATTCCGCATACAGCACGTCCTCCGTTTTTTTGATGTTCAGCTTTTTCAGCTCCTGATTCAGCTGCTTTTCTTCCAGCCCGGCTTCTTTCAGATTTTCATACAGCACTTCGCCGTCAATAATCAGCGTGACCGGCAAAGAGACCTGCTTCGGCTTTATTTGCATGTCGCCGTTCTTCGTCGTGTCATATTGAAATTTCGGCAGGACGCTGACCATCCCGTTTGTTTCTAAAATTGCGTACTCCGCTTCCTGTATAGAAAAGCAATTCGCCTGTCTGAGAAGGCTTTGCAATTGATTAATGTCCAGCTTATTCTTTTTCAGCACATCATATTTCAGTTTTCCTTTATGTATGATAATACTCGGCTCGCCCTCCAACAGCTTTCTGGAGCTTTTTACTTTCTGCGTAATCAGTTCGATGAGATAAATTAAAACCCCCCATAACAGAGAAGCAAAAATGATTTCAATAATCCTGACGCCTTTATCATACACCGCATTTCCGACCAGTTCGCCGAGGATGAGCGCGGAAATAAAATCAAACGGCGTAATTTGCGAGAATTGAGTTTTTCCAAGCAATTTTAAAATCACAAATAAAATACCCAAGCCGCATACTAACTCCCAAGCCACTGTAAGTAAATGTCCCATATTTGCACCTTCTTCTTAAAAGTCATTACCATTATGGACATTCGCCTGTTTTCTATACAGCGGCCGGCAATACACAAAAAAACGCAGCCGAGGCTGCGTTTTTTTCACTTCTGCTTACTGTTTTTGATTCGATCTGACGACCCGTAAGCATACCTCAGCGGCATAACCGGCGGCCGCTCCGGAACCCGCAAACATCGCGGCAAGCCCCAAGCCCATGCCTTCCCAGCCGCCGACACCGAAAATGCTGTAAACAACCGTACCGAAAGCAGTCAGGCCCAGCACCGCCAAAAGCCACTCAGGCCACATCTTTTTCGGCCATTTCTTACGGAGCACAGCCGATACGGCAAAGTTAAGACAAAATGCGGCCAGACAGATCAGATAAAAAAACCCCATGTCTTTTGCACCTCCGTCATGAGGAGCTTTTTATTTGCTCACCTTTTTTTCAAACAAATGATAACCCGGCGCGATTCCTTTTGATTCGTACCCCATTCTGCTGTAAAACGACTGAAGCGCCTTGTTTCCGAACACGCAGTCGAGCCGGATTTTCGTTTTTCCCGGACAAGACACACCCGTCTCCGCCCAAGTCATGATTGTCCGGCCGAGCCCCGCCCCTGCAAACCGCCTGTTAATCGCCAGCCGGTGGAGATATACGGACTCCTCATGTCCTTCATCGCCCCATAGACGTCTGTCCCACCCGCTTGCTTCGGGAAGCAGCATGACGACGCCGGCCAGCTCTTCATTCTGCCTGAATAAAAAAACATACCCTTTGGCGATCGCCTCCCGCATATTGTGGGGATCTTCCCCTTGCAGAAGGCCGCTCCACTGGTTCGACCCTTTATCGCGAAGCCATTCTGCCGCCTGCACGAGCAGATCCATGACCTCTTCTTCATCATCCTTCCGGGCGGAGGTGACCCGGAATGCCCCCGCCTTCTCCTCCGTAATCGTAAATGGTGTCATAAAATCCTCCTGTAATCAGAATATTCGACACCTTTATTATAGACCAAACGCAGAAAGGAAAAAAACAGCCGTCATGTTTGAGGGCCGTTTAAAAAATTTTCTTCTTATCACGTTCTTCTTTTAAAATCTCAACCGCTTCCCTGAAACGCATAGAGTGAACGATTTCACGCTCACGCAGAAAACGGAGTGAATCATTCAGGTCAGGATCATCGGAAATATCAATAATCCATTGATACGTCGCTCTCGCCTTTTCTTCAGCCGCAATATCCTCATATAAATCAGCAATCGGATCTCCCTTCGCCTGTATGTAAGACGCTGTGAACGGAACGCCGGCCGCATTGTGATAAAACAGCGCGCTGTCATGGTTGACGTAATGATCACTGAGCCCTGCATCACGCAGCTGCTCCGGTGTCGCATCTTTTGTCAGCTTATAAATCATCGTCGCAATCATTTCTAAATGCGCAAACTCCTCCGTGCCGATATCCGTCAGCAGGCCGATCACCTTGTCAGGAATCGTGTAGCGCTGGTTTAAGTACCGGAGCGCTGCGGCCAATTCGCCGTCCGCCCCGCCGTATTGTTCAATGAGAAACTTAGCCAGCATCGGGTTGCACGTACTCACTTTAACCGGATACTGCAGCTTTTTTTCATATACCCACATTTACAGATCCCTCCTTATACTTGCCATGGCCAAGGACCGCGGCCCCAGTCCCATTGAGCGCCGGCCTGACTCACGCCGAATTGCAGAAGCGGTCCGTACTCAGGCTCAAACCGTTTTCTCAGCTGCCTTGAGTACCGGGAATATTCATGAAACTGCTGAAGCGCGAGACGGTCATGGGGATGCGTATCCAGATAAAGCGTCAGCTCCACCAAGACAAAGTCCGCCGCCTGAATTTGCTCCAGCAGCCGATAGTATTCATCATCAATCTTTTTCGCCATATTCGATTCCCCCCCGATAAGGATTATCATAGAAATCGTAAAGATCCTTCCAAAGGGTCCCTTTTCTTAATGCCTCCATCGGAGAAAACTGCTCCAAGTGATAAGGCTGAAACCGCATATAAAGATGCGGCGGCGTTCTGTAGTATTTTCTCCCGATCGGCGGGCAGGGATCAAACCGGCTGTGGAAGGGTTTATAGGATTTGACCGGTGTAAACGGCTGATTTTCTTTCATTACGATCCTCCTTTCCTAAACACATGACCTTAATAGGTATGAATCCGTATCGGCATTTATGCCCTGTAAGAAAATAAAAAAGCCCGTTAAAAACGGACTCCATGCAGCTCATCTGGAATTTGAAGTGAAAAAATCATAATGAAAAATCTGATTGAAAGCACTGATAATGTTTCAATGTATATTCCGTAATTTGCTGATCATATTCAGGATATTCATATCTCAATAAAACAGCCACTGACTTTGAATATGCTCTGAAGAGACCTTGGCAGTCAAACAATGCCTTCCACACGCTTTCATAAGTATTGCCGACATAAGTATTCAGCAGAATTTCCCAAGCTTTCGCATTCATGTAATGTTGAATATACTTATAATTCTTCCCTACACTTAATGAAAACTGATGCTCTATCCCGATATTCCACGCAATCATACGCAAAACATTAGGCCTTAAAATGTCATTCATATGATCCAGCGCAAACAGTATTTCTTTGCGCATTAATCCTTTAATCACATAGGTTGAAACCATCCAAAATTCATTGCAGCAATCATCAAACTCTCCGGGGGTCGGTTTCTTTATATGATATTGTTCATCACTCGCAATCATCTTACTGTTGATTCGGTCATCCTTGTCTAATAATATTTCCGCCAAACCATCACTCTGTGTAAAATAATCCTCTGTTTGACTCAGAGGGATCAAAGTTAAGTCGATTTTATGATGATCTTTAAAAAGCATGAGATAGGAGAACCAGTCTCCGAGTTCCGGAGGGAAAAGTTCCATATCTTCAGGTTTTTGCATCATCATTCTTTCGCCAAACTGATCCAGCCAGCTTTCATCAGATATAAAAGAGTCCATATCGGTCACAAAATAAGAAATATCATAGTCTTGAAATTTGTCTCGCGGTACATTTTTATTGGTTCTTGATCCCTCTAAAGTGACAAGACGGATTCTCTCGTCCTTCATCGCAATATCAAGAATCAATTTCATCATTTCGTCTTCACTTCTCACATGTAAAACCTCCCGATAAAGAGATTTTTACAGATCATGCTTTTCAGTTTATAAACAACTTGCTCATGATTTACAGAAAAGTCATATGTACTTGATGATTTTGCTCCAATCGTACCACAGCTGCAAGAACATGAGAAGAGCACTCTTGCTGTTCCAAGAGTGCTTTTCCCGAATGGTCAGATATATTGGCTGTCCCGATGATGATGGTGATGGAACGGGTAGCCGCCGTAGCCTCCGCCATAGCCGCCAAAACCGTACCCCGGATATCCTCCGAAGCCGCCGTAGCCGCCAAAACCGCCGTAACCGCCGTAACCGCCAAAACCGTACCCCGGGTAGCCGTAGCCTCCGCCGAAACCGTATCCCGGATATCCTCCGAAGCCGCCGTAGCCACCGTAGCCGCCGTAGCCGCCAAAACCGTACCCCGGGTAGCCTCCGTAGCCGCCATAGCCTCCGCCGTAAATCGGTCTTCTTTCATTCATGATTTATCGCTCCTTCACATAGGTTACAGTCCAGTTTATGACATGCGGAAGGAAACGTATGGGCATCCGCCCAGTTTTGGCGAAATAATCAATAATTGCTTACGGAGAAATACGATACAGGCCGGCCGCATAAGCAAAATAAAAAGGCCGGAACTTATGCCGCCCCGGCCTTTTTGTCTTTATTCGCCTAAATCTACATTGTGATAAACCTGCTGTACGTCTTCGAGGTCTTCCAGCACATCGATCAGCTTTTCGAATTGAGCTTTCGCATCTTCCGGAAGCTCGACTTCATTTTGCGCAAGCATCGTCAGCTCCGCAACCGTGAACTCTTCAACGCCGGCATTTTTGAATGCCTCCTGCACGGCATGGAATTGATCAGGCTCAGCATACACGATAACACTGTCATCCTCTTCTAAAATATCGCGCACGTCCACATCAGCTTCCATCAGCAATTCCAGCGCTTCATCCGCCGTCTTGCCTTCAACGCCGATAACGGCGGTCGCATCAAACATGTAAGCGACAGACCCGCTCACACCCATATTTCCGCCGTTTTTCCCGAATGCGGCGCGCACTTCAGGCGCCGTGCGGTTTACATTATTCGTTAACGCATCAACGATGATCATTGAACCGTTCGGCCCGAAACCTTCGTAACGCAGCTCGTCAAAGTTCTCCTCCGCGCCGCCTTTCGCCTTTTCAATCGCACGCTCAATAATATTTTTCGGCACACTGTACGTCTTCGCGCGCTCAAGCACCACTTTTAACGCCTGGTTCGATTCCGGATCTGGCTCGCCTTGTTTTGCCGCCACATAAATCTCACGGCCGAACTTCGCGTAAATCCGGCTCGTATTTGCGTCCTTTGATGCTTTCTTTTCTTTAATATTGTTCCACTTACGGCCCATTTTGTTCCACTCTCTTTCACGAATTGAATCTGTATGATAAATACTCTGCTTCTATTATACCTCAGCGGTTGGGTTGTTTCGAGTGTAAGACATTAGAAAAAACAGGCACGCTTAAAATCACCGGAGCGCAGTAAGCCGAATTTGAGGATTATTGTACAAAACATAAAAAGCCTCCCTTCATACAGGAAGGAAGTCGCAAGCCAAAAGATTCATTTTATTCTTATTACCTATTTCCTACACTGTATATCCTGACTCCCGTGGTAAAATTTTGATATCGAACAAAAGAAAGGATATGGTCATGAAAGTTTTCGAAGCAACCACCCTCCTGGCCGCCGCCAAACAGCGCGCGGGTGAATACAAAAAACTGCGCGGCCAGATGGTCAATCTGAAAAAAGCGTTTCAAGGTATGGCTGATCTTGGTGACAATGATTTCTCAGGCCGGGGCGCTGACAACATCAAAGCCTTTTTCAAAGACCACGCCGGCGTCACAGACAGCTGGCTTGATCTGATCGACATGAAAATCGCATTTCTCACAAGCCTTCCCGGCAAGGTCGAAGATGCCGGACTTTCCAATTCGCATGTGGAGGAATCATTTCTGGAACATGAACTCACCCACGCCCTCAGCAAATCAAAGGCGATTATGGAAGAGCAAAAAAAGGACATGCGCTCCATCCTCGGAGAGATTGAAGACATCATCTCGCTTGATCTGTTTTCAACGGAAAGCACAGATCAAAAGCTTTCCTCAGCTGACAAAAAAAGAAGCGAAACGATACATAAGCTCGGCAAGCTTGATCACGATCTAACGAAAGAATACGCAGAAACCAAAGCAAACGAACAGTTCATCCAAGCTGACTTCCAGCAGCTTCAAAACGCCACGGGCAAAGGAAAAAGCGCCACGCCGCTTCACTACAACGCCAAGGCATACCGAGAAAGCGACATCCATAAGAAAAAAGGCGATATCGCAAGACATTCGGATGCTTATTTGAAGATGAAGAAAGAGGAAGCGAAGGAACGAGAGATTGAAAAACTGAAAGAAAGACTGAAAAACTACGATTATGCGAATGCTGATGAATTCTACTCAATGGCCAAAACGATCGGCTATAAAAACCTGACAAAAGAACAGCAGCGCTACTTCACTCAGATTGAAAACACGCGTGAACTTACAGACGGTTTCAAAGGCGTTGCCGTCGGCCTTTATGATTCCGGAAAAGACGCGGTCACAGGCCTATGGGATATGGTCACAGATCCGGGCGGAACGGTTGAAGCCATTACAGGAGCGGTGGCTCACCCGATCAAGACGTATGAAGCCATTTCAGCGGCAATCGAAGAATCGTACCAAAAAGACATGGTGAATGGCGACACCTACTCAAGAGCAAGATGGGTGTCATATGCAGTGGGCACCGTTGTGACATCAGTCGTCGGCACAAAAGGCGTCGGCGCCGTCTCAAAAACAGGCACAGCCGCCAAAGTGACAACCAAAGTCAAAACAGCAGCACGCAAATCCGCCGCAGCACAAAAAGCGATAACGGTCTCAAAACAAACCGTTGATCACATCAAACAAAAAGTAAACACAGGCATAGAAGTATCAAAAAAACGTGTCAAAACCAAGTTACATCAAATCGGAGATCTCACCCTGGGTGATATTCTCCCGTATCATCCGCGTCACGACGTAGTGCCGGCGGGCGTTCCTTACAACGCAGTCAACGGGGTCACACTTAAAGAAGGACTTCAGAAATTCGCCAAGGTCATCCTGCCGAAACCGTACGGAACCTCCGCAAGCGGCAGACGGACACCGGCACCGCATGTACCGCCGGTAACGGTCAAATACGGCGAGCATTTTGCGAAATGGACCAGAAAGAAAGTATTGAAGCCGAATGTCATCTATAAAACAAAAGAAGGCTACACGTACACCACTGACAACTATGGTAGAATTACAAGTGTCAAAGCAGACTTGCAGCTGGGAGAAGCAAAACGCAACCAATATGCACAGTCAAAAGCAGGCAAACCAGACCGTCTGACAGATGACGACGGAGGCCACCTAATCGCCACCCAATTCAAAGGCTCAGGCCAATTCGACAACATCGTGCCAATGAATTCTCAGATTAATAGGAGCGGCGGGAAATGGTATGAGATAGAGCAGGAGTGGGCAAAAGCTCTTAAAGAAGAACCTCCCGAAACAGTTAGTGTGCAAATAGAAAATGTTTATCAAGGCGATTCACTAAGACCAACTTTATTTAAAGTAAAGTATAAAGTTGGTGACGGCAGATATAAAAATATGACAATAAGAAACCAAGCAGGAGGTTGATATTATGGAGACAGAAAAAATGGGCCAATTATATCAAAAAATAGCAGAACAAATTAATGAAATGATTCCAGCAGAATGGAATAAAGTTGCTCTATACGCAGAGATTTTAGACGATTCTAGAGAAGTATACTTTTTCTTTAATACAAAAAATAGTGAAGAGTTCATTTATTCGCATGACATTCCGGAACATTATCAAGTAAGTGAACAAATTTATGATGACCTGTTAATCGAACTACAAGATTTATTTGATGAACTAAGAAATGAATGGAAAGCGAATAACTCAGACGTCTGGACTAACCTTACACTCAAGCTAGAGCATACCGGAAAGTTTTCAATTGACTATAATTATGATGATGTTATTGCTTCAGAACTAAACGGTACTCAACGTCAAATAGTTTGGGAATATAAACATTTAGGTTTGGCTCCTACTAGTAAGAAAAACAGGGAGTTCTTGGAACACTATCTCAATTCGGAAGAAGAATAATCTATTTTACAATAATCAAAAATAGCTCAGCCTTCAATGCTGGGCTATTTTTGATAACTAAGATTTCTCGACGATTGAAGGTGAAAAGATTGGAAACTAGGAAAATGCAAGATTTGTATCAGCTTATTAGTCAGAAATTGAATGACATCATACCTTGTGAATGGACAAAAATTTATCTTTATGCAGAAGTATTAGATGATTCCACAATGGTTCTTTTTCACTTCAGAACACCAGAAAATAGTCAAATTATTTATTCACAAGATATACTTAGCCATTACAACGTAAGCAAGGATATCTTCAAGACGTTGTTAAGAGAGCTAAGAGAACTTTTTGAAAAATTAAGAACTGAACACAGAAATAATAACAATGATGTTTGGACGAACCTTACACTAACATTGGAGAGCAGCGGAGAATTCCAATTAGATTATAATTATGATGATATTTTAACATCAGAATTAGATGGATATGAAAGAATCGCAATATGGGAATATAAAAACCTTGGTATTTTGCCTGAAGATGAGGATGATAAAGAATTTGTAATTAGTTACCTCGGTCTATAATTAAAAAATAGCTCAGCCCTACTCTGCTGGGCTATTTTTTATAAACCATAGATTTAAATGTTTTCTATATAAAATAAATTAACTCTATAATGAGGCTAACCTTTCTCAGAACAATTATCTATCATTATGTAACAGCTATACACTCCCCAAAGAATAAAACATTTGTAAAAACAATGGAGATACAATTTGAGATATAAGCATGGGTGAAATCTGGACCTCTGCTTCATTTTACTTTGAATTTCCTCAATACGAGAAGTAATGAGTTTCATGTAAATTACTCTGGAAAACTTATGATTTAGAAATTAGCTCCTGTTTATTATCTATAGCACAGGTTCAAAATAAAAAATGTTGATCTCCTTAGGTCAACTTCAACTTTAGATGGTTTCAGCACAGAGACTTATTCTATGAATCAACAGAATAGGCACAAAAGTGAATTCAAATTTTAAAGAAATAGGATACAACGAACTTGATTATCAAGAAATGAACGAAGTCATTTGTGATCTTTATATAAAAACAGAGCCTTTATTCGGTCCCAAAACCACGGTAGAACTTCCTTATTTCATGACTTGATAGAACTTTGTCCAAAATAGCTACGGCTGGGAGTGAATTCTTTTTGGAAAATGAATTCGATCAGTATGAGATGGAATTATTTAAACTAAGCGAAAAAATGAGAGATGTTTTCAAAGATCATGATCAAGAATTATTTTATTCTTTCACTCTTAGCCTTGAAAGATCAGGGAAATTAACTGTCAACTTTGATTATACAGATTGGTTTAAGACAGATTATAGTATCAGTGATCAGCTTATCATCTGGAAATTCAAATATTTAAGGGAAGAACCTAAGGATCCATCATTACAAAAATTAATAAAAAAATATTTAGATGAATATCCTGAAAATCCAATTTAATAAAGTTGGGATAATGATGTTAGAAAAAGCTTATCTAAAAATAACTGATGTCCTAGGAAAAATAATTCCTTCTGAATGGAGCAAAGTTGTTCTGTATGCAGAAATACTAGACGGTTCCAGAGAAGTTTATTTTTTCTTTCAAACACCCGAAAACGATGAATATATATACTCTCATGACATACCAGAACAATTTCAGGTCAGTAAAAAAATTTATACCGGACTACTACTAGACCTCCAAGAGTTGTTTATGCAGTTACACACTGAATTTAAAGAAAATAACCCCAAAACATGGACAAATTTGACACTGAATCTTGAAAGCGATGGAACGTTCTCAATTGATTATGATTATGAAGATGTTATTGAATCTGATTTGGACGAATACGAAAGACAAATGATTTGGGAGTTCAATAACTTGGGGATTTTCCCTGAAGACGAAGAGGACAAAGAATTTGTTAAGGATTATCTAAATATTAAATAATGCTATCAACAAAGGTAGAGGATCATTAATGGTAGCTGAAAAAATGGAACAACTATATCAAAAGATTGCTGAACATCTAAATGAAATGATTCCATCTCAATGGGAAAAGATCGTTTTATATGCTGAAATACTTGATGACTCAGCGGATATATACTTTTATTTTACAACACCAACTAATGGTGATTACTTATATTCTCATTATATACCTGAACAATTTAATGTAAGCGAAGAGATTTACGATCAACTGCTGATTGAACTTCAAGAGCTATTTGAAGAACTAAAAGAAGAATTTAAACTAGGCAACCAAGATATTTGGACTAATCTCACTTTAAAATTAGAAAACACCGGAAAGTTTTCAATTGATTATAACGATGATGATGTTTTATTGTCTGAACTTGATGACCTTCAAAGACGAGATGTTTGGAAATATCAAAATTTAGGGATTTTGCCTAAAGATGAGGACGATAGAAAATTCATAGAAGAGTATCTAAACATATAATAAGCTTTCAAACGGCTAAAAAAAATTAAAAAGGATTCTGATATTGTGGAAACTGAAAAAATGGGCGAACTATATCAAAAAATCGCTGAGCAAATAAATGAAATTATCCCCTCTGAGTGGGAGAAGGTTGCTCTTTATGCCGAAATTTTAGATGATTCTTCAGAAGTTTACTTCTTCTTTAGTACTCCACAAAATTAGGAATATATATATTCACACGATATTCCTGAACATTTTAATGTTGATGAAGATATATATGACGAACTTCTATATGAATTGCAAGATTACTTTGAAGAGTTACGGGATCAATTTAAAACAAACAACGAGGACTTATGGACAAACCTCACTTTGCATCTCGAACGAAGCGGTAAATTCTCAATTGACTACGATTACACCGATGTCATCGCCTCAGACTTAAACGGAACACAACGGCAAGTGGTATGGGAATATCAAAACTTGGGGATTTTGCCTAAAGATGAGGACGATAAAGAATTTGTAATAAACTACTTCGGTCTATAAATCAATAATGGCTCAGCACTTCTTTGCTGGGCTATTTTTTATAACTAAGATCTCTCGACAATAGGAGTTTAAAAGGTTGGAAACTAAAAAAATGCAAGATTTGTACCAGATTATTTGTGATAAATTAAATGACATCATACCTTGTGAATGGGCAAAAATATATCTTTATGCAGAAGTATTAGATGACTCTACCATGGTTCTCTTTCACTTCAAGACACCAGAAAAATGTCAACTGATTTATTCGCAAGATCTACCAGCCTGATACAGTGTAAATAAAGACATCTTCAATACTTTTTTAAGAGAAATCCGAGAACTTTTTGAGGAATTAAGAATTGAGCACAAAAAGAATAATGATAAACAAAACAGGCAGCATCCAGTAAACGGATGCTGCCTGTTACATCGTTATGTATCGTCTGAAGAAGTCATTTATTTTGTTTTTTAAATATGAAAATAGATATGACGGTAAATATGATGGCTGTAATGACAATGACCCACAAGCTCGCAGCCGTACTGATAAAATGGCCGTTTAACTTGTAGACGATCCCGTAATGCTTTTCATATTCCTGTATTTGGTCCGCAGAAGCATGTTTAAACACTTTATCAACTGAGTCTGTCATAAACGCTTTTCTGAACAGAACGGCGGTGTGGCTGATAGGGAAATACATAATAATCTTCTGCACAAACACCGGTACGCCCCCGATCGGTACATATACTCCGCATAAAAAACCGATGGCTGTTCCGACAATCGTACTTAACGTCGAAAATGCATTTTGTGTGTGAATAAACAGCGTTAAAAATAAATTTATGGAACTCGAGAGTGCAACTGAAAGAATAATGATCCCCAATACTTCAAGTATATCTGTACCGCTTAAAAGCTTACTGCCTGTTGAAACGAGAAAAATTTCACAGCCTAAAAAGGCGATGAAAGAAAAGATCAAGCCGATGACAAATGAATGAATGACATAGCTCAATTGGATGGTCGCCCTTGATAAAGGAGCTGTTAAAAAGTCATACGTTCTCTTGCTTTCTTTATCTTTCACCATAATTCCGAAAGCGCCTAAAGTCGTTGTCACAGCTGTAATGGACAGCAATCCCGCCACCATCCATTCGTTCACCATTTCTTTGGAATCATCTGTCGAACCGACCAGGGCCTTAATGGCGTCCAGCTGTGTCTGCTGTAAGAACACGGCATATAACAGAATGACGATAAATACTGACAGCAAAGAGAGAAGCAAAAGCGTTCGATCACGGAAGTATATTTTTATATTTCTGCTGATTAAACTGGATAAAGACTTCATTTATGCAATGCTCCCCTTTACTGGCAAACTGCTTCCTTGTTCTTCGATAATATGGATAAACACATCATCCATATTTCCTTTAATCACTTCGAAAGATTCAATTTTTCCTTCAAGACCTTTCAAAATGTCAAACGCTTGGAGAGTGGACTCTACACGAAGGGAATAAATAGAGTTTTTAACCGTAAAATCCAGTTGTTTATTTTCAAACCATGCCGTCGGATCAACGCCTTGCTTAAACATCATATGCAGACTGTCAAACGCATATTGATCTTTCAGCTGACTCGGTGTACCCTCTGCGATCAGGCGTCCTTCTTTGATGACCACAACGTTATCAGCCACAGCGGCCTCCTCCATGTAATGGGTCGTTAAAAAGATCGTCATGTTTGTTTCTTCCTGCAGCCTTTTAATCGCATTCCAAACAAATACTCTCGTTTGCGGATCAAGACCTGTAGTAGGCTCATCTAAAAATAATATAGTCGGTTTATGGATGATGGCACGGGCAATATCCGCTCTTCTTCTTTGTCCTCCTGACAAATCGCTGTATTTTTTCTCCTTAATATCATCCAATTTTAAATAGTCTGTTACAAACTGATAGTTCTCTTGCACTTGTGCCTTGCTTAAATGATAATATTGTCCGCGGTTCATGATATTTTCATAAACGGTCAATCGTTCATCCAAAATGCTCTCTTGGAAAACAACTCCGATCTTTTTGCGGATATGATTATTCTCTTTCCCCTCACCAAGCGTATAACCATCTATTACCACTTTTCCGGATGTCTTTTTAATCAGCGTACAGAGAATATCGATAGTGGTCGATTTCCCTGCACCGTTCGTTCCCAGAAATGCAAACAGCTCGCCGCGTTTGACAGAAAAGGATACCCCTTTCACTGCTTCAAATGATCCATATTTTTTGCGCAGATCGGTTACTGTAATAATGTCTTGTTCTTCTCCCATTCTGTTCACCTCGAAAAATAAGATTCTATACCGTTGTTCACTAACTTTATATCGTCATTCCCGCCAGGATTTTCTCATTTTTATCCAACTTTATTATCTTTTTATAAATAATTATCTTGATTATAACGATATAATTTATTATTTTCGGGTTTTGTTATTGGATTTAGGGATCGGTGGATTTTCT
This sequence comes from Bacillus sp. R45, assembly GCF_021729365.1. NCBI lineage: Bacteria > Bacillati > Bacillota > Bacilli > Caryophanales > Bacillaceae > Bacillus > Bacillus sp. R45. The sequence goes on along the minus strand of NZ_CP091421.1, from coordinate 669,223 downwards.
ATACAAGGGGATCACTATTGATTTTGCAGGAAATTTATACATGCTATATTCAATAAACTTTTTATCATTAAAAGGGTTTTTTATTGGTTAAGAATTTCAATACTATTTAAAATTCCTGTTTACAACCGAAATACATACTATCTTAGAACATTAAGAAAGGAGAACATAATGGAAACATGCCCTTATTGTGCAACTTCAATTCAAAAGGATAATCAGTATTACTGTAGTTTTTGCTTAATGTACATACATAATGTTCAGAGAGATGGCAAACGTGAAATCATAGAATATCGTGAGCATACTTCTGAATTAGATTTGGATAAGTCTACACCAGAACTAATGACTCTGCCAACAATTGAATTATTTCATTTACTGCGGCTCTCAAGAAAAATACGCAAACAGAAGTATGATCAGCTATATAAATCTCGACTTGAATCAGAAAAGGGAAATGAATCAGAAAGTGTTCAAATCGCAACGGATAATTACCAATATTACACAAAGAAAATGTATATCATAGAGAATATATTAAATAAACGTCTGGGTTACATCCCGGATAGGATAGATAATGTATTTCTTAAGAGTTATTTAGAAAAAGTAATGATTAGTAAGGAGAAAAAACAAGATATGAAAGTGTATTAAAAAAGCTGCCCCTCTAAAGTGAATATTAATAAAGAGATGTATAGAAAGCTATATTATAGACGTTAACCAAACATCTTCTGGCACTCCTCTCATGTCACGAGTTCGTCCTGAATGCAAAAAAAAATGCGGATTAAAAAAGGCAACCATCCCTAAGGGTTAGTTGCCTTCTCTTAATTCCAGCACAGCCACACACTCCACATGATTCGTATGCGGGAACATATCCACAGGCTGCACTTCGAGCGTCTGATATCCGCCATCCTCAAGCACCCTCAGGTCTCTTGCAAGCGTTCCTGGATTACAGGACACGTACACCACCCGCTTCGGTTTCATGTCGATGATCGTCCGCAGGAGGGCTTCGTCGCAGCCTTTTCTTGGCGGGTCGACGACTAGCGTATCTGCCGTGATGCCTTCTTCATACCATTTCGGAATGACGGTTTCCGCTTCTCCGACTGCGAATTCCGCGTTTGTGATGCCATTCAGCTCAGCGTTGCGTTTCGCATCCCCGATGGCTTCCGGCACGATTTCGACGCCGTACACTTTTTTCGCCTGCTTCGCTAAGAAGAGAGAAATGGTTCCGATGCCGCAGTAGGCGTCGATGACGGTTTCTTCTCCTTGCAGCTCCGCGTACTCAAGCGCTTTGTCGTAGAGCACTTTTGTCTGTTCCGGGTTGACCTGATAGAACGATCTGGCGGAGATGGCGAATTTGACGTCTCCGATGAGGTCGTAGATGTATTCTTCGCCCCAGATGACGTTTGTTTCGTCCCCAAAGATCACGTTTGTTTTGTTTGGATTGATGTTCTGCACGATGGATTTGACGTGCGGGAATTGCGCTGTGATGTCTTCGATGATCTTCGCTTTGTGCGGAAAATCGCCTGTTCTTGTGATGAAGACGATCATCATTTCGCCCGTGACGACGCCATATCTGACCATGATGTGACGGAGCCAGCCTTTGTGGCGTTCTTCGTTGTAGGCTTTGACACCGTATGCTGCGCAGATGTCTTTGACGGCTTGGACGGCTTCGTCGTTTTTGGATTGCTGAATCAGGCAGGCGCTCATGTCGATGATGTCATGGCTTCTTTGCTGATAGAATCCGGCGACGAGTCCGCCTTCTCTTTCTCCTACCGGCACCTGCGCTTTGTTTCTGTAGTTCCACGGGTCTTCCATGCCGAGCGTCGGGTGCACGGTGACGTTTGAGAGGTCCAGCTTGCCGATCCGTTCTAAGACATCTTTGACTTGTTTCTGTTTAAACAAGAGCTGGCCTTCATAGGTCATGTGCTGAAGCTGGCAGCCGCCGCATTGTTTGTAGATCGGACACGGGGCATCCGTTCTGTGCGGGCTTTCTTCCTTCAGCTCAATCAAGCGGCCGAAAGCGAAGCCTTTTTTGACGCGTGTCACTTTGATTTGCGCTTTTTCCTCAGGCAGGGCGTTCGGCACGAAGATCGGGAAGCCCTGAACCTTTGCGACGCCTGCTCCTTCATGCGTCAAATCCTCAAATGTCACGTCATAGTATTCATTTTTTTCTATCGGGGGTTTCATTTTCATCTATAATCACCTCTCGTTTTACCAAAAGCCTTGTTTCAGCGTGCTGGCAAACCTTCAAATTCAATGTCAGCCTTCAAAGGTTTCCGATCACGCTGAAAAGATGACAAAATCCTAAAACGAATACTGTTTTAGGATTTTGTCCGCGTATTAGTCATCCAGCTGTTCCGCTTTCTCCTTCGGCATGATGACGTGAATATGACGGTACAGATTCACGAATTCGCCGGGCAGCATGCCGCCGTATTCGCCGTCCAGGTTCAGCTGCATCTTTTCCGATACATTGACTTTCACGCGGTTCGCTTTTGTGTAAATAATGTGCTGATCGTTAATATGATCGCCTCTGAGCGCCATGCTCGCGACTCTGATAAATTCCGCGAGATTGGCTTTTTTCAAAATAATTAAATCAAACATGCCGTCATTCAGGCTGGAATCAGGGGCCAGCTTCTCGAATCCGCCGACCGAGTTGGTCAGCGTCACTAAAAACAGCATAATTTCCCCTTGAAACAGCTTGCCGTCATATTCAATCTCGACTTCTGTCGGTCGAAGTGAAGGCAGCATTTCCATTCCCTTTAAATAATAAGCAAGCTGGCCGAGCATCGTTTTCAGTTTGCTTGGCACATCATACGTCAGCTCCGTCAGACGGCCTCCGCCGGCGATGTTGATAAAGTACTGACCGTTCACCTGTCCGATGTCGATCGGGCGGGCTACGCCGTTAATGACGGTATCAGCGGCATTCAGTATATTCTCTCTCGGAATGCCCAGCGCTCTGGCGAAGTCATTTGTTGTGCCGACCGGAATGATGCCGAGTGTCGGGCGTTTGTCTAACGGCGCGAGGCCGTTGACGACTTCATTAATCGTTCCGTCTCCGCCGGCTGCGATAATCAGGTCAAACTCCCGCAAAGCGGCTTCTGTTGCGGCGTGGGTGGCATCCCCCGCGCATGTGGTGGCATGGGTGGAGGTTTCATAACCGGCTTGTTCAAATTTTTGCAGGACCTGGGCAAGATTTTTCTTAAAAAGCTCCCGTCCTGAAGTCGGATTGTATATTATGCGTGCACGTTTCATTATCTCATCATCCTACTTAAGAGTATCCGATCCATTATTAACACTAACAACCTTTAATTATACTATGACTTGAGAAAATCGCAACAATATGTACAGGAATTGCCAGAAGAAAAAAGGCCCCGGCTCCGTTTAAGGAGCCAAGGCCCGCTGTCTTACTCTTCTTCCGTTCCAGGTTTTTTCTTACGGAATTTCGCTAATACTTCATATACGATCGGCACAATCAGAAGAGTCAGCAGAGTCGAACTGATTAAACCGCCGATAACGGTGACACCGAGTCCTTTAGAAATGACCTGGCTTCCGCCTTCAAAGCCCAATGCCAATGGAAGCAGGGCGCCGATTGTCGCGATCGCCGTCATCAGAATCGGACGCAATCTCGTAGAGCCGGCTTCCAGGAGCGCTTCTCTCGTCGATAGGCCTTCCGCTTCTTTATGGATGACGCGGTCAATTAAGACAATCGCGTTTGTGACGACGATTCCGATCAGCATCAGCATACCGATCATGGCGTTCAGACTGATCGTCTCTCCGGATACATACAGTCCGGCTAATGCGCCGATGACTGTAAACGGAAGCGAGAACAGAATCGCAAACGGCGCTAATGCTCCGCCGAACGTGATCACAAGAACGAGGTATACTATAGCGATTGCGGCAAGCATCGCTAAGCCGAGTTTCGTAAAGGAATCAGCAATATCCGCTGATACACCGCCGGTATCAATGGAGACATTGTCCGGTTTATCCAGTTTGTCAACTTTCTTTTGAACGGCTGATGACACCTTCGTGACGTTGTCAGAAGTGACGGTTGCCGTTACGTCAGCATACACTTTGCCGTCGCGTTTGGAAATGGTATCGGATGTCGTGCCGTTTTTCACTTTCGCCACATCGCCGATTTTTACTTCTTGACCTGCAGGCGATGTGATGGTTTTATCCTCTAATTCTTTTACACTCTTATACTGATCTTTTTCTGTTTTGATGTTGACGTCAAGCTCTTTGCCGTCTTTTTTCACCGTTGTCAAAGGAGACTGTGATGTTTGGGACATCAGGGCTTGGGAGATTTGCGAAGCCGTCAGACCCTGCTTGCTGAGTTTCTCCTGGTCCGCGACGAACGTGTACTCATCATATGTGCTGGAAAGGCCTGAGTTGATGTCTTTCAGATCCTTCTGCTTTTTCATAATGCCTTCGATGTCTTTGACCGTGCCTTTAATATCAGACTCTGAATCTCCGTACACATAGTACGTTAATTCGTTGTTGTTGCCTGACGAACTGAAATTTTGTGATTTCCATTCGCCGCGGCTGGATGTTTTTTTGATTTCTTTTAAGACATTGTCTTTTTCTTTGTCAAAATCAGGCGTGTCATCCTCGTATTTCACGTAGAACAATGCGCCGTTTGAACTTCCGCCGAGCGGACTTTGCGAGCCTAAAGAATACTGAACGGTATCGACATGTTTGCGTTTAAGCAGCATGTCTTCCGCTTTTTGCGCAGCTTTTTCAGCTTCGCTTTTCGTTTCGCCCGGTTCAGGCGTGTATGTGAGCTGCATCGTTTTGTCCGCTTGCGCTGGCAGGTAGCTCGCGCCGATCAGAGGTACGAGGAACAAACTGCCGACAAGCATCAGAACCGCGATGATAGATGTAATCCATTTATGTCTTAATGACCAATTCAGCACTTTTTTATAGAAATTAGCCAATCTGCCCGGCTTATGCTCTTTCGCTTTAACAGGTGCGCCTGTGAGCGATTTTCTGAATAAGCTGTGCGCAAGCATCGGCACCAGTGTGATCGAAATCAACAGTGATGCGGCAAGCGCGAAGACGATTGTTAATGCAAACGGCATAAACAGTTCGCCGATCTGTCCGCCGACCATGGCAAGCGGCAGGAATACGGCAATGGTTACGATCGTTGATGACATGATCGGTTTAAACATTTCTTTCGTCGCTTCACGCACCAATTGCTTCCCGCGTAAAGGTTCATCTTTCAGCCTCATGCGGCGGTAAATGTTTTCGATCACGACAATCGAGTCGTCAACTACCCGTCCGATGGCGACCGTCATCGCACCGAGCGTCATTATGTTCAATGTGACATCAAGCTGATTCAGCACAAGAAGCGCAATCAGCAGTGACAGCGGGATGGAAACGATAGAAATCATCGTTGATTTAATATCTCTTAAGAATAAGAGAATGATCACGACCGCAAAAATCGCGCCGAAAATCGCTTTGCTTAACATCGTATCCACTGACTCTGTAATCGGCTCTGCCATATCAAGAGTCGAGCTGTACTTGAACCCTTTGTGGTCTTGTTTGTATTGATTCAGTTCATCTTTAATCGCATCGGCCACTTCTACCGTGTTGGCGTCATTGGCTTTTACGATATTAATTCCGATACTGTCCTTTCCGTTCGTGCGGGAAATGGATTCAGCTTTTTTCACATCTTTAATGTCGGCAATGTCAGAAAGCTTGACTGTCGGCACCCCTGCTGATGCGCTTTGCTGTGCCTGCTGCATAGCCTGAGCGTCCGCCGCAGATGCCGCACCGGCTCCGCCCGCTTGACCTTGAGCGGCAGAAGAAGATGTGACCGGAATTCTCATCTCTTTCAGATCTTTAATTGACGTAATATTTCCGTTAACGACAACTGATTTTTCTTTGTTGCCGAATGTGTACAATCCAAGCGGCGTATTGACGTCAGAGCCTTGGATCACTTTCTTGACGGTATCTTCATCAAGTCCGTACTCTTTCATTTTTTTGTCTTTGAAAGAGAATTCCACCTGCTCTTCCTGCTGTCCGGAAACTTGTACGGACGCAACGCCCTGAATGCCTTCAAGCTTAGGAACGAGAGTGTTTTCCACATTTTTGGTCAGATCTTCAAGCGAGCTTTTGCCGCTTGTCACACTGAGCGTCAAAATCGGGAAAGAGTTGAGGCTGTAACGGGAAATGTCAGGTTTTTTCGCGTCATCAGGAAGGCTGACACTGTCCAGCGCTTCAGCGACTTCGGTTTTCGCCTTGTCCATATCCTTGTTGTAATCATATTCAATCATAACCGATGAGACGTTTTCAGAGGATGTGGACGTTACGACGCTCACTCCTTCTAAATTCTGCACCGCCTGCTCGATCGGTTTTGTCACGTCATCCGCAACTTGACTCGGAGCAGCTCCGGGATAAGTCGTATTTACTGAGAGGTAAGGCATGTTGACGTCCGGTATGGATTCCTGCTTCATATTCATACCGGCATACAGCCCTGCTACAGTAACGATAATCGTCATCAGCCAAACTGCGAATTTGTTCTTCAGTACAAAGTTAATAATGTGGTTCATCATGTCCTCCGTTAATTTTTATTGACTGACTGGTCATTCTATATAATACTAAACGGTATAACTCAACATCGTCAACTAATAAGGCAGTAAATTTTTCTAAATTTTTCAGGATTAAGGGGAAGCACGTCATGAACGAAAAAAAAGAGAAAATCATAAAAACAGGCATCCATTTATTTGCCAAAAAAGGGTTTTCTTCAACAACCATTCAGGAAATCGCCGGTGAATGCGGAATTTCAAAAGGAGCCTTCTATCTCCATTTCAAATCAAAAGAAGACCTTTTGCTGTCAGCATGTGAGTATTACATCGGCATGTCTATGGAAGAAATAAAGAAAATCAAAACAGAACATCAGCATAAACCGCCTAAGGACGTATTCCGAAAACAAATCGCTTATCAATTCCAGGAATTTATGGAGCACAAGGATTTTATCATTCTCTTGCTGAGCGAAAAGGTCATTCCTGAAAATCAAAAGGTCAAACAGTATTTTCATGAGGCCAATATTCAATTTAACATGCTGTATCGGGATGCGTTGCTCTCCGTTTACGGAGATGCCGTCATACCGTTTATAGCGGATGCGTCCGTTATGGCGCAAGGAATAGTGAGCTCCTATATTCATTTCTTGATTTTTAATGAACATACGGCATTCCGGACGGAAAACGTGGCGGCCTTTCTGATTGCCAGAATCGATGATCTGATTACGGGACTGATAAGAGACAATCCCGATCCGCTGCTGCCGGAGGATATCTTCACTCAGCCCGCGGCGGACAGAGAAAGGCTGCTTGCGGATATTCAAAAGATAAAAGCACAGCAGGGGCTGCCTGAGGACGTCCTCGTATCGCTTGAAGTCATTGAAGAGGAATACGCAAAGGAAGAGCCGCGAAAACCGATTATTAAAGGAATGCTATCCAACTTGGCAGGCAGCGGAAATGAGCAGATTGAAACGCTGCGGTCTTCCATTGAAACCTATTTCAGCTTATAAAAAAAGAGACCGGCGCTTACCGGTCTCCGTATCAGCAGCGCCCTTTCAGGCGGCTGCTTTTTTTATCGTTTTTTGATTTCTTCAAGTAAGATTTTGTTGACCATCGGCGGGTTGGCCTGTCCTTTTGAGGCTTTCATAATCTGCCCGACAAGGAAGCCGATCGCGCGGTCTTTTCCGTTTTTGAAGTCTTCAATTGACTGCGGGTTGCTGTCAAGCGCATCTGTTACCAGCTTCAGAAGCACGCTTTCGTCAGAAATCTGCACGAGGCCTTTTTCTTTAACGATTTTTTCTGCGTCGCCGCCTTTTTCAATTAATTCTTTAAAGACTTTCTTCGCGATTTTGGACGAGATGGTTCCTTTTTCAATCAGCTTAATCATGCCGGCAAGGCCTTCAGGAGTCAGTGCGACATCCTCAAGCTCTTTTTGTTCGGCATTCAGGTAAGCTGACACTTCACCCATCAGCCAGTTTGATGCCTGCTTGGCTTCCGCGCCTTTATTGACCGTTTCTTCGAAGAAATCAGCCATTTCTTTCGTCAGCGTCAGAACCATTGCGTCATAAGCCGGCAGACCGAGCTCTTCGATATAACGCTTGCGGCGCTCGTCCGGAAGCTCAGGAATGGTTGCTCTTACGCGTTCTTTCCATTCGTCATCAATGCAGAGCTCGACAAGGTCAGGCTCAGGGAAATAACGATAGTCGTCCGAACCTTCTTTGACACGCATCAAAATGGTTTTTTTCGTCGCTTCATCGTAGCGGCGCGTCTCCTGCTGAATGACTCCGCCTGACAGAAGCACCTGCTCTTGGCGTTTCTCTTCATGCTCAAGTCCTTTTTGCACGAACGCGAAGGAATTCAGGTTTTTCAGCTCCGTTTTTGTGCCGAATTTCTCCTGGCCGATCGGACGGAGGGAAATGTTGGCGTCACAGCGCAGTGAACCTTCTTCCATTTTACAGTCGGAAACACCTGTGTATTGGATAATTGATTTCAGCTTTTCGAGATATGCGTAAGCTTCCTCAGGTGTGCGGATATCCGGCTCAGATACAATCTCGACAAGCGGCGTGCCCTGGCGGTTGAAGTCAACGAGGGAATAGCCGTCGCCCGTATGCGTCAGTTTTCCCGCATCTTCTTCAAGGTGAAGACGGGTAATGCCAATTTTTTTCGTTTTTCCGCCGACTTCGATTTCAATCCAGCCGTTTTCGCCGATCGGCTTGTCAAATTGAGATATTTGATATGCCTTCGGGTTGTCCGGGTAGAAATAGTTTTTTCGGTCAAACTTCGTATCCGTTGCGATTTCACAGTTCAAAGCCATTGCGGCTTTCATCGCGAATTCGACCGCTTCTTTGTTCAAAACGGGCAGCACGCCGGGATAGCCGAGGTCGATGACGCTTGTTTGGGTATTCGCTTCCGCGCCGAATGGCGTCGGTGAGCTTGAGAAAATTTTAGATTTTGTTTTTAATTCCACATGGACTTCAAGTCCGATTACCGTTTCAAAGTTCACTTCATTTCACCCCTTACAGTTCAGGTTTCGCTTTATGATGATCTGTTGCCTGCTCAAAAGCATGAGCGACGCGGTATACAGTGCCTTCATCGAAGTGTTTTCCGATGATTTGCAATCCGAGCGGCAGTCCGTCCGCAAATCCGCACGGCACGCTGATTCCCGGCACACCCGCGAGGTTGACAGGGATCGTTAAAATATCGTTGGCGTACATTGTGAGCGGATCGCTGGTTTTTTCGCCGATTTTGAATGCCGGTGTCGGCGTTGTCGGTCCGACGATGACATCGTATTTCTCAAATACGTCTTCAAAATCTTTTTTAATAAGCGTGCGCACTTTTTGCGCTTTTTTGTAATACGCGTCATAGTAGCCGGAGCTGAGCGCGAAGGTGCCGAGCATGATGCGGCGCTTTACTTCGTTGCCGAAGCCTTCAGAGCGTGTCTGTTTATAAAGGTCAATCAGGTTGTCCGCATTGTCTGAGCGGTAGCCGTAGCGGATGCCGTCAAAGCGCGCAAGGTTTGCAGACGCTTCGGAAGAAGACAGCAGATAATACGTCGCAAGCGCGTATTTGCTGTGCGGCAGAGATACTTCTTCCCATGTCGCTCCGAGGTCTTCAAGCACTTTTAAAGCGGCTAAAACCGATTCTTTCGCTTCTTTGCCGACGCCTTCTCCGAGATATTCTTTCGGCACGGCGATTTTTAAGCCTTTAATATCGCCAGTTAATGAAGAAAGAAAGTCCGGCACTTCGACATTGGCGCTCGTAGAGTCCATTTTGTCCGGGCCTGAAATCGCCTGAAGCAGGAATGCGTTATCTTCTACGTTTCTTGTGATCGGTCCGATCTGGTCAAGTGAAGACGCAAAAGCGACCAAACCGTAACGTGACACGCGTCCGTATGTAGGCTTTAATCCGACGACGCCGCAGAAAGAAGCCGGCTGACGGATGGAGCCGCCCGTATCAGATCCGAGTGAAAACGGCACTTCGCCCGCTGCAACCGCAGCTGCGGAACCGCCGCTTGATCCGCCGGGAACCGTATCGAGATTCCAAGGGTTTTTCGTCGCTTTGTACGCGGAGTTTTCAGTAGAAGAACCCATCGCGAACTCGTCCATATTCAGCTTTCCGATCGTGACGGCTTCAGCGGCTTGAAGACGCTCCACAACCGTCGCATCGTAAATCGGATCGAAGTTTTCGAGGATTTTGCTTGAGCATGTTGTGCGAAGCCCTTTGGTCACGATGTTGTCTTTGACGCCGATCGGCATTCCGAAGAGAAGACCGTGTTCAGACCGTCCGTCAACCGCTTCGTCAAGTTCTTTCGCGTAAGCGCGGGCTCTTTCTTCATCAAGCTGTAAAAACGCCTGCACCTTATCATCCACGGATGCGATCCGTTTGTAAGATTCATCAACAAGATCGGAAATCTTGATTTCTTTTTTATGTATCATTTGTTTCAGTTCTGTGATTTTGTGATCAAATAATGACATACTGTCTCCCTCCTTTAATCCAGAATAGATGGCACACGGACATAGCCGTCTTTATGATCGGGAGCATTTTTCATGACATCCTCGACCGGAAGGCCTTTACCCGCTTCATCTTCTCTCATTACGTTTTTCATTTTCAGCACGTGTGTTGTCGGTTCCACGTTATCCGTGTCCACTTCATTAAGCTCCTCGGCAAACGAGATGATGCTGTCAAGCTGTTCTGTGAACATTTCAGCTTCTTCATCCGTAATGGCGAGTCTCGCCAAATGAGCGACATGCTTTACTTCTTCTATAGAAATTCGTGACATAAGATCCACCTCCGCATAATTCTCCGTTTCGTCATATAATACTGATCATATCAAAAACGAGCCCTCTAAAGCAACAAAACGCCGCCTTCTGAGGCATGATGAAACCCTCTCTATTTTATCCTAAATCGGGGAGAAAGAGAAACGAATTATATGTCAGAAAATTTTTACTTTTATAATTTATTGGTAGCGCTTTCTTCTTTAAGCTGTTCTAGGTTGGCGGGGATTTTTTCCTTGAGCGGGCCAGGTTTCGAGAGTTGATTGATCGGGGATACTTTGTTAGGTTTAGTAACCATAGCCGGCACTAAATCATGCGATCCCCATCGAAAGATGACTAAAGGCAGGCTGGATCGCCGGCACTACTAATCTACAGAGGTGATGCAACATTTACATGAAAGAAGAGAGGGTCCAAAAACGTGAGTATTGAATTAATTATATCTCTTGGCATTTACTTTGCCGCCATGCTGTTAATCGGCTGGTACGCATTCAGAAAGACAACGAATATTAATGATTACATGCTGGGCGGAAGAGGACTCGGTCCGTTCGTAACGGCGCTGTCCGCAGGTGCGGCGGATATGAGCGCATGGATGCTGATGGGAGTTCCCGGCGCAATGTTCGCAACGGGGTTATCGACCTTATGGCTGGCGCTCGGTTTGACGATCGGCGCGTATTCAAATTATCTGCTGCTTGCTCCGAGGCTGCGCGCTTACACGGAAGTTGCGGATGATGCGATTACGATTCCCGATTTTTTCGATAAACGATTCCGCCACTCGTCATCATTGCTGAAAATTGTTTCCGCCGTGATTATTATGATCTTTTTCACACTGTACACATCGTCCGGGATGGTATCCGGAGGCAGGTTATTTGAATCGGCATTCGGCGCCGACTACAAATTCGGTTTGTTTTTAACGGCGGGTGTAGTTGTGCTTTATACGCTGTTTGGCGGTTTCCTCGCTGTCAGTCTGACTGACTTTGTACAGGGAGCGATCATGTTTGCGGCATTAGTGCTTGTGCCGATCGTTGCTTTTACCCAGCTCGGGAGCGTTTCAACGACGATTGATTCGATCAACGCCGTTAACCCGAAACTATTGGATATCTTTAAAGGCGCGAGCGTCATTAGCATTATTTCTTATTTGGCATGGGGACTCGGCTATTACGGCCAGCCTCATATCATCGTACGATTTATGGCGATTAAAGAAGTGAAAGATTTAAAACCCGCCCGCAGAATCGGGATGAGCTGGATGTTTATTTCAGTTGTCGGCTCATTGCTGACCGGGATTATCGGGGTTGCGTATTCTCATCACTTCGGGGTCTCCGTAAAAGATCCGGAAACGATTTTCATTATTTTTTCTAAAATCTTGTTCCATCCGCTGATTACGGGCTTCTTGCTGTCCGCCATTTTAGCGGCGATCATGAGTTCCATTTCCTCACAGCTTCTCGTAACGGCAAGCGCCATTACGGAAGATTTATACCGCGCCTTTTTCAGACGGGAAGCGAGCGATAAAGAATTGGTCATGACCGGACGCCTTTCGGTATTGATCGTGGCCGTTATCGCCATCCTGCTATCCATGAATCCGAACAGCACCATTCTTGATCTGGTCGGGTATGCGTGGGCAGGCTTCGGTTCGGCTATCGGCCCGGCGCTCTTGCTCAGTCTGTACTGGAAACGGATGAATGAATGGGGAGCGCTTGCGGCGATGATTACCGGGGCCGCGGCCGTTTTAATCTGGATTACGACAGGGCTTGCCGCTTCAACCGGGGTATACGAAATCATTCCAGGGTTCTTCCTCAGTCTGATTGCCGGTATTGCCGTCAGCCTGCTGACCAAAAAACCGGCCGATGCTTCTTATCAGCTGTTCAGCCGGATGGAAGCTCTTTTGAAAAACAAGAAATAGACAAAAAGCCGTCAGATTTTATCCCTGACGGCTTTTTTCTTCCGCACTTGTCCTGCTATAAATACTGTGAGAAAATCATATCAATTTATTATAAGAAAAATTGCGGAGGTGCTGTGCAAATTGAGCTGGCCTATCGAACCAGACATTTTATTAAAGCTGGGCATTGCCACGCTGATCGGCATGATCATCGGTCTTGAACGCGAACTGAAAAACAAACCGCTCGGACTGAAAACCTGTATCGTCATCGCCGTCAGCTCCTGTATGCTGACGATCGTCAGCATTAATGCGGCATATCATTTCCCGAAATATTACCGTATCATGATGGATCCGCTCCGCCTTCCCGCCCAAATCATTTCCGGCGTCGGTTTTATCGGCGCGGGCGTGATCCTGCGTAAAAGCAATGACGTCATATCCGGCCTGACGACATCGGCTATCATCTGGGGCGCGGCCGGGCTGGGTCTGGCTACAGGCGCCGGCTTTTATAAAGAGGCGTTCGCAAGCCTCTTGTTTATCCTGATCAGTGTCGAATTTCTTCCGTGGCTGATCAGAAAAATCGGTCCCAACCGCTTGAAGGAAAAGGATATCCGCGTGAGAATGTCTCTTTCCGATAAAGACAAAATGACCGAGATTTTAAAGGAAATGAAAAGCAAACAGCTCCGCATTCACTCCGTCCGGATTGATGACCTGGGTGAAAAAGAATTTCCGATTATGGAAGTGAAAGTCAGTGTTCATAAAAACCGCTACACCACTGACGTCTATTATGATATTAAAGAAATTCAGGGCGTCGTCGGAGTGAAATGTGATACGTTATAAAAAACGCCGGGCTGGATTCAGCCGGCGTTTTTCTATTTATACGAATGCAGAAAATTGATACTCCGTAATCGGTGTTTCATTTTCGATATCGCGCCTGAAGGCTTTCAGCATCCCGAGTTCCTCGTCCCCGAGTGAATTGAGGTCAAACGCCTGATGCAATAATCCGTAGATCAGCATATGGCGCAGCCGGAGGAAATCCGGGATGTGTTCAAACCATGCGGAATCAAGGTCATTTTCTTCCCTGTAGCCTTTCATAAAGTGAGTCATGAATTCACCCGTAAACGCGGCCTTGTTGTCTTCATACGGGATGACCGGATACCACAACATGTTGTACAGCAGAATACTGATATCATTCACAAACCAATTGTAGCCGATATCATCAAAATCAAATGCAGTGATTTTTCCGTTGTCCCAATTAAAATTGCCATGATGCAGATCGGCGTGCACAAGGCCGTAGTTTTCAGGATTCTTCGGCAAACGGCGCAGTTTTTCCATTAGAGCATCCGCCCGCTCAAATACGAGATGCTGATCTGCGGGCACGTATTTTCTCAGCTTCAGCTGCTCCTCTTCATCCCATTCCTGCCTTTTATATGCCGGATCGCTCAGACGGTAGCTTTTCGTCAGCCGGTGCATGTTCCCCGTGTACTTTCCAAGCTGGTAAAACAGAGTTCCGTTCCAGTCTGATTCCTCCACTTTGCGTCCGGGCGCTTTTTCATAGACTCTTAATAAAAACGCTCCGCCTTTTCCGTCGGGCACTTCTTCGACATCTTTGCCATTTAATGAAGGAATCGGCTTTGCTACTGAAAGCCCTCCCTTTGCCAGATGATGAAGCCATTCCATTTCTCCGAGAATATATTCCGGCGTTCTTCTGATCGTATGCGTAATTTTTAAGATATACGGTTCGTTATCTTTCACAATTTCATATACGTAGTTCTCTGCGTCCGCAATAAATTGAAACTTGGTAAATCCGTATATTTCACCGGCTTCAGCCAGCACCTTATCTTCCTCAAAAATCGCTTTAATATCTTTATGCATGCTGATTCACCCTTTTCATAACATTTGTAGGCGGTGTGTGTACTCAGCAAATGTCATTCATCAACATTCCTGCCCTTCTTTTTTCACAGCAGATTCGTAACATCCGCTCAGAAATGAAATGTGTTTTCCTGTTAATTCCTAATTATACAAATATCTTAACATATCTCATTCCTCTCTCCAACGATATTCACACTAAAAAACCCTTGCTCATACAGAAATGAACAAGGGCATCTTGGTTAATCGTAAATATGGACGGTCGGTTCTTTGTCACCCGCATTGCGGACGATCAGCGCTTCCTGCCCGTCAGACGAGGTAATGTTAATTTCGACATCAACTGAGCCTTTTGAATAATAATCCATCAGCTCACCTGTTAAGTATTGGGTGAAGGCGATGACTTCGCTTTTCCCGTAAAATTGCATCGGGATTTCAATCTTCATTTTTCTCATTTCATCGTTTTCGTACATTGCCGTTCCGACAACTCCGGTGTAATTCGGGAAGTAGCTGTCGATGGCGTTTTTGAAGCGTTTAAACACTTCGGAATCATCAGGGTATTTCTTTGCCGTGTCTGTATCCGCCGGATAGAAGACGTACTTTTCTTTGACATCATCCCAGTTTGAAATGGTGGATGAGCCGGCCTTGACTTCTGTTTTCGCAATGTAATTCCCCGGTACGATTGATGTTTTCGGCGCTTGTTTATAAAGGGCGACGGTAATCGGCACATTTTTCAGGTTATCCATTTTCCGAAGGCGGTTAACGACTTCCTGTGCGATTTCTTCGCCGTGGCTGCGGATCGTTTTGTCGCTGAGCTCCACTTCCTGCTGCGGATCACCTGTGTTTTCGCGGTAATAGTATACAGAGTTGAGAGCGAGACCGATCATGACACCGCCAAGCTGGATGGAATTTTTATCTTTTCTTACTAAGTAATCCTGCTCAAGCATGGACGCTAAGTAAATCGGGCTGTTTTCGTTTTTCTCTTTTGCTGATCCCGAGCTTGGCAGCACCGGGTTTAAGCCGAGATTCTGGAAATTGGCGTCTGCCTTTTTCGCCTTTTTCAGATCACTGCCCTCTTTTTTGCGGTCAAGCCAGCTGAGAACCGTGTCCTCATCTAAATACTGGCCTTCCTGATACAAATAGTCATCCGTCGGGAACGTGTCTTGAGCGAGCCGCATCAGCCCAGTCTCGAATTCATCGATGTCCAGCCTCGTGTTCAGCCGGTCCGCGGTCAGGCCGCGCGCTTTTCCGGCCTTAAACGGGAGCACCATTTTATAGTAGGAATCAGAGATATTATATTTCGGTATGATCGCTTTTTCAGAAGACTTTGCCGTTTTCTGCGTGATCTCTTCCTCTTTTTTTCCCCCGAAACTCGGCGAACAGGCCGACAGCATGAGTACTGCCGCCGTTGCCGTCGCCGCCAATGCCAACATCTTTTTCAATAGAAAACACTCCTCTTATTTCTTTAGCTCTCCCAATAGCTGTGCTTCATTCCATACTTCAATGTTTAATTCCTGCGCTTTTGTCAGCTTGCTTCCGGCCGCTTCTCCGGCAATCAGCAAGTCTGTTTTTTTGCTGACAGATCCCGTCAGCTTTCCGCCGAGCGCTTCAATCTGCGCCTTGGCTTCATTTCTGGACAGCTCTTCAAGCTTTCCGGTTAACACGATGGTTTTGCCGGCAAAATAAGAGTCGCTGTCCTCCGCTTTTACTTTTTTCGGGCCTTTGTAGAGTGTGTTCACACCGAGTTCCTCAAGTTCATTCAAAAGCTCAAGCATTTCCTCTTTGCGGAAATAGGTGATAACGGCATCGGCCATCTTTTCGCCGATTTCATCTACCGCAAGCAGCTCTTCTTCCGTGGCTTGTTTCAGATTTTCCAGGCTTTCAAAATGCATGGCCAGTGTTTTGGCCGCTTTTGAGCCGATAAAACGGATGCCGAGACCGAACAGCAGGCGTTCCAGCGAATTCTCTTTCGACTTTTGGATGGAGCTGATCAGATTGTCAGTTGATTTTTCCCCCATCCGCTCAAGCCGGATGACTTGTTCTTTCGTCAGCTTATACAAATCAGCGACATTACGGACGAGATGTTCACGGAAAAGCTGTGTGATGACACGTTCTCCGAGTCCGTCAATATTCATCGCGTTGCGTGAGACAAAGTGAATCAGGCCTTCTCTGATCTGCGCCGGACATTCCGGATTGATGCAGCGCAGCGCGACTTCCCCTTCAATGCGGACAAGTTCGCTTTCGCACTCAGGGCAGCTGGTCGGCATATTGAATTCTTTTTCTTCTCCGGTCCGCTGTTCAATTAAGACATTGACGACCTCAGGGATGATGTCGCCCGCTTTTTTGACGACCACTTTATCGAGAATGCGGATATCCTTCTCTTTAATTAAATCTTCGTTATGAAGGGATGCTCTTGAGACCGTCGTTCCCGCGACTTTTACCGGTTCCAGAACGGCGGTCGGCGTAATAACGCCCGTTCTTCCGACATTCAGTTCGATATCGAGCAGTTTTGTCACGACCTCTTCAGCCGGGAATTTGTAAGCAATCGCCCAGCGCGGGCTTTTTGCCGTATACCCGAGTTCTTCCTGCTGGTCGAGCGAATCGACTTTGATGACGATTCCGTCAATTTCATAAGGGAGATCGGCCCGCTTCGCCTGCAGCTCTTCGATCATTTCAATGACTTCATCTATCGTGTCGCATTTTTTCCGTTCCTGGTTTGTTTTAAAACCGAGCTCATCCAGAAAATCCAGGCCCTGACTCTGTGTTTCCACACCCATCTCGTCAAGCTCCGCTATACTGTAGACGAAGATGTCAAGATTTCGTTTCGCTGCAATTTTCGGATCGAGCTGTCTGAGTGAGCCCGCAGCCGCGTTCCGGGGATTGGCGAACGGCTCCTCTTCATGTTTCAGCCTTTCCTCATTGAGCGCTTCAAATGACTGTTTCGGCATGTACGCCTCTCCGCGCACTTCTATGGAAAGATTACGTTTCATTTTCAGCGGAATGTTGCGGATCGTTTTTAAGTTTTCGGTGATATCTTCGCCCGTCGTTCCGTCTCCTCTTGTCGCGCCTCTGACGAAATAGCCGTCTTCATAACGGAGAGAAACAGCAAGACCGTCTATTTTCAGCTCCACATTATAAGCGACGCCGTCACCGACAGCCTGACGGACGCGGCGGTCAAAATCGCGGAGATCATCATCGTTAAATGCGTTGCCGAGACTGAGCATCGGCGTGCCGTGCTGCACCTTTTGAAAAGATTCAAGCACCGCTCCCCCGACCCGCTGTGTGGGCGAATCAGGCGTTCTGAGCTCCGGGTGCTCTTCCTCTATGGCAATCAGCTCCTGCATCAGTCTGTCGTACTCGGAATCCGGCACACTCGGTTCATCTAAGGTGTAATATTCATAACTGTACTGATCGATGGTGCGGCGCAATTCTTCTGCCCGGTGTTTCGCTGTTTCTTTGTCCATCATGTTCTTCCTTTCCTCTTCAGGTTACTGCTTTTCAATCGGCGCAAAAGCTGCAAGCAGACGCTTCACGCCGACTGGGCTCGGGAATGCGATATCAAGCTCGGTGCTTTCGCCTTCTCCTTTTACGCTGACAACCGTTCCGGTGCCCCATTTTTTATGGCCCGCTTTATCGCCGACCGCCCAGCTGAGCGAGTCGCCGCCTGTTTTGTTCGCATAGGAAACGGGACGGGATACGGGCCCGCGTTTCGGCTGCACTTTTCGTCCCGGCTGCATGCGAGGTGTTTTCTTCTCATTTAGGTTCTCCAATAAATCGCCAGGTATTTCCCTGATAAAGCGGGATTCCGGATTCATATTGGTGCGGCCGAATAAGGTGCGCATTTTGGCATTCGTTAAATACAGTTCTTCTTCCGCCCTCGTAATGCCTACATATGCGAGCCTGCGTTCTTCTTCCATCTCGGCTTCTTCCATCAGGGAGCGGCTGTGCGGGAACACGCCTTCTTCCATGCCCATTAAGAACACGACAGGAAATTCAAGCCCCTTAGCGGCGTGCAGTGTCATTAAAGTGACGGCATCCTTTCCGCCTGATTCCTCTTCCTTCTGGTCGAGCTGGTCAATATCCGCAATCAACGCCAAATCAGTCAGAAACGCGACGAGAGACTTGTCTTCGCTTTTTTGTTCGAAGTTTTTCGTCACGGAAAGAAACTCGTCGATATTTTCAAGGCGGCTTTGGGCTTCGATTGATTTTTCGGCCTTCAGCATTTCTCTGTATTCCGTTTTTTCGAGAATTTCTTCCGTGAGTTCCGTAATGGACAGGTAATCCTGCATGTTCGTCAGATTTTCAATCATCGCGCCAAAGCCGTCAAGCGCGTTTGCCGCTTTCGCGCTGACACCGATGAAATCAACCTGTTTGATCGCCTGGAACATTGACATTCCGTTCATCGCCGCATATGAAGCGATTTTTTCTAGCGAAGTGGCGCCGACGCCCCGCTTCGGCACATTGACGATCCGCGTAAAACTGATGTCGTCGTCCGGGTTTGACACAAGGCGCAGGTATGCGAGAATGTCTTTAATTTCTTTCCTGTCGTAGAACTTGGTTCCGCCGACGATATTGTAGTTCAGTCCGGATTTTAAAAGGGTTTCCTCAATGACGCGCGACTGGGCGTTTGTCCGGTATAAAATCGCGATATCGGAAAGCTTCCGCCGGCCCGAGCTGTGCAGCTCATAAATTTTGCCCGCGACGAATTGGCCTTCGCCGAATTCATTGTCGCCGCTGTAATAAGAAAGCTTGATGCCTTCGTCATTTTCCGTCCACAGGTTTTTCGGCTTGCGGTTTGAGTTGTTTTTGATCACTTCGTTAGCCGCTTGCAGAATCCGCTTTGTTGAGCGGTAGTTTTGCTCGAGCAGAATCACGTTTGCGCTCGGATAATCTTTTTCAAAGGAAAGGATATTCGCGATATCCGCTCCGCGCCATCTGTAAATGGACTGGTCGGAGTCACCGACGACGCAGATATTTTCAAGACGGGCCGCAAGCTGCTTCACAAGGAGGTATTGCGCCCTGTTCGTATCCTGATACTCGTCTACGTGAATGTACTGAAATTTGCGCTGATAAAACTCAAGCACTTCCGGCACACGCTCAAAAAGCTTAATCGTCGTCATGATTAAATCATCAAAATCGAGCGATTGGTTTTTCAGCAGTTTTTTCTGATAATCGGTATACACGTCACTCGTGACCTGATCGTAGTAGCCGCCGGCCGTTTTTGCGAATTCCTCAGGTTCGATCAGCTCGTTTTTTGCGCTGCTGATGGAGCCTAAAATACTTCTCGGATCAAACTTTTTCGGATCGATATTCCGCTCTTTCAAAATCCCTTTAATAACGGAAAGCTGATCAGCCGTATCAAGAATGGAGAAGTTTCGGTTGATGCCGATTCTGTCAATATCCCTGCGCAGAATCCGCACGCACATGCTGTGGAAGGTGGAAATCCAGATTTCATCCGCGCCGGGTCCGAGAATGCTCTCCACCCGCTCCTTCATTTCTCTGGCGGCTTTATTTGTAAATGTAATCGCCAGAATGTTCCATGGCGCCACGTGTTTTTCCGCCATTAAGTATGCGATTCTGTGCGTCAGCACACGTGTTTTTCCGCTTCCCGCGCCCGCCATCAGAAGCAGCGGACCGTCCGTCGTCTTGACCGCTTCCTGCTGAACGGGATTTAATCCGCTTAATAATTGATTGCTAATGTAATTCATATCCGTTCACCGCCTATCAAACATATGTTCTATCATAAATCAATTTCGTCCGCTTGGCTACTTTGTCTTTACAGCCGCCACCGTTTTGAGCGCCTGATCAAAATCTTCATATACGGCATTTCCGACAACGATGACATCGGCATGACGGCCGAACCGTTCCGCCGTTTCCGCGTCTTTAATGCCGCCTCCGTAAAACAGGACGGACTTGTCCAGCACAGCCTTCGTTTTCTCCACCGTTTCTATGTCCGCCAGCATCCCGCTGTATTCCAGATAAAAAATCGGGAGATGAAGCAAATGTTCCGCGACCCGCGCATAGGCGAGAATATCTTCTGTTTCTATATGTGTATCCGCCTCCGTCAAAGCGGCCGCCTTACAATCAGGGTTGACGATGCAGTAGCCCTCCGTCACGATTTCCTCCATTGACATGAGCTCTCCGTATTCTTTCATCGCCTGATGATGCATGCCGACAATCCAGTCCGCCTTTTTGCTGTTGAGCACACTCGGAATGAAATAAAGATCAAACCCGGGCACAATGGAATCAATCGTCGACACCTCAAGTACGCACGGCACTAAAAACCGCCGCACCTTTGACATCAGTCTCAGCACATTGTCCTCGGTGATATTGTCGCTTCCTCCGATCACAATGGCGTCAGTCCCTGATTCACAAAGCCGTTCCAGCTGTTCATCCGGTAAATCTTTATTCGGATCGAGTTTAAAAACATGCTTCCACTCGTTAACATCGTACATGCGTTTTCGTTCCTCCATTCGTTTCTTGCCATTTAAACATTATAACAAATTCGTTTGGCCCGGAAAAACGGAAAAAGACGTCATTCACCTGATTCACAAAAAAAGATTGCGCTCCGCCGGACGGGAAACGGCTATGTTTGAAAACAGACAAAATGTGGAATGTCAAAGAGAAAAAAGGCAAGGAGTCTGATCTCAATGGAACAAGCCATTATCGTACTGATTTGTATATTGATTTTTATTATTTTAGTTCCCGCCGCATTGTTTCTCTGGATTTACATAAGAGACGAAAAGCAGGAAGAACATTCAGTGCTGCGCAATTATCCCGCAGCGGGAAAACTGCGCTATATATTTGAAAAAATCGGACCTGAGCTGCGGCAGTATTTATTCAGCAATGATAACGAAGAACAGCCGTTTTCCCGGAGAGAATATGAACAGACGGTCATGTCGGGAAAGTATAAAAGCAGAATGATGGGCTTCGGCTCAGAACGGGATTTCGATCAGCCGGGCTATTATATCCGTAACGCCCTCTTCCCGAAACAAAGGGAGGAGCTGCGCACAGATCAGACGCCGAAGATCGACACGATGGTATACAAGATTGACAAAGACAACCTGCTGAAACGCAGCGAACACCGCGAAAAAGCAAAAGCGGACCCTTATTACCTGCATCCGGACGATGTGCAAGTGATCGGCCGCGACACATGCAAGAAACCGTTTTATGTAAAAGGGTTAATCGGACAATCAGCGATGAGCTACGGCTCACTTGGCGACCGGGCAATCACCGCCCTGTCAAAAGGGCTGCACCAGGCCGGCGGCACATGGATGAATACAGGCGAAGGCGGCCTGTCTGAGTATCACTTGAAAGGCGGCGCGGATATTATCTGCCAAATCGGCCCCGGGCTGTTCGGCGTGCGCACTGAAGATGGAGAATTTTCATGGGAAGAATTTAAGAAAAAAAGCCGCCTCGAGCAGATTAAAGCCTTTGAATTAAAGCTTGCGCAAGGGGCGAAAGCTAGAGGCGGTCATATTGACGGTTCAAAGGTGACCGAAGAAATTGCCGCCATCAGAAATGTGCAGCCCGGACAATCCATTGACAGTCCAAACCGCTTCAACGAGTTCTCAAATGTTCCGGACATGCTTGATTTCATTGAGAAATTAAGAACTGTCGGTGAAAAACCGGTCGGCATCAAAATTGTCCCGGGCAGCCGCAAAGACCTTGAAGACCTTATTTCCTGTATGAGTTCATCAGGCAAACTTCCCGACTTTATTACGATTGACGGCAGTGAAGGGGGAACGGGAGCTTCTTTCCATGAGCTGGCGGATTCCGTCGGCCTGCCGATTCTGACCGGTCTCCCCCTTGTTGACGGCCTTTTGAAGACATACGGTATAAGAGATAGGCTGAAAATTTTCGCATCCGGAAAGCTGCTCACTCCCGATAAGATTGCCGTTGCCCTCGCCTTAGGCGCGGATTTTGTCAATATTGCCCGGGGAATGATGTTTTCAGTCGGCTGTATCCGCGCTCAAGTATGCCACACCAATCATTGTCCTGTCGGAGTAGCGACAACCGATCCAAAACTTCAGCGCGCGCTCAGTATCGAGGATAAACAGCATCGCGTCTGCAACTACGTGCTCTCGTTGCGTGAAGGGCTGTTTCACCTTGCCGCGGCGGCGGGTATCAGCTCGCCGATTCATTTCTCAGCTGAACACATCGTATACCGGGAGGAAGACGGAAGCCTGAGGGAACTTCCCGGCCTTTTGAATCAGCACGCATAAAAAAACCGCCTGCCGTCATCGGCAGAGCGGTTTTTTACGTAGCTGAGGAGGATTCTCCTTTGTTTACGCGGTCAAGCGCCATTTCATAGGCGTCGTTACCGTAATTTAAGCAGCGCTTCACCCGGGAAATCGTCGCTGTGGAAGCACCCGTTTCGCTTTCAATTTTGTGATACGTATTTCCTTCGCGGAGCATTCTCGCCACTTCCAAACGCTGCGCCAGCGATTGGATTTCATTAATCGTACAAAGATCGTCAAAGAAACGATAGCATTCCTCCAGATCTTTCAGCGATAAAATAGATAAAAATAACTGGTCCAGTTCTTTTCCGCGTAATTTATCGATTTGCATCGTCAAACACCTTCTCCTTTACTAATGGAAGCTGCATCGAGATCAGGCACGATATTAATCCATGTCTTTCCTGGCACAAACGGAAGAATCTCACCGCCTTTTACGGGCAGAATACGGCCGTCTTTATATTCCCAGTCTGACTCCATAACATCGCCGTGCTGAAGCAGGAGGCCCTTCCCCCCTGACTGAATATCGATGGCCCGCCTTCCATCTTTGTCTGTCATGCGATGGCCGGCTTCAACAATAAAAATGTTGTGCATGGCTAAAGGCTTTCCGGTCTCCCGGTCTGTCGCTTTCACACCATCAGAGCTTCTTGTATAAGCATCAGCTTTTTTATCATAATCGTATTCGACAAGATTTGTAACATTTTGTGTTCCATAATCTATCCGAATATTGTAGGTTTCGTTTCCGGGTTTTGCATCTGATGTCTGAAATGGGAGCGGTTCTGTTTTTCCGTTCAGCTTGTATCCTTTTTGTTCCGCCGCCTTCCTGATATTGTCATAAGACGTGTAGGAATTGTGGGGCGGCTTGCTGAAATCGGCTCTCCAAAACAGGCTGCCGTCGAAATTCAAACCGTTTATATAATCGTAAGTTCCGGACTCCAGCTGCTTTTTAGCGCCGGGACTCCAGCCATGATGGACAAATATGCTGTTAAACCCGCTGCTGAGCGTGACAAAATATTCCCTCGCGCTCCGCACAGGCCCGACCGTTTCCGGCATCTCACTTTGAAAAATCGCGAGAAACCGCGTAATCCGGCCCTCCGCGAGCGCTTCGATGACAACATCCGCCTTTGACAGCCCGGATTGGGGCCTCGCCTTCGGATGATTGTTCACTGCGACTGCAATCGGACGGCGTTCTGCAAGCTTCTGCTCAGTTTTCAGCCCCGTTAAAGGAGCTTCCGCTTCTTTCGGCTGCACCTGATCGGCATTGTTCTGCCGGCAGGCGGCAAGCAGCAAAAACGCAAAACAAAGCATACAAACGGTTTTCCATCTTTTCATATGTCGGCTCCCTGCTTTTATATTTTAACGCATTATCGATGGAAAGAGTACAGTTTTTTTCATCACGTCGAATATTCCTCTCGGCGTAATGCGGATATAAGGCAGGTGTGTGCTCTGCAAAAAAAGCAGCGTATAGATCGGATCGCAGAATCGGTAGCCCCGCTCCTCCAGCAGCGTCCTCAGTTTTTGCTCTTTCTCAAGCACTTCTTCATAATTCTCCGCGGATGCAGAACCGTTTAAAGCGAGGGGAATCTCATGAAGAATCTTCCCGTTTTCGGCAAGCACGATTCCGCCGCCGATTTCTTTCATCCGTGAGAAAGCGAGCAGGATATCTTCTTTATTTTTTCCGGCAGCGATAATATCTCCGGTTGTCGTGTAGGAACTGACAAAGCCCTGCACCCGATCGGCAAAACCTTTCAGCATTGTATTGACCCG
The DNA here is from genome assembly GCF_021729365.1 of Bacillus sp. R45. Lineage (NCBI taxonomy): Bacteria > Bacillati > Bacillota > Bacilli > Caryophanales > Bacillaceae > Bacillus > Bacillus sp. R45. The sequence continues at coordinate 644,709 of NZ_CP091421.1, read as the reverse complement.
CCATTTTCCATGCTTATCGAGAAGCGTGAGATAGCATTCATCATGATCAAAAGAAAGCTGGTCAACAGAATTATCAATCGCAATCATATACGGCTCCATAATGACGGCGTTGCGCATTATCACACCCATCGGCATTGAAAACTGTAAATCATCCATCGTCATATCATATGAAAGCTCAAGAGGGACAAGACCGCCCTTTTTCCAATCCGTTTCTGTAAACGCATTCATATTTCGGCCGTCTTCCCTCAGCAGGATGCCTTTGGAGATCACCGTGACCGGGTCCGGATTCATCGGGTCATCGAGAATGTTCAATGAAGCAAGCCGGCCCGGACCGATCACACCGAGAAAGTCATCCATCTGATAATATTTCGCGATATTAAAGGAGGCCATATTGTAGGCGTCAATCGCCGGAACCCCTTCCTCCAAAGCGATTTTGATTAATTCATTCGTCATGCCGCCTTTATAAAAATGCGGCGTCGCTCCATCCGTCGTGTAAAAGAAATGATCATAATGCCGGAAGCCTTTTTGATGGAGATCCTGCAAAATCGTTCTCAAATCAGGGCGGATGGATGAATGTCTGAGCGAAACATAGTAACCCAATTCAAGCCGTCTCATCACCTCGTCGCCATTCATCGCCTCGTGGTCAGAATCAGCCCCGAACAGTTTCATCTTCGTCAGTGTTTTTTCAGAAGCTCCGGGAAAATGCCCTTCTATCCGCTTGCGCAGTTTCTTTGTCGCCTGCATGCAATGAAGCATCAAGTCATCGCCGTCCATGAGGCGCGGCCATCCGGTCAATTCTCCGCCTTGAATGACATCCGGATGCTCAATCCATTGCTTGCGGACATCAAAAGAAAGGAGCTGGTCCTCATTCAGCACTTCAGTCTGCAGATCATATCTGGACCACCAGAAATATTGCACCGGCTGTTTTTTTAGTTCTTCCAATATAGTAAGCGCTTTCTTTTTACCGCTGTGCAAAAGAAAAAACAAGTTATCATTAACAAACGTCGTTGTTCCGAATTGAGACACATATTCGGCGAGCGTTTGGGGATTATATATTTGAAAAGGATGTGTATGCGGTTCAATGTAACCTGGCACAATGTATTTTCCTTCACAATTTATGGTATGAATGTGCTCTGCTGCATCAGGAAGCTCATGACCAACATATACAATTCGGTCTCCGTAAATCCAGACGTTCTTTTTCAGCCATTGTTTTAAAAAAGGATTTAATACGAGAGCATCCCGTAAAAGTAGCGTTGGAAGCAGCTTTGAGTCTACAACATCCGCCTGTGATCTGATGTCTTTATTTTTCCAGTTAAAGGTACGCTCGGACATTCACATACTCTCCTTCGCTTATATTAGACCCATCGTATCACATCCGCACAATTATCGCACGGCTAAAACGTTACAAATTATTGAAGATGAATGAAAAACTTTTTCTAAGGGAGCTGAAATGATGAAACCGAATATCAGTTTATTAAACGCCGTTATGCGCATCACTTGCGGCCTCACCATTTTGTCTGCCGCTTCAGCGAAATACACGAGAAAACCTTGGTGCAAGATGCATCTCTTCTGTATGATGATGGGCGCGATGAAAGCGGCGTCCGGCATCCTCCGCTTCTGTCCGGTGACATATATGTTCCAAGCCGGAATGAATCAGGATGACATCCATCAGCAAGAAAAATAACAAGCCGTTTCGGCTTGTTATTTTTTTCTCCTGTCCCGCGAGTATGAGAAGAATCTGCCGGCGATCCCGGCATCACAAAAGCCGGGACAGAATTCAAGACTGCATGACAATCTTAGTCGTCATTCAGAAGAAAACCCGCATCTTTTAAGACGCGGGGGTTTCCTCTTTATCGCTGCGATGCTTTCAGCGCACGGGCGCCGATATCGCTTCTGTAAAACAGTCCGGGTTTTGTCAGCCCTGAAACGGCGCTGTACACTTTATCCCTCGCCGCTTCAAATGTCTCAGCAAATGCCGTGACATTGGCGACCCGGCCGCCGTTCGTAACAAATTGTCCGCCGTCTTTTTTCGTTCCGGCATGAAAAACGGCGATCCCGTCTTCAGCGGACGTCAAACTGCCGATCGGCGTCCCTTTCGCATAGCCTTCCGGATAGCCTTCAGAAGCCAGGACAACGCAGACCGCGGCCGTATCCTTCCATCTTAGGTCAACATCTTTCTCATGCAGAAGATCTAAGAGCACCTGAATGAGGTCAGATTCCATTCTCGGCACGACGACCTGTGTTTCCGGATCTCCGAAGCGCGCGTTGAATTCAATGACCTTTGATCCGTTTTCCGTCAGAATCAGCCCCGCGTACAGCACGCCCGTGAAGGAGCGCCCCTCTTTCACCATTGCTTTTGCCGCCGGCTTCACAATCGTTTCGACTGCGCTTCTGACGATATCATCGGAAATGTGCGGCACCGGTGAGTAGGCTCCCATTCCGCCCGTATTCGGCCCTTTGTCTCCATCGAAGGCGCGTTTATGATCTTGAGCGATGACCATCGGATAGACGGTCTCCCCTTTTACAAACGCCATTAAAGAAAATTCTTCGCCGGCGAGAAACTCTTCAATGACAACAGATGCGCTCGCCTCCCCGAATTTCTCATCCTCAAGAAAATCGTGCAGACATTCAATCGCTTCTTCTTCCGTCATCGCGACCGTGACACCTTTTCCGGCGGCAAGCCCGTCCGCTTTAATGACAATCGGCGCGCCTTTTTGCAGTACATATGCTTTCGCCTCTTCAAATGAAGTAAACGTCTCATACTCCGCCGTCGGAATGCCGTATTTTTTCATTAAATCCTTGGCAAACTGTTTGCTTCCTTCAATAATAGCCGCTTTTTCAGACGGTCCGAAAACAAGCAGTCCGGCTTTTTCAAACTCGTCGGCTATCCCTTCAATCAGAGGAACTTCGGGGCCGATAATCGTCAGGCCGACATGATGTTCTTTCGCAAACGCAATGAGTGCGGCATGATCGCTTTCTCCAATGTTGACCAGCGTCGCGCAGTCTGTCATACCGTCATTTCCGGGCGCGGCGTACACCGTGTCAACAAGCGGGCTTTGCGCCGCTTTCCAAGCCAATGTATGCTCTCTGCCGCCTTTTCCGATAATCAATACATTCACGCTTCGTTCCCCCCTTAATGTTTGAAATGTCTGATGCCGGTGAATACCATGGCGATTCCGTATTCATCCGCTTTTTTAATCGAATCTTCATCGCGGACCGATCCGCCGGGCTGGATAATCGCCGTGACACCGGCTTTTGCGGCTTCTTCGACTGTATCCGGCATCGGGAAAAACGCGTCTGATCCGAGCGCGCTGCCTTTTGCTTTTTCTCCGGCCTGCTCAATGGCGATTTTGGCTGAACCGACGCGATTCATCTGTCCTGCGCCCACACCGACCGTCATATGGTCTTTTGCAAGGACGATCGCATTGGATTTCACGTGTTTGACGACTTTCCAGGCCAGCTTCAAATCTTCCCATTCCTGCTCGCTCGGCTCTCTTTTTGTCGGGATGCTGATGTCGGCGTCATCAAATCCATGGACGTCTAAATCTTGAATCAAAAGACCGCCCTGTACGGAAGTCAGCTGTTTTTCTTTCTTTCCTGATGCGGTCACGTCAAGCGTGAGCAGACGAAGGTTTTTCTTCGCCGTCAGCACGTTCAGCGCTTCTTCACTGAAAGAAGGGGCGATAATGATTTCTAAAAAGATGCCGTGAAGGGCTTCAGCCGTTGCCTGATCAACTTCACGGTTCAGCGCGATGATGCCGCCGAAAATGGAGGTTTTATCAGCTTCATACGCTTTATTGAATGCTTCCTCAATTGAAGCTCCCGTACCGACTCCGCATGGATTCATATGTTTAACGGCAACAGCTGCGGGTTCTGTAAATTCCCGGACGATTTGAACGGCCGCATCCGCGTCCTTAATATTGTTATAAGAAAGCTCTTTGCCGTGAAGCTGTTTTGCCGCCGCGATGGAACCGGAGACAGGAAGTGCGCTTTGGTAGAAAACCGCCTCTTGGTGAGGGTTTTCACCGTAGCGGAGCGACTGTTTTTTCTCAAAAGTAACAGTGAATTGCTCAGGGTCTTTCTCACCGGCCTCGCGTGTTAAGTAATCAGCGATTAATGCGTCGTATGCCGCGGTATGGCGGAATACTTTGGCCGCAAGCTCGCGTTTTCTTTTGAGCGAAACGCCGCCGTGTTCTTTCATCTCATTGAGCACGGAGCTGTAATCGGCCGGATCTGTGATGACCGTCACATCCTGATGGTTTTTCGATGCGGCGCGCAGCATGCCGGGACCGCCGATATCAATGTTTTCTATCGCTTCATCGTATGTTACGTCTTCTTTTGAAATCGTTTCTTTAAACGGATAAAGGTTGACGACCACAAGGTCAATCGGTGCAATGCCATGCTCATTGATCTGCGCCATATGCTCTTTATTGTCTCTTACGGCAAGCAGACCGCCGTGAATATTAGGATGGAGTGTTTTTAACCGTCCGTCCATAATTTCAGGAAATCCGGTCACTTCTGAAATGCCGATGACATCCACACCGTTTTCCTGAAGAAGTTTTTTTGTTCCTCCGGTCGAAATGACTTCGACGCCGAGCTCTGTCAGTTCCTTTACGAAAGGTACGAGATTTGTTTTATCAGAAACACTGATTAGTGCGCGTTTGATTGTCATGCCTTTTCACCTCTGTTATTTAGTCCCAGCAGCCGTTTCACAACACTCGGATACCATTTGTGCTCAAGCTCGTGTATTGTATGCTCTATGTCTTCAAGCGTATCGTTTTCCTGTATTTCGAATGCTTTTTGCGCGATAATCGGTCCGGTGTCCATGCCTTCGTCGACGTAATGAACGGTAATGCCCGCCACTTTCACACCGGCCCGATACGCCTGTCCGACAGCGTCAATCCCAGGGAATGCCGGAAGAAGCGAGGGATGTATATTAATAATGCGTCCTCCGTATGCTTCAAGCAGCGTATCTCCAATCAGTCTCATATAGCCGGCGAGAACGATTAATTCCGCCCCGTGCAGGCGCAGCTGTTCAATAATGGCCCGTTCAAAGGCCGCTTTGTTTTCAAAAGATGACGGTTCAAAGGCGAATGACGGGATATGTAAAGCCTCCGCCCTTTCCGCCGCCTTTGCCTGAGGCTTATCCGTCACGAGAAGCGAGAGCTCCGCATCCCACTTCTCTTCTCTCATGCGTTTGGCAATGGCCTCGAAGTTCGATCCGTTTCCTGAAGCAAATACCGCAAACTTTTTCATGAAAGAGCCGCACCGCCGAAAGAAATGCCTTCGCCCCGCTTGACCCGGCCGATCAGATAAGCCTTCTCGCCCTGAGCTTCAAGCGTGCCGATGACGTCTGTCAGGTTTTCTTCTTTAACGGCAAGGACAAAACCGATGCCCATATTAAAGACATTGAACATTTCTTCTTCTTTCAGCTTGCCGTGCTCCTGCAGAAACGGAAAAATCGGCGGGATCGGCCATGATCCGTGATCAATTTCCGCGCTCAATCCGTCCGGCAGCATCCGCGGGATATTCTCGATGAATCCTCCGCCTGTCACATGCGCCATGCCGTCCACCTTACCGCTTTTCACCGCCTTGAGCACCGGCTTCACGTATATTCTCGTCGGTTCCAGCAATTCTTCTCCGAGAGGACGCGCAAACGGTTCATAGACAGTATCCAAATCAAGTCCGCCGTCATCAAGAAGCACTTTTCTCACCAGGGAAAATCCGTTGCTGTGAAGGCCGCTTGAAGTAAGTCCGATTAAGAGATGCCCCTCTTCGATATGTTCACCGGTGACGATTTCGTCTTTTTCCGCGACGCCGACTGAAAAGCCCGCAATATCGTATTCATCAGACGTATACAGCCCCGGCATTTCCGCCGTCTCACCGCCGATAAGCGCTGATCCTGACTGCTCGCATCCGTCCGCCACACCCTGAACGATCTGCTCAATTTTCACCGGATCGGCCTTGCCGACCGCCAAATAATCAAGGAAAAACAGCGGCTCCGCTCCCTGGGCAAGCACATCGTTTACACACATCGCGACCGCATCGACGCCGATCGTGTCATGCTTATCCATTGAAAATGCGAGTTTCAGTTTGGTGCCGACACCGTCTGTTCCGGAAATTAAAACAGGCTTTTGATACGGAAGCTCTGACAGATCAAACATTCCGCCAAAACCGCCCAGGCTTCCCATAACGCCGAGCCTTTTCGTGCGCTCCACGTGTTTTTTCATTCGTTTGACGGCTTCGTATCCGGCTTCGATGTCAACTCCGGCATTTTTATAAGCATCAGACATCCCTATCACTCCTTGTCAATTCGTTTCTCCTAAAAAGGCAGAAAGAGAAAGGCAGCCTGAATTCCCGCTGCCTTTATGTCATTTTCACATTTTATTTTGTCAGCACCGCTTCTTTTACGTGAGGAAGCACTGTATCCTGATAAATTTCCGTCGGATATTTGCCCGTAAAACAAGCGAGGCATTGTCCGCAATTGGTGTCTTCAAATTTTCGGCCGACTCCTTTTAACAATCCGTCTACACTTAAGAAAGAAAGCGTGTCGGCACCGATGATCTGGCGGATTTCTTCCACGGAATGAGAAGAAGCGATCAGCTCCTCATGGGTTGATGTGTCGATACCGTAGAAGCACGGATGAGCGATCGGCGGTGAACTGATCTTGACGTGCACCTCTGTCGCCCCCGCTTCTCTGAGCATTGTGACAATCCGGCGGCTTGTCGTCCCGCGCACGATGGAATCATCAACCATGACGACCCGTTTTCCTTCGACAACACCGCGGACGGCGGACAGCTTCATTCTGACGCCTTGCTCACGGAGAGCCTGTGACGGCTGGATAAACGTTCTGCCGACATAACGGTTTTTAATGAGACCGAGTTCGTACGGGATGCCCGTCGCCTCGGCATAGCCGATGGCCGCAGAAATACTGGAATCAGGCACGCCTGTGACGACATCCGCTTCAACCGCGGACTCCCGGGCAAGCATTTTCCCGAGGTTTTTCCGGGCGCTGTGCACGTTAATGCCGTCGATATTGCTGTCAGGTCTTGAGAAATAAATGTACTCCATGCTGCAGATGGAACGGTTGATATTCATGGAAAAACGCTCTGATTTCAAGCCTTCATCGTTGATGATCAGCATTTCGCCCGGCTCTACCTCACGAAGGTACGTTGCGCCGACAACATCAAATGCGCACGTTTCTGAAGCGACCACATAAGCATCGCCCATGATGCCGATTGACAGCGGTCTGAGTCCGTTCGGGTCAAGCGCTACGATCATCTCTGTTTCAGTCATGATTAAAAAGGCATAAGCGCCTTTCAGCATAGATAGCGAATTTTTGATTTGATCCTTCAACGAAAAGTGTCCGCTGCGTTTAATCAGATGAGCCAGCACTTCCGTATCGGAGGAAGTCTGAAAAATGCTCCCTTGGTTTTCAAGCTGCTGCTTCAGCTGTGTGGCGTTGACCAAGTTTCCGTTATGGGCGAGCGCGAGGCTGCCGTTGTTTTGCGAACGGAACAGGAGCGGCTGAACATTTTCATATCCGCCTCCTCCAGCCGTTGCGTAACGAACATGCCCGATCGCGCCTTTTCCCTTTACTTTGCTGAGCTCGCCGTTTTGAAATACTTCAGTGATCAGCCCTTGGCCTTTGTGAGCCGTCAGTTTTTCGCCGTCAGTCGCGACAATTCCCGCGCCTTCCTGTCCTCTGTGCTGGAGGCTGTGGAGACCGTAATACGTAATTTGCGGGGCTTCTTCATGTCCCCAGATGCCAAACACACCGCATTCTTCATTCAGGCCTTTGATTTCAGCAAGCATGGAATAGCTCCTTTCCACGCGCGCTCAAGTTCTTTCGTTTGCGCGTGAACCAATTGTTGTCCTTCTTGGCTTCGGATCGTCAGCTGTCCGTCTCCTGTCACTTCACCGATATGAATGGCATCTGCCGCAGCCGCTTCAAACGCCGCTTGGTGTTCTTTTTTGACCGAAACGACGAAGCGTGATTGAGATTCAGAGAATAATAATGCCGCTTCCCCTTCAACAGTCACGTTGGCGCCAAGGTTTTCCGTCGTCATGACACTTTCTGCAATCGCTACGCCTAAGCCGCCTTCAGATACGTCATGCGCGGATTGAACGAAGCCTTTTTTAATCGCGTCAAGCAATGCTTTTTGGCGTGACAGCTCTATATCAAGATCGATTTGCGGCGCTTTGCCGTAAATGCGGCCTTCTGTCATTTTTTGCAGTTCGCTTCCGGCAAACTCAGGTTTTGTTTCGCCGATCACGTATACAAGATCTCCCGCTTGTTTGAAATGCTGTGTCGTAATATGAGCGGTATCTTCAATTAAGCCGACCATGCCGATAACAGGCGTCGGGTAGATGGCCGTTCCGTTCGATTCATTATAAAGTGATACGTTACCGCCGATGACGGGTGTGCTGAGAACGTTGCACGCCTCGCTGATGCCGTCGGCCGCTTTTTCGATCTGCCAGAAAATTTCAGGTTTTTCCGGGTTTCCGAAATTCAGATTATCCGTGACCGCAAGCGGTTCGGCGCCGGAGCATACGATGTTGCGCGCCGCTTCGGCAACGGCGATTTTTCCGCCTTCTTCTGGATCAAGATATAAATAACGGGCGTTGCAATCCGTCGTCATCGCCAGCGCTTTTTTCGTGCCGCGGATTCTGAGCACTCCCGCGTCAGAGCCCGGAGCGACCACCGTATTTGTGCGCACCATGTAGTCATATTGATCATACACCCACTCTTTGCTGGCAATTGTCGGCTGCTGCAGCAGGGCAAAAAGCGTCTCTGTCCCATCTTTTACTTTAGGCGCGGGAACTTCTGTTTCCTGAAACTCGCGGTAGTACGCGGGTTCTGCTGACGGTTTGTGGTATACAGGCGCTTCTTCCGCCAGTGCGTCGACCGGAAGTTCGCAAACAACCTCTCCGTTATGGCGGAGGCGGAGCATTTTATCATCCGTCACATGACCTACGGAAACCGCTTCAAGGTCATATTTATCAAAAATATCGACAATTTCCTGTTCACGTCCGCGTTCAATGACGAGAAGCATGCGTTCCTGAGACTCGGAAAGCATCATTTCGTAAGCGGTCATACCCGTTTCCCGCTGCGGAATGAGATCAAGGTTCATTTCAATGCCGGAGCCGGCTTTGCTTGCCATTTCAGCACTCGAACTTGTCAGACCGGCCGCCCCCATATCCTGAATGCCGACTAAGGCGTCGCATTGGATGACTTCAAGGCATGCTTCCAGGAGAAGTTTTTCCATGAAAGGATCGCCGACCTGCACCGCGGAACGTTTTTCTTCAGATGAATCTGACATTTCTTCTGATGCGAAAGTAGCGCCGTGTATGCCGTCGCGGCCCGTTTTAGCGCCGACGTACATGACCGTGTTGCCGACACCTTTCGCCTGGCCTTTTTTAATATCTTTATGATCAATCAAGCCGACGCACATTGCATTGACAAGCGGATTGCCCTCATAGCTTGCGTCAAACTGCACTTCTCCGCCGACCGTCGGAATACCGATACAGTTTCCGTATCCCGCGATTCCCGCCACTACTTCTTCAAACAAGTACTTCACACGAGGTGAAGTGAGTTCACCAAATCGAAGAGAGTTTAATACAGCTATCGGACGGGCGCCCATTGAGAAAACGTCACGGATAATGCCGCCCACTCCCGTCGCAGCACCTTGGTATGGCTCAAGCGCTGACGGGTGGTTATGAGATTCAATTTTGAACACGACCGCCTGATTGTCACCGATGTCAACGATTCCCGCGCCTTCTCCGGGACCCTGCAGCACGCGTTCGCCGCTAGTCGGGAATTTGCGTAAAACCGGTTTTGAGTTTTTATAGCTGCAGTGCTCTGACCACATCACGGAAAAAATCCCGATTTCCGTGTAGTTCGGCAATCTTCCGATAATAGATTCAATGAGTGCGAACTCGTCATCACTGACACCCATTTGCTGATAGAGTTTCTCTTCTTTTATTTGTTCTTTACTTGGTTCAAGCAGTAGCGACATGAGTTTCCCTCCAATTTTTCACGATAGACCGGAACAATGTAAGACCGTCTGCGCTGCCGAGCAGTTCATCGACTGCGCGCTCAGGGTGAGGCATCATGCCTAATACGTTGCCTTTCTCATTCACGACGCCGGCAATGCCGCTGACGCTTCCGTTAATATCGCCGCCGTATGTGAAGGCGATTTGATTGTTTTCTTTTAATCTTTCAAGCGTTTCGTCATCACAGTAGAAATTGCCTTCGCCGTGGGCAACCGGAATCGTAATCGATTGTCCTTTTTCATAGGAAGATGTGAATAACGTATCGCCGTTCTGTACGATTAATTCAACCGGGCGGCAGATGAACTTTAAATCTTTGTTGCGTCTCATGGCGCCGGGCAGAAGTCCGAGCTCCTGCAGAATCTGGAATCCGTTGCAGACGCCGAGAACCGGTTTTCCTTCGGCAGCCGCTTTTTTCACGGCCGGCATGATGTTTGCGAATCTGGCGATGGCGCCGCATCTCAAGTAGTCGCCGTATGAAAACCCGCCGGGGATGAGCACGCCGTCAAATCCGTCAAGGCTTGTTTCCTCGTGCCAGACATACTCGACTTCTTCGCCGAGTTCGTCCTTTACGGCGTGAAACATATCAATATCACAGTTGGAGCCGGGTAACACAATCACCGCAAATTTCACTGTGCGACAACCTCCTCAACTTCATATCGGTAGTCTTCAATGACTGTATTGGCAAGGAGCTTTTCACACATTTCTTTCACGAGCGCGTCAAGATCGCGGTCAGATTTTTCGATCGTCAGCTCCATGTATTTTCCGATGCGCACATCCTGCACTTCATTGTAGGTCATGCTGTGCAATGCATGCTGCACCGCGCTTCCTTGAGGATCGAGCACACTTTCTTTTAAGCTGACATAAACTTTCACTTTATACATTATGAAATGCCTCCCAGTCTTTTGAAAATCTCTTCATATGCGTCGGTTAAGCTTCCCAGATTCCGTCTGAACAAATCTTTATCGAGCTTTTCGTTTGTGTCTTTGTCCCACAGACGGCACGTGTCAGGAGAAATTTCATCCGCTAAAAGCACCCGTCCCTCTGCGTCTAAGCCGAATTCCAGCTTAAAATCTATTAATCTGACGCCGCAGTCTTCAAAAATATGCTGAAGTTCTTGATTCACCTGGTTTGTAATCGATTTGATCGTTTCGACATGCTCAGGAGCCGCCGCTTTTAAGAGCCGGATATGATCTTCTGTGATGAGCGGATCTCCGAGTGCGTCATCCTTGTAGTAAAATTCGATAATCGGCTGCGGGAGCTCTGTTCCTTCCGGGATGCCGAGACGTTTCGACATGCTTCCGGCGGCAATGTTTCTGACCACGACTTCAAGCGGAATGATGCTCACTTTTTTGATGAGCTGCTCTGATTCTGAAACACGCTCCACAAAGTGGTTGTCAATTCCTTTGGCGTGCAGATGTTTGAAAATCAGGCTTGAAATTTCATTGTTCAGACGGCCCTTTCCGCTGATCTCCGCTTTTTTCTCACCGTTAAAGGCTGTTGCGGAATCCTTGTAGACCACGCGGAGAATCTGTTCGTCTTCAGTTTGATAAATTCGCTTCGCTTTTCCTTCATAAAGAAGATTATTGTTCACAATATTCACGGAAGGCCTCCTAACCCGAATGTTGGGAATATTCAATCTACGGCGGCTGAAGAAGCCGCCTCCGGCTGGCTTCTTCTATAAACCTAAACGCTCAAAGATCAAGTCGACGTTTTTCAGATGATAATTGTAGTCAAAGCAATCGGCAATCTGTTCCGGTGTGAGGCGGGACGTGATTTTTTCCTCCGCTTCGACAAGCTGGCGGAACGGCACTTGTTTTTCCCATGCTTCCATCGCTTTCGGCTGAACCGTGTCATATGCTTCTTCACGAGGCAGACCCGTGTCGATTAAAGCGAGCAGCACGCGCTGAGAATAGATTAAACCGAGTGTGCGGTCCATGTTGCGTTTCATATTTTCCGGGAATACCGTTAAGTTTTTGACGATGTTGCTGAATCGGTTCAGCATGTAATTCAGCGCGATTGTCGCGTCAGGAAGAATGATGCGCTCAGCTGATGAATGAGAAATATCACGCTCATGCCATAACGGTACATTTTCGTATGCCGTCAGCATGTACCCGCGGATCACGCGCGCCATGCCTGTCATATTTTCCGACCCGATCGGATTCCGTTTATGAGGCATAGCCGATGAGCCTTTTTGTCCTTTAGCAAAAAACTCTTCCACTTCACGTGTTTCACTCTTTTGGAGACCGCGGATTTCCACTGCGAATTTTTCAATGCTCGTCGCGATCAAAGCCAGTGCCGCCATGTAATCCGCATGACGGTCGCGCTGTAATGTCTGAGTGGAAATCGGCGCCGCTTTCAGCCCGAGTTTTTCACAGACATACTGCTCTACGAACGGATCAATATTTGCATATGTGCCGACCGCGCCGGAAAGCTTCCCGACTTCGATCCCTTCTTTTGCCTGCTTGAAACGTTCAAGGTTGCGTTTCATTTCTTCGTGCCAAAGCGCGAGCTTCAGGCCGAAAGTCGTCGGTTCCGCGTGTACGCCGTGCGTGCGGCCCATCATGACCGTGTATTTATGTTCTTTCGCTTTTTCTTTTATAATGTCAACAAATCTCTCAATGTCCTTGAGCAAGATCTCATTCGCCTGTTTTAATAGATAGGAAAGAGCGGTATCCACGACATCTGTTGACGTCAGGCCGTAGTGAACCCATTTTCTTTCTTCGCCTAATGATTCTGAAACCGCGCGGGTAAATGCAACGACGTCATGGCGCGTATCCTGCTCGATTTCCAAAATCCGGTTGATGTCAAAAGACGCGTTTTCGCGCATGACCTTGACGTCTTCTTTCGGAATGACGCCAAGCTCAGCCCAGGCTTCACAGGCTAAAATCTCGACTTCCAGCCATGCCTGGTATCTGTTTTCGTCCGTCCAGATCGCGGACATTTCAGGTCTTGAATAACGTTCGATCATTATGCTCGTCCTCCGTCTCTTTTCATCCATATGTTCGTGATGTCCTGAATCCATGTTTCATCAGGCTTCCGCAAAAATGTCATATGCCCCATTTTGCGCCCTTTTTTAATCTCATGTTTTCCGTACAGGTACAGTTTGGCTTCTTTTAAAAGCTCCGTATGCTCCTCCGCAAGCTTCACTTCCTCACCGAGCAGATTCACCATCATTCCCGGTTTGAGAAGATCGGTTCTGCCGAGAGGAAGTCCGCATACCGCTCTGATGTGCTGTTCGAATTGGCTCGTTTCACAAAGGTCGAGCGTATAATGCCCGGAGTTGTGAGGACGCGGCGCCAGTTCATTGATCAAAAGGTCTCCGTCTTCTGTGACGAACATTTCCACCGCAAGCGGCCCGACAAGCTCCAATTTCTCCGCGAGCTGAACGGCAAGCGCCTCTGCCCGCTTTTGAACCGTTTCCTCCGCTCTCGCGGGCACGATGCTTTGGAACAGAATATTATTTTTGTGGATATTTTCAGCAGCCGGAAAGGTTGAAATCTCACCGTGCACCGATCTCGTCACGATAACGGAAAGCTCCATCCGGAATGATACCCAGCTTTCCAGTATGCACGTGCCGTTTTCTAGCAGCGCGGCCGCTTCGTCTGTCTGTCCTTCTTCCTTAATGACAAATTGGCCTTTGCCGTCATATCCGCCGCGGCATGTTTTCAGCACCGCCGGGAGCCCCAGGGACTGAACAGCTTCCTCAAGCTCCCGTCCGCTGTTTACGATCCGATAAGGAGCGACTTGACAGCCTGCTGACTGGATCGCCTTTTTTTCCGTTTCCCTGTTTTGGGTGATAAGCAGCAGCTCGCTTCCCTGGGGAAGATATGCATGTTCTTTGAGCCAGTTGAGCGCCTCGTAATCGATATTTTCAAATTCGTACGTAATGATGTCACTGACTCCGGCCAATTTTTGAATCGCTTCACGGTCATTATACTGGGCGGTAATCTCAATATCGGCGATCTGTCCGCATGGCGAGTCTTTCACGGGATCGACGACTGCGACTTTATAGCCCATCTGTTTTGCGGCGACAGCCATCATTTTTCCGAGCTGTCCGCCTCCGATAATGCCGATGACGGCGCCGGGATAAATCGTTTTTTTATCAGACAAGCTGATCACTGCTTTCCAGCACCGTTTGTTTTGTCGCATTTCTTCTCGCCTCTAGTTTATCCGCAATGTCACCGTCAAATGCCGACAAAATCTGCGCGGCTAACAGACCCGCGTTCACTGCGCCCGCTTTTCCGATCGCCGTTGTCGCGACCGGCACGCCGCCGGGCATCTGTACGATAGACAGAAGAGAATCAAGCCCGTTAAGCGATTTTGTCTGAACCGGTACGCCGATCACCGGCAGTGTCGTTTTGGCCGCCGTCATACCCGGCAGATGCGCCGCTCCACCGGCTCCGGCAATAATGACTTTTAAGCCTCTGTCTCTGGCGCTTTCTGCATATTCAAACATCAAATCAGGCGTCCGATGCGCGGATACTACCTGTTTTTCATAAGGAATGTGAAGTTCGTCAAGTATGTCGCATGCATGTTTCATTGTCTCCCAATCGGAGGTGCTTCCCATGATGATTCCTGCTAGCGGCTGCATTCTGTTCCCACCTTCTCATGCTTTGTTTTTCAGAAAAAAAAGCCCGGCTTATATTGCAACTATGAGGAAGCAATACAAACCGGGCATGGCGCGCGTATCGTCAGTCGTTCGCTTCTGCGATATCCATGTCAGCTGTTTATCACTTTCCTGCATAGTCCGGCCGTTTACGGCAGCCGGGTAGAAACTTATGGGCCATATTCCCAAGATTATATGAGGTCGTGTTTTGATTTCATGTTTATCTTAACAACGGACTTGGATAATGTCAACGACATTATCGAACGATATAAAATTTCTTTCTTTTAATGTTCGTGTTTAGATCAATTTCCCTTCAAATACGATTTTTTTCCCGCAAGGAACGACTTGAATTGATCCATTTTCTTTCTTTTCTGTAAAGATCGGCTCTTCCATCCGCCGGACGGGCATATAACCCTCTTCCTTCATTAAAGTGAGAATGGTGTCAATCGTTTCATGTTCCGTTACTTCAAACCGTTTCTTTTTTGGCTTTGTCATTCCTTAATTCTCCTCTTCTTCACTGCTTTCACCCAGAATCCGCCGTGGATCGTTTTCGGCTCAAAGGCGATGATAAACGCTTTTTCATCAAGCGTTTTAATCGTATCATACAGCTGAAGCTCATATTTGCGCGGCGTCAGAATCTGCATGGCGGTCCGGTCTCCTTCAAGTCCGCCCGCAACCCAGCTTGTAACACCGTATCCTTTTTCCCGGAGCTGTTTCGGCAGGTCCAGATCGAGCTCCTTCGTAATGACGTTGACTGTTATGTAGCCGAGCGCCAGTTTTTCTTCAATTTTCATTCCCACTATGACGCCGAGGCCGTAGCCGAGCGCATAGGCAATGACGTTTTGAATTTGATTCAGATTGTCGAGCACAAGACTCAGGCCGGTCACATACACAAGGATTTCAATTGTACTGATGCCTGCGGCGAAATAGCGCTGTCCCTTTAATGTCAGAATCATCCTGATCGTAAAGAAAGAGACATATATAATGTTAATGATGAGAATAATGAGAACCATACCTATACTGTTGGATAAAATTGTCTGCATCACTGATTCCCCTCCTCTGACTTTGAAAAGCCAATCTTTCAATTAAGGATAGTTTACCCTCTTTTCATCATTTTCAAAAGAAAAAAAAGCCCGCCCCGCAAGGCAGACTTTCAAGCTCTTATCAGTGAAGCTCGGCTTTTTTCAATCGTTTGACGGCTTCATATTCCTTCTCAAGTTCACTCAGCGTGTACCCGGACAGTTCCTGAACATGGTCTTGATAAAACCCTGAGCGGATCAGTTTTGTCCTCAGGTGCTGTTTTTTCCGATTAATGGCTTCTCGCAACAACGGGGCCATCTTCATCATCCCTTTCCGAATCATAAAGAGTAGTGCCGCTTTCGAATTGCTGTTGCTCTCATCATATCTCGGCCGGGTCCTCAAAACAACACGCTTCATTAGAAAAATTTGTAAACATTGTGAAAGACAAATTTCGACTTATAAAGGAATCAGCGAAGCAGTAAAGTACTCGGAAATGAGCGGCCATGTCACAGCCGTAAAAACGAGCATGATGATGACCGCCGCGGAAATACAGTACATCACGTCAGCCGCAGGCTTTTCAGCCGATTTGTATAGAATCTGCACAAACTGCACCATCGCCGAGGCGGCCAGAAACAAGGTCAGCGCCGTAAACACCACGGTGATGACCGGCAGATTCAATATCGCGAAAATCATCCATACGATAGAGCAGGCGACAGCCGGAACCAAAAGCGATCCGACCCCCGCGGCCGCATCCCGCATCGTAATTTTCTGCTTCATCATATAACGTGATACAAGCCAGACCGCGCCGGCCGCAGCGGCAAAAAAGACGAGCGTATACACGAGAACGACGGTAAAGCCGTCAAAAAACGTATGATGCCGCTCCCCGTATCCGAGAGGCCTTTGCTGGCTTGCCCTCAGCTGAAACCAATTTCCGATTGAGAAAAAGATACTGAATACAAGCATTGAAATAAGAGCATATTTAAAGCGGGAAAAGCCGTCTTCCCCAACGACCTTCACCGGTGATGTCAAAATGCGCAGCGCGAAACGGCAATAACGTTTGACCGCGGCCCATGCAGAAGCGAGTTTTTCCGTAAAAGCCGGAGCCGGGCGCCGTTCCTTTTCTTTTTTCTTTTGCTTTTGATAACGTCCCGCATTTCTGGACATTCTCGACAGCGGTTCTTCATCAGTCCCCTGATGCTGTTTTTCTTCTTCCAACGTTTCTTTTCTTTCTTCCGTCATGTCAGCAACTCCTATCAAAAAAATACGGCGGAATTTGTTTAGCAAGAAAATAAAACACTTATATAAGGTACCGAAGCGGCCTTAAACAGTCAAGCGGTTTTCTTCACCCGGACACCCACATGACGTTTTATATTATGTATTGGTTTTACGGAATAGGACAAAAACAAAAAACCGGCTTTCCTCAGCCGGTTTTTCCGTTATTTCAAGAAGATGAAATACAGGATAAAGATGACGAACAGCCCGTACATAATCGGGTGAACGCTTTTTCCTTTTCCTTTGCAGATCATTGTAATCGGGTAGAAAATAAAACCGATCGCAATCCCCGTCGCAATACTGTACGTCAGCGGCATCATAATCATCGTTAAAAATGCCGGAACAGCCACCTCGAATTTATCCCAGGCGATCTTACCGAGCGGCGCCACCATCAGCGCGCCGACGATAATTAAAGCCGGAGCCGTCACATTCGTGGTGACAACTGACAGAAGCGGCGAGAAAAACATCGCCAGCAAAAAGAGAATGCCTGTCACAACAGCCGCGAAGCCGGAGCGCGCCCCCGCCGCAACGCCTGAGCTGGATTCAACATAAGAAGTCGTTGTAGACGTACCGAGCACGGCTCCGATAACGATTGATGTTGAATCTGCCAGAAGCGCTCTTCCCGCACGCGGAAGTTTGTTTTCCTTCATCAGCCCGGCCTGTGTCGCTACAGCTACCAGCGTACCGGCCGTATCGAAAAATCCAACGAACAGGAAAGTTAAAATGACAATCAGCATTTGTACGGAGAAGATATCCGGAAGGTGCATCCACGCCTGTCCGAAAGTCGGCGCAAGACTCGGCACGCTGCCGACAATGTGTGTCGGAACCGGAATCAGCCCGCAGATCATACCGGCAACCGCCGTCAAAAGCATTCCGATAAACACGCCGCCGTTTACGCGAAGCACCATCAGAATGACCGTCACAATAACACCGAAAACCGTCAGCAGCACAGGGCCGCTGTGAATATTGCCGATAGACACCAAAGTCGATGAGTTCGCTTCAATAATGCCCGAACCCTGCAAACCGACAAATGTGATAAACAAACCGATACCTGCGCCGACCGCCAATTTCAGCTCAGGCGGAATCGCATTAATGATTTTTTCCCGCAATCCCGTCAGTGAAAGCGCCACGAAGATAATTCCGGAAATCAAGACGCCGGAAAGCGCAGCCTGCCATGAAATCCCCATGCCGAGTACGACAGAGAAGGCAAAAAACGCATTTAATCCCATACCCGGCGCAATCGCGATCGGATACTTTGCAATAAGCCCCATTAAAATACAGCCGGCCGCAGATGCCAAGGCTGTAGCGGTGAACACCGCGCCCTGATCAATTTTTAATGCTTCGGGAAATCCTTTCACACCGTTTAAAGACAATGTCAGCGGATTGACGAACAGAATGTACGCCATTGACAAAAAGGTCGTTAAACCGCCGATGATTTCATTACGATAGCTTGTCCCCAGCTCATCAAACTGAAAAAATTGCTTCAAGCCAATTGCCTCCTTCATTCTCTCCCATTTATTCTGCCCGTTATCCGCCAAATAAAAAACGCCCCAAATACATTTGGGACGCTTGACTACATACGTTCAGTCTGAATAAATAAGAATGGATTATTTATATCAAACGATTGAGATTGATCCGTAGTCAAGCCATTTACGGTAGCTTGGTAGAAACTTGCGGGCCATATCCCCGCCATTATACGATATCTGCATATTTGATTTCTGAGTCTATTGTATCAATTCAATTTTGAAAACTCAATAAAAAAACGAACAATCCAGTTAAAAAAAATTGGTTTATTCGTTAATTGACCAAAAATGGAAGACGGCAAGGGCCGCCTTCCCGGCATCATTTTCCGTCCGCAGGCCGAACCGGCACCGTGAATGTGATCCCCTTGTCATCCGCCAGCAAGTTCATAACCGTTTGATTGACGTACAAAGCATATGAATCGAATGAGAAATCGCGCAATGAATAGTCTTTATCGGATGAATCATCTAATTCAAAAACGGATTCCATTTCACCCTTTTTAAGATTCGTGACTTTCGCCTTATTCCCTTTCAGATAATAGCCTTTTTCATACTCATTAAGCGATGGCCAAGTTTTCATTTTTTTCGTATTGCCGAGACCGATTGATTCACCGACATTCATCAGCTGATCTTCATCCGCCTTGCTTACATCAATTCCGCTGAATTGATAATCGACAATTACCCGTCTGTCTTGCTGTTTGATCTTTTTGATGGTAATGCCGACATGATGATGTTTCGTTTTATAACTGACGGGCAGTTTTGTTTTCAGAGGCACGATTTCTCCCGGCTCTGATTCTGTTTTTATATCGCCCGTTATGAAAAGTGTTTTCGCTTTCGGGTCTATCGGTTTGCTGAATTGAGTTTGGCCGCGTATTCTTTTCCCGCCGCCGGGAAGATTCTTCCTGCCGCCAAGTTCAATATTCGACATCGTCATTTCATAATGGTTTCCAGCATCATCCGTTGCTTCGTCAATCGAGATGGCATCATTTTTGGCTGCATCATAGAAGTCGATAGAATACAGGAGAGCCGATCCCATCGTTCCGTTTTCCGCCCGGATATCGAAAAAGCGGTATAATCCGTGATTTACATTCACAGCTTTCGTTCCTTCAAGAGAAACGGACTTTTGTTTTTTAATAGGGAGTGTAAAGCGCCAGTTTCCGGGGATATCCTTGATTTGTGTAATGACAAGCGGAAGCTTATCACCGTCTTTCAGCTTTGAGCCGTCCGTGAACAGGCGAAGCTGCCCCGCGTACCGCCCGTCTTTCATTTTTTTCATATCACTGCTGTCATAATCCTCTGCTAACATATTCCGTGGATCTTTATAATCGACTTGAAAAGAGATGCTCTCCTCATCTGATTTCAAATTATTAACGATAAAGTTATAAACGAGCTGTCCGCTGTCGTAATACACACTTTTCACTGTCACCGTGATTCCGCGTGATTCCGCTTTTTCGTTCAGTTTTGTCACCAAATTGCTTTTAAACAGCGCAGAACCTGCCTTATCCTGAAACAGACTGTAAATTTGTCCGGCAACAGGAATGTTTCCCATAGCCGTGTTAACGGAGGGCATGAACAAGCCTGAGGACAGATACAGAATAAACAGAGCAGCAGCAACCGCGAGGCCGTTTATCACTTTTCGTCCCCATCTCCGTCTGACGGCGCCTTCTTTTCCGGCACGGACAGCAGCGCTGTGTATCACGTTTTTCAACTCAGCTTTCGGCACGTCAATGTCCTGATACAATTGCTTCATTTGATGCTTTTCCATATGTGTTTATCCTCCTTTTCCAGTTCCTGCTTCAATGCTTTTCTCGCCCTGTGGAGATGCGTTTTTACAGTGCCTTCCGCCATACCGGTCTGTTCAGCGATCATACCAATCGAGAAATCTTGAAAATAATAAAGCTGAATGGTCAGCTGTATATGTTCGTCAAGCGTTTCCAGAGCATTCCGAAGATCTATGTATTCTTCAATGTTCTTATTCTCCGCGCGTGTGTCGTGCTGCGGCTCAAACGGAATGACGTCTCCGTGCTTTTTCCTCATCGCAAAAATCGTATGAAGCAGAATCCGGATCAGCCACGTTTTAAAATATTTCGGCTCCTTCAGCTGTGCGATATGAAGAAAAGCCTTGTAAGCCGTTTCCTGAACAGCGTCCAGTGTATCTTCCTTGTGATGCAAATAAAGATAAGCTGTTTTATATAAAGTCTCCTGATGGGTTGTGATCAGTTTTTCAAAGGCTGCGGCATCACCTTTTTTCGCCTTTTTGATCAATCGTTCTTCCTTCACCTTATCCACCTCCTATGCTGTTAGATATGAATCGGGGCAAAACGGTTTCAAAAAGATGAAAAAAAAACGCCTCTTTTTTAAAAGAGACGTTTTTTATCTTCATTTATTCCCACTCAATCGTTGCAGGCGGCTTGCTCGTAATGTCATACACGACGCGGTTGATGTGTTTCACTTCGTTGACGATCCGTGTTGAAATCACTTCAAGCACATCCCAAGGGATACGCGCCCAGTCAGATGTCATGCCGTCAATTGATGTTACGGCACGGATACCGATTGTGTAATCATACGTTCTCGCATCTCCCATGACGCCGACGCTGCGGATGTCAGGAAGAACCGTGAAGTACTGCCAGATGTCGCGCTCAAGGCCGTGGTTCGCCACTTCTTCACGCAGAATCGCGTCTGATTCACGAACGATCTCAAGTTTTTCTTCCGTTACTTCACCGAGTACGCGGATGCCAAGTCCAGGGCCCGGGAACGGCTGACGCCATACGATATCATCCGGAAGGCCGAGCTCTGTGCCAAGCGCGCGCACTTCGTCTTTGAAAAGGGTGTTCAGCGGCTCGATCAGTTCAAACTGCATATCTTCAGGAAGTCCGCCGACATTGTGATGCGATTTGATCGTTTGCGCCGTTGCAGTACCGCTCTCGATAATATCCGTGTAAAGCGTTCCTTGCGCAAGGTAATCGATGCCTTTCAGCTTGTCCGCTTCATCATCAAATACGTAAATGAATTCGTTGCCGATGATTTTGCGTTTTTGCTCAGGATCAGAAACACCTTTCAGCTTGTTTAAGAATCTGTCTTTCGCATCAACTTTAATGACATTCATATTAAAGCCTTCGCTGAACGTTTTCATGACGCCTTCAGCTTCGCCTTTACGAAGCAGGCCGTGATCGACGAAAATACAAGTCAGCTGGTCGCCGATCGCTTTATGAATTAAAGCGGCCACAACAGAGGAATCAACACCGCCGCTTAGCGCGCAAAGAACCTGCTTGTCTCCGACTGTTTCGCGGATTTTTTGCATTTCGATTTCGATAAAGTTTTCCATTGACCATTCGCCTTTACATTCACAAGGCCCGAAGACAAAGTTTTTCAGAAGGTCATTTCCGTATTCTGAATGACGGACTTCCGGATGGAACTGCACACCGTACCATTTTTTGTCTTTTTTGCTCATCGCCGAGTTCGGGCAGTGATGGCTCGTCGCGTCTACCGTAAATCCTTCCGGCACTTGTACGACTAAGTCGCCGTGGCTCATCCAGACAACTTGTTCTTCCGGAAGATCCTTGAACAAGTCTGGAGTTCCTTGAATCTGAATGTTCGCTTTTCCGTATTCGCGCTGGCTTGCCGCCTCGACTTTCCCTCCGAGGTAATGAGTCATCAGCTGCATGCCGTAGCAGATGCCCAATACAGGAATATCGAGTTCAAAGATTTTTTCATCACAGCGGAAAGATCCTTCATCATATACACTGTTCGGTCCGCCTGAAAGGATAATTCCTTTTGGATTCATTTCTTTGATTTCCTCAGCTGTCAACGTATGGGGATGCAGCTCGCTATATACGCCAAATTCACGGATCCGGCGGGTAATCAGCTGGTTATACTGACTGCCGAAATCAAGAACAAGAATCATTTCATTCACTAACTTCGTCATGGTTGTCACCTAATCTCCTCTAAGTTTTTGACACAGAAAAAACGGAGGACACACGTTCAGCCCTCTGTCGGCAAGACTTGTCCGGAAGCCCGGCTTTTTAACGCTCCCGGGCTCCCATTTAACATTCATATATTCTAACAACAGGACGATATGCGGTCAAGACTATCTTCTTTTAATTATATTTTCCCACAACTGTCCCGATTCATTCCAAAGCTTTGCGGCATTATCGCTGCGGTATAAAGCACGCTCATAGCGCAGCGTCAGCTCGGACATGTCGTTTGTATGGTGCGCCTCATCAACCCTTGCGGCAAAATCGCGGAGCGTTTCTCCGTCTCCCCTGCTGAACCCTTTTCGTTTCAGCTGGCGGAGCAGCGCGGCATATGCGTCGAAAAAGACGTCTTCATCCGTTCGCCGCTTCAATCTGGCTGCTGTAACGTGCGGAATCCAGCGCACCCGGAACAGCCAGGCGAGTGCCGCCGCGGCTGAAATTACGATGACGATGGTTGCATACGGCCACAGGTGTGCCGCGGTTTTGTTGCGGATCACAGGCTGCGGTGCCGCGCTGTGATCCCGCTTTTTCGGTGTTTCTTCTTTTTCCGGCTTTGTTTCCTGACGCTGCTTGTCAGACGGTGAATCCGAATTCCCCGCTGAGCCTCCGCTGTCTTTTGCCGCGGTATGATTTTGCTCTGACGTAAACTCCGTCGGATTGGTGAAGCCTTTTGTCGGCTCAAACGTCACCCAGCCCTGATCGGGAAAATACACTTCTACCCACGAATGGGCGTTGTTGTTTGTGACTTCATAAATGTGGCCGTTATGGTCGCCTGCCCCTTTATATTCACCGGATGTATAGCCCTTCACCCAACGGGCGGGAATTCCCGCAGAGCGGAGCAGCACGGCCATTGCCGATGAAAAGTTATCACAATATCCTCTTTTCGTTTCAAACAGAAATTGATCGACATAATCCTGATTGTGCTCCGGAACCGCGACATCCTGTGTATTATACGAAAATGCGGAAGATCCGAGATAATCCTCGATCGCCTTCGCTTTATCGAACATATTATGATGATCCCGCGTCAGTCTGTCCGCAAGCTGTCGCACTCTTTTCGGAAGGCTGTCGGGGACCTGTAAATACCGGTCATTGAATTGATTCTGCTCACGGTATCGTTTCACTTTCACTTTTCTGAGATCATTCAGCTTAAAGACGGGCGCCTGAAAAGTCACCGTGTACCGTCCCATATTGCGGATGTTGCCCACTTGTTCACTGACCGGCGTAATTTGCTCGGTGTTTCCGTTCATTTCAAGCTGAATCGAGTGCTTCGGTTTAATATTGGAGACGCCGATCGGATACATGACGTGATTATAGAGATAATTCTCATCAATGGACACCTGTGCCGTATACCGTCTCGTCTGCACACTCCGGTCAAACCATATATCTTCCACATTGCCGCCGTTCAGTTTATAGGACATGCCCTGATCGGTCTCCACCCAGCCTTTCCCCGTGTATGTATCTTTCGTTTCCACCCGGAAGTACGCCCGTTCTTTTCCCTTCCATGTAAAAACCGGCGTATCATCCTCCTGAAAAGGACCGCCCAATGTTTCATCATGATTGCCGTAGCCGATTTTGCTTTCGGCGGCGGGCACTTCTTTGTGGTTTGTGATTTTTTTTAGAAACGGCACGGGATCCGGCCAGTTCGGGTCTGATTTCGGAGCCGCCAGACCGAACACGACGGAAGCGCAGATAAACAGCATCAGCGGCAGAAACCATTTGAGTATCAATCTTTTTTTAAACGCTATGTGTTCCGTAAGCCGGATGCGCTCCATATACAAAAGCCCCATCATCAAAAAGCCGATAAAGACGATCCGGATGACGGCGTACGCGGCATCATAAGGAGTAAACGTATCAAGCACGGTGATATACGCCACCGTCATGATAAAAAAGAATAATATTTTCCGCTGATAGATCACCCAGTAATGCAGCAAATACACGAGCAGCCATAAAAGCACAAAAAACAGCAACGTGCGGAATGACGGATTCATATCATTCCATCTTCCGGTCCCGATGTGGCGGGCATTTTGCATCACGTCCCGCAAAAAAGAAACGAGCCATTCCGGCTGAAAAATAGAACCTTTATAAAACAGGATGTGAATACTGATCAACGTAAACAGAATGCAGGACGGCACGGTGACGTACCACCTCATCCGGAAGAATGACAGCAGAAATGCCAAACCGATAAAAACGATGAAAAAACCGGTATGTTTTGTATCCGTAAAATTGTGCAGCGGCCTGAGCCATTCCCATAACAATAAAAAAGCGAGAAAATAAAACAGCAGCAGACTCAGCCTGCTTCCCTGGTTCTCGTCATGCGGCATGGCGCGCCACCTCTCTTTCTAAACAACATGGGACACCTGTTTGCCCCTGATCATTTGCACCTTAATATTTTTCTGAGCGAAGATGAGAGCGAGTTTCCGTTCTTTCTCCGAAAGCGCGGCATTCGTTTCTTTCGCCAAAAACACCGTCATGTCAGCACGGCCGGGCTCAGCCTGTTTGAGAAGGTCTTCTGTAAGACTGCCCGTCACGACGGCAATGGAAGCTTTACCTAGTTCTTTCCCTAAACGCCCGCCTTCATCGGCTTCTTCCGATTCTGAAGCTGATGCCAGGTAACGCAGCATCTTTCTGAAATGCCGGTCTCCCTCCCGGACGGGAAATACAGTCCGGTCGCTCCCCAATGAAATAAATCCTGCGGGAGAGCCCTTCACAAGCGCCGTGTAAAGCAGGGATGCCGAAGCTGACACCGCGGCTTCAAACGAAGGGGACGGCCTGCAGTCCAAAAGGAGAATCATATTCATACTCTGCAGCGGGTCAAATTCCTTCGTCATCAGCTCATTTCGACGCGCCGATGTTTTCCAGTCAAGTGCGGAAAACCGGTCGCCCGGCTGATAATTTCTGACGCTCGCAGCCATTGCTGTGCGGTGTACCTGAAACGGAGCACCGGCACCCGCACCCTCTTCTCCGGATGCAGCCTGCGGCTTATAGTGAACAGGCCCGTACGCCGGGAAAACCAGAACCGTATCCGTTACGGAAAACGACGCCGTCTTGTCCAAAAGCCCCAGAACATCTCCCGTCCGCACTCTGATCGTATGTAAATGATGCTCTCCGCGCGGCACCTGCGGCAGCTCATATTGTAACGTCAGCTTCCTTTGAAACCACGGAAACACAAGCTGTTTCGCACTGCACCTCTCGCCAAGCGTTTCCGGCATCACATCTTCAATGACCATATATGTCAGCGGAAACGGCAGGCGCCTCGTCAGCCTGATGGTGACAGACAGCCTGTCGCCTGAGGTTAACTGGGCGGAGGACACGTCACGCGTCACCTGAAACGCCCGCAGCGGGTACACAGCGACCAGCCCGGCGTAAACGGTAAACGGCAAAAACGCATAAAATAAAAACCAGCTCACAAATCCGCCCTGAAACATGGCATAAGAAAAGACAGCCGCCGTCAGTACGGCCAACATAAGCAGCTTCCAGCCATATAGAAGCCAATGCATCTTCTTTCTCATTAGCGGACCGACATCCTTTGAACGGGAACTTTTTCCGTTTGCATGATGTCTTCTATAACCGCTTCCGGCGTCACATCGTTAAATTTCGCCTCGGCGGTCAAGATCATTCTGTGCGGCAGCGTATACGGAGCCAAATACTGGACGTCATCAGGAATGACGTAATCGCGGTCATGAAGCAGCGCGTACGCCTGCGCGGCTTTCATTAATGAAATTGAACCGCGCGGGCTGACGCCCAGATGTACGGACGGATGCCGGCGGGTATGCTGAGTAATGCCGACGATATACGCTTTAATTCCATCATCCACCCGCACCTGCTCCAGTTTTTGCTGGAGGGTGATGAACTGTTCTTTAGAAATGACGGGCTCGATTGTTTCAAGCGGATTGCGCCCTTCCTGCAAAGACAGAACCCGAAGCTCCTCCTCGGCAGTCGGGTAGCCCATGCGCAGCTTAAATAAAAACCGGTCAAGCTGGGCTTCGGGAAGCGGATACGTTCCTTCATATTCAACCGGGTTTTGTGTGGCCATGACGAAAAACGGCTCAGCCAGCCGCATTGTCTTTCCGTCAATCGTGACATTCCCTTCCTCCATCGCCTCAAGCAGGGAAGACTGCGTTTTCGGAGAGGTTCTGTTAATTTCATCAGCCAGCACGATATTCCCCATGATCGGTCCCGGGCGGTATTCAAATTCCATTGTTTTCGTATTATAAATAGAGACACCCGTCACATCTGACGGCAGAAGATCCGGCGTGAACTGAATCCTCTTAAAGTCAGCTCCGATCAGCTTGGCCAAAGCCCGGACCATCATCGTTTTTCCGACTCCCGGCACGTCTTCCAGCAGCACATGCCCTTTTGCGAGAATGGCGGCCAGACTGAGTATGGCGATATCCCGTTTTCCTATGATGATGTTTTCAATATGCTCAACGGCTTTCTCCAGCAGCGGATGCAGCTCTTCTTTATAAGCCATTCTTCTCCTCCTAGTCATCTCTCAAATTTCAATTATCGTAACCTAACTTTACCACAAAATATAAACAGTATAAAAAAACGTTTCCAGCGAATTGTTTCCAGTCCGAAAAAGGAAAAAAGCTCCCTTTAGAAAGGAAGCTTTATTTCAGCTGGAGAGGCTCCATATGAACGTGTGAATGGTCAATGGCATATTCCTCTTTCATCCCGGCACTACTGCTGTACGGATGAGAAAAAAATGTCATATTTTCTTACATCATTTTCAACTGTCTGTGGCATTTATGATAGAATAATACTTGTCGGAATATTCAGCATAAACAAACCAAAAGGAGGCAAAGAATGAATCAGCCTAACTCTTTATCTAAGGGATTAAAAACCCGGCATATGACCATGATTTCAATTGCCGGCGTGATCGGCGCCGGATTATTTGTCGGAAGCGGATCAGTCATTCATTCCACCGGACCCGGAGCGATTGTCTCCTACGCTTTAGCAGGATTATTAGTGATTTTTATTATGAGAATGCTGGGGGAAATGTCCTCCGTCAACCCGACAAGCGGTTCGTTTTCACAGTACGCGCATGACGCCATCGGTCCTTGGGCCGGTTTTACGATCGGATGGCTGTATTGGTTTTTCTGGGTCATCGTCATTGCCATTGAAGCCATTGCAGGCGCCGGAATCATACAGTACTGGTTCCCGGGCATTCCGTTATGGCTGACGAGTCTGCTTCTGACCGTGCTGTTAACACTGACGAATATTTATTCAGTTAAATCGTTCGGCGAATTTGAATACTGGCTTTCCTTAGTGAAGGTAGCGACGATCGTTGTCTTCTTAATCGCGGGATTTGCGTTCATTTTCGGAATCGTTCCCGGCAGCAAGCCGGTCGGGCTGGAAAATCTGGCGGGCAGCGGCGGATTTTTCCCTAAAGGTCCAAGTTCCGTTCTGCTCGGTATCGTCGTTGTCATTTTTTCTTTCATGGGATCTGAAATCGTCGCAATCGCAGCGGGAGAAACGTCAAATCCGGTCGAATCCGTCACAAAGGCGACCCGCTCAGTCGTTTGGCGGATCATTATTTTTTACGTCGGCTCCATTGCGGTTGTGGTCACACTGCTGCCATGGGATTCAGCCAATATTTTGGAGAGCCCCTTCGTTGCCGTTTTGAGCCATATCGGGGTTCCCGCAGCCGCTCAAATCATGAATTTCATCGTCCTGACAGCCGTTCTGTCCTGCCTGAACTCCGGGCTTTATACGACGTCACGGATGCTGTATTCACTGGCAGAGCGAAATGAAGCGCCGCGGCGTTTTATGAAACTGAGTAAAAGAGGCGTACCGGTTCAAGCCATTATCGCCGGCACCTTTTTCTCCTACATTGCCGTTGTTATGAACTACTTTTCTCCCGACTCCGTATTTTTGTTCCTGGTCAATTCATCAGGGGCGATCGCACTGCTCGTCTATCTCGTCATCGCCGTCTCACATCTGAGAATGAGAAAGAAAATCGAACGGACAAACCCTGAATCTCTTAAAATCAAAATGTGGTTCTATCCGTACTTAACCTACCTGACGATCATCGCCATTTGCGCCATCTTGTTATCTATGCTGTTTATCAGTTCAATGCGTTCTGAATTTCTGCTGACAGGATTTATTACTCTGCTGGTACTTGCCTCATATGTATTCCGCAAAAAACAAAAACCGAAAGAGAGCGCTTCCGAAAGCCGTGTTGCGCAATAACCGCAAACACCCCCCTCTCAAAAAAGGGCGGGTGTTTTTTTAACCAACCTGTTCCAGGCAGCATTAACTGTAGTACAGGATTTCAATAAATGATAAGGACAGGATGAAAAATGGCACTAGAAAAATTTGCAGATGAACTGCCGATTATCGAAACACTCCAGCCGCAGAAGAAATCAGACGGCAGCACGTATTATGAAGTCACCATGAAGGAATGCTTTCACAAGCTGCACCGCGATCTCCCGCCGACCCGGCTTTGGGGGTATAACGGTTTGTTTCCCGGCCCGACGATCGACGTGAACAAAGATGAAAACGTCTATATTAAATGGATGAATGACCTGCCGGATAAGCACTTTCTGCCCGTGGATCATACCATTCACCATTCAGAAAGCGGCCATCAGGAACCCGATGTCAAAACCGTCGTCCATTTACACGGAGGAGCAACGCCGCCGGACAGCGACGGCTACCCGGAAGCCTGGTTCACAAAGGATTTTAAGGAAACGGGTCCTTATTTTGAGAAAGAGGTATACCATTATCCAAACAAACAGCGCGGGGCTCTGTTATGGTATCACGATCACGCCATGGCGATTACGAGGCTCAATGTGTACGCCGGGCTTGCCGGGATGTATATCATCCGCGAGCGAAAAGAAAAGCAGCTGAAGCTTCCCTCCGGAGAGTACGACGTACCGCTTATGATTTTGGACCGCACGTTAAATGACGACGGTTCCTTGTCTTATCCAAGCGGACCTGCTAATCCTTCCGAAACGCTGCCCGACCCTTCCATCGTCCCGTTTTTTTGCGGAAATACCATTCTCGTCAATGGTAAAGCGTGGCCGTATATGGAAGTTGAACCGCGGACATATCGTTTCCGCATCCTTAATGCCTCCAATACGAGAACATTTTCTCTCTCGCTCAATAACGGCGGGAAGTTTATCCAAATCGGTTCTGACGGCGGACTGCTTCCCCGCTCTGTCAAAACACAATCTATCAGCTTAGCCCCGGCCGAGCGGTATGATGTGCTCATCGATTTCTCCGCCTTTGACGGAGAACATATCATTTTAACGAACGGCACCGGCTGCGGGGGCGACGTCGATCCGGATACAGACGCCAATGTGATGCAATTCCGCGTCACAAAACCGCTGAAGGGAGAAGACACAAGCCGGAAGCCTAAATATCTTTCAACAATGCCTAATGTAACATCAAAAAGAATACACAACATCAGGACACTGAAACTCACAAATACGCAAGACAAATACGGCCGGCCCGTTTTGACGCTGAATAACAAGCGATGGCATGATCCTGTGACAGAAGCGCCGAAGCTCGGCGCAACGGAAATCTGGTCGATTATCAATCCGATGGGGGGAACCCATCCGATACACCTGCACCTTGTTTCCTTCCAAATCCTTGACCGGCGTCCCTTTGACTTAGAGCGTTATAACAAATTCGGCGACATTGTGTATACAGGCCCCGCCGTCCCGCCTCCTCCAAGTGAAAAAGGCTGGAAAGACACCGTGCAGGCGCACTCGGGGGAAGTCATCAGAATCGCGGCGACTTTCGCTCCTTACAGCGGACGCTACGTATGGCACTGTCATATTTTAGAGCACGAAGATTACGACATGATGAGACCGATGGACGTCACGGATAAGCAGTAAACAAACATCCCCCCCTTTCTCCAGAAGGGGCTTTTTTTATTTATCCAAAAAGAAAAAATAAGAAGGCGCTTTTTTGCATATACTGTAATAACAGGAAGACGATGCACCCTCATTGGAAATCTGGATAGAAAAAGGAATTAGGAGATTAGGGAAAAGTATGAGACAATGAAGGAGTGCACGAAAATTCATAAGGGAAGAAGTGACTTTATGTCTTACTACAACAAACGTAATCAGGAACCGCTGCCTAAAGAAGATGTCAGTACGTGGGAATGCACAAAAGAGGACTGTATCGGCTGGAGCAGAAAGAATTTTGCCGGCAGTGATACCCCGACTTGCCCCCTTTGCGGCAGTAAAATGATCGACGGCGTCCGTTCGTTGGTAAATCTCCAAAACAATAATCAAACGGCATCAAGTTAGACCTCCCTTTTACGAGTCTCAACATAGAGAAGGCCTCCATGTCTCATGAGAGGCCTTTGCGTTATCATGTCCTTTTATGATGCAAAGGAGCAATGAACATGAAAAACGATCGGCAGCAGAAAGATCTGAAGGAAATGGCAAAACGGCGGAAAATGAACCTTGCCGCACAGTCATTCATCGAAACGCTTCATTTTGCCGTTCCGATTCTCCGTTTTTTCAAATGGCTCGCCTCAGCCGCAGCCAGCTTTGTTCATTAAAAAACACCCAGCGGGCGCTGAGTGTTTTTTTCATGATTGGATGACGGAAAAACTATTGATAATGCCGTGGTCATTTTCCCAGACTTTTTCGCATTTTTTCGTATCCAAATGATAAGCATAAATGGTCCGGACCTTCGCATTCCGCCCCGTTTCATCCTTCAGTCGCTTAGCGCCTTTTGCTTCCGCCATGAAATAAATGATGCTGCCGTCTTTAGAAAACTGAGGCTGGGCATCAATCAGCGGAGCGAAATCCTTCCCGTTTGAGATAATCGTTTCATCTTTTTTCGTTTTGACATTCATCAGACGGATGGACGCTTTTTGTTCCGTCCCTTTTTGTGTATAAGATGTAAAGACAAGGTTCTTACCGTCCGGTGACACCGCCACGCCGCTGATAAACTGTTCAAGGTTTGTCAGGTCCTGAAGGTGTTCGCCCTCTCCTGCTGCAAATCGGATATTCGTCGGTTCAGGGTCAATCCCCTTCTCATTTGCCTCATCCGTTTTTTGATAATCCTCTTTTACGGAATAATGCAGAAGCGCAAAATCGTTTTGGCTGCGGTTATAAAAGAAGCTGCTTACACTGTCGTCTTTCTCATCGGCGGCAGGATACAGATTTTCATAACGTTTCGTTTTCAAATCAAAAGATGCGAGACGGAAAATGTCTTCATCCGCTTTTCCGAGACGGAAATAAATGTGCGTCAGATCCTTTGATAAAAACAGACTGTCAGCGCTTGCCGTTCCTTTATAAAGCACCGTCTTCTTCTTCGTCTTCAGCTCAAGCTTATACAGACGCATCTCATTTTGGTCATTATTCCCGACAAAATAGAGCACCTGATGGGCGTCATCCAGTGCAAACGCCGGATATGCCGAAAGCTTTTCCTCGTACAGCACGCGGTCGTCCTCGTAATATTTCGTCATCAGATCTTTGTCTGTAATGGAAACAAGCAGCTTGTCATGGCCGCCGGAGACAACGGCTTTTCCGCCGCCGTCGCTTTTTCCTTTAATCAGTAAAACGGACGCGATAACCGCCGCCGCCAAAACGGCGGCCAGCAACATCCAGATCCATCGTTTCTTCTTCATTATCAATCTCTCCGTCAATCAGAAAAAGCAAGAATCAGAGTCCTTGCTTTTTAAGATGGTCTATTTTAATAGCTGTAGTGTCCGGATACTCTTCCTTTGCTTAACGGATATCCGAGCGCTTTGAACGCTTTCGGGCTGACATCCAATACGGCATTCGGCAGACGGCCTACATCATTTTTGTATACTGTGATAACCTTTTTTGGTTTTGCTTTCGCATAAGCTCTGATTTTCGTTCCGTTTCTCGGAACGTCAAATCCTAATTTTGTCGCGCAATCCCAGTGTCCCAGTTTTTTACCGGAAGATCCTTTTTTACCGACTCCATTATACCATGTAATATTTCCGTTCACTTTTTTAGCACTTGCATCAGAAGAGAAACTGATCGCTCCCAGCGTGCTTCCTGCTAAAATCAATAAGGCTAAGAATAACTTCTTCAAGCTTTCGTCCTCCTGATTCTTTATTCTAGGCAAAATTATACACCAAGAAGACGATTATAATATTTCAATCACTTTACATGTTCATTACAACGTGACGAGACATGCACATAACGACGGCACAATTACCTGTTCTATATAATTCCATGGTAAATTATACTACAAAATTTAATTCATTAGCGTTATAATATTCATAGAGTATTTCTGCATTCAATATGGACTTTTTATAAGGCCTATTGATAGTTGCATAATATGATATATTTTGAGAAATCAGGCTTTAGGAAGCACTTTATTCCTTTTAACCGTGGTTCATATTGATCATGTACCTATACTCGTTTCAATCAGACTAGGAGTGATAATCAATGAAAGCGGCAAGATGGCACAATCAAAAAGACATTCGAATCGAAAACATTGATGAACCTAAAGCAGAACCGGGTAAAGTCAAAATTAAAGTCAAATGGTGCGGGATTTGCGGAAGCGACCTTCATGAATATTTGGGAGGCCCGATCTTTATTCCGGTCGGCGAACCTCATCCGTTAACTAACGAAATGGCGCCCGTCACGATGGGTCACGAATTCTCAGGAGAAGTCGTGGAAGTGGGCGAAGGCGTCAAAAATTACAGCGTCGGCGACCGTGTCGTCGTGGAACCGATTTTTGCCACACACGGACATCAGGGAGCCTATAACCTTGATGAACAAATGGGATTCTTAGGCTTAGCCGGAGGCGGCGGCGGATTTTCTGAATATGTATCCGTTGACGAAGAATTGCTGTTTAAGCTTCCTGAAGAGCTTTCTTACGAACAGGGCGCGCTTGTTGAGCCGTCAGCGGTAGCGCTTTACGCCGTCCGCCAAAGCAAATTAAAAGCGGGCGACAAGGCGGCAGTTTTTGGCTGCGGACCGATCGGGCTGCTTGTAATTGAAGCCCTGAAAGCGGCCGGCGCCACAGATATTTACGCGGTTGAACTTTCACCGGAACGTCAGGAAAAAGCGAAAGAACTCGGCGCTATCATCATTGATCCGTCAAAAACGGACGATGTCGTTGAAGAAATCGCTAAACGCACAAACGGCGGCGTTGATGTTTCTTATGAAGTAACAGGCGTTCCTGTCGTTCTCCGCCAGGCGATCCAGTCAACAAACATTGCCGGTGAAACGGTTATCGTCAGCATCTGGGAAAAAGGAGCGGAAATTCATCCGAACGATATCGTCATCAAAGAACGGACCGTAAAAGGGATTATCGGATACCGCGACATCTTCCCTTCCGTTCTTGCACTGATGAAAGAGGGCTACTTCTCAGCAGATAAGCTCGTCACGAAAAAAATCGTGCTCGACGATCTGATTGAAGAAGGCTTCGGCGCTTTAATCAAAGAGAAAAACCAAGTGAAAATCTTAGTCAAACCGAACTAAACCGTTCAGCTGAATATCAGACACATCCGAAAAAGAGCCGTTCCGGCTCTTTTTTTCATCTCATCGTCTTTCCTTCCTTTTCCTTTTAAAAATGATCCCCTCTGCGCAAACTATTTTTCACCCTGTCCCGTCTATCCTTAGGCAGCAGCCTATGATACGTATTTTTTAAAAAGGAGCCCTTTGAAGCAATGAAGAACGAAACAGCCAAAGCGTCGCTTGTGACGTGCATAACTGAGCGCAAGGAAGACTTTTACCGGCTTGCGTACAGTTACGTAAAGAACAAGGATGACGCGTTAGATATTGTTCAGGAATCAATTCAAAAAGCGCTGACATCGGTCGAATCCGTCAAAAACCCCGATGTGATCAAAAGCTGGTTTTATAAAATTTTAGTGCGCACGGCCATTGATTTTCTCCGCAAACAGAAAAAACTGAAAGTGATGGATGATGAAACGATCGAGTTTTTAAGCCGAGGAAAGGAAGATCACTACAAAGACACAGACCTTCACGAAGCGCTTGATGACCTGCCGCATCAATATAAAACCATTATCATTCTGCGTTTCTTTGAAGACCTGAAATTAGAAGAAATCGCGGACATCACGGGGGAAAACATCAACACCGTCAAAACACGCCTTTACAGGGGGCTGAAGCTCATGCGCATTCAGCTGACGAAGGAGGATCTTTCTTAATGGAAAAGAGATTAGAACAATTAAGAGAAGAGTATAAAAGTGTGCCCATTCCTAAGGAACTGGACAGCATTGTCGAAAAAGCCCTTCAGCAAAAACCGAAGAAAAAACGAATCGTGATGTGGCCGACATCCGCGGCAGTCGCTGCGGCCGTCTTATTTACCGCCGTTGTCAATATCAACCCGGATGCCGCACAAGCCATGTCTAAAATCCCCGTCATCGGCAAAGTCGTCCAAGCCATCACATTCACGGAGATGAAGGAAGAAAAGAACCAATCAAGCATTGATGTGAAAACGCCCGCTCTGTCCGGACTTTCCGATCATAAACTCGAAGACAGCATCAACCGGCATTATATGAAAGAAAGCAAAGAGCTGTATCAGGAATTTATGAAGGCGACCTCAAAAAGCAAAAAAGGCCACCTCAGTATTTACAGCGATTATGAAACCGTTACTGACACAGCGGATCTGATCTCAATCCGCCGTGATATCGAAAAAACGCAAGCTTCATCTTATACGCAAAGCCGTTACATCACGATTGATAAAAAGAATGAGGCCGTGCTTACGTTAAAGAGTTTATTTAAAGATGACCGTTATATTAAAGTCATCAGCGAAAATATTAAAGAACAAATGAAAAAACAGATGAAAGAAGATCCGAATAAAATATACTGGGTCGAAGAAGATGATATGACGGAGCCTTTTAAAGCCATCCGCGCCGACCAGAATTTTTATATTACAGATAAGCATAAACTTGTTATTTCATTTGATGAATACGAAGCGGCACCCGGATATATGGGCGTTACAGAGTTTACAATACCGACCTCCGTCATCTCCAAGCTGCTTGTCGGAGACCGCTACATCAGATAAAGAAAGAAAAAAATCCATGATATCCGCAGATCATGGATTTTTTCTTTCGTCCCGCAACAGCCAAGATGCATAAGGGACCCTTTTCATATAACAGACGCCGGACTGGGACTGAAAAGTTTAAGAAAATCACAGCATTTCATACATTTTTTCTGAAACAAAATCCCCTTCCGAATGCGTCTAATTAACGGAACAAATGGAAGACTGTACAGAAATCAGCTATAGCTATCCGCAAAACAGCGAGAATTTCCGCACACATTATTGGAGGAATACCATGTCAGACAAGTCACTGCATCACCGCTATATTCCCGGACTGGATGGACTTCGCGCCTTTGCCGTCCTCGCAGTTATCGCATATCATCTGAATTTTAACTGGGCCGACGGCGGTTTCATTGGTGTTGATATCTTTTTTGTTTTATCGGGGTATTTAATTACATCTATTATATTGCCTGCCCAGGGCAATAACATCACCCTTGATTTGCGTGATTTTTGGGTACGCCGGATCAGACGGCTTCTGCCGGCGGCTTATCTCATGATTATCACGACGGTCATTTGGGTCGTATTGTTTAACAGCGAGCTCCTGCATACCGTACGCGGAGATGCGGTCTCCTCACTTTTTTACATAAGCAATTGGTGGTTTATCTTTCATCAACTTTCTTATTTCGACAGCTTCGGCTCCCCTTCGCCATTAAAAAACCTTTGGTCGCTGGCGATTGAAGAACAGTTTTATATCATATGGCCCTTCCTGCTGCTTGCGGGAATGTACATATGTAAAACACGGGCCCGGCTTGCGGCGGCGGTCATGTTCCTCGCGTTATGTTCGGCAGTCGTAATGAGTATGATGTATGTGCCCGGCGGAGATCCGAGCCGCGTCTATTACGGGACGGATACCCGGTCATTTGAATTGCTGATCGGCTGCGCTTTAGCTTTAGTGTGGCCGATGAAACGATTATCTTCCAAACGGCTGCCGAGCAGCATGAAACACCTGCTTCACGGGACGGAGCTTGCCGCTTTTGCCGCGCTGCTGCTTTGCGTCTTTTACACGGATGAATATGAACCCTTCCTGTACAAGGGCGGCATGCTTTTGATCAGCATCACCGCAGCGGTTCTTGTCGCATGTTTATGCCATCCCAGCAGCTTTTTGGGACATGTTCTTTCATGGAAACCGCTTCGCTGGATCGGAACGAGATCATACGGAATCTACCTTTGGCATTACCCGGTTTTCGTACTGAGCACACCCGTGCAGGAAATCGGAAATCCGGTTTATTGGCACTGCGCCGTCAGAATCGGCGCCACTTTCATTCTCGCCGAGCTATCTTACCATTTCATTGAACAGCCGATCCGCACTGCGGGCTTCCGGCCATTTTTACGCCGCGTGTTTCTGAACCGCTTTCTGGAATGGAAGACGTCCTCTGTCATCAGCAGAATGTCGCTCGGTCTCATTCTTGCCGCCATTCTCGTATTTGCGGGCGGGCTGTCAGGGATAGCCGAAGAGAAAAAACAGCCGCAATGGACGTACGCGCAGAATGATCAGCAAGAAACAGCCGCCTCTTCGCACAAAACGGCCGATCACGATCAGCCTGCAAAAGAAGAAGACAGCAAGAAAAAACACGGCGGCGAAAAAACGGATACCGCGTCAGACAAAAACAAGAAAGAACCAGCAGACAAATCAGAAACGAAGAAAACCGACGAGAAAAAGGAACGGTCATCTCAAAAAACGGCTGATTCAAAACAAGCACAGCCTCAGCAAGACGTGCTGGCCATCGGTGACTCG
This sequence comes from Bacillus sp. R45, assembly GCF_021729365.1. NCBI lineage: Bacteria > Bacillati > Bacillota > Bacilli > Caryophanales > Bacillaceae > Bacillus > Bacillus sp. R45. The sequence goes on along the minus strand of NZ_CP091421.1, from coordinate 607,518 downwards.
GTGATGCTGGACATTGCGTCATACCTGCGGCAGTCCCTCCCTCATGTCACCATCGACGGAAAGGTAGGAAGACAAGTCTCTCAAGCACTCCAGCTCACTTCGGAATATGCGTCATTTAATCAGCCGAACAAAGCGGTCATCATCGAGTTAGGGACGAATGGCTATTTCACAAACAGCCAAATTGAATCACTGATCAGCTCCTTTTCAAAAGCCGATATCTATCTTGTCAACACGCGTGTACCGCGGCAGTGGGAAAGCAAAGTAAACGAATCATTGCGCCGGCAGGCCGAGTCACGCAAAAATGTGACCCTTGTCGATTGGCACGCAAAAGCATTGCAGCACCCTGAATACTTCACACCGGACGGCGTCCATCTCATACCTGAGGGATCAAAAGCGCTGACATCCCTTATCGTTCAAACAATGAAATCATGACAAAAAAAGAGGCCCAAACAAGGCCTCTTTTTCGTATATCGTCAGGCAAGCTTCTGTCCGCAATTCGGGCAAAAATTCGCGCCTTCCGTTTTCGTTCCGCAGTTCGGACAGAATTTCGGCTTAGCCGCTCCTTCCGATTCGTTTGCCGGTGCCGTCCCCTGATTCTGCTGACTTTGATTTTGCTGCGGCTGGTTCTGCTGATTTTGATTCATTTGGTTCATCATTTGATTTGCCACATTCATTCCCATCATCATGCCCGCCATGTCTGAGGCGGCGCCGCTTCCGCTCATTTTGCCGGATGACATGCCGTCCGTCATGGAAATCTGCTGATAGCGGTTCACATCCCCCACCATGCCGTAAGAAGCGTTTTTCGTAATCATATCCTGAACTTCCTGCGGATAGTTAAAGCTCATAATATTGAAGCCCGTAATCGACATGCCGTCTCCGATCAGCTGCATATCAAGATCTTCTTGAATCCCTTTTCCGATTTCAAATGAATTCGACTGCAGATTGAACATGTCTTTTCCTTCTCTGGTGATCCATTTCATCAAAAGCTGATCGAGAATAGACGTAATCCGGATTTTAATGTCCTCCACTAAATAGCTGTCTTTGACACCCGCAATCTTATCAATCAATCCGATGTAGTCAATGACCTTGAAGTTAAATGTGCCGTTTGCGCGGACCGGCATACCGCCCGGCATTCCTGCCGCCGGAATGTTGATGGCGTTTTTTGTGCCCCACTTCACGGTGAACTCCTTCGTATTCACAAACAGCACTTCCGCCCGCATGCCGCTGTTAAAGCCAAACTTAAACCCTTTTAGTGTCGATAGAAACGGAATGATTTCTGATTCGATATCATAATCGCCGTCATCACGGAAAATCCCTTCAATCTTCCCGTTGTATAAAAAGATGGCATCCTGTCCCGGCCGGATGATCAGACGGCTGCCTTTTTTAATTTCACGGTTGTTCCATTTATAGAAAACCATGTCGTCTCTGAATTCTTCCCATTCCACCACATTTGCTAACTGATTTCTGAAAAAACCCATGTATGCTCAAATCCTTTACATATAATTTAAAAACTTCCCTTGCTTCCGCTGTAACTCGTGCCGCCCCTCGTGACTCCGCCGTCATTGTCATTATCTTTATCTGGCTTTTTTTCTCTTGTAATGTCGGTTCGGATATATGTGTCGTGCTGGCTCAGCACTTCAGACGTATCGTGATCCATATACGTGCTGCCGGTGACGGTGACCTTGCCGCCGGAATTGTACACCATCACGGTGACGGCGATTCCGGCCGCGGCTGCAGCGATAATCAGCTGAAACCACCATGTGAGCAGCAGATTGTCAGACCTGTCGTCCGGGCTTTTCCCCATATCTTTATAAGCCATCTTGATGTAAGTCTGAAACGCCTTTTCATAATGGCCTGCGGAAATATCTGACGAGATCGTATTTCTGATCGTATTCAGCCGGCTGCTGTTCAAATACGTCTCCGCCTTTTTATATCCGGAGAGAAATACTTCCCGATCCTTCATATCAATAGTCAATATCGCCGTGCTTCCGCTAAAATGACTGTCATAAAAATCACCGGCATACTGTTCGATCTCCTTACCGCCCGTTCCGTTTGCGGTAAGAATGATAAAATCGGTATGGCGCTTTTCTCCCAGCTTCCCGGCCAATTCCTCAAGTTTCTTCGTTTCATCCTTCGTTAATAAATGAGCATTGTCATAAACATATTGCTTCTGTTCCGCGGCAGACGCCGATGTATGTAAAGAAAAAGACAGCATCAGAAAAAGGACGAAGCAGAAGAGACACGCTTTTTTTATCGATACTTTCATCAAAAACCGCCTCCTATCATAAGTGAGACGAGTCTTAATGCTAAAAACGCACCGGCGGTTATGCCGCCGAACCACGCGGCCACTTTTCCGGCACTGATCGGCGGTTTGCCGACAACCTTGCCCGTCTGCCCGTTCATCGCAAAAATGTGCTCAGCCCGCTCATAGTCGTAGCTGACCATCCAGACCGGAAGCAGTACGTAAAAGCTGCTGATTTTATCGGTCTGAATTTGCTCATCCGTAATGTCAGCCGTCGTATACCCGGAGAAGGTGGATCTGATATAAGAATCAATATAATGGCTGATTTTATCCTTCGCCCGCGGAAAGAGATCGTCATCGGTATAATTGTACTTTTCCGCTATATATCCCGCTAAATAGGCCGTATTAAACTCCTTCAGCTCACTGTAAGCGTAAGGCTCCAATTTGTCCATTAATTCATCATTCATTTTTTCTGAAGCGTCGACCGGAATTTTGAGATAATCAAGATTGATATCGCGGTACGCGTTGTAATACTCGGTCTCCGTCACCCGGTATTCTCCATCTTCATAGTGATGCACTCTCGTACAAACGGCATTGACCTGAACCTTGCTGTTTAAGTCAAACATCCAAAACGGCACGTACATGCCGGTTATGCTCTTCACCCGATCGGCAGTCATAAATCCTTTCGGTGTCAGACGGCCGTTTCGGCACCACTTTTTAAAAGCGCTCATGGCTTCTTCTTTACTGATCGTAAAAGGAATCACCATCGAAGGCGCGAGATTTCCCGATAATCGGTCGGCGAGAACAGCGGCTCCTCCGCAAAACCCGCACGTCGTGGCCGTCGTTTCCGCCTCAGTCATTAATACCGCGCCGCAGTTCTCACAGCGGTACTCGTTCGCCTCATTTTCGGAAAATCTCGTTGTTATATACTCTTTTGGCAGGCTTTCAATCTGATCCTGCCGCCCGCAGCTGTGACATGTCAGCATGCCGGATGAACTGTCAAAGACCATATCATCGCCGCAGTTCGGGCATTTATAAGAAATGATCATTCTGTTTCTCTCACTTTCTCTTTATATCGGACAAAGCTGCAGCCCGCTGTCTATTGATCTTTACTGAAAAGCATTTTCTGCTTAAGCGCCGCCAACTCATCGTCGACACTGCTTTGATTGCTGTCATATTTAGCCGTCAGCTCGTCAATATCGTCTTTCGGAGACGCGTTCAGCTCAGCCATCGCATTGGCGTGATCAAGCGCCCGGTTGACCTTGTCTTCCATTCTGCCGAAAGCTGTCAGCGATTGGCCCGCATTTGACACAGAGGACCCCAATTTGTTCATTCTCTCCTGCGTTTTTGCCACAGACCACTTCGCTTTGATGGCATTTCTTCGCGACTCAAGCTCTCCGATATCAGCGACAAGCTTGTCATGCATTTTGCGCATTTGAGACGCGTTGGAAGAAGCGAGCTGATAAGCCGCTTGCAGCTCAGTCAGTCTTGATTCAACAGCCGTTTTCCTTTCCAAAAATGTCCGCGCATCGGCTTCATTGCCGGCCTGCAACGCTTTCATCGCATAACTTTCCATCTTTTCGGCATCAGCCTGGCATTCTGTTAATGCTCTTTTCGCCCGCTGTTCCTCAGCCATGACAGAAGCCGTCTCCGCTTTCACTTTTCCTAAATCACTGTTCAGATTCCGTAAATATTGATCAACCATTTTTTCAGGGTTTTCAGCTTTATCCAGCAGCGCATTGATATTGCTTGACATAATGTCTTTAAATCTTCCTAAAATACTCATTTTTCATTTTCCTCCCAAAATTAAATAGTAACAAGTTCACAGTTATATATACTGTTTTTTTCGAAAAAGGTTTCATTTTCTCTTGAATTTATGTATTTTTATATGAAAATAGTCTCATTCAGCCCATTTGTGCCGGCGGAAATTCTTCACGAGCAGATACAGTGAGAACAAAGAATAAACAAACAGCCCGATCATCAACCCGCTCACTAACGGATAATGCTTCGCCGCATACACAAAGAAATCCAGCTGCGAAATCTGTTCCGGACTTGTAATCGTATCCGTCCCATTCAAAAGCTTTGAGAATTTAGCCGTATCATTCCAATCAAACGAGTCAGAAACAAGCTCACTCCCCTGATACCAATTGACAGCGGCGAGACAAAGAAAACAAAAAACAGAAAACGCGCATTGCACAATAAGAAAAACATGTTTCATAAAAAACATTCCTCCGCGGTTCAATATCACAGGCCGTCACACTGTACATGACGGCAGCAGCAGAAACTTGGTTTTACTCAGAACTGATAAAAACATTATTGTATGTACTTCACAGCGGTTCAATTTACTGGATGCCTTTCTAAAGTATACCGTATATCGAAAAGGGTTTCAGACCTAAATAAAGAGGATGCTTCCCGAAGTCCGATGACTTTCAAGAAACATCCTCCATACTTTACAGTGATACTTCAACCTCTTTTAAGCTCGGCAAAGCATCAATCGCACCGATTTTGGTGCACACGAGCGCCCCCGCCTTATTGGCAAATGAGACAATATCACGCAGCTTCGCAAAATCTTCGGCTGCCGTCTGAACCTCATCCGTGCGCGCCAGCTGATACAGCGCCGCGCCGACAAACGCATCGCCCGCTCCCGTTGAGTCTATTGATGTCACCGGAATGCTCGGAATGATGTCAATATCCTTCCCATTTGAAAGAAGGGTCCCGCTTTTCCCTAGTGTCACCGCCACAATACCGGCCCCAAGCTCATGAAGAACCGCAGCGCCTTCTTTATGATCCTTCGCACCGCTGATGATCTCAAGCTCTTCGTCACTGACTTTCACAAAATCACTTACGGCAATGGCTTTTTTTGCGGTGTTTATAAACTCTGAAACTCTTCCTTTCCATAAATCCTCACGGTAGTTAGGATCGAAGGAAATAAACTGTCCATTGTCTTTCGCAATCGACATCAGCCGTAAATAGGCCGAGCAAAACGGATCAGATAACAATGCCGTCGCTGATCCGAAATGAAGGATTTTCGCATCGTTTACCTTTTCCAGATCAATATCATCAAGCGTAAACAAAGCGTCCGCTCCTCTGTTAAACACAAAGTCGCGCTCCCCGTTTTGTTTTAATGAAACAAACGCAAGCGTTGTAGGCGCTTTCTCATCCATGACGAGCATAGACGTATCGACATGTACGGCGTCCAATGTCTGCTTCAGAAAGTACCCGAACGGATCTTTGCCTGTTTTTCCGCTGAAAGCCGCGTCTCCGCCCAGCTTAGCAATGGCTGCCGACACATTCGCCGGTGCGCCGCCGGCACTTTTTAAGAAATTGCGCCCTTCCGTCAAATCAACATCCACATCGGTACAAAAGAAATCAATTAACAATTCTCCAATACAAATAACAGATTGGCTTCCCACATTATCACACTCATTTATCAATTCTCGATTATAGTTTCAGTATAGTGCTTTCTGTCATAAATACAACCGTTTACATAGAATATTTTAAATTTTACGTATACTTATCTGGCAGCCCTTTGCTTCAGATCAGACATCATCTGCTGATATTTTTTTTCAGTTAAAGGATAAAAAGAAATAAGAATAATAGACAGCAGAATGAACAATCCCGGAATGAGCGCATTCATATTTTTAATCGCATTCAATGACGAGGCGGTCTGATCGGTATTCGCGGCATATCCGGCGATTCCGAGATAAACCGCCGAAAATGACCCCGCTAACGCAACTCCGAGCTTATTGATGAAACTCATGCTCGAAATCACCACGCCATCAGCCCGGACTCCGGTTTTCCATTCCGCATAATCGACACAATCGGCAACCATTCCCCAAGCAAGCGTATTTAAAGGCGTCGTGAAAAATCCCGAAACGAAAAGCCAAAAGAAAATAAGGGGAATCGAGGAATAAGATGTAAACTGAAGGCCCGCATAAGAAATCAGCGATAACGCCGCCGTGATGATCATGACCTGCTTCCGGCCCCGCTTCTTAGAAAAGAAAGGAATAAACAGATTGCTGATCAGCGCTGCGCCGAAAAACAGCACGGTTCCTAAAAACACAAATTCCTTATGGCTGACGTTATACGTAAAATAGTACACCATCGTGCTGAGCTTAATGTTAAACCCGATCGCAAAAGCTAAAAATGAAGAAACCAAAATGAGCAAAGGCTTGTTTCGGAACAAAACAGACAACGTCTTTTTCATTCCTTGTTTTTTTCTTTTTTCAGGCTGAATCCGTTCCCGCACGGTAAAGAAGCTGAACAGATTCAATGCGATGCTCACCGCCGCATAGATAAGCGCCGTCATCTGGAATCCGAACGCCTGATCTTTCCCGCCGATGGCGTCCGCAAGCGGTGTCGCACAGGAAATCGACAACAGAATTCCGATATAAACCAAAATCATCCGGGTCGTCGTCAGAACCGTCCGTTCCTCCACAGAATTCGTCATCCGACCCGTTAAGCTGTTGACCGGAATCGTCTGCATGCTGAAGGACATCCCAAGCAGAATATAAGTGATGTACGCATAAACCATGTTCCCTGTCTCGCCGAAATGAGGAGTCGTAAAGCATAAGAACGTAAATAACGCAAAAGGAAACGCCACCCACAAAAGATACGGCCTTGCCTTTCCCCATCTTGTATTCGTCTTGTCTAGAATCACGCCCATAATCGGGTCAAAAATAGCGTCCAGCACCCTTACGATAAGAAACAAAGCTGCGATGACCGCAGGCTTAATGCCGCCGACATCTGTATAGTAGAATAATAAGTATGCGTTTACAAACTGAAAGATAATATTGTACGACATATCGCCGAATCCGTAGCCGATCCGTTCCATCCAGGACAGGCCGCGATGTTTCGTCTTTACTGCCGCTGCTTTTTCTGTTTCAATCATCATTTCCCACCCCAAGAATCCGTTTTCATTTTTGATAAGCAAGAGGGAGAATGCAAAGATCCTCCCCGTTCACTCAGCGATTTGGATACACCATCACTTTTAAGCATTCATTTTTGTATTGAAAGGCGCGTTCCATCGCCTCTTGCGTCTTCTCCAGCGGATATTGGTCCGTTACAAGATGCTTCGTGTCCACTATGCCGGAAGCGAGAAATTCAATTCCCTTCGGATACGTATTCGCATAACGGAAGATTCCGTATATATCAATCTCGTTATCCGCAATAAACGGCACATTGAGCGGGATCTCGTTCTGAGAAGGCAAACCGACAATCGCCAGTTTTCCGCCCCGGCGCACGGAAGCCAGTGCGGCTTGCAATGCCGCCGGATTCCCCGCTGTTTCCCAGGCAGCATCAACGCCTCTGCCATTCGTGATCGTTTTGATTTCTTCACCGGCATCCTTTTCCCGGACATTGATGACATGCGTCGCGCCCATTTTTTTCGCGGCATCTAACCGCAGCGGCTCCAAGTCGGTCACAATGATTGTGCCTGCCCCGTATGCTTTCGCTGCCGCAACGGCCATCAGCCCCACAGGACCCATGCCCATGATCGCAACCGTGGAACCGGGCTGAAGCTTCGTTCTCGCGGCCGCATGAATGCCGACAGAAAACGGTTCGATCAAAGCCGCATCTTCATAGGAAAGTGAATCCGGAATCGAAAAAACAAAGTCCTGGCGCATTTTGATATATTGGACAAACGCGCCGTCAACCGGCGGTGTCGCCAAAAACTGTACATCCGGGCAAAGATTATAACGCCCTTCTTTGCACGCTTCACAGCGCCCGCATGTGACACCGGGTTCGACGGCGACCCGGTCTCCTATTTTAAATTGATCGACAGACGATCCGACGTCGGCAATTTCTCCCGCGCATTCATGACCGAGGATAAATGGTTTTTCCACTACATAATTGCCTATTCTGCCATTTGTATAGTAATGCAGATCAGATCCGCAAATTCCGACAGCCATCACCTTAATCAACACTTCATCATGATTGATGTCAGGCACGGGCAATGTTTCGATTTTGATTTCTCTCGTGCTGTGCATAACCGCCGCTTTCATGTTTTGAGGCACTGTGTGAGTCATTTGGCAAAATCCTTTCTCTGCTCTGAAATGTAAGTGTATACATTTTTGTTTTCTCTATTACTTCCCCTATTTTATCTGCTTTTCCATACGTTCAACAGCCTTTCCTGCTGTATAAAAGGACAGCCGCACTGTACTTTTTATTTTTTCATATACAAAAAACACTGAATTGATAAAATAGTACTAATAGGAGGTGCAGGCTAATGGCTGAACTAGAAAACCGGACACAATTTGCAGAACTGCTGGCACCTGCCGTCAAATCGCTGAAACTTCATCCTGATTATAAAGTCAGAAGGAAAAAGAACGAAAAAACAGGACAGTCTTATATCGATCAAATCGCACTCCGATTAGGCGTTTCCTCTAACACGATCAAAAGCTGGATCGGACAGATGGGCGCAAACTACATTCCCGGACGAATTGACGACGGAAAGCTGTTCGGGATGATCTGGATCATTCTCGAAAAGACTGACATGGATCCTGAATGGCTGACCGGCCTTCTGGAAACCACCACCATTCCCGTCATCAAACCCGCATTGCCCGTTTGGACGGCGTCTTGTCTAAAAAAAGCAAAAATACGCCGGAAAGACGGATCATTCGGAGCGCCGAGTGATGAAGATGTTGAAAAAGCAGTAAAGCGGCTGTTTCATGACAGACCAAGCTATGAAACGAATGCGCTTACAGAACAGCCCGTCACGCATAACTTACCGTCACGCCGGACCGGGAACTTTATCGGACGCGGCTTTGATATAGAGGCGATCCGGCAATGGATGCTGTCTCCGTCACCGGTCTGTTTAATCACAGGCTGGGCCGGCATGGGAAAAACAACAATCGCTCTTGAAGCAGCCTACCTTTGTGCCGGCGGTTCACCAGATTGGCCTGCATTCAACAGCATCATTTGGATCAGCGCTGACTGGAAAGGATTGAGCTTCAGCGATTTTTTAAACACGATCGCCTATCAGCTCGGACGCGCAGAACAAATCGACAAATCCATCAACGAAAAACGGTTCGTCGTCCGTAATGCATTAGCCGCTCATTCAAACGAAAAACCGATATTGCTGATCGTTGACAGCATCGATACAGCGGAACGTGACATTCACGAATTTATCATCGGTCTTCCGGAAGGCGTAAAAGTCCTCCTTACGGCACGGGAAAACGTAAAACACACATACCGGGACGGCCTCGGGGAACTGGCGGCCATCCAGCTGAGCGGCCTTGAACAAACGGATGCCCTTGAATTTTTCCATCAAGAAGTGCACCGCTGTCTGCAAACATGCAACCTCCCGCAAAAACGGGAAAAGCTTGAGCTGCTGCTGCGGCTATCGCCTGACCTTAAGAATGAATTCATCTCGGCAGCCGCCGGCAACCCGAAGGCCATGGCACTGAGCATTGCATACATGTCAGACGACGACATCCCCGCTCCCCAGCTCATACAAGAGCTTAAACAAGCGGGTTACTCATTATTGGAATTGTTTGAAGTTCTCTTTGGCCGCACATGGGACAGATGTCATGAAGACACACGGAAACTATGGCAGACGCTTTGCTTTTTCGCTAAGCCCCCTGATGAAAAAAGCTTGGCTCAAGCGGCCGGATTAGACGTCCGGCGGTTTCATTACGCGATTGAGCAAATGAGGTCATATGCTTTAATACAGCCAGAACGAAGCGAAGGAAGAATTCAATATGCAGCCCATCAAACCGTTGTCGCTTACGGAGAACAGCACTTATCCGAAAATCACGAATTTGCAAAAGAAGCCCGCAGCCGCTGGGCGCATTATTATATTGATTATGCGGAAACCCATATAAAGCGGGAACAGCCCAATTCTGTCTATTGGAGCTATCTGCTGGGACGGAATTTAGAGCAAATGAAAAAGGAATGGCCGAACATCCTAAAGGTCATCGAATGGTCGAGTGAAACCGGACAACATGACATCCTGATCAAACTCATCATCCGCATCAGCCATTTTCTAAGCAGAATCAACCTGCCCCTGCGAATCGAATACGGATTAAAAGCAGCCGATGCCGCCCGTCAATCAGGCGAACACACGCGGGAAGCCTACTTCAGGATCGACACGGCAGGCTGGGCGCTGATGGAAGTCAACGATTCAGACGGAGCCCTCAGGCAAATAGAAGCCGGCCTGAAGATACTCGAACAATCAGGCGCGCCGGATCACGACGACTTGAAAGTATGGGGAATCGCCCTGCAATCGAGGGTGCTGTTAAAAACCGGAGAACCGGACAAAGCGGCAGCAATGCTGGACGGCATCAAAGATCAGCCCGTCTCCCCCATTATCCGGCACAGGGTTCTACTGGTCCGCGGCGACCTGAGTTTCGCCCGCTCTCACTACGAAGAAGCCATCACATTATACGAAGCGGCAAACACAACCAGCGCCGCATACGGCGGCGAAAAAACAATAGAAGCCTATTTCAACCTGGGCATGGCTTACGTCAAGTGTGATCAACTCGAAAAAGCGGAAAAAGCCTTTGAACAAATGCTCTATGACAAACATAACGCCAATCAAGTTGAGTTGATCTACTATTATTACGGAATGGCACAGCTCTTGTATCGTAAAGGAGAAAATAAGAAAGCGATGGAATCGAATCAGAAGGCGATTCGTCTGATTGATTCGTGGGAGCCTGGGATTGGGATTCGGGGTGAGGTGGAGCAGCTGAGAATGGTGCTTGAAGGAAATGAGGAAATCACATTGTAGTTAGGAAAGTGTGAGGTCAATCTTAGACAAACGATCTCATACCTTCTCTATTTATAAATAAATCAGGCCTGATCAGTTGAGTAAACTGATAAGGTCTTTTTTGCTAGAATGCATGAGCAATTTAGATGGAAATCAAATATCCAACCCTTGATATAACAAAGGTTTTTGCTGTTTATTTGCATTATTCCTCCTAACATCATAAAAAATTAGTTTTTAATAAATATTTGAATCAATGTTTAACAATCTGTCAAAATGATAAAACCAGACTAAGGCTACACTAGAACTTAAAGGATATTAAACTGTATGTGCCCTTTAATGTTTAAAGCTAGCAGTAAGTTGAATGATTTCCAACTATGATATTTCAAGTGATATTTTATAGCTTATTCTCTTCCGCTAAGAATTTTTTAGAAAAAGTGGTAATATCCCCTTGAAATTTAATTGATTATAGCCGATTATATATAGGTATTATATAAACTGGGGGTTTTAGGTGAAGAAGTGACTCTTTTTATTCATGTCTTTAGCACTATAATTAGTTTTTAGCGCCTTGTAGTAGCTTGACAAATGATGTCTCACAGGGATAGTGATTCAAAAAATAAAAAAGCTTGAGAGACTAAAGATGACTGTTCTAAAAAAGTAGATGCCAGCAAACAATATGCTGAAGCACTGGGCATGAGTTAATCTGGGCGATATAAAGATCATAAGAGACAAGATAAACGTCGGAATAAACATCAAAAATACAACTGACAAAACCTGACCTTTTATCCTGACCAAGGAAATGCCGTTATTGGCAATTAGCTGCAAACATGTTCTTAACTGATGGAGAAGTCCAAGGCGGAATAAAACAAAAAGGCGTATTTGAATTCTCTGCTCCAGATGAAAAAAATGATGTTGATAGAGTCAAAAGAAATTAAATTGAACCTTGGAAATGTTGTCACATAGACTTCATGAAAAATAAAGCTGTATCAATTACAGTACCAGTTAAGTAAGGGAGAGTGTAACAATGAAAAGAACAACTGAATTTGTTTTAGGATTATTGGGTGGAATTTTTGGTTTTATTGGGGCGATCATGGCATTGATTATTGGTGGACTTGATGCCTCTTTTAATTCAAGCGGTACAAGCGAAATCATTGGTTTAGGCTGGGGAGCTGTTGTCCTATCAATTTTGGGTATTGTCGCTTCAGTAGTAGTTAAGAAAAAACCTAAAGTCGGAGGAGTATTGCTTCTTATCTCAGGAATTGGCGGAGTAATTTGTATATCAATGTTCTATTTACTGCCTGCTGTTCTTCTTATTATTCCAGGTATCATGGGACTTGTCAGAAAAGATAAAACGACAACAACAGCAGCTTAAAGAAAGGCCCTTAGCAGGGCCTTTCTTTTTTGGCTAATAAAAAACAAAAGTTCTCGATATATTAATTTTATACATATTTTTAAAATTCCACCATTGTCAAGTTTATATAAGCAAATTGCAGATTTACTTGCCGTAATGTAAGAGCATAACAATACTAAAAGTTTATCCTTCAAAATGAAAGAGGATGCTTCGCAAAAGTCCATTAGACTTTCGGAAACATCCTCAATTTCGGGATTTCATAAAGAAATGTTATTTTTTTGTTATTTTTTCGGCTAATTGGGGTGATGAAAAACGGTCAAACCCTTGGTATATCAAGGGTTTTCGCCGTTTAATTACATCATGCCGCCCATTCCGCCCATGCCGCCCATGTCAGGCATTCCTGCGCCGCCGGCGTTTTCTTCCGGTTTGTCAGCGACAACGGCTTCAGTTGTTAAGAGCATTGCTGCTACAGAAGCTGCGTTTTGCAGGGCTGAACGTGTAACTTTTGTCGGGTCAACGATACCTTTTTCGATCATGTTTACCCATTCGCCGGTTGCAGCGTTGAAGCCTACGCCGATTTTTTCGTTTTTCAGGCGCTCAACGATGACAGATCCTTCAAGGCCTGCATTGTGTGCGATTTGACGGATCGGCTCTTCAAGCGCGCGAAGCACGATGTTGATACCTGTTTGCGCATCGCCTTCAGCTTCCACTGCAGCGACTTTGTTGTATACATTGACAAGCGCTGTACCACCGCCGGATACGATACCTTCTTCAACAGCTGCGCGAGTTGAGTTGAGGGCGTCTTCGATGCGAAGTTTACGCTCTTTCAGCTCAGTTTCAGTCGCAGCGCCGACTTTGATGACAGCTACGCCGCCGGCAAGTTTCGCAAGACGCTCTTGTAATTTTTCTCTGTCGAATTCAGAAGTTGTTTCTTCCACTTGAGCGCGGATTTGGTTGACGCGAGCAGCGATTTTTTCAGTGTCGCCGGCGCCTTCTACGATTGTTGTGTTTTCTTTCGTTACCACAACTTTAGAAGCGCGTCCCAATTGTCCGATTTCAGTAGATTTCAGGTCAAGGCCTAAGTCTTCTGTGATTACTTCTCCGCCTGTAAGAACAGAGATGTCTTCAAGCATTGCTTTACGGCGGTCACCGAAGCCAGGAGCTTTAACGGCAACAGCGTTGAATGTGCCGCGAAGTTTGTTGACAACGAGTGTAGCAAGAGCTTCACCTTCAACATCTTCAGCGATCAGAAGCAATGGTTTGCCTTGCTGTACAACTTGCTCAAGCACAGGAAGGATTTCTTGAATGTTTGTGATTTTTTTGTCTGTGATTAAGATGTAAGGATTGTCAAGAACCGCTTCCATCTTATCAGAGTCAGTCACCATGTAAGGAGACGCATATCCGCGGTCGAATTGCATACCTTCCACAACTTCAAGCTCAGTTGTGAAGCCTTTAGACTCTTCGATTGTGATGACGCCGTCGTTTCCTACGCGCTCCATTGCTTCAGCGATAAGGCTTCCGACTTCCTCATCAGCAGCAGAGATCGCAGCAACCTGAGCGATAGACTCTTTGCCTTCGATCGGCTTAGAAATTTCTTTTAAGTTTTCGATTGCCACGGTTACGGCTTGTTCCATACCTTTACGTACGCCGACAGGGTTAGCTCCCGCAGTTACGTTTTTCAGGCCTTCGCGGATCATAGCCTGCGCAAGTACAGTCGCAGTCGTCGTACCGTCACCGGCAACGTCGTTTGTTTTGCTGGCTACTTCAGCTACAAGCTTCGCACCCATGTTTTCAAACGCGTCTTCAAGTTCAATTTCTTTTGCGATTGTCACACCGTCATTTGTAATTAACGGAGAACCGAATTTTTTCTCCAGAACCACGTTGCGTCCTTTTGGCCCTAAAGTTACTTTTACAGCGTCAGCAAGCGCATCGACACCGCGAAGCATAGCGCGGCGTGCTTCTTCACTAAACTTAATATCTTTTGCCATGTTAACGAAACCTCCTCGAATTTTTAAAAATATTTATTTGCTTAGCCGATTACAGCTAAAATGTCGCTTTCACGTAAGATTAAGTATTCAGTACCTTCGTATTTCACTTCAGTACCGGCGTATTTTGAGAAGATAATGCGGTCGCCCTCTTTTACTTCTAAAGCAACGCGCTCTCCGCTTTCCAACACGCGACCTGAACCGGCTGCCACGATTTTGCCTTCTTGCGGCTTTTCTTTTGCAGAATCCGGTAATACGATTCCGCTGGCAGTTTTTTCTTCAGATTCTACGAGTTCAATGACAACGCGATCACCTAATGGCTTTAACAATGTAATAACCTCCTCAATAGTATGAATATGTAATTTTAGCACTCAGCTCTAAAGAGTGCTAACACAGTTATTATAATAAAGAATCTCACTTCCAATTTCAAGTCATAAGAATAAAAAATTTTCACGCTTACATGATTCTCTCTCGCACTGATTTTCTCCTTTTTTCACGTCAAGTTCACTTGTGTTACAATAAGAACAAATAAGTTGATTTTATAGGATAAAGGAGTACATATCATTTGAGAAAACAGTATTGGTATATCATTTTGACATATGTTATCATGCAGCTTTCCGCATTGATCGGCATTCCTTTAATGTACAAATTCGGCTATGCGGGCGGGCACCCTACGAATGCGAATCTCACCATGGCTCAGGGGATTTATTCCGTCGTAAGCTTTTTTATCTGCCTGATTATCGTTCTCTTGATTTTGAGAACCGCGCCGAAACAGACATTAAGAAACGGGAAGAAAGCATCCGCCGGCATGTCCGTTCTCTGGGCGGTCGCGGGAATATGGCTCGCTTTATTTTCTCAGGGAATCGCCGGGATGATTGAGCAGTATGTCTTTCATGTGGGCAGCGGTTCCGAAAACACGAAAGCCATTCTTAACATTATTAAAGCCATGCCGCTCATGATTATCGTTTCTTCTATCGTCGGGCCGATTCTTGAAGAAATCATTTTCCGGAAGATCATCTTCGGTGTATTATATGAAAAAACGAATTTCTTTATCGCCGGACTGATCAGTTCCGTCATTTTCGGCATTGTGCATCAAGACCTCACGCACCTGCTGCTGTATACGGCCATGGGCTTTACCTTTGCGTTCTTGTATGTGCAGACGAAACGGATTATTGTGCCGATATTCGCCCATGTCATGATGAATACCATTGTCGTGGTCATGCAGCTCGGCCCCGCCCAAAAATATATTGAACAGCATAGTGAGCAAATGCAATTAATTATTGGAGGATTGTTTGTATGAGGAACCCAATGACTTGGGGCTTGATTTATTTCGCAGTCGGCTGTATCTTTACGTATTTGGCCGCAAGCTCTCCGGGAAGCATGTGGTCTTTTTATTCCATACTGCTGATGGTTTTCGCCGCTTATAATATCAGCATCTCGTTTAAAATGTTCGCCTTCTCATTTAAAGTGAAGAAAAACCAAAAATAATAAAAGAAAAGCCATTTCTCATCATTGAGAAATGGCTTTTTTTATGCTGATACGTCCTGGTCAGATTCACTGCCGATCTGCCTTTTCCGATACGCCGCTTTTGAAATCAGGATACTGATCTCGTATAAAATGCAAAGCGGAATGGTAATCATCAAGTGAGACAGCAGCTCAGGCGGCGCAATCATCGCGGCGATCACGAGCAGCACAAAATATGCGTACTTCCTGATCTTCGATAAAAACATCGGCGTGATAACACCGAGTCTCGTTAAAAACATGATCAGCACCGGCATCTGAAACAGCAGCCCGAACGGAATCGTCAGCTGCAGCAGAAAATGAAAGTACTCGGTGATCCCGATCACCTGGTTGACATCCAGGTCATTCGAGACCCGCTTCATAAAATCAACGACCAGCGGAAATAAAATATAATAAGAAAACGACACACCGCCGACAAACAGCACGATCGAAATCGGAATATAGCTGAGTGTTACTTTGCGCTCCTTCTCATACAGACCCGGACTGACAAACGCCCAAATCTGATAGAGAATAATCGGCGAAGTCAAAATGATGCCGATGATAAACGCGAACTGCAAAAAGATAAACAGCGGATCCGTCAGGTTAAAAGCATTAAGGGTGAGCTCTTTTACTTCATCGGCTTTTTGAAGATACACAATGATAGGTTTTGCCAGAAAAAAGCCGGCAATAAAGAAAACCGTAAAGGATAACGCCACAATCAGCAATCGTTTCCGAAGTTCGGCAATATGCTCCACAAGCGTCATTTGATTCACTCTCATACGCGTCATCCTATCTTACTGTTCTTCTTTCTTTTTTTCCTCTTCTTCACCGGCTAATCCCTTAGTAGCGTTCTTAAATTCACGAAGCGTGTCCCCCGCCGCTTTTCCTAATTCGGGAAGCTTCTTCGGACCGAAAATAATCACCGCCACCACACCGATAACCGCCAGGCTTCCAGGACCGATCATGTGCAGCTCCTCCTTTCGCTATTCAATTTCTTCCAAAACAGAATAATGCTTTAAGAAATAAACCAATGATTGAAGCTCTACTGCTAAATCTATATGATGAATTCGAATGTGATCCGGCACATTCAAACGGGCCGGCGTAAAGTTAAGGATTCCCTTGATTCCGAGCGACACGAGCCGGTCGGTGATTGACTGGGCGGCAACCGCCGGAACGGTAAGAATCGCCACGGGTTCATCCTTTATGTGAAGCTCTAAATCATTAAGATCAAAGACAGGCACACCGCCTACCTCAGTTCCTATTTTACTCTGATTCACATCAAAAGCCATAGATATTTTTGTGTTATTATTTTTTGTGAAATTATAGTGAAGAAACGCCGTCCCTAAATTTCCGACACCGATCAAAATGACGTTCGTCGTTTCATCCTGATCCAGTGTTTTTCTGAAAAATGACAGCAGGTAATCCACATTATAGCCGTATCCTTTTTTGCCGAGCGCCCCGAAATAGGAAAAATCCCGGCGGATCGTGGCCGAATCGACTTTTACCGCATCGCTCAGTTCAGCCGATGAAACGCGCTGCTTTCCTGACGCGTGTAAATTCTTTAAAAAGCGATAATAAAGCGGCAGCCGTTTTGCCGTCGCCTGTGGAATTTTTGATTGATCCTTGTTCATGATTGGTCCTCCACTTTATACTCAGATGCATCTCTTTTAAAATCACCGTTTTTGCCTCCTGTTTTTTCCATGAGGCAGGTCGGGCCGATGACCATACCTTTATCCAGCGCCTTGCACATGTCATACACGGTCAAAGCGCAGACTGAAGCGGAAGTTAGCGCTTCCATTTCCACACCTGTACTCCCTTTCGTTTTTACGCTTGCCTGTATATGAAGAACGGCTTCGGAATCCTTTTCCTCCCAGCCGAATGAAATGTCGACGCTGCTTAAAGAAAGCGGGTGGCACATCGGGATAATCGCTGACGTCTGCTTTGCGGCCATAATTCCTGCCACCTGTGCGACAGCCAGCACGTCTCCTTTTCCGATCTCGCGGTTTTTGATTCTGCTGTACACGTCATGCTTCATGTGTACGCTGGATATCGCAGCGGCAGTACGGACTGTTGAAGATTTATCGCTTATATCCACCATGCGGGCACGGCCTTCTTCATTAAAATGAGAAAATCCATTCATATTTAAACTCTCCTTACTTCTGATCATACACTATTTTCTCCCTGATGTCTTATCCTATAATGTTCCAATTCTGATGTATTGTTTGCTGACAGCAGGTTGATAAGCTACACTTAACTTATTATAACAGAGGTGAAATAATATGATGATCTTACAAATTAATCAGCTATCCAAATCTTTTGGCGCTGATCCTATTTTAAACAATATAAAGCTTGAAGTCAGATCTCGGGATCGCATCGCCATAGTAGGCAGAAACGGAGCCGGCAAATCAACTCTCCTTAAAATTATCGCAGGTCACCTTTCATATGAAAAGGGTGAATTAATTAAACCGAAAGAATTAACGATGGGATATCTTGCCCAGCACACAGGCTTGGAATCCCAGCTTACCATAAAAGAAGAACTGCTGAGCGTTTTTGATTTCCTGAAAGCAATGGAAAAAGAGATGCGCTCTATTGAAGAAAAGATGGCCACGGCCGCCCCGGCGGAGCTTGAGACGCTGATGAAAACCTATGACAGGCTTCAGCAGGATTTCAAGGATAAAGGC
The DNA here is from genome assembly GCF_021729365.1 of Bacillus sp. R45. Classification (NCBI taxonomy): domain Bacteria; kingdom Bacillati; phylum Bacillota; class Bacilli; order Caryophanales; family Bacillaceae; genus Bacillus; species Bacillus sp. R45. Next base: position 589,055 of record NZ_CP091421.1, on the reverse strand, counting down.
GGCTATCAATATGAAGCGGACGTCCGATCTATCCTTCACGGCCTCGGCTTCGGAAAATTTGACGATTCCGTGAAAGTGCAAAGCCTGAGCGGCGGTCAGAAAACAAGGCTTGCGCTCGGAAAACTGCTGCTGACCCAGCCTGATCTGCTTATTCTGGATGAACCGACGAACCATCTCGACATCGATACGCTTACATGGCTTGAGCATTATTTACAGGGATATTCAGGCGCAATCCTGATCGTTTCCCACGACAGATACTTTCTTGATAAAGTCGTCAGCCAAGTGTACGAGGTCTCACGGACAGAAAGCAAAAAATACCTCGGCAACTACAGCGCCTATTTAGAACAAAAAGCTGAGCAGTATGAGAAAGACCTGAAGCTGTATGAAAAACAGCAGGACGAAATCGCCAAGCTTCAAGATTTTGTCGACCGCAATCTGGCCAGAGCTTCTACAACGAAAAGAGCCCAAAGCAGACGAAAACAGCTTGAACGGATGGACGTCATGGCAAAGCCGCTCGGGGATGAGAAATCCGCCGCCTTCCGTTTTGACATTACAAAACAGAGCGGAAACGACGTCCTGCGCGTACAGGATGTTTCCATCAGCTATGACGGCCAGCCGCCGCTCTTGAAAAACCTGACCTTCGGCATTACAAGAGGCGAAAGCGCCGCCCTCGTCGGACCGAACGGAATCGGCAAATCAACCTTGCTGAAAACGATTATGAACACGATCAGTCCGGAATCCGGGTCGATCACGTACGGTTCCAATGTCACAATCGGCTATTACGATCAGGAGCAGGCTGAACTGACATCGTCCAAACGCGTGCTGGACGAGCTGTGGGATGAATATCCGGACATGCCGGAAAAAGAGATCAGAACATGCCTCGGCAACTTTCTGTTCAGCGGAGACGATGTCCTGAAACCGGTCCGTTCGTTAAGCGGCGGTGAGAAAGCAAGAGTCGCGCTTGCCAAGCTGATGCTTCAAAAAGCAAATTTTCTCATCCTTGATGAGCCGACAAACCACCTTGACCTGGACAGTAAAGAGGTGCTGGAAAACGCCCTGATCGACTACCCGGGAACACTGTTATTTGTATCGCATGACCGCTACTTTATTAACAGGATCGCCACAAGAGTGCTGGAGCTGTCACCTGATCATGCAGAAGAATATTTGGGAGACTATGACTATTACACCGAGAAAAAAGCGCAGCAGCTGGAACTGGAAGAAATGAAGCGGCAGGAAAAGGAGCAGACTCAGCCTGCCGGCAAAGTCAAACAGGATACGAAAAGAACTTACGAGGAAGAAAAAGAATGGAAGAAGAAAGAACGGCAGCGCCTGAGACGCATTGAAGAAATCGAAGCGGCCGTCTCATCCGCCGAAGAGAAAATCAGTGCCAATGAGGAGCTGCTGTGCGATCCTGACGTGTATCAGGATCATGAAAAAGTACAGACCATTCACGCGGAGAATGAAGCCCTGAATCAAGAGCTCGAAAACTTATTAGCAGAATGGGAGGAACTCTCCTCAGAAGAATAGAAAAAGTCAAGCACCTCTTTAAGGGGTGCTTTTTTATCCACAGCTATCCTCCTTGTCAGCCATTTAAGTAAGCGTTTTATACACACTATCCACAAAATTTTCTGACTTTATCTACTTTACTAACAACTTTCAGTCCCTTATCCAGACTGGATTTCTGAATATATTCACAATCCTGTGGATATGTTAGAATTATCTGTTAATAAGTAAAAAAAAGCCTCACGTTTTACAACGTGAGACGATCAAAGGATGTTAATTCCAAACCGGGCTGTCCGTTCATATCGTACGAGCCCCGGATCCCCTTTTCAAAAGCAACGGTTCCGGCAGCCGCAATCATCGCTGCATTGTCCGTGCATAAAGAAAGCGGCGGGATGACAAGCTCGGGATCTCCCGAATGGCTGAATTCCCGCTGCAGTGCGGCTCTCAACCCTTTGTTAGCGGCTACGCCCCCTGCAAGCAGCACTTGTTTAACCCCGTATTCTTTCGCGGCCTTAGAGGTTTTTGCCGTCAGTACATCAATGACACTCTGCTGAAAGCTTGCGGCAAGATCCTCCGGAGGAATCACCTCATTTTTTTGCGAGGCGTTATGAAGCGTGTTAATCACGGCTGATTTCAGGCCGCTGAAGCTGAAATTGTAAGACCCTTCTTCCAGCCACGCACGCGGAAGCAGAATGGAATCCGTTCCCGCAGCAGCCAGCTTATCAATCTGCGGCCCTCCCGGATAAGGAAGCCCCATCGTTCTTGCCACTTTGTCGTAAGCTTCGCCTGCGGCATCATCCAGCGTTTCACCGATAACCTCGAATGAACCGTGCTCTTTCATATAAACCAATTCCGTATGTCCGCCTGACACAACCAAAGCAAGCGCCGGGAACTGAAGCTCTCCTATCAGCCTGTTTGCATAGATATGGCCCGCAATGTGATGGACGCCGACTAACGGTATTTGATGGGCAAAGCTTAACGCCTTTGCCGCATTGACCCCGATTAACAGGGCTCCGACAAGTCCGGGTCCTTCCGTTACGGCAATCGCATCAAGATCATCAAAGCCCATCTCCGCCTTTGAAAGAGCTTCCTCAATCACAAGGGTAATCTGCTCCACATGATGTCTGGACGCTATTTCAGGCACGACCCCGCCGAAACGTTTATGGCTTTCAATTTGAGAAGCGACAACGTTTGAAATGATGTCTTTTCCGTTTTTCACGACTGAGGCCGCAGTTTCATCACAGCTTGTTTCGATTCCTAATACATAAATATCTTGTTTTTCACTCATGTAATGTCACCCACATTAATAACGCATCTTCCCCGTTATCTGTATAGTATTGTTTTCTGATTCCTCCGGCCTGAAGACCGAATTTCTTATATAAGGATTGGGCGGGATGATTTGAGACCCTGACTTCGAGAGAGAGCCTTCTTGCCTTTTTTTCTCTGCACAATTCTATCGCAGAGCGAAACAGCGCTTCTCCCAATGATTGGCCCCGATATTCCGGCTTAATGGCTATGTTCGTAATCTGCGCGTCATCTATAATAATCCAGATTCCGCAATACCCCGCCAGACAGCCGTCCTTTTCAATGACAAGGTAGTGGGCATACGGATTTTCCAAAAGCTCATGATAAAATGAATCCTTTGTCCACGGAGAAGTAAAGGATGCTGTTTCAATTTCATAAATTTGATCAATATCTTCCGGCCGCATGCTTCGAATCGCCGTTTTCGTTTTCATCCCTATCACCCTATTTTTGAGATTCCATCCATTTCGCTTCAGCCTCTGCCAGACGCAAATAATCCGGAACAAGGCTGTGGACATCCGCTTCTTCTTTTTCCAAGCCTAAAAACGCCAGCTCTGACGGCCGCGGATTATGCTGTGCAGCCGTTCCTATCACTGCTTGTGATGTCAGCTCATGCAGAATGGTTTCTTCATGAATGGCTGTATCGTGCCCTAAAAATAAAACCGGAGACGCTTTTTCTTTCAGCATTCCGAGCCAATCAGTCAAAAGGACATTCTGATCAGGAAGAACGGATTGTAATCGGCCGTCCTGATATTCATAAAGTCCCGTATATACATGTCCGCGCCGGGCATCAAATAACGGGCAGATCAGTCCTTGAAAGTGCCGTCCGTTAGCCGCCAGCACCTCCAGGCTCGAGACAGCGGAAACCGGAAGCTTCAGCGACCATGCCAATGTTTTTGCCAGCGTCACACCGATTCTGACACCTGTGTACGATCCAGGTCCTTTCGCCACCGCTATTTTCGTAAGGTCCTGCGGTGTTAGGCCGCAATCCTTCAGCAATGAATTGACAGCAGGCATCGCCCGCACGGAATGATTCTTTTTTAAATATGTAATATACTCCGCCATCACCGTTTTCTCTCGAACGAGCGCGGCACCCAGCGTGTAATTTGACGTATCAATTGCCAGTATTGTCATGTTTATTTATCTCCTCACAAAGCGTTTCATACCGTGTTCCGCAAGCCGTAAAGGTAATGTCCCTTGCCTCATCACCGGCTCTCTTGATGACGATCTGCAGCCGTTCAGCAGGCAGCTGATCCTGAATTAAATGAGCCCATTCAATTAAACAGACGCCTTGTCCCTCAAAATATTCTTCAAGCCCTAAGTCTTCGCTTTCATCCTCCATACGATACACATCCATATGATATAGAGGAATCGAACCGTCATGGTATTCTTTTATAATTGTAAAAGTCGGGCTGTTTACCACTCTCGTGATTCCCAGTCCTTCGGCAAAACCCTTTGTAAAAGTCGTTTTTCCCGCGCCTAAGTCGCCTTCCAGTGTCAAAATGTCTCCCGGCTTTGCCAAAGAAGCGGCAAGCTTGGCTACGGCTTTCGTTTCTTCGGGGTTTTTCGTTCTCCATTGTAATGTCTTCAAAGTGAGTCACCCGTCTTATTTAAAATGATTGTATCCTTTTTTCTCAAGGACGATTTGTCTCTGATCATTGGCTGTCAAAAGAACACATGCTTCCTTCCGTTCAGATACCGCCCCTATCTTCGCAATCGGAATGCCCGATTGAGTGCAGTAATCAAGCAGAGAGGTCCACTCTTGCTGAGAAACCGTTCCAACCAATTCAAAATCTTCACCGCCGAATAACACCCATTTCTTCCACTCAGAATCTGCCTCAGGCAAATCCGGATGCACCGGCAGAAGTTGTTCTTCAATTTCTATCGTAACTGAACTTGCCGCAGCTATTTCATGCAGCTCACTGGCCAATCCGTCACTGATATCATTCAGAGCCGCGCGCTGAAGCTGAGAGCAGAAGCGGCCGACTTGAACTCTCGGAACGGGCCGTTTATGTTTTTGGATAAAATAATCACTCGTATGAAAAGCAGAAGGATGTGTTTCTCCCAACAAAAGAGACAGTCCTGCTGCGGACGAGCCGATATCCCCCGTAACAAACACAACATCTCCGGGTCTTGCCGAGCTTCGCAGACAAGCGCAATCCTTCTCAACTTCTCCGATGACAGTAACGGTAATTACGGCTTGACCGGAAGCGGAGACGGTATCTCCCCCGATCAAATCCATTTGATATAGTTTCGCCAGTTCCGCCATTCCTTCATACATTGCCTGGACGTCAGCTTTCTGCCAGCAAGAAGGAACCGCTAGAGACACCAAATAAAACTTTGGAATGCCTCCCATCGCCGCCACGTCACTAATGTTAACAGCAAGCGCCTTATAACCGATATCATGAGGAGAGGAATACTCTAATTTAAAATGGACATTCTCCACCATTGTATCAAGGCAGACAATTTGCTGCATGTGGGGTGACGCTGTATAAACCGCACCATCATCACCGATCCCTACATCGACGGAAGGATGATAATGCGAATGCTGTGTAATACTGTGAATCAAATCAAACTCATCCATATATCTCCCGTCTCCCTTTCTGACGCTCTTGTGAAATACAGCTCTTTCTAGTGTATCGGATTATGTTTCAATATCCAAGACTTTAACGATATAAAAGAAAGCTTGGTTAGATACCAAGCTGCCAGCATTAAAAGAAAACACAAAAAAAACGAAAACATGATCGTTTCGTTTACAATAAAAATGGCGGTCCGGACGGGACTCGAACCCGCGACCTCCTGCGTGACAGGCAGGCATTCTAACCAACTGAACTACCGGACCATTTAATTTTTGGTTGCGGGGGCAGGATTTGAACCTGCGACCTTCGGGTTATGAGCCCGACGAGCTACCGAACTGCTCCACCCCGCGATGATAAAATTTTAGAAAAGCTTGGCGGCGTCCTACTCTCACAGGGGGAAACCCCCGACTACCATCGGCGCTGAAGAGCTTAACTTCCGTGTTCGGCATGGGAACGGGTGTGACCTCTTCGCTATCGCCACCAAACCATTGAGAGTGTTCTCTCAAAACTAGATAACAGTAAGCATACATTCAAATTGGTTAAGTCCTCGATCGATTAGTATCTGTCAGCTCCATGTGTCGCCACACTTCCACCTCAGACCTATCAACCTGATCATCTTTCAGGGATCTTACTTCCTTGCGGAATGGGAAATCTCATCTTGAGGGGGGCTTCATGCTTAGATGCTTTCAGCACTTATCCCGTCCGCACATAGCTACCCAGCGATGCCCTTGGCAGAACAACTGGTACACCAGCGGTGCGTCCATCCCGGTCCTCTCGTACTAAGGACAGCTCCTCTCAAATTTCCTGCGCCCGCGACGGATAGGGACCGAACTGTCTCACGACGTTCTGAACCCAGCTCGCGTACCGCTTTAATGGGCGAACAGCCCAACCCTTGGGACCGACTACAGCCCCAGGATGCGATGAGCCGACATCGAGGTGCCAAACCTCCCCGTCGATGTGGACTCTTGGGGGAGATAAGCCTGTTATCCCCGGGGTAGCTTTTATCCGTTGAGCGATGGCCCTTCCATGCGGAACCACCGGATCACTAAGCCCGACTTTCGTCCCTGCTCGACTTGTAGGTCTCGCAGTCAAGCTCCCTTGTGCCTTTACACTCTGCGAATGATTTCCAACCATTCTGAGGGAACCTTTGGGCGCCTCCGTTACCTTTTAGGAGGCGACCGCCCCAGTCAAACTGCCCACCTGACACTGTCTCCCCGCCCGATAAGGGCGGCGGGTTAGAAGGTCAATACAGCCAGGGTAGTATCCCACCGATGCCTCCACCGAAGCTGGCGCTCCGGTTTCCAAGGCTCCTACCTATCCTGTACAAGCTGTACCAACATTCAATATCAGGCTGCAGTAAAGCTCCACGGGGTCTTTCCGTCCTGTCGCGGGTAACCTGCATCTTCACAGGTACTATAATTTCACCGAGTCTCTCGTTGAGACAGTGCCCAGATCGTTGCGCCTTTCGTGCGGGTCGGAACTTACCCGACAAGGAATTTCGCTACCTTAGGACCGTTATAGTTACGGCCGCCGTTTACTGGGGCTTCAATTCGCACCTTCGCTTACGCTAAGCGCTCCTCTTAACCTTCCAGCACCGGGCAGGCGTCAGCCCCTATACTTCGCCTTACGGCTTCGCAGAGACCTGTGTTTTTGCTAAACAGTCGCCTGGGCCTATTCACTGCGGCTCTCTCGGGCTTGCACCCTAACAGAGCACCCCTTCTCCCGAAGTTACGGGGTCATTTTGCCGAGTTCCTTAACGAGAGTTCTCTCGATCACCTTAGGATTCTCTCCTCGCCTACCTGTGTCGGTTTGCGGTACGGGCACCTCTCACCTCGCTAGAGGCTTTTCTTGGCAGTGTGGAATCAGGAACTTCGCTACTATAATTCGCTCGCCATCACAGCTCAGCCTTCACGGGAAACGGATTTGCCTATTTCCCAGCCTAACTGCTTGGACGCGGATATCCAATACCGCGCTTACCCTATCCTCCTGCGTCCCCCCATTGCTCAAATGGTGAGGAGGTGGTACAGGAATATCAACCTGTTATCCATCGCCTACGCCTTTCGGCCTCGGCTTAGGTCCCGACTAACCCTGAGCGGACGAGCCTTCCTCAGGAAACCTTAGGCATTCGGTGGAGGGGATTCTCACCCCTCTTTCGCTACTCATACCGGCATTCTCACTTCTAAGCGCTCCACAAGTCCTTCCGGTCTTGCTTCACAGCCCTTAGAACGCTCTCCTACCACTGTTCGAAGAACAGTCCGCAGCTTCGGTGATACGTTTAGCCCCGGTACATTTTCGGCGCAGAGTCACTCGACCAGTGAGCTATTACGCACTCTTTAAATGGTGGCTGCTTCTAAGCCAACATCCTGGTTGTCTAAGCAACTCCACATCCTTTTCCACTTAACGTATACTTTGGGACCTTAGCTGGCGGTCTGGGCTGTTTCCCTTTCGACTACGGATCTTATCACTCGCAGTCTGACTCCCAAGGATAAGTCATCGGCATTCGGAGTTTGACTGAATTCGGTAACCCGGTAGGGGCCCCTAGTCCAATCAGTGCTCTACCTCCGAGACTCTTACCTTGAGGCTAGCCCTAAAGCTATTTCGGAGAGAACCAGCTATCTCCAGGTTCGATTGGCATTTCACCCCTACCCACACCTCATCCCCGCACTTTTCAACGTGCGTGGGTTCGGGCCTCCATTCAGTGTTACCTGAACTTCACCCTGGACATGGGTAGATCACCTGGTTTCGGGTCTACGACCACGTACTCAATTCGCCCTATTCAGACTCGCTTTCGCTGCGGCTCCGCATCTTCTGCTTAACCTTGCACGGGATCGTAACTCGCCGGTTCATTCTACAAAAGGCACGCCATCACCCGTTAACGGGCTCTGACTACTTGTAGGCACACGGTTTCAGGATCTCTTTCACTCCCCTTCCGGGGTGCTTTTCACCTTTCCCTCACGGTACTGGTTCACTATCGGTCACTAGGGAGTATTTAGCCTTGGGAGATGGTCCTCCCGGATTCCGACGGAATTTCACGTGTTCCGCCGTACTCAGGATCCACTCAGGAGAGAACGAAGTTTTGACTACAGGGCTGTTACCTCCTATGGCGGGCCTTTCCAGACCTCTTCATCTACCTCGTTCCTTTGTAACTCCGTACAGAGTGTCCTACAACCCCAAGAGGCAAGCCTCTTGGTTTGGGCTGGTCCCGTTTCGCTCGCCGCTACTCAGGGAATCGCATTTGCTTTCTCTTCCTCCGGGTACTTAGATGTTTCAGTTCCCCGGGTCTGCCTTCTCATATCCTATGTATTCAGATATGGATACCACTCCATTACGAGTGGTGGGTTTCCCCATTCGGAAATCTCCGGATCAAAGCTTGCTTACAGCTCCCCGAAGCATATCGGTGTTCGTCCCGTCCTTCATCGGCTCCTAGTGCCAAGGCATCCACCGTGCGCCCTTTCTAACTTAACCGTTAAAAAGAATCACTACGTGATATCTTGCATTACTAATTGAATGTGAATTACTTCTGTTATCTAGTTTTCAAAGAACAACATCTCGAAGAATCGAATGATCCTTCAAAACTAAACAAGACAGGGAACGTTCTGTTTATAAGACCCGAGGTCTTATATTCCGTTAAAATCCTTAGAAAGGAGGTGATCCAGCCGCACCTTCCGATACGGCTACCTTGTTACGACTTCACCCCAATCATCTGTCCCACCTTCGGCGGCTGGCTCCATAAAGGTTACCTCACCGACTTCGGGTGTTACAAACTCTCGTGGTGTGACGGGCGGTGTGTACAAGGCCCGGGAACGTATTCACCGCGGCATGCTGATCCGCGATTACTAGCGATTCCAGCTTCACGCAGTCGAGTTGCAGACTGCGATCCGAACTGAGAACAGATTTGTGGGATTGGCTTAACCTCGCGGTTTCGCTGCCCTTTGTTCTGTCCATTGTAGCACGTGTGTAGCCCAGGTCATAAGGGGCATGATGATTTGACGTCATCCCCACCTTCCTCCGGTTTGTCACCGGCAGTCACCTTAGAGTGCCCAACTGAATGCTGGCAACTAAGATCAAGGGTTGCGCTCGTTGCGGGACTTAACCCAACATCTCACGACACGAGCTGACGACAACCATGCACCACCTGTCACTCTGCCCCCGAAGGGGACGTCCTATCTCTAGGATTGTCAGAGGATGTCAAGACCTGGTAAGGTTCTTCGCGTTGCTTCGAATTAAACCACATGCTCCACCGCTTGTGCGGGCCCCCGTCAATTCCTTTGAGTTTCAGTCTTGCGACCGTACTCCCCAGGCGGAGTGCTTAATGCGTTAGCTGCAGCACTAAGGGGCGGAAACCCCCTAACACTTAGCACTCATCGTTTACGGCGTGGACTACCAGGGTATCTAATCCTGTTCGCTCCCCACGCTTTCGCTCCTCAGCGTCAGTTACAGACCAGAGAGTCGCCTTCGCCACTGGTGTTCCTCCACATCTCTACGCATTTCACCGCTACACGTGGAATTCCACTCTCCTCTTCTGCACTCAAGTTCCCCAGTTTCCAATGACCCTCCCCGGTTGAGCCGGGGGCTTTCACATCAGACTTAAGAAACCGCCTGCGAGCCCTTTACGCCCAATAATTCCGGACAACGCTTGCCACCTACGTATTACCGCGGCTGCTGGCACGTAGTTAGCCGTGGCTTTCTGGTTAGGTACCGTCAAGGTGCCGCCCTATTTGAACGGCACTTGTTCTTCCCTAACAACAGAGCTTTACGATCCGAAAACCTTCATCACTCACGCGGCGTTGCTCCGTCAGACTTTCGTCCATTGCGGAAGATTCCCTACTGCTGCCTCCCGTAGGAGTCTGGGCCGTGTCTCAGTCCCAGTGTGGCCGATCACCCTCTCAGGTCGGCTACGCATCGTCGCCTTGGTGAGCCGTTACCTCACCAACTAGCTAATGCGCCGCGGGTCCATCTGTAAGTGGTAGCCGAAGCCACCTTTTATGTCTGAACCATGCGGTTCAGACAACCATCCGGTATTAGCCCCGGTTTCCCGGAGTTATCCCAGTCTTACAGGCAGGTTACCCACGTGTTACTCACCCGTCCGCCGCTAACATCAGGGAGCAAGCTCCCATCTGTCCGCTCGACTTGCATGTATTAGGCACGCCGCCAGCGTTCGTCCTGAGCCAGGATCAAACTCTCCGATAAATGGATCACAGACTAAGTTCACTGCATCCTGCAGTAACGTCTGTGTGATCTGCATCGTGCAGACCTTAGTTTGACTGACTACGCACATCGCTGTGCGATTTATTTAAAACTTTGAATTAACAGGTACGTTTTGTCTTGTTTAGTTTTCAAAGATCATTATAATGGAGCGGGTGATGAGAATCGAACTCACGACATCAGCTTGGAAGGCTGAGGTTTTACCACTAAACTACACCCGCATTTGAATTGGCGCGCCCGAGAGGAGTCGAACCCCTAACCTTTTGATCCGTAGTCAAACGCTCTATCCAATTGAGCTACGGGCGCTTATCAGGCGACTTAACTATCATACTACCAATCAGTTATGATGTCAAGTGTTATTTTATTTCTTTTCGAAGTCTTTTTTCTCGACCTCATTTATTATACACGCTTTCGAGAATTTGTAAAGTCTTTTTTTAAAAAGATCATTTTCTCATTTGTCGTTATCGCTTTGTTCATCAGCGACGTTTAATAATATACCACGCACTTTAAATTAGGTCAACACTTTTACGAAACTTTTTTCCCGCTTATTATTCCCTTCTATAATAACAAATAAAAAGCAGGATTCCCAGGAACCCCGCGTCTATTCAGATTACCCGCTCACCTCGGCTTCTGCGCTATTACGATCTGTTTTTTCATAGGTACGGAAGTTTTGTTCAAGCTGTTCGAGCGAAAGACCTTTCGTTTCCGGAAGGAACCTTTTCACAAATATAACGGACGCTATCCCTAACAGGACAAAAATGAAGAAGGTTGCAGACAATCCGATGTTTGCGAGCATGACCGGAAAAGTTAAACCAACAATGAAGTTCACGATCCAGAGGCAGAAGACAGTCACCCCCATACCAAGCCCCCGCAATCGCAGCGGGAATATCTCCGACAGCATCAGCCAGGTCACCGGAGAGACAGCCCCCTGCTGAAACGCAAGGAAAGTGACTGTTAATGAAAGAACCACATAAGGAAGAGCAGGCGATCCTTTCAGCACGACAGACAGAACTCCGATCAAAAGCAGCACCGCAGTCGTTCCGATCAGCCCCGTCATCAGCATCGGGCGGCGGCCGACTTTGCCGAGAAGCCATATTCCCACAAAAGTCGCGAGCACCGAAATCACACCGTTAGCGATATTGCCGATTAATGCGGCTTTTGTCTCGAAACCGGCATCTTTTAAAATTTGAGTTCCATAATACATAATTGAATTCACGCCGGTGAGCTGCTGCACTACCGCAATTCCGATCCCGATAAACACAATGCGGCGCACCCACGGAACGGCAAGATCCTTAAAGGTCGCCTGCTCCATCTGAGCTTCCTTATGAAAGGCAGATTCAATCTCAGCGAGCTCAGACTTCGCTTTCTCTTCATTCCTTATTCGCTGGAGGACGTGCAGAGCATCTTCTTTTCTTCCTTTAGAAACCAGCCAGCGCGGACTTTCAGGAACTTTCAGCATACCGAAAAACAAGAATACTGCCGGAAGGGCCGCGATAACGAGCATATAGCGCCAAGCGTGAGAGGTATCACCAAGCACATTGCCGATGATAGCATTACACGTGAAGGCAAGCAGCTGGCCCGTTACAATCATCAATTCATTTTGGGTAACCATTCTCCCTCGGCTTTCCGCCGGCGACATTTCAGCCAAATATGCCGGTACGGTTACGGATGCTCCCCCGACGGCAAGCCCCAGCAGAAAACGGGAGATGATCATAACCGATACGTTAGGCGCCAGTGTACATCCAAGCGTCGCTATAAAGAACAAAACGGCAAGGATAAGGATATTTTTACGTCTGCCGTTACAGTCCGACAATCTCCCTCCGAAAACCGCGCCGATCGCAGCCCCCAAGAGCAGGGAGCTCGCCACCATCCCTTCAGTCAAAGCGGTAAGATTAAGCTGGTCAGCTTCCGCCATAAACGGCAGCGCCCCATTAATCACACCGGTATCGTAGCCGAAAAGAAGCCCCCCGAATGTCGATACTAAAATGATGGTTCTCAAAAATGAATGCTGGCTGCTATTTTTATTCATCTTCAAATCCTCCTAGTTTTTACACAGAGATAATATCGGAATATTCAGTTATCAATATTTACACCTCTAACGTCTGCATACAAGGTCTGACCGTCCAAAACAGTTATATAAGAAGAAAATGTTCCGAAAGCGTTATCATTTATAGTGATTATTCGCTCTCCCCCTCTCGTCATATTGTTATTTTATAGTTACTTTGTAGTGAAGTTATAATGACATTATTGGTACTTACGTTAATATCATAATTTCAAAAGCGCTTTCAGTCAATAAATATTTCAGAAAATTTTATAACTCACCTTTATATTACCTATATATAATCAATTTTCGTTTTATATCAATTTATCCCCATAACATACTCAATGAATTGCCCCTATTATAATCAATAATTGATTACATATTGAAAACCCCCAACTGCTGATTGGGGGTTTTTGTTTTATTCTTCGTTTATTGTAACAATCGTTCTCCCTCTCGCTTCTCCTTTTAAAAAGGCAGGAAGCGTATCCGGCAGCTCTTCAAGTGTAATTTCCTTTTGAATAAAGGCCTCCAGATCTGCAGGCTTGAAGTCATCAGCTAAACGCTGCCATGTTTTCTTTCTTGTCTCCATCGGACAGAATACGGAATCAATTCCCAAGAGACTGACGCCGCGCAATATAAACGGAAAGACTGTAGCCGGGAGTTTCGTTCCCGCTGTCAGTCCGCTCACAGCAACTGATCCGCCGTACTGAATCTGACTGAGAACTGAAGCAAGCGGCTCACCTCCGACCGGATCGACGGCCGCTGCCCATTTTTGTTTTTGCATTGGTTTTAACGTGCCGTTATACACTTCGTCACGGTGAATGACCGTCTTTGCTCCGAGGCTCTTCAAATACCCGCTTTCTTCTTCTTTTCCCGTACTGGCCTCGACCTCATAACCTAAGGTTGAAAGAATGGAGACGGCAAAGCTTCCGACGCCGCCCGTCGCTCCCGTCACCAGCACCTTCCCTTTTTCAGGAGCGGCATGGTTTTCTTCAAGACGCTGGACGGACAATGCGGCAGTGAAGCCGGCGGTTCCGATCGTCATGGCTTCTTTAAGTGTCAGACCTTCAGGCAGCGGCACGATCCAATCTGCCGGAATGCGGGCCATCCCGCTATAGCCGCCAAAATGGGAAACGCCTATGCCGTAGCTTGTCGCAATGACTTTGTCCCCTTCTTTAAAACGGGCGTCATCTGAAGAAACGATGATTCCCGCTAAATCAATTCCCGGCACGAAAGGATACGAGGTTACGATCTTGCCGTCAGGAATGGCAGCCAAGCTGTCTTTATAATTCACCCCTGAGTAGCAAACCTTAATCAGCACTTCACCCTCGGGAAGGTCCTGAACCGCCAGCTCCCGTACGCTGACTGAAAACCGGTCTCCATGTTGATCGACTACTAACGCTTTAAATTGATCTGTCATCACTACGTCTCCTTAAAATGAATTGAATGGCTTTGGAAAAGCATAAAATAAGTTTGATTTGTTTTCAAATGTCCTGCCCTGTGTAGTATGATCAAAAGTAAAAACAGCGAAAGAGTGGTTACGCATCATGTCTGATAAACAAAACAAAGATAACAAAAACAACAACAGCAATCAGCCATTACCGGACATTATTCATACCGCCGTTTTCAAGGCGCCGATACAAGTTGTCTGGGATACGGTCTCTACGGCGGACGGCCTGTCTCTCTGGTTTATGCCGAATGATTTCACACCTCAAGAAGACAGTGAGTTTCAGCTGGAATCTCCGTTCGGTCCGTCTCCGTGCAAGCTGCTGGATATTGAAGCGCCGTACCGCCTTTCTTTTTCGTGGGATACGGAAGGCTGGATCGTCTCTTTTGTCTTAAAGGAAACGGAAAGCGGAGATACGGAATTCACTCTCATTCACGGCGGATGGAAAGAGCCGGAAGCCGTCATCAATAAAGTCAATCGGAAAAGCTCCGAGATTCACAGTACGATGGATCAAGGATGGAACGGGCTTGTCAACACGAAACTTCGCGGTGCGGTTGAGGCTTAACACAAAAGGACGGACACGCTTTCCGTCCTTTTTTTGATGCCGATACATAAAAACTGACTTTGCAAAGACACTAACAGAAGAACCGAAAACTTCTTTCAGGGGGCGCTGTTTATGTATTATTACAAAGAAGAGCTGATCAATATCATTAAACCGGACAAGCCGGACCCGGCCGCGGCCAAGGTGCTTCAGGAAATTTTAGGCGGGCATTACGGGGAAATGCGGACGATGATGCAATACTTTTTCCAAAGCTCTAATTTCAGAGGAAAAGAAAAACAGTTCCGCGACCTGCTTCGCGGCGTATTTTTAGAAGAAATTGCACACGTTGAGCTCGTCCAGCATACGATTAATGCGCTGCTGGATGAAAGCGGCGCTGAGGGAGCCGGAAATCAGGCAGCAGATCAGGCGCCGCTTGACGAAGCGGTTAAACACGCCAATCCGCACCATTATATTATCGGGGCGCAAAGTTCTCTTCCTGCCGATGCAAGCGGCAATCCATGGAACGGGTCTTGGGTATACAACCACGGGAATCTGATTTCCGATCTATTGGACAATGTCGTGTTGGAATCAACCGGTGTGCTGCAAAAGACGCGCATTTATGAAATGAGCTCAAACCAGACGTTCAGAGAAACACTCGGTTTTCTGATCGTCCGTGACAACGCCCATCAAAATGCATTTACAAAAGCGCTGGAAACACTGGGTGTCGAATGGGGCAAATTATTTCCCGTGCCGAATTATGATATTGAAAAATACCCGGAATGCCGG
Organism: Bacillus sp. R45; assembly: GCF_021729365.1. Classification (NCBI taxonomy): domain Bacteria; kingdom Bacillati; phylum Bacillota; class Bacilli; order Caryophanales; family Bacillaceae; genus Bacillus; species Bacillus sp. R45. The sequence goes on along the minus strand of NZ_CP091421.1, from coordinate 573,651 downwards.
AAATTCGTTGAAATGGGTTATCATAATACCCAATTTAATTTCAGACTGGATCCGACACGGATCGGAGAAATTCTGCAGGGAACGACGCCGAGCCGAAACGGCGGCGAATTAAGTGTGTCAGAGCCTCCTAAAGGTTTCCCCGTCCCGGAACTTCCCGAGCTTCCGAATGAGCACAGCCCCGGACTGAAAGATATGAACTTGTAACAAAAAACGCCTGTTTCGGGCGTTTTTTGTTTTTCTGAATATGAGGTTTGAATGTGTTCAAAACGGGGAATATAAGCCGGGAGATCTTGCCATACGGCCGTGATTTTGATGTGAGCACATTTCTGTACATACTTCGTTTCGAAAGTTGTCCTAATTTTCCAGCCGGCCGGCTGGGTATGTTTGAATGATAATGGGAATTATGTAAAGAGAACAATGTCTTTTTTAAGGAGGCAGCGAATGTCTAAGCAAGGAAACTTCCAGAAAACTATGTCACTTTTTGATCTTATTTTAATCGGCATGGGAGCCATATTCGGTTCGGCATGGCTGTTTGCCGTCAGTAACGTCGCCTCTAAAGCGGGCCCGTCAGGCGTTTTTTCCTGGCTGATCGGCGGGGGAATCATCTTATTGATCGGCTTGGTTTATGCGGAACTGGGCGCCGCGCTGCCGCGGACCGGGGGAATTATCCGGTATCCCGTATATTCACACGGACACCTGGTCGGATATTTAATTTCCTTTGTCACCATTGTGGCATACACGAGTCTTATTTCTATAGAAGTCACGGCGGTCCGCCAATACGTGGCGTATTGGTTTCCCGGTTTGACCGTAAAAGGCTCAGATTCTCCGACAATTGCCGGATGGATATTGCAATTTGCGCTGCTCTGCCTGTTCTTCCTCCTCAATTACTGGAGTGTCAAAACCTTTGCGAAAGCAAACTTCATTATTTCGATTTTTAAATATGTCGTACCGATTACGGTAATTGTTGTACTGATTTTTCATTTTCACCCGGGCAATATGACCGTTCACGGATTCGCGCCTTTTGGTTTCACCGGAATTCAGGCCGCGATTTCCACAGGCGGCGTCATGTTTGCATACCTTGGGCTGCATCCGATTGTGGCTGTCGCGAGTGAAGTGCAGAATCCGAAGCGGAACATTCCGATTGCATTGATTGTTTGTATTATCGTTTCTACTATTATTTATACCGTGCTGCAGCTCACTTTTATCGGGGCGATCCCGGGGGATACCCTGAAGCACGGATGGCCGGCTATCGGGACTGAATTCTCCCTTCCGTTCAAAGATATCGCCGTCTTGCTCGGTTTGGGGTGGCTGGCGACATTGGTTATTTTAGATGCGATTTTATCACCGGGCGGTAACGGAAATATCTTTATGAATACGACTTCACGTCTCGTCTATGCCTGGGCCAGAAACGGAACATTATTCAGCATTTTTTCTAAAGTCAATAAAGAAACCGGGACACCGCGCGCCTCCCTTTGGCTTTCGTTCGGCCTGGCTGTTTTTTGGACGCTTCCGTTCCCTTCTTGGAACGCTCTTGTTAACGTATGCTCCGTCGCATTGATTCTGTCTTATGCGATTGCGCCGATTTCTTCTGCGGCGCTGAGAGTCAACGCGAAGAACATTAACAGACCGTTTTATTTAAAAGGGATGAGCATCATCGGGCCGCTGTCGTTTATTTTTACCTCTTATATTGTATATTGGTCCGGATGGCGCACCGTATCCTGGCTTCTCGGTTCTCAAATTGTCATGTTTCTGATCTATCTCTGTTTCAGTAAATATGCTCCCAAAGATGATGTCAGCATACGCCAGCAGCTGAAATCAGCATGGTGGATCGTCGGCTTTTATGTCATGATGCTGATTTTCTCCTATCTCGGCTCGTTCGGCCACGGATTGGGCATTATCAGCAATCCGCTTGACCTGATTCTGATCGCCATCGGTTCGCTCGGTATTTATTACTGGGCAAAATATACAGGTCTGCCGAAGGCTATGATCGACAGTGATAAATGACGAATGCCGGAAAGAAGTATGGTCTTCTTTCCGGTATTTTTATGTTAAGGGATGACAAAAAAGCGAATATGCGATAAAATGAATGACAGTCATTCATAAAAGGAGGAACCCCTCTATTGGCAAAACAAAGCTCGGGAAAATACGAAAAGATTCTGCAAGCCGCGATTGAAGTCATTTCTGAAAAAGGATTAGACAAAGCATCCATTTCAGAAATCGTCAAAAAAGCCGGAACAGCCCAAGGTACGTTTTACTTATATTTTTCTTCTAAAAACGCACTGATATCCGCGATTGCAGAAAACCTGCTCGACACTTCGCTGGACAGAATAAAAGGGAAAACGGACGGTTCTGAAGATTTTTGGACGTTGCTGGACATTTTGGTAGATGAGACATTTCACATCACCCGGCTTCATAAAGATATTATCGTTCTCTGTTATTCCGGTCTTGCCATCGATCATTCAATGGAGAAATGGGAAGCCATTTATCAGCCTTATTATTCCTGGCTGGAAGGCATGATTAATACGGCCATTGAACAGGGTGAGGTCATCAGCGGCATTCATGTCAGATGGACGGCCAGAACGATTATCAACGTTGTCGAGAACGCGGCTGAACGGTTTTATATCGGCTGTGAACAGGATGTCGATCTCGAAGTATATAAAAAAGAAATATTCAGCTTTCTCAAAAGAAGCTTGCAGAAATGATTGGCGGAGACCGATCATTTTTGACCGCCGTAAAAATGACTGACATTCATTCATAACTGAGGTGACTGTATCATGTATTGGCTGCTTGTATTGATAGCCGGATTGTTAGAAGTAGTTTGGGCGTCCGCCCTGAAGCATGCGGATTCGCTCTTTGATTGGATTGGTATTTTCCTTTTGATTGCCGTCAGCTTTCTGATGCTGATCCGCTCTTATAAAAAAATTCCGATGGCTGCCGCATATACCGTTTTTGTCGGAATAGGCACCGTCGGCACATATGTAACGGGCGTCATTTTAGGCGAATCGTTTTCAATCGGACAAATATTCTTTTTGGCTTTGCTGTTGTCCGGCATTTTAGGAATGAAGGTATTTACGAAAGAAACTGAAACAAGGGGTGAACATTAATGGCATGGCTGCTGTTATTTATTGCCGGAGCGGAGGAAGTTGTAGCGGCCGTTGCCATGAAACATATTGACGGTTTTAAAAAAAAGTGGCCGCTGATTGTCATGGTAACAGGCTTTATGCTTTCATTCTTTTGCCTTTCCGGAGCGATGCAGGTTCTTCCCACAGGTGTCGCGTATGCGGCTTGGACCGGCATGGGAAGCATCGGCGTTTCGGCCGTAGGCATACTTTGGTTTAAAGAAAAATTCAATCTGTCACAATTGGTGTCTCTGGGGCTTATCCTCATCGGTGTCATCGGCTTAAAACTGACAACGTAACGGCCTGAGACAGCTTTTTAAATAAAAAACAAAGGACCCTAAGCGGGCCCTTTGTTTTTTTATGCTGTTTTGATCTGTTCCGCTTTTCCCGCTCCGACTCCGAAAATGAAAATCAGAACAGAGACTGCGATCAGCATGAATAACGGAACCGTCCAGCCGTGCGTGATGTCATGCAGCAAACCGAATACAAGCGGCCCGAACGCAGCAAGCAGGTATCCGAATGACTGGGCCATGCCGGAAAGCGCCGCGGCTTCATGAACATGCCGGGTCCGCAGGCTGAAGAACATCATCGCCAGACTGAACGCACAGCCTCCCGCAATTCCGATCAAAATGACCCATAGCGGAGTGAGAGCCGGGCTTCCGAAAAGAACGCCGGCAATGCCGATAAGGAAAAATAAAGCCGTCAGTCCGGCGAGTGCGCGCTGATTTTTCATTTTAGCGGCAGCGATCGGCACGATAAAAGTAATCGGCAGGACTGAGAATTGCATTAATGAAAGCATCCATCCCGCCTTACTTGAGCTGAGTCCATTCTGCTGAAGAATTTCCGGCAGCCAAGCGATGACGGTGTAAAAAATAAGGGATTGCAGCCCCATGAACATCGTTACCTTCCAAGCCAGCGGAGACCGCATCAGACTGTTTTTTTTCTCTCCGTTTGTCCCAGTCGTGCGGACGGGCAGTTCGCGTCCTCGCATTTGCGGAATCCACATGACGAACGCAATAAAAGAAAGGATAGCCCAGCAGCCGAGCGCGCCTTTCCAGCCTACCCCCGCTGAAGAGGCGATCGGCACGCTGATGCCGGATGCAATCGCGCCGCACAGATTCATAGAAACCGAGTAGACGCCGGTCATGATGCCTAAATTTCCGGGAAACTTATGTTTAATGAGACTCGGCAGCAGGACGTTGCATACGGCGATCGACAATCCCAACAGGATCGTTCCGAAAAAGAGAGTGCCGATTCCGGCGATGGAGCGCAGCAGAGTTCCGGCTGTCAGGACAATTAATGATGACAGTAAGACAATCTCGGTCCCGAAGCGCCGGGACAATAAAGGAACAAACGGCGACAGACATGCAAAGGCCAAAAGCGGCACTGTCGTAATGGTGCCGGCAGCCGCATTGGTCATGCCGAGGCTGTCCCGAATTGAGGAAACGAGCGGTCCGACCGATGTCAGAGGCGCTCTGAGGTTGGCCCCTATCAATATGACTCCGATGACCAGCAATATCAGTTTTTTACGCTGACTTGCTTGCAGAACTTGATGTTCGTCTTTAATTTTCATGTTCATCCTCCATGTGTATTGTATCTTTAAATACTGTGATGTATTGGTTGACGGCCTCCATGGCCTGATCCGGTTTCTGTCCGATAATTGCGGCGGCAAGCTGGGTGTGGATCCGGATAGCAGGGGTGATTTCCAACAGGTTATGGACTGACGCACAAAGCGCCTCCGTCATATGCTCGTATAGATCAGAAAGCATATTGTTATGGGCCGCCTGTACAATTGTTTTGTGCAGCTTAATGTCGGCTTCGGCATACCGTTTTCGATCTTCATTTTGCAAGGCCGCTTCACATTCATCCAAGCATGCCTTCAGTGCTTTCAGGTCTTCGTCATTACGCCTTTCCGCCGCCAATCGTGCAGCTTCTCTTTCGAGTGCGTATCTGACTTCTAATGTTTCAAGCAAATTTGATTTTTTAATATGGCGGTAAAATGCCGCGCCGAGAACACTGGATGAGCTGACATACGTACCGCTCCCCTGCCTTGTCTGAAGCAGGCCGGCATGTACGAGCGCCCGAATGGCCTCACGCAACGTGTTTCGGCTCACATCAAATTGCTTCATTAAATCCAGCTCAGGGGGAATGCGCGTCCCGACCGGCCATTTATCCGATTGAATTAACGATTCAATTTGCGCCACCACTTGTTCTACGAGCGACAGTCTGCTTGTTTTGGATATCTCCATCAAAACACCTCTGAAATTTGTAGGATGATTCTATCATTGGGTAATATAACATAAAAGAAGCGACGATGTAAATCAGCGGCAACAAAAAAAGAGTGAGTTTTTCTCTCACTCTTCGGCGCTTTTATGAACGTTTTATATTGACTGAGGTCACGACAAACTTGTCATGACGGTGGCGGGAAAATGAATATTCAAAGGGAGTGCCGTTGTCCAAAAAGCCTACATGCTCGACTTCAAGTATCGGGTCATCCGGCCGGCAGCCGAGATATTGCTGATCCATATCATCCGACTTGCACGCTCTGATTTTTCTGTGTGTGCCCGCGATTTTGAGCTGCAATCCCCGCGTAATATGATCGTAGATGGAATGGTTGAGCACCTCGTCATTAATGCCGGGTATAAGGCTCGCCGGCATGTACGTTTTTTCAAGAACGTACGGTTCGCCTTCAACGATTCTGAGCCTCACTACATAATAGACGGGAGTCTTTTCATCGATAGCCAAATGTGCGGCGACATCTTGAGACGGAAACTGCACTTCAAACCGGATGACCTTGCTCTTGATATTTTTGCCTTTTAACAAATTGCTTAAGCCGAGAATTTCGTTGCTGACTACGTGAACGTGCTCATCCTGCATGGCTGATTGAATGATAAATGTGCCGTGCCCTCTTTTTCTGAAAAGCATCCCTTCAGCCGCAAGTGTATCAAGCGCCCGCTTCATCGTCATCCGGCTGCACCCGAACTCCGCAGCGAGCGTCTTTTCATCCGGGATCGGCTGATCTATGTCATATACACTGCTTTTAATCCTCTTTCTCATTTCGTTGGCGATTTTTTCGTACTTATTCATCGGTTTCCTCCGGCTGTGTAATGTTTGATCTGTATAGACTCCTTACGGTTATCATAAATTTTTTTCCCTGCTTCATCAATGACGTTACAGCCGCCGATATTGAAATTGAAAGGATTTCCTCGAATTTTCTATGGAATCTCCCTCACTATTATGGTAGAATTTTTTGCAGAAACGGACACAACCGAATATTGCAATATATTGTATAACCTCAATGATATGGTTTGAGGGTGTCTACCAGGAACCGTAAAATCCTGATTACAAAAATTGTCCCGTACACTTTTTGTAATCAGGATTTTTTATTTTCTAAAAAATAAAAAAAGGAGTATCTGTACATGAATTTCAAAGTATTTCTGCTTGCAGCATCTACCATCGCAGTCGGATTGGTTGAATTAATTGTGGGCGGTATTCTTCCGCAAATCGCTTCCGACTTAGATATATCCATTGTCAGCGCGGGGCAGCTGATCAGCGTGTTTGCGCTCGGTTACGCGGTATCCGGCCCGCTGCTTTTGGCAGTGACGGCAAAGGCTGAACGAAAGCGGCTTTATTTAATCGCACTGTTTATTTTCTTCCTAAGTAATCTGGTCGCTTATTTCAGTCCCAATTTCGCCGTTCTTATGGTGTCACGGGTGCTCGCTTCCATGAGCACAGGGCTGATTGTCGTCCTTTCTTTAACGATTGCTCCTAAAATCGTGGCGCCTGAATACAGAGCGCGGGCGATCGGCATCATTTTCATGGGGTTCAGCTCCGCAATCGCTTTAGGCGTGCCTGTCGGCATTATCATCAGCAATGCCTTCGGATGGCGTGTTCTGTTCTTGGGAATCGGCGTATTATCTCTCATTTCCATGCTGATTATCAGCGTCTTTTTCGAAAAAATACCTGCTGAAAAAATGATTCCGTTTCGTGAGCAGATCAAGACGATCGGGACCGCCAAAATTGCCAGCGCACACCTTGTCACCTTGTTTACATTGGCGGGGCATTACACACTCTATGCCTACTTTGCGCCTTTTTTGGAAAGAACGCTTCATTTGAGTTCCGTTTGGGTCAGTGTATGCTACTTTTTGTTCGGTCTGTCAGCGGTATGCGGCGGCCCGTTCGGAGGCTGGCTGTATGACCGTTTAGGAGCATTTAAAAGCATCATGCTTGTGACCGTTTCTTTCGCTCTGATCCTGTTTATTCTTCCGCTGACAACGGTTTCTTTAATCATTTTCCTGCCTGCGATGGTGATCTGGGGATTGCTCAGCTGGAGCCTTGCGCCGGCGCAGCAAAGCTATTTAATCAAAATTGCGCCTGAGTCTTCCGATATTCAGCAAAGCTTCAACACGTCCGCTTTGCAGATCGGCATCGCGCTCGGGTCAGCCATCGGCGGCGGCGTGATCGGACAAACCGGTTCTGTCACAGCAACAGCCTGGTGCGGCGGTTTGATTGTCATTATCGCTGTCGCGTTAGCTGTATTCTCTTTAACGAGACCTGCCTTGAAAAGAAAATCCGCATAAATGTGAGACCGCAAAAAAGCCAAAGGAGTTCCTTCGGCTTTGGCGGTCTTTTTATTTTGCGGCAGCAAGCTCGTCTTCTGTCACCCATTTATGATTGGTTACTTTTTGGCCGCCGTCAGTCGGTGTATAGTCGACCATATAAACGGTTGTCTTTTTGGCTGAATCAATAACGGCTTCGGCACCCTTCATGCCTTTCATATGGGATGCCTCGATCACGGCCTTGTCACCCGGTTTTAACGTTTTATCACCGGCGCCCTTCAGCTCTTCCTGAATGACCCATTTGTGATCTTCGACGCGCTTTCCTCCCGTTTCCGGAGTGTAAGATACACTGTAAACCGTTGTATCATAAGCACCTTTTACGGTTCCTTGCGCATTTTTCATGCCTTTCATATGAGAAGCTAAAATCATGACGTCACTGCCGACTTTATAAGTCGGATTTTCGGCTTTCTTTAAACCTTTCGGCACCTCGGATGAACCTGAGTGATTCATGTCTTCGTGAGAGTGCGTTTCTTTGTCTTTCGCTTTTTCGCTTCCTCCTGAAGATTGGCCGTTGCATCCGGCAAGCACCAGAACGGGGATCAGGAGAAACATGCTGAATAAAAATAGTCTCGCTTTCATTTCAAGAACTCCTTTGCCTTTTTGATTTTTCATTTTCCCTTTCGTTTCTTCGGTAAAACAAAAAGATGGCCTGTCATTTCTCCTAATTCTTCAACTCTCTCTTTATTGCCTTTTATCAGGTGAAATTGTTCACAAAATGTACACATTAATAGAGATGCAGTATAATTTAATTATCAGATAATAGGGGGAACTCATCATGAAAACGAAGGTTTTTGCGGTGGTATTGGGCGCTGTTTTAATGATTGCGGGGTTGGTTTTGGCAGAAGTTTCGCTTTATATGGAATACATCACAATGGTCGGAGCTATGATTTTTTCTTCTATATTTATGTCAGAGCCGAAAAGAAAATTTCGCGTCATTAAAGGGGTTTGACTTTTCTATTACCGCCGTCTTCTCAGGACGGCGGTTTTGTTTTGCATGTCACTCAGTCTATCCGCAAAGCCGTTTCTTCTGTGCCGTCCTGATATAAAACGAAATGCGGGGCAGTATGTGCTTTATCACCTGCAAATTCAATTTCAAGCGGCAGCGCCCTGACAAAATAACGGGTTTCCGTCATTGGGAATAATTCAAATGGTGTCTGCCCGTCTATTGCAAGATACAATCGGTTTTCTTTTACCGTCACCGATGCATGTGTGTCATCCTGAAATGAGTAATTGCCGGTAAATCTGCTGTAAATCGCAGGATCGATATCTGCTTTTTTCTGATCCGCCGGACGTTTCGGAATCACGTACGGCTGATCAAATAAGATGTTTACGGCCGCGGCAATCACAGCTTGTTCAAATTGATACGATTGTTCCATATTGCTGAGATAAATCAGTGTTTTGTTCTGGTCAATATACCGGATCATCAGAGTTGAATAGCCCGGCCAGCCTCCGTCGTGACTGATAACCTTTCCTTTTTGGGGGCTGTTTTGAATCATCCAGCCAAATCCGTATCCGAATTGCTCTTCTTCATTCCAATAGCCCGGTGTAAACGCTTGATCTTTAGACTCTTTGCCGATGATTTCTTCCTTATAAAGAGCCTGATCAAACAGATATAAATCTCTAATAGTGGAGTTAACGGTTCCGTCACCTTGAATCCCGTCAAGAAAGACGACATAATCGGTTTCCTCAAGTTCATCCGGCAGCACATATTCTCCGGAATGAACATCATACACATAGCCATATGCATAGTTCGGAATGTTTTCTTTACTCAGCCTTCTGTTATAAATCCGCGTATCGTGCATACGAAGCGGATGAAATACGGCTTGTTTCATAAATTCAGCAAAACTCATGCCTGATACAATTTCTATAATAACCGCTAACACCGCATACCCCGTATTACTGTATAGCCACTCCTTGCCCGGCGGGAAATAAGCATCCGGTTTATGCTGCTTAAGCATATCGATCACATCTTGATTAACGGCAATTCTGTCCCGGTCCCAATGTGTTAAAAATAACTCCATATAGTCCGGCAATCCTGACGTATGATGGAGTAAATGCCGAATGGTAATGCCCGGATAAGGAAAATCAGGAAGCCACCGCTCTATCATATCGTCATAACGCAGCTTCCCTCGCTGCTCTAAAATGATAACGCCTAAAGCTGTAAACGGCTTCGATACTGAGGCCAATTCAAAGACCGATTGGTCATTCAGCATCCTCTTTGTTTTCAGTTCCGCAGCGCCGAATGAACCCTGATATAAGATGCGGCCGTTTTCCGCTGCCAATACAGCTCCGTTTATTTCATGTCTTTCGTCTAAAGTGCTGAAAAGCTGTTCAAAAGCTTGTTTTTTCTTATCGTTCATTTCACGAACCTCCATATACAAGCTGATTTACTCTTTTATACGAACAGCCGCTTTAGAAGTTTCAATATTTTTCCTGCCCGGAACACCAGTCAGTAAACTGCCGTTCAGGCAGCCGCGGAGGTTTAATGAAGGTCTTTTATTCGCACAACACTGTGCAGGCTTCGAACTCAACATGCTTCTCGTCTTTTTTTGCACCGGCAATTTCCATAGTCGAAAACATCGCACAGATGACGGCTTTGTATTCGTTCATGACGGTTTGAATTTCAATCAGAAACCGTTCGGATGAAGAGGCGTATTCCGTTACGTATTCTTTCATTTTGCCGATAATATCATCTGCCTGACGGATGAAGCCGGCCGCCTCCAAGTCACTCTCAAACTGGTTTTTGTTGATCATATGAATATGCATTTTTCAAGGCCCCTTTCAGCAGCGTTTTATGGTTATATCCACTGTAAAGGACAGGCTTGGATAAACTTTTAATAAAATATGAACAAAATATGAATTGGCTCATCGGCCTGACCGGCGGGCTTTCGGCTGTGCTCCGTTTCATTTGGACTACCTGAAATAATGACTTCTTTACTCTATGAAAAACAGCTCATATATGATCTAATACCAGTAAAATGAACGTTAGGAGGCGGCCTATGTCAGCAGCAGGAAATCGGCAAAAATTTTGGGTCATGGCGATGCTTATAGCGGTCTTTGCCGTGTTTGTTTTCTCTTTTTCCGAGAATCATTCACAAAAGAACTGGCACACGGCGGTTGACCAGGCGTCAGTGAATGTCTTCGGCCAGCAGATCTTTGAAAAAGACCGTCTGGCAAAAACACTCAACGCACATGAGGCAGAATCTCTTCTGACTCTTGTGAAACTTGCAAATGAAGAACATCACATCATCTAAAAGCCATTATAAAAAGCCTGTTTCCCTTTGGCAGAGGAAACAGGCTTTTTCCATGTATTATTGAGCATGTTTTTGTTCAATAAACCGGTCGATCCGGGCCAAAACATCCTTCATGTCCATACATTCTTTAAAGCTTTCATTAATGGCTTGAATGCCTTGTTTGTATTTTCCGTTATGCAGCACTTCTTCCGCGGCAAGCTTTACCTTTTCAGCGCTCACTTCATCTTTTTGCACTGTACAGCCTGCATCCAATTCAGTCAGGCGGCGCGCAACCATCGGCTGGTCTTTATCATGCGGAATAACGACCAGCGGCACTTGATAATGAATGCCTTCATTTACACTGTTCATTCCGCCATGCGTGACAAACACATCGGCCTGCTCAAGCACTTCAAGCTGCGGCACGTACGGGGCGATGATAAAGTTTTCCGGCGCCTGTTTGATTTTCGACAGATCGGCTTTTTCCCCGGCGGCAATGACTACTTTTCCTTCAAAATCTGAGAACGCGTCTATGCACAGATTGAAAAACGCTTCCGTGTCCCCGAGCACCGTTCCCATTGAAATATAAATGACTTTTTCATTCTTTAATGAGTCTATCGGGAAGTCGACGCGCCCTTTTCTCTTCGGAAAACTCGGACCGATAAATAAATACTCATCTCCGAATGTCTCACTTTCGGGCTGAAAATATCTGCTTGTATAGACGACGTTCAATTCACCTGTGTTGTTCATAAATTGAACCATGCTGTCAGGGGCGACACCGTATTTGTCTTTCATCTCGGCCAACAGCTCTTCACATTCCCTGTCCGGCTGAAACGGCACGCCCGATTCCGGATGGAGCGGCAGTATTTTCAGACGGTCTTCATTGAACAGGAAGGATGCTGAAGAAGAGATGCCGGGAATGTTGAGATAATCCCGCACCAGCTCTCCCGCACCGAATTTATCATAATAGACGGCGTCGAATTGAATGTCCTCTGCCAGCCGCTGCACAATATGTAAAATCTCCAGTGACGTTTTGATATGAACCTTTAAAAATGCAAGTATGCCGGACGGACTGCCGGGATCAATGGGTGTCATTCTGAGCAGATCGCTGTGAAGATGAACTTTCGCTCCTACTCCTTCCAGTCTGCTTTTGTATTTTTCCGTTGAGATATAATGAACGTGATCGCCCCGTTCGCTGAAGGCCTTTGTCATACCCAAAGTCGGGTTTACGTGTCCTTCTGCGGGAAAATTGATCATCAGAATATGTTTCGCCATTTTTCAAACTCCTTTGCCTTTTTTGCGTCTCTTCCATATCTATCATAAATGACGCGGAAAAAATCATGCAAGGAACATTCGTCAGGTCTTTATGACGGTTCGATGACATCGGCAAAAAAAGACAAGGCTTTTCACCTTGTCTATCGTGATGATGCGTCTGTTTCTCCCGCTTTGAGCACACCTTTCAGATGTTCTTCATCATGCTTGAGATGCTCCGTCATATATTGCACGGCTTTTGTTTTATCGCCCTTTTTTATTTCTTCAAAGACTTTCCGGTGCTCATGTAAGATCACTTCCGCACGGTCATCTCCTTTAAAATTAAGAACTCTGCAAAAATGAATCAGCACATTGACATGCTCAAGCAGCATGGCCAGCCGGCTGTTGCGGCTGAAATCCACAAGGAGCCGATGAAACGACTCGTTTAAGGAAATAATCTCAGTCTCTTTGACGCCTTTATTGATGGCTTCTTCCGTCTCCCGCAGCTGTTTTTCAATGAGGTCAATTTCACTCTCAGCCGCTTCATCAATAACCAGTTCGACCGCCAATGATTCAAGTGACATTCTGATTTGATAAATCTCTTCAACATCCTTAACGGACAAAGAATAAATGACAAAGCCGTTTCGATCGTCTGCCGTCAGAAGCCCGTCCTTTTCAAGGAGCCGCATGGCTTCTCTGACCGGCGACCGGCTGACTCCGAAATCCTTCGCCAGCTGAGTCTCATTCAGCCGTTCACCCGGTTTAAAAATCCCGTCAAATATCATTTTTTTCAATTGGGAATAAAACTGCAGATAATACGGGATTGGCTTATCTAATTTAAAATTATCCATCTTTCCTACCTCTTCATACAATTTAGGCCTTATTGTTACCAAGATCATATAACAGTTTATCTATGGAAGCAACATTCCAGAGCTTGTCAGCATAACGGAGGTGGCGTAATATGGAATTATAGCGAACGACGGTCGACGGTCTTCCGTAAACCGAAAACAATTCATTCAGAGGTGACGGAAACATGAAAACATACAAGATTGCCGGCATACCGGGGGACGGTGTGGGGAAAGAAGTCGTTCCGCAAGCGGAGCGGGTGTTGAACGCGATCGCCGAATTACATGGAGGCATTGCCTTTGATTTCACTTCATTTCCGTGGAGCTGCGAGTATTACTTGGAGCACGGGACTATGATGCCGGATGATGGATTAGAAACGTTACAGCACTTTGATGCTTTGTTTTTGGGAGCGGTGGGGAATCAAAAACTCGTCCCCGATCATGTTTCGCTGTGGGGGCTGCTCATCAAGATACGCCGGGAATTTGAACAGGTGATTAATGTACGGCCGGCGAAGCTCCTGCCGGGAATCACTTCCCCCCTCGTAAACCCGAAAGATTTTGATCTGATAGTCGTCCGCGAAAACAGTGAGGGCGAGTACAGCTCTGTCGGCGGCAGAATTTATCAGGGTGAGGACGAAATCGCCATACAAAACGCGGTCTTTTCCCGCCGGGGTACAGAAAGAGTGATGCGGTATGCTTTCGAACTGGCGGCAAGTCGGCGGAAACACGTCACAAGCGCGACGAAATCAAACGGTATTGTTCACTCGATGCCGTTCTGGGATGACATCTTTAAAGAGGTCAGCCGGGAGTACGCCGGGATCGAGACGGATTCCCAGCACATCGATGCACTGGCGGCCTTCTTTGTCACGCAGCCCGAACGCTTTGATGTCATTGTCGCTTCGAATCTGTTCGGAGATGTGCTGACAGATATCGGCGCGGCGATTATGGGAAGCGTCGGAATCGCTCCCGCAGCCAACATCAATGTAAACGGCAAATATCCTTCCATGTTTGAGCCTGTTCACGGCTCCGCCCCGGATATTGTCGGAAAAGGAATAGCCAATCCTATCGGCCAAATATGGACGGCGAAATTAATGCTCGATTCATTCGGAGAAGAGGAACTGGGCCATCTCCTCTTACAATCTATTGAAACGGTCACAAACAGCGGTATTCTGACTCCTGATGCCGGCGGAAAACATTCAACGGAAGATGTCACTTCCGCTATTATTTCTCAAATCAAGAACAGATAATACGAAAAAACCGCGGGCAGGAAAACTGCACAGCGGTTTTTTCGTCTCAGACGGGACGGAGCGCGCAGAAACAGGCCGATTCACCTGTGAAGCCCGCAATACGGCCTGATTGATCCTTTTCTACAGAAAAAAACCGCTGTATATCACAAGGAGCATCCAGCATCTGTTTTTCCAGTAATGCGGCTTTCTCTTCAGTCAGGCTTGCCCGTTCACACCAGACGGTAAATTGAAATGGTTTCAAAAAGCAGACAGCGGATTCAATCCGGAAGCCGGCTGTCTCCAGAAAACGAAGCCATTCTGTTTTTTTCCACGCCCGAAAGTGGCTCTGATCCCGTTTCTTTTCAATGTCATTATAAAAATGGTCATATTCATCCTTTTCAGGTGCGGTATTGTCAATGAGAAGCAGTCTGCCGCCCGGTTTGACAACCCGAAACGCTTCATGAACAAAGGCTCTGACATCGGGAAAATGATGCGCCGCGATTCTGCATGTGACGATATCGAAAGCAGCATCGGAAAACGGCATCTTTTCAGCATCGCCTTTTTCGAATGACACGTTCGTCCATCCGTTTCCGGTTATAAATGCTTCAGCGGCTGCTAACATTTCTTCCGTGAGGTCATATGCGATAACAGAGCGTACGAGAGGAGCGAGAGCGTTAGCCGTATGTCCGCCTCCCGTCGCGATATCCAGCACGTCCATATGCTTTTCGGCACCGGAAGCTGAAATGAGATATGCCAAATCCTCTCCTGCGGCGTATCCGGGACTAGTCACATATTTCGCGGCGTTTTTAGCAAATTGCCGCTGCGCCTGCTGTTTAATTGAATCCTCCATTATACTTGGGCCCCCTTTTCTTTCTGCTTGCTGCCTTAATCAAAATAAACGGGTTCGTCCGGATGTTTGAGATATGCGAACATCTTTTTAATCTGACTTTCCGTATTGCGGGCTTCAGATAGCGGCGGCAGTTCCGTTTCCGCAAAAAAGCCGGCCGCGCTTGTTTCCGTTCCCTCCCTGAGCCGGCCGCCGATGATCTCGCATCGGATAAACACTTTGTAAACGTGGGCGGCGGACGGCGGGTGGGAATGGCATTTCTTATCCATTACAGCTAACAGTTTAACGGGCTTTACGTCGATTCCCGACTCCTCTTTTACTTCTTTGACAGCGGTCTCGCCCGGTGAAATCCCGATATCAGCCCATCCGCCCGGCAGCGCCCATCTGCCGTCGCTTTTCTCTCTTACCATTAATATGCTCTGATCTTTAAAAACTGCCGCTCTGATATCAACTTTCGGAGTGGGATAGCCCGTGTCACCGGCGAATACGTCTTTGATGATGCTTTTGTCGATGCCGGTATGTTGCGCCATGATATCCACGCTTATTTTTCTTATTTCTTCAAATCTCTCAATATCATATATGTCTTTGGAATAAGCCAGCCCCGCTTGCGCCGCGGATTGAAGCTGTTTTGCCCATTCAAGCCATTTTGGCTCCATTTTTTCCACCGCCCGTTATGTTAATTAAACGAAACCCGAATTGCACCTTGAGAGTACCCCGTTTCTGCTCCTTGTTTTCTGTTTATGGCGGAGCGAATCCTGCCGGGAAATCAGAAAAAGCCATTCATTTGCTGAATGGCTTTTTTTCATTTTCTATTTTTCTTTCATGACGAGAACGACGCCTGAAACAATAAGGGCCGCCCCGATCCAGAAGGTTCCTCCGATCGTCTCTCCCAGCAGCAGCCAGCCGAGCAATGTCCCGGAAAGCGGCTGAAAGAAGAAAAACAGACCGCCGCTTGCCGCATTCAGCAATTGCAATCCGCGATTCCAAAGCATGAACGCGCAGGCGGTTGAGATCACACCCAGATATAAAAGTCCGCCCCCTATCTCAGGCCGGGCAAGCTGAGACAAAGGAATCTCCCGAAGCGGGCCCGCTGTAAACGGGGTCAGGATGACAAATGCGACGCAAATGGAATACGTTGTGACGACAAGCGGTGAGTAATGGCCGGGAACCCGTTTCATCAGCACGGACATCAAAGCCCATGTCAGCGCCGCAGCCAGAAGCGAGAGACCGCCGAACTGGCTCGACATATTGAGATCTCCGTTCCCCACAATGAGCAATACTCCGATCGTCGCCAGCCCTATCGATATTCCTTTTTTCAGCGTTAACCGTTCTTTCAAAATCAGCCGGGCAAATACAACCATAAATGCGGGAGTGGATGCTGTAATAATCGCACCCATCTGCGCGGTTGATAATTTCGTGCCGATTTCCTGCGTGACGATCGAAATCGTGTTGCCGATCAATCCGATCGCAGCGATCAGTAATAAATCACGTTTATGAACTTTCCAGGATTGGCGTGTAAATAAACTGAGAATCAAAAGCGAAAGAAGCGCCACCGCATATCTCAGCCATACCAGTTCAAGCGGCGGAATGACCGCTACCACTACTTTAACGACGACATACATACCGCCCCAGATACTGGCGGCCAATGCCAAATAAATCGAACCGAACAATGTATTTTTCAATTTGATGCACCCTCCGTTATCATATTAGGTCACGTCATATGCCCTAACGGAGAGAAGCGCAGTCACTTTCCTCCATTAAGGGCGGAGAAGTGCTGCCGGTACATCATGTTCAAATAAGGGTGCTAGAAACATATCGTTTTTCACCTCAATTGCAATCTGATTTTTCTCATTATACAAGGTTTGTCAGAAGACGTAAACGAACGGCGGCATCGGCTTTATCGATTGCGGACTTGCAGCTGGATTCTTGTGATCTGATTGTCAAACCCATCCGCCACAACCTCATCAAGCATATATTCTTCATATGCATAATCGCCCATTTCCAGCCCATACTCTTCAATAAACTGCATGATGCTGCGGTAAGCCGCTTCCGCTTCATCCCCTATTTGGTACCCGACGGCATAAAGCCCTTTCGGCTTGATATGGAGGTCTCTATTCTCTATGCCTTCTTCTGTCTTCATATAAAAATGGGTGTAGTTGTAGAATTCTTTTTTCAGAATCTGCTCCCGCGCAAACAGTCCGCCGACCGGATGCCCCTGATCGAGTTCATGTACCCGCATATAGCGGATCAATTCGGAAATGGCCGCAGTGTATTGCCGTTCTGGCAAATGGAGTACGGGTCGTCCTATCATAAGTGTCTCTTCATCTAATCGCTGCAATGAGACGGAGGAGAAGTCTGTCTCCAAAGCTTGTTCGGTCAGCTTCACCTTTGTCTGAATCATTCTTTGCAGGTGCTCCAGCTTTTTGATTTTGCTTTCGATTTCTGATGATTTCTCTTTTAAAAGCGTGATGATACCCTCAGGGGTTTTGTCTGTTAAGAGCGGTTTGATCTGCTTCAAGGGCACGCCGACCTCCTTAAACAGACCGATAACCTGGAACAGTTCGAATTGATGATAGGAATAGTATCTGTATCCGTTCGCTTTTTTGATTTCCGGAGAAAGCAGGCCGATCTCGTCATAATGGAACAGGGTTTGTTTTTTTACGTGGCACAGTTTTGCAAATTCACCCGTTGTGAAGTATTTTCTGACGTCTTCGCTCATAATGCCTCCTTGACTATACGGTAACCATATCCTTTATGATGATCATTGTATCCGAGAGAAGGCTGATTCACAAATGGCTTACGCAATGAAAGCTTTACCGTCTCAGAAAAAGCAGAAGAGGAGTATCAAGTATGACGATTGAAATCAGAGCAGTCACGGAAGAAAACCGTGCTGATATACTGGCGCTTCATGTAAGGGAAAGCCAGACTTCATTTATTGAAACCGCGGAAGAGTGCTTACAAGATGCTGAGGATTGCCGGCATTATCAGCCGGCCGGTCTTTATGTTAACGGGGAATTAGTCGGCTTTGCCATGTACGGATGGTTTCCGGAATATGATGAGGAAAATGAAAACGGCAGAGTGTGGCTTGACCGTTTTTTTATTGATGAACGTTATCAGGGACGTGGATTGGGCAGGCTGTTGCTTGATGCCCTTATCCGCCATCTCGTTCGAATATATGAGTGCAGACGGATTTATTTAAGTCTGTTTGAAGATAACGTGCACGCATTGCGGCTTTATCAAAAATTCGGCTTCTTATTCAATGGAGAGCTGGACTCAAACGGGGAAAAAGTGATGGTGAAAGAGCTGTAAACCCTCTGTATAAAAGCGATTCGGCTTCTTGCCAATCCCTCAAATTTGAGGTAACATAAAGATAATGGACGACGGTCGACGGACGACGATCGATTGTTAAAAACCTGATAAAGCGGATCTGAACATGGTGATCAGGCATCTAAATGGAGGAGAAGATTGTGCTTATTATACTCGTTATGTTCCTTCTCGGGATTATTCTAGGGTTTATCGGCGCGGGGGGAGCCGGTTTTGTCATTGCACTTTTAACTATACTGTTTCACGTACCGATTCATACGGCTTTGGGCACCTCCCTCGCCGGAATGGCTTTCACAAGTTTATCGGGGGCTTTCAGCCACTACCGTGAAGGCAATATTCAGATGAAAATCGGCCTCATCGTCGGCGTTTTTGCGGCATTCGGTTCGTTTTTCGGGGCAAGGCTTACTTCCCTTATCCCTGCAGATTTGCTGCATTACTTGACGGCGGGCATGCTGTTTTTATCCGCTCTGCTTATTTTAGTCCGGTTATTTATTGTAAAAGAAACACATGAAGATTCCGGACGGCAAAGCAATCTGAACATATGGGTGAAAGCCGTTGTACTCGGTATCATCGCAGGAATCTTGTCCGGAACGTTCGGGATCGGCTCTGCCCCTTTCATCCAGATCGGCTTAATGATTCTTTTGCGCTTATCCATCCGCCAGTCGGTCGGCACCACCATGCTTGTCATTATCCCGCTTGCGGTCGGCGGAGGACTCGGTTATGTGACGGAAGGATTTGTCGATTATATACTGTTGGTCAAAGTGCTGATCGGCACGATGTGCGGCGCATATGTCGGAGCGAAATTCACCAACCACGTGCCGAAAGTCATTCTGAAATCAGCCATCTTTTTAACACCGGCCATCGCCGGTCTCATGCTTTTATTTTAAACTGAAACGGGAGGCGGCCGCCTCCCGTTTTTTCTGTTCTTCACCTGTTTTCGAAGAGCTTTTTCAGCTTTGCTTCCGTTTCGGTATGATCTACCGGCGTATACACACTGCAGCGCAGATCACTGTTGCCCTGAACCTGAAATGAAGTCAGGTTAAAGACCATTTTTCCCGCCTTCGCGTGGCGGAACTCAATTAATACTTCGGGTGCCGAGCTGACTTCGCTCTCATTCCACAGCGTATGAAATTCCGAAT
This sequence comes from Bacillus sp. R45, assembly GCF_021729365.1. NCBI lineage: Bacteria > Bacillati > Bacillota > Bacilli > Caryophanales > Bacillaceae > Bacillus > Bacillus sp. R45. The sequence goes on along the minus strand of NZ_CP091421.1, from coordinate 554,051 downwards.
ACGTTTTCTCCATTTCTTCTATAAACTGAGAATACCACGTATCAGCTACATACTGGCCGTAGTACGTTCTGAAAATGGCGATGAATCCTTTCACAAAGTGCTCCCAGTTCACAGCTAAACTTCTTAATTCTTTTCTGGAAAACAATAGCTCTATGAGATTCCGTTTTTCAGGAGGAATTTGTTCAAAATCTAAAAACACGTGAGCCGCGGCCTGATTCCATCCCACGATATGACAGCGCCTGTCCGAGATAATGGTGGGACAATAACGGAGCTCCTGCAGGATTTTTGAAAGCGACGGGCTGATAACCGCTTCTTCCTCCGCGGCAAACGGCTGCTTCACGCCCTCCTCAATGGCAAGCGCGTATAAATAATTTCTCTCATCTTTGTTGAGCTGCAGCGCATCGGAAACCGCGTCCAATACGGCTGCGGACACTTTAATGTCTCTGCCCTGCTCCAGCCACGTATACCACGTGGTGCTTACGCCTGCTAATTGCGCGACCTCTTCTCTTCGGAGCCCGGGCGTTCTTCTCCGTGTGCCCATCGGCAGCCCGGCCATCTGCGGAGAAATTTTGGCCCGCTGCGTTTTTAAAAACTCTGAGAGCGCCTGCAATCTTCCTTCTGGTATCATACCGAATCTCTCCTCTCTTACCCTGGTATTCATTATACTAGGATAATCAACAACTTGTAATAGGATAATTGCGAGTTACAATAAATACATACCGAAGGAGGAATGACCATGAAAAGAGTTGTGATCACCGGAATGGGAGTGATTTCACCTCTCGGCAATGATGTGCATACATTTTGGAAACACCTGACGGAAGGAACATCGGGAATTTCTCTCATCGATTCGTTTGATGTCTCCGGCTCCAAGACAAAAATAGCCGGCACCGTCCGTGATTTTGACGCAGAAGAAAGATGGGGCAGAAAAGAAGCGAGACGGCTTGACCGTTTCAGCCAGTTTGCTTTAGCGGCAGCGGAACAGGCGCTTGAAAGCTCCGGGATTCAGCTCGATCAGATTGACCGTGAACGCCTCGGCGTGTACGTCGGCTCGGGAATCGGCGGCATCACGACTTTGATTGATAACGTTCATACTTTAAATGAACGGGGAGCGCGAAAAGTGAGCCCGAGCCTTGTCCCCATGATGATCTCAAACGCGGCCGCCGCTCAAATCAGCATCAGATTAGGCGCGCTCGGCCCCTCACTTTCTCCCGTCACCGCGTGTTCCATCGGCAATACGTCGATCGGGGAAGCATTCAACGCCATTCGGAATGATGACGCAGATATTATGTTTGCCGGGGGAGCGGAAGCGGCGATTACGAATTTGTCATTAGCCAGCTTCGGCAATGCCCACGCGCTGTCAGCGAGAAACGAAGACCCCGCCGCGGCAAGCCGGCCGTTTGACGCTGATCGCGATGGGTTTGTCATGAGTGAAGGCGCGGGCATCTTAGTATTGGAATCATTGGATAGCGCAATCGGCAGAAACGCCCCGATCCTCTGTGAGGTGCTCGGCTACGGCGCAAGCTCTGACGCGTATCATATGGTGGCCTCCCATCCGGAAGGGACGGGCGCATACCTGGCGATGAAAAATGCTTTGAAAAAGGCGAACGTTTCAGCGGAAGACATTGATGTCGTAAGCGCCCACGCGACAAGCACAAAAGCCGGAGATCTTTCTGAAACATTGGCAATCAAAACATTATTCGGGGAGCTTGCGTATGACATTCCGGTTACGGCCAACAAATCAATGCTCGGCCACATGCTTGGCGCGGCAGGCGGCGTTGAAGCCATCGCTCTGACAGAAAGCCTGAGACACGGCATCATCCCGCCGACGATCAATCTGCAGCACCCTGATTCGGCATGTGATTTGGACTATGTGTCAGACGGGCCCCGCCATCAATCGTTAACGATCGGCCTTTCCAACTCATTCGGCTTTGGCGGACATAATTCGGCGATCGTGCTGAAGAAATATGAATAGCGGGCATCAAAAAAAGGAGTGAATCATTTCACTCCTTTTTTGCTTTCTCCGGTTTTGTTGTTAAGGCAAAAAAAGCGATGGAACCGATAACGGATGTCGTGAACATAATTGCCCCCATCGGCACGGCCGTCGCTTCATTCATCCCCACAAGCGGCGACACGATGGAACCGAGAAGAAGCGGAAGCATGCCGAGCAGTGCGCTTGCGCTTCCCGCGCGGTGTCCCTGCTTTTCCATCGCCAATGTAAAGGTGCTTGTCAGCGTCATGCCGATCGTAATCATATAAATAAAAATGGAAATCACCAGTGCCGCCAGCGGTCCGTGAATGATCGTCATGACGAGCAGAACGGCAGTCGCCGTCATCGCTGTAATCACGCCGATTTTCAGCAGGCTTTTTTCGTGAATGATCCCGCCGAAACGGCCGATGATAAAGCTTCCGGTAATGATCGCCAGACCGTTTATGCCGAATAAAACACTGAATACCTGAGGCGATACTCCGTAAATATCCTGATACACGAAAGGCGTTCCGGAGACATACGCAAAGCTCCCGCCGTGAATAAAACCGACCGTCAGCGCATAGCCGATAAATGACCGATCCTTCAGCAGGCTTCCCATTGTCCGCACGGAATTTCCGATGGAGCTCGGAATCCGCTTTTCCGGCGGCAGGGTTTCTGTCAGCTTGAGCGCAATGATGAGAACAAGCAAAAACCCGATAAAGGTTAAAAACAGAAAAATCGTATGCCATGATGCAAACGGAAGCAATAAAATCGCGCCTCCCGTCATCGGCGCCACCATCGGCGCGACGGCGGTAATGACCATCAGCAGCGAGAAAAATTTAGAAAGTTCTCTTCCCGTAAACACATCTCTGACGATTGCACGGGATAAAACGAGTCCCGCCGAAGCGGTGAATCCTTGAAGAAAACGGGCAATCACCAGTGTTGAAATGTTCGGTGCAAGCGCGCAAAACAGAGAAAACAAAGCAAATAAAAAAATACATAGCAATAACGGTTTTCTTCTTCCCTTCGCGTCACTTAACGGGCCGACAACAACCTGTCCGATTGTCAGTCCGATCAGACAAGCGGTTAAACTGAGCTGGACAAGCGAAGCGCGGGCGCTTAAATCTTCGGCGATTTCAGGGAAACTCGGCAGATACATATCTATATTGAGCGGCCCCAGTATCGCAAGCATTCCGAGAAGAAAAGCCAGCGCAAGCCGCTCCTTACCGGTCGGATTATGCAGCATATCGTTCCCACCTTTCCTTTGTCAATCTCTCAAAACATTTGTATATTGTATCATAATTTTTTCTTTATTTTTAAAAGTTTTCAAAGGGCATAAAAAAAACCAAGGGCTGTAACAGCCCTTGGTTCCGGGTCACGCGGTAAAAGGTTTTACGCGTGTTTTTCTTTAAATGCTTTTGCGTATTGATCAGCCGCTATAATGGCGTCCGCCACGTCGTCAGCCGTCACGTCAAAAGCGGCATGAATCGTTTCTTCTTCAATCGTCGCGGCTTCTGCCACTTTCATAATGTCCTCTTTAGATGCGTCTTTCAATTTGATGTCTTCAAGTGTGACAGGCAGCCCCAAGCTGATATAAAACGCGATATACCGCTCAATTTCCTCAAGCGAACGTTTTTCCAGCGCCAATTGAACGAGCGTGCCGAATGCCACTTTTTCACCATGGGTCAAGTGATGGATTTCACCTTCAAGCGCGGTAAATCCGTTATGAATGGCATGTGCCGCAGCTAAGCCGCCGCTTTCAAATCCCAGTCCGCTCAGAAGTGTATTGGCTTCAACCACCGCTTCCAATGCGGGCGTAACGGCTTTCGCTTTCACAGACTCATAAGCGAGACGGCCGTATTTGAATAATACCGCTTCACATTTTTCCGCGATAGCCTCTCCGGCGATTGTCGGAATTCCGCCTGCCATCGTTTTACCGCCATTGGCGATGACACTGCGCGCCTCTATCCACGTCGCCATCGCATCGGCAATCCCTGATGCTAAAAAGCGCGGCGGAGCTTCCGCGACGATTTTCGTATCGACCAGAACCAAGTCAGGATTCTTATGATAAAAACGATAGTTTTCGAACGCGCCTTGTTCAGAATACACGACAGACAGCCCGCTTGTCGGAGCATCCGTTGAAGCGGCCGTCGGCACGATAACGGTGTAGCCGTTTATTTCATCTGATACGGCTTTGGCCGTATCAAGCGTTTTACCGCCGCCGACTCCGATGACAATAGTCGCCCCTGCTTTTTCTGCGATGCCGGCAATTCTTTTCATTTCTTCCTGGGAGGCTTCGCCGTTGAAAACCGCCTCTTCAGAAGAGATATTGCTTTTCTTTAATTCAGCCGTCACCTTGTGGCCCGCGATATCCCATACGGTTTTGTCCGCGATGACGACGGCTTTTTCACCAACGCCCTCCAGATGTCCGCCGATCGTTTCAATGGCGTTTTTTCCCTGCACGTATTTGGCCGGACTGATAAAAATTCGTTCCATTGTCATCATCCCTTCTTCGTTGTCTCTCATTACATTTCTCTTATTGATAGAGCGGAAATGAAAACTCTTCTGATATAATTCCTCGTTTTAACTTGGTTTAAACCTCATATACACTGCAGAAAATCAATTTTCACGGCATTGACAAGATGTGAAGGTGTCTATATAATCTTCGATATTGAAGCTGATCATTCTTTACTGAATGAACAAACAAGATTGTGAATGATTCGTCTTAAAAATTATTTAGTTCTGCTGGATAATTTTTGAGGCGTTTTTGTTTTATATATATTTTTGACTGCGGAGGAGGTTTGCACATGAAGAACATTTGCAAGGATATACTGATGATTATGGCCGGAGCCTTTCTTATCGCGGCGTCCGTGGAATTTTTCGTCATCCCGAATCATTTAGGGGACGGCAGCACCGTGGGAATCGCTCTCGTTTTATATTATCTTTTCCATATACCTGCAAGTATTACGACTCTGGTTGTAAATTTGATTTTTATCGGGCTGGCTTATAAATTTTTAACGAAAAAAACGATTTTATACACGATACTCGGTACGGGAATGACTTCTGTTTTTCTCAGCATCGTCAGCTTTATTCCGTTCGGCGTGCACGACATGGTGCTCGGGATTGTATTCGGCGCTCTGCTGATGGGAGCGGGGCTGGCATTGATCTTTATCGCTGACGGATCTACCGGCGGGACCACGCTTTTGGCGTATTTATTGAATTACACAAAGGGCTTTAACATCTCCAAAAGCATGTTTTATATGGATTGTGTCATCATTTTCGTATCCGTTTTAGCGATCGGAATCAATCATATGCTATATACGTTTATATTCGTTTATCTGTGCGCCAAAATCGTCGATATTGTCATTGAGGGTTTCCATAATAAAAAAGCCCTCACCATTATGTCTGACCAATACGAAGAAATCGCCAAAGCCATCACCTCCGAGTACGGCAACGCGGCGACGATTTTTTACGGATACGGGTATTACGGCAGCAAAGACAAGCGCATTATCTATGTTGTCATTAAAAAGAACGAATTGCTGAAAATCAAAAAACATGTTCAAAAAATTGATCCGAAATCATTTATCGTTATTCATGAAGTAAAAGAAGCTGTCGGAGGGCAATTCGGGTTTACAAACCTGCCCGCCGCCGCAAATGAAAAATAACCGCCTGCAGTGTATAGCTGCAGGCTTTTTTTATTCGGCTCTTCCCCGCTCAAAGGTTTTTTACATCTTTCAATCGAAGTAGTAAATGAAACCTTTTTTGATGGAGGAACATAAAAAAATGAATATCAAAACTGAAAGGCTCGTCATTCGGACATTTGAACCGGAAGATTGGCAGGATGTCTATGCGTACACCTCGAATCCGAGTGTCATGAAATATATACCAGAGGGTGTCTTTACCGCAGAAGATGCCAGGAAATTCGTTACTGAAAACAGCGGTGAACATGCCGGGAAGTTTCCCGTTTTATTGAAGGATGAGAAAACGGTCATTGGCCACATTGTTTTTTTTCAGTATTTTGGCGATCATACGTATGAAATCGGCTGGGTGTTTCACCCGGAATACCATGGCAAAGGATATGCTTCAGAGGCGGCGCGCGCCGTGCTGGCATTCGGGTTTAACAAGATGAAATTACACCGGATCATTGCGACATGTCAGCCGGAAAACATGGCTTCGCACCGGGTGATGGAAAAGATCGGGATGAGGCGGGAAGGCTTGTTTAAAAAATGCATCCCCCATGATAATGAATGGTGGGATGAATATTATTATGCCGTTTTAGAAGAAGAGTGGGAAGCCTCCGATCTGGAATAAAAAGGCTTATACCCTTTGCTTTTACAGATAAGTGTGTGCTACACTGTTCGTAACAAATACGAAGGGATGATGGGTGGACAATGATTAACTAATCTTATTTTGACCGTTTGAAATCAAATATTTCAAATCAGAAAAAATAGGATTAGTCTGCCCATTTTCTATACGATACGAGAAAGCTATGTAAAAATAGCTTATTTGATCACGCACAGGTACGGCTAATCCTTCCAAATCAATTGGGAGGATTTTTTTGTCCTCCCTTTAAAGCGAGGGATTGACATATGAAAGAAATGTTAAAAATAAGCGGCATCAGTTACGAAATCAACAGCGTTCCCCTTTTTGAACAGATCAGCGCGAGTGTTCAGCAAGGCGACATCATCGGTGTTATCGGTAAAAACGGAGCCGGCAAATCTTTATTGCTGCAATTGATCTGCAATAAAAAAGCGCCGTCACAAGGACAGATCCAGATGATGCAAGATGTGAACATATATATGGTGGAACAAGAAACGGAGGCTTATGATTCCGGCCATCCGGAGCCTGCGGAGGCAGCCTTGTTAGAAAAGTGGAACGTGCCCGCACGCGCCTTTTCGCAATTAAGCGGCGGAGAAAAATTGAAAGCCCGTCTTGCCAAAGGTTTCTCCTCCTCAAGCGGCCTTTTGTTATTAGATGAGCCGACGAACCACCTCGATCAGCACAGTTTAGAAATACTGCTGAATCAGATCAAGAATTACAAAGGCACCATTATTTTCGTTTCACATGATCGTGCTTTTATAGATGCGGCGGCGACAAAAATCTGGGCCATCGAAGGAAAGAAACTCATTGAACATAAAGGGAATTATTCAAGCTATATGGAGGTCCGCAAACAGAGAAGGCTGACACAGCAGCGGGAATATGAGAATCAGCAGCATATGATCAGACGGATTGAAGCTCAAATGAACGAGCTGAGCGCCTGGTCAAAAAAAGCCCACGCCCAATCAACGAAAATAGAAGGCTTTAAAGAATATCACCGCGTAAAAGCAAAACGCACGGACGCCCAGATTAAATCAAAGCAGAAGCGTCTTGAAAAAGAGCTTGAAAAAGCGAAAGCAGAACCGGTTGAAGCGGAGTATGAAGTCCGTTTTTCCATTGAGCACCGCAAAAAAGCGGGAAAGCGTTTTTTAGAAGTAAGTGATGTCACAAAGTCATATGAAGGCCGAACGCTTTTTAAAAACGTGAATTTCACTGTGATGCACGGTGAAAAGATCGCGATTACAGGCCCGAACGGCAGCGGGAAAACAACATTATTGAAGGTCATCCTCGGTCAGGAAAAAGCGCAGGGCGGCATATGGATTTCTCCGTCTGCAAACGTCGGCTATTTAACCCAGGAAGTATTCGACCTTCCGCTTGATAAAACCCCCGAACAGCTTTTTTACAAAGAAACGTTCGAAGCAAGGGGAAATGTTCAATCCCTCATGAAGCATTTAGGATTTACCGCAGCGCAATGGACGGAACCCATCGGCAAGATGAGCATGGGAGAGCGGGTCAAATGCAAGCTGATGGCGTTTATTCTGGAGGAGAAAGATGTGCTGATTCTGGATGAGCCGACAAACCACCTTGATCTGCCGTCACGCGAGCAGCTTGAAGACACTTTGGCCCGATACGACGGAACGCTCATCATCGTATCGCATGATCGTTACTTTGTCGAAAAGACGACGGACATCCGGCTTGATATCTCAAACGGCAGCGTCCGAAAACAATGGAAAGAATCTCCCTCCGTCAGGGATGATGCTGAAGAACTGCGATTAAAGCTTGAAACCGAACGGCAGGAAGTCCTCGGAAAACTCAGCTTCATGACTCCGGCTGATAAACAATATCGTGAGCTTGATCAAAAGTTCAAAGAGCTGACGGAAGAAATCAAGAAGTTGAAATGAATGTAAAAACCCGTGATTGTCACGGGTTTTGTTTTGGAAAGTTCACGTATCATGAAGAATAATTTCAAACTGATTTGTACAACCTACGTTCAGATTCATACGAGAAGGTTCAGAAAGAAAGGTTCAGGTGAACGCAGAATGGCCAAACGCATCGGAATTACGGGAAACATTATGGCTGATCAATCCGGCCCTTTCCCGGGTTATAATCGGGCATATGTCAATAATGATTATATTCAGTCTGTTTCTGAGGCCGGCGGTGTGCCGTTTATATTGCCGGTGATTCAAGAGACGGCGCTTTTAAAGGAACAGGTCTCTCATGTTGACGGCATCATTCTGTCCGGCGGCCAGGATATAGACCCGCTGTTTTACGGCGAAGAACCTTTACAGGCTTTAAGAAAGACCTTTCCTGATCGGGACGCCTACGAAAAGGAGCTGATTCTCACGGCGGTTGCTTTAGAAAAGCCGATACTGGCCATCTGCCGGGGGATGCATATGTTAAACGTCACTTACGGGGGAACTTTATATCAAGACCTGACACACGCTTCGTTTGCTGACATTAAGCATGACCAAGAAAAAGATCCGCCGTTAAAAACCCATCATGTTTCTTTTGAAAAAGGGACACGTCTCCATACCTTGTTTGGCGATTCAGCGCGGGTGAATTCATTCCATCACCAGATCATAAAAGAGACGGCGCCTTCATTTAAAGCCGCGGCTTATGCGAAAGACGGGGCCATTGAAGCGATTGAACGAACGGGTGAATTATTTGTCGTCGGCGTGCAATGGCATCCCGAAATGCTGACAAAAAAACATGAAGACATGAAAAAGCTTTTTTCTCTGTTCATGAATGCGGTCAGCACATAAAAAAAGCAGATCATAACGATCTGCTTTTTCATTTTATTCTTCCGGTTTCTCCGGTGTTTTGCCTTGTGTCAGCTTATGGCCTTCGATATCCACGTTCGGAATGATTTTATCCAGCCACTTCGGCAAGTACCAGGCCGCATGTCCCATCAGCTTCATGACACTCGGAATGATGGTCATTCTTACAATGAACGCATCGAAAAGAACACCGAAGGTCATTGCCAACCCCATGGATTTGATCGTAGAGTCCCCCGCGAAGATGAATCCCGCAAAGACGAAAATCATGATCAGTCCCGCCGCTGTTACTACAGGCCCGCTATGTTTCAATCCGGCATGGATGGCTTGTACCGGATTTTTTGTTTTGACATATTCTTCTCTCATTCTGCTGACAAGGAATACTTGATAGTCCATCGCCAGCCCGAAAAGAATACCGATGGCTAAAATAGGCAGGAAGGCGAGAATCGGACCTTTTTCCGGAATGCTGAGCAAGCCGGTGAAATTCCCATCCTGCAGAACGAATACCGATAACCCGAGTGTAGCGGTCATCGTCAGCAAAAAGCCGACGACGGCGGCAAGCGGCACGAGAAGCGAGCGGAAAACAACGGTCAGCAATACAAACGCAAACCCGACAATAAGAATGGCGAATTCCGGAATCGCATCGTTTAACCGGTCTGAAATATCAATATTCACCGCTGTTGACCCGGTGACGAGCAGGCGGGTGCCGTTTTTGTCTGATCGTTTCCGTATATCCTGCACTAACTCTTTCGTTGCCTTATCATTCGGCCCGGTTTCAGGCACTGCCGTAATGATGGCATAATCCCCTTTTTGATTCGGCATGGCAGGTGTGACGCTCGCCACATTGTGCAAGTCCTTTATTTCTTTCACAGCGTCTTGAAATGCTTCACTTTTGTTTCCCTTGACCCCTTTTGCATCGGCAACAATTGTCAGCTTGCCGTTAAAGCCTTCGCCGAATCCTTTAGACAACAGATCATAGGCGCGGCGGTCCGGGCTGTCTTTCGCTTTCATTCCCGCATCAGGCAGCCCCAGTTCTAAATGCATGGCCGGCAGACTGATGACAGCTAAAAGAATAATGCTGAAAATGCTTAACAGAATAGGCTTCTTTGTAACGAAGCGCCCCCAGGCATTCGTGTCGGCGCTTTTCTTTTCTTTCTTCTTGTTTGATTTCGGAATCATCCGTTTTCCTGCGATTGACAACACCGCAGGAACCAGCGTTACTGATGCCAATACAGCCATCAGCACACTGAGTGCCGCAGTCAATCCCATCGCAGACATGAACGGAATGCCGACAACGGTCAATCCGCAAAGCGCGACGATCACGGTCAGTCCCGCAAAAACGACGGCGCTGCCAGCCGTTCCCGCAGCTTTAGCGATCGATTCATTTTTTTGTACACCTTCGCCCAAAAACTGACGATGCTTCGTAAAGATAAACAGCGCATAATCAATCCCGACGGCCAGGCCGATCATTCCTGATAATGAGAGACTGACCGAGGCTATCGTAAAGATTTGTGTCCCAATTAACGTCAGCGCGACGCTTACACCTAACCCGATCAGGGCCGTGACAATCGGCAGCCCCGCTATGACTAATGAACCAAACGTAATGGCCAGAACGACGAAAGCCAGCACAACGCCGACAATTTCAGATACACCGCCGGCTTCAACACCGGCCCCCGGCACATCGCCGCTGAGCTCCGTCTGCAGGCCCTTGTCTCCGGCGGCGGACAGACTGTGTTTAATATGTGAAACAGACGCATCCGTAATGTCATCCGCCGCTTTTTTGTACGTAATATCGGCATATGCCACTGATCCGTCTTTAGAAATGGTTCCTGTTTCAAAAGGACTTGCAATCGAAGCGACCGAATGATCTGTTTTGATCTTCTTTAATGTCTCTTCAATCGCTTGTTTTTCCGGTTTTGACGTCAATTTCTTCCCGTCTTCAGCTCCGAAAATAACCCGTATGCTTCCTTTATCGGGCCCCTTTGAAAATTCTTTTTGAATCACATCCATCGCCTTTTCAGAAGGTGTGTCGGGAATTGACATATCCTCAGAAAAAGCAGGTTTTAACGAGATGGCGATCACAATCGAAGCGATCAGTATCACGAGCCACGCACTGATCATTTTGAATCGGTTGCGGGCAGACCATCCCCCTAATTTATATAAAAAACCAGACATCGAATACTCCTCTCCAATCATTACTTTCTGCCTAATTGTAGTTCACATTCACATAAAAAAAACGTACATAGGGGCATGTACGTTTGGGCAGTTTTTCATTATATATTCAGTTTCAGAATGCCTTTTTGCATAGCAATGGTGACGGCTTCCGTCCGCGAATCAGCGCCTAATTTGTTATAAATCGATGTTAATCTCGCTTTTACCGTCCGCTCTGAGATTCCTAAATCGAAGGCGATCGCTTTGCTTTTATGTCCTTTCGCAACGGCTTGCAGAACTATGATTTCCTTGTCCGTCAGCTGTGTTTCATTGGCATTTGCCCGTTCCATTTTCTTTTCCCGGAAACGCCGCAAGATGTCCGGCTGCAGAAGCACTTCTCCCCTGACCGCCGCATCCATCGTATGAAATAAGGTTTCTGAGCTTGTGTCCTTCAGCAGATAACCGTTCGCGCCTGATTCGATGCCTTCTATCATCAGATGATCTTCATTATAGGTCGTCAAAATAATAATCGGCACATCAGAATGCTCTTTTATCTGTTTAATGGCTTCCAGCCCGCTCATTTCCGGCATGTACAGATCCATGAGAATGACATCGGGCTTTAGTTCCGCTGCGAGGCGGACGGCGGTTTTCCCGTTTTCCGCCTCTCCCGTTATGGTGTAATGGTCATTTGTTTCTATCAAAAGCTTCAGACCTTCTCTGACGACAAGATGGTCATCTGCTATTAACACTTTATACATGTTCCGCTTCTCCTTGAATTGGTATGATGATCTCAATTTGAGTTCCCGCTGATCTGGCGCTTGTTATACGGAAAGTGCCGTTCATCATATTGACGCGTTCTTGTATCCCCAGCAGCCCGTAATGTCCGCTTTTTCTCATTTCTGTTCCGGCATCAAAGCCTTTCCCGTCATCTTTGACGGTTATGCGGATCTGTCCCTCTTCTTCCTGAACGGACACCCAGACATTCTTTGCTTCTGCATGCTTGGCGGCGTTAGTCAGGCCTTCGCCAATCATGTAATGGCAATTCTCCGCCGTATGAACGTCAAGCACATGATGCACGCTGTAATCTAAAAAACAAGACAGCCCGGAGGCTTCTGTAAAATGGTTGATTTGTTCAGTGATGCTTTCTTTTAAGAACCCGATCTCTTCTGATTTGCTGCGAAGGTTGTCAATGGCCGAGCGCGCATCAGCCAATGTGCCCTTCACTCTGTCCATTGACTGGCTGATGATGTCTTTCGCTCTGTCAGTGTTACCCTTTGAAAGATGAACATGCACCGCTTCAAGCTGCATATGCAAGCTGACCAGCCCTTGTGCAAGTGTATCGTGCAAGTCTCTCGCCATCCGCTGCCTTTCGTTTTGAAGCGTCAGCTGTTTCACTTGCCGGTGAGCGAGCTCTAATTTTTCAAGCGTCATCTGTGTTTTGATTTTTTCATCAACTTGCGCGAAAAATGTTGCCGCATATGTGATAATCACGATCATGATGGGAGCGGCGATAACGATGAAACGAAGCAGATGATGCGGATGCTCCTGGTGCAGGGCTGCTATGGACATTAAAATGAAAAGATAGAGTATGAGCGGCGTTTTGCCCTTATCCGCCATTCCGATAATCTGCCCGATTAAAAAGGCATAGAGACCGATGACCGCCGCGATATAGCCGCCGGTCATCAAGTTAGCCGATGTATATATGATAAATCCCTGTATGATGAAATAAAGAAACGTTTTTTTCTTGACCCAGCGATAGGAATGCCAGTGCAGCACAGCAAAAATGACGATCAATATCGTGAATAACAGCAGCAATAAAACCGTCCAGCTTTCATAAATGTACTGCAAAGAGACTGATGCGGCATATACCATAAAAATAAACGCCAGACCGGGCACCCGAAGCGCAAGCATATGCAATGAGCGTCTGTCACGGGAGACATAGTCTTCTTGATGTTTTGTACCAAACAATCTCTGTCCACTTCCTTTTAGCCGACCGGCCTCACGATGTTTTATTCTATTTGTCATCATACCATAATCGCCTGCTTCTCACCTTCCCCTTCTGTCCTGCTTGACGGGTGAAAGAAAAAACAGCCTGCGGGATTGTTCGCGGGCTGCTTTTGTTCATATCTTTTTTATGACCTTTCCCGGGTTTCAGCGGTCTGTCTCCCGCGCGGCAAAACCGCCCGCGCATCAGAAAAACGTTCAGGACACCGACAGCCATTCCATGTGAACAAGAGGAAGCGATTGTGCTTCCTCTTTTTTAATGTACCGTCAAATTTCTTCTCTCTTTTTTTATAAACAAAATTTGTAAGACTAGAGCTCTTTTCTCAGGGGAAATTAATTATGTAATTGAGAAGAGGAGGTTTAAAAAACGATTATGGAAAAGCGTGAATTAGCGGCTCACGAGTCGCTGGACTTACATGAAATCATTAACTTCAAGACGCTTTGTGTAGCGAAATCCAAGCTCATGCAAGGGCTTGTGTTTGATCAGGATCTGAAAACGTTAATGGAAAAAGACGTTCAGCAAGCCTCGCAAAACCTTGCTGATCTGCAGGCGGTTTATGAACGGGCAACGTTTCAGGCTCCTGTTCCTCAAAACCGGCCGACTTCGATCATCAATTGAAAGGAAGGTAAGCATCATTGAACCATGACCATTTAGATCCAATCAATTCATTACACGTCCCTGAACTCGCAGATATGACATTCGCAATGGATTTTCTCATACGCGCAAAAGAAGGCGTCAGAAATACCGCCGTTGCTTTAACAGAAACCGCCTCGCCAGATGTAAGAGCTTTGCTGCGCAAACAGCTCATGCAAGGAATCGCGATGCATCAGGAAATTACAGACTTGATGGTCAGCAAAAAGTGGTTTCACCCGCATGATCTGAGCGAACAGTATAAACTGGACCAGCTCTCTGCGAAAAATACCCTCATGGTCGGAAACATGAATCTGTTTCCCGTTGAAACGAACAGAAAAGGGATGTTTGACCGCACACCTGATGAACACTAACACTGGAGGTATTACAGCATGAAGGCCGTAACGTATCAAGGAGTGAAAAACGTCGTCGTCAAAGACGTGCCTGATCCGAAGATTGAAAAACACGATGACATGATTATAAAAGTCACAAGTACGGCAATTTGCGGATCAGATTTACATTTAATCCACGGACTCATTCCGAACTTGCAGGAAGACTATATTATCGGGCATGAACCGATGGGCATTGTGGAAGAAACCGGTCCCGGCGTGACGAAAGTCAAAAAAGGCGACCGCGTCATTATTCCTTTTAATATCGCCTGCGGAGAATGCACTTATTGTAAAAATCACCTGGAAAGCCAATGTGATCAATCAAATGAAAACGGCGATATGGGCGCTTATTTCGGCTATTCAGGGAGTACCGGCGGCTATCCGGGCGGCCAGGCCGAATATTTGCGCGTCCCTTTTGCGAACTTTACCCATTTTAAAGTCCCCGAAACATGCGAAGAACCGGATGAGAAATTGAGTGTTATTGCCGATGCGATGACAACCGGTTTTTGGAGCGTTGACAATGCCGGCGTAAAAGCAGGCGATACGGTCATCGTTCTCGGCTGCGGGCCCGTGGGCCTTTTCGCTCAAAAATTCTGCTGGTTAAAGGGTGCGAAACGCGTCATAGCCGTAGACTATGTCAACTACCGTCTCCAGCATGCGAAACGGACGAATAAAGTGGAAATCGTGAACTTCGAAGACCACGAAAATACGGGCAGCTACCTGAAGGAAATCACCAAAGGCGGCGCCGACGTTGTCATTGACGCCGTCGGCATGGACGGAAAAATGACAGATCTTGAGTTCCTCGCCAGCGGATTAAAACTTCAAGGCGGGGCCATGAGCGCATTGGTCATCGCGTCCCAAGCGGTGCGAAAAGGCGGAACGATCCAGATTACGGGTGTGTACGGCGGCAGATACAACGGATTTCCCCTTGGCGATATCATGCAGCGGAACGTCAATATCCGATCAGGACAAGCTCCGGTTATCCATTATATGCCGTATATGTTTGAACTGGTGTCAACCGGCAAAATTGATCCGGGTGATGTTGTAAGCCATGTCATTCCGCTCAGTGAAGCGAAGAACGGCTATGAGATGTTTGACACGAAAACAGATGATTGTATTAAAGTTGTACTCAAACCTTAGAGAACGGAGGCTACAGAAATGGCCAGCGCCTTACATGAATTACTCGAAATTCAGGAGATGGCTTCTTTTAAGTCACTTTGCCTGACGAAATCCAAAACCATGAAAGCGCTCGTATCCGATCCCCAGCTGAAAGAAATCATGCAGCAGGATGCGGATACATCAACAAGGCAATTGCAGGAATTTGCCTCGATTTTATCTGATGCAAAGCACGAATAGGAGATGAATGACGAATGAATCCGATTATTGAATACCTGACGGGGATGGATGCACTGACAGACCAAATTGTCGCTATGGATTTATTGAATTCGGCAAAAAGCGGAGTCAGAAACTATGCGATGGCGGCGACGGAAGCCGGAACGCCTGAAGTGAAAGCGATCCTCACCCGTCACTTAGAAGAAGCCATCGACATGCATGAGCAAATCTCACGCTATATGATGGAAAAAGGCTGGTATCATCCGTGGAACACAGATGAACAAGTCCGGTTTAATTTGCAAAATATTGATACGGCGCTCCGCCTGCCCGTCCTATAAATGTTTTCCTGCTGAGACAGCACCTCTGGCTCAGCTTCAGTATGTCAAACTGAGAACTGCCTTTACAGCGCCCAGGCAACGAAACTCCCGCGAATCAGCTCTGCAGCTTCTCCAGCCTTTCTTCGGGCTGTTATTGGGGCTTGCGGCGGTGATTACGTGCGTGGCGGCCGCCGGGCGGTTCACAAATAGAGCGAAGAAGGCAGAACAATTTGTTCTGCCTTTTCATTATTTTCTGCCCCATAGGCACAAATACTTTTCACCCGATTCGAGCGGCGGTTATTCACGTAGCTTGAACTCCCTTAAACGCACTCATCACAAGATCATGCACATAGGAATCATTCACCTCATCACCTGTGATCAACAGGCGATAGAAAATCGGTCCGTAAATGAGATCGATGCTTACGTCAATATCAAGATTCTCTCTTAATTCACCTTTCTGAATTCCCTTTTCCAGAAGGCCTTTCGCTTGGAGGCGGCGGGGCTGGAAAAATCGCGTGCGATATTCTTCCGCCAATTTTGCATCCAGCTGCCCCGCACCGATTAATTCCTTAATAACGGTTCCTTCCCGGCTCGTCAAAAACCTTGCTAAATTCGCGGCGTGGGTCAATATATCTTGCACTGTTGATCCTGTATCGGGCACAGGCAGTCTGTCCGTAGCGGTCGAAAGAAAGCTGTCCATGATAACGGCAGCCTTGTTTGACCACCATTTATAAATCGTTGCCTTACTCACTTTGGCACGCTCTGCAATTTTATCGACTGTCACCGCGTCAAAGCCATTTTCCAACAATAGGTCATAGGCAGCAGAAAGAATCGCCTTATGTGTTCCTTCATCACGCGGCCGTCCTCGTTTACTCTGCACATGAATCATTCCTTCCCGAATTATAAACGATACGTTCAGTATACTTAACCTGTATAAAAAAAGAAAACAGAAACCCATTTACAAAACTGAACGTTTAGTATATCATTTGCTTATAATAAAACTAAACGTTTAGTTTATAAAATAACTTGAGGGAAGTCTTGATGAAATGCAGACTCCAAAAGCCTCTGCGTAAAGGAGATGAATCAGCAAAATATGTATCAAACCTCATAAAATCATTAAAAAGGAGTTCATTCATATGGCTAAAGAAAATAAACAAACAGCGGATCAGGGGATTTCAACTGGTTTAACCCTTCTTCTCGCAACGGCATGCGGTATCATTGTCGCTAATCTTTATTATGCACAGCCCTTGGCAGGATTCATCAGTGCGGCAATCGGGCTTTCTCCAAGCAGTGCCGGACTGATTGTCACGCTGACCCAAATCGGATACGTTGCCGGCTTACTGTTTCTTGTCCCTTTGGGAGACATTGTCGAAAACAAAAAACTTGTCGTGGTATCGCTCCTTCTAAGCGCAGCCGCTTTGACACTGACAGCATGTGTGAAGCATGGAACACTGTTTTTAGCCGCTGCGTTTTTCATCGGACTGGGATCAATCGCGGCCCAAGTGCTAGTTCCGTTCGCATCATACCTTGCGCCAGACGCCGCACGCGGCCGGGTTGTCGGCAATGTGATGAGCGGCCTGCTGCTCGGTATTATGCTTTCACGTCCGATATCCAGCCTGGTCGCTGATATATGGGGGTGGAATGCCATATTTGCTTTATCCGCCGCGTTAAGTGTTGTCCTGGCAATCGTCTTATCAAAAGTGCTTCCTGCCAGAAAACCAACAGCAAACACAAGCTACACCGTCTTACTCGGTTCAATGTGGAAGCTGCTGCGCACGACTCCGGTCTTACGCCGCCGTGCCATTTATCATGCGTTTGTATTTGGAGCTTTCAGCTTATTCTGGACGACTGTACCTTTACTATTGTCCGGTCCTGCTTTTCATTTTTCTCAAAAGGCAATCGCGCTGTATGCATTAGCTGGCATTGCGGGTGCAGCGGCTGCACCGATAGGCGGCCGTCTGGCTGATCGCGGCTTAACCCGGCTTGCCACCGGAATCGCTCTCGGTGTTGTCATCGTTTCTTTATTACTCCCGCTCATGATTCAGACCAGCTCCCCCGTCGGAATAGCAGTTCTGGTGGCCGCAGCTATCCTGTTGGATATGGGGGTATCTGCCAATCTCGTACTCAGTCAGCGTGCCATTTTTTCGTTGGCACCTGAATTCCGCAGCCGATTAAACGGATTATTCATGGCAATCTTCTTTCTGGGCGGCGCTATAGGATCATCAATCGGAGGATGGGCATACGCCTCAGGCGGGTGGAGTATCACATTATGGATTGGAATTGCTTTTCCGGTCATAGCATTGCTTTATTTCACCACGGAGAAATAAGCCTTTCACCAAAAATAAGCCGTCAGGACCAAGCTGACAGCTTTTTTTGGGGTGTATTCTTCTTTACCTCCATCCGAACAAAACATCCGGATTCATGAAAAGATGATATTGATTCTTTACGCCCCGCTCATATAGACGGGCGCATGCCCGCTGCCGATTCTTTCAGCAGCGGTAAAACCATGTCATAATATGTTTAGAAATAATTGTCCATAGGCAGGTGAAACACATGAAGAAGTATTTATATAAACACCTTTTTTTAGCTCTCGTTTCGTCCGTTTGCTTTTTATTGGTCTTTTATGTGGGTTTAAAAATGACACAGGAAGACACACCCCCGTTGTCTTCTTACCCGTTTTACCTTTTTATTTATCTTTACATAGCAGCCGGATATTTGACGGTCGGCCTTGTTTCAGCCTGTATGACTGATATCTTGAAAAACCGCTGGACATTGAATAAAACGTCTTCCATTGATTTATGTGCTGTTCGAGTCGTTATTCATCCTGAGAAAAGCTTCATAATCAGAAAAAAACATACCGCATGCTGCCGGTATGTTTTTAACATGCTTGTCAGTTGTCCGCGGTGATCCGTTTGATGTTTTCTTCCATCAAGCCGGAAATGAGCTGTTCGTTTGTATGAGGAATCTGTTTGAGCTGTTGTACGACCAGCCCTTGTCTTGCGGCTGAATGATTTTGACTCAGCTTTGCCTGTCCCTCTATTTTGCTGATTTTGATTTTAAAACCTTTTACCCCTTTGTTCATGCCTGCCAGCAATTTCGCATCGACATCCTCTAATTTGTACGGGCTGTCGGGGCTTTCGTATTTCAATACGAGATCACTCATCGACTGCACGGTTTCTTCCTCATCCAAAAGCTCCGCCTCTCCGTAAACATGAACCGCCACATAATTCCATGTGGGAACAGCCTGATTCGTCTCATACCATTTAGGCGAGATATAACAATGAGGCCCCTGAAAAACGGCTAATACGTTTTGGCCATCAATCTCTTTCCATTGGGGATTCGGCAATGCAAAATGACCGTATAAGCATTCGTTATTCTTACTCATCATCAATGGCAGGTGGGTTGCATACGGCATGCCCCCCGCCGTTGAAAACAATGCTGCGAAACCATACTCTTTGATTACATCGCACGCTTCAGCTTCACTCAGCTGAAATGGAGCCGGAATATACATACAAAACTCTCCTCTCTGAACATGGATTGATAAAGCGCTTTCCGCTATAATAAAATATCAACTGACATTTAAAAAGATACAGTTTCAAATAAATACACATGTCAGAGGAGAACATCTGATGAAAAATTTGATTTTCGCTTTCAGAAGCGGCACCCCGAAATACAAACAAATTTACGAGCAATTTAAAACATTGATTGAGCAAGGAAATATTCAGGCAGATGAGCGGCTGCCTTCCATTCGCGAGCTGGCGGATTCCCTGCGGGTAAGCCGCAATACAACGCTGATGGCCTATGATCTGCTTTTAGCGGAGGGATACATTCGCGGAGAAACACGCAAAGGATATTTTGCTAATGAAATAGAACCCTCTTTATTTCAACAAGAACATGATGTTGTTTACGCTGAGAAAACCGAATCAACTCAGCCGGCCCTGATTGATTTTCGCGCCGGAGCCGTCGATCAAAAGCATTTTCCTCTGAAAACATGGAGAAAATTATACAATCAAGTTTTGGCATCAGAGAAAAGCTTTCTGTACGGTGAACCGTTCGGCGAGAGAAACCTGCGTGAACAAATTGCCGCTTATCTCTTGGAATCACGCGGAGTGAAAACAGATGCGGATTCGGTTATCATCGGCAGCAGCACCCAGCAGATGCTGATATATCTCAGCCAGATTCTGAAAGAGGATTTTTCCGGAATTATCGTTGAAGACCCTGGGTTTGACGGTGCCAGAGCGGCATTTCAATTTCACGGGCTATCTCTGGAAACGATGCCGTCTATGAAAACGGAGCTGATTTTTCTCAATTGCATGCAATGAAAGAAAAATTAATCTATGTGACCCCATCCCATCACAGCCCTTACGGCGTAAGCATGTCCATTCAGCAGCGCCAAACACTGATCAATTGGGTGAATCATAGAGAGGGTTATATTCTTGAAGATGATTATGACAGTGAATTCCGTTATACACAGCAGCCGTTTCCCGCTCTTGCTTCCATTCAATCAGACCGGGTGATTTATTTAGGGAATTTCTCAAAATCCTTTCTACCGGGCATCCGCATAAGCTATATGGTTTTGCCGCAGCGCCTTTTGCACCGGTATAAAAAACGGTTTATTCATTTCGAAAGCACCGCTTCTTCGCTTAACCAGCTGACCATGGCTGAATTGATGAAGGCCGGTGAATGGACCCGCCATATTAAGCGCATGCGCACTGTCTACAAGCGTAAGATGCAGCACTTGACTTCACATATCAAGCAGCAGTTCGGCGATCAGGTGACGATCATCGGCGAGCAGTCGGGATTGTATATATTAGTAAGAGTTCACCTGAACTATACAGAAGAAACATTAATCGAACGCGCCTTTCAGTACGGAGTGAAAGTATACCCTACCGCTGTCTATTTCGTTGCCGGAAAGCCCGAACCGCCGATCATAAAGTTAGGTTTCGCCCATCTCGATACGGATCAGATCACACAGGGTGTACAGCTTTTGAGAAAAGCTTGGCTGTCATGAAAGAAAAAAGGCGCCGAACGGCGCCTTTTTTTATCTTTTATTTCGTATTTCTTGTGAATTTCGGCAGTCCAAATATAATGGCGGCGATGCCGCAGATTCCGATTAAAACGGGATAGAAAGAGTATGGCAGGATGCTGACGGGTGAAATATTCCCGAATTTCCCGGCTGATAACAGCTGCGCGCCGTAAGGAATTAATCCTTGTATCATACACGAAAAGATATCCAGAATACTTGCCGATTTTCTGTTGTCGATGTTGAATTTATCAGCAATATTCTTTGCAATCGGCCCGGCTGCGATAATCGAGATCGTATTATTGGCCGCAGCCAGATTCGTCACGCTGACCAATCCGGCAATGCCGGCTTCGGCGCCTTTTTTGGAACGGATTCGTTTCGTGATGAACTCCAGTAAAAAGTCGATCCCGCCGTTTTGTTTCATCACACCGACCATTCCGCCGATCAGCATGGACAGGATGATAAGGTCGCTCATTCCGGCAACTCCATCCGTAATCGCTTTAAAATAAGAATCAAACGTCAGGCTCCCGCCCGCCAATCCGATGATTCCCGTCAAAACCAATCCGCCGAATATGACAGCCATCACATTAATACCGATTAACGCAAAAACTAACACGGCGACATAAGGAAGCACCTTAATCCAGCTGTAAGATGCAGCATCCGTATGGAGGGCGTGGCCTGCCGGAATAAAAAATAAGATAATAACAGTCACAATGGCAGCGGGCAAAACAATCAGAAAGTTCGTTTTGAATTTATCCCTCATTTGTGTTTTTTGCGTCCGGACTGCCGCAATGGTCGTATCTGAAATAAAAGAAAGATTATCTCCGAACATAGCTCCGCCGACCACAGCCGCAATCGGTATCGCGCTGGAGATGCCAAGCTCTCCGCTCAAACCGGCGCTGATCGGCGCAACCGCCGCAATCGTGCCCATTGATGTTCCCATCGATATAGAAATGAAACAAGCAATGATAAACAGCCCCGGCAGCAAAAACTGCTGCGGAATAATGCTCAAAGCAAGATTGACAGTTGAATGCACCGCTCCCATCGCCTCAGCCGCTGAAGCAAAGGCACCTGCCAATATAAAAATCATAACCATAATGATAATATCAGGATGTCCCGCACCGGAAGCGAACCATTCTATTTTTTGATTGAGCGATTTCTTCCGGTTAAATAACAGCGCAAAAGCTGACGCAATGATCGCGGCAATCAAGATCGGCAATTTATAAAAATCTCCGGTCACCAGACCAGAGCCGACAAAAAGCCCTACGAATAAGACTAAAGGCAATAACGCCCAAGGGTTCTTTTTATTGTTCATCTGGGTAAACCACCTCTTTTCAGCATTAAAGTCGCTATCACAGTCTAAGCAACATTTCACACTTTAAAAGTCTGCAGTAAAAAAGTCAAGCTGAAAAAAGGATAAGTAATGATTGATAAGATAGAAAAAGCTGTTTTGTTTCCTCTCTTTAGAAAATAAAAAAACCAAGGCTCGTTTCCCTTGGTACATTTCATGCGGCCCGGCGCCCGGGACACCTTCTCTTCATTCAGAAATACATTCAGCTTTCAATCTGTTTTTAAGTTTCGCTTCATTTTCCAGGATATCTTCGTAATCCTCAATCTTCCTGTTTAATCGTTTTATGGTTTCATCAATTTCCCTCTGTTTCTCCGTCAGCCTTTTCCTTTCATTTATAAGGATGTTTTTTCGGGGTTCGATCGTATGATCGGCTCCTTCAATAAATAAAGCGGTATATTCAATCAGAGCCTCAATCGACAGCCCGGCACTTCTCATGCATTTTATAAATTGAATCCAATTCACATCACCTTCGTCATAATCGCGGATGCCGCTTTCATCGCGTTTTACCGGAGGAATCAGTCCTATACTTTCATAATACCTAAGCGTCGCGGCTGATAACTCAACCTGCTTTGCAGCCTGCGCAATCTTCATATTCTTACCACCCGTCCTTCATACCTTTCATAAGCGTGCCATTATAGAATATCATTTCATAAAAAAATAAACCAAACCCCTTGACTTAAAGTCCGCTTTAACATTTAAAGTAAAACCGAACAGAGGATTCATCACTTTATCTTGGAAAGGAAGATAACCATGTGCAATAATCATCCGACTCGTGTATTAAGCGCTCCGCATGCCAAAGCTAAATTTGAGCGGACGACGATTGAGAGAAGAGCATTACGGCCGCACGATATCCTGATTGATATTAAGTACAGCGGGATTTGTCACTCAGACATCCACAGCGCATTCGATGAATGGGGCGGCGGAATCTTTCCGATGGTTCCCGGGCACGAAATTGCCGGAGTTGTGGAAGCCGTGGGTGAAGAAGTCACCACATTTGCCGCCGGCGACCGTGTGGGTGTCGGCTGTTTTGTAGACTCCTGCGGGGAATGTGAATACTGCCTGAACGGAGACGAACAATATTGCACAAAAGGCGTTGTTCAGACCTATAATAACCTGGACTACGACGGAAACCCTACGTACGGAGGCTACAGCCAGAAAATAGTTGTCACTGACAGATTCGTTGTCCGTATTCCCGATCAGCTGGATTTGGATGCTGCCAGTCCGCTATTGTGCGCGGGCATTACCACCTATTCTCCGCTGAAACACTGGAATGCCGGTCCCGGCAAAAAAGTGGCGATTGTCGGAATGGGCGGGCTCGGACATTTAGCCGTTCAATTCGCGCACGCTTTAGGCGCAGAGGTCACCGTCCTCAGCCGCTCAATGAACAAAAAAGACGAAGCGCTTGAATTTGGAGCCGATCATTACTTTGCGACAAGCGATCCGGATACATTTACTGAGCTGGCCGGACGATTTGATCTTATTTTAAATACAGTATCCGCGAACCTTGACGTAGATGCCTACTTATCCCTGCTTCGCATTGACGGTACATTGGTAAATGTGGGAGCGCCCGCTAAGCCGGACTCATACAGTGTGTTCTCCTTAATCACGGGCCGCCGCAGCATTGCGGGTTCACTCGTCGGCGGTATTCCGCAGACTCAGGAGATGCTTGATTTCGCCGCCGAGCACGGCATTGCTCCTAAAATTGAAGTGATACCGGCCGATCAAGTCGACGAAGCGTACGAACGGGTTCTCCAAAGCGATGTCCGCTACCGTTTCGTTATTGATATTGCAACTTTATAATTCTCATAAAAAACATACCAATATCTATTGGTATGTTTTTTTCAGCCCAGATTATTTTTTATTTCAGCAGCCATCCGGGCACCGCTTTTATATAAACCAATTCGCCTATCAATTCAACGATCGTCTGTGTGACGATAACAGCAGCGGCTAATGAGGCCCAAGCATCCGGCAGAGCCAGCGCTAGCGGAAGGACTGCGAGTGAATTCCTTGTGCCCGTGCTGAAGATCAATGCTCTTCCTTCACCTGTATCCAGACGGAACGCATATGCGATAAAACGGGAGACAAACGGCATAATGAGCAGGAATAGCAGATAGATCGGAATCACACGTATAATGATGTCAGCATCATTGATGACTTTGCCGATTTGTGTGGCGACGACCGCCAATAAAACCAGAGCCATAAAAGGAACAGGCAGCCACGCCGTCCATTCCAACACCTTTTCTCCCGCCGGTTTCTTATCAGCCCATAATTGAGTCATCACCGCCGCCAGCAGCGGCACCGCTATTAACAATGAGAATGCTTCCAGAAACGGTCCCGCATGAACAGCCCCTATCACTTCTTTCCCGATAAACAGCCACAGGTATAACGGAAGCAATACCATCTGAACGGCGAACAAAACCGGCGTGGAAGCCAATATTAATCTCTCATTTCCTTTGCCGAGCTGAGTAAAGACGATGACGTAATCAATACAAGGTGTAAGCAATACCAAACAAACCCCTGATAATATAGGAGGAGATTGAGGAAAAATGGCGGTTAACACCCATACAACGACAGGTACAGCTAAGAAATTACCGATCAGTAAAGCCGCCATAAACTTGAGGTTTGACATGGCTTCCCTCAGCTTTAAGAATGGGATTTGGGCAAACATGGCATACATGAGAACAGCGATAAGCGGTGATATCGTCCATCCCCAGCGAAGTCCTGAATCTTTCCCGGCGATCCCCGCTAATCCGCCGATCACAAGAGTCGCACCATATATCCAAATTTGCTGTTTTTCTAATGTCTCTCTGGTTATTTTCATTGGCTGACACCTCTTCTCCGCCCATTATACCTTCTTTTCTGCCGGAATTAAAAAACACCAAGGGTCTGTGACACTTGGTGTTTTCAGGACGTGTTATTGTTGTCAAAACCGCTTACGAAAGCTTACTTGTGTTCTCTGTCCTGCCAACGAATAAGGTGACCGCAACACTGGCTGAACTGACCAAAGTTCCCAGGACGGCAGCAAGAATTGTCAAAAAGCCATTGGGAATCAGAAATCCAATCGGAATGAGGCCCGCAAACGTGAGAACGATAAAACATTGATAGACTCCGGATATGATTCTCACAACCAAGCTGCTAAAAAAGGACATGACGAATGGCGGAATGAACAAACATAAAATGATTCCGAGTGAGATCAATAAAATCATAGGCTCGTCAAAAGAAATGACACGATTGCCGGGAGACTCTTCAGCCGCCGCGAATACAGCAAATATAGACATCATCAGCGTAAGAAAAACAAGAAAAAACCTTTTCAGCAACGTTATGACTCCTTTTTTATAAAAACGGGTATCTTTTTTTCAATCACAATAACCATTTTATGTTATCAAATGAAATAATATGAAGTCAAACCGAGTTCTGCACCTGATTTATCGGTTCTTATTTTTTTGATAATTTCCATATAATTGTCCGCAAGCAGCATCTATATCAATGCCAAATTGACTTCTGACGGTCACGTTAATTCCTGCTGACTTTAATTTTTTATAGAAGTTTACAACTTGTTTCTCATTTACTTCTTCAAATCTCATAGGTGAACTAACAGTCGGGTTATATCTAATGATGTTTACATGGAACAAGTTCCCTCTCTTATATCTGCTTCTTAAAAGACGTACTACTTCATTCGCATGATCAATAGAATCATTAACTCCCGGCAGCATAATATAAGCAATATAAACTTTTCTTGAGGTCACACGTATATGCTCATCTAATGTGTCCATTACCTCCAATAACGGGAAGCGTTCATTTATCGGCATTAACTTGCTTCGCTGTTCATTAAAAGGAGAATGTAATGAAAACGTCAGGTTGACCTGCGGATAATCCTGAGTGATTTTTTTAATGCCCGGAATAATACCTATGGTCGAAATAGATAACCGACGAGGGCTTAAAGCAAACAACTCCGGATTTGTAAGCACATGTAAAGCATCAAAAACTTGTACATTCGCTAATGCTTCTCCCATTCCCATAAAAGAAATACTATCAATTGAATGTCCTTTTAAGTGAAAGTACAAAATTTGGTCAGTCATTTCATCTGATGTTAAGCTGCGTTTTAAACCAATATCTCCTGTTGCACAAAATGCACAGCCAAAATGACAGCCGCACTGCGAGGATATACAAAATGACTCCCAGCCAGCTTTATATTTCATATTGACCGTTTCTATTTTTTCGTCTCCTGAAATTTCAAATAAGACTTTTGTTACTTGCTCAGAATGCTGCACTTTTAAAGCAGCAATATTTAAAATTGACTCTCCAAACTCATTCATTAACAATTTTCTCAAGGATTTAGGAAGAACCGTTATTTCATTAAAATGATTTATTCTCCCTTTGAACACAGCATTTTTGATTTGATTCATTCTAAAATCAGGAAACTTATTTTGTTTCAGGAACTCTTGAATTCTTATATACTTGTTTTTTTGTTGCATGTTTTCTCATCCTTCCATAAAACTCTGGTTTGTTTGAGTAAATAGAAGGGAGTGATCATCTAACCTTTTTTTAAAATCAGGCACAAAAAAACACCGACACAATTATCGGTGTTACGCTTAAATAACATCATGCACAAATAAACAAGGACATTATGTCATTGGATTATCGTTTATTTGACATAGAGAAAAAGCACCGATAACTGTTTTTGTATGATGATTTGTCTTAAAAAAGGACAGACTGCTCCCTTTATCCGCCAAGATGTTTCCAATTTTTGCATTTTCACCATACAAAATTCCATAAATCGTTATCATCGCTTTCACCTCTTTCTTGTCAATATTAACAATAATCACCATATCATAAGGGTTCCCTTATGTAAAGTTAAACAAATGCTTACGCCCCCGCTAATGACAGTATTATAAAACTTGCTTATTAAGCCTAATCCAAGTACAGAAAGCGCGCTGATCACATGTTTCACTTATCCGCGACGGAACATTTCTTATATAATGGGTGACCGGCAGCTGCCTGCTTGAATCCCAATCTTCTTATAGTGATTTTTTATATTCATGACAGTATGATGATTTGTCACTTCAGCAATCAGATCGTTTATTCGATCCAGATTAATCGGTTTATTTTCTGATAAGCTGCTGAAGCTTTCTCTGATTTCTTCAGGATAGACATTTCCGGCCATGCTTGACAGGCCGTTACACCCGTTACTCAGCATCTTCGGAAATTCAACGTCTCCTGCCGCAAACAAAATAAAGTGATCAGGGAACTCTGTTTGTTTATGACGCAGAACGTCTCCTCCTTCTTTCAGCCCCCTTATCCCGGGATGCCGGCTTATTAAGTCTTTAAGCGCTTTCTCACTCAGATTAAAACCGGTCCGGCCGGGGTTATTATAAAGCACAGCCTCTTTAGAGGTATGACTGAGAAGTTCGTCAACGTAATAAACGGCTTGCTGCTGTGTCGGTCTTATATAAGGAGGAAAACCAATCAGTACAGAATCAATATTGGTTTTCTCGATGTGTTTCATCAGTTTGACGGCATCACTGGTTCTTACGGCTGAAACACCGAACATCAGTTCAACATCTTCAAATTTTCGCTGATTAACATACTCAATGATCTGAAGACGCTCATCTATGCTGAGTGAATGCTGTTCACCAGTCGTGCCGCATATGAGTAACGAATGGATACCGCTGTTTTTCAAATGTTCGACAATAGCATCAAATCCTTCTAAATATAAACTTTCATCTTCATGAAAAGGCGTAGGGATAGCAACATTAAAATTTCGCATGAGAATGTCCTCCAAGTACATATTCTTGAATATCTGCAGAGTATCATATAACACTGTCTGACATTTAAAAAGGTACAGTTTCAGATAACGCAACATGTCAGATGTAAAGCCGACACACAAAAAAAGCAGGCAAAGAGAGCCTGCTTCATAGCTTCGTCTTACAGCGGCCCATTCCCCGGATGGCTTGACAAATATGAGTAATAAGGCAAACTGATATAAAAATTGTGCTAATGAGGTGGGGTTAATGATTTTAGATTTAAAAGGTGAAACGCACATGGATCATCTTGTGGGAACGCTGTATTCTGCCGTTAATGAAAATGACAGCCGCTTAATATCCATTGTGTCAGACATGTCACAGCAGGAGATTGATTATAAAGGACCAAATCATCAACCATTCAATGGGGAATATGGCATATGGCAGACCATAATAGATATCATCAAGCTCATATTCATCAGCTTCGCAAATGGTATGAAGAGAAACAGAAACTTGGCAGTTAAAGCCGCTTATTAGGAGGAGCAACGATAAATTCATTACAAATGTCTATTTTCACTGACTGCCAATCAATTAAAATGGTCAGACAAAAATCGCTATTACATTTGCAACGTATCTTAATCCGGCCGGCGCAGTTGTAATAAAAAAAGACCGCTTTCCCCTCTTCTTCAACGTAACTGACATCATCATCTTCATTTTTCTTAACATAAGGTTCAGCAAATCGTTCCTCGGTATATTCCACACATTGCTTTCAAATGCAGGTGCAATTCTCCTTGAAACAGCAAATGGTTGTTTGGTTTATTGAATTCTTTCATATTAAAAAATGGAGTCATTTTAATGATCATATCAGTCTCCTTCCAAACGAGATTGCATTTACCCATTATTTGTTATTCTGCAACTGAATCATTATCTTTTATATCAGGAATTCTTACAAAAAAGTAAGGTAAGTGTAAGGTATTCGCATTTATTCGATATGCAGTGTTCATTAGAATAAGAAATATAAAAGGAGTGATGAAGAATGAAAAACATGAGCATTTTCATTATTATATTAGGCTGCCTATCGGTTTTCATATTAGGAGGCTGCGCTGATCAAGGCGCCGTGCTGGAAAGCGATTATTACGTACAAATTCACGGAAAAGCGGAAAAAAACAAAAATAATAGCAACTACGTTTACAATTTAGAAGGGTATAACGAGAAAGGTAAGAAAAAGATGGTTTCTTTCTTTGTTGAAAAGCCTTATCAAGAAGGTGACATTGTACGCGTTCCGAGGAGCTATGAGGGTTATACCGGAGAATCTGAAGCTATTAAGGCCGAGAAACTGCCTGAAAAGATCAAAGACCGATTCAACATTGAGAAATAACAGCGAGTTGAGCAGATATTTAAGTCTGCTCTCAATTTTTTACGACAGGTTCATTCGAATGCAAAATGCAGGATGGCTCCTTGGGCCACTTCTACATAAAAGATTGTGCAAATTAAGCACACCCTCCCCATTTTCTTTTTTTGGCTGGTTACAACTATCGGAAGTGGCATTGACAATTCTTCTATGGTCCCAAGTAATTAATGAACTCTATAGTGGGCGGATACGTATACGGCGGGGTTTGCAGTTTTTTAACTTCTTGTTATTTGAGCTATTTCGACTTTTACTTGAAAGAATTAAATTAGAGAGTCTGAACGAGGAGTGAAGCACGCGCTCCATGTGAATCCATTTAGTTCAAACTGAATATGCGCGGACTAAAATAGTTGCACTGATGGACGTATTCAACACAAAAAAGAGCAGTAAACACGTAAGTTACTGCTCTCCTCAGTCTATCCGCCGTTCATTTGTTTTACAATGTATTCAGCATCATTTCCTACACCTTGAAGCAGCGCTGAACCTCGCCTATGCTGCCAAGGCAAACCAATAAAGTACAATCCCTCCGCAGCTGAAACACCCCGGTGATGTATAATTCGGCCTTCCTTATCCAAAACACCTTCTATTTTCATCCACCAAAGCGGATTCTTAAAACCAGTTGCCCAAATAACATTGTTTACTTCTAATGAAGATGAATCTTTAAAAATGACTTCATTTTGCTTTCCGGCTATGACTCTTTGTTTTAAGATGATCTTCTTCTGTCTTATTGCATGTTTTAATTCATACCCAAATATGAGGTCGCCTTTCTTTTGAATGAACTTGCCTAATATTGATGTATGACTTGCATGTAAAACTCCTAATTTATCAAACCACCAAAAGATGCTTCTTTTTCCAATCCATAAAGGGAAATAAACCGGTTTTTTACTGCAAGCCAAATATGTAACTCTTTCTTTGGATAACTCAACAGCTATCTGAGCCCCGCTATTCCCGCCGCCGACTACCAGTACATTCCCAGGCGCCAGTTGTTTTGAATGTTTATATTGTGAAGAATGTAATTGACGAATATGACCGGCTACATCCTTTGATATTGATGGAATGTTAGGGGTATGAAAAGGACCTGCGGCCACCACCAGATTCTTCGTTTGATATTCTTCCCGGTTTGTTTTAATTAAGAAATAGTTGTTTAATTTTTGGACACTTATTACTTCTGTCCGTAATTGGATCGGGATTTCAAATCTTTCAACATATTTTTTCAGATAAGCAGCAATTTCATTTTTTGAAGGGAGTCCATGCTTGTCTCCTTCAAGCTGCATTCCCGGCAAAGAGCTGTACATTCGAGAAGTAAATAAGACCAATGAGTCATACCGGTTTTTCCAGCTTTCCCCCACTTCATGACTTTTATCTAAAATGATAAACTTTTGTTTCGACTTCCTTAGATAATATCCTACTGAGATTCCTGCCTGACCGGCTCCGATTACTATCGTGTCGTACATATGAATCCCCCCTCCGGTTTTATCTTAATTGTCAGCAGACAAAGTTAGTCCCTATCTCCTCCTTTAATGATGATGATGGTCACGCGGATTCTCAGTTTGGGCCTGACAAAGAATCGTATTGTCGTGATTATGCGCTGCCGTTTCCATTTGAATGGTTACATGTGTAATGCCTTGATCTCCAAGTTCATGTTCAATTTTGCGTAAAATACTTTCACTTTCAGAAATGGTCAGCTGATCGTTAACAACAGCGTGGCAGGAAAGAGCATTCAATCCGCTTGTGATAGACCATATGTGCAAATCATGAATGCTTTGAATTCCTTCTGTCTCTTCAATTGTATGAATGATGTCAGTGACATCGATATTTTCCGGAGTTCCTTCCATTAATACGTGAATGGAGTCTTTCGTCACATGGTAACCGCTTCTCAGCACAAGAATAGCCACAATGACACTGGCCACTGGATCTGCCCAGCTCCACCCGAAGAAGATGATAAGGATCGCAGCCAGTATGGCACCTACAGATCCGAGCATGTCACTTATCACATGTAAGTAAGCTCCTCTAATGTTCAGGTTATTCTTTGTATCTCCGCCGTTCAGCATAATCCAAGCGACCAATATATTCACAGCTAACCCGATGATACTTATCGTCAGCATGCCGGTTGTTGCTATCTCCGGCGGATGAGAGAAACGTTTAATTGCTTCATAAATGATATAAAGGGAAATCAGTATTAATGCAACACCGTTGATCACAGCTGCAAGAATTTCAAATCGTTTGTAGCCGAATGTCTTATGATGACTTGCCTTTTTTTCGGCCAATTTAAAAGCAATCAGAGCAACCATTAATGAGATTGAATCACTCAGCATATGGCCTGCATCTGACAAAAGCGCTAAACTATTGGTTAAAAATCCGCCTATCGCTTCTATTATCATATAACCTGTAATCATGATAAAAGAGATCAATAAAACCTTCTTATTGGATCCGCCAGCGTGATTGTGATTGTGACCCATAAAAATCTCCTCCTTATCTAATACACTGTATTTATTATTTCTTTTCTGCTATGAAGCATTCTAACACGGACACAAAAATAATCTTATATGATTATGTGCTCATATATGAATATATAGGTTCTTTACTGAAATGTCAAAATATTTTCAATGAAAATGTTTCTTATCATTAGCTTAGCTTGGGAGGTTGCATTGCTATGAAGCCGCGGATTACAGTAATTACTTTAGGCGCAGATAATTTAGAAAAATCGCTGCACTTCTATCGGGATGGCTTGGGTCTGCCTACAGAATACAGAAGGAACAGCCGGTACAGATTTGGACGACTTGCAAACGGGACTGAAACTTGCCCTCTGGGACCGCAAAGACATCGCACATGAATCAAACGTTACGATAACTGCTCCCGCTCATGATACTTTTTGGGGCGGATACGCCGGTCACTTCCAAGATTCCGACGGGCACTTGTGGGAAATTGTTTGGAATCCGCACTGGGAATATAAGTGAATAACCAACTTTTATAGCAACAATAAAAACACACCTGAATGTTCTGGTGTGTTTTTTATTTTGTTTCCCACAACGATCAAACTATTTATACGATGGCGGGATGCTTTGCGGAAAACGGAATACATTTTCGGGATCGTATTTCGCCTTTATTCTTTGAAGCCTTGCAAAGTTTGAGCCGTAATATGCTTTTCCGAAGTTCTCGATATTTTGATCCGGAACATTCACATAAGAACCTGTTACATATGGTTTCATCAGCTGACGCACTCTTTCAACTGATGCAAGATTCGAAGCTTCTTGTGATTTATTTTTCCAACTGGCCGTCCATTCCGTATAAAATAACGGACGGCGCCAATAGAAGGCTGTTTCACTGCTTGGAACTCTGCTTATCGCACCGCCCCAATTGATAAAAAAGAAATTGGTTTCTGTCCCAGTCGCTTTTTCTAAAAATTGTCTCATTACTGCAATAGGTTCTTCCGGCCAAAGATTGAGCGCCCACGCCGAGGAGAATTTAACACTCTGATCAGACCTGCCGGGAATCGGTTCATCAGGATCT
Source organism: Bacillus sp. R45 (assembly GCF_021729365.1). NCBI lineage: Bacteria > Bacillati > Bacillota > Bacilli > Caryophanales > Bacillaceae > Bacillus > Bacillus sp. R45. The sequence continues at coordinate 521,137 of NZ_CP091421.1, read as the reverse complement.
AAGAAATCTATACAATCCGGATAGTATAGTGTTTTGATTACTGTTTGTGCCGGCGTTCCGGCATTTAATAAAGGTTTTAATAATTGAATCAGCTCCGGTTTTGACCCGAGGAACAATCCTTCCGCATGGCACAAACCATTTACTTTGCTGTAAATCTCAAGGTAGCATCCTAATCGTTCGTCTGTAAACGGCGCCCATTTTTGCCACGCTTTGAATACCGTTTCTAACTGTTCCCACGGCCAAATAATATTAAAGACGGTTGCGGTTTTAGGGGCACGGTGAACTTTGAACGTATATTGGGTGTTATATCCGAAATTGCCTCCTCCGCCGCCTCTGGAAGCCCACAGTAAATCTTCATTGCGGGAATGATTTGCTTGAATGATCCTGCCTTTGGCATCTACCATTTTCAGTGCGAGAAGGTTATCACTTATCAGGCCGATCGATCGTGAAAGCACTCCAAATCCGCCTCCCATCGTGATTCCTCCGATTCCGACGGTTGGACTGTCTCCGAACGGGGCCATAAAACCTTCCCGAGCTAAACCTTTTACAAGCGGGCCGACGTGAATGCCGGTTTGAACGGTTGCCACCGCGTTTTTTTCATCTAAGAAAACGTTATTCATGTCACTCACATCAATAACAATCCCATCACTTACCGTGGAAAGATTTTTATCCAGAGCATGGCGGCCGCTTCTGACACGCAAAGGCACATTCTTCTCACGAGCCCATTTAATAGCATTACTTACATCGTATGAATTTTGCGCAAAAACAAAGACAAGCGGACAGACATCAACATAAGGGTTCCAATTCTTAACCGCCTCTGTATAGCCGGGGTCCCCTTTGAAGATGACACGTCCCGTTAACTGTGCTGATCCCATCTATTTCACTCCCAATAAGCATTTGATTCCGATACCAGTATATGTAGGAATAGGACAAATTCTTAGACAGATGTTCTGCAAACTTAAAAATAGATACATATACGCGAAGATGAGAAAAAAACAAAAAAAAAGACAAGAGCGGCAAGCTGCCGAAACTCTTGTCTCTCCTGCCATGATAGGCACTTACATTTATTGGCGTGATATCCCGACCAAACTATGGAAGTCCATAGAACATTATGTTTGCCCTGCCATGCGTGGTTCTGCTGAGCAATCTTTCTGTTTGATCCCCCGACAAGAATCTTTTTCTTTATCGTTTTTGCACCCCTGTACGGATAAAATCAATACACATTGAATCTTATCTTTTACATGATGAAAAGCTCTTATTTTTTCTTCTTGTGCTTACGTTTGCAATCATGTTTTTTCTCTTTCTTATGACGTTTTTTACATTTCGCTTTTGCTTTGGCTGCTAATTTTGCCGCTTCTACCTTTGCTTCAGCTGCTGCTTTTGCTGCTTCTGCCGCTCTGGCTCTTGCTTCTTCCGCTCTTGCTATGGCTTCTTCCGCTCTGGCTCTCGCTTCTGCTTCTCTTGCCGCTTCCGCTCTTGCATCGTCGTCCGCCATATCAAAATCATGGCCAAGGTCACAGGCCTCGTTGTATGGCTTTTTCTTCTGGACGTACTGTTGATCGTCACCTTCGTTATAATACATTACGCCACTCCTTCTCTCGTTTTTTAATCTCTACATACTATGTAAAGAAAGAACTGCAGCTTGGACTGGTATTTTGATGAACCGGCACATTTTTAGGGCAATTTTCATTTATCATTGCAACAGAATCTGGATGCCTGCATGAAACTTGAATGATTTTGACGATTATCTTAAGCAGCGTAAAAAGGGAGACTACGAAAAAACCAAGGGGTTAAACCCTTGGTTTTTTTGTGAAAATGATAAAAAGGATGCTGCACGCTGCAGCATCCTTCTCCAACTTTTTATTGATCGATTGGAAAGTATTTTTTGGCTTTTAGTTTGCTTGCTGTGTTTGTTTTACTGGTTCTTTGCTAAAAAGTCCGACAATGTTCCACAAGATAATAGCAGCAGCTATGATTACACGAGCCGTACTGACTTCTTGGTTAGTAAACAATTTATAGCCATATATTGATCCCAATGCTGCTATGCAAAAAATATTGAACCATTTACTCCAACGCAATTAGAAAACTCCTTATAAAAGATTACATTTCCAAACAATGTATTATAATATTAACAAATTTTTCAATATTTAACCTTAAATTATTCTTAAGTGTCGTTCAAGTAAAAATCATTATTACTATTTTGTTTTTTCCTTGAAGAACGAGTACCTTACCCCTTCACCCTCCACAACCATTAATCAAAGTACGGGATTATCAGTATATTGTTCCCTGATTGTTATACAGCGCATTTCCTTTCATAAGCTTTTTAATCCCTTCGGTGTAATAAGGCAATCGTTGACTTGCCTGTTCAATATCAACCCATTCTATTTTCAATATTTCTTGAGCATTTTTAATCCCTTCTTTCCCTCCTGTAACTTTTGCTTCAAATGAAAAAATATATGGCGTGATGATTTCTCTTTATAAATTTCGCTTCATTAACAGCTAGTATATTCCCAATTTCAACTTCCAGCCCTGTTTCTTCATATACCTCACGTACAGCTGCTTCTATTAGATTTTCATTAAGCTCAACTTTTCCGCCCGGAAGTGACCAATGCCCCTCATGATTATCTGCCATTACTATCTGATTGAACTCATTTCTGATCAATGCGTATACAACTTTAACTTCTTCCACATGACTCTCCTTTACTAAAAATATTTTTAACCGCTTATTTATTTTCCGTATATTTACTATAAAGAATATAAAGGGATATAACAGCTATTTTTTGTAATACATCAAACTTACAACCGTTCAAACGCATCATTTGTATCGTTTTAGAACCTTTTTTAAAAACGACAGTCTATTGAGCAGAGCAAATAAGAGTAAACTTTAAAAATAAAAGAGAACATAAAAAATACCAAAGGCCGTTACACCCTTGGTATCATTGAGATGCAGCCGGGAGGACTTACGCTTCATGGGTTTTTCAACCACGGGAGCCTCGCACTGCTTTTAAACATAAGATACTATTCCTTACTTCCAAGCGACCATATCACCACCGGGATTAATAATAACGATAATATCCCTCCGCCAAGTGATAATGTCAGGTAACCGGCACCTGCTACGACCATTCCGGACAATGCTCCGCCGGCGGCTCCGGACAACGCAATCAAAACATCCACAGTACCTTGGGTTTTAGCCCGTGTTGACGTTTCAGTTGAATCAACAATCAGTGCCGTTCCGCTTATCAAACCAAAATTCCATCCTAACCCGAGCAAAGACAGAGCAATGACCATAAGAATCATAGAATCTCCCGGTGCAAATGCTGATATGAGCCCTGCCAAAAGCAGCGTCATTCCGGAAGATACAGCCATTACAGTACGGCCTAATTTATCCGCAAGCACACCTGTCACCAAAGAAGGGAGATACATGGCGCCTATATGAAAACCGATAACAAGACCTACCGCTCCTAAGCCATGGCCGTGATGTCTCATATGGACCGGTGTCATTGTCATAATAGCAGTCATTACAATTTGAGTAAGAATCATAACCGCCGCACCCGCAATAATACCTTTTTTGTTCTCTGTGTGTTCGTCGGCGGTCACTTGTCCTCTATCATCAGGTGTTTGGCCGGCAATTTCTATTGTTCTTGCTATGACTAAAGGGTCAGGACGTAGCATGATGAAAAGAGTAACACCTGCCAACATATATGCTGCCGCCGCTAAAATGAATGGACCCGCCAGTGACGGAACACCAATGGAGCGAGCGAAGTTCCCCATTACATTCACTAAATTCGGGCCTGCAACGGCACCGAATGTGGTAAAAACCATAGTCATACTGACAGCAGTCGCCCGCTGTTTATGATTTGCCAAGTCCGTACCCGCATAACGGGCCTGCAGATTTGTCGCTGTTCCCGCACCATAAATAATCAAAGAAGCAAACAGCAGAAACACACTATTTAAAATAGCCGCAATGATGACTCCTATCGCTCCCAGTCCGCCAATCATAAATCCGGCTGAAAGACCTGTCCGGCGGCCGTAACGCTGAGAAAGCCTCCCCACAAATAACGCGGCGCCTGCTGATCCTAAGGTAAATAAAGCAGAGGGCACACCGGCAAACGCATCTGTACCAAGCATTTGCTGTGCAATAAGCGCACCGACAGTCACTCCGGCCGCCAACCCTGCGCCGCCGAAAATTTGTGAAAGACTGACGACAAACAAAGTACGCTTATATAATCTTTTTTGTTTATCAGAAGAACCTATGAATTGCTCCAATAATGCCGATTGAGTATCTGACCCTTTTGCACTGTCTTTGTGAAGCATAATCCGACCTGCCTTTCTATAACCTCCAACAGATTTGGATTATCATAACACGCACAAAAAAACCATACAATATAGTAATTGTATGGCGGACAATATTAGATAAGCTCATCCAGCAGGCGTTTAAGAATCAGCAGTCCCTGCTCAAGCTTCCCAAGCGTTTTCGGTGCACAGACAGACACCCTTACAGCCCTTTCCGGACAACTGTTCCCGACGACAAAACGTTCAGCCGCGTATACTTGCACTCCATGCTGTGCGGCTGATTTTTCAAATGCAGCACCTGTCATATTTCCGGGTAACAGCAACCATCGAAAGATTCCCGTCTCAGCACCTGCACACGTATAGCCGTTTAAATATTGATCGATCATTTTGTTTCTGCGAATAGTCTGTTCACGATGACTGTCAATTAAGATTTCAAATTGATTCGATACGATTGTGCGTGCAGTGAGTTCTGCTAACAGCGGGGAAACGGTTATATTTAAATTGTAAAGCGCCTTTGAAATCGGCTCCTTATATTGACTCGGGACGGCGACATACGCCATCCTTAACCCTGGTGCCAGTGATTTTGATAAACCGGCAATGTGAATGACCTGTTCCGGTGCAAATGATGCGATTGCCGGAAGCGGATTCTTGCCAAGAAGATGGTACGAGGCATCTTCAATAATGAATCGGTTATATTTTTTTGCGATTTTCGCGATCATTTTTCGATTCTCAACAGACATAAAGGACGCTGTCGGATTATGATAATCCGGGATGAGGTAGATGCCTTTAATATTTTCATTTTTACACGCGTACTCAAATGAGACAGGGCTCATTTCATTGTTCTCTGATTTGATCGGCACAATTTGCACACTCAGCATTGAAGCGGCCGTTTTCAAGCCTGGGTATGTATGGTGATCAACTCCAATGCGGTCACCCGGTTTACAAAGACTCGCCAATGCCGCGGCAATCGCATTTTGCCCGCCGTTTGCAAATAAAATGTGATCAACGGACGTTTCAAATCCGCCTCTTCGAATCAGCTTAACAGCCGCATCTTTATGCCAAAGACTTTCACCCGTCCGGCCATAGCCAAACCACTTTTCATAATCTTCCTCTTGCAGCATACTTTTCAGCTGGAGCAGCAGCGGCTCATAAGAAGCCTGATCCGGAAGCGTCGCCCCCATTTCAATCAGATGCTTCGGCTTTGTATCCTCCAGCAGATACGCATTCGATAACGCATCATAAGCAACAAATGTCCCGCTCCCGACAGAGGCACTCAGCAGACCCTTTAACTCGCAGACTTTAAAAGCCTTTGAAATGGTGCTTACATTTAAATCCAAAAAATCAGCCAGTTCTCTCTGAGGAGGCAGTTTGGTTCCGGGTAATAAAACTTCTTGTAATATATCCTGTTCTAATTTCTCTGCAATCGCTTTATAAATGGGTTTTTCCGTTTTATCAATCGCCGGCTTCCAGCTCATCGGATAGTTTTCAAAAGAATTGATCGGCATGATATGCATCCTTTTTCATTCAATTATATGATCACACCGTTTATAAAACAATTTTAACAGACGCAAAAGTTGACATAAAAAAAGCCAAAGGCGGTTAAACCTTTGGCATGATTGATACGCCGGGAAAAATTGAACTTTCATCAGAGATATCAATGATGAGAAGGGCTTTTCTGTACGACACTCTCTATCTTCACTCTTTATCTCGATTTGTATTCCTTGATGTTCTCGTTTCCTTAGTTAGAAGAAAGATCACTAACGACATCTAATAATACATTGACACCTGCAGCCAAGTCATGATCTTTCGTGTATTCTTCAGGATTATGGCTGATCCCCTCTATACTGGGAACGAAAATCATAGCCGTCGGACAGATGCGGGCCATCATTTGTGCATCGTGCCCGGCACCGGATGTCATCCGTTTTGACTCCAGTCCGCGTTTATTGGCAGCCCGCTCAATTAATGCAACAATGTTTTTATCAAATACAACGGGATTGAAACGGACTAATTGTTCAGATGTGATAGATACGTTTTCAGCCTCTTCCAAATCTTTCAGGTAATCGTCCAGTGCTGATTCTTCTTCTTGAAGTCTCTTTTCGTCCGGATCTCGCAAATCAACTGTAAGTGCTGCCAATGATGGAATGACATTGATAGCATTTGGCTCAAAACTGATTGTTCCGACCGTGGCGACAGTTTGGCCGTTAGACATATTGGCACGTTTGCGCAAATACGTTATGATTTGTGCGGCTGCATGCCCGGCATCCTGACGCATATCAGTCGGAGTTGTCCCGGCATGATTTGAAACGCCTTGAACCGTTATACGCTTCCAGGAAATCCCTTGCAAATTCTCAACGGCACCGACCGGAATGCCTGTTTTGTCTAAAATCGGCCCCTGCTCAACATGGAGCTCAATAAAGGCGTGCGGTGTTAAAAAGCCGGGCTTTTCTGTTCCCTCATATCCTATACGTTTAAGTTCTTCACCCAGTTTCGTCCCATCCGTACCGCGGGTCTGAAGCGCCTTTTCTAAAGAAAGTCCTCCGGCGAATACGAGTGATCCCATCATATCTGGAGTATATCGCACACCTTCCTCATTGGTAAAAGCCGCCATGACAATCGGACGCTCCGGTTTGAAGCCGGACTCCTTTAAAGCGTTTATGACTTCAAGTCCCGAAATAACCCCGTAACATCCATCGTAAATACCCGCGTTGATGACCGTGTCGATATGAGAGCCGATCATAATGGGCGCATCATTATTCTGATCAGAACCGTACCATACCCCGAAAATATTTCCGATTTTATCAATCATAACCTCTAAGCCTGCTTCTTCCATCCATGTTACCAATAAGTCCCGTCCCGCCTTATCTTCATCGGAAGCAGCTAACCTTGTGAGTCTGTCATTGCGGTCACGTCCGATTTCACCAAGCTCCTTAAGACGGCTGAGTAAACGTTCAGAATTAATGTAAAGGTTCACATGTTCAGATGCCATTTTGCATTCCTCCCTGTACTGAGTCAATCGCTTCATAGATATAACAATAATGTTATGATATATGAGAATTCATCATCTTAATACCAATATTGGATTTAAAAATATAAGTATATTGAGGTGTTTAACATGCAAACGCAAAACTTTCTGATGGATGACAGTCTGCAAGATTTGACGAAACACCATACAATTGTTATGCCGGTTGCTTGCTATGAAAAAACCATTAAGAACCATTTGCACGGATATATTCCCCTTCATTGGCATGATGAAATTCAATTCGTGCTTATAATAAAAGGAGAAGCGCTGTTCCAAGTAAATGAGGAATGGGTGGTTGTCCGTCAAGGCGACGGGCTGTTTATTAACAGCGGCTGCCTGCATATGACAAAGGAGCATGGCAGTTCAGATTGTCTTTATATCTGTTTAAATGTCTCCCCGCATTTCGTTTTATCACAGGAACTCTACACGACCTATGTAAAACCTTTGATTCACGCAACGAATGTCCCTTACTTATATATCCACGCAGACGACCCTTTAGAAAAAAATATTCTGAATGCTGTATTAGAGATCCACAAATGCATCGAGCAAAAATCACCCTTTTATGAAATAGATATCACGATGAAACTTACGTCTGTTTGGAAACACTTAATCGCCAATTGCTTCCACCTTGAATGTATCGAAACAGAATGGTTGAAGAACCAAAGGATGAAGAATATGCTGAGCTGGATCCATCAGCATTATGCTGAAAAAATCACATTGGAGGATATTGCGAAAGCCGGGCAGCTAAGCCGTTCTGAGTGCTGCCGCTATTTCAAGCGCTTTTTAAAATGTTCTCCGTTACACTACGTTATAGATTACAGAATTCAAAAAAGCTTATATTTATTGCAGCAAAGAGATGCGAGTGTGACAGACATTTCTTATCAAGTTGGTTTTAACAGCACAAGTTATTTCATCAGCAGGTTCAGACATGCCATGAAGATGACGCCGCTGGCTTATAAAAAACAAAAAAACAAAGAAAGACAGCACTGACTGATTCAGTAATTGCTGTTTTTCTTTGTTTCATGTGTTTTAGGATAAGCGAATTTTAACTAATTCCGCAAAATACGCTGCACCGGTTAAAAGAATGTCATCATTAAAATCATATGACGGGCTGTGTAATGGAATATGGCCCTTTTGATCATGCTCATCCCCATTGCCAAGAAAAACAAATACACCGGGAACCTTCTCTAAAAAAGCCGAGAAATCTTCTGAAATCATCATCTGATTTATGTTAGAAGTGACATTCTCTTTTCCGGCTGTTTTGGCAGCAGCTTCAACAGTAAACCCGACATATTCTTCCCAATTCGTCGTTGGAGCAAATTCATGTGTATACTCAAACTGACACTCCGCACCATGCATCTCACAAATCCCGGTACTGATAGTCCTCATTTTTTCTTCGAGAAAACGTCGGATGTCAGGAGAATAACTCCGCGTATCACCTTTGATTTCCACATAAGTCGGAATCGCATTCCTCACCCCGTCTGTTACGATTTCCGTACAGGATATAACGGCAGGAACGCTTGGATCTAAATTTCTGGACACAATAGTCTGTAAGGCGAGAATAATTTGCGACGCTATGACCAATGGATCAATACTCATATGAGGGCGGGCTGCATGAGCGCCTTTTCCTTTAATCCGGATGACAAAGTTATCTTCACCGGCCATAATTCCCCCGGGGCGGGTTGCAAAAGTACCCGCCGGCAATCCAGGCATATTATGCAATCCGTAAATTTCATCGAGCGGAAATTGTTCAAAAAGTCCATCCTCAATCATAGCCCTCGCACCCTTGCCCGGTTCTTCCGCCGGTTGAAAAATAAAACACACGGTGCCGTTAAAATGTTGTCTTTCACTCAATATTTTAGCTGTCCCAAGAAGGATTGCCATATGTCCGTCATGACCGCAGGCATGCATTTTCCCTTTATTTTTAGACACATACGAATGATCTGCTGCTTCAGTGAAGTGTAATGCGTCCAGTTCCGCTCTGATTCCTATAACCTTTGATCCTTCTCCCGCTTTTAAGGTGGCGACTATACCTGTTCCGCCCAGACCCAAACAAACGCTTACTCCCATTTTTTTTAATTCTTCAGCAATATACGCTGAGGTCATGTGTTCTTCAAAAGCTGTTTCAGGTATCATATGGAGGTCATGTCTCCATTTTATTAATTGATCTTTCATTGTGATATCATTCATAAAGACCACTCCAATATAATCATTAAATAGAAAGCGTTTACAAAAAATAATTAAAATAAAGCAAAAATAATTGCCGAAACAGTGATGACACCAATAATCGTAACAAAAACATTACTGATTTTATTTCGATACATTTTTAATACTGGCAGCTTACGAATGGCATACATAGGGAGCAGCAATAGAATAACAGCCCCTATCGGTCCGCTGATGCTTTCAATGATGCCTAGAATACTTGGGTTGATATAAGCTATTAGCCAGCAAGTGACAAACATAAAAAACAGAATGATAAAATCTGTTTTTTTCTTATTATTTCTTGATGGAAAAACCTCAACAATGATATCCCGCATGGCCTCATAGGCTCCTATATAATGTCCTAAAAAGGATTTCGTAATTGCGACAAATGCGATAATCGGGGAAAGACAAGCAATAAACACTGAATGAAAATGGTTGGCGAGATAAGTGAGAATTGAGATGTTTTGTTTCTTTGCCATAGCAAGATCTGCCGGCGACAAACTGAATACACAGCTGTATACAAAAAATAAAACAGTAAGCGTCATCAATATATAACTGTATTTTTGTATTTGGGCACATTTATCATCAGCAAATTTGTCTCCATAACACTGCCTTTGAGCTACAACGAATGGTGAAATCATTGAATAATGATTAAATGAAAGCACCAGGACAGGGAATGTCATCCATACCGTCATGAACATCCCTTGTCCTGATCCGGATAATGATAAGTGTGTGACATCCAAAATGGCTGTATTCCATTTAGGTATCAGATAGATCCCCATCAAACATAACGAACCTATAAATGGATAAACTAACAAACTCATAGTCTTCATGACCGCATCCTGACCAAAACGCACGATAAATAGTAATCCTGCTATCAGAAATCCGGCAGTTAAACCCCTTGGCGGCTCTGACATGTTCATTTGATTCACAATAAAGCTCTGAGCTGTATTTGTAATGGCAACTGAATACATTAACAGGATGCTGTAAATCGCAAGAAAATAAATGACAGTGAATACTCTTCTTGCTTTCGCTCCAAAGTATTCTCCTGTCACCGCTAAAATCCCGTCTGTTGCAGAACCTGCTGATAAAACAAATCTGGCCAAAGCTCTGTGAGAAAAGTACGTAATCGGAAAAGCGAGAACAGTGATGATCATCAGAGGCAGAATGCCCCCTATTCCCGCATTAATTGGCAAAAAAAGCACGCCCGCGCCTATTGCTGTGCCAAACAGGCCTAAGACCCAAATTGTATTTTGCCTGCACCATTTAGCCGGATCTTCATAAGAGGCATTATTCGATGAAGAACTCCGGCACCGCACATCCACATCCTGTTCTATAGACATATTTATCCTCCCGAAAAAAGAATGTCATGCTCTGGAATATCACGAATTACCATGAAGTCGGGCAGCTTTTCACTCGTATATATTTATCCGGAATACGCGATGACTTCAATTTCAATCTGTACATCTTTAGGCAACCGGCTTACTTCAATTGTGGATCTCGCAGGACGATGGTCTCCAAGATATTTACCATATTCCTCGTTAACAGCTTGAAAATCACCTAAATTTTTAAGGAAAATAGTCGTTTTCACTATATTTTCAATTTTTAAATCCTCTGATTTCAGAATGGATTCAATATTTTTTAAAACTTGAATCGTTTGTTCCCTAATATCAGCCGGAACTTCATCCGTGTTTGGATTAACAGGAAGCTGTCCTGATAAAAATAAAAAATCTTGTACTTTAATGCCTTGAGAATAAGGTCCGATCGCTTTTGGTGCTTTTTCTGTGAAAACTGCTTTTAACATAATAATCACCTTCTCCTTATTGATATAAGATTCAAAATATTCTTCACGAAAAAACTGAATTGCTTTCAGTTAAGAGTAATATATCACATATCTCATATTAGTCAAATGAAAAATTCATACAAAAAAGCCTGACGAGTTGTCAGGCTTTTAATTGGCTGTTTAAAATGATTCGAGTCAGACTGTTTTCCCAATTACTCCTTATGGCATTCAGTCCTTGTTTAAGATCTTTATTCCTCATTGCGTCTAATATTTGATAGTGTTCACTGCAGGATGCATTCATTGCGTGATTTTGACTGAAATACCGAATTTCAATTCTCTGTATTTTCGTTTTTTGTCCTTGCAGTAATTTCTGCAGTTCAGTATTATTTGAGACTTCAATGATCTTTTGATGAAAGGCATTATCCAATTCCAGCGCTTTTACCTTATCATCCATCTCCATGATTGCATTCATTTGCTTATTTAATTTTTCCATCTCGTTTATATGATCTTGCGTAAATCTTGAAAGTGCCTGTTCAAAAGCGAGACACTCGAGAGACCAAACGACCGAGTAAACCTCTTTCGCATTTTCCAGGTCAATAGGTGCTACCACTGTCCACCGATTGGCTTTCGTTATGACAAGACCTTCATTTTCAAGCTGAAGCAGCGCCTCCCGGACCGGCGTGCGGCTGATTCCGAGTGTCTCAGATAGATCTTGATTTCTCAGTCTTTCTCCCGGCTCAAGCTTACCTGTTATAATCCACTCTCTCAGAAACTGATAAGCTTCAACTTTCATAAATGTTCGTTTTAATTGGTGCTGTTGGTTCATTGTCACGTTTCCACCTCTTTAAAACATCATTTTACATGTAATATACCACATTTCAGTATATCGTTTGCGAAAAAGAAGAGTTGCTTTACATTCCGATCCATGTATAATGTGATATATCACATATTGGAAGGGTGAAGAAATTTGTTTGCGAATATTGATTGGGTTTCGAATCATTTCAGATCTGATACGTTACCTCAGGAATCTTCCTATTTCTCTGCAGAGGAAACAAAAAAAGCGCTTCATTTTCATTCCGGCATTCCCGGCTATCAAGCAACACCGCTTCACTCGTTAAGAGGTCTCGCACAATATCTCGGCATAAACAGTCTTTATGTCAAAGATGAATCTAAACGGTTTAGCCTTAATGCTTTTAAAAGCTTGGGTGCTTCATATGCGATTGCTTCTTACTATTGTGAAAAATTTAGAATCGACCTTAATTCCATTCATTTTAACGAATTGGTTGAATTTGTAAAAAGCGCTCCTTCTGCTACATTTGCTACAGCTACCGACGGTAATCACGGAAAGGGACTGGCATGGGCGGCTTCTCTTTTTGGACAGAGAGCAAAGGTATATATGCCGAAAGGTTCTTCTCCCGCGAGATTGGAAGCCATTAAACATTTAGGTGCTGATGCGTACATTACAGATTTAAATTATGATGACACTGTTCAAATGGCGGCAGATTTATCTGAGAAACATCATTGGATTTTAGTTCAGGATACGGCTTGGGAAGGATACCAGCAAATTCCTCTCTCTATCATGCAAGGATATACAACAATTATGGCAGAAATATACAAACAAAATGAAGATTTCTTCAATACAATCAGTCATGTTATCCTTCAGGCTGGAGTGGGATCTTTCGCTGCTTCAATGGCAGCTTCCCTATTAAATGTAAAAAGCGGGAATAAGCCCATAATCTCCATAGTTGAACCCGAAAGCGCAAATTGTCTGTACCAGTCAGCCCAAAGCGCCTCTGGATCACCTGTCCGAGTATACGGTGATCTTTCTACAATGATGGCTGGGCTTGCCTGCGGCGAACCCAACCCATTCGGTTGGAACATTTTGAGAACAAGCAGTGATTATTTCTTTTCCTGTAATGACAAGATAAGCGCATTGGGGATGAGAATATTGGGTAATCCTATTGATTCGGATCCAAAGATTATTTCTGGTGAGTCAGGTTCCGTACCATTAGGTTTGCTGCATGAGTTAAGTAGAAATACTTCAATGGAACAGATAAAGAAGAAATTAGAATTAGATCAGTCATCTAATGTGTTAATCATTAATACAGAAGGTGATACTGATCCGGAAAATTATCGGAAAGCGGTTTGGGGAACAGATCATTAAAACAACGGCAACATGTTTGTTTTAACAATTTATAAAAAGCCTTAACTTTGGGTGAAGTTAAGGCTTCCGTTATTTCCCCTTCCCGTGTAAAACTCAATCATTTAACTAGTCCCAAATTAAAGGCCTGTCAACCTCAGCAGTTCTGAGGTAGTCTAAAAGCTGACCCGTATGTACAGACTCATGGTAAGCGATTCTTAATAACATGTCTCCCAGTTCGCGAATATATCCAACATCAGACCTGTCAATCTTTATATTTGTTAAATCTGTTTCGTTTAACGATTTGATGAATGTCAAAAACGCGGCCCGATACGGTTTTGCAAATTCTAATTCTTCGCTTACTGTGGTAAACGTTTTTGATTCATAAGGATTAATAGTTTCCTCTGAAAACTCACTCATATTTTTCATTAAAATCTGATGATAAAGAAATTCCGCTTCTAATACATGTCTTATCATTTCCTTGCACGACATGGCTTCGGAATCCGGGCGCCAGTCCATTTTTTCCTCAGGTACAGCTGTCCATAACTTGATGCTTCGCCGTCTTACCTCTTCAAAATGTAAAACAATAAGGTCAATTGTATTCAAGTATTTTCCCCCTTTTATTTTTAAATAATAATTCTCCTTCTTCCCGGAAAAAACCTCTTCAAATAAAAAACATATCCTTTCCCGACTCGACGGATTGATAATCAAACCATTTTTAAGATAAAGAGATATTCATTCATCCATACAATAGACTCTGGCTGAACATATACTGAATGATAGTTTTCATCAGAAAGGAGAAATCAGCTTTGGCAAAATATCGGATCATGACCTTTGACGGGGGCGGTACCTTAGGTGCTTTAAGTTTACAACTATTGAACAGACTGGCTGAAGAAAATCCGGCATTAATAAGCCGAACCCATGTATTTGCGGGAAATTCAATCGGTTCATTTACTGCCTTGGCATTAGCAAGCGGAAGATCTCCGAAGGAAACACTTCAGTATTTTGAGGATGAAATCCTGCCCGCATTCAGCACTTCCCGGCCGGGCGGACCTGTTTTCAATCAGCAATTACCCTATTCCGGTTTTATTAAAGCGGTACGAAACTTTTTCCCGCCAGGCCTTCGTCTTAAAGATGTAAGAAAACGAATTGTTGTCCCTTCATTCAAATTATACTCCCCGGCACTGGATCGTTGGACGCCCGTATTATTTCACAACTTTCCCGGCTCTCCCTATTTAAATGAGAAAGTGAGTGATGTCATACTGCGGAGCAGCGGTGCTCCCGCGACACAGCGCGCCTATCAAAACTACGTGGACGGATATGTAGTGGCAACGAACCCCAGTACGGCCAGTATCGCGTTTGCGGTTGGTAAAGCCAACGTGCCATTGGATCAAATTGCGGCGCTATCCATCGGTACAGGTGAAGCCCCGACTCGGTTAAGAAGAGATACGAGGGGATGGGGAATGGTAAGTGCGGATAACATACGTCCCGAAAATCTGAAGAACCTTCCTCCAAATTGGGGAGTCCTTTTGGACAGGTCGCCTAATGAACCTTTACTGCCATTTCTTCAGATGATCTCCGGCGGAAATGGCTACTATGAATCCATGGTCAGCGCGAATCTGCTGGGAGATCGCTTTTTCCGGTTAGATCCGCGGATTCCTAACTTCTCCAAAACAGACCCTTCCGTGGTTCCCGCTGTCATTGAAATTGCAAACAAAACCAACTTACAGCCTGCGAATACATTTATAGAGAAAAACTGGAACGACAGCGCTAAATAAGCAAGAAGTTTACATCATCATACAATGAACAAAAAATACCAAGGGACTCAAACCCTTGGTATTTTTAATGCGTTCAATCGGGCCAGTTATTGAATAGAACTGCCCCAGAAGTCGCTTCCCATTACGTAAAGAAAGCGACTTTTTAGATTTGATTTTCAAGTTCCTTTTACAAATTTTGAAAAGGCCATTGACTATTCAGTTGTACTGTATTAAGTTTAACTATATAGTCGAACTGAATAGAGGATGAGGATATGAAACATAAATTATTACCGCTGTCTGAAACCATGCATTATATTTTATTAGCTCTCCGTGAGCCGCTTCATGGCTATGCCGCCATGCAGAAGATCGAAAAGATGAGTAACGGAACTGTTATTTTAGCAGCCGGCACATTATACGGCGCGATTGAAAATTTGAATAAGCATGGCTGGATTGAGCCTGTTGGAGAATCAGGCCGGAGAAAAGTCTATAAGATAACTGCGGAAGGAAGCGCCATTTTGAAGATGGAACAAAACAGGTTACTGCATATTTTATCCCTGCACGAAGGAAGTGAATCGAATGAAGAAATTTAAGATGTTTTTTGATATTGAAAAAGAGGAGCAATGGCTGAACGAGCAACTACAAAAAGGCTATCGCTGTACAAATATCAGCGGATTAGGAATATACACTTTCGAAAAAACCGACAAAAAATATGTGATGAGACTGGATTATCAAGATTGTTTATCAAAGAAAAAATTTAAAGAGTACAAAGAAATCTATGAAGACTTCGGCTGGGTTTATATAAACAGCCCATGGCTTAGCGGAACTCGGTATTGGCAAAAAGAAAATGATGATCAAAATGAAATCTTTTCGGATCGCCAATCAAAGAGTAATTATTATAAAAGACTAATGGGGTTTTCATCTTGTTTTGGTTTACTGTGCTTGTTTTATTCTTATTTGATTTACAAGGATTCGGGTTTATATTTAACTGAAGGTCTGTGGAGTATGGAAAGCGCAATGTTTTGGAAAGCATTTTTATTTGAAACTCCATTTGCCCTGTTGAGGTCGCTTCCCGCCCTTATGGCTGTTCTATTTGGCTGCAGTTTCTATAAAACGTATCGAAAGTATTCAATGTTAAAAGAACAATAACACGGGGAAGTTACATTCAAAGAAGTAATTGAGGATCATGCATCTGCCGAAGCCGGGCGCTTTAACGGAAAAAAAGCGCCCTGAATTTGCTGATAAATCAGATGACTTATTTTGTTAATGATACATACTTATTTACAATGGCTTGAGCGAGACAGGCTGATGAATCAACAATAGTAAGTCTGCTTCTTTTTTGGTCCGTGACCATATTTAAATCCGTACATGCAATGATAACCGTATCAGCCTTTTCTGCTAAGTCATGGTGTAATTCATCATATAATGTACCAGCCTCATCGATTTGACCTTGTTTAATTTTTTCTATTATTTGATCGACATAGATTTGCCAACTATCTTGATGTAAAAAATCATAACCTTCTCTGTTTAACGCTTCTTGAAATATTCCAGATTGAACCGTAGGAACGGTGGCTAAAAGAGCTGCTTTTTTTGAGCCTTTAGGTATTTTTTTTATGGTTTCATCAATCATGTTCAGTAAAGGGACTGAAATCGATTTTTTTATTTGATTAAAATAGAGATGTGCGGTATTACATGGGATGGCAATAAAATCAACACCCGTTTTTTCAAGCTTTACAGCACCCTTAATAATTGCATTTTCCATGTCTGTATGATTGAGAGGTTTATTCATATAGAAAGGTGTCGGACAGGAATAAATCATCATATGTGGAAAATCCATGTCATGTATTGCTCCATATATTTTTTGGCACTCATCTACGACTTTATCTACAAATGGCCCAGTAGATTTTGGCCCCATTCCTGCCAGTATTCCAATCATAATTGTCCTCCTCTGTAAAAATGTGTACGAATACGATCACGATGAGTTATTCTTGTGTTTCTCATCTGAATCTGCTCTCATTTCTTTTCTGGCTTTCTTCTCCTATTTTATCATTTCATTAATTGAAAAAGGGCTTTAAAAAAGATAGCTGGAAACCAGACGACTTGCTTTAAGTAACGGCGCAGCCGCAAACAAAAAAATACCAAAAGTGTCAGAACCCTTGGTATCATTTAATGCGGCTGAGAGGACTTGAACCTCCATGGGTTATTCACCCGCTGGGCCATCAATAAAGTGAAACTGTGTTTTCTATTACAAAACCTTTATATATTAGTGTTTGTTTATATTGATCATGTTATTTTACAAAGATTAATTCATATTGTGGAGTAAAAATGGAGTCGTTTTTTTCATCACCAGAAAGTTACATGACATGTCTTGGGTGCCATGTTTGTTAAAATCACCATCTTCGTTTTAAAACGTACAGGTTTATAGTGTTCCATAACGCTGTCCTAAATGCAAAAAAATACTGGACGCAACTAAGTCAAATGTTTTTCACGTTACTATAGTCAAGACTTGCCCAAGTCACCATTATCAAAAAGAATTAATAAGAAACCAACGGGTGATGAATCTTTTAATCTTTCATTTTACCCGCTGACTCATATCAAAGGAGCTTTAACCAAATTTTAATAGCTGTCGCACTTATTAATAACGCTAAAATCCATTGCAGGAATTTTGTATTTGCTTTTTGCCCAACTGATGCGCCAATAGGAGAAGCAATCAAACTGGCAATCATAAGAACCAGAGCCGGTGTAAAAAGAACCTGGCCCGTGATTACTTTTCCAACTGTTGCGCCAATAGATGAAAGAAATGTAATCGCAAGAGATGAAGCGACTGTGATTCTAACAGGGATATTTAAAATCGATAACATAATGGGAACCAGGATAAAGGCGCCGCCAGCTCCTAAAATACCTGATACGCCGCCAATGAGAAACGCTAGGGACGAAGCCAACCATTTATTAAATATCACTTCTTCGTCTTCGCTATGTTCTTGTCCTTTTTTAGGTATAAACATTAAAATAACTGCTAGTATAGCCAGAATTCCGTATATAAAGTTAATTCCTTTTTCAGATATATAATGAGAAAAGTAACTCCCCAATACACTCCCTAAAAGGATGCTGCTTCCCATGTACATAATTAATGCTTTATTTAGAAGACCACTTTTACGATAAGCCCAAACACCCCCAAGTGTCGCAAAGAAAACTTGGATAGCCCCTATCCCTGAAACTTCATGGGCAGTTAATGACATCACTCCCACTAAAGAAGGAATGTATAATAGCATTGGATAATTAATAACTGATCCGCCAATACCCATCATTCCGGAAATAAAGGCACCAATAAACCCTATAATGAAAAGAGTTGTGATAAAAGCAATATCCATTTTGGTTCCTCCTTTCAAAGAAAAAGGGCATCTTTGTATTCGATACCCTTTCACATTCATTAGCCTTTTTTAATCCAGAATTTTAATACATCGCCTTCATCAGTTTGCTCTAAAAGATCATGCCCGCCTGATTTAGACCAAGCTGCAAGATCATTTTTAGCTCCCTTATCTGTTGCATGCACTTCTAATATTTGACCTGATTCCAGTTCATTCATCGCTTTCTTTGTTCTGACGATTGGCATTGGGCATGCCAGGCCTTTTGCGTCTAATACTTTATCTGATTTCATGTTCATCTCTCCTCTTTTTAATAGAAACTTGAGTTACCGTATTGCACAGCGGTTTGGACCAATCTCCATTTCACGCTGTTTTTCTTCATCTGGGCTGATTTTCCCCATGTTTGTTTCTCGAATCTCTTGGTATGCATTTGGCTGCGGAGGCAAATGATCTGTTACTAAGTGTCTGAATTCTGTTTCATCCGCAATGTTCAAACCATGGTTCTCGCTAAATAATGTACTTAGTTTTTTACCAACACTTCCATCCTTATTTAGCTCGTCAATGATCATAAAGTGTGCCGGTAATACAATTAAATCCTGTGACAACGCGTTGTAACGGCTATAAAGCGTTGTTCTTAAATCTCCTGCCCAATCTTCTGCCATACCGGCTAAGTCTGGTCTGCCAATTGAATCAATAAACAAGATATCACCTGAAAGAAGATACTGATCATCGACAATGAAAGAAGTGGAACCAATCGTGTGCCCCGGAGAATAAATCGGTTGAATTTTAATCTTTGTATTTCCGATGGTCATGTCGTTCCCTTCTTCCAACGGCTGATAATCGAATACCGCTTCTTCAGCATCTTTAGGCGGTAACCAGTAGGCTGCTTTTGTTTTTTCAGCAATGACTCTGCCGCCTGAAATATGGTCCGCGTGAAGATGTGTATCAAATACGTGAGTAATCGTCGCACTCTTCTCCTTCGCAAAATCCAAAAAGAAATCTACCATACGCGTCGCATCAATAATCGCCGCTTCACCATTGGAAATGACCATGTATGATAGGCAGCCTTTACCGATTCGAACAAACTGATACATCTCACCGCCATCTTTTAAATCCCCGACTTTTACCGGCTCTAAATGTTCGCTCCATGCTTTCATTCCGCCCTTAAGATAGGATACAGAATGACCTGCTTCAGAAAGCATTTCGGATACCATGACAGATGAACCTTCTTTTGCACAAACGACCAGCACATCTTTATCAGAAGGAATTTTCTCCAAGATATCTTCTACGCCATCTAAAAGATCGAAATACGGTACATTTAAATGGTCAAAATCATGTCCTTCAATCTTCCAATCGCTAAAGTCATTTTCATTACGTACATCCAAAATAAATAAAGGTTCTTTGTGAAAGATTTTTTGTGTGACTTCTTTTGCGGTAAGTGCTTGCACGGTCATGTTTACATACCTCCTTTTTCTGTTTTACCTGTCCAGTCCCGCATACCGGGAATAACATTAATAACCTTTTTAAAACCTTGTTTTTTCATGGTGTGAGCTGCCATTTCACTTCTTCTTCCTGAATGGCAAATAATATAAATTTCATCATTTTTGTTTAATTCGTTAAAGCGCTTTTCCACTTCGCCAAGAGGGATATGCACCGCTCCGGGGATATGGGCTTCTTCATACTCCTCTATCTCTCGTACATCTAAAATGTGAAGAGACTCATCACGATCCACTTTCTGTGTGAAAGCTTCTAATGAAATCTCAGGAATTGAAGATGCATTTTCTGATGAATGCTCTCCTCCTTTTCGAAGAAAGTGACGAAGGACTTCTCCCTCTGTTTCAGTACCTAGATATTCATGGCCTGAGCTTTTTGCCCATGCTTGCAGATCTGCCGCCGATCCTTTATCTGTTGCTTGAATTTCTAATAGGTCACCAGCTTTTAATTCTTTTATTTTCTTCTTTGTTTTTACGATAGGCATTGGGCATGACAAACCTTTAGCGTCTAATACAATATTTGCTTTCACGGTTTTTTTCCTCCTTTTCTTATATAGGGGCGGGGGTATATAAATATGCAAAAAGTTATTCCCTGGATGTTAATACCATGTATTCATACCGCCTTTTATATTTGTGATGTTTTTAAACCCTTGTTTCTTCAATATTTTACTTGCCTTTACACTTCTCATTCCGCTTTGACAGATCACAAAGACGTCTTTGTCTTTCGAAAGTTGATGAGTTTGACGAGGCAAGATAGACAAAGGAATATTTTTGAATCCTTTAATATGCCTTGTACGGAACTCATAAGAAGTTCGCACATCTATAAACTGTTTGTCTTTGTTTTCCGCCTCCGATTTTAAATCAGCAGTTGTTATTTGTTTAACACCATGCAATGGGAAAAAACGTCGAAATACGATCCAAAGTATTGAACATTACTCCACTATTCATAGTGTTATATCCCCCCTTCACTTATTCAATTGCAATGGATCACATTAGATAAATAAGTTGACATTGCCTTCCTCAGCGTCTGCCAAATAAGCAGCTACACCAGCATAGTCGATATCATCTAATAGTTCTTTTTCCTGTAAACCAAGAAGATCCATTGTCATCGTACAAGCTACGAGCTTTACACCTTGTTCTTGAGCCATCTCAATCAACTGAGGCAACGTAAGTGCATTATGTTTTTTCATCACATTTTTAATCATTTTAGGGCCCATACCTGCAAAGTTCATTTTAGATAAACCCATCTTATCGGCACCGCGAGGCATCATCTTTTCAAACATTTTTTCAAGAAATCCTTTTTTCACTGGAATCAGCTCTTCTTTACGTAAAGCGTTTAATCCCCAAAAAGTATGGAAGATCGTCACTTCATGATCGTAGGCAGCAGCACCATTTGCAATAATATAGGCTGCCATTGCTTTATCATATTCCCCGCTAAATAAAACAATTGTTGTGCGTTTTGTTTGTTTTGTCATGTTTATTCTCCTGACCAATCACTATTACCCCTGGGGGTATATTGAAATTAAAAATTTTTTCGAAAGATCTCCTATTATTCAATTCAATATATAAAATACCGGTAGGGGTATATTATAATAAATATAAAAATTCGTCAACCTTAAAGATGATAGGTTGATGAATTTTTTTATCGGCTCTTTACCAATAAGTCGACCGCTTCTTTTACTAAGTGTTGTGTGTCTTCTCCCTTTTCTAAACTTTCACGAACACAATGTTCAAGGTTTGTGCTCACAATCAAACCCATTGCTCGATCGATCGCATTACGTGAAGCAGCTAATTGGGTCACAACCTCTCTGCAATCTTTTCCTTGTTCCATCATGGTCAATACACCTTTTATCTGTCCTTCTATCCGGCGTAAGCGATTTTTAATCTTTTGATCATATTCCATGCGTTGAACTCCTTCTTTGAAATTTATATATTTGCATGTTATCCACTATCATTTCATACTGCGCTTTATCACACTACATTATTAACTAGATAATGTTTGTGAATCAATATTATACCCTTACAGGTATACTGTCAATTTTCAAGACGGCATGAGAATGATTTTAAAGAGTTAATATTAGTATCCCCTGTTTAATCACAAGAAGGCGCTGAAGTTGTACGTGATTTAATGCGTATGAAGAAAGAAAAAGCACTTAATTCAAGCGAAAAAAAAATGTTGGATAATGCATATGAATTTTTGATTAGTGAACTGGAAGTCATTAAAGGAATCACTGAAAAACAAATAAAAAGTTTCTGTTAAGGTTAATGACAGATAAGTTTTTCAGAGTATTACGATCAGACGTTCAACTTCTTCAACTTACTTTTTAAACATTAACCGCTTTTATTACTCCTCAATCTAATCTGTTTTATTTTTTTCTTCAACGAACACTTGAATTCTCGATGAAATAGTCACTTGATTTTTGTAATCCTGATTCACCCTGGCACGGACAAGGAGCCGTAACGATGGAAGAGAGGCAGGGCTTTCATTGTTTTAGGTCTAAGTGATTATTTCCGGAAGAAAAAACAACCACTCTCCCCTTTATCTTTCAGAATTTCTTACATCTCTTGCGACAGTGAATAGCAGTTTTTTATCTTATTTCATAAAAAAGATATGCGAATTGTAACAAAGAATAACATACCGTTACCTTGAGAACATAAAAACAAATCATCTATATATATTCCACATATCGTCAATCCGGTATGTTATACTGTAAACAATCCTTTGAGGTTTTAAACCTTTTTCTTACCTTGTAGCATCTGTCCCTACTCGAACGTTGAGTAGGGTTTTTTATTCAGTATGATACAGAGAACATAAAAAAACAGGCCCTATATAAAGAGCCTGTTTGTATAAACGATTGAAGATTAAGCAGTTTTTTGAACGTTAGCAGCTTGAGCTCCACGAGCACCTTGCTCAACGTCAAACGTTACTTTTTGACCTTCGTCTAAAGATTTGAATCCGTCACTTTGGATTGCAGAAAAGTGTACGAATACATCGTCTCCATTTTCACGTTCGATAAATCCAAAACCTTTTTCTGCATTAAACCATTTAACTGTACCTTGTTCCATTTTTGTTGCCTCCTAGTGTATTACACATTGTATTACTATCCTTGCCCAAAGTATCATCAAGACGAAAAGTCGATATTCATACTATCCTTTACACGAACAAAAATAATTCTCCTTTATCATAGCACGAAACGGAAATAACTGCAAATTAATATCATGTTTCATTCAGGGTTTTATTTGTTAAACGTGCGGCAGGTTTTTTTGTGAGAACCTTTATTTAGAAATTAGAAGTTTTGACGGACCCCTTACCGTACTTAATAATAAATATCATGTTGATAGGTGTATTTTTAAAAAGCCCACTCACGAAAACGAGTGGGTTTACAAAAGCTCTAACTAACCCGCAAAGGTTTTAGTCAGAGCTATTTATTTTTTGATCCAACTCACTAAGCCCCTACTCTGTCATCAGCTCGATAATATTCATTGGAACGTGATAAATCCCCTTTTTCATAAAAATAATCAGCTACTCTGATTGCAAAGTTTTTCAATGTCTCCGTACATTCTTAGGAGGAAGATACCATTAGCGATGACGCTAATGGCGCCCTTTGTTTCTACTCAGTAACTTATTCAGCTTCTCCCACAACTGTAAAGCGTTCATTTATATGTTTTGGATTTTCTATTTCATCCAATACTGCAATTGCATAGTCTGCATAGCTGATATAACTTTCGCCTTTCGAATTCACAAGAAGATGATCTTTTCCTGACTGATAAAACCCAGTTCTTTTCCCGTCTGGGTCAAATACCGCTGAAGGACTGATAAATGTCCAGTTCATATCAGAAGTTTCCTTTAGTTCTTGCAAGTTACGACCTTGCCCTTTAGCTGTTGGAATAAAAATCTCCGGGAAATCAGGTGTATCCATTACACTGACAGTTTTATTTTCGTCTACATAAAGACTCCCTGCTCCGCCTACAATTACTGCTCTTGTACCCATTCCTTTTAATGCCCTAATTAATGCCCGGCCAGCATCTACATGTGCCTGTTCTTCTCCTAATGGAGCTCCGAAGGCATTAACTATTACATCTAACTTTTTTAGATCATCCGATGTAAGATCAATTATATTTTTTTCAATGATTGAAACCTTTTCCTCTTTAAGTTTTGCAGCATCTCTTACAATTGCAGTTACCTCATGGCCCCTGCTTACCGCTTCTTTCAAGATAAGACTTCCAGCTTTTCCGGTTGCACCAATGATTCCAATTTTCAATTTAAAGTCCTCCTAATCATTCAAAATTTTAAATGTAACCAAATTGATTACATGTAATAATT
The DNA here is from genome assembly GCF_021729365.1 of Bacillus sp. R45. NCBI lineage: Bacteria > Bacillati > Bacillota > Bacilli > Caryophanales > Bacillaceae > Bacillus > Bacillus sp. R45. Next base: position 496,764 of record NZ_CP091421.1, on the reverse strand, counting down.
TTAGTTACACCTTATTTGTTTGTCAATACTTTTATCACCTTGTTAATTGAGCATATTAGAGTGAAATAAACTTGTAATACATTCAGTTACAAGTGTACTATAAAGAGTGTAAAGTAATTAGGATGGTGAAGAAATCATGTCTATTAGCAGCCGTTTTGCTGTAGGAATTCATATATTGGCTCTTATTGAAATAAATGAAGACGGAATTAGCACTTCTGAATTTTTAGCTGGAAGTGTAAATACAAATCCCGCCTTAATAAGAAAAATTATGGGGATGCTGAAAAAAGCAGGTTTAGTAAATGTACGGCCAGGTATTGCAGGAGCTGAATTAGCGAAGGATTTAACTGAAATCACCTTACTTGATGTTTATAGAGCAGTTAATGTTGTTCAAGATAAAGAATTGTTTAGTATACATGAAAATCCCAATCCTCAATGTCCTGTAGGCCGGAACATACAAAGTACAATTGGTCCAATATTTGAAATCGCCCAATCTGCCTTGGAAAAAGCTCTTGGACATATAACAATTGAGGATGTGGTGAAGGATATTATCGAAAAAGAAAAATCGGCCAATAATTGTTAAATGATTCACAGAAAATCTTTTATCAGACTGGGGATAAGAAAGATCAATAAAACAAAAAGGGACTGGATCATATTGAATCCAGCCCCGAATTGATATTGATTTTTTGATTGAAAAAATGGCTTTTTAAGCAGTAAGCTTGCGAGAACTTTCTTCTGGCTGATAAAACGCAAGCTGAATATACTTGCCGTCATCATATACAAGAATTATGGCGTTATCTCTTTTGTACTCATCTGAATCTGCTCGCATTTCTTTTCTGACTTTCTTCTCCTGCTTAATCACTTCATTAATTGCATTATCCTATTTACTACCGCCGCACGCAGTCAGCAGAAGGATGAAGGTGACTGACAAATCATACGACCTACTATAGTAAGTCTATAAACAAAAAATACCAAAGGTGTCAAAACCCTTGGTATCATAGGGATCGGCCGAGAGGACTTGAACCTCCGCAGGTTATTCACCCGCTTGGCCCACCATCTATATTCATAAAACTATTGCTCAGTTGTCAGCATGTGAAGTAAATTACGAATTTCCTTGTTATAACTTTTAATTTCTTCTTCATTACAACCGGTTTTATCAAATACTGCATTAGGGATCATTGTGACTTTTTCTTTAAACTCATTCCCTTCAGTTGTTAACGTAATAATTACACTTCGTTCATCCTCTTTTGAACGCTCTCTTATAATAAGACCTCGCTCCTCAAGTCGTTTTAAAACTGGAGTTAATGTTCCGGAGTCCAGATATAATTCTTCGCCTAAACCTTTAACAGATATTTTTTCCTTCTCCCATAAAACAAGAAGAACCAAATACTGTGGATACGTAATTCCTAATTCTTTTAAGAGAGGATGGTATAACTTTATCATTTCACGGGAAGCTGCATAAATCGCAAAACATAGATGATTACTTAACAGTAATTTATCATTCTTCATGTTAAATCCCTCACAATATTTATATTCATTACTACACATAATAGCATAAGAATTAAATTAAGTAAAATTGAATGACTAACAATTTAATTAATCATAACTTATATACATGGAAACTTTATTTATAACCAAAATGTGTTTGAGGTGCATTCTTATTATGACCGATATAGATACTTCTACTATATTGTTTAGACCGACTCATAGATTTATTGAGCCACCTTCTCAATATGGTTATTATGTACACTAACTTTAAACTGCCGAAAACTGTTCTTTATTTTAGTCTAATCATTCATTTAGAGGATTTTAATTGCGAATTTCAATTTAGGACAATTTAATTTCAAAAAATTTAATTGACAACGCTGATTAGATTGATTAAAATTCAATTGTGTTAAATTTAATTTATAGGAGTGTTTGATGATGACAGTATATTTTACAGCAGAAGCTACAACAAAAGGCGGAAGAGAAGGTCATGTAACATCTAATGATCTTATTATTGATTTGGATTTAGCTATGCCAAAACCAAATCAAGTATCCGCGGCTACAAATCCAGAACAATTATTTGCGGCAGGCTATTCAGCTTGTTATGACAGTGCTCTTCATTTAGCAGCCCAAAGACAACGATTAAAAATCGAATCAGCTGTTACCGGTAAAGTAAGTTTATTAAAAGATGAAAGTGATAATGGTTATAAAATCGGAGTTGTTCTGGAGGTGGAAATTCAAGGGGTATCTCAAGAGCAAGCGGAAGAATTAACACATGCAGCTCATCAAGTATGTCCATATTCTAAAGCTACTCGCGGAAATATTGATGTACAAATCATTACAACAGCAATGTAAGACGAAAGATGCCAAGATCAATAGGCAAAAAATTTGATTAAAACATATAGGTGACCAGCCTTCAAATAAGGAGTGAGATTGATGTTAAAGAAAGTACAATTAGAAAAAGCAGCTCAAGAATTTGCAGAAGCAACCGCGAACCCACCCTATCTATTCGACCTTGGACCTGAGAAAGGACGAGAAGCTGTAGATGAGGTTCAATCTGACCCAATTGATAAACTGCCAGTTGATATTGAAGATGTTATGATTTCAGGAGGACCGAGCGGACAGGTATCAGTAAGAATAATGCGCCCGCAGAATGCGCCTGCGCACCTTCCTGTCATCGTGTACATTCATGGGGCCGGCTGGGTATTTGGTAATGAGCATACACATGATCGGCTCATCCGTGAGCTAGCAGTCGGAGCACAAGCTGCTATTGTCTTTCCAAATTACACCTTATCTCCAGAAGCAAAATATCCGACAGCCATTGAAGAAATCTATGCAGTAGTGAAGTGGGCATCTGAAAATGGCCGTGAGAACGGCATGATTCCCGAGAGTTTAACAATTGCAGGTGATAGTGTTGGAGGCAATATGGCTGCTGCTGTCACGCTAATGGCCAAAGCACGAGGTGACTTGAATATCCGGCAACAATTACTTTTCTATCCGGTAACAGACGCTTCTTTCGATACGGAATCCTATCACCAGTTTGCTGCAGGATACTTTTTACGCAAGGACGCGATGATGTGGTTTTGGGATCAGTACACAACCAATTCGAACGAGCGTGCTGAAATTACAGCATCACCTCTGCGTGCAACTGCTGAGCAGCTTCAAGGGCTTCCATCTGCATTGATTATCACAGCTGAAGCTGATGTACTTCGTGACGAGGGAGAAGCATATGCCAATAAACTTCGTGAAGCTGGTGTTCCGGTCACTGCCGTACGTTTCCAAGGTATCATTCACGATTTCGTGATGCTCAACGCCTTAGCTAAAACTGAAGCTGCGCGCGGAGCAATTGATCTCGCCGCAACCTGGCTGCGTAAAGGGTTTTAATCCATTTATTGTTTCGTCACATAGAGACTGCTGCAAATAAATAAAAAACAAACAGATCCACTCAAATAATTGAGTGGATCGTATATTGGAATAATGGAACTTTTGATGAGCTTTTTAATCGGGCTGGTTATTATTTTGTTGTTGAGATGTCCCTAATTGAAAAGCTAACTCCACAACAAACTCCATTTTTTCACCAGTTCGCCCTCTTCATATCCAAAAAACCTTTGTTGATTAGTTAGCGTACAAGTTCTCGTTTTCTGCTTTGGACCCCGTACAGAAAATAAAAAGCCAGCTCTCCTTCGGGAGAAGAACTGGCATAACAAAGCTTCTTGCTTCTTATTTTGCTGTATTGCCCGGACCTTTTAATTTCTCTTCGTTCTTGCGTCAATGTTTTATTATTAGGACACAACCAATAAAATAATGACGATCGAGAATAGCAACGCTGCATTTGCAAAGCAGTAAGCCCTCCAGAGTATAAAAGAGCTGCAGTCATTGCTGCTCGGATAATCCCAGCTTATTCTGAGTCTGTATTTCGAGTAGTCGGTCAATTAAATGGATGTTTTTTTCATTCCTTTTCTGTTTGTTCCATTTTCCACCACAGTGAATCTTTTGGATTTTCAACAGCTTCTTGAAACTCAGCTTTAGAAGCAACTGTTGGGTAAGAACCTTTTAAAGATTTACCTGAAGTATCTTTAAATAAGGTTAACACAACTATTAAGCCAATTAAACTGACTGCCAATAAATAGAAACCCGGCGCCAAATTGTTTCTTGTCACATGGGTTAACCAAGAAGCAACTAAAGGTGTTGTTCCGCCAAAAATAGAAACTGATAAGTTGAATGTCCAGGATAATGTACGATATCTAATGTCCGTATGGAACAACGTAGGTAAAGATCCTGGCATAGTACCTTCGTATACAGATAATACTATACCTAACATTAAAAGTCCTATAAATAAGAATGTTATATTCCCCATATTAAGAAATTGAAAAGAGATAATCGAAAATACAATTCCTAATACTAATCCAATTGTTATAACTTTTTTATTTCCTAATTTATCTCCCAGTTTACCAAAAGTTAAAGCGAACGGTACCATAATAATCAATACAATTGCTGTAACCGGTGTACTTATATTATCACTTATACCAAGGTTCTCATCTAAATAAGAGGGCATATACCCTAATAATAGGTAATTGGTTATATTGAAAAATGCCACAAATACGATACATAAAAAGATATCTTTTTTATATGTTTTAATGACTTCTAATAAACCTGGTTGTTGTTCTTGGTTTTCAGAGATGTCACTTTCAAAGATTGGTGATTCATCTAGATGACTTCTCAAATATAAACCAAATAATCCTATTGGAATACTTAAGAAGAAAGGAATTCTCCATCCCCAACTATTCATTTGAACATCAGATAAAGTCCAGAAAAGTACTGTAACTAAAACAGAAGCTACTATATAACCAGATAATGTGCCGATTTCTAAACCGCTGCCTAACCTTATACGTTTATTATCTGGAGAAGATTCTGCGATATATACCATTGCCCCAGCGTACTCTCCACCCACAGAAAAGCCTTGCAGAATACGGGCAAAGAGTAATAATATAGGGGCCCATACCCCAATCTGATCATAGGTAGGAAGCACACCAATTATTAAAGTAGATAAAGCCATCATTAAAATAGTAATTGTTAATACTATTTTCCGACCAAATTTATCACCCATTTTACCAAAAATAATTCCGCCTACCGGTCTAAGTAAGAAGGCAATTGCAAATGTAGCAAAAGTAAATATTAACTTTAATTCATCGTTTTGAACTGGACTGAAAAAGTTTTTACTAATAATAACTGCCAAATAAGAATATAAAGCAAAATCAAACCATTCCATCGCGTTTCCTATCCCTGTAGCAAACACGCTTTTCTTCGCTTTTTGAATGTCTACAACGTTAATTTTTTTCTTGTTAAACTTCATTTAATAATATCGACTCCTTAATTATCAAATCCACATTATACAAGCGCGTAAACGGTCCGAGCATGCAGTCCCAGAATGTATAGCGTAATGCTTCTCTAAAAGTCCGGGGGTTTCTGTTTCACCTGATGGAGAGCTAACGGCATAGTGGCTGATTGGTTCAACTGTACCTTACAAGACTAGACTAATATCCATATCAGCGCCAAATAACATTGTAAACCAGGAAAGAAGGATGAAATTAAGTGTTTTCGCTGGTTTCCTTAACTTATTTTTGCCGATTGGGCTAAAAATAATACAAGAAGCAACAAAAAGAGAAACAGCCAACAGATAATACCAGCCTAAGCGGTTAGTGAGATATCCTTGGGCTGTGGTCGGTATTTTCTGCAGACGATTTGGAGAAATGATTCCCCTTCATACAGCTCTATTGTGAATATGATCACAATCGAAAAAAAACTTTTATTTCTTCAAAGTAGCCTAAACCTTTATTTTAGATCTTCCATTACGTCTTCCAATATGTTTATTATAAGATTGAGGTCGTTCCTAAGAATTATTTACTGATTCTATCTTTATTACCCCACAATCAGGTGAAACAAAACACTATAAACGTAGCATACCTTTTTAAAACCTGACAAGCCCAACGGGGTGATAGAAACCAGGCTAAAGCCAAGCTAGTCAATGGATAGAAGAAATTTTTTTGTTTTTCCCAAGGAATAACCGTCTGCGTTTAATCTAGCCCAATTAGAAAGAAAAAGAGCAGGAGTAATCCTGCTCTTTCATTCAAAACTTTAATTTGTATGACGAATTTCGTATACCTTTTCGACTTTCCTTACCTATTAATCAGTATACAGACTACAACAGAAATAAGTAGCACAGGGTATGAAATAATGGATTTATTTTTGTTCAATGATTAAATGATCCCCAATGACAATAAAGACTAATAATTACTAAAATTTCAGGAAACCCCAATATTGCTTATCTTAATTATTGTTTAACTAATTGGTAATTGCAACAGTAAACTTATAGTTATGGAAAGTTATACCAACCGAAAATTTTCCGACTCAAGTCTGTTTAACCAGTTGTGAACCAATGAATTAAATACATCGGTTTGTTCGATTTGCAGGTTGTGACCAGCCATATCAAGTACTGCAAAAGTTGCCCTTGGGTAATCTTCGAGTAGCCGCCACGCATCATGGTATCCGACTACATTGTCCTGACGCCCTGTGATAATTAGCGTGGGATACTCAAGTTTAGATGAAATATCGAAGGTAAACCCATATCCATTTTGACGAATGTTGTTTACGAATTCATAATTTGTTTGTTTAGATGGAAGTAAAATTTCATCCCGAAACCTCTCCCATTCAGTTTTACCTTGCACAATCCCCATAGAGCAAAATTCATCCGCCTCCTCTGAAGACAAATGTGATATCAAGTCGCTGTCTCTTTTTAGAACAGTCTTCTGCGGTACTACCCTTTCATCGAATTCGGGTATAGTTAATGGTGCCATCAGCAGTAATCCACGAACTGTTTCCTTACGTGAACGAACGATACCTCTGGCAATGTACCCTCCATATGAATTACCGCAAACAATAAACTGTTGATCAGGAATAATCTCGTCCAAAAGACGCAATATCGCTTCTAAAACATCATCAGAGTTCTGAATAGACGGTTGTGGCTTAGAATGTCCCATACCCGGTAAGTCTATGTATATTCTCTTCCAACCGCTTCGTTTCTCGAATAACGGTTCCATTGCATTTAACATCACCTGATGGTCAAGTGTCCAACCATGCAACATAACGATCGGATATCCATCTCCAATTACTTTATGGTAAATCGACATGTATTTGTTTCCCCTTCCCTTTAATCCCAATGTTTCGGTATGAACATTTAATCCTTTCTTACATTTATCACAATTTTAACAAACTTTTAACTGAACTTGGTAAGTTGAACAAGGGTTATACATTGAATTTCGACAATCGCAAACTGTCATATGTGTCCGTCATATCAAAAGAATCTGTTTAATGTGTTGTTTAGTGCTTTCGTTACTGCGACTATCGACAAATAAGAACCAAGCAAAGTATTGTCCAGATACGTTGAGTATTTTGATCACTTTGAAATAAGTGATTGAAAATACACTACCTAAAATCACTGCAGCCAATAGAACCCGGCTGATTTTCATCAATCATCTCCCCTTTTTTAATTTTCGTAGAGAGCATTAAATTTCCTCGTTTATGAGATAATCAGTGACTTCAATCGAAAAATCTTCAACATCAGCAAACATTCTCCTAGAAGTCTTGGTTTTCTTCCATGCTTAGCAGCACTTTCTCTACTTTTGCAAATTGGAGTTTGAGGCATTAGTAAGCTAACTATAAATGATGAAAATATTTGTGCGATGTCTACTGCAGATGACTTACTTTAGGTAAGTGGGCAGTAGATCATTTAAAAATAAGCGCAAAAAAAATACCAAGGGTCTCTCTATTACCCTTGGTATCATTGGGATGCGGCCGAGAGGACTTGAACCTTCACGGATTATTCAGCCGCTGGGCCCTCAACCTAATGAAAACGTATCAAGTATTACATAAACCTTATAAATAAAGCATTCTTTATCTTCATTTCCACCTGTTTTCTTCTTTTTCATGAATTTTGGGCACAATCACTGAAAATATTAGCTTTAAATTTGTAATTTCAGCTAAGACCTAAGAAACCACTAACAAGAAAAGTAACGTAGTCTCGCCCACTAGGTGCGATAGTTTTTTCGTTGTGCGGGTATCGGAAAATCTTTGCTAGTAGCAGTGCCTCAATAAGAAGATCGCAATTTCCACTTACCTAGCTATATCAAGGTTTACTTGTCTGATTTGGGATGTTTGGGGTACAAAAGTTGAGTTACAAACATTATTATCCAAAAGAACGTTTACTGTAATTATTTTACATGGTATTATTTGTATTGTGCATATGGAATATGTATGTGTAATAAATGAAATTAAAAGGAGTGCTTGATCGTGAATCTTAAATCCATTTTCAAAGGAGTAACATCGACTCTGATAGCTGGTGTAATTGTTGGAACTTGTACTATACCTGCTTTTGCGGAGTCGACTACAAGTGTATCGCCGAAAAATTATGCAGTTAAAAGTGGGGTATTCAAAGCTCTAGACAAGGAGGTTTCAGAGGGCTCTGTTGATCAATCAAGCTGGAGTCGGGAGTTCGAATTAGATGAGAATGACGGAGCACAAGTAAACTTCTGGATTTCGAATAACGGAAGTAATGACATAAAAATATCAATTGATGGAAAAGTCTCAAGAACCATCGCACCAGGCAAGCAAGGCAACATTTCTGCCGAGGTTAAAAATGGTTGGTTTGGTTGGACATACAATTACACATTTACAGCTTCACCAACGGCTCAAGGTGGCAGTGTTAAGATGAAATATAAAATTGCCCAAAGAAATAATTAACGAATTACGGAAAGGTAATCACTTATTACCTTTCCGTAATTTCATCATTTTTTGGTTTTACAAATAGATCCTTATTTTCTGTAATTTTGTGATAAATTCACTCCAGGTTTTTCATCTTCTCTTTTTCTGGAAATAAAAGGTTTTTGTATTAAATCCTATATGATGCAAATCAAACCGATTAGTAATAACTTTTCTCCAATTTTCTGCTCCTGCTTTTCTTGCTCTTTTCCCCTCAGCCTTATGAAATATTATCATGTCCTATATTTAAGGGTTATACAGCGCTCATTATCATTATTTACACCTTTTTGATGTTTTTTCATATTTCTGGACAGTAATTGGGAGTAATGAAGCCCTTCGTTTTTTATTTTACTTATCTTGGTGAGTTGTCAAGGTAACAAAAAAATACCAAGAGTTGTCTAAACCCTTGGTATCATTGAGATGCGGCCGAGAGGACTTGAACCTCCACGGGTTATTCACCCACTAGGCCCTCAACCTAGTGAAAACGTATCTTCATTTATAAAAGCCTTTATTTATAACACTTATTTATTTCGTTTATACTAATATTCATAATTTGTTGTTAATTCTGGGCAGTAAATGGGCATAACATACGCTATAAACATCTTATATTAGTGAAGCAGAAATGCATTTTCACTGTGGATATGAGTTCCAATTTACATTAAATCAAATGTATTTGCTTTCTCTTTAAATTTAATTTTAATAAAACCCTTCTTCTTTAAAAATCAAATAAGTCGTCAGCAATTAGTTCTATTTCTTGATGTTCTTTTTCAATTTGTTCCAATATGTTTAAAGTGTTTTTTAACACAACTGTAATATTACCAAAACATCTCATCATATCACGTTTTAAATATGAATCCATAGCTCTCATAGCTGTAATAAGGTGTACTTGTGGTATACTGAAAACAATATTATTTTTATTGCTTATTTCTTCGAGTGCTTCTTTCTTATGATCATCACTTATACCAAGTAGACTTAAGAATAGATCTACTTTCTCTATAGAATCAAAGAAAATTTTACGCACAGCATGAACAGGCAATTCGGATCTAAAATAAACATTATTAACTAAAGATAGCAGTGAAGCAATTGAACGTTTATGTCTCCTCATAAATAGTCGTGGGATTAGCCCGATACGACCATCACTATAAACATTTAAATTAAATCTAACCATCTCAAAATTTTTTTCAATATAATATTCGAAAATTTCCTCATTGTTTAAACCTGTTATCTCTTCGCGAAATTCTTTTAACAACGGGATAATTAATAGTTTTTCAACCATAGCTCTATTTTGATCAAATAAAATATTTAATACTTGTTCACTTCTAGTAACTCTACCAGAGGAAAGAATCTTCATAAGTAATTTTTTCTGTCTATCTTCAGATTGTCTACTGATAAATTTTGCAGTGAAATATTCCTGAAACGAACGATGTAAATAAATGTATTTTAGACCATCCAAAACTAAAATACAGACTGCCTGAATTAAATCAGACTTATAGTCTTCTGTATTGAAATCTAATCGTTCAATTTTTTTTGCTTTAACAATAAAATCATTTAACTCTGAACTGTTAAAAGAGATTTTATTCTGCAAATAGCTTAGTGCTGATATTGTTTCTAGTATCTTTGTAAAACCATCAGACCCTAAGTTATCAGAATCAGTTTTCTTTGGCCTTTTATAAGGTTTTATTGCGTCATGTTTAAGGTTTAAAACATCAAATGCTTGACCAAAAAAAACATGGATTTTTTGAGGAATATCTGCAAATTCGTCAAAAGTCATTAACATTAAAGTTAATAATAATGGATTATTACAAAAAGATTCGTGGTCATCATACAGTGTTTCTTTTAGCTTTTTTAAAAACCCATCCTTTATCTCATTATCGTATGGAAGTTTTTCTATTAACTCAATAGATTTTTCTTTAGTAAGTGGTAACATAGTTAATTCAGAAAAACCATCCCACCCCATTGATACACTATCGGATTGTCTTGAGGATACAAGATAATAGTTTTCATTATACTTACAAGTTAATTTATCTATTTCTCTGATCATCTTAGTCTGTCTGCTGTCTTCTACCTCGTCAAAACCATCGAATAAAAATATGTACACACCCTTATCTAAAGAATGCATAAAATAATCTTTTTCTAATGTAAATCCAAGAGTCACCAATTCTTCATATATACAATCAATCAATGAATAATCTGTCCCATTAACATTTCTAAGTGGAACAAATATAGGAATTTTATCAGTATGCATCAAAGAGCTTAGAAACAAGTGCTTAAATAAAGTGGACTTCCCAGTTCCACCACTTCCTAAAACCATATTACATCTATTATATCTCAGTAAATCATTTATATCTTTTGCTGAAATAATATCTTTCTCACACTTTAAATTAGTATAAACATAAAATTCATAGAGATTTATTGGATTTGTTCTATGAATAAGGGTTTTAACCTCACCATATTTTTTTGCAGCCCTGGTCAGGTAAGTTTTGTATGCATATTGAGTATTAACCTGGATATCAGCTACTTTATCCTTACCAAATTTAATAATTCCATTTAATATAGTCTCCATATTTTTTTGAACTATATCAGAAATAAACTTGCTAGTATCAAATTGTGTTTGTTCCATTTCCTTCTCCTTTAATAGTAAGGTTAAATCGTAAGGTATGCTTATTTGCAAGGTGTTAGTATAATCACACTATCCTTGTGTGAATGTACAATGTTAAAAAAGAACAGACAAACCTGTAAAGACGAACCTTCTCTTACGCATTCCTTTTAGAACCTCTTCTGTTAGGGGCAAAACAGCACTTTCTCAATAACTGAATCAATTCCATAATAAGGGCAGACGGCTGTGTCCTCATCATCAACCTCTTCACTTAAACCAATTATTACAAATGATCCATGTCTTTACAATCCTATATTTCATTAAGCAAGGTATTAATGCTGTGAATATCTAACAATAAAAAAAGCTTAATCCAGAAATAGGACAAAGCTTTCTTCCTTATTAATTTGTCTATGCACCTACCCTATCTGAAGCAACTTTGATCTCATTATTATGATCACTTTGTAAATAAGTTATTGAAAACACTCTACCTAAAATCACTGCTGCCAATAGAATTCGGCTGATTTTCATCAATAATCTCTCCTTTTTTAATTTTTCGTCTTGCTTCAATACTCATCCGATAATATTCATTAGAGAGCATTAAATTTCCTTGTTTATGAAAATAATCAGCGACTTCAATCGAGAAATTTTCAACATCAGCAAACATCTTTCTCGAAGCCAGATACGAAAATGCATTCTTTATTAGTTGAGTCTCACCATCAGAAAAAAATAACCTCTCTAATAATTTGAACTTCGCTGAGTATTCCTTATCATCACTTTTAACGGCAATAAAACGCCCTTTCCTAAAGTATATCAAAGCAACATTATAATTTTGTTGTTTTGCTTCAACATAGGTTAAAGTGAATAACGTCTTTGTTAGGAAAGTCTGTTTTAATTTTCTGGAAATTTCTAATGCTAAGACCAAATGTTGTGAAACCTTTTTATATTCTTTCAATTTATCATAACAAATTCCAATATTCATGTGTGACATTGCAATTAAATGTTCAATGTTTTCCCTTGGCAATTTCCAAGGAATTCAAAAAATGTTCCAAGGCTTTTTCATACTCCAAAGAATCGATCAGGTTTCCTGCTACAATAAATTGACACCGCACAGTCTGAACAGCATACTCTTCATACTCTCTAAATATTTTTAGTGCACGATTTGCATAATTTTAGAAAAGTAAGTCTGTTTCATATAATAATAAACTTACGAAACCTTGAAAAAAATTCAGCTTTCTCTATTTCATCTTCCTCTTCGGAAAGTTTTGTTTCAGCAATTCTATAAGCACTCCTGTTAATTGTCCCTGCTCTTCCATTTCTTTTATTGTTTCATATGCACTATTTAAATCATCAATCCTTTTCGATTCCATATAAGTCAACATTATCTCGTTTCGGAATTCAAGCAATTGATAGTATAATAGAGCATCTTGATTTTCTTCCATATTCACTAATTCTTTTTCCACTTCTTTTTTTATATGCTCAACCTGTTCAACTTGATCATTTTTAATAAAAGTATACCAATTGTTCAATTTTTGAGTGACTAGGTCGTACGGAATTTTTTGGTTTTCATCGAAGAGAATCCGGTGCAATCAAATTCCTCCAATAAAAAATGGTGAAATATATACGTTAATATTATTATGGAAGGTCGAACATTTTTTGACAAAGTTAAAATGCACAAAGGTACGTTTTATCTATTGAAGAAATTATTCTTTTCGTCTTTATTGCGGTTATTGTAAGTCTTTTGTTTCTTGACAAGGATGAACATAGACATCTACGAAAGTGTTTTAACATGATTGTTGCAGTGAGATATAACGATATAAGAGTAACCATGTCATTACCAGCACGTTGTGGTTTGAAAGCAAAAATAAAAACACACCAGAAATTTTCTGGTGCGCTTTCGAAAATACCTTTAATTAGCTTAGAAAAAATTACTTAAATATTATTCTATTTGTCTTCAGATTCCTTGATGAAATAATTTGGTCTGCTAAAACATCATTATCATCTTTCAACCTGATAATAGGATTATCATTTTGATTCCATTCATTAAATAAATTCCTACCAAGAAAACTTATACAATGCTTTATTGTCTTTATATTCTTATCCTCTAGTGAAAGACTATCATCTCCATCATAGATAATACCACTGAATTTTTCTTTGAATATTATTTCATAAGGTTGAGCATTTCTTTCCCAAAAATAGATTGCTTCATGGACTTTTAAAATCCTTAATAAGTTTTCTAAAAACTCGGGGATACGTGCAATATGAGTTACATTCATATTTTTATGTATATCCCCACTGAAAAGAAACCCATTTATACATTTATCTGCTGAACTTGTAACGCCTAGTCGCTTTTGTAACATCAAAACAACAGGTGTTTGTTCGTATTGCTTCCAATCAATCCTTTCTCCATGGAAAAATACTGAGATTACGTCACTTTCATGTATACACTCAATCCCTACATCACTTAAATATTTTCTTAATTTAGTTTCACCAGTTAAAGCACTGTATAGGTTATATATATTTTCTTTATTGCATTCATACTCTAACCTTGAAGATAAATGTGAAATCGTTACCGATTCAATAATGTTGCCTTTAAGCCTATTTACATTTGACTTTACCGTTTTAAAGAATTCATCAATATCAATTTCAGACCACGCTATATCTAGTAATTCAAATTTTTTATCAATTACATATTGTCTAAGATCTGACTCCGAGATACTCAATATATTAGAAAGAGTTAAATAAAGCTGGTTGACACACCTAGTATCTAATACAGACACCCAAATAACCTCCTGTGATTCTTTTCTTTATATTAATTTATAAAACAATTGTGATTTTATCCTTGTATTTTGCAAATTCTGCGATAAGCTGAACATTATTTAACAAAAAAAGAACAGACATAAAGTCTACTCCTTAGTTTTCGTTTCCTTACCTTTAACCTCTTCATAATCTGGTGTTTTCTTATACAAGCCTAGACGGTCATACTCTTCAGTCGCAGGTATATGCTCCATTTCCTCATAATCATTCCCCATTTTTTCATAGTATTCATACGAGGAATAATTGAGTGAGCCACCATTATAAAAAGCAAACTGAATATATTTCCCACTATCATTATACACGAATTACGGCATTACCCCTTTTGACATCATCAGTATCCCTTCCTATTTCACTTAAAGAGGTCTTATACTTCTTTATTACGTTATCAATCGCATGATCATATACTTACACCGAACGCATTCAGCAGAAGGATGAATGGAGATACCGGGAAGTACCCATTAGATTAAAGACTTACAATACAGAAGCGCTTCACTTCAAGTTAATGGACACATTTGGTAACAATCATAAAACACAAAAAATACCAAAGGTAGTTAAACCCTTGGTATCATTGGGATGCGGCCGAGAGGACTTGAACCTCCACGGGTTATTCACCCACTAGGCCCTCAACCTAGCGCGTCTGCCATTCCGCCACGACCGCGTGCTATGAAGCTGTCTTTCCACTAAGCATATAAGCTAGTGATGATGATCAGCACTTTGAAAAGAAAGTGCGGGTGAAGGGACTCGAACCCCCACGTCGTAAGACACTAGATCCTAAGTCTAGCGCGTCTGCCAATTCCGCCACACCCGCGTGACAAGTGGTGAGCCATGAAGGACTCGAACCTTCGACCCTCTGATTAAAAGTCAGATGCTCTACCAACTGAGCTAATGGCTCGCTCTAAAAGTGATTCAAAATTTTTAAATAAAATGGCTGGGCTAGCTGGATTCGAACCAACGCATGACGGAGTCAAAGTCCGTTGCCTTACCGCTTGGCTATAGCCCAACGAAGGTAAATGGTGACCCGTACGGGATTCGAACCCGTGTTACCGCCGTGAAAGGGCGGTGTCTTAACCGCTTGACCAACGGGCCGTCTGGTTGAGAACTTATCTGGCGGAGAAGGAGGGATTTGAACCCTCGCGCCGCTTACGCGACCTACACCCTTAGCAGGGGCGCCTCTTCAGCCACTTGAGTACTTCTCCATAATGGCTCCACAGGCAGGATTCGAACCTGCGACCGATCGGTTAACAGCCGATAGCTCTACCACTGAGCTACTGTGGAATGATCAGACTTTCTTTATTATAAATGATGCGACATATTGTGTCAATAAGCAACATTTATTTTTTTGAGAAAGCATCGTTGTCTCTCAACGACTTTTATAATTTAACACAGATCATTGAAATGAGTCAAGCCTTTTTAAAAAATTCTTTTGATTTTTCCTCTGCACTTTCCGCAGGCATATCTTTCCGGGTTCATTGCCCGCTTCTTTATATACTGTTGGCCGCAGGCCTCGCATCTATACATATATGTTTTCTTTTGTGTCTTTTTGGTTTGCAGCGGCGTGCAGAATCTTGGCGCTCCGACTTTCTGAAGCAGGTCTCTGAAATCCTTGTCTCTGTGCTTGTACCCTTTTCCCTCAAGATGAAGATGATAATGGCACAGCTCGTGTTTGATGATGCCTATCAGCTCGCTCTGCCCGTGTTCGAGAAGATATTTGCGGTTTAATTCGATGTTATGGGAAGACAGCATGTACCGGCCGCCTGTCGTTTTCAGCCGGTCATTGAAAAAGGCCCGGTGACGGAACGGCTTTCCGAAATCCTGTGCAGAGATGTCTTCCGTCAGCTTTTGAAGTTGTTCGTTATCCATATGTGCACCCCGCTTTAAAAACATTGAACGGGACAATTCACCGTTCGCATACAATGTGTTAAAACCGACCTCTAACTAAAAGCTGAGGAGGAATGAGCCATGCCGAATTGGCTGATGAAACAAATGCAAAAAGCGTTTTTAGAAAAGGACAATTACCAAATCAAACTGCTGAACCAGTGCTGGTATTTCTACAGAAAAAAACACTGCTCGTAAGCAGTGCTTTTATTTTACCATAGACAGCGACACTCTGCCTTTTTGCACGTCCACCCCTTCAACCCATACGGTGACGATGTCTCCGACCGATACGACGTCGAGAGGGTGTTTGACGAATTGATTGCTCAGTTTTGAGATGTGCACAAGCCCGTCCTGCTTGACGCCGATATCGACGAAAGCGCCGAAGTCCACAACGTTCCGGACGGTGCCCTGCAATTCCATTCCTTCCTTTAAATCCTCAAGCTGCAGAACGTCTTTTTTCAGCAAAGGCTTCGGCACTTCGTCACGGGGATCTCGCTCCGGCCTTGTCAGCTGCCCGCAAATATCCGTAAGCGTAATCTCCCCTATACCGAGCTCCTCAGCCGTTTCAGACAGCGGCAGTGCGCTGATTTTCTCTTTTACGTCCGCGCTTCCGATCTGATCCGCAGTGAGCTGCAGTTTTTTGAGCAGCGCCTTTGTCTCTTTATAGCTTTCCGGGTGTATCCCGGTGCGGTCGAGCGGCTCCCGTCCTCCGGGCACTCTCAAAAAGCCGATGCACTGTTCATATGTTTTTGCGCCGAGACGCGGGATATCTTTCAGCTCTTTGCGGTTTGTAAATTTTCCGAGCTCTTCCCTTTTTTTGACGATATTGCCGGCAACGGTTTTGGATAACCCGGCTACATATTGAAGCAGCGCGGCTGATGCTGTATTGACATTCACCCCGACTTGGTTGACGACGGTCTCTACGACAAAACGGAGAGATTCGTTTAAATGCTTTTGGCTGACATCATGCTGGTATTGCCCGACACCGACGGATTTAGGATCAATTTTCACAAGCTCGGCCAGCGGATCCTGCAATCTCCGCGCGATGGAGACGGCGCTGCGCTCTTCGACCTGAAAATCCGGAAATTCCTCACGGGCGATTTCTGACGCGGAATACACGCTTGCTCCGGCCTCATTGACGATGACATAATAAATGTCCCGCTCTGTTTCTTTCAGCACATCAACGACGAATTGCTCTGTCTCCCGTGATGCCGTGCCGTTTCCGATCGCCACAACCTCGACTTCGTACCGATCCAGCAATTCTTTGATTTTTTTTCGGGCTTCCGCTGTCTTTTTGACGGGAGCGTGCGGGTAAATGACATCGATTTTCAGCACTTTTCCCGTCTCATCAACGACTGCCAGTTTGCACCCCGTGCGGAAGGCCGGATCGACGCCGAGCACGACTTTTCCCTTCATCGGCGGCTGCAGCAGGAGCTTACGCAGGTTTTCAGCGAAAATATGGATCGCCTGCGCGTCTGCTTTTTCTGACAGTTCTTTGCGGATATCGCGTTCAATAGCCGGCTGGATCAGGCGTTTATAACTGTCCTCAATGGCTTCTTTCAGCGTTTCTTTCACAGGTGTTTCACGGTGTTTGATGATTTGCTTTTCTAAATAAGCTTTTATCTGATCGGCGGGCGGTTCGATCGCAATCTTTAAAATGCCTTCTTTTTCACCGCGGTTCATCGCAAGCACTCTGTGAGGAACGACCTTTTGGATCGGCTCTTCGTACTCGTAGTACATCTCATAGACGTTTTTCTCGTCATCTGCGGCTGACTTGCCTGCCGCGGAAGTGAGAATTCCTTTTTTATACGTTTCCTGGCGGATCCACTTTCTGAAATGAGGATCATCCGAGATTTGTTCGGCTATGATGTGCTTCGCGCCTTCAATGGCTTCCTCTCTTGAAGCGACTTCTTTTTCTGCACTGATATATTGATCAGCGACGTCGTGAAGGCGGTTTTCTTTCGGGAGAGAAAGAATATAGTCCGCAAGCGGTTCAAGGCCTTTGCTTTTGGCGACGGTGGCTTTTGTTTTCCGTTTTTGTTTGAAGGGGCGGTATAAATCCTCGACTTCCTGAAGCTTGACCGCTTGCTCGATTTTTTGCTTCAGCCCGTCTGTCAGCTTGTCCTGCTCGGAGATCAATCTGATGACTTCTTCTTTCCGCTGCGTCAGGTTTTGTATGTATTGCCACCGCTCGGAGATTGCCTGAATCTGCACCTCGTCCATTGAGCCGGTCTGCTCTTTTCGGTACCGCGCAATAAACGGGACGGTATTGCCGTCTTCCAGCAGGCGGATGACACTTTCGACATGTTTTTGGGATAACGCTGTTTCTTCAGCAATTTGTTTTTTCAAAAGGGCTAACGTTTCCATATCACAAAAGCCTCCATCTCTTCTTTCTTTCTCTAGTGTATCAAAAAACGGCGGAACATAAAAAAAGCAGCCTTACGATAAAAGCTGCCCGAGAATATAGGTCAAATCATCACGTCTGGATGTTGTGTACGGATGAAGTGATTTTGATATTTCTTCTATTGAGTGTCCCTGCTTTAAGCAGGTGCGGATATGCGGAACCTCAAGCCCATCCGTGTAGATGATGAATGTCGCCCCTTTTTCGTATGATGACGTATACGTTTTGTATCTTTGCGGTTTGCCTGAGAGGTAACCCGAAATCGGCAGCGGATGAAAAACTTCGCCTGATGGGGAGTGCAGGAAGAAACGGACGTTGCCGATCGAGCAGTATGTCAATTCCCTTTTGATGAAATTGATTTTTAAGATGGAGGCAGTCGCCCCTCTTTTGTTTTTCATCGCTTGATTGCAGCGCTCAATGATGCTTTCCACATCCTCATCCGCATACGTTTCCACGATGTCTTTAATGGCTGACGAGGATTCATTGGCAAGAGATCCGCTGCCGAGACCGTCCGCTACCGCGCAAACTAATTCTTCTTCATTCGCCTTCATAAAAAAGCTGTCGCCGCATATGGACTTGCCTTCTTTATTTAATTGGTATACAAGAGTTTGAACATGTTCATTTTCTTCAACCTGAATCATTACATTAGCTCCATGGAGGGATCTCCAATCAAGGCCTCTCTCAGTTTTTTCACCGCTTTCCGCTGCAGGCGCGAGACGTGCATTTGAGATATTCCGAGAATGTCCCCTGTTTCTTTTTGGCTTTTATTTTGCACAAATGTTAGATCGATAATCTGTTTTTCGCGGTCGGACAGCACATGAAGCACGCTTTTGATCATCATCTGCTGGTTGACGCGTTCGTATCCTTCCTCCTGCGACCCGACGATATCTAAAATCGTGACGGTGCTTCCGTCCGCATCCGCTTCGATGCTGTGATCGACAGAAAGCGCCTGATAGCTTTTTCCCATCTCCATCGTTTCAAGCACTTCCTCTTCTGACACATCGAGAAAGGCTGCGATTTCTTCGACTTTCGGCGACCGCTGCGTCTCTGTCGTCAGCTGATCCACCGCCATTTTAATGCGCGGCCCGAGTTCTTTAATCCGTCTCGGGACGTGTACGCTCCATGTTTTATCTCTGAGGAAGCGTTTGATCTCGCCGATGATGGTCGGAATCGCAAATGCTTCAAAGGATTTGCCGACCTCGGGATCATACCGTTTAATGGCTCCGAGAAGTCCGATCATCCCGACTTGGCGGAGATCTTCGTGAAAGCTTTTTCCTTTTGAATATTTCTTTGCCAGCATTTCGACGAGATTGGTATACACCTCGACGAGTGTTTCCTGGGCTTCTTTATTATCATGTGTTTGAAAGTCGCGTATGAGCCGATCAACTTCATCTTTAGTTAGTTTCGTAGTTTTTGATGGTTGTGCCATGATCAACTCGCTCCCCATTTAAATACTTTGTCATCGCCACGGTTACGCCAGAGTTGCTTTGAACTTTGACTTCATCCATGAGCGTTTCCATTAAATACAGACCGAGCCCTCCTTCTGACAATTGATCGACTGTGTGCGAAGGTGTGTACGGCCCGAGATCCTGCTGCTTCTGATCAAAATCAAAGCTGTCTCCCTGATCGGCGACAATGACCTCCAGCCGATCCTCAAACACACCGAACCGCACGGATACTTCTCCCTTATTTTCATCTTTGTATGCATGCTGGACAGCGTTTGTACAAGCTTCGCTGACAGCGATTTTTAAATCTTCAATGTCATCATAGGTATAGCCCATTCTGCTGGCGACTCCTGATAATGTAAGCCTGACGATTCCTACATATTCCGGTTCGGCCGGAATTTTCATCTCTATATAATCAACTGATGTACTCATTGCACGCCACCTTCTGACTTTGCCGAAATGTCGATGATGTCCTTAAGCCCCGTAATTTCAAACAGACGGACGAGCCGGTCGGAAAGATTCTCAAGCTTCAGAGAGCCGCCTTCCTTGCTCACCGTTTTAAACACGCCTACAAAAACGCCTAAACCCGTACTGTCCATATAGTTTACATCTTTTAAGCAGATTCTCATGTCCTTCCCCTCGTTTGCCAGGGGCATCAGCTTTTCACGAACCACCGGAGCTGAGTATACATCGATTTCTCCAGCGATATTGATTTGTATATCTGAAAGATTCTCCTTCATATCTACCGTTAAATTCATCGTATCACCTCTGAAAGTTATCCTTACTCGTGCTAATGGCTTTTTACCCGTGCTGCCGTTTTTTTAAACCTTTCTTTTCAAAACAATTAACGTAAAATCGTCATGAAGCTGAAAGTCCTGAAGTCTCAGCAGGCTGTCGTAAATATTTTTGACCATATCCTGCGCGGAGCAGTCCATATGTTCTTCCAGCATGCGCTGAATGTCGCTGCGTTCTAAGAAACCGTTTTCGGTACGGCATTCGGTGACGCCGTCAGAAAAAAGAACGATCATGTCTCCTTCGTTCATGTGCTGTTCATATTGGCTGTAATCAAAATCCTGGGAAATTCCCAGCACCAATCCTTTTGCCTCCAGATCATAAAACTTTTTTTCTTTTTCAGAGTAGTAGAAGCCCGGTTCATGCCCCGCAGAAGCATATGTAAATTGGTGATTTTTCGTATTGTAGTTTGCGTAAAACATGGTGATAAACATGCTTGAGTCCACGTTCTGTTCTACAACGCGGTTAAGATTTTTCAGCACTTGGGAGGGGTGAATGCCGATCTCCGGAAGAGAGTCCATGGCATACTTGATCATCGACATGCACAATGCGGCGGGTATTCCTTTTCCGATGACATCGGCTATCGCGATGTTAATCGATTCCTTGTCTTTGACAAAGTGATAATAGTCCCCGCTCATTTGCTTGGCGGGGACGCTGATCGCCCCGATATCCAGTTCTTCTTCTTCAGGAATTTTTGTGCCCAGCAGCGTCTGCTGAACATTTGCGGCAATTTCAATTTCTGAACGAAGCTCCTGCTGGATATCTCTCAGACTTTGGTGTTCCTGATAAGCCATCCCGTAGCCAATCATGACTTCTATTAAAAAATCCAGCGAATGAAAAACATCTTCCGGCAGATCCGGATACAGTTCCTTTACCACTTTTCGGTGGATGCTGATGATCTCCTCCGGAGGAACCTGATGTTCAATCGTTTTTCGGCTGAATTTTTGGGCTTGATATAAAGATGTTTCTGTTAATTCGGCTATATATCGGCTAAGCAGCTGATGATACCGCTGCTCTATAACCTCCCTGAAATCCACGTTCTAACCTCCTACCGAAGCCATTTTACGGCTTGAATCTCTGTTCCTTCCTCTGCAACAGATTGCAGGCTGAATTCGTCCATCAGCCTTTTGACGCCCGGAAGTCCCGCTCCCAGTCCGCCTGACGTTGAAAAGCCGTCTTCCATCACTTTACGGATGTCGGGGATTCCGGGTCCTTTGTCTTCTGCTATAATTTTAAGGCCTTTTTTCCCTCTGTCGTTTACTTGTTCTATGCTGACCTGGCCCTTGCCTGCATATAAGTAAATGTTTCTGGCCAATTCTGAGATAGCCGTCGTGATTCTGGCCTGGTCCACCGTGCCGAAGCCTAATTCCTTCGCAACGTTGCGGCCAAGCTGTCTGGCGGCTACGATATCCCATTCTGTCATGATTTTCACACAGGATTGGTCGTTCATCGCTATTCCCCCAATTCCCGCTTCAATGTCTCAAGCCCTTGCTCTAAATCGAGCGCCGTTTCAATTTCCTCAAGTGAGATTCCGAGTTCAATCAATGTGACCGCCACAGCCGGCTGAATTCCCGTCAATACGACCTTTGCGCCCATCAATTTAGACATGGTGATGACATCGCCGAGCACTTTCGCGATAAATGAATCAATCATGTCAACGGATGTCAGGTCAATGACGACCCCGTTTGCGCCGGTTTCATAGATTTTGTTCAGCAGATCTTCTTGAAAATGCAAAGCTGTCTGGTCGTCAAGCTCCCATTGGATGGATACCAATAAGCAGTTATACAGTTTCAGGATCGGGATTTTTGGATGTCTCACAATGTTATTCCCCCAATGAAACGATTTTTCGATTTGTCATTTCAAGCGCTGTTTGAATTCCTTTTTGAAGGGTATTCTTCGTAATAACCTGCGACAAATCAATTCCCAGATTAACGATCGTCTGCGCGATTTCCGGACGGATTCCGACGAGCAGACATTTCGCGCCGACAAGCCTCACCGCTTCTGATGCCTGAATAATATGGTGCGCCACCATCGTATCAACGACCGGCACGCCCGTGATATCAATTAATACAACCTGTGAACGGTGCTTTACGACGCCGTTTAACAGATTTTCCATAATATGCTTTGCACGCTCCGTATCAATCGTCCCGACAAGCGGCATGACCGTTACATGCTCAAATACCGGGATCAGCGGAGCCGACAATTCCTGAAGCGCGATTTTTTGCAAAGTAACCGTTTTTTCCCAGGAGATAGAATACTGATTTAAGATTTCCGTGTTGATCGGATTGAAAAAGCTGTCTATTTCCAAAATCAAATCTGCTCTGTCCTGATCGGCCATATTAAGATCGACCATCGTTTCGTAAAGCAGTTTCCAAAACTCTGACAGGGTGGCTGAAAGAAGTTTCAGCGACAGGCCGAGCTGAACGGCGCGCAGTGCGAGTTCACTGATCTGCTCTTCCGTAGCCTCGTCATTTTTTGTCGATAATAAAAGAATGTCTATATAATCTTTACAAATATTTTCACATATGTGATTCGTAAGCTGATAGTCTTCCTGATTGCCTACTTCTTTTAGTTTGGCTGTCCAAGTATCAAGCAGTTCATCATGCTGATCAATAATGAACTGATACACTTTCTGATTCGACATGGGTTTCACTGACCTCCCGACACAAAACAACAAATTTTGTTTGATTATTTCTTTATTATAGCGCTTATGTTTTTCGAAAACAAAAAAAGTTGCTCTATATGAGCAACCAAAATATGACTAAAAATCAATGAGTGCCAAACTGATTTGCAGGGCTTCATCAACCTTATCCATCATTTCATCATCCAGATGAGTTATTTTATCCGTTAATCTTTGCTTGTCAATCGTCCGAATTTGCTCCAGCAAAATAACGGAATCTCTTTCAAAACCGTAGCGTTTTGCATCAATTTCGACGTGGGTTGGTAATTTCGCTTTCTGTATTTGGGCTGTTATGGCTGCAACAATAGCAGTCGGGCTAAAGCGATTTCCGATATCATTCTGGATCACTAAAACCGGGCGTACGCCGCCTTGCTCTGAGCCAACAACAGGAGATAAATCAGCAAAATAAACATCGCCGCGCTTTACAATCAAAATGATTATCCTCCGCTGACTAAGCGCTCAACGGTCGTTTCTGCTTCGCACTCAGCATAGTGAGCCTCAGAAGAGATATTCAAGTTGATTTTCGCCATTTCCATATACCCGCGTCTCATCAAATCACGGTTATGGCGAGTTGTCCGTTCGCTGACATACGCTCTCACTGCTTGTGATATCAGTTCGTTTCTGCTTCGTTTCTCCCGCATCGCTACACCATCCAATTCAGCTACTAAGTTTTCGGGCAAGCTGATTTTCATTTCGGTTCTTGCGCTGGATTCAGACAAAAAACATACACCTCCACCAAACTTACGGATACGACCAATTCATCCATCCAGACATAATGATACCATTATTCAAACGTCAAGCAAAGCTGTTTTATAAATTCTCTTTTTCCGGATGACGGCTACTTGTTTGTATTATCTTGCAGTAAAGGATTTCTTACTTCCATTATACTCTCATTTTCCAAAAACATACGGGGAACGCGGGAACTAATGGTACAAGGGACCTCGTAATTAATCGTCTCAAGCCGCCCTGCGATTTCATCCATCGTGATCGTTTCTTCCTTCTGGCTGCCGATCAGGGTGACTTTGGTGCCCGGCGGATAAGATTGATCTAATTCGACCATCAATTGATCCATGCAGATTCTTCCCGCGATGTTCATCCGTTTGCCGCCGATCAGCACAGACGTGCCGCTCAGCTTGCGGAGCCACCCGTCTGCATAGCCGATGGGAACCGTTCCGATCCATTGATCCTTCTCTGCGGTATATGTTGCGCCGTAGCTGACGCTTTCCCCTTTGCGGATCTTTTTCACATGGGATAACACAGAGTGCAGCGCAAAAGCCGGCTTTAATTGAAACGGAATTTCGCTTTGGATGTCAGCAGAAGGACGAAGCCCGTACATACTGATGCCGAAACGAACCGCGTTAAAGAAGCCTTTTTTAAGGCGAAGTCCGGCGGCGCTGTTCGCGCAGTGCACCATCAATTCTTTTAAAGGGAGCGGAGCGATCAATGTTTTAAAGCGGTCAAACTGGAAGAGGAAATAATCTCTGTTTTTCTCATCCGCGGTAGCAAAGTGGGTGAAAACGCCTTTACAGACTAAACCGGGATTTTGGCTGAGGATTTTTAACACGCTTTGGATTTCTTCCTCCGTTTTGACTCCGAGTCTGTTCATGCCGGTATCGACTTTCAGATGAAACGGCAATGTGGCACCTCCGAGGTGGCGCGCAGCTTCCTGAAGCCATTCAACAGAATATCCCGTGAGTGTTACGTCATACTCGGCAGCTGCTTGTACATATTCGGGCGGCACGGCGCCAAGCACAAGAATCGGCGCTGTAATGCCCCGTTTTCTCAATGAAATCGCTTCATCCAGTATGGCTACGGCAAGACAAGAGGCACCCGCTTCAAGCGCGGCTTTCCCAACTTCCAAATCTCCGTGGCCGTAAGCGTTCGCCTTTACAACCGCCATGAGATGGACGTTTTGCCCGATGTGTTTTTTCATATGCGTGACATTTTCTTTAATCGCGGACAGGTTGATTTCCGCCCACGTTTCTCTGTAAAAGGATGCTGTGTTCATTCGATACACTTCCTAGCATTATTTTCAATTCATATTGTTATTATCATACTAAAATTATTCTGCAAAGTGAAATGGAATCAAAAAAGAGACCGACAGCGGCGGCCTCTTTTTTGACATTATTTTGACGACTGTCCCTGCATGCTTTTGGCGGCGGCCACCATTTCATCCTTTGTCAGATCCTGTGATGACAGAAGATAATCCACTCCGTCATATGTCCACGTTAAAGACGTATCAGATAATGCGGCCACCGTGAAGCCGAGATTAACCGGTTCGCCTTTCAGCGTGACGGCAGAGGCGGCTTTTGCGATATGGGCTTTTTCTTGAATAAGGGTGAAGGATTTTTCTCCGCCGTAAGTCATGACGATCCGTTTGCCGTCCGCCGTTGAAATATCTTTCTCTTCAAGCTTTTTGACGCCGGCCGGCACTTGAAGCGGTGTTTTGACCGCAAATGAATCAGACGGCTTGGCGCTTGTGGCGACGTCCATCTGGGAAAGCGTCATATTTTTCTTCTCGTCAAAAGAGTCTTTATCAAACGGCTTGTTGAATTCAAAGCTTTTGAATTCGACTTTTACCATCACTTTCCGGTCTGTATCCATGACTTTGACGAGCGAAGGGCTCATGTCCTTTTTGTTGAAAGTGATTTCCTGAGTCGGCAGCATTTTGTTGTGCTGATAGTTTGTTTTTGTTTCAAACGTGTACTTTTTATCTTTGGCGGAATAGACGGCGTCTTTGTCATGCTGCACGTCCTTTACAAGTGACTCAAACAAATATACTTGGCTGCTGTTATTCGGCCAGTCGCTTTGGAACCTGAAGCTCTTATTTAAAGACGGCGTAAGGACAAAGACTCCGTTGGCGTTCCGTAAAATGACTTGGTTTTGGTCTTTTTTCGGATTTTCCAGATAGACCCGGTACAGGGAAGGTTTTTTATGCCAGATTTCCACATTGTATACTTGCGGATCACTCCCCGTCTGAATGGTCATTTTGGCTTTCGCTTTGTACGAGGTGTATTCTTTCGCCTTCTTATCTAAACCGTTCACGATATCTTCCTGTGATTTTTGGCCGCAGGCCGAAAGAATAAGGACGGCAAGCAGTCCCGTTAAAAGCAAAACAAAGCTTTTTCTCACCTTTTTTCAACCCCTTCTTCTCAATTGATGTAAAGGGAAGAAATCGCTTGTTTGACTTTAACGGTACGCCCTGAACGGACGGACGCGTACCATAAAAGCCTCAAACAACTTGTCTCCCTTAATGCACTATCAAATATATGAAGGGGTTTCGGCTAATATGCAGACTAGCGTGACAACCTTTCAATCACGACCTGTGCCGCGGCGTATTCTTTTGTATGGGTAATGGAGACGTGAACCGCCGCGCCGTCCAGCTTGGCGCAGGTCAGCACCGGCTTGCCCGCCGTGTCGTTTCCGGTTTCGATATCCTGAAAGCTGAGCTCTTTGCCGATACCCGTTCCGTATGCTTTCGAAAAGGCTTCTTTTGCCGCAAATCTTCCCGCGAGAAATTCAATTTTCCTTTTGTCCGACAGCAATGTAAAACGGACGTATTCAGCCTCCGTCAATATTCTTTGCGGAAACCTCGCCTGCCGGCTGAGCATGTTTTCAATTCTGTGCAGTTCAACGATGTCGATTCCGATTCCGAAAATCATGTGAATTCCTCCTAAAAGTCCGTACTAAAAAACGGTTTATGTCATAAACGTGTTACTATATATGTAACAAATCAGATGCAAAGGGGCTTGCGATGTTTATACGTACGGAAAATTTCCAGACTTTTATCAGACGTTATCCGGCCGTCAGCTGTATCTTGGCGCTGCAGGCGTTCTTGTGGCTGTTTTTCAGTATGCCGCTTCATTCCGTCATGATGTGGTCAGATGCAGTGACCGGCTATAATTACGGCGTTTCCTCGGGAGAATGGTGGCGGCTGGTGACACCGATGTTTTTACATGCGAATTTCACTCACCTTTTGTTTAACTCCATGTCTCTCTTTTTATTCGCGCCCCCGCTGGAGCAGATGCTCGGAAAAGTCCGTTTTCTGATTGTGTACATCGCATCGGGCATTATCGGCAATATCGGCACATATCTTGCCGAACCGCTTGATTATGTGCATGTCGGCGCATCCGGCGCGATTTTCGGACTTTTCGGCGTGTATGTGTTTCTGACTGTTTTCCGCAAGGAGCTGATCGGCCGGGACCAGTCGAAAATGATTATGACCCTGCTTATCATCGCGGTACTGTCGACGTTTATCAATTCTAATATTAACATTATGGCGCATTTGTTCGGACTGGCAGGCGGATTTTTGCTTTCCTTTTTATGCGTGCAGCAAAAAAAGCGGCGGTATTAACCGTCCGCTTTTTCATATGAATACCAGCGCCCGATGCGTTCTGCATCTTCCTCGCTGACATCCTTCAGCATGACATGCTCCATGTGGTGAGCTGATTTCACTGCGGTAGCCACGGATGCGAGCCGCCTTCTTTTTTGCAGAAAGGAGCGGCTGACTTCAAACATCTGCATTCTTCTTCTCAGCATAATCGTGGTCGTCTTCCCGATCAGCCGTGTGGTGAGCTGCAGCCTGCCGCCGTTTAAGCACCATGACGCGCTCTTAAATGAGGCGTAGCCCAGCACCAGTTCGACGGGAAGCACAAGGAGCGATGCATACCCCCACGGTTTAAACAGAATACAAAGCGGAATGATCACGAAAACCGAGAAGATAACGGAGCGGAATAAATACCGGCGCAGCGCCCTTTTCGGCAAATGATTCCGGTTTTCTTCCAGTACGTAATCCGGTGTGAAACCGTTCAGCATCACAACGAGCTTTGATTTGCGGATGATCGGAAACAGAATTGTCTGAGCTCCTTCTTTCTCATTCCCCGCACTTCCGGCGCTGACAATCGCAACCGTCGCGTATCCGAATAACTGCCTGATCACATTTTCTTTAATTTTAATGGCTTGGATTTTACGGAGCGGGATGGTCACTTGATGTTTTTCAATAATTCCTCTCGTAATGACCAATTCGTGTTCCTTTTTTTCTATCTTAAAGTTGGCATGCTTGATCATCATACCGGCGATGCTTAACAGCCAGGCGATGAACAATCCTATAAAAATGATCACGGCGTATATGCCGATGCTCGCATGCTTGAGAAAAGAAAACCTGTCGTAGAGCCAGTCCATCGGAAGTACTTCATCAAGCTGAGAAAAGAGAGCGAATACCGCTGAGATGATGACACCGATCCCCCCGGATGTTGAGGCGGCCATAAGCAGCTCACCCACAGACAGGCGGTAAACGGATTGCACATCTTCCCCGCGGATCGGCTCCTGCTCCGCTGCGGTCTCCCCTCGTTCTTCTTGCTCCGCTTTTTGCTGAAAAACAGCCGCTCTGATCCGTTCCGCCTCTTCCACAGTAATGGCGGATAAGACGGCCTCTGCGTTTTTCCCGTCGCCGGCCGTTTCGATTTGAAGCTTAACAAGCTTAAAAAGCTGCTGAACGATGCCGGCACTCGTATTCATTGATTGAATCCGGTCAATGGAGATGTATCTCTTTTTCGTAAAAAACAAGCCTTCTTCAATTCTGAATTCTCCGTCCTCAATCCGGTATGTAAATTTTCTCCACTCGATCACACTTGCCGTAATCAGCCAGATAAGCAGGACAGCGAGCGCAATGCCTCCGTAAAAGCGGATGAAGTGGTTGGAATTAACAATATAGACGAGAAAAAATGGCAGAATAATGTTTTTAATGGTTTCGATAATAATATGGAATAAGTTCAAAATCACGGCCGCCGGGTGCAGACGTTTCGGTTCAGACATCATCTTCCGTCACCCTTGCCAGACGGGAAATGGAATCCCTCAGCCGGTCAGCTTCCTCCATATCAAGCGCCGGAATGGAATGAACGGTTGCCGCCGTGGAGATTTTGACTGAGGCCAGGCGGTACCTTCTGAGGAGCGGGCCTTGTGAAGTATCTACGTGCTGCACCCTCACCATCGGCACAATGACCCGTTTGACTATAAAAATGCCGGATTGAATATCAATTTCATTTTCATGGACCTCATAGCGCCAGATCCTGTGCCTGATTTTCGGTATGGCATAGACGGATATCACTGAACCGATGACCCAAATGATGCCGAGGACTCCGGTGATCCAATACGGCCAATGGAAGAAATGGCTTAAAACAGCTGCTGCTATAACGGCCAGAAGACAGAAGGCGGACAGGATGATTTCCTGAAGACGCCAGACTTTTAAGCCGCTTGGACTGATTCGATTTTTTGGCTGTGCTCTCAACATACCTACCTCCCATTTTTTATCATACATACAAATACGGCTGATTTGCAAAAAAGATTCACTTTCCGGCATATCAAAAAAAAGCGGACCCCGTAAAAGGGTCCGCTTCCTGTGTTTTAGTATGATTTTTTCTGGCGTCTGTCACCTGAAGAACGGCGGTCGCTTGAGCGTTTTTTATCGTAGGAAGAACGGTTGTTGTTTTTCCCTTTGCCGCCGCGGTAGCCGCCGCCTTGGCCGTCTCTGCGCTTAGAAGTACGCTGGTTTTTATAGCGTTTGCTGACCATCGGCGCTTCATCAGTGAGGCGTACAGGCGTGCTGTCCGGCTCTTTTGTCGCCATTTTAATGGCTGCAGCCACAACTGTCACTGCATCATGATCTTCTAACAATTCCGCAGCTGCCGTCATGTAGAAGTTCAGGTTGTTTTCGCTGATCGCCGTGCGCAGACGGTCAACCGTCACCTGCTGCTGACCTTCTAATGCTTCGTCAAGCGTCGGCTCTTTCATGCGGTCCATTTTGCGTTTTGTCGTTTGTTCGATCGCGCGAAGCATGTTTTTCTCACGCGGTGTGATAAACGTCATCGCCATACCCGTTTTTCCTGCGCGTCCCGTTCTTCCGATACGGTGAACGTAACTTTCAGGATCTTGAGGCACGTCAAAGTTGTAAACGTGGGTAACACCTGAGATATCAAGTCCGCGGGCAGCAACGTCAGTCGCTACAAGCACTTCGATCGCACCTTCTTTAAACTTACGGAGCGCTACCATACGCTTCGCCTGCGTTAAGTCGCCGTGAATTCCTTCAGCCGCATATCCGCGAAGGTTCAGCGCTTCCGTCAATTCGTCAACACGGCGTTTTGTACGGCCGAATACAATCGCAAGTTCCGGAGACTGAATGTCAAGAAGACGAGTCAGCGTATCGAATTTTTTGCGCTCCTGCACTTCCAAGTAGAACTGCTGAATGTTGGACACAGTCATTTCTTTCGCTTTTACTTTTACGTGTTCCGGCTCAGTCATGAAACGCTCTGCGATCCGTTTGATCGGCGCAGGCATTGTTGCTGAGAATAAGAGCGTTTGGTGGTCGCTCGGCACGTTTGAGAGAATGGATTCAATATCATCAATGAATCCCATGTTCAGCATTTCATCAGCCTCGTCCATGACAACCGTGTTCACGTTGTTTAAACGGATCGTGCGGCGGTTGATATGGTCAAGAAGACGCCCCGGCGTACCTACGATGATATGCGGGTTTTTCTTCAATGCGCGGATCTGACGTCCGATATCCTGACCGCCGTAAATAGGCAGCACTTTCGCACGCTTATCTTGTCCGATTTTATATAACTCTTCAGATACTTGAATGGCTAATTCACGGGTTGGCGCGATTACGATTGCTTGAATATTAGGAGACTCGGGGTTCATTTTTTCAACAAGGGGTATACCGAACGCAGCTGTTTTACCTGTACCTGTTTGCGCTTGTCCGATGACATCTTTATTTAAAAGTCCGAGCGGAATCGTTTGTGCCTGAATCGGTGTTGCTTCTTCAAATCCCATACGATTGATTGATTTCATGAGATCAGAACTTAATTGGAAATCTTGAAACGTTATAGTCAAATTATTCAAACTCCTTCTGATTGCTGTTTCAGTAATGTCGTGATTTACCACTAAAAACTGCCCTTTCATCCAAAGGACAGGATCATACGTATACAAAGCCCGAATTACTTTACGTTTAATCTTACCATTACACTATGTGTTTTTCAATAAGGCGAGATGGTCAGGCGGCCGGAAGCGGCCTGACCGGATTCTTCCCGCAAACGAGGCCGGACCCCGCGCCGGACGGGATTTCCCAGCCGGCGGCCTTTCTTTTTCATACGGACAGAATTATTTCACCCTGAATTAGTTTCTTCATTTTTGTATATTTTTATAATGCTGATCAGTATTTTTTCAGTTCTTCTCTAATAAATCTTTAACGATTTCTTCGAGCTTCATACCTCTCGATGCTTTAAACAGAAGGAGATCGCCGGAAGCGGCCATATCCTGTATGGCGTGAAGCAGTTCTTTTTTGTCGAGATAATGGCTGACGCGCCCTTCTTCAAAATGCCGGCGCGCTCCGTCTGCGATGAATGCGCCGAGTGTGCCGTAAGTAAATACATGGTCAATTTCCGCCGGATTGATCGCAGCTCCGCATTCTTCGTGGAATGCTTTTTCTTCATCACCGAGTTCAAGCATATCACCGAGCACGAGCATTTTCTTCCGATAGCCTTTCATCGTTTCGATTAATTCGACCGCCGCTTTCATTGACGTCGGGCTCGCATTATACGCGTCGTTTACGATCGAGATGCCGTTTTCCGTTTTAACCAGTTCCAATCTCATCCCCGTCACCTTCAGGCGGCTCAGTCCCAGAGCGGCATTTTCCGGCGTAATGCCGAAATAGATGCCGGCGGCGTATGCGGCCATGGCATTCATCACATTATGTCTGCCGAGAACCGGAATAAAGAAAGAACGTTCGATCCCGTCGATACTGAAGTACGTGCCTTCTTCCGCCTGTTTTATTTCTTTCAGACGGAGATCATTGTCAGCGCCTGCGCCGTATGTCGTTGTCCGGCAAGTGTACGCCTTTTCGCGGAGCAGCGGCTCATCCCCGAAATAAAACAGAACGCCGTCTTCCCGAAGTCCGTTTATAATTTCAAGTTTCGCCTCCGCAATTCCTTCTCTTGAGCCTAAATCCTGCATGTGGGATTCGCCGATATTGGTAATGACGGCAGCTTCCGGTTCAGCAAGACGGCTCAGAAAATCAATTTCGCCTCTCGCGCTCATTCCCATTTCTAAAACGGCGATTTCTGTATCTTCAGGCATGGCAAGCACGGTCAGCGGCAGGCCGATATGGTTGTTGAAATTGCCGGCGGTTTTGTGAACACGGTACTGAGTACTGAGAACGGCGTGAAGCATGTCTTTCGTTGTCGTTTTTCCGTTGCTCCCGGTCACCCCGATGACCCGTGTGCCGAGTTCTTTCAAATAAGCTTTCGCCAATGTCTGCAGCGCCTCCAGCGTGTCATCGACAAGGATGACGGCACGCTCTTCCGGCGGATTCGGTTCAGAGCGGTCCCACAACACCGCGGAAACGCCTTTTTCGAATGCTTGCGGCACAAAGGTATGGCCGTTAAAATGCTCGCCTTTTAAAGGAATGAACAGCTGATTTTTTTCCAAAGTCCGCGTATCGGTTGCGGCGCCCTCAATCATTGTTTGTTCAAATACAGGGTTTGTCAGTGTGCCTTTGACCATGTCGGCGATTCGTTTTACAGTTCGCTTTATCAAAGGTGGCACCTCGCTTTCTGAAAATGTTGTCTGTTACGGGAAAAGACACTGCCCCTTCAGGCAGTGTCCGTCTTCATTAAAATGTATGTTTAATCAGCTGTTTTTCGGCATGGCGTTCTTTTGCCAGCTCAACCAGCTGTTCGATCAGATCACTGTAATCTACGCCTGCTTCTTTCCAAAGCAGCGGGAACATGCTGAATGGCGTAAAGCCCGGCATTGTGTTCACTTCGTTAATGAGCACTTGACCGTCATTGGTCAGGAAGAAATCGGCGCGGACAAGGCCTGATCCGTCAATCGCTTTGAAGGCTTTAATCGCCATCTCGCTGATTTCCGCATATTGTTCATCCGTCACTTGCGCGGGAATCATTAAATCCGTGTCGCCGTCTTCATATTTCGCTTTGTAATCGTAAAAGTCGGTTTTCGGCGCGATTTCACCGACGGCGGAACATTTCGGTTCGTCATTTCCGAGTACGCCGATTTCGATTTCTCTGCCGGCGATTCCTTCTTCCACCACAATTTTCCGGTCATACTCAAAAGCCAGTTCGAAGGCTTTTTCAAGCTCTTCGCGATTTCGGCATTTGCTGATTCCGACGCTTGACCCGAGGTTCGCCGGTTTGACGAAGCACGGATATCCCAGCTTCTCTTCAACCTGCTGTAAGCAGCTGTCCGGCGTCTGTTTCCAGTCCTTTTTTAAGAAAGCGGCGTACTTCGCCTGCGGAAGCCCCGCTTGAGCGAACAAATGCTTCATGATGACTTTATCCATGCCGGCTGATGATGCAAGCACTCCGTTGCCGACATAAGGAACGTTCAGCAATTCCAGCAGTCCCTGAATGGTGCCGTCTTCACCGTTCGGTCCGTGCAGAAGCGGAAATACGACATCGATCGGCGCCTTTTCGTCAGGCGACGCTTCAGGAAACATTTCCCGGTTCAATGCTGATAGAGCGAAACTTTCACCGTTTTGTTCCAACTGAAGCATTTTCACGTTGGAAACCGGCTCAGTCAGCAGCGGGCCTCTTTGCCATTCTCCTTTTTCAGTGATGTAAATCGGATGTATATCAAACTTCTCAGTATTAAGCGCTTTTGTTACAGCTAATGCTGTCTGCAGCGATACATTGTGTTCGGCTGACTTTCCGCCGTACACCAATCCTAGACTTGTTTTCAATGGATATTCCCCCCACAACAATTCATCTTTACTATCTTATCACTTTCCTCAGAAAATGATCTAATTATTTTTGGGCATTCTGAATATGAAAGCATTTGTATGTAATTCCTTTTTATTTTATATTAAAATGGCATGGAAAAGGAGATGTGTCATATGAAAAAAATCAGTACAACAGAACAATTTAATGAACTTATTCAATCCGACAAGGAAATCATCGTGAAATTTTTCGCTGATTGGTGCCCTGACTGCACGCGCATGAATATGTTCATCGGCGATATTTTGGAAGAATATAATCAAAATGATTGGTATGAGCTGAACAGAGACGAGCTCCCTGAGCTTGCCGACAAATATCAGGTAATGGGCATACCGAGCCTTCTGATCTTTAAAAACGGCGAAAAGAAAGCGCATCTTCACAGCGCAAACGCGAAAACGCCCGAAGAAGTCACAGAGTTTTTATCACAGCATATTTAATTCGTTTCACGATCTTTGTTTATGACTTCAGGCTCTACATGGACATGGACATGAGTCACATCATGTTCATGTTTTATTGCATATTCGACTTCATCGGCTACTTCATGGCCTTCTTTCACAGACAGTCCCGGATCTACCGTAATGACCATTTCCACATGAACCGTGCTCCCCAAATACCTTGCTTTCACATCCTTCAGCCTGCTGACCTCTTTTATTTCTTTCACTGTGTGTTTATACGGCTCCAAATCTTTCAGATCAAACCCGTCCGTTAATGAGTGGGAAGCATCTTTGAAGATATCCCATGCCGTCTTACAGATGATAATTCCGATCAGAAAAGCAATGACCGGATCAATCCACGGCAGATGAAGCCGGGCCGTTAAGACGCCTATCAACGCCCCAATACTGACATAGGCGTCAGAACGGCTGTCTTTCGCCGCCGCATGAAGCGCAGAACTTTTAACCCGATCCGCAAGACGGCTGTTATATACATACATGCCGTACATGACAATCGCGCTTCCTAGCGCCGTCCATGCCGCAATGAAGCTCGGCTCGGCCTCCGTTCCGCTGACAATCGCCTTTGCTCCTCCGATCAGCACTTCAATACCGACCGCCATCATAATAAAAGACGCAATTAATGAAGAAATTGTTTCAGCCCGATAATGTCCGTAGGCATGATCACTGTCCGCGGGGCGCTGGGAAATCCGGAGCCCGATCAGCACAGCCAGTGATGCGACAATATCCGTGGCATTATTTAACCCGTCCGCACTGAGCGCTTCGGAATGATAAATAAGACCGATCACCAGTTTGACGGCGGCAAGGATGAGGTACGCGGCGATATTAAGAATCGCGCCTTTTTCGCCCCGTTTTAAGTTTGCCGTTTGATCATTCATGTAAGGACTCCTCCATTCTCATTCATAGTATGGATGGAAAAGCGGAAAAATAGCAGCTTTGATCTGACCAAATGCAATATTCGACAGCATTATTCCCCGGGAAACTATTTGTCGAAAAATTGGCGGTATTTTTCCTTTACATATGAATATGTCCATTGTATACTTTCATTAACTGATAATGATTCTCAATATCATTTGATTAGGAGGGTAATCATGAGGTCTTCTCCTCAGCTCAGATCATCAGTTGAAGGACGAAAAAAACATCTGATCCATTTGCTGATCAATAACGGAATATACAAAAAGTCGGAACGGCATTTATATGAATTATCGCTCGGAGAATTAGAAAGCGAATACAAATATGTAAGGAAGGTGCGGGCTCATGGCGAAACGTAAAATAAAAACATACGAACAGCTGATAAAAGAAAACAAGGCGGCCATTATGAATAATCAAAAGCTGATGAATGTGATCTATGACAGAATTGACCGCAAGCATCAAAAACTGCTCAGGCACAACAGCCATACATAAAAAGAGCCTTTTTCAGGCTCTTTTTTTTATTGCTCAAAGGCTTCCGCCGCTAATTTGCCGATGACCGCATCGTCCATCGGCGGATTGTGAAGGCCGGCCCGGGCATCCCGATAATACCGCTGAAGCGGATTATTTCGCTCCAGGCTTTTTGCGCCGGTGATTCTCATTGCTTTGTCAACAACAGAAAGGACGGCATTTGTCACAATATGTTTAGCCGCGCCGAGCTCGCTTTTGATGAAAGGGCGGCGTTTCGGGTCATCATACATTTGCGCCGCCGTGAAGAGAAACTGTCTCGCTTTTAACAATTCAAGCTCCATTTCCCCGACACGCTGCTGAACGGCCGGCACGTCTTTAATCGGTCCGTTCAGGCTGTTCGGCGAATATTCAGATGCAAACCGGACGGCATAGTCCCTTGCCGCTTGAGCGATGCCCAGATAAGCAGCGGGAATGTGAAGCAGCCAGCCATTCACTTTCGCCGCTCTCGGCCCGCTGATAAGCTCCACAAGCCGCTCGTCACTGACCGTGACATGATCTAAAAGGAGATCATGGCTTCCGGTCGCCTTCATGGCAATCATATCCCATGTTTCTTCGACTGAAACGCCTGCCTGATCTTTATGAATGAGAAAAACACCGGTCGTTTGTTTTTCTTCAATCCATGCCGTCACAAGCATATAATCCAAAGTCAGCGAAAGGGTTGTAAAGGTTTTTCGGCCGTTCAGCACCCATTTTCCGTCTTTTTTGACAGCGGAAGTGCCGGGTCTTCCTCCCCTCGTCGGACTGCCGGTCTGCCGTTCCGTCGCTGCCCTGTTCAGGACGGCTCCCTTTTTCACCTCTTTTGTGATAAATGAAAAGACACCTTCATCCCAGCTGTTTCCTTCTCCGAGCTCACCCATGACGGATAAATGCCAGCCGATTCCGAGAGCGACGGCCGCGTCTCCCCGCGCCAGCCGTTCCTGAAACAGCACCATCTCATAAACGGAAATGCCTGCACCGCCGAATGCCTCAGGTACCGTTAACGCCGTATATCCCGCGTCGCGCAGTCTTTGAATTTTCTCCGCGGGAAAACGGCCCGCCTCATCATCAAGCGCGGCTGTTTTTTGAAATTCGTCTGCAAGCAGGCCGATTTTTTCCATCCATTCCCGCTGCCGTTCATTCTGTATCCATAAAGACACTGGAATCCCCCCATTATAATTCCGATAAAGTTAATAAGTATTATAGAGATTCAAGTCTCGTTTCGCAACTGTAAGGCTGTACAAAAAAACACGCTATTCCATAGAATAGCGCGTTCAGACTGCTTCCGGGCCGCGGTCCTGCTTGAGCCCGAGATAAATCAGCATATATGTGAGATAACCCATCGTCATCACAAGCCCGCCAAAGAAAAAGCTTGAAAAAATCGGCTCTTCAAACGCGGTAACCGCCGCAAGCACGATCCAGCTTGCATACAGGTAGATGATGAAATAACGGAATCCCGTCTTCATTTTATATAAGAGAAACAGCCCCACTGTAGAAAACAAACCCAGCGCAAGCCTGAAATAAACAAGATGTTCGAATTGAAACATGAATGACACAAAGGAAAAACCAAGCAATAACACAATCGGTAATGCGGTAATAAAATTTCTCAAGTGAGCACCTCCGTCATTACCTTTATTATAAATCAAAATAGCATAAATTATTGATTTATCGTGATCTTTTTCACAAAAATGTCATTCCTTTACTTTATACCCGAACATCGCGTTTGCAAAAGCTCCACCAAGCGACGGCTAAGAAGAATACGATATGGATAATGATAATGCCTGCGGAAAATAACGGCGTCATTCCCGCAAACAGCGGCTTCGCCCCGCTCATATATTGCGTCAGGTCAGTATTTGCGAACAGCAGAAAACTTCCCCATTTGTTTTGGAAGAGCGACATAATCGTCACAAGTGATTTTGCGCCGTACAGCACGATAAATGACAAAATGACGGCCGTTGCGCTGTTTCGGAATACAGAAGAACACAACAAGCCAAAGCATGCCATCGCAAACGCCTCGACCCAGTTCGTGCCGATTACTTTCAGGGTGTTCACAAGAAGCGTCCCTGATTCAGATGTCACCGACACTCCGAAGAAAGCCATGCCGAACAGCAGAGACAGAATATAGTACGCCGCATACAGGTACAAGCTGACCAAAAATACGGTAATGAGTTTAGATACAAAAATCCGCTCCCGCTTTACCGGGCGGATTAACAAAAATTTGATCGTTTTCTTATCAAATTCAGCGGAAATGATCGTTGCCGCGATCACGATCGTTAATGCCTCAAGCAGAATATTCAGCCCGGGGGCGTACGCCATATAGCCGATGAAATTCTCATCCGTTCCGGAACTGATGACAAGCCGTTTAATGACAAGCGCCATAATAAATTGGAGAACGGCCATCAGAATCAGCGCCACTAATGAGACTTTTCGGTTAAAGAGTTTCATATGCTCATTCGCTGTCAATTTAAACATTCGTCTCCCCCTCCTCTTGAAGCGCCGTCGTCACTTTCATGAATTCATCCTCCAGCGATTCCGCATACGGCATGATGGAATACACGAGAAAGTCTTGTCCGACGAGCGCACGGTTTAATGCCGGGATGTCCTTCTTCGCTACGGTGACGGTAATGCTCCCGCCGTTTTTCTCCGGAACGAATTGCTGCTGGGACAGCCATTCGAAGGCTTCGTCAGCCGGCTGAATGTCGAGGATGGCTTTTTCTTCTTTTTCCGCAGCGCCGCGCAGAACAACCTCTGTTTTGATCTCACCTTTTTGAATGATGATGACACGGTCGCAAAGGTCCTCCACTTCACGCAATAAATGCGTCGCAAAAAGGATGCTCGTCCCTTCAAGCTCCGCGAGTTCCTTTAAGTGATCGCGGAAATCCTTCATTCCGCCGGGATCAAGCCCGTTTGTCGGTTCATCTAAAATGAGCAGATTCGGACGGTGAAGAATGGCCTGTGCAATCCCGAGACGCTGACGCATGCCAAGGGAATACGTTTTAACTTTGTCATGAACGGCATTTGTGAGCCCGACCCGCTCGATGACTTCCTGAAGCCTGTCTTCTTTGATGTTTTTGTGCATGTTGGCAAAGTGCTTCAGATTTTCCCACCCCGTCAGGTACGGGTAGAATTCAGGATTTTCCACGATCGCTCCGACGGATTCAAGCGCTTTTTCGAAATCAGCATCGTGCTGAAAGCCGTTAATTGTAATCGTGCCGCTGTTTTTCTTTAAAAGGCCGACGATGATTCGGATAAGTGTGGTTTTTCCCGACCCGTTCGGACCGAGCAAACCGATGATCTCGCCCTGCCTGACATCCATGCTGATGTTTTTTAAAATGTGCTTTTTGCCTATTGTTTTGTCAAGGCCTTCAATATGTAAAATCGGCTCAGTCATACAGCCTTCCTCCTTTTTCACAAAAAATAAACAGTGCCCGTACATAGGCACTGTCTGCATTATAACATTAGTCATATATTCGTGAAGAGCCGGAGCCGTCGTTATGTCTTATCCGGGACCGGTCCGTTTTTTTCCTTCTCCTCATTATTGACGACATCCAGAATATCAAGCAGGAACACAAAAATCGGAATTCCGATAATCAAGCCCCAAATGCCGAAGAAATGTTCTGAGAAAATCAGAACCGTAAAGGTAAAAAAGATCGGCAGTTCCGTTTTTGCTGACATCAGTTTCGGATTAAGGAAGTACGTCTCAATCGCATGAATGACGAAAATGACCAGCACGATGTAGATGACGTACGCAGCGCCGCCCGTCGTATACGCGATGATGCTGAGCGGAATGAGCGAAATCACCACACCCGCCACGGGAATGAGCCCGAGGAAAAAGACCATGATGGACAGGCCGAACAGCTGCGGAAAATGCAGAATCGCCAATGCGATCAAGGTGAGGATACAGTTCACCAGCGCGATAATAAATTGGGCTTCAAGCACTTTGCCGAATGTTCTCGCAAATTTGCTGCCGAAATAAGCAAGTTCGTAGTAAAAAACAGACAGCTTGCTGTGCTGAAATTTTTTCATAAACTCCGTGAGCCGCTTTTTCTCGAACAGGAAAAACATGCTGAGAATCAGTGACATCACGACCTGCAAACCGAAAGTGCTGATATCGGCCAAGTATGTATACAGTACATTAAAACCTTCTTTTACATAGGAACCGATATTGATATCGCCGAACACGCTCGATATCTCA
This sequence comes from Bacillus sp. R45, assembly GCF_021729365.1. Taxonomy (NCBI): domain Bacteria; kingdom Bacillati; phylum Bacillota; class Bacilli; order Caryophanales; family Bacillaceae; genus Bacillus; species Bacillus sp. R45. The sequence goes on along the minus strand of NZ_CP091421.1, from coordinate 456,521 downwards.
TCATAAAACGGAATGACATCGGGATGATACGCGATGTGCTTGATCTGCTTAATCAGCTGTTCAATCTGCTTGGCAACAATCGGGTAAAAGACAAAGCCTCCGACAGTCGCCCCGACAGCCAGCGCAATATATAAAATGGTGATGACCACCCTCTGGCTGATCCGGAAAAAATGGTTCAACACATGCCGGATGACAGTCTCCAGCCGATCCATCAGAAAAGTAAAAATAAACGTAAGCAAAATCAAATTAATCATACTTCGGAATACAACTAACACCCCAGTCAAAACAAGAAAAACGGAAAAACGTCTGACACCCGGATGCTGAAAAAATTTAAAAATAGCCGCCATTTATACACTCCTGCTAGGACAAAAAGCCCTTAGATTTCATCTTTCACTCTCTAATTGTAAATTATATAACAAAATGACGCTAAGGTCTTTGTCCACCTCCTAATAAATTTAAACAAATTTATCTTTTTTACTCATGGCGGCCGAAAAAAAGAACGGCATGCCGGATGCATGCCGTTCCTTTCCTTTTATACCGCCGTTTTCATTTCTTTTACGGCCTGTGTGCTTTTCGCTTCGTCAAACTCATTTTCGCTCTTGGCTACGATGATGGTGGCGATTCCGTTTCCGATCAGGTTGACGATCGCCCTTCCTTCACTCATAAAGCGGTCAACGCCGAGGAGCAGCGCCAGTCCCTCCAGCGGAATAACCTGAAGCGCCGATAAAGTGGAGGCGAGCACGATAAATCCGCTTCCGGTTACGCCCGCCGCGCCTTTTGATGTCAGCATCAGCACGAGAATGATCGTAACCTGCTGGCCGATGGTAAGATCAACGCCGAACACCTGCGCCAGAAAAACCGTCGCCATGGACAGATAGATCGAGGTGCCGTCCAGGTTAAAAGAATATCCCGTCGGAATGACAAGGCCGACAACCGATTTGGAACAGCCGTAACGCTCCATTTTATCCATCATCCGCGGAAGGACGGACTCAGAAGAGCTTGTGCCGAGAACGATGAGCAGTTCATCTTTAATAAAACGGAGATAGTTCCACAAGCTGAAACCGAATAGTTTGCAAATGATATTCAAAGCGACAAATACAAACAGGAACATCGTAACGTATACAGACAGCATCAGACTCGCCAGCGGCTTGATGGAATCAAGGCCGAAGTGCCCGATCGTATAGGCCATGGCCCCGAATGCGCCGATCGGCGCCGCGCGCATGATGTAGCCGATGATTTTGAAAAAAACGTGCGACAGTTTATCAAAGAAATCAATAATGCTTTTGCCTCTTTCACCGAGCGCCGCCAGGCCGACACCGAATAAAACAGAAAAGAATAAGACCTGAAGAATGTCGCCTTTTGCGAAAGCGTCAACCATATTTGACGGAACGATGTGAGTGATAAATTCAATCCAGTCAATCCCCTGTCCCCCGTTTTGGGTGTACTGAGAGACATCCCCTTTTTCAAGCTTGCTGTAATCAAGGCCCTCACCGGGTTTCATGATATTGACGACCAGAAGTCCGATAATAAGGGCAATGGTGGTCACGACTTCAAAATAAATAAATGCTTTTCCCCCGACTTTGCCGACTTTTTTCATGTCTCCCATCTTGGCGATGCCAAGCACGATCGTCAGGAATATGATCGGTGCGATAATCATTTTTACCGCATTGATAAATGTATCGCCGAGCGGCTTCATCTGCTTCCCGGCCTCAGGCCAAACGAGTCCGACAATGACGCCGATGATCACCGCCGTGATGACCTGCACCGTAAGATTTTTGAAAATTTTCATTCCTACTCCCCCTTGCCTCTCGCTGCGTCTATACAAAAATGATAGCGTTTTCATACGAAGAGGGGAAGCTTATGATCATAACGGACATTTTGGTCTTTTTGGTCTCGGCTAGCGGACGAATTTGTAGCGGTTAACCGGCCGTCCCACTCCCCCGTATTGAATGTCGAGCTTAATCTGACCGTCCTTCTCAAGAAAATCAAGATAACGCCGCGCCGTCACCCTTGCGATTCCGAGCGCTTTGGCGGCTTCTTCAGCTGAAAGCGGCTCCGTCTGCTGTTTCATATAGGTCAAAATTTCATTCATCGTAAAATGGTTTAACCCCTTCGGCAGATCCCGGGACGGATTTTGCGGAATTTTCAGCAGCATGTCAAGCTGCTCTTGCGACATGGTGTCATGCTCTTCAATTTTCCGTTTATATTGTTTATAGTTTTCGAGCGCCTGCCTCATCCGCTCCAGCTTAAACGGCTTCAAAATATAGTCGGCCGCACCGTTTTGCAGCATAAGCTGGATTGTTTCTTTGTCTTTTGCGGCCGAGACGATGATGACGTCCACTTCGAGCTTTTGTTTTCTGATTTCCTGGAGCGTTTTAATTCCGTCTTTTTTCGGCATGTATACGTCTAATACCACGAGCCCGGGCCGCAGATCTTTTATAAGCCTGATTCCCTCGTCTCCGTCAGCGGCCGTGGCGATGACGCTGAACCCTGAAACACCGGTGATAAATTCTTTATTCACCTCCTGCACCATCGGGTCATCTTCAATAAGCAGCACCTTGATGTCCATCGAATGATTTCTCCCCCTTCATCGGAAATAATATAGAAAATGCCGTTCCCTGTCCCTGCCGTGTGTCGACTTCAATCACGCCCATCCCTTTGTCGACGATTTGTTTGACGAGGTACAAGCCGTATCCCGTTCCTCCCGTTTTATTGACGGTAAACCCTTTGTCATAAAGGCGCGGGATGTGCTGATCGGAAATCCCGCTTCCGTTGTCTTCTATTAATATAGCAAGCACTTCATCATTTTGCTCGATACTGATGTCAATATGTTTGTCCTCCGTGTCCGCTGTTTCGAATGCGCCGAACGCATTTTCAATTAAATTGCCGAGCAGGACGACGATGTCATGCTGGTCGACATGCTCCGGAAATGCCGAGAAACTGCTGTTTTCATCAATTTTCACAGAAATGCCAAGCTCTTTTCCTCTTTTGATTTTGCTTAACAGCAGCCCCGCCGCGGCGTCATTCTGAATGGCCTGATGAAGAAAATCAGTGACGCTTTCTTGTTCTGATGATTCCTTAAAAGCAAGCCGGAGCGCTTTTTCTGATTTTCCGAGCTGAATCAGCCCCGCGATGGTGTGAAGCTTGTTCATATGTTCATGATTTTGGACTCTGAGCGCATCGACAAAATTTTTCACACCTGTCAGTTCTTCCGCCATTTTCGCCGCTTCCGTCCTGTCCTGAAAAATGGCGACGGCTCCGATGACCTTCTTTTTCATGACAATCGGAATTCTGCTGCTCATGATCACCTTTCCGCTGACTTGGATTTCTTCATTATATACGGCTCGGTTCCGCTCGACGATTTCAGGGAGCCGCGAATCTTTTAACACGTCCCAGATCAGCCTGCCGTCGGTCTCTTGTCTGACATTGAATATCTGCTTCGCTTTTTCATTAAAAATGGTGATGTGATGCTGATTATCGATCGCAATGACGCCCTCATTCATCGAATGAAACGTAGCGGTCCGTTCCTCATACATTCTCACGATCTCATGGGGCTCGAGCCAAAACATTTGTTTTTTGATGTGGCGGGCCAGCAAAAAGGAGCCGGCCAGTCCGAACCCGAGCGCCAGCAGAACGATAAACAGTATTTCATGTTTCAGCTGAAGAAGAATTTCACCGAATCCGGGCAGCGTTTTACCGGCAAGGACAACGCCGATCTGATTCAAATCCCGGTCTTTGATGGGATAAAAAGCGCGGACGGCGGTGCCGATCTCTCCCTTTGCTTCGGAAAAATAAATGTGCTCGGCGAACGCCGCGGCTTCGTCCTCACCCCTTGAACGCTTTCCGATCATTGTGCTGACGGGATGTGAATAGCGGATATGATCCATATCCATGACGACGATGTAGTCCGCTTCATTGATGATCCTTATTTCTTCGACCGCATGGCGCACGTCTTCCCTTTGTTTTTTCTGCTCCAGGGCGCGTTTGACATCGGTCATCTCAGATACCGTCCGCGCGGTATTCATCAGCCGTTTTTTCAGCTCACGCTCCTCTGTATGCTGGATATTGCCGACCAGCACGATGCCGACGATCAAAAAGGTAAAAAGCACGACGATATAAGAAAGTATGGTGATTTTCCAGCGGATGGTAAGCTTTTTTTTCGTCATTGGCCTCTTCCTTTCCGTCTCTTTACGAAAACGGCCCGCCCGATTATGCTTGTTATAGAAAATGGCGGAGGGGGTTTTCGATGAAAAGCTTGCTGACTTGTCTCAGCCTGATGGTACTCGGTATCGGAACCGCTTTATTCATCGGCTTTCATGATCGTTTCTCAACGGAAGAACCGTATTATGATGACGAACAGGAAGGCCTGAAAGATCAAATGGTTTTCAAATTCAGCCATGTCGTGGCTGAAAACACGCCTAAAGGGCGGGCGGCGAATAAATTTGCCGACCTGGTCTATCAAAAGTCCGGCGGCACCATTAAAGTAGAGGTATTTCCAAACGGGAGCCTCTATTCAGATAATGAAGAAATAAACGCCCTCCAAAACGGGGACGTGCAATTCATCGCCCCCTCCACCTCAAAGCTCGGATCACTGTCTCCCGAATGGGGTGTTTTGGATCTGCCGTACGCGTTTACAAACTATAAAGCCGTGCAAGAAGGCCTCAACGGCAAAATCGGCACGCGCCTGTTCGCTTCTTTAGAAAAGCATCATTTGAAAGGACTGGCGTACTGGACGAACGGGTTTAAGCAGCTCACGTCAAATAAAGGGCCGATCTTCTCTCCGGACGATTTGAAAGGACAGGCGCTCAGGATCATGCCGAGCAGCGTGATCGAGGACCAGTACCGCCTGCTCGGCGCGCACCCGCGGCAGGATTCCTTTAATTCCACGTTTCAGCTCTTGGAAAGCAATCTCGTAGACGGAGAGGAAAATACGATTTCAAATATCTATTCTAAAAAATTTTATAATGTTCAAGATTATTTGACAATCAGCAATCACGGGTACCTCGGTTATGCCGTGATGACCGACGAGCATTTCTGGAATTCACAGACAGAAAAAACGAGAACCATCTTAACGGAGGCGATGAGAGAAACGACGGAATGGAACGAAGCCTCCGCTGAGAAAATGAATAAAGACCAGCTTGAAGAGATAAAGAAGAATTCATCCATTCATATTCATGTGCTGAGCAAAGCGGAAAAGAACACATGGATGAAACGCCTCGACCCGATTTACGGACAATATGAACAGGTGATCGGCCGCGGGCTTGTGCAGGATTTGTTATCCTTGCGCCGCGAGCCTTAGCAGGACCAATACGCCCATCTCCGTTTCATCCCTTTTCCCGCCGGGGAAGTAAATAGGGACAGAGCAAAAAAGGAGATGGAGACATGTTTACACATACGAAAAAACTGCAGCATCCGGCTAAACCGGATCGTCCTGACCCGCTGTTCGCAAAAAAGATGCAGGAAATTTTAGGGGGACAATACGGGGAAATATCCGTCGCCATGCAATATTTGTTCCAAGGATGGAATACACGGGGCAATGAAAAATATAAGGATCTTCTGATGGATACCGCGACGGAAGAAATCGGCCATGTCGAAATGATCGCGACGATGATTGCGAGACTGTTAGAAGACGCCCCGCTGGCAGAGCAGGAAAAAGCGGCTGATGATCCGGTCATCGGGTCCATTTTAGGCGGGATGAACCCGCATCATGCCATTGTCTCAGGACTCGGCGCCATGCCGGAGAGCAGCACGGGCGTTCCGTGGAGCGCAGGCTATATCGTCGCAAGCGGAAACCTTCTGGCAGACTTCCGCGCCAATCTGAACGCCGAATCACAAGGAAGGCTTCAAGTCGCACGCCTGTATGAAATGACCGATGATAAAGGCGTGAAAGATATGCTCAGCTTTTTATTGGCCCGCGATACCATGCATCAAAACCAATGGCTTGCGGCCATTAAAGAATTAGAAGAACAGGAAGGTCCGATCGTTCCTTCGACATTCCCGAAGGCGCTGGAAAAACAGTCATTCTCCCATAAGCTTATTCATTTCTCAGATGGAGCAGAAAGCGCTGAACAAAATTGGCTGAAGGAAACAGCGCCGGACGGAGAACCATTTGAATACGAAAAGGAACCGAAAGCGCACGGCGAAATAGCTAAGCTGGACCCCGTCCCGCCGTATGTCCACAACACGCTTCCCGGACGAAAATAAAAAAGCCTCTAAAGGGGCTTTTTTTATGTGCGCACAACTGTCCAATCCGGTTCGTATCGGATGTCCAGGTGATGTAACAGCTCGTGAATGAAAGGTTCATCCCCCTCGTACAGCATCACTTCCATTGATAGAATCGCAGCCTTCTGCTCGTTTTCTTCGTATATGCGGTCATGTTCGTTCTCCATAAAATCATCATAGGCCTGTCTGTCCTCCCAAACGCTGATGATCTCTGCGATGAACAGGCCGTCTGCGTTTTTCCGCCAGCCGCCGGCCTGTCTGACGAAGCCATTTACACATGATAATGCTCCCCACCTTGACTGTGCTTGCGCAAATGCTTCAGCGTTTGCAGCGTCTGTTTCACATACAATCTTTTTGATCAGCATGACCGTTCCTCTGTGATGACTGTTTTCGCATGCGTATGCTCGACACAGAGATTCACGGTTCTGACGTAAGAGCGGGTGCGGTGAATCGTGCCTTTCGGGATGAGCAGGCTGTCATTTGCTTTGAGCACTGCGGTTTCTTTGTCCTTAAAATCGATCAGCAGCTCACCTTCCAGAACGATGAACCATTCATCTGAGTCAGGGTGATGGTGCCAGTCATATTCTCCCTTAAACACTGCGAGGCGCACACAGTGGTCATTGATCTCCGCGATTGAAAAATTGTCGTGTTTTTCTTTGACTTTATTGGCGATAGCGAGCAAATTCAGCATGTCAGACACGAGTGAAAAACCCCTTTTTCATTTTATTGTATCGGTTTTGCGGCTCAGATCAAGATTTTCCCAAAATCAAAAGCGATCCGGCTGATGTGCCGGATCGCTTTTGATCTGCAGGTTGTCTGCCTTTTATGCTTTTATTAGCTGCTTCGTCTATTTCCGCCTTTTTGGCCGATTTCTTTATAAAACTCTTTGTCATGATTTTTACTTGTAGCTTCTCCGCCTTTTTGGCCGATTTCCTGATAGAATTCCTTGTCATGGTTATTGCTTGTGGCTTCTCCGCCTTTTTCACCGATTTCCTGATAGAATTCTTTGTCGTGATTTTTGCTTGTGGCTTCTCCGCCTTTTTCACCGATTTCCTGATAGAATTCTTTGTCGTGATTTTTGCTTGTGGCTTCTCCGCCTTTTTGACCAATTTCCTGATAGAATTCTTTGTCATGGTTATTGCTTGTAGCTTCTCCGCCTTTTTTACCTGCTTCTTCTCTGCTCATTTTGTTATTATCTTGTGCCATTTTTGAATTCCTCCTTTAATTGGTGTTGGTTGTTGGTTTCCCGATTTCAGAACTGCTAAACAAAGAAAACACATTGAATGTGTTTTCGGGTGGTTTTTTATCATTCTGTATCGTTCATGCGTTTTAGAATCCGGCGTTTTTTATAAAGCATGATGCCTGTTTCCGCGATGCTTTCTAAAGCTGAACGGTTGGCGGACGCGCCGAAGATGATGCCTGCGGCCGGAACCATTTGCAGCAGTTTTTTCGCGGCGAACGTATCACGGTAGCTGTAAACGACTTCCCGCCAGCCTTGGATTTGCGAGGCGACGCGCTGATAGGTTTGGTCGTTTTGATCATATTGCCGTAAATCTTGCAGGATCGCTTTTTTTCCGATGACGTCACTGGATGCAAGCTGAAGCAATTTGACGATAAACACGCGTTCTTTTTTGTCTTTCGGATCAAAGCCGTAAGCAACCGCGATATCTTGCAGCGTCTTTAAGGACAGGCCGAGCATCGCCGGAATGTCTGCCGCAAGCGTAAACACGCCGCCGACTCCCGTTGCGGCTCCCTGCACCGTCGCGGCCTTTACGCTTGTACGCGCTATGGCTTCTGCGATTTCGTCCATGACGGCAAGCGGCGCATTGCGGATGTCGTGAAGCGTTTGACATGTACCGTGCGGCAGCCGTTTTTGAAACTTTTTCATGATGCGCTTTTCTGATGTAAGGTACTGTCCGCCTGACTGAATAAACGTTCCCGTTTCATCGAGAATGAGTCCGATTTTCCTCTGAATAAATTGCGGTGTCAGCTTGTCCAAAAGCTGAAACGGCAAGCGGGTGAATGTTTGCCAGAACATCGCCCTCTGCTGCGCCTTTTCCCATTTTTGAATGTCTCTCAGTTGTCTTTCCAGGTCTGTCCGCTCTTCTGTCACCCGTCCTGCACGTCCTTTCTGATTTCTTTCTACATAGTATACCTTTATGGCGTTTTCTTTTTACACCCGGCCGGACTTTTTATCCGGAAAACATTCCATTGATTAATTTTCTTCAAATTCTATATATTGTATAATTTTGAATAATACGATTGAAGGAGAATGCTGTATGCAATGGATTTATTTAAGTTTAGCGATCATTTTTGAAGTATTGGGTACGGTCAGCATGAAATTATCAAATGGATTTACAAAACTTGTTCCAAGTATTTTATTGTTATTGTTTTATATCGGCAGCCTTTGTTTTCTTACTTTGACTTTGAAATATATAAGTGTCTCCATCGCGTATGCGGTCTGGTCGGGAATGGGGATCGTGCTGATTTCCATGATCGGAATTTTTTTCTTTCATGAACAGTTCTCTGTCATAAAAGCTGTCTCTGTTCTTCTGATCATCATCGGTGTCGTTTCCTTAAACTTTATTTCTGAAAGTGAAACGTCATCAAACGGCATCAGCGTTCATACGGACAGAAACAGATGATGAAAGGGTTAAAGGTTCTCTTCCTCATTACAGATATTGGATTTATCATTTATTGGATTGTTACTTTTTTTGAGTGGATTCCAAAAAACATGGCGTTTAAAGATTATGATAACGCCATGATAATGGCCTGGAACTGGTCATTCTTTCCCCTAGATATTTTCATTTCATTGACCGGGCTGTACAGCTTGTTTCTTTATAAACGGAAACATTCGTTATGGCGCCATTTCGCATTAATATCACTTGTGCTGACCTTTTGTTCAGGCCTGCAAGCGATTGCCTTTTGGGTATTTATCGGTGATTTTGATCTCATGTGGTGGGCATTCAATCTGTACTTGCTTCTTTATCCTTTATATTTTATTCGGAAATTGCTGGTCTCTCGTAAAAATAGCTGTCATTCTTTTTGATGAGGCGGTTTTCTTTTTCTTCAGGCGGGAAACACTTTTCATAAAGGAGTGATAGACATGCCTTGGTCTATGAAGGATTATCCGCAATCATTGAAGAATCTCGAGGAACCTGTGAAGAAAAAAGCGATCGAAATCGCGAATGCGATGGTAGATGAGGGTTATGAAGAAGGACGGGCTATTCCCATTGCGACAAGTCAGGCGAAAGAGTGGAAAAAAAACGCTTCTAAGGAAGAAATCGATCAGCTGATGAAACACGAGGATGAAACGAAACGCGGAAATTGAATCGGAATATAGAAAAACCCCGCTCTCAAGAGAACGAGGTTTTTCTGCTTATAAACCGTAATAATAAGATAGTGTGGTGACTGAAACGTAGCCTGTCGCTCCTGCATACGTGACTTTCAGCCATTTATTGGAATTGGTGTAGTGGCCTTGAACATATTCTCCGGTGACCCAAGAACCTGTAATTTTTTTACCGCTTGAGAATGTTGTGATCGTTGAACAGCTGACCTTAGAGCATGAGCGCATATTAGCACCGTAAATACCGACTGTGCCCCCGCTGGCTAAAATGGAAACGTCCGGTTCAGCTTTAGGTTTGAAAGCTGCTGCTGATGCAGAGCCGCCAAAAGCGAATAAAGAAACAGCAAAAATCATGGCTAAAGAAATGATCGACAAACGACGTACCAAGAAAATTCCCCCTCTTTTATCATATGGCCGGAAAGCTTTCCTGACGTTATTATACTTTTTTGCCCGGGAGACTGAAATAAGTCTAATGCTCCAACTTCTTTTCTTCGCAAGTGACCATTCCGATTCTTTTTTTGATAGATAACAGCCGTTTATTGGACTGGAATCACTGATATATCGTTGATTCAAACGTTTATTCAGAGCGGCCGGAGTTTTTCCGGAGGTCATTTGAATGGTACAGAAAGGTTTTATCTTCCAATGGAAAGAAACATTATTATTCTATTTACCCGGGAAAACGGAGGAAATACAGCGTCTTTTTCTCAGGATCAGTTGCACCGGACAGAAAGTTGTGAAGTTATATAGGCAAGTGTCCTCTTTTCACCTTTTTAAAAGAACGCTCCACGCATCCGTGCATGATTGGAGGCGGAAACACGCTTTGCGAACGGCATCGCTTCTTTCCCGGAACGATGCCGTTTTCATTTTCGGACCTTTCTTCGGCGGGATACATATCATAGATAAAACAGGGCATCAATGTGCCGGTTTATTGAACATAAAGAACTTGACATCTCATAATAGCGGATTTATGATGTAGATAAAATAATTTGCATCTAGGAAACTTTTTGTTATTTAGCTAAAAATCTATCGGAATTTAGGTGAGACATAATGAGCAAAGACATCTCAGCACAATCACTGCAAGCAAAAGCCGTGCAGGATGCACTTGACGGCAAAAGCAAGGGATTCAAGCGGCTTCTGCCTTTCTTAGGCCCAGCCTTTATCGCGGCGATTGCCTACATTGATCCGGGAAACTTCGCTACGAATATCTCAGCTGGTTCGAAATTTGGGTATATGCTGCTGTGGGTCATCCTCTTTTCAAACTTGATGGCTTTTTTAATCCAAGTTCTTTCCGCGAAGCTCGGCATTGCCACGGGTAAAAACCTTCCGGAAATCGCCAGAGACCGGTATCCGAAATGGGTATCCGCCGGGCTGTGGATACAGGGTGAACTGGTGATTATGGCAACTGACCTGGCAGAATTTATCGGGGCGGCGCTCGGGCTCAACCTGCTGTTCGGCATACCGATGGTTGAAGCGGCCATTATCGCGGCGATCGGATCATTCGCGATTTTAGAGCTGCAACGCCGGGGTTACCGGGCGCTGGAAGCGGGCATCGCCGGACTTCTGTTTGTCGTGGTGATCGCCTTCGCTCTGCAGACCTTCTTTGCCAAACCTGACGCCGGCTCTGTTCTCGAAGGGCTGTTTATCCCGAAAATTGACGGAATGGACAGTGTGCTCTTGGCAACCGGGATACTCGGCGCAACCGTGATGCCGCATGCCATTTACTTACATTCCGCACTGACACAGCGCCGTGTCGTCGGAAAAACGGATAATGAGCGGAAAAAGATTTTTAGATTCGAGACGATTGACATTCTCATCGCGATGGTGATCGCCGGGGCGATTAACGCAAGCATGCTAATCGTCGCCGCCGCGCTTTTCTTCAAGAACGGGCTGTATGTAGAAGATTTAGACGTGGCTTATCAGCAATTCGGCCACTATATCGGACCGGCTTCAGCCATTCTCTTCGGGATCGGGCTGCTGGCCGCAGGGCTTTCAAGCTCTTCTGTCGGCACATTGTCAGGCGATATTATCATGCAGGGCTTCATCCGTTACCGTATCCCGCTTTATTTGCGGCGTTTCATTACCATCATTCCGCCGATGATCATCATTATCTCGGGGGTCAACGCCACAGAAGCGCTCGTATGGAGCCAGGTCGTTCTTTCATTCGGCATCTCCTTTGCACTCGTGCCGCTGATTATGTTTACAAGCAACAAACGCCTGATGGGCGCCCTGACGAACCGAAAATGGGTGACGGCTCTCGCCTGGCTGATTGCGGTTTTGGTGATCGCGCTTAATCTGTTTGTGATTTACGATTCATTCCGTTAGAAAAAAACCGGCCGTCAGCGGCCGGTTTTTCTTTTGACGCCGGGTGCCGTTCGTATCTTTTTCCGGGCGTTTTTGGTATGATAGAAGAAAAATCGGAGTTTTGCTTATGTCAGTATTTATCCTTTTTTATCTGTGGATTGTGCCGATTGTCATCGGCATCTTCTGTTCTCTTTTTGCTTATCGGACAACGGGTAAGAAACGTCTGATTCCCGGCTTTGTGATGATCGCATTAAGTATCGTTTCCTTAATCACGGGGCTTTGGATCGGCGGGGTGAACTACCATGTGTTCATCGGAGGCATGTTTTTATTCGGTACGTTTTTGGCCGGTTCCGCCTTCCCGTTTTTCTTCGCTCTTTCACGCAAACGAAAATAAACAGGCATGCCGCCTGTTTATTTTTTTACCTAAGCCTGCATTATAAAAACCGCTCCGATAAATGTGATTCCGCCTCAATCAGCCTATACATGCAGGCTCCAGCCCATGTTCTATTTCACGAAACTGCAGCTAAAATAAATCCTGCCAAAGAAGATTTTGAATTGCGAGAAAAATATCGTATTAAAATCCTATTTACCCAAAAAATACCTATTGATAGAATGGTATCTGAGAGGGAAAAATGTTCAAAGCGGATCATAAAGGTCCCGCCTAAATACATAGTCTTTCATTTCTCTCTACACTACATTTCTAAAGGAGGATTTCCCATTAGACACGCAGCTAAAGGCATTCTGTTTGCCGCATCTTTAGCCCTTGTAACTACTGCTTTTGTCCCCGCATCCTTAGCTAAAGAAAATCATCATAATACTGCCAATGCCACTGGAACGACAAAATCATTTTTTTATCAGACTGATACGCAATTTTCCTACGGACTTAAAGCACAAAGCGATGCATCTGTGTCAAAACCAGTCAAAGATGTAATCAGAGAAGTGCTGAAAAATAAAACAAAATTATTCAATCTTGTTGAAAAATTAGCAGGAAAGAAAATAAGAAATGAACTCGAATCCGTTTTCAATCAACATATAGAACCGGTTTTAAAGAAAATGCTGAACGAGTATGTCGCCTTAAACTGGACTGATGTGGAAAAGAATCTTTATCTCTCACTTAAAAAGTCCGGACTTTCTGACAGCCAGGCTAAAAACCTCGCTCATTTGACAACTTTAGCAATGAAAGCTTTTTAAAATCATTCATAAATGATCGTCAGGAAAATACGTATGAAGTAAATGCAAAGTGCTGTTAGATTCACTCTAATAGCACTTTTTCATTGGAGATGTCACATGACTGTCTTTTTTACTGTTTTGCTCACTTTCTTATGCTGCCTTGTGATTTCATCTCTTATTTTTATGTTTCTATTAAAAAAAGAGATCGTGGATACACCGCCAAACCGCTTAGCTCATGCAGCATTCATCATACTTATTGGATTCTCCCTGTTCTTCGCTATAACTGTACCCAGCCTAGTTATTTATTTTGCAGCTATAACTGTAAATCATTTTTTCGGAGAGTATATCATCTATGGTTCACTTTCAGACTTATACATATTTTCTGTCGTCGTCAGTATCTTAGCTTTAGTTTATATGCTAATCCTTACGGCAATTGTAAAAGGAACGACTCATGTTTTTACATTACCTGCTTGGTCAGCCTATATCCTTGAATTCATTTTTGCATGGGCTGCTGTTTACTTCTCAATCCAATACGTTTCCAATCATATCATTGAGAACATATCTATATTTCAAGGTGGAGAAATTCTTCTTTCATTGTTCATCACTTTCTTATTTTCGGGCCTGGATATACTTTTTACTAATTTGGATAAGATCTCAAAAGAGAAATTAGGCTAAGGGGGTAACAAATATGAGGATCATGACATATATATCTTATTTTTCTATTTCTTTAGTTTTGCAGGTGGTATGGCTGCTATTAATAAAAGATACTCCTAATATATTTCTGATAGATATGATTACGGTGTCCTTCTTATTCACCCTCTTTATGTTCATCTTGGATCAAATTTTCAAAAAAAAGCGGACACATTAGGGGCTGTTTTTTAATAATCCTCGGGCTTCTCTTTCGTTTTGAAATTGTTCCGGATCTGGGGATGTTGCGGCGAACCGTTCATTAATGTTTAACACCAGCCTCGGTAAAATACTTCTCCTTTTATATAACATCCTGACTTTTCCGTCATATATTCATACGAAAAAACTGCAATAGGGAGTAATGAAACATGATATTGTTTATTGGCAAGTTCATGTTGCTCTTTTTACTCTGTTCGCTGGCATATTATTTGTTTAAAGTTGTTTATTACAATATAGGGAAGAACATTGCGCTTAAAACTCCGAAAGGGACAAAGACGAACCGGACGGCACATGTGTTTGTCAAAAATGGAACTAAACTGAAAGATGGAGATTACTTTATGATCGCTGTTGTGACCGCTCTCTGGCTGTTCTTCAGATGAAACCGCGCTGATCCATCACGAGTTTTTTGATCAGCCATCGCTCGCCAGCTGCGAAATTTACGATCTCCTTTACCGTTTCCGCAGATTTTAATACGATATACTTTCGGTTACGGTCCCCGTCCTCTAAGCTTCTAAGCGGGTTCAAACCGCTGACCACTTCCTTACCATGGAAGAGGTCATTAAAGAAAGAATCATCAATTAGAAAGCCTAAAAAAATAAACAGGCATGCTGCCTGTTTATTTTTATTATAAGCGCCGCTTTTTAAAACAGCCGTTTTAAGCTTTTCTTGAGTGACGGCATTTCGATTTTTTGGTTTTCAAAGAAGTTTTTCAGCATGTATTTGCTGAAGCCCTTCGCTTGGCCGTAAGTGATTTTTCCCGGAAGCGGCGGCTCGTCGCCGATGACGGCGTCGATGACGACCGGCTCATTTGAGTTGAGCGCTTCATGAAAAGCGGGAGCCAATTCCTCGTGTTTCGTCACTTTGATGCCTTTTGCCCCGCAGCTTTCTGCAAAAGCGGCGTAATCCATATTTTGCAGCTGGGTGACGTAGTCAATGTTGCCTTTGACCCGCTGTTCATATTCAATCATGCCTAGATTTTCGTTGTTTAAAACGACAACCGTAATCGGCAGTTTATATTTAACAGCCGTCGGCAGATCCTGCATCACCATTGAAAATCCGCCGTCTCCGCAAATGGCGATGGACTGCCGCTCAGGTTCGGCAAGGCTTGCGGCAATCGCTCCCGGAAGCCCGCATCCCATTGTGGCGAGCCAACTTGAGACGATAAAGTCCTGCTTCTTCATTTTAAAATGGCGGGCCATCCACACCGTAACCGTTCCGACATCCACTGACAGGACGGCGTCCTCTGCGGCCGCATCCTGAAGCCGGGCAATGACCTGCTGCGGCTTGAGCGGATGAGTCGCTTCGGTTTCATCCTTTTCGATTTCCTTCCACCAATGCTTCATGTGCTCGGTGCAGGCGTCCAAAAATCTTCTGTCTTCTTTATATTCAATGTATTCCGTCAGCTCTTTCAGCCCCAGAGCCGCATCACTGACGATTCCCGCATTGACGGGATAGCGCTTCCCGATTTTCGCCGGATCCGAATCAAGCTGAATGGCAGGCGTATCATCCGGGAGATAATCCCTGTACGGGAACGATGTGCCGAGCATGATCAGCAGATCGCATTCCTCCATGGCTTCGTAGGCGGGCTTTGTGCCGATTTGCCCGAGATTCCCGAGAAAGTGGGGATGGCTGTCAGGCACGACGCCTTTTGCCGGAAGAGTAATCACAATCGGAGCGGCCGCTTTATCGGCGAATGCGAGCAGCTCCTCTTTTGCCGATTTTAACCCTTGGCCGGCAAGAATGACCGGTTTTTTTGCGTTGTTAATATATTGCGCGCATGTGACGAGATGTTCTTTTTTCGGCTCTATATCGGCTTTGAGGTATATCGGCGATGTGTAAACCGGCTCCCGTTTGATTTTTTGCGCGAATAAATCATCAGAAACGGTTAAAACGGCAACGCCTTTTTTGCTGTAAGCCGTGCGGATCGCCTGATTCAGAAGATCGGGCAGCGCTTCTGCCGTATGTACCTGCTGGTTGAATACCGCCACGTCCTCAAACATTTGCTCTAATTTGATTTCCTGAAAGCTGTCACGGCCGATTTCACCGGAAGCCACCTGTCCCGCAATCGCCAGCACCGGAACGCCGTCCGCTTTGGCGTCGTATAAACCGTTCAGCAGATGAACGGCCCCCGGTCCTGCGATTGAAAGGCAGACACCGATCTGTCCGGTCAGTTTTGCCTCAGCCGCGGCAGCCAGGGCTGCGACTTCTTCGTGCCGGGTTTGGATGAATGTCAGGTTATTTCGTTCATGTCTCAGTTCTTCGATAAATTCATTAATGCTGTCTCCGGGAATGCCGTATATATGACCGACTCCCCATTGTTCAAGCAGCTCCGTCATTACGTGTCCTGCTGTTTTACTTGGCATACTGCATCCTCCTTTTACCTGTATTCATCCCCTTTTTCATACGGGTTGAAACACGGGCTATACTCTCAGCTTTTTTCTCAGCAGATCAAGGATGGATAACAAATTTCGGTCTTTAAGAACTGTCTTACGATTTGCCGCCCCATTGAGTCCGTCTTTTACTTGCCGTCTTCTGTTCGGCACCATGAACAGCGGCCGCCGGTTTGGGGGAAACCAGCGTAATGCGGCGGTTTCCGGCCCGTTCATCAGCGGTGTTCCTCCGGTAATGGCCCCGATGAATACATGCTGTGTATCTTCAAATGCCGGCCTTTCATACTCACCCGCTTTATGCAGGATGGTCACGTTATAACCGGTTTCTTCGAAGGCCTCTCTGATGGCTGCGGCTTCAGGTGTTTCACCTTCTTCAATCCCGCCCCCGGGCAAATCCCATAGTGGAACGTCTTTTCGTTTTACGAGCAATATGTCCCGCTCCTCATTTTGTATGATGACAAACGCGCCTTGTGCCATGTCGTCCTCCTTTACAAAAAAGACCGCGGCATTTCAGCCTGCGGTCTTTGCCGTTACTTTTTAAAATGATACGGCAGGGTGGCGACAATGATGTCCTTCTTCCAAAACAGCCGGACGCGGAGCAAGAAGGCTGATTGGTTGTGAAGGATGGTCTGCCAGCGTTTTTTCGTAATAAATTGCGGAAACAGCACCATCACGGAGAACTGTTCTTTTTTCGCTTTTTGTTCGACCGTTTCCAAAAACTTATCAAACGGGTGAACCAGACTGCGGTATGAGGAATGCAGGGTGACGAGGCGGACGCCGTTATGAAGCTCTTCCCAGCGCTTTTCCACCTTTTTTTCGTGTTCTCTGTCAAAGGAAACATGAACCGCAATGACCTGATCCGATAATGATTTCGCATACTGAATCGATTTTTGGACGACGGTGGTGACACCGGCGACAGGCACGATGACGACGGTTCCCTTGATTTCCTCAGGCTGCTGATCAACGACCCGCAGCTGTTCGCCGACCGCGGTGTAGTGATTTTTAATGACGAAAAACAGCATGACGACAGCAGGCATGAATAACAGCACCGGCCAGACAAGATTGAACTTCGTCGCGAATAAAATACACAGCACCATAAATGAAATGGCGGCGCCGCATGAGTTGATCAGCATTTTTACCGCCCAGCCCTTCGGCTTCTGCCTGATCCACTTGATGCACATTCCCGTCTGCGACAGCGTAAACGGAATGAACACGCCGACGGCATAAAGCGGAATTAAATGTTCCGTGCGGCCGCCGAATAAAAGAATGAGCAGGATGGACGCGATACCGAGAAAGATGATTCCGTTTGAAAATCCTAATCGGTCGCCTCGTACCGTAAACATTCTCGGCATATACTGATCGCGCGCTAAATTAAACGCCAGCTGCGGAAAAGCGGAAAAGCCCGTATTTGCCGCAAGCACGAGAATCAAAGATGTAACGCCTTGAATGAAATAATACACCGTATGGCGTCCGAAGGTTTCCGCGGCGATTTGTGAAATAACGGTCTCGTTAGGCTTCGGACCCGTGCCGTAGCCGTACGCCAGCACCGTAATCCCCGTAAATAAGATCGCCAGCAGAATCCCCATCATGGCCAAAGTGCGGGCCGCGTTTTTCGCCGGAGGATTTTTAAAGGCCGGGATCGCGTTTGAAATGGCTTCCACACCGGTCAGTGCCGAGCAGCCGGATGAAAAGGCCTTCAGCAGCAAAAACAGCGTGATGCCCGCTACGGGCGTGCCGATCGGTGTATGCTCGGCCGGATGAACCTGCCCCGTCATGAGCTTAAACAGTCCGACGACGATCAAAAGGACAAGCGCCGCCACAAACAGATAGACGGGATACGCCAAAATGGACGCCGACTCTGACAGCCCTCTCAAATTTAAAATCATAATCAGAATCACAAGCAAAACAGCAATGAGCAAATGATACGGGTGCAAAGCCGGAAATGCCGATGTAATCGCATCAGTTCCGGCAGAAATGCTTACCGCAACAGTCAGAATATAATCAACAAGCAATGAGCCCCCCGCAATCAGGCCCGGCTTCTCACCAAGGTTTTCTTTTGACACCATATAAGCGCCCCCGCCTTGCGGATAAGCGTAAATAATCTGTCTGTAGGACAGAATCAAAGCAAGCAGCAAAATGAGAACACCCGCTGCGATCGGAATGGAATACCAAAACGCGGCCGCGCTTACCGCAGCCAAAATGATCAGAATCTGTTCCGTTCCGTAAGCAACTGATGACAGCGCGTCTGAAGAAAGCATGGCGAGCGCCTTGAGTTTCGTGAGTTTCTGCTCTCCGGCCGCCTGTGATTTCAGCGGTTTCCCAATCAAAAATCTTTTGATTGAATGGTACATTTTTTGTCTTCCCCTTTTTTTCATTTTCCGTTTGATTTACAAACCCTTACTGCTATGATGTCTCTGAATAACGATTGCATGCCATATTTCGGCACAGCAAAAAGACACAGAGGCAAACGGATGCCCCTGCGCCATAATCGTGCACAGGTTTCATTCATCTCCTCTCATGAACGCTTACGAGGTTAGCTGTCGGATTCGGGCTGATGAGAGTTGGCCCTACCTGAAAAAGGATTCACCCCAAGCGGCATCACGCGCCGCAAATTGGTTCCCCCGCTCTGATTACAGATTAAGCGATATAGATTATAAAAGAGATCATACTCCCGTCCCGTTCAGTTGTAAAGGGGCTTTTATGCTGTTTCAAAAATAAAAAAATCACCGCCAAAAATGGAAATAAAAATACAAAAAAAGAGGCCTGTTAACGGCCTCTTTTTCCTTCATTACTCTTCACTTTTTTCATTGTCCGCTTTTCTTTTTTTCCTTCTTGCCGTCAGCCAGATCAGACCGGCCGCAATAATTATAAGCGCAGCGAAAACAGCGATATACGTGACGTTCAGTGCTGCGGAACGGCTTTTCGTATCAGGCGATGGACTGCTGTCGTCGGATTTGATTTGCTGATGGTTTGAAAACAGCTGCTTGCCGGCCGTTTCGTTGACGACGGTTGCGGCATCGCTTGTGCTGTCTAAAAAGCTGATCAGCTCTTTTGTGACAGACGCGCCGCTGCCTGATAACGGAGCAAAAACAGCGATGCTTCGGCCGGAGTCCCAAGGTGATTCCTGGGTAAACGCGACTTGTTTCGTTGTCTCATTCAGCATCTGAAACGAAGAAACATCGTACGCGCCGCTGCGGTCTGACGGCACGAGAAGCTTAGAGGCGTTTGATTTCAAAAGCGGAATTTGCGGCAGGCCTCCGATAAATACAACATTCCGGCCTTTGGCATCCGCTTCCTTCATGTCTGATGCCGTCTTTACGGTAAAGCCGTTTCCGAATGAATCCGCCACCAGAGAAAGTTCTTTCAGTGTCTGTATGTTTACATTATCCGGGATGACGATCACTGTTTTCTCTTTCACGCCGCCCGCAAACGGGAGCGGCCATTGCCCGAAATCCGCTTTCTGCGCCGCATCACTTACCGGATACGTCAGCATGCTGCTTTTATCAATATAGACCCATTTATTTTCGTCACGGTCGATACACGGGTTGTTATGTTTCAAACCTGATGTGACAAATTGCAGATCAATGTACCTGCTGCTTCGCAAAAGCTTCGGATCAATCAGGATTGAGACGTGGTAAAAGCCATCTTTATCTTGATTGCCGAGATCATCAAGGCGCACCGCATTCGGCTGTCCGTTGATCATGACGTTCAGCTCCGCTCTCTCGGCGTCATTAGCTGAATCCGCCTTCGTCCGGATCGATTCCGACGTCTTTAATGTAAGTGAAAGCTTGACCTTACCGTCTTTATCAACAGCGGCCGCCGCAGGGTAAAAGAAGTGCTCTGACGCCGTTTTGTTTGATCCGACCGTTACATTTCCCGCGCCGAAGTCCTCTAATGTCAGTTTATTGCCTGTCTTTTCCGCAGCGGGCTGAAGGCGGCCGATTGTCAAAGTATCTCCGCCCAGCTGGCTTGAATAAGCGCTGTCTGTGATGACGCGGATTTTATCCGCCAGCGTTTTGTCTGAGTGCGCCGTGACAAACAGGACGGGCTGCCGTTTGTCCCCTGATGTCAGAACCCGTTCGGCGAGAAGGAGTTTGTTGTCTTCCGCTTTGAAGTTCCCCCGTTCGAAAAGCTCTTTTATTTTCCCGTTCCAATGCTGATCAGCGCCGATGACAATTGACGGATTGCTGATTTTGCCGGCATCGGATTCTTTTACATAGGATACCTTCAGCCTGCTGTCTGCCGTTTTCAGAAATCCTTCTGTTTTGACTGCGGCTTCAGCTTCCGCCGAGGTCGGTTTGTCAGGAAGGATAATATCGGTTTCTTCACCCGTATTGCCTGATTGGGCAAACGGATACGGGAAATGGCCGAGATCCGCTCCCTTTGACTTGCTTGCTTCTGAAAGCACAAGGCGGCTGTCCGGATAAATTTTTATCCAGTTGCCTGACGTATCCTGCCTGACGCAGACGCCCTCTTTTAATACGCCGTAAAATCGTAATGATACATTGTGATAGCCTTGGGCGGATTGGCTTTTGCTGAGATTGAGCTTCACCGTTTTCCGCTTGGAGCTGCCGTCAAGCTTTATGGATTTGACGGGTTCATCATCAATGGCGATGGTTAAAGAAGACGGGGCAATTAATAAGTTTGACGCCTCGTAATCAATCAGAAGCGACTGATCGGCATTCGAAGCTCCCGCAGGAATCTGATAGGTCAGCTCTGCGCTGTCTTTCGCCCCGTACAGTGTCATCAGATCGCCAGTCAGCGCCTGCTGCTCTTTTGCGCCGGCGCTTGTTCCGAGGGCGGAACCGTCCGTTTTCAGTTCCCGGGCCGCGGCCGCCTGCCCGTTATACATCAATAGCAAAAGGCCAGTTATCAATATGATCGCTTTTTTCAAAAAGGTCACCCGCTTTTATTTTGATTGTATCGCTCCGTTTTGTACCACTTGACTTCCTGCTTGAACAAGCGGTGCTTGATCTCTGTGAATAATGACCAGATGACGAGCACGATCCAAGCCTGGGAGTATGTAAAGTACATCAGAAATACGATAAAGAAGTTTTGTTTGTTCATTTCTGTTTTTTCAATGCTTAAAGTAATCATGACCTCAGTCATAAACAGGAAAAAGGCCAGTATCCACAAAATCATCGCCAAAAACCCGACAGCCAGATGCAGGTCGTAAAAAAGATTGATGATAAAAATCGTGTTTGACATGATCACACCGAAGAAAAACAAAAAATACGTAAAAAAGAAATAAAACAGATCGAAGATGATCCGCTTGCGTTTCAGCTTGAAAAATTGGGATAAAAACTTGAGAACAACGTATTGGTTGCCGCGCGCCCATCTTGTCCGCTGACGCCACCAGACCTTCCATGTCTCAGGCTCCTGCTCCCATGTCACAGCCGCCGGGAAAAAGCGGATATGATAGCCGAGATTATACACGCGGATGGTCAGTTCGGTATCCTCCGCCAGCGCCTTATCATCCCAGCCGCCGAGCTGTTCGATGATGCTCCGCCTGATCGCGAAGTTCGTTCCCGGGATGGTGGCGATTTTGAACCATTTCCATCTGCCGCCCTGCGCCATCCACTGAAAGCAGATGGTTTCAATATTGATAAACTTCGTCAGGATCGTTTTGGCCGCGTTGATGACACGGAATTTCCCGACAACCGCTCCTGCTTTCTCATCATTCATCAGACCGAGAACCAGGTAGTATACCGCCATTTTTTCCGGCGTGTTGTCCGCATCATACACGCAGATCACGTCTCCGTTCGATTCCGCGAACCCTGAGTTCAGCGCCGAAGATTTTCCTTTTCCGGCGTTCGGGGGCTTTGTGATGACCATTTTAATGAAGTCATACTGACGGGAAAATTCATTGACGATGTCTCCCGTCCGGTCGGAGGAATTATCATTAACGACAATGATCTCAAGCCTGTCTTTCGGATAATACAGGTTCACCATCGCCTTCAGCGTCTGCCTGATGACGACCTCCTCGTTATGCGCGGGGATGAGCACGCTGACCTTCGGGAGCTCCCCCATCTTTGCGCGCCATTTCGGAATGTTCCGTTCGAAGGTTATATAATGCCTGAATCCGCCCTGCATCAGAAACATGTGATAGAGAAGCATCACCCATATTAAACTTAATGAGATAAAAAACAGAATGTTACTCAAGGCTTCTTCTCTCCTTAAAGATTCGTTTTTTTAATGTGGCGCGCAAATAAAGGACGTAGCAGGCGAACATGATGATAAACAATAACACCACGCCGGAGAGAATCCAAAGCGCTTTTTCAAGAGGCGTCTGCTGGTGATGATTGAAAAAGGCCGTTACCGGATGAATCTTGTTTTCCACATGAATGGTTCCGTCTCCGTCCGTTTTGATCCTGACGCTGTCCGACGTTACCGTTTGCTTCGTTTTCTTCAGATCGAGCCACTCGCCGCCGGGAATCCGCTCCATCTGATTGACGAGCTCGGGAAGGTATTTCATGCCGAGATACGGATGGTAGAAACCGCCCGCCGTTCCGCCGCCGAAATCAATCATCTGAGAAATATGATTCTCCATATCTCCGAGCGGATTTTCCTTTGAGTTATCGGCATAACCGATTGTTTCAGGGTACAGCGTCATCCCGTCCAGCATAGCCGGCTTTGAGACGAACGGAGGGGCGCCCGAGGTTTTCCACGTCGCGCCGCTGAGCTGCACTTGTCCGAAAATGCTGGAGAAATAAGAAGATGCGATTTTGTAGCCTTCTTCAGACATCGTGTAGTGCGGCGCTTCGAATGACAGCGGGTAAAGGCCGAGCTCTGTCAGATCGTCAATCGCCTGCTCCAGCTTCGTTCTCGTGTAGATTTTTTCTTTTTCACGGAAAGGCTTCACATACGCCCGGTACGCTTTTTCATTCGGAAAATCCTGTTCCTTTTCAAGCTTGACCGGAGTATCATCCGCATTTTCTGACGTAATCGGCTGATCCGCTTTGGCATCCCAAAATTCAAAGCCTTCTCCCGTTTCGCTGTATCGGTATGCGTGCGTGTAGCCGTGAATAATGATGCTACCGCCCATTTGCTGAAGTTTTTTCAGGACGCTGACCATTTTTGGCTTGTCCGCCAGGTATACTTTTTCTCCGTTTTCCGGATTGAGATAGACCGGAATGACCGCCAGAATAAACGGAATGTGTCTTTTATGCAGGTAAGCGCCCGCTTCGTAAAGCAATCTTTCATCTGACATCGGACTGATGTCTTCAAGCCGTAAATAAAGGAGGGTGCCGCCCGCTGATTCTCCGAATGCGCTGCGCAGCGCTTTCGCCGTCAGAAACGAATCATTTAACAGGCTCGTCACACCGAAATAATAGTCAGAGCGCGCCGTTTTCCACATAAAAGGGCGGGTGCCGCCGTCACCGGACCGGTATGTATAAAGGGACTCCCCTTTTACTCCCGATACGCCGAGCACGGACATCCCTTTTTCAAGCGGCATGTCTGTTTTTTCTTTTTTGCCGTAAATGCGGTATACCGTTTCTTTTTCTGTCAGGGACAACCCCGCAAATTGGCGGAACTGTCCGGCGTTATAGCCGATGCTGATAAGCTGCTGCGGCATGCTGCTGATCAGTGACACAAATGATGTGCTGAGCTTTTTTTTCGTGACGCCGTAATAGATGACGCGCCGATTCTTTTTGAAGTCCGCGGCTGTGATGTCTCCGTCGCTTTTCACAGTGACGGCGGATGAGAAATGGCCCGCGGTCAGATCAAGCATTTTGACCTCAGCGGTTTCTTTGCCGTCCGTGCTTGTATAAAT
The DNA here is from genome assembly GCF_021729365.1 of Bacillus sp. R45. Taxonomy (NCBI): domain Bacteria; kingdom Bacillati; phylum Bacillota; class Bacilli; order Caryophanales; family Bacillaceae; genus Bacillus; species Bacillus sp. R45. Next base: position 432,412 of record NZ_CP091421.1, on the reverse strand, counting down.
AATGAGAATGCCGTCCTTTTTGTCTTTTGCTTCCGCCGGACGGGGAACATAAACCGCCGAAATCATGAAAAGCGCCGAGAGTAAGAGACGTATCCATTTAGAGTTCATTCATCATCATCTCGTTTTCCAGTTCATTTAAAAATTGCTCGGCCGTTTGTAAATCCTTTCGGTACGCCAAGTAACATACACGGAAGGTGATGGAGACGTATTTACCGTTTTGCAGCCGGTACGTATCCAATTCCTTTTTCAGCTTCGCCAGAACGGCCGGCATGTTTTCTTCAGGCGTATGGGTCAGCACGATGCCGAACCGTTCGGCGGACGGCCTGAATTTTTTGTCTGTTTCCCGAACGCTTGACCGGATTTGGCGGCTGATAAACGCCAGCAGCCGATCGGTCTCTTTTTCTCCGTACAGGGATTTGAATTCCTTGAAATAATGCATGTGCAGCAGCAAAAAGACGAAGGAATTGCCGTAGCGTTCCGCCCGCTTGATTTCCTCAGAAAGCTCCAGCTTCATCCGCAGATGGTTGTCAAAGCCGGTCACCCTGTCGACGGCGACAAAGCTCGTAATCTCTTCACGCAGCTGTTTCACTGAGCGTTCAAGCCCCTTCGCCAACTCGTGAATCCTTCCCGCTATGTAAGAAAAGAGCAGCAGCGCAATCCCCCAAATGACCAGCACCTGCAGACTTTCGGCATCGGCAGACGCCATAAAGCTCCCGGTCTGAAACCACAGGAGCAGGCTGCCGAGAACAAATAAGACGAGTAAGGTCATGACGAGCGCGTAGATTGCCCCGAACCATATACCGGCTCCCGCAACAAGCAATGTGATGCAGGTTATCAGAAGCCCTGCGGATTGCTGAGACGCATAATAAATAAAAAAAGACAGCAGCACCAGCATAACTGCTGTGTAGCTGCACAGTTTTTGTGATTCATTGAATGATATTTTCATTAAACAATTTCCTTTCAGCCAGAAGCGGCAGCAGGTTATCGAAAGAATGTGTATCGCTCCCGCTCATATAGCCGCCGTAATCGGGTTTCAGCGTGTCCAGTGTTTCAAATGAAGTCATTCTTTCATAAAGCGGCTTGATGACAGCCGGATCAGCTTTTTGTTCTGCTAAAAAAAGAACGGCCAGGGCGTAAACGGACGGTGATTCGTACTGAACCGCCGGCTCCTTCGTGTCTGCGCTGTATCGTCCGTACAGCTGTCCGCGCGACTTAAATTCCTCTATCATCCATTTTGACAGCGCGGCAGCCTTGCCATCCCCCCGCTTCAGATTCACGGCGGCGTACAGCTGGTCAATGACATTCACTTCGCTGTCATATTTGTATTCCTTTGTTTCGGTATTGAATGATTTCGGCAGAAAACCATTTTTCAGGGGCGCATGATTGAGAACATCAAGGTTCCGGTTTTCCGTTTTCTCATCGATAATCCCTTTTTCTCTGAGCATCTGTAAGGCGCCGGGGTCAACATAGGACAAGGTCACGGTCTTTGATGCGGCATTTGAAGCGGCATCATAATAATCCGTAAAATACCCGTCATTTGTATTGTATTTTTCCAGCGCCTTCCCGATCTGCACCGCTGTTTTCCCGTATTCACTGTTTCCCCACAGGGTTCCGGCCTCATTCAGACAGTTCATGATTCTGAAATCGTCAATTAAGGCATTGGTGCCGCTCGCTTTATTCCCGTCAATCTTCCACGACACGAGCCCGTTTTTCGTCAGAAACGAATCGGTGAGAAGCTGATATTGCGCTTGAAACTGCCGCTCATCTTTCCTGTTCAGCAAAAATGCCATCCATAGTCCGAGAGACTCAGATAAATATTCCGGCTCACCGGATATGTTCGTCCGGATCATCCCCCGCCCGTTCATCAATTTATGATAAATAAAATGCTCTGCGGGCTGAAGCGGTCCGGACGGTTCGGCCGCCGTCTGTTTTTCAGTGCCGGCCTCCGCGCACCCCGCCGTCAGAACGATCGAAATCAAAAGGATCATCAGACGAAAAACGAATTGCTTCACAGTCCATCCTCCTATTTTACAAACCCTTTTTTAGACCCATATCTTATTTTTTCACAAAGTATTTTTACTATAAAGGAAACGATAAAAGAATACTAGCATTTTTTCACATTGGAAAATTTTAAATGGAAGCGCCGCCTCTCACCTTTTCCCTCTTCACATGGATCGTATTCCCATTACAGTAAAAAACACAACAAAAGGCAGCATTTCTTTACAAATGCTGCCTTTCTCTGATCTATTTATCCAGGCCGAGTTTTTTCAGCTGTTCTGCCAGCGCGTTGTTCATCGGCTCCTCTTTGTTTTGGCTTTTCATATAAGAGTTGATGTCCCGCTTGGATGCGCGTCCGGATTTATCTTTCGCCTTGCGCTTTTCAAAGACGGACAGTTTCTCCCGGTGGCCGCATACACATGCGAAGGTTTGGCCTTCGCCCTGGCCGCGAAGCTCCATTTTCTTATGACAGTTCGGACAGCGGGCGTTTGTTTTTCTTGCCAGCGTTTTCCGGCTGCCGCACTCACGATCCTGACATACGAGCATCGTGCCGCGTTTGCCGTTGACTTTAAGCATCATTTTGCCGCAATCAGGGCAGGCGGTGCCTGAAATGTTGTCATGTCTGAAAGTCTGGCTGCTGTTTTTGATTTCCTTCACCGTTTTGCCCGCATATGTTTTCATGTCTTTAATGAACACGGCGGATTTCAGTTTGCCCGCTGCGATGGCGGAGAGCTTTTGCTCCCACTCAGCGGTTAAGGCCGGCGATTTTAAATCTTCCGGGACGAGCTGTAAGAGCTGCTTCCCTTTTGACGTAATGAAAATATCTTTTTCTTTTTTCTCGATCAAGAAACTGTTGAACAGTTTTTCAATGATATCAGCGCGGGTGGCGACTGTTCCGAGTCCGCCGGTTTCACCCAATGTTTTCACAAGGTTCTTCTCTTCTCCCTGCATAAAGGCGCTTGGGTTCTCCATCGCGGATAACAGCGTGCCCTCATTAAAGCGCGCCGGCGGTTTCGTCTGTCCGCTCGTTTCTTTCAATGATGAGACAGTGAGGCGCTGACCCTGATGAAGATCCGGGAGCGTCTGGTCTTTGTCTTCCTCATGATCGTCGTCATCCTCGTACATATCATACACGGCTTTCCAGCCAGGCGATTGAACCGTTTTCCCTTTTGCGGTAAATGTTTCGCCGCCGATATCGGCTGTGACCTTTGTTTCTTCGTATTCGAACGCCGGCATTAACACGGCGAGAAAACGTTTGGCAATCAGATCGTAAAGCTTTCGTTCTTTGTCGCTGAGGCTTGAAAGGATCAGCGGCTCCTCTGTCGGAATGATGGCATGGTGATCCGATACTTTCGCATCATTGACGAATCCTTTATGCGCTTTGACGCCCCGCTTCAGTATTTGATTGACGTACTGGGCGTACGGCTTAACTTCCATACCGTTTAAACGGTCTTTTAAAGTCGGCACGATGTCTGCGGAAAGGAATCTGGAATCCGTCCGCGGGTAAGTGACAAGCTTATGCTGTTCATACAGCTTTTGAAGCACGGACAGCGTCTCTTTTGCGGAGAAACCGAAGCGCTTATGAGCGTCCCGCTGCAATTCCGTCAAGTCGTAAAGACCGGGAGCGAAGCTTTTTTTCGCCGTTTTTTTCAATTCTGAAATGACTGCCGGCTTTCCTTGCAGGTCTTTTGCCAAACGGCCGGTCACCGTCTGATCAAACGTTCTTGTCTGTTTTGTTTTTTTATCCTGCCATGTCAGTGTCATCTGATCAGCCGCCGCGCGGAGACCGTAATAAGGAACGGGTTTGAACGCCTGAATATCCGCTTCTCGTTTGGCGATCATCGCCAGTGTCGGAGTCTGGACGCGTCCGCATGACAGCTGCGCGTTAAATTTCGTGGTCAGGGCGCGGGTCGCGTTGATGCCGACGATCCAATCCGCTTCCGCTCTGGCAACAGCGGAATGATACAGGTTTTCGTACTCTTTGCCGCTGCGGAGCTTTTGAAATCCTTCTTTAATCGCCTTATCCGTCACAGAGGAAATCCACAGCCGCTTAATCGGTTTGCGGACGTTTGCCTTTTCGATAATCCAGCGGGCCACAAGTTCCCCTTCCCGTCCTGCGTCTGTAGCGATTACGATCTGGCTGACGTCTTTCCGGACAAGCTGAGCTTTGACCGCATTGAACTGTTTTCCTGTTTTTTTAATGACGACGAGCTTTAAAGGCTCCGGAATAATCGGAAGATCCTCAAGCCGCCATGATTGAAATTCTTTGCCGTATCCTTCAGGGTCAGCGAGCGTTACCAGATGCCCGAGCGCCCATGTGACGATGTAGCGGTCGCCTTCAAGATATCCGTTTCCTTTTTTATGACACTTCAGAACGCGGGCCAAGTCCCGGCCGACTGAAGGTTTTTCAGCTAATACAACTGTTTTTGACATGCTTTTCACTTCTCTTTCTTTCACACTCATCCTGTTATTATAACAGACTTCCTCACGCTCTCTCTAATCGAGGACGTTTTTTGTGTCAATTTCTGAGAAAATGACGTGGGTCACGGTTTGGGCATACGGAGAGGTGCGGTTGATGAAGTGTTCGATCGTTTCCAGACTGTCCGCGTTAATCTTCAGCATATAACACGCCGCCCCGGCGACCCGAAAACAAAATTCAATGTTGGGAATGGATTGAATGTAGGTTTTGAATTGATCATATTTTCCGTTTTTCACCGTCGCTTCGACAATGCAGGAGACGGGGAGCCCGATCTTTTTTTGATCAATGTCCAATGTATAGCGCTTAATAACGCCGAAGGATTCAAGCTGTCTGACACGCTCTGTGACGGACGGGGCTGACAATTTGATTTTTCTGCCCAGCTCCCGCATGGACAGGCGGCTGTCCCGCTGCAGCTCTTTAATGATGCTCAGATCCACATTATCTAGTTTCATGACTGTAGTCCTTCCTTACCCTTTTGGCTATATTATCAAGAGAAATCCGAAAAATGACAAGAACAACAGGCTGAAATCATGAAGGTTTTTTCAGGAACTGACGCGAAATGGTCATATTAGGACTGCCCTTTGCTTATAGTATAGAGGAAAAAAGATGTCCGACAGGAGGGAGCTGTATGTTACACACGCCGATCGGCAGACTTCGCACGATGGGGTTTATTGAAGGAATGTCGCTTTTGGTGCTGCTGTTTATCGCGATGCCGCTGAAGTATTGGGCTCATCATCCGCTCGCCGTCACCATTGCCGGTTCCATTCACGGCGGTTTGTTTATCATTTATCTGGCGGTGCTGGCGTATGCGGCGTTTACTGTCAAATGGCATGTGAAATGGTCAGCCGCCGGTTTTATCGCGGCCTTTATTCCGTTCGGTAATTTTATTTATGATCGCGGCCTGAGAAATTATCAATAAAAAAGCTCCTCTTCTGCAGAGGAGCTTTTTTCATGCGTTACATCCATTTCGTCACCCAGGCGATATAATAAGCGCCGGGGATAAATACAAGCTGGGCGAGAAGCGTGCCCGCGACCCTTGATGTGACCATCGTCAATGAGGTCCATTTTAAGGAGACGTAGCTGCGCTTGCCCTTCGCCACATCGTCTGCCAGTACGGAGACTTTCGGGTCAACAAACACGGCCAGCAGCATAGTCGCAACGCCGTTGATTAAGCCTGATGCCATAACGGCCGTCGTGCTGTGCTCAGGCGCCAGAAGGCCGGCGTACAGAGCGGACAGAACACCGATCGTGTAAATAGACGTAATGACCATATTAATGACAAACAAGCGTTTCGGGATCATTCGGAATTGAAGCCCCTTTAAATAGGAGACTGACGGCAGTCTGATATAAGAACGCGCATGCTTCAGCCCGTTCAGTGAAAATCCTTTTTTAAATACCTGCATGACGGAGCCTCCTCCGTCCGCCAAGTGTATAATCGCCCTGGAGAATAACGCGACGAATGTCGGCAAAAGACAGATGCCGAGCATCGTTCCGACCGTGGAGCCGAATATTAAAAATCGAAACTGAGCGCCCACAACAGACAGAGCGTTTGATCCGGCGGCATCAATCAGATGTCCGGTAAACGGCTGCTGAACCATGTTTGACATGCGCGACACAATAACCATGACATTAAATAATGACAGCGCGGACGCGATAAATCCGACTCTCGCGCCGGAAAGCCGTGTTGCATAGGCAAGCGTTTCAATCGAATGTATCAGCAGCAGAAAACAGAAGATAAACAGTACTTGTGAAGTAATAACGTGCAATGTATGATTCCTCCAAATCTTTTCATACTGATTAGACTCTGCAGACTGCGGCAAGGTTTCGGCCGTTTACATAAAAAAACCGCCCGGATGTCCGGCGCGGTTTTGTCTTATTCTTTTCTTACGCAAATAAATAATATATGGTTGCCCGCCTTAGCCTGCGGGTGATTCGTATTAACAGTTCCGACAGAATCATTCTTCGAAAGTAAACACCATGGAAGTTCTTGAACACAAGACAACGAAAGCCCTACCTCTCAATCGTCACTGCGGCTCCGAAGCCGCGCCGGTGTGAATTGTAAAACAAAAAGTCTTTTTTCCATCTCTTCGTTAGGGGCGAATATCAGAAGGAAAAGAATAAGCTCAGCTTTTTTTCAAGCTGTCCGTTGAAGCCTGAAGCTTCTATATCAAAACAGAAAAAAGAAGTTTACTTTCTTTTTTATTTGCATGTTGTCACTTAGCAGTTAAGTATAACAGATTGCCCCTGAATAATCAAATGATTTATTAAAGTTCCAGCTCGGCCGGCGTTTTTTCACCCGCATTCATGAGCTTGATCTGCTTCGGTTCAATTTCGAGAATCACCAGGTTCGGATCGTCTTTTCCGTCAAACCAGCGTTCCAGTTTCGGATCCCACAGCTTTTCTTTTAAATCTGCTGAGTTGTTCAGTTTGGCGGTTCCGGCCACTTCCACATAAGCGTCACCGAATCCTTCACAGTCATACCCTAACAGAATATGAACATTCGGATTGTTTTCAATTTCTTCCGCTTTATGAGTGTCTTTGCTCGTCGGCGTGTAAATCGTTAAGCCGTCATGGAAAAATGTCATGTAGCGTGAATGCGGTTTGCCTTGCTCTACCGTCGCAAGCGAACCGACTTTATGATGATCCAGTACTTCAAGCACTTTTTCTTTGATTTCATTTTGATTCATGAAGAATCACTCCTTTTTAACGTCTCCGCTGTTACTTTTCCACATTGGGGAGACATTTAAACCAAGAAATGTGCTCTTCTGCCGATCTTCGCTCCATTCCCGCTTCAGCATGCTGTAGTTCACCGTGTCATGATAGGCGCCCTGTACAAAAATGCCTTCTCTCGTCAGTCCTTCTTTCTGAAATCCGAGCCGTTCCGCCACCGCCCTGCTTTTCGTGTTTTTTTCAGCCGCACTGATCATGATGCGGTTCAGCCCGAGGTCCTGAAATGCATGGGTGATGACCGCCCGGCAGCTTGCGGTGATAATGCCGAATCCTTCATGCTCTCGATCCAGCCAGTAGCCGATCTCTGCTTTTTGATTGACTGTATCGACATTATGGATGCTGATCATGCCGCAAAACCGGCCCTTCACAAAAATTCCGGCGTCAAACCCATTCTCTTCCGCATATTTATAACGCCATTCGGGGATGATCACATCGCGGTACGTATCGATGTCAGCCAGTTCTTCCGCCCAGCTGAGCCATTCGCTGAGATGGTTTTGATTTCGCTTCATAACAGAATACAATTCGTCCGTATCTTCTTTGGCAAGCAATCTGATCGTCAGATGTTCCCGGATTTGACAGGAAAACACGACCGCACCTTCTTTCCTTTATTAGCCATTATACAGGTAAATTTATTTTTTTCCATACAAAAAAAGATGAGGCGTGCAGCCTCATCCTTAAATGCGCGGGTCGGTGAAAACATCGTGATCATCCGTGCTTGTCGATGACATTTCCGTAACGACCGCCCCTTCTTCTCCCGCTTGAAACCAATGCTTCGTATCCGGCGGAATGGTGTATTGTCCGCCCGGCTCAAGCACAATCTCATGCCAGACGGTGTAGTATTCCTTGTCTTCTTCCGGCGGGAGGACGCTTGGGTTCTCTGTCTTTTCGCCTTCCACGTAGAGATACACCTTCCCCCAGCGGCAGCGGAATGTCTCTTGTTTTCCCTTCTCGCCGCCGACCGGCGGATGGCGGTGTTCCGGACACGTCTGGCGCGGGAAGAGCACCAATTCTTTCGAACAGTAGCGGTCGGTATTCACGTAAATAAACAGCTGAAGTCCGGTTTCCTCAAGCTTGCCTAAGCCGTAATCCATGATTTGAATGTCTTCGACTTCATCATCAGTCAGAACGATTCCCGCTTTTTGATAGTATGCATTCACGTCATGTTTCGATATCGTCATCGGTCAGCCTCCTTATGTGGTCACAAATCTGCCGCCGTTGACATGCAGCGTCTGTCCGGTCATATAAGAGGATTCGTCTGAGGCCAAGAGCACATAGCAGCCGACATGCTCAACAGGCTGGCCTGCCCGGCCCATCGGCGTATCCTGACCGAAGGAAGCGACTGTTTCTTCTGAGAATGTCGCCGGAATAAGCGGTGTCCAGATCGGCCCCGGCGCCACGGCGTTGACACGGATACCATCGTTGACGAGCGCTTGCGCCATGGATCTCGTAAAACCGTTAATCGCGCCTTTCGTAGCCGTGTAGTCAATCAGCTGCGGGTTGCCTGTGTAAGGATTAATGGATGTCGTATTGATGATCGCGCTGCCCGGCTTCATGTAATCAATCGCTTTTTTAGTCAAATAAAATTGTGAGTAAAAGTTTGTCTTAAAGGTTCTGTGAAGCTGCTCGCTTGTGATGTCTTTAATGCTTTCTTTCGGATGCTGTTCCGCGGCGTTATTCACGAGAATATCAAGACGCCCGAATTCTTCAACCGTTTTTTCAACGGCTTCATTGCAAAAGTCTTCCTCACCGACATCGCCGGGGATTAACAGACATTTTACGCCTTCTTCTTCCACTCGTTTTTTTGTATCTTCCGCATCATCGTGTTCATCAAAATAGACGATCGCGACATTTGCGCCTTCCTTCGCGTAAGCAACCGCAACGGCGCGTCCGATACCGCTGTCGCCCCCTGTGATGAGCGCGGTTTTCCCTTTTAATTTGTCAGCGCCTTTATATTCTTTGTATTCGTAAACAGGCGCCGGATTCATTTCGCTTTCAATGCCCGGCTGGCGGTTTTGTGATTCCGCCGGGAATTCCTTCGGATAGTTTTCCATGTCAAGTTCCTCCTTCTGGTTCGTTGTCATATTTCTTGTCTACCTCTGCTGTCTTCCGGATAAACATGATTGAGACAGTTCAAAACGTTTTCGGAGAAAAATGTTTCACATGGAACGCAAGAAAAAAACCCGGCTGGCAGCCGGGTTTTTGTTCTCTATTATGAACGTACCGCTTGTTTGCGGAGCACGTCTTTTCTCACTTTTCCAAGGTTGTTTTTCGGAAGTTCGCTGACGAACTCAATGTCCGGAATTTTAAAGGCAGCAAGACGTTCTTGAAGGAATCGGGTCACTTCTTCTTCTGTCAGGTCTTCTCTGCCGTTTGTCACGATGAACGCTTTCGGCTTTTCGCCGTAGAGCGGATCAGGGATACCGACAACCGCTGTTTCGAGAATTCCCGGCACTTGCTGAATGACTTCTTCAATCTGGTCAGGATAAATATTATCGCCGCCGTAGATGATGACATCTTTATAACGTCCGGTGATAAAGATAAATCCGTCTTCATCCACATAGCCGGAATCGCCGGTATGGAACCAGCCGTCTTTCAGCACTTTTCGTGTCGCTTCTTCGTTACCTTCGTAGCCTTTGAATAAAAACGGACTTGTCACAACGACTTCTCCGATTGAGCCTTGCGGAAGGACTTCACCTGTTTCCGGATCTACAACGCGGACGTCCACTTCTTCCATCGGTTTACCCGCGGAAGCGGCTTTATCCATTCCCATTTGCGGATTCCAAGAGCTGATGCCCCACGCTTCCGTGCTTCCGTATCCGTGCATGAGCGGGATGCCGATGTCGAGATACTGCTGGATCAGGCTGCTTGGCACCTTTGTGCCTCCCGTCATCATATAAACGATAGAAGACATGTCAGTCTGGTGCGTTTCCCATGCTTTCAGCAGGTATGTGAAATAGACTGGCAGCGCCATGATGGTTTGAATTTTTTCTTTTTCGATGAGCTTCAAGTTTTCCACAGGGTCCTGATTGTCTGTCATAATGAATGTCGTTCCGCTCATCGTGCCGACCATCTGGCAGATAATCGCGCTCGTATGGTAATTCGGATGGCATGCTAAGAAGCGGACATGCTGCATTCTCCCCGTGTAAGCCAATGTCGCGTTTACGTAGTTGTATATGCCGCCGTGAGTGATCATGCAGCGTTTCGGATTGCCGGTTGTACCTGAGGTAAACATCAGCAATGCCGTATCGTTTTCAGACACCGTTTCGACATCCGGTGTATCACCGGAGCCTGTCAATAAAGCGTCAAACTCAGGCGTTGTCTCCGCAGCTGTTCCTGTCTCGATCTTCAGTTTAAGAGAAGATACCAGCGCAGGAAGAACTTCTTCCATAATCTCTTTAAATTCAGTGCCGAAAAAGACAGCTTTCGGTTCACAGGCTGCTAAAATGCCTTTCATTTCGTAAGGTGTTAATTGCCAGCTGACCGGCACAACAACCGCGCCGATTTCGAGTGCCGCAAACATGACAATGGATGACGCGTGGCCGTTTTTGCAAAGCATCGCCACTCTGTCGCCTTTTTTTATTCCTTTATCAAGAAGCGCTTGTGCAAGCTGGTTGATTCGTTTTCGATATTCCGCGTAGGTCAGGGTATGCGCACCGCTTTTTACAGCTTCGATCTCTTCGCTATTTGAAATGTCATGCAGAATCATATGCTGTAATGTCTCCATATTTTCATCTCCCATAATCATAAATCACAAAAAACTCTGTCAGATTTTCTTCCTCACGCAACCCATTTTAAACCAAAAAATATAACTTGTAAAACAATTTTGTTTTAGAACTATTCCATTCGTGAATGATACAATAGTCCCATGTTTTTAGTTTCTTCCCTTCCCCTTACCCTCATACATGCAGAAAAAAACACACCCCATATGAGGTGTGCGCTTTCTGTTTACCGCTGTCCTTTCTCCTGAATGAAATGATAAAACAGCTTGTTTAAACGTTTGTATAAATCGGCTTCATCCTCCGTCTGGAAGGCTTTTATACTGTCTTCGGACTCGATGATGGCGGAGCTGACCGCACTTAGTATTTCCGACCCTTCAGCGGGCATATCAGCCGGCGCCATCATCACCAAAGCGCGGCCGACGGTCAGGGAATTTCCGTCCATGCCTTTGACACTGCATGGAGCTGTCAAATCATAAATTTTGAAAAAAGGCGTGACAATTTCTTCATTTTTGAGATGGTACAGCGCCATCGCCGTTCCCGGAATGCCGAGTCCGCCCTGTCGTTCACGCTCTGCAAGGCGCTGTGCGGTTTGTTTGGCATTACGGACAAATCCTTCTTGCTCAAGCATGGCAAACAAACGATTCAAAAACAGTTCGTACGCCGTGTTTGACTCAATGGATTTGATCGAAAAGTTCCGCAGCACGCTTTGGATAACCGCCGCATAATGTGCCATACGGCCGGCCGCTTCCAGCATATCAGGCGTCTCCGGCTGCTTCTCTTCTCTTTTACCGTTTCTTTTTTTGTCAAGAATCAGCGGAATTTTTCTTTTGATGTACTGCTTCACCTGATCAGCGTCTTCTTCGTTTAAAAGCGGACTGACCATGACGTAATCAATGTTTCCATACGGGATCGGAACGGTGGATACGATCATGTCATACGCGGTGATGTCTCGGTCCTTCAGTTCGATGAGGGAAGACATATCAAAGGAACGGATTTCCGGAAGCTCCTTTTTCAGTCTGGATGCGAGCATTTTGGACGACCCGATGCCGCTGGAACAGACGATCAGCGCTTTGATCTTCGCTTCTTCCCGTTTGATTTCCAGAGCGGAGCCGAAGTGAAGAACGATGAAAGCGATCTCATCATCAGAGAAAAGAAGCCCCGGAAAGAATTTTTCCATTCCTTCTTCTACGGCCATGTACAGCAGAAAGTAGTCGCGTTTAATTTGCTCGGTCATCGGGTTGTACATGTCGATATTTTCTTTCACCCGGTTGATCGCAGGCTCCAGATGGGCGATTAAACCGTCGTATAAAGAACCGTTTTCCGTCAGATCAATTTTGATTTTTTCAGAAATGAAGCCGATCAGCTGCTTCGTTTGCAAGGCCGTTTCAACTTCAATGTTTTCCGGTTTGAATTCCGTTTTGTATTGGCGGTTGGCGCTCCGCAAATGAATGGTGATATAACCGATCTCAGCTTCCGGAATTGAAACGCCAAACGCTTTTTCAAGCTCTTTTGCCATTTCCATCGCAGAGCCGTACTCCTTCGTCTGCTGCAGCGCTTTTAGTTCCGAAGCCTCCATCGTGATGGTTTCTCCGAGTCTGATTCGGTCCATCGCAAAGGTTAAATGAACCGCAAGCGCCATGTATGAGCTGTCAGATAAGGCGATCGCGATTTTTTCCTTGAGCTGAATCAAGAGCCGGTCCATTTTCAAAAGTTCCGCTTTATTTACGACCCCGAACATTTTTTCAGCATCGTCAGGTTTTCCTTTAATATTGAATTCAACCGCTTCCAAAAAGCTCTGAATATCAAGCCGGTTGACGATGAGATTGCCGACGATTTTCCGTTTCGCATTTTCCGGACCCGTCAGCTGTATGCCGAAGCCCCTTTTTCGGATCAGCGTCAAGCCGAAGGGCGCGATCCAGGTCTCCAGCTCATCCAGATCATAACTGATTGTCGCGTTTGTCACTTGCAATTCGTTCGCCAGACTGTAGAGCTTGATCGGCTCTTGCGACTCTAATAGTGAACATAGAATTAAAAGTTTCCGCTCCTCAGCGCTGTATTCATGCTGTTCATAGGACAGGTCTGACAGGAGTTTTTGTTTGTCCTCCGGGTTTCCTACCGCTTTCAGTCCTTTGCCGGGCTGTTTATCAAGTGCCAGACCGAATGATTCCATCATCGGTTTGATTGTTTTTAACTCGCGGTGAACGGTTCTTGTGCTGACTTGTAAAGCTTCTGCCAGTTCATGCACTGTCTCGTAACGGTTCTGCAGTAATAGATGTTTCATTAATTTTTGTTCTCTCGCTGTCATATACATGAAACGCGCCTCCAGATTTTCTAGTTGTGAGAAGTATGGCATATGGGGAGTGCTGCCGGGGAAAGTGGTGTAAATTATAATATAAAACGCTTTCAATGATTATTCAACCATTTTCAAATGGCAATTTGGCACTGGACCGTGTGACAGTATTGAAAAAGAAAAATGTGTCAGATAATATGCCATGACGCTTGTTACTCTTGATCCGCACGGCTATACTTCAAAGTGACCTTACTTGTTTTTAGACATTGCACACCACATAAACAAACGCCCGGAAGATACCTTCCGGGCGTTTGTTCTGTTTATGGAATATCGCAGCCTTGGACACCGGTATAAATCCTGAACCACTGATCATGGCTGAGTTTGTACGCGGATGCACGCACCGCGGCGGAAATGCGGTTCTCTTTTCCGCTGCCGACAATCGGCATGATGTCTGCCGGGTGGGTGAACAGCCATGCGTACATGACTTCGTCAATGGAAGCGGCGCCGATTTCTTCCTGTACGGAACGAAGCGCGGCACGGATTCGGAGGTCCTTATCTGATTGTCCTGTAAAGACGCTCCCGCCCGCAAGCGGTGACCACGCCATCGGCGGAATGCGTTTTTCCAGACAGAAATCCAGCGTGCCGTCATGAATATTTTCCAGCTCGTACGCCGAGATTTCAATTTGGTTTGTGATGAGCGGATCATCCAAATAGGATTCGAGCATTCTGTACTGGTGCGCTTTAAAGTTCGATACCCCGAAATATCTGACCTTGCCCGAGCTTTTCAGCGCGTGAAACGCTTCAGCCACAGCCTCCGGGTCCATAAGCGGGTCCGGTCTGTGAATGAGCAGCACATCCAGATAATCCGTATTCAGATTCAAAAGCGACTGCTCCGCCGACGCTAAGATGTGAGACTTCGACGTATTATAATGATGCGACTTGTTTCCTGGCCGCTCCGGTGATTCAATGACAATCCCGCATTTTGTGACGATTTCGATTCGCTCCCTTATTGAAGGCGAAAGGGACAAAGCGCCGCCGAACAGCTTTTCACACGTATAACCGCCGTATATATCGGCATGATCGAAGGTGGTGATGCCTTGGCTGATACACCATTCAATCAGATTCAGCAGCTCTCCGTCTGAAACATTCCATTCGTGTAGACGCCAAAGCCCGTGTATCACTCTTGAAAATTCCAGGTCTTCAGCCAATTGAATGCGCTGCATGTGAAATCCCCCTTTTTCTTAGAGCCTCTTGTATCTCTGTTTTCAGGAATTGCCCATGCTGTTTCATTCTGCTTCGGCGGCCGATTTTCCTTTCAGCCCGCAAAAATCGTCATTTAATGATTCTGAAACTGCTTTTTCGCTTTTTCAACGACGTAATGGCTTCCGCCGCGTTTTTTGACGTCTTGAATCATCATCGCAATCAAGAGGTCTTTCTTTTTATAATCGTAACCGACAAACCAGCCGTTTTCTTTGCCGTCTTTATCTTCTTTAGACGTTTTCAGCTCGGCTGTACCGGTTTTTCCGGCTACGGTAATGCCGCTTACGGCCGGCTGATATGCAGAGCCGCGCGGATCTTCAACGACGCCTCTCAGCCCTTTCGTGATTTCTTCGGCATTGGCTTTCGACACCACTTGCTTATGCCAGATTTGCGGTGTTTTTTCTCCGTCTTTGATCAATGTCGGTTTGACGAGATTTCCGTCTGTTACAAATGCGGTATAGTCAGCCGCTAAGTGCAGCGGAGACATCAGCATCTGCCCCTGGCCGTAGCCCGTATCTCCGAGAAGGATCTCGGAATCAAGCTTGCCGTTAGCGATTGAGGACTTTTCAATCGGAAATTGGTACGGAATCTCTTCATCAAAGCCAAATGTTTTTAATCCTTTTGTAAACGCGTCCGCTCCGGCATCTATGGCATTTTGCGCAAAGTAGATGTTGTCCGATGTGATCAGCGCGTTTTCGAGATCCACTTCATTCAGGCGCTCTGATACGCGTGTGACATGGTAACCGCCCCAGCTCGAATCTTTCTGCCACTCTTTTCCGGTGATTTTTTTCTTTTCCGATGCTTTCAATGTGCCGTTTGTCAGGCCGACTGCCGCGGCAATCGGTTTAATCGTTGATCCCGGCGCATAAAGTTTGTTGAATTTCGCTGAAAACGGATTGTTTTTATCTTCATTCAGCTTTTTCCACTCTTTTCCGCTCCAGCCGAAAAGAAAGCCGTTCGGGTCATAAGACGGTGCGCTGACGAGCGCGAGTGTCTCTCCCGTTTGCGGTTCGAGGGCGACTGCCGCTCCGCTGTCATCTTTCATAGAATCATACAGCTTCGTCTGCGTTTTCATGTCAATCGTTACATGAATATCCTGCCCGCTTTCGGCTTTCTTTTCAGCAATGACCTCACCTGTTTGCGGGACGTAAATTTTCCAGCCGGTCTTGCCGCGCAGCTTGTCTTCATATACATTCTCAAGGCCGGCGATGCCGATTTTGGAAGTATCGCTGTATTGGCCGTCTTTCGCTTTTTTCAGCTGCTCCGCTGTGATGGTTTTAATATAGCCGGTCAGATGGGCCGCTTTTTCGCCGTACGGATAGTAGCGGGAGCTGACTTTCGTTTTCGTCACGCCGTCTAATGCAAGCAGGCTTTTGACCTTGCTTTCATCATCCGGTCTGATTTTTTGAATCGGGACATAGGAGTCGTCTTTTACCCAGCCCTGGTTCAGTTTGCTTTTGATATCGTCTTCAGAAAGGTCCAGTTTTTCAGACAGTTTTTTGATCACGCTGTCTTTATCCCTGCCGAGTTTTCCAGGGATAATGCCGATTTCCGGCACCTCGGTATTCACGGCGAGACCTTTTCCGTCTTTGTCGTAAATTTGTCCGCGCTTCGGTTCCTCATTTGCGATCTGCACGGTTTTGTCATCGGAAAGCTGTTTGAAAATAAAAGAAGGATTCCAGTCAATGTTCCATGATTCTCCATCGTCTGTTTTCTCTTTTTTCAGGACGGCCGTGTTTTCAAAAGCGACCTTCCCTGCTTTTGTATCCATGCTGACTTTATAATCGATGTGCTGGAGGTCATCTTTTTTCTTATCGTCTTCGTCCTGTTTTTCGGCAGTGACTTTCAGATTTTTGACCCCTGCTTGTTCATAAATGGTTTCATATCGTTTTACAAAATCCTTTTTGGATCGTTTTTTCTTTTCATCCTGGGTGAGGCTTTGGTACATCTTATCGTAATGACCGCCGTTCCAGTCTTTTACGAAATCTTTCATTCTGTCTTCGGCCGATTCCGTTTTCGAGCAGCCGATCAAACCTATGATTCCTGCGAGTAAAAGTAATAGGTATAACCCTTTTTTCACTGTCTATTCCCCTGCCTTCCAACTGTTATTTTCTCCTAAACCAAATCAGGCTGGCAAGGATTTTTTTCTCATAGCGTTTAAAATTTTTTTGTTTTTCCGGCCGTCACGGCCCATATTTTTATACAATGTATCTATTAAAAAAAGGAGGAATTTCAGATGATCAGAGAAGCAGCCATGCTGTATGTAAAAGAAGGTCTTGAGGGGGAATTCGAAGAAGCATTCCGCCGGGCGGAGCCGATTATCGCGGGCATGAAAGGTTATCTGTCCCATTCCTTGTCCAAATGTATGGAAAAGACGCATAAATATTTGCTGCTTGTGGAATGGGAGACATTAGAAGATCATACAAAAGGCTTTCGCGGATCGCCGGAATATCAGGAGTGGAAAGCCTTACTGCACCGTTTTTATTCACCATTTCCCGTTGTGGAGCATTTTCAGGATCTATCAGACTCAGATCGCGTGAAGCGTAAAACCGATTAAGGAGATCGACCATACAAAAACGGCGGTATAGATATTGAATTTCCCGGAGCCGTCGTTTTCTTTCCGTTTTTCCTCCAGCCCCTGAATGAACATGACCGCACCGAGAAACACGAGCATAACCGGCTGTATGACAGAGGTATGTTCCGCATACGTAAATGCGGCGGCCGCAAGTATAATAATCAGCATCGCGAGTGACAGTTTTAAGGCGCGCAGCAAAGCAATCCATCCTTTCTGTTATCATTTTTTGAACACAATTCTATTTCTGTCTTTATCCCCCATTATTCTAGCGTACTTTTTGCGCGGATAGAACGAAAGTCGGACAATTTTAAGTTTGTTTTAAGGAGCACGAAAAGCGCGCTCCCCATGAAAAGGAGCGCGCGGTTTATGAGCGGGCGAGGCTTCCGTATCCGAGCCCCCGCAGGACGCATGCCATGACTTCATACCCCTTGCTGTTGGGGTGTACGCGGTCATAAGAAAGATATTCATTCATTTTTCCTTTGAAAGCGCTGTGGACGTCGGCAATTTTGACGTGCGGCGCCGATGCGAGTGTGCTGAGGTGCGCATTATAAGAGGATATCCATTTTTCTGCAATGGAGATGCCCGGGAAAGGATTGTATAAATTGAAGACGCGGATCTCATAAGGAGACGGGTGCGACCCTTTTAAGGCAGCAATCTTGGCTATCATCTTTTCAAAGTTCTCATGGCAGTGACTGGACACGCTGGTGAATACCGAAGCGTCCGATGTTTGCTGATATGCCTGAACCGAATCGATCAAATCGTTGCCGCAGCCTGTAATCGTAATCATATCAGCAGCCTGAATCCGCCTCTGAATGTACGGGAAGGACATAAGCCCGAGAATTTCTCCCGTCTCAAGGCCTGATTTGGCAAAGATGGATACGTCGGTTCTTGTCTGTAAATCTTCTGCCATCATGCGCCCGAACCGCTGGACAAAACCGGCGGAAAACGGCCCGGATCCCCTCCCCGTCGTCAAAGAATCCCCCAGCGCCGTATAAACAAGTCCCATTTACTTTCCTCCACTCGTTACTATCGATATTGTAATGTACGCGAGTGAAGAAAAATTGGCTCGGTCAATAACCTAATTTCTCAGAAATATGCTGTGCGGCGTTTTTGACCTTTTCGGTTAAATACGGCAGCCTGTCCTCTGAAAACCGGGCTTCGAAGCCGGCGATGCTGATTCCAGCAGCCACCTTACCTTCGTGATTGAAAATCGGCGCCCCGATCGCCGCCGTATAATCTTCTAATTCCGAATAGCTGATCGTATAACCTGATTGCAAGGATCTTTCAATGGAGTGAAGCAGTTCAGCCCGATCCGTCATCGTGCCTGAGGCGATTGCGGCAAGCTTTGTCTTCTGAATGTATGTGTCAATCTCCTCTTCCGGCAGAAACGATAAAATGCTTCTGGCGCAAGCTCCCGCGTACAGCGGCGACCGGCGGCCGATTGCCGTATACAGGCGGACGGTTTGGGTGCCTTCAATTTTTTCGACGTAAATGGCTTCATCCCCGTCCCTCATGATCAGCTGAACGGCCTCATCCACTTCGCTGCACAGCTCTTCCATAATCGGTTTGGCTATTTCCCTGATATCCAGACGTTCAGAGACGAGCTGGCCGAATTGTAAAAAGATCAGACCAAGCTGATAACGGCCGTCCGCCGCCCGGGTGAGAAACCCCGTTTCCTCCAGTGAGCTTGCCATCCGGTGAACCGAAGTCTTCGGCATTTCCGATAGAGAAACCAGCTCATTTAAGCTCAGGCTCGGTTCAGTGAGAAACAAATGAAGCAGTTCCATTGATTTGATGACGGTTTTGTTTTTGTTTTCCATGGTCTTTAGCCCCTTTGTCAGATCAGCCATTCCATTTTGAGCCTTGCTTTCAGCTCCTTCAGCTGCTGTTCCTTCTCCAAAAGCAGCATTTCCGCTTCCTCCAGCGAAACGGCCCGGAACGTAATATGTTCCCCCGGCATCGTTTGGGCGACGAGAGGAAGATCGGCGGATATGATATGCGCCATTCGCGGATAGCCCCCCGTCGTCTGTCTGTCAGCCAGCAGAATAATCGGATTGCCGTCCGGCGGCACCTGCACCGTTCCGAACGTCACAGCCTCAGATACCATTTCCAGCGGCTCCCGCAATTCAAGCGGAGCGCCCTTCAGCCGGTAGCCCATTCGGTCGGATTGAGGCGTGACCGTATATGACTCTTGATAAAAACGTAATTTTGCTTCTTCTGTAAAAGCGT
This sequence comes from Bacillus sp. R45, assembly GCF_021729365.1. Taxonomy (NCBI): domain Bacteria; kingdom Bacillati; phylum Bacillota; class Bacilli; order Caryophanales; family Bacillaceae; genus Bacillus; species Bacillus sp. R45. The sequence continues at coordinate 413,132 of NZ_CP091421.1, read as the reverse complement.
GAAATTGAGCGCCTTCAAGCACTCGTATGACCGGATTTTTTTTCAGCGGCAGAAACCCTCTGCTGCTGACAGACCAATCAGGCGCTGAGAAACCATACTGTCCGAAAGAATCGCTCAGACGGTACGCGATTGATTCCGAACATGGCGTCATACGGCCGAGCGGCAGCTCATCATCTTTTTGCAGCGCTCTTCCGCAAAAGCCGCCGATCCCCGCTCTGACATACGTGCTTTTGCTTTCCATGACGGCGGGCACATCAAATCCCCCCGCGACGGCGAGATAAGCGCGGCTCCCCATCTTGCACGGCCCGAATGAGACGACGCTGTTTTCCTTTATCAAAACCGGTTTCCACAGAGGGGCGGGCTCCCCATTAATATGAAAGGCGAAATCCGCCCCCGTAACGGCAATAACCGCGGGTTCTGAGAACTCAAAGGAAGGCCCTGGCCCCATAAGCGTAACTTCAAGCCCCGCCTCTTTTTCTTGATTTCCGGCAAGAAGATTGGCGATGCGCAGAGAGATCGTATCCATTGCGCCGCTTCCCAGCACACCGTATTTCTGATATCCCGTCCGCCCCGTGTCCTGAACCGTCGTCAAGAGACCGGGTTTTACCACTTTCATACTCATTCGGCTCCCTCCTTGATGCGGCTGTACTCCTCTGCTGTGATCCGGACGAATTTCACCGTATCACCCGCTCTCAATAGACTCGGCGGATGTTCTTCCGGCCTGAAAAGCCGGAGCGGGGTGCTGCCGATCAGCTGCCAGCCGCCGGGAGTGGATATCGGATACACACCGGTCTGCATTCCCGCGATTCCTACTGAACCGGCCGGGATGGACGGCCTTGGCGACGCCTTTCTCGGCGCTCTGATCCGCTCAGACATTCCACCTAAAAACGGAAATCCCGGCGCAAATCCAAGCATATAAACGAGATATTCGCCTTCAGTATGAATGCGGATGACGTCTTCCGGGGTCAGATCGTTCATTTCAGCGACCTCTTCTAAATCGGGACCGAAATCTCCGCCGTAGCAAACGGGGATTTCCATCACCCGGCGCTCTTTTTTGCGGCCGGTCATTATATGGCTGAGACGTTCTGTCACTTCTTTCTTGACCAGGGCAAAAGGAGAGACGCCTTTTTTTATGTTTGAGACGGCAGACACGTCATAAAAGACCGTTAAGCTTGTGAATGCCGGAATACATTCAACGAAGCCCGGAAACGGCCGTTCTTCCATACAGGCTGCCGCGGCCTGCACCCGGCTGTTAACCTCTTCGCTGATGTGCCCGCCAAAGCGGATGATAACGGCGGAATCACCGTACGGCTGTATATCAAGCGCTGTATTTCCGCTATACTGCATCATTGTCATCACCTCGTTGTATTCTTTCTCACTTACAGGACAGTAAGCGATTCATTTTGTATATCGGTGATCAGCATGTGCCCCGGTGAATGTGTTATTACGATATCAGGCTTTGCTTCCATGATCACCGCCTGGGGTGTAACGCCGCAAGCCCAGAATACGGGAACTTCACCTTCCCGCACCGTTACGGCATCTCCGAAATCCGGCTGATGCAAATCGCTGATGCCGATGCTTTGCGGATTTCCGATGCGGACGGGGGCGCCGTGCACGGCGGGAAAACGTGACGTGACCTGCGCCGCGCGGACTGCCAGCCTTTCCGGAATCGGTCTCATGCTGACGACCATTTTTCCTGAAAACGGGCCCGCCGGAATACAGTCAATGTCTGTTTTATACATGGGAACGTTCACGCCTTCATCGATGTGCCTGATTGGAATGTGCTGATTGATAAGGGCCTGCTCGAATGAAAAACTGCAGCCGATCAAAAACCCGACATAATCATCCTTCCAATACGGCGTAATATCCGTTACCTCTTCAGTAAGCACGCCATGCCGATAAATCCTGTATTTCGGAAAGTCCGTCCGGATATCAGCTCCCGGCGCCGCTATTGCCGGAACGGGTGAACCCGCATCCGTCACATCAAGCACCGGACAAGGCTTTTGATTGCGCTGGCAGAATAAGAGAAAATCAAAGGCAAGATCCTTTTGCAAAACGACGAGATTGGCTTGTGCGTAAGAAGCGGCCAATCCCGCCGTCGGCCCGGTCATCTGCCCTTTCCTGATAAGCTGTCTGACTTCTTCGGGACTCATATCACTCATATGGTTTTTCATATCATCAGCTCCATAGCTGCGGCATTTGCGAGAATAATGTATAGATGCCCATAACCGCCATGACAACCACTACGATCGCCCCTGCAATCGTGAGCCAGATCGGATGCTTGTAATCGCCGACGATTTTTTTCTTATAGGCGCCCAACAGAATCATCGCTAATGCAAGCGGCAGAATTAAGCCGTTAAGCGAACCGACCGCGACCAGAATTTTGGCAGGCTGGCCGATCGTGACAAAAATAAGAGTGGATACGATGATAAAACCGATAATTACGCCATGTGAGTGCTTTTCGATTTTTGCCGAAAACGATTTGAAGAATGACACCGATGTATAGGCGGCGCCGATGACAGACGTGATAGCGGCAGACCACATGATGACGCCGAAAATTTTATAGCCGACATTTCCCGCCGCAAGCCGGAATACAGAAGCCGCGGGATTATCAGGATCAATGCGCAGACCCTTTGAAACGACGCCGAGCACGGCGAGAAACAGGGCAATCCGCATAACAGATGTAATCAAGACGCCTGTGACGGAGCTTTTCGTCACCTGAGGAATGACTTCCTTCCCCTGGATGCCTGAATCAAGCAAGCGATGGCCTCCGGCAAATGTAATGTATCCGCCGACCGTGCCGCCGACAAGCGTCACGATTGCCAGCACACTGATATGATCAGGCATAAAAGTTTTTACAACGGCGTGTCCGACCGGCGGACCCGTCGTTACGGCAACATACACCGTCAATACGATCATGACGATTCCGGCGATCTGCATAAAACGGTCCATGACTTTTCCGGCTTCCTTTATGACAAAAATCAGCACCGCGACCGCTGCGCTGATTAAAGCGCCGATCTCCGGTTTGATTCCGAATAATACTTGAAGACCGAGACCCGCGCCGCCGATGTTTCCGATATTAAACGCAAGTCCGCCGAGCACGACCAGAAAAGCAATGGCATAACCGGCGCCCGGAAGCACCATATTGGCAATCTCTTGGCCGCGCTTTCCGGAAACCGCGATAATCCGCCATACATTGGTTTGCGCGAAGATGTCCAAAATAATAGAAATTAAAATGATAAAGCCGAAGCTTGCCGCCAATGTATTGGTAAACGTGGCCGTTTGCGTCAGAAAGCCGGGCCCGATTGATGATGTCGCCATCAAAAATGTCGCGCCTAAAAGAAGCGACCATTTGCCGGAAGCCTTTCCGGCTGTTTTTTTCTTTTGCTCCATGCTGTCTTCCTCCCTCTGCTGCTCAGTCTTTTGCAAGCGCGCTGATTTGAATGTCTGCCGCTTTTAATTCTTTTTTGATTGTTTTTGCGAATGTCAGCGCGTGGGCGCCGTCTCCGTGAATGCAGACCGTGTCCGCTTTCAGGTTTACAGCTTGTCCCTTACGTGATGTCACCGTGCTGTCTTTCACCATTTGAATCACTTGACCGACCGCTTTTTTGTCATCCTGAATCAGCGCATCCGGCTCTGAACGCGGCGTCAGCGTGCCGTCTTCCTGATAGGTGCGGTCCGCAAACACTTCGCTTGCCGTCCTCAGTCCGATTCGATCTCCCGCTTTAATCAGCTCGCTTCCGGAAAGCCCGAAAAGAATAAGTCCGGGATCAAAATGACAGACCGCCTGAGCGATGGCTTCTGACAGGCCGGGATTGACGGCGGCCATATTATATAAAGCGCCGTGCGGCTTCACATGCTGCATCTCGACACCTTCCGCTTTTAAAAACCCTGACAGCGCGCCGATTTGATACAGCGTCAGATCATACGCTTCCTCGGGCGTAATCGCGATCTGCCGCCGCCCGAATCCCTGCAGATCGAACAGCCCGGGATGAGCGCCGATTTTCACGCCTTTTTCCGCCGCAAGCGCAACCGTTTTGCGCATCACGCTAGGATCACCCGCATGAAAGCCGCAGGCGATGTTTGCAGATGTCACATAATCCAAAATCTCTTCATCCAGTCCGATTTTATAAGCACCGAAACTCTCTCCTAAATCACAATTGATGTCAATCTGAAACATAAGCTCCCTCCTGTATTGTAAACGTTTTATTTTATTATCATTCCGATATTTGGAATGACTATTCCGAATTGTTGGATTTCTCTTCATTATATTTAATTCTGACAAGTTTGAACATCCTTTTGTCAGAAAACCTACCATGGACCTAGTCACAAATCTGACAAAACAAAAAAGAGAGCCTCATGCTGAGACTCTCTCTTTTTTCTATTATAACACCCAGTGGCGGATCGCTTTGGCGACCCCGTTTTCCGTGTTGACATCAGTCACCCAGTCAGCTGTTTCTTTCACGATGTCCTGCGCGTTCCCCATGGCGACGCCGACACCCGCTTTTTCGATCATGGCAATGTCATTCAGACTGTCACCCATGGCCATCACATTTTCCATCGTGAAGCCGAGTTTTTCCGATACCTTCGCCAGCGCAGCCGCTTTGTTGATACCGAGGGCATTGACTTCGATGTTGATCGGACTTGAGTTTGTGATTTCGAGCTCCTTGTATTCCTTGAGCTCTTTCAGCACCTCATTCCGCACTTCATCATCCTCGATTTCGAACCCGAACTTGAGCCACTGATGATCCGTAATCGTTTCCGGGAATTCCCCTCTCCACACTCTATCGACGGTAGAGGCCCAGAAATTCGTGTTGTGCTTATTCCTCAGATCCCATAATTTTTGAATATGATCGGTATGAAGAAGCTTGCGCTCAACCAGCTCAAAGTTGGAATCCCAGATTTCGCTGCCGTTTGCCGTGATTAAAAAGGATGACAGCTCGAGAGACTCAGCCAGTTCGCGGCAGGTCATCAGCGTGCGTCCTGTGCTGATGACGACGTGAATTCCTTTCGCCTCCGCTTCCTTGATCGCCCGCCGGTTTTCCTCCGGGATGAGCTGCTCGTCATTGAGCAGGGTTCCGTCCATATCAATCGCGATCAGTTTAATATCTGCGTCTTCTCTTTGTATCGGCATATATGTACCTCACTTTTTATATTGTAGTCGTCTCTATTTTAATACATATGACCCACAGGAACAAAAAACCGCTTCCTGCGTTTGGCGGGGCGAGCGTTGAGGAAAAGAAATATTGAGGTGATGGAGGATGAAAGAAAGAAAACAAAAGAACAAACCGAATGAAAATCCTGAACATCATGATTTAACGGATCCGATTCCGTTGGAAGAGCTGAAGGAAAACGCCAATGACGAAAAACACAAACATGACCAGAGGGACAATTCACAAAGTGAGAGAGATTATGATACAAAATAACACGCTTGTCCGAAAGCCGCCGGTGGAGGCGGCTTTTTTTACGATGGCTGGATAAATATGCTGAGCTCCGCTTCCGCCACAGGCTTCCCGGCAACGGACGCTTTCGCCCGGCCGAACACAAAACCGCGTCTGATTCGCGTGACCTCAAAAAAAAGATCCAGACGGTCTCCCGGCAAAGCGGCACCTAACCTTTCCGCTTTCTTCACCGCGGATAAGAGACCGAGACCGTCACCGCCGGTAATTCCCGCGCAAGCCGCCGTTTGGGCCATTGCTTCAACGACGAGCGAAAATGGCATCTCTCTTTGGGATTCAGTTATAAACCAGTCATTTTCACTGATGTTTTTGTAAGCAGCCGCCCATTTTCCGGCTTCACTGTTCGTCGTGCCGTCAATCAAAAGAAACGGAAAACGATGGGGCAATAGCTTCTGATTCATCACGCAGCCTCCCTTCCCTCTCATTATAACGCAAGAAAAAACCCGCGTCCCCCCGACGCGGGTTCATTTTTATTGATTGAGCTTTTTGAGCACGATGCCGTGCAGCGGTTCATGCGGCTGAATACCGCAAATGTCTTGAAGAACGCCGCTCGTGCCTTTTTCCGCGATAAGCTTTTGCAGCTCAACCGCTTCCGGATCATCCTGATAGTCAAAGCGCAGGGCGGCGGCGATACCTTCCGCCAGCGCATTCGGTTCTTTTATTTTTTTGGCCGGCCCTACTAATCTGTCATTCGCTCCGAGTTTTCTGAGCGGTGATCTGGCGACTCTTGTCACATCATCCGTGATGTATTCATTATCAAAGCGGCTGATGATTTTTTTCATGTACTGCTCGTGTTCGGATTGCTTAAAGCCGTATGCTTTCACCAAGTACTCGCCCGTTTCTGAAAGTGCATCGTACACGACACGCCGGATTTCCGGATGGCCGATGGCCTCTTTGACGGTTTTTAATCCGCGCTGATAGCCGACATACGCCGTGACGGCATGCCCGGTATTGACGGTAAACAGCTTTCTCTCAATGAAAGGCGTAAGATCATCCGTAAACAACGCGCCTTTAAGTACCGGCTGATCGCCGGCAAAGCCGGTTCTGTCTATGACCCATTCAAAAAACGGTTCTACGGATACTTTCAGCGGATCTTCATGGTGCTGAATCGGCACGATCCGATCTACCGCAGAATCCGGGAAGCCGACTGTCCGGTTCACGAGTTCCCGCTCCGCTTCCGTCAAATGTCCGAAAACTTCTTTTTTCAGAAAACTGCTGCCGCCGATCATATTTTCACAGGCAATGATATTGAGAGGCTCAGAGGACGTTCTGCGCTTCAGACCTTCCGCGATGGACGGGGCGATGAGCCTGAGAACGTTCGGGCCCACCGCCGTCGTAATGATCGCCGCTTCATTGATCAGCCCGTACAGCTCTTGTTCTTGCACCGCGCTGTTGATGGCTGAAACGGGGCCGATGATTTCTGTCTGCCTGCCGCCGTCGGCAAGCTCCACGGTATATTCCTTCTTTTCATTGAGAAGGCTGACCATCGTTTCATTCACATCAGCGAAAACTACGTCATAGCCGGAATGATGGAGCAGGGCGCCGATAAAGCCCCGCCCGATGTTTCCCGCTCCGAAATGAAGGGCAATCATGTCAGTTCACCTCACTGAAAATAGCGGCCAGTTCTTCTTCCGTCTTTGCACTGATCAGCCGTTCGATGTTTTCTTCCTCTGAGCAGATGATGGCGATGTTTGACAGGATGTCTAAGTGTTCATTGTTTTTTCCGGCGATACCGAAAACGACCTTTGCCGTATTGCCTTCACCATATTCCACACCGTTCGGAATCTGGATGACGGAAATGCCTGAATGAAGCACCTCATCCTTCGCATCTTCCGTTCCGTGCGGGATCGCAATGAAATTTCCCATAAACGTGGATGATGTTTCTTCACGTTCGAACATTTTTTCCACATAGCCGTTCTTCACGTAACCGTTATCAATCAACGTCTGTCCCGCCAGGCGGATGGCATCCTCTTTTGAGTTCACTGTCTGGTTCAGTTTGATGTTCGCTTTAGCCAATACTTCCATGATGAAGATCCCTCTTTCTGTTTGATTAGTTTTTAAGCTTTTCAATCAGTTCATCGTATTTCGGGCTGTTTAAGAAATTATCAACCGAAATGTGCACCGCCTGCGGCAGCTTCGCTTTCGCGCGGTCAGTCAGGTCCTTATGCGTAATGACGATATCCGCGTCATTCGGAAGATTATTGATCGACGTATTTGTCACATCAATATCCAGGTCTGCTTTTTTCACTTTGTTTCTTAAAATGGAGGCGCCCATTGCGCTCGATCCCATACCCGCGTCACATGCGAAGATAATGCGGCTGACTTGGTCAGCGGAAATATCAGCGGCGCTGTTTTCCGGCTCTTCCTCTTTGTCTGCCAATGCGGCCGCCGCTTCACTTTTCCTGCCTTTCATTTCCTGCATTTTTTCCGCCGCGGCTGTCAAATCTTCTTCGCCCGCTTTAGACGATTTCAGAATAAGCGCCGAGACGATAAACGATACGGCCGCGGCCACGATGACGCCCGCCAGCACACCGAGATAGCTTCCTTTCGGCGTCAGCGCCAAAATGGCGATGATGCTTCCCGGAGATGATGCGGCGACAAGACCAGCGTTAAAGATCGAGAATGTGAGCAGTCCGCTCGCTCCCCCGGCGATCGCCGCGAGGATCAGCATCGGTTTCATTAAAATGTAAGGGAAATAGATTTCATGAATCCCCCCAAAGAAATGAATGATCGCCGCTCCCGGAGCTGTCGATCTTGAAGAGCCTTTCCCAAAGAACATATAGGCCAGTAAAATACCGAGTCCCGGTCCGGGGTTCGCTTCCACTAAGAACAGAATGGATTTTCCCGCTTTGGCGGCCTGCTCGATTCCGATCGGACTTAAAATGCCGTGGTTGATCGCGTTATTCAGGAACAGGACTTTCGCCGGCTCTACGAAAACGCTTGCAATCGGCAGCAAATTCGCGTGAACAATGACTTCCACACCCGCCGCCAGCAATTTGTTAAGAGACAGGACGACCGGGCCGATCGCATAAAACGCGATAATCGTCAGCACCGCGCCGATAATTCCCGCCGTGAAGTTGTTGATCAGCATTTCAAAACCCTGTCTGACTTTATCTTTAAACAGACGGTCTAATTGTTTAATGAGATAACCGCCCAAAGGTCCCATAATCATTGCCCCTAAGAACATCGGAATGTCCGCTCCGACAATGACTCCGATGGCGGCCGTCGCTCCGACGACTCCCCCGCGGTGATCATAGATCATTTTTCCGCCCGTATATGCGATTAAAAGCGGCAGAAGATACGTAATCATCGGGCTTACCAATGTATTCAGCTGCGGATTCGGAAACCATCCCGCCGGAATAAACAGCGCGGTGATAATTCCCCATGCGATAAATGCGCCGATATTCGGCATGATCATACCGCTTAAATAACTGCCGAACCGCTGTATCTTCACTTTCATGCCAGCTTGCTGTTCTTGCTGCATGTTCATTCCCTCCCTGTTTGCCTGCCTTCAGATGAAAATAAATAAGACACGGGGTTTCTCTCTCCCCTGTGTCTTCATCATAAAACGCTTACAATCCTCATTCAATGAAAAGTAAAGAGGAGTTTGGCACAGAGACTGTGACAAATCCTTAACAAAAAAAGACACCTCATCAAAGGTGTCTTACCGCTTTCTGTATATAATGTGTCCTTTTGTGACGACGAGCTTGGCAATGAGCCGCTCACTGACAATAAACACCGGATACGCACATACGAGCGCGAAAATGGCGGCCGGCACATACCGCGCTGCCGGAAACATCGGCATGACGGCGGTTCTGGCCATCTGCACAAGATAAATCAAAAGCACCGTGATCGCAATGGCCGCAGCCATAATCGGAGCTGATACTTTATATTCACGCAATTTCACATGGCAATGCCCGCACTGAAACTGGCACGGGATCATCGATGATCTGACCATGTCGCCTGTAATCGGCTTGCCGCAGTTCGGGCAGGTCGTTTCTTTCATGTTTATTCCTCCATTCAACTCTTCTATTATAACAGAGTCTGACTGCGTGTTTTACATTTGTGATTGTTCAACATTTTTTCACATATTTTATCATCAGGCTCTTGTGTGCATTTGTGAAAACATCTACTCTTAGAGGGAGGTTCATCACTCATTCGCATAAAAAGGAGGATGCAGAATTGCTTCCGATTCACAGACAGCAAACCTTGCTTGAATGGCTGAAAGAAGAGGGCGCGCTGAAAATCTCTGACATAAGCGAGAGATTCGGCGTCTCCGAGATGACCGTGTACAGAGACGTCAATCAGCTGGCGGATGCAAACCGGATTATCCGGACACCCGGCGGCATTACGCTCCCTCCCGCTTCAGAACGAAGCGCCAATCAATGCGGCTATTGCCTGCGGCCGATTCAGCATTCGTATTCTGTTCAGCTTATTACCGTTTCACAAACCGTTGAGCAGATGTGCTGCATTCATTGCGCGATTTTGCGGTATGAGGATAAAAAGGATGAAGTGTCCCACGTCATTTGTAAGGATTTTCTTCTTCAGACGACGCTAACGGCAGCTTCCGCATACTTTTTAGTCCATGCCGATATTGACCTTCACTGCTGCCGGCCTCAGGCGATTCCCTTCTCAACGCTTGATTACGCAGAACGGTTTCAAAAAGGATTCGGCGGGGTCATTTGCACCTTTGACGAGGCGGCGGACATCATCTTACACGACAGGCAGAAGGGATGCACCTGCAGCAAGACATAACAACAACCAACCGGAAGGCGGTGTCATCATCCATGAGACAGAACAAACGCTGGCTCGTCTTTTTGCTGTTCCTTGTTTTGATTCCGAAAACAAGCTTCGCCCACGCCTACATCACAAACTCAAATCCGGGTGAGAACAGCGAATTAAAACAAGCGCCGAAGCAGATTGAAATTGAGTTTAATGAACAGATTGAAGAAGGCTTCCACTCCATTAAGGTCTATAATTCATCCGGTGAACGGGTTGACGCGGGCAAAACGGTGATTCAAAAAAATAATGCCCGCATCATGACCGCGGCATTGAAAAAAAATCTGCCGCATGATATTTACAGAGCGGAATGGAACGCGGTATCGGCCGACGGACATCCGGTATCCGGCGTCATCCCTTTCAGCATCGGAAAAGCCGGCGGAGAACTTCAGGAGCAGACATCATCGCAAGCGGCGCTTCATCCCGAAGCGGCCATCGACCGCGGTATTTTGTACACCGCTCTCTCCCTGTTTATCGGCACGGCTTTTTTCCATCTGTTTTGGTACAGAAATAATGAAGATTCATCAAAAGCAAAACGAACTGTAAAGCTGCTCGTGATTTCTTTATGTTTAACGGGGCTCGCGCTCGTGTGCCAGCTCCCGATCCAGACGAAAGAAAACGCGGGCGGCGCTTGGAGCGCCGCGTTTCAGCCGGACTATGTAAAAGAAACGCTTCTGAAAACGGCAGGCGGGTACGTCTGGATGATCCAGATCAGCTTATTTATCCTGCTCGCCCTGTCCATGATCCCGCTGCTGAAGAAGAAAGCATTCCGGTCATTTGCGTACTGGACGGCGCCGCTGTTATTCTTCTTCGCTTCGCTTTTGGCAAAAGCATTCGCCGGGCATGCGGCCGTTATCGACGAAAAAGCGGTCGGCATCGCAATGGACTTTCTCCATTTATCGGCCGCGTCTGTATGGATGGGCGGTATCGCCGCGCTTGTGCTGCTTCTTTCATCAGAGTGGAGAAAACCCGATAAAACCATCGCTTGGGAAACGGTCAGACGGTTTTCTCCTTGGGCGTTCGCCTCTGTCGGCGTGCTGTTATTTTCAGGAGTGCTGAACGGATTTTTCATTATCCGCTCGTTCGATTCACTCTTTCACACCGCTTACGGCAAGACGCTCCTTTTGAAAATCGGACTGTTTGTCATCATGCTTGCGCTCGGCGCCGTTCACGTATGGATGACGAAGTTCAGCAGAAAAAGGAGCATCAGCGCAACGATAAAGGCCGAATGGGCACTAGGCATTGCGGTGTTATTCACAACCGCCGTCTTCACAAGCCTGCCCAGTCCGCCTCCGCCCGCGCCGTTGCCTTTTAACGGCTCAGAAACGATCGGAAACGGGGAGACCCTATCCTTGCACATTACGCCGAACCAGCCGGGTAAAAATGAATTTCAAGTCATTGTCACCGATCATAACGGCAGCTTAGTAAAAGACATTCAGCAATTTACGGTCACTGTTTACCAGACGGGCTTCAGCGGCAAACAGCATGAAAGCACCTTTGATTTGAAGAAGACGAAGGAAGGCACATTCGAAGCCGCCAACCTGTCCATCACCGAAAAGGGAAACTGGAAGATCAAAGTCCACGGGCTGACAAACGATTTTAATGAAATCAACCAAATATTCTCAACGACAAACTAAGGAGTGTATCTCATGTTGAAAAAAAAGGCTTTATTATTCATATCCGCCGTGACCCTGTCACTCGTCGGTTTTACGGCGACAGCAAGCGCCCACGTCTCAGTCAAACCGGCGGAATCCGCGGCCGGTTCTTGGGAAACGTACACGATGAAAGTGCCTGTGGAAAAGAATGAGCCGACAACGAAAGTCGTGCTGAAAATGCCCGCCGGCGTTGAATTTCAGCAGTATCAGCCAATTCCGGGCTGGAAAACATCCGTATCCAAACATAATGACAAAGCGGTCTCCGTCACTTGGGAAGCAAAGGACGGCGGCATTCAGCCCGGCCAATTCCAGCAGTTCACATTCGTTGCGAAAAATCCTGAAAAGAGCGGAGATGCCGCTTGGGACGCTTACCAATATTACAAAGACGGCAGCATTGTAGAATGGACGGGTGATGAGAAAGCCGACACGCCTCACTCGATTACGAAAATCACGAAATCGGCGAGCGTGACGGATGCGCACGGAGCTGAACAGTCAAACGAAGAAAGCAAATCCGGCGTATCAGCGCTTGATATTGGAGCCATCGTTCTGTCAGCTGCGGCGATTATCCTTTCCATCGCGGCGCTTGTAAAGAAAAAACGCGCGTAAGCAAAAAGCGATCCGGCTCTAAAGAGCCTGCGATCGCTTTTTTTCTTATCCGCGGCCTGCCTGGAAAGACGGATATTTGGTCATTCCCCCGTCAGCAAACAGCGTAATCCCGGTCACATAGCTTGATTCCTTTGAAGCAAGCCAGACGGCGACAGCCGCGATTTCTTCCGGCTCACCGATATATCCCATCGGAATCATGCTTTCCACATCTTTTTTCTGAACGGGATCGGCAAATTTTTCCGCGTTGATCGGCGTATTGATGGCGCCCGGTCCGATATTGTTAACACGGATGCGCTTCGGCGCGTACTCAAGCGCCAGCGTTTCCGTCATCAATTTGATGCCGCCTTTACTCGCCGCGTAGTGGACAAACAGCGGCCACGGAATCATTTCATGTACGCTTGACATGTTAATGACGTTTCCTTGAATATCATTCTCTACGTAATATTTAATGGCTTCGCGGCTTCCTAAGAAAGCGCCGGTCAGATTGGTATTGATAACTTTGTTCCAGTCTTTAAGCGGCATTTCATGCGACTGAACCGGATTTTCCATGCCGGCGTTATTGATCATGACATCCAATGTGCCGAATTCCTTCACTGCGGTCTGCACGATGTTTTTGACATCTTCTTCTTTTGTGACGTCTCCTTGAACGATGACCGCTTCGCCTCCCGCTTTTTGAATCTCTTCTTTAACGGTTTGGGCGTCTTTTTCATTACTATAGTAGTTAACCACGACTTTCGCCTGCTCCTGTCCGAAGCGGATCGCCATCGCTTTTCCTAATCCTGATGAAGCTCCCGTAATGGCAACGACTTTTCCTTTTAAATCCGTGTACATGTTCAAACCTCCTGCATATATTATGAATTTGATTTCGCAACGCCTAAGAATACCGCGGCTACAATGATCAGGATAATCCCGATGGCAATGGCGACCAGCTGACGCTTCGTTTTGCTCTCACGGAGAATGAAGATTCCGCCGAGCGTGCTGATGACGATCCCCATTTGAGAGAGGGAAAAACTTGTCGCAACTCCGACGCGCGGCTGTGAGATGAACAGAAACATGTTCCCGAGCGCCCAGATGATTCCCGGCAGAATGTTCTTGAGGGCGTACTTATTAAACGGTTTATGCTTGTACGTCAGGAGCAGTCCGCCGATGACCATCCCGATCGCCTGCGGCAGAAGCGCTGACCATCCGGATACACCGAACAGCCGGGCGACGACGACATAGACCAAATAGCCGAGCGTGGAGATCAGCAGGATGACAATGCCTTTTTTTAAGTTTCCCGGTTCTCCGTCCGCCCGCCCCTTTTTATCTTCTAAAGATGTGAGCACAATCCCGATGATGATAAAAATAAGGGCGAGAATACCCAGCGTAATCGCGATCGGGGTTGACCATTCTTTGAATACGATCACACCGAACAAAGAAGTCGAGACGAGCTGCATTCCCGTTGATATCGGCATCGTTTTTGAAACGCCCATCAGCTGTATGCTTTTAAGCTGATTGCTTTGGCCGAGCGACCAAAACAGCCCCGAGATGATGCCGACAATAAAAATGCGCCCGGACAGCACCGGATGGACAAACAGATACAGCACAAACGAAACGATGAGCGCCCCGATTGTCGTTCCCAGCGTCTGGCTGTAAGGCCCGCCGCCTAATTTGACGTTAAATAACACGATGCTCCCCCAAAATAAAGCCGGGAGAAGAGCCAGTAATATATCCATGATGGCGACCTTCTTTCAATCGTATTTGCTGTTATTTTGTCTGGAATCGAACCGATTATTCCCACAAGATCAAAAAAGCCTGCCGGCGATATTCACCGGCAGACCGCTCATATAAAAAAAGCCCCGCTTAGAAGCGGGGCTTTCTTTTCGGCTCATTAAAGTCCGATAGACATGTATTTGGTTTCCAGGTACGGTTCAATGCCTTCTGTACCGCCTTCACGGCCGATGCCGCTTTCTTTCATTCCTCCGAACGGCGCTTGAACCGCGGACGGACCGCCGTCATTCCAGCCGATGATGCCGTATTCAAGCTGTTCAGAAATATAGATGCCGCGGCGGTAGTTTTCTGTGAAGAAATAAGCCGCAAGCCCGAACGGCGTATCGTTCGCAAGCTTGATCGCTTCATCAATATCTGAGAACGTAACGATCGGCGCAACCGGGCCGAATGTTTCTTCATGCATGATGTTCATGGATGTATCTACATTTGAAAGCACGGTCGGCGTCACGAAATAGCATCCTTTTTCGTCGTTTTGGTCATACGTTCCGCCCGTCAGCACTTCTGCACCTTTTTCCACGGCGTCATTAATTTGTCCGACGATTTTATCGAAGCCTTTTTTGTTGATGACAGGGCCGACGTTTACGCCTTTTTCAAGACCGTTTCCGACTTTGAGTTTCGCAGCTTCTTCACTCAGTTTTTTCGCAAACTCGTCTTTCACGGATTCGTGTACGATCAGCCGGTTCGCACAGACGCAGGTTTGGCCGGCATTTCTGAATTTAGAGGCCATTGTTTGGGCTACCGCCAGATCAAGATCAGCGTCTTCATCCACGATTAGCGGCGCATGTCCGCCAAGCTCCATTGACATATGTTTTACGGTGTCGGCGCTGTTTTTCATCAGGATTTTACCGACAGGCGTTGAGCCGGTAAAGGTAATTTTACGGATTTTCGGGCTGCTGGTGAAGACGTTTCCGATTTCAGCTCCGTCACCGATCACCACTTGCAGCACGTCCTTCGGAATTCCCGCTTCATATGCGAGACGCGCAAGGGCGTAAGCGGAAAGCGGCGTATCCTCCGCCGGTTTGATGATGAACGTACAGCCTGCCGCCAAAGCGGGCGCGGCTTTTCTTGTAATCATCGCATTCGGGAAATTCCACGGCGTGATCGCGGCTACCGGGCCGACCGCCTGACGGGTGACGACAATCCGTTTGCCCGTTGTCGGCGCAGGTACGGTTCTGCCGTAAATCCGTTTTGCTTCTTCGGCGAACCATTCAATATAGCCGGCGCCGTATAAAACTTCTCCGACCGCTTCTTCGTACGGTTTGCCGTTTTCTTTCGTAATTAATTCCGCAAGTTCTTCTTTATTTTCAACAATCAGCTCATACCATTTTCTCAAAAGTGAGGCACGTTCTCCCGCTGATGTTTTGGACCATGATTGAAACGCTTGATGTGAACGTTCAATCGCTTTTTCAACATCTTCGGCCGTCTGCTGGGGGATGCTTTCGATCGCCTCTCCCGTTGCCGGGTTGTACACTGTTAATTGTTCTGGCATATTGAACATTCCTTTCTTTCCTATAGTAAAACCATTGAATGCTTGTTGATGTATCTCACACTTTCATGATAGCAGACACATCCGGCGGGATTCCAATAATTGAACTCACAGAGCTGCTTCGATAATGGAAAGGCCTTCTTTGAGCTGCTCATCCGTCACGACAAGCGGCGTCAGGAATCGGATAATGTTGCCGTTAATGCCGGCCGTCAGCAGCAGCAGTCCGTTCTCGTTCGCCGTTTTAGCGATCGCCGCGGCTTTTGCTTTGTCCGGTTCCCGCGTGTGCGGATCTTTGACAATTTCGATGGCCGCCATCGCGCCGAGTCTGCGCACTTCTCCGATGCAGGCATGCTCTTTTTTCCACTCGAGCGCTTGATGCTCGATGATCCGGCCGATCTCTTCGGAACGCTGATTCAGCCCTTCTTCTTCAATAATATCCAGGACCGCGAGCGCAGCCGCACAGCCGAGCGGGCTTCCCGCATATGTGCCACCGAGTTCCCCCGGCGCGGCGGCATCAAGCATTTCCGCCCGGCCGATGACACCGCTCAGAGGTAATCCGGCCGCAAGTGATTTGGATACGGTGATCAAATCCGGAACGGCTTCGAAATGCTCAATCGCAAAATACGTTCCCGTTCTGGCAAAACCGGTCTGAATCTCATCCGCTACAAAAACGATACCGTGTTTTTTACAAAAAGCGGCGACGTGCTGCACGAAACGTTTTGACGGAATGATGAAGCCGCCTTCTCCCTGAACCGGCTCCATTACGACACAGGCGACGGTTTCCGGTGCGACTGCGGCGATAAAGAAATCCTCGAAAGCGCTGATGATAAAGTCGTCATACTGCTCGTCACTCATGCCGGCCGGCTTTTGATAATAGTAAGGAAACGGCGCTTGATACACCTCTGAGGCAAACGGGCCGAAACCGTATTTATAAGGCTTCACCTTGCTCGTCATGCTCATCGTCATGTTCGTGCGGCCGTGGAACCCTCTTGTAAATGACACGACAGCCTGGCGCTTCGTATATTTTCTGGCGATTTTCACGGCGTTTTCCACCGCTTCCGCCCCCGAATTGAGAAAAATCGCTTTTTTCGCATGATCTCCCGGCGCAAGGGCGCAAAGTTTTTCGGCCAGCTCAATATAAGACGGATACATCATGACGTTAAATCCCGGGTGAATCAGATCCTCCGCCTGTTTCTTCACGGCCTCCACCACTTTCGGATGAGAATGGCCGACATTCAGCGTTCCGATCGCTCCGGCAAAATCAATGAATCGTCTGCCGTCCAAATCGTACAAAAGCGCCCCTTCCCCTTTTACCGCCATGCTGCGGTTTCCGTTGCCGACCCCCTTGGAAACGAATTGGTCCCGTTTTTGCTGCCACTGGGCAGTTGTCACTTCCGATGATGCTGTTCGACTCATAGATTCCATCCCCCTATATTGTTTTCTTATCATTCTGACTTCTTTTTGGTATTCTGAAAAGTACCAAAATCAATTTATCCATGGTATCAGAAAGGAGCAGGGTCTGGATGCTGACGATTTCCATTGATCATTCTGAAACGGCGGATTATATCTATCAGCAGATCTATCAGCACATAAAAGCGGCCGTTTTGAAACGCAGCCTGATGCCTCATACAAAGGTGCCGTCTAAACGGGAGCTTGCCGAGACGCTGAAGGTCAGCGTGAATTCAGTGAATTCAGCTTATCAGCAGCTGCTTTCGGAAGGTTATTTATATGCAGTCGAAAGAAAAGGCTTTTTCGTGGAGGAAATTGATACGGTTTATCATGAAGAAACCCCTTCGCTCTCATTGCCTGAAGATTTAAAAGAGCGGGAGCCGGATAAGAGCGGCTGGATTTCGTTTTCTCATATGAGCGTGGATACGGCGCATTTTCCCTTGAAAAGCTGGTTCCGCTGTGAGCATAAAGCAGCCGCCCGTTCATTTCATACACTCGGAGAACTCGTCCATCCGCAAGGCTTATATGAAGTCCGTGAAACCATTTCGCGGCTTATTTCCCTGACAAGAGGCGTTACATGCCGCCCGGAACAAATCGTGCTCGGGGCGGGCACGCAAATGCTGACGCAGCTGCTGACGGAACTGCTGCCAAACGACGCGCTGTACGCCATGGAGAACCCGGGATATATGAGGATGTACCGGCTGCTGCAAAACCTCGGGAAAAAGGTTGCGACGATCAGCCTTGATGAAAAAGGCATGTCCATGGCCGAAATCGAAAAACGCCGGCCCTGTGTATTGATCACCACGCCTTCCCATCAATTCCCCTCAGGCGTGATTATGCCCGCTTCCCGGCGGATTCAGCTTTTAAACTGGGCCGCCGAACAGAACGGCCGCTTCATCATTGAAGATGATTATGACAGTGAATTTAAATATGACGCCGATACGATACCGGCGCTTCAAAGCCTTGACCGGTTTCAAAATGTCATCTACATGGGGACCTTTTCAAAATCCCTTTTCCCAGGTCTGCGCATCAGCTATATGGTTCTGCCGCCCGGGCTTTTGCGGACGTTCAAAGAGAGAACCTATGACCTGCATACGTGCAGCACGCTTGCCCAGCTCGCGCTGAAAGAATTTATCGACTCAGGTGAATATCAGAAACATATTAAAAAGATGAAGCAGCATTATAAGAACATGCGGGAACGCCTCATTTCGGCTTTAGAAGAAACATTCGGAGAAAGAATCAGTGTAAAGGGCGCCAATGCGGGGCTTCATTTTGTCACTGAGTTTGACTGCGCCCGTTCAGAAAAAGAGATTTTGGCACGGGCGGATGCAGAACAGCTCGATCTGTTTGCGATGAGCCGGTTCCGTCTGAAAGCGGGAGGCGATTCAAATAAGCCGCAGCTCATTCTGGGGTTCGCCCGCCTGAAGGAGAGCGATATTCAAGATGGCGTCCTCAGGCTTTACCGGGCGGTTTTCGGCGCATAAAAAAAACCCCGGAATTCGGGGACTTATTTACCAGCGGTCCGGTTCTGTCTGCAAAATCGCCTCCAGCAGGCCGGGAAACGCCTCATGTAAATCATCTTTGCGCAGGGAATAATAACGGTGCTTCCCGTCTATGCGCACTTGGGCGATCCCCGCTTCCCGCAGCACTTTGAAGTGATGGGACAGCGTTGATTTGGCGACCCGGACATCAGCGCAGGTACCGCACGTTTTTTCTGTTGTTTCCGCCAATTGTTTGACCAGCTCTAAGCGGAGCGGATCACTCAGAGCATGAAGAACCTTTGTCAGCTGTAAGCGGTCGGTTTCAGGATGGTTTGGAATGTTCATGAGTCAAATGTAACACATAAAAGCGGCGGGTGACAATTTAGGCGGTGAGGGTTTTTCCTTTACCATTCACTGCGAAACATGTTACAGTTAGTTCGATAATATTCGAACTATAACAAATAAACCCAATCAGGAGGAATAACAATGATCGTCTTACAGGCTTACATGAAAGTAAAAGCGGATAAACGCGAGGAATTTTTAGGAGAAGCACAATCACTTGTTCAGCATTCACGCGCGGAAGAAGGAAATGTGCAATACGATCTTTTCGAAAAAGTCGGTGAGGAAAATACATTCGTTATGCTTGAGCAATGGAAAGATGAAGAAGCGATGAAATTCCACAACGCAACTGACCATTTCCAAGGATTCGTGGCAAAAGCAAAAGAAGTGCTGAGTGCGCCGCTTGACGTCGTCCGCACAGAACTGTCAGAGTAACGAAAGGATGAATGACATGAACGAAGTCCTTCAAATATTAACAGACCACCGTTCCATTCGCAGCTACACAGATGAACCCGTATCGGATGAGCAGCTGGACCTTATCATCCAAGCAACTCAGGCAGCGCCGACTTCCATTAACGGCCAGCAATTTACCGTTATTGCGGTGAAAGATAAGGAGCGGAAGAAAAAAATATCCGAATTGGCCGGCGGCCAGCCGTGGATTGACCAAGCGCCTGTTTTCCTTTTATTCTGCGCTGATTTTAACCGCGCCAAAATTGCGCTTGAAGAATATAATGATACACCGCTTGAGATCACGAACGGTTTAGAGTCCGTTCTAGTCGGAGCCGTAGATGTCGGGATTGCGCTGGGTACGGCAACGGCTGCGGCTGAATCAATGGGACTCGGCACTGTGCCGATCGGCGCCGTGCGCGGCAAGCCTGACGAAATCATTGAATTGCTGAAACTTCCGAAATACGTTTTCCCGATTTCCGGTCTCGTCATCGGCCATCCGGCAGACCGCTCCGCGAAAAAACCGCGTCTGCCGCAAGCAGCCGTTCTGCATCATGAAACGTATCAAGAAGAAGATTTAAGAACCCATATCGAGGCCTATGACAAGCAGATGTCCGAATACATGAAAAAACGCACCGACGGACAGGAAACAAGAAACTGGTCACAAGGCATCACTTCCTACTATAAGCAGGTTTATTATCCTCACATTCGTGAAATGCTTGAAAAACAAGGATTTAAGACGGATAAATAAACGTATCAGCCTGTCGGAACACTCCGGCAGGTTTTTTCTATTTCTCAAACAAAAGCGTTGACACTATGTAAAAATTTTTGTTAATATTTTCATCATATACTCATTGGTTTTCTGTGAACCGATGGGTTTTCTATTGTGACGAAAGAAGGAATCTGGGCTTATGAATGATAAGAAAACGGATATTCTGCTGGCGGCAAGGAAGCTTTTTTCCGGGAAAAGCTTTTCGTCGGTCTCGATGCAGGCGATCGCAGAGGAGTGCAAAGTCTCCAAAGCATCTTTGTATAAGCTGTTTGAATCAAAGGAAGACCTGCTCCTGGAGCTGCTCGATTTTAACCAGAAACAGATGGTAGCGGCCGCTTCATTATTAAATGAAGAAACGAGCCTCTCCCCTGAGGAACGGTTTGCCAAAAAACTGATGGCTGAGCTTGAAGGCTTCAGGCGCAACCAGCAGTTTTTTAATATGCTGATGTACGGAAGCCCCTCTTCCATTAATGAGCGGGTAAAACGGCATATTCACAGGGCCCGCTCCACCTTTATCTGCTGGCATCGCGATTCACTGATTCAGACGTACGGCGAAGACATTATTCCTTATGTATGGGAGCTGGTGATCGTCCTGCAGGGGCTCCTGAGAGAATGCATCACGCTGATTAAGCTGGAAAAAGAACCGCTCGCCCTGGAGCCGCTCACGGACTTTATCATCCGCCATCTCAATCTCATCGTCGAAAACAGGAAAACCGAAACGGCTTTGCCTCAGGAGATGATTGACCTTTATACCGCCTCCGCTTCCTCATTTGAGCCGAAAGACAAAACCGTATTGCTGGCTGAAAGCCTGAAGGAACTGAAAGAAGCCGTCTCAGCCCTTCCGGAGGAAAAATATGATGCCGCAGGACTCGCTTCCGCGGCGGTTATGCTGGAGAAAGAATCAGCGGACAAACAGCCGCGGGATTTTCTTATAAAAGCGCTCATCGGTTATTTGGAGCAGGCCGGACCGCTGCACCAGCCGCTTGCAGCCGTTAAAACATTGCTCAAACTATAAAGAAAGAAGGAATCAGCTTGAATAAGAGTATTAAAACTGCACCATACAACCGCTCTGTCATTGTCGGGATTCTTTTGGCGGGAGCGTTCGTCGCCATTTTGAACCAGACACTGCTTATCACGGCGCTGCCGCACATTATGAATGACTTCAATATAGATGCCAACAAAGCGCAATGGCTGACAACGTCGTTTATGCTGACAAACGGGATTTTGATTCCGATTACCGCATTTTTAATAGAGAAATTTACGAGCCGCACCCTCCTGATTTCCGCTATGAGTATTTTCACGGCGGGCACCATTGTCGGCGCATTCGCCCCGAACTTTCCGGTGCTCTTAACGGCCCGGATTATTCAGGCGGCCGGCGCCGGAATTATGCTGCCGCTCATGCAGACGGTATTTCTCACGATTTTCCCGATGGAAAAGCGCGGCCGCGCCATGGGTATGGTCGGCTTGGTTATTTCGTTCGCGCCGGCGATCGGCCCGACGCTTTCCGGATGGGCGGTCGAAGCATTCTCTTGGCGGTCTTTGTTTTATATCATCTTCCCGATCGCAGTCATCGATTTGCTTTTAGCAATTATTCTGATGAAAAACGTCACGACATTACGAGAAACACAGATTGATATTTTATCCGTGATCTTATCGACCCTCGGATTCGGCGGGCTGCTTTACGGCTTCTCAAGCGCCGGTTCCTCAGGATGGACCAGTACTGAAGTGCTGACTTCGCTGCTTGTCGGAGCGGCCGCGCTGATTTTCTTTATCGCAAGACAGATGAAGCTCAAAAAACCGATGCTGGAATTCCGTGTGTTTTCTTTCGGGATTTTCAGCCTGACCACCCTGCTCGGAACGCTTGTTTTCGCGCTGCTGATCGGAACGGAAACCATTCTCCCGCTTTACACGCAAAAAGTCCGGGGCGTCTCCGCGTTTGATACCGGATTAATGCTTTTGCCGGGCGCGATTGTGATGGGGATGATGTCTCCGTTTATCGGCCGGGTGTTTGACAGAATCGGCGGAAAAGGCCTTGCGATGACCGGATTCTTCATCATCCTGCTCACGTCCCTGCCGTTTATGAATCTGACGGACTCGACGTCTCTCATTTGGATTGTCGTCGTTTATACCGCGCGGCTTTTGGGAACAGCCATGATTATGATGCCGGTGACGACAGCGGGAATCAACGCCCTGCCGCGCCACTTAATTCCGCACGGCACAGCCATGAACAATACCGTCCGCCAAGTCGGCGGTTCTATCGGTACGGCGCTGCTGGTTTCCGTGATGAGCAGCCAGGCCGCGCACGCCAATGCGTCAACTCCGGCAAACGCCGCCCTGCACGGCATGAATGCGGCCTTTGTCGTAGCCGCCTGCATCGCGCTGGCCGGCTTCCTCCTATCTTTTACATTGAAGAAAAAACCGCGTCAGCCCGAGCAGCAGCAGGCCGTTACGCGGTAAACCAAAAAGAACCCGATCACGTATGTGACCGGGTTCTTTTTTTACTTCTCGATTCCGTCTTTTACTTCTTTCACCATTTGCGCCATGGATTCCAGGCCGCCTCCTGATAAATACCATGTAGCTGAATCAAGGTAGACAACATGGTTGTTTTTCACGGCTTTCACCGATTTTACATAATCATTTTCAACCACTTGTTTTGTTGAAGATTTTGTGCCGATCGCTGTTCCGCGGTCAACGACAAACATGTAATCAGGGTTTGTTTTGGCGATATATTCATAGGAAATGCTTTGTCCGTGCAGTGAGGCTTCGATGTTTTTGTCAGCCGGTTTGACGCCGAACACATCATGAATGAAGCCGTATCTTGATTTAGACCCGAACGCGCTGATTTTGCCGTCGTTCGCCATCACCACTAATCCGTTTTTATCCGTGCTGCTTGTCTTTTTCTTCAGATCGGCAATGGATTTGTCAATTTTCGCAAGCTTATCTTTCACTTCATTTTCTTTGTTAAAGATTTTGCCGATCACTTCGGTGTTTTGCTTGAATCTGTCAACGTAGTTTGTATAGTCATCATCAAGATAAATCGTCGGCGCGATTTTTGAGAACTCTTTATAAGAATCAGATTGTCTGTGGGCGATAATGATTAAATCCGGATCAATATCCGCGACTTTTTCAAAATCCGGTTCTTTTAAACCGCCGGTATTGGCGTATTTATCACTATTATATGAAGATAAGTATTTTGGAAGGTTTTGTTTCGGAAGTCCCGCCACGTGATCCTGTAAACCGAGTTCATCCATCGTATCCAGCATTCCGAAGTTGAATACGACGACTTTTTTCGGATTCTTCGGCACTTTGACTCCTTCTTTGTTCAGATCATCTTTGATTGTGATTGTTTCTTTTGATTTGCCTGATGTTTTGTCCCCGTTTCCGCATGCAGAAACAACAAAAATCGTAACTAGCGCAATGAATAGCAATGCGAATTTTTTCATGACTTTCACCTCATCTGGTTTTTAAGAAAAGTACACACCGATCCGCTGACTGTCAATCTCTTGAATCGGGATGGTCATATCATAAATATCTTCAAGCACGGCGGTTTCAATGATCTCCTCCGCCGGCCCTTCTTTGACGATCCGTCCGTTTTTCAGTGCGACGATATGGTCTGAATAGACGGATGCGAAGTTGATATCGTGAATCACTACGACGACCGTTTTTCCGAAGTCTTCCACAAGCCGCTTCAACAGCTTCATCATTTCAACGGAATGCTTCATATCTAAATTGTTCAGCGGCTCATCGAGAAAAATATAGTCCGTATCCTGAGCGATGATCATCGCGATAAACGCCCTCTGACACTGGCCTCCGCTGAGCTGATCGAGGTATTTATCCTTTAAGTCATCCAGCTTCATATAACTGAGGGCCTGGTTGATATGCACCCAATCTTCATCCGTCAGTTTCCCCTGGGAATACGGAAATCTGCCGAAGCTGACCAGGTCTTTAATCGTCAGTCTGATATTGATTTGGTTCGTCTGCTTCAGGATGCTGATTTTTTTCGCCAGATCGTTGCTTTTACAGGCCCCGATCTCTTGCCCGTCGACCGTGATTTCTCCGGAATCCGTCTTAATCAGCCGGCTCATGATAGACAGCAGCGTGCTTTTTCCCGCGCCGTTCGGACCGATAAACGAGGTGAGCCTGCCCTTTTGAATGGATAGAGACGTTTTCTCAAGGACGGTTTTCCCTCCGTATTGTTTGCTTACATTTTTGACCTCTACCATGATTTATTCTCCTTTAACAGCAGATAGATAAAATAAATCCCGCCGGCAAAATTAATGATGACGCTCAGCGTCGTGGAAAACGTGAACACTTTCTCCACGACGAACTGGCCCCCGACGAGCGCGACGATGCTGATCAGGACGGAACCCGCGATTAAATACGTGTGCCTGTAGGTTTTTAAAAACTCTCTCGCCAGATTGACGACAAGCAGTCCTAAAAACATAATCGGCCCGACAAGAGCCGTAGAGACAGACACAAGAATGGCGACGACGATGAGCATCTGTTTCACAAGCTTATCGTAATCAATCCCAAGGTTGACGGCGTGCTCCCTGCCGAGCGACAGCACGTCAAAAAACCGCGTGAACCGCCAGACATAAATGCCTGTCAGAAGAAAGACAGCACCGGCAAATCCTAAAAGATCGGTGTTGATATTGTTAAAGCTGGCAAACATTTTGTCCTGAACAACCTGGAACTCATTCGGATCAATCAGCATCTGCATAAAGGATGACAGACTGTTGAACAGCGTGCCGAACACGACGCCGACAAGCAGAAGGAAAAACACGTTCCGCCCCTCGCCTTTAAACATGAGCTGATACAAAACGAGTGACAAGAGCACCATCAGTCCGACGGAGATGACGAAATTAAGATTTTTGTTCATCATGACGATATTCATTGAACCGAACAGGAACACGATGACGGTCTGAATGAGCATATACAGGGAATCGAGGCCTAAAATGCCCGGTGTCAGTATGCGGTTATTTGTAATCGTCTGGAAGATGACCGTTGAAAACGCGATCGCTCCCCCTGTGAGCATCATGGCAAGCACTTTGAAGCATCGTCTCGGCAGGGAGTATTCCCAATTGCCCAGTCCGTAGAACAGAAAGAATCCGATACATATTATGGCGAGCGCCGCCAGCAGCGTAATTTTTTTATTATGACTCATATGCTTTTCTCCTTAACAGCATATACAGGAAGATGCCGCTGCCGATAACACCGACCATCAG
This sequence comes from Bacillus sp. R45, assembly GCF_021729365.1. Taxonomy (NCBI): domain Bacteria; kingdom Bacillati; phylum Bacillota; class Bacilli; order Caryophanales; family Bacillaceae; genus Bacillus; species Bacillus sp. R45. The sequence continues at coordinate 387,664 of NZ_CP091421.1, read as the reverse complement.
GCCGATGGAAATTTCGTACGGGAAGATGATCACCCTTCCCAAAATGTCGCAAAACAGCACAAAAACAGCGCCCAAGAGAGCGGTGTGAGGCAGGCTGCTCCTCAGGTTGTCCCCTTTGTAAATCGACACCATATTGGGAATGATCAAACCGAGAAACGGCAGCATCCCGACGGTCAGGATCACCAGTGAAGCGATGAGCGACACGATAATCAGACCGATATTGACGACGCGTTTGTATTTCAGGCCGAGATTGACGGAAAAGCTCTCTCCCATTCCCGCCACCGTAAATTTATCCGCATACACATAAGCGATGATCACCAGCGGGATACTCAGATATAAAAGCTCATACCGGCCTTTAACGACCAGTGAGAAATCTCCCTGCAGCCAAGATGACAGGTTTTGGATCAGGTCGTATTTATATGCGATAAACGTGGCGATTGAGCTGACGATGTTCCCAAGCATTAAACCGACGAGAGGAATAAAAATCGCATCATTGAACTTGATTCTCTCGAGGATTTTCATGAAAAGGAAATTTCCCGCCAACGCGAAAATAAAAGCGATAGACATTTTCACAAGCGGGCTCGCTGACGTAAAAAGCATTAATGAAATCAAAATTCCGAGCCTTGCCCAGTCCATCGTTCCCGCAGTCGTCGGCGATACAAATTTATTCCGGCTGATCTGCTGCATGATTAATCCGCAGATGCTCAGGCTCATGCCGGCGATGATAATGCTCACCAAACGCGGCAGCCGGCTGTCAAACAATGTACCTGCCTGTTCTTTATTTAAATGAAAAATATCCAGCGGCGACAAATCTTCTACACCGATAAATATAGAAGTACACGCCAAAACCGCCAGTAGCAAAAGTAAGTAACGTAGCTTCATGCTGCCTCCCTGCACCCATCACAAACGGTATGACTGATTGCCAAACAACTCCCATATATCCCCACTCGTAATGATTATCATTATCAACGACAACTATAATCTTATCATCTTTCCAAGCGCAGTCAATACAGTTTTGCTTTCAAAAACGGTCATCCGCGGGCCGTACACTAAATTGTCTTACAATCAGTCTATCAAGAATTTGCAGGATTTTCTATAACCTTCATTTGGCTGCTTATCATTTTTTGCACATGATGACACGCTTGCGGGAAACAAATCTGACAAACAGCGGCAAAATTCCTCCACGAAAATACAAATGTTCTCCCCACATAGAAAAAATCCTTGATTTACATGTTTGAAAGAGAGATAATAAAAATTAAATTTGTGAGAAAATTTAAATATTAGGGGATGTAAATCATGAAAGTTGTAAAATTCGGAGGCAGCTCTCTTGCGTCAGGAGCCCAGCTTGAGAAAGTGTTTCAAATCGTGACGGCTGATCCCTCGCGGAAAGCCGTCGTCGTATCGGCGCCGGGAAAACGCTTCTCGGACGATACAAAGGTGACGGATCTGTTAATCCACTGTGCGGAGCATTATTTGCAAAATGGTGCAGCGCCCGAGCTTGCCGAACCGGTCATTGAACGGTACGCCGCCATCGCGCGTGAGCTGAACCTGGATTTCTCTATTATAGAAAGAATCCGCAGTGACCTATTCGCTCTCTTAAACAGCAGCAAAGCCAATCCCGATCAGTATATGGATGCGGTGAAAGCGAGCGGCGAGGACAACAACGCGAAGCTGATCGCGGCCTACTTCCGCCGGCAGGGCGTGAAAGCCGAATACGTAAGCCCGAAAGAAGCGGGGCTGTTTGTGACGAATGAACCCGGAAGCGCCCAGGTGCTCCCTGAGTCTTATGATCATTTGTACCGTCTGAGAAACCGTGAAGGCTTGATCATTTTTCCGGGATTTTTCGGTTACACGAAGGAGCATGAGATTGTGACGTTTTCCCGGAGCGGTTCTGATATTACCGGCTCCATTCTCGCCAGCGGCTTAAAAGCCGACCTGTACGAAAACTTTACTGATGTGGACGCCGTCTATTCCGTCAACCCGTCAATCGTGCGGCATCCGAAAGAGATTAACGAACTGACGTATCGGGAAATGCGTGAGCTCTCCTATGCCGGGTTTTCCGTTTTTCATGATGAAGCGCTGATTCCCGCTTTTCGGGCCGGCATCCCCGTTCAGATTAAGAATACGAATAATCCGGAGGCGAAAGGAACGCGCGTCGTCAGCAGCCGTGACAATACGAACGGGCCAGTCATCGGCATCGCAAGCGATACGGGCTTTTGCAGCATTTACATAAGCAAATATTTAATGAACCGGGAAATCGGTTTCGGCCGCAAAGCCCTTCACATTTTGGAGGAAGAAGGATTGACGTATGAACATGTTCCATCCGGCATTGACGACATCACGATCATCCTTCGGCACGATCAGATGGACTCAGAACTGGAACACAGGCTCGTCACCCGTCTGAAGCAGGAACTTCAAGCAGATGAAGTCACAGTCAGGCACAACCTGGCGCTGATTATGGTCGTCGGGGAAGCGATGCGCCATAATGTCGGCACAACCGCCAGGGCATCCAAAGCACTGTCCGAAGCCGGCGTCAACATCGAGATGATCAATCAGGGGTCATCGGAAGTCAGCATGATGTTCGGGGTGAAAGAAGAACAGGAAAAACAAGCGGTGCGGGCGCTGTATGACGAGTTTTTTGCAGGAGTCTTACTCTCATAGGACACCGCCTCTTTTTTCTCTTGTCCACTAATATCCCTTACAAAGCAGCTTCTTTTACATATTGTATGGTATAGACAATATGGAGGTGAAGCTCATGTCAGGATATTCTGGAATCAGCTCTTTCGCTTTGATCGTTGTTTTATTTATCCTGTTGGTTATTGTAGGTACTGCCTATGTTGGCGGTTTCTAAGCATCACTCCGTCTATATGAGGACGCTGCGGGTTTTGACCTGCGGCGTTTTCTTTTGTTTTCCGCCGCTGTTCAAGTCCGGCCGCGCAAAAAAAAAGACTGCCGGGAACATTCCCGGGCAGTCTTTTCCTTTGTTCAGGTTATTTTCTTCTCACGTCATTCCTCTTTCAGCTACATGGAATTCAGCCTGATCTGTCTGGCCTGCACCTGTCACTGTAAAAATCGCGGCGGCTGCTAAACAAATAACAAACCATTTAGATTTCAATTTCATACAAACCCTCACTCCTTTGTATTTGTTTCCTTGCCTCTTCGACTTTCAGAAAATAGTCAGAAGAAATCTTAAAGCAATTTTGTTCATAGTAATATTTAGCTGCTTCTAGTGCTAAATCCTCTATATCGGCGTATAAATTTTTATCTTCCAGGTAACGGAAACATGCGCTGATTTTTTCCTCATCCGGTTTCGCCTGATACAGAGCCTGCAGCCATTCGAATTTTACCGTGTAAACGGGATCGTCTGTTTCTTTAGCATATTCATATCCCCGCTTGTGATATTCCGACGCTTTTTCTTTTTTTCCGAGTTTAAAGTAAATGAGTGTGATTAGGAAATATGCTTGAGGAAGAGAATTGACGATTCTTTGTGATTCAAATGTATCAACCGCCCGTTCAAAGTACGGAATCGCTTCGCCGATGCGGTCCTGATTGTAGTAGCACAGTCCGAGGTTATACAGCGCCCTCCCGACAAGCTGCGCTTTTTGTTCTTTTTCGGCCATTTGCAGAGCGTGCTGAAAATGTTTGGCCGCCTGTTCAAAGCGCCTTTCATCCATTAAATTGACGCCGAATACAAAATGGCATTGAATGATCCTGACGTTATATGTGTCCTGCTCTACGTAAATTTCATAAGCGTTTTTTATATGTATCAAAGAAAAATACGTTTGTTTCATATGATAATAAGCTTCGGCCACTTTAAAATAAAACTCCGCCCGTTCCACGTGGTCCGATACGAAGGCCAGTTTTTTCTCAGCTTGTTTATAATATGTAATCGCTGAGATAAATTCTCTTTTATCAAATTCAAACATGCCTTTGAAAAAGTTGACGTAATAATCGAGAAGCCCTTTGAGGCCGGCCTGGCTGTTATCAATGTTATCAAGAATTTCCGACAGGGTCGGCTGGTCTTCTATCTTCAGTTTTTCCAGCGGCTCCAAGTAGTCCAGCATCAGCTGATGGCGAAATTCCATGAGGGAATAATAAAGCACTAAGTTTGAATCAGGCTCCATACGGTCAAGCTCTTGTTTGATCTCGGCCTTCAAGATCTCCGCATCCGGCACGCTGAATGTTCTGATGTATCGATACCACTCGTTAATTTTCTGCCCGACTGCTGAAGAAGGAATTAACCCGCTCTTCATTCCTTCACCCTCCCCATCCAAGACCTGTTTACCAGTTATTTTATCACGTTTCCGTGTCTTTCCATCCCGAAAAACACGCAAACTTTGTTTCGGCAGAGCGCAATTTTCCGAGTGAAGATAAAACAGCCGGCAGCCAGACGGGACTGCCGGTTTCAAGATGATTCATGTATCGTATTCAGCGGAAGGCGGATTGTAAACGTCGTGCCTTTTCCTTTTTCGCTGGCAATATCTATCGTGCCCTTGTGCATTTCAACGAGCTGCCTGACGATGGACAGGCCGAGTCCGTATTCGCCGTATGCCGTATTCGTCCGGGACACGTCCGCCTTATAAAACCGCTCCCATATATGCTCAATTTCCTCTTTGGAGATGCCGATTCCGGTGTCTTCGATCTCAATCACCGTTTCTTTATAGCCTTCATACCCGCGCAGCGTGATGTCTCCGTTTTGCGTAAATTGAATGCTGTTTTTCGTGATGTTGACGAGAATCTGGATCAGCCTGTCATAATCGGCGAACACTTTGACGCCGTCCTCCGCCTGAATCCGCAGCTGATTTTGTTTTTCCTCCGCCTGCTGATTGAGATGCTCTTTAATAATTTCAAACACCTCGATGAGCGGCAGACTGAGCTTGTCCAGTTTGATTTGCTGGGATCTGATTTTTTCATAATCCAAGTTTTCTTTCACGAGCCTGAGCATCCGCTTCGTTTCTTCACTGATCAGCGAGAAGCATTTCTCTTTATCTTTTTCCGGGATGGTGTTGCTGTTAAGCCCCTCCACAAGTCCGTTAATGGTCGTCAAAGGCGTTCTCAGCTCATGGGAGACATCGGCGATAAATTGGCGCCTCCGTTTTTCCAGGCGGTCAATCTGCTCTCTCGATTGCTTCAGATTTTTGGCCATGATGTTGAAATCGGACGCCAGCATGCCGATTTCATCGCCGCCGCTGTTCTTGAGCGAAATATCGTAATCCCCCGATGCCACTTTTCCGGTCGCATCCCGCAATGTCTGAATCCGCTTAACGTGAAATTTAGATAAAAGCCAGCTCAGCAGAATCGTGATGATAAGGGTGCTGATAATCGCGTAAATCATATAGCGGTTGACCTGGCTGATCATCTGCTCGACCCCTCTGACGGGAGACACGAGCAGCACCGCGCCTTTAAATTGATCGTTGATCAAAAGCGGTTTTGCGACAAGCGATACTTCCAAGCCCTCCGTATTAAAACGGTTCATCTCCGCTCTGATCTGAACGGTTTTCCCTTGCTTCAGCATGTGCCACTCTTTACTTTTGAGCTTCTCGCGCGGCGGCATATCGTCAGGAAAAAAGTAAGGCCGCTGATGTTCATCAAAAATAATAAACCTGGTCTCGCGCGTTTTTAACATGTCCTGATACGGATACAGGCGGCGCAGATCAAGATCGCGTCCGTTCAGCTCACTTGTGATCTGTTGGGCGTAAGAAGACAGCTCATCCACTTTATTTTGATACGCAAAATCTTTCACAAAGTGCGAAAACAGGGAAATGATAATGAAAAAGGCCAAAATCAAAATGCTGACATGGCTTAACAGCAGCTGATATAAGTATTTAATCCTCATCAAATTTGTATCCTACCCCCCACACCGTGTATAAAAACGGTTTTTCCTCACTGGACAGTTTTTTGCGCAGCCGTTTAATATGAACATCAACCGTACGTTCATCGCCGTAAAATTGGTAGCCCCACACCTGCTCAAGCAGCTGCTCTCTCGAAAAGACCTGGCGCGGATTTTGTGCGAGATAAAAGAGCAGATCGAATTCCTTCGGCGTCAGATTCTCGACAGGCTTTCCATGCAGAAACACTTCCCGCGTCTTCTTATTGATTGAAAAACACGCCGTTTCGATCAAGTCGCCGCTTTTTACGGCCTGCCCCGTCGCCCGGTATCTTCTGATCACCGCTTTAATCCGCGCTACTAGCGTCAGCGGGCTGAACGGCTTGGTGACATAGTCGTCGGCTCCCATTTCAAACCCGATCACCTGATCAGACTCCGTGTCCTTTGCGGTCAGCATAATAATCGGCACACTGCTCGTCTCTCTTATTTTCCGGCAGATCGTCACTCCGTCCATAGATGGAAGCATAATATCCAGAATGACCAAATCCCAGTCCTCTTCCGTGAACCGCTGATAGCCTTCCACTCCGTCATGGACAAATTCGGCTTCAAATCCTTCTTTAAAAAAGAACATTTCCGTCATGGTGCATACGCTTATATTGTCTTCTACCATTAATATCTTCATTGGGTCCTCCGTTTATCTTGACGCTTTTACTTATAATAGCACCATTTTACCCGGATATTTTCGCGTTTCACAATTGTTAGTTTTTATTTCATCACCCGGAAATAGTTTGTTCATATTTTTTTCATACATTTCTCCTACTATATACATATCGGATAACCGGTTCTAAAGAAGGCTGGTTTTACAAGATCTGACACCCACACGGAGGAACAGACATGAACTTTATAAAAAGAGCCTTTTGGAGCATGAAGGCAAAAAAGGGAAAAACGTTTTTGCAGCTGGTTGTGTTTTCAGTGATTTGCATTTTTGTCCTGTCCGGTCTTACGATCCAGTCAGCGGCAAAGAAATCAAGCGAACTGGCAAGGCAGCAGATCGGCGGGAGCGTCACACTCCAGGCTGACCGCCAAAAGCAAATGGCGCAGCAGCAAAAAGACGGTGAAAAGAGGACGTTTGAATCAACGCCGATTTCCGTCTCGGATGCCAAGAAACTTACATCTTTACAGCACGTTAAAAATTACAACTTCCTCACGACAGCGTCAGCAAACGCAGAAAGCTTTGACGCGATAAAAAGCTCAGACGAATCAGCCGATAACAGTTCCGGCGGAAGCCGTTTTCAAGGCGGCGGAAGACAGATGATTTCAGCGGATATTTCGGTCGAAGGCGTGCTCTCTACGGCGCTGCTTGATGATTTCACAGGCGGGAGCTCAAAAATCACTGATGGCCGCGCCATCACAAAAACAGATGCGGACGCAAAAGTCGCAGTGATCAATGAAACGCTGGCAGATCAAAACAAGCTGAAGGTCGGCGGCTCCATTACAGTTTCCTCAGCAGCGGATGATTCTGTGAGTACAAAGCTTAAAATTGTGGGAATTTATAAAACAACATCATCAGGAGACGATCAGGCAGAGCATTTTTCATTCTTAAACCCTGACAATAAAATCTATACGCCTTACACCGCAGCTGCGGCGTTAAAAGGGTCTGATAACAAAAACAGAATCAGCTCAGCCGTTTATTATATGGATGATGCAAAATATATTGACTCATTCGTTGCGGCTGCGAAAAAAACATCTATAGATGATAAAACCTACACGCTGACGACAAATGATCAGGTGTATCAGCAAATGGCCGGCCCGATTGAAAATGTCGCGTCATTTTCTAAAAACGTGGTGTACCTTGTATCCATCGCGGGCGCGGTCATTCTCGGATTGATCGTGATGATGTCGATCAGGGAACGCAAGTATGAAATGGGTGTCTTGATGGCGATCGGCGAAAAGCGCTGGAAGCTCATCGGACAATTCTTAACGGAAATTCTGATTGTCGCGGTTATCGCCATCGGGATCGCATCCGTCACGGGCAGCCTTGTGGCGAATCAGCTCGGAAATCAGCTTCTTTCCCAGCAGGTCAGCTCAGCCGATGATTCCCAGCAGCAAACAAGCGGCTGGGGCGGAGGAGAAATGCCGCGGGGAGACGGCATGTTCGGTCAGCATTCATCCGGTGCAGATGTCATCAGTACAATGCAGGTAAACGTTTCGCTGAATGACCTTCTGATTCTCGGCGGGATCGGCGTCGCAATTGCCGTCATCGCCACATTACTGCCGTCTGTATCAGTCATGCGGCTTCACCCTAAAACGATCCTGACCAAGCAGGAATAAGAGGAGGCAGCATAATGAGCCTATTAACCTTTCAACAGACCGGCTACTGGTACCAAGATAAATCACAGCCGCTGTTTCAGGATATAACGATCAGCTTTGAAAAAGGGAAGTTTTATACAATTGCCGGCGCCTCCGGAACGGGAAAAACCACGTTTCTGTCTCTGGCGGGCGGCCTTGACACACCTAAAGAGGGAAGCATCCTTTATAACGGAGAAGACATCTCCAAAATCGGATTAACCAAATTCAGAAATCAATATGTCTCTATCGTCTTTCAATCTCATCATCTGATCCCGTATATGACGGCGCTCCAGAACGTCACAACCGCGATGGAGATTACCGGATCTAAGGAGAACAACAAAGATGCGTCCGCGCTCAGCATGCTGGATAAAGTCGGCATCACCGAACAGCAGGCCCATCAGCGGGTACTGACATTAAGCGGCGGACAGCAGCAGCGCGTTTCAATTGCGCGGGCTTTCTGCTGTGATACGGATCTGATTTGCGCGGACGAGCCGACGGGAAACCTCGACGAGGATACGTCAAAGGAAATCGTCCGGCTCTTTCAGGATCTGGCGCATAAAGACGGCAAATGCGTCATCATGGTTACGCACGACGAACAAATTGCCAAAGTGTCTGATATCAACATCCGCTTATCAAGAGGAAGTTTCACGGTCAAAGAAAACGGCACGGCCGTTTCCTGATACCGCGCCCCTGCCAGCGCAGACAGGGGCGCACCCTATATCCCCCTATTCAATAGAAGTGAACGTAAAAAGAGCCAGGGCTGCATCCCCTCGCTCTTTTTATTTATATCAGCTGTAAATAACGGTCAATATTTGATTGTCCGGCTGCTTTGATCAATTCTTCCGCCTTTTTCTCTTCTCCCGGCAAAGCGAGCCGGAGCTTGTCTTCAATATCTTTTTCAGAAAGACCGTTTCCCGGCGCTCCCCTCGGACAGTCGATACGTGCTTCATAGACATGACCGCCGGAAACCGTGACCCGTACAATTGTAAAACGGCCCTTCGGAACGGCGTTGTCAGCCGGCTGAATTTGGTCATCGCAGCTGCGGTGAATCCGCTCAAATCCTTTTTGAAGGGATTGCGGAATCGGCTCGGATGTGAAATGTTCAACTGAAAAATCCTTACCGTGCAAAGCTAAGGTGATCACATATTCTACGCTGAACCGACCCGCTTCGCCTGTTTTCGGACGCCGTTCTGTCAATGCGGCGTCCCCGCCCGGCGGATAAATCACGTCAATCCGTTCCGTTTGGCCGAAAGTGAGACCATGTTCGGCCTTCAGCTTGAGAATGGCGTCCGCCGCATGATGGGCCGCCGAGCAAAACGGATAAACCTTAAACCAAAGTCCCGGACTCACGATCCGCCAAGGGTTTCCCCACCCGTTTACAAGCAGGGTTTCTGCCCGTTCAAGATCGCCGTACAGTCCGAAAAAACCTTTCTCCCCGTCGAGCGCATGAGCTGAGCCGCCGAAACCGGCCTTTGCAAGCTTTACGGCGAACACCCCGGCTTGAGCGGCCAGGCCGGCGTGGAGCGGCTTCATTTCTGTCCCGAATTGCACTCTCATGCCTCCGGAACGGGCAGCCGCAAACCCGATTGCTTTCTGTAATTGGGTTTGATTCAGATTCTCTGCGAATCCGACGGCGCATGCGGCCGCAATGGCACCTAACGTTCCTGTATTGTGCCAGCCTTTCTCGTAATGATCCCTTCCAGCTGACTCGCCGAGCCGCGCCATCACTTCGATTCCCGTCACATAAGCACCGAGAAAACGGCTCTTGTCTATCCGGCCGGCTGATGCGGCTGCAATCAAAGCCGGGAGGATGACCGCGCTCGGATGTCCTCTTACATCAGAATGAACATCGTCAAAATCAAGCGCATGTGCGATGAAGCCGTTAATGAGCGCGGATTGGGACGGCGTGGTTTTTTGATTTCTGCCGATAAGCGGCGCTATCGGCATCCCGCCTTCTTCTTCGGCCAGTTTTACCAGCTTTTCAACTCCTGTATCCCGTCTCCCCGCAAAAGCAGCCGCTGTAAAATCAAGCAGTCCTTTGCGCGCTTCTTTCATCGCTTCGGCGGATGTTTCCGGCACAGACGACATGACGGCCTGAGCAAGTCCGGCCGTCAGATTTTCCGTATTCATTCCGTCTGCTCCAATACATTGACGGCAAGCCGGGCGAAAAACTCAGCCGCTTTCGGAAGCGCTTTTTCGTCGAGTGTAAAGGCTGGATGGTGCCATTCTTCTGTTCCGTTTGTTCCCATCCAGACGAAGAAGCCGGGGATTTTTTCTTGATATAATGCGAAGTCTTCGCCGCCGGGCGACTGTTCTGCCCGAACGGTTTGAAGTCCGAGGCTTTCAGCCGTTTGTTCCGCCGCCTGTATGAATCGGGCGTCGTTCATCACTGACGGCAGGTAAGGAAACCAGCGGAAGTCAGCCTCTGCCCCGAATCCGGCCGCGATTCCTTCAGCAACCCGCTTCATATGTTTCGGAACAGCGTCCCGCGCTTCTTTTTGAAACGTCCGGACGGTTCCTTCCATTTCAACATGGTCCGGAATGACATTCCAAGAACTGCCCCCCTGAACTCTTGTGATGCTGACGACGGCATTGTGAAGCGAGCTGATGTTTCTGCTGACAATCGATTGCAGGCCGCCGATGATCTGCCCTGCCGCCTGAATCGGGTCAATGCTGTTGTCGGGGATTCCGGCGTGGCCGCCTTTTCCTTTCACGGTGATTTCAAAGCGGTCGACACTCGCCATAAGCGGGCCTTCTTTCAGACCGACCGTGCCGACGGGGAGGTCAGGTTTGTTATGCATGCCGAATATCGCCGATACACCGTCAAGCGCGCCGGCTTCAATGACCTGTCTTGCTCCGGCGGCGATTTCTTCCGCGGGCTGAAAAATAAACCGCACCGTTCCTTTCAGCTCATGCTTTCTCTCATTTAATAAGAAAGCCGTGCCGAGGATAGATGCCGTATGGAAATCATGGCCGCATGCGTGCATCACGCCGCTGTTGCGCGAAGCAAACGGAAGGTTTGTTTTCTCTTCGATCGGCAGTGCGTCGATGTCCGCTCTGACGGCGATGACGGGGCCGCTTTTATCTCCTTTGATTTCAGCGATCACTCCGGTTTGAAGTTTCGGCACATCAAGAACCGTGATTCCTTCTTCCTCCAGCCAGCGGCGGATTTTATTCGTCGTTTCGAATTCCTCGCCTGACAGCTCAGGGTGTTCATGAAGGTCGCGGCGGATATTGATTAAACGTTTGTTTAATGATTCATACGTTTCATTTGCCATTTCTTCTTCTTCCCTTCTTAGACAAGTTCGGCAGGCTCTCCCACTTGCTTAATGAATTTTTTCGTCCGTTCGTTCTGCGGATTGTCAAACAGCTCCTCCGGTGTTCCCTGTTCGATGATGCGTCCGTCCGCCATAAAAATAACTTTGTCGGCTACTTCACGCGCAAAAGCCATCTCATGCGTGACGATGATCATGGTTGTCTGTTTTTCGGCAATTGATTTGATGACTTGGAGCACCCCGGCTACAAGCTCAGGGTCAAGGGCTGAAGTCGGTTCATCCAGTAAAATCGCGTGAGGATCAACGGCCAAGGCTCTCGCAATCCCGATCCGCTGCTGCTGCCCGCCTGACATCGTAATCGGGTAGCTGTCCGCTTTGTGTTCTAAACCGACTTGCCGCAGCAGGTCCATACCGATCTGTTCCGCTTCTTTTTTCGGTTTCTTTTGCGCGGTGATCAGCGCCTCTGTCACATTTTGCAGGGCGGTTTTGTTTTTGAACAGGTTGTAATTCTGAAACACCATCGCCGTCTGCTGGCGAAGCTTGTGTACGTCTTTGCGCGAATAGGACGCTGCATTCAGCTTTGCATCGCCGATTTCAATGATGCCGTCATCCGGGCGCTCCAGCAGATTCAGACAGCGGAGGAGCGTTGATTTTCCCGAGCCTGACGGGCCGATGATGGCCGTGACTTCGCCGCTTTTGATCTCAAGATCGATTCCGTCAAGTACGGTAAGGTCTTTAAATGCTTTTCGAATATGTCTGACTTGTATCATCCTGAGCCTCCTCCTATGTGCGATAAGGCTTGCTGATCGCCCGTTCGAGCAGATCCTGCAGCACACTGTAAATAATCGTAAGAATCCAGTACATGACCGCGACGGCTAAATACGTCTCAAAATATTTGAGGTTGCCTGATGCGTACATTTTTCCTTGGGCGAACATCTCCATCACACCTAATGTAAAAGCGAGCGATGTTTCTTTTAACAGGCCGATAAACGTATTTCCCGTCGCGGGAAGCGCGTTTCTGACGGCTTGCGGGAAAATGATCCGTCTGTACGCCTGGGATTTTGTCATTCCGACAGACAGACAGGCTTCAAGCTGCCCCTCATCGACTGAGTTGAGCGCCGCGCGGAAGATTTCAGCCAGGTAGGCGGCATTCTTCAGGCTTAGCCCGATAATCGCCGCAGTTAACGCCGTCATCTTGCTCATCCCGGGAAAGAGCTGAGGCAGGCCGTAATAAATTAAGAAAAGCTGCACGAGCGTCGGCACGCCCCGGAAAAATGAAATATACACCTTTGACAGCTGGTGAAGCACAGGAATACGATTTTTTGTGATAAGCGCTAATATAAGGCCGCCGATCACGGCAAATACCATGGCCGCGACGGCCATTAGTAATGTGATCGGCAAGGCTTCGATTAACGCGGGAAAAGCTGAAAACATAAATCCCCAATCAATGCTGTTCATTCTCGATTTTCACCGCCGTTTCTTATTGCTTTGCTTCCTTTGTGATATCTTCGTTAAAGTACTTTTCAGACAGCTTTTTCAGCGTGCCGTCTTTCCGCAGGTCTTCAATGGCTTTGTTTACTTTTTTGCGGATTTTATCGTGAGCCGCATCTTTCGCAAACGGGAAAGCGACTTTTTCATAGACAATCGGGTCTCCTGCTAATTTCAGAGGCAGACCGGTCTTTTTAATCTGGGCGATCAGGACGCTGCGGCTGTTTACATAGGCGTCAACCCGTCCGTAAGCCACGTCTTTCAGCGTGCCTTCTTGTGTTTCATATGTTTTTATGTTGATTTTTTTATCCGGGTCCTTGCTCTCAAGGTTTTTCGCGTGGTTTGAGCCCAGAACGGCCGCCACTGTTTTTCCTTTCAGATCATTGACTGATTTGATGTCTTTGTTATCATTTTTGACGACGACTTGAGTGCCCGCATACGAATACGGTTCTGTGAAGTTATACGTTTTCTTGCGTTCGTCCGTGACAGCGACCTGGTTTGAAATGGTGTCGAGTTTGCCGGTCTGGAGCTCGCCCATCAGTCCGCTGAACTCAAGCAGCTTCCAGTCCAGTTTCATGTTGATTTTTTTCGCTACGGCTTCCATGACATCCACGTCAAAGCCTGTCAGTTTGCCGTTTTCTTTATATGCGAACGGATAGCTTTGTCCCGTGGCGCCGACATGCAGCACGTTATCGCCGCCTTCGCTTTCTTTTCCGTTTCCGCATGCTGTTAAGACCGCCAAAAGCGCGGCAGACAGCAGCAAAGCCCATGTTTTCTTCTTCATTGAAATCCCGCCTTTTCCTATTAAAATGTTAATCCTGCAATTGTTTTTTTAAATAGATGGTGATGTGGCCTTTTCCTAAATCCTTTTCGCCTGCGCGGACGTAGCCTTTCCGCTCGTACATGCCGATCAGCCACGGATGCTTGTCCGCTGTGCCCAGTGACACGAAAGGCGCTTTTAATGTATCGCGGAGCACTGTGTTCTCCAGCCACTCCAGCATGTCTGAGCCCGTCCCTTTTTTTCCGGTTTCAGGATCGACGGCGAACCACCAAATATGAGGGACACCGTACGGCCCGGGATTCGGCCCCCACGGCATCCGCAGAGAAATCGTCGCCAGAATCCGTCCGTCTTCCTCCAAAACGTAACAGGCGTTTTTCTGTATGTTAGTTAATACGAGTTCTTTATCCGCCGTGGCAGCGGCAAAATTGATGCCGAGCTTGCGGATCGGTTCATACGCCCGCAGTGTCAGTGAAAGCAGCTCATCAGCGTCTGCCTCCGTTGCAAGCCGGTATTGTCTTGACATGATGAGCCCTCCTTTAGTCGGCATATCGGTTTGCCGGTTTTTCCAGTCCGAAATGTTCTCTGAGCGTCGTTCCTTCATACTCTTTTCTGAACACGCCCCGTTCTTGCAAAATCGGAATCACTTTGTCTACAAAAAGAGTGAGACCTTCAGGCAAAAGCGGCGGCATGATGTTGAAGCCGTCACAAGCTTGTTTTCCGACCCATTCTTCCATCTTATCGGCAAGCTGTTCAGGCGTTCCGACAAAGATATGATGGCCTCTTGAACCCGCCACATATTTGTACAGCTCGCGGATGGTCATTTTATCGCGTTTGGCCATCTCCTGAACGAGCTTGAACCGGCTTTTAACGGCATTCGACGCATCCGCATCCAATTCAGGCAGCGGGCCGTCAAGCGGGCAGGCGGAAAGGTCGACGCCGCCCAGATAGTTTTGCAGAATGTTCAGGCCGACAGACGGAATGATGAGATCTTGGAGCTCTTCATATTTTGCCTGCGCTTCTTCCTCGGTATCGGCGATAACGGGAAATATCCCCGGCATGATCGCGATTTTTTCAGGATCACGGCCGAAAGAAGCCGCTTGTTCTTTAATAGATTGATAGAATTCCTGCGCGGACTCCAAATGATTTTGCGCGGTGAAAATGACCTCCGCCGTTTTGGCGGCCAGCGCTTTTCCGTCTCCTGATGATCCGGCCTGAATAATGACCGGTTGCCCTTGAGGTGTGCGGGCGACATTTAACGGCCCTCTCACGGAGAAATATGTTCCTTTATGGTTCAATTCATGCATTTTTTCTTTATCGAAAAATGCTCCTGACTCTTTGTCACGGATAAAGGCGTCTTCCTCCCACGAATCCCATAATCCTTTGACGACTTCAACGAATTCTTTCGCGCGCTGATATCTGAGATGGTGCTCAAGATGCTTTTCGCCGCTGAAATTAAGCGCGGTCGATTCAATCGAAGATGTGACGACATTCCAGCCCGCTCGGCCGTTGGAAAGATGATCAAGCGATGCAAATTGTCTCGCGATATGGAACGGTTCGCTGTATGTGGTAGACGCGGTCGCCGTCAGACCGATGCGGGATGTGACCTGAGCGAGCGCCGACAGCAGCGTAAACGGCTCAAAGCGCGTCAGCACATTCGGATGTGATTTGCCGTCTATTGATAAACTGTCCGCCAAAAACAGCATGTCCAATTTCCCCCGCTCAGCCGTTTTCGCCAGTTCTTTGAAATAATCCAAATTCATGCTCGCGTCCGCCGGTGCCTGAGGATGTCTCCAAGAAGCGACATGATGGCCGGTGCCCGCGAGAAACACACCGAGTTTGATTTCTTTTTTCTTTGTCATGATGGATCTCCTTCTATTCTGAAATACGGTTCGGAAAATATTAACTCCACTAAACCTATATTTCCTAGTAATTTTATAAGAATAAATCAAAATGTACAATTGTCACGCAAGTTTGTCAATGCATTAAGACAAAAATCATGATTTTAAAAATAACCCGGCGCACCGTCCGGGTTATTTCTTCGAAACTGTATAGACGGTCCCTTTGACCTTTTTCTTAATAACGGCAATGATAAGCAGCAAAACGGGGAACAGCACTTGAAACGGAAGATGAATATAGATCGGCACAATGTTTAAGCCTTCATTCATGTGTTCCGAAAAATTGCTTGCGATGCTGATGGAGAGAATCAGCACCCCCAATCCGACCGGAAAGGCCAGCTGAGACGGATTTTTTTCTTTAAACAGCGTGGACACACCCACGACAACCGCATATGTAAAAAGGCTGACTTTGAAAAAACCGCCGATGACGAGCACGAGCATGAAAAAGACATCCAGCCGGTCTAAAAACTCTTCTACTTTAATCGTCTGTATGGTGCTCAGCAGCGGAAATTGAGAGCGGAGCATTAAGTTGACGTCCAGCACACAAATATTAATCGCCACTGACATCGCCAAAAACAGCCCGCTGATGATAATCGCCAGAAATCCGGTTTTCTTCACCTTTTTCCGATCTTTTAAATAAGGGAAAATCATGACAAACACGATTAATTCACCGAACGGGATGAACATCGTCTGTTTAAACACGGAATAAATGACCGTTCCTGCACCCTCCGCTAAAACGGGCTGGAGAAATCTGAGGTTTATCGTGCCTGAGCTGATAATGAGGATCAGCCCGACGGCTGTCAGAAAATACATAATGCCAAACAGCAGCTCGCCGGCTCTCGCTATCACTTCAATACCCTTTCTGACCGCAAATATCGCGGCGATCATCAGCATGGCATTCACAATTAAAAGCGGCGTGTCCTGGTAGGCGAAGGTGACAAGCATTTCGCCAAAATCCCGCAATACGCGGGCCGCGATATAAGAAAAATAGAGAATATAAAGAAGCGAGACCGCCCAGCTCAGATGTCTGCCGATCAGTTCGTTCATGTAATCTCTCGGAGAAGACTCAGGAAAAAATTGATACAGCGCCTGATAAACGTAGAAAAGTCCGAGACCGATAACGCACCCGAGAAGCACGGACAGCCATGCATCCCGCCCGGCCATCGTGCCTGGCGGGATCAATAACGAACTGCCCAATTCAAACAAAATGATCATAATAAACAGCTGACGCGTGCCGATTTTCGCATTTTCCATACGCTTCGCTCCTTTCTCCTCAAATCAATCATGCTCAAGCTTGTCTGAGAGAGGATTATTCCGCAAGCCCGTTCTTCTGATAATGACTTCCGTTTTGACATCTACGGGGAGATTGGGGAAATATTCTTCATCCCACTTCCCTTTGAACTTTTTCCATTTGTCCGGATGCTTCCGATAGATCAGGTCTCCGAAGCCGACGAAGTCATTCTTACGGGCTTTTATATCTTCAATTGATTTGGTGATATCTTTGTCAAGCTGCACGCTGAGCGCCTTTTGCATCGTCATCAGCACTTGCGGATCAGACAGATGGAAAGGGTATCTGACAGCGTCCACCAGCCCCTCGACCTGAGCATGCACGTGAATATGCGGTTTTCCGTTCGGAAAAGTGGCCGTCACCTTTGTATTCTGGCGGGTGACCTGCAGACTGATTGCGTGCTTCACATTCTTCCAATCCGCATTGATGAACGTATGCTTGATCCTATTGAGCAGCCATACAGCCCCCACACTGTCGTCATCCTCAATCCAGTAATCCAGCCTCCCATCCTTTTTGAACACCGCCAGTCCGTCCGCTGACAGCACTGCTTTCGGTTCAGTCGTCTGCGTATTTTCCATCGTAGGACCGGCTTTATCGTCTCCGTGCATTTCATAACCCGGAATAAACGGCGACCCGGCCGGAGAAGCGAGATCAATCAGAACGTCCTGAAGGCTGGTTTTAATGACTCTGCCGTATTGTTCCTGCGTGAAGCTGAGCGTCTTGTTCACTTTATTGGAAGGGATTTTATCAATCGGCGTCAGCACTTTAATAATGTCTTCAGCCTTGCAATTATGCGCGATAACCGCGGTTGCGGTCGTCCTGAATTCGGTGTCGCGGTCAAGATTGTCCAGAATAAAACTGAGCCCTTCCTCTTTCGCCAGCTTTTCACTGAACACCACGAGATTCGTATGCGCAAAATAGAGCCTTCTGGACACTTTCATCGAGCCTTTTCTCAAAGCTTCCGTCATATTGTCTCCGGACACCGAATAGACGGAAACCGGAGGCCGGTCTCCCGCTCCGCCGCCCTGCAGACCGCCGGCCACGTTTCCCGGATTGATAATTTGCAAGTGAAGGACGTATTTTCCCGTTTCGGTCCGGTCAATACCGATGGCGGAGATCACAGCCAAATCAGTCAGCTCCCTTTTATCCCAGCATCCGGATACAAACATAAGGGAAACCATCGTACAAAGGATAAGTATCCATTTACGTCTTTT
The DNA here is from genome assembly GCF_021729365.1 of Bacillus sp. R45. NCBI lineage: Bacteria > Bacillati > Bacillota > Bacilli > Caryophanales > Bacillaceae > Bacillus > Bacillus sp. R45. The sequence continues at coordinate 369,547 of NZ_CP091421.1, read as the reverse complement.
CATTACCGTCGCCCTCTTCTACATCTTTATTAACCATTCCTCTGGATGTCTCCGGTTTCGGTCTTTGATGTTCCCCTTGGCGCCTGTTGTTTTCCTGCACGAGCAGTTCCGGCCTTTTTTCATCCGCCCATAACGGAGCGCGGAGGATGGAATCCTTCAGCCCGCCCGGGGTCAAAGGAGCGAGCGGGGACATATACGGAAAACCGAATGAACGCAGGCCGCACAGATGGACGAACATCATGATAATGCCCAGAATCAGCCCGTAAAATCCCATGACCGCCGCTGACAGAATAAAGAGAAACCGGATCAGCCGCGCGGATATCGCCATGTCAAAAGCCGGGGTCGCAAAGCTGGCAATCGCCGTCAGCGCGACGACGATAACCATGGCCGGGGAGACGATGCCGGCCTGTACGGCGGCCTGGCCGATGACAAGCGCTCCGACTATGGAAACGGCGGAGCCGACAACTCTCGGAAGCCGGACACCCGCCTCCCTGAGAATCTCAAAGGCCACTTCCATCGTCAGCGCTTCAATCACGGCCGGGAACGGCACCGTCTCCCGCTGAGCCGCGATGACAATCAGCAGCTGCGTCGGAATCATTTCCTGGTGAAAGGTCGTCGCCGCCACATAAATCCCCGGCGCCACCAGTGAAATGAAGAAAATCAAAACCCGCAGCACCCTGATGCTTGTGGCGATATCAAATCGTGAATAATAATCCTCAACGGATTGAAAAAATTGAATAAATAAGGCCGGCGCGATGAGAACGAACGGCGTTCCGTCCACGATAATCGCAAATCGTCCTTCCAGCAGATTCCCCGCCACGACGTCCGGCCGCTCCGTATGATATACGGTGGGGAACACAGAAAACGGCGCGTCTTCAATGAGCTGTTCAATGTAGCCGGATTCCAGAATGCTGTCGATGTCAATGTGCTTCAGCCGCTTGCGGACTTCCTTAATCAGCTTTTTATCGCAAATTCCGTTAATATACATCAGCGCGACATCCGTATTCGTTTCGTGTCCGATCTCCATTTTTTCAACCCATACATCAGGCGTTTTTACATACCTGCGGATCATGGAAATATTGGTTTGCAGAGATTCAGTGAATCCCTGGCGCGGGCCGCGGAAAGAGACCTGAGTGCTCGGCTCTTGAATGGACCGGTGCTCTCCCCCTTCCGTGCTGGCGATCAGCGCCTTGTCAGCCCCGTCGACAAAAATGAGCGTGCTGCCCGCCACCAGCCCGGCATAAAGGCTTTTCCATTTTTCTTCCTCTTTCACCCCGCCGATCGCAAGCGTTTTATCGTATATCAGGCAGACTGCTTGTTCCGGCTGAACGGACGGGATATCGATTAAATCCTCCAGAAGGGATTGGCTGACAAGCTGTTCGTCTACCAAACCGGCGATATACACGATTGCGGCCGGAAGCTCTTCTTTTCCGATTTTCAGGCGGCGGATGACGACATCGGCACTGTTACCGAACCTCTCAGACAGCTTCTTCATATTTTGCTTTAAGCTGAGGGAGATCGGCTCATCCCGCTCTTTGTCCGGCTGGCTGTCCGCTTCTTTTCTGCCTTCATTGTCACGGTCGTTTTGATCGGCTTTTTTTTGTTTCCTCTGCTTAAAAAATGGCGGCATATCGCAAAAAACCTTTCCTCGTTTTTTTCATATTCTTCCTGTACGGCAAAAGATTATGCACGGCGGAAAGTCTGTATAAGTTCTGCGTAATCGAAAAGGATAAAAAGGGAGAGTGATGCGCATGAAAATATTGGGGGTTTCATTCTTTTTGCTGACTGCCTGTCTGATCATTTCAGTAACGGTGGATATGCTGCAAGGTTTCAGTTTCTATGGAGCGGTTCAAAACAACCTGTCCGCTTTTAAATTGACCACCTTCTCAGAATGGCTGATGCTGTTTTTATTCGCCCTCTTTTTAATCAGAGAAATGATCGCTTTATATAAATCAGGTAAAAAAGATGCCTGACAGGCGCAAGGCTGTATTGTGTCAAAAAAGAACACATTCCTCCTTCTCTCGGAGTTCATGTGTTCTTTTTATTTTTCCGGCGCAGATTGTTCTCAGATGACGATATTTCCGCTTTCCGTATCTGTCGCGTGCTTCACAATGACGCCTTTGATAATGCGGTTGCCGATGATTTTAGTACTTGCGGAGGAGCTGGTTTGGATGGCGGAAGCAGAAGCGGCGGATAGGTTGTTGATGGTATTGCCCGAAACGAGGGAATTGGAGGCTCCGTTCAGATAGATGCCGATCGGGCTGCCCGCTGTTCGGTTGATCGTGAGCGTATTGTCTATGACTTCATGCGTGCCTGAGTTCAGATACACGGTAACGATAAGCGGTGATGATTCAAAGCGGTTGCTGATGACAGAGGTTCCCGAGGATGTTGAACTGAATACGGGATAGTTTTTATAGTTCTTAAAGAGATTGCCTTTGATGACAGCCCCGGCGTCATTTGTCACAGATACGGCATAGGACTCCGCGGCGCCCTGATACGCATTCGGAAGGAGCGTATTTCCTTCAATAACGGCATTTCCGCCTGTGACCCATATGCCCCGGCTGAACGATTTCAGCACATTTTGTTTTACAATGATACTGCCGGCCGACATGCTGATTCCGTCTGTCACCTGATTCAGAGTGTTATTCGTAAAGACGACGTTCTCCGAAAGCGTCGCCCGCATCCCCGTGCTTCGTCTCGTTTCGGAACGTCCGTTTTCAATGACATTGCCGTCAACGGTCACATCTTCTGCCTGATAGACGGAAATGCCCGTATTTTCAAATTGATTAATTTTGTTGTGGGTGACGAGGACGCTTTTTCCCCTTACATCTATTCCGGTGGAAAACCCGGTAATCAGATTGTTGGAAATGACGGCACTGCTGCTGTCCTGTCCTTGTGACACACCTTGTCCGGCGACTGCGGTCCTTGAGCCGCCGTCTGACCGAAAGAAGACATTCCCCGTAATGACGGTATGCGCCCCATACCCGTAGCTGATTGTGTTATCGGAATGATTTCCTTCAATTAACACATTATATCCGTTAAAATTGGTGACTGAGCTTGCGGCGTTTCCGGAAAAGAAGTTGTTGCGGACCGTAATATGAAGAGCTTCTTCATAATCAATATCGCCTTCTCCGTACGATTCAATATCGATTCCGAATTTCGGAGCCGTTCCGTTCCCTTGCCCGGCGTCTTCAATCACGCATTCTTCCACCGTAACGGTATTGCAGCCGGTTATTGAAATGTTGTTCCGCCTTGACTGCCTGATCTCACAGCGGCGGATGGTCACCTGTTCTGAAGTTTCGTAATCACTGTTTGTTTTTAACCCGAGCGGGCTGACAATTATACCGTCTCCCGTAAAATCTGAAATCTTCACATTTTCGATCAGCACATTGCTGCTGCCTTCAATACAGATTCCAAACCCCCATTCATGGGTCGACCGCAAAGGGACATTGGTATACGTGTGTTCATCCCGTTCCCCGATGATCCGGCCGCCGGTGATGGTGACATTTTCACGCCTGCCTATATAGAAAGCCGAGTAGCCCCAGGAGCTGTTCGGCGCCACTTTAATCGTGCATTCCGGATCTAAAACGATGGTGAGATGGCTCGGCACGTTAATCCCGGCGTTCCGAAACGGCTGGCTTTTGTCCCCGCCAAGCGTGCCGTTGATTTTATACGTTCCGGGCGGAAAAAACACCGTATGACAGCCTTCGCTGACGGCTCTGGCCAAGCATTGGTTGATGGCGCCCGTCACATCGGTTTTTCCGTCTGCCGCCACACCGCAATCCGTAATATCCAATATACGATTCGGCAAGTGATAATCTCCTCCTTCCTCTCTTATTGTCATCTTATTCCGCCATATCCCGCTCCGCCTGTACATACTTTAAATTTTATTAAAAAAGTTTATAAAGATAGTTTAGTCAGATAATATAACAAAATAAGTCATTGGAATCAGGAAAATTCGTCTATATTCACCGTTTTAATATCTTTTCATTCTGGAATTTTTTGAATTCAGTATAAATTATATTGACACAAGTATTATATAAGAATATGATTTTTGTAATACACTTTTTTAAGAAAGGGTTGGCTCAGGTGGCATCTATTGATAAGGAATCTATAACAGAAACTGTGCCGCAACGAGGCTTTTTCGGTCATCCCCGCGGCTTGTTCACACTGTTTTTTACCGAATTTTGGGAACGTTTCTCCTACTATGGTATGAGAGCCATATTGCTTTACTATTTATACACGGAAGTCGCTCATGGCGGTCTCGGCTTTGATAAAACGACCGCAGTTGCCATCATGTCCATATACGGATCTCTCGTATATATGTCGAGCGTCATCGGCGGATGGCTGGCCGACCGGGTATTCGGCACGGCAAACACCGTATTTTACGGCGGAATTTTAATTATGTTCGGGCACATCGCTCTTGCCTTCCCCGGCAGCACGGCGGCGTTTTTTACCAGCATGGCTCTGATCATTATCGGAACCGGCCTGCTTAAACCAAACGTATCCAGCGTTGTCGGAGATTTATATACGAAGGAAGACGAGCGCCGCGACTCAGGTTTCAGCATCTTTTACATGGGGATCAACCTCGGCGGATTGCTTGCGCCGCTAATTGTCGGAACACTCGGACAGAAGTACAACTACCACTTAGGCTTCGGATGCGCCGCGGCCGGTATGTTCCTCGGACTGATTGTTTTCGCTCTTACGAGAAAGAAATACCTCGGCAAAGCAGGCTCCAATGTACCGAATCCGATTTCTAAATCATCAGTGATCGGCACGGGAATCGGAGTGGTCATCGCAGCAGCCGTTATTATTGTTCTGATTCAAACCGGCTGGCTGACGATCCAGCGTGTGATTGACACCGTCAGTATCCTCGGCATTGTCATTCCGGTTATTTACTTTATCGTGATGTTCACAAGCAAAAAAGCGACGAAAACGGAAAAATCACGGCTTGCGGCTTATGTTCCCCTGTTTATTGCAGCGGCAATGTTCTGGGCGATTCAGGAGCAGGGCGCGACGATTCTAGCTTTATATGCGGATCAGCGCACGAGACTTTCCTTTGCGGGCATGCATCTTGAGTCTTCATGGTTCCAGTCTCTGAACCCGTTATTCATCGTTATTTTCGCGCCGGTGTTCGCGTGGATCTGGATGAAGCTCGGCAAACGCCAGCCTTCAACACCGATTAAATTCGCGATCGGCATTATCCTTGCCGGATTATCATTTTTAGTCATGGTGCTTCCGGTTATGGGCGGAAGCGGCGAGCTTGTGAGCCCGCTTTGGCTTGTGCTCAGCTTCCTTTTGGTTGTGCTTGGTGAGCTTTGCCTTTCACCGGTCGGTTTATCCGTCACAACGAAACTTGCGCCTGCAGCTTTCTCAGCGCAGACGATGAGTATGTGGTTTTTAACAAACGCCTGCGGTCAAGCCCTGAACGCAAAAGTAGTCGGTTTGTTTGATAAGATTTCTGAAGCGGCCTACTTCGGCTCAATCGGTCTTGTTTCGATCATTCTCGGTATTATTTTAATTCTTCTGTCTCCCGTCATTAAACGGGCGATGAAAGGCGTACAATAAAAGAGAAGCCTGCGGAATCGTCCGCAGGCTTTTTTTGTGCGTCTATCGTTTTAACTCCTCAAGTGTTTCTCTCCATCTCTTCAGGACATCTTCCGGTTCGTGGAGCTGGATGGCCGGTCCTGATGTCAGATCCGCGTATTTCGCCCGATCTTCCTTGACGGTGATCACGCGGCAGCTGAACCGTTCCCGCTCGTGTTTCGCCTCTTTCAACGGCGGAAGCGCCTTACATTCCAATGTGACGTAATATGCGGCTCCTCCGTGCCAGGCGATGAAAAGAGCTTGTCCCGAATGCAGCAGGCTTTTTACGGTCGTCGTGTTTTTCCATAAGGCGAGCCGGAGATTTGTTCTGCTCACGGCCGCGATTTCACCGGCGCTGATCATGGCCGCGTGCGGACGGCCTTCTTTTGTCACGGATTGGAGCACAAATGCGTCGTGCTGCTTTTTTTCAAGCTCCGTTCCGTCTAAAAGCGTGTAAAGCGCCTCCGGCAAGTGCTCCGTCAGCATTACGCTTTTCTTTCCGGGACAGCGGGAACATGTGTGGCCGTCTCTGTTTCTTTCGGATCGATTTTAAATGCCGGGTTGAATGCCGCCGGATTCGTGATGCTTTCCGGTTCACAGGATCTCCATGTAAAAAAGCAGGTTTGGCATTGGTATATTTCCCAAGCGCCTTTGACCGGCGATTGGCTGACGGTTTCTCCTTTTTGCGATTCACAGCGCGGGCATGTTTTCATAGTAAACTCATCCTTTCTTATTGATTCATTAAGTCCATCAGTTTTTGTTCCCACTCTTTCGTTGTCAGCGGGGAATCAAGCGGCTGCGAATAATGGCCTCTTGTTTCCGGCGCGACAGGCGTCGTGGCGTCAAGAATCATTTTGTGTGTCATCCCTGCCGGATCAGACCCCGGGTCAAGCGGAAGGACGGACAGATCAGGAATGATGACTGCATCGTGTTTCGGATGCATTTTCGTTGAGAGCGCCCACATGACTTGCGGCAGGTTAAACGGATCGACATCCTCATCCACGACAATGACCATTTTGCAGTAGCCGAGTCCGTGCGGCGTCGTCAGGGCGCGCATGCCGACGGCCTTGGCAAATCCGCCGTAGCGCGTTTTCGTGGAGATAATGGCGATCAGCCCGTGCGTATACATCGCATTCACGGCGACGATTTCGTTCGGATAGGCTTCCTTCAGCTGCTGGTAAAGCGGCACGCACGTATTAATGCCGATCATATAATCGCACTCCGTCCACGGCATGCCTAAGTATAAATGTTCAAAAATCGGATTGTTTCTATGATATACCCGTTTGATTTTGATCACCGGCATGCTGCGGCCGCCTGAATAATGGCCCGTGAACTCACCGAAAGGTCCTTCGTATTCCCGTTCTCCCGCAAGGATCTCTCCTTCCAGAACGACTTCAGCGCCCCAAGGGATGTCTAAATCAGACAATTTAGATTTAACGATTCTGTAGGGCTCCCCTTGAATCGCGCCGGCCATTTCATACTCGGATTGATCGTATAACAGCGGAGTTGATGCAGCCGTCGTAATCACCGGCTCACAGCCGAGCGCGATCGTAACAGGAAGATTCACGCCACGTTCTTCAGCTTGGCGAAGATGAATCGCAATATCATGCTGAGGCACGGGCTGAATGCCAAGGCGGTCTTTTCCCTTTACCTGCATTCTGTAAATACCGACATTCTGCTTGCCGAAATTGTCCGGATCTTCAAGATCGCGGGAAATGACGCACGCTTTATCCAAATAGTAGCCGCCGTCCCCCTGGTTGATTCTGAATAGCGGAAGGATGTCAAATAGATTGATATCTTCCGTTATTTCATTTTCATGAAACGGCGCGGTTTCTTCCCGTTTGACCGGCACCGGAAATGCATCGTACCGTTTGGCAAACTCAAAGAATTGTTCTTTAACAGGCGTATCTTTCGGCATGCCGAGCATCATCGCGTGATTCGGCCACGAGCCGATGACATTCAGAGCCACCTGCGCATCGTGATGTCCGTAAATATTGTTAAACAAAAGCGCAGGGGTTTTATCCCCGAGATTGCTGGCTGCACGCGCGGCGGCGCCCAGATCCGGCTCCGGTTTTACCTCTTCGTTGACGGTTAAGAGCTGCCCTTCTTTTTCAAGAGCGGCGAGAAATTCCCTAAAATCCTGATAGGCCATTATCAGATTCCTCCTTTTTGTTTTTCAATTCCGTACCACCGTTTTGCTTCCGGCAGACGGATGCCGAACTGATCGAGCGTCCGGAACACAATATGGTCTATCAATTCATCCATGTCAGCCGGCTTGTTATAGAATGCCGGCATCGGCGGAAGAATGACGGAACCCATTTTTGTAAGCGCTAGCATATTTTCTAAATGGATTTGGCTGAGCGGCGTTTCTCTTGTCAGCAGCACAAGTTTTTTCCGCTCCTTCAGGATGACGTCAGCCGCCCTTGTCAGCAGATTGTCAGCCATTCCGGTGCGGATGCTTGCCAGTGATTTCATGCTGCACGGAGCGATGATCATCCCGTCCGTTTCAAACGAACCGCTTGAAATCGCCGCTGCCTGGTCTTTGTGAGAATACGTATAGGATGCGAGTTTCTCGACATCTTTTAACGTATAATCGGTTTCATGTGTAATGGTGACATTTGCCCAAGGAGACACGACAAGATGGGTTTCGATCTCCGCGGCTTTTAAATATTCTAAAAGCCTGATCCCGAATATGGCTCCCGTTGCCCCGGTCATTCCGATGACGAGCTTCATATTGACCCCTCCTTTACGCTTGAAATGTGGTGTCAAATCCATCATACTCCTGATATATCCATATGAAAAATATTCGTTAAATCTATGTATCATACCTTAAAGGTATAAAAGAAAGGAGCGAGCGTTCTCATGGATATTCGGCAATTGCGTTATTTCATCACCATTGCCCAAGAGCAGAAAATCACGACGGCCGCCAAAAAGCTCCATATGGCACAGCCGCCTTTGAGCCGACAGTTGAAACAGCTCGAAGAAGAATTGGGCGTCATTCTGTTTGACCGCAATAAAAAGAAACAAATGACCCTCACATATGAAGGAAACGTCTTTTTGAAAAGAGCGAAAGAGATTCTTCATAAGTTTGAGGACGCTATAATCGAGGTACAAGAGCTGAAGGAGGAGGTGGCCGGGACACTTGCCGTCGGGTCAACCATTTACTGCGCAGCGCTCATGCTTGAGAAAGTGTCACAGATGAAAGAGCGGTTTCCGCATCTCACCTTTAACATTTGGGAAGATGAACCCGTCTCACTGCTCGAGCTTCTGGAAACCCGGCAGATTGACGCCGCCGTCACCACCACCTTGATTAAAAACGACGGCATTGAATCGAAGGAGCTTGAAGACATTCCGTGTGTATTGGTGCTGTCCGAGCATTCAAAACGACTGTGCGGAGAAACGATTAAACTGAATGACATCGCCTCTTTGCCTCTGATCCTTTTGCGCACCGTCAATGGAAGAGGTGTGTATGACCAAGTCCTCCAAGTTTGTGAACAGTACGGTCTCGACCTCCAGGTTGTTTGTGAATGCCATGACTCCGCGACGCTCTTGAGCCTTGTATCATCAGGATTCGGCGCCACAATTCTGCCTTTGACGATGATTCCCGTCCATATGCGCTCGCATGTCAAAACGGTTATCATCGAAGACAACCCGTTTGTCATGACACCGGCCGTCATCTGGAGAAAAGACAGCTACCTGCCGAAGCCTGTCAGACAGTTTTTGGAATTATTTTGATCCGGAACACGATGAATTCCCGCTTATGAAAACCAATTACTTGACTCATACTAAAAAAAAGTTATCCTTTACAATTGGGAGCTATTTTTTCTCAATAAAACTACTCAGAAAAGTGGGGAATAAAGAAGATGAAAAAAGCATTATTCGCTTTGTTCATGATGGTCAGCATCGCAATGCTTGTAGCCTGCGGAAACTCACAGGACAGCGGATCTAAGTCAAAAGACGGCGATCTTTGGGCTTCTGTCAAGAAAAAAGGCGTACTGACCGTCGGTACAGAAGGAACGTACGAACCGTTTACCTTCCATGATAAAAAGACTGACAAACTGACCGGATATGATGTTGAAGTGATTCAAGAAGTCGCGAAACGCCTCGGTCTGAAAGCTGACTTTAAAGAAACACAATGGGACAGCATGTTTGCCGGTTTAAACGCGAAACGGTTTGACGTCGTCGCCAACCAAGTCGGCAAAACAGGCCGTGAGAACCAATATGATTTTTCTGATAAATACACAACGTCAAATGCAGTCGTCGTGACGAAAAAAGACAGCACGATTGCGAAAGAGGCTGATGTCAAAGGAAAAACAGCGGCTCAGTCATTAACAAGCAATTACAATAAATTAGCGAAAGAAGCCGGCGCGAAAATTGAAGGCGTTGAAGGCATGGCGCAATCCCTTCAGCTCATTCAGCAGGGCCGCGCTGATCTGACTTACAACGATAAGCTTGCCGTACTGAACTACTTAAAAACGTCCGGCAATAAAAACGTGAAAATCGCGTTTGAAGCAGGCCAGCCGCAGCAGACATATTTCGCATTCCGAAAAGGAAGCGGCGAACTTGTGACTCACGTCAACAAAGCGTTAAAAGAAATGAAAGAGGACGGGACTCTTTCTAAAATAGCGAAAAAATGGTTCGGCGAAGATGTTTCTAAGTAACATGCCGGAACCCGTGATTGCAACAGCCATTCCGTGGGATTTGGTGCAGCAGTCATTCTGGCCGATTCTTTCCGGGGGAATCTATTACTCGATTCCCCTTACCATTCTTTCCTTTATTTTCGGAATGATCATCGCGCTGATTACGGCGCTCGCCAGAATGTCAAATATGAAACCATTGAGATGGGTGTTCAGCGTATACGTATCAGCGGTGCGCGGCACTCCTCTTCTCGTTCAATTGTTCATCATTTTTTATCTGTTCCCGACATTTAATATTACGCTGGACCCTTTCCCAAGCGCAGTCATCGCGTTTTCATTAAACGTGGGCGCCTATGCTTCTGAAATCATCCGGGCATCTATTTCATCCGTGCCGAAAGGGCAATGGGAAGCCGGTTATACGATCGGCATGACCTATCGCAAGACATTGTTCCGCGTGATCCTGCCGCAGGCGTTTCGCGTGTCCATTCCGCCATTATCAAATACATTTATCAGCCTGATCAAGGATACATCTCTCGCGTCACAGATTCTCGTCGCGGAGCTGTTCAGAAAAGCGCAGGAAATCGGCGCGCAAAACCTTGATCAAATCTTGGTCATCTATATTGAAGCCGCCTTTATCTATTGGATCATCTGCTTCTTGCTGTCAATCGTACAGCATGTGATCGAACGGCGTCTCGACCGTTATGTGGCCAAATAAGGAGGTTTCGATATGCTTTCCGTCAAAGGATTAAATAAATCATTCGGACAGAATGAAATTTTAAAAAAGATAGATATGGAGATAGAAAAAGGGAAAGTCATCGCCATTCTGGGACCGTCCGGTTCAGGAAAAACGACGCTTCTGCGCTGTCTGAACGCGCTTGAGATCCCCAATCGCGGCGAGCTGGCATTCTCCGATTTTTCAATAGATTTCTCCAAAAAAGTGAAGCAGGCTGATATTCTCCGCCTCCGCCGCAAATCAGGCATGGTCTTTCAGGCGTATCATCTGTTTCCTCACCGCACGGCGCTTGAAAACGTCATGGAAGGACCCGTTCAAGTGCAAAAGCGCGACAAGGAGCAAGTCAGAAAAGAAGCGATAGAGCTTCTGGAAAAAGTCGGACTGAAAGACAAAATGGATTTATATCCGTTCCAGCTTTCCGGCGGTCAGCAGCAGCGGGTCGGCATCGCCCGCGCGCTTGCGATTCAGCCCGAGCTGATGCTGTTTGACGAACCGACGTCAGCACTTGATCCGGAGCTGGTCGGCGAGGTGCTCAAAGTGATTAAGGATCTGGCGAACGAAGGCTGGACGATGGTCGTCGTCACCCATGAAATCAAATTCGCGCAGGAAGTGGCCGATGAAGTCATCTTCATTGACGGCGGCGTCATTGTGGAACAAGGACCGCCGGCCCAGATTTTTTCCGCGCCGAAAGAAGAACGCACGCAGCGGTTTTTAAATCGTATACTGAATCCTTTGTAGGAGAAGAAGCGAAACACTGATTTCGCTTCTTCTTTTTTTGGGCGGTTATGCTACAATGACAATTAATGAATGTTATGAAAGAAGGGACCTCTTTGAAGCGGGAATTCTTGATGCGCTGGACGTTTTATTTTGCCGGTCTGTTGATTTTGTCTTTCGGGGTATCGTTAACCATTAAAGGAAAAGCTCTCGGCATCAGCCCTTGGGATGCCTTTCATTATGGGCTTTTTCAGCATTTCGGGCTATCTGTCGGCCAATGGTCCATCTTGGTCGGCGCGGTCATCGTGGCTTTAACCTGCCTGTTCACGAGGACGCTCCCGAAAATCGGCGCTATCTTAAACATGGTGCTGATGGGAATGTTTATTGATTTCTTCTCGTTTCTGCTTCCTGAGGCGCACGCTTTTTCCTTAGCGGCCGTGTTTTTTTCTATCGGATTGCTGCTGATCGGCTGCGGCGTCGGTATTTACGTATCAGCAGGGCTCGGCGCGGGCCCCCGGGACTCTCTGATGATGCTGATATCTGAAAAAACGGGCTGGAACGTGCAATGGGTGCGGAACGGCATTGAGCTGACGATTCTTGCCGCAGCCTGGGTGATGGGCGGACCGATCGGCGCCGGAACCATTATTACGGCTGTTTTGACGGGGCTGATTCTGCGTTTTTCTTTGCCGCAGTCCTCTAAACTGTTAACATACGCGATCTCCGGGCGGGCAACGTCCGTTCATTAAAAACAAAGCCGAAACGGTTTTGTTTTTTTATTTTCGGACAGCTTTCGTCTGATATGGTAGGATGGTTTTGACAATATTTTCAGACGGAGGATCTGGACATGAAGATTTACGGAATATATATGGACCGCCCGCTTTCTGCAGGGGAAGAGGATCGGATGATGGCGGCCGTGTCCGCCGAAAAGCGGGAAAAATGCCGGCGCTTTTATCATAAGGAGGATGCTCACCGCACCTTGATCGGCGACATGCTGATCCGCACCGCTGCGGCGAAGGCTTACGGACTTGATCCGGCCGGGATTTCATTCAGCGTCCAGGAATACGGAAAGCCGTACATCCCCGCGCTTCCGGACATGCACTTTAACATTTCCCACTCCGGGCGCTGGATCGTGTGTGCCGTTGATTCAAAACCGATCGGCATTGATATTGAAAAAATGAAGCCCGGCACGATTGATATCGCCAAACGTTTTTTTTCGCCGACGGAATACAGTGATCTGCAAGCGAAACACCCCGATCAGCAGACCGATTATTTTTACCACCTGTGGTCGATGAAAGAAAGCTTTATCAAGCAGGCCGGAAAAGGGCTTTCCCTTCCGCTTGATTCATTCAGCGTCCGCCTCAAAGACGACGGCCATGTGTCCATTGAGCTCCCGGACGGACATGAACCTTGTTTCATCCGCACATATGATGCGGACGAGGAATATAAGCTGGCCGTTTGTGCGGCGCATCCCGATTTTTGTGACGGGATTGAGATGAAAACGTATGAAGAGCTGCTGTAAGCATAGAAAAAGGAGGGTATCCCCCTCCTTTTTTTGTCAGCCTGATATTTCCGCCTGTTTCTGCAGCTGCTTTGCTTCTTGATAAATTTCTTCGAACAGATCCGCGATGTATTCTTCTTCAACACATGAAAATGCGATTCGCAAATCGGTTTCATTAATGGATATCGTCCCGATTCCTCTCTTTTCAAGCAATGACACTCTTAATTCACCGGCGTTTATGTCTCTCAGCCGGACACACATGAAATAACCCGAGTTAAACGGATAAGGCGTCCATACGTCTTCATAGTGCTTGTTTTCTGCAAGAACGGCTTTCACTTTGTCAGCCCGTTTTTTCATGATATTATATTTCAGCGATTTTTCTTTCTCGTATTCCGGTGACTGCATCGCCCGCAGCATAAACGTTTGGGACGGATGCGGGGCGCTTGAAATCGTTCCCCTGATAATCCCTTTTGTTTTTTCCTCGAGCACGCGCAGCGCTTTTTCGCTTTTTGTGCTGTACGTAATAAAACCGACGCGGAAGCCCCACGCATAATTTTCCTTCGTCGCGCCGTCTATTTTTACGCAAAGCACCCGGTCGTGCACTTGGGCGAGTTTGCTGAAGATGGATTCCTGAATGGCCGTTTCATCGTAAAACAGATTGTAATACGCATCGTCTACGAGCACGACAATCTCTTTGCCGGCCTCCGCCGCCTCCAGGATCACACTGACGATTTCTGACGCTTCCTCTTCCCCCGGCGTATAGCCTGTCGGATTATTCGGGAAATTCAGCACGACAATCGCCTTTTCTTCCTGCTTTTTCAGCAGCTCGGACAGCCCCGCCGCATTAAAACGCCCATCCTGCTGAAAAAGCGGGTACGTCTCAATGGATGCCTTGCGCCGGACACCGAAAATAAAATTGTAATTTCCCCAATATTTATCCGGCAGAAGCAGCGCATCCCCTTCATTGACGAACAAGTCGGCGGCAATGCTCAGCCCGTGTGTTAAAGCGTTTGTCACGATCGGCGTGCTGATGTCTTTGCCGGCTAATGAAGGATTTTCGAGACGCATTTTTTTCAGCCATTCCTGTCTGAGCGGCTCTTTTCCCTGCGGCGGAGCATAATCGTAGATATCATCGGGGTTATAGGCGGACAGTGTCTCTTGAATATGGGAAAAGTGCATGGACTCGCCTTGTGAGGTGGCAATCCCGATCGTGGCATTATACTTTCCGGCCTTGGCTTTCGCTTCCGCCGATTGTGTCAGCACCCCTTTCGGATAAAACAACTCTCTGCCCAAATCAGAAAGCATATGAAGCACGTGCGGGTTTTCTTCAGATAATGTTCTGTTCAGCTCTTTTGCTGCATCATTCATGTACGACAATCCCTTCAAAATTATATTCCATCAAATCATAACATAAAATTTTTGATAAATGAGAAAACTCACGGGCAGATTTTGTTACAAAAAACAGACAGCGAATGCTGTCTGTCATCTCCTATAACAATTGGCCTGCAGTGCTCCTGTTAATAATCTCATATATTCGTTCCGCCACTTTTTCAGTTTCACTTAATATGAACATGTGGCCGTCCGAAAACTCATGAAATACGGGATTGTCGGCCCATTTTTTCCATCCGTCCGCATCTTTGATACATTTTTTATCTTTCCGCCCGTTAAAAATATGGACGGGTGATTGAATCATGTGAGAATCAGACGGACGGAAGCTTTCAAGCGCGCGGTAGTCGGACCTGAAAGAAGGCAGGAAAAATGACATGACCTCCTTATTCTCCACTAACTCCTGCGGCATTCCGCCCAGCTCGATAATATGGGCGAGAAATTTTTCATCATCAAGATGAGACACTTTTTTCCTTTCAACATGCGGCGGCTGAATGGCTGAGATGATCACGGCCTGCGGGTAAATCCCCTCCCGCTCCAGCTTTTGCGCCAGCCTGAAAGCGACCATGCCTCCCATACTGTGGCCGAACAGCACAAACGGGCGGTCAGGATGGAGATTCAACTCCTGCTTGTATAAACTGACAAGCTGTTCAAAATCCTCAACGGCGGACATTTGATTTGTTCCGTGTCCCGGCGGTTCCGCGGCAAGCATCTCACACTCACCTTGAAGATAGGTGTGGAGCGGGCGGAATGATGCGGAATAGCCTCCTGCGAACGGAAAACAGATAAGCTGCGTTTTTTCCGTGGTATCGAACGATTTAAAGAGCTGGACCATTGGCGGGCTTCCTCCTTTTCTATCGTGAAGCTGTCAGCTTCGGATGTTCCTTCCTTAGGAATTCGAGCAAATATGCCGCATTCCTTTCGAGACATTCTCCCTGTAGCATTTCTGCGTGACTGCCGCAGCCTTTTTTCACACGGTATTCACCTGTCGTGGCTTCCTCCCACGAAGCGAGCCACGGCGGCATCGCAAAGTCCGGTTCTGACGTTAATAGATCTATATCCGCATTGACCGTGCCGGTGCTGACGGTATGCACGAAGTAAGAATAAAACGCGTTTGTTTTTTTGGCGAGACCTTCTTTGACGGCTTCGTCATTCAGCGCTTCGTTATCCCGGTTTACCTTCATCAGCGCCTGGACATCGCTTTCTACGGTGCGGCCTTCCAAGTCGCTGACGCCTTGTTTTTTATAGGAATCAACCATGATCAGCCGCTCCACTTTACGTCCTTCGGCTTCAAGCCGTTTGGCCGTTTCAAAGGCGAGCGTGCAGCCTGCCGAGTATCCGAACAGCTTGACCGGTCCTTCCGGCTGGAGCTGATTGATCAGCTCTGTGTAGCGTTCAATGCGGTTGTCTTCCTCGATAAAATCAAACGCACAGATTCTATAGCCGGACAGCTGTTTTGCCAGCGGCTGGTACATCAGCCCGTAACCGAGAACCGGCGGGAACGCAAACAGTGTGTCAGACTGATTTTTATTCATGATGGTGAGATCTTTCATTCCTTTTTCTTCACCGTGAAGCAGATAACCGGCAATGTCTGCGATTGTCGTCGCTTCGAATAACAGCTGCACCGGGATGTCCGTACCGAGCTCTTTTTTAATGCGCGACGCTGCCGTCATCGCTTTTAAGGAATGGCCTCCGAGCGCGAAGAAATCATCATGAATCCCGATCTGCTGTCTGCCGAGAATCTCGGACCAGATGTGTGCAATCGTTTCTTCCGTCGCGTTTCGAGGCCCGATCCATTCTTTCGCCGCCTGAGCCTGATCCGGTTTCGGCAGCTGCCGTTTATTGACCTTCCCGTTTGTCGTTAAAGGAAGCTCTTCTAAGAAAGTAAAGGTTTGCGGCACCATGTAAGCAGGAAGCTGTTTTTTCAAGTGCCTCTTTACGTCTTCAGCTGAAAGCGGCGTCCGGTTCACGAGATAGGCGTTGATTGATGCATCTCCGGACTCATGGCGGTCTGCAACAACGACCGCATCTTTCACACCCGGGTATTCCTGCAGCTGCTTTTCGATTTCTTCAAGTTCAATCCGGTGACCGCGTATTTTGACCTGGTCGTCAATACGCCCGGCGTATTCAATCGTTCCATCCGGCAGCCATCGTGCTAAATCCCCTGTGCGGTAAAGCGTTTCTCCCGGCTTGAACGGATTTGGGATAAATGTTTGCTTCGTCAGGTCGTGACGGTTCAGATACCCTTTTGATACACCCATTCCGCTGATGCACAGTTCACCGACAGCTCCGAACGGCTGAAGCTGGTTTTGCCCGTTAAGAATATAAATACTTGCATTGCTGATCGGCTTTCCGATCGGCAATGAGGAAATGGAATCCGGTATATCATGCACGACGTGAGCTGTCGCAAACACCGTTCCCTCAGTCGGCCCGTAACAATTAATCAGCTTGCCGGGCCCCATGATCTCAAGCGCCTTTCTGACGTGAGGCACAGACGCGCGCTCACCCCCGAATAACACACAGCGGAGCCCCTTCAGCCACTCCTCTCCCGCATCGGTGAGAAGATTAAAAAGTGCGGTTGTCGCAAACATGACATTGACATTCTCCTGCCGGATCAGATCAGTGAGCCGTTCTGTATCAAGCAGTGTATGTTCATCTGCGATAATGAGCCGTGCCGCATTCAGGATTGATGCGTAGAAATCAAAAGTAAATGCGTCAAAGGCGTAATTCGAAACAGATAAGAACGTATCTTGTTCAGAAAATGCCATATAGTCTACATGCTTGACCAATCCTTGTATATTGGCATGAGTGGTGATATTGCCCTTCGGCTTTCCGGTTGTGCCGGACGTATACATAATATACGCCGGATCATCGGGATCAATTGCGGCTGCAGGATCGCTTGCCTGTTCCTCAAACCGTGCTTGATCATCGATGATGAGTGTTGTTCCTGTATACGGCAGCTGAGCCGCTTTTTCTTTCATCTCCTGATGTGTCAGCAGACAGGCAGCCGCACTGTCAGTCAGCATATACGAGATTCGGTCCTCCGGCAGCTTCGGATCAACCGGCAGATAAGCCGCTCCCGCTTTTAATACGCCGAGAATGCCGATCACCAGTTCAAGCGAGCGCTTCGTGTACAACGCGACAACGGTGTCTTTACCCGCACCTTGCTTTTGCAAACGGCGCGCAAGACGGTTCGCTTCCTCATCTAATTCGCGATAGGAAAGAGTCTGGCCGGAATACGTAAGCGCCGGTGCATCAGGATTTACATTCACCGCTTCCTTGAACCAATCCGTCAGAGGCTTCGCCTGATGAGTCTCAGCCGGCGGGTTTAAGCCGGTAAGCAGAAGCTCTCTTTCCTTTTCATCAACAAGTCTGATCGTATTGACAGGGTGATCCGGCTTCTGGATGAGCTGCTGAATCGCTGTGAGAAGCTGAGATTTTAAGCGCAGGATAAACGCCTCATCAAACACATTCCCGTTATAGGCAAGCTTAATCAGCATCTCATCACCTGGAGAAGCCATCAGGTTGAGATCATAATTCGATTTCTCAAAAACATGGACGTCCTCCATATCAAAGCCGTTTTCACTGTTCTCTTCTTTTTTTGCATCCTGAAGCGGATAATTTTCAAACACAATAATATGATCAATCAGCTTTGGCTGATCGGCCTGGCTTTGGATGTCATAGAGCGGCACATATTGATGAGGCTCAGACTGCAGCGATTGCTCCTGCAGCTGCTTGAGCAAGCCTTTAAATGTGGTATCCTCAGACAGCTTCACCCGCCTCGGAACAGCATTGATAAACAGCCCGACCATATGTTCAACGCCTTTGATTTCTGCGGGACGCCCGGAAACGACTGTGCCGAAGATCAAATCGCCGGACTGCTGGTAGCGGCTGATTAATACACTCCAAACCGCCTGCAGCGCCGTACTCAAAGTGGTATGCTGCGATTTTGCAAGCTCGGTAAATGCTTTTGTTTCCGCCTCCGGCAGTGAGAAGAGCAGCTCTTTCGGCTCATAGCCGTTCTCTTGTTTCTTTCTTTGCTCCGCAAATGTCGTTTGTCCTTCAAAATCTTCTAAGTACCCGCGCCAGTAATGCAGTGATGCTTGTTTATCCTGCTTTTCAAGCCACTTGATATAGTCTTTATACGGTTTGACCGGCGGCAGGCTGTACGGCTTTTGTTCTCGCAGGGCATTGTATACCTTAAACAGATCCTGCACGACGATGCCGAAGCACCAGCCGTCCAAAATGATGTGGTGGTAGCTCCACACCCATTCAAAGCTTTCTTCCGATTTTTTAAAGATGGCTGCCCGCATCGGAATATCCCGCGTCAAATCAAAGCCCTTGATCTTATCCTGTTCTTTGTATTCATTAATTTTGGATGCTTGCTCGCTGCCCGTTAAGTGTGTCAGATCGATTTCTTCTATCTGAAACTGCCGTTTTTTCAATACGACTTGGACCGGCCTTTTTACTTTTTCGTGAATGAACACGGTACGAAATA
This sequence comes from Bacillus sp. R45, assembly GCF_021729365.1. Taxonomy (NCBI): domain Bacteria; kingdom Bacillati; phylum Bacillota; class Bacilli; order Caryophanales; family Bacillaceae; genus Bacillus; species Bacillus sp. R45. Next base: position 350,495 of record NZ_CP091421.1, on the reverse strand, counting down.
CATCGTACCGGTCCATGATCACATTCATGCTTTCTTCAAGGCATTTGATATTCAAGCTGCCTTTTACTCTCATTGTCATTTGTTCGATGTAAAAGCTTTGGCCGGGATTCAGGAGAGTATGAAACAGCATTCCCTCCTGCATCGGCGACAAATAATACATGTCCTGAACTTGATCTTTTTTGAACTGGCTCATCTGCTCCGCTCCCCCCTTCTGTTAACTGTTTTTGTCACGTTAAATTCTCCTCAAGCATGTCAAAGATGTCTCCCATTTCATCCATCTCAAGATCCTGCGCGCTGAAATCGCTCGGCGTAAATTCTTTCTCCTCTTTGGCCGTGCAATGGCGGATGATCATTAAAAGATTGTCTTTAAACCGCTGCATCTGTTTTTCGACGGTGCTTCTTTCATATTCTTCCTGATTGTATGAGCAGGAAATGACGAAGCGGCCGCCTGTAACCATTCCGCTGAAGCTCAGTGCGTATAACGCCTCTGACTCTTCGCTGACTTGACGTCCCATATCATATGGAGACGGCTCAAACCATTCCGTTTTCACTTCATTGTCAAACTGCCCCAAGTAGTTAAAACTGATTTCAGGCGCGGCGCCTTTTTCTGTTTCATCGGATGACAGATACCGGAGAATCCCGTATCCTACACCTTTAGCTGGAACGCGCCGCACTGTCTCTTTTACCGTTTTAATGACGGAAGAGACGCCGTCTTCCTTGCTGATCTGCAGAATCAACGGATATTGGGCCGTAAACCAGCCGACCGTCCGTGAAATATTGACGTTCGGTATGATTTCTTCCCGGCCGTGTCCTTCTAAGTTGATGCCGACTTTGCCGTTTTCCGTCCATTCACCGATCGTTAAGCCGAGTGCGCTGAGCAGAATGTCGTTGATTTCCGTTCCGTACGGATGATGAACATCTGTCAGCAGCTGTGCCGTTTCTTCCTCAGTCAATTCACATTTCACGGCCGCCGTATGTTTGACGAGCCGTTTGTCCGGATCATGGTCTTTCGGCAGCGGCCGGAGCTCTTCCGCATCTGCCTGCGCCCAATAATCCGCCTGCTTTTTCAGCTCTTCTGATTGCGCAAACGTGTTCAGCGCCTCCGCCCAATCTTTAAAGGAGTGGGTTTTTTGCGGGAGAACGATGCTGTTTTGCTGCTGCGCCTGTTTATAACCTGAAGCGAAATCCTCAAGCAGAATTCTCCATGAAACCCCGTCCACGACGAGATGGTGAACCGCGATTAACAGATGATCGCCTTGTTCTGTCCGGTATTGCTCCGCTTTTAACAGCGGGCCGTTCTCCAGATCAAGACTGCCCTGAAGATGATCGGCAAGCCGCTGAATCTGGCTTTTCAGCATATCCTCGTCCGTTCCGTACAGATCAACGATTTCAAAGCTTGCCTTGCATTCTGTGACAGGGAGGTATGTCTGAATGATGCCTTCCCTTTCTTCACGGTAAACCATGCGGAGCGCATCATGGTGTTCAATCAATGCTTGCAGGGTTTTTTCCACCAGGTCCGGATCAAAGCCGTCTTTCGCATGAAGCATGACGGATTGGTTCCAGTGGTGTTTGTCCGTGAAGTTTTTCTCAAAGAACCAGCGCTGGATCGGCGTTAACTCCGCTTCGCCTTCGACAGGTCCCTGATCGGCCTGCTTGCCTTCCGTCCGCTCCACATAGGAGACGAGCTCTTCGATGGTCGGGTGCTGGAAGAGATCCTTCATTTCCAGCTTGTAGCCGTGCTGGTTCAGGCGGCTCGCCATTTGGATGCCTTTGATCGAGTCACCGCCGAGGGTGAAGAAATTATCGCTTACGCCGATCTGATCAAGACCGAGCACTTCCTGCCAAATGTCGGAAAGCAGCGTCTCCATCTCCGTTTCCGGCGCTTTGTAAGCGGCGCTTCCCGCTTCAATGTCCGGTTCCGGCAGGGCTTTTTTGTCAATCTTTCCGTTTGCGGTGACCGGAAGCTCGTCCATCTCCACCCAGAACGCCGGCACCATGTAGTCAGGCAGCGTGTCTTTCAGCGCGGCTTTGAGCGCTTCAATATCGTCCTGCCGAGGCGCGACATAGGCGCAAAGCGCGGCATTGCCCGCTTTGTCTTCCACCGCCGTCACCGCTGCGTCATGAACATCCGCAAGCTGGGCGAGGCGGACTTCGATTTCTGAAAGCTCGATCCGGTAGCCCCGCACTTTGACCTGCTGGTCGATACGGCCGATGTATTCGATGCCGCTCTGCGCGTTCCATTTGACGAGGTCGCCGGTCCGGTACATGCGCTCGCCGGGCACGAACGGATCTGCGGTAAACCGCTTCGCCGTCTCTTCTTCACGGTTCAGGTATCCGCGTGCCAGACCGCGGCCGGCCACGCACAATTCGCCGGCAATGCCTTCCGGCTGCACCTGATCGCCGTCGCCGAGAATATAAGCTCTCGTATTGGCAATCGCCCGTCCGATCGAAAGCGATCCTTCCTCAGGATTGATGACGCCGCTTGTCGCGACGACGGTGTTTTCCGTCGGGCCGTAGTTGTTGACGATCGTGTACGGCTGTTTCACCGCCCGCTTCAGCTTGTCGCCGCCGACGAGAAGCATGCGGAGAGAGGTATTTTCCAGCTCCATAAATTGTTCGGCCAGCTGCGTCGGCAGGAAGGTGATGGTTACGCCGTGCTCTTCGAAATAGTGATTTAAGCGGGTGATATCCAGCCGGATCGCTTCGTCAATGACATGAAGCTCCGCGCCGATGGTCCATGTCGGGAACATCTCCCAGATGGAGGCGTCAAAACCGAAGCCCGCGTATTTGGCGCTTTTATCATCCGCCGTCATGGCGAATGCGTCGTGATGCCAGAAGCACAGGTTCACCAGCGCATGGTGTTCGACCATGACACCCTTCGGCTGTCCGGTCGTTCCTGACGTGTAAATCATATAAGCGAGATGATCCGCCGTTGTTTCCGTCTGCGGGTTCGCTTCATCGTTTTCATCAAGCGGCAGGCTCAGAATGGAGCGTCCGCCGTCAAGCAGGATCGTTTCTCCTTTGTAGCTTTCCGGCACGTCCAGCGCTTCCTGTGTGAGAAGAAGCTTGGCGCCGCTGTCCTGCAGAATGTAGCTGATCCGCTCTTGTGGGTAGTCGGGGTCAATCGGCACAAATGCCGCGCCCGCTTTCAGGACGCCGAGTACGCCCGCGGCCATTTCCAAGGACGGTTTCGTCAAAATGCCGACACGTTCGTCAGCCGTGACGCCGCAGTCTATGAGAATGCGCGCGATCCGGTTCGCCCTTGCGTTCAGCTCGCCGTACGTCCATTTCGCGCCGTTATATGCCGCGGCCGGCCGGTTCGCGTATCGGGCGGCCGTTTCTTCAAAGAGACGGTGAACCGTTTTGTCCTGCGGCACAGAGAGTGTTTTTCCTTTCCATGCGTCAAGGAGGGCTTGTTTTTCAGCATCGCTGATCAGTGAAATCTCAGGCAGCTTTCTGTCCGGGCTTTCCGCCGCTTGCTTCAGAATCCGCAGGAACCCGGCGCTCCACTTTTCAATGGTTTCTTTTTTAAACAGATCAGTCGCATATTCAAACTGAAGGCCGAGACCTTCTTGATCCGTAAAGCCGCCGAGTGTCAGATCGAATTTCGCCGTGCCTTGGTTTGACTCATACGGAGTGATGCGCAGGTTCTCCAGTTCCAGTGTTTCTTTATCCGGATCTTCTGTCGTCACCATCACCTGGAACAGCGGGTTGCGGCTCATATCTCTCGGCAGGTCAAGCTTTCCGATCAGATCCTCAAACGGATAATCCTGATGCGCCAGCGCGTCGAGATTGGTTTGTTTCACCCGTTCGAGCAGCCCGGCGAAGGTCTGCTCTTTTTGCGTTTCATTGCGAAGCGCAAGCGTATTGACAAACATCCCCGGCATTTCCTGAACTTCGGCGCTCGTTCTTCCGGCGGTCACCGAACCGATAATGATATCGCGCTGGCCCGTGATTTTGCTCAAAAAGACATGGAACGCGGCGTGAAGCACCATATGAAGAGTCGCTCCCGATGATTCCATTAATTCACGCACCGCTTTTTCCGTCTCACGCCCCGCTCTGAAACGGACGGACTGTCCTTTAAAACTTTGAACCGGCGGACGGGGAAAATCGGTCGGCAGATTCAATTCAGGAAGCTCGCCGGAAAATGCGGAGAGCCAATAACGCTCATGGTCTTTCATCCGTTCGGCCTGCTCAGGTTCATTCTGCCAGACGGCGAAGTCTTTATAGTGCAGGTTCGGCGACGGCAGACTTCCGCCTTTGTAAAGGTGAGCGAGCTCTTTGACCAGCATGCTTCTGGACACGCCGTCGGCAATGATATGATGCATATCCAGCAGCAGCAGGTGTTTCTTTTCATTCAGTCTGACAAGAGCGGCCCGAATGAGCGGAGCCGCGCTCAGATCAAACGGCTTAATGAATGCCTGAATGATAAGATCCGCTTTCTCCTCGTCCGCTGCTTCAAAGATGTGCAGGTCAATGTCAGCCTGTTCTGCGATCTGCTGCATCGGCTGGCCTTTTTTATCGATAAAGGACGTCCGCAAAGATTCGTGGCGGTTGATCATCTGATTGAGCGCTTCCTGAAGCTTTGAAATATTGACTTCTCCTTCCATCAGAAGAACGGACGGCATATTATAGCTGATTGTCTCCCGGTCAAGCTGGTTCAGGACGTACATCCGTTTTTGGGCGGATGATAACGGGTACGCGTCTGCACTGTCTGCCGGTGTGATCATCCGATATCCCTCAGATACCGCCGATTTTTCGATATATGCGGCAAGCAGGCGGACAGTCGGCTGTTCGAACAGCGCTTTTAACGGAACCGTTTTGTCCAGTTCAGCCTGAATATTGGCGAGGAGCATCATTCCTTTTAAAGAGTGCCCGCCGTAATCGAAGAAATTATCGTCGATGCCGAGCGTATCCGTACCGAGTGTCTGTTTCCAAATGCGGCACAGCTTTTCCTCCAATTCCGTTTCCGGCAAGGCTGAAGCAATTTGCGCCGTTTGGCTGACGCCCGGTTTCGGGAGGGCGTTTTTATCGGTTTTTCCGTTGGCTGTGAGCGGAATGCGGTCTACTTGCACGAAATAGGCCGGAAGCATATGAGACGGCAGTGTTTCGGAAAGCCGTTTGCGAAGCTCAGAGCCTTTCAGCCCGCTGTCGGCTTTATAGTACGCGCACAGTTCCGGCAGCCCGCCTTCGCTGACTGCGAGAACGACCGCCTCCTGAATGCCGTTTACGCTTAACAGCACGGTTTCAACCTCTTTTAATTCAATGCGGTAGCCCCGGATTTTCACCTGATCATCCGCACGGCCGATAAATTCAATCGTCCCGTCAGGAAGCCTGCGGACGATATCTCCCGTTTTGTACATCAGGCTGTCCGGTGAAAAAGGATTTGAGAGAAATTTCTCCGCCGTCAGCTGCGGACGGTGAAGATATCCTCTGGCAAGCCCCTTCCCGGTAATATAAAGCTCGCCGCTTGCGCCCGGAGGAACGAGCTGCATTGCTCCGTCCAATACAAGCGCGCCGGTATTTGCGATCGGGCGGCCGATGACGGGACGCTGCTCATATTGATCAAGACACTCCATATTGATCCGTTCCGCAATGGCGCCGATCGTCGTTTCCGTCGGTCCGTAGTGATTGATAAAGTCGGTATGGGCGTATACGTCATGAAACTTGCGGACATCGGACGTGATGATCTTTTCTCCGCCGAGCACCACTAAACGAAGCGGGCTGAAACGGCATTCTGACGTAAAACGGGCTGTATTGACGATCATATGGAACAATGACGGCGTCAGTTTCATATACGTAATGCCGTTTTTCTGTATATACTCACCAAGCTGATCAGGCGCGGTGTACGTCTCCTTCGGCACAATGTGCAGCTCGCCGCCCGCCTGAAGAATCGGGAATATGGCCGTATAGCCGAGATCAAATGCATAAGAAGACAGCAACACGGATTTGTCAGCTTCGGTCAAACCGGCTTCACGGCTGAACCATGTGACATAATTGATTAGATTGCGGTGCTCCAGCTGGACGCCTTTCGGTTTGCCCGTTGTTCCCGAGGTATAAATGATATAGGCAAGCCGGTCGGCGCCGGGCTCCGTTTCAAGCCGGTCGGCGCTTTCGTTCTGCCATTCTCCGTCTTCCATTACGACCGTTTTTTCTTTATAAACGGCGGCCGCGGTCATGTTTCTCTCATTGACGACCAGAAGCTTCGTTCCGCTGTCTTCGAGAGAGTAGCGGATTCTCTCTTCAGGAGTCTCCGGATCAATCGGGAGAAATGCCGCTCCGGCTTTCATGACGCCGAGAATCGCGGTAATCAAGTCGGCCGAACGATCCATCATAATGGCCACGATGTCCTCACTGCCCGTTCCGCAAGCCTGAAGGTGTCGGGCAAACCGGTTCGAGCGTTCATCAAGCTCACGATATGTCAGACTTGTTCCGCCCGCAACCGCCGTGAGATCAGGCGTTTTTTGCGCTTGCCGTTCAAACAGCGAAACAAAAGTGCCCTCAGGCAGATCCGCTTCCGTCCGTTTTTCATCAGAAAGGAGCGCTTCCCGCTCAGGAGCGGACAGCAGGCTTGCGTCGGCCAGCTGAATATCCGGATTTTCGGCGCAGGCTTTAATCAGATTGACAAAATGAGCGCTCCAGCGGCGGATGGTTTCGTCCGCAAATAAGGCTTTCGCGTAATCAAAGCTCAATCCGACCTCTTCTCCGCGCTCAGCCGCTTCTAAGGAAAGATCAAATTTAGCGACATGATGATGCATGGAGTAAGAAGAAATCTCCAAATCTCCGAGCCGCAGGGCCGGGATCTCCATGTTCTGCATATTAAATAACACGCTGAACAGCGGACTCCGGCTTGTGTCCCTCGTTAACGGCAGTTTTTCAATTAATTCTTCAAGCGGATAGCTTTGATGCTCAAAAGCTTGAAGGCTCGCCGTTTTCACTTCATCCAGAAATTGCTTGAACGTTTTTTTGCCGGCAGGATGCGACCGAAGCGCAACTGTGTTGACAAACATGCCCGGCACGTCTTGGAGATCAGGATGCTGTCTTCCGGCCGCCGGAGACCCGACTATGATGTCTTCCTGCCCCGAATATTTGGACAGCAGCACTTGAAAAGCGGCTAACAAGAACATGTACATCGTCGTATCCGTATCAGCCAGCAGCTTCTTAATCTGCGCCGTCACCTGTTTATCAAGCCCGAAGATGACGCGTTCCCCTTCAAAACTGCGCTCGGCAGGACGCGGGAAATCAAGCGGCAGATCCAGCACCGGCAGATCGCCTTTGAACGTATCAAGCCAGTAAGCTTCGTGCTGATCAAGATTTGCTTTTTCACGCTGCCAGACTGAAAAATCCTTATAATGAATCTTTGGCAGCTCAAGCTCCGTGCCTTGATAAAGCTTCGCAAGATCACCGATGAAAATGCCCATTGAGCTTCCGTCCGTAATAATGTGGTGCATGTCAATCAGCAGAAGATGCCGGTCTTCTTCAAGCCGGATCAGCTTCGAACGGACCAGCGGCGCACGATTGAGCGCAAACGGCCTGATAAAGGCTTTTGTCAGCTCTTCTGCATCTTCTTCCCGGCCCTCGGCGGTTTCAAGCTCAAACGACACATTTTTATGAATGGTCTGCACGACTTCTCCATCTGCCATGTCAAACGACGTACGCAGTGTCTCATGACGGTTGATTAATGCCTGCATGGCCTCTTCAAGACGGTTTTTGTCTACTGATCCTTCCAGCAGAAGTACAGCAGGGACGTTGTAGCTCGTGCTGGCCTGTCCGAGCTGATTAAGGATATACATCCTGCGCTGTGCTGAGGAAACAGGATAATGCTTCTGATAAGGCGCTTGTCGGATCGGTTCAAACTGCTGTTCCTCCTCGGTCTCATGCTCCAAATAATGCGCAAGCTCCTGAATGGTCGGCTTTTCAAATAACACTTTAATCGGCACTTCTTTTTGAAAGTGCTCCTGGATTTTAGCGGTCATCATCATGGCTTTTAAAGAATGTCCGCCAATCGTGAAGAAATTGTCAGTCACACCCGCTTTTACACCGAGAATACCTTCCCAAATGTCCGCGAGTTTCTGCTCCGCTTCCGTTTTCGGCGCTTCGTATTCTTTTTGAACGGCTTCAGCCTGAGGCTCAGGCAGCGCTTTTTTATCAATCTTTCCGTTCGCCGTCAGCGGAAACTGATTCATCTGGATGAAGTGCGCGGGAATCATGTATTCCGGAAGTGATTCCGAAAGCGTTTTGCGCAGGTCTTCCGGCGAAAGGGCTTGGTCTGCGGTAAAGTAAGCGCAGATTTCATTTTCATCCGCTTTATTTTTCCGGATCACAGCCGCAGATTCCGTCACATTCTCCGCCTGGCTGATTTTCGCCTCAATTTCGCCGAGCTCGATTCTGAAACCGCGGACCTTTACTTGGTTGTCAATTCTGCCGAGAAACTCGATCGTGCCGTCCGGAAGCCACTTCGCCAAGTCCCCCGTCCGGTATATCATTTCATCCGGTCTGAACGGATCGCGGACAAACTGCTTCTCCGTTAATTCAGGCAGATTCACATAGCCTCTTGCCACTCCGCTTCCGCCGACGCACAGCTCCCCGGGCGCGCCGATCGGCTGGAGGTTGCGGTTTTCGTCCATAATGTACGCAGTGGAATTTCCGATCGGCTTCCCGATCGGGATCGAACCGTCGTAGTCCTGATCAATGAGAAAACTCGTCGAAAACGTCGTATTCTCCGTCGGCCCGTAGCCGTTCCAAAGCGACAGCTCCGGTGATGCCTTCCTCACTTTGCTGACGATATGCGGCACAAGCGCATCACCGCCGATGATGAGGTGCCGGAGCGTGTTAAACATGCCGGCATCCTTTTGGGCAAGCTGATTAAACAGCGGAGACGTCAGCCACATGGTCGTGATCCGCTGCTCTTTCAGAAATTGGGCGAATCGTCCGGCGTCAAGCAGCGTCTCTTTTTTCACCGGGTGCAATGCCGCTCCGTTCAGCAATGCGCCGAAGACTTCGAAGGTTCCGGCATCAAAGCTGACGGCTCCCGTTTGCGCCATCCGGTCTTCTTCATGAACCGGCACGTAATTCGAATGTTTGACGAGCCTGATGATATTTCTGTGTTCAATCATGACGCCTTTCGGTTTTCCGGTCGACCCGGATGTATACATGATATACGCCAAGTCGTTGCCGCCGGCCGGAAGATTCAAGTCTGTTCCGCTTAGCGTTTCATCCTCGCTTTCATCCAGCATGACAATCGGGACTTGCAATGTGCCCGCTTGTTCTTGATAGTCCTGAACTGTCAGCACAAGCCGAATCGAGCTGTCTTCCGCCATAAAGCGGAGACGGTCCTCCGGAAAAGCCGGATCAATCGGCACATAGGCGCCGCCTGCTTTTAGGACGGCAAGCATTCCGATAACGGTTTCCGCAGACCGGTCGTTCATAATAGCGGCGGTCCGGCCTTTTTCCAGCCCGCTCTTCACAAAGTGTCTCGCCAGGCGGTTGGCCGCTTCGTTCACTTCACGGTAGGTCCATTCGCGTCCCGCTTCTTTTATCGCGATGCTTGCAGGCGTCCGGTTTGCCTGTGCTTCAAACAAACGGTGAACGGCCTCCTCTTCCGGAAGCGCCGTTTTTGTATCATTGAATATCTCAACAATCTGCCGCTCTTCTTCGCCTGAAACAAGGCCGAGTTCCCGCACGGGCGCATCAGGCGTTCCGACCGCCGCTTTCATCATGCAGGTCAGATGATGCGCCGTTCGTTCGATGGCATCATGAGCGAAAGCCGCTCCGTTGTATTTGATTTTGACAGTCCACGTTTTTCCCGGATACACGATGAGATTGAAATCAAAGCTCGTCTGCTCAAAAGCATGTTCAACTTTAATGGAAAAGCCGAGTCTTTCCTCCATGCCCCCGTTTTCCAGCTCTTTGTCCAGCGGATAGTTTTCAAACGCGACCAAATGATTCAAGAGGCTGCCGTCCAGAGCGGAGCGCTTTTGAATGTCATAGAGCGGCACATAATCATAGCGCTCGGCTTCCACGGCGTTTTTCTGAACTGCCGCCATCACGTCAGAAAAGGCTGCATCTTTGTCAATCTTGATTCTGACGGGAATCGTATTGATGAACAGCCCCGCCATCGTTTCAATGCCGTTGATTTCTGAAGGACGGCCTGATACGACGGTGCCGAACACCACATCGTCTGTATAGTTGTATTTGCTGAGCACCGCACCCCAAACGGCCTGAAACAGGTTAGGCCCCGTGACTTGATGCCGGTTGGCGGTCTGCTGAATCTGCGCGACCAGCTCTTCATCCCAGACAAAAGAATATTCTTCATTTTGGTAGTCTTTCTTTTCTGGTGCCAGACGGCCCGGGAGCAGGCTCGGCTGTTCGAAATCCGCCAGGCGGCTGCTCCAATATTGTTCCGCCTCCTCATAATCCCTGCCTCCGAGCCATTTGATATAGTCAGAGTAAGGTTTGCCCTGGCTTCCCCCGGCGGGCCGGCCGGCACGAAGCGCTTCATAGTTTTGAAACAGGCTTTTCATCAAAACGCCCATACTCCAGCCGTCCATGACGATATGATGATTGCTCCAGACGAGATACAGTTCCTTCTCACTGAGCCTGAACACCGCCGCTTTAAAGAGAATATCCTTCGCCAGATGAAAGCCCTGCTGCTGCACATCGCGTTTATAGCGTTCAATATATTCGGTTTGGCGCGCTTCATCTAATTGACTGATATCTTCATAGTGCACCTTCGTCTTCCGCTCTGCTAATACGACTTGGCGCGGTTTTTGAAGCTGCTGGTGCACGAATACCGTACGCAGGATGTCATATGTCCGAATCAGCTCATTGACACTTTTTTCAAAAAGCTCAAGCTGAAAGCTTCCGTGAATCCTAAGCTCTAATTGTGTGAAGTAGGAGGAAGAATGCGGATCAAGCAGCGCATGATACAGCATTCCCTCCTGCATCGGTGTGAGTGCATACACCTTTTGAATCGATTTTTTGCTCATATGTCACCTCTGTCTTTTCTGTTAGAGAATTTCCATTAATTTATCAAGTTCATCAAGCGTCAGATCATCATCGCCAAGATCGCTAGGCGTAAGCTCAGGTCCGTCTTGGGCCAGGCAGTGATCTATGATTTTCAAGAGGTGCCCTTTAAAGCTGTCACTGAACGATTGAATGGTTTTTTCATGAAATTCGAGAGAATGATAGGCAAACGTCATCGTCATCTGCCCATTTTCTATAAATCCGACAATATCAAGCGCATTCGGCTTCTCTGTGTCAGGGCTCAGCGATTGTCCTGACGGCATCCCGGATCTTGTAAATAAGCCGGAATCCGACATCTCATTAAACTGGCCTAAGTAGTTAAAGCTGATATCCGGATCAATCTCAAATGAAAGACCCTCTTTATGCTCAGGCGCCGTTACATAACGCAGAATGCCGTAGCCGACTCCTTTGTTCGGGATGTGTCTGATGTCTTCTTTCATTTGTTTCAGCTGATATGAAAGATCGTCGGCGTGCTTCATCTCAAGGATCATCGGATACATGCTCGTAAACCATCCGACCGTCCGGGTGATATTCAGCCCGTCAAGAATGTCTTCGCGCCCGTGGCCTTCCAAATGAACGCCGATCGTGTCTTCACCCGTCCACTCTTTCAGCGCCAGTCCGAGCGCCGTGAGCAGGATGTCGTTCATTTCCGTATGGTAGGCTTCATGTACGTTTGTCGTCAGCTGTTCAGTTTGTTCAGGCGTCAGAGAGAAACTGACCGTTCTCGTATGTCTCATGCGCTGATCGCCAGACTGCCTGTCTTTCGGAAGCTGAGTGCATACCTCTTTCTCCTCAAGCTCCCTCCAGTAATCCGCTTCTTTCAGAAACGCCTTCGTATTTGCGTACTCTTTGATTCTCTCAGCAAATTCGGCGAATGAATGTGTTTTCGGAGGCAGCGCCGGTTCATTGCCTTGCTTCAGCTGCGTATAAACGGACGTGAAGTCCTCCAGTAAAATCCGCCAAGATACACCATCCACGACTAAGTGATGGATTGCGAGAAGAAGGTGGTCTCCATCTTCAGCCCGGAAGAGCCCGGCCTTCAGCAGATGTCCTGTTTCCAGTGAAATACTGCTTTGAAGACGGTCTGCTTCCCGTTCGATACGGTCCTCATGATCTTCAGCAGGTCCGTTCAGCTCAAAGACGTTCAGTTCAACAGACGCATCCTCAAGCCCTCTGTAATACGGTTTTTGTTCACGATAAATCATCCGGAGCGCATCATGGTGCACCGTCAGGACATGTAATGTTTTTTCTGTTATCTCCGGATCAAAGCCGTCTTTCGCGTGAAGCATGACGGATTGGTTCCAGTGGTGTTTGTCCGTGAAGTTTTTCTCAAAGAACCAGCGCTGGATCGGCGTTAACTCCGCTTTGCCTTCGACAGGTCCCTGGTCGGCCTGCTTGCCTTCCGTCCGCTCCACATAAGAGACGAGCTCTTCGATGGTCGGGTGCTGGAAGAGATCTTTCATCTCCAGCTTGTAGCCGTGCTGGTTCAGGCGGCTCGCCATTTGGATGCCTTTGATTGAGTCGCCGCCGAGCGTGAAGAAATTATCGCTTACGCCGATCTGATCAAGACCGAGCACTTCCTCCCAAATGTCGGAAAGCAGCGTCTCCATCTCCGTTTCCGGCGCTTTGTAAGCGGCGCTTCCCGCTTCAATGTCCGGTTCCGGCAGGGCTTTTTTGTCAATCTTTCCGTTTGCGGTGACCGGAAGCTCGTCCATCTCCACCCAGAACGCCGGCACCATGTAGTCCGGAAGCGTGTCTTTCAGCGCGGCTTTGAGCGCTTCAATATCGTCCTGCTGAGGCGCGACATAGGCGCAAAGCGCGGCATTGCCTGCTTTGTCTTCCACCGCCGTCACCGCTGCGTCATGAACATCCGCAAGCTGGGCGAGGCGGACTTCGATTTCTGAAAGCTCGATCCGGTAGCCCCGCACTTTGACCTGCTGGTCGATACGGCCGATGTATTCGATGCCGCTCTGCGCGTTCCATTTGACGAGGTCGCCGGTCCGGTACATGCGCTCGCCGGGCACGAACGGATCTGCGGTAAACCGCTTCGCCGTCTCTTCTTCACGGTTCAGGTATCCGCGTGCCAGACCGCGGCCGGCCACGCACAATTCACCGGCAATGCCTTCCGGCTGCACCTGATCGCCGTCGCCGAGAATATAAGCTCTCGTATTGGCAATCGCCCGTCCGATCGAAAGCGATCCTTCCTCAGGATTGATGACGCCGCTTGTCGCGACGACGGTGTTTTCCGTCGGGCCGTAGTTGTTGACGATCGTGTACGGCTGTTTCACCGCCCGCTTCAGCTTGTCGCCGCCGACGAGAAGCATGCGGAGAGAGGTATTTTCCAGCTCCATAAATTGTTCGGCCAGCTGCGTCGGCAGGAAGGTGATGGTCACGCCGTGCTCCTCGAAATAGTGATTTAAGCGGGTGATATCCAGCCGGATCGCTTCGTCAATGACGTGAAGTTCCGCGCCGATGGTCCATGTCGGGAACATCTCCCAGATGGAGGCGTCAAAACCGAAGCCCGCGTATTTGGCGCTTTTATCATCCGCCGTCATGGCGAATGCGTCGTGATGCCAGAAGCACAGGTTCACCAGCGCATGGTGTTCGACCATGACACCCTTCGGCTGTCCGGTCGTTCCTGACGTGTAAATCATATAAGCGAGATGATCCGCCGTTGTTTCAGTCTGCGGGTTCGCTTCATCGTTTTCATCAAGCGGCAGGCTCAGAATGGAGCGTCCGCCGTCAAGCAGGATCGTTTCTCCTGTGTAGCCATCCGGCACGTCCAGCGCTTCCTGTGTGAGAAGGAGCTTGGCGCCGCTGTCCTGCAGAATGTAGCTGATCCGCTCTTGTGGGTAGTCGGGGTCAATCGGCACAAATGCCGCGCCCGCTTTCAGGACGCCGAGTACGCCCGCGGCCATTTCCAAGGACGGTTTCGTCAAAATGCCGACACGTTCGTCAGCCGTGACGCCGCAGTCTATGAGAATGCGCGCGATCCGGTTCGCCCTTGCGTTCAGCTCGCCGTACGTCCATTTCGCGCCGTTATATGCCGCGGCCGGCCGATTCGCGTAGCGGGCGGCTGTTTCTTCAAAGAGACGGTGAACCGTTTTGTCCTGCGGCACAGAGAGTGTTTTTCCTTTCCATGCGTCAAGGAGGGCTTGTTTTTCTGTTTCATTCACCAAGGAAAGCTCAGAAAGCTTCGCAGCCGGATTTTCCGTTGCGGCTTTTAACAGTTGAAGCCAATAATGCTTCCACGTCTCTGCTGTTTCCGGTTTAAACAGCGCGGTGTTATATTCAAGCACAAACGTTAAGCCTTCGTCTGTGTCCTCAGCCGTCAGCGTCAGGTCAAACTTGGCTGTTTTTCTGTCAAACGGATGGTGCTTCAGCTCAATTCCTTCCATGACCAGATCTTCAGCATTTGCATTTTGCATTGAGAATACCGCATCAAACAGCGGATTTCGGCTCGTATCACGCTGCACCTCAACCTTTTGCAGAAGGTCTTCAAGCGGATAATCCTGCGCGTCAAATGCATGTAAAGCGGTTTGTTTCACTTCTTTAAGATAGTCCGTGAACGTTTTGTCCGCTTCCGGATACGTACGAAGCGCGAGTGTATTCACAAAAACACCGATGACGTTTGCGAGATCCGCATGTGACCGTCCCGCAACCGGCGAGCCGACAATGATGTCATGCTGTCCGCTCAGTTTTGAGAGAAAGGCGCTGTACGACGCCAGGAGCACCATGTACATGGTAGAATCCGTTTGTTTCGCAAGACTGCGAAGAGCCGACGTCTGTTCCTCAGTCAGAGAAAAGACCAGCTTGTCTCCTTCAAAGGTTTGCACGGCCGGACGGCTGTAATCAGCCGGCAGCGTCAATACCGGAAGCTCGCCGTCAAGCTCCCGAAGCCAATGCTCCTCCTGCTTGCGGTACTGCTCTGATTGAATAAATTTCTGCTGCCATACCGCATAGTCTTTATAATGAATCCGCAGCGGCTCAAGCGTTTCGCCGCCATACAAGCGGGACAGTTCATCTATCAGCACGCCGACTGAAGCGCCGTCCGAAATGATATGGTGCATATCAAACAGCAGCAGGTGGTCATGTTCAGCCAGCTTGACCAGCCCCGTTCTGACGAGAGGAAGCTGATCCAGACGGAACGGCCGGATAAAGCTCTGAATAATCTGTTCAGCATCTTCTTCAGAGGCTTCATAATATTCCATGTCGATATAAGCTTCCGCCCATATACGCTGAACCGTTTCTCCATCCTTTATGTCAAATGTCGTTCTGAAGGCTTCATGGCGTTCTGTCAGCTGTTTCATGACGGATTTCAGCTTTTCTGCATCAAGCTTTCCTTTTAAGCGGAGCACAGACGGCATGTTATAGCTTGTTTCAGCGCCTTCCAGCTGCTGAAGCACGAACATCCGCTTCTGCGGTGAAGAAACCGGATACGTTTCCCGCTCGGCAGCCGGTGCGATGCTCTCAGCCGCCTTCCGCTCAGCCCCTTCAATCAGCTGCGCCAGCCCAGCAGCCGTCGGAGAAGTGAACAGGTCCTTTAAGGTAAGCTGCACGCCGAATGTCTTCTGGATAAGGGCCAGCAGTTTCATCCCCGCTAACGAGTGGCCCCCGATCTCAAAGAACTGATCATGGACGCCGACCCGTTCCATTTGCAGCACCTCAGCCCAAATATCCGCCAGTTTTTTTTCTGTTTCATTGCGCGGCGCCGTATATGACACGGCATTCGCTGCGGTCACATCCGGCATCGGCAGCGCCCGCCTGTCGATTTTTCCGTTCCCTGTAAGAGGCAGTTCATCCAATTGAATAAAGACGGACGGAATCATATAAGCCGGAAGATCCTTCGCCGTATGCTCCCTCAGCTCCCGGGAAGATATTTCCCTGAGGCCGACAAAATACGCGCAAAGAAGTTTGTCACCCGCGCCCTGATCCACAGCGAGCACTATGCATTCCTGAATCTGATCATGGCTTTGAAGCTGATGCTCAATTTCGCCAAGCTCAATCCGCTGACCGCGGATTTTCACCTGATGGTCGATGCGTCCGATAAACTCGATATCGCCATTCGGAAGCCATCTGGCCAAGTCGCCCGTTTTATACATCCGTTCACCTTCCTTAAACGGATGCTTTACAAATTTTTCTTCCGTCAGTTCAGGACGGTTGTAGTAGCCTTCTACGAGACCTTCCCCGCTGACGCACAGCTCTCCCGCGATACCCGCCGGCTGAATGCGTCCGGCTGAGTTCATAATAAAGACTTCCGTATTGCTGACCGGTTTACCGATCGGAACGGAGAGCGTATCCTCTTCAATGACATCCACCGGATGGTATGTCGCAAACACCGTGCTTTCCGACGGACCGTACATATGAAGCAGTCTTCCTTTCCCGACTGCCGCCAGCGCCTTTTTGACATGTTCTACAGACGCTCTTTCGCCCCCGAACATGATTTTCCGAAGCGTCGTCAGACAGGACGGCTCCATATCAACAAGCAGGTGGAACAGGGCCGTCGTAATCATCAGAATGCTGACGTTCTCCCGTTTGATCACACGGGACAGGCGCGACATGTCCAGCACCGTATCTTTCGGGACGATCACAAGCTTTGCACCGTTTAACAGCGAACCGAACATATCAAACATAAAAGCGTCAAAGACGTAGTTTGACAGACCGAGCACTGTGTCCTCTTCAGAAACGGTCAAATAGTTCGTGTTTTTTACCGTCCGCAAAATGTTGGCATGTGTGACGATGTTCCCTTTCGGCGTTCCCGTCGTGCCTGATGTATAAGTAAGATTGGCAATTGTGCTGGAGTCAAACGGCAATGCTGGATTGCGAGAGTCCTTTTCATAGCTCGCCTCATCATCAGCAAGCACAATGGCGCCTTGAAAACCGGCCTTTTCCGCAAGCGGCTTGAGGCTTTGCTGAGTCAGGAGCACTTTCGCCCCGCTGTCGCGGAAGAAATGCTGAATCCGCTGAACCGGATGCTCAGGATCAATCGGCACATAGGCGGACCCCGCTTTTAACACAGCCATAATGGAAACAATCATGTCCATTGACCGTTCACATAAAACAGCCGCGGTTTTCCCGCCGCCTCCGACCGAAAGAATATGCCGCGCAAGCCTGTTGGCGCGTTCATTCAGCTGCTGATACGACAGAGTTTCCCCTTCGAACTGAAGAGCCGTCCGGTCAGGGTTCTTTCGGGCCTGTTCTTCAAAGATCTGCACGATCGTTTGCTCTTTCGGGTATGCCGTGCGCTCCGGATTGAACCGCTGTAATTGGTTCAAAGCCTCCCGTTCAGAAAGCAGATCATATTCGCTGATTTTCGCATCCGGCTGAGCTGCCGCACTCTCCAGCAGACGGACATAGTGCGCAAGCATGCGATCCGCAGTTGAGCGCTTAAACAGCTTCGTGCAATAATCCAAATCGAGCGCAATGCCTTCCGCTGTTTCCCGGGCCTGCATTGTCAGATCGAATTTAGCGATATTGAAGTTGGTTTCATGAAGAGACAGCGTCAGGTTGCCGATCTCCGGAATTCCGTCCGAAGCATTTTGCAGACTGAACATCGTGTCAAATATCGGATGCCTGCTCATGTCCCGGGGCACGTTCAGCTCCTCGGTCAGCCACTCAAACGGATAATCCTGATGGGAAAACGCGTCCAGCACCTGTTTGCGCACATGACCTAACAAGCCGGCAAATGTCTGATCCTGCTTCACGGAGCTTCGCAGCGCAAGCGTGTTGACAAACATCCCGATAAGCCCCTCGGTATCAGAGTGATTTCTTCCCGCTGACGGTGTTCCCACGATGATGTCTTCCTGTCCCGAATACTTAGAAAGCAGCGTATAGTATGCCGATAACAGCACCATGTAAAGGGTGGCTCCGTTTTTCTCGGCAAGCTTCTGCAGCCGTTCCCGCAGCATTTTCGGCAGCTTGGCGGACACGCGGTCACCTTCAAAGCTTTGCATTTGCGGCCGCGGATAATCAGGGAGCAGCTGAAGCACCGGCAGTTCGCCGCTGAAGACTTCTTTCCAGTACGCCCGCTCCTTCTTGTAGCCTTCTTTCGCCCGTTCCGCCTGCCATACGGCATAATCTTTATATTGAATGCGCAATTCAGGCAGCTGATTTCCGCCGTAGATGTCAGCCAGTTCCTTCAGCATGATGGAAATAGACACCCCGTCAGAAATCAGGTGATGCATATCAAACAGCAGCATATGGCGATTGTGACCGAGCGTTTGCAGGCCGATTCTGAACAGCGGCGCCTCAGATAAATCAAAACGGCGCACAAAGTCCTTCATGACCTGTTCATTCGTTCTTCCGCGCGCTTCGAGCATTTCAATATGAAACGGAACATGTTCGTGAACCACCTGTCTCGGCGTGCCGTCCTCCGATTGAAACGATGTTCTGAGCGCTTCATGCCTGCTGATTAAGGCAGAAAATGCACGCTCGAGCTTTTCAAGGTCTAAAGCGCCCTCAATCACGGCCGCAGCCGGCATGTTATATCCGACTCCCGCATCTTCAAATTGGCTCGCGATATAAGTCCGCTGCTGAGCGAGCGAAAGCGGATAGCTCGCCTGCTTCTCAGCCGGCTCAATCGCCCTGAATGCCGGTCCTTCGTTTCGGTTTTCCGCATAATCGGCAAGCGCCGCAATCGTCGGATGCTCAAACAAGTATTGCAGCGGAATTTCAACGCCCATTTGCTTATGAATTTTCGTCAGAAGCGTCATTGCCTTTAATGAATGACCGCCTGACTCGAAGAAATGATCATAAATGCCCGCCTTGTCCATTCCGAGGACTTCCTGCCAGATGACGGTGAGCGTTTCCTCCGTTTCGTTTCTCGGCGCGGCATATTCGGATGAGCTGACAGCCTGCACATCAAGCGCAAACAGCTTTTTGCGGTCCGCCTTCCCGCTCGGCGTGAGCGGAATTTCGTCCGTTTTTGTAAAGTAAGCGGGCACCATGTAATCAGGAAGGTGCTTGGACACATACTCCCTGTACTCGGCAGGGTGAAACTCGGTTCCTTTTTCCTGAACGATATATGCGCAAACATCTAAGCTGCCCTGCTGATCCGGCCGTGCCAGCACGACGGCCTGCGCCGCCCCCGGAGCTTTTCTGAGCACCGTTTCAATTTCTCCCAGCTCAATACGGTAGCCGCGGACTTTCACCTGATCATCTTCACGGCCGATATATTCGATCGTCCCGTCCGGCAGCCAGCGCGCCATATCACCCGTGCGGTACATGCGGCCGCTTCCGTTAAACGGATCTTGCAAAAACTTCTCTGCGGTCAAATCCGGAAGATTTAAATAGCCGCGGCCTACACCGTCACCCGCGATATACAGCTCACCGGCCGTCCCGTCGGGCTGAAGCCTCTGGTGCTTATCCAATATATACAGACGGGCGTTGCCGAGCGGTTTTCCGATCGGAACGTACGCCGCCTGTTGATTCATTCCGTTATCGGCTGACACCTGATGCACGGACGCATCTACGCACGTTTCTGTCGGCCCGTAGACATTCGTCAGACGCGGCGCCCTGCCCGATTGATGAAAGAGGTTCATCAGCTGTTCAGCAACAGCGGCGGACAGGCCCTCTCCCCCAATGAGCATGTGGCGCAATTCAATTCCGCTGACATCTCCCGCCGCAACCATCATCTGCAGATGCGCAGGGGTTCCGTCAGTGGCTTCAATCCGGTTTTGACGATAATAGTCCAGCAGTGCCGAGCCATTCGTTACAGTCGTTTTCGGCACGATATAAAGCGTCTGTCCCAAAAGAAGCGAGGCAAAAATCTGTTTGACGGACGCATCAAAATGAAACGGAGCCAAAAGCGCCATTCTTAATGTCTGCTCACCGCATTGATAAATCTCCTGCTGCAGTGATTGCACCAGATGATGAACTTGCCGGTGCTCAATCATCACGCCTTTCGGCCGCCCCGTTGTACCTGACGTGTAGATGATGTAAGCCAGCCGGTCTGATTGTGTACTGACACCGTCCGCAGCCGTTTCAAACTGAACAGCCTCGTCAAAATCAATCCGTTCGGCATCCGCTGCAGGCGCCTGTATTCCGGCCTCTGTCAGAACAGCCTTCGCTCCGCTGTCCTCCAAAATGTACTGAATCCGATCCGCCGGAAAGTCAGGATCTATCGGCACATAGGCGCCGCCCGCTTTCAAAATTCCCAATATTGCCGCAATAACACGCTCAGAACGGCCAAGCAGCACCGCGACAGGAGAATCGGCTGATATCCCGGCATTAAGAAGACGTCCGGCAATTCGGCCTGACTGTTCATGCAATGTGCGATAGGACAATGTTCGGCCTTCATACACCACCGCCGGTTTGTCAGACAGTGACTTCACTTTCTCTTCAAACAGCCCCGGTATCGTCATCTCCCCGCGGTAATTCACCGGATTGCCTGAGGCCCGTGTCAACAGCCGCTCTTTCTCGGATTCAGAAAGAAGAGTAAGCTCATCAATTATGCGATCAGGAGATGAAATCGCATCTTCAATCAGCGTGATCAAACGTTCAGAAACAGATACAATCTCCTCTCCCTTGAATATGTCGCTGCGATAGTCAAAATCAATCGTCAATTTCCCAGTGTCCCATCGTTCCTTCACATGAATCGAAATATCATTTGTACCGCTTCCGCTGAAAATAGGGTCTGTCAGGAAGGACAGATTCTCTTTTTTCTGCCACTGCATCACCTGGTACTCCAGAGCCACCGTAAACAATCTGCTCAGCGAACTTTTCGAAGCGCGCAAATCATTGACAAGCAGGTTATACGGATACTTTTGGTGGCGGAGAATTTTCATCAGATCCTTCATCCGGCCTTTAACGAATTCCAAGAACGACTGTCCTCCGTCAACGCTTGTCCGCACAGGAACCGTAGATACGAACATCCCGAGCATCTGCTTTTCTTTCGCATTTGTCCGGTTTCCCATAAACGTACCCGTAACAACGTCATCCCGGCCGGTCACTTTGTAGAGATAAGTGATCAAAGCTGATTGGAACAGAGATAGTACGCTGACTTTATGCTCCTCGCAGAATGAATGAATGCGGCCATATAAGTCGTGAGGAATTTCTTGAGAAAACCGTTTCGCATCAAGACCCGCATCTGCCTGGCTCCGTTTCAGGGACACAAGCTCCGGCACGGTCTCGAACTGCCCGTTCCAAAAATCCCGATCCTTTTTAAACCGCTTCGACTGCACATATTCCTGCTCAGTCAGCACATGCTCGATAAAGGAAGGAATCTCCGTCTGTTCCATACTTGCTCCGCCCGAAAGCTCCAAATAAATATCAGTAATCGCATTGCCCAGAATCGTCATGGAAATCCCGTCTGAAATAATGTGATGCACATTAACGTAAAACCAGACCTCATTTTCGCTGATGGTATACACGGAAAAACGGAATAAATCCTGATCATATAATGCCAGAGGCTTGCTTGCCTCGTCACGTCCCCATTTTGACAGCTCTTCCGCAGAGCAGCCGGCTTGCCTGATGTCTGTATGTTCGATAGTCAGCGGACGGTAATCGCTCACATATTGAACGGGCTCCCCCTCATCATCAAGCCGCAGACGGATTCTCATCGACTCATACCGCCGGACGAATTCCTGTATCGCTTTCTCAACGTAATGAGCCTGTACGCCGTCGTCAGAAATGAGTTTCCCGAACCCGGCAAGATTTGAAATACTTGTGTTCGGATAGAATTTTTCTGTATACCAGATACGTTTTTGAGCATTTGTTAAAGGATAAAAAGTTATTTCCATATGTGTGCGCCTCCCCTTTTTAAGATAAAATTGTCAATTCTCCCTTAGAAACAGCCTCCCTCAATGTCCCTAACTCATTATCAAGCCAAAAGAACCACTTACCTCCAAAACGATCCCGATTCAATCACCGCCGAAATCCGCAATCCACTCACCCGCACAGTCCGAAATGCGGCTCAAATTTATGAGAAATCAAGACAAGAATCCAATGTTTGTAAGCAACAGGGTTTACCTATTTCTTCATGAATTACTATATATCTACTTACGTTCACTTTATATGAAATTATTGTTTTTATCACCGAAAAATGGGTGAAAAGTTTCATTCGGCACACCGAAAAAAATTCCGACAATTCCAGAGGGTATTTTGCGGCATCCCGCAATTTATTTTTAAAAATATTATTTATGTAAAATTAAAAATCTTTAAACTATAGTATAAATCTCTCGAATATCCAGTTATGGCAGAATGAAAATAGTTTTCATATATGAGATGATGGGGAAAAAACAGCGCAAGAACCGAAACAGGAGATTTAATCGTTCGCAATATGATTTCATTAAACCGCAAAAAAAGCACTCTATTTTACATAGAGCGCTTCAAAAAGATTCCTTTATTGCAGTTTTATCAATGTTGATTAATTCCATATATTCTTTTCCCCACTTATACATGGCGTCCAAAATCGGCATAAGGGTCTCTCCTTGCTCTGTTAATGAGTACTCCACTTTCGGAGGGACGACAGGGTAAACTTCCCTGTGAACGATCAGATCCTGCTCCAGCTCCCTGAGCTGATTCACAAGAATTTTGTGCGTAATATCCGGAATTAAAGCTTTCAGCTCATTAAACCGCTTTGTTCCTTCTTTCCCCAGGTGCCACATAATCAGCATTTTCCACTTCCCGCCTATCACGGCAAGCGTCAATTCCTTTTCGCAATTAAACGTTTTCTCATCCATTCGGCTCACGGGCCATTCTCCTTCCTCTTACTTTTTGTACGTTCATCATCTATTCATACACGCTTACTTTTTTACACAACTTTCATCAGTTTATACTACCACGCAGTTTTGCTGAAACAAAGCGCATTGCCTGCGGGGACAGTATCCTCAAAGTAACTATTAGACTTCAAAGTGCGTACTTCTCAACATGCGGGGCACTCTATAGAATGTAAATACATGAAAAAGAGGAGTGGATATAAAGTGGAATTACAGCTGGCATTAGACTTAGTGAATATCCCGGAAGCAATTGAACTTGTGAAAGAGGTCGAACAATATATAGATGTTGTAGAAATCGGCACTCCCGTTGTCATTAATGAAGGCCTGAAAGCCGTACAGGAAATGAAATCAGCCTTTCCTCACCTGAAAGTGCTTGCCGATCTTAAAATCATGGATGCAGGCGGCTACGAGATCATGAAAGCGGCAGAAGCGGGCGCCGACATCATCACCGTTTTAGGAGCGACAGACGACTCAACGATCAAAGGGGCGGTTGCCGAAGCAAAAAAACAGCAGAAAAAAATTCTCGTCGACATGATTAACGTAAAAAACCTTGAAACACGGGCAAAAGAAATTGACCAACTCGGTGTTGATTATATTTGTGTTCACACAGGTTATGATCTTCAAGCAGAAGGAAAGAATTCATTCGAGGAACTGACGGCGATTAAAAAAGCGGTCAAGAGCGCTAAAACCGCAATTGCCGGAGGCATTAAACTTGATACGCTTCCTGAAGCCATCAAACAAAACCCAGATTTAATCATTGTCGGCGGAGGCATTACGGGAGCTGACAATAAAGCGGATGCTGCTGCTAAAATGAAACAGCTGATTTCACAAGGATCATGAAAACGACTGAATACTTACATGAAATACTCAATGAAATATCCCGCACCGCAGCATTAATAGCCGACAGTGAAGCTGACAAGCTTGCAGATGAGATTTTATCGGCAGATCAAATCTTCACGTCCGGAGCGGGGCGTTCCGGCTTTATGGCTAAAGCGTTCGCCATGAGGATGATGCACATCGGCCTGAACGCTTACATCGTCGGTGAGACGCTTACCCCTCCCCTCCAAGAAGGCGGTCTCGTCATCATCGGCTCAGGCTCAGGCGAAACAAAAAGTCTGCTTCATACGGCTGAAAAAGCCAAAAGCCTTAACGGCATCATCACTGCATTAACGATTAACCCCGATTCAAGTCTCGGCAAACTTGCGGATCTTACGATAACGATTCCCGGCTCTCCTAAGGAAGAGACCGGCGGAGACAGAAAGACGATTCAGCCGATGGGTTCTTTATTCGAACAAACTCTTCTGCTGTTTTACGATGCGGTTATTCTAAAAATCATGGAGAAAAAAGAACTGAATTCAGCAGACATGTTTACAAAGCATGCGAATCTGGAATGATTTACTGACGGCCTTCTTATCAGATGGCCGTCTTTTTATCGTCTTGTTGCGCACGGTCATGCAGGCCAAGGTTTTCGGGTCGGACACTCGCAGACGAAGATATCCTGCCGGTGAGCTTATCGCTATAATAAGTCAATTGACGATACGGCCGCAACCGTTCATTTCTGAATAGGGAAACGGCAAAAAACACTTTCTGATCGGATATTTAATGAATAAAATTGATTTGTGCGGATGGTTTTACAGATATTCAGCTGAATTGCGGCTGAGAAATATATTTTAACAGCTTTACAGCCGGCCGATTCTGCTTTATTCTTGGACCAGCTTTACAGCAATTTAAAACTGGAGGTGATTGATACTCTTGAAAACATTAAAAGCACTGCTGCTTGTTCTTATCATCATTGCCGGAGCAGTCGCGGCCCTGATCAAGGGTGATCTTTTCTCAGATAACGAGCAGACCGTTCAGAAGAGTGATTACGACAAAGTAATCCTATTTCCGTCCGATCGATATCCGGAAACAGCAAAGCATATTAAGGACGCGATAAAAGAAGGGCATTCCAGCATATGCACCATTGACAGAGACGGAGTACATAAGCGGCGTGAGCAATCTCTTAAACATGTGCCTGTCAAAACGGGATACGATAGGGATGAATGGCCGATGGCGGTTTGTAAACAGGGCGGAAACAATGCCTCCGTAGAATATATTTCTCCGGCAGACAACCGCGGAGCCGGCTCTTGGGTCGGACACCAGCTTACCAATGATCCCGACGGAACGAGAGTATTATTTAAAATCAAGTAAAAAAACAGGAGGAACAGCGCATTGAATAAATCATGGAAACCGCAAGAACTGGCCATTTCGTATCATCAATTTACAATCTTCCAAAAAGATTCAGAACCGCCTGTTATCGATTGGACCGATGAAGCCATTGAAAAAGGATATGCGGAAGCTGACGGAGCTGTTTCATTCGAAGCAAGGAGAAATACGAGGGCATTTATCGTCCTCAGGCTTAACACAAGTGAACCGGTACTATCCTATGAGAAAAAAGCGACTGTTCCCTTTGAGGCTGTAAAAGATGGAATTGAGATTGAAAGCGTGATGTCAAAGCGGCTTTTCTTTAATATTCCGAAAGGCCGATACAGCCTTACCTGTTATTCAGTGCCTGCCGAAATATCCGATCTTCATGCGGATACGTATATAATTGATGCAGACGCAATGTAAAAGAAATCCCTGAGAGAATCATATTTCTCTCAGGGAACTTTTATAAACTTTTACCGTTTGTTTCAATTACATTCTGGTACCAATAAAAACTTTTTTCCTGATCCGTTTCAAATCTTTTTCATCTTCTTCATCTCGATTGATATACACAAAACCGTAGCGTTTTTGATAGCCGTTCAGCCAGCTTAACAGATCCGTGAATGACCAGCTGCAGCAGCCGATGAGATGAACTCCGTCACTAATAGCCTCTCTGCACAGTTCACCCATACTGAAGGTCCTTTACCGTCTTATTCTAAGCTCCTTCAACCTGATAGGCAGCCGAAGCTGACCCCCATAGAAATGTATCAGGGAACAGACCCTGTTTTTTATGTATCATGTGTTTCATCCTCCTGATGCGTATGATATTGATATCATACGTTTTGAAACGCATTTCAGAGCAATCCCGATAAAAACAAAAAAGCATCCGGCTTGCCGGATGCTTAAGAATGATGATGCCGCTTTTCCAATTTATGAGGCGGAGGCTTCGGGACAAAGCCATTTTGTTTCATCATATTAAAGCGCCTGTCCATATGCTGTTTAATATGTTCTGCTTTTTCTTTCGGCAGGACCCCGTACTCAACATATTTGGATATGACATGTTTGCGTTTTTCGAGCACTTCTTTTTCAAGTGATTCAATTTCTTTTTTCTGCTGTTCCGTGAGTGACATTGTTGAAGGCATTTTTGTTTCGGCGTGTGCCGGCATTGTGAAAACCATTGCTGTAATGAAAAACGCAGCTAAAGACAATGCAGCTTTTTTCATGACTCTTTCCTCCTTTAACGTTTGTTATATGTTGCTCCCTCATCCATTTTTTATGCAAAAAAAGAGCGAAATTATTCGCTCTTTTCAATCGATTCGTCCGGCAGTGCGTATGTGACATACGTTCCCGCTACAAAATCGTGGATTGACCGTTTGTCTTCTCTCATTCCGACCATGAATGCGCTCACGATCACACCGATTCCAAACGTCACGCCATATATCAGGCCGCCCACAAGCACTCTCAAAATCATAGTAAGAAAGCCTACCTGGGTTCCGTCTTTTTTGACGATGCGGATACCGCAGATCTTTTTGCCGATAACATAGCCGTTCCAGTATACAGGGAGCAAAATTCCATAAAGAGTCAAAATGATGCTGATCATTGCGCTCTCATTCGGGTCTTTTCCTGTTGCCAGCATAAAAATAATCGCCAAAGGCACTGAAGTAATTAAATAGTCGAGTACAACGGCTCCCAATCTGATCCAAAATCCCGCCGGTCTGTAAATATTCATCATGTTTCCCCTCGCTATGGCTTCAAAATCACTTTAATGTTGCCATCTTCTTTTTTGTCAAATATATCATATGCAGCAGGAGCTTCCGCAAGACTCATTTTGTGTGTAATGATATCCGTCGGATCAATTTCATTTTGTTCAATCATTTGATACAGCATCGGCATCAGATGAATAACGGGTGCCTGGCCCATTTTTAAAGAAACGTTGCGTGTAAAAAAATCACCGAGCGGAAAGCCGTCCGCTTCAGAAATGTATGCGCCCGTGAGCTGCACGGTTCCGAACTTCTTAACGGCTTCTGATGCTGTAAGAATCGGGCTGATCGTTCCGAACTGATTCGGTTTTTGCTCTGCTTTTTCTTTTGAAAGCGGCGTGCCGTCCATTCCGACACAATCAATCACTACATCCGCGCCCCCTGACGTTTGTTCGTGCAGCAGTTTCCCGATCTCATCATGTTCTGAAAAATTGAAGGTCTCTGCTCCGTTTATGCGTCTCGCATGTTCAAGGCGATGCGGGACTTGATCAACTGCGATAACCCGTTTAGCTCCTTTTTTCCAGGCGAATTTTTGCGCCATTAAGCCGATCGGACCTGATCCCAAAATAACGACTGTATCTCCTTTTTTCACTCCGCTGTGCTGAACGCTCCAAAAGGCGGTCGGCATGACATCTGACAGAAGCAGCACCTGCTCATCTTCAAGCTCACTGTCTGCCGGAACCAGAAAAGAAGAGAAATCAGCAAAAGGAACACGTAAATATTCAGCCTGCCCGCCGGGATAATTACCGTTAAACTCCGAAAAACCGAATAAACCGCCGGCATCTGTATGAGGATTTGGGTTTGATTCATCACACTGGCTTTCCATCTGGTGCTTGCAGTAATGACATTCTCCGCAGCCGATGTTAAAAGGAATCACGACCCGGTCGCCTTTTTTCAGCTTTTTGACTTGACTGCCCGTTTCTTCAACGATTCCCATCGGCTCATGCCCGACAATATAACCCGGATCGGCGGGTATTCCGTTTTTATATAAATGAAGGTCTGAACCGCATATCCCGGTTGCGGTGATTCGAACGATGACATCTCTCTCATCTTGAATGGCGGGTGCCGGGACTTCTTTCACTTCCATATGTTCTTTTCCTTGGTATGTCAATGCTTTCACACTTGGTCAGCTCCTTTTTCATCACTCCTTCCCTTTTCACCTGCTTCTAAACTTGGCCGGTATGTTATTCGGCCCGCTGAATATCCCATTGAAAAGGATCTTCAAGCTGCGACCAGTCGGAATCGAACTCAGACGGCGTGAGCAGGCACTGATCCAATTCCTTTGTAATGGCGGCTTCATCTAAATCTGTTCCGATAAACACCAAGTTCGTATGACGATCTCCGAATTGGTCGTCCCAATCTTCCAGAATCTCCGGTTCCTGCTTTTTGATCTGCTCCTGCTCAAGTTTCGGCATTGCCGCCACCCAATAAGAAACAGGCTCAATCGAAACCGCCGGACCCGCCTGAGACATCAGCAGCGCAAGGCTGTTGCGGGTTGCGCACCAAACAATTCCTTTTGCGCGCACAATGTTGTCAGGCATTGATTGATGCAGCCAGCTGTCAAAACGAACGGTATGAAACGGCAGACGCCGCGAGTACACAAACGAAGTGATGCCGTACTCTTCCGTTTCCGGAGTGTGCGCTTCATGACCTGCCGTCAGTTCCTTTATCCATCCTGCTGATGAACTCGCTTCCTCAAACTCAAATAAACCGGTATTCAATATGCATTCGGCGGGCACTTCTCCGCGAACGGACCGGATCAGTCTGGCACGGGGCTGTAATGCGCGAAGAACCGTTTCCAGCTGTTCAAGCTCTTTTTCGCCCACCATGTCGCATTTATTTAAAATGAGCACATCACAAAACTCAATTTGGTCAATTAATAAATCGGCAATCTCCCGTTCATCCTCTTCTCCCGCCGCTTCCTTCCGGTCAAGAAGGCTGTCACCGGACTGGAAATCATGCCAGAAGCGGTTTGCATCCACCACGGTCACCATTGTGTCCAGCCTGCAGAATGTTGTCAGATCAATGCCCATTTCTTCATCTATATAAGAAAATGTCTGGGCAACGGGAATCGGTTCGCTGATCCCTGTTGATTCAATGACAATATAATCAAACCTGCCGTCTTTCGCGAGTTTCTCAACTTCGACTAATAAATCTTCACGCAGCGTGCAGCAGATACAGCCGTTGGATAATTCTACTAGTTCCTCATCCGTCCTTGACAAACCGCCTCCCTGCTTCACCAAGCCCGCGTCTATATTTACTTCGCTCATGTCATTGACGATGACGGCAATTTTTAAACCGTTGCGGTTTTGTAAAATATGATTCAAAACGGTCGTCTTTCCGGCACCAAGATAGCCGCTCAATACTGTAACCGGAATTTTTTTCATATCAATAGCCCCCTGACAAAATAGAATGATTACGATTTATATCTCGCAACTGCCTTATTTTCATCATGATGTACATAGTTTTAAATCGTAATCGTTACTATTTATTTTGATGTATTCTCCGTTTAAAATCAAGTAAAAGTCAGACACATCACACGTTGTTTGTCCCCATCCATTGGTCTGACACGCAAAACGTCAACGATTTAATTGGTGAAGCCTTGGATCCGGACTGTAAAATGCCCGGTTTTAAGATGTGTGCGGTACGAATCAGCCCTATCTAATTTTCATAAAATTTTTAGATTTTTTCGTATTTTTTGTTACATTTCATAACATGCATCTTAAATATTTGTTTTTGCTGTGCTACGCTGAAAAAAACAAAGATAAGGAGCGGATCATCTGATGGGAAAAAAACAGCTAGTCCTTGTTGGAAATGGAATGGCCGGGGTAAGAGCGATTGAAGAAATACTGCGTGTTTCAAAAGACGAATTTGAGATTACAATATTCGGGGCCGAACCTCATCCCAACTATAACCGAATCCTTCTGTCAAAAGTGCTGCAAGGCGATACCGACATTCAAGACATTACGTTAAACGATTGGAACTGGTACAAAGAAAACAACATTCAGCTGTATACCGGTGAAACAGTCATCAAAGTCGACACGGAAAACCAAACCGTCATCACCGATGCAGACAGAATCCAGCCTTACGATGAACTCATTCTGGCGACAGGCTCTGTCCCTTTTATCCTTCCGATTCCGGGCGCAGACAAACAAGGCGTCACGGCATTCCGGGACATAAAAGATACCGACACGATGCTCGCCGCGTCAAAACAATATAAAAAAGCAGCCGTCATCGGCGGCGGACTGCTGGGTTTGGAAGCCGCGCGCGGACTGCTGAATCTCGGCATGGACGTGTCTGTCATCCACCTCGCCCCATTCCTGATGGAGCGCCAGCTTGACGCAGCGGCGGGACGCCTGCTGCAAAACGAGTTAGAAAAACAAGGCATGACCTTTTTCCTTGAAAAACAAACCGAAGAAATTCTCGGTACTGACCGTGTCGAAGGCGTACGCTTTAAAGACGGCACAAGTATCGAAGCTGATCTGGTCGTCATGGCGGTCGGCATCCGCCCGAATACACAGCTTGGCACAGAAAGCGGCATCCCGGTAAACCGCGGAATCATTGTCAACGATTATATGCAGACTGAAATTCCGCACATTTACGCGGTCGGTGAATGTGCCGAGCACCGCGGAATCGCATACGGTCTTGTGGCGCCGCTCTATGAACAGGCAAAAGTGCTTGCCAAACATATTTGCGGCATTGAAACAAAACCGTACGAAGGCTCCGTTCTCTCCACTCAATTAAAGGTATCAGGCGTCGAGGTCTTCTCTGCCGGCGACTTTGATGAATCAGAGGACAAAAAGGCAATAAAAGTGTTCGATGAACAGGACGGCATTTATAAAAAAATCGTCCTGAGGGGCAATCAAATTGTCGGCGCTGTTTTGTTCGGAGACAGCAGCGAAGGCAACCGCCTGTTTTCTATGATTCAAAAAGAAGCAGATATCTCTGAAACCTCCAAAATATCAATCTTACAGCCTCTTGATCAGGAAGCAGGCGCAAGCATGACCGCGGCGATGAGCGACGATGAAATCATCTGCGGCTGCAACGGCGTTTCAAAAGGTGCGATTATTCAAGCCATTCAGGAAAAAGGCTGCACATCAACGGACGAAATCAAAGCATGCACCGGGGCATCCCGTTCCTGCGGAGGCTGTAAACCGCTCGTAGAAGACATTCTTCAATATACACTGGGCTCAGAATTTGACTCATCCGCGCAAAAAGAAGCGATTTGCGGCTGCACCTCACTGTCGAGAGATGAAGTCGTAGAAGAAATCAAAGCCAAAGGGCTCTCACATACGAGAGAAATCATGAACGTGCTCGGCTGGAAAACGCCGGAAGGCTGCTCCAAATGCCGGCCTGCCCTCAACTACTACTTAGGCATGATTAATCCGGCTGCATACGAGGATGACAGAACATCCCGTTTTGTGAACGAACGGATGCACGCCAATATTCAAAAGGACGGAACATACTCAGTCGTTCCCCGGATGTACGGGGGCGTAACCAACTCTCAAGATCTCCGCAAGATCGCCGATGTCGTCGACAAGTATGAAATCCCGCTCGTTAAAATGACCGGCGGCCAGCGAATTGATCTCATCGGCGTAAAAAAAGAAGATCTGCCGAAAGTATGGGCCGAGCTTGATATGCCGTCAGGCTACGCGTACGGAAAAACACTCCGCACGGTAAAAACGTGCGTAGGCGAACAATTCTGCCGCTTCGGCACACAAGACTCCATGGCACTGGGTATTGCGCTTGAGAAAAAATTCGAAGGGCTCAATACGCCTCATAAGGTTAAAATGGCCGTGTCCGCCTGCCCGCGGAACTGTGCGGAATCAGGCATTAAGGACCTTGGCGTTGTCGGCATCGACGGAGGCTGGGAGCTTTATGTCGGCGGAAACGGCGGAACCCATTTGCGCGCCGGTGATTTGCTGATGAAAGTAAAAACGAATGAAGAAGTCTTAGAATACGCGGGTGCTTACCTTCAGTACTACAGAGAAACGGCAAACTATCTGGAGCGGACATCCGCATGGCTTGAGCGCGTCGGTTTATCTCATGTCCAATCCGTATTAAACGATCCGGAAAAACGGCAGGAGCTCAACGACAGAATGAATGAGACACTCTCTGTCCACAAAGATCCGTGGCAATACTTCCTTAAAGATAAAAAAGCTTCTAAAGATCTATTCGAAAATGTCGTCACGACTTCATAAAACAGTAAGGGGGAACGGACATGGTTAATAAAGATATGACAAAGGTTTGCATAGGCAATGTAAACGAATTACCCGAGGAGTTAGGAAAAACCGTATATATAGAAGATAAAGAGCTTGCCGTATTTAAGCTTTCTGACGGGAGCGTCCGCGCCGTCGAAAACCGCTGTCCCCATAAAGGGGGCGTCCTGGCTGAAGGCATCGTCAGCGGAGAATACGTCTTCTGTCCGATGCATGACTGGAAGATTTCCTTAGAAGACGGAAAAGTCCAAGAGCCGGATCATGGCTGTGTCAAAACATACGAAACACTGATCGAAGGAGAGAATGTATACCTCCTGTATTGATCAAAGACCGGATCACTTTTCCAAGTGGTCCTTCATTTTTTAAATTGCTGAAGGGATGACGCCATCATGAAAAACGGAATCGTATACTTTGTCGGTGCCGGACCAGGAGACCCGGGGCTGATCACCGTAAAAGGAAAACAGGCTCTGGAGAAAGCGGATATCATTTTGTATGACCGGCTCGCAAACCCAAAGTTTCTAGAATACGCCTCACCGGACTGCCGGTTCATTTATTGCGGAAAGCTGCCCGACCGCCATTTTATGAAACAGTCTGAGATAAATGCCCTGCTGATAGAAAAAGCGGCGGAGGGCTACACCGTCGTCCGCTTGAAAGGCGGAGACCCAAGTGTGTTCGGCAGGGTCGGCGAAGAAGCAGAGGCGCTTCATCAGCATGGCATCCGCTACGAAGTGGTGCCCGGCATCACCGCGGGAATTGCAGCGCCGCTGTATGCGGGAGTCCCCGTCACCCATCGTGATTTCGCTTCGTCCTTCGCGATGATCACCGCTCATGATACATCATTGCACGGCAGGCCGAATCTCGACTGGGAAGGGCTTGCCCGAAGCGTTCAAACGCTTGTGTTTTACATGGGCGTTAAAAATCTGTCATTTATATGCCGGAAGCTTATGGAGTACGGAAAATCCCCTTCCGTTCCCGTACTCGTCATTCAATGGGGGACGTGGGGACGGCAGCGGAGCGTTAAAGGAACGCTTCAGGATATCCATGAAAAAGTTCAAAGCCAAAACATCACCAACCCTGCCATTATCGTCATCGGTGATATTGTCAATTTTCAAACACACAGCTGGTTTGAAAGCAAACCGTTCATCGGACGGCATATCATGGTGGTCACTCATGGGGATGATGAACATACATTGACAGACAAGCTGCGCGAGTATGGCGCCGAAGTTATTGAATGGCCGAAGCGGATCGTTAAAAAAATGCCCGCAAACGAAAACATCCTGAAACAGATCAGCACCTTTGAACAACTATTTTTCACATCACGCCTTGCGGTATGCGAATTCTTTGACACACTGGCTTTCAAGCAGATCGACATCCGCCGGGTGACCGCAAGCCTGAATGCAGCGACTGAAGCCGCAAAGACGGAACTGACAAAACGGGGCTTTCTCCTATCCGAATGGCAAAATGATTCTCCGCATTCTCTCATTGTAGGGAGCCGTCAAGCAGCAGAAAACTTGCCAGACTCAAAAACATGCCCGTTTTATATCACCCATGAACATATCGCGGATGAGCGATTCACTTCCATGATCGAACGCACGATCAGTGAGTCACCTCTGCAAATGATTATCTGTACGGGCAAAGAATCCGCTCAGCATTTGATCAGCGCCGGAAAACAAATCGGCATATCACCGGACCCGTCAGGAAACCGCCCTCCCGTCATCTGCATGGGCGAAGACGTCCCCGCCGGCTGGGGGTTTACCGCCGTGAAAAATCAGGAACAGTTATTTGCGTTTATACGAAATGAAATGAAAGACATGCTCGTTCACAGCTGATACGCCGGAATGCTTTTTCTGACCCCCGGGCTCAACATCGGGGGGCAGCCCTTTTTTATTGTGTCACCAATTTTTTATGATGAGTCGAATACATCGCCATCTGATCCGCCTGCGGGTCCAAATAGGCTTTGGCGCTGTTCACTGCGGTCGGCCCCTCCGTGAAACCGCCGGCAATCAGTCTGAGCTTGCTTTCATAATGGGCGGCGTCACCGGCGACAAACACGCCCGGAAGATTCGTGCGCATATGCCTGTCAGCTTTAATCCTGCCTTCTTCTATCTCAAGCCCCCAGTCCTTCATCGGACCGAGATCAATTTTAAACCCGTGGTTGATAATGAGCTCATCAAGCTTGATGACTTCAGAAAGTCCGGACTCAGTTTGGCAAACGGTGACGCTCTCGATCCGTTCCCCGGTGCCGTTGAGATGCTTCAGACGATACGGCGCAAGCACCCGCACGGAAGACCGCTTCATTTTCGCCACGCTGCTTTCCAAACCGCCAAACTCCTCACGGCGGTGCAAGACGGTAACAGACGCCGCAATCGGTTCCAGCTCATTCGCCCAGTCAACCGCGGTATCTCCCCCTCCGGAAATCACGACATGCTTATCTCGAAACGCATCAAGCTTCTCCACCTTATAATGAAGGTTCTTTCCTGAATAACGGCTCGCATCCGCGCTGTCAAGTTCATTGACCTCAAGCGTCCCCATGCCGACGGCCAAAATCACCGTGCGCGTATAGTGCTTTTCCCCTTCGGAACTTTCGAGCACAATGGTTCCGTCTTCCAGCCGTTCAAATCCGGCCACCCGCTGATTCAACACGATATCCGGCTCAAATGTCGCCGCCTGCTCCTTCAGCTGCTTAATCAGCTGTTCCCCGGCAATCCCGGGTATTCCGCCGATATCACGGATGATTTTTTCAGGAAAAAACATAGACACCTTTCCCCCGAGCCGCGGCAAAAACTCGATCACTTTCGTTTTCAGCTCCCGCATCCCGCAATAAAAAGCCGCAAACAGGCCGATCGGGCCTCCGCCTATAATCGTGACGTCGTACACCTCATGATTTTCCGCCATCGTTCTGCCTCCCGTTTATATCTATACTTCATACTTTTTTAATTGAGAATCAATATCAATGAAAGTATAACATATATTGAGGATCAGTGTTTATTCATTTCTCATCTTGCGGGAAAGGAGTGATTCAGAAGTGAGGTTCTGAGATTGATAAGCGGGAAGGTATTAAAACTGAAACCAGTACGGCGACTGGTTTCTTTTTTATCTCTTTTTCATCAGCATGATATCGAGATACAGCTGGCACCTTGTCCTGAAGTCGTTTAAATTAATTGATGTCATGTCAAGAATCTGTTTGATGCGGTAGTTCAATGTGTTTTGATGAATAAAAAGCTGTTCTGCGGCTGGTTTTGTTTTGCAGTTATTGAGGAGATAGATTTCTAACGTTTTCAGCAGTTCGGTGCTGCTTTCTCTGTCTTTGGCTTTTAATAACGCTAAATCATCGTTTACATATTCCAGTGAGGCGTTTTTTTCTTCGATGCTTTCAAGATAGCGGTAAATCCCGAGCTTACTGTATTCGTACGGGATATTTTCCTGGTTTCCGGTAATTTCGGCGGCCTTTATAACTTCAAGGGCTTCTATATAACTTTTGCCGAGCTTCAGGATGCTGCTGTATTCATTGCCGATTCCGATATAGATGGGAGTGGGGATCTTCTGAAAGTGAAAATGAGTCAGCAGTTTGTGGATGAATTCAGATGCTGCCGAAGTGCCGGAGCTTTTTTGCGAGAAGCTTGCGACGACGATGACAATATTGGAATCAATGGTTAAGACGTGGCTGACTTTATCCCGCAAATTCAAGTACGATTTGATATTTTCCTTTACATCTTCGACTGCCTCCCCATCCCCATTCGCGGCGTGCAGGACGACTACCGAAAAAACCGACGGCAGCACGGCGTTCATCTTTTCCGCTTCCCGCCTGAACTCCTTTTCAGAGGAGAATTGCTGAAAGATCGCCCGTTTCACCAGGTCTTCCGCTCTCTCTTCTTTTTCCTGTTTCAGCCGGTTCGTTTTATAGATGATTTTTCCGACATGGAATGAAGTTTCATATAAAAAATCGAGCTCCTCGTCCGTCAAGTTTCGGTCGAGCTCCTGAATCCAGATGTAGCCCATCACTTCCCCTTTATGTTTTGCGCTTACAACCACTCTCTGATTCAATCCGATACTGTCTATTTTTTCGACACGGAACGGTTCAGGAACGGTTTTCAGCTTTTCGATCACCCCGTCCTTCAGAAACCTTTCAAAAATCTGCACGGGGCATTTTTTTGAGAATATCGTCTGCTGGTTGGCGGAGTCGAAGTGATTAATGTAATAAGAATTATAGGCAAGCAAAAAGAAATCCGCGCTTTCCAGAATAACGGGCTTCTGCAATTCATAACTGATGAAATCAATTAATTTATCAATGTCCGTAAATGAAAAAACTCTCTCTAAAAGCTCTTCCATACCTATTTCTCCTATGCTCTTTTTATCTTTATCATACTCTGAGGGGTGACTTTTTGTATAGAAAAAAATTCATATACTCCCAAAACGGAATGATCCGAAAGCCTGTATCGTGAAAAGAGGAAAAAGGGCGGTCCCTTCTTCCTCTCGTTCCTTGCTTTTATTGAGAAAGTGTATCACGGTAGTCATGAAACTGATCTGTGACATCTTTTGACGGAGCCTGTGTCAATAAGCTGACGACAAATACAGCGGCAAGGCTTACAGCAAAGCCCGGAATGATTTCGTACAAAAAGTCTGAAAGACCGGCATTCGCCCAAATGATTACGGTAATCGCTCCCGCAATCATGCCGGCGAGTGCCCCCCATTTCGTCATCCGTTTCCAAAATAAACTGAGCAGTACGACCGGCCCGAATGAAGCGCCGAATCCCGCCCATGCATAGCTGACAAGACCAAGTATCGTGTTGTTTTTCTCCCAGGCGAGCACTAAAGCGATGATTGACACCGCAAGCACTGCCATTCTCCCCAGAAATACGAGTTCCTTATCAGAAGCTGAACGCCTGAACATGGACTTATACAAATCCTCTACTAAAGAACTGGACGTAACGAGCAGCTGAGACGAAATCGTACTCATAATGGCCGCTAAAATCGCAGAAATGAGAAATCCCGTAATAATCGGGTGGAACAGAATGCTGCCGAGCTGAATAAAAATGGTTTCCGGATCAGCCAGCTTCAACCCGCGCTGGTGGTAATACGCGATTCCCGCAAGACCCGTAAACAGCGCGCCGAGTGCAGACAAAATCATCCATCCCATTCCGATCCGTCTGGCGCGTTTGATCTCTTTCACGGATGTGATCGCCATAAAACGCACAATAATATGCGGCTGCCCGAAATAGCCGAGCCCCCACGCAAATAAAGAAATAATGCCGAGGACGGTCGTCCCTTTGAACATATTAAACAGTTCCGGGTTGACGGAACGGATATCGGCAACGGTTTCCCCCGGGCCGCCCGTATGGAAAATCGTCACAATCGGCACAAGAATAAGCGCCGCAAACATAATGATCCCTTGAACAAAGTCCGTCCAGCTTACCGCCAAAAAGCCCCCGAACAAGGTGTAGGCGACAACGACGCCTGTCACGACCCACAGTCCCGTGTGGTAATTCAACCCTAAAATGCTGTTGAATAAGACACCTCCGGACACCATGCCGGATGATACGTAAAAAGTGAAAAAGACGAGAATGACGAGACCCGAAAACAGTCTGAGAAGCTTCGTATGATCACCGAAACGATTTTCAAGGAAACCCGGAATGGTGATGGAATTCCCCGCTTTTTCGGTATACGTTCTCAGTCTCGGCGCGACGAAAAGCCAGTTCGCCCACGCCCCGAGCACAAGCCCGATCACAATCCAAGCGCCGCTTAATCCCGTTGAGAACATGGCGCCCGGAAGCCCCATCAAGAGCCATCCGCTCATATCCGCCGCCCCCGCGCTGAGCGCTGTGACGGCAGGGCCTAAAGAACGCCCCCCGAGCATGTAATCCGTCAGATTTGACGTCCGTCTGTAGGCGAAATAACCGATAAACAGCATGCCCGCCATATAAATACAAATGGAAATAATCAACTGAATGTTTGCTATGGCATTTCCTCCTCCGCTTTATATGTTTATGGTGAAATGGACACCCCCCGCGAGGAGGATGCCCATTCAGTCCCTCTTAAAACATTTCACTGATTGTTTTCGCCTGCATGTGAAGGGCCAAATAATCCGGGCCGCCCGCTTTTGAATCAGTGCCGGACATTTTGAAGCCTCCGAACGGATGGTAGCCGACAATCGCTCCCGTACAATTGCGGTTGAAGTACAGGTTGCCGACATGGAATTCCTGTTTCGCCCGTTCAATATGTTTGCGGTTATTTGTAATGACCGCGCCTGTCAAACCGTATTCAGTATTGTTGGCCACTTCCAGTGCTTCATCAAAGTTTGATACTTTAGAAAACGCAACGACCGGCCCGAAAATTTCTTCCTGCATGAGTCTGGCTTTCGGATCAAGGTCAGCGAAGATCGTCGGCTTGATAAAGTAGCCTTTTGAATCATCTCCGGTGCCGCCGCTTACTAAACGGCCTTCTTCTTTTCCGATTTCAATGTAGCTCATGATCTTGTCGTAAGAACCTTGGTCGATGACAGGTCCCATATACACGTCAGCGCTGTCAGGGCTTGCCGTCACTTTTGATTCAGTGATTTCGATGACGCGCTCTAATACTTGATCATACACTTTTTCATGGACAACTGCACGTGAACCTGCAGAACATTTTTGTCCAGCGAAGCCGAATGCTGATGTAAAGATGGATTGAGCCGCCAATTCAATGTCCGCGTCCTCATCGACAACAACCGTATCTTTACCGCCCATTTCAGCGATAACACGCTTTAAGTGCTGCTGGCCCGGCTGCACTTTCGCCGCGCGTTCGAAAATTCTCGTACCGACTTCACGTGATCCCGTAAACGTAATGATGCTTGTTTTCGGGTGATCGACGAGATAGTCTCCCACTTCCGCTCCGCTTCCCGGCACAAAGTTGACAACGCCCTTCGGAAGGCCTGATTCCTCAAGCACTTCTACGAACTTCGCCGCGATGACCGGTGTCGCGCTTGCCGGTTTAAGAACGACCGTGTTGCCCGTTACGATCGGTGCCACCGTCGTTCCCGCCATAATCGCAAAGAGGAAGTTCCATGGCGGAATGACGACCGTTACGCCGGTCGGTGTGTAGACATATTGGTTCTTCTCGCCTTCGCGGCTGTTGACCGGCTTGCCTTTTGCCAATTCAACCATCTGGCGCGCGTAGTATTCCATAAAGTCGATGGCTTCCGCCGTATCCGCATCAGCTTCGTTCCAAGGTTTTCCTGCTTCCTTGACGAGCAGGGCGGAGAATTCGTGCTTTCTGCGGCGGACTTTGGCAGCCGCGCGGAACAAAACGGCAGCTCTTTCTTCAGGGGATGTGTATCTCCACTCTTCGAACGCTTTCGCAGCCGCTTCAATCGCCTGCTCAGCGTGCTCCTGGGACGCCTTTGACACTTTTCCGACGACTTCTTCTTTGTCTGCAGGGTTAATGGATACGATTTTCGCTTCCGTCTCTACCTTTTCACCGTTGATGACGAGCGGATAATCTTTTCCCAGATACTCATTTACCGTCGCAAGCGCTTTCTTAAATTCTTCAACGTTCGATTGATCTTGGAAATTCGTGAATGGTTCGTGTTTATAAGGTGTAGTCATTGTCATCTCTCCCTTTTTTACTTCTTAGTCATTCCTTTAAAGGCGAATGCGATGTTTGAGGGGCGTTCGGCGAGCCGTCTCATGAAATAGCCGTACCAGTCATCCCCGTAAGGCAGGTAGACTCTCATGCGGTATCCTTCTTCCACCAGGCTGAGCTGGGTTTGCGAGCGCATGCCGTACAGCATCTGAAACTCAAAACGGTCGTTTGGAATGCCGTGCTCTTCGGCAAGCTGTTTTGTAAACTCGATCATTTTGTCATCATGCGTGGCGACTGCCGTATAATGTCCTTTTAAAAGCTGTTTGCGGATGAGTCTTTTATAATTTTCATCGACGTCGCTTTTTTCAGGATAGGCCACCTTTTCCGATTCTTTATAGGCTCCTTTGACAAGCCGCAGAAACGGATTCAGCGGGCTGAGATCATCAAGATCCTTCTCCGTTCTGTACAGATAAGCCTGCACCACGGTGCTTACATATTCATACCGGCTCCGGAAGTCTTTAAAGATATCCAGCGTTTTCTGGCATCTCGTTTCATCTTCCATGTCAATCGTCACCATGACTTTATGTTTTTCAGCCGTCTGGAGGATTTTCGTCATATTTTCATAGACGAGATCGAGATCTATATCAAGACCTAAAGACGTCATTTTTAATGACACTTGGGAATTCAGCTGTTCATCAGCAATTAAGGCGATGGTCTGCATGCACTCCTCGGTGCGTTCTTTCGCAACGTCACCGTTGTTGACAAATTCCCCCAAATGATCGACAGTAACTGACAGCCCCTGGCTGTTCAAATGTCGGATTGTCGGGATAGAACTGCGGAAATCCATTCCTCCGATGATTTTGCCGGCTGCCACACGGCTTCCCCAGCTTCGCGCCATCTTATTGAGAAAGCTGCTCTTGGATAAAAATAAGAAAAAATCTCTTGTAATCACTTCCAACCTTAACACCCCGCAATCTAAGAAGTATTTGTATGAGTCTATTGTAAATGGACAAAACATCCTCTCACAATATTCTAAAAATACAAAGATTCTGATAAATTTTTGTGGTTTTACCACAATCAGCTTCTTAGATAGCAGGCGGATTATGCCGAAAAAAGGCGGACGGAAATGACGGCAATCGTCAATTTCCGCCTTTTTCCCCCCACGCCTCTTCGACGGTCTGAATCAATAGCTGATTCAGTTCCTCCGTTATGTCAGGTTTCGGTGTTTTGATCGTTTTGACATAGTGCCCGATGCGTTCTATTTCTTCTTCTATAAAACCGTGAATGATCGTATTTCTCGGTTCCGGAGCCAGCTCCTGACCGCTTTTTTTCCTTGTAAGCAGTGTATTGATTTCAGAAATGAGCGCTTCATCCGTCAATAAGGCATCGGCCAGTACGGGAAATGACATCGGCGGTACGGAGCCGAACGTTTCAATCCATCTGCAGGCAAGGAGAGGACGCAAAACATAAAAATACTTTTTAATCTTCACTTCACTGCCCTGCAATTCCGTTTTTTCATTCCGTTTTGCCATATTGAGATAATGATAAATGCCGGCTTCAGGCGAAAAGGCGCGGATTTTCAGTTTTCGAAGCTTTTCAGCCGCTGAGAAAGCTTCATAATAGATCATCTCAGAAGAGAGCCATTCCAAAAGAGGCGGATTTGATTTTTTAAAAAGCCGCAGCGCTTTTCTCAGTTCCCAGCCGCTGATGTCAAGCATGTCATGAATCGGCTCTTCTATGACATCCCTATGCGGTTCGATCGAAAAGTACCATTCTTTTTTCGGCACATAGAGAAACCGCACATCGTAGTCGCTGTCGCTTGACGGAAATCCCCATGCGCGGCTCCCTGATTCTACGGCGTAAAGCACCTTGACGCCGTGCTGTGCTTCAATTCGTTTTAATTCTTCGATGATCCTTTGTTTCATCTGTATCCGTCCTTTTCCGTGATCATTCCTGAAAAAAGCCCAAGTACTTGGGCTTTTCGCTGTCGTCAGCCTTTCAGATGCGCTTTCAGAAAGGCCAGCTTTTCCGTATGGAAAGAAGGTATGTATTCATGTCCGAAATATCGGTACACCTTCAATTCTTTTTCCGTTTCCAGATGATTGTAAGCGGCAAACACCGTCGACGGCGGAGTCACGCGGTCAATCAGCCCGATAGACATGAGCACCGGAACTTTTACGCGGTCCGCCAGATTCATGATATCAAAATAGGCCAGTGTATTCATCGCGGCCTTCTCCGTCTCAGGGCTGCCGTTCTTTCTGAAAAAGGAGTTAATCTCAAGATACGGCTCATCAAGAGCGACATCAATGGCCCGCTCAAAATTGCTTAAATAAGGATAATCGGCCGCAACCGCTCTCGGAATGTCAGATAGTGCCGCCGCGGCGATTGAAAGTCCGCCTCCCTGGCTCCCCCCGATGACGGCGATTCTCGTCTCATCCACTTCATCAAAGCCGCTGATGACTTCCAAAGCCCGGACGGCGTCTAAGTACACGCCGCGGTAATAATATGTATCTTTATCTAAAATCCCTTTCGTCATCCAGCCGGGAACGTGTCCGTGCGGTGAAACGCTTGTATCTGTGCTGCTGTGCTGGCCGCGGACAAGCATGCCGAACGCGGCATATCCGTGAAGCGCCCAATTTACGATGTCATGTATATCCCCGTCATAGCTCGCGTTGTAGCCGTGATATTTCACGATGGCCGGATGAGGTCCTTGCCGGTCGGGAACGGCGTACCATCCCTCAATTTCCGCCTTGCCGAAGCTTCGGTATGTCAGCCGGAATACTTTCACGCCGTCAGCCGGGTAGCTTTCAGCCGTCAATTCAGGCTTTGCCTCTACCTTTGCAAGCTCATGTAATGATGATGCCCAAAAATCCGAAAAGTCATGAGGAGCGGTTTTATTTGGTTTATAGGTTTGCAGTTGGTCGAGCGGCAAGTCGTATAATTGCATATCCGATTATTCTCCTTTGTTTTATAAGATTTAATTTTCTGACTCTATCTTAACACGATTTTACACTCATTTTCTAAACATTTTAATAAACGTTTGTTTAAAAGAAAACAAAAAAGCCGTACGCTCACAGCGTCACGGCTCTTTTTACATCGGCTGATACAGATCCCAGCCGATTTTTAACGTTTCTACGATATAATCGGCGATTTCTTCTGGTTCCAGATTATCCGTCGCCACTTTTGAATTATGTTTATCATAGATGCTTTGGCGCTCGTTAAAGAGCTGCTGCATTTCATCCATGGAACGGTTATGCAGAACGGGACGGCTTTCAATCAGCAGGTCAGCCCGCTGCTTCCAATTCTCCCATGATAAATCAAGATGGAGCACGAGACAGTTTTCAAGGCAGCACTGTCTGATTTCCTCTTGTTTAAACGAACCGCCCCCAAGTGACACGATCTTGAATTTCGTATTGCGGCAGATATCTAATATATAATCCTTTTCGGTCTGACGGAAAAAGGCTTCACCTTTTTTCTCAAACATTTCAGGGATGGACATATTGAAATCTTTCTCAATCTGCAAATCAATATCAATGAAGTCTCTGTATAATTTCTTAGCGACCAGCTGGCCGATTGTTGTCTTTCCGACACCCATGAATCCGATCAGTACGATGTTTCTTTCTCTTACGGGAATGGCACGTTTTGCGTTCATCTTCGGCGAAATCCTCCTAAGAAATGAAAAAGTTATGTTTATTATATGATAACCCAATATTGAAATATAGAGATAATGCAATGAAAGAAAACCCATCCTTTATAAGAAGAGATGAGTTTTTCTTTCTATCGGAGCGTAATGCGTTCCACCTTTCCGACAATGAAAATATAAGAAAATGCCCCGATAAATGCAACAGCGCCGACAAACAGAATCGCTCCGTTATATGAACCGGTCGCAGAAACGATAAACCCGATGATAAGCGGGGTGATAATGCCGGCCATATTGGCGAAAAAGTTAAACACGCCTCCTGCCAATCCGATTGTTTCGCTTGGCGCCACCTCACTCAGCATCGTCCAGGATATATTGGACATGCCCTGGGCAAAAGAAGCAATGGATAAGATCGTCAAAACCGCAGGAGCAGAATCCGTAACATTCGCGAGCACGATGGAGCCTGTCAGCAGAAGACCGAGGATGACGGGGGTTTTCCGGGCAACGTTCACCGACACGCCCCGTTTCATCATTCCGTCAGACCAATATCCGCCGAACAATACGCCGAAAAATGCGGCGATATACGGGATTGATGCGGCGAAGCCGACTTTTAAGAATGCCATGTGCTTTGCCTCCGCCAGATAAGTCGGAAACCATGTCAAAAAGAAGAACAGCGTGGAGGCTACGGCGAATTGGCCGATATACAAGCCGACAAGCTTGCGGTATTTAAGAAGCTGGACGAAATCCCGCCACGTGATCCTGCCGGCTGATTCAGACACCTCTGTCAGTCCGCCGCCTTCTCTAATATAATCAAGCTCTTCCCGGTTCACTTTCCGGTACCGATTCGGCTCGTGATACATTTTGAACCAGAAAACGGAGAAAACAAGCCCGAGCACCCCTGAGGAAATAAAGACGGCGCGCCAGTCAAATGCCGTTAACACCCAGAATAAAACCGGTGTGGCGAACGCCAGTCCCACATATTCCCCCGCCGTATAAACACCCGTGGCAAAGGCGCGTTCCCGCCTTGGAAACCATGTCGTGACAATCCGATTGTTTGCCGGAAACGCAGGCGATTCAGCCAGCCCGATAATCAGGCGGCAGCCGAATAAAAATCCGAAACTGGCCGCAAAAGCCTGCACTCCGGTGAAAACAGACCAGATCATTAAAGAAACGCCGTACGTCCGTTTTGACCCGAATTTGTCCAAAATGAGCCCGCCGGGAATCTGCATACCCGTATAGGTCCAGCTGAATGCG
Organism: Bacillus sp. R45; assembly: GCF_021729365.1. Taxonomy (NCBI): domain Bacteria; kingdom Bacillati; phylum Bacillota; class Bacilli; order Caryophanales; family Bacillaceae; genus Bacillus; species Bacillus sp. R45. The sequence continues at coordinate 306,139 of NZ_CP091421.1, read as the reverse complement.
GAAAAGACGACGCCCAAAAGCGCGGGGCTTATGTTCAGCGATGTCTGAATGGACGGGGCGGCGATGGATACACTGGCACGGTCTATATAATTAATCGCAGTGATAAAAAACAAAAGAAACAGTATCACATAACGAGCGCGAGTCGGTTTATTGCGGACGGGACTGAAGTCCGTCAGCTCCGTTTCATTTTTCAATGGCTTCTCCCCCCTTACTCGAATGAAATTAATTGTACAACACTTCGGTCAATTATTTAATACTTTGACGCAAAAAAGCGCTAAACAATTTGTGCGCCGCACTGACACTCCGCTTATAAAAGTGTCTGCCCTTTTCACCTGTTTATCCGTATCTCACCCGGGGAAAAGTACACATATGATAGACAGTTACGGGAGGATTACCGATGAAACTGAGTTTTTGCACGACAGGATTTAAAAAAAAGCATATTTTCGACATCATTTCTTTCGCGAAGGAGCACTCCTTTGACGGAATCGAACTGTGGTACGGACACGCTAAACAATATATAGAGGAAATTGGCCCGCTCGACAGGCTTGATCAGCAGCTTCAGGAGGAAGGCCTCGGGGTGCCTGCCGTCAGTTTGTACACTGACTTCGCCGCTCAGGATGAAAGGCAGGCGTTAAAGGATGTTCAAGGGGCATTAAGCGCGGCACGACAGCTGCACAGCCCCTTGATCAGAGTCTTTGCCGGCAATCTTCCTTCGCATCGGACGTCACCGGAAAAGTGGCAACGTGCGGTTGATCAATTTCAGCAGGCGGCACGGCTCGCAGATGACTATGAAGTCGATATCGGGCTTGAGATTCATTACGATACGTACGCGGATACACCGGAGGCGGCACTGGCATTTTTGGAGGATGTCGGACATCCGCGGGTCCGCACCATTTTTGACGGCTCCAACCTACACGTCAATCACGTTGACCAAATGTCCGCTTTAGAAAAGCTGTATCATACCGTCAGCCATATTCATCTGAAAAACTATCACTGGAATTTTGACAACTGGTATCTCAGCAAGCCAACTCCGATTTTCCAAGGAGATCTCGATCAAAAAGCATTTTTAAAAGAGCTGATGAACAGACAATATGACGGTTTTGTTTCTCTTGAGTATTTTGGAGAACATGCCTTTACGCATATAAAGGAATCGCTCCGGGAATATACGTCTGTTTTTTCCCGCTGACTCTTCGATCGAAGGGTCTTTTTTTTGTATCATATAGAAAAAGGGGGATATCATGATGATCATTTGGATAAATGGGGCTTTCGGTTCCGGAAAAACACAAACAGCGTTTGAACTGCACAGAAGACTGAAACCGTCTTACGTATATGATCCTGAAAAGATGGGGTTTGCGATGCGTTCGATGATACCGCCGGATATCGCTGAAGATGACTTTCAAAGCTACCCTCTGTGGCGGGAATTCAATTACAGCATGCTTTCCTATTTGTCAGATACATATCAGGGCATCATCATTGTGCCCATGACCATTACGAACGATCAATACTTCCATGACATTATCAGCAGGCTGAGACAGGATGGCCGGACCATTCACCACTTTACCCTGCTGGCTTCAAAGGAAACATTGCTGAAACGCCTGCGCACCAGAGCGGAAGGAAAAAACTCCTGGGCCGCAAAACAAATCGACCGCTGCATCAACAGCCTGTCTGATAGCCTCTTCACAGAACATCTCCATACAGACCAAATGTCTATTCAGCAGGCCGCAGAAACGATCGCTGCCCAAGCAAATCTGCCTCTTGAGCCTGATTCGAGAGGCAGCCTTCGAAGATTTACCGACAAATTAATGGTGAAGCTGAATCATATCCGTATCAAATAAAAAAGCGTTTTGAAAACATGTCCCTGACCCATGCAAATGGATCAATAAATAAAAAGTCCCTCCGAAGGGATGTTTTTTTCAATTTAAGAAAAAAATTTTAGAAATAAAGGAGGAATTATATGGATAATCGTCTAATTATTAACACTGTAATACATTTCATTTGAAAAGGGAGTGTTCGAAATGAAATTCAAAAAAGTGTTAACCGGTTCTGCGCTGTCTCTTGCCTTACTGATGTCTGCCGCTCCTGCCTTTGCCGCATCACCAACAGCATCCGCATCCGTGGAAAATAGCCCAATCTCAACGAAAGCAGATGCCGGCATTAATGCCATCAAACTCGTTCAAAGCCCTAACGGCAACTTCGCTGCTTCTTTCGTTTTAGATGGAACAAAGTGGATTTTCAAAAGCAAATACTATGACAGCAGCAAAGGGTATTGGGTAGGGATTTATGAAAGTGTAGATAAATAAAAATGAGATAAACAAAAAACCTCCCTTTCAAAAGGGAGGTTTTTTCATTCTATTTCCACCAATCATCAAACATTGATGCCGGCACCTGGCGCTTGTGCTCCGTACTGAGGTAGCGTTTTTCCAGCGCCTCAATCACTTCGGAAGAAACATCCTTGCCTTCTAAATAATCATCAATGTCATTGTATGTGATGCCGAGTTCGGTCTCATCCGTCTGCTGCGGTTTTTCATCAAGCAGATCGGCCGTCGGTAATTTCAAATACAGGCGTTCCGGCGCGCCGAGTTCTTCTAATAAACGTCTGCCCTGGCGTTTCGTTAATCCGGTCAGCGGCAGCAGATCAGCTCCGCCGTCACCGTATTTCGTGAAGAAACCGGTCACAGCCTCGGCCGCATGGTCGGTTCCGATGACAAGCAGCCCCTCTTGTCCGCCGATGGCATATTGAGCGATCATTCTCATTCTGGCTTTTACATTTCCTTTGTTAAAGTCAGACAGCTGATCGCCCGTGTCTTTTTTGTACTGATCAGCGAACGCGCTGACAGCGGACTTAATATCAAACGTCCACGATTTATCAGGTTTAATGAATTTGAGCGCCAATTGGGCGTCATCCTCATCCTGCTGTGTGCCGTGCGGAAGACGGACGGCGATAAATTCCGCGTTTCCGCCTTCTTCTCTGATGCTTTCAGCCGCCAATTGGGCGAGGCGTCCCGCAAGCGTGGAATCCTGCCCCCCGCTGATGCCGAGCACAAAGCCTTTGGCACCTGTTTTTTTCAAATATTGTTTCAGAAAGTTCACTCTGTCCTCAATTTCTTGTTTCGGATCAATTGAGGGTTTTACATGGAGATCATTCATAATTTGTTTCTGGATGCTCATCCCAATCACTCCTCCTGCATTGTTTCTTTATGATTCATTTCCCGTTCATGCTGAAAATGAATCATGCCACTATGTACGACTCTTTGTTAAATATAGCACAGGTGCAGTTTTTAAGTGAATCAAATACACCGGGATCAGCTGATTTCCACCCGCAGCGCCGTGATGCTGTCTCCGTTGCATTTTCCTTTTTCGATCGGACAAGATGAAAACGCGACGACGAGATCCATTTCCGCACGGAGCCGTACATAATCACCTGCGTCAGAAAGAGGGGTTTCGACTGATAAGTTCCCCTTCTCATCGAGCACCGTGTTCATAAAGATGGCAAATGGATAATGCATATGCGGCCGCGGCACCCCGAACGGTTCAAGCGCCCCGCTCATATTGTCATAGCACGTATCCTGGAGCTCGTCTTTATGCTTTCCGTATAAAAGCCTGTTCATATCCGGACGGCAGGCGGGAAGCAGCAAGTCGTGCTTGCCGACTGTATCCTCAATCAGCGTCAGCATCGGCTTGTATAAATTCGAATAAATATGATCACCCGTTTTTACATGAATGGACTGGTTGGCATCGATCGTCGCGCCCTGATCAAGATGTTCATAAAAGTCCTTGGCATGATACGCCGTAAAATCAGCCACCTGCTGTCCTTCCACATCGACAACTTTTATAATCTGCCCTTTGTGAACCCTCAGGCCTAGCCCTTTTTTCGGCGGTACGATAAATTGCTGTGTCATCAGACTGCTCCTTTTTTTCTTCTATTATGAACTCCGGCCGTTTGTTTCATGTAAAGCAATTTATTGGATGTATATTCCCCTTCTGACGGCCGCAATCTAAGCTTTGATAAAGGGGTTGAACTTCATGAGTAAATCACAGGACCAGCCTAAAGGGAATCTCGCTTGGTGGCAGCTCTCCTTAATCGGCGTCGGCTGCACAATCGGGACGGGCTTTTTTCTCGGGTCCAGCATCGCTATTGTCAAAAGCGGATATTCCGCGCTGATCTCATTTCTTATTGCCGGGCTTGGCACCTATTTTGTCTTTGAGCAGCTCGCGAAGCTCTCCGCCAAACAGCCCGAAAAGGGGTCTTTTTGCGCTTATGCGAGAAAGGCTTTCGGCACTTGGGCCGGTTTCAGCAACGGATGGGTGTACTGGTCGTCCGAGATGCTGATCACGGGAAGCCAGCTGACAGCGATCTCGCTGTTTACGAAGCATTGGTTTCCGAATGTGCCGCTGTGGATTTTCGCCTCCATCTATGCGGTGCTCGGTCTTTTGATTATATTTACGGGGCTGTCCGTTTTTCAAAAAACGGAAAATGTGCTCGCTGTTGTCAAGACGGCGGCGATTTTTATGTTTATCGTGATCGCCATATTGGCGCTGTGCGGTATATTTTCTCATAAACCGGATGTGCAGGTGCCGAACGAATCAAAGGATTTGTTCCCGCACGGAGCGATGGGGCTATGGACGGGACTGATTTATGCGTTTTACGCCTTCGGAGGAATTGAAGTCTTGGGGCTGATGACCGTGCATTTGAAAAAGCCGGAGGAAGCCTCAAAATCAGGCCGGCTGATGCTTGCCGTTCTTGCGGTGATTTACGTCATTTCTCTCGGCCTGGCGCTGCTGTTAGTGCCGCTGGGCAAATTCACCGAACAGGACAGCCCGTTTATTACATCGCTGAAGGGTTTTCATTTAGATATCATTCTTGATATTTTTAACGGGATTTTTATTATTGCGGGATTTTCCACGCTCGTCGCCTCGCTGTTTGCCGTGACGACATTGCTTTGTACGATGGCAGATGACGGAGATGCGCCGAAATGCTTCAGATTAAAGGAAAACAAAAAAATCTGCTGGCCTGCGCTCGGATTGACGTTTGCCGGACTCATCGTCTCCATCATCCTGTCATTGGTGCTGCCGAAAAACATATATGAACACATGACAACCGCGGCGGGACTGATGCTTCTTTATACGTGGCTGTTCATTTTGTTCTCGGGCAAGAAACTGCTCGAAACGACAAAGATGGGAACCGTACAGATTGTTATCGCCCTTGTGCTGATTGTCGCGGCCGTCTCCGGGACGCTGTTTGAGAAATCGAGCCGGCCCGGTTTTCTGGTCAGCCTTTGTTTTCTCGCCGTCATTGCGATCGTAACATGGATCGTACAAAAAAAGCAGGGACACAGCCCTGCCGGATCATAGCTTATTTCGTCGGTTTAAACAGTCTCTTCAAATAAGAAAAGGGACACTTTGACACTTGGGTCTCATCATCACGGAGGAAATATTGCTTCCATTCTAAATTGTCTTTTCCTCCGTACCACCCCAATCGGGGATGAAGAGGGGCTTCATCATACGCCTCTAAGCGTTTTCTGATCAGCCGGCTCATGTTTCGTCCGAACGCGGTTGAATCATTTAATCCTTCGAAAACCCATCTCGGCTGAAACGCCAGCATAAAAAACGGGAAGCTTCTGCTTTGTCTCGCTTCATGCGCAGGCGTCGCGCACAGAATAAAATACGGTTCGCCGTCAAAGCAGAACTCCCATTTATAATGTTCAGGGTCTTCCGGCATGTCTTCCGGCCAGTCTTTCGGGTCGCATCCGCTCAGCCGGTTTAAAAAAGACCAGAACAGCTCTTCATACGCCTCAACGGAATAATGCTCAGCTAAATCCTCAGGCGTATCAAAAATCACAAGCAGCGACGCGTATCTTCCGGTATTCCTTGAGATCTTTCCGTACTCAGACAGCAGCATCCCCACTTCCTCCGGGGTTCCCTCTTCGCGGGGATCACCCGCAAAGGATATCCGGAGCTGATCTGTCAAAAATCCCTGACGTCCGGGAATGCACGGAAACGTATCCGCTTTATCGCCTACTTTTTCTGATAGAAGCTCAAAAGCGATTCTCTGCCAATTTGGCAGATCCAATAACTTTTCCTCAAGGCAACTTTTTGTGTACAGCCCGCTTGCCATCGGCCCACCTCCAGTATCGTCATGATACGTTATGACGGAGATAGGCGATGGGTGACTCTTCTATTTATGAGATGAGCATTTGAATCCCCTGCCATCCGAAATAAAACCCGAAAACGATCAAAGACACACCCGCCGCTCCCGTCAGCCAGCGGAGCGCTTTTTCATGAAGGAGATTTCTGAAAGTGCTCGCGGCGACCGCCATGCAGAAATCCCAGATCAAAATGCCGAGAAGAATGCCGGAGCTGTAAATCAAAAGCTGATTTGCATCGAAGGATTCAGCGGTTTTGGCGAGAATGCTCCCGTATATGCCGAGCCAGAATAAAATGCTCAGCGGATTGGAAAGAGAAATAAAAAACCCCGCGCCGAAAGTTTTGTAAAAAGCCGGTTTTCCTTTTCCGCTTCTGACATTCATGGCTTCCCTTATATTTTTTAACGTTTCGACTCCCGTGTAGGTCAGCACGAAAAAACCGAAGAGCCACAAAAACGTTTTTACAAAAGGAGCGGTCAAAAATTGAGACAGCCCGAAATAGATCAAAATCATATACAGCCCGTCCGCGGCCATGGCGCCGAGACCGAAAATCCATGCATGCCAAAAGCCGTTTTTGATGCCTTTGTCAATTTGCGCCGCATTGACCGGGCCGACAGGTGCTGACAATGACAGCCCGAGAACGATGTAGCTTAAAAAGATGTTCATTGGCTTCCCCCTCATTCATGCAACTTGTACAAGTTATTCATGAATGGGCCGTGCTATGATACATTATTTTAATTTCTCAAGCTCGTCTTCCATCATGTCCGTCGCTTTTCCTAAAAAATCGAATATCAGCCGCAGTTCTTCTTCTTTATATTGCCGGCAAAGGCTGATCGTGGACTGGGATAAGGAGCTGAACAATTGCTTCACATTTGCTTTTCCGGCTGTCAGCGGCACGATGATCACCCGCCGTTTGTCTTCGGGGTCTTTTTTCCTCATGACATATCCCGCTTTTTCGAGCCGGTCAATGAGCGCCGTTACCGAACCTGTGCTGAGGCCGGTTTTTTTCCCAAGCTCGCCTGCGGTCATCGGGCCTGCTTCATTTAAGATATCAGCTGATTTCAAATCGGTCGGAAACAGACCGAGAGATTGAGCGGCCGCCTGATGAAACAGGATCGTCCTTGTGGCCATCTTCCGGAATAACTGTATGGCGGTTTCCTCCGTCTCGCTTCTGGTATTTCTTGTTGACAACTGACAGGCCTCCCTATAAAATCAATTTATCTTGACGATCAAGATAATTTTCGGCAAATCTAATATGATCATAGCAAATTTAATGATCAAAAGTAAGTATGGGAGGAAAAAGCATGGAACAAACAGCCGCGAAGGACGCCTCGACGAAGTTTGTCGTCATCGGTCTTTTGCTGGGCATTTTAATGTCGGCTATGGATAATACAATCGTTGCCACTGCGATGGGAAATATCGTGGCGGACCTCGGAAGTTTCGATAAGTTCGCGTGGGTGACGGCATCATACATGGTAGCCGTTATGGCCGGTATGCCGATTTACGGAAAACTGTCCGATATGTACGGACGCAAGCGTTTCTTTTTATTCGGTCTTATTCTTTTCTTAATCGGATCCGCGTTATGCGGAATCGCCCAAACAATGGATCAGCTCATTATTTACCGCGTCATTCAGGGAATTGGCGGAGGTGCGCTGATGCCGATCGCCTTCACGATCATTTTTGATTTATTTCCGCCGGAAAAACGCGGAAAAATGTCGGGCATGTTCGGTGCTGTTTTCGGCCTGTCCAGCGTTCTCGGGCCGCTTTTAGGCGCGCTCATTACCGACTCCATCAGCTGGCACTGGGTGTTTTATATCAACGTGCCGATCGGTATTTTATCATTGTTTTTCATTCTTCGTTATTATAAAGAATCCCTTGAACACAAGAAGCAGAAAATCGACTGGGCCGGCGCGATTACGCTGGTGGTTTCCATTGTCGGTCTGATGTTCGCTCTTGAGCTCGGCGGAAAAACGTATGATTGGAACTCCGTTCAGATCATCGGTCTGTTCGCTGTGTTCGCCGTGTTCTTTATCGCCTTTTTTATCGTGGAAAGAAAAGCGGAAGAACCGATTATCTCATTTTGGATGTTTAAAAACCGTTTATTTGCCACGGCACAGATTCTGGCGTTCCTTTACGGAGCCACATTTGTGATTTTAGCGGTATTTATCCCGATTTTCGTTCAGGCTGTGTACGGCAGCACCGCGACGAGCGCGGGCTTTATTTTGACACCGATGATGATCGGTTCTGTTATCGGAAGTATGATCGGCGGAATTTTTCAGACGAAAGTGCGGTTCCGTAATTTGATGCTGATTTCCGTGGTCGCTTTCTTTATCGGAATGCTGCTGCTTTCCAATATGACTCCGGATACGGCGCGTACGATGCTGACGGTATTCATGCTGATCTCAGGATTCGGCGTCGGCTTCAACTTCTCACTGCTGCCGGCTGCGTCCATGAACGATCTGGAGCCGCGTTACCGCGGAAGCGCCAACTCAACAAACTCGTTTTTGAGATCATTCGGTATGACGCTCGGTGTGACGATTTTCGGGACCATCCAGACGAATGTGTTTACCAACAAGCTCACAGATTCATTCAGCGGCATGAAAGGAGCGGGCGGCGCGATGCAGAACATCGGAAATCCGCAGGAGATTTTCCAGGCCGGCACGCGCGCCCATATTCCGCCGCACATTCTGGATCGCATTATTGACGCCATGTCGCAAAGCATCACATATGTATTCACGCTTGCGCTGGCGCCAATCGTCATTGCGGCCGTTACCATTTTGTTTATGGGAAAAGCGAGAGTAAAAACCTCTCAGGAAATGGCGAAAAAAGCGAATTAAAAAAAGCAGTACATGGCGTTTGTCATGTACTGCTTTTTTGTTTACTCCGCGAAATGCGGAGCGAGAATGTCTTTCAGCACGTTTGCGCTATGGTTGAATTGACGCTGTTCTGTTTCATTCAGCTCAAGTTCCGTCACACCGGCGATGCCGTTCCGATTGACGACAGCCGGAATGCCGATAAAGACGTCGTTTACACCGTATTGCCCGTCCAGATATGTGCTGACGGTTAAAATACTGTTTTCATTACGCAAAATCGCTTTTGTGATGCGGGCGAGGCTCATCGCCACTCCGTAATATGTCGCGCCTTTTTTCTCAATAATATGATAGGCGGCGTTTTTCACATCGTCCACGATCTGATCCAGCTCGTCCTGTTTGTAAGCTGCATTTTTCTCCAGCAATTGCTGCACCGGCACTCCGCCGATATTGGCGTGACTCCATACAGGAAGCTCGGTATCGCCGTGCTCGCCGATAATGTGGGCGTGTACGTTTTGCGGAGCGGCGCCGAAATATTCACTCAGCATATAACGGAATCGCGCAGAATCCAGTGTCGTGCCGCTGCCGATGACGCGTTCTTTCGGAAGGCCGCTGAATGTCCATGTCGCATAAGTGAGAATGTCGACCGGGTTTGTGGCAACGAGGAAGATGCCGTCAAATCCGCTTGCCATTACTTCACCGACAATGTTTTTAAAAATGGCGAGATTTTTTTCGACCAGCTCAAGTCTCGTTTCGCCCGGTTTTTGATTGGCTCCGGCACAGATGCACACGATATCGGCATCCTTGCAATCCTCATATGTGCCGTAAGACGTTTTGACCGGATGAGGCGCAAATGCCTTTCCGTGATTTAAATCCATGACATCGCCCATGGCTTTTTCTCTATTTACATCAATGATCACAAGCTCATCTGTGATCCCTTGGTTAATTAACGCAAATGCATAACTGCTTCCAACAAAACCTGCTCCGATTAATGCTACTTTGTTCACTCGTTCGTTCATCATGTATGCTCATCCTCCAGTGTTTCGTGGTGTCTGTTTTTAACTTGTGAAGTATTTCACATTTATATTGTGCAACACTTCACAAACTTTTGCAAGAGAAAAGTTTGATTTTTGGACAAAAAATATCGATGATGGTTTCCAGATTGTTGACAACATCCTAAAACGGAACCGTTTTAGGATGTTGTATCTTTTCAGCGTGATTGAAGACGTGCTGTCCCTTTCCTAACCGAAGCAAGGGTTTGATGTGATGATAGCCCTATCCATTAATGCGGAAGATAACCGTTTAAACCGGAGTTGTTATACAAACCATTCTGCACATAATCAAATCCGGGCTGGTTCTGCCCGGGCACTTGGGCGCTGCCATTGTTAAAAATCACTTTGGCATTGGCCGTATCCGCATTCGCAGGCAGCGTCAGCGTGTAAATTCCATTTGCATTCTTAGTCATTGCTTTCCCCGGCCACGATCCGGTTAATTCTATGGCCCTGCCTCCATCATGTTTGTAAATATAAGCATTTACCTGGCCCCAATGATCCGGATTTTGATAGCCAATGATGTTGGTTTGGGCCGGGTCTTTTTTGACAAACGTGTATTCTTGAGTTCTCTCTGCACCCTCGCCGTTCGTTCCGGTTAACCTGATGTTGTATGTCGTGCCGATTGGATCTCCTTTCCCGATCGTTAATCGGTCTCCATCCTTAAATGCTGTCTGCTGCCCATTATTGATTTGGTAAACGGCTTTTGTTGTTTTCGCATTTGCACGCAGGGTGACCGTCAGCTGATCATTGAAAGAATGGACTGCCCCCGTTTGGTAATTCTCAAGAAAGACCTGAGGCGCATTTCCAATATCATCAGAATAAAGAACAGCCGCGGATCTGGCATTGATCGTACCTGTCAGTTTGCCGTTCGCTACTTGAAATGAACCGGCGCCGGCCCTATTATCATACCTGCCGTCAGGCAATTTCGTTGAAGTATTGACGGTGACAGAAGACGATCCCGCATTAGCCAGCACAACGCCTTTTGAGCCGCGCTGATTCATCAATATTTGATTGTTCCCATTCGGATTCGAGAGTTCCTCAGGCTGCCCGGCCATTACATTGTGAAATTGATTGACCGCAGTGATCGCCTGATCTTTAAATAAGGCGCTCCCTCGATCTCCTATTTGACTTTTTCCGGGAAATCGCACCCCATTTCCTCCGCCCTCAGGTCTGGAAAAGAAAAGAGGCGTGCTTCCTGAGCGGGAACCAATCACTGCCCAGCCTAAACGGATATCGTCATCACTCATCCATGTGGACTCTTCCTCATCATTGGCATACGTATCATGTGATTCCACCCATGTGACTAACTTGTCCGCAGACACGTCAGATGCATAATGGGAGATATTCGACACACTCAGATTACGGTTCTTTAAAGCGGATCTGATGGAATGCCCATAGTTAGAAGCCGTCACATTCATATAATTCGCATAAGCAGTATCTCTGGACGCGCTGTCTTGCAGGATTTCTCCGTATTGGAACTCCGCCGATGTATTTGTGATATTCGGCCAAAATCGGCTGCCGTAATTCCCATCATCCGGAAGCTCTATATGCTTGGCGGCATCATAGCGGAACCCGTCCGCTCCGTCATTCAATGCTCTTTCCAAGAAACGTTTCAGATAGGTTTGCACCTCAGTATTCTGTGTATTCCAATCATACAGCCCAAGCAATGAATTTTGAGTGACGTCCCACCTGTCCGACCAATTTTTAATTTGTGTGTTTCCATGGGTCCAGTTTGGAATACGCTTAATCTCGTCAGAAATCGCGGCGTAATCGCTGGTGGTATGATTGATAACCGCATCAACAATGACTTTTACGCCATATTTTTCCGCGGCTGCACACATGTCCTTAAATTCTTGTTCAGTGCCTAAGTAACGGTTGCCGATTTGGTACGATGTCGGCTGATACAGCCAGTACCAGTTCCTCATGCTTTTATCTCCTTGGTTCCCTTCCTTTACTTGGTTAATCGGAGACGTCTGAATGGCTGCATAGCCCGCATCACGAATCTCTTTCATATTTTGTGTTAACGTATTGAACGACCAATTCCAGGCATGAAGGATGGTCCCGTTTTTGACCGATGACGCGGCCACCTCATTCGATTTGTTTGCAGTTTCAGCGTTTGCAGCCGCCGGGCCTGACAAAACCAAATGAAACAGCAATAAAAATCCGGCGAATAACGGCAGTAAAGAGGTTTTGAATCGTTTTTCAAACATTTTTGACACTCCTTATTTCATTTTTGAAGACTGACTGCGGAGTCAAAAATTCCTCTTACTCTTTCTTCAGCTCCTTTCAACTGTTGTGAAGACTGGAGAATTCTGTTAACGCTTACATTTCAACTTATCATACTCTCTCTATCAAAGCAACGCGGCAGAGTGAATTCAAATCTATATTCCTATCAATTAAAAAGACTTCCCGCTTTCAAACAAAAAAAGAAACCACCTGTCAAGATGATTTCTTTTTTATTTCTTTTATCGCTCTTCTGTAAGACAGCTTCACAATGACATACCGAAGCAGAAACAGAATGCCTCCGCAGACGATAAAAAGAAAGATCATTTTCAGCCAAGCAAAGAATGTATGGGGAAACCCCCTGTCGTACATCGTAAGCGCCGCCACCGCAAAAGTGACTGCTATTGAATCTATCCGCTGCTGCTTCACCCGCTTTTTCAGTTCTTCTTTGGTGTCTATTCTCGGCATGAGCATTCCCGACGCTCCCGCCCTGATGCAATAATAAACAATTATAATGAAGAAAACCGCCAAGCTTCCGGCCCATTCCCTAAACGGACAGTTCAGAACAAGTCCGCGTACGATGATGTCAAGCAAAGACAGTGTGCCCACAAGCATTCCGACTTCTGACCAAATCATTCGTTCTTTCTCTTTCACACTCTCACTCTTTCCATTCACGTTTGAAAGTCTGTTCCGACGCTGATTCATGACTTCCTCCCGTACTATTAAGAATGGCTTACAACTCCCATTATATCTTGCCGATTCATAATGATAAACCGAAATATCATTGACAAAAATGTTAATAAGGGCCCCAATTGATCAGGACGCCTATGCAGATAAACACAAGGCCGATGACAAACCAAATCAGCGCCAGCGGAATCATGAAGCGAAGCCACTTTACGTACGGAATGCCGCTGGCAGCCAGTACGGCCATCAGAACGCCGGAAGTCGGATTGACACAGTTTACGACGCCTTCCCCAAGCATGACCGCTTCAACCGCGACCTGTCTCGTGATGCCCATCAGATCGGCAAGCGGCGCCAAAATCGGAATAAATACGACCGCCTCCCCTGAGCCCGATGATATCAGAAAATGAAGCAGGGCGCTGGAAATATACATTCCGATTGCGCCTGCCATCGGGCTGAAACCGTGCAGCAGTGACGCAAGTCCATTGACTACCGTATCAAGCAGCTTTCCGTGTTCCAGAATAACGGAAATGCTTCTCGCCATTCCGACGATCAGCGCGCCGTAAACGAGCCCCTGACAGCCTGTAATAAACGTTTTTGCGATATCATTTGCCGCCATTCCCGCAATCAGGCCTGACACGATTGAGATAAAAATGAACACGGCGGCCATCTCTGAATCAGACCAGTCAAGAGTAAGCGCGCCGTATAAAAAGCCGGCAAGCGACAAAGCCGCGACAGCCAGAATCAATTTATGGCGGACGGTAAACGGGACTGGCTTGTCCTCCGGATCTGAAGCCTGCGGGATTGAACCTGCTGCCGGAAACCAATCGTTCCCCAGCAGACTGGCGTCCTTTGCTTTTCTGAGCCTTCTCGTATACCGATAAATATATAAAATAGATGATAGCAGAAAACAAATGTAGACGGCAATCCGCAGGCCGATGCCGGAAAACAGCGGCAGCTCCGCGATGCTTTGTGATAACCCGAGCGGTGAAGGTGATAAAATCGTCGCGTTAAACCCGGCATAACAGCCGATATAAATGACGGCCGCTCCGGCCACGGCATCCCATTTCAGCGAACGGGCGACGATCAGGCCGATCGGAATAAAACCGATCACGGAATTAACGACGATGCCGGTTGTGCCGAGGATCGAAAATAGAGATCCGACAATTGCAATAAACAGCAGCTGTTTGGTGCGGAACGTACTGATGACATTACTGATCAATCCATTGATGGCGCCCGTTTTCTCCAAAATCGCAATGGTGCCGCCCGTAAACAGGATTAAAAAAATAATCGGCGCGGAACTTGTCATCCCTTCCTGAATCGCGGTAAAAAAAGCGATCGGGCTGACAGGAGACTGGTCTAAAGAATGATAACTTCCCGGGACGGCGGACGTCACACTGCCCTTTGTCACCCTGTCAAATTCCCCCGCAGGAACGATGTATGATGCTATCGCGCATAGTAAAGCGACAATGAACAGCAGCACATAAGCATCAGGCATCACAAACAATTTCTTCTTTTTCAATACAGGTTCGGCCTTCGGCACAGCCATAACATCACCATCCCGCTTTAAATTTATAAACTATTCAGAAAATACAGATATGTGCTATATTATATACAGACCGATTGCCTGTTTTCAATATCAAAAAATAAAAAACAGACAGCTTTTGAAGGAGGACTTACGGCATGAACAGACTCACAGAGCATGAAAAGCAAGTCATTATGGACATTTTTGACCACCTGCACGCCAATCCCGAAGTAAGCTGGAAAGAATATCAAACAACTGAATATCTGACTGAAAAACTGAAAGAGGCCGGCTGCCGAATCCGTACGTTTGATGATTGCACCGGTGTTGTCGGCGAAATCGGAGAAGGCTCGCCCGTTGTGGCTGTCCGGGCGGATATTGACGCGCTGTGGCAGGAAGTGGACGGTGTCTTTCAGGCGAACCATTCATGCGGACATGATTCACATATGACGATGGCGCTCGGCACGATGATGCTTTTAAAGAGTCAGCCGAAGCTTCCGAAGGGCACCATCCGCTTTATTTTTCAGCCGGCTGAAGAAAAAGGCGGCGGAGCGCTGAAAATGATTGAAAAAGGCGTACTGGATGATGTTGACTTCTTATACGGCGTGCACGTGCGCCCCGTACAGGAAACGGCAAACGGCCGATGCGCACCGTCCATTCTGCATGGCTCAAGCCGGCATATAGAAGGCCTGATTATCGGAGAAGAAGCCCACGGCGCGAGACCGCATCTCGGGCTTAACAGTATCGAAATCGCCGCTCTTCTCGTCCAAAAACTCAGCTTCATTCATCTTGATCCCGGCATCCCGCATTCCGTGAAGATGACAAAGCTTCAGGCAGGCGGAGAAAGTTCCAATATCATTCCGGGAAAAGCATCGTTCAGCCTTGATCTCCGCGCACAAACCAATGCCGCCATGGAGAAATTAACCGCCGAAACCGAAAGAGCCTGTGAGGCGGCGGCTGCCGCATTCGGCGCAAAAATCGAACTGCAAAAAGAACACAGCCTCCCGGCAGCCGAGCGAAACAAGGAGGCGGAAGCCATCATGGCATCTGCGATCAGCAGCATTCTCGGAGAAGAACATGTGGATGAACCTCTTGTGACAACCGGAGGAGAGGATTTTCACTTTTACGGGTTAAAGGTTCCGAACTTGAAAACGACGATGCTCGGCCTAGGGTGCGGCCTGGAGCCTGGACTTCACCATCCCCAAATGACATTTGACCGAAGCGCCATCTTTACTGGCGCTGAGATATTAACGGACGCCGTCCTCAAATCGTTTGAAGCATAAAAAAAAGCAGCCCGTTACAGGGCTGCTTTTCTTCATTACTTCTTCAGATCTTCAATTGAATTGACGTTTTTCATGTACTGAGGAACGACCAAACCCATCTTGACGCCTGTCAGACTCGTTCCTACATCTTCATATTTGCCTTTATATTTAGACGCATATGCCTTATGGGTATTCGGAAGCCAAGCAGACAATGACGCATCCGCGCTGCCTGTCGCAATCGCAGTCCACATCGGTCCTGCCTCCACTTGCGTCAGCTTCACGTCATAGCCGAGGTCTTGAAATACTTTTCCGATTACATTCGTACTTGCGATTTCACTGTCCCATGCCACATAAGCCAGGTTGATTTTATCCCCTTTGACTTTATGGGCGCCTTTTGTCCATTGAGCCACTTGGTCTTTATGTTTTTTCACATATTCAGCTGCGGCTTTGGCCGGCTTTTCGCCTTCCTCAACGGCAATCATGACTTCTCCCATATCGTCCTGCGTCCATTTGAACTGGCTGAGAACTTTGGCCGCGTTAGGCTGTTCCTTACTGAAGCCGGTTCTTGTAATCGTATGAATCTGCTCGGCAGTTCCGTACGTTTTTTTCGGATCATCAAGGAACTTCAGCTTGTATCTGGAGAACATCCAGTGCGGCGTCCAGCCCGTTACGATGATCGGCTTTTTCCGGTCATATGATTTCTTCAATGTCGCCGTCATGGCGGCACTTGACGCCGTGATGACATTCCAGTCTTTCAATCCGTAATCCTTCACGGCCTCATCCGTCAGGGCCATGATCCCCGATCCCGGATCGATACCGATAATGGTTTTGTTCACCTGGTCCGCAGCCGTTGCCTTATCATCAGTCTGCGAACCGCAGGCAGCCAAAGAAAGAGCCAGCGCAGCGGTAACGCCGACACCGATGATTTTCTTAAGCATCAGGCATTCCCCCTGCTCTTCTTCTTCACTTTAATGTTTTGCGTGATACGGTCGAGTGTAATCGCTACGATAACGATCGCGATACCCGCTTCCACTCCGACACCGGTTTTCAACTGTGTCACGGCGCTGTATACTTCAGAACCGAGGCCCGGCGCACCGACCATGGCCGCGATAACGACCATTGACAAAGCAAGCATGATGCTTTGGTTAATACCGGCAAGAATTGTTTTTGTGGCAAGCGGAAGCTGCACCTTGAACAGACGCTGAGACGTCGTTGAACCGAATGCTTCCGTCGCTTCAATCAGATCAGCCGGAACCTGTTTAATACCGAGAACTGTCATGCGGATCGTCGGAGGCATCGCGAAAATAACAGATGCCACAACGCCTGGCACAACCCCGATATTAAAGAAGAAAATTGCAGGCAGCAGGTATACGAAAGCCGGCATGGTCTGCATTAAATCCAGAATCGGTGTGACAATGCGGCGGACTGTTTCTTTCTGAGACGCCCATATGCCGATCGGAACCCCGATAATAATGGAAATCAAAACAGATGTGACGACAAGCGCCAACGTTTGCAGCATCGGCGACCAATAACCCAAATAATCAATAACAAGGAATCCGATTAACGTAAAGAGTGCAATTCCTCTCGTACTGATCCACCAAGCGAGAGCTGCAAAAATAACAGTCAATAAAATAGACGGGATGAAACCCAAACCGCTCACAATCGCGTTTACGAAAGCGGCCAAACCGTTTGAGATTCCGTCAAAGAAACCTCCGAACGTCATGGTAAGCCAGTCAACAAACCGGTCAACGATATCTGCTAACGGAATTCTAGGCAATCTGTCCATTTACTTCACCCCCTGAACAGAAGAATCCTGAGCTTGTTCAGCAGAATCTTCAACATTTATATAATCGTTATTTCCTGAAAGCGCGCCGATTAATGCGCCTTTTACGACAATGCCTTTCATGCGGTCCTTATCGTCCGTGACGGCGATCGGAATATTCGCATCAGACACGACATCGAAAATTTCCGTCAAGTATGTGCTTTCATGCACAGTCGTAAATTCAGTATTTAAAATATCCTGAAGCGATAAGTCGGATTCCACCGCTTTTTTCGCATCCGCCGCGTGAATGACGCCGAGAAGCTGTTTCTGTTTATCAACGGCGTAAATAGAAGAAATACCGAGATTCTTCATGAGCTGCAGCGCTACACGAGGCCCTTTGTCAATCCGCACGGTTTCAGCGCGCTTCATGATGTGGCCCGCTGTCAGAACTTTGGATAAGTCAACGTCCTCAACGAATTTCTCAACGTATTCATTGGACGGGCTCATCAGAATTTCTTCAGGCGTCCCGATCTGAACGATGTTACCGTCTTTCATCAGCACGATTCTGTCGCCGATGCGCAATGCTTCATCAAGATCATGCGTGATGAAGATGATCGTCTTGCCGACAGAGTCATGAAGGTCTAAAAGCTCATCCTGCATGTCTTTGCGGATCAGCGGATCAAGCGCACTGAAAGCTTCATCCATCAGAAGAATGTCAGGATCATTCGTCAATGCGCGGGCAAGTCCGACACGCTGCTGCATTCCTCCGCTGAGCTGATCTGGGAATTGGTGTTCAAAGCCTTCAAGACCGACAAGTTTAAGCGAATCAAGCGCTTTTTGCTCACGCTCTTTTTTGTCGACGCCTTGGAGTTCCAACCCGTATTCCGTATTTTCAAGAATCGTTCTGTGCGGAAACAGCGCAAATTTTTGAAAGACCATGCTGATTTTTTTCCGGCGCACTTCCCGGAGCTGGTCTTTTGACATATTTGTTATCATGTCACCATCAATATAAATATTCCCGGCAGTCGGTTCAATAAGCCGGTTTAACAGCCGAACTAAAGTTGATTTACCGCTCCCCGATAGACCCATGATGACAAATATCTCCCCATCATATACATCAAAGTTTGCTTGATTGACACCAACGGTTGATCCGGTCGCTTTCAGGATCTCTTTTTTGTTTTTTCCGCTGGACAGCATCTGAATGGCTTTTTTTGTCTGTTTTCCGAAAACCTTAGATACATTTTCGACTTTTATCTTAATTGGTTTCTCATCCAAATTCATATTTTCCCTCCATAATAAGCAATCTTTAATACCGTAACACGTTTGTAATAAGTCAAACAAACATCATAATCCCGTTTATTTTGTATCATTACTTTAAAAACATCCCTGTGTCTTATTTTCCTCTGGTATGCTTCTAAATACTCTCTAATCCTCCTTATTGAGGATAAATTATAAAGGAAATCGGGCTTTTATCAGGCTTGAGAACGTTTCCATCGAATGTGCTGCAAACTGATTTCCTATCCTTTTTTTACAAATACAAGAATTTTTTTGCGACATTGTCCCGGAAAAAGAAGTTTTCGCCTCCTGAAAATAAGGGATTTTAAGGAAAAATATAGGTCTGCCAACAGACAGCTCACTAAAAAAAGCACCCCAAAAGGGTGCTCATTGCGCAAGCTCTGTCTGTTTCGTTTCTTTTCCGAGAATAATAATGGTGATGACGGCAATCAGGATGGCCGCACAAAAGACAGCGAAAATAGCTGTAAACGAAACGTTCCGTGCTGCAAGCGATCCGACGAGAAGCGGACCGAAAATGCCGCCGATTCTGCCGACGGCCGCGGTTGTTCCGGAACCGGTCGCGCGGATCGCCGCAGGGTACTGCTCCGGTGTATAGGCGTAAAGCACGCCCCATGCGCCGAGATTGAAAAAGGACAGCAGCATGCCGGCCGTGAGCAGCATGGCCAATGAATCCGCGGCACCGAAGAAATAAGCGCTGCCCGCCGTTCCGAGCAAATAGATGACTAAGATGGTCTTCCGCCCCGCTTTTTCGATCAGCCACGCCGCTGAGAAATATCCGGGAAGCTGGGCAAGCGTCATCAGAAGGACGTATTCGAAGCTCTCAATCATGCTGTAGCCTTTCATCAGCATCACGCTCGGCAGCCATAAAAACATGCCGTAATAAGAAAAGACGACACAGAACCAAACGACAGACAGCAGCACCGTCGGCCGGATATACGGTTTCGTCCAGACACTTCCCGCCTGCCCGCGTATGCTTTTTTTCTGCGTCAATGCCTGATGCGCCGGTGATTCCGGAAGGCTTTTCCGCAAGTACAGCGCATAAAACGCGGCCAGCGCCGTTAAGAGCAGTGCGGCCTGCCAGCCGAATGACGGTATGACAAAGTAGGAAATCACCGCCGCAAGAAGCCAGCCCGCTGCCCAAAAGCTCTCAAGCAGCACGATGATCCGTCCCCGCTTTTCGGGAGCGGACGCTTCTGACACGAGCGTCGAGGCGACAGGCAGTTCCCCGCCAAGCCCCATTCCGATCAGAAAACGTAATATGAGAAAAACCGTCAATCCCGTTGCGAAAGCGGATATGCCGCTTCCGACAGAAAAGAATAACAGCGTGATCATAAACACTTTTTTCCGGCCGATCCTGTCGGCCAGCATTCCGAATACAAAGGCGCCCGCTGCCATACCGATGGAATTGACGCTTCCGATCCATTTCATTTGATCGGGTGTTAAATTCCAATCAGTGTGAAGCGCGGCGATAATAAACGATAAAATTCCGACATCCATCGCATCAAACAGCCAGCCCATTCCGGCAATCGCCAGAAGTTTTCGCGGAGTGACGGCAGGTTGTTTGTTCATAAGCAGCACCTCAAATCGAAAATGATTACCGTATAAGTTTACACCTGTCTTTACACATTGTCATTATCTTTTTTCGCAAAAAAAACCCGCTTGCCGTAAGCAAGCGGGCTGTGTGTTAATTCTTTAAGACTGCGTTTTTAATATTATCCTGAAGCTGTTGAATCCGTTTCGCTCCGTCTTCTCTGATACGTCTGTTCTCTTCCTCGATCTGTTTCGTTTCCTGCATACCGCTGACAATCGTATTCCAAGACGTTTCAATCGTCTCAATGTCAATGCTCGGACGGCCTGCCATACGGGCAATCTCCACGCTTTGGTTTGAAATATTTTCAGCGTTGCGCTTCAGCATTTCATTCGTGCGGCGGTCCAGTTCGCTCATTGAATCAGCCACAAGCTTTTGCCGTTTGACTGTGACAGCCTGAATGATGCCGTTTTTGAAAATCGGAATCGTAATGACGAAAGCGGAATTGATTTTTCCGATGAGCTTCGTATTTCCGCGCTGAAGGAGGCGGATCTGCGGCGCTGTCTGCAGCGCCACCATCCGCGCCATATCTAAATCATAGACACGTTCCTCAAGCGCCTGAAGCCCGTCACGCAGCGTATCAAGCTGCATTTGCGCAAGCTGGTTTCCGCCGGCCGCTTTTTCTTCATAAGAAGGAATGAGCGCCTGCATTTCCTCAAGCTTCATCTGCCCGGCGACAACATATTTTTCAAGCTCCATGTAGTAGTTAATGTTGTTTTCATACATCTCTTCAAGCGTATGGTTCGTCTTTGCCATTTCATCTTTGTATTTCGAAATTTCGACGTGGATTTTTTCAATTTCTCCGCCCAGGGTGCGGTACTTTTGAAAAATCTTTTCAATCATGCTGTTGCCGCGTTTGAACATTTTAGCGAGAAATCCTTTTGGTTCATCGAAATCATTTTTGTCGAAACGGTCCATGATTTTTCCGAGCTGCGTCAGCATTGTGCCTGAATCCGTGACACTTGTTGTTTTCATCATATTTAAGATGCGGTCGGAGAACTTCGAGATTTCAACTGCCGGTTCTTTTCCGTACTCAAGCAGCTCCATTTGGTTTTTCACGTCAATCTGCTGCGAAATGCGCTGCACCTCAGGGTCTTGGCGCAGCTGCGCCCTGATGTCATCTGCTTTTTGTTCAGAAATCTCTTCATTTTTATCAAGAACAAGCGGATTTTGATTTTCTGTCATATTTATTTACTCTCCCTGCTTTTGCGTAATGGTTCTAAACAGCTTTCTTACGAGTGACGGCTCCTTATATTCCTGCCGAAACACCATGTCCTCCAGCCAATGGACATCAAATTGGCTTTCTTCAATATAATGCTCAATGTCCTGATGGCCCGGCGGATTATACAAGATGATATCGACGCCGAATTTATTTAAAAACAAAAGAGCGGCGGCATCAGAACGTGTGAGTTCGCCATTTTGTTCCGTATGATATAAAACGAGTTTCGGAACGGTTTGGGCGTAATCAAACGTCTGAATCAATTGCAGCAGCGAAGCGGGCAGATTCGTCGCCTGGCGGAACAAATAGATTGCGGCATCCCTTGACTGCTCCCCGGGCAAAGCCTTCAGCCCTGGGTTTCTGCACATGTCAGAAATCACATTGGCGATGGCGCTCTGCACACCTGAAGGCAGATGCTTGTACTGCCAGATGTTGCTTCTTTTCAGCCTGTCCGCGTCAACCTCTCCTTTTTCATTTAAAACCTGACTGTAGTGATACTGGTAGTTGGCTTTCAGCTCTTCCGTAAACGGAAAACTGCGGATCATGTGTGTCTCCTGATAGTCCGCGGCGGTATGGAGTCTGTTCCAATATTCTTTCGTATCTTTGGAAACCCCCATCACTTTAGCAAAAAGGTTCGGAACGGCCACCCGCTCCCTGTCCGCTTTAAATTGCGGCCGGATAAACGCCCGCTCCTTCGCAATGAGAAATAACTCATCATACGTCGTTTTTAAGGTCACGGACTGCGGGGTGTGCTCCCTGAACTGCCAAGGCTTATACATCATGGATTCCTCATGGTTCAGCACATGCTCAATTTCTTTCGTTGACCGGTAGGCCGTCGTGGACGTTCTGTCCGGCTTTTCTTTCGGAAAAGGCTCAAGACCGCCTGTTGCGGGGAGCTTTATCACAAAGCTGAGCTCCTCATCCGGATCAATCAAGCTGAACGGATCTTCCGCAGCCGGATGAAACAATAGGACATCACAGCCGATCAGCATGAGATAATAGAGAAAATAGAGCTGGCTTTTGGTCGCGTCTCCATACCACACCACCTTCGGCATCTCACGCTCTATATCGGCTTGTTCGAGCCATGGATTCAGGTGGTTCAGCGAAAACTTTGACACATCCAAGAGCACACGCCGGAAATCGGGATGATTCAGCCCGTTTTCATGCCGGTCCGCAAAGGTTTCCAAAAGCGTCATAAACGCGGTCCTCAGCCGGCGGTGCATAAGCGGATCAGCGTGTTTGGCAAGCAGCCTGCCCCCATCGAGAAACGCGACAAACCTGGAAACCGAAAGCCCTTTCTCTTTTTGATTGACCGAATGAATGTGCTGCAGCGCCTGAAAAGTCTCCGGCGCGATGGTCTTATCCAGCGTCTCGCTCAACACATGGATGTTTTCATGAGAAGACAGCTCGAAAAGCTTACTGTAATACTCCGTCTCATCATAAGGAGTGCCCAAAATCCGGACGGCAAGCCGGGTAAACGCCAGCCCGTTTTCCCGCTCGTAACCGGGACGTTCCGGCAGCGGCCGCATCAGAAACGTTTCCCAGTCATCATTTTCCGGCTCGGCCTTTCGGATCACCAATTCTTCCTGCTTCATCATTTTCCTCCTTTCTCTTCATGATAATCGGTACAAAAAAGGAAGGAAATGAACTCTCCCTCCTTTTTTGTTTTATTCTTCTTTAGATGCAGCCGTCTGCTCCTGAACCTGCTTTTGTTTGTTGAAATAGTGGATAATAAACGTGACCACAAATGCAGCGATGATGATTCCGAAGAACACCACGTGCGGCATTTCATAATCAAAGGCGCTCGCCGCCATTTTCACGGCGATAATCCCGATCAGCACAAAAGCCGTGTTTTCAAGCTCAGGGATTTTATCAATTAACACAAGGAATACTTTTGCGACTGTACGCATCATGAGAATGCCGAGCATACCGCCGATCAAGAGCACCCACACTTTTTCCGATACCGCAAACGCGGCTAAAATGCTGTCAACAGAGAAGGCCAGATCCATTAACTCAACTGAAACGACAGTGGCCCAGAAAATTCCGAACGTACGGACCATCCATGAATTTTTCTTCATGCCTTCCGTATCGTCATCACCTTCTCCGATCCAGAAATGCTTAATGACGAGCCAAGCCAGGTACAGCGCGCCAAGCACTTTGATCCACCAGAACTTAATGAGAAGCATCCCGATTCCGATAAAGATAAAGCGGAAAATATATGCCCCGAACAATCCGTATGTTAATGCTTTCTTCCGCTGTTTTTCAGGCAGATGCCTTACCATAACCGCAAGCACTAACGCATTGTCGGCCGACAGCAGCCCTTCCAGCAGAACCAAGGAACCGATCAGCCCCCATGATACAGGGTCAGTCAGCACCTCACCCCACATTTTCCAATCAAAAAAGGAAGCGTAGGTCGACATAATATGATGTAGAAAATCCAAGTTTTTTCCTCCTATTTAGTAAAACGGTAATTTCCTGCTTACACCTGCAAGCCGTAATTCCGGCAAAGTGATGCCAGACCGCCGGAAAACCCGCTGCCGATGGCGTTAAACTTCCATTCAGCCCCATGGCGGTAAAGCTCACAAACGACAACCGCCGTTTCAATTGAGAAGTCTTCCCCTAAATCGAAACGAAGCAGTTCATTCTGGCTGTTTTCATCGACGACGCGCACGAACGCGTTCGAAACTTGTCCGAAATTTTGGCCGCGCGCTTCCGCATCATGAATCGTGACGGTGATGCCGATCTTTTCAATATTTGCGGGTATTTTTGAGAAATCGACGATAATTTGTTCATCGTCTCCCTCTCCCTCGCCCGTCCGGTTGTCTCCCGTATGGATGACGCCGCCGCTCGGGTGTTCCAGGTTATTGTAGAAAACAAAGTCAAGATCATTTACACAGTTGTCATGGGCATCGACCAGAAAAGCCGACGCGTCAAGGTCAAAGTCATGCCCTCCGGAGTACTTGTTCGTATCCCAGCCTAAGCCGATCACCGCTTTTGTAAGACCGGGGTTCGTTTTTGTCAGATCAACACGCTGTCCTTTCGCCAATTGAATAGCCATGTGCCGTCTCTCCCTTCTGTGCTTGATATGGTTTTAGCCGATTTGCAGGCCGTAATCTGTCGCAATACGGGCCAGTCCGCCTTGATAGCCTGAGCCGATCGCGGAAAATTTCCATTCACCGTTATGTCTGTAAAGCTCTCCTGCGATAATGGCTGTTTCAATTGAGAAATCTTCAGCCAGATCGTAGCGGATCAGCTCTTCATTTGTCTCTTCATTGACAATGCGAACGAACGCGTTGGAAACTTGTCCGAAGTTTTGGCCGCGCGCTTCCGCTTCATGAATCGTGATGACGAATGAAATTTTATCAATAGCGGCAGGCACCGCGCTCAGGTTGACCCTTACACTTTCGTCATCGCCCTCGCCCTGGCCTGTGAGGTTGTCGCCTGAATGTGCGACAGAGCCGTTTCCGCCTTCAAGCTGATTATAGAAAATAAAATCATCGGGCGACGCGCATCTTCCTGCTTCATTTAATAGAAAGACGCTGGAATCTAAATCAAAATCATGTCCGCCATCGTATTTGTTTGTATCCCAGCCAAGGCCGACAACGACTTTAGAAAGACCCGGATTTGTTTTAGTCAAATCTACTTTTTGTCCTTTTGCCAATGAAATTGCCATGTGTGCACTCTCCTTTTTATCGTTTAGGCGTATCGGTTAACGATATCGCCGATTTTTGTATCGTTTGTGCCTTCTCCCACCGCGGTGAATTTCCACTCGCCGTCCTCGCGGTAGATTTCAGCCGCGATCAGGCTCGTTCTGCCTGAATAGTTATCTCTTAAATTGTAAGTCACCAGTTCTTCGCGATTAGCCTGATCAACGACGCGGATGAACGCGTTTTGAATCATGCCGAAGTCCTGTTTTCGTCTGACGCAGTCGTAAATATTGACGACAAACACAAGTTTATTAATCTGAGCGGGCACTTTCGCCAAATCGATGAGAATTTGTTCATCATCGCCGTCGCCTTCACCCGTCAGGTTGTCACCCGTATGTACGACACCGCCGCACCGGCTTTTCAGATTGCCGAAATAGATGACGTTTTTGCTGTCTGTCATTTTATCATTTTCAAGCATCAGTACGGAAGCGTCACAGTCGATATTGGCACCGCCTCCGCCGAACAGCTTTCCGAAAAAGCCGCCGGATGATACAGGGTCCCAGCCGAGTCCGACCAGCAGTTTTGACAGGCCGGCTTTTCCTTTTGTTAAATCAATCCGCTGTCCTTTTTGTAAAGAGATCGCCATATGATTCACTCCTATTCTGTAAGGGTGCCGCTAAGCACGCCGCAAGTGCGCATTTTTACTAAATTCCGGGACAAGAATCCCGGTGTTTATTAAGATATACGTCTTTTATTATATCAAAGTTTCATAAAACATAAGAATTTTTGGCGAAAAACGGCGAAAAATTACTTCCTATATTCTCCTTCGTTCCGGAGAGAATAGAGAAAACAAAGAAATTGACGGGGACTGAACATTTTTCCTATCCTTGTATCAATACATGTCAGGAAAGGGGCAGACGAGTGATTGATTTAAGCATACTTGATCAGGCGCCCGTATCCAAAGGAAACGGGCCGCACGAGACGCTCCGCCGTTCAGCGGAGCTCGCCCGCCTCAGCGAAGGATGGGGCTATAAGCGGTACTGGTTTGCCGAGCATCACGGCACAAGAGGGCTCGCAAGCGTTTCGCCGGAAATTATGATCGCTCATACCGCCGCAGCCACAACGTCCATCCGTGTCGGATCAGGCGGCGTGCTGCTGCCGCAGTACAGCCCCTATAAAGTCGCGGAAACTTTCCGTCAGCTTGAGGCGCTGCATCCGAACCGGATTGACCTTGGGGTCGGACGCTCACCGGGCGGCACGACGAAAATCCGGCTCGCCCTCACAGACGGGGTAAAGAAAAGTATGACCGAGTTCAACAGGCAGCTTCAGGATTTATCATCCTTTCTGACAGATTCGGTTCCCTCGGACCATGCTTATGCCGGAATAAAAACAGCGCCTTTGATTGAAACAGCCCCGCAGCTTTGGGTGCTGGGCCTCGGGGAAAACAGCGCCAGACGCGCCGCTCTTCAAGGTGCGGGCTATGTCTTCGGCCATTTCATTAATCCGGAACGCGGGGTAAAAGCCTTTCAGATCTATCGGGACCATTTCCGGGCCTCCTCCCATTTTTCCGCTCCGGCCTCACTCTGTGCCATTTTCGTCATATGCGCAGCTACGGATGAGAAAGCGGAAGAACTCGCCTTAAGTCAGGATTTATGGCTTCTTCGTGTCGGAAAAGGCGCCGACAGCCGCGTGCCGAGTGTGGAAGAAGCGAAGGCTTATCCGTATTCGCCGGAGGACCGTAAACAGATTGCAGAAAACAGGAAGCGGATGGTGATCGGCTCACCTGCCGCAGTGAAACGCCGTCTGCTTGAACTTTCCGAACGTTATCAGACAAAAGAGATGATGGTGCTGTGCAACGTCTTTGATTTCGAAGCAAAAAAAGAGTCATATGAGCGTCTTGCTGATATATTTCTGTAAAAAAAGCCGTCAAACGGCGCAGCAGATGAGACTGCTGCACCGCTTAACGGCGGTTTTTTCGTTCTTTTCCTTTTTTAAACGCATTCCAAATCCCCTGCAGCATAAAGCCAAGCAGAAGCAGAATGATTAGCAGTAAAGTGATTGACGGCCCCGGAGGCGTTCCGAGCTGGTACGAAGACGTCAGCCCCATGAACACACTGAAAAGAGAAATAATAATGGCCGCCGCAAACACCCATTTAAACCCTTTGGCGATACGGATTGCAAAAGCCGCGGGCAGTACGAGGAGCGCGGAAACAAGCAGCACGCCGATAATCGGAATAATGACCGAAATCGCCAGCCCCGTCACGATGCTGAATGACATTGACAGGAGATTTGTGTTAATGCCTGATGTCTTCGCCGTCGCCTCGTCAAAGGTAAGCAGATAGAGCGGTCTGTTTAATATAATGAAATAAAGCAGAATCAGCAGGGTAATGCCTCCGATAATATAGACCTGCTGCTGGCTGACCGTGACAAGCGATCCAAATAAATATTGATCGATGCTCATCGACGCGCCGCCTTTTGACAGGCTGATCAGAAACATCGCAAACGACAGCCCGGCCGCCATTAAGATTGCGATGGATACCTCTGAATATGTACGGTATGCCCGCCGCATATATTCGATGCCGATCGCTCCGATCGTGACGACAACGATGCTCGCCGCCGTAATATTGGTACTGAGAAAAAAACCGATGGCCACGCCCGACAATGAAATATGAGACAGCGTATCCGCCATCAGCGCCTGTCTTCTCAGCACGAGATATACGCCTAATATCGGCGCCATAATTCCGATCATGCTTCCCGCTAGAAAAGCTCGTCGCATGAATTCCAAGTCAAACATTTCCATCCGCCTTTTTCCCCCCTCTCAAGCCGTATGACTTTATCCAGATACTGCTGTACTTCGTTTTGTTCGTGTGTCACCATGACGACAGTGCGGTTGTGATTTTTCACCTGATGGTGCATAAATTCGTAGAAACCCTGTCTGCTTTCATAGTCAACCGCGGTTGTCGGTTCATCAAGCATCAGCAGATCCGGATTGCTTGCAAGCATTCTCGCAATGCAGATTTTCTGCTTCTGTCCGCCGGATAAATCGCCGATTTTCCGGTGGCGGAAATCCCACATTTCCACCATCTTCAGCGCGTTTTCCACCTCGTGGTGATCCGTTTCGTTCAATCGTTTAAACCATTTTCCTTTCGTATAACGGCCTGATTGCACAAGCTCCAGAACTGTGCTTGGGAATCCTGCGTTAAATGAAGAAATCTGCTGCGGAACATAGCCGATTGTCAGGCGTTTTCCGGCAGCGTTTTTTTTACTGATCTCGGCCGTTCCTTCCCAAGGTCTGAGCATGCCGAGCATGACTTTCATCAGCGTCGATTTTGACGCGCCGTTCGGTCCTGTAATGCCGACGAATTCGCCGCTTTTGATTTCCAGCGACACACCGTCAAGCACGGGTGTATGCGAATAACCAAAAACGATATCCTGTAATGTAACGAGATTCATGCTGACCTTCCTTTCCCGCATAGAAATAGTGTGCACCCCGCGGCGCACACTATGTTATTTAACCAATAGCGAATCTTTCAGTGCATCAAGGTTTTTCTCCATAATGTCGATATAACCGATGCCTTTATCCCGTTCTTTTTGGCTTAAACCTTCCAGTGTATTGAGCACTTCCGTTTTTGCGCCGATTTCACCGGCAAGTGTATCTGCAACTTTAGGCGATGCAACTTCTTCAAAATAGATGATCTTCACATCATGCTTTTTGGCAAACGTTTTGAGATCCGCCAGTTTGGCCGCACTCGGCTCTTCTTCAGGAGAAAGGCCTGCAATCGCGACTTGTTTTAAGCCGTATTCTTTGGCGAGATAGCTGAATGCCGCGTGCTGTGTGATCAATTCTTTTTTCGACGCTTTATTTAATGTTGTACGGTATAGTTTATCAAGATCCTGCAGTTTTGCAATATATTCTTTACTATTTTTCTCATAGTATGCTTTATTCTTCGGGTCCTGTTTTACGATCTGCGCCGTAATGGTTTTGACCTCTTTTTGCGCAAGAACCGGGCTGAGCCACACGTGAGGGTCCATGCTGCGGCTGTGGTCATGACCGCCGTGTCCATGTTCCTCTTCCTCTTCATCCGAACCTTCGAGCAAGTCAATTCCTTTCGACGCCTTTACAAACTTCGCATGATCAGAGCTCATGCTTTTTTCCGCTGAAGGAACCCATGTCTCCATATATTCGCTGTTGTATACGAAAAGATCGGCGTTTTGAATGCCGGCGATATCCTTCGGCGTCGGCTCCCAATCATGGGGTTCGACCGAAGACGGGATGAGAATGTCTACATCGCCTTTGTCTTTGACAATTTGTTTCGTGAATTCGTACATAGGATAAAAGGTCGTCACGACGTGCAGTTTGCCGCTTTTCGAAGAACCTGACGAACCTTTTGAAGATGAATTGCCGCAGCCCGCCGCGATTAAAAAGCATGCCGCAATGACAATGATTCCGCTCCATTTTTTAAACAAGCCGTTTCCCCCTGTTCTGTAAATCAGAATGATGACGATTTCCGAATCGTACTTTCTCGCTCATTTGTTACCTTTACCATAATAAAACGAAGTAATTACGTTTTGCAAGTAATTTTTTTCTAAATTGATAACCGATTTACCTAAAAAGCCCCCGCCATGTATGGACGGGGGCGTCGTATCACACACATATCAGGCAAGCAGATAAACTCTTGTTTCGTAAGGGCGGAACGTGATGCGGGATTCCGTGCCGCCGTTATTTTCATAGTTGCTGAGAAGCAGCTCGGCCCTTTCAGATTCGGAGCCGTCCGGCCAATAAAAGGCGGCTTCTTCTTTCGATACGTTGCTGATGGATATGATTTTTTGTCCGTTTGCCTGTCTTTCATACACAAACAGCTGCGGGTCATCGGGAAACAGCAGCGTGTAGCTGCCTTTTATGATATCAGCATACTGTTTTCGCAGGCGGATCAGTTTTTTGTAAAAGTTCAATATAGAATCGGGATCATCCTGAGCCTCGGCCGCATTGACGGTTTTGTAATTGGGGTTGACCTTCAGCCACGGTTCGCCCTCCGTAAATCCGGCATTCTTGCTGCCGTCCCACTGCATCGGTGTACGGGCATGGTCCCGGCTTTTCGCCATAATGGACGCCATGACTTCTTCCCTGTTGCGGCCCATTTCAAATACCCTTTTGTGATACATATTGACGGTCTGAATATCTTGATAATCCTCTATTCTGTCAAACGGGGCGTTTGTCATGCCGAGTTCTTCTCCCTGATAAATGTACGGCGTGCCTTTCATGAAATAAAGCAGGGCGGCAAGCATTTTGGCAGATGCCTTTCGGTATTTGCCTTCGTCTCCGAAGCGGGATACGATCCGGGGCTGGTCATGATTGCACCAATACAGCGTATTCCAGCCTTGATGTTCCAGTTTTTCCTGCCAGTCTGTGAGCACTTTCTTCAAATCGGACAGCTCAAGCGGTTTTACATCCCAATGCTCTTGGCCCGGCTTTTGATCAAGCTCCATATGCTGAAAATGAAAAATCATATTCAGTTCATGCTCATCGGTTCCCGTGTAAACCAGCCCCTCCTCAGGCGTCACTGATCCGGCCTCGCCGACCGACATCACGTCATATTTGGAAAATACCTCTTTCGTCATTTCCTTTAAGTAATCATGTATCCGTGCTCCGTTTGGCCGGAAAGGCTTCGGATCGGCCCGGCGGGCGATGTAATCTTCATATGGCGGCAAGTATTCTTTTTTTGACAGAAGATGAAGCTGGTCTATTCGCAATCCGTCCACGCCTTTATCGAGCCAAAATCTCATCATCTCGTATACTGATTGCCGAACCTCGGGATTTTCCCAATTCAGATCGGCTTGTTTAACGGCGTTCATATGCAGGTAATATTCGCCCGTATGTTCTTCGTACTGCCAGACGGATTGTCCGTAATCCGACACCCAATCGGTCGGCGGGCCCTCCGCGGTGCCCGGCCGCCAAATATAATAATCGCGGTATTTGCTGTCCGGATTCATTTCCGCCTCTTTGAACCAAGGATGCTCCGTGGATGTATGATTTAAAACGAAGTCCATCACAAGCTTTAATCCGCGGCTGCGGCATTCTGTAAGCAGATCGTGAAAGTCCTCCATCGTTCCGTATGATTCCATAATCGCTTGATGATCCGTCACATCGTAGCCGTTATCGACGTTTGGCGACGGGTAAATCGGGCAGATCCATATCACATCGGCGCCAAGCTCTTTTATATAATCGAGACGCGCGATAATCCCCCGCAGGTCGCCTATGCCGTCGCCGTTCGTATCTTGGAAGCTTCGCGGATAGATTTGATAGACAACGGCGTCTTTCCACCAGTCATTCGCCATCTTGCGGCCCTCCTGTTTTTTAGAGAACCATTTCCTTTATGACCCTTCTCTAAACAAAAAAGAGAAGGTTTCCCCTCCTCTTTTATCTTTCCAGCTGGGACGGATAAAGTGTCATGCCTCCGTCTACGAAAAGTGTCGTTCCGGTTACGTAACTCGCTTCTTCCGACACCATCCATGCGGCGGCCGCGGCGACTTCTTCCGGTTTTCCGAAGGCGTTCATCGGAATTTTTTTCAGCTGGGCCTGTTTATGTGTTTCATCTTCCAGATCCTTATTGGACTCCGTGGCGATCGTGCCGGGAGCGATGGCATTCACCCGGATGCCTTTGTCTGCGTAATTGAGCGCCATCGTTTCCGTCATCATTTTGATCCCGCCTTTGGATGCCGAGTACTGCACGTTTTCAGGACGCGGTATTTGCTGATGAACGCTCGATATGTTTAAGACCGTTCCTTTTTTGCCGTGCTCGAGCATATGTTTCAGTGCCGCTTTCGCCCCCAAAAAGGTGCCGGTCACGTTGACGTCGATGACCCTTTGCCAATCCTCCAGGCTCATTTCATGGGGCATCGCTTCGGCTCCGTTAAAGCCGGAATTGTTGACCATCACGTCCACGCCCCCGAAATGCTCCTGCGCGGCATT
Source organism: Bacillus sp. R45 (assembly GCF_021729365.1). Classification (NCBI taxonomy): domain Bacteria; kingdom Bacillati; phylum Bacillota; class Bacilli; order Caryophanales; family Bacillaceae; genus Bacillus; species Bacillus sp. R45. Next base: position 273,964 of record NZ_CP091421.1, on the reverse strand, counting down.
AAACAGCGCCTGAATCCCTTCTTCTGAGGATACATCGGCTTTTACGGTGACGGCTCTGCCTCCCGCTTTCTCAATGATGTCCGCCGCTTCTTCCGCTCCGGCGGAATCACCGAGGTAGTTCACAACCACATTCATCCGCTCCTTTCCGAAGCGTTCGGCAATGGCTTTTCCGATTCCTTTCGAAGAACCTGTTACAATCGCTGTTTTTCCCTGTAAATCCTGATACATTGTCTCATTTCCTCCCTGATGTTAATACAGAGCATGTACCCGGTTTTAATCGGCTGAAAACAAAAGGAATCATAAAAAGAACGATGAAACCGAAGCTCCCTCGTTCTTTTTTTCATTATGCGTAGTTGTTCATTTGCAGCCTTTTTTGCACGCCGACAAGCCTGCTGAAAAAATAAGATGCCGCTTTGTAGTTCTCCCGTTTATGAAAGAAATGAGCCGCGTCCTGAAGCAGTTCCTCTGTGTCAGCCAACAGCTCTTTTGATTCCAGGATGTCAAAATACTCTTTGAGCGAATCCTGTCCGCCTTCCCCCTGATAAAGCTCTTTAATCAGACGGAATTTTGTCATATAGATCTCATCTTCCCACTCCGCCGCGCTTCTCATGCCCCGCGCGCAGCTGGCGGCGGCTTCACTGTATTTTTCCGTTTTAAAGTAGATATGCGTGAGTGAAAAAACAGCCTGGATGACCTGCCGGAAGCTGTGTGCTTCAAATCCGGCAGCCGCCCGTTCAAAATCCTCCGCCGCCTTGCAAAAGTCACCCAGACTGTACATACAGTGCCCGATATTATAATAGGCCGCAGCAATCATATATTGATCATCAAGCCGCTCCGCGTGCTCCAAGGCGCATTCGAGGTATTCCAGCGCTTTTTTATGCTGCTGGGCGTCCATCAGATTTCCGGCAATGATAAATTTGCACTGCACCCTTCTCATTCCGTATAATTCATATTTCTTGTAAATATCAAGCGCCTGCCCCGCGTAATTCATCGAAAAGAAAGTCTGCTTGATATGATAGTACACCTCAGAAATTTTATACAGAAACTCGGCTTTCTCTATGTCATCTTCCACATATTCAAGTTTTTCCTCAGCCCGCTTATAATGAGAAATCGCTGAGATGAAGTTTTTCTGCTTAAATTCATACATTCCTCTGAAATAGTAAAAATAATATTCCAGTAAGCCGGTCAGCTTTTGCTGGTTCATCTCAATCTCAGTGAGCATTTCAGAGAACGGAGGCTGGCAGTCGCCGTCTTTCATGGGTTTTAATTTATCCAGCATGATGCGGTGCCTAAATTCCATCAATGAAAAATACAACAATAAATCCTGATTTTCTTCCATATCTTCGAGTTCATATTGAATCTCCCGCTTCAGCGCTTCAGCTTTATCGGCTTCAAACGCGCGGATCAGCTTATACCATTCATTCATCTTTACGGCCACTTCTTCAGATGGAATCTTGGATTTCATAGATTTGCCTCCTTCCTCCGGCTACTAATTATGTTATATTTTATCATAGCAAATTTATGGCAGTGAGCAAACAAAGATTTTAATCAATTAAAGAAAGAGAGAATTCACCATGAAACTACCAGTCAGAATTTCGCTGCTTCTGATCCTCTTCTTTTCCGCAGACCTATGTTTTTCCTATGTGCAGAAAGAATTGAGGCCGCAGACGGCATTACAAGATAGAGCCATTCCAAGCGCTCTTCATCCGCTCGTGAAACAGAATGCGGAGCTATTGCGGACGGCCGCTCTGAAAAAAGGCATCACCGTCGTTATCACAGAGGGTTTCAGATCAATTGAGGAACAAAACGAATTGTACCGTCAAGGACGTTCAAAAAAAGGAAATATCGTCACCTACGCAAAAGGCGGGGAATCTTACCACAATTACGGCCTTGCGATCGACTTCGCCCTGCAAAAAAAGGATGGAAGCCTGATTTGGGATATGACGTACGACGGAAACCGAAACGGCACGCCCGATTGGCTTGAGGTCGTATCGATTGCCAAAACGCTCGGTTTTGATTGGGGAGGCGATTGGAGAGGCTTTAAAGATTATCCTCATTTACAAATGATCCCTGGCTAATAAAACCTTTTCTTTTTTCGCTTCTGCGCATCAATGTACGGAGGATAGACAGGCCTGTACACAAGCTTATATCCTTCATTGCCGGACGGCGTAAAATCGCGCTGCCACTCCAGCCGCAGATGGAAATCGGATAAAAAAGCGGCCTTTGCTTCTTCGGGAGTAACGGCCGGCACCGGATTGATCTTCTCCAGCTGCTCCGGGTCAATGTCAGGCGCCATATAAGCTTCCACAAGCCCCGTTACGGGACTGACAAGTATTCTCGCAGCGCCGAACCGCAGCGGAATATCCTGATGCCATACGGAAAAATGGAAGCGGAACCTGCCCCTTCCGTCCGTTTTCAGCGGGTTCATTTTAAAAAACTCGTCCGCTCTCGGATAAAGCTTGTATAAAAATTGAAGCGCGACGGCCTCACACTCTTCCGCAGAATAAAAGGCCGGGCCCTGATGCTCAATAAAAGATTTAAAGGCTGTCATTTTCCCTGTCTTTTTGTCCGTTTTCATCTTCATTGTATTTTTGTTGCTGGTTTCAAAATAGCTTTCGATACTCAAATCTTTCCGTTCCGGAACCGACCCTTTCCGCCATGTCGTTCCGATCTCATCCCCGAGATCGCGCCGGCGCGTCTGAACCATATCCGAGGTAAACCCCATCAATTCATCCAGGCTGATGTCCCGTTTATGTTCAAACGCGGGAAGCGGTTTTGCCGGCTCATTCCTGTCTTCGCAAAGCTGCTGATCCGGCACGATATCATCTTCACCGGCCGGATAGCTGTAAGCCGGCAGAATCGGTTCATAGACGAGACGCGGTATGTTCTCAAAATTGACCACATCATAGACGAGACTGAATGTCAGCACACTCATATAATGCGAGACGACTTTTTCCCGATCGACGAATGTTTCCGGGACGGGCGCTTCACCCTTATCCCCGTAATAGATAAACTGCACGACGAAGCCGCTCCTGGTTACATCAACGAAAAAACCTGAATCGGGAAGCGGCCGGCCGAGCACTTTTTTTGTATAGATAAATCGGATGCACCCATTGCGTTCTTCCCTCGCCTGAAAGATGAAATTCATAAAAGTAAGCGGGCGGTGTCTCGCCGCAAACCGAAGAGCCGTCAGCTTTAATTCGGCGTCTGACAGCTGCATGTCTGAACCCGGACAGTCGTTGCGTGAATAGGTAAGCAAAGATCCGTCGTCGCCCAGCTCAATCGTTACCGTTTTATCCGGATGGTTACGATCTTTCCATATATAATAGGCTCTCGTTTTTTGTTTTTCATCATAATCTTCTATTTCAAGCTCATAGTGCGGCGGTATGTTCCCGATCTCCAGCGCTTTTTTTCTCAGATGTTCTTTCAGCAATGGGGTCATCCTTTCAGAAGAGTGTATAAAAAAGAACTGTTTTTAATTATATAAAAACGTCCTTATCCTTTTAAAGGGAAGAAAGTGCCTTTTATGTGTCTATTTTTAGCAAAGAGGGAAAAGAGCCGTATTCAGAGCGGCTGTTTTTCATACAATAGTCACACTTCCCGCAAAAGACCCGGGACGAACGCCCATGACCTTCAGCCTATTAAACTCGTGATCACTTCTCCCGTATGGGCCTCAATAAACCGCGGGAAAACCGGCTTGTATACGAGCCTGTACACTTTTCCGCAGCTGCCGTCATCGTAACAACGATCCCAAGCGAGCTCGGCTTTGATGGCCCGGCGGATCGCGTCCTTCGCCTCTTCCATTGTCAATGAAGGAACGGGATCGATTTCCTCCAGCTCTTTCGGATCAATTTCCGGCGGCATATATACAGTGACAAGACCCGTCTTTTTGCTGACACAGATTCTCCCCTCTCCGAATCGCAAATCAACGCCGCCCGAACAAGCCTTATATGTAAGTCCCACGTTTTCTCCTTCATCATCCGGCTCATCATATTGAACCCGGAAATACTGATCCGCTTCCGGAAACATGGCGAACAAAAAGCGGATGGCCATGTGATGGCATTCTTCCTCGGAAAACTCCGGTTCGCCTTCACTATGTATAAATGACATCACTCCGGCGAGCCGGCCCGATTCTTTATCATACCTTGTTTTCAATACATGTTCACTCCGCTCTTTGAACAGACTTTCTAAGCTTTTATCTTTCCGGACGGATTTTGTTTTTTCAGGACGCCATGCAATGCCGATGCGGCCGTCTCCAAGATCAGTTTCCCTCTCTTTATAAAAACCGTCGTGCAGCCCGATCATGTCATTGATGCTCATCTTTTCCGCTTCAGGTGCAGGGCGTGAAATCGGGACATACGGCAGCATGTCGTCTTCCAGCCCTTCATATTCGTCTATTTCTGCATTCTCTTCCTTCAGGTCAGCCGATATCGGCCGCGTCGGAGACACGATTTCATAGACGAGATGAGGCTTGTCATCCCCCTGCACATAGACGGACTGATGCAGTACGGTGAACAACAGCTCCGCTTCAATATGTTTGACAAAGTGAGCCAATGCTTCCCGCTTGTCCGCAATTGTTCCGGGTCTTAAGAGATTATCAGCCTTCCCATGGTAAGAAAAGCCGGTTACTTCCCCTGTCAAAGACAGGTCGACGTAAAACCCGGTCAGCGGAAGCGGCAGACCGTCAGCCATCTGAACATAGGAATATCTCTCATCACCATCATTTGCGGAGCTTTTTTTCTCCAATTCGAACTCAGCCAATGCCCCCGGACGATGGGTTTCTACAAACGCCCGCATCCGTTCTTCTATGTCCGATTCCGAAAGAGCCGGCAGATCAGTCCGGAAAGCCGGACGGGATAAGGATTTCAGTTTTCCGTCCCGGTCCAATTCGACCATGATGCCGGCTTCCGGATCATTCTTATCTTCCCACCAAAACAAAACCTCATCTTCTTGGTATTCTTCCACATTACTCTCGTAGCGGGCAGGTACGTTACCGATCCGGAGAGCCAGCTGTTTCAATTCTTCTTTTTTCATCATAACACTTCCTTTTCTTCCAAAAAGATTGATGATTACCAAGACTCTTTTATACAAAACTAGTATAATTAACCTGTCTGTCTTCATGACTATTGAATTAATCATTATAACAACAGGGGGTAAACCAGATGTCCATCAAAAAAATGAGCGCCGTGTTTTTCATACTGCTTCTCACGGCATTTACCGCCGCATGCAGCAGCGAAACGAGCGGCGGCCAGGAAAGCAGCACGGCGAAAGTGAAAATAAAAGAGACGGCATGGGCCGCTTCAGACGATACTGAACATCCGGCCGCGCTGAAAGTAACGGTCACCGTCAAAAATACGGGCAAAGACCCGCTTACCGTCAAAAGCAGCGACTTCTCGCTTTATCAGGATGACGCGAAAACAGCGGCGGCCGATAAGGATGACCAGATGCAGAGCGGCACGCTTCATGCGGGCAAGACAGTGACCGGCAATCTGTACTTCACGGCTGACGAAGGCAAATCATATGAATTGGTATATCAGCCGCAGGCAAAAGACGCGAAGCCTTTATCTTATAAACTGGAAGTCAAAGGCACAGCCTCAAACGCAAAACCTGACCCGGCGGACGCATTATCCGCATACATTGATGTGATGCTGTACGGCAAGCACAATAAAGATTTCACCCGCCTGACCGGTGTAAATGAAAAAATGACGGCCGCCGCATATCAGGAATCGGCGAAAGCCAGCTTTATCGCTTCTGCAGGCATTTCACAAGAACAGGCGGATTCAAAAGCCATTTCCGCTATTATTGACGCCATGTCATCAGCGCTTCGGGATAACACAGAGCTCAAGGTGCATACCAAATCCATGTCAGGCAAAAAAGCCGTCCTTGAAGCAAAAGTGACGCCGCTTGATATGTCTCCGCTCGCGGGCCAGCTGCAAGACCGCGTGCAAGACTATGCCGGAAAGCACCCCGATGCTGATGAAAACGAAATTGTCAGCCACCTGCTTTCTGTCTATCCGGAAGAGTTTATGCGCCTGAAACCGGCTTCTTCTTCCGTAACAAGAGAAATCGAGATGAAGAAAAACGCCCGCGGCCAGTGGTATCTGGATACAGACGCCGATCTGGAAGGATTGACAGAAGCGTTTTTAAAAACGTCCTGACAGCAAGAAAGGAAATAGCGCAGGCTATTTCCTTTTTTTATTTTCACTTGAAGATGTCACTGATATATTGAACCTCATCCTCGGTCAATTGCACATCAAGCGCGCCCAGATTGTGTTTCAGCTGGCCGGGGCGTTTGGCTCCGGGAATGATCGCATCCACCGCCGGCTGCGACAGAAGCCACGCGAGTGCGATATGCGCTGTCTGCGCCCCTTTTTCTTCCGCAACGGCCCGAAGCTTATCCACTCGCTCCAGGTTTTGGTGAAAAGCTTCTCCCTGAAACGGCGGCCTGTTTTTTCGGCTGTCCTCAAAGACTGTGTTTTTTGTAAACTTTCCCGTCAGCAAGCCGGAAGCAAGCGGAAAATAAGGAATAAAAGAAATACCGTTCTTTTCACAATAAGGCAGCAGATCATGCTCCGCCTCACGCTGAATCAGTGAATATTCTGATTGAAAAACCTCTAAATAACCGTCGGCGTTAAACTCCTGCAATTGCCCGAAGCTGAGATTGGACGCGCCGATTGCTCTGATTTTCCCTTCGTCCTTCAGTTCTTTTAGCGTGCCCGCCACTTCGGAGAGCGGTGTTTTGCCGTCAGGGAAGTGGACGTAATACAAATCAATCACGTCTGTTTTCAGCCGCTTCAGGCTGTTTTCCGCCTCACTACGGAGAAATTCACGGCTGTTGTCCAGCTCGATTTGTCCGTTGACCTCTTTGTGCGCGCCTTTTGACGCAATCACGAGGCTGTCCCGCACGCCGCGTTCTGCGACAACTTCACCGATTAACTCTTCGGAACGCCCCAAACCGTATATAAACGCCGTATCAATAAAATTGACGCCGCCGTCCAACGCTGTGCGGATGAGTTCTTTTCCCGTTTCATCATTAAGATTCGGAAACAGATTATGTCCTCCGACCGCATTAGCGCCAAAGCCGATACGCTTTACCCGTAAATCCGTCCTGCCCAGCGTACGTGTCTCATCCATGGCTCAGGCTCCCTTCCTTTTATCGCTCTGTTTAGTATTAGATAACCGGTAAGAATTATCCTGCCCCGAGAGCATTTCTGCAGAAAAAACCTTGAAAAGCATGTGCCCTTCAAGGTTTTTTGGCTGTGTCTTAAGATGTCAGAGCTGCGGCGAAGCGTTCGGCTTCATCTGTGAGAGCACCTTCGATTTCCTTATAGCGGCTGGAAATCGTTGAGGCGCTGACGCCGTACTTCTTCGCCAGCTTAGCCTGAGAAACGGACGCGCCGTTCAGAGAAATACTGTTTACGTAATATTCGACCGCCGCCGCGAAAGCTTCCGGCTTTCTGATCGTCGGTGTTTTTTTGACACAGAACGTTTTCCACAGGTCAATAACGGCCGGAACCAGCTCAGCCGGGTATTCACCCCCGCTCAGGCCTTTTTCAATAGCGTCCGCCGTTTCCTTCTCCATGTCGTTCGCCCACTCCGTCTGTTTTTCTTCAGCAGCCTGCTCAGGCTCTTCCGCCGTTCCTAAAAGAGCGGCCAGCACAGTGTCGAAGTCCTCCTGCATAAAGCGCTCAGGCGATTTTCCTTCCGCAAGGGCCGGGGCAGCCGCCTTTTTCACTTTGCTGATTAGAGCTTCGGTCCGCTTCACAGGGAAGATCGTAAACTGCATGAAGAACTCCGCTTTTTCCGCTTCGTGGATCGGATAGCCGAGAATCAGGCTTCCCGCCGGCGGAAGATCCTGCTGGCTGACGTCCATTTCCACTTTGAATTGTTTCTTTGTCATCACATCTTCAAAGTGAATCATTCCTTCTTTCACATCTTCAAGCACCATAACCGCTGGTGTCATGCTTTTCCATGATTCAACGATTTCCCGTGTTTTCGGACGGTTGATGCCGCCGGCTTTTTTCTGAAGATATTCTTCAAAAATCGTCTTGCCGCCTGCCAGCGGACGGAAGAAAATTCCCCAGATACCGAGGTTGAAGACTCCGATGTCTTTAGTCTGTCTGTCCAGCTCCGTAATGAACTCATGCTGGTTAATAAATGATGATATGCCGTCTCTATGTGCTGTAAAGGCGTACTCCATTAAGCTTTCCTGAATCTGTTTCGCTTCTTTTGCCGCGATGTCTGCCGGGATGGCAGCTTCTTTGCTTCCGCAGCATTTTTTATATTTCTTCCCGCTGCCGCATGGGCAAGGGGCATTTCTTTTCACTTTTCCCACAATAAACCCTCCGAATTCTGATATAACTTTATTATTTTAACAAAAATAACTTCAGAGGGCTTGGTTTACGGCGAAAAAAGAATATGGAAGAAAAAAAGACCCCGGGATATTCTCATTCTCCGGGGCTTTGAAACTGTTAATTTGTATTTTGTCCGCCGCCGTTCAGACCTTCTTTAATCAGCCCGTTTACTTGGCTGTTCATCAAAAGTCCGATGTGTCCGACACCGTGAATCTGCACGTTTTTCCCTCCGATCAGTCGTGACAGCGGGTTCAAAACGATCAAGTCCGCTGAGCTGTAAATCGATGTATATAAAATCTTTTGGTTCGGATCAGTCCCCGGAAGCGCCCGGTTGGTCACAAGGCCGTTCGCTCCGCCGAGTGTGACGACGTTGGCGATTTTGTCTCCGCCGTCAAGATTTTTAATGTAATAGAGCGTGTTGGCGCCGCCCATACTGTGCGCGACGATATCGACTTTTTTCGCACCTGTTTCGCTGAGCACTTTTTTCACGTAATTGGACAGTCTCGGCGCATTGTGTCTGTTGTTTCCGGTTTTGTCTAAGAAATCAATGGCGTACATCTCTTTTCTTGACCAGCCTTGGGATGCCAAGTATGTTTTAATTCCCGCGAAGTTAAAGGACGCCCCGCCGATTCCGTGAACCATGACAACAGGGTTATGCCCTGAGGAGGCTTTCGATACGGTCGGCTGGAAGGCAAATACGGAAATGACGGACAGCATACAAACTGTAAGGATGACTAGGATTTTGCTTTTTATATGTTTCATGAACTTTCCTCCTGCTATGTAATATTTTTGCAGTTTTCATTCTATTAGAGAAGAAAAGGAAAAAATAGTGTATTTTTTACTGTTTTCAACAATTAAAAAAGAGCGGAAAAATGAGAAAGACGCCCCTTTCCCGAAAGCACGCTTATGCTTTAATACGGCATACCGACAAAGGAGAGAACACCCGGTTCTCTACTCCTAGTACTCATTGAAATAGGTTTGAATCCGCTTAGGATCATGCGTTTTTGTCAGCGCGAGCATGAGAAGAATCCGCGCTTTTTGAGGGTTGAGAGAGTTTGAAGCTGTCAAATGGTCTTTTTCATACTCTCGATTCGGTGTTACCGCCCCGTTTCCCGTCCTTGTGGAGCGGACGACCGCCAGCCCGCTTTTGACCGACTTTACAGCGCCTTTTAGCGCCGCATCAGACATTGAGCCGTTTCCCGGGGCTGCAAAAATAATGCCTTGCGCCCCTGATTTTGCGGCGGCTTCAAAGAGATAGCTTCCGTCATTTTGATAGCCGTATATAATATCGACCTGCGGCAGTTTATCAAGTTTATCTATCTTGAAATCTGTATCCTTCGTATGCTTTCGGGTCATGATGTTATTAAAATAGACGTCATCAGCAATTGTTCCGATATAACCCATTTCTTCCGATTTGAAAGTGTCGGTCGCGGTTGTATTGGTTTTTGTCACATAACGCGCCGAAGCGATTCTGTCATTTAATACGACAAGCGTCCCCTTGCCTTTCGCCTCAGGCGCAGCCGCTGTTTTTACCGCGTTATATAAGTTGGACGGCCCGTCCGCTCCGATCGCCGTGGACGGCCGCATTGACCCGGCGACAACAACGGGTTTGTCACTCTTGACCGTCAGATTGAGAAAGTAGGCGGTTTCCTCAAGTGTGTCTGTTCCATGTGTAATGACAATGCCGTCTGTATCATCAGACTTGAGCAGCTTGTTTACCCGTTTTGCAAGTTTCAGCAGTGTCTCGTTATTCATATTCTGGCTGCCGATATTCACAACCTGTTCTCCGCTCACATGCGCGGCCTCTTTTATCTCCGGAACGGCCTGAATCAGGGCACCAACTCCGATTGCCCCCGCCCTGTACTCCGTAGCGGACGTCTTTGAAGGAGCAGCGCCTGCAATTGTGCCGCCGGTGGCAAGAATTTTAATATTCGGAAGTCCGTCTTTTTTCGCAGAGGCTGCGGCTGCCATCTGGGGCGGTGTTTCTTTCGTTTGAGGAGATTGGGAGCAGCCGGCCGCGATGAAGAGCAGAGCCGTGATAAATGTAATGAAGGGCATGAATTGTTTTTTCATTCTTTTCTCTCCTTTTCTTTATTTATGATGATTTTCCTCTCACCGGTCAACGCGCTTGTCAGGCATTCTTCCGAAGAAAATAACCGTTAAAAAACCTTGACACCGTCATGCGAAATCAAGATAATAGACCAGTCACTATATTTTAAATTTGTCACAAATCAGTAAGGTGGGAACATTATGAGCTATGGAGATTCTCGTGAAAAAATCCTCGCCGCAGCAACCAGGCTGTTTCAGCTTCAGGGGTATTACGGCACGGGACTGAATCAGATTATTAAAGAAAGCGGTGCGCCGAAAGGTTCTCTTTACTATCATTTTCCGGACGGCAAAGAGCAGCTCGCCATTGAGGCTGTCAATGAAATGAGCCATTATATCCGTATGAAAATAAAAGAAAGCCTTGATGCCCATCCTGATCCGGCGGAAAGCATTCAAGCGTTTTTACAGGACTTATCACGGCAATTCACATGTCCGGAGAACTTTGAAGGGTTTCCTGTCGGTTTACTGGCTGCCGAGACTGCTTTAAAGAGCGAAAAGCTCCGGCAGGCCTGTCAAAACGCTTATCAGGAATGGGAGAATCTGTTCGCGGGCAAATTAAGATCAGCCGGTTTTTCTGATGAGAAAGCGGCGGAAATCAGCACTGTTCTAAATGCCATGATAGAAGGCGGCATCATTGTGTCCTTAGCCAAAAAAGACAAAATGCCGATCCTCCATATTTCTAAACAAATCCCCAACCTGCTGAAGACATAAAATACGAGAGACATGTACGTATAGAAAGAGAGGAGAATGATTTTGGAAAACGCTCAGCCTTCCAAACAATATAAAGTCATGCCGATCATGATTTCTTTGCTGACGGCAGGGTTTATCGGCATGTTCAGTGAAACGGCGCTGAATATCGCCCTGACTGATCTGATGAAGGAGCTACATATCACTCCTGCGACCGTCCAGTGGCTGACGACGGGCTATCTGCTCGTTCTCGGTATTCTTGTGCCGGTATCGGGTCTGCTTTTGCAATGGTTTACGACGAGACAGCTGTTCATCGTTTCACTCGTTTTTTCCATTATCGGCACGCTGATTGCAGCGCTTGCGCCGAGCTTTCCGTTTCTTTTGGCGGCAAGAATCGTGCAGGCTTTAGGAACCGGGCTGCTGCTGCCGCTGATGTTTAATACAATCCTCGTCATCTTCCCGCCGCATAAGCGCGGAGCGGCGATGGGGACGATCGGGCTTGTCATTATGTTCGCTCCTGCGATCGGTCCGACATTTTCAGGGCTTGTGCTAGAGCATTTGAACTGGCATTGGATTTTCTGGATTTCCCTGCCGTTTCTTGTGTTGGCTCTTTTATTCGGCATCGCCTACATGCAGAACGTGTCTGACATTACAAAACCGAAAATTGACGTGCTTTCCATTATTCTGTCTACGATCGGGTTCGGCGGCATCGTATTCGGATTCAGCAATGCAGGCGAAGGATCAGACGGCTGGTCAAGCCCGACGGTTATCGGTTCGCTCACTGTCGGCGCGATCGCGCTCATCTTATTTTCCATCAGGCAGCTGACAATGAAGCAGCCGATGATGAATCTGCGCGCTTTCCGCTATCCGATGTTTGTTCTCGGTGTCGTGATTGTGTTTATCTGTATGATGGTTATCTTATCGACAATGCTCCTATTGCCTATGTATTTACAAAGCGGACTGATGCTGACGGCGTTTACGTCCGGGCTCATCCTGCTGCCGGGCGGTATTTTAAACGGCTTTATGTCTCCGGTGACGGGGCGTCTGTTTGATAAATACGGGCCGAAGTGGCTTGTCATTCCCGGGTTTGTCATCACGGCAACTGTGCTTTCGTTTTTCTCAAACATTAACGGCGCTTCTACGGCGCTTCTGATTGTCGCGCTTCATACATGCCTGATGATCGGCATTTCCATGATCATGATGCCGGCGCAAACGAACGGCTTAAATCAGCTGCCGCCGGAATTTTACCCGGACGGAACAGCCATTATGAATACGCTCCAGCAGATGGCCGGCGCAATCGGCACTGCGGTGGCGGTCAGCATCATGGCTGCCGGCCAGAAGAATTATATGAGCACCGCGAAAAACCCGAATGATCCTTCCGCATACTCTCACGCGCTGATTGCGGGCGTCCAGCACGCCTTTATCTTTGCGATGATTGTCGCCGTTATCGGCTTGATCAGCGCTTTCTTTATGAAACGGGTCAAAGTGAATCATTCATAAGAAAACAGCAGACTCCCCGTGAGTCTGCTGTTTTTTTATATACCGCGCGCTTCAGCCAGTTCATCAATCGCATAGATCAGATCGTCAGCCGTGTTATAGAAATGAGGCGCCAGCCGGATGATTTGTCCGCTGGGTGCGCATACGATGTTTTTCCGCCTCAACAGCGCAGCCGTTTCCGCCGCTTTTTCATCCCGTATGGAAATCATGCCTGGTCTGTCATCGGCAGACTGCGGCCCTGTGAGGTTCAGTCCTTTTTCAGAAGCGTATTCATACGCAAATGCGCTGAGTTTTTTTACTTCTTGGTGAATGCGGTCTGTGCCGGCATCGTTTAATAGAGATAAAGCCGCCTGTGCCGCATATATGCTGATAAATGCCGGGGTTCCGGTCTCAAAGCGTTTGGCTCCGTCCGCATAAGAAAAACGGGTTAAATCCGGCATCGACGCCCGCTGCTGCCCGAACCATCCGGTGACTTTCGGCTTCAGCCGTTCGGCAAGTTCCTTTCTGACATAAAGAAACGCCGTTCCCGGTATGCCGAGCATATACTTTCTCGCACCCGCGGCCAGCATATCAACTCCCCATTCTTTTACATCAATCGGGATGTGCCCCGCCGATTGATAAGCATCGACAAAAAGAAGCGATCCCTTCTTTGCGGATATCTCGGCAATGCGCTTTATATCCTGGACAAAACCCGACGTATATGACACATGGGGCACACAGGTGAAAAGCGTCTGCTCCGATATGTACGTCTCATACCGCTCTAACGGGATCATTCCATCTTCAGACGGCACGACTGAAAGCTCCATCTCAGTCTGTGCCTTCAAAATGTGGGCGATCGCCGGAAAATCCAATTCCGTATACACCGCCTGTTTCATTCGGCAATCCGGTAAAGCAGAAACGACGGCAGAGACAGCAGCCGTTACTGAAGGTAAAACGGCGATTTCTTCAGGATGGGCGCCGATCAATTTCGCAAATTCACACCTTGCCTGCTCCGTACGTCCAATGGCTTCTTCCCAGTTTCCGCCATGCTGAAGCAGGCTTTCCTGATAGTCATTGACCGCTTTTGAAACCGGCAGGGCAAGAGCGCTTTGAGAGCAGCTGGCGAGCATCGTATGTGTGCGGAGCACCGGAAATAAAGATCGGTATTGCACCAGAGGCGAATTCAAGACATGTTTCCCCCTTCGGCAGGAATATATGTCCATTATAGAGTATGGTAAAAAGAAAAGGAGGGTTTTATATGGAGAAAAAAGTATTACTGACAGGCTTTGACCCCTTCGGCGGGGAAACGGTCAATCCTTCATGGGAAGCGGTCAAACGGCTGGACGGTTCTCATGAAGGCCCTGCCTCTATCGTATCCGAACAAGTGCCGACCGTTTTTTATAAGTCTCTTGCCGTGCTGCGCGAAGCGGTCAAAAAGCATCAGCCTGACATTATCATTTGTGTCGGCCAGGCAGGCAGCAGAATGCAGATCACGCCGGAACGGGTCGCGATCAATCTGAATGAGGCGCGCATACCGGATAACGAAGGAAACCAGCCTGTCGGGGAAAACATTTCTCAAGAGGGTCCCGCGGCCTATTGGACCGGCCTTCCGATCAAACGGATCGTTGAGGAAATCAAAAAGGAAGGCATTCCCGCGGCTGTATCCTACACGGCGGGGACGTTTGTATGCAATCATCTCTTTTACGGGCTGATGGATGAAATCGCCCGCCATCATCCGCACATCCGCGGCGGGTTTATACACATCCCGTACATTCCGGAGCAAACCTTGCAGAAGTCTGCGCCGAGCCTCAGCCTGGATCTCGTGACAAAAGCGCTCAAAATCGCCGCGGTGACCGCCGCGGCGCATGAGGACGATATTGAGACCGGCGGAGGCGAGCTTCACTAAGCGGCAGACACCTCGGCCCATTTCTTCCGGTAAACGATGCGGGACAGCGTCACACTGATTTCATAGAGGACGAGCAGCGGAATCATGACGAGAAAGTCAGACATAAAATCCGGAGGCGTAATCAGCACCGAGACGACGATCAGCAAAAAATACGAAAGCTTCCGCGCCTTTGCCAGCCGGGTTGGATTCACGATTCCGAGCCGTGTCAGAAACATGACGGCCAGAGGCATTTCAAACAAAAATCCGAACGGCAATGTAAGATTCAGCATAAAGGTAAAATACTTGTCCGCCGTAAATACCATGTCAAAATGGCCGGCGGATAATTGTGTTAAAAATCCGAGCACAATCGGAAACAGCACAAAATACCCGAAGGAAATTCCGATAATAAACAAAAGCGAAAGCCCCGGAATGTAAAGCAAAGCGGCGCGGCGTTCGAACGGGGTCAAAGCCGGCGCCGTAAAACGCCAGAGCTGAAAGGCCGCAACCGGAATCGCTGCCGTAAGGGCGCATATTCCCGCAATCATCATATACACCCATAAAATCTCGCTCGGCCCTAAAACGGCCAGCCTGCCATGCAAATCCTTGATCAGCCAGTCATAAATATCCTGCACAAACCAGCAGGCGCCGATAAAAAACACGAGAAAGGCGATAACGATTTTAATGAGACGCTGCCGGACTTCCTCTAAATGCCCGATCAAGTGGGTTTCTTTTTTATCCAATCGTACATCCTCCTTATAGAGAAAGAGGCAGAAGCGGATTCGTCTGCCCCCATGTCAGGATTCAGCCTGCCGTTTTGTCTTTCTCAGCCGTCTGCTTGTCCGGCTCTTCATTTGAGACCAATGTTTTTGCGGCGCTTTTAAATTCAAGCAGCGTGCGGCCGGCGGCACGGCCGATTTCCGGAAGTTTTGAAGGTCCGAAAATGATGAGAGCGATGACGAAAATCAGGATCAACCCGGGAATGCCGATATTTGAAAACATGAGTGTGCCTCCTTATTGTGAGATTTTGGCCCGTTTCTTTCTCATTTGCTTTTCATGCGCATTGTTATGGGCGAAGAAACGATCCTCTTCCACCTCGTTTGACTGCTTTAAACCGCCTGCAACCGCCGCTTGAGAGACCTTCCGAATCCCCGTCTGGTCTTTCTGATAAATGAATGAAGCCCGCGTGGATACCTCAGCCCCCGGCTCCGTCACGTACGGCACCACTCTGTAATCCGCTCTCCATTGGGCAGGAGTCACCGTACAGCGGACATAGCCGCGGTAATCGTTGAAAAACTTAATATGCGGGTTTTGTTTTAAGATCTGATCCGTATCGGCCCGTTTATCCGCCCCGTTTCCTCCAGATGTAATGGAAGTCCCGACGAATTCGGCTCCGAAAATCTTTGAATTCGTTTGGTTAAAATCGGTATGCAGGTTTGACGCCCAGCTTGCGTGAACATCACCCGTCAGCACGATGACATTGTTCAGGTTTTTGCTTTTTATAAAATTGATGACCCGCTCCCGCTGCGCCGGGTAGCCGTCCCATGAATCCATGCTGTATATCGGATTGGCGGTTGTTCCGAAATTCCATTGCGCGAAAAAGATTTGCTGCGCCAGCACATTCCACTTCGCTTTTGAGGCGGCTAAATTTCCGAAGAGCCATTGCTCCTGTTCTGTCCCCATCAATGTACGCTTCGGGTCTCTCCACTCATCAGAAGGCGGCTTATTCCCGTCGCCGTTGGCCTGATCATCTCTGTACTGTCTTGTATCAAGCACATTGAACGATGCCAAATTGCCATAAGAAAATTGCCTGTACAGCCGCATATCAGGACCGTTCGGCAATGACATGCGCCTGAGCGGCATGTGTTCATAATAAGCCTGATAAGCTGCGGCCCTCCTGAGCACAAACGCTTCAACGGATTGGCCTTTTTCAGGGATAACATTGGCATAATTGTTTTCCACCTCATGATCGTCCCACGTCACGACCCACGGAAATGCGGCGTGGGCGGCTTTCAGATTGGCATCAGAGCGGTATTGGGCGTGACGGTTGCGATAATCTGACAGTGTGTACACTTCGGCGCTGCTGTGCGTCCTGACATTTCCCGTTTTTGACACATATTCGTTCGGTCCGTATTCATAAATGTAATCTCCGAGATGGAATACGAGATCAAGCTTTTCCTTCGCCATATGTTTATACGCCGTATAATAGCCGTGTTCATACTGCTGGCATGAGGCAAATGCAAACGTCATGGCCGATACGTCAGCGCCGGGAGCGGGCAGCGTTTTCGTCCGGCCGACGGGGCTGAGCTCATGCCCGCTTTTAAACCGGTAATAGTACACTTTATTGGGCTTGAGCCCGTCCGCCTCGACATGGACGGAGTGTCCGAGATTCGGCTTGGCCATTTCCGTTCCGCGTTTGACGATGTGACGGAAATGTTCATCTGCGGCGATTTCCCATTTTACCGGCACGGCCTGCTTCGGCATGCCGCCCCCATTCAGCGGGTCAGGGGCAAGACGCGTCCAGAGAATGACGCTGTCAGACAGCGGGTCGCCGGAAGCTACGCCGAGGGTGAACGGATAGTTTGAAAATTTCGGAGCGGCATTCACTTCAAACGCGCCGATGGATTGCGCGATCGCTAACCCGAGGGAAAGACCGGCGATTTTCCCGGCGCCCTGTATAAATGCGCGGCGGTCAAACGTATTGTTCTGAAAGCTTTTGTTCTCCAATTCCTTGATCCATTCATCTAAACGGCCGTCATGTGTCATGTCAGTTCCCCTTTCGTCTCATTGATCGCCCTTATTATAAAAAAGAAATGTTAAACCGCTATGAAGAAGTGTGAAGGGTTTGTAAGGCTGAAAAATGAACGGCGGGAGACATTTTTCACATTGTTTCGACAAACCTTGCCCCGCCGGGAGAAAACCCCCTCTGTTTCTTTTTGGCTTGTCATCCGTCAAGCGCACTTTTTTCCTATTTTTCTTCACAAAACATTAAAAAAACACCGTTCATTTTAAGAACGGTGCCCCCGGGATTAAAATGTATTGTACACGTTTTCGCACGTCTCACCTGTCGGCTGATAGAAGCAGTGGGATCTGAATCTGGCGACAAACGGCTGGCCATACCAAGTCTGCGGGCAGTTGCCCGGCGGCTTAAAGTACCACAGACTGAACTTAGCCGGCCAAAACCGTTCTCCGTTAATGTTCCTGCGGGCAAGCCTCCGCTCGGATTCACGCGGTCTCTGGTAAAAGTATCCGTGAGTCACCGCTTCAAACGCGTGCGGCTGAAACACCATCTGCCTGATGGTGCGCAGGCCTTTAAAATCAGAACAATTCGCCCGCACCCGATTGATTCCCACATTGCCGACCAAAAGCATTCCCTGCTTCCCTTCGCCTTCCGCTTCCGCCCTGAGCAGCCTTGCCATTAGATCGACATCGGCGCTCGACGCTTTTACGACTGCCATCATGACACCTCCCGTATTTTCTCCTTTCATCATATTCAACAGCGGCCCAGTGATGACAGCCAAAAGCCAGAAAACAAATGTTCACGAAAAAAGGGTTTATATTTCACGTTATGAGGAAACATACTAACATGATTTCCATAAGGAGGAATTCGAATGGAACACATTAAAGCGCTTGCCATTAAAGGCATTATGACCATCATTATTCTGTATCTGATACTCGGCTTAGGTTTTCGCTTTACATTCGGTGACGTGCTGCTGATGACCATTGTGCTGGGAGCCGTTTCCTACTTTACGGGCGACCTGTACG
Organism: Bacillus sp. R45; assembly: GCF_021729365.1. Classification (NCBI taxonomy): domain Bacteria; kingdom Bacillati; phylum Bacillota; class Bacilli; order Caryophanales; family Bacillaceae; genus Bacillus; species Bacillus sp. R45. The sequence continues at coordinate 255,694 of NZ_CP091421.1, read as the reverse complement.
TGCTTCCGAGATGGAATAATATCACGGCGGCGTCCGCTGATTTCGGAATCGCGTTTCTTGTTGTCTGGCTGATGGGAATGCCGCTGTCCATGGGCATTTCCGGAGGAAGACTGGCGTTTGCCGCTCTCATTTCCGCCGTCATCATCGCCGTCGGAGAATATTTTTTCCATATCTATCTGATGAGAAAAGACTTGGGAGGGTCCCGTTTTTTAGAACCCCGGTCCGAATAATGTAAAAAAGGCCGGATAGCGGCCTTCAGCTTGTAGAGAAAATGATGTTTTTTCTGCAAGCTTTTTTGTTTTTTGCTGTTTCTTTACATATTCATCTATTTCAGGTGCAGAAAAAGCACTCCCGCATTGTAAAGTATAAACGCTTTATACATCTTGATATAACTGATAAACCCTTTTCAGCCTTTCTTCGAGCTGTTCAAAATGAACAAAGCGGGCTTCTCTCAGAAACTCAGTCCCATCAATGAACAAAAGAAGCACGGGGACAGTGAAGACTGAAAATCTGCCGGCTACCTCTTCTACCTCGTCAGCGTTGGTATGCCCCAATTTGATATTCGGAAACTGATCCAAAACTTTTCTGAGCTGCGGCAGAACAGCGTGACATACTGTACAGGCAGGTCTTGAAATGTAGATAAAACTGAATTGATGCTGCTTAATAAAATTCTCGATAGAATCTAATGAATGTAAGTCTGTCAGCTCTTTCATCAAAACCCTCCTTCAAATCGGCCCGTCTTTCATGACCAAGCTCATCAATACTCGTACATTCACTATACACATTTATATGGATCATATCCGCTTTTTTGCGATTCAGAGCACCTTAACGTCGTGCTTGAAAAATAAAAGAACAGTTACCGCTTTTCAGTAACTGTTCTTAGATACTTATATTAAAAATGCAAAGCGTAAGCTCCTGAACCGATGAGTGCAACTCCGATGGAGACTGCAATCAGCACCAAGTTATATTCAAAGCCGCCGGCACCGTTCGCAAACCCTTTCGCTCCATGAACTTTTACAATGGCACCTAACATAATGATCGTTATGATAGCAGCTCCAAGCGGGAGGAATACACCTAAAATAAATAAAATTCCGCTTGCGAGTTCCCCGAGACCTGATAAAGCGGCCGCGGCATTGCCTGGTTTAACTCCAATTGACTCGAACCATTGTCCGGTTCCTTTAATTCCGTATCCGCCAAACCAGCCGAATAATTTTTGTGATCCATAAAACAGAAACACCACACCAATCATGATTCGAATAAGTAATAGTCCTGCATCTTCCATTTTTATCTCTCCTCATCTTTGATTTCATCTGATTCTTTGCTGGACGGTACCATCCAGCAATCATCAATTGACTATATGTTTCTTTATTTTTTATGTGTCAAATCAATCTAATTCTCTTACTTCAAACGGCAGCAGCCCTTGTTCAATTTGTGCCCGGTGCGGTTCATACTGCTCAGGGAGCATCAATTTTCCGCCCATTGTTTCTTGTGACTCATCATGGGCAAAGCCCGGCGGATCAGTTGCGATCTCAAATAAGATTTCCCCATGTTCTCTGAAGTAAACCGCATTAAAATAGTTTCTATCCTGAACAGGAGTCACACCATATCCGTGCGCAGCAATGAATCTTTGCCAATCTAATTGATCTTCGTCATCCTGAGCCCGCCAAGCGATGTGATGCACTGTGCCGACACCCATTTGTCCGCGGCCGATCGGCGTTAATTTAAGATCAATCACATTCCCGATATCACCGGCAGAACGATAACGAACGAAGTCTCCTTCCTTGCCGACTCGCTCAAGCCCCATGATGTTTTCTAGCAGTTCACCTGTTTTTTCAGGCTGTGCTGATAACAGGGTTGCACCGCCAAAGCCTTTAATGGCAACATCCGGGGTTACATCTCCGAAAGTCCACGTATTGGCCTCCCCTGCTTCTCTTTCCACGATTTCTAAATGCAGGCCATGCGGGTCATCAAATTCTATATATTGTTCCCCAAAACGCTCGATTTTTGTGTATGGCACGTTGAACTTTTCAAGTCTCTTTTCCCAAAATGCCATAGCACCTCTCGGCACGACGTAAGATGTCACGCCAACCTGTCCGTCTCCAATGATGCCTTGACGGGCGTCCGCCCACGGAAAGAATGTGATGATTGTTCCCGGCTTCCCGCCTTCATCGCCGAAATAAAGGTGATACGTACCCGGATCATCAAAATTGACCGTTTGCTTGACCAATCGCAGCCCCAGCACTCCAGCGTAGAAATCAGCATTCTCTTGAGGGTGGCCGACAATTGCTGTAATATGATGGATTCCCATCGTTTTTTTAGCCATTTTTATGCGCTCCTTTATAAATATTTAAATATACTCCACAAACTCATTCACAGGCTTTCGGTAGCCGCGCGGCCTTCTGCTTTCTATTTTTTCTTTCCCGATTGTAATCATCATGACGACCTCAAATTGATCATCTATATTCAAAATCTGTTTCACGGCTTCAGGATCAAACCCTATCATCGGACAGGTGTCCCAGCCTTTTTCCTTAGCACTCAGCATAAACATCATCGCAGAAAGTGAAGCATTTCTTATCGCCTCATCTCTCTTAAACAGTTCTCCCCTGTTTTCATAAAACGAAACGGTGTTTTGAACCATGTGATCATAATCTTGTTTATTTAATACCCCCAGCACCTTCAATCCTTCATAGATGTCAGCCGCTTGCTGATATGCCTGCTTATCCCCTAAAACCAAAAGAACCGCTGATGAGCTGAACACTTTATATTGTCCGTTTGCGGCCTGCTTCAGCTTTTCTTTTACCTCCGGGTCAAGAACCGTCACATATTTTGTATGCTGCAAATTAAAAGCTGATGGAGCCAACGCAACCAATTCAAACATTTCGTTGAGCTCATCTCTTGTGATTGGATGTTCTGGAAGAAAGTTGCTTGCAGATCTTCTTTCATTCACCAGCTGTACAAATTCAGCCATTTCTCTCGCACTCCCCTTTATCTCGAATTCGAGATATTATAGTATAAAAAATCAAATAATGTATGATCAAAAAACAAAACGATCGGCAGGTTCTTATCCTGCACTCTAATTAAATTGTCTCGAATTAAAATATCTTGAATTCAAGATAATAATAAAAGATAAATACTCAAATGTCAACAGTTCATTTTTAAATTCAGCGCAATTTTGTTTATGTACTATTTAGCCCTGCTCCAACTTTTTTTCTGTCACCTTATTTATTAGTAAACAGGAAACAACCTTGCTATAGACCCACTCGAAACTGAATTGATATGATAAGCAAAGTGATTACACAAGAAAGGATACGGAGAGCGAATCAAGAGCGCTCCTATTTTTTTGTGCAGTTTTATAGGAGGAAAAAATGACAAGTGAAAGAGAACAAATAAGCAAAAAAGTTGCTTTGATTGCATTGATAGCCAATCTGATCTTAATGGCAGGAAAGATCTTTTTTGGACTGATAGGCGATAGTGAAGCAGTTTTTGCCGACGGTATACATTCTGCAGCGGATGTCGTGGCTTCAATTGCTGTCCTGGCCGTCATCGGCATTTCTAATAAGCCGCCCGATCAAGACCATCCTTTCGGGCATGGCAAAGCTGAGGTCATCAGCGAAGCGATTGTAGGAATCATATTAGTGCTCGTTTCCGTGTATATTATGATAGAAGCGATTTCGTCCTTTGTTGAAGGTCCAAGCATCCCGCAATACAGCGCATTGTTTGCGGCTCTGATATCCTACCTGGCTAAGCAGATCTTATATCGTTATTCGATCAAACAAGGGGAAAAATGGAACAGTAAAGCGATTATAGCGATTGCATACGATCATAAAGGCGATATCGTTGCCTCTCTTGCCGCTTTTATCGGCGTCCTATTGGCGATTATCGGGAACATAAGCGGATGGTCCTATCTGTTGTACGCCGATGCAATTGCCAGTGTCATCGTGGCGTACCTCATTTTTAAGATTTCAATGGAATTAATCAGGCCGTCTGTTGACGTTCTCATGGAAAAAAGTGTTGATCCCCAACTGATAGAGGAATATAAAGTGGTTATTTTGGATTGCCCTCAAGTCAAACGGCTCGATAAAATCCGAGCGAGAGAACACGGCCACTATAAATTGCTTGATGTCCGGTTATCTTTGGATCATGATTTGACGATTAAGCAGGGACACGATATAGCCCGGGAAATCCGAAATGAAATCAAAAGACACTTTTCAGATGTTGAAGAAGTGCTCATCCATGTGAATCCTTATTTTGAAGAATAAAAAAGCAGCTTGTAGAGAAAACGATGTTTTTTCTACAAGCTTTTTTGTTTTGTGCTGTTTCTTTACATATTCGTTTGATTTCACTGATCCATATGCTTTCTGATAAAATGCAGCAGCGTGTTTCCTTGAGCGGTCAATATGACGCCCTTCGCGCCGCACTTCGGACAGGGCGTCCCTTCTTTCTCCTCGCCGGTTCCTTCACAATGCGGACATGTGAGCTCAAGATCGTCGGTTGCGATCACCATGAATATCCCTCCTTTTTTGATTGTCTGTCCGTCTCCAGTCACTTTCCATGGCCATCACCTCCTTAACAACGCAAAAAAACCCCGTCCATCAAAGGACGAGGTTTTCGCGGTGCCGCCTTTATTAACGGCTGAAGAGCCATTCTCTCAAAAAGTACAGAAACTCAGGGTTTCAATACTCCTATCTTGATAACGGGGAAAGAATCCCGGCACCGCCTACTGTTATTTCAGCGCAGCAATTCAGAAGCCCATTCGGCACCGGACGGGGATCGGTTCACAGCGGCCACCGACTCTCTGAACCCCGCGCGCTGATGCGTACTTGCTCTTCCTCAGCATTGTTCATCCGTTCTATGATTTTAAAATGTATCATACGCTGTCATCCGGCGGAAGTCAATAACCTTTCGGATCGGACAGGCCGAGCATGTCCCGCGCCATTTGCATATGCTCCTCTTGCCCCGTCTGAAGCGCGAACTTCGCCGTTTCCACAGGGTAAGCGGCCTGCCATTCTGACACATGCTCCTGCATTTTCGGCCAGACGCGCCCGCCCTCAGCTTCGTAGCTCTTCATCAGCCGTTTTGTTTCTTTTTCTCCTAATATCACTTGATAAAGGACAAAATCCTTGGCCGGATCGGCAACCTTTGCCTCCGTCCAATCGAGGAGACCCGTCACACGCTGATTTTCGCCGATCAAAATATGCGGAGGATGCAAGTCGCCATGGGTCAGCGCGGAAAAATCAGGCCAGTACGAGCTGTCATTTATCCACGTTTGCCATCTTTTCCAAAGCTGTTCTGAAACCCCGATTTCTTTTTTTATATGATCCATTGATTCCGCCGCCCTTTGCCTGACGTCATCCGGTTTTATGATTTCAATTCCGGATCTGGAGGCCGCATCCGGGTCTGCCCCGTGCAGCCCGGCTAATGTTGCGGCAAGCGAGCCGACAAAACCGTCTGAAGGCGGCTCGTGTTCCATATTCCAGACATACTGTTTCTTATCCAGATCAATTGCGGCAGCCGGTATTCCGTCCAGTTTCGGATAAGCGATCAGTTCCGGTGTATGAATCCGCCAATCGGGGACTGATACAGCGGCATGGCTGCGGAGAAACGCGAGAACATCGCTTTCTGCAGCCGCTCTTTCGATAACATCGGGACGGCGCGGCTTTCGGAGCACCCATGTCACGCCGCTGTCATCTTCAGCAAATACGACTTGGAAGTCCATACCCGTTTCATTTATGTCCGCCCCTTCATATTTTAACCGTAAGCCATTTGCCTTTGCGATGTTCAAAACGGATTCTATTTCCCTTTGTTTTTTTGTCATCTTGTTTCCCCATTTCCCTTATTGACTGACACAGAGCTTCGCCTTTAGGCGGAGAAGAAAGAGATGTGTGAAGACGCCAAAAAGAGGGCGGCATAATCGCCGCCCCCTCACTATTACTGTCAGGTTCCTTATTCAGGCAGACAATCCCGGTTTCCTCCGCGCTCAAGGCAGAGACTTTGACACTATTTCATTAGTGCGAAAACCGGAATTTGATCAGCCATCAGGATCCCTCCGTTCCTTCTTAGTTAACATTATTTTACACAAAAACCTTATATACGTAAACCCTATTTATCAGCTTACCGGCTGCCTCCGCTGACAAATTTTGATCCTTCGCGTAAATCTTTCGCCTCCAAAAAAAAGACGTGAATGAATTTTTTCATATTCACTTTAACCGGAGAAAGCGGCACGGTTTCCTTGGCCTGCATTTCTTTCATTCTCTTGCTGACAGCGGGGAAATCAAAGAATTTCGAGGCGTAATATTCAAATTTGGGGTTTGAAAAATCAGTTGTGCCCAATGAAGCGAAATGGTTTAACGAATGAATGACGGCCCTTCTGATCCGCTGTTCCGAGGCTTTGATTTCTCTGTTAACCTCGGCTTGTGCCGCCGCAGGTCCCAGCTTCCGGATGGCGGCGTTTGTAAACATCTGCTTTAAAGACGGGATGTTTCTTTCCGCCTGTTCATCCTCAAATAAATAGTGAAGGACGGCCATGAGGTCATGCGCCCCGCTTTCTCCCACGATGCCTAATTCCGACAAAAGAAATTTTCCTGTTTCTTTGATTGATTTCTCGTGCATCCCCCCCGGCCCGCTTTTTTTCGGTTCATTCCGCTGAATAAGACGGCTTAACGAATGTTGGATGTCGCCGATCGAGGTTTCCAGTTCAATCCGCTCTTTTACTTTTCGCAAAACGGTGACGATCTCGATTTTGTTGATCGGTTTATGGATAAAGTATTCGATGCCGAGAGAATAAGCTTCTCCCACCATTTCCTTTGCCTCCACCTGCGATATCATCACTGCTTTTCCGTTGTACGCCCCCTGAAGATGCCGGATCGTCTCAATCCCGTCCCGGCCCGGCATCAGCAGATCAATTAATAAAATATCGACTTGTTTGAAATGGAGATAATGCCCTTCAATCTGGCTTCCGTCCTCTGCCTCACCGACGACTTCTCCTAAGTCCTCGTCCTCGATCATCTGTTTTAAAATGGAACGGATCGCCCGGTCATCATCAGCTATAAAAAAACGCATATTATGAGTTCATCCTTTCTGCAATCAAATGCTTCACCGGCAGCTTAATCGTAAATATGACGCCTTTTGGCTTGTTATGAAAGGAAATGTCTCCGTCAAGTTCGGTTACGATTTCCTTCACGTATGAAAGCCCGATGCCCGTTGAAGGTGTGCCGAATTCATCGTATTTGGACGTAAAACCGGGATCATAAACGACCTCTCCGATTTTTTCCGGAATGCCGGGACCGTCATCTTCCGCCTCAAATTCGGCCATCCCCCCCTCAGCCCTGCGCAGCGCGAGGCGGATCTCACCCCTGTCACCCATGGCTTCGACTGCATTGGCGGTCAGATTATTTAAGATCGACAGGACGGTAAAGACGTGATAATCGGGGTGTTCTCCTTCAATCACGCTTTTGAATTGAATGTCTTTGCCTAAAGATTCGGCGTATTTTTCATTGATGCGGATAACGAGGCCGACCAGATCGGCGGCATTCATGTAATCCCGGAATCTCTCATTTGAAATCAGCTTCGACAGGCCGGCGAATATTCGCTGATTGTCTTTTTTCACTTCATGAATTTCTCCCGCAAGGCGCAGCATTCGGCTCCCGAGCTCCCGGTCGTTCCCGCTCATTTCCCGATACAGCTGATAGGATTCTTTCGTCACATGCTCCGTCGTTTTTAACGTTTTTTTCAGATGAATCGTTTCTTCATATAAGTTAGACACAATCATCAGCATGTGCTCATGCTGCTTTCTCGTTTGTTTTTCCCTGACCTGAGATTCGTGCAGCTTCATCACGTTGAAAAAACTCAGCACAATAAATGTGTGAGAAACAGCGATAACCGCGATATCCGCCAGCTTGTCCGGCATCATAATCTGCTTGCCGCCGGAAAACTGAACCGTCATTTCAACGGCATCGGACGCCATTTCAATGAGAAAACCGAGAAACCCGATCATGAGCGGCCGATCCCAAAAAAGCCTGACCTTCAGCACATAAAACAAACAGGCATATGTAAAGTAAAAAAAGAAACTGGGATATTGGCTGAAAAAAGCCGCCGAAAATCCGGCATGCTCTCCTCCCCAGCACGCCAGGCCGATCCGGAATGCCACAACGGCTGCACCTGTCAACAGCCCTGACAATACCGCCGGCACATGCCGAAGCAGCAGAAGAAAAAAGAAAAAAGCCGGAGCGCCGAAGCTGATCCGATATACCTCATTCAGGGGGTAAAATTTCAGTTCCCCCGCCAGCGGCACGGTGATCAGCATAAGAGCGAAAAGATAGCCGTCTTTTTTCAGTAAATAGTCGAGCCTGATCATAATCACTTCCTTCTTCTGTCTATTTTGAACAAGACCGATACAGTCCGCAAATTTCTTTAGACCCGAATGGCGGGACACTCCGGCTGATTTATAAATCTATCGGCTTATTTTAAGAATGATTTTGTCGTATTTTGTATGATTCTGTAGATGTCATTATACATTAACATGGAACACGCTATTTTTGAAAACGTTTTCCAAGACCGGTTTCCGCTTCGGACAGGCTTGCAATAGAGGAGGAATGTTATGAAAGATATGGTCAGAGAGCGCCTTGAAAAAGAGGAACTGGCTTCACTTTTACAAGATTGGGTCGAGCATTACCGACCGTTTTCCGTCAATGGAAAAAGCGCAAATTATATACCCGCCCTCGGAGAAATCAACGACTCTCAGCTGGGCATTTGCATATTAGAGCCGGATGGCTCAATGATTCATGCCGGTGAATGGAATGTGCCGTTCACATTGCAGAGCATCTCAAAAGTCATCAGCTTTATTGCCGCATGCATGTCCAGAGGCATTCCTTATGTGCTCGATCGTGTGGACGTGGAGCCGACGGGTGATGCGTTTAATTCTATCATCCGGCTTGAAATCCATAAACCCGGGAAGCCCTTCAATCCGATGATCAATGCCGGCGCCATTACCGTCGCCTCGCTGCTTCCGGGTGAAACGGCGCATAATAAATTAGAATATCTCTTTTCCGTTTTTGAAAAATTAATAGGAAAACGGCCTCACATTCACGAGGAGGTCTTCCGTTCTGAATGGCAGACCGCGCATCGGAACAGAGCGCTCGCCTACTATTTAAAAGAAACGAACTTTCTCGAGGCGGATGTGGAAGAAACGCTTGAAGTGTATTTAAAGCAGTGCGCCATGGAGGGTACAACCGAGGACATCGCTTTAATCGGATTGATACTTGCCCATGACGGCTACCATCCGATCCGACGGGAACAGGTCATTCCGAAAGATGTCGCGAAACTCGCCAAAGCCCTGATGCTGACGTGCGGGATGTACAATGCGTCAGGCAAATATGCGGCTTTCGTCGGCGTCCCGGCCAAAAGCGGGGTATCCGGCGGCATCATGGCATTGGTTCCCCCAAGCGCCAGAAGAGAGCAGCCTTTTCATAACGGCTGCGGCATCGGCATTTACGGTCCGGCCATTGATGAATACGGCAACAGCCTGACCGGCGGCATGCTGCTGAAACATATCGCACAGGAGTGGGAGCTCAGTATTTTTTAATCAAATGAACCAAGAGGTGATTGGATGCAGGAATTCCTTGAAAATGTAATCGGCTCGGCAAATGATTTTTTATGGTCAAAACTGTTAATCGTACTGCTTCTTTCTCTGGGACTGTTTTTTACGTTCAGATCAAAGGGTCTGCAAGTCCGCATGCTGAAGGAAATGATCCGGGTTTTGAAGGAAGGCGCGGCCGCCCGGACAAAAAACAGCATTTCCCCGTTTCAGGCATTTTGCATCAGTATGGCGGCGCGTGTCGGAACCGGGAATATTACCGGAATCGCCATTGCGATCGCACTCGGCGGTCCGGGCGCTATTTTCTGGATGTGGATCATCGCAGTCATCGGTTCGGCTTCAAGCTTTGTTGAAAGCACGCTGGCCCAAATTTATAAAGTAAAAGATCAAAACGGATTCCGCGGGGGCCCGGCCTATTACATGGAAAAAGGCCTGAAGAAACGCTGGATGGGCGCGCTGTTCGCCGTATTAATCACACTGTCATTCGGGGTTGTTTTTAATTCCGTTCAATCCAATACGATCAGCGTCGCCTTTCAAAACGCGTTCGGCACCAGCCGGCTTACATTGGGCATTATTTTAATCTTGGTTTTCGGCGGCGTAATCTTCGGCGGCGTCAAACGAATTGCGAAAATGGCGGAATACATCGTAGTCGTCTTGGCCGTTTTATATATCGGTGTCGCTTTCTTTGTCATTCTGACGAATATCACCCAATTGCCCGGCGTTCTGTCGCTAATCGTAAAAAATGCGTTCGGCATTGATCAGGCAGCGGGCGGCGCTTTAGGTGCGGCCTTGATGCAAGGTGTAAGACGCGGGATTTTCTCAAATGAAGCGGGTATGGGAAGCGCTCCGAACGCGGCGGCGACAGCTACGACGAGCCATCCGGTGAAACAGGGGCTCATTCAGGCATTCGGCGTCCTGACGGATACGCTCGTCATTTGTACAAGCACGGCGCTTATCATTTTATTTTCAGACGCTTATCACCAGCCGGGACTGAGCGGCATCGCGCTTTCTCAGGCCGCCTTGAGCGATCATGTCGGCGCGTGGGCGTCAGGTTTCCTTGCCGTCTTAATGCTTTTGTTCGGCTTCAGCGCTCTGATGGGCAACTATTATTACGGAGAAACCAATATCGGATTTTTAAGCCAGAACAAAAAGTGGCTGTTCATTTACCGCATCTGCGTGCTCGGAATGGTACTGTTCGGCTGTATTTCCAAAGTCCAGCTTGTGTGGGATATGGCTGACTTGTTCATGGGTTTAATGGTGGTCGTGAACTTAATCGCGATTTTCCTTCTGTCGAAAAAAGCGTTTGCCGCTTTGAGCGATTATGCCCGGCAAAAGAAAGCCGGAAAGGACCCCGTCTTTTACAGAGATGTGCTCCCTGATGATGACGGGATCGAATGCTGGGAGTATTCAGATATCGCGAAAAGCGCGAAAGGCAAAAACATTTCCTAAACAAAAGGTGTTCGGGCAGCGTCCTGAACACCTTTTTTCCGCCGGTTCATTGACAAAGAGAATAGCGTCCATTACCCTTTTTATATATTTTCAGTAAAGTCAGAAAGGAAGGCCTATGAATCCCATTACACAAATATTAAATGAATACCCGGTTATGATCATAGACGGCGCGATGGCAACCGAGCTTGAGCGGATGGGCTGTGATTTACATGACGATCTGTGGTCGGCCAAAATTCTTTTGGAGAGACCCGAACTGATCAAACAGGTGCATGCAGAATATTTTGCCGCCGGCGCTGATTGCGCGATCACCGCCAGTTATCAATCGACAATTGAAGGATTTGCAGCGCGCGGCATCCCGGAAACCGATGCGATACGTCTCATTCAGACATCTGTTGAACTTGCCGCACAAGCACGCGATGAATTTTGGGCGCATGAAGAAAACCGTTTACACCGGCCCAAACCTTTGGTCGCCGCTTCTATCGGACCTTACGGCGCGAGCCTCGCTGACGGCTCTGAATATCGCGGGCATTACGGACTGACGGACGATGAGCTGATCAGCTTTCACCGCCCCCGGATGAAAGCCCTCATAGAATCCGGCGCCGATCTTTTGGCCTGTGAGACCATTCCGTGCCTGTCAGAAGCAAAAGCGATCACAAGGCTGCTGGAGGAATTCCCCGGCACTTACGCATGGATCAGCTTCAGCGCCAAAGACGGGCGGCATATCAGCGAAGGCACGCCTATTTCCGAATGCGCGGCCCTGCTTGACTCCTGCAGCCAAATCGCAGCGATCGGCATCAACTGCACACCGATCGAATATATTCCGCCGCTGATAGAAGAAATCAAACGGGCAGCATCCAAACCGATTATCGCCTATCCGAACTCCGGCGAACAATATGACCCGGTGACAAAAACCTGGAAAGGCGCAGCGTGCGAAAACCATTTCGGAAAAAGCGCGCAAAGCTGGTACGAAAACGGCGTGAGCCTGATCGGAGGCTGCTGCCGGACGAAACCCGCGGACATCCAAGCCATTGCCGATTGGGCCAAGACCTTAAAAACAACTTGACTAATCGGAATAGTTTGTATATTCTATTCAAAAAGCCGGTTCGCCGGAATCTCGTGCCGTTCGCCGGCATGAGATTTTTTATTAGAACGGCCCTCGCAGAAAGTTGGAAAACAATGAACAACAAGAACGAGACGAATTTTCAGAGAAGTATGAAAAGCAGACACCTCTTTATGCTATCACTCGGAGGTGTGATCGGAACGGGGCTGTTTTTAAGCTCTGGGTATACCATTCATCAGGCGGGTCCGGCGGGCACCATTTTCGCTTACCTTTTGGGCGCGGGCATCGTCTATCTTGTCATGCTTTGCCTCGGTGAACTGTCAGTGGCCATGCCGGTGACGGGCGCATTCCACACCTATGCGAAGACCTATATCGGGCCCGCGACGGGCTTTACGGTCGCATGGCTGTACTGGCTGACGTGGGCGGTGGCGCTGGGCTCTGAATTCACGGCGGCCGGGCTCTTCATGCAGCGCTGGTTCCCGCATACTTCAGTTTGGATGTGGAGTGCGGTATTCGCTCTTTTCATCTTTTTATTAAACGCCTTCTCCGTGAAATTTTTTGCTGAATCGGAGTTTTGGTTCTCAAGCATTAAAGTCTTAGCCATCTTACTGTTTATTTTATTGGGCGGAGCGGCGATGTTCGGCCTCGTCCCGATGAAAAGCGGTGAGGCCGCACCTATGCTGTCGAACTTTACGGATGGCGGCAGCCTTTTTCCAAATGGCTTTTTCCCGATACTGATGACGATGCTTTCAGTAAACTTCGCTTTTTCAGGGACGGAATTGATCGGAATCGCCGCCGGGGAAAGCGCCGATCCGGAAAAAACCGTTCCGCGCGCCATTAAGACCACAGTCTGGCGGCTGGCGCTTTTCTTTATCGGAACGATTTTTGTGCTGTCAGGGATGATCTCCATCAAGGAAGCCGGTGTGATTGAAAGCCCGTTTGTCACGGTATTTGACAGAGTCGGCGTGCCTTATGCGGCCGATCTGATGAATTTCGTCATTTTAACGGCGCTTCTGTCCGCGGCCAATTCAGGGCTGTACGCGTCATCACGTATGCTGTGGTCCCTGTCTAAAGAAGGGGAGCTTCATCCCGCCTTTGCCAGGCTGACCTCTAAAGGCATTCCTTTTAACGCTCTGATCTTCAGTATGATCGGCGGCATTCTGTCGTTGTTGTCAAGCGTATTTGCAGCGGATACAGTCTATCTTGTTCTCGTCTCCGTCTCAGGATTTGCGGTAGTGGCTGTGTGGATGAGCATCGCCGCATCACAATTTTTGTTCAGAAGACGATTTCTTAAAGAAGGGCACCAGCTTTCAGACTTGAAATACAGGACGCCGGGATATCCGGCCGTACCGATAGCGGCCTTTCTCCTATGCCTCGCCTCCTGTATCGGCATCGCTTTTGATCCGAACCAGGCCATCGCCCTTTATTGCGGAATTGTATTTATGGCCGTTTGCTACACCGCTTATTACTTGAAAAACCGGAAAAGCAGAGCCCGCGTGCAAGCCGTAAAATCCCAATAACCAAAAAAAGAACCCTGCGGCGCAAGGGTTCTTTTTTCATTTATACTTCAACGACCCATCTGAACGAATCCCGCACCTTCCCGACTTGGATGCCGGCAATCGTTTCATAGAGCTTTTCTGACACTTCACCGATCAAACCGTTATTCAGCTCAATCGTTTCTCCGTGAATGTGCAGCGCGCCGACCGGCGAGATGACGGCCGCGGTTCCCGTACCGAATACCTCCGACACCTCGCCTCTCATTGCAGCCTCATAGATGTCATCAATGGCGACCTGTTCTTCCCTGACACGGATGCCCCAGCTTTTTAACAGCTCTATCACAGATGCGCGTGTGATGCCCCCGAGAATGCTTCCGTTTAACGCCGGCGTTACGGCCTCTCCGTTTATGATGAAAAAGATATTCATACTGCCTACCTCTTCGGCATATTTCTTTTCCACTCCGTCGAGCCAAAGCACCTGATCATACCCCAGTTCTTCGGCTTTCCGCTGAGCCTGTAAGCTGGCCGCATAATTTCCGGACGTTTTGACGTCGCCCACTCCGCCGGTGACGGCGCGCACATACTCATCCTCCACATAAATACGGATCGGTTTCAGCTGATCGCCGTAATACGAACCGACCGGCGTCAAAACAACCATGAACTTGTAACGCTTTGAAGGCCGGACGCCTAAAGAAGGCTCAGTCGCAATCACAAACGGACGGATATATAAAGAGGTTCCTTTTTCTATCGGTATCCATTCCTGCTCCAGCTCCACCAATTGTATCAATGCTTCCAGCGCCAGCTTCTCGTCAAGAGGCGGCATGCTCATCCGCCGTAACGATTTATTCAGCCGTTTTATATTTTGGTCAGGACGGAACATCAACACCCGTCCGTCTTCTGACCTGTAAGCCTTCAGCCCTTCAAATACGGCCTGCCCGTAATGGAAAACCGATGCGGAAGGATCCAGATGGACCGGTTCATAAGGTGTGATTCTCGGATCATGCCACCCTCTCCCCTCTTCGTAATCCATGACAAACATGTAATCTGTGAAGTACTTGCCAAATCCCAATGAAGCGGAATCCGGTTTTTCCTTTCTAGCTGTGACCTTACGTCTTTCAATCAGTTGATTCAACAAAAGCACACCTTTCTTCTAATTGTTCAAATTTTCAGTCTTTTCTGGGCTGCATGTTTTTTCTGTCCCGAATCTTGTATGCACAGATATATGAGAATGCAGTTGACCATATCATATCAAATATACCACTTATAAGAGGATAATTATCAAAATTTTTAATATTTTCAGCGGAAATCTTTCTTTATTCTTATGCTCCTTCATTTTTTTCAATGAGGACTTTCTGTCATATTCAATGATTGCGCTTACATAATGTAAAGCAATCCTTCCTTTCGCACAGTCAATAATGTGACAAATTTATGGCGGACAGGAAGGTGGTTGCCGCCTGCTTCACGAATTACGTAAGAAATGCGCAAGTAAAAGGGGGATTCGCTTGAAAAAATTTATCGCATTCCAGATTTTGATCGCTTTAGCCATCGGAGCATTGATCGGCCATTTCTTCCCGGATTTCGGGATGGCGCTGCGGCCTGTAGGAGACGGATTTATCCGCCTGATTAAAATGATTGTCGTGCCGATCGTGTTTTCGACCATTGTTATCGGAGCCGCCGGCAGCGGCAGTATGAAAAAAATGGGCAGTCTCGGCATCAAAACGATTATTTGGTTTGAAGTGATTACGACGCTCGTTCTGGCGCTCGGTCTGTTATTGGCGAACGTGCTGAAGCCGGGAGTCGGACTTAACCTCTCTCATCTTGCTAAAAAAGACATTCACGAGCTTTCCGGCTATACGGAAAAAGTAGTCGATCTGAAACAAATGCTTCTTGATATTATCCCCGTTAACATCATTGACGTTATGGCGAAAAATGATCTTCTCGCCGTCATTTTTTTCGCGATTTTATTCGGTGTTGCCGCAGCCGGCATCGGCAAAGCCTCCGCACCTGTCATGAGTTTCTTCGAATCCACGGCAAATATTATGTTCAAGCTGACGCAGATGGTGATGGTCACCGCTCCGATCGGCGTTCTCGCCCTGATGGCCGCCTCCGTCGGGCAATTCGGAATCGCGCTTCTGCTCCCGATGCTGAAGCTGATCGGCACTGTGTTTCTCGGGCTGTTCCTGATCCTCTTCGTTCTGTTTCCGATCGTGGGGCTTATCTTTAAAATCAAGTACTTTGAAGTGCTGAAAATGATTTGGGATCTGTTTTTGATCGCTTTCTCCACGACAAGCACAGAAACCATTCTGCCTCAGCTGATGGATCGGATGGAGAAATACGGCTGTCCGAAGCGGGTCGTCTCCTTTGTGGTTCCGTCAGGTTTATCGCTTAACTGTGACGGTTCAAGCCTCTATTTATCGGTGTCCTGTATTTTCCTGGCGCAGGCGTTTCATGTGGAGATGCCGCTTTCTCAGCAGCTTCTGATGATGCTTGTGCTCGTCATGACAAGCAAAGGCATTGCCGCCGTCCCGTCAGGCTCACTCGTCGTGCTTCTGGCGACAGCGAATGCCGTCGGTCTCCCCGCGGAAGGCGTCGCCATCATTGCCGGTGTCGACCGCGTCATGGACATGGCGCGAACCGGTGTCAACGTGCCCGGCCATGCGGTCGCCTGCATCGTCGTATCCAAATGGGAAAAAGCCTTCACATATAAAGGACCCGTCACGGCAGATCAGACCGCCCGGACAGAAAGTATGTAAACACAAAAAAGACCACCTCATTGGTGGTCTTTTCTATTAATCAATCGCCGCATGATCCTCTTTTTCAATCAAAGCAAGGCGTTCATTGATTTCTTCCTGAGTCATTTCGTGCTCTTTCACATACATGTTTCGTTCGTTCGTACGGCATTCGTGACTGCAGCTTCGCATGTATTTGTATTCATTCTCAGGTGTGCAGATCATTTTTTTATTACATGCCGGATTTGCGCAGTTCACATAACGCTCGCACGGCTCGCCCGTGAAATAATCTTTTCCGATGATAACGTGCTCTACGCGGTTGACCGGTACGCTGATTCTTTCGTCAAACACATAGCACTGTCCGTCCCACAGCTGCCCTTGCACTTCAGGATCTTTACCGTAAGTGACGATACCGCCGTCAAGCTGGGACACGTCTTCAAATCCCTGCTTCAGCAGCCAGCCGGAAAATTTCTCACAGCGTACGCCGCCTGTGCAGTACGTGAGGATTTTTTTGCCTTCAAGCATGTCTTTGTGTTCTTCAATCCAGTCCGGCAGCTCACGGAACGCCTCAATATCAGGTCTGACCGCTCCGCGGAAATGACCGAGGTCATACTCATAGTCGTTTCTGGCGTCGATCACGATCGTGTCAGGATCCTGCATTTGCTCATAAAAGTCTTTCGGTTTCAAATGCTTGCCCGTCGTGACATTCGGATCAACATCATCTTCGAGACGAAGCGTCACCAGCTCTTTTTTATGGCGCACAAACATTTTGCGGAATGCATGGCCGTCAGCCTCGTCAATTTTGATCGGCATGTCGGCAAAACGCGGATCAGCTTTCAGCGCATTCATGTATTGTTCCGTCTGTTCAACCGTTCCGGACACCGTGCCGTTAATGCCTTCCTCAGAAATCAAAATACGGCCTAACAGACCGAGCTCCTTACAAAACTTCAAATGCTGAGCCGTGAACTCTTCAGGCTCATCAATCTTTACATATTTATAATAAAGTAAAACTCTATATTGTTTTTCCATGATTTATACACCCTGTTCAATTATATTAATGATCACGCACACTATACTATATCATACAGGAAAACGGGCGAAAGATGAACATTTCCGTCCGTACTCTTTCTTCCAGTCACGCTTCGCCTTTTAAAACCTGCTGAAAATAAAACCGATACGTATTGCGCAAAAAGGTCTCAAGCGAAAGGCCGGCCGCGGTCTGATACTTGCCGATAATAAACGGAAAACGGTCACGGCCTTTTGCCCGCAGAAGATCCGCGCTGTCTTCAGCCAGTTCTGAGATGAGCGCCTCAACGACAGGCCGGCATGCATCCCGCACCGCTTCAAGAATTTGCTGATCGCCTGTATCCTGGTACTGTTCGATCAGTTTTCCCAAATCCTTTTCTTCCATAAAGTCCACTTCCTTACACCATATAAAAAAGAGGAGCAGCTTTTATAAAGCGGACGCCTCCTCCTGTGACTCCGCATAACCGATGATCTGACCGACCTGTAATTCACGGCCTTCAGTCAGGTTATCCGAAGGGGTAAACATACCTTTCTCGAATACTAAAATAACGGTCGATCCAAATGAAAAATAGCCCAGCTCTTCCCCCGTCTCAAGCCGGTTTCCGGTGTTTGTCTGAACGATCGAGTTAATATTCATCGCACCTACCGGAATCATGAGCATCTGCTGATCAGCACGGGTCAGCTCGTACACATAACGGTAATTTTTTGAGAGCACATCTTTCCCGTACTTTAACCCCATCGTATTAACGGGATAGGAGCGTTTCCCCAGCTCGGCCAGCTTTTTATACGTGCAGCTGACGGGAGAATGGAAACGGTGGTAATGTCTCGGGCTCAGGTAAAGCACGGCAAAACACCCGCCGTTATACTTGTGATCGGCGCTTTTAAACCCCGTCAGTTCGGCGAACGAATAATCCTTCCCTTTTACCATGAAAGTTTGATTGGGATTAATCATGCCCACCGTCTGAACGACGCCGTCCACCGGGCTGACGATGGCGTTCTTCTCTTTTGCCACGGGGCGGAGATTCAAATTAATATCACGAATGAAAAATGACGCCAGTGAATCAAAGTCAGAAGCCGTGCGTTCCGTTTCATTCCAGTTAATGCGATAGTGTTTGGAAAACAGCGGAATCATCGGCTTGCTCAGTTTCGATTCACAGAAGTTTTTAATGAGATAAGACGTCAATCGATTATTAGTCAGTTCAATCAATGAACGGTAAAGAACTTTAGCGGCAGTATTAAACATTGATTACTCCTATGAATTTTCCTATAGTAATAAAAATAAAACACCATAAAAACGCTCCGATGGCGGCGAAGCATAAGTAGGTTTTGAATTCCATTCTGCCGATTCCGGAAAAGTAGCAGGTCACGTGTCTGATGCCGGGGATGAAATAACCTAAAATAATGGTGTACGGCCCGTACTTCTTCATCCACCTGTCTACTTTCTCCATCCTCTTTTCCTTCAGGCCGACCCATTTCCCGAACTTATTAATAAACGGCCGGCCGGCTTTTCTGCCGATGAAGTAGCTGATAATCATCCCAAGGAGCGCTCCGATAAAGCTGATCAGAATGGAGAGCCCGTAATTCAGCACGTTTAAATGAGCGAAGTAACCCACAAGCGTCATCATGACTTCATCCGGAATAGGCAATCCGATAATACCGAGTGTCAGCATAAGAAAAATCGCGATATATCCGTAATCGGATATTAATTGCTGAACTAATTCCATCTTCTGCTCTCCAGGTTTTCAGGCGCCTGTTTTTTAAAGTGCGGAAATTTAATGTTGCTGACCATTAAATAACCGAGCGCGATCGTTCCCGCCCCCAGAAGAAAAGCGTTATTGATAAAGCTCAAAATGACAAGACACATACCCGCAAACGGAATCGGCATCCCGATAAACGTCGGCAGCTTGCTTTGTTCAATATTAAATCTGGAAAGACGGATCATCCCGCAGATGCTGTAGGAAAGCGCGATTAAAATTCCGATGAACGGAAGCGTATATAGTGAAACACTGTAAGCGAGCATGGACGGCGCTACGCCGAACGTCACGAGATCAGCAAAAGAGTCAAGCTCCCTTCCCATCTCCGATACCGCGTTCAGCTTACGGGCGGCCAAACCGTCAAAGAAATCAAGAAACATCCCGGTGAAAATAAAGATCACCGCAGAGTGTATATTATGATACAAAAGGGAATGAATCGATAAGAGCCCGCAAATAAAATTTCCAATTGTAATCATACTAGGTATATAATTCACAGTTTACACAAACCTCCAATTAAAACCATATCAAATCGGACTGCGTATGCATAAAGACTCCATTTTACGGAAACATAAAATGAAATCCTTTCAATGCTATCATTCAAATTCTTTTATTATACAGCATTTGGTGTTATTTGAACAATCTAATCTGGTGATTTTTGTTTTTTCGCCGTTCATATTAAGGTAAGCAATCATGGTTTCCTCTATTCCGGATTACCCTGCTTAAATATTCCATGCTGCGATCCGGATTGTCCGTTCTTGATGAATGAAAAGCCGTATGATGTATTGTTATTTCCTTCTCCGTGAAATGAGAACATTACATATAACGATTGCGGACATAAAAAGTTTCAAGAATTAAAAAACCGGCACAAAACGGCCTCATACATTATCTCACAACCCCGTTTTCCAGTATATAGTCTGTCCAAACAAAAAAGGCGCCTTACCATTACGGTAAAAACGCCTTTTAAGATCATTTTATGTAATTGATAAATGACTGAGTGCTTCGGCCGCTCTTTCTCTGGCCTCTTCAACGGTCTCGGCTGCAGAAAGCGCAACCGCCATACGGCGTCCGACTTTCGTGACGGGTTTACCGAATACGCGGACCTGAGTGCTTTTTACCGCCAAAGCTTTCTCCAAACCTTCAACCGCATAATCAGCAAGCTCTTTGGGCGCCTTCAGCGGACGGCTTGCCCCCGGCGACAGCTGAATGATTTCCGGAATCGGGAATCCCAAGACCGCGCGGACATGCAGCGCAAACTCTGACAAATTTTGCGTCACAAGCGTTACGAGCCCCGTATCATGCGGACGGGGAGACACCTCGCTGAAATATACTTTATCTTCAGTAAGGAAAAGCTCCACCCCGAACAAACCGTATCCGCCGAGCTCATCCGTTATGCTTTTCGCAATGTGTTTCGCCTCTTCAATCTGCTGTTCCGTCATATGATGAGGCTGCCATGATTCAATATAGTCACCGTCTTTTTGTTCATGTCCGATCGGCGCGCAAAAGGACGTACCGTTCGCCGCGCGCACTGTCAGAAGAGTGATTTCTGATTCAAACGGAATGAATTCCTCAACGATGACCCGGCCGTTTTTCACCCGGCCGCCTTCCATTGCCATGTCCCAGCAGCTTTTCAGCCCGGAAGCCGAGCGGCACACGCTTTGCCCTTTTCCGGAAGAGCTCATCAGCGGCTTTACCACGCACGGAAAGCCGATTGTTTCCGCCGCTTCTTTAAATTCTTCGTATGTATTCGCGAATTCATAGCCGGCAGTCGGAAGATGAAGCGTCTCTGCTGCAAGCCGTCTGATGCCTTCACGGTCCATCGTCAGCTTTGCCGCACGCGCATTCGGAATGACGTGAAACCCTTCTTCCTCGAGCTTCAGCAGCTCATCCGTCGCAATGGCTTCCACTTCCGGCACGATTAAGTCCGGTTTTTCTTTCTCAATGACTTCTCTGACCTGCGCTTTATCAAGCATATCAATCACATAGCTTTTGTGTGCGGCCTGCATGGCGGGAGCATGCTCATAGCTGTCAACGGCTACAGTGACAACCCCGAGCCGCTGCGCTTCAATGACGACTTCTTTCCCCAGCTCGCCTGATCCTAATAACAACATCTTCTTCGCCTGATACATGTCCTTTGGCCCCTCCCTTTCTATACCCCACTCATTATAACGGAAATATTCAAAAAATAAAGACAAGACAGATTACAAGCTCTATCCTGTCTTTTGTGCTGATTCGAGCGATTCAATCGCCGCTGACACGTCCTTCCCGCAATATTGCCCCATTAAGCATAACGATTCTTCCGCCCGGCAGGCGTGAGAAGCGATGCGGCGCTTTGCTTCCTCATGGTTGTCAAGGATGCCGAGAGCACAGAGACTGACGGGGAAACCGAGCCGGCGGTAAAACGGAAGCAGCTCTTCAATCTCATGTCTCCGATTCTCAAGCGCGAGCTGCACCAATATGCCGTAAGCAACCTTCTGGCCGTGCAGCACCTGATGTGTCTCCTGAAGAAAACTGAGGCCGTTGTGGACCGCATGCGCCCCTGCCATCCTGCACAAACGGCCGCCATACCCGCCGACCGTTCCCGCAAGCATAATGATCGTTTCCGCCGTATGGATGAACGGCACGGACAGCTCGCCTTTCTCCATGCTTACGACGGCGGCTTCACTGTAACGCAATAACAGATTACGGATATATTCCGCCTGTCTCAGCCCCGCCTGCGCCATCAGAGGCGGCGCTTCCTCCGTATTTCTGATGACCGCCTCGGCCTCATACCATTTCGCCAGCGTATCACCGATCCCGCTTTTCATATATTCAATGGGAGAGGAAAGCAAAAACAGCGGATCAACAAGCGTCAAATAGCTTGAACGCTTGTGATAATCAACTCTGATAAAATTGCCGCTGTCATCATATATGACACTCAACGGCGTACTTGCCGCACACGTCCCCGCAATGGAAGGAAGCATCACAGCCTCAATATCAAGCCGGTCTGCCGCCGCTTTTGCCAAATCCAAAATCGTGCCGCCTCCGATACCGATGATCACATCCGCGTCTTCCGCCTGCCCGCAGACCTTACGCACCGCCTCAGGTGAACAGTATCCTTTGTGCTGAATCACATCCCAGGAAGAACCGCCGCCGTAATCGGAGAACGCCTGATAGGATTTGATTCCGGTCACAATAACGGGTTTTCTGAATGTCTCCAGCAGCCCCGGAAGTTCTTTTGCGATTCCTTCCTT
The DNA here is from genome assembly GCF_021729365.1 of Bacillus sp. R45. Lineage (NCBI taxonomy): Bacteria > Bacillati > Bacillota > Bacilli > Caryophanales > Bacillaceae > Bacillus > Bacillus sp. R45. The sequence goes on along the minus strand of NZ_CP091421.1, from coordinate 233,358 downwards.
GCATATGTACTGATTCGGGCCGCTTCGGACGATATCTTCAGGCTTCATTCGAATCTCTCCTTTGGCTGGAATTTATACATATTTTCTCACTTGTCAGAAAATACATCAACCGGAGGTGCGTCAGCGCTTCGCTTCCTCCGCCTCCAAAAACAGCTCATCAAGCCGCTCCAAAGCTTCTGCCTTTTCAAAACTGCTGAACCACAGATCATCATAAGAATCAAGGATGCGGTAATGGTGGGAAATCAAATGCTGCTGCAAGCGGAACTCGCCTTTTTTCTCGATGGCTTTCCACCACACCTTGCCGCCCATCGTCTTCCCCTTCGGCCTGTCAATTGTGCGGTGAGCAACCGTTTCAATGACCTCCAGCGGATCATCTCCTAATACGGATTGCAGTGTTTCACTTGATCTGAAAAGCGCGCAAACCGCCACAACGTGCGGCCATTCCGCAAGCGCCCGCCCTTTCTCAATCTGCACCAGCGACTTTTTAGAAAGGCCGATCACATCCGCCATTTTCTCCTGTGTGTAGCCTCTCTCCGACCGGATTTTCTTCAGCTGGACTGAGACAAGCTCAGTCATATAATCTTGATCCATCTCAACCTCCATTTTTATCAATATAGCCATTTTACACCGCGGCACGCCTTTTTTATATCAGAACATTTTCAAACAAATCAAAAGGACCCGGGATCGGCTTTTCATTGAAACGATGTACCTTTCCGCATAATCCAGAATGATGCGGTGAATACAAACGTACGCCCGAAGAGACAGATGCGGTCTCCCTGGCGGTTGAGCTCCGGAGAAAATAAAAAGCTGCCGCAGCTGCGGCAGCTAAAACATTATAAGCTGAAAATCAAAATTATGAAGCGAATACAATCCAACTCGCACTATAATTGACACGTTTTTTCGAACCTTGATTGACCATTTTAAATCTGTATGAATCTCCTTTTTTTAACAAAGGTGTTTCAAAATAAGTCGTTCCATTTTTCTTTGCATTGGCGGTTTTGATTGTTTTCCAGGCACCTTTGCCGTTGACTTGCTTTTGAACGTATATTTTATACGTGCCCTTCCCTTTACTGTTGGATTTAAAAGTCACGGCTCTCAAGCTGTACTTTTTTGTCGTCTTAGTGAATTTAGGATGATATGTATTGATCACATAGTTAGTGAAATACCCGCTTTTATAAGTATGAAGCCAGTCTTTAGCCTCTGCTTTTTGCGGAGAAGAAAAACCCATAAAACCAATTCCGCTGATTAAAAGAGTAAAAATAATGATGAGCGACTTAAAAATCTTTTTGCTTTTCATCGAGAAAATCCTTCCTTCCTGTAACTATTTACCCTATTTATGTTAATGACAATATAGCTAATCATAAATCCGTCCAACTAACCATTTTGATTGCAGGAAGAGATGAGAACAGCCCTGAAAATGACTATATGACTAATACTTATGATTCTTGTTATTTTTGATTAAGTGATAAAGTTACTTTAAAGCGCTATCCATTTTGCTGTTTTTGTATCAATTGTCATAGAGAGATCTTTACCTATCAATGCCTCTCTATCGGCGTTTGTATGATGGGGCTGCCCTCGGACAAACTCCTGCACCCATGACAAACTGTCATACGTTTGCCACCTATGAATGAACGCACACTACACGTAATGGAGGGATTGCAATGGACGAAATGGTCCTGGAAACACAACAATGGCTGAATGAGACGTACAAAGGCAGACACGGGTACAACAAGGTGCCGGAAAACGGAAAAACAGGCTGGGACACCATTTACGGTCTGACACGGGCGCTTCAAATTGAGCTCGGTATTTCAGAACCTGCCGATAACTTCGGACCGACGACACAAAGATTGTTTAAACCGTTGAAAAAGCAGGCTCCCGATTCTAAGCCGACAAACATGAATTACATTCTGCAGGGGGCGCTGTGGTGTAAAGGGTTTAACCCGGGCGGATTTTCTGGCGTTTTCTATGAAAATACCGAAAGCGCTGTAAAAGAGTTTCAAAAAGCGGCCGGACTTACTAAGCAAGACGGCATCGTCACGGCACTCATTATGAAGGCTTTGCTGGATATGAGCGCTTTTCGGTTAGTAGCGGGAGGCGACAAAAGAATCCGCCAAATCCAGCAGAACCTGAACCGGGATTACAATGACTACATCGGCTTGATGCCTTGTGACGGCTTATATGCCCGCGATACAAACAAGGCTCTCATCTATGCTCTGCAAAAAGAAGAAGGCATGAGCACAAGCGTCGCCAATGGATTTTTCGGGAACGGAACGACCAGCTTATGTCCTACCTTGACTCCCGGCGATTCACGGACAGGCTTTGTTTTGATTGTTCAATACGCGCTTTACTGTAATGGGAAATCATTTGACCCCGGTGAATTCGACGGAAAATACGGCGTCGGAGTTGTATCGGCAGTGAAAGCTTTCCAAGAATTTATGTGCCTGCCGCAGACAGGTTATGCGGACATGCCGACGATTAAAGCTTTATTATCAAGCTCAGGCGACACAACGCGGGCTGCTTCAGCTTGTGACACCGCTGCCATTTTGACGGCAGATACGGCTAAAACTTTGCGTGAGAATGGCTATAAGATCGTGGGAAGATATCTGACCGGGAATGTGCGGACTAGCAGCGGACTGACATCGAAAGCGTTAACGTCAAAAGAACTTTCCGCGATTTTCAATGCCGGCTTAAGCGTGTTTCCGATTTATCAGGACGGCGGCTATGAATCTTCTTATTTTGTAAAAGACCAAGGAACGAGAGATGCGTACAGCGCTGCATCAGCCGCCCGAAGATTAGGTTTTCCGTCAGGAACGACCATTTACTTTGCCGTCGATTTTGATGCGTATGATTATGAAGTCACGGATAAAATCATCCCTTACTTTCAAGAAATCAAGTCAGCCTTTATGAAAATGCAGGCGTTCTCAACTGCGCCGAAATATGAAATCGGGGTATACGGACCGAGAAACATTTGTATCCGGACGTCAGAAGCAGGTCTGACCAAATATAGCTTTACGGCTAACATGTCGACCGGATTCAGCGGCAACCTCGGATACCCGATGCCGAAAAACTGGGCTTTTGATCAATTTTATGAAGGAACGATCGGAAGCGGAGCGGGAAAAGTCGCCATTGACAAAGACGGATACTCCGGAAAAGACTCGGGTGCAAGCAGCGTCCATCCGCCTTCTGATCCCGTGTATGATGCAAGACTGCGCACATTGACGGACATTTTAACAACCATTCCTGCTTTAGAAAATATATCGAATCTTGCGAATGCCATGTTTGAATTCGACAAGACAGAAACCATTTATGCATCACCTGAAATGGATATTCTTTTATCTACTTCACTTTTGGCAACAGTGCCAAGCGAAGGTTCTCCCAACACAGTTACCATTACAAATGGCAAACCGGGAGCTTATATTACCGGTCTGATGGGAGATTCACAAGTCTCTTTTACAGCATCACAAATTGATTCCTATCAAAACCTGCTTAACAGTCTGAGCTTGTCAGTCCGCAACGGTTATTTAGAAGTGTATGTCAATCCGGCTGCGGGATCGCTGAATATTCAATTTAAAATTTATACACCTGATATTCCGGTCGGTGACAGTGCTACTACTGGACTAACAACTACCATTACATTTAAAATAAAACAAAAGAGCTTCAGATTGCCGGATTCCGAAGAAGTGTACTCTCCGGATTGGGATTCTGTCGTGAATACCATGGCTATTGCAGGCGCAGGAATTATTGTTATTGTAGGGATCGGTGCTTTAGTCGTTTTAGCACCTGAATTAGGAGGAGCTGCAGCCTTGTTCAGCACAGTTTTATCACTATTTCTATAATTGAACAAGCAGCTCCTTGCTCCAGGAATGCTCAATGAGTATTCTTGGAGTTATTTTTTAAGGAGGATTCGTATGAAGATTGATATGCAGACATACAAGGACACCGTTCAAAAAATAGAAAATGATTTGATTCCGCGAAGTCAAAATGACAAAGAACTGCTTACATATTTAATGAAACAAGATTCGCTCACACTGAATCAAATGAAAATGTGTTTCACTGAACCGCTCCTCACCTTCCAACATACTGTCAAAATCGTATGTACAGTCACATTCATCACGTTATATATCTTTTTTTTCAGCACTCATTTTAATGATTTGATTGAAATGGCTCTGCAGATGGTTTTTGGCCTGGCCGGCCTTGTTTGGATTTTTGCTGTATTTCCGTTTTCAAGGAAAATCCAAGTGTCTGACCGTTTCAGACAAAAATCTGAAAACACCCGTATCACCGGAATGATAGACTTTGTCCTCGAACAACGATACAAAGACATGATCAGTTAAAAACCCCTCTGCTTAAGGGGTTTTTTTATGATGCAATCCCTTCACCCCCCTTATCAAAAAAGGCTCTTCTCCTTTGGAAATAACCGGAACACCCAATTTCGTTTTCAATATAATGAGATAGTGGATCTGCAAAGAAAGAAGGGCGACATGATGGGTATCATTAATGGCAAAATGTTCATTGACCGATTAAATCAGCTAGGAAATGAGATTTGGCTTGATGGTGAAAAGATCGAGGGACAGATTTCTGAACATCCCGCATTTAAGGGCCTTCTGGAAACGAAGCGCTCTCTTTATGATTTGCAAACGAAACCGGACATGAAAGATCAAATGACTTACAGTCTTCCCGGTAATAAAGAACGGACCGGGCTTTCATACCTGCAGCCGAAAACGAAAGAAGACGTAAAAAGAAGAAGAAACATGTTCGAACATTGGGCCAGACACACGCACGGAATGATGGGACGAAGCCCGGATTATATGAATACCGTGCTGATGAGCTTCGCCTCCTCTGCCGCGCTTTTGAAAGACCGTGATCATTGTTTTCCGGAACATGTTCAAGCGCTGTACGAACGCGCTGCCGCACAGGATCTTTCTTTTACGCACACGTTTATCACCCCTCAGGTGAATCGTTCACAAATGGGTGTAAACGTATCGCCGACACCTATCTCGGCAAAAGTCGTCGATAAAAATGAAAAAGGCCTTATCATACACGGCGCGCGGATTTTAGCCACACAAGGCGGCCTGACGGATGAAGTGCTCGTGATTTCTCTGCCTAAGATGTATTTTGAATCGGATGAAGCGTTCGCTTTTTCAATCCCTTCCAATACAAAAGGAGTAAAATTCATCTGCAGGGAATCTTTCGTACTCGGAAAATCATCGTTTGATTATCCGCTCAGCTCAAGATATGAAGAAATGGATTCTATCGTTGTATTTGATCACGTTTTGGTCCCTTGGGAACGCGTATTTTTTTACAATAATTACGAGGCGGCTTTTGATTTTAATATGAAAAGCTCTTTTAACGCCTTCGCATTTCATCAAGTTATCACGAGACAAATTGTAAAGACGGAGTTTCTCCTGGGCCTCGCCCAGACGCTTGTCGATGCGATAGATGTGGGGGAATATCAGCATATTCAGGCCAAGATGGCTGAGATCATCACCGGTCTGGAAACGATGAAAGCCCTTTTGGAAAAGTCGGAGAATGATGCCGAAACAGACGAATGGGGTTATATGCGTCCGAGTGTCACTCCGCTTCGTGTGGTCAGCGCGATTTTCCCTGACATCTACCCGCGCTTCACGGAAATCATCCAGCTGATCGGGGCAAGCGGAATGGTGACTTTGCCGACTGAAAAAGCGTTCCGTTCCGACATCAGAGGAGACCTTGACCAATATTTACAGGCGGCCGAATTGAACGCTGAGGACCGGGTAAAAGTGTTCCGCCTCGCATGGGATTTGACCATGAGCCCCTTTGGAACAAGGCAGACACAATATGAGCGGTACTTCTTCGGTGACCCCGTCCGCTTAGCCAGCCATCTGTACAGAAGCTACCCGAAAGAAGAACAGACCGCGGTCATCAAGGAATTCCTGCACATTCATAAATAAAACAAAGCAGAGAACGCATCTCTGCTTTTGATAGCTGGATCGGCTGCCGCCGATCCTATTTTTTATTTTGGCTGATCACCACCATCGTAATATGCGATAACGCGAAAGAGACGAGCGTGTATACGACGGCCCACCCGATAAACGAGAAATTCAATATGGTAAAGGTGCATATAAGGCAAACGGCCAAAGCGGCAGCCGGCATAATGAACGCGTTTTTAAACAGGTACGTTCCGGCGACTGACAGGATGATGATACAAAGCGGCAGAACACCGAACGCAAAATCCAATTCATCAATCAACAGATGCACTCCCTTCGCTTTTCTTAGTTCGGCCTAACACATCTTATGCCTGAGTACAAAATCGAGTACATCAAATCTTTCGCGCTCCGGCTGATATTCCCTCCGGTTATTTATTCAAAAAAATGAAAACTTTCCTTAAAGCGTTTACATTCACGCCAGACTGTGATAATTTAAGAAAGCGCTATCATATACAAGTTAATGATTTTTGGATGGAGATGAGGAGAACCAGGAAACCGCGCCCTTTCATAAGGGTGATTTCTGGTTCTTTTTGTCATTTTCAAGGAAAGGAGTCATACATACATCATGATAGACGTTCAGCAAAGGGGAGGATATGATGTTTCAATTGTTCAAGCCGGCTCCGCATATTGAGAGATTGGATGATTCAAAGACGGATGCGGCCTATAAACGGCTCAGGCTGCAGGTATTTTTGGGGATTTTCATCGGGTATGCCGGGTATTATTTACTTCGCAAAAACTTTGCCTTCGCTATTCCTTATTTTCAGGAACAAGGGTTTTCAAAAGGGGAACTTGGCTTGGTGCTTGCGGCCGTATCAATCGCTTACGGCTTCAGCAAATTTATTATGGGGATGGTGTCTGACCGCTGCAACCCGAGGTATTTCCTTGCGACAGGTCTGTTTTTGTCAGGTGTCGTCAACATTTTATTTGTTTCCATGCCATGGGTCACGTCAAGCGTGACGATTATGTTCATTTTTATGTTTATTAACGGATGGTTTCAAGGGATGGGCTGGCCGCCTTGCGGACGGACGATGGCTCATTGGTTTTCCATCAGTGAACGCGGAACGAAAATGTCGATATGGAATGTCGCCCATAACATAGGCGGAGGTATTCTCGCCCCGCTCGTGACTCTCGGCATCGCCATGTTTGTTACTTGGAAAAGCGTATTTTTCTTTCCGGCGATTATCGCCATCGTCATTTCATTTGTGATTGTTCTTCTCGTTCGGGACACGCCGCAATCCTGCGGGCTTCCGCCGATTGAAGAATACCGGAATGACTATCCGAAACATGCGTTCAAAGACCAGGAAAAAGAGATGACGACCAAAGAAATTCTTTTCAAATACGTGCTGAATAATAAATTTCTGTGGTATATCGCATTTGCCAATGTCTTTGTTTATTTCGTGCGGTACGGTGTCGTTGACTGGGCGCCGACTTATTTGACGGAAGCGAAAGGGTTCTCTCCTGAAGATTCCAGATGGTCTTATTTCCTTTATGAATATGCGGGAATTCCGGGAACGATTTTGTGCGGCTGGATCAGCGACCGATTTTTCAAAAGCCGCCGCGCACCGGCCGGCGTGCTGTTCATGGCCGGCGTATTTATCGCTGTATTGGTCTACTGGCTTAACCCTGCCGGTCATCCGCTCATCGATAATATCGCGCTGATCAGCATCGGATTCTTAATCTATGGGCCTGTCATGCTGATCGGACTTCAGGCCATTGACCTTGCGCCTAAAAAAGCGGCGGGAACGGCAGCCGGCTTAACCGGGTTTTTCGGCTACATCGGAGGCTCTGCTTTCGCCAACGCCATCATGGGTTATGTCGTAGACCGCTTTGACTGGAACGGCGGCTTTATCATGCTTATCTCCTCATGCGTGCTGTCCATCGTCTTCTTGGCGATGACGTGGAATACGGGCAAGCGGGCGGAGCATGTGTAAGAAAACAACATAAAAGATTAATATTTTTGCAGTACAGCATTTACAACGATTTTCTACACTAGAGACAGATATTGATTTTTAAGGGGGAAGAAAACATGCGGAAACATAAGTTGTTTGCTTTGGTATTGCTTTCATTCGGTTTATTGTCATTCATCGTCACGCCTGTATCGGCGGCGGGAAAAGGAAACCTCTTGTCTCCTGACAGAATTTTAACCATTGCCCATCGCGGTGCTTCGGGGTATGTCCCGGAGCACACGATCCTTTCTTATGAAACTGCGCAAAAAATGAAGGCTGACTATATTGAGCTGGATTTACAAATGACAAAAGACGGCAAGCTGATCGTCATGCATGATGAAAAACTGGACCGCACCACAAACGGACAAGGCTGGGTGAAGGATCATACATTAGCAGAGATTCAAAAGCTCGACGCCGGTTCTTGGTTCAATAAGGCCTATCCGGAAAAAGCAAAACCGCAATACGCCGGACTTCGCGTTCCCACACTTGATGACGTGTTAAAACGGTTCGGCAGACATGCAAACTATTATATTGAAACAAAGGCGCCCGAAACATATCCGGGTATGGAAGAAAAACTGATCGCCTCACTGAAAAAATACAAATTGGCAGGTAAGCATGCGAAACTTGGACAAGTTATCATTCAGTCTTTCAGCAGGGAGAGCCTTCTGAAAATCAAACAGCTCGATCCGAAACTTCCCGCCGTCCAATTGCTTGAAGCGGAACAGATGACCTCAATGACTGACGCAGATTTAACAGACATCAAAACATATGCCGTCGGAATCGGACCGGATTACAAAGCGCTGAACGCTCAAAATGTCCGGAACATTCGCAGCCACGGCCTACTGCTTCACCCTTACACCGTGAACAGCGAGACGGACATGCGCCGTCTGCTGAATTGGGGCGTAACCGGTGTGTTCACCAACTATGCGGATATATTTCAAAAGGTTAAAAAAGAATATAAATCATAAAGCCAGCATGGGTTCGGAGATGATGCCGAACCCATGTTTTTTTGCCTGATCAAAAAACCTTGCGGGAACGTTACCGCAAGGTTTTTATCAATCATTATTCTTTTCCGGCAGCGGCTTCCGCCTGCCCGCCTTTTAATTGATCGTTGATTGCTTTGGCGTCTTTCAAATACTCAGTCTTGAATCCGCTCTTCAGCGCCCACGCATAGAAGGCAAGGGCAACGATTGCGATCAGCCCCATATCCCATCCGTACGGAATGATGTTCAGACCGCCGAATTTTTCACTTCCGAGCCATGAAATGACCATCATGCTGAGCAGATAGACAACCATCCAAACGCCGCCTTTAAAGTTTCTGCGGAATCCTTTCCACTTCGCTTTCGCTTGGTAGTAGAAATAAATCGGAAGGCCGATCAAAATGATAAACAGCACCTGCCCTGTTAACGGCCAGCGCGCCCAATACAGCACGAGAGACGCGAACACGAAGCCGAGCGGTGCAACCACGCTGAGTCCTTTCAGACGGAGAGGCCTGTACAAATCCGCCGCCGTCCTCCGCAGCGTCATTACCGTCACGGGACCCGTGATATAAGAAATCAGCGTCGCTACGGAAATGATTTCAGCAAGCACGCCCCATCCTCTGAATAAAAACAGAAAGATAAACGATACGATCAGGTTGAAAATCATCGCTTGGCGCGGCACGCCGTACAGCGGATGAAGCTTTCCGAAAATGCTCGGCATATATTTATTTTTTTCCATGCCGTAAATCATGCGTGACGTCGTAGCGGTATATGTGATACCCGTTCCCGACGGAGATACGAACGCATCCGCATAAAGAATAATGACAAGCCAGTTGATATTCAATGCGATCGCCAAATCGGCAAATGGAGAGTTAAAGTTCAGGTGACTCCAGCCGTGAACGATCATGGAAGGTTCAACCGCACCGATAAATGCGATTTGCAATAGGACGTAAATGACGGTTGCGACCAGCAGCGAACCGACAACCGCAATCGGAATCGATTTGCCGGGATTTTTTGCTTCTCCGGCCATGTTAATCGGGCTTTGAAACCCGTTAAACGCAAATACGATACCTGATGTGGCCACCGCCGTCAGCACGCTCGCCCAGCCGTTCGGCGCAATGCTTGAACCGGATGTGAAGTTTCCGCCGTGAAAACCGGTAAACAGCAGCGCTCCGATTGTCAGCCCCGGAATAATAATTTTAAAGATGGTAATCAATGAATTCGCTTTTGAAAACAAGTTAACTGTCCAATAATTCAGTAAAAAGTAAATAATCAGCAATACGGATGCGAAGCCGAGCCCCTCTCCCGTAAGTGTGCCGTTGTGAACGAGATTGCTTGTCCACTTTGCCCAGTCCCACGGCCATGAGCTCATATATTGAACAGACGCAACCGCCTCCACCGGAATAACGGAAACAATCGCAATCCAGTTTGCCCATCCTGCGATAAATCCAATAAATGATCCATGAGAATATTGAGTATATTTTACCATTCCCCCGGCTTCCGGGAACATTGAACCCAATTCACTGTAAGAAAGTGCGATAAACAAAATTACGATCATACCGATAATCCAGGAAATAATTGCGGCAGGTCCCGCAATCTGAGCCGCCCGCCACGCCCCGAATAACCAACCGGAGCCAATCATCGACCCAAGTCCGACCATCATGAGTGCAAACGTTCCCATTCTGCGATGTAATTGATTCATAAAGTTAACACCTTTCAATTAAAATATGACTCCAGCGCTATCATATATTTATAATATTATTCTGAAAATAGTTTTGTCAATCTTTATCGCATTAAAGCGTCAAGCCAAAATTAACCTTCCGATGTTTAAACAGCCGTTAAGCGGGAATAACTACTGCAAGCCAGAAATAGAAAGGAGTTTTTATCGTGAAACAAAAACTGCTCATTTCAGGACTTGCCGTGTCGACTGTCGGAGTGACTTCCTACCTGCTCAAAGATAAATCAAACCGCCAAAAGGTGATGAACTTTATCCGCAATATGAAAACATCGCTCTCCGGGAAGCAGGATATTGAATCATTCCCCGTCAACAAAGCAGGCAACCCGCATCCCGAAGATATTGAAGATAACAAAATGGTATCCGAAGGCTCCATGTACCCGGTTCAATATTATGATGACAAGAAGAAATAATCTGTTCCCGGGCTGCCCGGCCGTATCAAACGGCGGCAGCTTTTTTTATGCAGACGGCGTTTTATAGATCCGCCAATATTGGCGCGATCCTTTCTCCCGCACGGTAATGCCCAGTTTGGATATTTCCGCTTTCAGCTCTTTCGCATCAGCCTTTTCCTCCTCTTTCAGCGCCTTTTCTCTCGCTTTTAAAAGAGCATTTGCCCCGGGCTCCAAATCCGGCGTGTCCGGCACCCACCGTTTGTATTCTTCTTTAAAAGGATCTTCCGTCCCCAGCCAGACATACCCATGCGCGCGAAACGCATCAGCCGCTTTTTCAACCGCCGGCTCAAGCTTCTCCCGAAAAAGCTCCTGTCCTTCAGTGCCTAATAAGACAAGATACTTCCCATCCGTAAACACACCGGAAATGCTGTCTTTCGAAAACACGCTTTCTTCATTATATATGGTTAAGGACACCCCGCTGTCCGTCACGACTGCCACAAGACTTTCTTTAAAAGCTGCCCGCGTCAGCCACACTCCCCCAATTAAGCCGATAACAGCGGTTGCAGCCGCAGCCTTCCATCCGTGAAAGGAAGCGATTATTTCCAGCGGCCCGTGAAAAGGCAGCCAATCCAATGTTACGGCCCACTTCGCAATGACCGGCAGAAACCATCCGATGACCAGCCCCAATAATGGCGGCACCAGATAAACCAAAGCTTTTTCAACCGATGACAACTCAAGAACCGTCTGTTTTTTTGTTTCGTTCATGTTTCTCCTCCGTCTGTGTTTTTCACAACTATCCATTATACAAAGGGTTGGATGATTCTGTAAACTGGTTCCGAAACAATAAAAAGCCTCCCGGCCGCCGGGAGGCTTTTTAAAATAGAAGCTCATATACTTCATTCAATTCCATCGTGCGCTTCTCATCCTGCTCGTTCTCAGCATATTTGATTTCCTTTTCAAGCACCTGATTCAGCGCATCCATTTCCAGATCATTTAGATCTTTCACGAACTCGCCCTCATTTGCATAATGCTTCACCTGAAGCTTTTTATAAACCCCCCGGCACACATCATGCTCCAAGTGGTTCGAAAGCGACTCGCGCAAATATCCGAGTGTCCTGTCCATCATGTAAACCCTCCCTTTTCTTTAGGAATAGCTTCCCGGAAAGAGAGAAAAACTATACATGAAAGCACCGGGCGGCTGTTTTAACTCTGTACCTGAATGGAGAAAAATCCGCTGCTTAACGGCGTGTACGGCCCGTTCAGCCCCGTTGCGGAGAAAGAGAACGTTCCTGAACTGACATAAGAAAGAGGAACGCTGTAATATTTAATATAGCCTGTAACGATATTGCCGTTTTTCGTATATTCATCTTCCAGCGCTTTTGACGTAAGATTTGTAATATTCGTTCCGTTGTTAAACGCCTGGATCGTATTATTGTTCGGATACCCTTGGAAATATACGGCTAAATAACCCGTTGTCCCCTTCATCGGTTTTGATGCGCTGATTTGGTTCGGACCGATATTTTCCCATTGGTAATTCTGACCGTCAGACGTCACACCGATAATACGGATTTGTGTTAAAGCAGGAGCCGGCGCCGCAGACGCTGACGGAACCCACAACCCGCTCACAAGCAACAAAGCAGCGGCGGCCGCGGCAAATAGCATAACGAGTCTCTTTTTCATGTTTCTTCCTCCTCTTAATCTTTTCGTAGAATCCTATACTATTTTACATGATTCCCAAGGAAAAAGATTACATTTCATAAAAGAGTCCGGAATATTTTGTGAACTAGATATGAAACGCTCTGGAAACGCCATTGATTATGAGAAAGATGCCGCAGATTCTTAACACGACTCTTGAGCTTCTGTCATCCTTACCGAAAAAGGTTTTTCCGAGCCAGCCGATCCATACGTTCATTGCGGCTCCAGCAAGCACTTCTATGATTCCGATGATTTCTGCCATATACAAAGCAGCCATCCTCCTAACTGTGTTTTTTCATATTACGGTTTATCAAATAGAGTGATAAAACCAATGACGCTGCACCGGCGGCAAGAAACAGGCTCAGCGGCACTATCTGCATGCTGTCTCCGCCATTGTTTTGAAACGCGCCGATCGCCCATTTTTCAGGGGTAAACAATGACAGCATCCGCATGTACTCCGGAGCCGTGTCTAATGTGAAGAAAGCCCCTCCCAATAAACCCGTGACAGCTATAAAAACGGAAGCAAGCGACGTGAATTGCTTTTGGCTCTTCATGAACGGTATCACGGCCATCGTTACAGCAGTCAGCGCAAACGAGCAGGCCGCAAGCACCGCTCCAGCAGCAAAAACATGATCAGCAAAACGGATGTGCAGCATGAATGTTCCGGCAGCGAGAATCACGATAATATGGAGAAGTCCGAAAAGATACGCCGCCGCAAACTTAGAGATGGCATATGCCGTATAGGAAACGGGCGTGCTCAGCAATCTGTCGTATGTATGATTTTCTTGTTCATCTATAAATGATCGCAGGCTTTGGACTGCAACGAACCAGATAAACATCACTAAAAATCCGATGAGTCTGTCAGCCGCCTGCCCGCCTGCATAAACGTGATGGCGGTCAACGGTGACGGCGGAATGACCCTGAATATCCTTCAAGAGATCAGCTGCCGCCTGCTTTCCATCGGTGTGCAGCGTACGGGATATCACTTTTGCATCGCGGACTATTTTTTTCAGCGCGCCCGCCTGCTGCGCAATCAGCTGCTCTGTCAAAACAGCATCACCCTTTTCTTCATTCTGAATAAATGAAACGTTCAATTCATCTCCGGAAAATAATGTCTCTTCAAAATGAGAGCCGATCAGCAATCCAAAGGATATATCCTGATGATTAACCTTTGTTTTTAATACGTCCTCCGTGACCTTCGTGACTTTTATATGGCCGGCTGTCTGAATCATTTTCATAAATTGCGCTGAATAGGCGCTCTGATCCTCATCAGCTACATATACTTCCTTCTGCTGACTGCCATCCGCAGAAAAGGAAAAGAAATATGTGAGAAGGAGCGGAGCGGAAATCGTCGCAAAGATGGCAGCCCGATTTTGCAGCATCAGTTTCAGCTGATGTCTGATCATGAATAACAGCTGCATCATGAAACAGCCTCCTTCCGTTTAAACACCCAGACGGTCAAACATAAAAACACGGCGCCGATGGCGGCAAGCTCTGCCAAATCCGCCGCAATACCGCTCAGACCGGCATGCTGCGTGACACTGACATAGCTGTTGATCGCTTTGCCGTTCGGTATCAGCTCCTGCACGATTTTCAAACTGTCAGGCAAGCCGTCTTTTGCGATAAAACTTCCGCCTAAAAAACTGAAGCCATACAGAATAGGAGCCGCCATGCTTGAGACGGTCTCGTGGTTTTTTGCAGTAACCCCCCAAAGGAGCACAATACTGCCGATCGCAAATGAATAAACGATCGTCACCAGCAATACTTCAAACAAATTGCCCCATTTTACCTGATACAAGATGCTGCTTGCGATGATGACGGCAGCCATTTGCATCAGGATGGCAAACATGATTCCCAAAAGCTTACCCGCCACGTATTGGATACGTAAAACAGGCATTGATTTGATTCTGAATAACGTGTGCTGCTGTCTCTCTTCCACTATCCCGTGAATGAGCGCAAACGCGGTCATAATGGAGAACATGACGACCATTGCGATTGAATAATACTGCATCGCATCAATCGGAGCCGCGTGATTGCCGGCCGACTGTTTCGGAATGGTGACAGTCTGTCCACGTTCACCCGAAAGGCCGCTGATGATTTTGCTGACATCTCCCTTTGACAGATGTCCCGACTGCTTCAGCACCGCTTTTTCTTCGCTGAATTCCGCTTTTACTCTGGTGACAAACGAATCGGCCATCATTTCCACAATGTCTCCGTTTACAGAGCCTTGTTGGTCCGAGATGACTTTGATACTTGTTTTTTCATTGTATTCCGCCGCTTTTGCAAAGCCTTTCGGCACGTATACAAAAACGGAGACTTTACCGCTTTCGACAAGCTGTTTCCCTTCTTGGTAACTGCCTATATCTTTTACACGGATGAGATCGTTTTGGTTCAGCACGTCATTCTTTAATATCTCACCCAAAGAACTCTCCGCGTGATCCGCATTATAAAACGCAGTCTGAAATGGCTTCACTTTTGAATCGCCGTGAAAAACCGTTCCTAAAATGAAAATCATCAGCGCCGGAAACAGAAGCAGTTTTATATAGAAAGACTTTGCGCCGGCCAATAACCGAAAATCTAATAAGATCAGCCTGAATAATATTTTCATGACGCCCCCTATGAATCCCGCAGCGTTTTGCCGGTGAGCCGGAGGAAAATGCTTTCCAGATTGGCTTCCTCGAAATGAATGCCCTTAATGGTGATACCGGTTTTCCTGATATCATCCGCAATATCAAGGATATTGCGATCTGCCGCAGAGACGAGCATCGTAATGGTCTGCCGGCTGACAGCAGCCTCGGCAACACCGGGAATGCGGCGGATTTTTTTAACGGCATCATCATTCAGCCCCTCTGCATTCACGGTCAGGGTATCAGAGGCTTTGGCTGACTGCTTCAATTCGTCTTTCGTCCCGCAGGCAATGATTGAGCCGTGATCCATGATCGCCGCTTTTTCACAGAGGTATTCGACCTCTTCCATGTAATGGCTCGTGTAGATGACGGTCATCCCTTTTTCTTGATTTAACGTCTTCACGGTTTCAAGAATGTGGCGTCTGGATTGCGGATCAATTCCGACGGTCGGCTCATCTAAAATGAATAGTTTCGGTTCATTCATTAGCGCGGCACCGATATTCACCCGTCTTTTCATGCCGCCCGAAAACTCAGATATTCTTTGATTTCGCTGTTCCTGTAATTCGATGATGTCCAGCACTTCATCAACCCGTTTACAAAGTTCCTTACCGGAAAGTCCGTACAAACTTCCGAAAAAAGCCAAATTATCCTTTGCGCTTAACGCTTGATATAAAGCGATTTCCTGCGGGACGACTCCCATCACTTTTTTTATGGCCGCAGGCTGCTCCTGTAATGAGATTCCGTCAATGCAGATTGTTCCGCCCGTCGGCGGGAGCACGGTGCTGATCATCGACACCGTTGTTGATTTACCGGCGCCGTTTGGTCCCAGCAGACCGAATATCTCTCCTTTTTCGACGCCCAGTGATATATGATTGACAGCGGTAAAATCGCCGTACTTTTTTGTCAAATCCGTTAATTCGAGCATTCGTGCAGCACTCCTTGTGTCATGTCTGCACTTATTCTACTCTTGGCGATCCTTGTTTTCTATTCACTTTCGTACTCGATATGGGTATTACTTTCGTCATATGTTTAGTGATAAAAAGGGAGAGAGGAGGGTGAAGCGGGGTTATAGCAATTTTTGCAAATATAAAGTAAGCTCGGTTCTGTTTGACATTTCAAGTTTATCGAGGATTCTGGATACATAGTTTTTCACAGTGCCTTCAGTCAGAAATAAGTCTGCGGCAATGCGTTTATTGCTTTTGCCTTCCATAATGTGTTTCGCCACATCAAGCTCTCTCGGCGTGAGAATCTCCTTCAGCTTTGACCGCGGCTCTTTCTGCACCGCAGGGATCTCCATGTTGTTCAGCGCTTTTACGACGGAAACCGTGATTTTGGGATTCAGCATCATTTTCCCTTCATAAACGGCTTGAAGGGAGGCGGTAATTTCATCTGAATCAGCATCCTTCAAGAGATAGCCGTCGGCTCCGCTTTTCAGCCCGGCAAAAATATAGTGATCATCTTCAAACGTTGTCAGAATGATGACTTTTACGGAAGGATATCGCGCTTTTACCGCTTTTGTCGTTTCGATTCCGTCCATACCGGGCATTCTGATATCCATCAAAATCACATCGGTTTCGGTTTGAGAAAGCAGCCGGAGAACCTCTTCGCCGCAAGAAGCCTCTCCCGATATTTGAATTCCTTCGTGAAGACTCAGAATCATTTTCAGCCCCTCTCTCACAATGGACTGGTCGTCTGCAATCATGACATTCACTTGATTATTCCTCCTTGCATGGAATCCTTATTTTCACGTCAAAACCCGTTTCCTTCCCGGAAGAGAAAACAGCCTCTCCACCAAGTGCGGCCGCTCTTTTCTCAATTCCTTTCAGACCATTTGATTTTATGATCGTTCCGCAGGCTGAGCCGTTATTATGAATATGCGCCAATATCATGTTTCGGTTTTTTTGAATCCGGACAGAAACATATGAAGCATGTCCATGCTTTATCGCATTCGTAATCGTTTCCTGAACGGATTGATAAAGACAATGCTTCACATCCGGCTGTTCCGCTTCTATGGCCGCGTCCGTCTCCAGCTCGAAGCGAATGCCTCCCGCCTCTTGGAAATGACTGAAAATGTCACGGAGCTCTTGCTCAAACGCCCGCCCGGACAAAGAGCTCTGCAGCAGCGTAACCGCCTGGCGAAGCTTTAAAATAGATTCTTTCGTAAGATCATGCGCCTTATGAATGATCTGCTTCACTTTGTCCGGCTGATGCCCGGCTGTCTTCCCGGCAAATTCTAAATTCATTTTCAGAGCAGCCAGATAATGACCGAGAGAATCATGCAGCTCCTGCGCAATTCTTGTTCTTTCTTTCGTAACGGCCAGTTCCTCAATCCGGTCTGAATATTCCTTCAGTGTGTCATTAGCGGTTTTCAGCTCTCGGTTCAGCAATTCTACCTTCGACTTCTCCTGCAGGTTCTTCCGATATAAATAAATCACCGCAAACATGATGAAGTATGGCGGCACGATATCACTGACACCCGCTCCTCCGGCGTATAAAGCTGCTGCAAATGCGGCGGCATTCACCGTTAACAAAACAGCCGGAATCTGCTGATCAGTAATAAGCACCTCCGCCAATAAAAGCACCATTACGGCCTGTGTCCCCACACTATAGACATTGTACAAAAGAACTCCCGCGATAACGTTGCTCAGGAGAAAAGAGCCTTGATATACAGCCGGCCTTCTCTTCATATATAGCGGCCGCAGGCAGTCATTAGCCGTCAGCATCATCACGAGCACAGACAAAAAAACCTTCAGCTCCCCCCGGCCGGGAGGAAGCTGAAGAATCGCATGAAAGATTGATAGTAATGCAAAACCCCTGATCAGTAACTTCGTATGTGCAATCTTCATCGTATTCTCCTTACAGATGAGCGGCGGCTTTTCGCTCCACGTTCAGCACATCATACAGCTCATCAAGCGAATGAATTTCATACGTCGGGATAATCCCGGACTCATTTGCTTTCTTTCCGGGATTAAACCAGCACGTATCCATTCCCGCCATCTGACCGCCTTTTATGTCCGCGCTCAATGAATCGCCGATAATAAGCCCGTGCCCGGCAGAAAAACCGGGAATTCTCGCAAATACATAATCAAAGTATTCCTTCATCGGCTTTTGAAAACCCGTGTCCTCAGATACAAACACATCTTTAAAAAACGGATACAGACCGGAGTCGCCCAGCCGCTTATATTGTGATGTTGAGACGCCGTTCGTCACGATGTATAAATCAAATAAAGGACTCAGCCGTTCAATCAGCTCATAAGCTCCGTCTATCATCTGGTGCCCTTCTTCTAAGTATTGGCGGTACGCCTGATTCATCAGCACGCCGTCGGCTTCAAGGCCGTATTCTTTAAACAAAAGGGCAAACCGTGTATTCACCACTTCATCGCGGGTCATTTCCCCCTCTTCAAACGCCTTCCACAGCCCTTGATTTAACGCTTTATAACGGGCTTCCACCTCTGCCGTCAGCTCCAGCTTTGAACCTTGGAACAATTTTTGAAGAGCATCGGTTTCTGAAGCGGTAAAATCCAGCAGCGTATTGTCTATATCAAATAATAACGTACGGTAATGACTCATCGATGTTTCCCCCGGTTCTGCTTTTTTTAACCAGTATACCACTCGCGGACAAGCCGAAAAAGACACCCCTGTAAGAGAGGTGTCTTTTTGAATTATACAGCGTCTTCTATTTTCGATTTTTCACCAGGCATGCGCTTGCCGATACCGAACGCATAATAGCTGACCGTCACAATCGCCAGGAAAATCACCCCGACAACCAAAGAAATCCGCGTATCTTTGTTAAACCACATGCCGATCAATACCATGAGTAAGAAAGCGATCGTCAAATAGTTTGTAAACGGCGCAAAAGGCATTTTAAACGGATGCTTATCAAGCTCAGCGCCTTTCGCTCTTCTGAAACCGAGATGGCTGATCAAAATGACGAACCACGGAATCATTCCCGGCAGCACACTCGCGCTGTACACATAAACAAAAATTTTCGGAGGCGCGATGTAGTTCAGCACGACACCGATCACAAGTCCGATTAATACCGCAAGCGTACCGAATATCGGCACACCGCTCGAAGAAACTTTCTTAAAGAATTTCGGTGCCTGTCCGTTCACGCCTAACGTATAAAGCATACGTCCCGCACTGAATATCCCGCTGTTGCATCCGGACATCGCAGCGGTAATCACCACAAAGTTAATCAAACCGGCCGCCGCCGTAATCCCGACTTTCGCAAATGTCGAAACAAACGGACTGCCGAGTGAGTGAAGCTCATTCCACGGATATACGGTAACGATTACGAAAATCGCACCGATGTAAAAAATCAAAATCCGCCAGATAATACTCTGAATCGCGCTTCGCAGCGTTTTTTGCGGGTCCTTCGCTTCCCCTGCCGTAATTCCGATCAGCTCGACCCCTTGATAGGCCGCAACAACCAAAGACAAAGCAAAGAAAAATCCTGAAAAACCATTTGTAAAGAAACCGCCGTGCGACCATAAATTAGATAATCCGATCGCATGCCCTCCGTTACCGAAACCGAAGAAAATAATTCCGATTCCGGCCACAATCATCAGAATAATGGTGACGATTTTGATCATGGCAAACCAAAATTCAAACTCACCGAAAGATTTTACTGAAATTAAATTCGCCGCACCGAGAATGGCCATGGCGATAATGCCGGGAATCCATGCCGGCAGATCAGGAAACCAATATTTCATATACGAACCGACGGCGATAATTTCAGACATCCCGACGATCACCCATTGAAACCAGTTGCTCCACGCCGTCATATAGCCGGCTAACGGATGTATATACTTATGGCCGAATGTCGCAAACGACCCTGTACTCGGCTCTACATAGAGCATTTCGCCCATCGCACGCATGATAAAAAAGATAAAGATACCCGAGATCGCATAAGCCAGCAGGACAGACGGCCCGGTCCATCCGATCGTGCTGGATGACCCCATGAATAAACCGACACCGATCGTGCCGCCCAGCGCAATCATCTGTATATGACGAGCGCCTAAGCCTCTCTTTAATTCTTTGTTTGCCACTTCGCTTCCTCCTCTTAACAGCTCTGATATATGTGAAATAATGAAGCAGAAGGTGCACCTGTTGAACCTAACTCAATCTTCATTTCCCGCAATATTGGAAATATTCTATCTTCCTATCGTTATATAATCTCCAATTTCCTTATTCCATCATAATAAATTTTCGTGGAAAATACAATTGTTTTTTTCAGGCAAACACCTTGCACTCTGAACCAACGGACTAAAAATAAAGCGCTTTCATTTTTATTGAATTGTGAATATTGAGATAATAAATGCCGCAGCCTCCGAGAAACATTATTTCCCAGGAGAAACGTTTTCCGCCCCCTATCCAATATTATTTTTGCTAAGCAGAATGGCGTAAAGCCTTACTCTCTTCCATTCTCCCTTGTATACGCCATAATCCTGCTTAACCCGGCAAAAATCATGCATTAATCGATAAATGCCTCATTCAGCCGCAGCAAAAGCCGGCCGAACATTTCTTTTTCATCGCCGGACCAATCGTCAAGCATACGATGATACCGCTCAAGACGCATCTTTTTATCAGCTTTTAACCTCTGTTTGCCAAGCTTCGTAATCGCAAACAGACTGACCCGCCCGTCAGAAGGATCGGAAAAACGCTGGATCAGCTCTTTCGACTCCAAGGCCGCTGCCTGGCGTGATAATGTGGAAATATCCAGCTTAAATGATTCGGCCAATTCCTTCACACGCGCCGGCCCGAATTCATCCAGCTGCCGTAATAACAAATACGCAGCCCTTTCCAGATGTCCGATTTTACGGTCGGAGTTATCAAGATAAACAGCTCTCCTGATGAAAGTGGTGAGTTCATATTCAATTAATTCAATCGGATCTTGTTTTGACAAACGCCTCACTCCTTACATTGACAACAGCAACATTAGTTGTATAATACAAACATATGCACATTTACTCAGAAAACATATAGAAATATTTTGCATACATATATTTGTATAGTACAAATATATGTGCCAAAAGTAAAGAAACTTATAGAAACATCAAGAAAGGGGGAAGCTGCTCTTCTCCAAAGAACAGCATCGTTGTGAAAGTCATACGCATCATCTTGCAAATCATTATTTTATTCGCATTTTCCTTTATCGGGGGAGCCGTTCAGCAGTTCTTTCACCTGCCCATTCCCGGAAGCATCATCGGTTTGATCCTGCTGATCATATGTTTATCGGTTAAGATCATTCCCGTCAAAATGATTGAAGACGGAGCCGGATTTTTGCTGTCTTTTCTTCCGCTGTTATTCATTCCGGCCATGACGGGCGTCATCAATTACCCGTCACTGTTTTCCGCCAGCGGGGCTGCTCTGTTTCTGATCATCGTGCTGAGCACCATCGTCACAATGATCGCCGCAGGGTACGCCAGCCAGCTGTTAGAGCATAAAGCCAATCAGAGAAAGGAGAAAAAGAAGTGCAGCAAGCATGTATCGCAATCCTTATAATTTTGTTCACGGCCGCCGCCTATCTGGCTATGGTGAAATTATATGTGCGCTTTCCATATCCCTTTCTCATACCGGTTTTGACGACTACGATTTTCATTATCGCCGTGCTGCTTGTTTTTCATATTCCGTATAAAGACTATATGATCGGCGGACAATGGATCAATTCACTGCTCGGCCCCGCTGTGGTGGCTTTGGCATACCCGCTTTATAAGCAGCGCCGGGTGTTAATCAAGTATATGTTTCCGATCATCGGCGGCGTGTTGGCCGGTTTATTCTCCGGAATGGTCAGCGGCCTGCTATTTGCAGAGCTGTTCGGCATCAGCCGGAGTTTGATTTTGTCAATTATCCCAAAATCAATTACGACGCCTGTCGCCATACAGATTGCGTCCGGTATCGGCGGTGTCCCTTCCATGACAGTCGTATTCGTCATGATCGCAGGGTTTTCCGGCGTTATCTTAGGACCGCTGCTTCTCAAGTGGATCCGCATCCGCAGCTCACTCGGGAAAGGAATTGCATTCGGGAGCGCTTCCCATGCGCTCGGCACCTCAAAAGCAATGGAGTACGGAGAATTAACGGTCTCCATGAGTTCTGTTTCCATGACGCTCTGCGCCGTGTTAGGGTCGGTCTTCGGCCCCGTCGTAGCATGGATGTTTCAAATTTAAAGCCGGCGGTTCTCCGTCAGCTTTTTTCATGTGCGGATCACTTCATTTCCTTCCATTATTATGTTTCATTTGTAAGCATAATGGTAAAGTAGAAAACAAGGAGGGATTTAATGATGACTGGGACAATTCCGCAAAAGAAACTGCTTGATGGGACAAGCATTCCCGCGATCGGCTTCGGTACATACGCTCTTAATGGAAACAATGGCGTTCATGCCATTAACAGCGCCATTGATATCGGCTACCGTCTGATTGATACCGCTTATAACTATGAAAATGAAGGGACGGTCGAAGAAGCCATCCGCAGAAGCTCTGTTCCGAGAGAACAGCTATACGTGACGTCCAAGCTGCCCGGGCGCTACCATGACTATGACAAAGCTGTACAAACCATCCAAGAATCTTTATACCGCGCCGGTCTGGACTACTATGACCTGTATCTCGTCCATTGGCCGAATCCGAAACAAGACCGCTACACGGAAGCATGGCAGGCACTGATTGATGCGAAAAAATGGGGCCTGATCCGATCCATCGGCGTCTGCAATTTCCTGCCTGAGCACATCGAACGGCTCGAACGTGAAACCGGCGTAAAGCCAGGCATCAACCAAATTGAACTGCATCCCGCTTTTAATCAGCAGCAGCAGCGCCAATGGCACGAAGAACAGGGCATCGTGACAGAATCATGGAGTCCGTTATCCCGCGCCGGCGAAGTATTGAACGATCAAAAACTCGGACAGATTGCGGACAAATACGGCAAAACCATTTCTCAAGTCATTTTGCGCTGGCATATCCAGCTGGGCGCCATCCCGATTCCAAAATCAGCATCGCCCGAGCGCCAGCTTGAAAACATCTCTGTTTTTGATTTCTCCCTTGATGAAAACGACATGAGCATCATCGACTCGCTTACCCGCCCCGACGGACGCATAAACGGCCAAGACCCGGCGGAGTATGAGGAGTTTTAAAAAAACACATAAAGAAAAGCTGACGGCATCATTCGTCAGCTTTTTTCTCATTTTATATACGCACACCCAGCTCCCGTTTCCATTCAGAAAGCCAATCTGTATCCCCAGATCCGTATTGCCTGCTTTGACCGGCATCACGCAGAGATCCGTTTTTATACTCAATGGACAGCACCAAATCAGGAATGGCGTCATAACCCGTTCTCGCAAGCTTCGTGAGCGCCTGTCCGTAATGGGCGGCCGCTTCTGCCGCCGTATGTTTCAGCAAAGGATCTTGCTGCAGCGCTTCCTTATAGACGTCTAAAAGATCGCGTCCGTCTTCTGTGACGTACTTTCCGTCCACGATCTGCAAGTCTTTCAGATGATAGCCGGTCACCTCGTACATTTCCCGAACAACTTGATATTTCTCATATGTTTCCGGCGTAAACTGCGAGGAGTCATCACTCCGGCTGCGAATGATGTGCGCAAACAGCTCTTTGCTGTTTTCCCCGGAGTTTAAGACAGCTTCAATCTGCTGAGTGAGCTCTTTATCGTCAGTCCCGCTCACTTTTAACAGATAATCAATCGGTGATATCGTAAATGTAAGATTCGCACCCTCCGGAATCTGAATATGTTTCCGATGGAAAAGCATCTCAATCTGCTGATTCACCTGCGCCCGCTGAAACACCTTTTCATTTTCGACTTGAATCTCTCCGTTGAGCGTTTCACCCCGAAACGCCGCATCACGGAAATCATAGCTCTGGGCTTTCCCCTTAAACAGCCATTCCGTTTCATTATGATAAGCGGCCTGACGCTCCGATTCTGATAAATCACTTCTGAAATAAGGTGAATCGGCACGCTGGTATTTATCCTTAATATAATGCAAAGGATCTGGTTTTCGTTTATTGATTTCATTGATACGGCTGTATTTCTCATCAAGAATCTTGCTCGCAATATCACTCTCAGACTCATACGGATTATTAGCGTCTATTACCGTCTCATTCCCATTATCCGTAATCGTTTTCTGATTTGCAGATTGATATAAACGGGACAGGCTGCTCCCTTTCTCAGTGACACCGCTCCTTGAATAATTCACCTGGCTCAGATCGCGGCTCCCGCCTGTCTGAATCAATAAGCTGTCCGATCCTTTTGCCGCATCTTTCACATTTGTTTTGGAAGAATACCGCTGAAGCACTTGCTGAGCCATTACTTGATTTTTTATATAACGAGCGTTTAGGCGCATGTTTTTAACCTCCGCTTGAGATAATGTTCTAGTATTTGTATCGGCTGTTTTCCAGTTGATTTTAAACTAAAATAACAAATGTTTACATTATGGGAGTTTTTATGTATGATGTTGTCAAAAAGGGGGATTTTTCCATGAAAAAGTATATATCTATACTATTTGTCAGTGCAATCGTATTATCAGGCGTATTGATTGCACCTTCAGCCTCTGCGTCTCAAAAGAACTCATCACAAATAAGCGCTATTACAGGAAATCACTCATTTGAAACTGCCAATCCGGTAGGCTACTGGAAATATAAAAATATTGATACTGCCATATTGCCGGAAGGGGAAAAAGAATCGTACTTCACTTTCACGGCAAATAAGGGAGAAAGACTCTATGTCAGGAGCTCAACAAGAAGTGAATACAAGGGAATGAGCATTGAAATTTATAATAAAAACAAAGTGCTGATCAGTAAAGGCACAGAAGTGATAAACCCTGATACGCCGCTTCCTTTTATCTATGCCATTACAGATGCGAAAGAAAACAACGAGACGTTCTACGTAAAAGTGTCCCGCGGCTCATACACTGACGATATATACTTTACACTCTCCATTTACGATCGAATCAAAGCCGGAAGCGAGACCTTCGCATTCAGCGGCACAGCTGAAAATAAAGGAAATACAAGCCTCAGTCCGAACGGATCAGATTCAACCGTTCTCAGGCTCGACTTAACCAAACAGACAAGCATTCCAAAAGATGCCATAGTGAAAAGAATCAGCACCGCCGCGACTCAAATACCAAGTCAAGGAAACACAAGACACTGCATAATGACAGAAGAAAATAAAGTGTGGCACCGCGCACTCGCAAACAGCTCCACTCAAGGAAATTACGGTATCACACTGGAAGATAACCTCTCAGTCTCAAGCATCTGGAATTTTAAATACAACACACTTGCAACAGCAAAATCGGCTATGAAAAATGTGAAATTGAAGATTGATTATGAGTACGATGTGACAACGCAGTTTTAATTAGAAGAACAGCCGCCCATTGTGCGGGCGGCTGCCTGCTTGGATTTAAAGTAAAATCATGAGCCCGTGCCATGCCTTATCCTGTTGTCACAGCATAAAATCATTAAACAGCTGCTAAAATTCTTTTTTATGATATATAGCTGCGGCGATGAAAAATGAAATGATATATAAGATAACGCCGATCATGAGATATATAATCGGGACATATAAAGAAGGATTTATGTGCAAAAATGACAGCGGTACTTGTTCTGCTGCATACCCAACGACACTTTGTAATCCAAAGGTAGCAAAAAGTCCCCCCATTGCCCCTCCAATCACGATAGCATCGGATTTTTCCGGGCCTATCATGTAGAGAAGAGGATAAACGATTGCACCGGCAAAGAGAACGATGAACGTTCCAAAAGAGACAATATTAAATATACCGTCAATTGGTTCATCAGAACCCAGGCTGTATACAAGGAAAATACCATAAGATATTACAGCTCCGATCACAACAATCAAAAGATAAAAGAAATAGTGACTTTGAACAATATTTGTTCTGCTGACCGGTAAAGTCAGAACATACCTGTCATAGCCTGACTTGCTCTCATACTTTATAACCTCAAGTGCGGGCATAACGACAAACAAAATAATCAGCATAGCAACAAAACGATGCATTGAAGCATCCCCAAAATAAAAAATGACTGCTGATACCAATATGACCAACCCCGTGTATGCAAAGAAACTCCGATAAACCAAGTAATAGTTAGTCAGTAACAGACCTCTCAATGTTTTCACTCCTCGTTAAAAAGACGCTGATTTCTTCTATGGAAATGGTGTTGGCCGTTACGCCATTCGGCAATTTCTGTTGATCCGATACAAGCACACTCCAATAAGATCCATGATTCCTTTTTGCTAGAACGATATCTTCGTCAATCTCAGCCAATTGACCTTCATCAACGTCTATAACGGTATAGCTTTCAAGAACCTTATCTTTCTCTTCATTTAATAAAATTTCGCCATCTTTCATCATAATGATATGGCTGGCTATCTTCTCGACATCAGTCATAATGTGCGATGAAAGTAAAATACCTCCGTTGCTTTTACTCACAAAGCTTTTTAATTCATTTAACAGATCATCTCTTGAAGAGGGATCAAGCCCTCCCGTTGCTTCATCCAGGAGTAATAATTTTGCATTATGCGACAAAGCAACAGCTACAGATAACTTCATTGACATGCCGCGCGAGAATGTATTCACTTTTTTATCCATAGGTAAAGAGAAAGAATGAACCAACCGGTAAAATTGATCTTGGTCCCAAGCACCGAACAGTTTCTTAAATACATGGTTCATCTGCTTTATCGTAAGGTGCGCGGGAAGATTCATCGCATCAAATACGACCCCAATATCTTCTTTGAACTTTATATGTTTATCCAGATTCTCTTTACCAAAGATTTTCACTTTACCTCTATCCTGAGAGATTAATCCTAATATCGTTTTAAATGTTGTTGACTTGCCTGCGCCGTTATCACCGATAAAACCGACAATTGATCCGGCAGGCACATTGAATGTAACATCCTTTAAAACAGCTTTATGACCAAAAGATTTGCTGATGTTTCTGATTTCTAAAAGGTTTGACATCATTCCACTCCTATCATTGTTGTCAGGACTTTTTTAAGAATTGAACCGGATTATTGCAAAAATGTTGTGATTTTCATATCTGGTCTAGGTATTCATAATGGATCAGGAGTCGGGAAATACAAAAGGGATTTTAAAGTCTTAAGCATAATATGGAAGTGTAATCGATTGATTAGGTTTATATAATGGGATATTCATGATGAAAACTGCTGAGGTGTTTACTTTCCGATGAGGTATACACAAAATGATTTACTAATGATTACATTTATGGATTTTAACCGGAATGCATCTCGTATTATAAAGCAGGTGTTACTCCTTTTCAATATATAAAAGGGGATTTCTTTACAATCGCAAAGAGTATGCATTTCTCATTTCCGCATTAAAAAACCCCTCTGGCTAATAATGTAGCTTTCGAATAAAGTTCAATTAAAAGCATTTTGCAAACGTTGATTTTATAATAGAAGAAACCCACACATTTTGAACAAAGTTTGATCAAAATGCGTGGGTTTGATTTTTGTGTGGAGTTTGGTTTTATAAAAAAGATTGATATAAAATATCAATTTCCCACTATGTATATGGCATTAACTAAATTCAAAGCAATCATTTAGTTAACACTTTGGTTAATTTCTTTTATAAAAGCTGTATAGTCAGATGCTTTTAGGTCACTTAAATTAGTATTGTTCCAATCACTTATATCAGATAAAAATTCACTGACGTTATTTGTGATACTCTTTATTCTTTTTAACTCCTGTAAAGGTTCAATCTTATTTGTATCTTGAGTTATTTTCTGAATCATTTCCGAGTATGCCTTCTCTTTCTCTTCCCAATAAGATATATATCCTATCCTTTGCTCAAAAGAATATATATTAGCTGCAATTGTAGTCGGTATCTCTGAAAGTGAAGGTACAAATTCTTTATCAGAATCTTTTAGTATAACTAATAACATTTTCTCTTTATATTCACGCGAACGCATAACTTCAGATATCTCATACATACAATTTACTGATTTTAAATATTGGTCACTAATAATACTAATAACAAAATCGTGTTTCCCAATAGTTTTCATGAAATCTTTAATACTATCTTTAAACTCAATGTTTCGAACATCTCTAGTCAAAGTATACCCCATATTTTTGAAATCATTATCAATTAAATCAGCAAACGCTACATCATTCCAACAATATGAAATAAATATCTTCTGGTTCTTCATCTGTTCAGCCACTCCACTATCACCAATTTTATAAATCGTTTTATTTACTGTTACTAATTCCTCTGCTTTATTAATAGAAATATAATATAGCCTAATGTCTTTTAAAGTAAAGTACTCACTTTTAATATTTATAATACCCTCTATCAAATTTTGAACTCTCTCCAAACCAAATCTAAAGGGAAAATTCTTTATTTCTAATCTTTTTCCATCATCTCGTATTCCAAAGACTATATCTCCACCGTTACTGTTCGAGTATGCAACAATTAATTTTGCTATTTCTTCATGACTCGCAATTGGGTGTATATATGTTGTATTCTGTCTATTATTTGTACTTATTTTGTTTTCAATATCTTTAATTGTTCTAAACACTAAAAAGTACCTCTCTTATAACTTAGTCAATGGAATTTTAGATATACCTGTTGTTTTAAGCAAATCACCTAAAGTAACCATTCGTTGTACTTCTCCATCATCCGTCCATAATTGATAGTTGACATCATCTAAAGCCTCTAATTCTTCATCATAATAAAATATTATTTTTTGATAATCACTTGGACGAATAATGATTCTAAAATCATTTCCATTATACTTAGCCGGAAATACCGTATCAGAATACTTTTCATTCATCCATTCTTCTAAAGTTGCCGGAAGTGTATAATCTTTAAGTCTGCTTAAATACTTAAAAATATTTTCTGTACTTCTATGTAGTAATTTCTCAACATAGCGTTTCATTTCTTCGGATGAGGTAATAACATGTTTTAATTGATTGATAATATCTTCTTTACTCAGTTCAGAGTTAGTTACAATCTCCATTATTTTATCTCGATTATTAATAATTTCATCTAATTCTTCAAACTTAATGTTATTTTCCTCTATTTTTTCCGCTATTCTATATCTTCTCAGATTTTCTTCTGGAGAAGATAACATCATTCTCTTTGAATATAAATTCCCAAACCATTTTTTTGATTTTTCAGGATTTGATAGGAACCAATTAGTTAATCTATTAAATATTTTTTGGGTAGATTCATTTCTTTCTATCCTGTCAATAGTTTCCTCACTGAGAAGTTTTGATACTTTGAGCTCAATTTGATCAGAGCATATTTCATTAGTCTTAATTTTTTTGGGGTGTTCTTCGAAATAGTGTTCAAATGAAATAATATCTAGTTTCAATAACTGTCCTTCAATTTTCTCACCCAATAATGTTAAGATCTGTTTTAATTCTTGATCTATATTTTTATCAAGATAAATACAGGCGAACTGTACAAATTCATTAATTTGATTCGGTACAAATGCCGATTTTACAACTTCATCAATACCTGCATCCTTAATCCAAAGAGAAAAAAATGCATTTAACCACTCTGCATATAGAGTCTTATCATTCAAACAAGCAACTAATTTATCAATATTTGAATCTTCAAAAATATCGTTTATCCAAGAGAATCCAGCATTCTCTCCAAAAACCTCCGCCCAGCCTAAGTAAGTATCTTTAGTTGGTATCGATACTCCGTTATAATTAGATAAAACATCCCAAAGTAAGTCCTTATGTGTGCTTTTTTTTGTTTTTGGTATGCCTATTGCTACGTTACCATTATTATCTTTAAATGCTAATCGTTTCAAATCTTCCAAATGATTATGAATAGGAACAATTGGACTCTTCTCAATATGCTCTTTAATTTCTTTATAGCTATAAGCCTGAATATTTGATGAAGTAGAGGGTTTTAAAATGCAAATATTAAATTCATTTCTTGTCCTTTTACTTTCTGAACAATAATCTATTAATTCCTTGTATAAAGAGACAGCTACCTTTATTAATTCATTATTTACTGGATTGCTATCTCTAATAGCATTTCTGTCCCTTTCTACTTCAAATAATCCTGAATTAACTACTATAGGAAAACTAAATTTTTCAGTTCCTAATAGAGGAAATTCACAAAAGACCCTTGGCATGGCATCAGGAATTGGTAAGAAATATAATTTCTTGTCTTTACGTTCGATAGCACAACCAATAGTTACATTATTTTCATTTAATATTAGCAACTCTTTAATACTATCAGAAACGTTAATTTGAACAGCTTTTAGCTTGTTATTTGAACGTGAAGTTTCTACTTTCTCCTTTTTGTAACAATCACCATTGTATGTAATAGAGTTGATATTCTTATTAAAAGTTAATACATAAGGAATAGTCTCTTTTAAATCTTCTATCCCTTCCTCTACTGCTTCTTTTATGTCATCATCCTGTATTAAATAAACGAATTTTGTATCCTCATACTCTTCTTGTAATTCCTCTTGATTTCTGCTTACAAGATCTAATTGTTCTAGCATAATTTTTGTTTTATTCTTAATATCGCTATAATCATCTCCTGACCTATCAACAATGAACTCAAATTTTGTATACCTACTATCTTCTTGGCTAAACGACCCTTCAATTCGTACAACCTCTGATAATAAATGAGTCGACATAAAACCTGTTCCAAATTTTCCTGTTTTCTTTTCTTCTGAACTTTGCTTAGATGAGATTTGTGTGATTAAATCTAATAAATTTTCATACGAAAATGGCAGTCCATTATGACTAAATATGATTTGATTATTAGAGTAATCAATTTTTATATCTATTTTCTTACCTTTAGGTGTACAGTCTGATGCATTTTGAATTAGTTCCCATATCCATCTACGCCTAATAGTCTTTTTTTCTATTTCTGAAGACTCTCTTATCTTTTTCAATTCATCCCAAATTGTATTAGAACTCGCATCTAAAACTTTATTTAATAAAACCTCTTCATTAGACATAGTAATAATCAAACCTCTTTTTCCCTGTATTTTTCTGAATTCCCGGGTATTAATTTCTTTTTATTTTCGGCATTATAAGATTTGAGGAGCCTTCTATATTATTCATTTAAATATCCTTTACGAATTCTCCAACTCTCTTGATTTAAGTAAAGATGATAATATTACCTAGATCTCGAATGGGTTTAAAACTACTTCAAAAACATTAACTGATATTTCTCAGTATATTGATTTTGTACAACCTTCTAACCAATATTTATTCGTCTCCCTAAGCCTTTATCACAACAATGTGTTCTTTTGTTTTAAGAACTGTATGATGGTTTATTTCTAACTCATCTGCAACCTTTCATTGATAATATAATCTAATGATTATCTTGTATGCTAATATTATTTTCTAAATATTCAGTTAAATGTTATAATTATTGTTTTATATCAGATAGAAGGCTCCTACTATCTTCCTTATTCAATTTATTATAAACGATGAGCATCCTTATTGAAGTTAACACTTGAATGTTTAGCTCCAGTTTATGTATTTTTTAGCTCCTATACCTTTTTCAATCAATTTTTCTACTTAGTTTTCTGTTTAGACATGAAAATACCCCTTTAGATGAGTATATCTAAAGGGGTAGAACGGTGCAACTTTTTCCAGGAACAATACAAACTTTGAATTTAAAACAACATACTGTTTTCTTTCCTTGTCAAATCCTTATTCCACAGTCACACTCTTCGCAAGGTTGCGCGGTTTATCAACGTCACAGCCGCGGTGCAGCGCAGCGTAGTAAGCGATCAGCTGCAATGGCACAACAGATACCAACGGAGCAAGCGCAGGGTTGACTTCCGGCAGGATGAATCTGTCGTCTGCGTCTTCTAAGCCTTTCAGCGAGATGATGCAAGTGTTGGCGCCGCGGGCTGCGACTTCCTTCACGTTTCCGCGGATGCTCAGGTTGACGTGTTCTTGTGTCGCAAGGGCAAAGACCGGTGTTCCTTCTTCAATGAGAGCGATTGTTCCATGCTTCAGCTCGCCGCCGGCGAAGCCTTCCGCCTGGATGTAAGAAATTTCTTTCAGCTTCAGGGCGCCTTCGACACAAACGAAGTAGTCGAGGCCGCGGCCGATGAAGAAAGCGTTTCTTGAAACAGTCAGGTACTCACGCGCGATCATTTCCATTTCGTCCTTCTGGTCGCAGAGAGCTTCCATGGCATTTGCCGCGATACCTAATTCTTTGACTAAATCAAAACCGATATCAACGCCGTTGCGTTCTGCTGCAACGGACGCAAGGATCGCGAGGACGGCAATCTGAGCCGTATACGCTTTTGTTGATGCAACCGCGATCTCAGGACCTGCGTGCAGAAGCAATGTGTAATCCGCTTCACGGGAAAGCGTTGATCCCGGAACGTTTGTAATCGTCAGCGCTTTGTGACCCAGCGCTTTGACTTGAACAAGCACGGCACGGCTGTCCGCTGTTTCTCCGCTTTGAGAAAGGAAGATAAAGAGCGGCTGCTTAGACAGAAGCGGCATGTTGTAAGAGAATTCACTCGCTACATGCACTTCAACCGGTACGTTTGCCCACATTTCAATATATTGTTTCCCGACAAGACCGGCGTGATAGCTCGTTCCGCAAGCCACGATATAAATGCGGTCCGCTTCCGCCACGGCGTCAGCGACATCGCCCGCCACGGCCAGTCTGCCGTTTTCGTCCTGATACGTTTGGATGATTTTGCGCATAACAAGCGGCTGCTCATCCGTTTCTTTTAACATGTAGTGAGGGTATGTGCCTTTTTCGATATCACTGGCGTCAAGCTCAGCGATATAAGACGCACGTGTCATGACTTCACCGTCAAGATTTTTAATCACGGCTTCGTCTTTTGTCACGATCACCATTTCTTTGTCCAAAAGCTCAACGTATTCATTCGTTACTTGAAGCATAGCCATCGCGTCAGATGCCACGACGTTAAACGTATCTCCAAGGCCGATTAACAGAGGGCTTTTGTTTTTTGCAACGTAAATGGTGTCTGTGTTTTCACCGTCAAATAATGCAATTGCGTAAGAGCCTTTTAACAGAGTCAGTGTTTTGCGGAACGCTTCTTCTGTGCTGAGTCCTCCCGCCACAAATTGCTCGATCATTTGAACGACTACTTCAGTGTCCGTGTCGCTTTTCAGTTCAACGTTTTCAAGATACTCGCGCTTCAGCTGAACATAGTTCTCGATCACACCGTTATGAACAAGTGTAAAGCGGCCGAGTGCGCTTTGATGCGGGTGAGCGTTCAGGAAGCTTGGTTCGCCGTGAGTCGCCCAGCGTGTATGGCCGATTCCCGCTTGAGATTCAACCGTGTGATCCACCACTTCACGAAGGTCGGCGATGCGGCCTTTTTCTTTGTACACATGCACGCCCTGCTCATTCGCCACAGCGATACCGGCAGAGTCATAGCCGCGGTACTCAAGCTTCTCTAATCCTTTTAACAAAATCTCTTTCGCATCAAGCTGACCGATGTAACCTACAATTCCACACATATTTTCTTCCTCCTAAAGGTGTAAAAGGAGACGAAGAAAGTCAAATTACAAGGGGACTTTCAATCGTCCCCTCCCACATGTTTTTTTGGAAGATCATGTGATTTCCCTTTGTTCGGAGAGTCGCCCCTCCGGTTTGAAGAAATCCTTACGGCTGTGATCTAAATGAATCAGCCGGGAGGCATCCGCCGAAAATTCGATAACCTCCATCCTCGTCAACTAAGCCGTTTTTCGGGCGCTTAGTTCGGGCGCTGTAATTATAAAAGATGCAAACAATCCCGCCTTTCCTGCAAGTGAAAAACAAAGGCTGAACAAGCTTGATTTTACAGCATGTGCCAAGGACGGTCAATTATTTTTTGCCGCCCCGGCATCATGTTTACTATCATTTTATGCTGATCGCACTTGTCTTGTTCGCTCTCTGCTTATAAACTTCGCTACTCCGCTCCCATTTCTGTCCGCACGACATCCACGATTTTTGTGACATATTCGTCACAAAGCTCTTTTGTTCTCGCTTCCGCCATCACGCGTACGAGCGGTTCGGTGCCTGACGGGCGCACTAAAATCCGGCCGTCTCCGTTCATTTCTTTTTCCACTTCAGAAATCACGGCCTTCACCTTAGCGTTTTCTTCTACCTTATATTTATCCGTCACTTTCACGTTCACTAAGAGCTGCGGGAATTTTTTCATTTCATCCGCAAGTTCTGAAAGGGTTTTGCCGGACGCCTTCAGCGTATTCACAAGCATGATCGCGGACAAAAGACCGTCGCCGGTAGTGTTGTAATCAAGGAAAATAAGGTGCCCTGACTGCTCGCCGCCGACATTATAGCCGTCTTTTTTCATCGCTTCTACGACATAGCGATCGCCGACTGCCGTTTGAACACTTTTGATTTCTTCTTTTTCAAGCGCTTTGTAGAAACCGAGGTTGCTCATCACGGTCGATACGACGGTATCATCCTTCAGACGGCCTTCTGATTTCAAATACTTCGCGCATATGTACATGATCTGATCGCCGTCGACGATGTTTCCTTTTTCATCAACGGCAATGAGGCGGTCGCCGTCTCCGTCAAACGCAAGGCCGATATCGGCGTTTTTTTCTTTGACGAAAGCACTCAGCGCTTCCGGGTGTGTAGAACCGACGCCATCATTAATGTTTAATCCGTTCGGAGACGTCCCCATTGTAGATACGTCAGCATCGAGATCGGCAAAAAGGTGCGTCGCAATGGAAGATGTCGCACCATGGGCGCAGTCAAGCGCTACATGAATGCCTGTAAAATCTTCGTCCGCCGTCTGTTTTAAAAATTGCAGATACTTTTGAACGCCTTCAAAATAATCGTTCACAAGCCCGAGGTCCGCGCCTGTCGGTCTCGGCAGCTTATCTTCCGGTTCCTCCATGAGACGTTCAATCTCGGCCTCCTGCTCATCAGAAAGCTTAAAGCCGTCCCCTCCGAAAAATTTAATTCCGTTATCCTGTACGGGGTTGTGAGAAGCGGAGATCATGACGCCCGCCTCAGCATCCATGGCTTTCGTTAAATAGGATACCCCCGGCGTAGAAATAACGCCGAGGCGCATCACTTCAGCTCCGATCGATAAAAGTCCGGCGACAAGGGCTCCCTCCAGCATATGTCCGGAGATACGTGTATCACGGCCGATCAGCACTTTCGGGCGCTGCTTATCTTTGGTCAGGACATAACCGCCAAAACGCCCCACTTTAAAGGCCAGCTCTGGCGTAAGCTCGCTGTTGGCAACACCTCTTACACCATCTGTTCCAAAATACTTGCCCATTTTGTATCGCTCCTTTTTCATTCTGTTGAAGAAGAATCAGCGCTTGATCCGTCTTCATCCTGGTCTTGATTTTGATCCTGGTTTTGACTTTTATTCTGATCGCTGTCAGTGTCGTCTTCCCGGTTCTTGCTCTTGTCTTTGTCTGCGTCTCCGCTTGTGCCGTTCTTATTGCCGGAATCAGCGGAGCCGCCGTCATTTTTATTTGAACTTGTGTTTTTCTTAGAAGTCAGCTTGATCTTAACCGTGTCTTTTGACAGGGACCATGTGACGTTTTGCGGGCCGTTTACTTCAAGCTTTACAGAGTGCTCTCCGTCATCCAAGTCCGAGACATTGGCATACAGTTCAATGTCCGACTTTTTCAGCGCCTTAATGTTGGCGGGAGAGCCTTTGGCCGTAATATTTATCGCCTGCGATTCAGGGTCGAGAAACTCAATCTGCTGTGAGCCTCCCAGTCCGACCGTCTTGATTGCGACATTGTCAAAATCCTTTTTGTCTTCACTGTCCACTTTAACATGAAGCGTGATTTTTTCCGGTGATACCTTAGTGACGCCCTTAGGAAGCGGGATATCGGCATTGATATCGGTATCTTTATCAATTTTCCCTAAATCAAGAGATACACCGTCAATAAATTCCAGTGAATCCAGCACATCCTGCGGGCCGTAAACCGTCACCTCACTCGGATTCGAGTCAATACTCGCAACGCTCACCCCGTCCGGAAGACTTCCCTTCCTTTCGATTTTGAAAGGAAGCTTTTTGCTCGGACTGGCTACGGGAACCGTCACTTTAATGACTGACGGTTCAACATCAACAGGAAGTGCGTTGCCGTCTTTGTCATAGACGGTCACCTTCACTTCCTTTTCAATGGTCTCATTTGCATTTTCAAGGTTCACGGATGCTTTGACAAGTGAAATGTTATCAATCACATTTTTCGAACCTGTAATCTGCACGTTTTTCGGGCTGATAATCGGCTGCTGAGGGGTATATCCCTTTTTCATTTTGCTTTTATTGTAGTATTCAACTTCCACGGGAAAACTCTCAGCCGTTTTTTCCTGAATCGTAACCGTCGTGACTGACGGGTTAATGGAGATCGTCAGTCCGTCCGATACGTTTTTGGCCTTCAATTCGACCTTATGAGTCCCGGTCTTCAGCTTATTCATATCGGCGTATATCTCAAAATTCTTCGTCTGTCTCGCCTTTTTCACCGCGCTTGTCGAGCCTTTAATCGTGACATTTACCGTCTGGGGCACGCCGGTGACGACATAGTTCGCTTCATCGTAGTATGCTTTTACAGGAATATCAGTAAGCGTAGCCTCGTCAGTCGTTGATGTCGGAAAAAAGGATTCCCCCGGCTTTTTCGGAGTCGGCGCCTGGTTGTTGTTAACCGCAACGTAAAGCAGCAGCGCCAAGAGCAATGCAATGATCTTTACAGCCCAGCGGTTGTTTAAGAATTTATCCATTTTTCTTGCCCCTCCAGTACCAGCGGTTAGAAGAAGTGTCTCTGGCGTTCTTCTTAAACTCGGCTTCAAGCATTTCTTTCAGTGCTTCTTCCGTCAATTCTCTGTGAAGGTCTCCGTTTTTGGCCACACTGATGGCGCCCGTCTCTTCAGATACAATAATGGTTAAGCTGTCCGTCACTTCACTGATGCCGACAGCCGCTCTGTGACGCGTCCCCAGCTCCTTTGAAATAAACGGGCTTTCAGAAAGCGGCAGATAACAGGCAGCCGCAGCAATCTCGTTATTTTTCATAATGACCGCTCCATCATGCAGCGGTGTATTGGGGATGAAGATATTAATCAAAAGCTCCGAGCTGACCTGCGCATTAAGCGGGATGCCCGTCTCAATATAATCGCCCATTCCCGTATCGCGCTCAATGGCGATGAGTGCGCCGATGCGGCGTTTCGCCATGTAGCTGATCGATTTTGTAATCGCTTCAATTGTCTTATGCTGCGCTTCCTCCACGGGGGTTCCGCTCCTGGAAAAGAACCGGCCCCGTCCGAGCTGTTCAAGCGCCCGTCTCAGCTCAGGCTGGAATATAATGATGATCGCTAAAAATCCCCATGTTATCGCTTGGTCCATCAGCCACTGAAGCGTGCTGAGTCCCAAATATGAACTGGCCATCCGGACCAATACGATGACGACGATTCCTTTTAAAAGCTGAACCGCCTTCGTCCCGCGTATGACCATGATTAATTTATATATCACATACCAAACAAGGAGAATATCAACGGCATTGCCGAGGTATTGCAAAAATGGGATGTCCTCAAAAGCCATTTCCTCGTCCTCCAAGAATTCAGTCATTTCGTTTTTTCCGTTATGAATTGTGCTGCATGAGCAATATGTACATCATATAGCGTGCTCATTATACCACATTTTGATTTCTCAAGTGAAATGAGCCGGCGCGGCGTTGCACAAAAAAAGAGTAAAGCGATTATACGCTTTACTCATCTTCATTCGGGTCCAAAGCGCTTACGACGCCCTGTCCCGCCGATTTCAGTTCGTACCAGACCCAGTCAAACAATTGGTTAATCTCTTCAATCTGCCCGGTGACTTGTCCGGCTGAGGCCATGTATTTTTCTCCGTTGACGACGGTCACATTGCCGTCGACTTTTCCTTCAATGAACAGCTTGCCGTTTTTTACTGTGACATCGCCCTTTACGGTCTCGCCTTCAGGGACGGTGACCGTGTGATTCTGCACGACAAGGTTCGGCTGTTTGGACACACTGAAATTGTGGTCATTATGCCAGCTGTTGAAAAAACCGCCGCCCATTAAAATCACAAAAACCGCTGCGGCTGCAATCATCGGATGAGTTTTGATCCATCGTTTTACAGAAGCGCGTTTTTTCTCTTTTGGAAGATTCGCCATAACTTTGGCAGTAAAATCAGCAGGGGCCGTGACATGCGATGTGCTTCGGACGAGTGCTACGGATTTCTCCATTTCATGAAAATGCCGTTTGCAATTCCCGCATGACTGCAAATGTTGTTTTAATACGTTTTCATCTTCAGGAAGGATATCTCCATCAAGATGCTTATGCATAAGCTGCACAATCTGTTCAGGACAGCTCATTTCATCACCCCACTTAAAGATCCCTCAATTGTTTTCTAAGAGCCTCTCTGCCTCTGTGTATCCTTGTCTTTACGGTGCCGACAGGGATATTCAGAATCTCCCCGATTTCAATTAAAGAGAGTTCGTCAATATACTTTAATACAATAACCGTTCTGTACTTGTCAGGCAGCTTTAAAATCTTTTTCTGAATTGTGTCCGACAGCTCCAATGACAATACGGCGTCTTCAGGGAGAACCCCGTCCGCGGCGATCTGCGAATACATCGTCAGCCCTTCTGCTCCCGCTACTTCTGCGTCCAGATAGTAATCAGGCTTTTTCTTGCGGATGCGGTCAATGGTCAGGTTGGTCGCAATTCTGTAAAGCCACGTTGAAAACTTTCTGTTGATATCGAAACTGTCGATATTGACATACGCTCTGATAAAAGCTTCCTGCGCAATATCTTCCGCTTCGTGAACATTGCCGAGCATGCGGTAGCAAAGCTGGTAAATCTTATCTTTATAAAGGTCAACGATTTCTGCAAACGCATTTTGATCGCCTTTTTTGACTTGCTTGATTCTTTTTTTAATCAGGTTTTCCATGTTTTATCTTACCTCTGCCCTTCACCGGTCTGTATCTATACGTTGATTGTTTTAAAAGGTTTCATTTTTTTATTACATTTATTTTACCAAATTTCAGGCAGGGTGTAGATGGAAAATACAGAATATACTGCCTTAACAGCAGCTTAAAAATAGTATATCTGATGAACAATCAAAAATCGAACCAAAATGCCGATAAAAAAAGACACCTTTATGCAAAAGGTGTCTGAGACTGGGCTAGCTGGATTCGAACCAACGCATGACGGAGTCAAAGTCCGTTGCCTTACCGCTTGGCTATAGCCCAAAAATGGTGGAGGGGGGCAGATTCGAACTGCCGAACCCTGAGGGAGCGGATTTACAGTCCGCCGCGTTTAGCCACTTCGCTACCCCTCCGTATTTTTTTGGAAAACAGTGCCGGCCAGAGGACTTGAACCCCCAACCTACTGATTACAAGTCAGTTGCTCTACCAATTGAGCTAGGCCGGCAAATATGGTGGAGGATGACGGGCTCGAACCGCCGACCCTCTGCTTGTAAGGCAGATGCTCTCCCAGCTGAGCTAATCCTCCATATGACCCGTACGGGATTCGAACCCGTGTTACCGCCGTGAAAGGGCGGTGTCTTAACCGCTTGACCAACGGGCCGTTGTGTCCGCGTCGAGCTGACAAAAGTTATTATATACAGGTTGTACCCCATTTGTAAAGAGAAAAATTATTTTTTTTATTTTCAAACTTTTTTACCCGTTTTTTAACTGAAAAACTCATCCCTCCTCTCTTATTTCATTTATGATGAAAGTATCAAAATATTGAAGGGAATGGACACAGATGATCTTAGTCAGCTCTTGTCTCGGCGGTATCGAATGCAGATATAACGGCTCTCACGCCGCTTCGGAAAAAATCCGCAGACTCGTAGAAGAAAAGAAAGCTGTTATGGTCTGCCCCGAACTTTTGGGCGGCTTCACCACTCCCCGCGAACCGGCGGAAATCATCGGCGGCACGGGTGAAGACGTGCTGAACGGAACGGCAAGAATCGTAACGGCATCAGGCGAAGACGTTACAGCTTTATATATGGACGGCGCGGAAAAAACGTTAGCATACGCAAAAGAAATAGGCGCCGCAACGGTCATCCTTAAAGAAAACAGTCCGTCCTGCGGCAGCAGCTTTATCTATGACGGCACTTTCTCAGGAAAAAAAATACTCGGAGACGGCATCACTTCCGCTCTTTTAAAACGGGCAGGCTGCCGTGTTCTATCAGAAGATGAATTGGATCAATTATAAAAAAGGAGAGTAGATATCATGGATGTAGCCCTGTCCTTTTATAAACCGGAGCATGCAGACGGGCTGAACGGGTTTGTGCTGAGTGAAGAAGATAAAAAGTTCACAGCTCTGCCGATAGATGTCCTGCCGCAGGCGCTTGTCATCCGGGATCGCTACCCGACAGTCATTTTAAAAGAAGACCGCCCCGTCGGTTTTTTTATTTTACATACCTCAAAAGAAACCATTGCTCCGTATTCGAACAATGTGTCTGCCATTTTGCTGAGTGCGCTGTCATTACATGCGCCGCATCAGGGAAAAGGTTATGCCAAACAAGCGATGCTGCAGCTCCCCGCTTTTGTTGCAAATTACTTTCCTTGGTGTGATGAAATCGTGCTTGCTGTAAACCATCGCAATCAACGTGCACAGAACCTGTACCGGTCTTCCGGTTTTATTGACAAAGGGCGGCGCAGGATCGGCCCGATCGGTGAACAGCACATTCTGCATCATTTTTTGTGAAAGCGCTTGATTATTCATCTCATCCCTGCCGATTTTTCTTGAAACATCTATTCAGAAGCCCATATACTTCAAGTATTAACGACTTGGGAGGGTACAATCATGACAGACCGGCTTAACATTCACAGATTGACCACAGAAACCAGAAATCCGCAGACCGCTTCAATCCATCAGGCAGACACAATGGAAATTCTCCGCATCATTAACGAAGAGGATTTCAAAGTGGCTGAAGCCGTTCAGCAGGTGCTGCCCGATATTCAGATTGCCGTTCAATTCGCAAATCAGTCCTTACGGCGAAACGGCAGGCTGATTTATGCGGGAGCGGGCACAAGCGGCAGACTCGGTGTACTGGATGCGGTTGAATGCCCGCCTACATACAGCGTAAGTCCCGACACCGTCATCGGTCTGATGGCCGGAGGGGCAGACGCCTTTTTGCAAGCGGCTGAAGGTATAGAAGACAGCAAGGAAACCGGCGCTCTCGATCTCAAAACGATCGGGCTTACCGCAGAAGACACCGTGATCGCCATCGCGGCAAGCGGGCGCACGCCGTATGCGGCCGGTGCGCTGAAATATGCAAAAACAATCGGCGCCAAAACCGTCGCGCTCACATGCAATAAGGACTCATTGATCAGCACCTTTGCCGATCACAGCATCGAAGTCATTGTCGGTCCCGAAGTGATTACAGGGTCAACACGAATGAAAGCCGCGACGGCACATAAAATGATTCTGAACATGATTTCCACGGCCGTAATGATTAAAAGCGGCAAAGTGTACGAAAATTTAATGGTGGACGTTCATGTCAGCAACGAAAAATTGAAAGAACGCGCAATCGGCATTATCCAAAGCATCACGGGCGTTCCGTACGACAAGGCAAAAGAAACGCTTGAGGCCGCAGACAGCCATGTCAAAACGGCAATCGTCATGCTGAAGACGAATTCGGACGAAACACACGCGAAGGCACTGCTCAAAGAATCAGAAGGATTCATTGATAAAGCCATTGAACAGCACGTTTCAAGAGAAAAAGAACGCTGATCGTTCTTTGGTGAAAAATATTGTGCTTTTACGAGCCCGCGCCGTTTTCATGTTCGGCGCAGGCGCTTTTAGGACGCGTTTCAGGCATAGCTCCCCGGGAAAAATCGTACGGAAAAAGGAGGATCTCCATGAGCAAAGAGGCATTTTATCAGTCACTGGCCAAAGATATCCTGGACAATTGCGGCGGTTCATCGAATATTTCAGGCTTTACCCACTGTATGACACGCCTGAGGATTACACCTTTAGATCGGGACAAAACGGATATTGAGGCGCTGAAACGGCTTGACGGGGTCATAGGTGTCGTCGAAGCCGAAACACTGCAGATCATTCTCGGCACGGGTGTCGTCAATCATGTCGCCGACGCTTTCGCAAAACTTATGCCATCCGGAAAAAACATTGATTTAAAAGAAGCCGCCTCACGGAAAAAAGCCGATCTCAACAGAAAAAACACCACACCCATCAAATTGTTTCTGAGAAAAATATCAAGCATCTTCATTCCCCTTATTCCCGCACTCATTGCATCAGGTTTAATCACCGGTATTACAAAAGCCGTCATTCAGGCCGGCTGGCTCCCGAAAGAATCCCAAATCGCACTTATTTTAACGGTTATCGGTTCAGGCTTGTTCGCTTACCTCGGCGTCCTTGTCGGCATCAATGCGGCGAAGGAATTCGGCGGGACACCCGCGATGGGCGGCCTTGCGGGCATATTGATCCTTAACCCTGAGATCG
The DNA here is from genome assembly GCF_021729365.1 of Bacillus sp. R45. Classification (NCBI taxonomy): domain Bacteria; kingdom Bacillati; phylum Bacillota; class Bacilli; order Caryophanales; family Bacillaceae; genus Bacillus; species Bacillus sp. R45. Next base: position 190,608 of record NZ_CP091421.1, on the reverse strand, counting down.
CCAATATCAGTTTGTTCGGAGAGAATCTGCTCCCTGGCAGGGGAGGATTAATCGGCGTTCTTTTCGCTGCGGTTTTTATCGCTTATACCGAACGGTTTATCAGAAAGTACGTCCATCAATCCATCGACATTATCGTCACGCCTACATTGTCTTTACTTATCACCGGGCTGGTGACATATGTCGTTTTTATCCCCGCAGGCGGTTTTATTTCTGATCTGATTACATCAGGTTTATTGTCGCTGCTGAATGTCGGGGGAGTGCTCTCAGGGTTTGTACTGGGAGCCGCCTTCCTTCCGCTTGTCGTCACCGGCCTGCATCAGGGCTTGACTCCCGTACATTTGGAATTAATCCGATCAATCGGAGATGACCCGCTTCTTCCGATTCTCGCGATGGGAGGCGCGGGTCAAGTAGGCGCGGCCTTCGCCATCTTTATGAAAACAAAAAAAGCCTCATTAAAAAGAGCGATCGGCGGCGGACTTCCATCCGGTCTGCTCGGAATCGGGGAGCCGCTTATCTTCGGCGTCACGCTCCCGCTCGGCCGGCCGTTTTTGACGGCGTGTTTAGGGGCGGGAATCGGCGGCGCCTTTCAAGCCCATTTTCAAGTGGCGACTTTTTCAATCGGTGTCTCCGGCCTTCCGCTCTCGTTTCTCGTACAGCCGGCTCAAATCGTTTTGTATATCATCGGTCTCTTCATCTCTTACGCGGCGGGCTTTGTCTTCACTTATGCGTTCGGATTTAAGGATGACATGGCTGCTGAATTTGAATAAACCGGGAGGGATCAGAATATGAAAACACTGACAGCCGCCATACTCACAATGGTCATCAGCCTCTCTTTTCTGCCGCAGCACAAAGCCGAAGCCCAATCCAAATTATACGACGCAGCAAAGCTCAGAAAGGTTGATCAAATGATTGAAAAAGACATCGCAGCAGGATTCCCCGGAGCCGTCCTCATCGTCGTAAAGGACGGACGGGTGATCAAAAAGAAAGCATACGGCTACAGCAAAAAATATGACGGGAACACCCTTTTATCCCGTCCGAAAAAAATGAAAACATCAACCATGTTTGATTTAGCTTCCAATACAAAAATGTACGCGGCCAATTTTGCACTACAGCGACTCGTCAGCCAGGGAAAGCTTGATGTGTATCAAAAAGTCTCGGCTTACCTTCCTGATTTCAAAGACAGAAAAAGCGATCCGATTCAAGAAAAAGACCGCATACGCGTCATCGATGTGCTCCAGCATCAATCCGGTCTGCCGGCAAGCTTTTATTTCTATCAGCCGGACACCGCAGGCCCTTTATATTCACAAGAACGGGATAAAACGATCCGTTTTCTCACCCAAATCCCGCTTGAATACAAGCCGGGAACAAAACACGTATACAGCGATATCGGTTACATGATTCTCGGCTGCATCATTGAAAACATAACCGGAAAAACCCTTGATACCTATGCGGAACAAGAACTGTACAAACCGCTGAAACTGACGCACACACTGTTCAATCCGCTGCAAAAAGGTTTTAAAGAAAAAGCATTCGCAGCTACTGAACGTTTAGGCAACACACGTGACGGAGTCATCCATTTCCCTCACATCAGGACGTATACGCTGCAGGGGGAAGTTCACGATGAAAAAGCATTTTACTCAATGGGAGGGGTGTCCGGTCACGCCGGGCTGTTTTCCAGAGCTGATGATATGGCCGTCCTTCTTCAAGTCATGTTGAACGGAGGCAGTTATAAACACGTTTCTCTCTTCAATAAAAGAACGGCCGATTTGTTCACAACGGCGGCATCCTCTGATCCGACTTTCGCTCTCGGCTGGCGGAAAAACGGCAGCCCGGATATGGAGTGGATGTTCGGACCTTATGCAAGCAGGCAGGCATACGGCCATACGGGATGGACCGGCACCATCACGATTATTGATCCCGCTTATAAGCTGGGGATCGCACTTTTGACCAATAAAAAGCATTCCCCCGTCGTCAGCCCCGGTGAAAACCCGAATGTTTTTGAAGGGGATCTTTTCCCGACCGGAAGCTACGGCAGCGTCATAAAAGCGATTTATGAAGCCATTGAATGACAACCCATGTCTTTTGTCCAAACTATGACGGCAGGAGGGCACCATCATGAAACTTTTCATCTCAGCTGTATTACTGTTGTTCATTGTATTCGGCACGCATCATGCATCAACAAAACCGGACATTCCGTCACAGGCGGAACAAGCGGTATCCCGTATGACATTAGATGAAAAATTAGGGCAGATGCTCATGCCTGATTTTCGAAATTGGCAAAAAAAGGGGCAGCCATCACCTGAGGCTCTTACCCAAATGAATGACGAAGTCGCAGGGCTTATTCAAAAGTACCGGTTCGGCGGCGTTATCTTATTTGCAGAAAATGTAAAAAACACTGAGCAAACGGTACGCCTGACAGATGCCTTTCAAAAGGCGAGCCCTGACATTCCGCTATTATTAAGCATTGATCAGGAGGGCGGCATCGTAACTAGACTTGGTGAGGGCACTCATTTCCCAGGCAATATGGCGCTCGGGGCTGCTAGAAAAACAGCCTACGCTTCCCAGACCGGCGCCATTATCGGGAAAGAACTGAAAGCACTGGGCATTAATACGAATTTCGCGCCCGTTCTGGATATCAATAATAATCCCGGAAACCCTGTCATCGGCGTCAGGTCGTTCAGTTCAGACCGTGATCTGACAGCTTCCCTCGGCCTTGCCTCAATGAAGGCTCAGCAAAAGCAGAATGTCGCTGCCGCCGTCAAACATTTCCCGGGACACGGCGACACGGATGTCGACAGCCACTACGGTCTTCCGCTTGTCACCCACAATCAAGAAAGGCTGCGTCAGATTGAACTTTATCCGTTCCGGCAGGCCATTCAGGCCGGAGCTGATATGATCATGACAGCCCATGTGCAATTTCCCGCTTTTGACGATACAACCTATAAAAGCAAGCTGGACGGTTCAGACATCCTCGTACCCGCCACACTCTCGAAAAAAGTGATGACTCATCTTCTCCGTGAGGAAATGGGATTTAACGGCGTCATCGTTACGGATGCATTAAATATGAAAGCCATTGCCGATCATTTCGGTCAGGAAGAGGCGGTCGTCATGGCATTAAAAGCAGGAGTCGATATTGCCCTGATGCCGGCCCAAGTGACATCGCTGCAAACGGAAAACCGCTTTGCCCGGGTTCATTCCGCTTTAAAAAAGGCGGTACAAAAAGGGGATATTCCGCTGCAGCAAATTAACAAATCAGCGGAACGCATCATTTCCCTGAAAATAAAACGAGGGATATATCCCGCACCGAAAGAGACAAATCTGAAAAAGAAGATTGCAAAAGCAAAGAAAACCGTCGGCAGCAAAAATCACCTGAAAGCTGAAAAACAAATCGCGGAAAGATCCGTCACCGTCTTACAAAACAAAAACCGCACGCTCCCATTCAAACCGAAAAAGAACAGCCGCGTTCTCATTGCCGCTCCTTATGAAGATCAAACAGCGGCAATGGAACAAACCATTCGGCAGCTCATCAAGAAGAAAAAAATCCGGCCGGTAACCATCAGTAAAATGAACTTCGCCGAGCGCACATTTCATGATGAACACAAAAAGCTGGTATCCGACGCGGATTACGTGATTACAGGCTCCTATGTCGTAAAAAATGACCCTGTCGTAAACGACGGCGTGATTGACGATTCCGTCACAGATCCCGGCAAGTGGACGACCGCATTTCCGCGGGCCGTCATGAAAGCCGCACAATCGAACCAAAAACCCTTTGTGCTGATGAGCCTGCGTAATCCTTACGACGCCGCGAATTTTGAAGAAGCTGAAGCCCTTATCGCAGTCTACGGCTTTAAAGGATATACAGACGGACAATTCCTCCAGCCAAACATTCCGGCAGGCATTGAAGCGATATTCGGACAGACAACACCGCAAGGCAGGCTGCCCGCTGACATTCCTTCCGTCACGCATCCGGGAACGACACTGTATCCTTATGGTTTCGGTATCAATCTGAAGACCGGAAAACCGCTTTAAACAGGAGGGCTGATTATGAAAACACATACGGCTGCACTTCTCGCCGGACTTGTCGTCATCAGTGCTATGACAGCAGTCTCGGCGGCTTCTGACAGAAACCTTCATACCGCCAAGAAACCAAGCATCCAAACAGGCATCGACCGCCTGCTGAAAGATTATAAACAGGAACTGAAGGGAAAAAGGGTCGGGCTGATCACCAACCCGACCGGTGTGAACGCATCATTGAAAAGCAGCGTTGACGTGCTGTATGAGGCGCCAGACATCCGCCTGACGGCATTATTCGGACCGGAGCACGGTGTCCGCGGCGATGCTCAGGCCGGAGGTAAAGTCACATCCTATATAGACGAAAAAACAGGGCTTCCCGTCTACAGCCTATACGGGGAGACGAGGAAACCGACACCTGACATGCTGAAAGATACAGATGTGCTGATTTTCGATATTCAGGATGTCGGAACCCGGTACTACACCTACATTTATACAATGGCCTATGCCATGGAAGCGGCCAAAGAAAAGGGCATTCCTTTTTATGTCTTGGACCGGCCGAATCCGCAAGGCGGACGAAATCCGGACGGCCCGGTTCTTGAACCGGATTACGCTTCATTTGTCGGACTGTATCCGATCCCGCTGAAGCACGGCATGACGATCGGTGAGCTTGCTCTTTTATTCAATAAAGAGTTTCATATTGGCGCCGACCTCACCGTCGTAAAAATGAAGCGCTGGAAGCGGACGATGACGATTGAAGATACCGGTCTGCCGTTCGTCCTCCCTTCGCCTAATATCCCGACCCCGGACAGCATATTTGCATATTCGGCAACAGGACTAATCGAAGGCACAAACGTATCCGAAGGAAGGGGCACGACAAAGCCGTTTGAACTTATCGGCGCGCCTTATATGAAAAGCACCGAGCTCGAAGAACGCCTGAACAGTCTCAAGCTTTCGGGCGTCACCTTCAGAGCCGCTTCATTCATCCCCAGCTTCTCCAAGCACCAGGGCAAGCTGTGCCACGGCGTACAAGTCTACGTAACAAACAGAAACACATTTGAAGCGGCAAAAACAGGGCTCTCCATTCTGAAAACCATGCATGACTTATATCCGAATGACTTTTCATTCTTGCCGACAGGCTCTTTTGACAAGCTGATCGGTAACGGCTGGGTACGCAAAAAAATAGAAAAAGGCGCTTCCATTGAAGACATCACCGGCACATATCAACGCCGGCTGGACCAATTCAAAACTCTAAGAAAACAATACCTCATATACTGACAACATCCGTGTTACACGTGTAACATTTTGTCGCATTTCACATTTCCGCTTTTTATAGGAAAACATTCATTTATTTGGTACAATTTAATTGATAACAGTTATCATTTAAATGAATGTTTCTTAAAAGGTGGTTTCTCATGAAAAACACATTATTCTTTCAGCCCATTGATATCATCTCCGTGAAAAAAACAGCCGACCTTCTGTCAGAGCATCAGCTCACTGATTCCCCCGTATTGATCTTTCATGTGAAAGGCGAGGGACAAATTGATATCGGAACAGACAGCTTTCCGCTGCAGAAGGAAACGCTCTACATCTGTCCTTGTGATGAGACATTCAATATTGCCCCTATATCGTCAGGCGGCATCCATTTGTATATCGTCAGACTCCGTGTTTTCTCCTATTCCTCAGATGATGAAGCGATGCTTCCGGATAACGGGGAAGACATCTTCCACGGACTTCAGCAAATGAATTTACAAACGGTTGATCATTTGACAAGCCGGCTTCAATCACTTTCTGAAAACGTGCGATCGGCGGATGGATTGCAGAAAATGAAATATACAGCCGACTTTCAGCAGCTGATGTACGACCTTTATGCCGCAAAAGTATGCCATCAAAATAATACGAAAGCGGCGATCGAACAGACAAAACAATTCATACATGCTCAGTCCGACACAAAAATCACGCTCACCCAGCTCGCTCATATGGCGGGAATCAGTCCCAAGCATTACAGTGAAACCTTTAAAAAACTATACGGGCAGAGCGTAACTGAATATATCACAGACATCCGCATAACCAATGCGAAAAAACTGATGGCCAAGGCAAGCTGCAAACTGCGGGAAATCGCTCATCAAATCGGCTACCAGGACGAATTTTATTTCAGCCGCATCTTTAAAAAACATACCGGCAGCTCACCTACAAGCTACATGAAAAAAAGGCGCACAAAAATGGCCGCGTACGGAAAAGAAACGATGGGGCATCTGATTCCTCTGCATCACGTGCCTTACGCTGCGGCGCTGCACCCGAAATGGACGGCCTATTATTACAAACAATTCTCTTCCGATATTCCGGTTCACCTGAGCGCTTACCGCTATAATGCAAATTGGGAAGAGAACCTGCATACGCTGTCTCAAGCTGCCCCGGACATCATTTTCAGTCTCGATTCTGTCAGTGAAGAAGAAAAACAGCGCCTGAATGACATCACTGAAGTTTTTTACCTTCCGGCTCAAGAGAATTGGAGAGACCAGTTTCTTCGCACAGCCGCATATCTAAATGAAGAGCAGGAAGCGCGGCACTGGCTTAAAACTTATCAAAGTCTCACCCATTCAGCGAAAGATGCTCTTAAACATGTGCGGCACCAGCGGTTCTTATTTGTCCGTGTATATAAAGAAAATATGTACATCGCCCATAACAACAGTATTGAGGAAGTCTTCTTCGGTGATTTAGACTTTGCCTCCGCAAAACCGGAATCTTTTGCTCCTGACGAAAAGATTTCCTTGGAAATGCTGGCGGATTGCCAGGCTGACTGCATCATGCTTTTCACTTGTAAAGAACCGGAAACGCTTCGCTATTTTCAGCGGATTCAGCAGTCCGGGATATGGCAGAACCTTAGTGCCGTCAGCAATAAACGCGTGTTTCCCATTTCATCTGACCCGTGGATTGAATATTCTCCAAGCGGACATCAGCGGATGATCGAGCAAAGCATTTCCATTTTATCCGAAGATCGTCCATGGTAATGCCGAAAATTATCCATGGTCTTATCCCTATTCATTCTCTATAATTCCAATTGATAATAGTTATCAATTGAACAGGAGGAACAATAGATGAAGAAATTGGCATTCGCTTTCATGATTTTGCTTTTGGCTTTCACGGCCGCGGCTTGCGGAAGCTCAGAAACATCTGATACAGCAAGTAAAGGAAAGGACGCTTCTTCAGATAAAAAGAAAATCGAATATCTCGGAAAAACATATGAAGTCAAAGCGCCGACTGACAAAATCGCCATTACAGGCAGCGTAGAATCAATGGAAGACGCCAAATTGCTTGACGTTCATCCGGCAGGAGCAATTTCTTTCTCCGGCAAATTCCCGGAACTGTTTAAAGATATTACAGATAAATCCGTATCAACGGGGGAAAAAATGCAGCCGAATATGGAAAAAATTCTTGAGCTGCAGCCGGACGTCATTCTGGCATCAACCAAATTCCCGGAAAAAACGTTGAAAAAATTGAGCGGCACCGCTGAAACGATCCCTGTCTCTCATATCTCATCAAACTGGAAAGAAAACATGATACTGCTCGCCCAGCTTACAGATAAAGAGAAAAAAGCGAAAAAAATCATCGCAGATTACGAACAGGACCTGAAAAAGACAAAAACAAAGATCAACAGCAAAGCGAAACAGTCAAACGCGCTGGTCATCAGAATCAGACAAGGCAATATTTATATTTATCCTGAACAAGTTTATTTCAACTCCACGCTTTACGGTGATTTAGGCCTGAAGGCGCCGGACGAAGTCAAAGCGGCGAAAGCGCAGGAACTGATTTCTCTTGAAAAATTAAGCGAAATGAACCCTGACCATATCTTCGTACAATTTTCTGATGACGAAAACGCAGATAAGCCTGACGCTTTGAAAGACTTAGAGAAAAATCCGATCTGGAAGAGCCTGAAGGCAGTCAAAAAAGACCATGTATACGTCAATACGATTGATCCATTAGCCCAAGGCGGAACCGCGTGGAGTAAAATCAGCTTCTTACAGGTTGCGGCTGACAAATTGACTCAAGACTAATAAAGAGTAGGTTTTTCACATGTATGCAAAACGGCGGACACACATTATTATCATTGCTTCACCGATTGCCATTGTTCTGTCACTGCTCCTTTCCGTTTTATACGGCGCAAAGCAGCTTGACATCCATACCGTGTTCTCCGCATTGCTGCACTTTAATCCGGAGAATACCGACCATCAGATCATATGGCATTCAAGAATCCCGAGGGCTGCCGGCGCTATGTTTATCGGCGCCGCCCTTGCTGTTTCCGGAGCGCTCATGCAGGGAATCACACGGAACTATCTGGCCTCGCCTTCGATCATGGGTGTGTCGGACGGCTCCGCTTTTATCATCACCCTTTGTATGGTATTGCTCCCTCAATCGACATCCATTGAAATGATCATATACTCGTTTATCGGTTCCGCATTCGGCGCCGCTCTTGTTTTCGGGCTGGCCTCCATTCTTCCCGGCGGTTTTACCCCGGTGCAGCTTGCCATTATCGGAACGGTGACCAGTATGCTTCTCAGCAGTCTGTCGGCTGCGCTTTCGATTTATTTTCAAATTTCGCAGGATCTCAGTTTTTGGTACAGTGCGAGACTGCATCAAATGAACCCTGATTTTTTGAAACTGGCCGTCCCGTTTTTTGCGATCGGAATCATTACGGCCATGATTCTCAGCAAAAAGGTCACTGCCGTATCATTAGGAGACGACATTTCAAAAAGTCTGGGACAGCAGAAAAGAACCATCAAACTCATGGCGATGGCGGCTGTTGTCATATTGACCGGAAGCTCGGTGGCGCTCGCCGGAAAAATTGCCTTTGTCGGTTTAGTCGTTCCGCACATCACACGTTTTCTCGTCGGATCGGACTACAGCAGGCTGATCCCATGCGCGTGCATTATCGGCGGCGTCTTTCTGACCCTTTGCGACCTTGCGAGCCGATTCATCAATTATCCGTTTGAAACGCCTATTGAAGTTGTCACTTCTATCATCGGTGTTCCTTTCTTTCTTTATTTGATTAAAAGAAAAGGAGGGGATCAGCGTGGTGCGTAAAATGGCAGGAATTTATATCATTCTGATTGCTCTCATATTGCTCGTAAGTTATTTCAGCATGACAAGCGGTTCTTTTTCCGCAAAGCCGGGTGAACTGCTCAGTACGCTTTTCCGCATCCATCCGAATCCGCAATATGACATTTTGCTGTTTCAGCTGAGGCTGCCGCGCATAGTCATGGCTGCTGCCATCGGACTCGGATTGGGGATAGCCGGAGCCGTTATTCAGGCCATTACCAAAAACGGTCTTGCCGATCCCGGTATTTTGGGCATTAATGCAGGAGCCGGAGCGGGAATCGTCACGTTTATGCTTCTGTTTCAGGGTCAATCTGAAGCGACGGCACTTGCCTCTGCGATGGGTATGCCTGTCTTCGGCCTCATCGGAGGACTGATGGCGGCCGTGCTGATCTATATTTTCGCCTGGCACCGGGGGCATCTGGAATCGGGCAGAATTATTCTCGTTGGGATCGCCATGAATTCCGGATTCAGCGCGCTGTCTTTATTTCTATCATTAAAAATGGACCCGCAGGATTATGAGATGGCGATGGTTTGGAAAAACGGCAGCATCTGGTCGGCAAACTGGATGACCATTACGGCAATCCTTCCGTGGCTGATCTTGTTCATTCCTCTTCTTATGGCGAAAACGTCATTGCTGGATACCATTTGTTTCGATGAGGACACGGTGAAAAGCCTCGGTGTTTCAACCAATAAAGAAAAAACCATTTTGCTCATTGCCTGCATCGCTTTGATCAGCGCATGTGTAACCGCAGCGGGCAGCATGGCATTTGTCGGACTGATCGCGCCCCATATTTCCCGCAGGCTCGCCGGGATTGAGCACAGATACTCATTACCGGTCAGCGGACTGGTCGGTATGCTCCTCGTCATATCCGCCGACTTTGCGGGCAAATTGTTCTTTCAGCCTTCAGAAGTGCCGGCGGGAATTATCCTTGCAATTCTCGGCGTTCCTTATTTCTTTTTTCTTCTGTTTAAGCAAAAAAAGGGGATGGACGCATGAGAGGCACCCTTACAGAACACCCGATAAACGGAAGGGAATGCACTGTGTATCTTCCTCCTTCCTATTCGGTTCAAACAGGGGCTTTACCCTGTGTGTACGTACTTGACGGGGGTTCTTTGTTTTTAGAACAGATAGATAAGCTTGAATCCCAATTTACGAACGGAACACTTCCCGAATTGATTTTCATCGGCATCAAACCGGCTGACAGACTCGATGAGTACACGCCATGGCCCGCGCCTTCCCTGAGCCCTGCGTTTCATGATTTCGGCGGCAAAGGGAGGCTCTTTCTCGAGGAGCTGACAAATGTCATTATTCCCACTGTTGAAGATACGCATCACATTGCTGCGCATCCGGAAACGAGAGGACTGATCGGTGCGTCATTAGGCGGACTGTTTTCGATATACGCGATGCTGCAAAAGCCTGAAATATTCGGCAGAATCGGCTGTATTTCCGGTTCCTTCTGGTATGAAAAATCAGCAGATTATGTCCGCTCCGCACCTTTGCGGCCGGCACGGCAGCGTATCTTTATGTCTGTCGGCAGCCGTGAAGCAGAGCAAAAATGTAACATCCAAAACACCACGATCGGACAAAATAAAGAAGTGCATAAAAGCCTGAGGCAAAAAGGCTTTTCTCAATCTCAGCTCTCTTTCACTGTCGAAGAGGGCGCCGTGCACCATCAAGAAGCGTTCAAACGACAATTCAATTCAGCACTAAGCTGGCTGTACGGAAAAAACCGCTCACGTGACTGAGCGGTTTTTTTCATACTTGATCACGACCGGCTTAAGCTCAAAGCGTCTCAGCAAATAGCCGAACAAAGCGGCAAGGATTTGCTGAAAGAGCATCCCGATGACGACCGGAACCGCCACTTGAGACGGAAAAAAAGACACGGCGAGAACGGCTCCGGCGCTGATATTGCGCATGCCCCCTGTATAAATCAGAGACACGATTTCATCCTGGCTCCGCTTCATCAGTCTTCCGATCAGCCAAGCCACGGCATAACCAGTCATGGCAATAAAAAATACCGTGCCTGCGATGCCCGCAAATTTGATATCCACGTGCGTGACATACGGCGCGATTTCCGAACTGTTAATGGCAATGACAATCATCAGACAGATTTTTGAAAAAGGAGACAGTGACCGGCTTATCGCCTGAGTCCTTACCAGCGGGGAAAACTGGTTGACCATCATCCCTGCGATGGACGGAATCACCACCATCTCCGCCAGCCCTTTCATCATGCCCCACACATCCATCTGAACATTCGCCCCGGCCAGGACAGACAGGCTTAATGGTACGATAAAAGGAGAAAGTACAGTATCAACCAGGATAATAGACAGCGTCAATCCGACATTTCCCTTATACATCGCAGCCCAAATCAAACTCGTAATTCCGGTCGGAATCACCACACCCATAATCAGCCCCGTCACAGTTAAAGGGTCACCGCTGAAAATCAGATGGCCGCTTCCCCATGCAAAAACAGGCATGAAAATATGCAGAACAAACAATGCCATGATCATCGGGAGCGGCTTCTCGATACTGCGCTTCAGCGATTGAAAATTGGCACTCAGACTGCCCGTAAATGTAATAAATGCAAATATCCACGGCACAGCGCCGGCCATCCAGCTGATATGCTGAGATAACAGCACACCCGCCGCCACACTAGACGGAGTCAAAAGCGGCATGATTCTCCCCAACACTTGGTTCAACTTTTGAAGCCACATCATATGCAAGTCTCCTATATACGGTTTTCAAGTCTCATTCATTATAACAATGCACACCGGCAAATTTAACCGAAAAAAAGCCCGGATATATTCATCCGGACTTCACAAATTCTATGCCATTTGTTTCATTAAATCTCGGCTTTTCTGATTTAATCCCTTTAATTCAGCCTCAATTTCGTATTCTTTACATTTGGCGACAATCTTCTCAAGAGCAGCCGCTCCAGAATCATCCCACACGTGGGCATCGGTCAAATCAATGATAATCCGTTTCACGTCTTCATCATAAACGATGGCATTCATCAGTTCAGACACGGAAGCAAAAAAGATCTGGCCCGTGACCTTATAAGTTCTGACATCTTTTTGTTCGGAATGTGACACAATCTTCAGCTTAGAAATTTTCGCCGTAAAAAAGATCGCGCTTAGCAGCACACCCGCGAAAACACCCTTCGATAAATCATTTGTCAGAACGACCGTCACGACGGTAATCACCATAACGATCGAATCAGTAAGGGGCGCTTTCCGCAAACCTTTAATCGATGACCAGTCGAACGTGCCGATGGACACCATAACCATCACGGCCACAAGCGCAGCCATCGGAATTTTCACGACGATACCGCTTAATACGGCAATTAAAAACATTAAAAACGCTCCGGCCGTAAAAGCCGACAACCGGCCGCGACCGCCGGCTTTCGTATTAATGACAGACTGGCCGATCATGGCGCATCCGGCCATGCCTCCGAAAAACCCGTTCACAATATTGGCGATGCCTTGTCCGCGGCTTTCTTTGTTCTTATCACTATCCGTATCCGTCATTTCGTCAATGATCTGGGCCGTCAGCAATGACTCAAGCAATCCGACGAATGCAAGCGCCAGTGAATACGGAAAAATAATCCGCAATGTCTCAAACGTCCACGGAACATCCGGTATCAAGAAATGCGGAAGTGAACTTGTAATCCCGCCCATATCACCGACCGTGCGGACATCCGCATGGAAGACCACCGCAATGATCGTCATGACAATAATCGCCACCAGCGGAGACGGTACAGCCGTCGTAACCTTCGGCAAAAGATATATGATAGCCAGTGATCCGGCAAGCATGGCGTACATGACCCATGAAGCTCCTTTGAACTGCGGCAGCTGCGCAGAAAAAATCAAGATCGCCAAAGCATTCACAAATCCGATCATGACCGAACGCGGAATAAATTTCATCAATTTCGCTATCTTACTGACACCAAGAATAAATTGAATAATACCTGTCAAAATGGTTGCCGCAAACAAATACTGCAGCCCGTAATCAGCCACCAATGTCACCATGACAACCGCCATTGAACCCGTAGCGGCTGAAATCATTCCCGGTCTGCCGCCGAAGATAGAAATAATAATCGCGATACAAAATGATGCATAAAGGCCGACCATCGGATCGACACCTGCAATAATTGAAAATCCGATCGCCTCAGGGATCAGAGCGAGAGCAACCAGAATACCGGCCAGAATGTCTTTACGTACATTCCCGAACCATTGCTGCTGTAACGTATAATCTTTCAAATGATAACGACTCCTTTTCACTATAAAAATCCGCACCCTATCAGTTGGAAACATTGATTTTTATCTGGGGAATATGAGGCAAGCTTACGGGGAAAAGGGGACACGCTCAGAGTATAATGTCTTGAGGAAAGGAATGGTTAACAAAGAGTATCATATTAAACTTTAAAGAAATGTGCAAGACCGTATAAAAAAGAAAAGAAAACGGCTCTCACTGGAGCCGTTTCCGCTTTTATAAAAGTTCCGGATCAGACACAAGAATCGTTTTTATTGCGCTGATATCCTTTCTTTCTTTTGTCACCGGGTCGATGCCCATGAGATGATCAATGGCTTCTTCATAATTCTTCAGTTCCGTCTTTTCCGTAATAAAATCATAGAGCTGCGGAAGGTCGGACGCGCATGCTAACGCAGCCTCCATGATCTGACGGGCTTCACCTGTGCCCACAATCGTTACGCCGTTTGACAGCAGCTGGTACGGCCTGACTGTCATCTCATACGTATCATCAAAGCCCATCGGCACGATTCTGCCTCCCTTTTCAATAAAAGGATAAGCCCAATCAAGCTGATTGCCGATCGCGTCAAAAATTACATCAAATTTTCTTCCTTGATTAATCCGTTTCACTTCATCCACGGTTAATGCTTCAGGGTGGTAGACATAATCCGATATCCGGCTCGCCGCCTCGCTTCGGAAACTGCCTATTTCAGTCGCAACCGTCAACCGCGCCAGTTTTTTCACCATCATTTGCACAAGCAGTCCGATTGGCCCCGACCCCAAAACCAAGACCGAGTCCTCCGGCTGAATCGAAGCTTTGTCCACAACATTCAGCACACAGGAGAGAGGCTCAACCAATGTGGCCCGCTCCCATTCCATTGAATCCGGAATTCTGTACATGAACCTGTCTTCTCCGACGTAATATTCCGCAAACGTTCCGTGCGCCCCGATTCCGAGCTGCCAATCCTCGAAGGTTTCGCAATAACACGTCAGCCCTCTCCGGCAATAATGACATTTCCCGCAAAACTGCGTAGGATCAATCACGACGCGGTCTCCGACTTTTACATTTGTCACGTCCGGTCCGATTTCCACGACCGCTCCCACCGATTCATGCCCCATAATCATATGATGGGTTGCATTCATTTTTCCTTTCAACACATTTAAATCCGTTCCGCAGATACCGGTGCCGAAAATTTTCACTTTCACATCATTGGATTTCCGAATTTGAGGCTCGTCCACCTCTTGATATTCAAGCTTATCATTAGGAGTCCAGACCAACGCCTTCATATTTCTCTTCCTTTCTGCCCCAGCGGATTTGGTCTAACAATGTTTGATGAAGCTCCTTCGTTGATGCCGCAATACATGATTGCTGGTTCTGATAACTTAAATCTGTCAGAAGCGTTTCGTCCAAAGACCGGCCGTATGCATCCGTAATGACCACTCCTGCTTTCTTCGCCAAAAAGACGCTTGCGGCAATATCATAAGGAAACAAATGCAGCACCTCTCCGTTTCCGACCTGCTGAAAATCTGAAAGCAGCTTCGGATCATCTTTCAGCAGACGATTGCCGATATCCACATAAGCATCCATCTGCCCCGTGATAATTCGTGAAATCGAATAAGAAGCGCTGTTGAAAACAAAAACCCCGCCATTATTGGCTGACCGGTCAATCAGATGACCGTATGCATCCGTCATCAGCTGTGCCGGATGCCCGTTAAACTCAAGGCTCCAAAACATATTTTTAATATCCCGCACTTCGCTCAAATTCGGCAATTCTCCCTGATACCCCTCAAACTGAATGGCGTCGCTGTAAATATCACCGTACATGTAAGCGCCCGATTTCAATTCAAGCAAAAAAGCAAATTCGATATCCTTAATCTTTGCGTTTGGCTTATATGAAGCAAGCGCAATCGAAATACACGACATTTCAAGCCCCGCGGCGGCCGGACGCGTTCCGTCTATCGGATCTACAATTAAAATATATTGCGGATCTTCTCCAATCAGCTTCAGGCCGCCATCCTCCGTGTAAAAAGCAACCGGATGGCCCTTATCTTGAATATAATCCAACACCGCCTCCTCAGCAGCGGCGTCTATGTTAAATTGGGCGTCGCCTCCCGGAGAATAGCCGTTTACGAGCCGGTTTTTCAGCGTGCCTTTTTGACTTTTCACCTTATGATAAACAAATTGTCCAAGCTCAATGATATAGTCTCTCACTTGATTTCCTCCAATAGCTTGCGAAGTCTGTAGCAGAGCACTTCGGCTTCACTAAGTGTAATGGTTAAAGGCGGACGGATTTTAAATACATTTCCGAACCCGTAACGGGATGTCCGGAGAATCAGCCCGTAATCCATCGCCCGTTTGGCAATATAATTGGTCAATTCCACATCCGGTTCATTGTTCTCTTTGACAATTTCCACACCGATCATAAGACCGACGCCTCTTACCTCAGAAATAAAAGCGAAATCCTCTTTCATCGTTTCTAAGCGATCCATAATATAATGACCGACCGTCGTTACATTTTCCAAAAATCCCGGACGCTGCATGATATCTATGGTTTTACACGCGGCAGCGGCGGCCATCACATTTGAGCCGTACGTGAAGGAGTGCGTATACCCCGGAAGCCCGGTATACTTGTCCTCCGTCAGAGTGGCGGCGACTTGGAAGCCTGTGCCCCCGAGCCCTTTTGCTACCGTCATCATATTAGGTTTCACATCGAAGTGGTCCGCGGCAAACATTTTGCCCGTCCGTCCGAACCCGGTCTGAATTTCATCAAAAATCAGGGCGATATCGTGTTCATCACAAAGCTGTCTCAGCTGTTTAAAATACTCTTTAGGCGGAACGACGTTTCCACCGTTTCCGGATATCGGTTCAATAATCATGGCGGCAATTTTCCCATTACTCGCATACTCAATAAAATCATTAATTCTTTCTACGCACAGCATACCGCATGAATCAGGTTTCTGATTATAAAAACAGCGGCTGCAATACGGATCGGGGACTTGAAGGCCAAAAGAAATTTGCGGCGGGAAAGGTTCTTTTCTGAATGAGTTGCCGGACAAAGCGGAAGTCATATACGTTTGTCCGAGGTGGCTTCGAAATAAGGAGATGACATCGGTTTTTCCGGAGTAATACTGAGCCATTTTAATAGCTCCTTCATTTGCACCGGAACCGCTGCTGACTTTAGGGTGTACTTTTGTGAGATTATCGGGGGCGATTTCTACTAGTTTTTCTGCCAGTTTATTTACGGCGTCTGTTTGAAAAGATGATGTCACATGGATCAGCTTATCGGCTTGTTCTTTAACCGTATCAATGACTTCTTTGTTACCGTATCCTAAATTCAAGTTAAATGTGGCAGAAGCGCAATCAATGTACTCATTCCCCTCTTGATCGTACAGGTAAATCCCTTCTCCGCGCTCCATTACTACATCGTCAACACTGTAATACAAGCTGTCTGGATTCGTGATTTCCTTCGTTCCCACAAATACCACCCCTATGAAATTATTAGAATTTCGCTTTTTATCGTATTAATTATTGAAAATAATGTCAACGATCTTTCTTGTAAAAAATGTTAACAATTTGTTAACGTTACCATAAGGGATGTACGAGAAAAAGTTATGTGATATAGTAACAATACTTGGATTTTTTGTAAAAACGTCATGTCATACGAGTAGAGAGAAATATTATTTTACGAATAAGGAGATAAAATGATGAAATCTCGTCTGCTGTGGATAAGCTGTTTTTCTTATGGATCGATTGCTTTTACACTTGTTATTCTGGGAGCCGTACTGCCTGAGTTACTCACACATTATTCACAAAGCTACAGTAATGGCGGAGTATTGGTATTCTCTCAGTTCATGGGCTTTCTCATCGGTGTTATTGGCATGCCATACATGGTGAAAAAGCTTGGGCGCAAAAACGTCGTTATCTTTGGCCTGGCACTCATCAGCTGTGAAATGTTCATCACCTTCCTGCCGCCCTGGCCGCTGCTCTTTCTTCTCGTCAGCATCGCGGGGCTTGGCGCCGGATTGGTGGAATCCTGTGTAGGCACGATTATCCTCACCGCTATTAAAGAAAGACAGGCTGTGGCCATGAGCAAGATGGAAGTGGCCTACGGATTAGGTGCGCTTTTCATGCCTCTGCTCTCAGGCTTTCTTATCAACAACCACATGTGGACAATTGCTTTTTTAGTATTAGGGTTATCCAGTTTTGCACTTTTAATCGCATGGAAGCAGATGAGTTTCGGCAGTATTGATCAGCTTCTCATCCGAAAAGAGGTCTCTTCCGATGACACTAAAAAAGAAAGCACCGGTTATCGGTCACACGGATTGCTGTTTATTGCCTTGGCGGGGGCTTACTTCTTCTTTTACGGAGGCAGTGAAGTTTCAATTGTACATTTTATCCCCTCCATTTTCTCTGAGAAATGGGATATCCCCAACTCTTTGGCAACGATAACAGTTACAGTGTATTGGACGGGGATGATCATCGGAAGGTTATTAACAGGCCCGGTATCAGAAAAGCTGACATATCACCGTTATCTTCGTCTCATAAGCATTGGCGGTCTGGCAGCACTTACCGTATTGGCACTAAGTAAAAACGTATGGTTCGGTTTTGCCCTTTGCTTCTTTTTAGGGCTGTTCATGGCAGGCATGTTTGCAATAGCCCTAATCATCACGAATCATTTTTATCCCGGAAAGACAGAAACGACTACCAGTATTCTGCTCGCTTCAAACGGATTAGGAGGTTCACTCCTTCC
>NZ_CP091421.1:167500-170000 GCF_021729365.1 Bacillus sp. R45 | reverse complement strand
CCAGCTATCTCCAGGTTCGATTGGCATTTCACCCCTACCCACACCTCATCCCCGCACTTTTCAACGTGCGTGGGTTCGGGCCTCCATTCAGTGTTACCTGAACTTCACCCTGGACATGGGTAGATCACCTGGTTTCGGGTCTACGACCACGTACTCAATTCGCCCTATTCAGACTCGCTTTCGCTGCGGCTCCGCATCTTCTGCTTAACCTTGCACGGGATCGTAACTCGCCGGTTCATTCTACAAAAGGCACGCCATCACCCGTTAACGGGCTCTGACTACTTGTAGGCACACGGTTTCAGGATCTCTTTCACTCCCCTTCCGGGGTGCTTTTCACCTTTCCCTCACGGTACTGGTTCACTATCGGTCACTAGGGAGTATTTAGCCTTGGGAGATGGTCCTCCCGGATTCCGACGGAATTTCACGTGTTCCGCCGTACTCAGGATCCACTCAGGAGAGAACGAAGTTTTGACTACAGGGCTGTTACCTCCTATGGCGGGCCTTTCCAGACCTCTTCATCTACCTCGTTCCTTTGTAACTCCGTACAGAGTGTCCTACAACCCCAAGAGGCAAGCCTCTTGGTTTGGGCTGGTCCCGTTTCGCTCGCCGCTACTCAGGGAATCGCATTTGCTTTCTCTTCCTCCGGGTACTTAGATGTTTCAGTTCCCCGGGTCTGCCTTCTCATATCCTATGTATTCAGATATGGATACCACTCCATTACGAGTGGTGGGTTTCCCCATTCGGAAATCTCCGGATCAAAGCTTGCTTACAGCTCCCCGAAGCATATCGGTGTTCGTCCCGTCCTTCATCGGCTCCTAGTGCCAAGGCATCCACCGTGCGCCCTTTCTAACTTAACCGTTAAAAAGAATCACTACGTGATATCTTGCATTACTAATTGAATGTGAATTACTTCTGTTATCTAGTTTTCAAAGAACAACATCTCGAAGAATCGAATGATCCTTCAAAACTAAACAAGACAGGGAACGTTCTGTTTATAAGACCCAAGGTCTTATATTCCGTTAAAATCCTTAGAAAGGAGGTGATCCAGCCGCACCTTCCGATACGGCTACCTTGTTACGACTTCACCCCAATCATCTGTCCCACCTTCGGCGGCTGGCTCCATAAAGGTTACCTCACCGACTTCGGGTGTTACAAACTCTCGTGGTGTGACGGGCGGTGTGTACAAGGCCCGGGAACGTATTCACCGCGGCATGCTGATCCGCGATTACTAGCGATTCCAGCTTCACGCAGTCGAGTTGCAGACTGCGATCCGAACTGAGAACAGATTTGTGGGATTGGCTTAACCTCGCGGTTTCGCTGCCCTTTGTTCTGTCCATTGTAGCACGTGTGTAGCCCAGGTCATAAGGGGCATGATGATTTGACGTCATCCCCACCTTCCTCCGGTTTGTCACCGGCAGTCACCTTAGAGTGCCCAACTGAATGCTGGCAACTAAGATCAAGGGTTGCGCTCGTTGCGGGACTTAACCCAACATCTCACGACACGAGCTGACGACAACCATGCACCACCTGTCACTCTGCCCCCGAAGGGGACGTCCTATCTCTAGGATTGTCAGAGGATGTCAAGACCTGGTAAGGTTCTTCGCGTTGCTTCGAATTAAACCACATGCTCCACCGCTTGTGCGGGCCCCCGTCAATTCCTTTGAGTTTCAGTCTTGCGACCGTACTCCCCAGGCGGAGTGCTTAATGCGTTAGCTGCAGCACTAAGGGGCGGAAACCCCCTAACACTTAGCACTCATCGTTTACGGCGTGGACTACCAGGGTATCTAATCCTGTTCGCTCCCCACGCTTTCGCTCCTCAGCGTCAGTTACAGACCAGAGAGTCGCCTTCGCCACTGGTGTTCCTCCACATCTCTACGCATTTCACCGCTACACGTGGAATTCCACTCTCCTCTTCTGCACTCAAGTTCCCCAGTTTCCAATGACCCTCCCCGGTTGAGCCGGGGGCTTTCACATCAGACTTAAGAAACCGCCTGCGAGCCCTTTACGCCCAATAATTCCGGACAACGCTTGCCACCTACGTATTACCGCGGCTGCTGGCACGTAGTTAGCCGTGGCTTTCTGGTTAGGTACCGTCAAGGTGCCGCCCTATTTGAACGGCACTTGTTCTTCCCTAACAACAGAGCTTTACGATCCGAAAACCTTCATCACTCACGCGGCGTTGCTCCGTCAGACTTTCGTCCATTGCGGAAGATTCCCTACTGCTGCCTCCCGTAGGAGTCTGGGCCGTGTCTCAGTCCCAGTGTGGCCGATCACCCTCTCAGGTCGGCTACGCATCGTCGCCTTGGTGAGCCGTTACCTCACCAACTAGCTAATGCGCCGCGGGTCCATCTGTAAGTGGTAGCCGAAGCCACCTTTTATGTCTGAACCATGCGGTTCAGACAACCATCCGGTATTAGCCCCGGTTTCCCGGAGTTATCCCAGTCTTACAGGCAGGTTACCCACGTGTTACTCACCCGTCCGCCGCTAACATCAGGGAGCA
>NZ_CP091421.1:37500-162500 GCF_021729365.1 Bacillus sp. R45 | reverse complement strand
CGAATTAAACCACATGCTCCACCGCTTGTGCGGGCCCCCGTCAATTCCTTTGAGTTTCAGTCTTGCGACCGTACTCCCCAGGCGGAGTGCTTAATGCGTTAGCTGCAGCACTAAGGGGCGGAAACCCCCTAACACTTAGCACTCATCGTTTACGGCGTGGACTACCAGGGTATCTAATCCTGTTCGCTCCCCACGCTTTCGCTCCTCAGCGTCAGTTACAGACCAGAGAGTCGCCTTCGCCACTGGTGTTCCTCCACATCTCTACGCATTTCACCGCTACACGTGGAATTCCACTCTCCTCTTCTGCACTCAAGTTCCCCAGTTTCCAATGACCCTCCCCGGTTGAGCCGGGGGCTTTCACATCAGACTTAAGAAACCGCCTGCGAGCCCTTTACGCCCAATAATTCCGGACAACGCTTGCCACCTACGTATTACCGCGGCTGCTGGCACGTAGTTAGCCGTGGCTTTCTGGTTAGGTACCGTCAAGGTGCCGCCCTATTTGAACGGCACTTGTTCTTCCCTAACAACAGAGCTTTACGATCCGAAAACCTTCATCACTCACGCGGCGTTGCTCCGTCAGACTTTCGTCCATTGCGGAAGATTCCCTACTGCTGCCTCCCGTAGGAGTCTGGGCCGTGTCTCAGTCCCAGTGTGGCCGATCACCCTCTCAGGTCGGCTACGCATCGTCGCCTTGGTGAGCCGTTACCTCACCAACTAGCTAATGCGCCGCGGGTCCATCTGTAAGTGGTAGCCGAAGCCACCTTTTATGTCTGAACCATGCGGTTCAGACAACCATCCGGTATTAGCCCCGGTTTCCCGGAGTTATCCCAGTCTTACAGGCAGGTTACCCACGTGTTACTCACCCGTCCGCCGCTAACATCAGGGAGCAAGCTCCCATCTGTCCGCTCGACTTGCATGTATTAGGCACGCCGCCAGCGTTCGTCCTGAGCCAGGATCAAACTCTCCGATAAAGTAGTTTGACTGACTACGCACATCGCTGTGCGATTTATTTAAAACTTTGAATTAACAGGTACGTTTTGTCTTGTTTAGTTTTCAAAGATCATTACCGCTTGTTGAAGCAGCTTTATTATCTTACCACTCAGCTTCTTTTATGTCAACAACTTTTTTTAAGTTGTTTCCGAAGCTTTTTGTTGTTGTCTGCTGTCCATCAGCGACGTTTAATAATATACCATGCATCCGCTGAATTTAGCAAGTATTTTTTTCGTTTTTTTTGAAACGTATTTCGTTATATTCATCTCCGCCGCGGCATACGATGTAATCAAGCATGGACAAGATAAGGAGGCGTCATCAGTGAACCACTTCTACGTGTGGCACATCAGAAGGATAAAACAGCTGCTTATTATTATCATTGCCGCATTTGCAGCAGCCAGCTTTTTTTATATACAGAGAGCCGTCCCCCTTCCTGTATTTTTAACTGATAGCGGCCCGAAGGCTATTTCAAAAGGGGAGACGAAAGCGGGCGAAGTCGCATTAACATTCGATATCAGCTGGGGCGACGAAAAAGCGGTTCCGATTCTGAACGCACTAAAAGCAAACGGTATTAAAAACGCCACTTTTTTTCTGTCAGCTTCTTGGGCGGAACGGCACCCGGACACAGTTGAACGTATGGTAAAAGACGGACATCAAATCGGCAGCATGGGATATGCGTATAAGAATTATACCAACCTAGAGGACAACGAAATAAAAAAAGATATCCTTCGGGCCCAGACCGCATTTAAAAAGCTGGGTGTGAAGAATATTCATTTACTCCGCCCGCCGACCGGACAATTTAATAAAAAGGTTCTTGCCATTGCACAGCAGTACCGCTATTCAGTGGTTCATTACAGCGTTAACTCGCAGGATTGGACAAATCCCGGTCCTGATAAAATCATTGAAAATGTAAACAGTCATATAAAAGGCGGCGACATTGTCCTGCTGCACGCCTCTGATTCAGCAACACAGACCGAAGAAGCGCTCCCCGCCATCATTCACAATTTAAAGCAAAAAGGACTGAAAAACGTGACAGTCGGCGACCTGATCGCAAATACTGACGTCAAGTCATCAGAAGTCAAATAACTACCTCTGGGCAAACTTCGGCAGCATTAACAGCTGAAACGCATTGCAGCCCATCAGCGGAATCAGCATCAAATAAAGCCAGTCCTCATTATTCACTCTTAGCGCAGGAACCCATTCAAGCGCTGTAATAACGACCATTAAAAATAATGATGAAACGAACGTATTTTTTGAGGACTGCTTTTGTTTTATATACGCCGTCAACAGGCCGACGGCAAGCAGAGCCAGCGGCAGCCAGACAAACCCCGCAATCGAGTCATCCCGCTCACCGAAAAACAAAAATCTGACGTACATTAAATCAAAAGCGACAAACAGAATGATAAACAGCTGAAGCAGATTCCAAAGCGAGTTTGATCTGAGAATTTCAAGGGCAAACCGGTGCACCGTCAGAAAGACGAAGAATCCCATCTGGCTGATCACACTGAAAATCATGCCTACCCCGATAAACCAGATCAGAACGGAGAAAATCTGACCGGCCTCAAAATTCAGAAAGAACCCCTTGTACTCCCCCCACTTCAGTGCAAATCCCACGACGCTTGTAATAAGAGCGCCCACAGCTAAAATCGAAAAGAAAAATCGAACAAGCCCGCGGCTTTTCATCTCTTATTCATCCCCCTGACAATCGCGTTCAGCGATATTTTGTTATGTATAAATCCATTCCGATGAATCATATTAAAAATAAGTACAAGTAAGGAAGGAGCTTATGCATGTCAAAAGCCAAAACGCTATTGATAAGCTGTTTTGTTGTATTATCTGTAACAGCTTGTGCTCCAAAAGACCAAGCAGCGGATATGGATTATGACCAGACTAAAAAAATGGTTGTTGATATATTAAAGACAGATGATGGAAAAAAAGCAATTAAGGAAATATTAAATGATGATGCGATGAATGAGGCATTGGTGATTGATCAAAATGCCATTAAAGGCACAATAGAGAAAACCCTCACCTCTAAAAAAGGGGCGGAGTTCTGGAAAACCATCTTTGAAGACTCAAAGTTCGCCGAGAGCTTTGCAAAAACGCTTCAGCCCGAGCACGAAAAAATCATAAAAAAATTGATGAAAGACCCTGATTATCAGAAAAGTTTTATGCAGATCATGCAGGACCCCGGCATGGATAAAAAATACTATGAGCTGGTGAAAAGCCAAAAGTTCCGCAGTTACTTAGAAGATGTAATTACAGAGACACTTTCCAGCCCGCTTTTCAAAAAGCAATTCGAGGATGAATTGAAAAAAGCGGCTTCAAGTTCTGAAAAAGAAAGCCAATAAAAGGCCGGGCCGTGTTGATCCCGGCCCCTTTTTTATTCAGCTGTTTTTTCAATGACTTTTTGGGCGATACCCATATAAATTTCCCCGATCGGATGACTTCTGTCATAGACAGAAGGCGCAAACTGGTCCTTGTCCCAATCAGGCTGTTTTAAAGGAATTCTGCCAAGCAGCGGCACCTGCAATTCCTCTGCAAGCTTATCTCCCCCGCCTTGACCGAACACATATTCTCTCTCGCCGGTTTTTGCACTTTCATAATAAGCCATATTTTCAATGACCCCTACAACTTCATGATCGGTCTTAATCGCCATAGATCCCGCTCTCGCCGCTACAAATGCGGCTGTAGGGTGCGGCGTTGATACGATAATCTCTTTGCAGCTCGGAAGCATCGTGTGTACATCAAGCGCCACATCACCCGTGCCGGGCGGCAGGTCGAGAACGATATAGTCAACCTCTCCCCAGTCAACCTCATGGAAGAAGTTATTCAGCATCTTGCCCAGCATCGGCCCTCTCCACACAACCGGAGCATTTTCTTCGACGAAAAAGCCCATCGACATAACCTTTACTCCAAATCTTTCGACAGGAAGCAGTTTTTCTCCTTCAACTGTCGGGCGAACTGTAATACCCATCATGTCCGGCACGCTGAATCCGTATATATCCGCGTCGATCAAGCCGACTTTTTTTCCGAGCCGCGCAAGAGAAATGGCCAGGTTGACGGAAACCGTTGATTTGCCGACACCGCCTTTTCCGCTTGCCACCGCAAGAAAGACCGGCGGATGTTTCCTATTCAGCAGGGTTTCGCTTTCAGCAGCAGGCCGGCTGAATTTCGCCAATGTTTCTTCCGGCAGCTCTTCAAACCGAAGTCCCACAGTTTCCGCACCCGCTTCTTTCAGAACGGATACGATTTCCTGCTGAATGCCCATCTGTTCAGCCGTCCCCGTTTTTGCCAATGCAATTTTTACACTGACATGCCGTTTTTCCGGCTTGACCTTTACTTCTTTAATGGCATCCAATTCTCCCAGCGGTCTATGAAGAAAAGGTTCGCGCATGTTTCCGACTATATTTCTTACTTCATCTTCTCTTATCATCGAACCCTCACCCTTTGTGTATTCGTTTACAAATGGTATTATAACATATATTTTAAACGTAGAATCGGCGAAAAACCCTCCTTACTCGGGAGGGTCTCCTTTTTCTGTAAAATATCTCAACACGCCCTTATACACGGAAGAAGCGATTTTGTCCTGGTATTGAGGCTGGCCGAGCCTTTTCGCTTCCGCGGGATTGGACAGAAATCCGATTTCCACCAGGGCGCCCGGTTTGGTTACATTCTGCATTAAGTAAATGCCGTGTATCCGTTTCGCCTTTCTCGTTGTATTCTCCAAATTGATTCTCAATTCGTCCTGTATATATTTTGCCACTTTTTCATTCTCTTCGTATTTTCCATAGTAGAAGCTTTGGGCGCCGCTCCATCTCGGTGACGGTATGGCGTTCAGATGAATGCTGATATAAAGCTCCGCCTCTGAACGGTTGATGATCTCCACGCGCTTTCTCAGATCTTCCGCTTTGCGTCTGCTGTAGCCTTTCGTCCCTTCAGGAGCTAAATCAGTATCCGTCTCCCGCGTCATAATGACCAAAGCTCCCTGCTCCTGCAAATAGTCTCTGACCCTGGAGGCCACTTCGAGAGTAATGTCCTTTTCAAGGTGACTGCCTCCCGTGGCGCCTCCATCCGGCCCGCCGTGTCCCGGATCGAGATAGATGATTTTCCCGCTCAGCGGCAGGCTCCACGGCCGCCATGAATCATCATTATGGAATTGAAACCGGAATAAACACAATAATATGATAAAGCCAAGTAAAAAACCGAGCCATTTCAGCTTTTTTGTCATAGCTTTCCCTCCCGCTTGTCCCCGTTATTAATAAGTATGGGACAAGGGAAGAAATTATGATTACCTCATGCGGAGCTTACATTGTTTTTCTCTTTGCAGAAATCCTTCCGTCCACCAGCTGTTGATAAACCGGCAGGACGCTTCATAGATTTCTTTTTGTTCAACGGAAGAATATTGCTCATGCGTCCAATTGCAAAGATATTCAAAAAAATCGGCCGTCAGTTCTTCCTCTTCTTCAGCCGAACGTGCGTTTGCCCTCTGCAAAGACTCACCATAATAGCCAAAGACGCCGAACCGGCCGCCTAATAAATACGCTTCAATTGCAAAATCTATGCATCCTTCACTCAGAATGCCGTTTTCGTCTTGAAGAAAGGGAAACAAAGGGGTGAGACATGCTTTTACGGACTGAATGATCTGCGTCAGTGACAGTTCCTTTAGTAAACTCTTCTCAAGCTCATAATCCTTCTGCCGTTTCACGTCTGAAAAAGATAATACTTCTGCCATTGCCAGCCACGCTCCTTTTTACTGTTATTTTGAAAGGAAAAGGGAAAAAGCATGCTTTGTTGATAGTGGAAATCCTCCCAAATGAAGGAGTTTCATGTTAACTGGAAGAATAAAGAGCTGAGGTGACGTGATGAAAAAGCTGTTTCAATACAATTGGACGGTGCGTGACGAGTGGTTTATGATATGTGAGAAGCTGAGCCGGGAGGAACTGACGAAAACCCGGACGGGCGGAATGGAGAGCATCTTGCGGACTTTATTTCATATCATTGATGTCGAGATCAGCTGGGCTCGTGCCATTTTAGGTAAAGATGATGTTTTACCCGCTGAGTCTGACTATACGAGCATTCAGGATCTCAGAAAGCTGTCTGAACAGTATCGGGAGGATGTCATTCATGCGGTCTCCCGCAAAGGGGCGGATCTTGTTAAGCCGGACTGGATGGACCAAACCTTTCCTAAAGAAGATATTCTCCGCCACATCCTTGCGCATGAGATTCACCACATGGGACAACTGTCGGTTTGGGCCAGAGAGATTGGAATAGAACTGGTTTCGGCTAATGTGATCAGCCGTCCGCAGAAAAAAGCCGCAAAAAAACAGCACCTCTGACGGGATGCCGTTTTTATATTTTAATGCTTCTTGTTACGGAGTATGTATTAATGTATTCATCCAGCACGAGGCCGCCTTTGTCCTCGTAAAAACCGGCAACCATAAAGCCTGCGTCAATCTGACCTTTAATTTGATCCTCCAGCGTATGGCCGAATTCAAGCGCTTCATGATTATCAATAAGTTCCTTTACCTTTTTCTTACTCAGATCTTTTTCATCCGAAAACGGAATGGAATACTTTACTTTTAGTACGCCTTCCTGCTCTAAATCCATATCAAATAAGAACACGACGGGATTTACAAAACCGGAGACTAAAGACCCGCCTTTTTTCAATACGCGATGAGCTTCTTTCCATACCGGAAGAACCGTATCAACAAAGCAATTCGATACCGGGTGCACGATAAAATCAAATGTCTCATCATCAAAACAGCTCAGATCATTCATGCTGCCTTTGACAGTCCGAAGCGTAAGACCGTCCCGCTCGGCTACCATTCTGTCTTGCGCAAGCTGTTTTTCCGAATTGTCAAAGATGGTGACGTCCGCTCCTGCAGCAGCAAGGACCGGCCCTTGCTGTCCTCCTCCTGAAGCGAGACAAAGAACCTCCAGACCGTCTATGGGCGGAAACCAATCCGCCGGCACATCTTTTCCGGGGGTCATTCTGATGCTCCAATTGCCTTTTTTCGCTTCACCAATTGTATGAGAATCAACCGCAACCGTCCATTCATTGCCTGTTTCGACTTTTTTATCCCATGCCTTGCTGTTATGTATGACTAACTTATTCATTATAACTGCGCTCCTTATTGGTAATGAATAGAGTATAACAAACAATTCTAGAAAAACATCGGATAACCTCTTCGATATGAGAAAAAAATACAAAAAAACCACAACCAAGAAGTTGTGGTTTTTGCCATCCAAAACGATTAACGTTTTGAGAACTGAGGTGCACGACGAGCGCCTTTAAGACCGTATTTTTTACGTTCTTTCATACGGGCGTCACGAGTCAGAAGACCAGCACGTTTAAGTGTTGCGCGGTATTCTGGATCTGCTTCAAGCAAAGCACGAGCGATACCGTGACGGATTGCTCCAGCTTGACCAGATAAGCCACCTCCATGTACGTTTACTAAAACATCATAAGTACCAGCTGTTTCAGTTAAAGCTAATGGTTGTTTGATATCTTCGATTAGAGCCGGAGATGGAATGTGCTCGCTGATTTCACGATTATTAACGACGATACGACCTTCTCCTGGAACTAAGCGCACACGCGCTACAGAACTTTTACGACGGCCAGTACCGTAATATTGAACCTGTGCCAAATTGGTAACCTCCTTTTTAATTAACCGCGAAGTTCGTAAACTTCAGGTTTTTGTGCTTCATGTGGATGCTCAGAACCACGGTATACGTTCAATTTCTTGAACATTTGACGACCTAGAGAACCTTTTGGAAGCATGCCTTTGATAGCAAGCTCAAGCATTTTCTCAGGGTAGTTTGTACGCATTTCAAGAGCTGTTCTTGATTTCAGACCGCCTGGGTGCATTGTGTGACGGTAGTAGATTTTATCAGTTAACTTTTTACCAGTTAACTCGATTTTTTCAGCGTTGATGATGATCACATGATCTCCAGTATCAACGTGCGGTGTGTAAGTCGGTTTGTGTTTCCCGCGAAGGATAGATGCAACTTCTGTAGAAAGACGTCCTAAAGTCTTGCCTGCTGCATCAACAACTAACCACTTGCGTTCAATAGTACTTGCGTTAGCCATAGGTGTTGTACGCATTTAATTCCCTCCTAAATGATCTGTCATTTTTTCATAAACTTCTGTTACGTTCTATTTCACAACACAATAAGTTCCGGGGCTTATCGTGGGGTTGAAATACATACCATATGATATCTTATAACTTTATGCAGACTCTGTCAAGAAAATGTTACACCTGGTTTAGTTGTCATAGCAAACGCTCCATAAATACAGCCCGTGCCCCGGTGCGGTGCGCCCCGCGGCTTCGCGATCCTTCGCTTCGAGCATTGCTTTTACATCATCGGGAGAAAATTTTCCAGCTCCTGTATCCAATAACGTTCCGGCAATGATTCTGACCATATTATAGAGAAAACCGTTTCCGGTGATCCGCATCTGCAGGCCGTCTCCGGTCTCAGTCCAATCCAGCTCGTAAATCGTTCTGACCTTATCCTGAACCGCGGTATCAGCCGCGCAAAAGCTTGTGAAATCATGTGTCCCGATGAGGTGCCTTGAAGCTTCCCTCATTTTCTGCACATTAAGCTGATATGCAAAATGGTAAGCGTAATGTCGTTTAAATACGTCCGGGTGTTTCTCCGTATATACAAAGTAGCGATATTCCTTTTGGACTGCGCTAAATCGTGCATGGAACCCATCATCCGCAATCTCTGCTGTTTTGACGGCAATATCATCAGGCAGCAGGGCATTGAGCGCAAACGGCCATTTCTCAGCCGGGATGGACAGCGGCGTATCAAAATGAATAACCTGCCCGGCAGCATGAACATCGCTGTCCGTGCGGCCGGATGAGATGACAGGCACCCTGCCGTCCGTTTTATGGATGACGGCCAGCGCTTTTTCCAATTCACTTTGAACGGTCCGCTTTCCAGGCTGAACCTGATATCCGTTAAATAAATGCCCGTCATAAGCAATGGTACATTTCACTCTCATTCAGCAGCACCTCTAACTTCTTAAGAAAAACAATAACACGGCTAATACGATGATGAGCAGAATGGCTCCGGTATCCTTTCCGGTCCAGACGAGCTTTCTGTATTTCGTTCTCCCCTCACCGCCCTGGTAGCCTCTCGCCTCCATGGCGACCGCAAGCTCTTCCGCGCGTTTAAAGGCGCTGACAAACAGCGGGACAAGCAGCGGAACAACCGCTTTGATTCTGTCTTTCACCGGGCCGCTTGTAAAGTCCGCACCCCTCGCCATTTGCGCCTTCATGATTTTATCTGTCTCTTCCATCAATGTCGGGATAAATCGCAATGATATCGACATCATCAATGCGAGTTCGTGTACGGGCAGCTTCACCTTTTTAAAAGGATTCAAGAGCTGCTCCATTCCATCCGTTATTTCAATCGGCGTTGTTGTCAGCGTCAGCAGCGTTGTCATAAAGATAAGGTAAACGAAACGGAGGGAGATAAAAATCCCCTGTATAAGTCCGCCCTCATACACTTTAAACCAGCCAAGCTGAAAAATAACAGATCCTTCATGCGTCATGAAAATGTGTAATAAAAAGGTAAACGCCACAATCCAGATAATCGGCTTAAGCCCTTTCAGCAAAAAGCTGAACGGCACTCGTGTTAAGGCGATCACCCCGAATGTAAACAAACCGAGCAAAGCATACGTTTGTACGTTGTTTGCCAAAAAAACGATACATACAAAAAGAAAGATGCTGACAAGTTTTGTTCGCGGGTCCAATCGGTGAATAAGCGATGATCCGGGAACATACTTTCCGATAATCATGCTGTCCATCATTGGTCCTTTTCCTCCTGAAAGAAAGCCTTAATTTCGCTCGCGGCATCCTGCAGGGTCAGCATGGGTTTTTCATACTTAACTCCGAGAGCCTCCTCAAGCCGTCTCTGAAACTTCACCGACTCAGGAAGATCCAGTCCCATTTCGGCCATCTCTTCACCTTTTACAAACAAGTCACGCGGACTCCCCGTCGCTTTAATGGTGCCTTTGTGCATGACGATCATTTCGTCAGCATAGCGGGCGGCGTCCTCCATGCTGTGGGTGACGAGAACGGTAGTCAGGTTTCCCCGCTGATGAAGCGCATAGAACATGTCCATAATGTCCTGGCGCCCTCTCGGATCAAGACCGGCTGTCGGTTCATCCAAAACCAGCACTTCCGGCTCCATCGCGAGAACGCCGGCAATCGCCACTCTGCGCATCTGGCCGCCGCTGAGCTCAAACGGTGAACGATCCAAAATGTCTTCCGGAAGGCCCACAAGCCCTAGCATTTCTTTTGCTTTCCGTTCAGCGTCTTCTTTTTTTACACCGAAATTCATCGGTCCGAATGCGATGTCCTTCAGCACAGTCTCTTCAAACAGCTGATGTTCGGGAAATTGGAAAACGATTCCGACTTTTTTTCGCAGAGTCTTAAGGTCTTTATTCTTTTTACCGGCTGCCAGAATCGTGCTCCCGAGCTCAAGCTGTCCTTTAGTCGGTTTCAGCAAACCGTTTAAATGCTGCAGGAGCGTCGATTTGCCCGACCCTGTATGTCCGATGACGGCAACGTAGCTGCCCTCTTTTATCACGGCATTGATATCATACAGAGCAAGCCGTTCAAACGGTGTCTTCATTTGATAGCGGTGTTCTACATCTTTGATTTTAATGTCCACAGCTCATTCACCAGCCCTTCCTGAGTCAGATGGTTTTTCGTTAACGCCAGTCCGCTTTCTTTCAAAAGCAGGCTGAGCTGGAATGAGAAAGGCAAATCAAGACCGATGCGAACCAAGTCTTCATTTAATTTAAAAATCTCTTCAGGCGTGCCCTCTGCATATTTCCTGCCGCCGTTCATCACAATGATCCTATCCGCCCTTGCGGCTTCTTCCAGGTCATGTGTTATCGAAATGACGGTGGCCATGCCCTGATCTTTTAAGCGTCTGACAGTATCAAGGACTTCTTCTCTCCCAATCGGGTCAAGCATGGATGTCGCTTCATCCAAAATCATAATATCAGGACGCGCGGCAATAATTCCCGCGATCGCCACTCTTTGTTTTTGACCTCCGGAGAGATGGTGCGGCTCTTGATCAAGAAAATCCTGCATATTGACTTGTGTGACAGCCCAATCTACTCTCTCAATCATTTCTTCGCGCGGAACACCATTGTTTTCTAAACCAAAAGCCACATCATCGCGAACAGTCGTTCCGACAAATTGGTTATCGGGATTCTGAAAGACCATCCCTATTTTTTTTCGCACATCCCACACGGTATCCTCAGTCAGCTTGATGCCGCCGACATCAATTTCTCCGGCCTCAGGCAAAATCAGCCCGTTCAGCGCTCTGGCCAAAGTCGACTTCCCTGAACCGTTGTGACCTACGATAGCAAGCCATTCTCCTTCATATACCTCCAGACTCACACCGTCCAGCGCCGGTCTTTCTGCATCTTTGCGGTAGCGGAATAGAATGTCTTTTACGGATATAAGCTGTTTTTGATCCACGGGCGCCTGACCTCCTCTCAGCTATAGCTCTGCTTTTCTGTCTCATGATAAAAAGTTCTGATATCTAAAAAAAGGGCATAGATCCAGTTAGAAACTGTCCCGCCCTTCTTTAGATACACAAAAATATGTGATTAAACCAATTCGATGATTGCCATTGGTGCACCGTCACCACGGCGAGGACCAAGCTTCATAATACGTGTGTATCCGCCTTGGCGCTCCTCGTAACGAGTTGCAATGTCAGAGAATAATTTTTGAAGTGCATCTTGGTTATTTTCTTCATTAGCAACCTCGTTGCGAATGTATGCAGCAGCTTGACGACGAGCATGCAAGTCACCGCGCTTACCAAGAGTGATCATCTTTTCAACAACAGAGCGAAGTTCTTTCGCACGTGTTTCAGTTGTTTCAATTCTTTCGTTGATGATCAAATCTGTTGTAAGATCACGAAGCATAGCTTTACGCTGTGAACTCGTACGTCCTAGTTTTCTGTATGACATGTGATGTCCCCTCCTTTAATGGAATGCTGTTTCTAATTAAAAAACACACGAAAATCCTAGTTCACATGGAAACTAGATCAATCGTCTTTGCGAAGGCCGAGTCCAAGTTCTTCAAGTTTCGCTTTCACTTCTTCAAGTGATTTGCGTCCCAGGTTGCGAACTTTCATCATATCTTCTTCCGTCTTGTTCGCAAGTTCTTGAACCGTGTTAATGCCCGCACGCTTCAAGCAGTTGTAAGAACGGACAGAAAGATCAAGTTCCTCAATCGTCATTTCAAGAACTTTTTCTTTTTGATCCTCTTCTTTTTCAACCATGATTTCAGCATGCTGAGCTTCGTCAGTTAAACCGACGAATATATTAAGGTGTTCAGTTAAAATCTTTGAACCGAGAGCAATTGCTTCCTTCGGTCCAGTGCTTCCGTCAGTCCAAACATCAAGTGTAAGTTTGTCATAGTTTGCAACCTGGCCTACACGAGTGTTTTCTACCTGATAAGATAAACGAGAAACTGGCGTAAAGATTGAATCGATCGGAATCACGCCGATTGGCTGATCGTCTCTTTTGTTCGAATCAGCAGGTGTATACCCACGTCCTCTTTGTGCAGTAAGGCGAACTCGGAAACTCGCATTCTCACCAAGAGTCGCGATATGAAGATCCGGATTAAGGATTTCAACATCGCTGTCGTGTGTAATATCAGCTGCTGTGACAGTTCCTTCGCCCTGTACATCAATTTCAAGCGTCTTCTCTTCATCAGAGTAGATTTTCAATGCAAGCTTTTTAATGTGCAAGATTATCGTTGTAACATCTTCCACAACGCCTTCGATTGTCGAGAATTCGTGCAGTACACCATCTATCTGGATCGATGTTACAGCGGCACCAGGGAGTGAGGATAAGAGGATACGACGTAAGGAGTTACCCAGAGTTGTACCATATCCACGCTCAAGCGGCTCTACGACAAACTTACCAAATTTGGCATCGTCGCTGATTTCAACCGTTTCGATTTTTGGTTTTTCAATCTCGATCATTACTTAAAACCCTCCTTCAAAACGTCGAAACCTCGAATAGAATCATATGAGATTCCATCCGAAATTCCCCATTGTTTAGTCCCGTATGTGCTCAGGCAACGAGTCGGTGCATTCGTTTCATAAATAACTGTATCATAACCCATTATTGACAGGGACACAAAATCTATACAAACAAATTACACGCGGCGACGTTTTGGTGGACGGCATCCATTATGAGGAACAGGAG
The DNA here is from genome assembly GCF_021729365.1 of Bacillus sp. R45. Taxonomy (NCBI): domain Bacteria; kingdom Bacillati; phylum Bacillota; class Bacilli; order Caryophanales; family Bacillaceae; genus Bacillus; species Bacillus sp. R45. Next base: position 149,263 of record NZ_CP091421.1, on the reverse strand, counting down.
TTACGTCTCTGATAGCTGTAACTTCAAGTCCGGCAGCTTGTAAAGCACGGATTGCAGCTTCACGGCCAGAACCTGGTCCTTTAACAGTTACTTCAAGAGTTTTAAGTCCATGTTCGATTGAACCTTTAGCAGCTGTTTCAGCAGCCATTTGCGCAGCAAAAGGAGTCGATTTACGAGAACCTCTGAATCCTAGAGCTCCGGCACTTGACCAAGAAATAGCATTACCATGAGTATCAGTGATCGTAACGATCGTGTTGTTGAAAGTTGAACGAATATGAGCGATTCCTGACTCAATATTCTTTTTCACGCGACGTTTACGCGTGTTTTGTTTACGAGCAGCAGCCATTGTTTAGGTACCTCCCTTACTTATTTTTTCTTGTTAGCTACAGTACGACGCGGACCTTTACGAGTACGCGCATTGTTTTTAGAGTTTTGTCCGCGAACAGGCAAACCTCTGCGATGGCGGATTCCGCGGTAGCTTCCGATTTCGATCAGACGCTTGATGTTAAGAGAAACTTCACGGCGAAGGTCACCTTCTACTTTCAGTTTGTCAATAACATCACGGATTTTACCAAGTTCTTCTTCAGTAAGATCACGCACACGAGTATCTTCAGAAACACCAGCCTCTTTCAAGACTTGCTGAGCCGTTGTGCGGCCAATTCCGAAGACATATGTTAAAGAAATAACAACACGTTTGTCACGTGGGATATCTACACCAGCAATACGAGCCATTCTCTGGGCACCTCCTTATTAATTATCCTTGTTTTTGTTTATGCTTTGGATTTTCACAGATCACCATTACTTTTCCTTTTCTGCGAATAACTTTACATTTCTCGCAGATTGGTTTAACTGATGGTCTCACTTTCATGTGTTTCCAACCTCCTTCAGTTTCCGGAGTGCTTTATTTGTAACGGTACGTAATCCTGCCACGAGTTAAGTCATATGGAGATAATTCTACCGTAACTTTGTCTCCAGGTAAAATGCGAATGAAGTGCATGCGGATTTTACCAGATACGTGAGCCAAAACCGTATGGCCATTTTCGAGTTCAACTTTGAACATCGCGTTTGGCAGTGTTTCGACAATCGTACCTTCCACTTCAATTACATCGTCTTTCGCCATTCAAGTGTTCTCCCTTCTTCAAATCAGTAACTTGCTCTCTGACAAATTTCAAAAGAGAAAATCTCAGTTATCCGTTTGTCACACGCCCTGTTTCGTTTATACTGTTCTGAACTTCCGGAGATACGCAATCATAAAGGGTGAATGATTGATATTCTTTTTCTAAGGAGAATGAAATGTACGCTTTTCTCCGTCTGCTTTAGTACACGATGATGAATCTTCCTTCCGATGACAGCAGCTAGCCGGTTTTTCTTCCGACCAATTGTAAACCTACAATCTGCCCAGGTGCGGAATGAAAAACATGTGTCATGGAATTCATTTCATCATCTAGACTTTTGTCAGTATATCAAAACCCGTTTCCGTAATCGCAATCGTATGTTCAAAATGAGCACACTTTTTCCCATCTACCGTTACAACCGTCCAGTTATCAGCCAATGTTTTCACATACCGGCTGCCAGCGTTAACCATCGGTTCTATAGCGAGAACCATACCAGGCTTCAGCCTAGGTCCTTTGTTTGGCGGACCGTAATGAGGAATTTGCGGATCCTCATGCAAGTCTTGACCAACACCATGTCCGACATACTCCCTAACAACTGAAAACTGCTCATTTTCGACATACGTTTGTATTGCGTGGGAAATATTCGACAAACGTTCACCTGGTTTTGCTTCCTTCAAGCCTTTATATAAAGACTCCTCTGTCACTTCCAGCAGTCGTTTATCATCATCACTGATGTTTCCTACCGGATATGTCCAAGCAGAGTCACCATGATAACCATTTAATTTAGCACCGATATCAATGCTGATAATGTCACCGTCACGCAAAACCCTTTTACCGGGAATTCCGTGAACGAGTTCTTCATTAACTGATACACAGATGCTCCCGCGAAACCCATTATACCCCTTAAAAGATGGGATTGCACCCTGCTTCTCAATAAAACGTTCGGCAATTTGATCCAATTCTTTTGTCGAGATTCCTGGTTTAATGTGCTTTTTCATCTCTTCATGAGTCAAAGCCACGATTCGCCCTGCTTCCCGCATGATGTTAAGCTCACGAGGGGTCTTACAGATAATCATTTGCTCAATCCTCCAAGAAGCTCTTTCACATCTTTGTACACGTCGTTAATGTCCTGCTGGCCATTGACGTTGACAAGATACCCTTTCTCAGAATAAAAATCGAGTAAAGGCTGAGTCTGCTTCATGTTGACCTCAAGCCGTTTTGAGACGGTCTCCTCATTATCATCTGCCCGTTGATAAAGGTCTCCTCCGTCTTTATCACAAACACCCGGCGTTTTCGGCGGATTGAAAACCAAATGATAGGTTGTGCCGCAAACACTGCAAATTCTGCGTCCAGTCAAACGTTCCATTAAAGAGTCTTTGTCTACTTTAATGTTAATGACATAATCAATCGGCTTGCCGTATTCCTCAAGAATGTTTTCAAGAGCTTCAGCCTGAGCGACTGTTCGCGGAAATCCGTCCAGAAGAAAACCTCTTTCACAATCATCTTTGCCGAGTCTTTCTTTGACAATGCCGATTGTGACTTCGTCCGGTACGAGCTCGCCTTTATCAATATAAGACTTTGCTTCGAGTCCGAGTGGTGTTTCTTCTTTCATAGCAGCACGGAACATATCTCCCGTTGAGATATGAGGTATCCCATAATCCTCAACAATTCGTTCTCCCTGTGTGCCTTTACCGGCTCCAGGAAGTCCCATTAAGACTAAGTTCATTCGGATTTCCCCCGTCCTCTCTTATTTAGAGGAATGGTTAAAACCAGTCCTCTAATTTTTCATAAATCCTCGGTAATTACGTTTCACTAACTGGCTCTCCAGCTGCTTCATTGTCTCCAAGGCTACCCCGACGACAATTAACAATGATGTTCCGCCAATCTGTGCACTTTGAGGCAATCCAGCGAATTGAATGAAAAAGATAGGAAGAATGGAAATCACGGCTAAGAATATAGAACCCACAAACGTAAGTCGATACAAAATGCTCGTAATTCTATCTTGAGTCATTTTCCCTGGACGAACCCCCGGGATATAGCCACCCTGTTTTTTTAGGTTATCAGCCATTTGTTCAGGGTTTACCTGCACAAAAGCATAGAAGTACGTAAAGGCGATAATTAATGCGACATAAACCGTCATGCCCACCGGATGTGTATTGTCAAAGTTGGCTTGAATCCACTTTGTCACATCGTTTTCTCCGAAAAATGACGCGATAGTACGCGGCGTAATAAGGAACGCAACCGCAAAGATTACCGGAATAACCCCTGCCGGATTCACTTTAAGCGGAAGGTGAGTTGACTGGCCTCCGCCAACAGGTGAACGACCTTGCCCTTTTGCATATTGAATCGCGATTTTGCGTACAGCCTGCTGAATGAAAATAACACCAACAATAACGGCTAAAATCGCAATCACCAGTAAAGCGATTTTCACAATATGAATAAACAGCTGATCGCTGCTGCCGACAAATTGAGTCTCATAAATCTGCCCAACAGTTTTCGGAATACTAGCCACAATCCCCGCGAAGATGATGATCGAAATTCCGTTACCTACTCCATTGGAAGTAATTTGTTCTCCCAGCCACATTAAAAAAGCAGTTCCTCCAGTGAGTACTAAAGCAATAATCAGATATGTCGATATGCCGGATTTTTCAATCAGCATACCGTTTGCCAGGTTGTTAAACCCGTAAGACATACCTAATGCCTGGATAAAACCAAGCACAATCGTAAAATATCTCGTGAACTGAGCTAATTTACGGCGGCCGACTTCACCTTGCTTAGACCACTCGGTAAACTTCGGCACAACATCCATCTGAAGCAGCTGAATGATGATCGAAGCAGTGATGTAAGGCGTAATTCCCATCGCAAAAATGGAGAACTGATAAAGCGCACCGCCGCCAAATGTGTTAAGGAGATCAAAAACCCCCATCGAACTTTGTGTCTGCAACGCCTGAGCATTTACATATGGCACAGGGATAAACGCACCTATGCGAAAGACGATAAGCATGAGTAATGTAAAAATGATTTTATTCCGAATATCACTCACACGCATAAAGTTGGAGATTGTCTTAAACAAGTTAGATCACCTCAGCTGTACCGCCAGCAGCTTCAACAGCTTCTTTCGCAGAAGCAGAGAATTTATTGGCTTTTACAGTTAATTTTTTCTCTAATTTACCGTTGCCAAGAATCTTTACTCCTGCATTAAGTTTGCTAATAACACCAGTCTCAAGAAGAAGTTCAGGAGTGACTTCCGTTCCTTCCGCAAAACCGTTCAATTTGTCTACGTTCACAATAGCGTATTCCTTACGGTTGATGTTTGTAAAACCGCGCTTAGGAAGACGTTGGAATAAAGGCATTTGTCCCCCCTCGAATCCAGGGCGTACACCGCCGCCAGAACGAGCGTTTTGACCTTTGTGACCTTTACCAGCTGTTTTACCGTTACCAGAACCAATACCACGACCTACGCGATTGCGTACTTTACGTGAACCTTCTGAAGGCTTTAATTCATGAAGTTTCATTAGGACACCTCCTTAGCCTATAATTTATTTTTATTGTTCTTTAACAGAAACTAGATGAGATACTTTATTAATCATACCGCGGATCGCAGCGTTATCTTCATGAACGACAGTTTGGTTTGTTTTCTTTAAACCAAGTGTTCTTACAGTAACGCGCTGATCTTCCGGGCGACCGATTACACTGCGTTTGAGGGTAATTTCTAATTTAGCCATTAATGTTCCCTCCTTATCCTAACAGTTCTTCTACAGATTTTCCACGAAGCTTCGCAACCTCTTCGGCACGTTTAAGCTCACTTAAACCTTGAAGTGTTGCACGGATCATGTTGATCGGTGTGTTAGAACCTAAAGACTTAGAAAGGATATCAGCAACGCCAGCAAGCTCAAGTACCGCACGTACAGGGCCTCCAGCGATAACTCCAGTACCTTCAGAAGCAGGTTTCAACAAGATATTGCCTGCACCGAAACGTCCGATGATTTCGTGTGGAATCGTAGTTCCAACCATTGGTACTTCAATCAAATTCTTTTTCGCATCTTCAACAGCTTTGCGGATTGCTTCAGGTACTTCTTGTGCTTTACCAGTACCGAAACCTACGTGACCGTTTTTGTCACCGACAACGACTAGAGCTGCGAAACGGAAACGACGACCACCTTTAACAACTTTCGCTACGCGGTTAACCGTAACTAAGCGTTCTTCTAACTCTAATTTGCTTGGGTCAATACGACGCATAATCATGTGTCCCTCCTTTTTTTATTAAAATTTCAGTCCGGCTTCACGAGCTGCATCGGCCAGAGCTTTTACACGTCCATGGTATAAGTATCCGCCGCGGTCAAATACTACGTCAGAAACACCTTTCTCAGAAGCACGTTTCGCAACGAGTTCACCGACTTTAGCAGCAGCAGCGCTGTCACCAGTGCTTTCCACGTTCAAATCTTTATCGAGAGTAGAGGCACTAGCAAGTGTAACGCCATTTACATCATCGATGATTTGAGCATAAATGTGTTTGTTTGAACGGAACACATTCAGACGAGGTCTTTCAGCTGTGCCTGAAAGTTTAGCACGAACACGGGCATGTCTTTTTTGACGAGCAGCATTTTTGCTAGTTTTCGTAATCATCCTTAGGTCACTCCTTTCTTCACTTTAAGCGGTCTTACTTAGCAGATTTACCTTCTTTACGGCGAACAACTTCACCTTCGTAGCGGATTCCTTTACCTTTGTAAGGCTCTGGAGAACGTACAGCGCGGATGTTAGCAGCGATAGCTCCTACACGCTCTTTGTCTGTACCTTTTACAACTACTTTAGTTTGAGAAGGAACTTCGATTTCGATGCCCTCTTCAGGAACGATCTCAACAGGGTGAGAGTATCCAACGTTTAAAACAAGTTTGTTTCCGGATTTAGCCGCACGATAACCGACACCGACTAATTCCAAACCTCTTTCAAATCCTTTAGATACGCCTTCAACCATGTTTCCAAGCAGACTGCGAGTCGTACCATGCAGCGCACGGTGCTCTTTGTGATCAGAAGGACGAGTAACTGTAAGCACGTTGTCCTCAATTTTGATTTCCATATCAGGATGGAAAGTACGAGTTAATTCTCCTTTTGGTCCTTTTACAGCTACAGTGTTGCCTTCGTTCAGCGTTACTGTAACTCCAGAAGGGATCTCAAGCAGTTTTTTACCTACACGAGACATACTAAAACACCTCCATTCTTGTTAAACTTCTTACCAAACGTATGCTAGAACTTCTCCACCAGCTTGTTTTGCACGGGCTTCTTTGTCCGTTAAAACACCTTGTGATGTAGAAATAATCGCGATTCCAAGACCGTTAAGTACGCGAGGTACTTCATTTGATTTAGCGTATACACGCAAACCTGGTTTGCTGATTCTTTTAAGACCAGTGATAACGCGCTCGTTGTTTTGTCCGTATTTCAAGAAAACGCGGATGATACCTTGTTTGCTGTCTTCTACGAACTCAACGTCACGAATGAAACCTTCACGCTTTAAAATGTCAGCAATTTCTCTTTTCAATTTAGAAGCAGGAATTTCAAGCTTCTCATGACGTACCATGTTTGCATTGCGAATACGAGTCAGCATATCTGCAATTGGATCTGTCATAACCATTATATAATTACCTCCTTCCCATTCTTGGGGATTACCAGCTGGCTTTTTTCACGCCAGGAATTTGTCCTTTATATGCAAGCTCACGGAAACAAATACGGCAAAGTTTAAATTTACGAATGACTGAGTGCGGACGTCCGCAGCGTTCACAGCGAGTGTACTCTTGCACTTTAAACTTTGGTGTACGTTGTTGTTTCGCAATCATTGACTTTTTAGCCACGATTTCGCCTCCCTTTCATTGATTATTTCTGGAACGGCATACCTACTTGAGTTAATAGCTCACGAGCCTCTTCGTCAGAGTTAGCAGTCGTTACGATAACGATGTCCATTCCGCGAACCTTTGTTACTTTATCGTAGTCAATTTCAGGGAAGATTAACTGTTCTTTGATACCAAGAGTGTAGTTTCCGCGACCGTCGAAAGATTTCTTAGAAATCCCGCGGAAGTCACGTACACGCGGTAAAGATACAGAAATAAGTTTATCAAGGAAATCATACATGCGCTCTCCGCGAAGAGTTACTTTCGCACCGATAGGCATTCCCTCACGAAGACGGAATCCAGCAATTGATTTCTTCGCACGAGTAACGACAGGTTTTTGACCTGCGATAAACGTTAATTCTTCAACAGCACTGTCGATTGCTTTTGCGTTTTGAACAGCATCACCGACACCCATGTTGATTACGATTTTTTCGATTTTTGGCACCTGCATAACAGAGTCGTAGTTGAACTTCGTCATTAAAGCAGGTGAAATTTCTTTATTGTACTTTTCTTTAAGGCGGTTCATGAGATAGACCTCCCTTCCTTTAAATACTATTTATCTAAGACTTGCCCAGATTTTTTTGCAACACGAACTTTTTTGCCATCTTCCACTTTGTATCCTACGCGAGTCACTTCACCTGTTTTAGGATCGAGCGGCATAACGTTTGATACATGAATTGGCGCCTCTTGATTAGAAATACCGCCTTGAGGGTTTGCTTGAGTTGGTTTAGAGTGCTTCTTCACCATGTTTACGCCCTCAACTAGAACGCGGTCCTTTTTAGGGAAAGCAGCAAGGATCGTACCTTGTTTGCCTTTATCTTTACCAGAGATAACCATTACTTTATCGCCTTTTTTCACATGCATCCTGATCGCACCTCCTTGAGTAAGGCATTTATTTCATTAGATAACTTCTGGAGCCAGAGAAACAATTTTCATGAAGTTGTTTTCACGTAATTCACGGGCAACCGGTCCGAAGATACGAGTTCCACGCGGGCTCTTGTCGTCACGGATGATAACACATGCATTCTCATCGAAGCTGATGTATGATCCGTCAGATCTGCGTGCTCCGCTTTTTGTGCGAACGATAACAGCTCTTACGACTTCACCTTTTTTGACAACGCCTCCTGGTGTTGCTTGTTTAACCGTGCAAACAATTACATCACCAATGTTAGCCGTTTTACGTCCAGAACCGCCAAGAACTTTAATAGTAAGTACCTCACGCGCACCGGAGTTGTCAGCAACTTTTAAACGAGTCTCTTGTTGAATCATTATTTGTTACCTCCCTTCGGAAAAAGAATTCCGAACTTTATTAGATAATAACAGCTTCTTCGACAACTTCTACTAGACGAAAACGCTTAGTTGCAGATAATGGACGAGTTTCCATGATCTTTACGATGTCTCCGATTTTAGCTTGGTTATTTTCATCATGTGCTTTGAATTTCTTTGAGTATTTTACGCGTTTACCGTAAATAGGATCCTTTTTGTATGTTTCAACAACAACAGTGATGGTTTTATCCATTTTGTCAGAAACAACACGGCCTTGGTAAACTTTGCGTTGGTTACGTTCGCTCATGCTCACGACCTCCCCTCAGTGATTATTTGTTGGCAGCAATTTCTCTTTCACGAATCACAGTTTTCATGCGCGCGATAGCTTTGCGCACTTCACGAATGCGAGCAGTATTTTCAAGTTGTCCTGTCGCTAATTGAAAGCGAAGATTGAAAAGTTCTTCTTTAAGAGACTTTACTTTTTGTTCAATTTCAGCAGTGGTAAGGTCACGAATTTCATTAGCTTTCATTTGATTCACCACCAATTTCTTCACGTTTTACGAACTTCGTTTTAATTGGCAATTTGTGAGATGCAAGACGAAGAGCTTCACGAGCTACCTCTTCAGACACACCAGAAATTTCAAATAAAACTTTGCCCGGTTTTACAACAGCTACCCAGCCTTCAGGAGCCCCTTTACCGGAACCCATCCGTACCTCAAGCGGTTTAGCAGTGTAAGGTTTTGAAGGGAAAATTTTAATCCAAACTTTACCGCCACGTTTCATGTAACGAGTCATCGCAATACGTGCAGCTTCGATTTGGCGGTTCGTGATCCAAGAAGCTTCAAGAGCCTGGATACCGTACTCACCAAAATGTACTTCAGTACCGCCTTTAGCGCGACCGCGCATTTTTCCGCGATGCTCTCTGCGATATTTAACGCGTTTTGGTAATAACATATTATTTTCCTCCTTCCTCAGTTTTCTTCTTAGTAGGAAGAACCTCTCCACGATAGATCCAGACTTTTACACCAAGCTTACCGTAAGTTGTGTCAGCTTCAGATGTTGCATAGTCGATGTCAGCACGTAAAGTGTGCAATGGAACAGTTCCTTCACTGTAGTATTCAGAACGAGCGATATCAGCTCCGCCAAGACGGCCGGAAACCATTGTTTTCACACCTTGTGCTCCAGCACGCATAGTGCGTTGGATTTGTTGTTTCTGCGCACGGCGGAAAGAAATACGGTTTTCTAGTTGACGAGCGATGTTGTCAGCTACAAGCTGAGCATCAAGATCTGCTCTTTTGATTTCAAGAATGTTAATGTGTACACGCTTGCCAGTAAGGCTGTTAAGGGCTTTACGAAGTGCTTCAACTTCAGATCCGCCTTTACCGATTACCATACCAGGCTTAGCAGTGTGGATCGTAATGTTAACGCGGTTTGCTGCACGCTCGATTTCTACTTTAGAAACAGAAGCGTCAGAAAGGCGTTTGCTAATGAATTCACGAATTTTTAAATCTTCGTGCAGGAAGTCAGCGTAATCTTTACCAGCGTACCACTTAGATTCCCAATCACGAATGACTCCGATACGAAGACCGACTGGATTTACCTTTTGACCCACTACTTATCCCTCCTTCTTTTCTGATACAACGATTGTAATGTGGCTCGTACGTTTGTTGATTTGGCTCGCACGTCCCATAGCACGCGGGCGGAATCTTTTTAACGTTGGGCCTTCGTCAACAAATGCCTGAGAAATAACCAGATTGTTAGCGTCCATCTCGTAGTTGTGCTCAGCATTTGCGATAGCAGATTTTAAAACTTTTTCGATGATCGGAGAAGCAGCTCTCGGAGTTAGGTTCAAGATAGATACTGCTTCGCCTACTTGCTTACCTCGAATCAGGTCCATTACTAGACGTGCTTTACGAGGAGCAATACGGACTGTTCTTGCAACAGCTTTAGCTTGCATTTAAAAGCCTCCTCTCTTAGCGTCTTGTTTTTTTATCGTCACTGGCGTGGCCTTTGTAAGTACGAGTCGGTGCGAATTCGCCCAACTTGTGGCCTACCATGTCTTCAGAAATGAATACAGGCACGTGTTTACGTCCGTCATATACTGCGATAGTGTGACCGATAAATTGTGGGAAAATAGTTGAACGGCGAGACCAAGTTTTTACAACTTGTTTCTTGTCCGTTTCATTTAATTTCTCGATTTTTGTCATCAAGTGTCCATCGACAAATGGTCCTTTTTTCAAGCTGCGAGCCATTTTGGAACCTCCCTTCGTGATTGCACTACGGTCCGAAATGAACCGTAGACAACCCCGTTATTTATTTTTACGACGACGTACGATAAATTTATCAGATTTGTTCTTTTTCTTACGTGTCTTGAATCCAAGAGTCGGTTTGCCCCAAGGAGACATTGGTGATTTACGTCCGATTGGCGCGCGACCTTCACCACCACCGTGCGGGTGATCGTTAGGGTTCATTACAGAACCGCGGACTGTAGGGCGGATGCCTTTCCAGCGAGAGCGTCCTGCTTTACCAACGTTGATAAGTTCGTGCTGCTCGTTACCTACTTGACCGATAGAAGCGCGGCAAGCAGAAAGGATCATGCGAACTTCACCAGAGTTAAGACGTACAAGAACGTATTTGCCTTCTTTACCAAGAACCTGAGCAGATGTACCAGCTGAACGTACAAGCTGTCCGCCTTTACCAGGTTTTAATTCAATGTTATGCACAACTGTACCAACAGGGATGTTGATAAGCGGAAGTGCGTTACCTACTTTGATGTCAGCTTCAGGGCCGGACATGATTTCAGTACCTACTTGAATTCCTTTTGGAGCAAGAATGTAACGTTTTTCTCCGTCTACATAGTTGATTAGTGCAATGTTAGCTGAACGGTTTGGATCGTACTCAACTGTAGCAACGCGTCCAGGTATACCATCTTTATCGCGTTTGAAGTCGATAACACGGTATTGGCGTTTGTGTCCGCCACCTTGGTGACGTACAGTCAATTTACCTTGGTTGTTACGTCCGCCTTTTTTGTGAAGGGGCGCAAGCAAGGATTTTTCCGGCTGGTCAGTCGTGATTTCAGCAAAGTCTGAAGTTGTCATGCCACGACGTCCGTTAGAGGTCGGTTTATACTTTTTAATCGCCATTTTGAATTTCCCTCCTTCTTTTTACAGATAATTAAGCTTCAAAAATTTCGATTTCTTTGCTGTCTGCAGTAAGTTTTACGATCGCTTTTCTGCGACGGCTAGTCATACCAGTATAGCGGCCGACACGTTTTGATTTCCCTTTGTAGTTCATGATGTTGACTTTGTCAACTTTCACTCCAAAGATACTTTCAACTGCATCTTTCACTTCTGTTTTATTAGCTCTTACATCAACTTCAAAAGTATATTTCTTTTCAGTCATTAAATCAGCAGAACGTTCAGTAATGACGGGGCGCTTAAGAACATCACGAGGATCTTTCATTATGCAAGCACCTCCTCTACTTTTTCAACCGCAGCTTTTGTAATCAGAAGCTTCTCGTGGTTGACAACGTCTAACACGTTGATTCCGTTAGCTTGAACAACTGTAACTCCAGGGATGTTGCGTGCAGAAAGAGATACTGCTTCGTTTGCATCCGCAGTTACGATTAAAGCTTTTTTCTCAACAGATAATCCTTTAAGGACAGCTGCCATTTCTTTTGTTTTAACCGTATCAAGAGTAAGATCTTCAAGAACAATAATGTTGTTGTCGTTCACTTTAGAAGACAATACTGATTTGATTGCCAAGCGGCGAACTTTTTTAGGTAATTTGTAAGAATAGCTGCGTGGTGTTGGGCCGAATACGACACCACCTCCGCGCCATTGCGGTGAACGGATTGAACCTTGACGGGCACGACCTGTACCTTTTTGACGCCATGGTTTGCGACCTCCGCCGCGTACTTCAGAACGATTTTTTACTTTGTGAGATCCTTGACGTAAGGAAGCTCTTTGCATAAGAATAGCGTCGAATACTACGCTCTCATTTGGCTCAATTCCAAATACAGAAGCGTTTAATTCGATATCACCAGCAGTAGAACCGTTTTGGTTGTATAATGCTACTTTTGGCATGATCAATTTCCTCCTTTCCTAAGAGACTTATTTAGATTTAACAGCACTTTTAACAGTGATTAAAGCTTTTCTCGCACCAGGTACGTTACCTTTAATCAAAAGAAGATTGCGCTCAGCATCTACTTTTACGACTTCAAGGTTTTGGACAGTGATTTGATCTCCGCCCATGCGTCCAGGTAATAGTTTACCTTTGAATACACGGTTAGGATCTACAGGTCCCATTGAACCAGGGCGACGGTGGTAGCGTGAACCGTGAGACATAGGTCCGCGAGATTGTCCGTGGCGCTTGATTGCACCTTGGAAACCTTTACCTTTAGATACTCCTGTTACATCTACGATTTCTCCTGCAGAGAAAATTTCAACCTTGACTTCCTGACCAATTTCATACGCATCCATATCCACGCCGCGTAATTCTTTAACGAAGCGCTTAGGAGCAGTTTCCGCTTTTGCAACGTGTCCTTTTTCCGGTTTGTTTGAAAGCTTTTCGCGCTTATCGTCAAAACCAAGCTGGATCGCTTCATAGCCATCATTTTCAGCTGTTTTCTTTTGAAGAACAACGTTTGGAGCTGCTTCAATAACAGTTACCGGGATAAGATCACCGTTCTCTGCGAATACTTGCGTCATACCAATTTTTCTTCCTAAGATTCCTTTGGTCATTCGTCACACCTCCTATTAAGATCATTCTATATTTTAGAATTAAAGTTTGATTTCGATATCGACACCAGATGGTAAGTCTAATCGCATGAGAGCATCAACAGTTTGTGGTGTTGGGTTCACAATGTCGATTAAACGTTTATGTGTACGCATTTCAAATTGCTCACGAGAATCTTTGTATTTGTGCACCGCACGAAGGATTGTGTAAACTGATTTTTCAGTCGGCAACGGAATCGGACCAGATACGCTGGCACCAGAACGTTTTGCCGTTTCAACAATCTTCTCTGCAGATTGATCAAGGATTCTATGATCATATGCTTTTAAACGAATACGAATTTTTTGTTTTGCCATTATTTTCCCTCCTTTTCGCCTACATCACGTTAGACAGTTCTCCGTGAGAAAAACCTGATCACCTTGCCATGGCAAAGCGGCCGGGTGTGTCAGCAACCTCTCACTTCATCGCAGTCAAAGACCAACATACACTATTATACAGAAAATAGACGCATGTTGCAAGGTTTATTTAAAGAACCTTGTGGTTTTCACACTTTGATTATTATACAGGTGATACCATGATTAATCAAGGATATGACTGTTTTCTTTCAGAGATGGAACGATGCGAACCGGCTGACAACTTCGGCAAAGCGATCCGGTTCCTCCAAGTGAGGCGAATGGGCTGAGTTCTCAAACCAATGCCATTCTTTATACGGCGCATCAACCTTCTGATAATATTCATAAGACGTCGTCCCCGGAACCGTCAAATCGTATCTCCCTGACATAAAACAGCACGGTATTACAATAGAAGAAACTGATTCCCCGGCATCAAAGGAAATGAGATCCTCCCACAGGTGTTTCAAGCTGAACATTTGTCCCCGTGCGGCTAAGAAGCTCCCTCTCACACCGTACGGTTCACCAAACAGCATTCGCCCCCCTGCTTTAAGAGCGCCGATCGGATGATGGGTAAAGCCCCCTCCCCTCATCTCAATACAAAGCAGAAACAGCGTTCGCTGCAGCTGTTTCTCCCATGGAGGTGCTCCGATAAAGCTCAGCGTCTTGCCCAGCAGGATATGTTTGTGTTGCCTGCTCCATTCCATCATCAGCCGGTAGGCTTCCGTTTCTTCCTTTTGAATATTAACCACCTGACTGATACCGATATACGCATAATACAAATCAGGTTTCTCTTGAAGAACTTGAAGCGCCAAAACTGAACCCCACGAATAGCCGGCGATATATATTTTTCTCCTGCTGAATTGCTTGCATAAGCGTTCGGTCAGATGAATAGTATCGGCTGTCAGCTGATCCAAAGTCATAGATGAACCCGGAATTTCCTTTGAATAAGAGAGACCCGCCCCTCTCTGATCCCAGTTCACAACGGTGAAATGCTTTTCCAGCTCATTCTGGTATTTTCTCGCATAACCGATTTGAGGCGTGCCGGGACCGCCGTGCAAAAACAAAAGCAGCGGACTACTCCTGTCATCACCATTAATCATAATGGTTTGTTCACTGCCATTAATCTGCAATTGCTGAAGCATTGAAATACGATTGGTTTTCTTGAAGTTATCGTTCATCGGTCTGCTCCTAAAATTTGTATACGTTCTATTATACATGGAATCAGCGGGGAAACAAAAAAACGAGGCCCCATAAGGGACCCCGCATTATTGAACGAGTCGATTACTCAGTGATTGTAGAAACAACGCCTGAACCAACTGTACGTCCGCCTTCACGAATAGAGAAACGAGTTCCTTCTTCGATAGCGATTGTAGAGATAAGTTCAACGATCATTTCAGTGTTATCTCCAGGCATAACCATTTCTACGCCTTCTGGAAGATTGATGATACCAGTTACGTCAGTTGTACGGAAGTAGAACTGAGGACGGTAATTAGAGAAGAATGGAGTATGACGTCCACCCTCTTCTTTAGAAAGAACGTAAACTTCAGCTTTGAATTTGCTGTGTGGAGTGATTGTACCTGGTTTAGCAAGTACTTGTCCACGTTGGATGTCTTCACGAGCTACACCGCGAAGAAGTGCACCGATGTTGTCTCCAGCTTCAGCGTAGTCAAGAAGCTTACGGAACATTTCAACACCTGTAACAGTTGTTTTGCTGTTTTCTTCTTGAAGACCGATGATTTCAACTTCGTCACCGACTTTAACTTGTCCGCGTTCTACACGGCCAGTAGCAACTGTACCACGACCAGTGATTGAGAATACGTCCTCAACTGGCATCATGAATGGTTTTTCAGTGTCGCGTTCTGGAGTTGGGATGTACTCATCAACTGCAGCCATAAGTTCAAGAATTTTTTCTTCGTACTCAGCATCGCCTTCAAGAGCTTTAAGAGCAGAACCTTTAACAACTGGTACATCATCACCAGGGAAGTCGTATTCGCTAAGAAGATCGCGAACTTCCATTTCAACAAGCTCAAGAAGCTCTTCGTCGTCTACCATGTCGCATTTGTTAAGGAATACTACGATGTATGGTACACCAACGTTTTTAGAAAGAAGGATGTGCTCACGAGTTTGTGGCATTGGGCCATCAGCAGCAGATACTACAAGGATAGCTCCATCCATTTGCGCAGCACCAGTGATCATGTTTTTAACATAGTCAGCGTGTCCTGGGCAGTCAACGTGTGCATAGTGACGAGTGTCAGTTTCGTACTCAACGTGTGCAGTAGAGATTGTGATACCGCGCTCACGTTCTTCTGGAGCACCATCAATTTGATCGTACGCCATAGCTGTACCTTTACCAGATTTCTTATGAAGTACTGTTGAGATAGCAGCAGTTAATGTTGTTTTACCATGGTCAACGTGTCCAATTGTACCGATATTGGCATGTGATTTGGAACGGTCGAATTTTTCTTTAGCCATTCTAAAATCCTCCTTAAGAGCTTTTAATTAGTAATGTATAGAGTGATAGAAAGTGAAAGCAAGCTCTCACTTCCTCATCTTACAATAGTAGTTATACTTGAGTTAAGTGGCAAAATCAATTATTCGCCTTTATTTTTTTTGATAATTTCTTCAGCGATGCTCTTCGGCACTTCTTCGTAGTGATCCATGAACATTGTGAACGTACCGCGTCCTTGCGTGTTAGAACGAAGGGCAGTAGCGTAACCGAACATTTCAGCAAGAGGTACCATCGCACGCACAACTTGAGCGTTACCGCGAGCTTCCATACCTTCTACGCGTCCGCGACGAGAAGTAACATCACCCATGATGTCTCCCATGTATTCTTCAGGAATAACAACTTCAACTTTCATGATTGGTTCAAGAAGAACTGGGTTACATTTGCTGACTGCATTTTTCAATGCCATAGAAGCAGCGACTTTAAACGCCATTTCGTTTGAGTCAACATCATGGTAAGATCCATCAAAAAGTTTCGCCTTGATGTCGATTAGCGGGAATCCGGCTAGGACACCATTTTCAAGAGAGTCTTCAAGACCTGCTTGTACGGCTGGGATGTATTCACGAGGAACAACACCACCGACGATTGCGTTTTCGAATTCAAAGCCAGCGCCTTCTTCGTTCGGTTCAAATTCGATCCAAACGTGACCGAACTGACCGCGTCCGCCTGATTGACGTACGAATTTACCTTCAACTTTTGCACCGGTACGGAATGTCTCACGGTACGCAACTTGAGGAGCACCAACGTTAGCTTCAACTTTGAACTCACGCTTCATACGATCAACAATGATATCAAGGTGAAGCTCACCCATACCAGAGATGATTGTTTGACCCGTTTCAGGGTTAGTTTGTGTACGGAATGTAGGATCTTCTTCAGCAAGTTTCGCTAAAGCGATACCCATTTTATCTTGGTCAGCTTTTGATTTAGGCTCAATCGCTACGTCGATAACAGGCTCTGGGAATTCCATTGATTCAAGGATTACAAGATCCTTTTCATCACATAGAGTATCTCCAGTAGAAGTATCTTTTAGACCTACAGCAGCTGCGATGTCTCCAGCGTAAACAGTAGAGATCTCTTCACGGCTGTTAGCGTGCATTTGAAGGATACGTCCTACGCGCTCACGCTTGCCTTTTGTAGAGTTCTTTACATATGAACCGGAATCAAGTGTACCGGAATATACGCGGAAGAATGTCAGCTTACCGACATAAGGGTCAGTCATAACTTTAAATGCAAGTGCAGAGAACGGCTCTTCATCAGAAGAATGACGAACGATCTCTTCATCTGTATCAGGACGTACACCTTTGATTGCAGCAACATCAGTTGGCGCAGGAAGGTAGTCAAGAACAGCATCAAGTACAAGCTGAACACCTTTGTTTTTGAAAGCAGAACCAACAAGTACAGGGTAGAATTCAACATTCAGTGTACCTTTACGGATAGCAGCTTTCAGTTCAGGGATAGTGATTTCTTCACCTTCAAGGTACTTTTCCATAAGCTCTTCATCAAGCTCAGCTACAGCTTCAATCAGGCTGCTGCGAAGCTCTTCAGCTTGCTCTTTGTACTCTTCAGGGATTTCTTTCGCATCTGAACGAGTTCCAAGGTCATCTTCGTAGAAATACGCAACGTTTTCTACTAAGTCGATGATACCTTCGAAGTTGTCTTCAGCGCCGATCGGCAATTGAATTGCGTGAGCGTTAGCTTGAAGACGGTCTCTTAAAGTGCCTACAGAGTAAAGGAAGTCTGCGCCGATTTTGTCCATTTTGTTAACAAATACAACGCGCGGTACTCCGTAAGTTGTTGCTTGGCGCCATACTGTTTCTGTCTGAGGCTCAACACCTGATTGAGCATCAAGTACGGCAACCGCACCATCAAGTACACGGAGTGAACGTTCAACTTCAACTGTGAAGTCTACGTGTCCCGGTGTATCGATGATGTTTACACGGTAACCTTTCCACTGTGCAGTCGTTGCTGCAGAAGTGATTGTGATACCGCGTTCTTGTTCCTGCTCCATCCAGTCCATTTGCGAAGCACCTTCGTGAGTTTCGCCAATTTTGTGGATACGGCCTGTGTAGAACAAGATCCGTTCTGTAGTAGTCGTTTTACCGGCATCGATGTGAGCCATGATCCCGATATTACGAGTTTTTTCTAAGGAGAACTCTCTTGCCATTGGGTAATTTCTCCTTCCTTATTAGGGAATTATTATTTTGATTATATGAATCCTACCAGCGGTAGTGAGCAAATGCTTTGTTCGCTTCTGCCATCTTGTGAGTGTCTTCACGTTTCTTAACGGCAGCACCAGTGTTGTTAGCTGCATCAAGAATTTCGTTAGCCAGGCGCTCTTCCATTGTTTTTTCTCCGCGAAGACGCGCATAGTTAACCAACCAGCGAAGACCAAGAGTTGTACGGCGTTCAGGACGAACTTCTACAGGCACTTGGTAGTTAGCTCCACCTACACGGCGTGCTTTTACTTCAAGTACAGGCATGATGTTTTTCAATGCTTGTTCGAAAACCTCCATTGCATCATTGCCAGTGCGTTCTTTAATGATATCGAATGACTTGTATAGGATTGTTTGAGATTTACCTTTTTTACCGTCGATCATCATTTTGTTGATCAGGCGGGATACCAGCTTAGAGTTGTAAAGCGGATCAGGTAAAACATCTCTTTTTGCTACAGGACCTTTACGTGGCATCTGAATATCCTCCCTTCATAGTTTTAATGATTTATTGTTATTACTTTGCTTTAGGACGTTTCGTACCGTATTTAGAACGGCCTTGCGCACGGTTTTCAACTCCGGCAGTATCAAGCGCGCCACGAACGATGTGGTAGCGTACCCCCGGTAAGTCTTTTACACGTCCGCCGCGGATCAGTACAACGCTGTGCTCTTGCAGGTTGTGACCGATACCAGGAATGTAGGCAGTAACCTCGATTCCGTTAGTCAAACGAACACGAGCATATTTACGAAGTGCTGAGTTCGGTTTTTTCGGTGTCATTGTACCGACACGAGTACATACCCCGCGTTTTTGTGGAGAAGATACGTTAGTGTGCTCTTTTTTAAAGCTGTTGTATCCTTTGTTTAGTGCAGGTGACTTAGAGTTTTCAACTTTGCTCACGCGTCCCTTGCGAATTAGCTGATTAATTGTAGGCATGTTGTGTTCCTCCCTTCATTACGTTTTATAACCCACATACCCAGGTGGTTCATCATTAGGCAAAAAACAATGTCTTTACATAAGATTGATATCTTATATAAAAACAAAAAGTACGCTATAACATAATGGCAACAGCTGCTGCTCCCACTTCAATTCCGCAGGCTTTGCCGAGCTTTTTCATGGAATCCACCATACAGACAGCGGTATTTTGGTTCTTTGCAAGCTGGATAACGCCAGCCGTAAGAACTGAATCCGCGTCTTTTGCCACGACGACTTCCTTCACTGAACCTCGTTTTAGAGCTTTCACTGTTTGCTTCGTACCAATAATAATTGATTTGGCCTGTGATACTTTATCATAAGACATAAACATATCCTCCAAAGTAACAGGTTTTATTTCGAGCACCTTGGTTATATTATCACTCTGCGGGACGGATGTCAACAACGTATGACATTTTTTAGTGCAGTCCCCCGCCAGAATAATTGTAATACTGAGGAAAAGCTGTCGAAACAGCCTTTCCTGCAGCAGTTTCTGTTATTCAGCCGGAACCATATCTTCCGAAGGCTGAACGTTTGAAACAGGTTTTACTTTTCTGTAATTCATCATACCTGTACCGGCCGGAACCAGTTTACCGATGATGACATTCTCTTTCAGGCCGAGAAGTTCATCACGCTTGCCTTTAATCGCAGCATCTGTAAGAACGCGTGTTGTTTCCTGGAATGATGCGGCAGACAAGAATGAATCCGTCTCAAGTGAAGCTTTCGTGATACCGAGAAGGACAGGACGGCCTGTAGCAGGTCGATTGCCTTCAAGCAGCACTTTTTTGTTCGCTTCTGTAAATTGGTGAATATCAAGCAATGTGCCAGGGAGAACATCAGTATCTCCGGCATCGATTACACGGACTTTGCGAAGCATCTGGCGAACCATTACTTCTACGTGTTTATCGCCGATTTCAACCCCCTGCATACGGTAAACCTTCTGAACCTCATGCAGAAGATATTCCTGAACCGTTGTCAGGTCAGTGACTTTAAGAAGTTCTTTCGGATCGATTGAACCTTCCGTCAGCACTTGACCGCGGGTAATCTGATCACCCTCAGTCACTTTCAGGCGTGAGTTGTAAGGTGCCGTGTATGAACGGGTCTCAACAGCGCCCTGAACAACAATCTCCTGCTGTTTGTCGCGGACTTCATTGATTTCGGCAATTGTACCGTCAATCTCAGAAATCGTCGCTTGACCTTTCGGATTACGCGCTTCGAAAAGCTCTTGGATACGCGGAAGACCTTGTGTGATATCGTCTCCGGCAACCCCGCCTGTGTGGAACGTACGCATCGTTAACTGTGTTCCAGGCTCACCGATAGATTGAGCGGCGATAATACCTACTGCTTCGCCGACTTCAACATCAGTTCCGGTTGCAAGGTTTCGTCCGTAGCATCGTTTACATACACCATGAGGAGTGTTACATGTGAACGCAGAACGGATCCACACTTCTTCGATTCCGGCTTCAACGATTTCCAGCGCTTTATCTTCATCGATCAATTCATTTTCGTTAATGAGCACAGCACCCGTTTCAGGATGTTTGATCTGTTTTCTGGCGAAACGTCCGATCAGACGCTCTTCCAGACGCTCGATGATTTCCGTGCCTTCTTTGAGCGGTTTTGCAAGAATACCGCGGTCTGTTCCGCAATCTGTTTCACGAATGATAACATCCTGCGCAACATCAACAAGACGGCGTGTAAGGTAACCTGAGTCAGCTGTTTTCAGGGCGGTATCGGCAAGACCTTTACGCGCACCGTGAGTGGAGATAAAGTACTCCAATACTGTCAGACCTTCACGGAAACTTGATTTAATCGGCAATTCAATGATTCGTCCAGCCGGGTTGGCCATCAGACCGCGCATACCCGCAAGCTGTGTAAAGTTAGATGCGTTACCACGGGCTCCTGAATCACTCATCATGTAGATCGGGTTGACTTCGTCTAATGATTTCATCAGTTTGCCTTGGATAACATCTTTCGCTGAACTCCAAATTGAAATGACTCTTTCATAACGTTCTTCTTCGGTGATTAAACCGCGTCTGAACTGTTTCAGAACATTATCCACTTTGCTTTGTGCTTCTTCAAGGATTTCCTGTTTATCATCGAGAACGACGATATCAGAAACCCCTACTGTGATGCCGGCTTTCGTTGAATATCTGAAACCGAGGTTTTTCATGCGGTCAAGCATTTTAGACGTTTCCGTGATATGGAATCGTTTAAAGATTTCCGCGATGATTTTACCCAAAATGCCTTTTTTAAACGGTGCGTTGATCGGCTGCTCAGCAATCACAGCTTTTACGTCAGCACCTTTATCTAAGAAGAAACGGTCAGGTGTCTTCTCTTCAATGTTGCTCTTCGTTGGTTCATTCATGTAAGGGAATGATTCCGGAAGAATTTCATTGAAGACGAGCTTACCGACAGTTGTAATTAACAATTTTGAACGCTGTTCTTCAGTAAATGTCACATTCTTAAGGGAGTTCGCTGCAACAGCTACTCTCGTATGAAGGTGAACATAACCGTTTTGATAAGCAAGAAGCGCTTCGTCCGTATTTTTGAAAACCATACCCTCGCCGACTGCTCCGGCGCGCTCAAGCGTCAGGTAGTAGTTTCCTAATACCATATCCTGAGACGGCGTAACAACCGGTTTACCATCTTTAGGGTTCAAGATGTTTTGGGCCGCAAGCATCAGAATGCGCGCCTCAGCTTGAGCCTCAGCTGATAAAGGTACGTGAACCGCCATTTGGTCACCGTCAAAGTCAGCGTTATAAGCTGTACATACTAACGGGTGAAGACGGATGGCGCGTCCTTCAACAAGCGTCGGTTCGAAAGCCTGGATACCTAATCTGTGAAGAGTAGGGGCACGGTTCAGTAAGACCGGATGCTCCTTAATGACAGATTCAAGTACATCCCATACTTCAGGCTGCACGCGTTCGATTTTGCGTTTTGCGCTCTTGATATTGTGAGCAAGGCCTTTTTCAACAAGCTCTTTCATGACGAAAGGCTTGAAGAGCTCAAGCGCCATTTCCTTCGGCAAACCGCACTGATACATTTTCAGATGCGGGCCTACGACGATAACGGAACGGCCTGAGTAGTCTACACGTTTACCGAGAAGGTTCTGACGGAAACGCCCTTGTTTCCCTTTCAGCATGTGAGAAAGAGATTTAAGCGGACGGTTACCCGGTCCGGTAACCGGACGGCCGCGGCGTCCGTTGTCAATCAGAGCGTCGACCGCTTCCTGAAGCATACGTTTTTCGTTCTGAACGATGATGCTTGGCGCGCCGAGGTCTAACAGACGTTTTAAACGGTTATTACGGTTGATGACACGACGGTAAAGGTCGTTCAGGTCAGACGTTGCGAAACGTCCGCCGTCAAGCTGAACCATCGGTCTTAATTCAGGCGGAATAACCGGAAGCACGTCGAGAATCATCCAAGACGGCTTGTTTCCTGAATTACGGAAGGCTTCAAGCACTTCAAGGCGTTTGATCGCACGTGTACGGCGCTGTCCTTGAGAAGTCTTCAGCTCTTCTTTTAACATATCAACTTCTTTGACAAGGTCGATGTCCTGCAGAAGTTTATTAATGGCTTCCGCACCCATAGAGGCTTGGAATTTGTTTCCGTACTTATCCAGATACGCACGGTATTCCTTTTCAGATAAAAGCTGTTTCTTTTCGAGCGGTGTATTGGCCGGATCAGTTACGACGTAAGAAGCAAAGTAAATAACTTCTTCCAGCGCACGCGGTGACATATCCAATACAAGACCCATACGGCTCGGAATACCTTTGAAATACCAAATGTGAGAAACCGGGGCAGCCAGTTCAATATGCCCCATTCTCTCACGACGGACTTTAGCCCGCGTTACTTCAACTCCGCAACGGTCACAAACTACGCCTTTATAACGAACCCGCTTGTACTTGCCGCAATGACATTCCCAGTCCTTAGTCGGTCCGAAAATGCGTTCGCAGAACAGGCCGTCCTTTTCAGGTTTCAACGTACGATAGTTTATCGTTTCAGGCTTTTTCACTTCACCAAAAGACCATGAACGGATTTTATCCGGTGAAGCAAGACCGATGTTCATATACTCAAAATTGTTCACATCTAGCAAGGGGCCTACCTCCCTTTTTATCTTCGGATTAACCGATGTCACTTGCCTTTATCAATCAGAGACTATTCTTTCGTTACTGCGTCACGTTCAACGTCTGGAGATGCTGTTTCTTCCGGCGCTTCATCACCTGATAATGCAAGGCCGTCAGCCTGTTTCGCATCTTCCTCGTCTTCTAGATCTCTCATTTCTATTTCTTCTTCATCGCCTGAGAGGATTTTTACGTCCATACCTAAGCTTTGAAGCTCTTTGATCAATACTTTGAATGATTCCGGAACACCAGGCTCTGGAACATTGTCGCCTTTGACGATGGCTTCATATGTTTTCACACGTCCGACCACGTCATCGGACTTCACAGTCAGGATTTCTTGAAGCGTGTAAGCTGCGCCATAAGCTTCAAGCGCCCAAACCTCCATCTCACCGAAACGCTGTCCGCCGAATTGGGCTTTACCGCCGAGAGGCTGCTGCGTAACAAGTGAGTAAGGACCTGTAGAACGGGCATGAAGTTTATCGTCAACCATGTGTGCCAGTTTGATCATGTACATGATTCCGACTGATACACGGTTGTCGAACGGTTCTCCCGTACGGCCGTCATAAAGAACTGTTTTAGCGTCTCTTGACATGCCTGCTTCTTCAAGTGTTTCCCACACATCTTCTTCACGCGCGCCGTCAAATACAGGTGACGCGATGTGAATGCCGAGGTAGCGGGCAGCCATACCCATGTGAAGTTCTAATACCTGACCGATATTCATACGTGATGGTACACCCAGCGGGTTAAGCATGATATCGATCGGCGTGCCGTCAGGAAGGTAAGGCATATCTTCTTCAGGAAGAATCTTCGAGATAACCCCTTTATTTCCGTGACGTCCGGCCATTTTATCACCTTCAGAAATCTTACGTTTCTGAACGATATATACGCGTACAAGCTGGTTCACTCCCGGAGGAAGTTCGTCGCCGTCTTCACGGTTGAAGACTTTTACGTCGTGGATAATTCCGCCGCCGCCGTGAGGCACACGGAGAGAAGTATCACGGACTTCACGCGCTTTTTCTCCAAAGATCGCATGAAGAAGGCGTTCTTCAGCCGTAAGCTCAGTTACACCTTTAGGCGTTACTTTACCTACGAGAAGGTCTCCGTCGTTGACTTCCGCACCGATACGGATAATTCCGCGGTCATCAAGGTTGCGAAGCGCGTCTTCCCCTACGTTTGGAATATCGCGGGTGATCTCTTCCGGCCCAAGCTTTGTATCACGTGCTTCTGATTCATATTCTTCAATGTGAATAGATGTGTATACATCATCTTTCACAAGGCGTTCACTCATGATGATGGCATCCTCATAGTTGTAACCGTCCCATGTCATGAAGCCGACCATTACGTTGCGGCCGAGAGCAAGTTCACCAAGCTCCATTGAAGGTCCGTCAGCAAGGATTTCTCCTTTGACTACTTCATCGCCGACACTTACAATCGGACGCTGGTTGTAGCACGTACCTTGGTTGGAGCGGACAAATTTCAGCAAGCTGTACTTATCCAGGTTGCCTTTTACTTTTTGGCCGTCAATTTCTTCATAGCGGCGCACCCATACGTTTTTCGCTTCCACCCGTTCTACGATACCGGGGTGTTTACAAATAACGGCTGCACCGGAGTCTTTACCGGATACGTATTCCATACCCGTTCCGACGATCGGAGCTTCCGGCTGCATCAAAGGCACAGCCTGACGCTGCATGTTCGCTCCCATGAGGGCGCGGTTCGAGTCATCGTTTTCCAAGAACGGAATACATGCTGTCGCAGCAGAAACAACCTGTTTAGGAGATACGTCCATGTAATCCACGCGGTTGCGGGCTACAACGGTGTTTTCCCCTCTGAAACGCGCTACGATGCTGTCATCCAAGAAAGAACCGTCATCGCTCAGCTTAGCATTCGCTTGGGCTACGACATAGTTATCCTCTTCATCAGCAGTCAGGTAGTCGATTCTAGGCGTTACTTTTCCTGTTTCAGGATCAACGCGTCGGTATGGCGTCTCAATGAAACCAAAGCGGTTTACTTTCGCAAATGATGACAATGAGTTGATCAAACCGATGTTCGGGCCCTCAGGCGTTTCAATCGGACACATACGGCCGTAGTGAGAGTAGTGAACGTCACGTACTTCCATACCTGCGCGCTCACGCGTCAAACCGCCCGGTCCGAGAGCTGACAGACGGCGTTTGTGCGTCAATTCAGCAAGCGGGTTCGTCTGATCCATGAATTGAGAAAGCTGTGAGCTTCCGAAGAACTCTTTAATAGACGCAATAACAGGTCTGATGTTAATCAGCTGCTGCGGCGTAATTGTATTCGTGTCTTGAATAGACATTCTTTCACGTACGACACGTTCCATCCGGCTTAAACCGATACGGAATTGGTTTTGCAGGAGCTCACCTACAGAACGCAGACGGCGGTTTCCGAGGTGGTCGATATCATCAGTGTCGCCCACTCCGTGCAGGAGGTTGAAGAAGTAGCTGATAGAAGAAATAATATCAGCAGGCGTAATGTTTTTAATCGCCTCTTCGATGTAAGCATTGCCGATCACATTGATCGTCTGCTCTCCTTCTGCATCAGTAGGAGCATAGATTTTAATGGATTGAAGCATCACTTCATCCTCGACAACGCCGCCGTTAGGATAAAGTTTTCTGAAGCCGATTCCATTTTCTAAGTATGGCAATACTTTATCAAGTGTTCTTCTGTCAAGAATCTGCCCTTTTTCAGCGAGAATTTCACCGGTTTCCGGATCCACCAGTGTTTCTGCAAGGCGCTGGTTAAACAGGCGGTTCTTGATATGAAGCTTTTTATTAATTTTATAGCGTCCTACATTCGCAAGGTCGTATCGCTTCGGATCGAAGAAACGGGAATCCAGCAAGCTTTTTGCGTTTTCTACTGTAGGCGGCTCTCCGGGACGAAGGCGCTCATAGATTTCAAGAAGCGCTTTGTCACTGTTTTCGGTGTTGTCCTTATCCAGTGTATTGCGGAGATATTCGTTCTCACCAATGAGATCGAGAATCTCTTGGTCGGAACCGAAGCCGAGAGCACGCAAAAGAACCGTAACCGGCAACTTACGTGTGCGATCAATGCGGACATACACAACATCTTTCGCATCAGTTTCGTATTCTAACCATGCGCCACGGTTTGGAATGACAGTCGCGGTAAAACCTTTTTTACCGTTTTTGTCTACTTTACCACTGAAATATACACTTGGAGACCGAACAAGCTGAGATACGATAACACGTTCTGCACCGTTGATGATAAAAGTACCGGTATCTGTCATAATAGGGAAATCACCCATGAAGACATCCTGGTCTTTTACCTCTCCAGTTTCTTTGTTAATTAAACGAACCTTCACTCTTAGCGGAGCTGAGTAAGTCACATCACGTTCTTTTGACTCTTCAACGGGATACTTAGGATCTCCTAAACTGTAGTCAATGAACTCTAGAGAGAGGTTACCAGTGAAATCCTCAATTGGTGATATGTCTTGAAACATCTCTCTAAGACCCTCATCAAGAAACCACTGATAAGAAGAGGTTTGAATTTCAATGAGATTTGGTAATTCTAACACTTCGCTAATGCGAGCATAGCTTCTGCGCTGGCGGTGTCGTCCATACTGAACTAGTTGACCTGTCAACTGATTCACCCCTCAAATCATGCGTATTATATGTGTAATAAGCATCTCTTACGATAAAGAAATACTTTTACAAGACAAAAGAAAAAAGGGTTTCTAATTAAGAAAACCACATCCAAAAACAAATACCGATTTTATTAGCATTTCCATGTTTGTATAATTTATACATGCACTATGATTATTTGAGCATATCATGCAAAATATATACATTGGCATTTTACAATATTAACATAGCTGAAAATTCAAGTCAAACTTTTTTTGCTTTTATGATATAATAGCCTTTCTTTTTTTGAACCACAGAAACTTCGTCAAAAAGCTCCTTCAGTTTTTCAATGGCAGAAGGCCCGCCCTGTTTTTTCTGTATAACGATCCACAATTCACCTGAAGCCCTTAAATGCTCAGCGCTTTTTTCAAAAATGGCATGGACAACTTTTTTTCCGGCGCGGATTGGGGGGTTTGTAAGAATAGAAGCAAATGTTTGAGCAGAATCAATATTTGAAAATAAATCACTCTGATAAATCCGAACGTTTTTTATTCCGTTTTTTTCTGCATTTTCATTTGACAGCTCTACGGCTCTTTCATTCACGTCAATCATGTGCACGGTCCGGTCTGTAAATGCACCGGCGAGCGACAGACCGATCGGGCCGTAACCGCAGCCTGCATCCAGGAAGTCACCATCGATCTCCGGCTCTTCAAACGCTTCAATTAAGACACGCGAACCGAAATCAACTTCCTTTTTCGAGAAAACGCCGCTGTCACTTGTGAATGTATAAGATCTGTTCCGCAGTGTAAATGACCATGTCTGTTTATCGCTTTTAACTGAAGGTTTTTCTGAATAATAGTGTTCACTCATTATTAGAACCTCCTTTTTTAATTGCACTTAAAGAAAAGCAAAGAAAAAGCCCGCCTCATAAAAGCGAGCTTCCCCTACAGGCAAGTGAAGATTACTTAACTTCTACAGAAGCGCCAACTTCTTCAAGTTTAGCTTTAAGCTCTTCAGCTTCTTCTTTCGCAATACCTTCTTTAAGTGGTTTTGGAGTGTTGTCAACAAGTTCTTTAGCTTCTTTCAAGCCAAGACCAGTGATTTCACGAACAACTTTGATAACTTTGATTTTCTGAGAACCTGCACCAGCAAGGATAAGGTCGAATTCGCTTTGCTCTTCAGCAGCTCCGCCAGCAGCAGCTCCGCCAGCTACAGCTACAGGAGCAGCAGCAGTTACGCCAAATTCTTCTTCGATTGCTTTTACTAGGTCGTTCAATTCAAGTACAGTTGCTTCTTTAACGGAAGCAATGATTTCTTCGATATTTAAAGCCATTTGAAATTCCTCCATTTGTTTTATTTTAGGGTAAAATCAGATTAAGCGCCTTGTTCTTCCTTTTGGTCTGCAACTGCTTTAGCTGCAAGTGCAAGGTTGCGAACTGGAGCTTGAAGTACGCTAAGCAACATAGAAAGTAAGCCATCGCGTGAAGGAAGTTCAGCAAGAGCTTTCACTTCTTCAACAGAAGATACTTTTCCTTCGATAACGCCCGCCTTGATTTCCAGAGCTTCGTGATTTTTCGCGAACTCGTTAAGAACTTTTGCCGGAGCGACAACATCTTCAGTACTGAATGCGATCGCATTCGGTCCAGTTAAGACATCATTCAAACCATCAAGTTCAGCTTGTTCAACCGCACGGCGAGTCATTGTGTTTTTGTACACTTTGAACTCTACGTTAGCTTCGCGAAGCTGTTTACGGAGTTCAGTTACTTCAGAAACGTTAAGTCCGCGGTAGTCAACGATGATCGTTGATTTGCTTTCTTTCAGTTTAGAAGCAATCTCTTCAACAACAACTTTTTTTGTATCAATTGCGCTGCTCATGGTTACACCTCCTGTAGATTTTGTGTAACACTTATACCGCTAGGTGATCACGACTGTGACGACGATTTCATATAAAAAGCCTCCATGTGGACATGGAGGCTGTATATACAAGCATACGTAACGTAATAGCTGTGATATATATACACCTCGGCAGGATATTAAGCCTCAACGGCCCCTGCTGTCTACGGTATAAATGACATATTATATTTTACAACATTTTGAATCATATCAGAATGCTGATCTAAAGTCAAATATTATTTTACGTTGAAAGTAGAAGCGTCTACTTTGACACCAGGGCCCATAGTAGAAGTAACGGCAACGTTTTTCACGTAAACACCTTTAGCCGCAGCCGGTTTTGCTTTCAGGATTGTATCATACATTGTTGTGAAGTTCTCAACAAGTTTTTCATCCTCGAAAGAAACTTTTCCGATCGGAACATGGATGTTACCAGCTTTGTCAACGCGGTATTCTACTTTACCAGCTTTGATTTCGCCGATTGCTTTTTCTACTTCGAATGTAACAGTTCCTGTTTTAGGGTTTGGCATAAGACCTTTTGGTCCAAGCACACGGCCGATTTTACCGACTTCACCCATCATGTCAGGAGTCGCAACGATTACATCGAATTCGAACCAGCCTTGCTGGATTTTCGCGATGTAATCAGAATCGCCGACGTAGTCTGCACCGGCAGCTTCAGCTTCTTTTGCTTTTTCGCCTTTAGCGAATACAAGCACGCGCTGAGTTTTACCAGTTCCGTTAGGAAGTACAACTGCACCGCGGATTTGCTGATCGTTTTTACGAGGGTCAACCCCTAAACGAAAAGCAACTTCAACTGTAGCGTCGAATTTAGCTGTGTTTGTTTTTTTAGTAAGCGCCACTGCTTCAGCGACGTCGTAAGCTTTCGCACGGTCTACAAGCTTCGCAGCTTCAACGTACTTTTTACCTTTTTTAGCCATTTTAAAATTTCCTCCTTATGTGGTTATAGCGGAATAACCTCCCACGAATAAGGGTTGCGAACTTGTGAAAACTCGCAACCCGACAAGAAACAAATTAATCCTCGATAACGATACCCATACTGCGGGCAGTACCTTCAACCATGCGCATTGCCGCTTCAACGTCTGCTGCGTTTAAGTCAGGCATTTTCGTTTCAGCGATTTCGCGAACCTTATCGCGCTTAACGGTTGCCACTTTATTACGGTTTGGTTCACCAGAACCAGACTCAATTCCAGCTGCTTTTTTAAGCAATACTGCAGCAGGCGGAGTTTTTGTAATAAATGTAAATGAACGGTCTTCGTAAACCGAAATTTCAACAGGAATGATTAAACCAGCTTGGTCAGCTGTACGAGCGTTAAACTCCTTACAGAATCCCATGATATTTACACCGGCTTGACCTAGTGCAGGTCCAACTGGCGGCGCTGGGTTAGCTTTTCCAGCAGGAATTTGCAATTTTACAACTTTTACTACTTTTTTAGCCACGAGACACACCTCCTTAAGTCCGTGATGTGGTAATAGGGTAAACCCTCCCACTCAAGGTTTCATTCTTTATATGAATGACGAAATATCAAGCTAGCTGCCTTGGATTAGTCCAAGACGTACCTTTGCTATATTATCATTAATATATAGCAATTTCAAGTTTTTTCACATTACAATTTGTCGATCTGGGTAAATTCCAGCTCAACCGGCGTTTCACGGCCGAACATGTTAACGAATACTTTCACTTTGCTCTTATCATAATCAATCTCTTCAATTGATCCTGTAAAGTTGGCGAAAGGTCCGTCTATGACTTTGACTGTCTCATTCAATTCAAAATCAATGTCGGTTTTCCGCTCATCCATGCCCATCCGCTTTAAGATGGTTTCTGCTTCGCCAGGAAGAAGCGGAGTCGGCTTTGAGCCTGAACCGGCTGATCCGACGAATCCGGTAACGCCCGGCGTGTTGCGGACCACATACCAGGAATCATCAGTCATGACGATTTCAACAAGCACATAACCCGGGAACACTTTCTTTTTGACTACTTTTTTCTTGCCGTTCTTAATATCAGTCTCTTCCTCTTCAGGGACGACAACGCGGAAAATTTTATCCTGCATTCCCATTGATTCCACACGTTTTTCAAGGTTCGCTTTTACTTTGTTTTCATAACCGGAATACGTATGAACAACATACCAATTCTTTTCCATTCTATCAGGACTCTGCAGTCCTTCCCTCCCCGCATTTAAAAATGAAGTGTAAAACAAAAAATAGGCTCAGAGCCTATGAATCCTTTTTTCAACACAATAAAAAACCCGCTGAACGGGTTTTGGCAAACGATATTATGATCTATTATAGCACGTATTGCTGATCATTATTCAACTATTAAACGAATTAATTGAGAAATTCCTGTATCAAGGAGGGCAAAAAAGATAACAAAAAAGATAACCGTTGAAATCACCGTGATCGTATAGCGCGTTAACTCTTTGCCTTTAGGCCAGCTAACCTTTTTCATTTCTTTCCCAACATCTTTAAAGAAACTCATCATGCGCATGTAAAAGACCTCCACAATTTAAAAAGCGAACACTATTTTGTTTCTAAATGAGCTGTATGTGAATTGCAAGTGCTGCAGTACTTCTTAACTTCTAACCGCTCAGCCGCTGATGCAGAGCTTTTCATTGTCGTATAATTACGATTTCCGCATGTTTTGCATGCCAGCGTAATCTTTTTTCTCATGTCGTTACACCTTTTCCTAAACAATCATTTATCTTAATAAAATAGCACAGTCAGAAAAATTCTGTCAATATGACACAGATACCCGCTACAGACTGATTTCTCTTATTTCCAAATACTTTTCAAGCTTGCGCTTCACGCGCTGCAGGGCATTATCGATTGATTTTACGTGTCGGTTTAAATCATCTGAAATTTCCTGGTAACTTCTTCCGTCCAAGTACAGAACAAGCACCTTTCTCTCCAGATCGCTCAGCAGTTCTCCCATTTTCATTTCGATATCATCAAATTCTTCCTGATTAATAATCATCTCTTCAGGATTTAACGTTTTAGCGCCTGAAATGACATCAAGCAGTGTTCTGTCAGATTCTTCATCAAAAATAGGTTTGTCTAAAGAAACATAGGAATTTAAAGGAATGTGTTTCTGACGGGTAGCTGTCTTTATTGCGGTAATAATCTGGCGGGTAATGCATAATTCTGCAAAAGCTTTAAATGAAGTAAGCTTGTCTTCTCTAAAGTCTCGGATAGACTTATATAAGCCTATCATCCCTTCCTGTACAATATCTTCTCTGTCGGCCCCTATTAAAAAATAAGACCTTGCTTTCGCCCGTACAAAATTACGGTACTTCGTAATCAAGTAATCTAACGCATCACTATCCCCAACATGAACCTTTTCAATGACCTGCTCGTCCTCCAACTGGCAAAATTGCACTTTGTTGAACTTTCCCTTGCTGTTCTGTAGATTCACTGCGATCCCCCCGGCGCACGTAGATAGAAATATTATACATTAATGGGCGAAAAAGCGTCAACCTAATCCAGACCGCCTCGGCGCCACTTTTCAAACGTTTTCAAAACCTCTTCGGACAGCTCGATTTTACCCGGTGGTTTTTCAGAAGTGATCTTTGAAACCCGCCTTTGAATCCGCCGTTCTATCGTATCCACTTCCCTCAGAAGCTCCCGGGCGGATTTACGGAGAGCCCCTTGTCCGAAAATCGCCCACTGCTCCGTATAATCGGAGGTTGCGACATGAATCTGTGTCGCAATATTATTCAGCGCCTGGGCAAGCTTCTCGATCCGCTCATCCGCCGTCTCATTCTCCCTTGTAAAAATCACTTCGACTCTGTGATTCGTTTGTTTTTTCTCTATGCCTTTTACCAGATGTGCGTCAAACACCACAATGACTCTGATTCCCGTGTAGGACTGATATTCCGCCATCTTCTGGATCAGTACATCTCTCGCTTCTTCAAAACTGTTCGCTTTTAAATCCTTTAGCTGCGGCCAAGCTCCAATCATGTTGTATCCGTCTACTAACAGGATGTCCATCTGTCTTTATTCCCCTAAAGGATTGCGCTTCCGGTAGACTTCATACATGAGAAGGCCGGCCGCTACCGACGCATTCAGAGACGTGACTTTTCCGGCCATCGGAAGTTTAATGAGAAAATCACATTTCTCTTTCACAAGCCGGCCCATTCCTCTGCCTTCGCTTCCGATAACGAGCGCCAAAGGCATCTTGCCGTCCATAGAGCGGTAGTCTTCCCGGGCGGATGCATCCGTTCCGACGACCCAAATCCCCCGCTCCTTCATTTCATCAAGTGTCCGGGCAAGGTTGGTCACCTTCACGACGGGAATGTGTTCAATCGCACCGGTCGAAGCTTTTGCGACCGTCGATGTCAGTCCGACCGCTCTGCGTTTCGGAATCACAATGCCGTGTGCACCGACAGCGTCAGCCGTTCTCATGATGGAACCGAGATTATGAGGGTCTTCCAGCTCGTCCAATATGAGAAAGAAAGGCTGTTCGTTTCTCTCTTCCGCTCTTTTATATAATTCGTCTAATTGTGCATATTCATATGCCGCCACCTGGGCGACAACACCCTGATGCTGCCCCTCCACCATCTGATCGAGTTTTTTCCTCGGTACAAATTGAATGGTGACGCCGCGCT
Source organism: Bacillus sp. R45 (assembly GCF_021729365.1). NCBI lineage: Bacteria > Bacillati > Bacillota > Bacilli > Caryophanales > Bacillaceae > Bacillus > Bacillus sp. R45. The sequence goes on along the minus strand of NZ_CP091421.1, from coordinate 115,959 downwards.
TTTTAGCAAGCTCCATAACTTGCTGCGCCTGTCCTTTTACTGTGTTTTCCGCCATCCATAACTTATACAGCTTGCGATCTGACTTTAACGTCTCAATCACAGCGTTTTTTCCTATGACGTAATCATGTTGCTGACTCATTTGTTTTCCTCCCTGACGTCCCGACTTGTATAGCCTCAGCAATCAGCTGATTCAGTCTTTCTTCTCTTTTCTCAAGAAAAAGGTATCCGAGTAAAGCCTCAAAAGCTGTACTATGGCGGTACGTCTGTACATCTGTGTTTTTAGGCGTCGTCCCTGATTTCGCGTTTCTGCCTCTTCTCAGCACGGCTTCCTCTTCCTCCGTGAAAAAGGATTCGTCCTGAAGGCGGAACAATATGTCTGCTTGTGATTTTGCCGATACAATCCGGCTCGCCTTCTTATGAAGGTCATTCGGTTTCGTAAAGCCCTGCTTAAGCAGGTGATGCCGGACGTATATTTCAAAAATGGCATCACCCATATAAGCAAGCGCAAGACCGTTTAACTGCTTTGAATCTTTGATTTGTTCAAATTGAAGCATCCGCTTATTCTCCCCGCTTCCAGCGAGTTCCCTGGGCTGTATCTTCAAGAATGATATTCATGCTTTTCAGCTGATCGCGAATCTGGTCTGACAAAGCGAAATCGCGATTGCGGCGGGCTTCATTTCTCTTCTCAATCAACTCTTCAATCTCTTCGTCGACAAGCTCTTCTTCGCCGAGCGTAAGTCCGAGAACAGATCCGATTCTGTCAAACATGCTGATAAAGGCTTTAATGACGTGATCCGCCGTATTGTCTTCCTGCATGTAGTAATTGGCGAGCTTCGCCAGATCAAACCAAACGGAAATCGCATTCGCCGTATTAAAATCATCATCCATTGCTTCTTCAAACGCAGTGCGGTGCTCTTCGATTTTAGCGAGCCATTCCTCATCATTGTCAGTCAGATTCGTGCTGCTAATCAAACGATGGTTTAAATTACTGTATGCCGTCTTGAGGCGGTTAAACGCGTTTTTTGTTTTCTCAAGCAGCTCTTCCGAATAGTTGATCGGGTGGCGGTAATGAACGGACAGCATGAAAAATCTCAAAAGCTGCGGGTCATATTGCTTAATGATATCGTGCACCAAAACAAAGTTGCCGAGCGATTTTGACATTTTCTCATTATCGATATTGATATATCCGTTGTGAAGCCAGTATTTTGCGAATGTCTTGCCTGTTAATGCTTCAGATTGCGCGATTTCGTTTTCATGGTGCGGGAATGTCAGGTCCTGACCGCCGGCGTGAATATCGATTTCGTCACCCAAATACTTTTTCACCATTGCGGAGCATTCAATATGCCAGCCCGGGCGGCCTTTTCCCCAAGGGCTATCCCATGAAATTTCTCCGTCCTTAGCAGCTTTCCAAAGCGCAAAGTCCAGCGCATCCTCTTTCTTCTCGCCGACACGAATACGCGCGCCTGATCTGAGTTCATCAATTGATTGTTGAGATAGCTTGCCGTAGCCTTCGAAGGCCCTTGTTTTGAAATAGACGTCGCCTTCTGATTCATAAGCGTAGCCTTTTTTAATCAGCTCGCTGACAAATTCAATAATGGCGTCCATGTTTTCCATGACCCGGGGGTGAAGATCCGCTTTCCGGCATCCGAGGGCGCCCACGTCTTCAAAATACGCTTTAATGAACCGTTCAGAAACGGTCGGGACGTCCTCGCCGAGCTCGTTGGCCGCTTTAATCAGTTTGTCGTCAACATCGGTGAAATTCGATACGTATTGAACATCGTATCCTTTATACTCCAAATAGTTGCGTACGGTATCATACACAATCGCCGGACGAGCGTTTCCGATATGAATATAGTTGTATACAGTAGGTCCGCACACGTACATTTTTACTTTGCCTTCCTCAAGAGGAACAAATGTTTCCTTTTTCCGTGTCAATGTATTATAAAGTGTAATGGTCATTTTTGGTTGATCCTTTCTTTTTTATCTTCCAGTTCAGCCTGCAGTTCAAAAATCTGCTGCTCCAATGCTCTAAACCGGTCAGCAACCGGATCGGGCAAGTCTTGGTGATTGAGATCGCGTTTGATTTTTCTTCCGTTCTGAATGACGACTTTCCCCGGTATGCCGACAACGGTCGAAAAGTCGGGAACATCACGAAGCACAACGGAGCCGGCCCCTACTTTAGAACCCTGCCCGACCGTAATAGAGCCGAGCACCTTCGCTCCGGTTGCAATTAAAGCATCATCTTTTATGGTCGGATGCCGCTTCCCCTTTTCTTTTCCCGTTCCCCCGAGAGTGACACCTTGGAATACCGTCACGTTATTGCCGATTTCACACGTTTCCCCTATGACGACCCCCATACCGTGGTCAATGAAAAACCTTCTCCCGATGGTCGCGCCGGGATGGATTTCAATTCCGGTAAAGAAACGGGCAATCTGTGATATCAGGCGCGCCAGGAAGAAAAATCTCCGTTTATATAAAGCATGTGCAATCCGATGCGCCCATATAGCATGTAAACCAGAATAAGTTAAAACAACTTCGAAATAGCTTCTTGCTGCCGGATCTTGATCGAACACTGTATCTATGTCTTCTTTTAGCATTTTAAAAAACACATGCTTCCCCCCATTCTCTCCCCGCTCCAGTCTGTTTTTCCGCCTATAAAAAAAAGCGCCTCTGCATGTAAACATGACAGAGACGCTTTTACCGCGCGGTTCCACTCTGTTTGAAAAACAAGTCACTGTTTTCCCAACTTAAAAGCCGGTAACGGCGGCGGCCGCCTTTAAATACTGATTTCCGCAGAAATGTTCTTCAAAGGTCTTAAGGGCGCACTTCTAAAACATGACGCATGAATCTCTCTCAGCCGATGAAGATTCTTTCTGTAATGGTCATTGTTTTATACTCTTCCCTGTCAACAATCGTATATTTAAATGCTTTTCAGGCGTCTGACGGCTGTTTCTCTGCCGATCAGCTCAATGGCCTGCGGAAGCTCCGGACCGTGTGTCTGACCGGTAACCGCTACACGAATCGGCATGAACAGCTTTTTGCCTTTATGGCCTGTTTCTTTCTGAACAGCTTTGATTGAGGCTTTGATCAGCTCAGGCGTAAATTCTTCAAGCTCTTCAAGCTTCGCAGCAAATACGCTGAGCACTTCAGGCACCTGTTCTTCTTCCAGAACGGCTTTTGCCTCTTGATTATACTCGATCTCATCTTTAAAGAACAAATCAGTAAGCTCGACAATTTCAGCGCCGTAGCTCAATTGCTCATGGTAAAGAGAGATTAATTTACGAACCCATTCCTGTTCTTCGGCAGAAAGCTCAGTGCCGACTTTTCCTGCTTTTTGCAGGTGCGGCAGGGTCAGCTCAACCACTTGATCAAGATCCAGCGCTTTGACGTATTGGTTGTTGACCCATTTCAGTTTATGCATATCAAACAGAGCCGGTGACTTAGACAAACGATTTACATCAAAAATTTCAATGAATTGTTCTCTTGTGAAAAGCTCTTCTTCACCGACGGGAGACCAGCCGAGAAGTCCGATAAAGTTAAACAGCGCTTCAGGCAGGTAACCCAGCTCATCATACTGCTCAATAAACTGGATAATTGATTCATCACGTTTACTTAATTTTTTGCGGCTTTCGTTTACGATAAGCGTCATATGTCCGAAGACAGGAATATCCCAGCCGAATGCCTGGAAAATCATGATCTGTTTCGGTGTATTTGAAATGTGATCCTCACCGCGGAGCACGTGCGTCATTTTCATTAAGTAATCGTCAATCGCGACGGCAAAGTTATACGTCGGTGTTCCGTCTTTTTTGACGATGACAAAGTCGCCGATGCCGTCTGATTCAAAAGAAATCTCGCCTTTTACGATATCGTTAAATGAGATGATTTTCCCTTCCGGCACGCGGAAACGGATGCTCGGCTGTCTGCCTTCGGCTAAAAACTGCTCCTGCTCTTCCTGAGTCAGGTTTCTGTGTTTGCCGGAATAGCGCGGCATTTCCCCGCGGGCGATTTGCTCTTCACGTTCTTTTTCAAGTTCTTCTTCCGTACAGAAACATTTATAAGCAAGCCCTTTTTCAAGAAGCTCTTCATAGTACTCTTTGTAAATGTCGTTACGCTCAGACTGGCGGTACGGGCCGTATTCTCCGCCGACATCCACACTTTCATCCCAGTCCATGCCGAGCCATTTCAAATAATTGAGCTGACTTTGCTCTCCGCCTTCAATATTTCGCTTTTTGTCCGTATCCTCAATCCGGATAATAAACTTTCCGCCTTGGCTGCGGGCAAATAAATAGTTAAAAAGCGCCGTTCTGGCGTTACCGATATGCAAATGTCCGGTCGGACTCGGTGCATAACGAACGCGTACTTCATTTCCCATGTTCAAATACTTCCTTTCATCTCGTCTGTAGCCTCTAGCCGAATATATGTATCTATTCTACCACCAAATAGACCCGGCATCAAAACAATGATCAGGCTTTTTGAATCAGAACGGTTGCCTGAGCGGCAATTCCTTCGGCTCTTCCGGTAAACCCGAGCTTTTCAGTCGTCGTCGCTTTTACGTTTACTTGAGAGACGTCCGCCTCAAGGCCTTCCGCTATCCGTTTTCTCATAGCATCAATATGCGGCGCCATTTTCGGCTTTTGCGCAATAATCGTGCAGTCTATATTTCCGAGTACGTACCCTTTTTCTTTTACAATGTTCCAGACATGCTGAAGCAGCTTAAAAGAATCAGCATCCTTGAATTCCGGATCAGTATCCGGGAAATGCTTGCCGATATCTCCTTCACCTGCCGCTCCGAGACACGCGTCTGCGACTGTATGCAGCAATACATCAGCATCTGAATGTCCGAGCAGTCCCTTTTCATAAGGAATTTCAATTCCGCCGATGATGAGCGGACGGCCTTCCGTTAATTGATGCACATCAAATCCTTGTCCGATTCTAAACATTATGATTCCCACTTTCCGCTTTCATGATTGCTTCCGCAAATATCAGGTCATCCGGCGTTGTCAGCTTAATATTGGTATAGCTGCCTTCAACGATACTCACCTGATATCCATCAAGACGCTCGACGAGGCTGGCGTCATCCGTACCTAAGAAGCCTTTGTTTTCCGCTTCCATATGCGCCGTCTTCAATAAAGAAAGACGAAAAGCTTGCGGCGTTTGAACGGCCCACAAGCTTGAACGATCAAAGGTCTCCGCAGCCCGGGAGCCTTCCGCCCGTTTTATCGTGTCTTTCACAGGAACAGCCAGGACAGCCGCTCCCGCCTCCTCTGCTGTTTCAACGAGCTTATCGATATGCTGATGTGTGACAAACGGGCGCGCTCCGTCATGAACAAGGACGACCGATTCCTTATCAATCACTTTCAGTCCTTCGTATACACTGTGCTGACGCTCCGCACCTCCGGTAACAAGCTCAATTTCCGTCTGAATCGGAAATTGGGCCAGCAGCTGGCGAAAATCTTCCCGTTCACTCTCGTTTATCACCAGGATTATTTTCTGACAGGGTGCGTGGCTTTCAAAAACCCGCAGTGTGTGTATAATAACGGGCGCACCTTTTAAGCTGATGAACAGCTTATTTTTCCCGGCCTTCATCCGTTTTCCTTGTCCGGCAGCCGGAATAACGACAACATACTCCATATGAACTCCCTCTTAAAGAGCTTTCTCAAGCAGCTTGGGCTTGGCAAAAATCATTCGTCCCGCCGCTGTCTGCAGTACGCTGGTTACGAGCACATCAATATGTTTCCCTATATAATTGCGGCCTTCTTCCACAACAATCATCGTGCCGTCATCCAAGTAAGCCACACCTTGATTATGCTCTTTCCCGTCCTTAATCACCTGCACATTCATCTCTTCGCCCGGAAGCACAACCGGCTTCACCGCGTTTGCAAGGTCATTAATATTCAGTACCGCAACCTTTTGAAGCTCGCATACTTTATTTAAATTAAAATCATTCGTCACAACGACACCGGATGTCAGCTTCGCAAGTTTGACAAGCTTGCTGTCAACCTCCTGAATGTCTTCGAAGTCGCCTTCATAAATTTCAACCGTAATATCCAGTTCCTTTTGAATGCGATTCAAGATATCCAGTCCGCGGCGTCCTCTGTTACGTTTTAAAACATCTGAAGAATCAGCGATATGCTGTAATTCCTCCAGCACAAATTGAGGAATGACAATGACGCCTTCTAAAAAGCCCGTCTGACAAATATCTGCAATTCTCCCATCAATAATAACACTTGTATCCAAGATTTTCAGCCTTTTATCCTGTTCTTCCTGCTCCTCATCAGCACTTCCCTTTTTCTTCTGCATTCTTGCAGAAATGGAGAAAAGACTGATCAGTTCATCCTTTTTCTTAAATCCGACTTGGAAGCCCAGATAACCGAGAAAGAAAGCCAGAAAGACCGGAATGATGGTGCTGAATATACGGTACGGAATATTGTCCAACGGAATCACGTTTACAATGAGGTATGCGATGATAAGTCCAAAAACCAATCCGAGACTCCCGAATAACAGATCCGGCACCGGAGCTCTCAGCAAAGAATCTTCAATCCATTTTACCCAATTAATCACATATTCTGTCGTCCATATACTGATGAGAAAAAAGATAATAGCACCAATTGCAGCAGACGTATATGCGTTTGTTATTAAAGGTATGTCCTGTATATTTGACAGCACAAACAATTCAGGTATTAAAAAGATCCCGACAACGCCGCCCACAATAATGAAGAACGCCTGAACTATTCGTTTTAACATACCTCCACCTCCTTTTAAGTAGCATTTTTTCAGCAGACTGTCAGAGCCTACAAATTCAGAATAAACAAAAACTAACAATAATATACCCGGATTCCGACAGGTTTAAGCGATACTTAAAGCTGTCTATCTATATAGTGTTTTTCCTGAAGGCGTTTTAAGCCTTTTTTGATTTTTTGGGCGCGCACTTCGCCGATACCCTCGACATCATCAAGCTCTTCTACAGTGGCTTCCGTTATGCTGGGCAAAAATCCGAACGCTTCAACCACATTTTCAACAATCGGCATCGGCAGACGCGGAATTTTGTTCAGCAGCCTGTAGCCTCTCGGGAGCACATAATCATCAAGATTCGTAGAAGCCGGGTATCCAAGCAGTTTAAACAGAATGGAATCATCCAGCAGATCATAGCTGGACATATCCTGGAGCTCTTTTAACAGCACGAACGGATCTTTGATTTTTTCTTTGACATAGTCTTTGATGAAAAGTGCCGCCTCTTCTTCCATGTCCGTAATCAGTTCAATCACCTGCAGACGGATTAAGTGGCCTTCCGTTCCGAGTTCTTTAATATACATATTGATTTCATTTTTTATTCGGAGCACCATTTCATACCGATGCATGACAGACAGCACGTCACTGAATGTCACAAGCTCCTCAAACTCTAATGCGTTTAGAGCCGTAATTGTTTTGTCTAAAATGGTTTTATACTTCTCGAGCGTTTGAATGGCCTGATTTGCCTTTGTTAAAATAAAACCTATGTCCTTTAGTGTGTACTTCATGCTGTCCTGATATAACGTAATGACATTTCTGCGCTCAGAAATGGCGATGACGAGACAGCCGGTCTGCTTCGCCACCCGTTCCGCCGTACGGTGCCTCATTCCCGTTTCTGAAGAAGAAATGGTCGCCTCCGGCATAAGCTGCGTATTCGCATAAAGAATTTTCTGGCCGGAATCACTTAAAATAATGGCACCGTCCATTTTGGCCAACTCGTATAAGTGAGCGGGCGCAAATGATGTATTAATATGAAAACCGCCATCCACGACTTGCTTTACCTTATCATTGTATCCGACAACAATCAGGCCGCCTGTATTTGCCCGAAGTACATTCTCTATCCCGGCTCTGAGCGGGGTGCCCGGTGCAACGAACTGCAGAATTGCAGACAGGTCAAGCTCTTGTTTCGCCCCTTTTTTCTCTTTTTCCATCTATTATGATCCTCCTAATGAAGTACGAAGCGCTTCTGCAACATTTGCTACTCCGACAACCTCAATCCCTTTTGGTATTGTCCACCCGTCTGCATTCGCCTCAGGTATGATCATGCGCTTGAAGCCGAGTTTCGCCGCTTCTTTTACGCGCTGTTCGATTCTTGACACCCTGCGGACTTCTCCTGTCAGTCCCACTTCACCGATAAAGCAATCTGCGGGATTCGGCGGTGTATCTCTGAAGCTTGAGGCAATGCTGACGGCTACTGCCAAATCAATCGCCGGTTCATCCAGTTTGACCCCGCCGGCGACTTTTAAATATGCATCTTGATTTTGAAGCAAAAGACCCACCCGCTTCTCAAGCACAGCCATAATTAACGATACCCTGTTGTGGTCAATGCCTGTAGCCATGCGGCGCGGGTTTCCAAAACTGGTCGGTGATATGAGCGCCTGGATTTCAACCAGAATCGGTCTCGTTCCTTCCATTGACGCAACGATACTCGAACCCGATGCCCCGGCAGAACGCTCTTCCAAGAAAATTTCAGAAGGGTTGAGCACTTCCGTAAGCCCCTCTTCCCGCATTTCAAAGATGCCCATTTCATTTGTTGAGCCGAAACGGTTTTTTACGGCCCGCAAAATACGGAATGTATGATGCCGCTCTCCTTCAAAGTATAGAACGGTATCGACCATGTGCTCAAGCAATCTCGGCCCTGCGATCGATCCTTCTTTTGTGACGTGTCCGACGATAAAAATAGGTATGCCGTTTGTTTTCGCGATTTTCATCAATTCGGCCGTACACTCTCTTACTTGTGATACACTGCCGGGAGCCGAGGTGATATCACTTTGGTAAACGGTCTGAATGGAGTCTACGACAACAAATGCGGGTTTCATCTCTTGTATAGCAGACGAAATATACTCCATATCGGTTTCAGATAAAACATGTAACATTTGGCTGTTGATGCCAAGTCTGTCGGCGCGCAGCTTCGTTTGCTTCACGGATTCTTCCCCTGAAATGTAAAGCACGCTGCCGGCCGTATCTGCTAATTGTGCGGATACTTGGAGAAGGAGCGTGGATTTTCCGATCCCGGGATCGCCGCCGATCAATACTAACGAGCCTTTCACAACGCCGCCGCCAAGCACTCTGTTGAATTCTTCGAGCTTTGTTTGAACGCGGGGTTCTTCTGATGTTTCAATTGATGTAATGGGTGATGGTTTCTGGACGGTTTGAACGGAGTGGGAGAAAGCCGCCCGCCGATTCGCCGGCGCTTTTTTTATGGTTTCTTCCACCATTGTATTCCAAGCCCCGCAGCCCGGGCACTTTCCCATCCATTTTGCGGATTCATAACCGCATGAGTGGCAGATGAATTTTGTTTTTGATTTAGCCATATATGTTGTAAGACCTCTTCCTTATCGAATATTTCTCTATATAACAAAGTGAGGCATACACTCGCTTACGTATGCCTCATGTTTGTCACTATATTAGTTCGTTTTAGCAGTTGTTTTTACGACAAATTCGCCGTCCTCAACATCAAGAACAATGTGCTGGCCTTTATCAATATTGCCTCTGAGGAGTTCTTCTGATAACCGGTCCTCCACATGCTTTTGAATCGCTCTTCTTAACGGGCGTGCGCCGTATTCCAAATCGACGCCCTCTTCTGCTACTTTTGCTTTGGCAGCATCCGTCAGCTCGATAGAGAGATCTTGTTCTTTCAGACGTTTTGTTAACTGATCAGACATAAGCGACACGATGTCTGTAAGATGTTTTTTCTCAAGGGAGTGGAAGACGATAATTTCGTCAATCCGGTTGATAAACTCAGGTCTGAAGGCACGCTTCAGCTCTCCCATGACTTTGTCTTTCATGTCTTTATGGTTTTGTGATTCATCCTGGACATTGAAGCCCACATATTTGTTGCGCTTCAGCTCGCTCGCCCCGACGTTTGACGTCATAATCAGGATCGTGTTGCGGAAATCCACAGTGCGTCCTTTTGAATCAGTCAAGCGTCCGTCTTCAAGCACTTGCAGGAGAATGTTAAACACATCAGGGTGTGCTTTTTCAATTTCATCAAGCAATACGACAGAGTAAGGTTTTCTTCTCACTTTTTCTGTCAGCTGGCCGCCTTCATCATAGCCGACATATCCCGGAGGAGAACCGACAAGACGTGAAGTCGAGTGTTTCTCCATGTATTCGGACATATCCACTCTGATCATCGCTTCCTCATCACCGAAAATGGATTCCGCCAGCGCTCTTGCCAGCTCTGTCTTCCCAACGCCTGTAGGGCCTAAGAAGATGAATGAACCAATCGGACGTTTCGGGTCCTTCAGTCCGGCTCTTGCACGTCTGACAGCCTTTGCCACGGCTACAACGGCTTCATCCTGGCCGATGACGCGGGAATGCAGAATGCTTTCCATATTGAGAAGCTTATCTGTTTCCGTTTGGGCAATTTTAGATACGGGCACCCCGGTCCAGCTGGATACAACCATCGCGATATCCTCTACAGAAACTTCGGAGTTCTCCTGGCCTTGTTTTTCTTTCCAGGTTTTTTTCGTGTCTTCCACCTGTTCTCTCAGGCGCTGCTCCGTATCACGAAGGGAAGCCGCTTTTTCAAACTCCTGGCTCTGAACGGCAGCGTCTTTTTCCTTGCGAACTTCATCGAGTTTCTGCTCAAGCTCTTTTAAGTTCGGAGGCGTTGTGAAAGAACGGAGACGCACTTTTGAACCGGCTTCATCAATTAAATCGATCGCTTTATCCGGAAGGAAGCGGTCAGAAATATAACGGTCGGACAATTTAACCGCGGCTTCGATCGCTTCATCGGTAATGGATACGCGGTGATGCGCTTCATAGCGGTCACGGAGCCCTTTTAAAATTTGAATGCTTTCATCGGCTGACGGCTGATCCACCTGAATCGGCTGGAAACGGCGCTCGAGAGCCGCGTCTTTTTCGATATATTTACGGTATTCATCAAGCGTTGTGGCACCGATGCATTGAAGCTCTCCGCGGGCCAGTGAAGGTTTTAAGATATTCGATGCATCAATCGCACCTTCTGCTCCCCCCGCTCCGATCAGTGTATGCAGTTCGTCAATGAATAAAATAATATTGCCGGCCTGACGTATTTCATCCATTACTTTTTTCAAGCGGTCTTCAAATTCTCCGCGGTATTTCGTACCGGCTACAACCGTACCCATGTCTAACGTCATTACGCGTTTATCACGTAAAATTTCCGGCACTTCATTATTGATGATCTGCTGTGCGAGGCCTTCAGCAATCGCAGTTTTACCTACACCCGGTTCTCCGATAAGAACGGGATTATTTTTCGTTCTGCGGCTTAATACCTCAATAACACGCTGAATTTCTTTGCTTCGCCCGATAACCGGATCAAGACTGTCTTCCTTCGCAATCGCAGTTAAATCACGCGCCAGACTGTCAAGCGTCGGCGTGTTTGCATTGCTGTTGGTACCGGATGCAGAAGACCCCGTCTCATTGCTTCCCAGAAGCTGCAGCACTTGCTGTCTCGCTTTATTCAAGCTGACACCGAGATTATTCAGAACTCTCGCCGCCACGCCTTCTCCTTCACGGATCAATCCGAGAAGTATGTGTTCTGTTCCCACATAAGAATGTCCTAGCTTTCTGGCTTCATCCATGCTGAGCTCAATGACTTTTTTTGCTCTTGGCGTATAATGAATCGTTTGAGACATTTCCTGTCCCCGTCCGATTAAGCTCTCCACTTCTTTCTGAATTTTATCCGAACCGAGTCCGAGTGCTTGGAGTGCTTTAGCCGCAATCCCTTCTCCTTCACGAACCAGACCTAATAAGATATGTTCAGTTCCAATATTGTTATGGCCTAAGCGCAGTGCTTCCTCCTGTGCCAGTGCCAATACCTTTTGAGCTCGCTCTGTAAACCTTCCAAACATCATATCGAATCATCCTCCTGTCTATTTGCACTCATTTCTAAATGCAGCCTTTCCCTGATAAGCGCCGCTCTTCTCGCGTCTCTTTCGTTCGGCCGTAATGCACCGCCCGAATATTGCTGGAGAAAACCCGGCTGTGTCAAAATCATCAGTTCATTAAGTATATTGCTTGATAGCCCTTTGATGATCCCAAGGTCTATCCCCAGCCGAACGTCAGAAAGGCATTTCGCCGTTTCCTTTGATTCAATCATACGGCAGTTGGATAAAACGCCGTAAGATCTGAATACCCGGTCCTCCAATTCAATTTTCGAAGTTTGGTAAAGCGCTTCTCGGGCTGAACGTTCCTGCTCAATCAGCTGGGCAGCCACACTGTTTAAATCATCTACAATGTCCTGTTCTGATTTTCCGAGTGTGATTTGATTTGAAATTTGAAAGATATTTCCTAATGCTTCGCTGCCTTCACCGTAAATTCCTCTAACAACTAAGCCTAATTGGTTAATTGCCGGTATAATTCGATTCATTTGCCTAGTTAATACAAGGCCCGGCAAATGCATCATGACTGAAGCCCTTAGTCCCGTCCCTACATTTGTAGGACAGCTTGTTAAGTACCCTCTCTTCTCTCCAAAGGCGTAATCCACTTTCTCCTCAATCCAGTCATCAACCTGGTTTGCCGCTTTTATGGCATTGAGAAGCTGGAAGCCGGGGAAGAGGCATTGAATTCTGATATGATCTTCTTCATTTAACATAATGCTGACTTCTTCATTTTCAGAAAGCAGACAGCCGCCAAAAGGAGATTCTGTTAAATTCGGGCTGATCAGATGTTTCTCCATCAGCACCCGTTTTTCCAAAGGCTGAGCTTCACTCATTCTGATTAAATGAAATTGACCGATATCAGGCAGTTCCTTACCTGAAAAATGATCTTCGAATTGCTGAATGATGGATGAGGCTTCTTCATTCGTATACCGGGCGGGAAACTTTATATTTTCAAAGTTTCGGGCCAACCGTATACGGCTGCTGAGTACAATGTCACTTTCAGGTCCCTTTTGCTTCATCCAATTGCTTAGTGCGTCCTGAATAAAATGCTTGAGCGACATTACCCTTGTTCCCCCTCACTGTCTGTACTTTTTAATTCCTGCTCTAACGATCGGATCTGATCCCTGACCTCCGCTGCTCTTTCAAACTCTTCGTGGTGTATTAAAGATTCAAGTTCTTTTTTTAACATTTCCATTTGCCGTCTTACATGCAGGTTTCCGCCTATTCGTTTTGGAATTTTCCCGGCATGCACCGTATTCCCGCTGTGAACTTTTCGCAAGATCGGCGTAATTTGGCTGTAGAACGTATCGTAACATTCCGCACAGCCGAAACGCCCTGTTTTTCTCAGCTGCTGAAACGTCATACCGCATTTCTTACAAGCTGTGCCTTGCTCTGAGTAGCCGAACATTTGAGAACCGGTGTTTTGAAATGAGGACTCCATATTCAGCAGCCCTGATAATAAATTATGAATCGAGAACCCTTGGTTTCCACTTATACTGTATGAATCGCTATTTTCTTTTGCACATTGTTCACAAATATGAACTTCTTGCTTTTCTCCATTAACAACTTTCGTAAAGTGAAAAGTGGCCGGTCTCTCATTGCATTCTTGACAAATCAATCTTTTCACCCGCTTACTTTAGTTTTAAAGATGTGAGCATTGCTTTCATCATTCTGGCTCTTAGTTCATCCCGTTCGGGCAAATCAATATATAGAACTGAACGATCCATTACACTCACCATCATTTTAGCTTCTCTTTCCGAAATAACTCCGTCCTCTAACAGTCTGAGAATAATGTCATCAGAGGCTGCCTGGGACAAGTGGGTATGAATCTGCGAAATAATATTATTGATGAGGACGACTTCGTTATTCATTTTAATTTTGATAATACGAATATAACCGCCGCCTCCCCGTTTACTTTCAACAATATATCCTCTTTCACTTGTAAATCTGGTGTTGATGACATAATTTATTTGGGAAGGAACACATTGAAATTTATCAGCGATTTCACTGCGTTTGATCTCTAAAATTTCTTTGCCATTTTGATCTAATACTTGTTTCAAGTACTGTTCAATGATGTCAGAAATATTATGTCCCACTCAACCCCCTCCTTTATTGACTTTGACTATATTTGACTTTAATCTTACTATAAGGTGTTTCGCAAAATTTTTCAACTGTATCGCTCTATCTCTATTATTTCCACTTTACACAAGCATAAAACCTGCTTTTGCAAAAAGCCATATCGTTACTTTTCTCATACTATATAACGTATGCAGAAAAACACAAAAAAGGCAGCTCATGATGAGCTGCCTTTACCGTAATGATAGCTTGGCGGCGTCCTACTCTCACAGGGGGAAACCCCCGACTACCATCGGCGCTGAAGAGCTTAACTTCCGTGTTCGGCATGGGAACGGGTGTGACCTCTTCGCTATCGCCACCAAACCATTGAGAGTGTTCTCTCAAAACTAGATAACAGTAAGCATACATTCAAATTGGTTAAGTCCTCGATCGATTAGTATCTGTCAGCTCCATGTGTCGCCACACTTCCACCTCAGACCTATCAACCTGATCATCTTTCAGGGATCTTACTTCCTTGCGGAATGGGAAATCTCATCTTGAGGGGGGCTTCATGCTTAGATGCTTTCAGCACTTATCCCGTCCGCACATAGCTACCCAGCGATGCCCTTGGCAGAACAACTGGTACACCAGCGGTGCGTCCATCCCGGTCCTCTCGTACTAAGGACAGCTCCTCTCAAATTTCCTGCGCCCGCGACGGATAGGGACCGAACTGTCTCACGACGTTCTGAACCCAGCTCGCGTACCGCTTTAATGGGCGAACAGCCCAACCCTTGGGACCGACTACAGCCCCAGGATGCGATGAGCCGACATCGAGGTGCCAAACCTCCCCGTCGATGTGGACTCTTGGGGGAGATAAGCCTGTTATCCCCGGGGTAGCTTTTATCCGTTGAGCGATGGCCCTTCCATGCGGAACCACCGGATCACTAAGCCCGACTTTCGTCCCTGCTCGACTTGTAGGTCTCGCAGTCAAGCTCCCTTGTGCCTTTACACTCTGCGAATGATTTCCAACCATTCTGAGGGAACCTTTGGGCGCCTCCGTTACCTTTTAGGAGGCGACCGCCCCAGTCAAACTGCCCACCTGACACTGTCTCCCCGCCCGATAAGGGCGGCGGGTTAGAAGGTCAATACAGCCAGGGTAGTATCCCACCGATGCCTCCACCGAAGCTGGCGCTCCGGTTTCCAAGGCTCCTACCTATCCTGTACAAGCTGTACCAACATTCAATATCAGGCTGCAGTAAAGCTCCACGGGGTCTTTCCGTCCTGTCGCGGGTAACCTGCATCTTCACAGGTACTATAATTTCACCGAGTCTCTCGTTGAGACAGTGCCCAGATCGTTGCGCCTTTCGTGCGGGTCGGAACTTACCCGACAAGGAATTTCGCTACCTTAGGACCGTTATAGTTACGGCCGCCGTTTACTGGGGCTTCAATTCGCACCTTCGCTTACGCTAAGCGCTCCTCTTAACCTTCCAGCACCGGGCAGGCGTCAGCCCCTATACTTCGCCTTACGGCTTCGCAGAGACCTGTGTTTTTGCTAAACAGTCGCCTGGGCCTATTCACTGCGGCTCTCTCGGGCTTGCACCCTAACAGAGCACCCCTTCTCCCGAAGTTACGGGGTCATTTTGCCGAGTTCCTTAACGAGAGTTCTCTCGATCACCTTAGGATTCTCTCCTCGCCTACCTGTGTCGGTTTGCGGTACGGGCACCTCTCACCTCGCTAGAGGCTTTTCTTGGCAGTGTGGAATCAGGAACTTCGCTACTATAATTCGCTCGCCATCACAGCTCAGCCTTCACGGGAAACGGATTTGCCTATTTCCCAGCCTAACTGCTTGGACGCGGATATCCAATACCGCGCTTACCCTATCCTCCTGCGTCCCCCCATTGCTCAAATGGTGAGGAGGTGGTACAGGAATATCAACCTGTTATCCATCGCCTACGCCTTTCGGCCTCGGCTTAGGTCCCGACTAACCCTGAGCGGACGAGCCTTCCTCAGGAAACCTTAGGCATTCGGTGGAGGGGATTCTCACCCCTCTTTCGCTACTCATACCGGCATTCTCACTTCTAAGCGCTCCACAAGTCCTTCCGGTCTTGCTTCACAGCCCTTAGAACGCTCTCCTACCACTGTTCGAAGAACAGTCCGCAGCTTCGGTGATACGTTTAGCCCCGGTACATTTTCGGCGCAGAGTCACTCGACCAGTGAGCTATTACGCACTCTTTAAATGGTGGCTGCTTCTAAGCCAACATCCTGGTTGTCTAAGCAACTCCACATCCTTTTCCACTTAACGTATACTTTGGGACCTTAGCTGGCGGTCTGGGCTGTTTCCCTTTCGACTACGGATCTTATCACTCGCAGTCTGACTCCCAAGGATAAGTCATCGGCATTCGGAGTTTGACTGAATTCGGTAACCCGGTAGGGGCCCCTAGTCCAATCAGTGCTCTACCTCCGAGACTCTTACCTTGAGGCTAGCCCTAAAGCTATTTCGGAGAGAACCAGCTATCTCCAGGTTCGATTGGCATTTCACCCCTACCCACACCTCATCCCCGCACTTTTCAACGTGCGTGGGTTCGGGCCTCCATTCAGTGTTACCTGAACTTCACCCTGGACATGGGTAGATCACCTGGTTTCGGGTCTACGACCACGTACTCAATTCGCCCTATTCAGACTCGCTTTCGCTGCGGCTCCGCATCTTCTGCTTAACCTTGCACGGGATCGTAACTCGCCGGTTCATTCTACAAAAGGCACGCCATCACCCGTTAACGGGCTCTGACTACTTGTAGGCACACGGTTTCAGGATCTCTTTCACTCCCCTTCCGGGGTGCTTTTCACCTTTCCCTCACGGTACTGGTTCACTATCGGTCACTAGGGAGTATTTAGCCTTGGGAGATGGTCCTCCCGGATTCCGACGGAATTTCACGTGTTCCGCCGTACTCAGGATCCACTCAGGAGAGAACGAAGTTTTGACTACAGGGCTGTTACCTCCTATGGCGGGCCTTTCCAGACCTCTTCATCTACCTCGTTCCTTTGTAACTCCGTACAGAGTGTCCTACAACCCCAAGAGGCAAGCCTCTTGGTTTGGGCTGGTCCCGTTTCGCTCGCCGCTACTCAGGGAATCGCATTTGCTTTCTCTTCCTCCGGGTACTTAGATGTTTCAGTTCCCCGGGTCTGCCTTCTCATATCCTATGTATTCAGATATGGATACCACTCCATTACGAGTGGTGGGTTTCCCCATTCGGAAATCTCCGGATCAAAGCTTGCTTACAGCTCCCCGAAGCATATCGGTGTTCGTCCCGTCCTTCATCGGCTCCTAGTGCCAAGGCATCCACCGTGCGCCCTTTCTAACTTAACCGTTAAAAAGAATCACTACGTGATATCTTGCATTACTAATTGAATGTGAATTACTTCTGTTATCTAGTTTTCAAAGAACAACATCTCGAAGAATCGAATGATCCTTCAAAACTAAACAAGACAGGGAACGTTCTGTTTATAAGACCCAAGGTCTTATATTCCGTTAAAATCCTTAGAAAGGAGGTGATCCAGCCGCACCTTCCGATACGGCTACCTTGTTACGACTTCACCCCAATCATCTGTCCCACCTTCGGCGGCTGGCTCCATAAAGGTTACCTCACCGACTTCGGGTGTTACAAACTCTCGTGGTGTGACGGGCGGTGTGTACAAGGCCCGGGAACGTATTCACCGCGGCATGCTGATCCGCGATTACTAGCGATTCCAGCTTCACGCAGTCGAGTTGCAGACTGCGATCCGAACTGAGAACAGATTTGTGGGATTGGCTTAACCTCGCGGTTTCGCTGCCCTTTGTTCTGTCCATTGTAGCACGTGTGTAGCCCAGGTCATAAGGGGCATGATGATTTGACGTCATCCCCACCTTCCTCCGGTTTGTCACCGGCAGTCACCTTAGAGTGCCCAACTGAATGCTGGCAACTAAGATCAAGGGTTGCGCTCGTTGCGGGACTTAACCCAACATCTCACGACACGAGCTGACGACAACCATGCACCACCTGTCACTCTGCCCCCGAAGGGGACGTCCTATCTCTAGGATTGTCAGAGGATGTCAAGACCTGGTAAGGTTCTTCGCGTTGCTTCGAATTAAACCACATGCTCCACCGCTTGTGCGGGCCCCCGTCAATTCCTTTGAGTTTCAGTCTTGCGACCGTACTCCCCAGGCGGAGTGCTTAATGCGTTAGCTGCAGCACTAAGGGGCGGAAACCCCCTAACACTTAGCACTCATCGTTTACGGCGTGGACTACCAGGGTATCTAATCCTGTTCGCTCCCCACGCTTTCGCTCCTCAGCGTCAGTTACAGACCAGAGAGTCGCCTTCGCCACTGGTGTTCCTCCACATCTCTACGCATTTCACCGCTACACGTGGAATTCCACTCTCCTCTTCTGCACTCAAGTTCCCCAGTTTCCAATGACCCTCCCCGGTTGAGCCGGGGGCTTTCACATCAGACTTAAGAAACCGCCTGCGAGCCCTTTACGCCCAATAATTCCGGACAACGCTTGCCACCTACGTATTACCGCGGCTGCTGGCACGTAGTTAGCCGTGGCTTTCTGGTTAGGTACCGTCAAGGTGCCGCCCTATTTGAACGGCACTTGTTCTTCCCTAACAACAGAGCTTTACGATCCGAAAACCTTCATCACTCACGCGGCGTTGCTCCGTCAGACTTTCGTCCATTGCGGAAGATTCCCTACTGCTGCCTCCCGTAGGAGTCTGGGCCGTGTCTCAGTCCCAGTGTGGCCGATCACCCTCTCAGGTCGGCTACGCATCGTCGCCTTGGTGAGCCGTTACCTCACCAACTAGCTAATGCGCCGCGGGTCCATCTGTAAGTGGTAGCCGAAGCCACCTTTTATGTCTGAACCATGCGGTTCAGACAACCATCCGGTATTAGCCCCGGTTTCCCGGAGTTATCCCAGTCTTACAGGCAGGTTACCCACGTGTTACTCACCCGTCCGCCGCTAACATCAGGGAGCAAGCTCCCATCTGTCCGCTCGACTTGCATGTATTAGGCACGCCGCCAGCGTTCGTCCTGAGCCAGGATCAAACTCTCCGATAAAGTAGTTTGACTGACTACGCACATCGCTGTGCGATTTATTTAAAACTTTGAATTAACAGGTACGTTTTGTCTTGTTTAGTTTTCAAAGATCATTTTGTTTACTTTCTCAAGCAACTTGTTAAGTATATAATAAGTTTCTCTTAAAGTCAACATGTTTTTTTATAAATGGTGGAGCCTAGCGGGATCGAACCGCTGACCTCCTGCGTGCAAAGCAGGCGCTCTCCCAGCTGAGCTAAGGCCCCGAAGTGGTCGGGAAGACAGGATTCGAACCTGCGACCCCATGGTCCCAAACCATGTGCTCTACCAAGCTGAGCTACTTCCCGATTTTTAAAAATATTATGGCGCGCCCGAGAGGAGTCGAACCCCTAACCTTTTGATCCGTAGTCAAACGCTCTATCCAATTGAGCTACGGGCGCATAATAATGAATGCCGAGGGCCGGACTTGAACCGGCACGGTAGTCACCTACCGCAGGATTTTAAGTCCTGTGTGTCTGCCAATTCCACCACCCCGGCGTGGATGGTATAGTTGGAGCGGAAGACGGGATTCGAACCCGCGACCCCCACCTTGGCAAGGTGGTGTTCTACCACTGAACTACTTCCGCATACAGGATAACTATCCTGTATAATGCGGGTGAAGGGACTTGAACCCCCACGTCATAAGACACTAGATCCTAAGTCTAGCGCGTCTGCCAATTCCGCCACACCCGCGTAACATGGTGAGCCATGAAGGACTCGAACCTTCGACCCTCTGATTAAAAGTCAGATGCTCTACCAACTGAGCTAATGGCTCTTTTTAAAAGACTTGTGTTATTATCTTGTCCAAAAATGGTGCCGGCCAGAGGACTTGAACCCCCAACCTACTGATTACAAGTCAGTTGCTCTACCAATTGAGCTAGGCCGGCAAATATGGTGGAGGATGACGGGCTCGAACCGCCGACCCTCTGCTTGTAAGGCAGATGCTCTCCCAGCTGAGCTAATCCTCCGTATATTACACTTGCGTGTAATGGCTTGGCGGCGTCCTACTCTCACAGGGGGAAACCCCCGACTACCATCGGCGCTGAAGAGCTTAACTTCCGTGTTCGGCATGGGAACGGGTGTGACCTCTTCGCTATCGCCACCAAACCATTGAGAGTGTTCTCTCAAAACTAGATAACAGTAAGCATACATTCAAATTGGTTAAGTCCTCGATCGATTAGTATCTGTCAGCTCCATGTGTCGCCACACTTCCACCTCAGACCTATCAACCTGATCATCTTTCAGGGATCTTACTTCCTTGCGGAATGGGAAATCTCATCTTGAGGGGGGCTTCATGCTTAGATGCTTTCAGCACTTATCCCGTCCGCACATAGCTACCCAGCGATGCCCTTGGCAGAACAACTGGTACACCAGCGGTGCGTCCATCCCGGTCCTCTCGTACTAAGGACAGCTCCTCTCAAATTTCCTGCGCCCGCGACGGATAGGGACCGAACTGTCTCACGACGTTCTGAACCCAGCTCGCGTACCGCTTTAATGGGCGAACAGCCCAACCCTTGGGACCGACTACAGCCCCAGGATGCGATGAGCCGACATCGAGGTGCCAAACCTCCCCGTCGATGTGGACTCTTGGGGGAGATAAGCCTGTTATCCCCGGGGTAGCTTTTATCCGTTGAGCGATGGCCCTTCCATGCGGAACCACCGGATCACTAAGCCCGACTTTCGTCCCTGCTCGACTTGTAGGTCTCGCAGTCAAGCTCCCTTGTGCCTTTACACTCTGCGAATGATTTCCAACCATTCTGAGGGAACCTTTGGGCGCCTCCGTTACCTTTTAGGAGGCGACCGCCCCAGTCAAACTGCCCACCTGACACTGTCTCCCCGCCCGATAAGGGCGGCGGGTTAGAAGGTCAATACAGCCAGGGTAGTATCCCACCGATGCCTCCACCGAAGCTGGCGCTCCGGTTTCCAAGGCTCCTACCTATCCTGTACAAGCTGTACCAACATTCAATATCAGGCTGCAGTAAAGCTCCACGGGGTCTTTCCGTCCTGTCGCGGGTAACCTGCATCTTCACAGGTACTATAATTTCACCGAGTCTCTCGTTGAGACAGTGCCCAGATCGTTGCGCCTTTCGTGCGGGTCGGAACTTACCCGACAAGGAATTTCGCTACCTTAGGACCGTTATAGTTACGGCCGCCGTTTACTGGGGCTTCAATTCGCACCTTCGCTTACGCTAAGCGCTCCTCTTAACCTTCCAGCACCGGGCAGGCGTCAGCCCCTATACTTCGCCTTACGGCTTCGCAGAGACCTGTGTTTTTGCTAAACAGTCGCCTGGGCCTATTCACTGCGGCTCTCTCGGGCTTGCACCCTAACAGAGCACCCCTTCTCCCGAAGTTACGGGGTCATTTTGCCGAGTTCCTTAACGAGAGTTCTCTCGATCACCTTAGGATTCTCTCCTCGCCTACCTGTGTCGGTTTGCGGTACGGGCACCTCTCACCTCGCTAGAGGCTTTTCTTGGCAGTGTGGAATCAGGAACTTCGCTACTATAATTCGCTCGCCATCACAGCTCAGCCTTCACGGGAAACGGATTTGCCTATTTCCCAGCCTAACTGCTTGGACGCGGATATCCAATACCGCGCTTACCCTATCCTCCTGCGTCCCCCCATTGCTCAAATGGTGAGGAGGTGGTACAGGAATATCAACCTGTTATCCATCGCCTACGCCTTTCGGCCTCGGCTTAGGTCCCGACTAACCCTGAGCGGA
The DNA here is from genome assembly GCF_021729365.1 of Bacillus sp. R45. Lineage (NCBI taxonomy): Bacteria > Bacillati > Bacillota > Bacilli > Caryophanales > Bacillaceae > Bacillus > Bacillus sp. R45. The sequence goes on along the minus strand of NZ_CP091421.1, from coordinate 94,205 downwards.
CGAGCCTTCCTCAGGAAACCTTAGGCATTCGGTGGAGGGGATTCTCACCCCTCTTTCGCTACTCATACCGGCATTCTCACTTCTAAGCGCTCCACAAGTCCTTCCGGTCTTGCTTCACAGCCCTTAGAACGCTCTCCTACCACTGTTCGAAGAACAGTCCGCAGCTTCGGTGATACGTTTAGCCCCGGTACATTTTCGGCGCAGAGTCACTCGACCAGTGAGCTATTACGCACTCTTTAAATGGTGGCTGCTTCTAAGCCAACATCCTGGTTGTCTAAGCAACTCCACATCCTTTTCCACTTAACGTATACTTTGGGACCTTAGCTGGCGGTCTGGGCTGTTTCCCTTTCGACTACGGATCTTATCACTCGCAGTCTGACTCCCAAGGATAAGTCATCGGCATTCGGAGTTTGACTGAATTCGGTAACCCGGTAGGGGCCCCTAGTCCAATCAGTGCTCTACCTCCGAGACTCTTACCTTGAGGCTAGCCCTAAAGCTATTTCGGAGAGAACCAGCTATCTCCAGGTTCGATTGGCATTTCACCCCTACCCACACCTCATCCCCGCACTTTTCAACGTGCGTGGGTTCGGGCCTCCATTCAGTGTTACCTGAACTTCACCCTGGACATGGGTAGATCACCTGGTTTCGGGTCTACGACCACGTACTCAATTCGCCCTATTCAGACTCGCTTTCGCTGCGGCTCCGCATCTTCTGCTTAACCTTGCACGGGATCGTAACTCGCCGGTTCATTCTACAAAAGGCACGCCATCACCCGTTAACGGGCTCTGACTACTTGTAGGCACACGGTTTCAGGATCTCTTTCACTCCCCTTCCGGGGTGCTTTTCACCTTTCCCTCACGGTACTGGTTCACTATCGGTCACTAGGGAGTATTTAGCCTTGGGAGATGGTCCTCCCGGATTCCGACGGAATTTCACGTGTTCCGCCGTACTCAGGATCCACTCAGGAGAGAACGAAGTTTTGACTACAGGGCTGTTACCTCCTATGGCGGGCCTTTCCAGACCTCTTCATCTACCTCGTTCCTTTGTAACTCCGTACAGAGTGTCCTACAACCCCAAGAGGCAAGCCTCTTGGTTTGGGCTGGTCCCGTTTCGCTCGCCGCTACTCAGGGAATCGCATTTGCTTTCTCTTCCTCCGGGTACTTAGATGTTTCAGTTCCCCGGGTCTGCCTTCTCATATCCTATGTATTCAGATATGGATACCACTCCATTACGAGTGGTGGGTTTCCCCATTCGGAAATCTCCGGATCAAAGCTTGCTTACAGCTCCCCGAAGCATATCGGTGTTCGTCCCGTCCTTCATCGGCTCCTAGTGCCAAGGCATCCACCGTGCGCCCTTTCTAACTTAACCGTTAAAAAGAATCACTACGTGATATCTTGCATTACTAATTGAATGTGAATTACTTCTGTTATCTAGTTTTCAAAGAACAACATCTCGAAGAATCGAATGATCCTTCAAAACTAAACAAGACAGGGAACGTTCTGTTTATAAGACCCAAGGTCTTATATTCCGTTAAAATCCTTAGAAAGGAGGTGATCCAGCCGCACCTTCCGATACGGCTACCTTGTTACGACTTCACCCCAATCATCTGTCCCACCTTCGGCGGCTGGCTCCATAAAGGTTACCTCACCGACTTCGGGTGTTACAAACTCTCGTGGTGTGACGGGCGGTGTGTACAAGGCCCGGGAACGTATTCACCGCGGCATGCTGATCCGCGATTACTAGCGATTCCAGCTTCACGCAGTCGAGTTGCAGACTGCGATCCGAACTGAGAACAGATTTGTGGGATTGGCTTAACCTCGCGGTTTCGCTGCCCTTTGTTCTGTCCATTGTAGCACGTGTGTAGCCCAGGTCATAAGGGGCATGATGATTTGACGTCATCCCCACCTTCCTCCGGTTTGTCACCGGCAGTCACCTTAGAGTGCCCAACTGAATGCTGGCAACTAAGATCAAGGGTTGCGCTCGTTGCGGGACTTAACCCAACATCTCACGACACGAGCTGACGACAACCATGCACCACCTGTCACTCTGCCCCCGAAGGGGACGTCCTATCTCTAGGATTGTCAGAGGATGTCAAGACCTGGTAAGGTTCTTCGCGTTGCTTCGAATTAAACCACATGCTCCACCGCTTGTGCGGGCCCCCGTCAATTCCTTTGAGTTTCAGTCTTGCGACCGTACTCCCCAGGCGGAGTGCTTAATGCGTTAGCTGCAGCACTAAGGGGCGGAAACCCCCTAACACTTAGCACTCATCGTTTACGGCGTGGACTACCAGGGTATCTAATCCTGTTCGCTCCCCACGCTTTCGCTCCTCAGCGTCAGTTACAGACCAGAGAGTCGCCTTCGCCACTGGTGTTCCTCCACATCTCTACGCATTTCACCGCTACACGTGGAATTCCACTCTCCTCTTCTGCACTCAAGTTCCCCAGTTTCCAATGACCCTCCCCGGTTGAGCCGGGGGCTTTCACATCAGACTTAAGAAACCGCCTGCGAGCCCTTTACGCCCAATAATTCCGGACAACGCTTGCCACCTACGTATTACCGCGGCTGCTGGCACGTAGTTAGCCGTGGCTTTCTGGTTAGGTACCGTCAAGGTGCCGCCCTATTTGAACGGCACTTGTTCTTCCCTAACAACAGAGCTTTACGATCCGAAAACCTTCATCACTCACGCGGCGTTGCTCCGTCAGACTTTCGTCCATTGCGGAAGATTCCCTACTGCTGCCTCCCGTAGGAGTCTGGGCCGTGTCTCAGTCCCAGTGTGGCCGATCACCCTCTCAGGTCGGCTACGCATCGTCGCCTTGGTGAGCCGTTACCTCACCAACTAGCTAATGCGCCGCGGGTCCATCTGTAAGTGGTAGCCGAAGCCACCTTTTATGTCTGAACCATGCGGTTCAGACAACCATCCGGTATTAGCCCCGGTTTCCCGGAGTTATCCCAGTCTTACAGGCAGGTTACCCACGTGTTACTCACCCGTCCGCCGCTAACATCAGGGAGCAAGCTCCCATCTGTCCGCTCGACTTGCATGTATTAGGCACGCCGCCAGCGTTCGTCCTGAGCCAGGATCAAACTCTCCGATAAAGTAGTTTGACTGACTACGCACATCGCTGTGCGATTTATTTAAAACTTTGAATTAACAGGTACGTTTTGTCTTGTTTAGTTTTCAAAGATCATTTTGTCTTTCGTTCAAGCGACTTTATTATTATATCTTATCAATCTCTTGAAGTCAACAACTTTTTAAATTTCTTTTTTTCGTCAGCGCCTTGTTTAGCGGCAACGAATAATAATATACCACCTCACAAATAATAGTGCAATAGTTTTTTTAAAGAAAATCAAAAAGTTTTACGAGCGGCTTGTTTCTAAAAAAGCGCCGTACTGCGATAAGCAGAAAACGGCGCCTTCCCTTTTATTAGCGTTGTCTCATTTGAGGGAATAATAAAACGTCTCTGATAGACGGAGCATTTGTTAACAGCATGACAAGGCGGTCGATACCGATACCCAATCCCCCGGTCGGCGGCATGCCGTATTCAAGAGCTTCAACGAAGTCTTCATCCATCATATGCGCTTCATCGTTTCCTTCTTCTCTTTCTTTTAATTGCGCTTCAAAGCGTTCCCTCTGGTCAATAGGGTCATTCAGCTCCGTAAACGCATTAGCGTGCTCACGGCCGACGATAAACAGCTCAAAACGGTCTGTAAAGCGAGGGTCCTCCGGATTTTTCTTAGCAAGAGGAGAAATCTCTACAGGGTGGCCGTAAATAAATGTAGGCTGAATGAGTGTTTCTTCAATTTTTTGTTCGAAGAATTCATTGATGATATGACCCACCGTCATAGAGTTTGTGATCTCGATACCATGCTCTTTTGCATGACCGCGCGCTTCTTCAACAGTCATCTCATTCCAGAAATCTACGCCTGTCGCTTCTTTGACCGCATCTACCATGTGGAGTCGTTTCCACTCAGGTTTCAGATCAATCTGCTCTTCGCCGTACTGGATTGTGGTGCTTCCAAGCACTTCCTGCGCAATATGTGCTACGAGGTTTTCCGTAAGACTCATAATATCTTTATAATCGGCGTACGCTTCATACAGCTCGATCATCGTGAATTCAGGGTTATGGCGTGTAGAAACACCTTCGTTACGGAACACGCGGCCGATTTCGTAGACTTTTTCCAATCCGCCGACAATCAAGCGTTTCAGGTGCAGTTCAATCGCAATACGCATATAAAGAGGCATGTCGAGCGCGTTATGGTGCGTGATGAACGGGCGTGCAGACGCTCCTCCCGGTATGCTGTGCATCGTAGGTGTTTCAACTTCTAAGTATCCATGGTCATCTAAGTATCTTCTCATCGCTTGGATGATTTTGCTGCGTGTGATAAACGTTTGTTTGCTGTCAGGGTTTACGATGAGATCGAGATAGCGTTGGCGGTAACGCTGTTCAACATCTTTTAACCCATGATATTTATCAGGAAGAGGACGCAGTGCTTTTGTCAGCAGTTCAAAAGATGTCGCTTTGACAGAAAGCTCGCCTACGTTTGTTTTGAAAACTTTCCCGGTGATGCCGATAACGTCTCCGAGGTCTGAAGATTTAAAGATTTCATATTGTTCTTCGCCGACACTGTCTTTTCTTACGTAAATTTGAATTTGACCTTCTAAGTCCTGCAGATGCGCAAAGCCGGCTTTCCCTTTTCCGCGCTTTGTCATCATACGGCCTGCAATGGTCACTTCGATCGCTTTTTCTTCCAGTTCTTCTTTAGAAAGCTCCTGGTAGGCGTCAATGATTTGTTGAGATTGATGCGTTCTCTCGAAACGTTCGCCGAAAGGGTCAATGCCGTTTTCTCTCAGCTGGTTCATTTTATCTCGTCTGACTTGCAGCTGGTCGTTCAATTCCTCATGATTTTGCTCTTCTTGACTCATTGGTATCACTCCGTTACATTTTGATTTCACGAAAAAGCAGAAAAACTGCCAGCGGTAAGCTGGCAGTGAGCAGCAATAGAGGGTGTATATTAACCTACTTTTGCATCTTGAAGCTCTTTTGCCTCTGCTTCGGCGGTAAATGCATCTAAAAGCTGCACAAATTCTTCACGCGTCTCACATTGGTTAATTTCATTGCGTACATTCGCATTGCCTCTGACACCTTTCAGATACCAGGCAGCGTGTTTTCTCATTTCTCTGACTGCCACATTTTCGCCTTTTAACTTAATCAGGCGGTCTAAGTGCAGTTTGCATACCGACATTTTTTCACGGACTTTCGGCTCGTCTTTTAACTCACCGGTTTCAAGGTACTGCACCGTACGGTAAATCATCCACGGGTTGCCGAGTGCGGCCCGGCCGATCATGACGCCGTCAACTCCTGTTTCCTCAAGCATGCGTTTCGCGTCCTGAGGCGTTTTGACATCACCGTTTCCGATGACGGGAATGGAGACGGATTGCTTCACTTCTTTAATGATATCCCAGTTCGCAGTGCCTTCATACATTTGCACTCTTGTGCGGCCGTGAAGGGCAACGGCTTTTCCGCCGGCACGTTCAACGGCTTGGGCGTTTTTCACCGCATAAATGTGATCTTCATCCCAACCCATTCTCATCTTCACTGTAACCGGCTTATCAACAGCATCTACTACTGCGGATACCATTTCATAAATCTTATCAGGATCGAGAAGCCATTTGGCGCCCGCATCACATTTTGTAATCTTTGGTACGGGACATCCCATGTTAATATCAATAATATCAGCAGTCGTGTTTTGATCTACAAACTTCGCCGCTTCCACAAGGGTTTCCTTTTTTCCTCCAAAAATCTGAAGGCTGAGCGGTTTTTCACGTTCATCAATGTAAAGCATCCCCATTGTTCTTGCGTTGTTGTAAAGGATCGCTTTGTCACTGACCATTTCAGCGCATACCAATCCGGCTCCGAATTCCTTTACAGTCAATCTGAACGCTGAGTTGCAGACACCGGCCATAGGGGCAAGCACAACCCGGTTTTTCAATTGAATATCACCGATTTTAAACATTTTTCCCCTCCTTTCATTTGTCTATTTTTCAGGCGGGGCCAATTCGTCCGCACTTATATTTAAAACATCTGCCGCATCTTGAATGATGGCATCTGACGGCAATCGGTTTCCGCGTTCAATTTCACCGACAATAGAAACTGATATACCTAATGCTTTTGCAAATCCTTCTTGAGTATAACCTTTCAGCTTTCTGAATGCACGAATTCGCCTACCCCAGATTTCTGCTTCCATACTCTTACACCTTCTTGGTTTGTTTCAGCGCTTATCGTGATATGATCCGCCTGCGGACATATTTCTTTTAACGGCGCAAGGACAAATAAGCGCTCATACATTCTCGGATGCGGAACAATCAGCCGCTCTGTTTCAATATTTTCACGATTATACAGCAAAATGTCAAGGTCTGCCGTCCGCGGTCCCCAGCGAATCTCTCTCGTTCTGCCTAATTCAACTTCAATGCTCTGCGTTACATCTAGTAGTTCAAAAGGAGATAACGACGTTTTCACTTCAACCGCCATATTGAGAAACTGATCCTGATCCTCATAACCGACGGGATCTGTTTCATATATAGAGGATATCTTTGACACCGTCACGCCATCATGCCGGGTGAGCATGGCCACTGCCTGGCGCAAATAATGTTCACGGTCGCCCATATTGGAACCGAGGCCGATATATGCCGTATTGTTCATGATTTCTTTCTCGTCATTTCTATGGCTACTGATTTATAATGGCCGGGAATCGGCGGGTCAGGCTTAACAACCTTTACCGTACATTGCTGCACCGGCTCAAATTTCTCAAGGACGGTGTCTGCGATCCGTTCCGCAAGGGTCTCGACCAAATTAACGGGCTCGCCCTCAACGATGCCGCGGCAGACACTGTACAATTCCGCATAGTTAATGGTATAAGAAAGGTCATCCGTTTTTCCCGCTTTGCTCAAATCCAGTTCGGCAGTCAGGTCTACTTTGAAGCGCTGGCCGAGTTTGTTTTCTTCCTCGAACACGCCGTGATATCCGTAAAACTCCATACCTTCCACATATACTTTATCCATAATGCGCGCCTCCTTTGTTCAGCATAGCATCCATCATCTTAGTCATTCTTGCGATCTCTTTGACATCGTGCACCCTCACAATGTCGCAGCCTTTTTGGACGCCAAGGCATACTGTCGCTCCCGTTCCCTCGGCACGTTCTTCAGGGGGAAGGTCAAGCACACGGCCGATGAACCTTTTTCTCGATGTCGCCAGGAGCAGCGGATACCCTAACCCGCTGAACACCTCCAGCTTGTTCATGACAGCCAGATTGTCCTCATAGTTTTTCGCAAAGCCGATCCCTGGATCCAGAATCATGTTTTCATCTGTGACGCCGGCTTCTGCGGCAATTTTTACGCTTTCCATCAAGTCTGCAAGCATATCAGGAATAAGATCGTTATAGTTTCTTTCCATACGATTATGCATTAAGATAATCGGAACTCCGTGTGCGGCGGCTACTGACGCCATGTCAGGGTCACCTTTCGCCCCCCAGATGTCATTAAGGATAGAGGCTCCCGCTTTGACCGCTTCGTCTGCCACGGAAGCTTTGTACGTATCGATTGAAAGCGGAATGTCCAGCTCGCTTGTAATCCGTTCTATGACGGGGATGACTCGTGACATTTCCTCATCAGCCGAAACGAGTGATGCGCCGGGCCTTGTCGATTCGCCGCCGATATCTATGATATGCGCCCCTTCTTCAGCCATCTTCGCCGCATGCAGAAGCGCCCTTTCCGTACTGTCGTATTTGCCGCCGTCAGAGAAGGAGTCTGGCGTTACATTTAATATCCCCATAACGAGCGTCTTCTCTTTATAGGACAGAGCGCCTTTTTTTGTATGAATCAGTTTAGGCTGTTCAATTGTTTGCTGCGCCATTTTGTTCCTCCTCCTGTACATTCATTTTGTTTATTTCCTGCTGATACTGCTTACGGAGCAATTGCACCGTTTTTCCGCTCATTCCGGGCAGCGGCACTTCCTCTATTTTAGAAAACGGGATGATTTCAAGCACGGAGTTTGTCAACCATGCTTCATCCGCTTCACGCATTGATTGAAAACGGAATCGGCCTTCGGTGACTTTTGTCCCCTGCCGTTTCAATTCATCAATGACAAACTGTCTTGTTACACCGTCGAGAATTCCCGTATCCAAAGATGGCGTAAAGACCTTGTCTCCTTTTCGCCAAAACACGTTGGAGACAATGCCTTCCGCGACATCTCCTTCTCCGGTCAGGAAAATCCCTTCAAGATTGGGATCATTCCCGATCTCCCGTTTAGCGTACATGTTGTTTAAATAGTGATGGGATTTTAACCGGAAAGATCCTTCAGGCGTATTTCTCCGGACAGAGAGAAGCCTGCCTTCTTTTTGAACAGGCAGAGTTTCCGGATTGAGCCGGTTCACGAAACAAAGGACGGTCGGCTTTTCATAAGTCTGCGCGGCAAATCCCTTATCGCTGACGCCTGCCGAGATGTTAAGCCGGACACGCGCGCTGCCGTCCTTTATGTCATTGAGAAGCAACAGTCTCCGAAGCATATCAAGCAGCTCCTGTTTGTTCACCTCGAATGCAATCTGCAGATCCCGAAGCGCCCTGTTGAGCCTGGCGACATGCGCATCCGGCAGAAACGGCCGGCCGCTGTAAAGCCTGAACGTCTCGAACGCTCCGATCCCGTACAGATAACCATGGTCAAAAGGAGAAAGCGCCGCTTCTTTCTCCTCTATATATTGACCATTCAAATATATAATCACACCGATACTTCCTTTTTGCGGTGTGTCTCTATAAAGTTTCTGAGCATCTCTTTGCCGAAGGAGGTCATGATGGATTCCGGATGGAACTGAACACCTTCAACAGGCAGCTCATTATGGCGGATTGCCATAATTTCTCCTTCTTTGGTTTGAGCGGATACCGTAAAACAATCCGGCAGCGTGTCCGCTTTGACAATAAGTGAATGGTACCGGGTGGCGACCAGCGGATTTTGCAGGCCGTTAAAAATCGTCTGGCCGTCATGCATAACTTCTGACGTTTTGCCGTGCATGAGCCGCTCTGCTCTGACGACATCGCCGCCGAATACTTGCGCAATCGACTGATGCCCGAGACATACGCCGAAAATAGGAATACTGCCGGCAAAATGTTTGATGGCTTCGAGGCTGATCCCCGCTTCATCAGGACTGCACGGCCCGGGAGAAATCATTAAGAAGTCCGGACCCAGCTCTTCAATCTGCTCAATCGTAATCTCGTCATTCCGTCTGACGATCAGTTCCTCCCCGAGCTCACCCAAATATTGAACCAAGTTGTACGTAAATGAATCATAATTGTCAATCATTAAAATCATCTCTGCTCACCTCGTCTGATTTTTTGTCTCTTCTTCGCTCAGCTCTAACGCCTTTTTCATCGCAAAAGCTTTTTTGAACGATTCCTTGTATTCATGCTTCGGAACCGAATCAATAACCACTCCTGCTCCGGACTGCATAAAAGCATGTCCGCCGGCTGCATAGATCGTCCGGATCACAATGTTAAACTGCAAATCTCCGTTGAATCCGAACCAGCCTATAGATCCAGTATAAAGCCCCCGTCTTGTCGGCTCAAGCTCTTCTATAATTTCCATCGTTCTCACTTTGGGCGCTCCCGTGATGGTGCCCCCCGGGAACACCGCATGAATAATGTCTGTCGCGTCATATCCGTCCTGCAGCTCTCCCTGTACGTTTGACACGATATGCATGACGTGGGAATATTTTTCGATCGCCATAAACTCGTTAACCCGCACGGAGCCGTAGCGCGATACGCGTCCGAGGTCATTACGCTCAAGATCAACAAGCATGACGTGTTCCGCACGTTCTTTTTCGTTGTGAATTAATTCATCAGCCAAAGCCTTGTCTTCAGCATCGTCTTTTCCTCTTGAACGCGTACCCGCGATCGGTCTCGTTTCAAGCTTCTTCCCCTTCTTTGTCACCAATAGCTCCGGCGACCCGCATATCACTTGAAACCCCGGTGTCTCGAGATAAGCCATGTAAGGAGACGGATTGACGTTTCGCAAGTGTTTATACACCTCATACGGATGAACGGATAAAGACTGAGACTGCCTGATGGACAAATTAACCTGAAACACATCGCCGCTCGCGATATATTGTTTAATTTGTTCTACAGCCTGTGAAAATCCTTCCTCGGTGAACGGAGCGGCGTACGATCCGTCCCCATTCCGATTCAGCGGTGAAAAAGGCTCGTCCGCCGTTTGGAGGGAACACCACATGTCCTCTAAGCCGGACAGCTTTTCTTCCGCAAGATCCGCTTCTTCCGCTTCAGTATGGGTAATGAGCCATAACGCCTCTTCCTCATGGTCATAAACGGCCACATCATCAAAAATAAGAAAGTAAATATCAGGTGTTTCCAGATCATCTAACGACAGCATCTTAAAATTCTCAATATATCGGGCATAGTCGTAACTGATAAAACCAATCGCACCGCCCTGAAAGTCCGGAAACTCAACGTTTGTTTCCGTTCCGAGCGTTCCAAACCATTCATGAAAGGCCCGCAGCGGGTCACCTTCTTTAAACAGTGTTTCTCCATCATGCTTGATCGTTGTAATTCCGTCTTTCCCTCTGACGGACGCAATCGGATCTAGACCGGCTATACTGAATCTTCCCCCTCTCGCGCTTTCGAGCAGAACATGCCGTTTTCTCGATTTCGAAAGGTTTTCATATCGCTGTAAAAATGCTTGTTTCGTAAAAGGTATTTTTCTTCCTGCCGGTCTGCGTTGTGCCATCATATCAATCCTCTGCTTCGTTTTACTGTAGTTTTATTTTAAAGCAATCACACTGGTGAAAAAAGTGAATTTCACTTCCAACCATAAAATTCGAAACGTTTTTTGGATTTTCGATACTTCAGGCACAAAAAAACTCCCGGATACAGCCGGGAGCCGTGTGTATGTCTCTATTCAAACTGATAAAGCGGTGTGCTTAAGTAACGTTCTCCGTTACTAGGGATGATCGCAAGCACTTTCTTGCCTTTCCCGAGTTTTTTCGCGATTTCCAGTGCCGCGTAAATGGCCGCTCCGGAAGAAATACCGCCGAGAATCCCTTCTTCTTTTGCCGTTTTACGGGCATATTCAAATGCATCCTCGTTTTTGACGGGAATGATTTGATCATAGATGTCCGTATTCAATGTTTCAGGGACAAATCCCGCTCCGATACCCTGAATTTTATGCGGACCCGGTTTTCCGCCGGAAAGAACTGGAGAATCCGCCGGCTCTACCGCATAGATTTTGATGGATGGATATGCTTCTTTCAGCACTTCGCCCGCTCCCGTGATGGTTCCGCCGGTACCGATTCCGGCCACGAACGCATCAAGCTGGTCGTCACCAAACTGTTCTACGATTTCTTTCCCCGTCGTTTGGCGGTGAATTTCCGGGTTTGCCGCATTGTTGAATTGCTGAGGCACAAAGTATCCGTGTTCCTCCGCAAGTTCTTCCGCCTTTTTAATGGCGCCCTTCATTCCTTCTGCGCCGGGAGTCAGCACAAGCTCCGCTCCGTATGCGCGCAGCAGATTGCGTCGTTCCATACTCATTGTATCAGGCATAACGAGAATGGCTCTGAGACCTTTAGCCGCTGCCACCATCGCAAGACCGATTCCTGTATTTCCGCTTGTCGGTTCAATGATTGTGTCGCCGGCTTTTAATTTTCCTTCTTTTTCAGCCGCTTCAATCATCGCCGCTCCGATACGGTCTTTTACGCTGCTGCCCGGATTCATGTATTCAAGCTTCAGATATACATCTGCACTGTTTTCATCCGTCAGGCGATTCAATTTCACAATAGGAGTATTTCCGATTAGTTCAGTAATAGAATTTGCAATACGCACCATGTTGGACACCTCAATTTCCGACTAAATTTATTGGTATTATAAATATAAGTTATCAATTTCAAAATTTTTTGTCAATCATTTAGTTCTTTTTTCCCCGTAGAACCAAGAGACCCCCGCCTCTTTCCACAGCGTTTTGACTGTCGCCTTGTCACCTAATTGATCCATCGCGATCTGGCGTCTGATTTGGCTCTTCACTTCATTGTATGAGAAAGTTCTCGCTTTAAGCTTTTCTTTCAGCTGAATGACGGCATATCCTGAAGAAACTTTAATCGGTTCAGCGGACCATTCATCTTCTTTGAGATTTTTAGCTTCTGTGATATATGCCTGCGGGATATTTTCCTGGTTTTCTGTCACAAAGCCGAGGTCTCCGCCGTACTGAGACGTGTATCTGTCCGTGGAACGCTCAGCGGCGACGGCTTCAAAGCTGGAACCGCCTTTCAAATCAGCAAGCACCCTGTCCGCCTCTTCCTTGTTTTTGACGACAATGTGCCTGATTCTGTAGGAATCATCGAAATGGTACAGTTCTTTATTTTTATTATAAAATGATTGCATTTCCTTATCCGATATATCGATGTCCTTCGTCAGCAGTTCTTCAAGAAGAATGTTGTAACGGATCTGGTCTCTCCATTCTTTTTCGGTAATATGGCTGTCTTCATAAAATGAATTATTCACCGCTTTGATTAAAAGAAATTCACGTTCCAATTCGGTGTTTGAAACTGTGAGTTTATTCTTTTTCGCAAGTTCTTCCACTACTTGTGCATTAATCATATCCTCCAGAGTTGATTTTCCGTACTCGTCTTCCATCTTTTTCATCCAGTCCTGCCGTGTGATATGTTTATCACCGATTGTCGCGATGGATTCTTCAGATGACCCCGCGGCTTGGGATTTTGTTAACTTATACGCCACTGCTACACTGCATACCAACAGCGCCGCTACAATAATCGTCAAAAGTGTTCTCGATTTCAAAATCTACCCCATCCCTTTTACAAAATAGAACAACCCGCTAAAGAGCTAGCGGGTTGTTTCGTCACGAAGCTCTTCCAGTTCTTCTTTTGTAAATAAATATTTCTCATTACAAAAATGGCAAACCGCTTCGGCTTTTCCGTCTTCTTCTATCATATCTTGTATTTCTTTTTTGCCTAGTCCTAAAATGGCCGTTTCGAATCGATCTTTTGAACAAGAACAGTGAAATTTGACCGGCATTGTTTCGAGAACGTCCGGTTTTTGACCCAGAACTTCTTCTAAGATTTCTTCCGGTGTCAGGCCTTTTTGAATCAATTTTGAAATCGGTTCGATTTGAGATAATTGCTTTTCAATTGTTGAAATGGTTTCTTCATCAGTCCCCGGAAGAAGCTGAATGATGAACCCGCCCGCAGCGAGAATCGTGTTATCAGGATTTACTAGTACACCTACCCCGACAGATGAAGGGACTTGTTCAGAAGAAACAAGGTAATACGTGAAGTCATCACCGAGTTCACCCGAGACAATCTCTACTTGCCCCGTAAAATAATCACGCAAGCCCAAATCTTTTACGACACTGAGTGTTCCGTCAGTTCCGACCGCCCGTCTGACATCCAGTTTCCCTTGTTCATTGAGGTCAAAATGAACGTGCGGATTTGATACGTATGCTCTTACCTCACCCTTTGCGTTCGCATCTGCGACAATGGCTCCGATCGGGCCGCCGCCTTCTATTTTGACTGTCAGCTTATCTTCACCCTTAAGCATCGCTCCGAGCATCAGAGACGCTGTCATCGTCCGGCCGATTGCGGCTGATGCCGTCGGCCACGTGTCATGCCTTCTTTGCGCTTCATTTACCATATCTGTCGTTCTGGCTGCATAAGCCCGCACTTTACCGTCATATGCAATTGCTTTAATTAAATAATCCATCGTTTACCTCCTATATGTGACCCACGCGATTTCGCTCATAAATGATTTCCAGCCCTTTTAAAGTAAGAAACGGGTCAACAATATCAATACAGTCTGATTCGTTTGCGATTAATGACGCAAGCCCCCCTGTCGCAATGACTTTCGGTTCTTGTTTGGCCTGCCATTTCATCCGCTTTACAATGCCTTCAACTTGTCCGACATAGCCGAAAAGGATGCCGGACTGCATGGCGCTTACCGTGTTTTTGCCGATGATATTGTCCGGTCGGGCGATTTCAATTCTCGGAAGCTTGGCCGCGCGTGAGTACAGCGCTTCCGTTGAAATTGTAATGCCGGGAGCAATCGCACCGCCCATGTATTGTTTGTTTTCATCAATGTAGCAATACGTCGTCGCCGTTCCGAAATCAACAACAATTAAGGGGCCGCCATACTGCTGGATCGCCGCAACGGCATTGACGATCCTGTCAGCTCCCACTTCTTTCGGATTGTCATATTTTATATTTAAACCTGTTTTCATTCCCGGGCCGACAACCTGCGGCTCGATGTGAAAGTATTTTGTGCACATTCTTTCTAAAGAGAACATAATCGGCGGCACTACGGATGAGATGATAATCCCTTCAATCTGTTCAAACATCAGTCCGGAATGTTCAAATAAGGAGCGGAGCAGCATGCCGAATTCGTCTTCTGTTTTGTGCCTGCTCGTTTCTATGCGCCAATGATATTCTAATTCCCCATCATGATATACACCAATCACGGTGTTGGTGTTCCCCACATCTATAACCAGTAACAACCTCTATCACCACTTTTGAATAGTTTCTAATCATAACATTTTCAACATTCTACAATACCATACACGATCTGCGGCTCTTTTGTAAACAAAACGGAACCAGTAAAAAAACCGCCGGTATACGCCGGCGGTTTTCATATCAGAAAGCGAACTATTCTTTCGGCTCGTCTTTCTTTTCGTCTTCTGTTTTAGACAGGATGTTTACTTTCACATCGTCTTTTTGAAGATGGTCATCTGAGAAATTGCGCTCAGGGAGTTTACCGTGATCCACGAGATGCTTGATTTGTTCCGCATCTAATGTTTCCACATCAAGCAATGTCTGAGCAATCAATTCAAGCTTATCGCGATTTTCAGTCAGGATGGTTTTCGCACGCTCATAACATTCTTTAATGATGCGCTGAATTTCCTGATCGATTTCGTAAGCGATCTGATCACTGTAGTTTTGCTCGTTGTTGAAATCCCGGCCCAGGAATACTTGACCGCCTTGAGATTGACCGAACTGAAGCGGTCCGAGTTTTTCTGACATACCGAACTCTGTCACCATTCTTCTGGCAATGTTCGTTGCCCGCTGGAAGTCATTGTGAGCCCCCGTGCTGACTTCGCCGAAGATAATTTCCTCGGCAACACGTCCGCCCAGAAGACCGACAATTTTATCGAGAAGTTCAGGTTTTGTCTGGAAGTAACGGTCTTCTCTCGGAAGCATGACTGCGTATCCGCCTGCCTGCCCCCTCGGAACAATCGTTACTTTATGAACCATATCGGCTTCATCCAGCACAAGTCCGATAACGGTGTGACCGCCCTCGTGGTACGCCACGATATTGCGTTCTTTTTTCGAGATGACGCGGCTCTTCTTCGCAGGACCCGCAATGACACGGTCCGTTGCTTCATCAATGTCGCGCATATCAATTTTCTTCTTGTTTTGACGGGCAGCAACGAGTGCCGCTTCGTTAAGAAGGTTTTCTAAATCTGCGCCTGAGAAACCGGGTGTTCTTGAAGCGATTGCTTTTAAGTTCACCGTCTCATCAAGCGGTTTGTTTCTCGCATGCACCTGCAATACGGCTTCACGGCCGATGACATCCGGACGGTCTACTGTAATCTGACGGTCAAAACGTCCCGGACGGAGCAATGCAGGGTCAAGAATGTCCGCACGGTTTGTCGCAGCGATAATAATGATTCCTTCATTCGCACTGAAACCGTCCATCTCAACAAGCAGCTGGTTCAGTGTCTGTTCGCGTTCATCATGCCCGCCGCCAAGACCGGCGCCGCGCTGACGTCCTACCGCGTCGATCTCATCAATGAAGATCAGGCAAGGCGCATTCTTTTTCGCATTTTCGAATAAATCACGCACACGGGAAGCACCGACACCGACAAACATTTCAACGAAATCAGATCCGCTGATGCTGAAGAAAGGAACGCCAGCTTCACCGGCTGAGGCTCTCGCAAGCAATGTCTTACCGGTTCCCGGAGGTCCGACAAGCAGCACGCCTTTAGGGATCCTGGCGCCAAGCTCGGCGAATTTGCGGGGATCTTTCAGAAACTCAACAACCTCAACGAGCTCCTGCTTCTCCTCATCCGCGCCGGCTACATCTTTAAACTTCACGCGTTTCTTTTCTTCCGTATACAGCTTCGCTTTGCTCTTTCCGAAGTTCATGACACGGCTGCCGCCGCCCTGAGCCTGATTGAGCAGGAAGAAAAACAGAATAAAGATGATGACAAACGGAATGATCGTCGTTAAGAACGTCACCCACCCGCTTGTTTCCTGTGCGGGATCAACTTTTACGTCCGTCTTTTTAATTGCGTCAAATATCTGGTCTGCTCCTTTTCCTTCAGGAACATGTGTTAAAAAGTACTGGTCTTTATCGTATTTTTTCAGCTGTCCTTTTACCTCATAAACACCTCTGACAGGCTGAACCGATACGCTATCAACTTTCCCTTCATCGAGGTTCTTGATAAACGTACTGTACGACATATTTTCTGTTTTCGGGTTTGAGGTCTGGAAGTAACTCACAACCCCGATTACTACTAATAAAATAAGTAAATAAAAAATGGTATTACGGAAGACCCGATTCATTCCTTACCTCCTCCCACAGTAAGCACAACTATGTTCAATAGTACCATAGAAAATCATTCCAATACAACCGATAACCATCTCGGAAGCAGGCAGCCGATCAGCTTTCATAAATCGCCGGTTTTAATACTCCGATGTAAGGCAGATTGCGATAGCGCTCGGCATAATCAAGTCCGTAACCCACAACAAACGCGTCAGGAACTTCAAAGCCTACGAAGTCTGCTTTAATGTCCGCTTTTCTTCCGCTTGGTTTATCCAACAGGGTAACAATCTTAATTGATTTCGCTTTACGATATCGGAAGAGTTCTACGAGATAGCTCAAGGTTAACCCACTGTCGATAATATCTTCAATGATTAAGATGTCCCGGCCTTCTACAGATGTATCCAAATCTTTGATGATTTTGACTTCTCCGGAAGAAACCGTGGAATTTCCGTAGCTTGATACATCCATGAAGTCCATTTCCAAATATGTATCAATATGCTTTATAAGATCAGCCATAAAAGGAAGCGCTCCCTTTAACACACCGATTGCCAACGGAAACGTGTCGCTGTACTCGCTTGTTAATTGTTCTCCAAGCTGTTTTACTTTCTGCTGGATCTCATCTTCTGAGATCAGCACTTTTTCGATATCCTGTTTCATGTTAATGCTTGCCCCCTACACTTTTCATGCTGTCTATATTGTAATACAATGCGGTCACTGTTTGAAATCACAAGATCGTCAAAGATGGATTTTTTCAAGCCAGGCAGCCAGATAATTTCACCGCTCGCATCCGTTACAATCGGCCATTCGTCCCGATCCCGCAGAGGCAGTTTATGATCAATAAATATATCTTTTACCTTTTTCGAGCCATTCATCCCTTTAAGTTTAATCCGGTCGCCGATTTTTCTCGTCCGGATTGTTAAAGGAAATTGCACCTTATTTCTGCTTGTCATAAAAACAGCATTCCCATTTTTGATATGAGGGTCAGCCTGATCGGCCACCTCTATCATAAAGCCGTTGGGGAGAACAGCAGTCTCGCCTTCCGCTCCTTGCAGCTGCAGCTCAAAGGGAACCTTTTCACATTGCCATTGTTCAAATGTAAACAAACATGTCTGATATGATTTGACCACCTTCAGCCCTTTCGGAAAATCAAGCACTCCCGAGGCGCTTCCATTTTCCGCCCATTCCAGAAACTGCTGTATGTGGCGGGCGGAAAACGACGATGGAACGTTTTCATAAAGATAGTTTAATATTAGTTGAACTCCTCTTCTTTGTAAAGGTATCGGAAGGGCAAGCAATTGAGAGGAATCGACTTCAACCGATGTGTCAGACTTGCTTGTAATAACCTTATTCATTCGTTCTTTCGTTAATGACTGCAAGTATTGTTCGTCTTCTGTCAGTGCTTCACTAACCTTTTGAAACATTTTATGAACGTCAGGTGATTCTTGTTTTAAAAAAGGAAGCACGGTCTTTCTGAATCTGTTTCTTGTATAATCGTCTTTTGCATTGCTCTCATCCGTTCTGTAGCTGAGCCCTTCTTGACGGCAGTATTCTAGGATTTCATCCTTTTCCGCATAGAGGAAAGGCCTGATCAGCCAGCCGGATGCAAATTCGCGGACGGGCTGCATTCCCGCGAGCCCTGCCCCGAGCGTACCTTTCGCAAGCCTCATGAGCATTGTCTCAACCTGGTCATCGCCGTGATGAGCCAGCGTCAAAAACTTCGCTTGGTGTTTTGTCATCAGATCTTCGAAAAACTGATATCTGCAATCACGCGCGGCAGCCTGCTTGTTCAGCTTATTCTTCTTTGCGTATGCAGAAACATCAATCTGTACCGTTTCGCAGAGGATGTGTTCCGCTTCGCAATATGACTGCACAAACTTCATATCTTCTTCAGATTCAGGACCCCTGAACTGATGGTCGACATGCGCCGCTATGATAACGGAAGAATGCCCGAAGTGCTTATTCAGCATACTGAGAAGCGCCATTGAATCAGGGCCTCCGGAGACCCCGGCAATAATCGTTTCTCCCTCCGCCTGAAGATGATATGTTTTGAAAAAATCTTCCACGCTTTTCACAATGTCCCCCTCACAATGAGCAGGTTTTTTAAAGATATACATATCCTATCACTTTCATTCCCTCCAAGCAAAGAAGAAGCATGAGCGCAGGCGTCCGGCCGGCATTAGATGAGAAAAAAGACGATGTAAGCGAAATAAAGGGCGAGAACGCTGATTAAAATAAGCGTTGTTTCAAACAAACCATTGTGCTTTGCGGGTTTTTGTTTAGGTTTATACCGCGTTTGAGATACAGTGCCCTGCCGCGGTTTTGATTGCGGCGGCTTAGGCTTGGCGGCGGCTTTCCTTTTACTCCCGGCGCTCTGCCCCGCCGTCAGGATGTCATGCTTCATGGCTTCCGCAGACGGATATTGGCCGTTTAAAGCAGAAAACAGAACCTTCTTATACTTATTCAGAAACGGGTGGCCTTCAATGATAGAACGAAGCTGTTCTTTCGGCTGTCCTGACTTTTTGCACTCTTTCTTCTGGACACAGTGGATCATGATCATTGCGACAGCAAACAGGTCATAGGATGGTTCTGCTTTTCTTGTTCCATACCCCCAATAGCCCCTGTCGTAAAACTCCGTATACTCTTTAATCGCGCGGCCTTGTTTTGTCGTTCCCCCTACATCAATGCAGCGGATGGCAGCCGGCGGTCCGGTTACAATAAGATTTTCCGGTTTGAGGTCGCCAAAAACCCATCCCTGCTGATGAAGGACTGACAAGCTGGAAAGAAGCTGCACCATCAGCACCGGAATCCACTCCGCTCCCTTACTGCTGATATATTGCGGAAGAAGCGGCCCTTCTATGTACTCCATCACGTAAAAAGAGACATTTTTATTCAGCTGCGGAATAAACGCATCGTCCGCATCAAAAAAAGAAGGCCCCATCGTTTGCGACCGGGCCTTTGAAAAGGATTTTAAGACATTCACTTCAGAGGTAACAGACATGCTGTCGCTGCTAATTTTCAAAGCGACCTGTCCGTCTGATGCTTCTGCCAGATATACAATACCGTTAGCCCCTTTTCCAAGCTGTTTGAGCAATCTGTAGGATTTGCCGTTCCATTTGCCCTGAATTGCCGTCCCCGGTGCCAGACTACATGCCAAACTCGTTAAAGCGTCGTTCATCATCTGCCAACATGCTCCTTCTTGAGCGGATTCTCTCAAACTGCTGCGTCGCTTCCCTGATAGCGGGGCCCGTAGGGGTGATACCGCCGGTCGACAGCTTCGCAAAGAGCGCGGAAAGGGATTCAAGCTTCGGCGTCCAATTCAGCACAAGCTCAACTTCCTGGCTTTTCCCGGGAAATATACACATGGCAAATTCATTTTGTCCGGCCCGGGAATTTAAACTGATGGAAAGATCAATCAGCGCTTCTTTCACCGTCGGCAGTTTCGGCGCCATACTCGCACTCGTATCAACCAGCACAAGCACCTGCAGATGAACTGTTTCTCCGAGTTCATCAACCACTTCCATCACTTCGCCGCGTTTTTCCGGAGAAAGCTCTTCCATTTCAACGTTTTTCCCTAAGATTTGTTTAAGCTCTTGATTGACGACACCTTGCAGCGTCTGGGTCATTGCTTTTTTCGTCACCATTTGAACCGTCTGAGACAATTGTGACGCATATACAACTTGATGGACACCGCCACCGGCCATGGCGATGCCTTCAACTTCCTTCATTGCCTCTTGGTCAATCGCGTTTTCTTCCATAATCCCTATAACATTCACCGTAATCCCCTGCTCCTTGGCGAAAGCCGCCATTGCAATCGGGTCTTCACCATGATTGGAGCAGCCATCTGTAATCAGCAGAACTTGATTTAAATGTCCCTTATTCACATACATTCCTCCCGGTGATACGATTAGTCCCATCTTCGCCAGAAGGAAAGTGATTTATACGAAAGGATTAAGAAATCTCCTTTTTATTTTGGAATACCGCCGGCACCGGTATGGAAGCCCATTTCGGCGTGTTGTGATCAATCCGGACAACAACCACCGTCATATCGTCTTCGATTTGGCCGGAACGCGTTCTGATGACCTCTTCCATTAATATATCAGCGATTTCCTGCGGATCTTCGGTTTTCAGCCCTTTCATTTTCCGTTTCATCCACAGGTCGTGGTTTTCAACGTGCTTCGGTCCTTCAAAAATACCGTCACTCATCATGACGAGCAGATCTCCCGCTTTTAACTGTTCACTTACAACCTCCACATCAAATTCATTGATGATGCCGATCGGCAGATTGCTGGCCTGCACTTTCATGACTTGATCTCCCCGCTTGATAAAACTCGGCGTTGAACCGACCTTCAAGAATTTGCAGCTTGCATCCTGAAGATCAATGATAGAAAGATCGAGAGTTGAGTAGATTTCATCTGTCGTCCGTAAAGACAGAATACTGTTGATCGTTTTGATCGCTATTTTTTCATCAATACCTGATTCGAGAATTTTTTCGAGCAGCTTAATCGTTTCGTTGCTCTCATAATGGGCCCTCGCCCCATTGCCCATGCCGTCACTGATCGCGGCCGCATACTTTCTCGCCCCCAGTTCCATCATGCTGTAGCTGTCGCCGGAGACAAGACCGCCGCCTTTTGCCGCATGAGCTGCGCCTGTCGATACCCGGTACGATTTGGTCGAACCGAACGCAACATGGCTGTAGCCATTCGGATGAGCCGAGTGCTGTTCGCTTTTGACAAGTATCTGCTCCTCAAGAATGTCAGACAGCATCGGGGCGATAATTTTCTCACTCTCGCCGTGTCCTCCGCTGAACGGGATTGTCATTTCGATATCAATATTGCCCTGCTCCAAGCTGTATATCTCGACATGCTGAATCTCGATTCCGAAATGCTGAAGCGCCTCTATCATTTGTTCTTCCTGAATAAAATGCTGCTCCCTCTCCCGTTTTATTTCCCGAGAAAAGTCCGCCATGACCTCAGAAACCCCCAACAGCTGCTCGGCAACAAGCCTCCTGCTGTCCTGAACTTTTCTCTTCAGTGTCAGATGGGCGTGATGGTGGGCAAGTTCGTCCTCAATCAGCTCTTCCACCTGTCTGGATTTGGAACAGTGCTGTTGAAACTCTTTTTTCAATCTGCGGTTTGAGGCATACTGCTTTTCTTCTGTTTCATGCATAACTTGTTTCATTAAGTCATATGTTTTATCAAAGTTTTGAACCCAGCATTTGCTTTTTTTATAGCAGGATTGGCAGGAATGCTCGGTGATTTTGCTTAAAAAGAGATCCACTTCCCCTTCTTCCGCCTGCTCATCGGAAGACGTCTGATGAAAGGTGGCGAAGCTCTCCGACAAGGCATGAAACACATTGGAGAACTGGTCTACTTTCTGGGCGGTGACATCTCTGATTTTCCTCGCGTACTGCTGCTGCTCCTGACTGTGCTCAGCAGTGCCCGGTATGTATCGCGCCACCTTTTTCGTAATCGATTGGGGCGTAATCAAAAACAATACAACAGCAATCAAAGATTCATAAAGAGTGGTCATTAATCCGGCAGACCCTTCACCATATAATGAAATCAGCAGTGAGCCGATCACCAATCCGACTGCGGCGCCGGCTTTCTTTCCTTCTTTCAGCAGCCCGCCAAGAAGCCCGGAAAACGCAAGCAGACTCATTTGATAGAGATTCCCGATATTCGCAAGCCCGAGGATCAGTCCGGTCACAACACCGACCGTACAGCCGATGCTTGCCCCGCCGACAAAGGAAAAACTCAGCACGACATAGCGGGCCAGGATATGTTCAGCCTGCATTCCCTGAAATGAAACACCGGCAAGCCCGGTTAAAACGGATGCGATCAAGATCATAAAACAGATGATTTCTTCTATTTTTAACGATTGCTTCACTTTTTTGATCGTGAAAATCGGCAGGCTTTGTAAAAAGATCAGCGTCAAAATAAAGGCCAGGCCCGCCTCGACAACAGCCATCACATAATCATAGGTGGTAAAAGCGCCGCTTTCAAAATAAACAAATCCGATTCTCGCGGCAGCCATAGAGAAAAACACCACGATCGGCAGCATCTTCACCCGGTCCTGCACGATATATGTACCGATTTTTGAAAATAGAGTGAAGACGGCCAAAGCTGTGAGAATCAATAAAGAGTGTTTCGGCGAAATGGTTAAAGCGCCCGCAAGTAAAGACAGACAAGCATAGAAGGCTTTATCTCTTCTGATCAAAAGCATCGCTCCGAAAAACGGCAGTGCAAACGGAAGAACCTCAGATAATATGAAAGCCCGTCCAAGTAAAAAACCGATCACGACATAAATGAAACCCTTATAGAAAAAAAGTGAATGCGCTTGATGGACTGTAAGCTTTGCCGCCTTTTCAAAAAACGATTGCAGTTTTTCCAGAGCTTGTCCCGCCATCGGCCCGTTCACTCTTCTTTCCGCTTTTTCCATTGCTCTCATCCCCCACCTGTTTTATTCGTTGCTTGTCATTATAAATGAAAGCCCAGATAGGATTTTGTCAAAAGAAGGTAACAATTCCAAAGAACTCTTCGACGCTTTCTCCCTTGTTCCCCTTTCCTTTTGTATTTCCTCCGACATTTCTCAAAAAGTTGTCTAAATATGAAAAAATCGGCTTCTGCAACAGAAGCCGATTCGCTTGATGACCCGTACGGGATTCGAACCCGTGTTACCGCCGTGAAAGGGCGGTGTCTTAACCGCTTGACCAACGGGCCAGATATATATGGTAGCGGCGGAGGGGATCGAACCCCCGACCTCACGGGTATGAACCGTACGCTCTAGCCAGCTGAGCTACACCGCCATATAGGTGCTTATAAGCACAAGTTATATAATACAAAGGTTTCTTCATTCCGTCAACAGAAACTTTAAAGTTTTAATTTTCTGACTACATGCGCGTATACAAAAAAAGCACCCGCTGGGATAGACGGATGCTCCATGTATTTATAGAAAGCAGCAAGTTATCCTCTTCTTGCTCCGCGCCCTCCACGTTTTGATTCCGTGTTTCGTTTTAAAGATGATAAGCGGTCTTCGCTATCTTTAAGAAACTTGTTCATTTTCTGTTCAAAAGATTCTTTCGGACGGAAATCATTTCTAGGTCTGGCTTGCGGACGGTCTTTAGCTTTTTTAATTGATAAACCAATTTTCCCGTCTTTTTCAACGTTGATGACTTTCACTTCAACTTGATCGCCGACTTTTAAATGCTCGTTAATGTCTTTTACATAATTATCGGCTACCTCACTGATATGAACGAGACCGGTTGAGCCTCCAGGCAATTCAACAAATGCTCCGAAATTTGTAATACCTGTTATTTTCCCTTGCAACTTGCTGCCAACTTCAATCGACATAAAAAAAGTGCTCCTCCTTAGGCTTATAAAAAGATCGTTTGTTTAATTATACCTAAATAAAAATTTAAGTGTCAACAAGGCTACTTGCTCTTCTTTTCTACATTAAAGAGAATCTCACCATTTCCTGACATAAACAAGTCTCTTCTGGCAAGCTCTGTGACGTAATCCTCATCCTTTAATTTGGAAATTTCATCTTTTAAATCAGCCTGTTTCGCATTCAATTCTTTTACTTGTTTTTCCAGCCGAGCCTTTTTTTCTTCGTTTGCGCTAAGGGAAGAGGTCTGTGACCACAGAGAACCCGCTAAGACAATAGCCGTCAACAACACAAGGGCGCCGAATACGATCAACCGTCTGAAAAGCCCTTTCCGCCTTCTTTTCATAAGCTGGGATTGCCGTTCAACCTGCTCTTTATAGTCGTTTTGAATTTCAGTTATTGTACGTTCCCTAGATAGATTCAAACCAGACGGTCCTCCTTTCACCTTTTCAAAATACGTATCATGGTCGATCTGATTGTTATGATTAGTTTCTTGCTCTTTTGTAAAAATCCTGCACTTTTTTGAAAATATCGTTTGAAAGTAAGACGCCACTTTTCAGGAAGAAGTTTCAATAATTGTTTCAACAGGAAAAACAGCGGATACAGCAAAAACGCTACGATCTTAAAAAGACACTTCGCAAAAAAAGCACTCACCCGATAGGAGTATAAAGAAATAACCGTGATCAGCCCGATGAGCAGCTTAAAGAGCAGAAGCACCGGACGGAACAGCACGTGCTGAATGAGCTTTTTTGCGAATTGGTAAAGAGACACCGCAAGATGAATGGCAAATTTCAGTATTTTTATATACATTCGTTTAAACAGGCTTTGGTACGTCGCAATACCCAGTAAGACAGCCAAGAAAATGTATACCCTGAGTTCCCCTTCATTCACGTTGAGCAGCACATAGAAAAACAGCAGACCTTGTACAATCCAAAAGAGAATGTCATGAATGAATAACAGCCATCTGGCCGTTTTGGCGCGGCTGACAAACAGCCTGTATGTATCAAGCGACGCTCCGAGCCAGGCGCCCATACCGGTCATTGCCAGCATCGTATAAAATTGGGTCGTCAGCGTCATTTAAACAACTTGCTAAAAAACCCTTTAGCTTTATCCCCTTGCTGCTCGTCTAAATATACAAGGTCAAACACCCTGCCTTTTATAGATACAATCCCTTTTTCCACATCAAGGTTTTTCATCTGCAGATTCTCGCCTCTGACGGAAAGCATTCCCATAACCGTTTCCAGCAAAAACTCTTCGTTATCAAAACTTTCCACATGCTTGACGCCCGAAATGTCTAAATGCTTTCTCCCTTTCATCGTTACATCATGCTGTTCCGGAACAGAAGAAGAACCTTTTTGCTCATAATATGAATTCATCTATTCAGCCCCCATATCCTCGATACTTTTAGCATTATTACTGCATTGTATGAGGCGGGAGCCTTGTTTAGAACAAGCCTATTCGCCGAGTTTTTCTTCTTTGACGATTGTATACATGCCCGCGGCTTCTTCTTTTTTCGTTGTTTCTTTCAATTCATTTACCTTCACGGTGACAAGCTTCTGCCCGAAGCGGACCTTCAGTTCATCACCGGCTTTTACGTCTGAGCTGGCTTTCGCCTGATTCCCGTTAACGGTGATTCTCCCTTGATCGGCGACCTCTTTCGCCAATGTGCGTCGCTTAATTAATCTGGATACTTTTAAAAATTTATCAAGTCTCATATCAGAATCTCCTCTCCATTTCTTTTGCTTCATCCCACAATTTGTCCATTTCCTCAAGTGACATTGCGGTCAATTCAAGGCCCTTTGCTGCCGCTTCTTTCTCAATATAAGCAAAGCGTCTGCGGAATTTGTCATTTGTCATGGCGAGCGCTTCCTCAGGCTCAATTTTATAGTATCGGCCGATATTGACCAATGCAAATAAAACATCGCCGAATTCAGCTTTTAAGCTGATTTCATCTGCTGATTCGGCGGAAGCCTCTGCAGAAAATTCCTTCAGCTCTTCATTTACTTTATCCCATATGTCCTGAACATTATCCCAGTCAAAGCCGGTTTTTGCGGCTTTTTTCTGAAGCTTGGCGGCTTTCGCAAGAGAAGGCAGTGTTTTCGGCACGGCATCCAGCAATGAAGAGGATGTTGTTTGCTTTTCCGCCTTTTTGATTTCTTCCCAGTTGGCGACGACATCATGTTCATCCTGAACCTTAACATCCTTAAACACATGCGGGTGCCGTCTGACCATCTTCGCACTGATGTCTCTGATGACATCATCAATTGAGAAATACCCCTCGTCTTCTCCGATCTGGGCGTGCAGCATAACCTGAAGCATGACGTCCCCGAGTTCTTCTATCATGTGATCCGTGTCCTCTTCGTCAATGGCCTCAAGCAGTTCGTAGCATTCCTCAATCATATATTTCTTTAATGACTGGTGTGTCTGCTTTTGATCCCACGGACAGCCGTTCGGCCCGCGAAGCTCGCGAATAATACTTCGGAATGCAGAAAATTCCTGGTAAAGGAGTTCTTCTTTTTTAATCGGCGGAACATACACGCTTGTTAAGTTATTTATTTCTACATTGCGGTCAAGTTCAAACAAAGGCACCTTGATCATCTTTTCTCCCTTGCTCCCGGCTGCCGTAACGATGACCACTTCATAGTCGTCAGGCAATTTCTCCATGAGCGTCAGCTTCACCTCAGAGGCCGTCATTTGGTCATAAACCTGGCAGATGATCAGGTGATGCCGGAGTTCGAGCTCATCCGGCGTCATTGTTTGCGCATCCGTAAATTGAAACCCTTCAATCGGATCAATTCGCAACGCATTAAAAGTGGCATCCAGAAAGCTTTGCCCTCCAGCGGTATGAACATCTATCTGTTGTTCTTCCCGGCGTTCAAATAACAGCTGAACGGTTTTCTCAGCGACAAACGGATGCCCGGGTACAGCGTAGACGACATCCTCTTGCTTCGCTTTTTCAAACAGAATGTCCGTGATCTCTTCATAGACCGCTTCAAACTGATCATGTTTTTCATAAATATCATCAAAATACCGGATGTCCGCTTCCGTCTCTTGCTCTAATTCCGAAATCAAAGGGTGGTCTTTCGTTCTTATATATAAATGCTTCGCCTGAGTCAGCAGCTTATGTACGCCCACTGTCAACTGATCCATGTCTCCGGCGCCGAGGCCGACGACCGTAATATTACCTGCCATGTTTTTCTCTCCTCTTTTTCAATTTGCTTAAAGCACTGCCGAAAGGAAGACCGCTCAGCTCTTCGTCCGTGAAAATCTTCATTCTTATCATACAATAAATAAACAATAGCCCTCCGATGATTGACGCAGACAGACTCTCACATACAGCTCCGCCCCTGCTGACAGGAACAAATAACTGCCAAAGCTTCATATATACGACCAAAAAGAAGACCATCAGCAGACTGCACCAGCACAGACGGGCAATCACGCCTCCGATATTCGTCAGCCATCCCTTCGACCAAATTCTCCGGAGATTCAGGCACGCAACTGCGGCAAATGCCAAGACGGTCGCCAGTGCCGCTCCTGTAATACCCCAGCCGGGGACCAGCCAAACATTCAGCACCCATTTCAGCGCCCCTCCCGCCAAAACGGATACGGCGGGGAAAACGGTATGTCCCGCTCCTTGCAGAATTGCGGCTGCCGTAAGCGCAATCGAGGCAAAAAAGATAGATAAGCTGAATATTTGTAAGGTCTGCGTCCCCTCACTGTTTTGGAAAAGCATGATATTCACCGGTTCTAAAATGCAAAAAAGCCCGGCTGATGCACCGATCCCTACCGCAAGGCAGAGCTTGACGGCAGATGACGCTTTCTCTTTTATGATAAACGGCTTGTTCTCATGCACCGCTTTTGAAATTGAAGGAACCAAGGACGCGGCGATACTGACGGCAAACACGGTTCCCAGCTGAAGGAGCGGCTGTCCGCGGTCATATATACCTTTCAGCTGTTTCGCGGCATGGCTCTCCGTCCCGTCTGAAAGCAGTGAATATAAGTTCAAAGCGTCTACAAGCTGAATCAAAAGCATGAGTACACTGCTGATACAGATGGTGACTGAATAAAGCAGCAGCTTTTTTACAATGACGGCCGTTTCGATATGTCCGCCGTCTTTCTTTGTTTCTTCCCGCTTATACCAGAAAACAGCCAATACACAAAGGGCCGCAAAGCTCCCGGCAATTGATCCCGAGGCCGCCCCCGCACCCGCCGCGTATAACGAGCGGCCGCTTTTCAAAAGCCAGAAGGATAAACCGAGAAGCACCGCCACCCGAAGAAGCTGTTCCGTAATCTGGGATAAGGCTGACGGCATCATATCATGCACGCCTTGGAAATACCCCCGGAAAACCGCCGTAAACGGAAACAGTATGAAAGCGAACGCCGCGACCCTTATCAGCATCACAAGGCGGGCGTCACCCATAAAACCGGCCAACGGCGCCGCGCCGGCATACATGAGCGCAAACAGAACAAGTCCGGCCGCCGTGACATAAAGGGCGGAAATTTTCATTATTTTTTGTTTATGATCGCTATAATCGTTCATTAATTTTGAGATGATCACCGGAAAACCGGATGTTGACAGCATGACCGCGATCCCTAAAAACGGATACACCTGCTGATAAATGTAAAATCCGACGTCACCGACAATATTCTGAAAAGGAACCCTGTACACGGCGCTTAATATCTTCGTCACGATGCCCGCAACGACGAGCACAAAAGCACCTTTCCATGCCGATTGCCGCTTGGCGCCAACTGAATCGTTCATCCAAAAGCTCCTTCCAGCCGCTAGAAAATTACGTCTATAAAACGAGCTTATTATATCACAATCCTAACGGCCGAACCGATAGAGAGCACATATGAATATGAAAAAGAACAGCACTTGTATAAGAGCTGTTCTTTTCCCGTTTTCTTATTTCAATAATGGTAATAAGACCTACTGCTCCATTTGTCTCGCCAAAAAACTGGCTGCCGTTTCTACCGCTTTATGTTCTACTTCTCCAAGTGCCTGTTCCTTGGAAAAGATGACCACGGCACCGATAGGATCGCCATTTGCCACGATCGGAGCTATTGTATAGGAGCTCATATCTTCATCAATGTCATTCACAAGCTGCGCGGACTTCACGTCGTTTTCTACCACTGAGCTGCGCTGATCCATCGTTTTTTCGAGCAAATCGCTGATGGCTTTATTCAGAAATTCTTTTTTCGAACTGCCCGAAACGGCAATATACGCGTCACGGTCGCAAATCAAGACGGAATGGCCGAGACTGTCATACAATGCATCTGCATATTCTTTCGCAAAATCGCCAAGCTCACTGATAGGAGAATATTTTTTCAATATAACTTCTCCGTCGCGGTCAACGAATATTTCAAGCGGGTCTCCTTCCCTGATTCGCAGTGTTCTCCGAATTTCTTTAGGAATGACGACCCGTCCTAGATCATCAATACGACGTACGATACCTGTAGCTTTCATCTCTCTGGTGCCTCTCTTTCATGTGATGATATTTAAGGGAAAGTACTAAAGCTCTTTACTTTATGTAGCTTCCGCCACTCGCTTGAAATTAGTATCCGTCACATCAAATGTAATATACACCAGAGAGTAACAATTTTTATGAAGACGCGATTGTTTCTTTCTTCACATTCTGAAGGCCTTTCAGCATGCCGAGCACGGTCTCCAGCCACTCTTCCGTTTTGCGGCCTTTCGTCTGTACTGAGATTTTCAGCTTTTTCCCTTCCATTCCCAGTCCGATCTGCCGGCCGTATTTATTGCCGAGTTCGAATAATTTCTGGCCGTCAATCTGTGCGCTGGCCTCTTCAGAAATGGTAAATCTGATCGCGTCTTTATCCTGCTTGATGAGTTCGACGCGTTCATATTTTCCGTACACCTTCATCTCAGCAACCGTAAACAGCCATTCAACTTCTTTAGGATAGCTGCCGAACCTGTCGATGATTTCATCTTGGAGCTCATTTTTCTCCTCAATTGTGGCGATTGACCTGAAGCGTTTATACATGTCGATTTTTTGCTTGCCGTCTTGTATATAGTTTTCAGGAATATACGCGTCAAGCTCGATATCGATTTCTGTCTCAAACTGTTCGCTTTTCGGAATATCGCCTTTCCGCTCTTCAATCGCTTCCTTAAGCATTTGCGAGTACAGGTCAAAACCGACTGAGTCGATAAAGCCGTGCTGCTGGGCGCCGAGAAGGTTCCCCGCTCCCCTGATCGTCAAGTCACGCATGGCGATTTTAAAGCCTGATCCCAGCTCGGTAAATTCTTTAATCGCCTGCAGCCGTTTTTCCGCCACCTCAGTAAGCACTTTGTCTCTGCGGTACGTAAAATAAGCGTAAGCGACGCGGTTGGAACGGCCGACCCGTCCTCTCAGCTGATACAGCTGAGACAGCCCCATTTTGTCTCCGTCGAACACAATCAAGGTATTGACATTTGGTATATCTACGCCTGTCTCAATAATAGTCGTGCTGACAAGGACGTCTGATTCCCCTTCCAGAAAATTGAGCATGACGCTTTCCAATTCATTTTCGGTCATTTTTCCGTGGGCATATGCCACTTTCGCATCGGGAACAAGCATGGAAATTTCATCAGCCTTCCGCTCGATGTCATCCACGCGGTTGTACAGGAAATATACCTGTCCTCCGCGCGCCAGTTCTCTTTCGATAGCTTCTCGTACAAGCGCGCCGTTGTATTCCACGACATATGTCTGAACAGGGAAACGGTTTTCCGGCGGCGTTTCAATAACGGATAAGTCCCGCACACCGAGCATGGACATATGAAGCGTACGCGGAATCGGCGTCGCTGTAAGAGTCAGTACATCGACATTGGCTTTGATCTGTTTGATTTTTTCCTTATGTGTTACGCCGAAGCGCTGCTCTTCATCAATGATGAGCAAGCCGAGATCTTTATAGACGACGTCTTTAGATAAGAGCCTGTGGGTTCCGATTACGATGTCTACCGTTCCGTTTTTCAGGCCTTTAATCGTTTCATTGGATTCTTTTCTCGTTCTGAATCGGCTGAGAAGACCGATGTTAATCGGATAGTCCTGAAAACGCTCCGTAATGGTTTCATAATGCTGCTGCGCGAGTATTGTCGTCGGCACAAGAAGCGCGACCTGCTTTCCGTCTGCGATCGCTTTAAAGGCCGCTCGGATGGCTACCTCCGTCTTCCCGTATCCCACATCACCGCAAAGCAAACGGTCCATCGGGCGCTCTCTTTCCATATCCTTTTTAATCTCCTGAATGGAACGGAGCTGGTCCTCTGTTTCCTGATAAGGGAAAGCAGATTCGAACTGCCGCTGCATTTCATGATCGGGCGAGAACGCATAGCCTTTGCTTGCTTCCCGTTCCGCATAAAGCTTAATCAGATCATCGGCAATATCCTGAACGGAGTTTTCAACTTTTTTCTTCACCCGTTTCCATTCACTGCCGCCCAGTTTATAAAGCTTCGGTTCTTTTCCTTCAGAGCCGACATACTTCTGCACCTGATCGATTTGTTCTACAGGGACATACAGCTTATCGCTGCCCTGATAATGAATGTTGAGGTAATCTTTATGAATGCCTTTGATTTCCAGTGTTTCGATCCCCAAGTACTTACCGATCCCGTGGTTGACGTGGACGACATAGTCACCGACCTGAAGCTCGGAATAGCTTTTGATCCGTTCGGCATTTGTCAGCTTCTGCTTTCTCGGCTTTTTCTTGATTCGGTTTTTGAACAGCTCTTCCTCCGTAATGACGGCCAGCTTCATCAGCGGCAGTTCAAAACCGGATTGCAGCTCGCCTTCCATGACATAGACCTGTCCTTGCACAAGCGCTTTGGAGCTGTCCGTTTTTGCGGCTTCAATTTCGTAATCAGCCAGCACGGATGCCAATCTGTCGGTTCTGTCCTTATTTGCGCCTAAAAAGACGACGGTGAAGTTTGATTTCTTAAAGCGCTCCATTTCACCTGCGAGCACATTCATCTGCCCGTGAAAACTCTGCATCTGCCGGCTTGTCACATTCACGATATTCTGAGGGCTTGTATGCTGGACATGACGCAAAAATAATGAATAATAAATAGCCGGACGCCGCTTTTCGCTCATAAGCTCCTGAAAGCTGAAGGATAAATGAATGTCATGCAGAATTTTCCCTTCCTCGAGCAGACTTGTCGTAAATTCGGCCTCTTCTTTTTGCAGCTGATCCTCCATTTCATGAATGCGGCTGACCTCGTCTAACAATAACAACGTGTCTGCCGGTGTATAATCTAGCAAACTAGCAGGTTTTTCGTAAAAGTACGAGAGATACTTCACAAGTTCCTGATCAGTCTGTCCCGTTGATAACCGTTCTTTATCATGTGAGATATTGATATGAAGCATTTCCTTTTGTTTGTCCTGCTTCAGCTTTTTCAGACTGTCGGCAAGCCCTTTATCGAGCCTTTCCATTGCCCGGGCTTTTTCTTCCGCCCTGATGATCAATTCCTTCGCCGGTCCGATCGCCACATGTTTGAGCGTCTCGATTGATCTCTGGTCATCAGAATTGAAGCTTCTGATGGAATCGACCTCCGTATCAAACAGTTCAATTCTCACCGGATGCTCCGACGTCAGCGGATAAATGTCGATAATTCCGCCGCGAATACTGAATTCACCGGGTGCAGAAACCATATCGGAACGCTCATACCCCACCTCTACAAGGCGCGCGGACAGCTGATCCGGTTCTATATCGTCTCCGAGTGAAATGACGAGCTGGCTGCTTTTCCACAGCTCCTTCGGCGGAAGCATTCTTCTCACTGCCGCAACGGGCGCCACAACGACCGGCGCTTCTCCGTTTGTTAATCTATTAATGACATCAAGCCGCTGAGCGCGCAGTTCAGGACTCGCTACCGCAATTTCTGAAGAAATCAATTCATTCACGGGGTATAAAAAAACAGATTGATCCCCGAGAAGCGCCGTCAGATCTTCCGTCACTTTTTGGGCCTGATATAAATTATGGGTGATAAAGAAAATCGGCCTTTTCGTTTCCTGTGCAAGGGCGGAGGTAAAAACAGAACGCGCGGAACCTGACAGACCCGCAAGCAGCTGTTCCTTCAGCCCCTCATGTAAACCGTTGACAATGGATTTAAAATCATCGCTTTCTTTAATAAAGGTTTGAATGTTGTCCATATGGGCCCTCCTCTCTATTTTCTGCAAGAACAGAAAAACGCTTTGGTCTAGAATCTACACCAAAGCTTCTTATTGAATAAATGTGTTGTGTTCATGGTAGTGCGGATTGCGTTCCAGCGCCTCTTGGCAGTCTTCACAAATTGTAAGAACATGGACATCTCCATTGTCTTTATATGAAATCATATCGTTTCTTTCCTCATTTGTTAAGTGCTGAAATCCAAGTGACTGTGTCGGCACCGTTGAATATTCCAGGCTCCCTACCTTAAAGCCGCAGTGGCGGCAGAAATAATGCAAAGCCATACGTTGGACCTCCTGATGTGAAAAAATCATTTTTCCCTAGTATGGTCTCCCATTATTTATCTTATACATTTGCATTAAATTCGTTCATGACTTCTAAAAATGGTTTCGTTAAGGAAGCTTCGCAGGCTTTTACGGTTTTTGAGACGGCATCATTGATATGCGGCGCTTCTTCCTTCGTAAAAGCTCCCAGTACATAGTCAACGACTTTCATTCCGTTAACGGGGCGGCCGATTCCGATTCTGACCCGGTCAAATTCAGGGGTTCCGAGGTGCTGTATAAGCGATTTAATTCCGTTATGTCCGCCTGCGCTCCCCTTCGTCCGAAGCCTGATTTTTCCCGTCGGAAGATCAAGGTCATCGTATATGACTTTCAGATCTTCATGATCGGCATCATAATAATCCAGCAGCGGCCGCAAACATTCTCCTGATAAATTCATATATGTAAGCGGTTTAACAAGTAGAACTTTTTTTCCGGAAACAAACCCCATTCCGTAAAGTCCGTTGAATTTCGTTTTATTCAGTTCAATATTCCATTCTTTGGAAAGTTCGTCAATGGCCATAAAGCCGACATTATGTCTCGTGTTCTCATAGGTTTTTCCCGGGTTACCGAGACCGGCAATCACAAGCATCGTAAATCCTCCCTCAACATCGCTGTAATTCTTCTCATTCTAGCACAAAAGACGTAACCTCGGGCGGGTTACGTCTTAAAGCACTTATTGATTTTCTCCTTCGGGCTCTTCCTCAGGAGACGGTTCTGCATCTTCTTCGAATGCTTCCTGCTTAGGAGGAAGGATGGAAGCCACGACTTCTTCCGGGTCGTTTGTAAATGTATAATTGCCGTCAGCAGTCAGATCTGCGATGGTCAGCACATCATTCATTTCAAGCCCGGAAATATCAACATTGATTGTCTGAGGGATGTCCTTCGGCTTAGCCTTGATCGAAAGCTCATGCAGCGGCTGCTGGATAACGCCTCCGTCTTTGACTCCTTTCGCCTCTCCCGTCAGCTGAATCGGCACCTCGGCCTCGAGCTCCTCACTCATATTCACGACTTGAAAATCGGCGTGCGTCAATTCGTTTTTGAGCGGGTCTGTCTGAAGATCAGTCACCATAACCGATTGCTGATTTCCGTTGACATCAATTGTGATAATCGTGTTTTTTCCTTCGTCCCGCAATGTTTTAAGCAATTCGACACTGTCTAAAGAGACAGGCGTATTCGTTATTTCTTTACCGTATATAATCCCTGGAACATGTCCTGAATGACGGATTTTCCGAAGCGTCGAACGTTTAAAATCTGTTCTTTCATTTGCTTTTAAAGTTGCCATATTCAGCACCATCCTAATTATCGTTTTATCGTCCTATTAGAACAATACCCACAATAACTGGGATTTAAACCTTAAAGTTTCGGTTTAGCTGAATAAATAGCTGACAGATTGTTTCTCGTGAACGCGGATAATCGCTTCAGCCAGAAGCGGTCCGACAGAAAGCTGCTTAAAGCGGTCGATTTTTTTCTCATCAGGAAGCTTAATGCTGTTCGTTACGACAAGCTCCTTGATTTTAGAGTTATTGATCCGCTCAACGGCAGGGCCTGACAATACAGGGTGCGTACAGCATGCATACACTTCTGCAGCTCCGTTTTCAACCAGCGCGTTAGCGGCAAGTGTGATTGTGCCGGCCGTATCAATAATATCATCGATCAGAATCGCTGTTTTTCCTTCCACGTTACCGACGATGTTCATCACTTCTACCTCATTCGGTCTAGGACGGCGTTTGTCGATAATCGCGATCGGCGCTTTCAGACGGTCCGCAAGTTTGCGGGCGCGCGTCACACCGCCGTGGTCAGGAGAAACAATAACGATATCTTTCAAGTCTTTACCTTCAAAGTAATGGCCTAAAATCGGAACACCCATTAAGTGGTCAATCGGAATATCAAAGAAACCTTGAATTTGCGGCGCGTGTAAATCAAGCGCAATCACGCGTGTCGCACCCGCTGTTTCAAGCAGGTTTGCAAAAAGTTTTGCCGTAATCGGTTCACGTGATCTTGCTTTTCTGTCCTGGCGCGCATAACCGTAGTACGGAATCACAATGTTGATTGTTTTCGCGGAAGCGCGCTTTAGAGCGTCAACCATAATCAGCAATTCCATAATGTGCTCATTAACCGGCGCACTTGTAGACTGAATGATATAGCAATCACAGCCGCGAATACTTTCTTCTATGTTGATCTGGACCTCTCCGTCACTGAATCTTGTAACAGAGCACTTTCCTAATTGAACCCCTACATTATCCGCGATTTCTTTTGCAAGTTCTGGATTTGAATTCAAAGAAAAAATCTTTAAATTCTTATCTCCGTATTCGTTAGACATGGTAAACCTCCGATTTTAGGATTATTTTTTATGAATATTTTTCACATAATCTTCTTTATTTACTTGTCTTGCTCTGGCAATGGCAAGCGCTTCGCCCGGCACATCTTCAGTTACGGTTGAACCCGCAGCGACATACGCGCCTTCTCCCACTGTGACAGGAGCGACCAGATTGGAGTTGCAGCCTATAAAAGCGCCGTCTTCAATCTTGGTTAAATATTTTTTCTTCCCATCATAATTGACCGTGATGGAGCCGCAGCCCAGATTCACATCCGTGCCCACTTCGGCATCACCGATATAGCTTAAATGAGATGCTTTGCTTCGGTCGCCGAATTGTGTTTTCTTGATTTCAACAAAGTTTCCGATCTTCACTTCATTGCCGATTGCGGAATCGGGTCTGATGTGAGCAAAAGGACCGATATTTACATCATTCCCAACTTTGCTGCGGTTGACAACGGATTGTTTAATCACAGTGCGGCTGCCGATTGAACTGTCCTCTATCTCAGTGTGAGGGCCGATGACACATTCATCGCCGATTTCAGCTTGTCCCTTTAACACAGTTCCGGGATAAATAACTGTATCTTGTCCGATACGCGCGTCAGGTGAGATGTACGTATTCATCGGATCGATTAAAGTGACTCCGTTCTGCATATGCCGTTTGTTAATACGCTCTTTCATATACATTTCAGCCTGAGAAAGAGCGACTCTATCATTCACTCCGAGCGTCTCTTGGAAGTTACCAGTCTGGTAAGCGGCAACAGTTTCGCCTTCGTCTTTGAGGATTTCGATCACATCCGGCAGATAATACTCGCCTTGGGCATTTTCATTCGAAACCTGTTCGATGACACGAAAAAGAGCCTCGTTATCAAAACAGTACGTTCCCGTGTTGATTTCTTTCACAAGACGTTCTTGCTCCGAAGCATCCTTGTGCTCCACGATTTTTTGAACGGCGCCGTCTTCACTGCGGATGATTCTTCCGTATCCGGCGGGATCGTCGGCAACGGCCGTTAACACCGTGGCTTTTGCACCTTTGTCTGTATGTTCATTCAGCATGGCTTCCATCGTCTCCGCCGTCAGAAGCGGTGTATCGCCGCAAATAACGATCGTGACACCCTTTTCTCCGTGAAGAAATGGTTTTGCCTGCTTGACCGCATGAGCCGTACCGAGCTGTTCTGCTTGGAGAGCGTAATCGCTTTTCTGTCCGAGCTGCTTCTTCACATCTTCGGCGCCGTGTCCTACGATGGTGACAAGCTTCGCTAAAGATAATTTCAGAGCTTCGTCTGCGACGTGCTCTACCATAGGCTTTCCGCATACCGGATGAAGGACCTTATAGAGCTTCGATTTCATTCTCGTTCCTTTTCCGGCAGCTAAAATCACTGCAAACCGCTTATCCATTTAATGGCCTCCAATATCCCTTTTATCCATAGAAAAATATATCCTAAATAGCTGTTGATTTCAAGAAGACATCAAAAAGTGCAAGAATTTTCTATGTAATCGCTTTATTACTGAAAAATCAGATTTAAAAAAGGACTGCCGGAAAAGGCCTTGTGTCAGCCTTTATCAGCAGTCCTTACATTTTGTTATGTTTAAGAAGCCCCGGCTTCTTCATATTCTAATGCTTCAGAATCACCCAAACGATGATACTCATTTAAAACAGCATCCTGGATCTTGCCCCGCGTGCTGGAATTAATAGGATGAGCAATATCGCGGAATTCTCCATCAGGGGTGCGTTTACTCGGCATCGCAACGAAAAGACCATTGTTTCCATCAATCACACGAATATCATGTACGACAAATTCGTGATCCAGCGTGATGGATGCAATCGCTCTCATGCGACCATCGGTATTCACGCGGCGTAATCTTACGTCAGTAACTTCCACAGTAGTTCACCACCTTTTCCCTATATAAAAGCATTAGTCTAACAATTCCACGATTCTTTTTAAATTCCTGCACGTTTCAAAAAGTTTTTTTGAAAATATAGGATATACATACACAATTAGGTGATAAACCATATTTGGGGATCATATACTGCATAAAAAAAGTGATCCCGGAGACCGGAACCACTTTTCTGAGATTTAAGATTTTACCAGCGCAATGACTTCAATTTCCACGAGAGCGTCTTTCGGCAGTCTCGCCACTTCCACACAAGACCTTGCCGGCTTATGTACATCAAAGTATTGTCCGTACACTTCATTCACTTCCGCAAACTGCTCCATATCAGCAATAAATACCGTTGCTTTGACAACCGTCTCGAGAGAAGCGCCCGCTTCTTTCAGCACAGCTTTTAAATTGCTGAACACCTGATGCGTTTGTTCTGTGATATCACCGTTTACCATTTCTCCTTCAGCAGTAAGAGGAATCTGGCCTGAGCTGTAAAACATGTTGTTTACGATGATTCCCTGTGAATATGGCCCGATCGCTGCCGGCGCGTGTTTCGTATGGATTGCTTTAGTCATTTTTCTGTCTCCCCATTCTTTAAATGCTGTTCTTTAAAAAATCGCAGAAAATTGCCGTTTTGAATCTCAATCGTTTTGTCTTTCATATTGATGGTTGAAAGCGTGAGCAGTGACATGTATTCATCGACAAGCCGTTCATTCACTCCCTCGGCTTCAACCAAGACGCCTATCCCCGCGACGTTTGCATTAAACTCATCAAGCAGGCTGATCATGCCGTTAATGGTGCCGCCGGCTTTCATAAAGTCGTCAATAATCAAAACGTTCGAACCCGTAGCCAAACTTCTTTTCGCAAGCGACATTGTTTGAATGCGGTTAGACGACCCTGATACATAATTGATGCTCACCGTGGAGCCTTCAGTCACTTTATTGTCCTTTCGCACGATGACAACCGGAACGTTCAGATAACTGGCCGCTGCGTAAGCAAGAGGGATTCCTTTTGTCGCAACGGTCATCACCACATCAATCTCCCGCTCCGCAAAAACGGAAGCAAAAAGCCTGCCTACATGAGAGAGGACAGATGGTTTTCCTAAGATATCCGTTAAATATACATAACCGCCCGGAAGGATACGCTCAGGATTTACTAAAGACTGTCCCAGCTCCTGTATAAACGCTTCTGCTTCAGCCTGTTTCACTTTCGGAATGTATTTGACGCCTCCGGCAGCTCCCGGCACTGTAAGCAGCGTCCCAATGCCTTGCTGTTCAAAGGTCTGTTTAATAATCGTTAAATCTTCACTGATTGATGACTTTGCTGATTGATACCGTTCTGAGAAAAACGTTAACGGTATTAATTCATGCGGATGGGTTAACAAATAATTTGTTAAGTCCACCAATCTGCCGCTGCGACGAAACTTCATGAACTTACCCCCAAAATCCGAATAATTTAAAAATAATATAACTTAACATACGGATTTAATCAAGAGCATTCTGTTCGCCGATCATCCGCACCGCGTACACTTGATCACAGAAACCTCTTAACCCGTTATAAATCCGCTGCACCTTTGATTCGTATTGAACCAAACCGAATACAGTCGGTCCGCTTCCGCTCATTAACACCGCATCAGCGCCGAAGCGTTTCATTTGATTTTTAATCATCGCCACCTCGGGATGGAGGCTGAGCGTAACCGACTCCAACACGTTTCCTAATTGTCCGCATACCTTTTGGAAGCTTTTTTCTTCAATCGCGTCAATCATCGCCTGCACATCAGGATGCCGAACCTGCTGTAAGTTCAGCCGGCGGTACACTTCGGCAGTCGATACCCCGATCGTCGGTTTGGCGAGCATGACCCAGCAATGAGGCGGAGCACTGATGTGCCTGATCTTCTCACCGCGTCCGGTTGCCAGGGCAGTGCCTCCGTATACACAGAAGGACACGTCTGAACCGATTTCAGCTCCAAGCTCTGCAAGCTCTTCGACAGAAAGCTTTAAATCCCAAAGCCTGTTCAGCCCTCTGAGCGTAGCTGCCGCATCGCTGCTTCCGCCGGCAAGCCCTGCCGCTACAGGGATCACCTTTGTAATCATAATCGAAACGCCTTTTTTAACTTGAAACCGTTCTTTAAGCAGTTTGGCTGCCTGATAAGCCAGATTCCTTTGATCATCCGGAACAAAGCGATTATGCGACGCCACTCTGATAACGTTTTCGGGCAGTTCTGTCAGTTCAATCCGATCTGCCAAATCAATTGTCGTCATGATCATCTCCACTTCGTGATAACCATCCGGGCGTTTACTCGTCACATCGAGGGACAGATTGATTTTGGCCGGCGCTTTTTCTAAAATACGCATAGCTTTCACCTACTTCTCCATCTAAACATAAGTATGAACATTGTATCACATTTGGAGACCCGGAGGTACTTATCCGAAATTGACGCCGGTTTTGACAGCCGATAGAAAAAACCGGGGAACGGATTGTCCCCCGGGCCACTGCATTATCGGTTATTTTGGTTCTGAGCCGCCATCTGCTGTTCGGCAATCTCGATCGCGCGCTTTACCATATTCCCGGCGTCACGCGCCCGAATGCCTCCCCAGCCCTCGTTTTTCACCGTATCGTAAAAACCAAGGTCCTTCGCCAGCTCATATTTGAACTCATCTGACATAACTCCACGACGTCTGCCCAAACGAAACAACCCCTTTTATAGAATTGATCACCATTCGTGCACGCCACGATAAAACATGTGACACCTATAGCTTCCGTTTAATCGGCTGAAACTTTCGAGGGAATAATTAGAAGAGCTTTAGAAGGCAAAACAAAAAGCAGTAAACAAAAGGTTCACTGCCCATTAAAATGCTACTGAGCTTGCCGCATCGTCATTGAATGTCAATTCAACAGTCTCAGTCAGAATATCAGCATAACTGTATGAAACTCTTTCAAACGAATTCTCGTCTTGATCTAGTTGTATCACAAAAACAGAAGGGTACGTCTCAGCTAAAATGCCCGAACGCTCAATCGTTTTTCGGCGGCCGCCGTTTGCTTTTAACGTAAGCCGTTTACCTAAATTCCCATCAAGCGATCTTTTTATATCGGACAACGTCTTCGCCATTGCATCCACCTCACTACATTTATTGTACAACAAGAGCCCAATTTTGTCAAATAAAATTTAAATTATATCAACGTTAATAAGTCATTGTCAACAAAATTATTTTGACAAAATTCTATTGATTTCTGCGTTATTTTTCACAAGTTCCGGAAATTTATGTATCAATATGTAAAATAATTAACCCGCATAGCGAAATATATGCGGGTTTTATCACTCATCCATTTGATTTATACGGCATACCGACACGCAGCACACCCTTCGTTTCAATTCCTCCCAGCCCTTTCTCTCTCGTCAGCGTATTTCTCAGAACATCCCATACATTGATCCGCTCCATAAACGGAGTGAAGCTGATTTTCGCGACAATATATACCGGGTCAAGCGCATGAATATTGACGCGTGACGGCGAACTTGCGAAATTCGCGCCCGCTCTGATTAAAGACTCAAAATGAGATTGGCACGCCCCCGCGAATATGACCAGCTGATCCAAATGAGGGACTTTACGCCTCGCTCTCTGAACGGTTTCGACAAAGTGTTTGGAATGCCTGTAGGCGCTTAAATCGTTCACGCCTCCCTTATGCTTGGAATATGCATCATGGCCGGTGATGACTAAAATATCCGGCCTGTATTTATCAAGCAGCTCGTCAATTGACGCCGGCATTTTTTTCTCATGGCAATGAATTCCGTATACCGGCACACCGATTTTTTCATAAAAGTTCAGGCACTTTTTCAAATAGGCCTCATCGCCGTCCAGATGCAATACCTTTCCGGGCATATGAAAGTAGTGCTCCTGATGCTGATATTGATTTGTCGCGTAATACTCCTGTTTTTCCCGAAGCAGCTTATAATCCTGGCGGAGCAGCTCGAGAGATTCATTCATCCTGCTTTCATCTCTTTTCTTTCTCATGGCCTGTTCGTCTTTTCTGACAGGCTCCAAATCAGAAAAATCAGCATCCGCAATCAATCTGACTTCGTCACCATGCAGGATGGCAATTGAATTTCCGTTGCTTGTTTGCTCTATACCGATAATGCGAAATAAAACATCCATTTGATAGGATTTCCTGGCTACCATATCTCCTATTTGAAATTGCACGTTACCCACTCCACAAATAGACTAAGCCTCATCATGAAAGAAGTCTTGGCAAAACCTCTTTCCGCTGCGGCGCTTGATGTTTCAAGCTTTTCTTGCAGTTGAATGAATAAGGTTCTCCTCTAGCCTATGTAGCGGCAGTCCAAGTGGTGACGCAAAACAAAAAGCCCTCTTAGAAAAGGGCTTTATGCAATCCGTTGGACAAGAGCGCAAATTCTTCTATGGACAGGGATTCACCGCGCCGCTTTCCATCAATATTCGTTTCTTGAAGAACTTCTTCAATTTGAGCTTTTTTCTCTTTTCCGCCCGGAAGATTGTTCACAAGGTTGTTCAGCAAGGTTTTCCGGCGCTGTGCGAAGCTTGCTTTAATCAGCTGGAAGAAAAACGGTTCATTATCGACGTCAACCGCCGGGCCGTCACGAAGCAAGAGACGGATGACGGCGGAATCGACATTAGGCTGAGGCACAAACACCGTTTTCGGTACGGTCATGACGGTTTTGGCCTCCGTATAGAACTGAACCGCAATGGAAAGCGATCCGTACTCCTTAGAGGAAGGATCAGCGGCCATCCGCTCAGCGACCTCTTTTTGCAGCATTACGACAATTCCTTTTAACGGAAGATGTTCTTCCAAAAGCTTCATGATGATCGGCGTCGTCACATAATATGGGAGATTCGCCGTCACCATAATTTCATCACAATCCTGAAACTGCTCTTCAATGACGGATTTGACGTCTGCTTTCAGCACATCTTGATGAATAATCGTTACATTGTCATACGGAGACAGCGTATCATTGAGAATGGGCAGCAGACGCTGATCAATTTCAAACGCGACGACCTTTTTCGCCCGTTTGGCAAGCTGCTCTGTCAGCGCGCCGATTCCGGGTCCGATTTCAATGACTCCGGTCCGATCCGTAATTTCCGCATGGTCCACAATTCTGTCCAATATATTTGTATCAATTAAGAAATTCTGTCCCAGACTCTTTTTAAAAGAGAAACCGTACTTTTTCAGAATTTCCTTCGTTCTGATAGGTGTCGCGATATCTTTATTGTTCATCCTGTTCCTCCTGCCTCATAGCATCGAGCGCATCAATAAAATCACTTCTTTTGATTTGAAACATTTGCAGCCGTTTTTGAAGCTGCTTGCCGTTTGTATAGCCGATCTTCAGCAGGTCACCCAATCGTTCGCGCCGTCTTTTGGCAGCCGTTCCGCCGATCAGACCGGCCTGTATGACATCTTCAGCTGAAATCTCACTCGGCTTTGCCTCCATCTCTTCATGCACATTTTCCAGACATGCTCTGATGCTTTCAATGGATGCGTGCTCAACGCCAATGCCGCGCTTGTTTTTCGGTTTGGCAAGATGTTTGGGCAGAAATGCGTGTTTACAGCCGGGTACTGCTTCAGAAATGGATTTCCGGATCTTCTC
Source organism: Bacillus sp. R45 (assembly GCF_021729365.1). Classification (NCBI taxonomy): domain Bacteria; kingdom Bacillati; phylum Bacillota; class Bacilli; order Caryophanales; family Bacillaceae; genus Bacillus; species Bacillus sp. R45. The sequence goes on along the minus strand of NZ_CP091421.1, from coordinate 50,931 downwards.
CCCCGGAAAATCCGGGTCCGTCAGCACGATGACCCCTCTCGTTTCCTGCGCCAGCCGAATCTGCCTGATGACTTCGTCTCCGATTGCGGAACCGTTTGTCTCGATCGTATCCGCATCAACGGCAAGTTTTATGCGCGCAGTGTCATCGCGTCCCTCGACTACAATAATTTCTTTAATTTTCATTACTTCCTCCAAAAAAACTTTTTATATCCAAAACGAAACCTTTGCTTGCATGTCACGTCTAATATACTGAAAATACACTTTACCTATTATAACGAAAAAAACAGAGGGCGCAAAACCCTCTGAATGAATCGGAATTAATTTAAGATTTTTATTTTGACCTGTTTCTTTCCCCAGCGGTAAGCTGAAGATTTTTCAGGGAAAAAGACATCAATCCGTCTTCCTTTAATGGCTGAGCCTGTATCAGCGGCCACGGCATCCCCGTATCCGTCTACGTGGACTCTTGTGCCGAGCGGGATGACGCTTGGGTCTACCGCAATGACTTTGGCATTCGGATTGCTTGTCAGGTTAACGCCTGTAGCCGTTTGGCCGGAACAGCCGCTGCAGCTTGCGGTATAAGCCGTGGAAGACACGGTAATCACTTTACCGGAAGATCCGGTTTCGCCCGAAGATGCCTTCACAGGTGCACTGAGCTGCTCAATCTTGGGACTGTGCCGCTTTGTGCCGACCGCAATGATCTGATCTTTGCTTTTTTCAGATGTTTCTTCTTTGACAAGCTTTCTTGATACTTCTTTTCCATTTTCTTTGACAACATGAAAATGCTTTTTAAGTTTGCCTTCTTTTCCTTTTTGAACGATCTTTTCTTTCCCGCTGTCGAGAGACGCATCTTCTTTTTCTTTCACTTGATACGCTATTTTTTCCTCAACTACATCGGTGACTTTTTCGATACGAGTGATTTGTATGCCGGCCTGATTTTTTGTGAGCTTTTCGTGTAATGCCGGTTTTACTTTATCTTCGTCTTTCATGTCCATCTTATGCTGCGTTAAAAAGTCAGCGACCGTAGTCGAAGTCGTCCATATTTTCTTTTTCTTTCCCGCATCATTTACAGTGACCTGAAAAGCCGGGTCGACCGTGACTTTCATGCCGTTTGTCACTTTCGTATCTGCTGCTGGATCTATTTTATCGTGCTGATTCACAGGTGTATGCTGTTCGTTCAGAAATGCGCCGACTGTTTTTGCCGTTGACCATAAAGTCTTTTCTTCTCCGCCTCTTGTCACACGGATCTGCTTTGCAGCATCATACACGACATTCATGTTGTCTGCCAATGCTGTCTGCTTAGACGGGGTAATCCGGTCTTCATTTCTCGTCTCTATATGTAAATCTTCCAGAAGTTCCCCAACCGTTTTTGCATGAGTGCGTATTTGCTTTTTCTTGCCGTTGATGGAAACAGAAACTGATTGTTTTGAGAGCTCATGTGCCCCGTATGCAGTCCCGGTTCCGCCCAGCAGAATAATAGCTGCAATCAGAATAACCTTGCTTTTACCAAGCTTTACGGAAAACAGTTTTTTCATTTTTTGTGTGATGAAAAACGCCTCCTTCTCCTCGGAGAGATTATATAGAGTATCTAAAATGCTGTCAACCCTCCCATCTTGAAGATGAAAAACCTTCAGCGTATCCCTCATTATGCAAAAACAAAGCAAAAAAAGGAAGAGAGACATATCGACAACCTATCTTATGAGGAGAAGGAAGCTTGTAGAACCGTTTTACATATCCACTGAATCGGACAAACTTTTACACGTTATGACAGCGCATTCTGTCAGTTCATGCGGAAAAGTCTTTTTGCGTTTTCGGTTGTAATTGAGGCAATTTCTTCATATGTCAGCCCTTTTAATTCAGCGAGCTGTTCAGCAACATATTTTACGTAGCTTGGCTCATTTCGTTTGCCGCGGAAAGGATGCGGTGTCAGGAAAGGACAGTCCGTTTCAATCAGCAAACGGTCATTCGGAATTTCCTTTGCTACTTCTTTTGGTTTCTTCGCATTTTTGAAGGTAACCGGTCCGCCGAATGAAATATAGAAATTCATATCCATACACTGCCGTGCAACCTCCGTGCTCCCCGTAAAGCAGTGCATAATGCCGCCGACTTCTTCCGCTCCCTCTTCTTTCAAAATTGTGACAACATCTTCCGTTGCATCACGATTATGAATGATAATTGGAAGGTTCACTTCTTTGGCGAGAGCGATTTGTTTCCGGAATACTTCTTTCTGAATGTCTTTTGGTGATTTATCCCAGTGGTAATCAAGGCCCATCTCTCCGATCGCCACGACTTTTTCGTGAGAGGACAGTTCCTTAATCCATGATAAATCTTCCTCTGTCATGTCAATTGCGTCTACCGGATGCCAGCCGATCGCAGCGTATATAAAGTCATATTCCTCAATCAGCTCCATCGCACGCGTGATAGTGGGTTTGTCGAATCCGACAACGACAATTCGTTCAACTTTTTCAGCCTTTGCACGCGCAATGACTTCCTCTAAGTCTGTGTCAAATTGCTCGGCATTTAAGTGCGCATGTGTATCAAAAAGCATCATAAAAACTCCTTTCTTGTTGAAAAACAAAAGGTGTTCGACGGAATGTTACACGTGAAACACCTTTTGCCCCTATTATTTAATTCGAGTGCCTTTCGGTAATGACTGGTCGACAGCTACAACTTTGAGAACGCCGTCCGATTCTCCCGCCAGTATCATTCCTTGAGAAAGCTCGCCTCTCAGTTTTACCGGTTTTAAATTCGTTACACAGATGATCTTCATTCCCACAAGCTGATCCGGTGTGTAATGCTTCGCGATACCTGATACAACTTGGCGCTGTTCAAAGCCCAGATCAATTTGCAATTTCAGCAGCCGATCTGCTTTTTTCACCGGTTCTGCGGACAAGACTTCTGCGACGCGAAGTTCTGTATCCATAAATTGATCAAACGTAATTTCAGGAAGACGCTCTGCTTCTTGCGGCTCTTCCGCCTTTTCTTCTTTAGCAGGAGCAGTTCCTTGCATTTTTTGCTTGATGTAAGCTACTTCTTCTTCAGCTTCAAGACGAGGGAAAAGCGGTTCCCCTTTTTTCACTTTCACATTCTTCAATTGGCCGAATGTCTGAATGCTGTCCCAAGCTTTAAGAGACTGATCCTCAACTCCGAGCTGGGCAAACATTTTTTCAGGCGTCTGCGTCAAGAAAGGCTGTAGCAATACGGCCGAAATACGCAATGATTCAGCTAAATGATACATGACAGAACGTAATTCTTTTTCTTTTTCCTGATCTTTAGCAAGCACCCACGGAGCAGTTTCATCAATATATTTGTTCGTACGGCTGATTAATTGCCATAGCGTTGATAAAGCGACTGAAAACTCCATGTTTTCCATTGCCTTTTCATAAGCTTTAACCGTTTCACCTGCTACGGAAGAAAGCTCTGAATCAAAATCGGTCACATTTCCTTCATATGAACCAATCTCGCCGTCAAAATATTTTTGGATCATTGCGACTGTACGATTCAGAAGGTTTCCTAAGTCGTTCGCCAAGTCATAATTAATCCGTTCTACGAAACCTTCCGGCGTAAAGACACCGTCTGAACCGAACGGTACTTCGCGAAGCAGGTAATAGCGAAGTTCATCCAAGCCGTAGCGTTCAATTAACGTTACCGGATCAACGACATTTCCTTTTGATTTCGACATTTTTCCGTCTTTCATCAATAACCAGCCATGCGCGAATACTTGCTTAGGCAGCGGGAGATCAAGCGCCATCAGCATAATCGGCCAGTAAATGGTATGAAAACGGACAATTTCTTTACCGACAAGGTGGACGTCAGCCGGCCAGTACTTTTTGTAAAGCTCATCATTTTCCGTATCGTAACCGAGCGCTGTAATATAGTTGAACAGTGCGTCAATCCATACATACACGACATGCTTCGGATTTCCCGGTACTTTTACGCCCCAGTCGAACGTCGTTCTGGAAACGGCCAAATCTTCAAGCCCCGGTTTAATGAAGTTGTTAATCATTTCATTTTTGCGTGATTCAGGCTGGATGAAAGAAGGATTTTCCTCATAAAACTTCAGCAGGCGGTCTGCATATTTGCTCATGCGGAAGAAGTATGACTCCTCTTTGATTAATTCGACCGGGTGGCCGCTGTCAGGGCTTTTTCCGCCGACAACCTCACCCTTCTCATTTCGTTCCACATCCACCAGCTGTGTTTCCGTATAGAATGTTTCATCAGGGATGCTGTACCAGCCCTCATACTCATCCAGGTAAATGTCACCATTATCAAGAAGTTTTTGAAACACTTTCTCGATAATTTCTTTGTGCCGGCTTTCCGTCGTCCGGATGAAATCATCGTGAGAAATGTCGAGCTGCTTCCATAGCTTTTGGATTTCAGCAACTGCGCGATCCACATAAGCTTGAGGCGTGATATTCTCTTCCTCCGCTTTCTGCTGGATTTTCTGTCCGTGCTCATCCGTTCCGGTTAAGTAGCGTACGTCAAATCCTTTTAATCTTTTGTAACGCGCCATCGCATCGCCGGCCACGGTAGTATAAGCATGGCCGATATGTAATTTTCCGCTCGGATAATATATCGGGGTCGTAATATAAAAAGTATTATTGTCTTGCGGCATGTTGCAACCTCCCATTCAGAATGTCGAAAAGCTCACGCCCAAAGGACGAGAGCGGTTTTATTTGATATACAATATTGATATTTGTCCTCTATCTATGATACCATCTTAGCCTTTAAGATCAAGGATATATACGTACTGCGCGTAAAAGAGTAAATAAAATTAAAAATTTTTATTGAAATTAAAAAAAGTCTTAACATGTCGAAATTTGTCGTATATAATCTACTAATATAAAACATCTTGGTTCGAAAGTCTTGATTTAAAAGGATTTTCAGTAGGATAATAGGTTCGAAAAAGCAGTCAAAAAGCCTGTTATTTCAGGATTTCCAAGGCTTTACTTACTATAAGAACTAATTCTTACAAACAATAGCAAACAAAAAGATTGACGATTATTGGAAACCTTGTTATGCTAGGAATGTAAGGAATTTTGTCGAATAATGACGAAGAAAAATATAAACTACAAATAATTATCTCTCGGGAGGAGACTGTTAATGAAATCTACTGGTATCGTACGTAAAGTTGATGAACTTGGACGCGTCGTTATCCCTATCGAACTTCGCCGTACACTGGGCATCGCAGAAAAAGACGCTCTTGAAATTTATGTTGATGATGAAAAAATCATCCTTAAAAAATATAAACCAAACATGACTTGCCAAGTAACTGGTGAAGTTTCTGATGATAACCTTAAACTTGCCGGCGGCAAATTGGTACTCAGCAAAGAAGGCGCTGAGCAAATCATCTCTGAAATTCAAAACCAGCTTCAAAACCAAAAATAAGCTATTTCATACAAAAACCGTTCTTGTTATGACACAAGAACGGTTTTTTTTATGATTGAATGTGATAAGCGTCATAAATCTCGCGTTTCGGTACGTCCCGATCTACCGCTGTTTGTTTTATGGCCTGTTTGGAAGAAGATCCTTCATTTATGTAATGCTCCACATGTTCTTTCTCAGAAAGCTCCGCCCACCAAGGCTTTTCCTCTTCGTCCGGTTCAGCGCCTTGATTGCCTTCGACAACGAGACAAAACTCACCGCGGATTTGATCTTCATTTGCCCATTCAAGCACCTCGGCGATGGTTCCTCTGATGAATTCCTCATACTTTTTCGTTAATTCCCTCGTGACGGCGATGGTTCGATTACCCAAAACGTCATGCATTGCTGTTAATGTTTCTTTTAATCTGTGCGGCGCTTCGTAAAATATCATCGTTTCCTGCCGTTTTTGCAGGATTTCGAGTTCTTTCTTCTTTTCTTTTTTTTGTCTGTTTAAGAATCCGTAGAAGAAAAACGGCTGCGGGGTGATCCCTGATGCAGTCAGCGCGGTTAATGCCGCATTTGCACCCGGAAGCGGCACGACATATCCGCCGATTTGGGTGAAATCTCTCACAATCTCAGCCCCCGGGTCGGAAATTGTCGGCATACCGGCATCACTGACCAATGCCACATTCTTTCCGCTTTTCAGCCATTCAATGATTTTATGGCCGCTGCTTTCTTTATTATGTTCATGATAGCTGATGAGAGATGTTTCTATGTCATAAACATGGCACAGCTTTTTCGTCTGTCTCGTATCTTCGGCAGCTATGACATCGGCCGATTTCAGCGTCTCTACTGCACGAAAGGTCATGTCCTCCAAATTGCCGATCGGTGTAGGAACAAGGTACAGAGTCCCCATTTCAGATTTTCCGTTAAAACTCATCTGACGTCTTAACATATACAGCCTCCTTGCTGCGTCGTTTTTCTTCTATATATTGCTCTTTTTTCTTTCGGGTCAGCTGCTTAAAACGGTATTCCGCCTGCATCGCTTCCCGTTTTGTTTCAAATGATTCCGCATGGCATAACGAAACCGGCCTTCTCGCCCTTGTATATTTCGCGCCCTTTCCCTCATTGTGGGTTTTCAGCCGTTTTTGCAGATCATTTGTATAACCGGCATACAGACTGTTGTCATTGCACAGCAGCACATAAAAGAAATGACTATTTGTCTCCATATAAAATCGTGCGGATCTCTTTCGTATATTCATTTTGTTCATTATATACAAAGAGCGGGGGAAGAATTTTGAGATCAGGGCGGCCGCCTTTAATTCCTTCAACCAAAATGGTATTCGCTTCTTTACCTTGTTTCGGATAAATAAACTGAACCCGTTTCGGTTCTATTCGGTATGCTTTCATTAGTTCAAAGATTTCCAGAAGCCTCCCCGGCCGATGAACGAGAGCCGCTTTTCCTCCTTGCTTCAGCAGTTTGCTGCTGACGGAAATCACATCTTCAAGCGTGCAAAGGATTTCGTGCCTTGCGATTCTGAGATGCTCGTTCAGGTTCTGCTCCGCCTCTTTCGGTGTTTTAAAATAAGGCGGATTGCAGGTGACAACATCATATTTATTATGTCCGAGTCTTTCCGGCATATTTTTCAGATCATCATGAATGAGACTGATCTGACCGCCCAGCCCGTTGTATTCCACGCTTCGAAGCGCCATATCATACAAGCGTTCCTGAATTTCAACTCCGGTGATATCGGCTTTTGACCTTGTGCTGAGCAAAAGCGGCACAATGCCGTTCCCCGTGCATAAATCAACAATGTTCCCCTTTTGAATCGGAACGTATGCAAACTTAGACAGCAGCACGGCATCTAATGAAAAAGCGAAAACCGTCGGACTCTGTACTATTTTCATATCCTCTGCTAATAAGTAATCCAATCTTTCATCATCACGTAATGAAACCATAATCTTATTCCTTTCGGCACTCTTTGAAAAAGGCTTCCGACATCAGCGGAAGCCTTTTCCTTATTTTTTATTTAAGAAGGACAGACAAAAAAGGCAATCTCCCTTGCGGACGCTCCCATAATGGACGTTGCAAATATGAAAGCCTTCTTGATACAGCCGGGCCAGATTGTCGTACCCTTCTCCTATATCACTCTGCTCTGCCTTCTGTGTTTTTGTTTCTTTCTGATCGGCTTTGAACTTCTCAATTTGCTCCGTCGTGTCATCAAGCCGCTTACGCAAATGCTTATTTTCAAGCTGAAGATGGTGATTCTCTTCAATCATTTCGCCGATATGCTGCTTTAAGTCACCCAGCTGACGGTACAGCGAACCGATTTGTTCCTCCAGGTTTATGACAGTATCAAATAACTCTTTTTTATCCAAGGTTCCACACCTCGTTAATCTGTGGTTTGTGCGGATACGACGCCCTCTTCCAAGAGCTCTTCCCAAGTATATTCTATCACTTTTTCACGATTCTTCAGTTCCACCTGAAGCACCCGTTCCAGAATATTAAGACCGACAACCTTTGCGGGGCCGTTTGCCGTCGTAATCATTTCGCCTAAATCCGGCAGCTGTTCTTTTGCCGTCTCATACTCATCATTTTCATACTTCAAACAGCACATCAAACGGCCGCACAGACCGGAAATCTTCGTTGGGTTCAACGATAAATTTTGATCCTTCGCCATTTTGATGGACACCGGTTCAAAATCACCGAGGAACGTGGAGCAGCAAAGCATTCTCCCGCATGGTCCGATACCGCCGAGCATTTTCGCCTCGTCCCTTACCCCGATTTGGCGCAATTCGATTCTCGTTTTAAAGATAGAAGCCAAGTCTTTGACCAATTCCCTGAAATCAACCCGTCCGTCTGCCGTAAAGTAAAAAATGACTTTATTGCGGTCAAACGTAAATTCAACATCAACCAGCTTCATATCTAAGCCGTGGTCAGCCACTTTTTTCTGACAGACTTCAAAAGCGGACAGGGCCTCCTGTTTGTTTTCTTCTACAATGAGAAGATCGCGTTCATCAGCAACGCGAATAACCTTTCGAAGCGGAAGCACAACATCATGCTCGTCCACTTGTTTATTTGCGATGACAACCTGCCCGTATTCTACACCTCTTACGGTTTCAACAATGACGCAGCTGTCTTGTTCTATATCAAATCCGTTCGGATCAAAATAATAAATTTTCCCCGCTTTTTTAAAGCGGACGCCTATTACGTTGTACAAGCTTATCCCTCCTGCAACGTTAACACCAAGTGCTCCATTAATCCCTGCACATTCACATTGGAATGAAGCCGTTTTTTTGCTTCTAAAACAGCGAGAATTTGGTTCGTAACGCTTTGTTGTGTAAATTGCAGCGCATGCTGTTTTATTGATTGGAATAAGTCTTGATAAATCAGTTTATCTTCATTTCCAATTTGGATGGATAATACATCACGGTATATCAATAAGAGCATATCAAGACCCATTTCTTGATGGGTTTTTTCTTTGAAAAAGGGCACCCACTGATCCTGAATGAAGAAAAAGGCATGTCCTTTCCGCTGATGTAAGACTTCATACAATTTTATCACTTTCGCTCTGGACTCTGCAAACTCATCATTTCGACTTAATTCGACTGCTTCCGCAATATTATTTGTCATATTTGCTAAGAGCCGGGCCATGTGAGGGCTCACTTCCTGTTCAATCAGTCTTTCTTCTATGGCTTTCGGCTGAAGCGGCTGGAACGGGAGAACCTGACATCTCGAAACGATGGTATCCAGTATTCGGTGGAGCTGCTCAGTAATCAGAATTGCGATGGTGTCTTGACTCGGCTCCTCTAAAAACTTCAGCAGACTGTTTGCCGCATTTGTGGTCATTTGATCCGCATGGGATATAATGTACAGCTTTTTATGCGATTCCAGCCCCGTTTTGGAAAACTCTTCCTGAAGCGATTGGATCTGAGCCTTTTTAATGGATAATCCGTCGGGCTGAACCACATGCAGGTCGGGATGGTTTCCGGATTCGATACGCTTACAGTTCCGGCACTCTCCGCAAGGCTCAGTCCCGTCTTCAAGGCAGAAAAAGCTTTTTGCGAGAAGCAGTGCGGCATCCAATTTGCCCGTACCTTTTTTGCCTTCAAACAGATATGCGTGAGAAAGCCTTTTCTTTTCAATGCTGTTATGCAAAAGCCGCATCACTCTGGGCTGCTGCCCGGTCATTTCCTTCCATGATATTGCCATTGTATCACTCTCTATGTGTAAAGGTTAATCAATAAACCTTTTATTTCTCCGATTCGATCCAGCAAATCAATTGCCGGTTTTTCCTGATCTAACATTTCTTCCGTCAGCTGAAGCAGTTTTTCATCTATTTCTTTCACAAGCCCCAGGGTCCGGCTGCTGCCGTACAGGTCAAAGCTTTTCTCCGTCTCATGCGATAATCCGCTGTCTACGGCCTCTTTTACAAAACGTTTTACCAATCCTTTGAACTTCGCTAAGTCTTTGAAGTTTCTCGACTTCGTCAGCCTTTTCCCGAACGTTTCTATATCCGTTAAGAACCTGCTCAGCTGATCAAATTTCAGCTTGCTGCTTTGGCTGTCCATTGAACTTTTAAACGTTCCGGAAAGCTCTGCCGCTTTATAAGCAGGCTGCTGCTTTTTCTCAATAAATGTACGTAAGTCAGAATTTATTTTCACGTCGTCAAATCCTTAAAATTGATGAAATTCATCGACCGGGAGGACAAAGACCGTCGCTCCGCCGACTTCCACTTCGACGGGATATGGAACGTAGGAATCCGCATTCCCGCCCATCGGGGATACCGGGGCAATCATCTGATCACGTTTACAGCCATTCTCTTTAATGAGGCTGAGCGCTTTATCGACACGGATATCTTCCACCCCGATCATAAACGTCGTATTGCCTGATTTAAGGAATCCGCCTGTTGTCGCAAGCTTCGTCACCCTGAAGTTGTGGTCGGTTAATACTTTCAAAAGCCTGTTGCTGTCCTGATCCTGCACCACTGCCACTATTAATTTCATTCTCTAGGCCCCCTTTAGGTTGGAAAGAACATTGTCGTTACATTCATTATAGCAACTTATGAGAAACAGGTCACAACTGAATTTTTTTCAATGCTTCATTTATCACTTGAAGTGCGTCCTGAATGACGAGTTCCTTCTTTTTCGATGCGTCGATTGTATGGAATCTTTCCGGAAAACGCTGCATAACCTTTTGGTATCCTTCCCGTACTTTCGTGTGAAAGTGCAGAGCCTCAAGATCGAGACGATTCTTTTCTCTTGAATCATTCGACGTAATCCGTTTCAACCCTTCTTCAGGCTCAATAGAAAAATAGATGGTGACATCAGGCATCGTATCGCCGATTGCAAACTGGTTGATAGAAAGAACTTCATCAATGCCGAGCCCTCTCGCATAGCCTTGATAAGCCAGCGAACTGTCGATGAAACGATCACACAGCACAATGCGCCCTTCTTTCAATGCAGGCTGCACCTTTTCGGTTAAATGCTGTCTTCTCGCCGCGGCGTAAAGCAGCGCCTCCGTTTTTGCATCCATCAGTGTATTGTTTTTATTTAAGATCACTTCTCTGATCTGTTCCGCAATGTCGATGCCGCCCGGTTCTCTTGTCGCTGTCACCGGGAGCCCCTCTGCCGACAGAATCTCTTTCAGTTCCTGAAGCACAGTCGTTTTCCCTGCACCTTCAGGACCTTCAAATGTTATAAATAAACCGCTCATGATTTCTCCTCTTCTATATAGACAAGTAATTGTTCCCCGTTTAACAAGCCTTGAATATGCGCGTCCATGCCGATTAAACGGGAAAGCTTCTGTACGATCTCTTCTGTTATCCGTTCGCCGTCCATGATCAGCGGAATTCCCGGCGGATAAGGAATAATGTTCCCCGCATGCAAGCGCCCGGCCGCCTTATTTATATCTGCAGGCTCTTTTGTAAACTTCCGCATCTCATTTTGCGGATATTCAAGTGTCGAAATGGACGGAAATGTCCAATTCACGGCATCCGGCAATTTATCGGGCGGTGTATTCTCCAGTTTCTGCTGTATGTTTCTTACGGCTGCCTGTTCTATCATCCGCCGGCCGCCTATCGACAGTACGAGCAATACTTGGTACTCGTCAGCCAGCTCGGCAACAATGCCCTCACTCTCCAAAATGCGTTGTAATGAATAGCCGGAATGTCCGAGCTTTGACCGAAGTATTAATTTTAACGGGTCCGCCCGCAGCCCATATCCGGAAGGCTCGATTATTTCAATAGAAGAAATTGATGCGAACCTTCGTTTGATTTTCTCAATGTGCTCCATATGGACGGGAAGTGTCCCTTTTTCAGCAATATCCTGCACATAAGCACGCGCCGTATCTAAAGATGCCATAATCGGGTATGACGGGCTGCTGCTTTGCAAACTGCTTACATAATAAGTTAATCGATCTCTGTCAATTCGGGTGCTGTTTAAATGAAAGTAAGATCCCATCGTCATAGCAGGAAGCGTTTTGTGAGCCGATTGAACAACGGCGTCCGCCCCCATAGCCAATGATGAAGGCGGGAAAGGCTGCCCTAACACAAAGTGAGCTCCATGAGCCTCATCCACCAGCACAGGAACACCGTATGAATGGGCTTTTTTAACTGCCGCAGTCAAATCGGCGGCGTGTCCGTAATAAGTCGGATTGGTCAAAACAAGTCCTTTCGCGTTCGGATATGACGCCAGCGCTTTTTCGATGACTGAAAGGGATACATGTGCCGGCACATGCATGTTTTCATCGATTTCCGGCGCCAAATAAACCGGCTTGGCTCCGGCCAATGCCACCGCATGGAAAACAGACTTGTGACAATTACGCTGGATCAGAATGGGTTCACCCGGTTCACAAACAGCTAAAATCATCGCCAGATTGCCGGCGGTCGTTCCGTTGACGAGAAAGAAGCTTTCCTGAGAGCCGTACAATCTGCTCACCAAATCCTGCGCTTCCTTAATGACCCCTGTCGGGTGATGCAAGTCATCAAGACCCGTGATCTCAGTCATATCAATAGATAAAAGAGATTGATATACAGATTTCGCTTCATCAAAAAAGACATCTCCATTGTGATGTCCCGGAACATGAAAAGAATACGTATTTCGGTGCGCATGCTTCATCAGCGCTGTATATAAAGGTGTGTCCATTTTTAAACAAATCCTTTGCCTGTCTTTCTTATTATATCGTGCCTGCGAGCCAACTTAAAGCTAAGACTTTTTGCCATCTAGCCATTATCCCGGCCGGACTTCATATCAAGCAGTTTCTTTTTTAAATCGCCCTCCATGATAACAAGCTCCTCCTCGGCACGCCTGCGTTTCATCCTGCCTTCTTCTTGAATAGACATGATTTCTTCAAGTGTGCTGACTAAGCTTTCCTGCACTTTTTTGAGGGTGTCTGCCTCAACAAGCCCGCGCTCATTGGCTTTGGCCGTCTCGACTGTGCTTGTTTTCAGAAGTTCGGCGTTTTTCAGCAGCAATTGATTTGTCGTATCCGCCGCCTTCTGCTGCACATCTGCCGCACTCCGCTGCCTCATAAGCGTCAGCGCGATGGCGACTTGATTCTTCCATAAAGGAATAGCCGTAACAATGGAGGACTGAATTTTCTCTGCCAGTGCCTGATTCGTGTTTTGAATCAGACGGATTTGCGGCGCACTCTGAAGCGTAATCTGCCTGCTCAGCAGCAGATCATGCACCCTCTTATCCAGACGGTCGGCAAACTGGCGAAGATCATTCACTTCCTGCGCGGCCATTTGATTGTGTTTTCGTAATTCGGCTTTTCTTGCCACTTCGGGAATAAGCTTTGTTTTCAGCTCATCTAATTTTAATTCACCCGCTGCTATATACATAGTTAAATCAGAAAAGTATTGTTTATTTTGGACGTACAGCTGATCTAACCATTTATTGTCACTCAACAGCACATTTTTAGAATGTTCCAGCCTTCTGCTGATACGGTCAATCTGCACACTTGTCTTTTGATATTTCGAAAGCACTTCCTGCACAGATCCGGATACCCTTTTAAACAGCCGGGCGAAAAACCCTTTGTTCTTTACCTGCAGATCATCGGGGTTTACC
>NZ_CP091421.1:12500-32500 GCF_021729365.1 Bacillus sp. R45 | reverse complement strand
GACGGGCGGTGTGTACAAGGCCCGGGAACGTATTCACCGCGGCATGCTGATCCGCGATTACTAGCGATTCCAGCTTCACGCAGTCGAGTTGCAGACTGCGATCCGAACTGAGAACAGATTTGTGGGATTGGCTTAACCTCGCGGTTTCGCTGCCCTTTGTTCTGTCCATTGTAGCACGTGTGTAGCCCAGGTCATAAGGGGCATGATGATTTGACGTCATCCCCACCTTCCTCCGGTTTGTCACCGGCAGTCACCTTAGAGTGCCCAACTGAATGCTGGCAACTAAGATCAAGGGTTGCGCTCGTTGCGGGACTTAACCCAACATCTCACGACACGAGCTGACGACAACCATGCACCACCTGTCACTCTGCCCCCGAAGGGGACGTCCTATCTCTAGGATTGTCAGAGGATGTCAAGACCTGGTAAGGTTCTTCGCGTTGCTTCGAATTAAACCACATGCTCCACCGCTTGTGCGGGCCCCCGTCAATTCCTTTGAGTTTCAGTCTTGCGACCGTACTCCCCAGGCGGAGTGCTTAATGCGTTAGCTGCAGCACTAAGGGGCGGAAACCCCCTAACACTTAGCACTCATCGTTTACGGCGTGGACTACCAGGGTATCTAATCCTGTTCGCTCCCCACGCTTTCGCTCCTCAGCGTCAGTTACAGACCAGAGAGTCGCCTTCGCCACTGGTGTTCCTCCACATCTCTACGCATTTCACCGCTACACGTGGAATTCCACTCTCCTCTTCTGCACTCAAGTTCCCCAGTTTCCAATGACCCTCCCCGGTTGAGCCGGGGGCTTTCACATCAGACTTAAGAAACCGCCTGCGAGCCCTTTACGCCCAATAATTCCGGACAACGCTTGCCACCTACGTATTACCGCGGCTGCTGGCACGTAGTTAGCCGTGGCTTTCTGGTTAGGTACCGTCAAGGTGCCGCCCTATTTGAACGGCACTTGTTCTTCCCTAACAACAGAGCTTTACGATCCGAAAACCTTCATCACTCACGCGGCGTTGCTCCGTCAGACTTTCGTCCATTGCGGAAGATTCCCTACTGCTGCCTCCCGTAGGAGTCTGGGCCGTGTCTCAGTCCCAGTGTGGCCGATCACCCTCTCAGGTCGGCTACGCATCGTCGCCTTGGTGAGCCGTTACCTCACCAACTAGCTAATGCGCCGCGGGTCCATCTGTAAGTGGTAGCCGAAGCCACCTTTTATGTCTGAACCATGCGGTTCAGACAACCATCCGGTATTAGCCCCGGTTTCCCGGAGTTATCCCAGTCTTACAGGCAGGTTACCCACGTGTTACTCACCCGTCCGCCGCTAACATCAGGGAGCAAGCTCCCATCTGTCCGCTCGACTTGCATGTATTAGGCACGCCGCCAGCGTTCGTCCTGAGCCAGGATCAAACTCTCCGATAAAGTGTTTGACTGACTACGCACATCGCTGTGCGATTTATTTAAAACTTTGAATTAACAGGTACGTTTTGTCTTGTTTAGTTTTCAAAGAACTTTGTCCATCGCTCTTGAAGCGACTTAATTATTATAACATCTCAGTGTCATTGTCGTCAATAACTTTTTAAAATTTCTTTTTCAAGAATTCGTTTCGTCATCAGCGACGTATATTAGAATACCACCCTTGATCCAACATGTCAACAATAATCGACAAATTAAATGATGAAGCGTTTAATGACTATCAAAGCCGCGATACCGGGAATCCCAAGAATTCCGCTGATGCCCGTTGTAATCAGGTTAACAGGGATATGAATACCCAGACTGCCCCCGAACAAGTTCACACCCACCAACAGAATCGCGCCGGCAATAAACTTAATGGCAGTCACACCAATCCACCTTAACGGTTTTGAAGATACTCCCCATAAAAAAAGCAAAGCAACCAGACCGACAATCAAACCGATAATGAAAAAAGGCTCCATGAATCTTCCCCCTCGCTTGTTTAGTACAAGCTTATGAGAAGATTCCGGAGAATAGACCTCTTACTTCCATCTGCTCATTTTCAAATTCCGCTGCTTCGCTTCTTTCAAATAAAAAAAGTACTTAGATTCAGCGACTTTCAGCTCAAACAACACCTCAGCGGAGGGCTCTAGACTTTTCTCGACCAGACTCTTCTGTCTGTTCCATTCTTCTTTTTGTTTAAAGAGCTGTTCTATCAGCTTCTCGTCAAACTCTTTTCTTAATGTATTTCTGCGAAGAAAACCCATGCCTTGCCTTTTCCTCCCTTACAATTCACGTCTTCCTTCAAGAGCTTTTGAAAGAGTGACCTCATCAGCATATTCCAAATCACCGCCGACGGGCAGACCGTGGGCAATACGGGAGAGCTTGATGCCTGAGGGCTTTAACAGCCTTGATATATACATCGCTGTTGCTTCCCCTTCAATATTAGGGTTGGTTGCGAGAATAACTTCTGTCACTTGATCATCCTGAAGACGTTTCAGCAGCTCCGGAATCTTAATATCCTCCGGACCGATGCCGTCCATTGGTGAAATCGCGCCGTGAAGAACATGATACTGGCCGTTATATTCCTTCATTTTCTCCATCGCGATCACATCCTTAGGGTCCTGCACGACACAAATAACAGACTTATCTCTTCTTGTGTCCTCACATATATAACAAGGGTCCTGATCTGTAATATGTCCGCAAATCGAGCAATATGTCAGATTCCGCTTCGCATTGACAAGCGCCTTAGCAAAATCCAATACTGTGTCTTCTTTCATACCTAGAACAAAAAAAGCCAGACGAACCGCTGTTTTCGGTCCGATCCCTGGCAATTTCATAAAGCTGTCAATCAGCTTTGATATTGGTTCAGGATACTGCATGTTTATTTATCCCCCTAGAATAAACCCGGTATGTTCATTCCTTTTGTAAATTGTCCCATTGTCTCATTCGTCATGTCATCCACTTTTTTGAGGGCGTCGTTTGTCGCAGCAAGAACCAGGTCCTGAAGCATTTCGATATCTTCCGGATCAACAACTTCTTCTTTAATGGCAACGTCTACAACTTCTTTTTGGCCGTTGACTTTTACAGTCACCATACCGCCGCCCGCAGTGCCTTCAAGCACTTTTTCAGCAAGTTCCTCCTGAGCCTTCGCCATATCCTTTTGCATTTTTTGCATTTGTTTCATCATTTTTTGCATGTTTCCCATTCCGCCACGCATATTCAATCACTCTCTTTCATCTTATTAGTCTTTTATTTCGATTAAATCCGCTCCGACAAGTTTTTTCGCCTCTGCAATCAGCGGATCTTCTTCAGCCGGTTCGTTTGATCCTTCACTTTCCTGCTGGTGATCATTTAAAAATTCTTCTCTTATTTTACCCCATTGTGCTTCCGGAACGCCAATCAAATCCATTCTTTTCCCGAGCATTGATTCGAGAATCTGTTCAAGATTCGTACGGACTCCGTTATTATCTTCTGCAACCATTTTACAATGGATTTCGTATTTAAATTTAAGCACAAATGCCTTTTGAGCAGCGGCCACCGGTTCACTGTCATTCAAAAGAGCCGCATGAGATACCTTATTCTGCTGTTTCAGGTGTGCCAGCAGCTTGCCCCAGCTGCTTTTAAGCTGTTCAAGATCAGGTCTTGTGGCTTCCTTCAATATCTCATGAATTCTTCCGACCGGGGCTTTATAATGGCTTTTTCCGCCTTTTTGAGGACGCGGAGCTTCTTTCGGAGCGCTTTCCATCTGAACCTTCACACCGGAGGTTTTCAGCCTTTCTACTTCCTGCTCAAGCTGCTGGATCTTATTCATCAGCATGCCGACCTCAGGGATGTCTCCGGCGGATTGCTGTGCCGTTTGGCATATTTTCACGACAGCCACTTCAAAAAAGATTCTTGGGTGGTTCGTCCACTTCATTTCCTGATGGCTTTTATTCAGGATATCAATCATCTCATATAAAGCGGGGGCCGGTATGTCACCGCTCAGATTCCGAAACGTTTCATCGACCTTCACCTTCTCCAGGACTCCTTCTAAACCGGGAGCGGCCTGGTACAAGAGCATATCCCTGAAATAGAAAATCATATCTTCAATCAGTTTGGCCGCATCTTTCCCCTGCTGGAGCAATTCATTCAGTGTTTCCAATGCCTCGGAAACCTGTTTGCGGTGAAGAGCAGATGCCAGTTTTCCAATATAGTGCTGAGAAACGGCTCCGGTAATGAGCAAAGCGTCATCCACCGACAGCTCCTCGCCGCTGAATGATACAGCTTGATCGAGCAGGCTCAGCGCGTCCCTCATTCCTCCGTCCGCAGCACTCGCTATGATATCAAGGGCTCCTTCTTCCACCTTCAGCTGCTCTGCATCGACGATTGTCTTCATTCGTCCGACAATTGCTTTGGATGTAATCCGTTTGAAGTCAAAACGCTGACATCTGGAGATAATGGTTAAAGGAATCTTATGAGGCTCAGTCGTAGCTAATATGAAAATGCAATGTGCCGGCGGTTCTTCCAGCGTTTTCAGAAGCGCATTGAATGCGCCGATAGAGAGCATATGCACCTCATCTATAATATATACCTTGTAAGTAACGGCCGACGGGGCAAATTTTACTTTGTCACGGATGTCGCGGATTTCGTCTACGCCGTTATTCGACGCCGCATCTATTTCAATCACATCTGATATAGAGCCATTTGTGATCCCCTTGCATGCCGCGCACTCATTGCACGGTTCTTCTACAGGGGCGTGCTCACAGTTGACTGCTTTCGCAAATATTTTAGCTGCACTGGTTTTTCCCGTTCCCCGCGGTCCAGAAAACAGATATGCATGAGAAAATTTCTTTTGCAAAAGGGCATTTTGCAGCGTTTTCGTAATGTGTTCCTGTCCGACCACATCTTCAAACTGCTGAGGCCTAAATACTCGATATAAAGCTTGGTAACCCACAGGATGCGCCCTCCTCTGTTATTCATCATGTTTATTATACATGAACGTGCTTTTAACGCCAAAACCCGTTTTTCATATACGAAAAAACTCACCTGCATAACAGGTGAGTCTGAAATTTGATGATTGATTTACCGTGCACCTTCTGTCGATTCGCTACCCTAAGCGTTACTTAAGCAGTTAGCTCAGCCCAGGCAACCCTGCGGCACATGAGAGGTTTCACTTAATGCTGCTTCCTTCCGGACCTGACATGGTTCATGAATTCCCATTGCGCAGGACCCAGACGTCAACGCCACTTACTTAAGGCAGACCTTACAGTAAACGAACCTCGAGAAGGGATTCGGCCCCGCTAGAGCGGATTGCGGGTACAGGGCACCGCTACCTCCCCGCTTAGCACGGCAAAATAAATATCAAATTTTGATATGCGCACCATTCATGATGCACACATAAGTATATCTGCTTCAGGCAGAAAATGCAACCGTACTACTCAGACAACTTTTTCCTCATGTCTTTCTTTTGCCGGCGCAGCTTTCTGAAAAAAGCGCTGAGCATTTCTCCGCACTCTTCTCCGAGCACGCCGCTCACCACTTCCGCTTGGTGGTTGAACCGCTCTTCCTGCAAGAGGTTCATCAGCGTTCCTGTACAGCCCCCCTTGGGATCAAATGCGCCGAATACGACCTTATCGACTCTCGAAAGCACGACGGCTCCCGCGCACATCGGACACGGCTCCAAAGTGACATAGAGAACGGCATCCTCAAGTCTCCATGTCCCCAGCTTACGGCACGCTTCGTCTATCGCCAGCATTTCGGCGTGGGCAAGCGACCTCTGTTCAGTCTCCCGCAGATTATGCGCCCGCGCCACGATCTCATCGTGCAGAACAAGAACTGCTCCGATCGGCACTTCACCTTTCTCTTCGGCTTTCTTCGCTTCTTTTATGGCTTCTCTCATATAATATTCATCATTCATCGGTACGAGCTCTCTTCTTAAGTTTTTTCATGTCTCATAAAGGTTAAAATAGGAATACCCCAGCAGAAAGGAGTTGCCGGTATTGTCTGAACCTAACAACACAGCCCTTCTGATTGTCGATATGATCAACAATTTTCAATTTGATATGGGCGAACGTCTTGCTGAAAAAACCAAACAAATTGTCCCCCGTATTTTATCATTAAAGAAGCATGCAAAACAAAGCAACTGGCCGATTATTTATATTAATGATCATTACGGGCTCTGGAAGGCTGATATTGATGCCATCAGGGAGGAATGCAGCAACGACAGAAGCGCCTCCATTATAAAAGATATTTCGCCTCAGCTGGATGATTATTTTCTCATTAAACCGAAGCATTCCGCTTTTTACGAAACGGCGCTTCACACCCTTCTGACCGAATTACAAGTGAACCGATTAATCATCACGGGGATTGCCGGGAACATTTGTGTGCTGTTCACGGCCAACGACGCTTATATGAGAGAATACAGCATTGCCATTCCGAAAGACTGCACCGCTTCCAATAACGACGAAGACAATGATTTCGCTTTGACCATGATGGAGAATGTTCTCTTCGCAGAAATAACCACGGAAAAACAAATTACCGCCGAAAAATAAACATGATCAGCCTCCTTTTTTCATATATTTGATAGCGGATATGAAAGGAGGCGTTTTTCATTCAGATCTATATAGTGAAACGGGGCGACACGCTTTCCGCTATTGCGGCGCGCTACCGGACAGCCGCAAATGTCATTGCGGAAGCAAATAAACTGCCTAATCCCAATACATTGGTTGTCGGACAAACCCTTGTCATCCCGATTGAGGGTCAATATTACGAAGTAAAACAAGGTGATACTCTCGCGTCAATCGCCGGCCGTTTTCATATATCGGCCGCGGAGCTTGCGAGGGTGAACGGAATTCAGCCCGGCACCACATTGAGAGTCGGAACCCGCCTTTACATTCCGCAGCAGGCGAATAAGCCCGATATCGAATCAAACGCATATATAGAACCGCGGGGAACGAGCGTAAGCGCTAATCTGCAGCAGGCGGCAAGGGAGGCCTCTCCTTATTTAACATACCTCGGCGCATTCAGTTTTCAAGTGCAGCGGAACGGAACTTTAAAGGAACCGCCTCTGACCAATTTAAAAAGCATCAGTGACAGGCACAACACCACACTGATGATGATCATCACCAACCTTGAAAATGACGCATTCAGCGATGAACTCGGGCGGCTCATCTTGAACGACAATACAGTGAAAACAAAACTCTTTCAGGAAATCGTCTCCACGGCTAAAAAGTACGGCTTTCGCGATATTCACTTTGATTTCGAATATTTACGTCCACAGGACAGGGAAGCCTACAATCGTTTTTTACGTGAAGCGAGAACGATTTTTCATCGGGAAGGCTGGAAGATTTCAACGGCGCTTGCTCCGAAAACGAGCGCGACTCAGGCCGGCAAATGGTACGAAGCTCATGACTATAGGGCCCATGGAGAAATCGTCGATTTCGTCGTGATTATGACATATGAGTGGGGGTACAGCGGAGGCCCGGCTCAGGCCGTATCACCTATCGGCCCTGTAAGAAATGTCATTGAGTACGCGCTGACGGAAATGCCTTCTTCAAAAATCGTCATGGGCCAGAATATGTACGGCTATGATTGGACACTGCCTTTCAAACAGGGAACGACAGCGAAAGCCGTCAGTCCTCAGCAGGCAATCGCTCTGGCAGCACGCTATAAAGTCGACATTCAATATGACGAAACCGCCCAGGCTCCCTTCTTCCGATACACGGATGCAAATCAGAGACGGCATGAAGTATGGTTTGAAGACGCACGATCCATTCAAGCGAAATTCAATTTAATTAAAGAACTTCATTTAAGAGGAATCAGCTATTGGAAACTCGGCCTTTCTTTCCCGCAAAACTGGCTTTTGCTCGGCGATCAATTTCATATTGTAAAAGAGACGTTTCGTTAATTGGAAGCGTCTTTTTTCATGGGCTTTTCTGTGAGTGTGATACAATATAAAGGCCGGCAGCTGACGAATGTTTGCAGAATTAAGGAGGATTTTCAATGAACAGAGCCCCTTTTATCGCGGTAGAAGGTCCTATCGGGGCAGGAAAAACGACACTCGCTACGATGCTTTCTGAAGAGCTCGGTTTTCCTATGATTAATGAGATTGTGGAAGACAACCCTTATCTCGATAAGTTTTATGACAATATCGAGGAGTGGAGTTTCCAGCTTGAAATGTTTTTTCTATGTCACAGGTATAAACAGCTTGAAGACACCGATCGAGATTATTTAAAACAAGGACAGCCCGTTTTGTCCGATTATCATATTTATAAAAATGTTATTTTCGCAGAGCGTACATTGCACGGCCAAAAGCTTGAGAAGTATAAGCAGATCTATCATCTGCTCACTCACGACCTGCCGAAGCCGAATATCATTGTATACATAAAGGCAAGCCTGCCGACATTGCTTCAACGCATTGAAAAACGCGGGCGCCCGTTTGAGAAAAATATCGAACATCAATATCTGGAACATCTCATTGCAGATTACGACACAGCCATCAGACAGCTTCAGGAAGAAGATCCGGATATATCTGTACTGACCATTGACGGTGATACTGAAGACTTTGTTTTGAATAAGACAGACTATGAAAGAATTGCCCGTCAGGTAAAGGAGCTTATTAAATGAAAGACATTCATATTCCAAACAATGCCATTATAACAGTAGCAGGAACGGTAGGAGTCGGAAAATCGACTTTGACCAAAGCTTTAGCAAAACGGCTCGGGTTTCATACCTCACTTGAGGAAGTGGATGAAAACCCTTATTTAGAGAAGTTTTATCACGATTTTGAACGCTGGAGCTTCCATTTGCAAATTTATTTTCTGGCTGAGCGGTTCAAAGAGCAAAAAAACATGTTTGAATCAGGCGGCGGATTCGTGCAGGACCGTTCGATTTATGAAGATACAGGCATATTCGCAAAAATGCATGCCGATAAAGGAACCATGTCGCTGACAGATTACACAACATACACAAGCCTATTTGAGGCGATGGTCATGACGCCGTATTTCCCGCATCCTGATGTTTTGATCTATTTAGAAGGCGACCTTGAATACATTATAAGCCGGATTGAAAAGCGGGGCCGCGAGATGGAGCTGCAGACAAACCGCTCCTATTGGGAAGAGATGTATACACGGTACGAAGACTGGATCAGCGGTTTTAACGCCTGCCCTGTACTGAAAGTACGCATTGAAGATTATGACCTTGAAGCTGATGAACAGTCACTGGAACCTTTGATCGAAAAAATCAGTCACGTGATCAACGAAAACAGAAACAAATAAAAATAGCAAAGCGATTTTCCCCGAACAGAGAAAATCGCTTTTTTTGCATATAAAAAATCCGCTGCATCAGATGCAGCGGACAAAACAATCTCCAATATATGCTCGAGTTTCATTAGGTTTAAAATCAATATGGCGGAGGAAGAGGGATTCGAACCCCCGCGGGCTTTGACACCCCTGTCGGTTTTCAAGACCGATCCCTTCAGCCAGACTTGGGTATTCCTCCGTATCGACATTTAATAATATACCACATGACCCAAATTTCAGTCAAGCGCTTTTTCATATTTTTTATTTCATTTCTTAAACAGCTTTTCCGTCAGCTTTACTATCATACAAAAGTCTTGCGTCCAATTCAACTTCAGTATGCCATACGGGCAGGAAAACACAGTGAAAATCAAGAATAGATTCAAACAGATAACCTGCTCATAAAGGTGGAGAACATAATGAAAATCATCATCGCACCCGATTCTTTCAAAGAAAGCATGACATCAAAAGAAGCCGCTGACAGCATAGAAAAAGGATTCAAAGCGGTCTTCCCTGACGCGGAATATACCAAGATACCCGCGGCCGACGGCGGAGAAGGAACCGTTCAGGCTTTGACGGATGCCACTGGCGGAAGCATCATCAAAAAAACTGTGACCGGTCCGCTGGGAACGCCGGTAAACGCCGCATATGGACTTCTGGGAGACGGACGCACGGCAGTCATTGAAATGGCGGAAGCATCGGGACTCCATCTCGTTCCCCGCCATCTCAGAGATCCGTTGAACACAACGACAAGAGGAACGGGTGAACTGATAGCGGATGCAGCCTCCCGCGGGGCGAGTGAGATCATCATCGGGCTTGGCGGGAGTGCAACCAATGACGGCGGAACAGGAATGGCGAGCGCGCTCGGTGTGCGTTTCTTAAATGAGGAAGGTCAGGAGATACATGACGGCGGAGGCGCTCTGCACACCCTAGCTTCTATTGATATAAGCGGGCTCTCCCCTGATCTGAAACATATCCGTTTTCGTGCCGCATGTGATGTCGAAAATCCCCTGACCGGTGAAAACGGCGCGTCATATGTCTTCGGCCCGCAAAAAGGGGCGTCCGAGAAGACTAAAGTTGTATTGGATCGCAATTTATACCATTTCGCTGACGTATTGAGACGTCAGCACGATATCGAAGCGGATACCGTAAAAGGCGCGGGCGCCGCAGGGGGGCTGGGCGCTGGACTGATCGCTTTCTTACAGGCAGAAATTCAAAGCGGGATTGACGTTGTATTAGATACACTGTCCTTCTCAGATCAGATAAGAGATGCTGACCTTGTCATTACCGGAGAGGGCCAGATTGACGGACAAACGATATTCGGCAAAACCCCCGCCGGGATCGCCGCACGCGCAGCCGCTCAAGAAATTCCCGTTATCGCATTGGCGGGCTCCTTAGGCAAAAATTTTGAGCATGTTTACAGCGCAGGAATAACAGCTGTATTTTCTATCGTGCCCGGCGCTGTAAGTCTTGAAGACGCCTTAGCATCCGGCCGTTTCAACCTGGAAAGTACAGCCCGGAATGCCGCCGCTCTATACCGGGCAGCAAAAAAGGCGCGCCTCTAGGGCGCACCTTTTTATGGTTTGATGACTTCTTTATTTCCCATATAAGGACGAAGCACTTTAGGAATGATGACACTTCCGTCTTCCTGCTGGTAGTTTTCCAAGATGGCAGCTACAGTTCTGCCGACTGCAAGACCTGAACCGTTTAATGTATGCACATGCTCAGGCTTGCCTTTCGCTTCGCGTCTGAAACGAATGTTCGCACGTCTTGCCTGGAAGGCCTCAAAGTTGCTGCAAGAAGAAATTTCACGGTATGTGTCTTGGCTTGGAATCCATACCTCAATATCGTACTTTTTCGCAGCTGTAAAGCCGAGATCACCGGTACACATGCTCATGACGCGATACGGCAGTTCAAGCAGCTGAAGCACCCGCTCAGCTTGATTTGTCAGTTTTTCAAGCTCCTCATAAGAATCTTCCGGCTTCACGAACTTTACAAGCTCAACCTTGTTGAACTGATGCTGACGGATCAAACCGCGTGTATCACGGCCGGCGGATCCCGCTTCTGAACGGAAGCAGGCGCTGAACGCGGCATAATTGATCGGCAGGTTCTCACCGGATAAGATTTCATCGCGGTGCATATTTGTAATCGGCACTTCCGCCGTCGGAATTAAGAAATAATCCTCTTCTCTGATTTTAAAAGCATCCTCTTCAAATTTAGGAAGCTGTCCCGTACCTGTCATGCTCGTACGGTTTACCATATAAGGAGGAATGACTTCCGTGTAATCATATTCATCCACGTGAAGATCCAGCATAAAGTTGTAGAGCGCGCGTTCGAGGCGGGCGCCTAATCCTTTATAAAACACAAACCGGCTGCCTGTTACTTTTGAAGCGCGTTCGAAATCAAGAATGTTTAAGCGGTCTGCGATATCCCAATGCGGTTTCGGCTCATATGAAAATGCCGGCGCCTCTCCCCACTTGCGAATTTCAATGTTATCATCTTCCGTTTCTCCGACGGGCACTGAATCGTGCGGGATGTTCGGAATAGACAGAAGGATGGTTTCGAGCGTCGTTTCGACAGTACGAAGCTCTTCATCAAGCTTCTTAATTTCTTCGCCTACTTCACGCATCTCTTTAATAATATGATCAGCGTCTTTTTTCTCCCGTTTCAAAACGGCGACCTGCTGAGACACTTCATTGCGTTTTCCCTTCAATTCTT
This sequence comes from Bacillus sp. R45, assembly GCF_021729365.1. NCBI lineage: Bacteria > Bacillati > Bacillota > Bacilli > Caryophanales > Bacillaceae > Bacillus > Bacillus sp. R45. The sequence goes on along the minus strand of NZ_CP091421.1, from coordinate 20,560 downwards.
CTACTTTACCGATAAGCTCTCTTCTCTTTTCATCCAGCTCTTCAAACTTGTCAAAGTCAGATAAGTCTTCGCCTTTTGGAATGAGCTTCGCTTTTACCTCTTGAAAATTGGCTCTCAGCACCTTCGTATCAATCATGCCTAACAACTCCTATCTGTTTTTATCGAAAATAAAAAAGAGCCCTCATCCCCTAAAAGGGACGAGAGCTCTCGCGTTGCCACCCTGATTGAAAACAAGCTCACACTTGCTTTCCGCTTTAACACATAACGGTTTTCCCGTAAATGCCTACTTGTTTTCAGCATTTCGCTCAAGGACGGATTCGGACAGCATCTTTCACCGATTCGCACCACCCATCGGCTCTCTTTGAAAGAGGGGCTTCCTACTGCTTCCTGTCAACGCTTTTCGATCTTTATTTGTGATTATAATGTACTATAAGTATCAGCGGTTTTCAACTGTTTTATACAGCTGTTTCCTGCTTATGCTTTTCCGCCATCTTCACAAACAGCTCTGTCACCCGGTGATCATCCGTCAGTTCAGGATGGAACGAGCAGCCGAGGAAATTTCCCTGCTTTGCAGCCACGATGCGTCCGTTATGCTCACAAAGCACTTCAACATCTTCTCCGGCTTTTAAAATATGCGGTGCGCGAATAAATACACCCGTAAACGGCTCATCAAGGCCTTTAATCGTCAGATCAGCTTCAAAGCTGTCGACCTGACGGCCAAAGGAATTACGCTCGACAACTACGTTCAACAGCCCTAAATGAGCGTTATCCGTTCCCGCTATCTCTTTGGCTAAGATAATCAGACCGGCGCATGTGCCGAACATCGGCTTGCCTTGGGCGGCAAACTCGCGAAGCGGCTCCATAAAATGATACGTATCCATTAAACGCCGCATTGTCGTGCTTTCCCCGCCCGGCAGGATTAAGCCGTCGATGTCATTCAGCTGTTCAGGACGCTTAATGACGACACCTTTTGAACCACATGCTTCAATTGAACGAATATGTTCTCTTACTGCTCCTTGAAGTCCAAGTACACCAATTGTTAACATGCTTCCAGCTCTCCTATGGTTTTACCAGCCGCGTTCTTGCATACGCTGTTCCGGCAATAGATTTGAGATTTCGATGCCTTTCATTGCTGTGCCTAATTCTTTAGAAAGCTCAGCGATCAGTTTGTAGTCTGTGTAATGAGTCGTTGCTTCAACAATTGCTTTGGCGAATTTAGCAGGGTTGTCTGATTTGAAAATACCTGAACCGACAAATACGCCGTCAGCACCAAGCTGCATCATCAATGCCGCGTCAGCAGGCGTCGCTACTCCGCCGGCAGCAAAGTTCACTACAGGCAGTTTGCCGTCACGTTTGATCTGAAGAAGCAGTTCATAAGGAGCGCCGAGGTTTTTAGCTTCAGTCATCAGCTCATCATCGCTCATCGCAACAACTTTGCGCACTTGCGCGTTTACTTTTCTCATATGGCGGACAGCTTCCACAATGTTTCCTGTTCCCGGTTCGCCTTTTGTACGAAGCATGGAAGCTCCTTCGGCGATACGGCGCGTTGCTTCGCCGAGATCACGGCAGCCGCATACGAACGGGACTGTATATTCATTTTTATTTAAATGAAATTCTTCGTCAGCCGGAGTCAGAACTTCACTTTCATCGATGTAATCTACTCCCATTGCTTCAAGGACACGCGCTTCAACGATATGTCCGATACGCGCTTTTGCCATTACGGGAATGGATACAGCATTCATTACTTCTTCAACGATTGTCGGATCAGCCATGCGGGCAACACCGCCGGCAGCGCGAATATCAGCCGGAACGCGTTCTAACGCCATTACGGCAACAGCTCCCGCCTCTTCCGCAATCTTCGCTTGTTCAGCATTTACTACGTCCATGATGACGCCGCCTTTTTGCATTTCCGCCATGCCGCGTTTTACACGATCAGTACCTGTTTGAGCCATTATTTGGTCCCCCTAGTCAATGTATAGTTAGATAATGTCTATCTCTTATTGTATCCCAGAAATACAATATTTCATATGGGTATTCTTATTTTACAGCGAGATGAATAAGATAGATATCATTTTTTTACTAATAATTTGGTTTTTTCAGTATATTAAGCAAAAGAGCCCTAACTTTCATCAGAGCTCTTTCTTATTTCTTAAAACCAGCCTGTTACCGTGTCAACGGCGCTGTTCCAGATACCGGAGAAAAATCCGCCGATGCCGCGCATCATCTGAACAAACCAGTTTGCTTTATCTACATCATTTTTCGTTACAAGATTCACGCTGAACTCTTTGGATTTGAGGAAGCCATAGTCTTTGTCACTGCCTTTGTATGTAACTGTCAGCGTTCCGACTTTCGTTCCCTTTTTCACAGGAGCCGTGATTTCTTTTTTATCTATAGTCACTTCGGCTTTATAGTTCTTTTCATCCCCGCTTTTCACAGGAATAGAAAGCGCCTTGTCAGTAACAATATCGACTTGCTTGTCTTTCCCTTTTTCAACGTCAACCGTTTTGTGCCCTTTTACTTGAGAGCCTTCAGGGTAAAGATCTTTCATTGAGAAATTGCTGTTAAATGCGTAATCGAGCATTTTTTTCGTTTCATCAAAACGTCCGGTATGCAGGTTGCCTTTTGCGTTTAATACAACGGTGATGACCCGCATTCCGTTCCGCTGTGCTGTGCTTGTAAAACAAGATCCCGCAGAATCAGTAGAACCCGTTTTTAAGCCGTCAACGCCAGGGTATTCAGAAACAAGACCTTTTAACATGAAGTTCCAGTTCGGCATGTCCATTTCATCATCAGTGCCGGCTCTGAATTTCGTTTTAGCGATGCTTGTTGTTTTGAGAACTTCCGGATAATCAGTGATCAGGCGGTCTGCAAGAAGCGCCATGTCTTTAGCAGAAACTTCACTCTCTTCTTTAACGCCTTCTCCTTGCGGCTGTTTGCCGTGAAGATCTTCATTCACAAGCCCTGTGGCATTTTTAAAATCATAGTTTGTCATGCCTAATTCTTTGGCTTTCGCATTCATTTCAGCGACAAATTTCGTTTCAGTTCCGGCAAGAATTTCGGCAACTGCAATCGCGGCTCCGTTAGCAGAGTAAATCGCCATGGCCTGATACAGTTCTTTAACCGTGTATTTGCCGTCTTTTCGAAGGGGGACGTTTGATAAACTGTTGTCTTGAGAAATTTCATAGACATAATCATCAGGAGTATACGTTTGATCCCATTTCACTTTTCCTTCTTTAATGGCTTCCAGAAGCAGATATTCAGTCATCATTTTTGTCATGCTGGCAATCGGCAGTCTTTTGTCTGCATTTTTACTGTATAAAATTTTTCCCGATGAAGCCTCAATCATTATCGCAGCTGATGCGTTGACATCAATCGGGTCATTGCCGGCTGCCTCCGCTTTAGACATCGGAACAAAGCAAGTTGCGGCCAGTGCCAGTACCACTAATGACACCAACAGCTGTTTCCATTTCGTGATGTTCAATCTTACGACCTCCGTCATTCATTTTAAATCTATAATTAAGCCGTTAAGGACATATTCAAATTCAAAACACAACAGTATAAATTTTATCACACTCGATATAAAAAAAATAGACAGAGTCAGCGACCCTGTCAAATGTTTTTTATTTGTAACAATTATGAGATTGTGTAGTTTGGTGATTCTTTCGTAATTTGGACATCATGCGGATGACTTTCGCGAAGACCGGCACCTGTCATACGGATGAATTGAGCCTCTTCTCTTAAAGCGCGCAAGTCTTTTGAACCGCAATATCCCATACCTGAACGAAGACCGCCGACAAGCTGATACACTGTTTCTTCTACAGGACCTTTGTACGGAGTCCGTCCTTCGATACCTTCAGGGACGAATTTCTTATTTTCTTCTTGGAAATATCGGTCTTTACTGCCTTTTTCCATGGCAGCGACAGAACCCATACCGCGATACACTTTAAATCTTCTGCCCTGATAGATTTCAGTCTCTCCCGGGCTTTCTGAAGTACCGGCAAGCAGGCTTCCGAGCATTACGGCATGTCCTCCTGAAGCCAACGCTTTCGTAATATCTCCGGAGAATTTAATACCGCCGTCTGCGATAATTGTCGCGCCGTGTTTTCTCGCTTCAGTGGCACAATCATAAATGGCAGTGATCTGCGGTACGCCTACACCTGCAACGACGCGTGTCGTACAGATAGAACCAGGCCCGATTCCCACTTTGACAATATTTGCTCCGGCTTCAATCAGAGCTTTTGTCGCTTCAGCCGTTGCAACATTTCCTGCGATAATGTTCAGTTCAGGATATGTTTCACGGATTTTCGCAACTGTGTTCAGTACGCCTCTGGAATGTCCGTGAGCCGTATCAACCACGATAACGTCGACATTCGCTTCAACAAGCTTGCTGACGCGTGTCATTGTATCGCCTGTCACGCCTACCGCAGCGCCGACAATAAGGCGTCCGTGTTCATCTTTAGATGAATTAGGGAATTCGATAACCTTTTCAATATCTTTGATCGTGATAAGACCTTTTAATTTGTTTTGGTCATCCACTAACGGAAGTTTTTCAATTTTATGTTTCTGTAAGATTTTTTCTGCTTCGTCTAATGTGGTTCCCACAGGAGCCGTAACCAGCTCTTCTTTTGTCATGACATCACTGATTTTCATTGAATAATCAGAGATAAAGCGAAGATCACGGTTTGTAATGATACCGACAAGCTTTTGATCGTCTTTATTATCTACGATCGGAACACCGGAAATTCTGTATTTCCCCATCAAATGCTCCGCATCGAATACTTGATGATCAGGTGTTAAAAAGAAGGGATTTGTAATAACGCCCCGTTCAGAACGTTTGACTTTGTCAACATGTTCAGCCTGCTGTTCGATGGACATGTTTTTATGGATAATGCCCAAGCCGCCCTGTCTGGCCATCGCAATCGCCATTGCTGATTCTGTTACTGTATCCATTCCCGCACTGATGACAGGAATATTAAGCTTTAACGTTTTTGTCAGTTCAACAGATAAATCCACATCACGCGGAAGTACGTCTGATTGAGCCGGTACGAGCAGTACATCATCGAACGTTAAGCCTTCTTTTGAAAATTTACTTTCCCACATTAGTAAATCCCCCTCTTTTCGGCAAAATATTATATGTAGATTATCAACTAGAAAACAGCATGTCAAGGAAGCGAAAAAGAGTTGAAATATTTAGATAAAGGAAAGGGTTTAAAAATACATATGAGAGATCATGAGTGGAAAGAGTTATCATTATTTTATTCCGTAGAATCTTCCCAGAAATTTCTAAACAAAGTCTATACAGAAAGCGGCATGGAAGAACCAAAACGATATGCGTTTAAGAACAGTGAGCGCTTCATATTCTTTATCAAACACGCCGAGTCCTTTTATAAGCAGGCATCTCTTTCTCCTTTAGAAATTAAGCCTATTCTGTTGTTTTACGGGATGTCACAATTGCTGAAAGCCTGCCTTCTGACCACAGATCCAAGCTACCCAAGCCACGCTTCAGTACTCGCGCATGGCGTGACTGCCCGGAAACGCAAAAAGCAAAATTACTCCTTTAGGGATGATGAAGTGAAGGTGCAGCGCAATGGCTTATGTATTCATGTAATGAAGCACTTATTCGGGATAGCTGGTCTTGAGGAAGAACGGTACACAATGAAGAAATTGCTGACAGCCATACCTGAATTGCATACTGTCTTTTACTTCCAAGAGAAAAAGAATTGGCTGACCCAAGTAGAGCTGAACGATGACCTTATTTCAGTGCCTGAGCATGCGGTGATTCATTACAATATGTCTGATTCCCGCTTTGCTGAATATATCAGCCATCATTTGAAGTGGTCTTTTCTGAGGAAAGACCATAACCACTTGGTTTTTGAGGCTGACCCGATAGACAGAGAACCTTGGTCTTCTCCAAATTTATTGTTTCACTTGGAGAAAAATCAATATTACATTCCCTCTCAGCGTGATCACTTCCTGCATCTTCCGGAAATGATTATTCATTATTTGGTTCTCTACAATATCGGGATGATTGCGAGATATGAAACGGAGTGGTGGTATGAACTGCTGACACAGCATGTCAGTGATGATTATGTGATGATCCGACGGTTCTTAGAGGTCACGGAACGCAAATTTCCGTATTACGTTTCTAAATTTCTGAAGCAATACTTGTAAACAAAAAAGGCAGCTCATGATGAGCTGCCTTTACCGTAAATATAGCTTGGCGGCGTCCTACTCTCACAGGGGGAAACCCCCGACTACCATCGGCGCTGAAGAGCTTAACTTCCGTGTTCGGCATGGGAACGGGTGTGACCTCTTCGCTATCGCCACCAAACCATTGAGAGTGTTCTCTCAAAACTAGATAACAGTAAGCATACATTCAAATTGGTTAAGTCCTCGATCGATTAGTATCTGTCAGCTCCATGTGTCGCCACACTTCCACCTCAGACCTATCAACCTGATCATCTTTCAGGGATCTTACTTCCTTGCGGAATGGGAAATCTCATCTTGAGGGGGGCTTCATGCTTAGATGCTTTCAGCACTTATCCCGTCCGCACATAGCTACCCAGCGATGCCCTTGGCAGAACAACTGGTACACCAGCGGTGCGTCCATCCCGGTCCTCTCGTACTAAGGACAGCTCCTCTCAAATTTCCTGCGCCCGCGACGGATAGGGACCGAACTGTCTCACGACGTTCTGAACCCAGCTCGCGTACCGCTTTAATGGGCGAACAGCCCAACCCTTGGGACCGACTACAGCCCCAGGATGCGATGAGCCGACATCGAGGTGCCAAACCTCCCCGTCGATGTGGACTCTTGGGGGAGATAAGCCTGTTATCCCCGGGGTAGCTTTTATCCGTTGAGCGATGGCCCTTCCATGCGGAACCACCGGATCACTAAGCCCGACTTTCGTCCCTGCTCGACTTGTAGGTCTCGCAGTCAAGCTCCCTTGTGCCTTTACACTCTGCGAATGATTTCCAACCATTCTGAGGGAACCTTTGGGCGCCTCCGTTACCTTTTAGGAGGCGACCGCCCCAGTCAAACTGCCCACCTGACACTGTCTCCCCGCCCGATAAGGGCGGCGGGTTAGAAGGTCAATACAGCCAGGGTAGTATCCCACCGATGCCTCCACCGAAGCTGGCGCTCCGGTTTCCAAGGCTCCTACCTATCCTGTACAAGCTGTACCAACATTCAATATCAGGCTGCAGTAAAGCTCCACGGGGTCTTTCCGTCCTGTCGCGGGTAACCTGCATCTTCACAGGTACTATAATTTCACCGAGTCTCTCGTTGAGACAGTGCCCAGATCGTTGCGCCTTTCGTGCGGGTCGGAACTTACCCGACAAGGAATTTCGCTACCTTAGGACCGTTATAGTTACGGCCGCCGTTTACTGGGGCTTCAATTCGCACCTTCGCTTACGCTAAGCGCTCCTCTTAACCTTCCAGCACCGGGCAGGCGTCAGCCCCTATACTTCGCCTTACGGCTTCGCAGAGACCTGTGTTTTTGCTAAACAGTCGCCTGGGCCTATTCACTGCGGCTCTCTCGGGCTTGCACCCTAACAGAGCACCCCTTCTCCCGAAGTTACGGGGTCATTTTGCCGAGTTCCTTAACGAGAGTTCTCTCGATCACCTTAGGATTCTCTCCTCGCCTACCTGTGTCGGTTTGCGGTACGGGCACCTCTCACCTCGCTAGAGGCTTTTCTTGGCAGTGTGGAATCAGGAACTTCGCTACTATAATTCGCTCGCCATCACAGCTCAGCCTTCACGGGAAACGGATTTGCCTATTTCCCAGCCTAACTGCTTGGACGCGGATATCCAATACCGCGCTTACCCTATCCTCCTGCGTCCCCCCATTGCTCAAATGGTGAGGAGGTGGTACAGGAATATCAACCTGTTATCCATCGCCTACGCCTTTCGGCCTCGGCTTAGGTCCCGACTAACCCTGAGCGGACGAGCCTTCCTCAGGAAACCTTAGGCATTCGGTGGAGGGGATTCTCACCCCTCTTTCGCTACTCATACCGGCATTCTCACTTCTAAGCGCTCCACAAGTCCTTCCGGTCTTGCTTCA
>NZ_CP091421.1:0-10000 GCF_021729365.1 Bacillus sp. R45 | reverse complement strand
GTTTCCAATGACCCTCCCCGGTTGAGCCGGGGGCTTTCACATCAGACTTAAGAAACCGCCTGCGAGCCCTTTACGCCCAATAATTCCGGACAACGCTTGCCACCTACGTATTACCGCGGCTGCTGGCACGTAGTTAGCCGTGGCTTTCTGGTTAGGTACCGTCAAGGTGCCGCCCTATTTGAACGGCACTTGTTCTTCCCTAACAACAGAGCTTTACGATCCGAAAACCTTCATCACTCACGCGGCGTTGCTCCGTCAGACTTTCGTCCATTGCGGAAGATTCCCTACTGCTGCCTCCCGTAGGAGTCTGGGCCGTGTCTCAGTCCCAGTGTGGCCGATCACCCTCTCAGGTCGGCTACGCATCGTCGCCTTGGTGAGCCGTTACCTCACCAACTAGCTAATGCGCCGCGGGTCCATCTGTAAGTGGTAGCCGAAGCCACCTTTTATGTCTGAACCATGCGGTTCAGACAACCATCCGGTATTAGCCCCGGTTTCCCGGAGTTATCCCAGTCTTACAGGCAGGTTACCCACGTGTTACTCACCCGTCCGCCGCTAACATCAGGGAGCAAGCTCCCATCTGTCCGCTCGACTTGCATGTATTAGGCACGCCGCCAGCGTTCGTCCTGAGCCAGGATCAAACTCTCCGATAAAGTGTTTGACTGACTACGCACATCGCTGTGCGATTTATTTAAAACTTTGAATTAACAGGTACGTTTTGTCTTGTTTAGTTTTCAAAGAACTTTTTCGCCCCTCTCGAAGCGACCTCTTAATCATAACATTTTCAGTTTGCTAGGTCAATACTTTTTTAAAAAATATTTTCGCTAGGCTTGCCTTTCTATTAAAAAGACAACAAAAAGAATTATATCAGCATCATCACCATGTGTCAAAGCTTTTTTTCATTTCTTTATATAGTAAAAGCGCAGCCTGTTGCAGCTGCGCTTTTACGTTTATACTTCTTCCGTTTCTTCCGGCTCTTCTTCATTCTTTTCGACAAGCGCCACAGTGGCTACATGCTCTTGATCAGACATGCGGATCAGACGGACGCCTTGTGTTACGCGTCCCGTAGTGGAGATATCATTAATATCCATTCTAATTAACACGCCGCTTGCCGTAATAATCATTAAGTCCTCTTCGCCTTTTGTTGCTTTCACAGTTACTAACGGACCGTTGCTGTCAGTGATTTTACATGTTTTAAGGCCTTTTCCGCCCCGGCTTTGAACTCTGTATTCTGAAGCCGGTGTGCGTTTACCGTAGCCGTTTTCTGTCACTATGAGGACATGGGAGTCTTCTTCAAGAATCTCCATGCCTACAACGACATCATCGTCTGTCAGCGTGATGCCTTTAACACCCGCAGCTGTGCGTCCCATTTGTCTTACATCTTCTTCAGGGAAACGGATCAGCAAACCGTTCTTCGTTCCGATGATGATTTGTTTCTTGCCGTCAGTCAGGCGGACGGCCATCAGTTCATCGTCTTCCCGGAGACCCAGGGCGATCAGACCGTTATTCCGTATATTCGCAAACTGGGACAGTGCCGTACGTTTCGACACCCCTTGTTTGGTCGTAAAGAAGAGGTATTGCTCCTCATCAAACGTGCTGACCGGAATAATGGCATTAATCCATTCGCCTTTTTCAACTTCCAGAAGGTTAATAATCGGAATGCCTTTTGCCGTACGGCCGTATTCAGGGATTTCATATCCTTTAGAACGGTATACCTTCCCTTTATTAGAGAAGAACAGAATCGTATCGTGCGTTGATGTGGAAATTAAGTGTTCCACAAAGTCATCTTCATTCGTTCCCATTCCCTGTACGCCTTTTCCGCCCCGTTTTTGGCTGCGGTATGTGGACGCCGGGAGACGTTTAACATAGCCGTTATGGGTCAGTGTGATGACGATATTTTCTCTCTCGATAAGATCTTCATCTTCAATTGTTTCAAGACCGGACGTCACGATTTCAGTGCGTCTCTCATCATTGAAACGCTCTTTGATTTCATTAAGTTCTTCACGGATGATCTCAAGAACTCTTTCTTCATTGGCTAAAATATCTTTCAGCTCAGCGATAAGCGCAACAAGTGATTGATATTCCTCTTCAATCTTTTCGCGCTCCAGACCGGTTAATCGCTGAAGGCGCATATCCAGAATAGCTTGCGCTTGTTTTTCAGTCAGTGAGAATTGTTCGATCAAACCCGTTCTCGCAATTTCAGCCGTCTGGGAATTGCGGATAAGAGAAATAACGGCATCTAAATGATCGAGAGCAATTCTTAAACCTTCCAGAATGTGAGCTCTCGCTTCCGCTTTGCGGAGTTCGTAAGCCGTTCTGCGCCGGATCACAACCTTTTGGTGATCAAGATAATGCTCCAGACATTGTTTCAGGCTTAGTACCTTCGGCTGTCCGTCAACGAGCGCCAGCAGGTTGATTCCGAAAGACGTCTGCAGGGCCGTTTGTTTGTACAGGTTATTCAAAATGACGTGAGCATTGGCGTCACGGCGGATCTCAATGACGATTCTCATTCCGTTACGGTCGGATTCGTCTCGCAGATCGGTAATTCCTTCGATTTTTTTGTCCCGGACAAGATCCGCGATTTTTTCAATTAATCTCGCTTTGTTCACCTGATAAGGAAGTTCCGTGACAATAATTCTTTCTTTTCCCGATGAAGTCTCTTCGATTTCAGCCTTAGCCCGGATCGTGATTGATCCCCGTCCGGATTCATATGCCTTGCGGATGCCGCTCCGGCCCAAAATCTGACCTGCAGTCGGAAAATCCGGGCCCGGGATGTATTCCATCAGCTCCTGGTTTGTAATCTCAGGATTCTCACTTACGGCAAGCACGCCTTCAATGACTTCCCCAAGCTGATGCGGGGGAATGTTTGTCGCCATTCCGACCGCAATACCGGCAGCCCCGTTTACGAGCAGATTCGGAAATCTCGAAGGCATGACGGCAGGCTCTCTTTCTGAACCGTCATAGTTATCTTGATAGTCAATCGTGTCTTTCGTAATGTCACGCAGAATTTCCATTGCGATTTTTGACATTCTCGCTTCTGTGTAACGCATCGCGGCCGCTGAGTCGCCGTCAACCGAACCGAAGTTGCCGTGTCCGTCAACAAGCATGTAGCGGTAGTTAAAATCCTGCGCCATTCTGACCATTGATTCGTAAACCGCTGAGTCACCGTGCGGGTGGTACTTACCGATAACTTCACCGACGATACGGGCAGATTTTTTATATGGTTTGTCACTGGTCATGCCTAAATCATTCATTGCGTACAAAATCCGTCTGTGAACCGGCTTCAGACCGTCACGCACATCCGGAAGCGCCCGGGATACGATAACGCTCATTGCATAGTCCAGGAAGGATGTCCGCATTTCCTGACTGATATTGACTTCACGTACTTGTGGTGTGTTTTGTTCACTCATTAAAAAAACCTCCCTGAAGTATCACATGAAATAATGTGGGAGTAGATTGTCCATTATGATCTTCAATACGATTTCACTATTCTCCATTATATCAATAAACTTGTGTTTATACACATTAATTTAGTAGAATATACGGGTTTTGCGGGTTTTCAGAGGCTTTAGAAGCCGCTTTGAGAAAAAAGCCTTATTTCTTAACGAAAATAAGGCTTTCTTGGTTAAATATCAAGATTTTTCACGTATCTGGCGTTTGCTTCTATGAAGTTTCTCCGCGGTTCTACTTTGTCACCCATCAGCATTTCAAAAGTCTCGTCAGCGTCCATTGCATCTTCAAGATTGACTTGCAGAAGCGTTCTGGTCGCAGGGTCCATTGTCGTTTCCCAAAGCTGAGTCGCGTTCATTTCTCCAAGACCTTTATAACGCTGGAGGCCGGGCTTAGGTGATTGCGGAAGCTCTTTTAACAGCTCATCAAGCTGCTTATCGTTATAAGCGTATTCCACCCGTTTTCCCTGCTGCACTTTATAAAGCGGCGGCTGGGCAATGTAGACATAGCCGTTTTCGATGATTTCCCGCATGTATCTGTAGAAGAACGTTAATAAAAGCGTTCTGATATGGGCGCCGTCAACATCGGCATCCGTCATGATGACCACTTTATGATAACGCGCTTTTTCAAGATTAAAATCTTCTCCGATTCCTGTTCCGAGGGCCGTGATCATTGATCTGACCTCATTGTTTGAGAGAATCTTATCAAGTCTGGCTTTCTCAACGTTCAGAATCTTACCGCGCAGCGGCAGAATGGCTTGGAAATGACGGTCCCGTCCCTGTTTCGCTGATCCGCCCGCAGAGTCACCCTCTACGATATACAGCTCGGAAATGCTCGGATCTTTAGAAGAACAGTCCGCCAGTTTGCCCGGCAGATTGGAAATCTCAAGCGCACTTTTGCGCCGGGTCAATTCCCGGGCTTTTTTCGCCGCCATCCGCGCTCTTGCGGCCATTAAACCTTTTTCAACGATTTTGCGGGCTGAGTCCGGATTTTCAAGAAGGAATGTTTCCAGCGCAGAAGAAAACAGCGTATCAGTGATCGTTCTCGCTTCGGAGTTGCCGAGCTTGGTTTTCGTCTGCCCTTCGAATTGCGGATCAGGGTGCTTAATTGAAATAATGGCAGTCAGCCCTTCTCTCACATCATCTCCGCTTAAATTCGGATCATTTTCTTTGAAAATCCCTTTTCTTCTTGCATAGTCGTTTATGACACGGGTCAGACCGGTTTTAAATCCGGCCTCGTGCGTGCCGCCTTCGTATGTGTTGATATTATTTGTGAAAGAATAAATATTGCTTGTATAGCTGTCGTTGTATTGCAATGCAACTTCAACCGTTATGCCGTCTTTCTCGCCTTCGATATAAATCGGCTCTTCATGAACGACTTCTTTGGAACGGTTTAAGTACTCAACATAGCTTTTGATTCCGCCTTCGTAGTGGTACTCGTTTTTCCGTTCTTGTCCTTCACGTTTGTCTTCAATCGTGATGTTTACGCCTTTTGTCAGGAAGGCCAATTCCCGGACACGGTTTGAAAGCAGATCATAGTCATATACGGTTGTTTCTTTGAAAATTTCCGGGTCCGGAACGAAGTGCGTAATCGTTCCGGTCTTATCAGTTTCGCCGATCACTTCAAGATCGGCCACAGGTACACCGCGCTCGTACGCCTGATAATGGATTTTGCCGTCACGATGAACCGTAACGTCAAGAGTGGTCGACAAGGCGTTTACGACGGATGCCCCTACACCGTGAAGACCGCCGGATACTTTATATCCGCTTCCGTCAAATTTACCGCCGGCGTGGAGAACGGTCATGATGACTTCAACCGCAGGGCGGCCCATCTTCTCTTGGATACCGACCGGAATTCCGCGCCCGTTGTCCTTAACGGTAATGCTGTTATCTTTTTCAATCTCGATGTTAATATCTGTACAATAACCGGCCAGGGCTTCGTCAATACTGTTGTCGACGATTTCCCACACCAAATGGTGAAGGCCTTTGCTGTTAGTTGATCCGATGTACATCCCCGGTCTCTTTCGAACAGCTTCCAAACCTTCTAATACCTGTATCTGATTCTCATCATAACTATTTTGCTGCTGTTCCATAGCCATGCACATTCACCTACACTTTTCTTAAACGATAATATATTCATTGTAAAGATCCGCTAAGAATCTATTTCTAACATAAATTGCGCACGTTTCTTCAGTGTGCCGGAAGATAAGGGAGAGTAATATATATTCTCAGTCGTGACTACGATAGACTTTGGCGTGCCGTTTACGGACGGCACTACTTTTTCTTTCTGTCTGTCCAGAAATTCTTCAACGATCGGCGATACATTGACCTTGCAGTCAAAAATGCCGACGATATCGCGGGTTGAAACGACAAAGTCGTCACCTAAATGAATATACAATCGCTCACCTCATTTCTTCACTTCACTAACGCACCGTTTTCCACACGGAACATTCCTGCTTGATGTAAGGTATCGTGGTCAATGCCATCCACGCTCGTCGTGGTGACAAATGTCTGCACACGGCCTTGGATCGTATGAAGCAAATGGGACTGTCGGTAATCATCCAGCTCGCTTAGTACATCATCCAAAAGTAAAATGGGGTATTCTCCGATTTCTTCATGAATCAAATCTATTTCAGCCAGCTTCAGAGACAAAGCCGTCGTACGCTGCTGTCCCTGCGAACCGTAAGTCTGCACATCGCGTCCGTTCACATAAAAAAGGACATCATCCCGATGCGGTCCGAATAATGTGACGCCTCGTTCTATTTCTTTTTCTTTTAATTTCGAAAAAGACTCCTGGTAGCTGTTACCTATTTTCGACAAATCTTTGGGATCTGATACATCAAGCGCCGTGTGATACTTAAGCGTCAGTTCTTCAATTCCCCGGGAAATGCCGGAATGGATCGGCTGCGCCCATTTTTCAAGCTGCGCCGTAAACTGCAGACGTCTGGCGACAACTTTTGCGGCTGCTTCGATCAGCTGATCAGTGAGAACGTCAAGCATGGTCCGGTCAGTCTGTTTCCGGCTTTGCAGCTGTTTCAGAAAATGATTCCGCTGTGAAAGGATTTTTTGATAAAGAGATAAATCATACAGATAAACGGCAGAAACCTGACCGATCTCCATATCGAGAAATCTTCTCCTCACCTGAGGGCTTCCTTTGACGAGATTTAAATCCTCAGGGGCAAACATAATGGTGTTCAGCGCTCCGACATACTGACTGAGTTTTTGCTGCTCTATATGATTGACCTTGCCCTTTTTACCTTTTTTGGAGATGACAAGCTGCATCGGGATGTCCCCGTTGCGCTTCATCACTCTTCCTTCTATTTTAGCATAGTCTTCGTCCCACCGTATAAGTTCTTTGTCATTTGAGGTGCGGTGTGATTTTGCCATCGAAAGGACATAGATGGCTTCCATCAGATTGGTTTTGCCCTGGGCATTTTCCCCGATGATCACATTCACCTTGTTTTCGAATTGAAGCTCAGCGCGCTCATAATTACGGTAGGATGTTAATTCTAAATTTTGGATATACAACCGCTGTCACCCGCTTTAATTGACGACTTGAAATGAACCAAATCCTTCAATCGCGACCACGTCTCCAACGTAAAGCTTTCTGCCGCGGCGATTGTCAGGTTCATTGTTGACAGTCACCTCATGCTCGCTCAGAAACCACTTCGCCATGCCGCCGGACTGAATCACATCGGCTAATTTTAAAAACTGGCCAAGCGTAATCATTTCTGTATCAATCGAAATCGGATTTGCCATAATATCGACCTCTTTCAAATATCACTAATATCTAATTGTACTAAAAAATCCTGAAATAAGGAAAGGGAAAACTTGAGGGAGCGGCTGATGAATAGAAAAGCTGCCGAACTAAGCCGGCAGCACATTCTGTTTGATTAATACGTTCTGACCGGAAGGATGAGCTGAACGATGGTCTCATCATTCGGCGTACGGATAAGAAACGGTCTCATCGCTCCCGTAAAGCTGATACGGATGTCCGCTCCTTCAAGTACTTTCAGTGCGTCCATCATATATTTTGGACTGAATGAAATATTTAATTCCTCGCCGTCAATCTTGTCTGCCAGCACAGCTTCGACCACTTTCCCGATTTCCGGAGAATTTGATGAAATCTCAAGCGAATCCGCCGGTTTGGCAGAAAGTTTTACAACGTTGTTGCGGCCTTCTCTCGCCAATAAAGAAGCACGGTCTATCGCCTGTAAAAATTCCTTCGTGTTCACGACGATTTCCGTTTTGCTTTCCTGCGGAATTAAGCTGGTCGTGTCCGGATAGTTTCCGTCAAGCAATCTTGAGAAGAACAATACGTTTTTCGCTTTGAACAGAACTTGGGTTTCTGTAATGACGATATCCACCAGCTCTTGGCTGTCATCAAGAATTTTGCTCAGCTCGGTTAAGCTTTTCCCGGGAATGACCACGTTATAAGAGCTGTCTTCCGGAATATCAAGCTTCGCCTTTCTTAAAGCGAGTCGGTGGCTATCCGTGGCAGTGCATAATAATTCACTGTTTTCAACTTTCCAGTTTACACCTGTCAAGATAGGGCGTGTTTCTGAGGCGGACACAGCGAACACGGTTTGGCGGATCAGGTTTTTCAAAAGATCCGTCGGAATCTGAATGGCGTGATGCTCTTCGATTTGCGGTAGATGCGGATATTCATCTGCATCAAGGCCGTTTAAATTAAATTCGGCTTTTCCGGAACGGATAATCGTTAAATATTGATTTTGAACTTCGATTTCAACAGTCGCCATCGGCAGTTTTTTAACGATTTCGCTGAAGAAACGCGCTTGCAGCACGATACTTCCCGGCTGATCGATCGTCACGATTTCTTTATCATCATCTTCTTTCGGAATGAATGACTCAATTGAAATATCAGAGTCACTTCCTGTGAAAGATACTCCTTCATCTGAGGCGACGATCTTAATACCGGTGAGAATGGGAATTGTGGTTCTGGATGAAACGGCTTTTAGAACGTCTTGTACACTTTCGACTAACCGATCTTTTTGAATCGTAAATTTCATGTTTATCCTCCTAACGGATAATATAATTAATATATTTTAAAAATAGCAGTAGTAATAGTAGGGCCTGTGGATTTGTGGATAAGTTGTGAAAAAGACAGGAAACACAGCCTACCCACATGTGGACAGACTGTGCATGGCTATGAAAAAGTTATTCACACTTTCCCCGATTCATCCGAGGGCACATTATTTAAGCAGTTCTTTTATTTCTTTCACCTGCTGCTGAAGCTGCTCGTCATCAATCAGCAGTTTTGAAATCTTTTCGTGGGCGTGAATGACGGTTGTATGGTCTCTCCCGCCAAATTCTTCCCCGATTTTAGGCAAAGAAGAATCCGTCATTTCTCTTGAAAGATACATCGCAATTTGTCTTGGGAAAGCCACAGATTTCGTACGCTTTTTCGCTTTGAAATCTTCAAGCTTAATGTTGAACTGCTGTCCGACAATCCGCTGAATCTCTTTTATCGTAATGACCTTCGGCTTAGAAGACGGAATAATATCTTTCAATGCTTCTGCAGCCAGGTCTGCGTTAATGTCTTTATTGATTAAGGATGAATAGGCGACAACCCGGATTAATGCCCCTTCCAGTTCGCGGATGTTGCTGTCAATCTGATTGGCGATGTAAAGCATGACCTCGTTCGGAATATCAAGGCCCTCCGCCTTCGCTTTCTTTCTCAGAATGGCAATCCGCGTTTCCAGATCCGGCGGTGTGATATCTGTAATCAATCCCCATTCGAACCGCGAACGCAGGCGGTCTTCAAGGGTCGGGATCTCTTTAGGCGGTCTGTCACTGGAAATCACGATTTGTTTGCTTTCTTCATGAAGCGTGTTGAATGTATGGAAAAACTCTTCCTGTGTTTGTTCTTTTCCGGCTAAAAATTGAATATCATCTATCAAAAGTACATCAACGTTCCGGTAGCGGTTGCGGAAATCAACGGCTTTATTATCGCGGATTGAGTTGATGAATTCATTTGTGAATTTTTCAGAAGACAGGTACACCACTTTGGCTGAAGGATTATGATCAATGACATAATGGCCGATCGCGTGCATTAAGTGGGTTTTTCCTAAACCGACTCCCCCGTATATAAATAAAGGGTTGTACGCTTTAGCGGGTGCTTCCGCCACAGCCAGTGATGCTGCATGGGCGAATCGGTTTCCCGATCCGATGACGAATGTGTCGAATGTATATTTCGGGTTGAGCATGCTTTGGGGAAAATCAGACGGTTCCTCTTTTGCCGCTTTTTTCACTTGCGGTTTCGGCAAAAAGTCTTCTTCGTCCTGATTTTGAGGAATGACAAATTTGACGCTCAATTCTTCCCCGGTTAATTCATATATGGTATCTGCAATGAGATGTAAGTACCTGGACTCCAGCCAGTCTCTGGCAAATTCATTGGGAGCGGTGATGGTTAAGGTATCTCCTTGCAGCGAATGGGCTTTCGTCGACTTCATCCAAGTTTCGAAACTCGGTTTGCTTAGCTTTTTCTCAATTTGAGCTAGAGCTTGATTCCAAAGATCCAATATATTCTCCAT